>CANNGN010000045.1 GCA_947504195.1 uncultured Vibrio sp. | reverse complement strand
TAGACGCACCAGATTTAGGTTCTGGCGCCGCAAGGTGTGAGAGTTCAAGTCTCTCCTTCCGCACCATCTCTTTTTTTATAAAGAGAAATTTTTATAAAAGAAAATAGAACGCTCGAAAGAGCACTTGATAGTATTTAGCTGTCACTGTAGGTCTATCGCCAAGTGGTAAGGCAGCGGCTTTTGATGCCGCCATCCCCTGGTTCGAATCC
>CANNGN010000044.1 GCA_947504195.1 uncultured Vibrio sp. | reverse complement strand
ACGAGACTCGAACTCGCGACCCCCGGCGTGACAGGCCGGTATTCTAACCAACTGAACTACCGCTCCACGGTATTCTTTACCAATTAAAGTCTTATCCATAGGTGCTTTAATCAGTGTGTTTTTAGTGGCTACACTAAAAACAATAATAAAGCCTGGCGATGTTCTACTCTCACATGGGGAAGCCCCACACTACCATCGACGCTATTTCGT
>CANNGN010000043.1 GCA_947504195.1 uncultured Vibrio sp. | reverse complement strand
TAGACGCACCAGATTTAGGTTCTGGCGCCGCAAGGTGTGAGAGTTCAAGTCTCTCCTTCCGCACCATCTCTTTTTTTTATAAAGAGAAATTTTTATAAAAAGAAAATAGAACGCTCGAAAGAGCATTTGATAGCATTTAGCTGTCACTGTAGGTCTATCGCCAAGTGGTAAGGCAGCGGCTTTTGATGCCGCCATCCCCTGGTTCGAATCC
>CANNGN010000042.1 GCA_947504195.1 uncultured Vibrio sp. | reverse complement strand
GGATTTGAGAACTTTTACAAATAACGATCAATCAAATCGTTATTTTGTCAGCTTTCCAAATTGTTAAAGAGCAAGATTGTTTTCCTAATGGAAAAAAACCACTTTTAAAAACACTGTCACCAATGTACTTAAAAATGGTGGAGCTATGCGGGATCGAACCGCAGACCTCCTGCGTGCAAGGCAGGCGCTCTCCCAGCTGAGCTATAGCCCC
>CANNGN010000041.1 GCA_947504195.1 uncultured Vibrio sp. | reverse complement strand
TGGATTCGAACCAGGGGATGGCGGCATCAAAAGCCGCTGCCTTACCACTTGGCGATAGACCTACAGTGACAGCTAAACGCTATCAAGTGCTCTTTCGAGCGTTCTATTTTCTTTTTATAAAAACTTCTTTCTATAAAAAGAACAGAATAGATGGTGCGGAAGGAGAGACTTGAACTCTCACACCTTGCGGCGCCAGAACCTAAATCTGGTGCGTCTACCA
>CANNGN010000040.1 GCA_947504195.1 uncultured Vibrio sp. | reverse complement strand
ACTCGTACATAAGCAAGCAAATATCATTCAAGCAAAAATTGTTGTTGAAAATAGGGAGTCCACATAAGAGACTATGGTGTCAATAGTTAATTTTGAGCTTTTGGCGCTTCCCACATTACGCCGTCTCTTAACATTGAATTTAAGATCACAACCATCTTTCTAATACAGGCAATGATAGCTACTTTCTTGGGCTTTCCAGCCGCGACGAGTCGCTGATAAGTCTCC
>CANNGN010000039.1 GCA_947504195.1 uncultured Vibrio sp. | reverse complement strand
TGGCAGGTCTACCTGGATTCGAACCAGGGGATGGCGGCATCAAAAGCCGCTGCCTTACCACTTGGCGATAGACCTACGGTGATAGCTAGGCTATCAAGTGCTCTTACGAGCGTTCTATTTTTTTATAAAAATTTCTCTTTATAAAAACTTCTCTTTATAAAAAAAGAGAATAGATGGTGCGGAAGGAGAGACTTGAACTCTCACACCTTGCGGCGCCAGAACCTAAATCTGGTGCGTCTACCA
>CANNGN010000038.1 GCA_947504195.1 uncultured Vibrio sp. | reverse complement strand
AACGTGACAATATCGCCCAGTGATGCATCGCCACCGACGCTACCTGTGATGGTGACTGTGCCATCCGCTTCGGTGCCGTTAATGATGTCATCGCCGGTAATCGGATCGACGCTAATCGTTGCTGCCACATCAGTATCAACACTGTACCCAGCGGTATTAGTCGCCTCATAAGCGTTCCCGGCATCATCAGTGCCACTCACACTTGCCGTCACACTGTTGTCTAACGCTAAATCGCTGCCTGCCACAGGAA
>CANNGN010000037.1 GCA_947504195.1 uncultured Vibrio sp. | reverse complement strand
AGAACACTTGAATGTGTGTTGGTACCTATATTTCATTAGATGAAACATAGGATTTGAGAACTTTTACAAATAACGATTAATCAAATCGTTATTTTGTCAGCTTTCCAAATTGTTAAAGAGCAAGATAACGTGAACGTTACCATTTTTAAAAATACTCGTTTTATACGAATATGCTTAAAAGTGGTATCCCGTAGGGGAGTCGAACCCCTGTTACCGCCGTGAAAGGGCGGTGTCCTAGGCCTCTAGACGAACGGG
>CANNGN010000036.1 GCA_947504195.1 uncultured Vibrio sp. | reverse complement strand
GACGCTATTTCGTTTCACTTCTGAGTTCGGAAAGGAATCAGGTGGGTCCAAAACGCTATGGTCGCCAAGCAAATTCTGCTATTACTTTCAGCTTTTTAGAAAAAAGCTAAAGGTAAAAGTAATAATCTGGAAAGCTGATAACTCTTTTATAAAGAGCACTTCTCACTACACATTCAATGTTCTATTCTTGAGTCCATCCAAAAACCCCTTGGGTGTTGTATGGTTAAGCCTCACGGGCAATTAGTACAGGTTAGCTCAATGCCT
>CANNGN010000035.1 GCA_947504195.1 uncultured Vibrio sp. | reverse complement strand
ACATAGGATTTGAGAACTTTTACAAATAACGATCAATCAAATCGTTATTTTGTCAGCTTTCCAAATTGTTAAAGAGCTATGTTTTTCCCGAAGGAGCAACACTTTCTAATCACTTTCAAAGACGGCAAGAATTCTAACCACACGAACATGACATTCCGTGGTTTGACTTTGTCGTACCAAAAAGTATTTAGAAAGTGGTGGGCGATACCGGGTTCGAACCAGTGACCCCCTGCTTGTAAGGCAGGTGCTCTCCCAACTGAGCTAATCGCCCA
>CANNGN010000034.1 GCA_947504195.1 uncultured Vibrio sp. | reverse complement strand
AGTTACTTCTAAGAAGTAAAATTGATTATCATCAACGAGTGCCCACACAGATTGATAGGTCTAAATTGTTAAAGAGCTTTTCTCTAAAAAGAGATGCCTTTCAGTGCGTTAGCACTTAGGCAGGACGCGTATAATACGCTTCCAACTTTGAAAGTCAACATAAAACTCATACTAAATATAAATTTTATGGTGACTCGCTTATTTACTAAGCAAGTCGAATAAAAGCCTGGCGATGTTCTACTCTCACATGGGGAAGCCCCACACTACCATCGACGCTATTTCGTTTCACTTCTGAGTT
>CANNGN010000033.1 GCA_947504195.1 uncultured Vibrio sp. | reverse complement strand
GGTGGAGCTATGCGGGATCGAACCGCAGACCTCCTGCGTGCAAGGCAGGCGCTCTCCCAGCTGAGCTATAGCCCCATCTGTGTTCGATATTTGTCAACTTCACAAGGAAATAGTGGTGGGTCTGAGTGGACTTGAACCACCGACCTCCCGCTTATCAGGCGAGCGCTCTAACCAGCTGAGCTACAGACCCACAGTCGGTGTTCGCTTAATCAGCGAAACCAAATATCGTCTCTTCTATTTAAACCTAATCAATCTGTGTGGACACTCATCTTAATAATCTTCGTATAAGGAGGTGATCCAGCGCCA
>CANNGN010000032.1 GCA_947504195.1 uncultured Vibrio sp. | reverse complement strand
CATAGGATTTGAGAACTTTTACAAATAACGATCAATCAAATCGTTATTTTGTCAGCTTTCCAAATTGTTAAAGAGCAGTGGTACTGCGTAAACGCAGTGAACCATCTTAAAATACATTCAATTCTTTATAATTAAAGAAAATGCACTTTAAGATGGTGGAGCTATGCGGGATCGAACCGCAGACCTCTTCGCTGCCAGCGAAGCGCTCTCCCAGCTGAGCTATAGCCCCACTGAATCACTCTTCTATTTAAACCTAATCAATCTGTGTGGACACTCATCTTAATAATCTTCGTATAAGGAGGTGATCCAGCGCCA
>CANNGN010000031.1 GCA_947504195.1 uncultured Vibrio sp. | reverse complement strand
TGGAGCGACACACGAGGTTCGAACTCGTGACCTCAACCTTGGCAAGGTTGCGCTCTACCAACTGAGCTAGTGTCGCATTTAATCTTGTAGAAATTGGTTGCGGGAGCAGGATTTGAACCTACGACCTTCGGGTTATGAGCCCGACGAGCTACCAAGCTGCTCCATCCCGCGTCCGTAATTATTGCTCTTGGTAATTCTAGCAATAATGTTTTTAAATCATTAAGTTCTTAATGAAAATTCGAGCGACACACGAGGTTCGCTTTCTTTTAACTAAGAGCGTGACCTCAACCTTAGCAAGGTTACGTCAAGCTGCGTGTTAAAAATTTGGAGCGACACACGAGGTTCGAACTCGTGACCTCAACCTTGGCAAGGTTGCGCTCTACCAACTGAGCTAGTGTCGC
>CANNGN010000030.1 GCA_947504195.1 uncultured Vibrio sp. | reverse complement strand
GGCACCGAAGCGGATGGCACCGTCACCATCACAGGTAGCGTCGGTGGCGATGCATCACTGGGCGATATTGTCACGTTAGAAGTGAACGGCACAGAATACACCGGTGATGTGATTGATGACGGCGCGGGTAACTTAGTTTACTCAATTCCTGTGGCAGGCAGCGATTTAGCGTTAGACAACAGTGTGACGGCAAGTGTGAGTGGCACTGATGATGCCGGGAACACTTATGAAGCTGGCGAGACTGCTGGGTACAGTGTTGATACTGATGCGACAGCAACGATTAGCATCGATCCGATTACCGACGATGACATCATTAACGGCACCGAAGCGGATGGCACAGTCACCATCACAGGTAGCGTCGGTGGCGATGCATCACTGGGCGATATTGTCACGTTAGAAGTGAACGGCACAGAATACACCGGTGATGTGATTGATGATGGCGCGGG
>CANNGN010000029.1 GCA_947504195.1 uncultured Vibrio sp. | reverse complement strand
TAATGAGGCGAACCGGGAGAACTGAAACATCTAAGTACCCCGAGGAAGAGAAATCAATTGAGATTCCGAAAGTAGCGGCGAGCGAAATTGGATTAGCCCTTAAGCTTTTATTGCATTAGACGAAGTCTCTGGAAAGTGACGCGATACCGGGTGATAGCCCCGTAGTCGACGATGCAGTTTGAGTGAAATCGAGTAAGGCGGGACACGTGATATCCTGTCTGAACATGGGGGGACCATCCTCCAAGGCTAAATACTCCTGACTGACCGATAGTGAACCAGTACCGTGAGGGAAAGGCGAAAAGAACCCCTGTGAGGGGAGTGAAATAGAACCTGAAACCGTACACGTACAAGCAGTAGGAGCACCTTCGTGGTGTGACTGCGTACCTTTTGTATAATGGGTCAGCGACTTAATTTTAGTAGCAAGGTTAACCGTATAGGGGAGCCGTAGGGAAACCGAGTCTTAACTGGGCG
>CANNGN010000027.1 GCA_947504195.1 uncultured Vibrio sp. | reverse complement strand
TAGTGACTCGACATCGTGTCTCGGCCTTAAGAGGAACCGGATTTACCTAATTCCTCAGCCTACGCACTTGAACCTGGACAACCATCGCCAGGCCCACCTAGCCTTCTCCGTCCCCCCATCGCAATTATAAGAAGTACGGGAATATTAACCCGTTTCCCATCGACTACGCTTTTCAGCCTCGCCTTAGGGGTCGACTTACCCTGCCCCGATTAACGTTGGACAGGAACCCTTGGTCTTCCGGCGTGGAGGTTTTTCACCCCCATTATCGTTACTTATGTCAGCATTCGCACTTCTGATACCTCCAGCAAACCTTACAGTTCACCTTCAACGGCTTACAGAACGCTCCCCTACCCAATGCCCTAAGGCATTGCCGCAGCTTCGGTTTACAACTTAGCCCCGTTACATCTTCCGCGCAGGCCGACTCGACTAGTGAGCTATTACGCTTTCTTTAAATGATGGCTGCTTCTAAGCCAACATCCTAGCTGTCTAAGCCTTCCCACATCGTTTCCCACTTAGTTGTAATTTGGGACCTTAGCTGGCGGTCTGGGTTGTTTCCCTCTTCACAACGGACGTTAGCACCCGCTGTGTGTCTCCCGGATAGTACTTACTGGTATTCGGAGTTTGCAAAGGGTTGGTAAGTCGGGATGACCCCCTAGCCTTAACAGTGCTCTACCCCCAGTAGTATTCGTCCGAGGCTCTACCTAAATAGATTTCGGGGAGAACCAGCTATCTCCGAGTTTGATTGGCCTTTCACCCCTAGCCACAAGTCATCCGCTAATTTTTCAACATTAGTCGGTTCGGTCCTCCAGTTGATGTTACTCAACCTTCAACCTGCCCATGGCTAGATCACTCGGTTTCGGGTCTAATCCTAGCAACTAA
>CANNGN010000026.1 GCA_947504195.1 uncultured Vibrio sp. | reverse complement strand
ACTGGGGTGAAGTCGTAACAAGGTAGCGCTAGGGGAACCTGGCGCTGGATCACCTCCTTATACGAAGATTATTAAGACGAGTGTCCACACAGATTGATTAGGTTTAAGTAAAAGAGACGTAATAAGTAAATGTGTCCCGTTCGTCTAGAGGCCTAGGACACCGCCCTTTCACGGCGGTAACAGGGGTTCGACTCCCCTACGGGATACCACTTCTTATAAAGAAGTAGTAAAGGGTCGTTAGCTCAGTTGGTAGAGCAGTTGACTTTTAATCAATTGGTCGCAGGTTCGAATCCTGCACGACCCACCATTACTTTAAGATTATGGGGCTATAGCTCAGCTGGGAGAGCGCCTGCCTTGCACGCAGGAGGTCTGCGGTTCGATCCCGCATAGCTCCACCATAATCTTTAAATAATGGGCGATTAGCTCAGTTGGGAGAGCACCTGCCTTACAAGCAGGGGGTCACTGGTTCGAACCCGGTATCGCCCACCATCTTTAAGCACATTTGATAAAACGAATGTTTTTAAAAATGGTAACGTTCACGTTATCTTGCTCTTTAACAATTTGGAAAGCTGACAAAATAACGATTTGATTGATCGTTATTTGTAAAAGTTCTCAAATCCTATGTTTCATCTAATGAAGTGTAGGTACCAACACACATTCAAGTGTTCTTGGGAACATCATCCTAGATGATGTTCATATTTTGAGTCCGGCAAAAATCAAAAGCACTCTCGCTTATTCAAACAATGAGAGTGCAACTAAAACCTTGGTTAGTTGCCATGCAGACCCCTTGGGGTTGTATGGTTAAGTGACTAAGCGTGTACGGTGGATGCCTTGGCAGTCAGAGGCGATGAAGGACGTATTAACTTGCGATAAGCGTAGATGAGGTAGTAAAAACCGCATGAGTCTACGATTTCCGAATGGGAAAACCCAGCTGCATAAGCAGTTATCATTAACTGAATACATAGGTTAATGAGGCGAACCGGGAGAACTGAAACATCTAAGTACCCCGAGGAAGAGAAATCAATTGAGATTCCGAAAGTAGCG
>CANNGN010000025.1 GCA_947504195.1 uncultured Vibrio sp. | reverse complement strand
CAAAAACCCCTTGGGTGTTGTATGGTTAAGCCTCACGGGCAATTAGTACAGGTTAGCTCAATGCCTCACAGCACTTACACACCCTGCCTATCAACGTTCTAGTCTCGAACAACCCTTTAGGACACGTAAAGTGCCAGGGAAGACTCATCTCAGGGCTCGCTTCGCGCTTAGATGCTTTCAGCGCTTATCGATTCCGAACTTAGCTACCGGGCAATGCCATTGGCATGACAACCCGAACACCAGAGGTTCGTCCACTCCGGTCCTCTCGTACTAGGAGCAGCCCCCTTCAATCTTCCAACGCCCACGGCAGATAGGGACCGAACTGTCTCACGACGTTCTAAACCCAGCTCGCGTACCACTTTAAATGGCGAACAGCCATACCCTTGGGACCGACTTCAGCCCCAGGATGTGATGAGCCGACATCGAGGTGCCAAACACCGCCGTCGATATGAACTCTTGGGCGGTATCAGCCTGTTATCCCCGGAGTACCTTTTATCCGTTGAGCGATGGCCCTTCCATTCAGAACCACCGGATCACTATGACCTGCTTTCGCACCTGCTCGAATTGTCATTCTCGCAGTCAAGCGGGCTTATGCCATTGCACTAACCTCACGATGTCCAACCGTGATTAGCCCACCTTCGTGCTCCTCCGTTACTCTTTGGGAGGAGACCGCCCCAGTCAAACTACCCACCAGGCACTGTCCTTGTCCCGGATAACGGGACTAAGTTAGAACATCAACACTACAAGGGTGGTATTTCAAGGTTGACTCCACTCCATCTAGCGACGAAGTTTCAAAGTCTCCCACCTATCCTACACATGTAGGGTCAATGTTCAGTGCCAAGCTGTAGTAAAGGTTCACGGGGTCTTTCCGTCTAGCCGCGGGTACACTGCATCTTCACAGCGATTTCAATTTCACTGAGTCTCGGGTGGAGACAGCGTGGCCATCATTACGCCATTCGTGCAGGTCGGAACTTACCCGACAAGGAATTTCGCTACCTTAGGACCGTTATAGTTACGGCCGCCGTTTACCGGGGCTTCGATCAA
>CANNGN010000024.1 GCA_947504195.1 uncultured Vibrio sp. | reverse complement strand
TCAGTATCATTTTTTATTAATGCAAATGCCGTTCTGACATTTTTATTGGCTAACGCAACAGCCGCACACTTTTTTCCACGCCTATCGATCAGCCCTTTTAACCAGCTTTCTTTATTCGTTCTCGGCTCTCGCTTATTCACTTGTTGAACCACTGACATCGCCCCTGTAATAAGTAAGCTTCTCAGGCTAGTGTTCTTACGTTTACCAATTGTACCGAGTTTTACTTTACCGCCGGAGCTATGCTGCATGGGGGTTAAACCAATACAAGCGGATAAATCACGACCATGCTTAAACTCACCAAATTCTTCGTTAGAAATATTGATGTACAGGTAGATGGCATTTAGAAAACCAATACCTTCTATCTTCAATAATTTCCGACAATCTGGTGTATTTGATATCCAATCTTCCAAGGCTCGGTTATAACTATTCAGCGTTAAACTAACATGTCGATATAGCGCTAATGATTGACTGAGCATTTCCCTAAAAATGGCACTAAATCCATTTTCAGCATCTTCTAACACTAGCTCAATAGAAGAAATCAACTGGCTTTCACCATGACCGACGGAAATATTAAACTCTCTAAGCAACCCACCTAGTTGATTTTTCAAAGCTGTTTTCTGTTTAATACATTGCTCTCGCAAACGGAGTATTGCTTGCGCTTGCTGTTGTTGTGGCGTTTTACTGCTGACAAAATTAATGTCGGGTAGCAGGCTGGCCTGAACTATTGCTAATGCATCATTTTTGTCTGTTTTTTGATTCTGACGTATCGCCATAACCAAACGTGTCGATATTAATTTAGCCTCGTGACCGACTGAACGACAATACTGCACCCAATAATTAGAGCCGCTACATGACTCGAATACGACCTTACATGGTGTGTGTTGATGTAGGAATTCACTGAATTGCTGAGGTGTCAGTTCCTTATTGGATTGCACCTTTTTATTGGTGTAAATACACACTTGAATAGCTTTGGTGCCTAAATCAACGCCGATAATTGTCGTATTCATCGTCTTCTCCCAGACTCATTTGCCACCTTTAAGGTTAGCTTCGTATTAGAGCGGGAGTCCAATTATCTTGTTA
>CANNGN010000023.1 GCA_947504195.1 uncultured Vibrio sp. | reverse complement strand
GCCCGGAGGCGGAATCGAACCACCGACACGAGGATTTTCAATCCTCTGCTCTACCGACTGAGCTATCCGGGCAACGGCGTGTATTTAAAAGTTTTTCTTGGTTTACGTCAACAGTAAAAATAAAAAAAAGTACTGTTTGGTGAATTTATGAACGCAGCGACTATATTTAAAGAGTGTATCGGGTTAAATCTGCGGTTTATTTTTTGGTAAAAGAGCCTAAAAGATGAAAGCCGCAATGATGAAGGGTGTATTTTTTAGTGCCATTTGCGCTATAGAGTTGGGAGAGCAAACTATGTTCGATCAAAATGTAAGTCATGTGAAGCTCAGTAGCACCAAAGAAAAAGAAATTATCGAAAAGCTAGTAAAGTACTTTGGAACGACGGAAATCACCAAAGACGGAGGTTACATCTTAAAAGATGGTCGATTATTGGATTTACAGCGTTCGATCCCTCAGAAAAAACAGTATCATCGAAAAATAGCCGATTTATTACCTCCTGAATTGAAAGGAACTTGTGACGATGTTTCGATCAGTAATTTACTGGTGACAACAGGGGTACTTCGATATGAGGCTAGAGGGCGTGTTCATGTTGCTTCTCCACCAACAATAGAGCAACGCCGTCGTTTGTACAACATGATGAAATATAGTGTTGATGAATACCGTGTAATAGTGACGGATGTGAATGGGGCTACGATTGCAGATGAAATGCTTCACTCTCCAGCGGCTCATGAATTGAAAGACTTTTTTGATCGAAGCTTTTCTATTGAACATCGTCATTACCTTGAAGATGAATTTGCCGTTGAGCCTGATGGCCCTGATTGCAGGTTGGTGTTTAGGTTAGACCATCGTGTGATTGGTAAATATGAGTCGAAGTCGGGAGAGTTTTATTTATTGGATGATTTCTTTGGCGCCATGCCTGTTTTTGAAACGTTGATAGATAAAATGAAACTGACTCAAGCTCGATTATAGTAAGAGTTGGGATGGATTATTGAAGCTATTCGCTGAAATTAATATATTGCTTTAGATGGCAAAAAGCCCAATCTGTTGATTGGGCTTTTTTAATGTGGCTCCCCCTGCAAGACTTGAACTTGCGACATACGGATTAA
>CANNGN010000021.1 GCA_947504195.1 uncultured Vibrio sp. | reverse complement strand
TGCCCGTGCGACCTGAAGTCGTATGAAGCGTTGTTCACCGCTTTATGAGTGAACCATCTGTATCACCAGATGAATCTACGAGCCTGAATAAAGCAGCGGCTCGGACAATGTAACGAAACTTGGCTGTTTGGGCTGAGTGGGAAAAGAATCGTGAGAGGACGTTCCTCCTGAAAACCACAATTCGGGTAAGTGCTAGGTAGTCAGTATGATGAACGTATGTGAATCCATTCAAGGTGCGTCATATGATGAAACAGCGGAAGTGGTTAATGCGCTGTGGCCAAAAGGCAATGAGAGATGGAAAGGGATTGGGCAGTGCCCTTTCGTGATCGTTATGCTCTCCGCACTAGAGTGGGCATCTAACCTGACATTTTACGTAACATACGGAACAGGGTAAGCCTGTATCACTCCCTCTGGGAAAGCCTATGTGGCCGATAGTAATGCAGGTAAAGGAGGTCGGAAAAAGCGAAAGCTGCATTGTAATGATGCAGATACAGACTTATGTCTGATCACGAAGGTGAGCCCACTTCCGACTGGTCTCCCATTGCGAGAGAATTTGAAGAACTTTATTCAAGGAGAAAAGCAAATGATGATCTCGAAAGAGATTAGTGCATCTTCTGACGGTGCTCAATGGCAGTCTATTGACTGGAAATCTGTTGAAGCACGCGTATTGAAGCTTCAAATGCGTATCGCAAAAGCAACGAGAGAAAAGAAGCACGGTAAGGTGAAATCCTTACAGTGGCTCTTGACTCATTCTCGCTCAGCCAAGCTACTTGCGGTTAAGCGAGTCTCTCAGAATAAAGGCAGTAAAACGCCTGGAATAGACGGTGTCATCTGGAACACAGATACACGCCGTATGAAAGCAGTCAATCAACTCAGCCGCAAGGCGTACACAGCAAAACCACTCAAACGAATCTACATTCCCAAAAAGAACGGTAAGCTCAGGCCACTAGGCATTCCCTGCATGATTGATAGAGCGCAACAAGCGCTCCACCTTCTCGCATTAGTGCCAGTGTCTGAATCGCTTGCCGACCTCAATAGCTATGGATTTAGGCCAAATCGCAGCACGGCTGACGCGGTCAGTCAGTGCTTCAAATGTTTGGCTCTAAAACAATCAGCGAAATGGGTTCTTGAGGGTGATATTAAGGCTTGCTTCGACAAAATCGGGCATCAATGGCTGATGGACAATATCACGGTAGATAAACGTATGTTAGAGCAATGGCTGAAATCTGGCTATGTGGATAAAAGGCTGTTCTATGATACGGATGAGGGTACACCTCAAGGTGGAATAATTTCTCCAACCTTGATGCTAATGACTCTCGCGGGAATAGAGCAGCAAATTAAATCTACAGCTCTGAGTAAGGGTGCTAGAGCCAACTTTATCGGTTATGCAGACGATTTCGTGGTCACCTGCTCTTCAAAGGAAGTGCTAGTGAACGATATCAAACCGTTGATTGCTGACTTTCTGGCTGAAAGAGGGTTAACCCTCTCCGAAGAGAAAACGAAGATCACTCATATTGACGACGGCTTTGACTTTCTGGGCTTCAACCATAGGAAGCACAAAGGGAAATTGCTCATCAAACCGAGCAAATCCAACACGCTGTTATTCTTGAGAAACCTACGTGAACTCATTAAAAAGCACGCAACCATCCCTGTTAACGATCTTATCAAGTTGATAAACCCGAAACTCAGAGGGTGGGCGAACTACTATCGCCACTGTGTTGCTAAACAAGTATTCGGGTATGTCGGCCACAAACTATTCCAAGCGTTATGGCACTGGGCAGTTAGGCGGCATCCAACCAAGTCGAAAGACTGGGTTGTTCATAAGTACTTTCTCAATCGTAAAGGCCAATGGCAATTTCACGGTTGGCAGAAAATCATGAACATGGACTGTCACTTCAATCTGTTCCAAATAGCGAAAGTGCCTATCGAGCGACATGTGAAAATCAGGAATGCAGCAACCCCTTTTGACCCTCAATACCAAGACTACTTGGCAAAGAGAAAATCAAAAAGGCTAGTCCGTAACTCTTGGAAAGAGCCTGTCCCGACTGCTTTATAAGTTGCTGGGTATCATTTGATGCCTTAGTGGAGGCTTGAGCCGTATGCAGTGAAAGTTGCACGTACGGTTCTTAGAGGGGCGGCACTTGGTAACAAGTGTCGTCTACTCGACCA
>CANNGN010000020.1 GCA_947504195.1 uncultured Vibrio sp. | reverse complement strand
AACGAACCACCAAAACTAGATCTCTCAGACAAAGAAGAAACCTACAGTATTATTCTTGGTCGGCTAATAAAAGAAGAATGGCCAGAACTAATAGAGCAGAAATGAAAACGCCCCAGCAAAGCTGAGGCGATCCATAAAAATCAACAGTTGCGCTTCTTCAGTGTTTCCACTTTATTCCTAACGACCGTCAGGTTTTCACCCCGTCTGGAACTGATTCTCACAGCGACATACCGGCCCTCAATTAAGAGGTGCAACTTATGCTTGGTACACTCTTATATTACTCTTAGAACCCTAAAAGTACCGTAGATGAAAGCAAAAGTGTGATACAGATCACATTTTTGTTTTCTATTAAATCCGTAAATAATAATGATGTACTGCACATCCATAAGCAAAATAACGATAAAATCCATTATTTTTATATACGCACTATCACCATTACGTTAAATAGCCCTTGAATGGTCTAAAAAACCCCATCTAACGCTCTCAGAAGCTCCAGAAGCAACTTTTCACACCTTTACCAAGCGGAAGTACCGCAAAATAACATTGAAAGTTTGCAACGCTTTGAGGGGCTTTTGTAGGGGGGTATTTGCGGTTTTCCATTTCAGATAAATCTCAACCGTTAAGCCCTGTTTTTTACGTTCAGTTTATGAATAGTGAGATCGAAAAATTAATCCCGACACTAGGCGAAAATAGTCTTTTTAATTTTTGCCTGGTGTGGGAATCGGGGTTTTAGGGGGGAAGCCCCTAAGCACTCGAAAGTATACTTTCGACAACGTGCCTATAAAAAATCGCGTTCCTAAATGCAATACGATACTTATGTATAATTTATGTAAACTTTATGTACACTTATTAGTTTTATAAACATAAATATCAGTCACTTACGATGATTTATGTACATTTTACGTACACTTTATGGATACATTGTGTAATCTTTTTAAAGCTAAGTAGCACTTATCAAAAACAAAACCTTCTCTAGGAAACAACTTTTCGTATGAACGAAATAAGTTACTATTAGAATTTCGTGTGTACGAAATAAGTCACCACGTAATCAACTGTAATACAAAACGTAATCAGGAAAAGAATGGAAAAGGTACAATGCACTTTTAGACTACCTAAAAACGTAGTCGATCTAATAGACCAACAAAGCGGTGGTACCAGAACTGATAAGCTTTTAAGCCTATTAGGCTTTAACTCTAAATCTTCTGATTACAGCGTAATACAAAACGTAATCACCAATGAGTTAGAACAACGTCTATCAGCCATTGAAACTCGCCTTTTAGCCGTAGAAAATCCCAGACCAAATAATCGAAAAGAAAAGCCAAAGCCCTCACCAAAAAGTAATGTACAAATACAAGCTCCAGAACTTAAACCAGTCAATGGAGTGATCAGCCACAAAGTTTACAAAAGTGAGATGGATAGCTTTGTCATGAAAATGGTCGTGAATGGGCACAGTCTTCAAGAAATAACTGTTCAATTAAATGAATTAGGTTGGCTAACTCAACGCGATAAAGAGTGGACTCGTAATGCTGTAGGAGCAATTACTCGAAGACTAAAAGACAAGACCTTACGTTAAGCAAAGTAGATACCTATCTTGCGAGTACCTTTAAACGCATTCATAGAGTTAACGCCAAAGTGACTATACATTTAGTACCAAATACCAGCACATAGCGAATCCTGCACTACATAAAAACACCCTAAATAAGTTTATTTTGGAGTGTATAAACCAATATTTAAAATAGAAAAACAACTAACGCGCTACGCTTTGTTTACTCATTTTTGGGTGAAAATAAAAAGACGTTTCCCCCCAAAAAACGAGCCAAAGAACCAACCTTCCGGCTGCGCCGACCCCTACCCAATTTCAAGTGAAATTAAGCATAATTTTGGTCGCTTTCCGTTGAGTTTTTTCTCTTACCTTCCGGACTGCCCTGCGCTGTGTGTAAAGGCTTTCGCCCCCCATCCGAGTCACACAACACTAATCAATTATTCCTTTTCCGCTTCCCCCTATCTAGCAGCTACAACAGGGCGGGTTTATCGTGCATTCGCAAGTTTTGATTAGTGTCTTTACCTGCCACCTATCGGACTTCCCTTGGTCGGTGGCTGATGCGCGTCGCTCTGTCCAAAACATCTTGATCCAAACAGAGTGCAGGGAATACTTGAAGTCGATTCGTGAAATGTCTATCATGAAAGGACTTATCAAAGCCGGCAAGCTTGTAAGTATTTCCGAAAAAACCCGTCCTCCAAGACGGGTTTTTTCACATCTGGACATAAGGTTACGTCCAAAAAGAAAAGATCGCAATAACGACATCCCTATTATCATTTTTTATTCTCATCATTATTAAGCATGGTAAAGTAATGCAACTTCATGTTTATAAAAAGGCAATTAGTGAACGCAAATCGTCAACAAAGAACTGGCTACATATGGAACAACGATGTCTATATAAATCGAGAATACATATCTCCAGATGGGAACATTTATTGCCTAAAACATCTAGATAATAAAACTCATAATTATAAATACAAATATAGAGATGATGACGGCAATAGAAATTCCGGAAGCATCGATATTGAAGTAAGATACGATCCTCATTGCTTCACTAGAAGCCGAAGAGAAGGTGAAACAACTCCAGCTTTATCTTTTGATACGTTCAATGATGGTTCAACCTTAGATCGAGTCTTTGATATAGAACGTTACAACAATAGCCAATATTTAATTCAAGCTATTCAACATCTAAGTAACAAGTCCTGTAAAGAAAGCAGAAGACAAAAAAGTAAGGTTTTGTTTTTTAAACAAAAGAATAGGCAAAGAGCAAATTACGGAATGTACGTAATCATCAAACTAAAAAAAGATAATGGCAAATTAATAATGTTTGTTGAGACAGCTCACAATAGAACAAACGAACCACCAAAACTAGATCTCTCAGACAAAGAAGAAACCTACAGTATTATTCTTGGTCGGCTAATAAAAGAAGA
>CANNGN010000019.1 GCA_947504195.1 uncultured Vibrio sp. | reverse complement strand
CCAACTGCAGAAGTCGATCCGAAGAAAGCTGCCGTCGCCGCTGCGATTGCGCGAGCCAAAGCACGCAAAGCTGAGCAGCAAGCTCAATCACAACCGGATCAAGACGACACCGTTAACATCGATACGACCGAGCCAACTGCAGAAGTCGATCCGAAAAAAGCTGCCGTCGCCGCTGCGATTGCGCGAGCCAAAGCACGCAAAGCTGAGCAACAGGCTCAATCACAGCCAGATCAAGACGACACCGTTAACACCGATACGACCGAGCCAACTGCAGAAGTCGATCCGAAGAAAGCTGCCGTCGCCGCTGCGATTGCGCGAGCCAAAGCACGCAAAGCTGAGCAACAGGCTCAATCACAGCCAGATCAAGACGACACCGTTAACACCGATACGACCGAGCCAACTGCAGAAGTCGATCCGAAGAAAGCTGCCGTCGCCGCTGCGATTGCGCGAGCCAAAGCACGCAAAGCTGAGCAGCAAGCTCAATCACAACCGGATAAAGACGACACCGTTAACACCAACACGACCGAGCCAACTGCAGAAGTCGATCCGAAGAAAGCTGCCGTCGCCGCTGCAATTGCGCGAGCCAAAGCACGCAAAGCCGAGCAGCAATCTCAATCACAACCGGATAAAGACGACACCGTTAACACTGATACAGAAGAACCAGCTGCGGAAGTTGACCCGAGAAAAGCCGCCGTCGCCGCTGCGATTGCACGAGCCAAAGCTCGCAAAGCAGAACAAGCAGTAACTCAAATCAATAGCGAGAAAAACAACTAATGGCCTTTTTTATTTCTAGCTCTCCACATGCGCACAATCGACGCAGCACGACGGATCTAATGAAGTGGGTTATGTTAGCTGCGATTCCTGGGTTAATTGTGCAAGCGTACTATTTTGGTTGGGGAACAGTAATTCAGCTGATCCTTGGTCTATTCGTAGCTTCATGCCTCGAAGCAGCGGTCATGACATTTCGTAAACGCTCAGGTAAACGGGCATTACAGGATTACAGTGCATTTGTGACAGCATGGCTACTTGCCGTCGCCATACCTCCCCTTGCACCGTGGTGGGTTATTTGTATCGGACTGATTTTTTCGATTGTGGTCGCCAAGCAGTTATACGGTGGACTAGGACAAAACCCCTTCAATCCAGCCATGATCGGTTACGTTGTTCTCCTTATTTCATTCCCACTTGAAATGACCAGCTGGCTTCCACCACGTGACTTTATCCAAGAACCCGGTTCACTCATTGATACTCTATCCCTTATTTTTACCGGATTCGATAGAGACGGATTATCCGTTCAGCAAGTTCGACTCGTATTTGACGGTATTACCATGGCAACGCCACTCGATACTATACGAACATCTCTTAATGCAGGGCTAACGATGGCCGAAACTCTAGATAAAACGCAATTCTCGAGCTTCGCTGGCATTGGTTGGCAATGGGTCAACTTAGCTTATCTAATAGGCGGGCTTGCATTAATCAGAGCGCGCGTAATTCAGTGGTACATTCCAGTAGCAATGTTAGTCGCACTTTTTGTCATCAGTACACTCGCACTACTATTTTCACCCGGGACGACAGCATCACCTCTAATTCAGCTATTTTCAGGGGCAACAATGCTTGGAGCTTTCTTTATTGCTACCGACCCAGTTACAGCTTCTACGACAGTAAAAGGCCGATTAATTTATGGCGCATTTATTGGTGTCACCATATTTATCATTCGCAGTTGGGGTGGTTTTCCTGATGGTGTGGCCTTTGCAGTCGTCATCGCGAATATGTGTGTACCACTTATTGACTACTACACTAAACCACGTACATATGGGCATTAAGGAGTATCATGTTAACTGCAGTAAGTAAAAATGGCATGATACTAGCGTTATTTGCTAGCTTAACCACTGGTTTCGTTGCCATTACTCACAGTTTTACCCAGCACACCATTGCGGATCAACAAAAGGCACAGCTGTTGCGTACCTTAAACCAAGTTGTACCCGAGACCAGCCATAATAACGACTTGGCCAAAGCGTGTACGAAAATAACCTTACCTAACTTACCCAATGAAGCATCGTTGCATGCGTATATCGCTAAAAAAGACCAAGACATCACTGGTATCGCAATAGAAACCATTGCGCCAGATGGTTACACTGGTCAAATTAAACTGATTGTCGGAATCGATACATCTGGAATCATTACCGGCACTCGCGTCCTTTCACATAACGAAACACCAGGCCTCGGGGACAAAATTGATCTCCGCGTGACCGATTGGATATTAGGATTTACTGGCAAAACCCTCACTGCAGAAAATCAATCGCAATGGGCAGTACGTAAAGATGGTGGGCAGTTCGACCAATTTACTGGCGCGACAATTACGCCAAGAGCTGTCGTTAAAGCGGTTAAAAATGTGGTTAATTATGTCCAAGTAAATCATGATGCGCTCTACGCTCAACCATTCAATTGTGAGGAGTAACGAGAATGAATGCAGAACAAAAAGAGTTAATGACTAATGGGATGTGGAAAAACAACCCAGCTCTAGTTCAGTTACTTGGTTTGTGTCCATTGCTCGCGGTTTCCGCTACCGTCACAAACGCGCTTGGACTCGGCATCGCCACATTGCTCGTACTAATGGGGTCGAACATTGTCGTGAGCTTAGTTAGAAATTTTGTACCACGTGAAATTCGCATTCCTATTTATGTCATGATCATTGCTGCGCTGGTCACTTGTGTACAGCTTTTAATGAACGCCTACGCATACGGGTTATTTCTTTCGTTAGGTATTTTTATTCCATTAATCGTGACTAACTGCATTATCATTGGTCGAGCTGAGGCATTTGCATCTAAGAATTCTGTTTTATCTTCTGCGCTCGATGGTCTTTGGATGGGACTTGGAATGACAAGTGCTTTAGTCGTGCTTGGTGCAATTAGAGAAATCTTAGGTAACGGGACTCTTTTCGATGGCGCAGACTTACTACTCGGCAGTTGGGCACAGGTGCTCACGATAGAGGTTTTTCACTTCGATAGTCATTTCTTACTCGCTGTACTTCCTCCCGGTGCATTTATTTTCGTTGGCCTACTTATCGCGGCCAAAAATAGTATCGATAGTTGGAATGAAAACCGCCAACCAGCAAAAGAGCAACCAACAATTGAACGAGCCCGTGTGACAAATGTGAGCAAGTGAAAAAATTATGAATAAAACAAAACGGTTAGAAATACTTCAGCGTTTACGGGAAAACAACCCAAAGCCACAAACAGAATTAAATTGGGATTCACCCTTTGAACTCCTTATTGCCGTGTTACTTTCGGCGCAAGCAACCGATGTAAGCGTAAACAAGGCAACGGACAAACTCTACCCCATAGCCAATACTCCTCAGGCGATTTATGACTTAGGCGTTGATGGCGTTAAAGAATACATCAAAACCATTGGCCTATTTAACTCCAAAGCTGAAAACGTTATAAAAACCTGTCGTATTTTACTTGATCAACATAATGGCGAAGTACCAGAAAATAGAGAAGCTCTTGAAGCCTTACCAGGGGTTGGTAGAAAGACCGCTAACGTGGTTCTCAATACGGCATTTGGCTGGCCAACCATTGCGGTTGATACTCATATTTTCAGGGTCTCTAACCGGACAAAATTTGCAATGGGGAAGAACGTCGACGAAGTAGAAGAGAAGCTACTCAAAGTGGTTCCTAAGGAGTTCAAACTCGATATTCACCACTGGCTTATTCTCCACGGTCGTTATACCTGCATTGCGCGTAAGCCACGTTGCGGGAGCTGTATCATAGAAGACCTTTGTGAATTCAAAGAAAAAGTAGACCTATAAAGAAATCATTGACCCAGAAAGCTAGGAGCATTACATGTCAAACAGTCGAATCTTACACACCATGTTACGTGTTGGAAATTTAGAGCGTTCTATCGCCTTTTACACCGATATTATGGGAATGAACCTACTCAGAAAAAATGAAAACAGCGAATACAAATACACCTTAGCATTTGTAGGTTATGGGGATGAAACTCAAGGTGCCACCATTGAGCTCACATACAACTGGGGGACAGAAGAGTATGATCTTGGATCTGCTTTTGGGCATATCGCGATTGGGTTTGATGATATCTATGCGACCTGTGACGCAATACAAGCTGCGGGCGGAAATGTCACTCGTGAGCCAGGGCCCGTGAAGGGTGGCTCGACAGAGATTGCATTTGTCAAAGATCCTGATGGCTATATGATTGAATTAATTCAAAACAAGCAAGCAAATTCTGGTCTTACTGGTTAATCGAAATCACACAATAGACGGACAAATAAAAAGAGCTGCGTTTCGAAACGCAGCTCTTTTTTTCTAAGTGTCGTAGTCTATATTTGTGAGCGCCCTAAAGAAATGACAACTCGACGGTTTTTATCTTTTCCTATCGGTGTTCCATCATCGGCAACAGCTCTACGTTGGCCATAACCCTGCACATCAATTCGATCTTTAGGTAAACCTAGCGATTCAAAATAATCTTGCAGGACCTTAGCTCGTCGGTCCGATAAGCTCTGGTTTTCACTTTTACTCACCTCGACGTCACTTGCGGTATAAGTTGAAACTAGAACTAAATCAATATCTTGATTGTAACGAATATACTCAGCAATTTGAGTCAAACGCTTTAAGGACGCTTTATTCACCTGAACACGGTCACGGTCATAGTGAAGAATGGTAAATGAAATATCTTCAAAACTATAAGGCAGTAAACGACCGATACAATGGCTAAAATCTTGATATGGTTGCTTAAATAACACAGAGGATAATGCCACTTCTATTCGCTGATCACGGCTCTGCCATTCATTATAGCTAAAAGTAGGATAGCGCCCTTTCTCCAACTCACTCAATATCGACCAAGCGATTTGACCACCCACATAGCCATCAAACTGTTGAAAAAATTGAAGTTTAGTAATAGTTTTGGCCCCTTCCCCAGGGCGCCAAACTGGGGGCATTGAAACAAGTGAAACATCTCTCGTTTTTCCCATAGGACGAAACATCTTGAGCTCAAAATCCATATTGATTTTCTTGCTCGCCCTTACCGTAAATTCCGCATCACCAAAGTTTGGTATATCGTGAATCAACTTACATTCAAGTGGAGAATCCTTAACCAGCTCCCACTGTGATTGGGTAGGCTTTGCTACATAACGCATTTCCATCGCTACAGCATTGGTTGTCAACAACAGACTAGTTAAACCACAGAGACTCACAAGCCAATTTTTCATACCGTATACTACTCTTTCTGATTGAAGTTAAGTGGCACAAAATTGCCACTTAGCCGCCATAAAACATGCGCTTACTATTTCCTGAATTAACTAATGCAATAATCTCGCCAAAATAGCCACGATGCCTAGCCTTCCTTTGCGACGACCCACTTTATAATGAGGATTATTAATGCGTTATGATTTTGTCTTACGCGAATAATCTGTAATAATGCACGTCCTATTTTTTCGTTTAGGTTACTCATGACTGATTTGGCACAATCAAATAACTTATGTGATCGCTTCCGAGGTTACTTTCCTGTCGTTATTGACGTTGAAACTGCAGGATTCAATGCAAAAACCGATGCACTTTTGGAAATATGTGCCATAACATTGGCAATGGATGAAGAAGGCAACTTACAACCCGCCACCACCATGCATTTTCATATTGAGCCTTTTGAAGGAGCAAACCTAGAGAAAGAGGCTCTCGAATTTATTGGAATGCGCGACCCTTTTAGCCCCTTACGTGGAGCAATTAGTGAGTCCGAAGCATTAAAAGAAATTTATCGTCAAATACGAAAAGAGCAAAAAGAACAAAATTGTAGCCGGGCGATTATTGTCGCGCATAACGCTCAATTCGATCATAGTTTTGTTTTGGCTGCAAGCGAGCGTTCTAAGTTGAAAAGAGTCCCGTTCCACCCTTTTGCCACATTTGATACCGCTACATTAAGTGGTTTAGCCTATGGGCAAACCGTGTTAGCTAAAGCATGTAAGACAGCCGGAATCGCGTTTGACAACAAGGAAGCGCACTCTGCCCTATATGATACTCAAAAAACCGCAGAGTTATTCTGTGGCATTGTGAACAAATGGAAACAGTTAGGTGGCTGGCCGCTGAGTGTAGAATAGATCTCCTCCCATAGAAGAGCACTATCTAATATATCGACATGGTGAAAGTTGAATTTTTCACCATGACAAAACTGTCATTTTTGTGTTGGTTTTAGGTCATCTATCCCAAGCTATTATGTATCCATAGCAACGAGGTTAAAGAATACATTCACCTCTCGCTAAACCATAATTAGCCGAATCATATAGAGGACAACATCATGAAAACAATAAAAAATGCACTAATCGTGACAACACTAGCTTTGTTAAGCTCTCAAGCATTCGCTTCAGATTCATTCCAAGAAATACGTGTTGTTCAAACTGCTGACACCAGTACTAAAGCCGCAGCTTATGAGTTGGCGCTCGATAAGTTAGAGACATTACAAGGTGATACAGCGGTCGAATTAAATCGCGATCTTGGCCATGTATCAGCTTACGCAAACAGTGTATCGCTAAACAGCGGCTCATATATAACAGTGGCTGAAAAAATGGATGAAAATGGGACTATGCAATACACCGGTGTTGTTAACGCCAATGTGACCTATGAACGATAACACCCAATAACTACGAGCAACATTTCCCAACCAAATAGTTCGCCCTGTTCCATTTTATAACTGGAACAGGGCTTTTTTGTATATTCACGTTATCAACTGCCATCAGTATTTATTCTTAATTTTTACAACATGACAAAACTGTCATTTTTGTGTTGGGTTTAAGTCATCTCCCCTGATCTATTATGTATTCATAGCAACGAGGCACGACATCAGATTCGCCTTTCGCTGAAACCAAATTAGATAAATCATATAGAGGACAACAAAATGAAAGCAATCAAAAACACTTTAATCGCTACTACAATGGTACTGCTGAGTTCTCAAGTATTTGCCTCAGACTCATTCCAAGAAGTTCGTGTTGTTAAGACTTCTGATATGAGCAGCAAAGAAGCAGCTTACGAATTGGCTCTTGATAAGCTAGAAGTTTTAAAAAATGATACTGCTGTTGAATTAAACAAAGACCTAGGCAATATCACTGCATACTCAAACAGCGTAAAACTAAATGATGGTTCATATATAACTATTTCGGAAAAGATGGATGAGAATGGCAACATCCTGTACACCGGTCAAGTGAATGCTAATGTAACCTATGACCGCTAAGCTCAGCTAACGAAAGACTTTTTTATTCCCCCTGCAATTCTGTTATTTTGGCTCTGTCTCAACTAACCACTGACACAGAGTCTTTTTTTACCGCTCGTTTATTCTTCTTCAAGAACATCCAAAACATAACCCATACCACGAATAGTGTGAATAAGCTTAGGTTCAAATGACTTATCCACTTTATTACGCAGCCGTCTTATCGCCACATCAATAACATTGGTATCACTATCAAAATTCATATCCCAGACCTGAGAAGCAATCAGAGAACGACTTAAAATCTCTCCTCTTCGCTGCATAAAAAGTTCTAATAAAGAGAACTCTTTTGCTGTTAAATTAATGGATTCATTACCACGAAATGCTCGCCGACGCAGTAAATCCAGCTGCAAGTTTTCTATTTGAATAGTCGAGTTGCTATTCACTGACTTACTATTTCTCTTAAGAATGTTACGAATACGCGCCAGTAACTCCACGAAAGCAAAAGGCTTGACTAAGTAATCATCAGCGCCAAGCTCTAAGCCTTTTACCCGATCTTCTATCTGATCACGTGCCGTTAGCATAAGAACAGGAATATCAATATCGCTACTGCGTAAAGTTTGCAGAATTTGCCACCCATTGAGTTTGGGTAACATAACATCGAGAATAATAAGATCATACTCTTCACTCATTGCCTGATGCAGACCATCAATACCATTAACGGCTAAATCCACTGTATAGCTCGATTCTGTCAGCCCTTTTTTTAAATATTCTCCGGTATCTCGTTCATCTTCAACAATTAATAATCTCATATTCTGCCCGTTATATTTCACTATTGATTAGTAACATCCGATTTCATTTCAGGAAAACAGGTGGACGGCTATTATAAATTAATAAAGCAACATAGAGATGATATTTTTGCCATATAAGTAGATAATACTGCTTTGTTTTCTCTGGTGAGGCGACATTACTCATCTATTATCTATCAAAGACAGTCCGCTTATTAATCATCTGTTTTATGCTAGATAACGAACCAACGATTTGTCTTGGATACAGCTATGCGACTAAAACGTTCTCTAACTCTACGGCTAACCTGTCTATTTTCAGCATCAGCTATTATTACTATTTTCCTTTTATCGCTATTTCTTCATAACGAAATGAGCAATTACTTTATTGCAGAAGATACACATACCTTAAGAACGAAAGCACTTAGGATAAAAGACATCATTGGAAAAAATAACTTCAACAAGGAGTTTTCCAATATTATCAGTAAGATGGAATCAGTTGAGGGAGTCGCCATTAAAGTTGATAATAAAGATAAACAGATCGTACTTTATACTTCCGATAAAATTCACTTTCCTGAAGATATACTCAATAAACAACTAGAAAATGCTGTCGATTATAATACTGATAGCATTGTGCCAGATTTTCGTACGCATCAAAATACACCTCCCCCTCCTGTAGAATCTCTACAGGATGAACTATTTGAATGGTCAGATGGTGGCAGTCTCTATCGTGGCATACAGTTTTATTTCTCAATAAACGATCCGAAGACTCATGCTGTATTGATAACATTAGCGATGAATATCGATCACCGCGTCAATTTTCTTGATCACTTTCAATCGGTGTTAATCAAATTCGCGACTATTGCGGGCCTACTCAGTGCGCTACTGTATGGGTTTGTGACCTATTATGGCTTACAACCATTAAAAAAATTATCCGTCAAAGCTCAATTAGTTTCTGCCAAAGATATCAAACAACGCATGCCTGTTGATGATCTCCCTATTGAAATTGCGGGGTTGTCTGAAACGCTTAACAATATGCTCGAGCGCCTCGAAGATGCGTTTAAACAGTTAGAGAACTTTTCATCAGATATTGCTCACGAGTTAAGAACACCTATCAATAAACTGATGATGCAGACACAAGTAGTCTTATCTAAACCACGTCAAAAGCAAGAATATATCGTAGCGCTTGGAACAAATATTGAAGAGTTTGAACGCCTAGCAAGAATGATTTCAGATATGCTCTTTTTAGCGAAAGCAGATAATAAACAGATATTGCTTTCGCCTGAGTCCATACACTTAGATCAAGAAATCAACGACCTATTTGAATTTTACGAAGCACTTGCTGAAGATCGAAATATCTCTCTAAAGCTGGAAGGAGAAGCTGAAATAGACGGCGACAAACTAATGCTACGTCGTGCTTTTAGCAATTTACTGTCCAATGCAATCAACCATTGTTTTGAAGCGAGTGAAATCAAGGTCAAAATCTACAAACGAAATAAAAGAACCATTCTAGAGTTTATTAATTCCGGCAACACGATTCCAAAGGATGTATTACCCCACCTGTTTACGCGTTTTTATCGTGCTGATGAGGCAAGAACAGACAGTTCACAAGAAGGCGTCGGGCTGGGTTTAGCCATCACTCAATCCATTGCCCAAGCACATGGTGGTCATGTTACTGTCCACTCAGAAGAAAACACAACCACCTTTATATTTGCTATCGATCACGAGGTTTAATTTTTTACTTTTCACCAAATGTGTATCGTCGATGAATTTCAACGACTTCAACAATATAGGACTTATACCATTGATCACGTCCTAATTGTTGAGCAACACTGTGTTCGGCATCCATATGCCAGCGGCGTATATCGTCTTCGCTATCCCAATATGAAATTGCAATTTCTTGTTCACCTTCCGATACCGCAATAAAGTCCAGACAACCATATTTATTGAACGCTAAGTCACGCATGATAGTGACCGTTTCAGAGTATTGTTCGTCCTGTACTCCAACCTTCGCCTTGAAAATAACCGCAAACATCTAACACCCCATATTAGAAAGTGAATACTCTCTTACTATCCCCAAAAGTAAAAAAGCCTGAATAAGTTTCCTTATTCAGGCTTTCGCTATAAATCCAATAACGAGACTCTAGGCGTCTTCGTTATGTAGCTCTAAATTTGCAAGATCTTGCTGAATTTCGCGAATAGTTTTTGAATCATCATTACGCATTGCTTCAATCAAATCTAAGTACGCATGATCAATGTCACCAGTGACGTATTCTCCATCGAATACCGATGTTTCAAAATTCTTAATGGTTTTATTTCCTAGACCGACAGCATCGACAAGATCGTCAAGCGTTTGGAAAATAAGCGCATCAGCCCCTATTTGCTTACAGATAGCATCGTTGTCACGCCCATGAGCAATCAACTCATGCACGCTTGGCATATCAATACCATAAACGTTCGGGAAGCGAATTTCTGGTGCAGCAGAGACCATGAATACTTTCGCGGCTCCTGACTCACGAGCCATTTCAACGATCTGCTCAGAGGTTGTTCCACGTACAATTGAATCATCGACCAATAATACGTTCTTGCCTTTAAACTCCGAACGAATGGCATTGAGTTTACGACGTACTGATTTCACACGTTGCTCTTGACCCGGCATGATAAATGTTCGGCCCACATAACGGTTTTTCACAAACCCTTGACGATAAGGCTTATCGATCGCCTGTGCTATTTGAAGCGCGATATCGTTAGATGTCTCAGGAATTGGAATGACAACATCCACATCAAGATTTGAGTACTCATCCTTAATCCGTTCACCTAATTTTTTACCCATTTCGACACGAGCGCTGTATACCGAGATGTCATCGATAAACGAATCTGGACGTGCAAAGTACACATATTCAAAAATACATGGGTTCAAACTTGGGTTATCAGCACACTGCTTGGTAGATAATTGACCATCAAACGTAACATAAACCGCTTCGCCTGGTGCAACGTCTCGCATAAATTCAAAACCAACCGCATCAAGTGCAACAGATTCCGAAGCCACCATGTACTCGATACGCCCTGTTTTATCGACACGCTGTCCGATACACAAAGGGCGAACGCCAAACGGGTCTCTAAATGCAACCATGCCATGGCCGATTATCATTCCAACTACAGCATATGCACCTTTAATGGTTCGATGAACATTTGCAACCGCGCGAAAAACATCATCACTTGTCACATTGCCTTTAACAGTATCAATTTCATGCGCTAAAACGTTAAGCAACACTTCAGAGTCAGATGTTGTATTGAGGTGACGGCGATCTTTTTCGAACAACTTCTCCCTAATTTCATGAGCATTAGTGAGGTTGCCGTTGTGAGCAAGCGTAATACCAAAAGGAGAGTTAACGTAGAATGGTTGAGCTTCAGAAGCACTTGAGCTTCCCGCAGTCGGGTAACGTACGTGTCCAATACCTACGGTTCCTTGAAGACGTTGCATATGTTTCGCTGCAAAAACATCTTTTACCAAACCGTTCGCCTTTCTTAGACGGAAACGATTGCTTTCTATGGTACAAATACCAGCGGCATCTTGGCCACGGTGCTGTAATACCGTCAATGCATCATAAATTGACTGATTTACTAGCGTTGAGCCAACGATTCCAACAATACCACACATGTGTTAATCCTCGATTTGCGACAAATACTGGCGCCTACACGGCGTCAGTAAGAAAACTTGAAGTTGCTTTTAGATGTTCAAAAAAGAACGCGATTATCCAACGAAACTGTGGCACTAATGTAGATTGTGTCCACCAATCAGAACTCGAAAACGATGTAAACGCATCAAGAGCAAATAACAACGCGGCCACTAATAACACACCTCGCAATGCGCCAAATACGACACCAAGCAGGCGGTCTGTTCCCGATAAACCGGTTTTCTCGACCAATTGACCGATCACGTAGTTTACGATGGCGCCAACAATCAATGTTGCAATAAACAATGCGGCAATCGCAGCACCATTTCTAACAATATCATCTTGTATATTGGTGAAGTACTGCGCCAATTTCTCATAGAAACGGCTAGCAATAAAAAATGCACCAATCCAGGTAATTAACGAAAAAGCTTCTTTAGAGAAGCCTCTGATTAAGCTAATCACTGCTGAGAAGCCAATCACCGCAAGAATTGTATAATCTAACCAGTTCATAATTAAATTTCTTATCTTAAGTTGGCGCGCATTTTATCAGAAAAAATGCTGACGCAAACGTTTTCTTATGGATTTAGTGGTCTAAATTTAATCAATTGACCTTTTGCGCCCGTTATTTTTTCTAACTCTACCAACTGATTCTCTAATTTTTCCTTCGAAACATCAGGGCCAATCAATATACGAGTAAAGCCATTCTCTTTTTTGCTCGTCGCAGTAAACCCTCGTTTTTTTAAGTCGCTGATTAAACGAGCGGCATTGTCGGCATTTTTTAACGCCATCAACTGAATGATCCAGGCTGCATCTTGATAGTCATTCTTAGGCTGCGTTTCTACAACTTTGGTTTTCACGACTTCAATTTTTTCAACACCTTCATTAGACGAGATGGCTTGCGGTTGCACTTCCTCTCCGACCACAGCAGTAACGGGAGCTTGAGGCAATGCAGTTTGATCAAATTCAGGCTCTGGTACATCCATTACAGCAATATTGGCTTGTGACTCAGGACGAATTGGAATTGGCGAGATTTCATCCTGATAATGCGTTTTCTTACCATCGAGTAAATCGGGCAGGAAAATAGCTCCTAGCGCTACAAGAATCACAGTTCCTACTAATCGGCTTTGGAATCGACTTGCCATCTATTACATTTCTCCTTGATCTTGCCAATGGTGCAATACTTCACCAACGGTATGGAATGATCCTACAACAACGATGATATCTTGATCATCCGCGTTATCTTTTGCAGCTTGAAATGCCGATACGGGATCAGAGTAATGATTATGTTCATCAGGTATGTACTTACTTAACTCATCCGCTGTTGCAGCTCTAGGTCCCTGTAACGAGGCTGGGTACCATTGATTAATCGCTGGTAATAAAACGTTAATCGTCTCTTCAATATCTTTATCATGCAGCATACCAATAACAGCATGAATTGTTTTGCCTCGATATTGTGTCTGCAACTGCTCGACAAGGTAGCTTGCTGAGTGTGGATTATGCGCCACATCCAAGAGAATCAAAGGGAGTTGAGAGAGAACTTGCATACGCCCTTTTAATTCAACGTTTTGCATTCCCTTGATAATATTGAGATCCGACAGTTCTAACCCACTAACCCCTAACGCCATTAATGCTGTTGCGGCATTGGCTAACGGCAGATTAGGTTTTGGTAATTCAGTTAATTCATAAGCACCACTTTGCCACTGCCAAGTGTCGCCATTATCTTGATAAGTGTACTGAATCCCAACTTGAAAAAACTCAGCGCCAATCTCATCAGCATGAGCGACGACAGTAGCAGGTGGTTTGGGTTGACCACATATGGCGGGACGACCAGAACGATAAATCCCCGCCTTTTCATAGCCGATAACATTGATATCGCTGCCTAACCAATCAACATGATCGACAGCCAAACTGGTAATGATAGAGACATCATGATCAACAACATTCGTCGCATCTAAGCGTCCACCTAGCCCTACTTCAAGCAAAACAACATCAACCTTATGTTGCTTGAATAACCACAGTGCCGCTAGCGTTCCAAACTCAAAAAAACTCAATGATATAGTTTGACGTTGTTTCTCTATCGCCGCAAAAGCTTGGCTATGCTCATCGTCATCCAGCTCTGCGCCATTAATTCGCACACGTTCGCTATATTGAATTAAATGAGGTGAACTGTAGACACCGACACGATACCCAGCATCAATCAGAATAGCTTCGATAATCGCACAGGTCGATCCCTTACCATTTGTTCCGGCAACGGTGATAACAACTGGAGCAGGTTTGGTTAATTTTGCATGCTGGGCAACTTTCTCGACTCGTTCGAGCCCAAGATCAATGGCAGAGGTATGAATAGTAGATAGATAATCAAGCCACACCGATAAAGGAGATGTGGCTTGTGGGATAGAATGAGTAGTCATCTAACTAGAACCATATATGTAAGGTGGTTTGGTTAGCGATTACTTTACTCTTTTTCGTCGGTTTCTGATACTTCTGAAACCTCTTGTGGTTCATTTTCCTCAATCGTGAGATCAAAGTTAGTCAATTTCGCCACAATGCCCGCAATGCGCTCTTTCATTTCACGGCGATCAACAATCATATCAATTGCACCATGCTCTAAAAGAAATTCACTACGTTGAAAACCTTCAGGCAATTCTTCTCTCACGGTTTGCTCGATAACTCGACGTCCCGCAAAACCAATCAATGCTTTAGGTTCACCGATGTTGATGTCTCCTAGCATAGCCAAGCTTGCTGACACACCACCTAACGTTGGGTCGGTCATAACAGAAACAAACGGTAATCCTTTTTCGGATAAACGCTCGAGTGCCGCACTGGTTTTTGCCATTTGCATCAGCGACATTAACGCTTCTTGCATTCGAGCCCCACCACTAGCAGAGAAACAAACCAGTCCACAATTTGCTTCGATAGCCGCTTCAACAGCTTTCACAAAACGAGCACCAACGACCGATCCCATTGAACCCGCCATGAAAGTGAATTCGAATGCTGAGACTACGATCGGCATTCCATACACTTCGCCTTTCATTACGATCAAGCCATCGCTCTCTCCACTTGCTTTCTGAGCGGCAGAAATACGATCCTTATAGCGCTTAGAATCTTTAAACTTTAACTTATCTTGTGGCTCTAATTCAGAACCAATCTCGACACGGTTTTGTTGATCCAAGAAAGCATCAATACGCGGGCGAGCTTTCATACGCATATGATGGCCGCACTTAGGACAAACATCTAAATTACGTGCAAGTTCCGCGTTATAAAGAACTTGATCACATGACGTACATTTAGTCCACACACCTTCTGGAATGCTTGCTTTACGTGAATTAACAATATTACTTTTTTCTAAAATCTTTTCGAGCCAACTCATGAAAGACCTTTATTTAGTAGCTCTTTCGCATTACGCGAAAGATAATGTTTCGGAAATGATTCGCTGTGGATTAAACCACATAAACCTCAATCTGTAGATAAAAAACTGGTTGTACCTATAACAATTATTCTATTTTTAGCTAACAATACTTAGTATTTTTAGTTAAAGGTAAGTCAACTCGACTATAAATTTTCGGGTAAAAACAGAGGACCAATGGCGTGCTGTGGAATACCAAAGGACTCAGGATAATCGACATCCACTAAATACAACCCTTCTGCTTTTGCAGTGGCACCAGCGAGCTTTCTATCTTTTGCTTTTAGCAACCAATCAATCCACTCTATCGGTTGTTCCCCTCTCCCAACCACCATCAAACTGCCAACAATATTTCTTACCATATGATGTACGAAGGCGTTTGCTTTTACATCAATCACGACATAGTCACCATGTCGTGTAACATTTAAGTGAATAACATTGCGCCAAGGTGAACGAGATTGACAATGCGCCGCGCGAAAAGAAGAAAAGTCATTCTCTCCTAGCAAGTATTGCCCTGCTTGATGCATTTTTTGCTCATCTAACTCAACATGGTAGTGACTGACACCAGTCGATAAAATTCCAGGTCGCAGCTTATGGTTATAAATGATATAGCGATAGCGGCGTGCGGTTGCTGAAAAACGAGCGTGAAATTCATCTGAAACTTCGGTTGCCCAACGAACTGCAATATCTAATGGCAAGTTGGCGTTAGCACCCATAGTCCAAGCCACTAATTTTCGTTCGACGTTAGTTTCAAAGTGAACCACCTGACCAGTTCCATGGACTCCAGCATCAGTGCGCCCGGCACAAAGCACGTCGATTGGGCTGTTTGCGACAACAGAAAGCGCTTTCTCAAGCTCCTGTTGCACGCTATTCACTTCTTTTTGACGCTGCCAACCATAATAGGCTGAACCATTATATTCAACGCCTAACGCTATTTTCATTTTTACTATCTTTTGCCAAATTTGGCGCAGCAGTATAAACGCTTATTGACCAAATTTCTAATCCGTTTATATTGACTAGGTCTCGATGAATTAACGATTTTTCATAGAGTCAATCAAATGCTTAGCTTCACGTCGAATATCTTCATCACCATCCACGATTGCCTTCTCGAGCAGCTGAATAGCTCCTTTCTCGTCATTCATCTCTAAATAAATCTTGGCGAGATCCAATTTTCCGGCCGCTTCAGAATTACTATCTACGTCGACATCATGAATCTCACCAATCACATCAGGGAATTCATCTAACCCCACATCAAGCTTTAACTCCTCCGGCACAGATTCATCACCCTCTTCAAGGTGCGACATCAATTCTCCGATGGTTTTATACTTCTCCAGTTCAACGCCACTATCGATGTCGTCTTGCTCATCCCAATTTTCATTTTCGATTTCAGGATCGAGATTTTGCTCGCTTTGCCATACTGCTTTTTCTTCAACATCAATATCATCATCAATGGCTAGCTTTTGCTCTTCAGATAGCGTAAATCCGTTCCAGTCTTCTCCGCTTACATCAAACATGGCATCCATATCGATACCACTGCTTGCGACCATCTCATCGCTAGGAGAGTCTATTTTTGCGAACGGCCCTGAATCCGCATCATCATCCAATAATCGTTCGAGTTCAGATTCATCAAATTCGGTTCTCGGCAAGTCACCAAATAATGCATTGGCATCATCTTCGTTGAATTCTGGTAAATCACCATCTTCTAGTTCAAGAAATTCAGCTTGATTCGATTCTGAAGTAAATGCACTTTCATCTTCGCTTTCACCAAGATCCAAATCGTTAGCATTAAACCCAGCAGACTCTAAAGCATCGTCTTCACCGAACTCTGGCAACTGATCATCACTAATGTAATCAGGCTCATCATTCAGTGTTTCTGTTTCTGTTTCTGTTTCTGTTTCTGTTTCTGTTTCTGTTTCTGTTTCTGTTTCTGTTTCTGTTTCTGTTT
>CANNGN010000018.1 GCA_947504195.1 uncultured Vibrio sp. | reverse complement strand
AGTTACTTCTAAGAAGTAAAATTGATTATCATCAACGAGTGCCCACACAGATTGATAGGTCTAAATTGTTAAAGAGCAACTTCTCGTGCGAGAAGTGGACGGCTATTCTAGCGAGATAATTCTTAGTGTCAAACACTTTTTAGAATTTTCTTTTTTTGCTTTCGAGCCTTGTTGATACTTGCTTCACCGCCTTGGCGGGCTGCCGTGTCAACGAGAGCGCATTATAGAGATCCGCTTCACGTTAGCAAGTGTTTTTTCATCAAAATTATAAAAAAATAACTCGTTTGGCGAAATACACAACAAAGCCTTATTTATCCCACTTTACTAAGAGCTAAACTACAACTTATCCACAGAGTTATTCTTTTACAGACAACAAAAAAGCTGCCGAAGCAGCTTTCATATTTAATATTGTAGATTTGAATTAGATACCAGAGCCATCTGTCTCATGATCATCTTCATGAAGGCCACATTCTCGTTTCAAACCAAAGAAGCGAGTTTCTTCTTCTTTCATTCCTTCTTCCCACTTACTCGTTGTATGTGTATCACCAACAGATAAGTAGCCTTGATCCCGTAATGGATGATATGGCAGGTTATGTTCTGCTAAATAGTTCTCAACGTCTTCGTTTGTCCAATCGATAACTGGAAGAAACTTAAACACACCATTTTGAATCGCAAGAATCGGAAGATTTGCTCTCGATTGTGCCTGTTCCCGACGCAGCCCAGAAAACCAAGTTTTTACACCAAGCTCTTCCAATGCCTTTTTCATCGGTACCACTTTATTAATTCGATTGTACTTATCGAGACCTTCGGCACCTTGTTCCCATAACTTTCCATAACGAGCTTCTTGCCAAGCTGGTGAATAGTCTGAACGGTATACTTTCAGATTTAAATTCAACTTTTCAGTTAACTCATCAATAAACTGGTAGGTTTCAGGGAACAGATATCCAGTATCGGTTAAGACAACAGGTACATCTTTCTTTGCTCTCGATACCAAATGAACCATCAACGCAGCTTGAATTCCAAAGCTAGAGGATACTGCATGAGTTCCTTCCAGGTTTTCAAGCCCCCATCTTACTCGCTCTTGAGCAGATAAACTTTCTAAGTAACCATTCAATTCGGCTAAGTGAAGCGATTGCTCCACCTTAGTCATTAGAAGTAACTCGGAAAGCTGCAGCTTATACAACACGCTTTCAGCCATGGAAATCTCTCTTCGATATGATTACTTCTTCGATAATTCCAACACGAATAACAAAGTCACCGAAACACTCTCCACTCTCACGCTCTTTAGCCCAACGGCCTGCTAGCTGATCGATTTCTTCAAGAATCTGTTTCTCAGTGATATTCTCTTTATACATTTTTGGAACACGAGTACCGGCTCTGTTACCGCCAAGGTGGAGGTTATAACGGCCAGGTGCTTTACCTACTAAGCCGATTTCTGCCAACATTGCTCGTCCACAACCATTTGGACACCCAGTAATACGCAGAATGATATTGTCATCTACAGCCAAACCGTTTTTCGCCAGAATGCCTTCTACATCAGTCACAAAGTTTGGAAGCATACGTTCTGCTTCAGCCATTGCTAGTGGACATGTAGGAAAAGCTACACATGCCATAGAGTTTTTACGCTGCTCACTAACACTGTCATCCATCAAACCGTGCTTACGTGCAATTGCTTCTATCACGTCTTTTTGATCTGCCGGAACGCCCGCAACAATTAAGTTTTGGTTTGCCGTCATTCGGAAATCACCTTTGTGAATTTTAGCAATTTCAGCAACACCCGTTTTTAATGGTCTGTCTGGGTAATCTAATAAGCGGCCATTTTCGATAAAGAGCGCTAAATGGAATTGCCCATCAATACCTTCAACCCAACCGATACGATCACCACGAGACGTAAATTCATAAGGACGGCTGGCTTCAAAAGTAATACCCGCTCGTGCTTCAACTTCAGCTTTAAATACATCCGTTCCAACACGATCTAATGTGTACTTAGTTTTGGCGTTTTTACGATTCGAGCGGTTACCCCAATCACGTTGTGTAGTAACAACAGCGGCTGCAACATCCAACGTCTTCTCTAGAGCAACAAAACCAAGATCATCTGCGCGGCGAGGGTACGTTGAAGTATCACCATGAGTCATGGCTAAGCCACCACCAACAAGAACATTGAATCCGATCAACTTCCCTTTTTCAGCTATCGCAATAAAGTTCAAGTCATTGGCATGAACATCCACATCATTGTGTGGTGGGATAACAACAGTGGTTTTAAATTTACGTGGTAAATAGTTACTGCCTAAAATTGGCTCTTCGTCTGTGCCTTCTACTTTCTCACCATCGAGCCAGATTTCAGCATAGGCGCGAGTCTTCGGTAATAGATGTTCACTGATTTTTTTCGCCCACTCATACGCTTCCTGATGAAGCTCAGATTCAACAGGGTTCGTCGTACAAAGTACGTTACGGTTTACATCACCCGCCGTTGCAATTGAATCAATACCGATGCTATTCAATGTCTGATGCATCAGTTTGATATTCGGCTTTAAAACACCGTGAAACTGAAATGTTTGACGCGTGGTAAGACGGATACTTCCATACATCGTGTTATCAGTTGCAAATTTATCGATCGCTAACCATTGCTCTGGTTTGATAATACCGCCTGGCATACGCGCACGTAACATAACATTATGCAGCGGCTCCAGCTTTTGCTTCGCACGTTCATTACGAATATCGCGATCATCTTGCTGGTACATACCGTGGAAACGAATTAACTGGAAGTTATCCGCCGTAAAGCCACCAGTAATACGGTCTTGTAGATCTTGTTCGATCGTCCCGCGAAGGAAATTACTTTCACGTTTTAAACGCTCATTATCAGCTAGGGGGCCTAGCACTTCGCCTAATACTTCTTGGACGTTGTTTTCAATTTTTGTGCTCATTAGTAGACATCCCTTTGATAACGTTTCGCTTTACGTAATTCATTAATAAATTCTTCTGCTTTTTCACGACTCAATTGACCTTGCTGTTCAGCAACAGAAATCAACGCGTCATGAACATCTTTTGCCATGCGGGTCGCATCACCACACACATAGACATAAGCGCCGTCTTGTAGCCATTGCCACACTTGCTCTGCATTTTCTAAAATTCGGTGCTGAACATAGACTTTCTCATGCTGGTCACGACTAAAGGCGACATCGAGTTGAGTCAATAAGCCCGATTTCAAGTATTTTTGCCATTCAACTTGATACAAGAAGTCTTGAGTGAAAGTACGGTCACCAAAGAACAGCCAGTTTTTCCCTTCTGCATCTCGATTATCACGTTCTTGAATGAAGCTACGGAACGGTGCAATACCAGTACCTGGACCAATCATGATCACTGGGGCATTATCATCTTGTGGTAGCTTGAAGTTATTATTATTTTCAATAAACACCTTCACTTCGCCGCCTTCTTCTAAGCGTTGAGCTAGGAAGCTTGACGCACCACCGAGACGAGATTGATCACCTTGTTTATATTCAACTAGACCGACCGTTAAGTGAACTTCCTCATCGACTTCACTTTGACTTGAAGCAATTGAATACAAGCGTGGTGTTAAGCGACGCAACAGGCCAACCAACTCGTCAGCCGATAGCTTGGTTTTCTTCTCAGCTAGTACATCGACAACTTGAGTCTCACCTGCGTAGCTGCGAAGCTTATCTTTATCATCCACCAACTTTTGCAGCTTTTTGCTACCAGACAATTCTGCATACTTAGTGACAAACTGCGGATTTGACGCTGTGATCTCAAACTTAGTCACTAGTGCGCTGTGAATCGATAAACTTTCACCATCTACATCCACGCTTTCAACACCAGACAGACCTACTTTCGCTAAGATTTCATTGGCTAAATCAGAACTGTTTTCATACCAAACGCCAAGCGCATCACCAGCTTGGTAAGTCAACCCTGAACCATCTAAATCAATTTCGATATGACGTACATCTTTGTCGGAATCGCGACCTGTGATTTTTTGGCTTGCTAACAACGCCGCGCTATACGGGTTTTGCTTCGTATATTGAGAATGACCCGATGCCACTGGTGCAGATGATGACACAGCAACAGCTTGTGCTGATCCTAATGACTCTTTGATTAATTCAAGAGACTGTTTACGCCATTCGGCAGCAGTCTCTTCGTAATCAACGTCACAGTCGACACGATCTAATAACGCAGTTGCACCTTGCTTAGACAAAAACGCATCAAAATCTTTACCAGTTTGGCAGAAGAACTCATAACTAGAGTCACCTAAACCAATAACGGCATATTTGAGAGAGTCCAATTTAGGTGCTTTCTTAGATTGTAAAAACTCATGCAAAGCAATCGCGTTATCAGGAGCCTCACCTTCACCATTCGTAGAAGCAACGATGACTACATGAGTCTCTTTGGCAAGGTCTTTACCTTTATAATCGCTTGCATCAAATAACTGCACAGGGATATCGAGCGCGGCAGCATCTTGCTCTAAAGCTTCGGCAACCCCTTTTGCGTTCCCAGTTTGAGACGCGTAGACAATGGTTAGCTTACCTGCTGGTTGAGCGGATACTGCAGGTGCTTGTGCCACACCCGATTGAGATTGACTTAAGCCCCAAAAATAGCCACTGACCCAAGCCAGTTGCTGAGGAGAAAGTTGAGAAACGGTTTGCTGCAGCTGATTTAGCTGACTGTCATTTACTGGGCTAGAAAGTGCTGCTAGCTCGTTTGGATTATTATTTGCTGAAGACATAGTCACGACATTCCTATTCATTGCGTGACTATAGGTTAACCATTATCTCTAATAACAAGAAAGAATAGATGAGTATGTTTTATAACTTTTTGGAAGTAAGGATATTAAAGACCATTATATTAATGGCATATTGATTCAACTCTGACTTGCTTAAAGCCGACTTCGCGCGCGCTTTGCGACGCATAATGTAGATCAGAATAATGGCAAGTTTCACCATTAGAGTGAGTCAGAACAACAAAACCTCCTTGAATATGGCGAAATTCTATAAGCCAATCACCTTGCTCTTCTAAAGGTTCTGCAATTGCTTCGACTAGCAGATTGGCGCGATACATCGTGCGTAATTCTTCTAACGTCATCATTTACCTCCAGCGATAATTCCATTTACCAACCACAAAGCCATTATGGTTAAAATTAACGCAGATGTTAATAGATTGTTTATTCGATAACGTTATTACTACACAAACAAGTTAGGTAATTAGCTTAACAGCGTTACTCCAAAGTGTTTGTAAAAGCGGATTTTGATTACTTTTTGCCTTATATAACCGAATTTGCATCGAGATAGCCCATTGGTGTTCACCTGCAACAATCAAACGAGATTGCTCCAGAGCATTACTCACCATTGTTTCTGGTAACCAACCGAGCCCAAACCCTTGTTTAACCAAAGCCGCAATGCCGACAGCGTTAAAGTCGGAGGTCACTACTTCAAGTTGAGCAATGTCGTGCTGACGTTGGAGATGGTATGTCACGGCATCGGCCAAAAATGAACCCTGTTCATAGCTAATATATGGCTGCGGGCTTTTTTTCACGCCAGGAAGTTGATAGAGCGCTTCGCCATTTTCAGATGGTAAGCAACAAGGAAGGAGCGTTTCTTGTGCCAGTACCAAATGATCAAACTCTTCGGTGGGCAATTGTTCCAAAGAGCTCATTCCCGGATGCCAAAAACAGAGCAATAGATCGCTCTCCTGACGCATCATCGAATTAATAAAATCGCTCTGTTCCCACGTACTCGATTTCATATTGACGTCAATATCGACACCAATTCGATGGCATGACGGTAAAAAGGAGTGTGGATAAAAATTTAAAAACAGCTCTTGAGTTGCAATAAGTCGCAATTGTGACTGGTTATGATCTTTAATTTCTAAACAGCGAGCTTTTGTCTCTCGGAGTTCACGCGTGATCGATTCTGCACTTTGTAAAAATAGCTCTCCTGCTGGTGTCAAAGATAGCGGTAGTGAGTTTCGATCAACCAAAGTGACTTTCATTTCTTCTTCAAGCAATTTGATTCGGCGGCTAAATGTTGGCTGAGTAACATTCTGCTCATCCGCTGCCCGCGAAAAATGTCGAGTACGAGCTAACGCGATAAAATCTTCTAACCATCTTATTTCCATAACAGCCTTCCTTCTTCGACTGCATGGCAAGCAACATGGCTGCCATCGCTGGAAACTTGGCTTTGAGGTATCTGATCATAACAGCGTTGATTCGCATACGGGCAACGACCTGCAAATGCACAACCTTTCTGTTTTTCTGTCGGAGTGGGCACTTCTCCTTTTAATTCAATCGGATTAAGTGAAAGATTATCCAATCGAGGCGTTGAGGCCAGAAGCGCCTTGGTGTAAGGATGCTTGGGCGAACGAAACAGCACCTCTCTTGGAGCGACTTCGCAAATAACGCCTAAATACATCACTGCAACACGCGTGGCAAAGTGCTCCACCACCGCCAAATCATGAGTAATAAAAAGGTATGTCAGGCCGAGATGATATTTTTTATCCATCATCAAATTAAGGACTTGAGCTTGAACCGACACATCCAGTGCAGCCAGTGGCTCATCGGCAACGATAAACTCGGGTTCGACAGACAAGGCTCGAGCCAATGAAATACGCTGACGCTGCCCGCCAGAAAATTGATGAGGGTATTTATCCTCGGCATCGCGATCTAAACCCACTGAGGCCAATAACCCTGCAATGAACTCGTCGGTTTCCTGTAAGCCAAAGCTAGGGTGATGTAATGTCACCGACTCTTTTAGCATCTGATAAACCGTCATTCTAGGGTTTAACGACGCATGTGGGCTTTGAAATACCATCTGCATTTTTTTGCGATAACCCATACGTTGCTTGTCAGATAACGTATCGATGCGCTCTCCTCGATAGAGCACTTCACCTGACGTCGGAGAGTCAAGTCCCATCAATACTCGGGCTAACGTCGACTTGCCACATCCAGTCTCTCCGACCACACAAAGACACTCACCTTTATAGACCGTCAGATCAACGCCATTTAGTGCGTGAATCTGCTCTTTATGGCGAAAGCCTACACGTTTCGCACTCAACGCATTTGACCAACTCGTACTGGTCACAAATGACTTTTCGACATTCAGAAAACGAATCAACTCTTTAGTCAATGTCATTCTCCTTAGTGTCATTTGCGTCAATCATGTCTTCCACTAAAAAGCAGGCACAACTTGAAACACCCGTATAAATAAATGACGGCTGAGAATAACTACAACGAGGCTCGGCGTATCGACAACGAGGGTGAAATGCACAACCACTTGGGCGATCTCTCAATGAGGGCATGTTTCCCTCAATTTGATTGAGCCTCTGACCGGGCGACGCCATCTGAGGCAGAGCGTTCAATAAACCTTGAGTATAAGGGTGTTGAGGATCATTGATAATCTCGAGGGTTGGCCCTTGTTCGACAATTTTTCCAGCATACATCACCAAGGTACGATCACTGATTCGAGAGACCACTCCAAAATCATGGCTGACAATAATCAACGCGACTTGCTCGCTATCGCAGATCTCTTTGAGTAACTTGAGGATTTCTGCCTGAATCGTTACATCCAGCGCTGTTGTCGGTTCATCGGCAATAATTAACTCTGGCTTCAACAACAAGACAATAGCGATAATAACGCGTTGGCGCATACCACCAGAAAGCTGATGAGGATACTGATGAAACCGTTGCTCTGGTGAAGAAATACGTACTTTTTCTAAACCTTGAATAGCCAACTTCTGCGCTTCGTGACGAGACATTTTCTGATGAGAGCGGATCGCTTCGACCATTTGCATACCAATGGTAAGAACGGGATTCAATGTCATCATCATGTCTTGAAATATCATAGCGATACGATGTCCGCGAATTTTCTGCCACTCCTTAATCGATAATCCAGTCAGTTCGCGACGATCAAACCGAATTGAACCCGAAGAAATGTATCCGGGTTTGGTCAGAAGGTTCACAATTGAATACCCAAGGAGTGATTTCCCTGCACCGGATTCGCCGACAATCGCCACTTTTTCACCGGCTGAAATAGAAAAAGAGATATCGTGTAATGCGTGTAAATCGCCACCACGGTGACGAAATTTCACATTAAGGTTGTCCACAGAAAGCAGTGCCATATTAACTCAACTCCCCTTTTTGTGGATTAAGGTGGTCACGGAACCAATCACCAAGCAAGTTCATAACAAAAATCAGCACAATTAACGTTACGCTTGGAAACGCACATATCCACCATGCGCCGGAAAACAAATAAGCAAAACCAGAAGAAATCAAAGCACCAAGCGACGGCTGAGACGGTGGCATTCCTAATCCAAGAAAAGAAAGAGCCGCTTCCGCCACAATGGCATTTGCTATTTGGATCGTCACTAAATCGAACAATGATGAAATTGCATTGGGCATAATATGGCGAAACATAATACGCGTATTACTGACCCCAAGAATTCGAGCAGCATCGACATACTCTTTCTCTTTTTCTGCAAGCACACAGGCTCGAATTGTTCGTGCAAAAATAGGCCACTCTGCAATGCCAATCACCACAATTAACATTAACATGGCTAATTGCTGGTAAGCGACACTCCCAAACATCGCTTGAAACAGTGCCAAAACAACAATCGCCACCATCATTGTTGAAAAAGAGAGTTGAATATCGGCACAGCGCATTAGAAAGGTGTCTAAGCGCCCCCCAATATAACCCGACAACAAGCCAATACAGATACCGAGTATTAATTGGATTGCCACGGCACAGATACCTATGGTGAGTGACAGTCGAGTGCCATGAAGAATAACCGTAAGAAGGTCGCGCCCTTGCGTATCTGTTCCGAGTAAGAAACGCGCATCGCCACTTAGCCAATATGGGGCGATCTCGGCATTCATCAAATCCATAAATTGATTTGAATGTACATTGTAAGGCGAGAGCAATGGCGCAAGAAGTGCCACTAAACAGTAGAAGAAAAAAATCCCTGAGGCGAATAATGCCAGCTTGTCGCCGCGAAGTGCGTACCACATGTGACGTAAACGATTCGGTTCAATGTGAGGAGCATAGCGGCCAGTCATATGCCATACCCTGAAATTCTAACTCGCGGATTCACCATGATATAAATTAAATCCACCAACGTATTGATCAACACAAAACCACAACCAACCATAATTAAATAAGCCGAAAGCAAAGGCGTATCGACTCGGGTAACCGCCTCCATAAATAAACGTCCTAGACCCGGCCATTGAAAAATCGTTTCCGTAAGAAGCGTATAAGCGACCACGGTTCCCACCTGAATACCACCCACAGTAATGACGGGTAACATGGTATTTTTAAGGGCATGAATAAAGTAAATTCGAGAAGAAGATATCCCTTTAGACCAGGCAAACCGAATGTAATCACTTTGAAGAACTTCTAACATTTCGGCGCGAATCAAACGTACGAAAATAGGCGTTAACACAAACGCTAATGAAGCACTGGGCATAATCAGATGCAACAGCCCATCTTGAGTGAGAAGTCCCGTTCTCCAAAAACCGAAAATGAGCGTAGTTTCTCCTCGACCGAAACTCGGCAATAGGCGCCACTCGATCGCAAAAAAGTACACCAAGAAAATACCGAAAATAAAAACTGGAACCGAAAGGCCAAGAGTACTCACAAATAGAGTCACACGTGCCACAATATGGCGAGGGTGAATTGCAGCAATCACCCCAAATGGAATGGAAATAAGAGCAACCAAAATTAGGCCGCATAAGGTTAATTCTAATGTCGCGGGTAGCTTGCTAAAAATCACCTCAAGAGTCGGTTGTTTGTAGTAATACGAAGTCCCCAGATCGCCTTGAACCGCCCTTAGCAAGAATTGACCATATTGCACCAATAATGGTTGGTTGAGGCCGAGCTCTTCTCGAATTTGCTCTCTTTCGAGCAGTGACACGCTTTGTCCAACCATCTGTTGTACAGGGTCGCCCAAATACGTTTGAATAACAAACCCCACCAAGGTAATGGCAAGGAGTACCAAACTTGCTTGTAGCAATCGGCGCAGAATAAACGAAAGCATTAGTACGTCACACCCGCGTTTGCTCGTATCATCATTTACGGTTCCTGTACCACTAGATCACCAAAATAAGGGTTATTTTGAATATTCAAAACATCCGGCAAATTTAGCTCTTTCTTACTTGCCCAAATTCGATTCTGCCAATGCAATGGGATGATGGCGACATCATTCATGACTTGCTCCTCGATCGCTTGCATCACAGCTTGGCGTTTTTCTAGGTTCATCGTCTGGTTTGCTTGTGTAATCAACTGATCAACCACTGGGTTACAGTAGCCACTCGCATTATAAACCCCCAACCCGGAACCAATATTGCGACAAGCAACTGTAAACTCAAAAATATTATTGGAATCTTGAGTATCCGATTGCCAACCTAACATCATTACATCCGCGGCTCGCTGATCGTATAGTTGGAAATACTGAGCCTTGGGCATGGTTTTAAAATCAACACGAATGTTAATTTTCTCCAACATCGCAACGACTGCTTGAGCAATCTGCTCGTCACTCATGTAACGATTGTTTGGCGCCATCATACTCAAATTGAATCCTTCTGAGTATCCCGCTTCCTTCATCAATTGCTTAGCCTGCTCAATATCATATTTAGGCTCAAGATTCGGAATATGCCCTAGAAAAAACGACGCACTAAGCTGTCCGGCTTCTTTTCCATACCCTCTGAGAACCTTATTAACGATTAAAGCCTGATTGATCGCCAAACTCATTGCGCGCCGAACACGGAGATCGCTCAACTCAGGGCGGCGCTCTTGGTTAAGCTGCAACATAATAATTCGAGTGCCCGGTAAATTGACCAACTGAACATCACGTAACTCGTTCACTCTAGGGATATCAATCGACGCGATTGGTGAAATAATATCGACATCTCCAGTGAGCAACGCCGCCAAACGGGTTGAATCTGAACGAATCGGAAGTAACTCAAGGGTATCGACATTGCCCTTCGTTTCCGTATCCCAATAATTTGGGTTTCGCTGAAAAACAATCTTTTCACCGGGCACTCTCTCCATAACGACGAAAGGTCCTGTGCCCGATTCATTGTTTGATGCAAAAGAGTGACCAAATTTAACAATAGAATCTCGACCATCGTAATAGTCAGAATCAATGGCAAAAACATAAGCCAAGATATTTAGTAACAAAGGAAATGGGTAGCGAGTGTGAATAATGATGGTGTGATCATCCACCACCTCACTATGACTAATCACATTGAATAACGCTTTAAAGTCAGTTGAACGTTTTAATCGCTCAAGAGTATAGGCGACATCATTTGCCGTGAAGGTATTTCCTGAATGAAAAACAACATTTTTCCGCAACGATAATTGCAAAGAAGTGTCACTAAGCACCTGCCAAGACGTGGCCAACCGAGGTTCAAAAGTACCATCTTGTTGCCAACGCACTAAAGAATCGAATACGGTATGCGAATAGAGTAATGCGCCTTCAGAAAGTTGCTCATGAGGATCAAGAGACACAGGTTCGGAGTCTAGCGCGACTTTAATGGTCGTCGCTTGACTCCACGAACTTAGGGTTGTGAGCCAGATTAATCCAATAAATATTAATTTATGCCGTAGCATCGTTCCATCCTTGAAACTGTATCTATATTGGCTTACTGCATGTAAACCATTCGGTGATCATTACTGTCGTTTCAAAGCATACTACGACTGATCCTCTAAATCGCATTAATTTGGTTGAACTGAATCGAAAAACCCTTTCTCGCTCTCACTTCAGGCTATTAGGCAACATCAGTAACCTGTTCTGACAAACGCTCTTCCACCACGGCATGACAAGCAACCAGATGACCACTTTGCTCCATTGTTAATGAAGGGGTTTCATTACGACAACGATTATTCGCAAATTGGCAACGTCCATGAAATGCACAACCACTTGGCGGATTTAAAGGTGATGGCAATTCTCCTTGCAGTTTTATGCGTACGCGCCGTTTTTCTGGAGAGAGCTGTGGCGTACTCGACAGAAGCGCCTGTGTATAAGGATGCTTAGGAGAGGCAAAAATCTGTTCACTCGGCCCTTGCTCAACAACTTTTCCCAAATACATCACCATCACATCATCGGCGATATGCTCAACAACGGAAAGATCATGAGAGATAAACACGTAACTCAACCCAAACTCTTGTTGAAGATCCATCATTAAATTCAATACTTGAGCTTGGACTGACACATCCAAAGCGGACACTGGCTCATCTGCCACAATGATTTCCGGATCAAGCATTAGACCACGTGCGATGGCAATTCGCTGGCGTTGACCACCAGAAAACATATGTGGGTAACGATCGTAGTGCTCTGGTTTTAAACCAACCTTTTCCATCATTTCCGTCGCTTTAGCTTTGCGTTCCGCTTTACTCATTGCACTGTTAATCACGAGAGGCTCTTCCAAAATCGCGCCTATCTTCTTACGCGGATTAAGCGACCCATATGGGTTTTGAAAGATAATCTGAATCTTTTGACGAAGCAATTTCTGTTTTTCACTGGAAAGCGCAAGTAAATCATCGTCATGAAAATTTAAACGACCTGAGGTGGGTGTTTCGATCATCGTTAGCATTCGTCCCAACGTTGACTTTCCACACCCCGACTCTCCCACCACGGCGAGAGTTTTGCCCTTTTCAAGCTCAAAGCTAATGCCGTCTACCGCTTTCACAACCGCGTCCGGTTTAAACATCCCCTGTTTGACTTGATAGTGCTGTTTAAGGTTAGCGGCTTTTAAAATTAATGGTTGTTGACTCATGCCGTCGCTCTCCCTTCACTGTTCAATGGAGTATGACATTTTACTTGGCGCTCAATTGGCCCTTGATTGCTTGGAGCTTCGGTATGACACCGTTCCGTTGCGTAACGACAACGTGGACTCAACAGACACCCTTTTGGCCTATCGAATAATCCCGGTACGACACCCGGCAATGCTTCCAAGCGCGCTTTTCCCGCTGAAGATTCAGGCAAAGATGCAAGCAAAGCCTGAGTATATGGATGTTTCGGGGTCGCAAACACTTCACTTGCAGGCCCCGATTCAACCACTTGCCCGGCGTACATCACAATCACACGATGTGCCACTTCTGCAACCAAAGCAAGATCATGAGTAATTAAAACCAGTCCCATTTTCTCTTTGCGCTGTAACTCTATCAGTAAATCAATAATCTGAGCTTGAATGGTCACATCGAGTGCAGTTGTCGGTTCATCGGCAATCAATAAACGAGGGTTACATGCAATCGCCATGGCAATCATTACACGCTGGCTCATTCCACCAGACAATTGATGCGGATAGTTTTTTAAGCGAGATTCAGGTGCCGGAATACCCACTTGATTCAATAGCTCAATCGCGCGTGCTTTTAACTCTTTTTTACTGCCACCTTGGTGAGTTTTTAACGCTTCGATAATTTGGTAGCCCACGGTAAAGCATGGGTTTAAGCTGGTCATAGGATCTTGGAAAATCATTGCGATATCAGAGCCTGTTAGCTGGCGTCGCTTTGCCTCCGACATCGACAGTAAATCTTCACCATTAAAACTTAACTGGTTCGCACTGACTTCTCCGGGATAATCGATCAACCCCATTATGGAAAGGGAGCTAACACTTTTCCCCGATCCTGACTCTCCGACAATCCCAAGAACTTCGCCTTCCTCTACTTGATAACTAATGTTGTCGACGGCTTTAAATTGAGCAAACGTCACAGATAGATTTTCTAATTTTAACAATGCCATATCGACCTCTTACTGCTTCAACTTCGGATCAAGCGCATCGCGCAATCCATCGCCCATTAAGTTAAACGCCAAAACCGTCAACAAAATCATCAAACCTGGGAACGTAACAACCCACCAAGCGCGCTGAACAAATTGCAATGCGTCTGCCAACATACTGCCCCACTCTGGTGTCGGTGGTTGAGCACCTAACCCGAGAAAGCCAAGTGCAGCCATATCCAAAATGGCAGAAGAGAACCCTAACGTTGCTTGTACGATCAAAGGTGCAAGACAATTTGGCAAGATACAGACAAACATTAAACGGAACGAACTTGCGCCCAAAACTCGAGAAGAAGTCACATAATCGCGTGACATTTCTGCCATTGTCGCTGCTCGTGTTAAACGAACATAGTGTGGTAAAGAGACCACCGAAATTGCTAATGCGGCATTGACGATACTTGGTCCTAATACAGCAACAATCGCGATGGCTAATAGCAAACTAGGCATCGCCAACATGATATCGACGATCCGCATAATGATGGTATCGATCATGCCTTTGTAGTACCCAGCAATCAGCCCCATTAAAATTCCAAAAAATAACGAAGCCGTTACCGCGACCATACCGACCGAGAGTGACAAACGCGCCCCGTAAATAAGACGAGAAAGAATATCGCGACCAACATCATCGGTGCCTAAAATATAAGACCAATTTCCACCATCCAACCAAGCAGGAGGCAGCAGCAGTGCGTCCCGAACTTGATCAGAAGGCGAATGTGGCGCTACTACATTGGCAAAAATGGCCATTAAACAAATTAAGATAATAAACCCGAGGCCAATAACGGCACCCGTGTTGCCACTAAAATAGAACCAAAACTCTTGTAATGGCGTTCTAGGCTGTGGCGCTTTAATAGTTTCAGTTGTCATTGCGCCTCCTTATCGGCTATGTCGAATACGTGGATTAACAATACCGTAGGTGATATCCACCAACAGGTTCACCACGATAATGATGGTTGCAACAATCAAAATGCCACCTTGAACGACGGGATAATCGCGTCGACCAATCGATTCAATCAACCATTTCCCGATCCCTGGCCAAGCAAAAACCGTTTCGGTCAAAATCGCGCCGGACAACAAGATACCGACTTGCAACCCAATCACAGTAATCACTGGAATAAGCGCATTACGCAGAGCATGAATGACTATGACACGCCAAGGTGCAATCCCTTTTGAGCGAGCAGTACGAATGTAATCTTCACTCAACACTTCGAGCATCGAAGAGCGCGTCATTCGCGCAATCACCGCCATTGGAATGGTGCCTAAAACAATGCTAGGCAAAATAAGATGTGATACTGCCGAAGAAAATGCCCCTTCTTCTCCCGATAACAACGCATCCACCAACATAAATCCGGTGACGTCATCAATCCAATACACCACATCGATGCGTCCCGAGACCGGCGTCCAACCTAAGTTGACAGAGAAAACGAGCATTAATAACAGCGCCCACCAGAATATAGGCATCGAATACCCAGTTAATGAAAACGTCATCACTGAGTGATCAAAAATGGTTCCACGTTTCACCGCCGCTATAATACCGGCGGGTAAGCCAATTAAAACCGCAAAAATAGCGGCACAAGCTGCGAGCTCAATCGTGGCTGGAAATAACGTTAAAAACTCTTGCAAAACAGGCTCTTTGGTTACTAATGAATTGCCAAAATCGCCTTGTAACACACCGCCGACATAGCGGAAATATTGGATGTACAATGGTTGGTCAAAACCAAGCTGAGCACTAAGCTCGGCATGACGCTCTGCCGATACTCCTCGCTCTCCGGCCATCACCTCTATTGGGTCACCGGGAATCATATGGATGAGCGTAAACGTCAATAATGTAATGCCTAGAAAGGTCGGAATAACCAACCCTAGTCGACGAAAAATAAACTGAAACATATAAAGATAAGCTCTCTGTTGCGAAAAGTGATGATTCTGATCATTCAGTTTCTAAATGCTAAACGACCTCATAATTACGGCACTCAGACTGCATCCAACCAGCCAGAGTGCCGTTTATCACTTAGTATTGAATTACTTCTCTAAGCTAACGCCGTAGAAGTAGTGACCGCCAAGTGGGTCAATTTTGTAGCCTTTCACTTCTTTACGAATTGGTTCGTAAACCACTGAGTGCGCGACGGTAATCCAAGGAGCTTGCTCTTTGAATAAAACCTGAGCTTCTTCATATAGCCCGGTACGCTTTTCGATATCCGATGTTTGTTTCGCATCGATTAGGAGTTTATCGAACGACTCGTTACACCATTGTGCACGGTTTGAACCGCCAACCGCATCACAGCTTAGTAGGACATAAAGGAAGTTATCTGGGTCACCATTATCACCGGTCCAGCCAAGCAGAACAGTATCGTGCTCACCTTTCTTAGAGCGGTTTAGGTATTCACCCCATTCGTAAGAAACGATTTCCGCATTAACACCGACTTGTTTCCAATCTTCCTGCATAACTTCTGCCATACGGCGAGCATTCGGATTGTATGGACGTTGAACTGGCATTGCCCAAATGTTGGTATCAAAACCATTCTCGTAACCCGCTTCTTTTAACAGCTGCTTAGCACGCACTGGATCATAGTTGTAATCAACCACTGCATCGTTGTACGACCAAATTGTTGGCGGAAGAGGGTTTTTCGCAATTTTACCTGCGCCTTGGAATACCGAGTCGATGATCGCTTGCTTGTTCGTTGCTAGGCTCAATGCCTGACGAACACGAACATCATCGAATGGCTTCTTCTGGGTATTAAACGCTAAATAGCCGACGTTTAAACCTTCTTGAGACATTACAGTGATATCTTCATCTTTCTGCATTTGCTCGATATCCGCTGGGTTTGGATATGGCATAGAATGACATTCACCCGCTTTCATTTTCGCATAACGTACTGATGCATCAGGCGTGATTGAGAATACAAGACGGTCAATCTCTGCTTTGCCTTTCCAGTAATCTTCAAACGCGGTATAGCGAATAAGTGAATCTTTTTGATATTGAACTTTTTGGAAAGGACCGGTACCAGCAGGATTAATATCGATCTGCTCGGGAGTGCCTTTTTCCATTAAGACGTCAGCTTGTTCTGCAGAAAAGATAGAAGCAAAATCCATGGCTAAGTTAGCAAGGAATGGTGCTTCAGGGTTATTTAGAACAAACTTAACCGTGTAATCATCAACCTTTACGATGTCTTTGATGAGTGCATCCATACCCATACCGGTAAAGTACTCATATGAACCACCAGAAACCGTGTGATATGGGTGCTCTTTGTCCCACTGACGTGCAAATGTAAAGACAACATCATCCGCATTGAAGTCACGAGTTGGAGTAAATTCTTTGCTTGAATGGAACTTAACGCCTTTACGTAAATGGAAGGTATATTCCAACCCATCATCCGTCACTTCATAGCTTTCTGCTAATGCTGGTTTCGCGGTCGTTGTGCCGACATCAAACTCAAGCAGACGGTTGAACATGGTTTTTGATGATGCGTCAAAAGTGGTACCAGAGGTATAAAACGCTGCGTTAAATCCTTCTGGGCTCCCTTCTGAACAGTAAACAAACGTGGTTGCTGCTTGTGCCGATGCAGCAAATGTGGTCGCCGCCATGATAGCTAGAGGTAATGCTAACAGCCTATGTTTCATTCTAATTCTCCATTTATTGAAATTGAAGCTGGTGTAATCATGAAAATGTGAGGCAGGTGGTCGTCGATTAGCACTGATACTTTAATGCGATTAAAAAGTATCTGAAGATGGTGTAAACAAAAGTTGAAACACCATTTACTCATCCATGAGCACCTTTGTGAAACTCAATGTCGTCATGACAATTGTAAAATCACTCATTGGAGGGTATCGAAGGGACTTAAAATTACCAATCGAAATAACGAAAGACGTTATACACAGAATGAATAGGGAGATAGAAAACAGTCAGTTACGTATATTAATCAATTAATTAGACGTAACCCACTTTCACCATATTGAAGAATAATTCAATCAGAAATGAGAACTAACGCACGCGCTTATGACGTACTAATAAGATAATTAAGCCGATAACGATTAACCACGGCAGCATTTTCACAATCAACCCCAACATGCCCATGATGAACATAAAGGCAATGCCAACTATCACCGCAACGGTGACGGAAAGAAACGAAATACCAAAGATCGCAAACGTGACAATAAAGAAAATCAAAAATAGAAACTCGAACATATTAGGGCCTCCATCGGCGTAGACTTTTTATTTGCAAACGTTTTTATTCGCAAACCTTTTCATTCATAAACTATATGCAAGAGAAAGATTGCAAGATAGAGGCCACTATTATACAAATATAACCCACTGAATTTATTGAGTTTTATGTGTTGAGATATTCTAACCCACAAAGCCTCTGGTTAAATTCGCCAAATATTGGTTATGTTATACATCGAGTTCGGTTGGAATTTTCGCTAGTGCTGCTTCGATCACTTCAACCCCCGCTCCTGCTTTATGCGCGTTCTCACTGATATATCGACGCCATTGTCTCGCGCCTGCCATGCTTTGGAATAAACCAATCATATGACGAGAGATGTGGCCCAGATTTGCACCATTAGCCAACTGAAATTCAATATACGGCAACATCTCATGCACAACTTGGCTGCGCTTTTTAACCGGAGTATCTAAGCCAAAGATTTCCTGATCGACCGTCGCCAATAAATAAGGGTTTTGATAGGCTTCGCGCCCGACCATCACGCCATCCAAATGTTTCAAGTGTTCTTTGGCTTGCTCCAAGGTTTTAACCCCACCGTTCACTGCAATCGACAAGTGTGGGAAGTCTTGCTTAATTTGGTAAGCTCTTGGGTAATCGAGTGGAGGAATTTCTCGGTTCTCTTTTGGGCTCAGACCATTTAACCACGCTTTACGGGCATGAATGGTGAACTGCTCACAGCCTCCTTTTTCAGAGACAACCTGAATAAAGTTAGTCAGAAACTCATAACTGTCTTGGTCATCGATGCCAATGCGGGTTTTCACCGTGACGGGAATCGAAACTTCTGCTTTCATTGCCGCAATACATTCCGCCACCAGCTCCGCTTCTCCCATTAGGCAAGCACCAAAGCGTCCATTCTGTACTCGATCCGATGGGCAGCCGACATTGAGGTTTATCTCGTCATAACCGCGCTCTTCAGCCAACTTTGCACAATGCGCCAAGTCTTTAGGGTTCGATCCCCCCAATTGCAACGATACTGGGTGCTCTTCCTCACTGTATTTAAGAAAGTCTCCTTTGCCATGAATAATCGCACCTGTGGTAATCATCTCGGTATACAGCAGAGTTTGAGATGACAATAAGCGGTGAAAGTAACGGCAATGACGATCCGTCCAATCGAGCATCGGGGCAACAGAGAAGCGATTTGAGTCGAAAGCACTTGTGGAATCAAGCGTAGGCATTGAAAAACCTCAGGTTTAATACATCAAAAAATTACCGAGCCGATGTAAATACCATTAACACGGGAATCATTAAAAAAGAATCTGCGGATTATACACTGAGAATTGAAGACATATAAAAAGAAAGCGTTCCTAAAATATCCTAATTCGAGCCAATGAGTAGCTCTTTTAGCTTTGGGATCATAGTAGACCGATAGCTTTTAGATCATAGTATGCTTTTAGATCATGGTAACCCCAAAGCTAAAATTGGAGACAGATATTCACCTAGCGTTCGAGATAAGAAGTAAGAGACACAAGAAGATAGAGAGAGATTTTAGAAAGGAGTAAGCAGGCTAACGTGGAAGCTAAGCCTGCTTAGATGTAGAAGGTTAACCGAAACGACCGCTGATGTAATCGCGAGTCAAACGGTGTTGCGGATTATGGAAGACTTCTTTGGTCGAGTTAACCTCAATCAAATCACCTAGGTGGAAATACGCCGTGCGATCGGAAACGCGAAGTGCCTGCTGCATTGAGTGAGTTACGATGACAATGCTGTAGTTCTTCTTAAGGTCATGAATCAACTCTTCAATGACTTCAGTAGCAATTGGGTCGAGCGCTGAACACGGTTCATCCATTAGAATCACTTCAGGGCTGATTGCAATAGTTCGGGCAATACAAAGACGCTGCTGCTGACCACCCGATAACCCTGTTGCTGGATGATCGAGGCGATCTTTCACTTCATTCCACAAACCTGCTTTGGTTAATGACTCTTCCACAACCAGATCCATATCAGCCTTACGTTCGATAAGACCATGTAAAAGAGGCCCGTATACGATGTTCTCGTAGATCGACTTAGGAAATGGATTTGGACGCTGGAACACCATCCCAACTTGAGAGCGCAACTCAACAATTTCCTGCTCTGGGCTATAGATATCGCTACCATCAAGGGTGATGGAACCATTGATAACACAGCCATCGACGGTATCATTCATTCGGTTTAGACAACGTAGGAATGTTGATTTACCGCAACCTGAAGGCCCAATCATTGAGAGTACTTCACGCTCACCAATATCGAGGCTTACTTTCTTGATCGCTTGTTTTTCGCCGTGATCGTAAAAAACATCAACATCGCGCGCACACATGCGTGGGTTATCAATAAACTTAACGCCGACCGTCGCGCGTGATTCATCTTCACGATGGTGAACAGAGCCAGTCTTTTTTACTTCAGTTACGTTTTCAACGTTCATATTCTGCATTACTTGTGTCATTTTCAAAAAACTCCTACCAACGACGTTCTAGACGTTTACGCAGCATAATTGCGCATGAGTTCATAAAGGCAAGGAAAGCGAGCAATACCATAATTGCACCGGAAGTATTTTCGGCAAAGCCTTTCTCCGGGTTTTCTGCCCATAAGTATATTTGTACTGGTAAAGATGTTGATGCATCGAAAGGTCCCTGAGGGACATCGACAATAAATGCAACCATACCAATCATAATTAATGGTGCGGTTTCACCCAACGCTTGTGCCATACCGATGATCGTGCCAGTAAGCATACCTGGCATTGCCAATGGCAAAACATGATGAGTGACTGACTGCACTTTTGACGCGCCAACACCGAGTGCCGCATCCTTAATCGAAGGAGGAACCGCTCGAATCGCAGCACGACTCGAAATAATAATCGTCGGTAAGGTCATGAGTGAAAGCACCAGACCACCCACAAGCGGAGCGGAACGCGGTAAGTCCGCCATGTTCAAAAAGATCGCGAGACCTAAAAGACCAAATACAATCGAAGGAACCGCAGCCAAGTTATTGATGTTAATTTCAATTAAGTCAGTCCACTTATTCTTCGGTGCAAACTCCTCAAGGTAGGTTGCCGCTGCTACCCCAATCGGGAAACTGATACAAAAACAGACCAATAAGGTGTAAAACGAACCAACAGTTGCTCCCCAAATACCGGCCAGTTCAGCGTCTCGGCTATCACCGTTAGTAAAGAAGTTCTTATTTAACACCGTGCGTACATTGCCATCTTCTTCAAGTTGCTCATACCAGCCGATGTGCTTGTCTTTAAACTTACGCGAATCTTCTGGTACGTCTTTAGAGAAGTTGCCTTTGTTGTATTGGTTAAATAAATCCCCCGCTAACGCCCAGTAGGTGAACTCCTTCCCTATCAAAGATGGATCTTCTACCACCAAATCACGCAAATCGTATTCAGCCCCATTGGAGATGAACGCATAAAGTGCCTTACGATCTTTACGACTTGAAACCTCTATTTCCTCTCTGAGAGCGTCACGTAATACCTTCATATAATTGGCACTAAATAACTCACCTTTCGATGGTTCTTCGCTCGAAAGACCTAAGGTTTCTTTGTCTAGAGTAACCTCTAAGCGAATCTCTGTGGTGTAAAATGCGGTATAGCCCTGAGAGATAATAGAGCCAAGCAAGATCACTAAGAACAGGATCGCAAATGAAATAGACGCTACACCAAAGGAGCGGAAGCGCTTCTCCTTAGACTTACGTTTCGCTAAGCTCGCTTTTACTTTCGCTTTCTTAGTCTTTGACATTTCTACTAATATATCAGTCATATTGCTCTCGATATTTCTTCACAATGCGCAATGCAACAAAGTTAAGCGCTAATGTAACGACAAAGAGTGATAGACCCAGCGCAAATGCGGCCAGTGTTTTCGGGCTATCAAACTCTTGGTCTCCAACCAGTAACGTTACGATTTGTACCGTGATGGTCGTAACAGAATCAAATGGATTCGCCGTTAGATTTGCCGACATTCCTGCCGCCATCACCACTATCATGGTTTCTCCAATTGCACGAGAAACCGCAAGCAATAGACCACCAACGATACCTGGAAGCGCGGCTGGTAATATTACTTTTTTGACTGTTTCCGACTCGGTTGCACCCAACGCGAGCGAGCCATCTTTTAATGTACGCGGAACGGCGGTAATCACATCATCAGATAAAGAGGAAACAAATGGGATAATCATAATTCCCATAATCAAACCTGCGGCTAATGCACTCTCAGATGACGCCGATTCAATACCGATGGATTGGGCGAAGTCGCGAATCATCGGAGCAACAACTAACGCGGCGAAAAAACCGTATACCACTGTTGGAATACCCGCGAGTACTTCCAAAATAGGCTTAACAATTGAACGAACTCTTGGCGTAGCGTATTCCGCTAGGTAGATAGCACTCATCAAACCGATCGGCGCGGCGATAGCCATTGCGATGAATGAAATCATCAAGGTACCAGTAAACAATGGGATAAACCCGAATGCCCCACTTGCTCCTTGCTGATCGGCACGTATCGCTACTTGAGGTGACCATTCAAGCCCAAATAAAAAGTCAGTAACTGGAATAATTTGGAAGAAACGAACCGCTTCAAACAACACCGATAAAACAATGCCTACCGTGGTAAGAATGGCGATGATTGAACAGATAAGCAGAAATGTCTGCATAATCGATTCAACATAAACGCGAGCACGTACCTTTGGGCGAACCAATTTCCAACCAAGAGCAAGCCCTGCCGCAGATAGTGCGATTAACGATGCAAAGCGGATGTTCGAGCCAAGCTCATTTAGGCGGGTATAGTGACTTGCCGCTTCGGTTAGCCAGTTATGGTCTGTTGATTTTATCCCATTCACAACATGCAAAATCTGACTAAACAAGAGAGAGTGATCGGTCCCACTAGCCAAAATATCTGCGGGTAGTTCTGCCATGACCATTGATTCAACAATGCTTGGTGAGAACATGCTCCACAGAACAAAAATAATAAGCGCTGGTACGGCAGATAACACAGCCGCAAGCGAACCATAGTAAGAAGGTCGGGAGTGAAGATATCTTAGACCACCATTGGCTTGTGCCAGCTTTCTTGAGCGAGTTTTCGCCATGATATAAGCAAGGGTCGAGATACCTAGCAACAAGACCAAAAGCAACGAATTCATAGAGCCTCTGAACTTATTACGAGGCAGCTATCTTTTGATAGCCACCCCGTTTTGTTAGTAGAAATAATGATTCTTAAAGGTTTGGTGTCAGGTTAGAACCAGCAGCACGTACTGCTTTCCAATCTGATTCAGGCAGTGGAATCAAACCACGGTCTGCAAGATACCCTTCTTCACCAATCGCTTGCTCAGAAGTAAACGCATCTACGTACTCTTTAAGACCAGGAATCGTATCTTTGTGTGCCTCTTTAACATAGAAGAACAGTGAACGTGATACTGGGTAGTCACCAGAACCAATCGCTTCAAACGTTGGTTCAACGTTATTTATGATTGATGCTTGAACTTTATCCGCATTCTCTTCAAGGAAAGAGTAACCAAATACACCTAGAGCTTTAGGGTTCGCCGCCAGTTTCTGAACGATTAAGTTATCGTTCTCACCCGCTTCGATGTATGCGCCATCTTCACGAACAGAGTGACATACTGCTTTGTACTTGTTCTTGTCTGTCTTTTTAAGCGCTTTGATTGAATCGAAAGTCTTACAACCACCTTCTAATGCAAGTTCTGCAAATGCATCACGAGTACCCGATGTTGGCGGTGGACCTAGAACTTCGATTTTTGTTGCAGGGAGTGAAGCATTAACTTCATTCCAAGTTTTGTATGGGTTTTCGATTAGATTGCCATCTGCATCTGGAACCATTTTTGCGATACCAAGGTAGACATCACGTAACGAAAGCTCAAACTGAGTTGCGTCTTTCGAGTTCGCAAGAACGATACCGTCATAGCCGATCTTGATCTCTACGATATTGTTTACACCATTGCTCGCACAAAGATCAACTTCTGAAGATTTGATCTTACGCGATGCATTTGTGATATCTGGTGTATTTTCACCAATACCTGAACAGAATAATTTCAGACCACCACCAGAACCCGTTGATTCAATTTTTGGCACTGAAAATGATGTAGTGCGGCCAAATCGCTCAGCTACAACAGTCGCAAATGGAAATACTGTTGAAGAACCTACAATACTTATGTAATCGCGAGATGCAGCATTAGCAACACCAGAAGTAGCCATAGTTACAGCCATAGTTGTTGCAGCAATTAACGCTTTAACTTTCACATCAACCTCCAAGTCGATTGTTTTATTTAGTCATCACACCCAATGGTGTATCAAGAATATTTGGTTTGGGTTCATCCTTGAACGAGGTTGATTTCATCAGGGAAATGTTTCAGAACAATGACAGTTTTTTTAATAAAACATTTCATCGCGATATAAAATGGAGATAGGTGAATTTGTTAACTACAATTTAATTAGTCATCAACCGATGTGGCGAGGATGGTGAGATATTATTTCATACCGAAAAGAAAAATAACTAACATATTGATATGTAAAATATAAAAATCACATCAAGCAGATGAAATTGAAAAAATATCATGTGAAAGTTAGATCAAAGTAAACTTGAAAAAGTCTATCAAATAGATGTACAATGTATATACACTAAAAACAATAAGGAAACCGCACATGAAATTACAAAAAATATTTTTTAATAGCGCAGAACAACCTGTATTTGGTCTTCTAGAAAGAATCAGCCTTGGTGCTTTTATTGTCCTGTCAGTCGTCTTTACACTCGGCTAAGCAATATTTGTCACAATTTTTAGATATCACAAGGGATTGCTAAAAGGATCCTAGCAGCCCTGTGGTGTAACACTTTTTCAGCTATAACCAGAAATTCCCTCTTATAAACATTTCAGTCGTAAAAAGTTCATAATATTAAAATTGATGAAGCTTCTTAGCCCGAATTAAGAACTGGAATAATCGTTCACGAAACCCTTGGTAGAATTCCTCTTCACGCCCAATAGGCACTCGATTATTTTTATCTTGATTATGAACAATACAAGGCTCACCACCGATAGGAGCACTGATTTCTAAACATTCACCAGGAGAATAATAAAAGACAAAACGAAGATAATTAATAGAATCCTCTTCGCTCACATCTGTAAAAGTAATATTAAAATATTCCTCTAACTCAGCCACCAATGTTTTAACCAATTCAATCGCGGTATTTGTATCCTGGTGTTCCATTATCACAACTCCTACAAGGTAACTTGATATGGTATTGAAGGTTCAATTCGCTCAAGTTAACGTTTTATATCAACAAATTGTAGTGGCTTCTTACCCTAAAAACCAATATCTCCTAAAGCACCTACCATGTCATTTTTCAATTTCGGTCTATAATATTAGTAATAAATCATTTGTAGCCCTCATAAAATGTAGAAACTCGTGAAAAATTAAACGAAAATGTGTAAAAAGTAGTATATTAATAAGTACGTCCAATGGTTATGGTGATGAATTTTGGACCAAAATTTAATTGAAAAAATTGAGGGGATTTGTGTTGAGAGAGGGGTTAGACTCACTTCACAACGCAGACGAGTATTTGAAATAATTTGTTCAAATAGAAAAGCTTCAAGTGCTTATGAGTTACTAGAAGCGTTAAAAACAAGTGAACCACAAGCTAAACCACCAACGGTTTACCGAGCACTTGATTTTTTGATGGATCAAGGCTTTATTCATAGAGTGGAATCAACAAATAGTTTTATTTCCTGTTGTTCATGTAATGCTCATAAACACTTTTTTCACCTTTTAATATGTGACAAATGTAATGATGTTATTGAACTTCAAGATAAATCATTGGTTGCTTTGTTGGAACAGAACGCAGAGACGCATGCTTTTCAGGTTACAAACCATGTTATTGAATCCCATGGTATCTGTCAGTCATGTTCCTCTAATCAAGAGCTTAACTAGTAGATCGATTATATGCGCGCAGAATTTGTAAACCCATTTCTAGCATCATTGCTAAACGTACTTAAAACAATGGCTTCTTTAGACTTAAAGCCTGAGAAACCTAGAGTAAAAAAAGATGAGATCGCTCGTGGCGATATATCAGGCTTAATTGGTATGATCGGCGATAAAAGTCGCGGCTCAATGTCGATCACTTTCGATGAAAACCTCGCACTTGAAATAATGCAAAACATGTTGGGCGAACGCCCAAATGGCCTCAACGAAGAAATCACTGACATGGTAGGTGAAATCACCAACATGGTCGCAGGGGGTGCAAAACGTATTCTCGCAGAAAGTGGGTTTGATTTTGATATGGCGACTCCTGTTGTTGTTTCAGGGAAAGGTCATACGATTCGCCATAAATGTAAAGGCTCGATTATTATCATGCCTTTTAATTCAGAATGGGGTAATGCCTTTATCGAGATTTGTTTCGAATAGGCAGTAGCTTAAGTTACATGATCAAAAAAGGTTGATGGTATGGTTACCATCAACCTTTTTTATTTTCTTAATGTGTACGGCTCAACAATTAAGCCGTACACAACGGATACGCTAGCGTAGCGCTTTAAATGCGTTAATCAACCCATTGGTCGAGCTATCGTGAGAATCAATCGCTTTGTCATCCCCAAGCTCTGGTAAGATTTGATTCGCCAATTGCTTACCAAGCTCAACACCCCACTGATCAAATGTAAAGATGTTCCAAATAACACCTTGAGTAAAGATTTTGTGCTCATAAGTTGCAAGCAAATTACCGAGAGTTCGCGGTGTGATCTGTTTGACGAGAATAGAGTTGGTTGGACGGTTTCCTTCAAACACTTTGAATGGAACTAAAGACGCCACTTCTTCTTTCGTTTTTCCAGCGGCAACAAACTCAGCTTCAACCTGCTCTTTAGTTTTACCAAACGCCAATGCGCCAGTTTGAGCAAAGAAGTTCGACATTAGCTTCTCATGGTGATCACCGGTTGGGTTATGCGTTATCGCTGGAGCAATAAAGTCACAAGGGATCAACTTAGTACCCTGGTGAATCAATTGATAGAATGCATGCTGACCATTTGTTCCAGGTTCACCCCAAATAATAGGGCCTGTTTGATAATCCACCGCACTGCCATCGCGATCAACAAACTTACCATTCGATTCCATATTACCTTGCTGGAAATAAGCCGCAAAACGATGCATATATTGATCGTAAGGAAGAATTGCTTCCGACTCTGCGCCATAGAAGTTGTTGTACCAAATTCCGATCAACGCAAGAATCACAGGAATATTTTTTTCAAATGGCGTGGTAGAAAAATGGTTATCTACCTCATGAGCACCGGTTAATAGTTCTACGAAATTATCAAAACCAACACCTAAAATAATTGAAAGACCAATTGCCGACCATAATGAGTATCGACCTCCGACCCAATCCCAAAATTCAAACATATTGTCTGTATCAATACCAAACTCGGAAACAGCTTGAGCATTTGTTGATAGAGCAACAAAGTGTTTTGCAACTTGTGACTCATCTTTAGCTTCATTTAAGAACCAAGTACGCGCAGTATGTGCATTGGTCATGGTTTCTTGAGTCGTGAACGTTTTCGATGCAACAAGGAACATCGTTGTTGCCGGATTTACTTTCTTCAATACTTCCGCAATATGAGTACCGTCAACATTGGAGACAAAATGCAGATTCAATCGAGTTTTATAAGGCTTAAGCGCTTCAGTTACCATGAATGGGCCAAGATCTGACCCACCAATACCAATGTTCACAATATCGGTGATCGCTTCACCGGTATACCCTTTCCACTCGCCAGAAATAACTCGCTCAGAGAAAACCTTCATCTTATCCAGTACCGCATTCACATCGGGCATGACATCTTTGCCGTCAACCAAAATCGGTGTATTACTACGATTACGTAGTGCAACGTGCAGAACCGAACGACTCTCTGTTATATTGATCTTCTCGCCACTAAACATGGCTTTAATTGCACTCGATACTTCGGTCTCTTCAGCCAGTTTGAATAACAAAGACATCGTTTCTTCATTGATAAAGTTCTTTGAATAATCAACTAAGATATCATCGCCAAAGCGCGTAGAAAATTTGTCGAAACGTTGGGCATCTTGATTAAAGAGTGATTTCAAATCAGTATCTTTAACAGATTCAAAGTGCTGTGTTAACGCTTTCCAAGCTTGAGTTTCAGTTGGATTAATATTCTTCAACATGGTCATATCGTCTATCCCGATCTAATATTATTTTTAACACTGTGCCAAAGCATTCACTCTAGCAACCAATATATCTAGAAGCTATCTTCAAATTACACCAAAATTACTGCGTTATAGTATACTTAATTTTCGAAGCGAATTTACGTTTAAGTTCAAATAGAAAACAATTTCCTATCTAAAAATCTAAATGCTAGTGTAGTAGAACATTCACTATACACCACAGATTAAGGTTGAGCTGAAGATGTGGAAACAAAAAATTATAACTCTCAAAGCACGTCACCGAGGTTTTCACCTCATCAGTGATGAAGTTCAGCGCCAATTACCCGAATTAACGCAGATTAATATTGGAATATTACACCTTTTTATCCAACATACCTCAGCGAGTCTGACGATCAATGAAAATGCCGATGAGACCGTACGTCATGACATGGAACGCCACTTCAATAACTATGTTCCCGAGCGAGCTCCTTACTATCAACATACCTATGAAGGCGATGATGATATGCCAGCCCATATAAAGTCTTCATTGTTAGGAAACAATCTTTCAATACCAATCAGCAACGGAAAATTGGCATTAGGTACATGGCAGGGTATTTACTTAGGTGAGCATCGAGATCATGGTGGTAACCGTCGGCTCGTCGTGACCATTCAAGGTGAATAATAGGAGGCTAATGATTCTCCTCCCATAGCTACCTTATGCGAGTGTTATTCATCGTCATCAAACGCTGGGCCAGCATAATTATCAAAACGAGAATGTTGGCCTTGGAAGGTTAGACGTACAGAACCAATCGGACCATTACGCTGCTTACCCAAAATAATTTCTGCGGTGCCCTTCATCGAACTATCAGGGTGATAAACCTCATCACGATAGATAAACATAATCAAATCCGCATCCTGCTCGATCGAACCTGATTCACGTAGATCTGAGTTTACAGGGCGCTTATCGGCTCGCTGCTCCAACGAACGGTTTAACTGAGAAAGTGCAACAACAGGAACATTCAATTCTTTCGCCAAGGCTTTTAATGAACGAGAGATTTCGGCAATTTCTAATGTTCGATTTTCGGTGAGTGATGGCACGCGCATCAACTGAAGGTAATCGATCATGATCATTGATAAGCCACCGTGCTCTCGCGCGACACGGCGAGCTCTGGATCGCAATTCCGTTGGTGTTAAACCAGAACTGTCATCAATATACATGTTCTTCTTCTCCATGAGTCGCCCCATAGACGCTGAAATTCGAGCCCAATCCTCATCATCAAGTTGCCCAGTACGAATTCGGGTTTGGTCAACTCGGGATAGTGATGCAAGTGTACGCATCATCAACTGTTCCGCTGGCATTTCTAGAGAGAAAATCAATACCGGCTTTTCTTGCTCCATTGCCGCATTTTCACATAAGTTCATCGCAAAGGTTGTTTTACCCATCGATGGACGAGCAGCAACAATGATCAGATCTGATCCTTGCAAGCCTGCAGTTTTCTTATTGAGATCGGTAAAGCCAGTATCGACACCAGTTACACCATTTTGAGGCGATTTATATAACGTCTCAATTCGCTCTAAGGTTTTCTCTAAAATAGAATCAACGGTTTGTGGGCCTTCGTTCTCATTGGTTCTTGCTTCAGCAATCGCGAAGACTTTACTTTCGGCTAAATCCAATAACTCTTCAGAATTACGACCTTGAGGATCATAACCCGCGTCGGCAATTTCATTTGCCACCCCAATAAGGTTTCTCACCAGTGCACGCTCTGCCACTATTTCGGCATACGCATTGATATTTGCGGCACTCGGCGTATTTTTGGCTAAATCGGCTAAATAGGCAAAACCGCCAACATCTTCTAGCTGTTCGCGTACTTCTAAGTGTTCCGATAAGGTAATTAAGTCGAGTGGATTATTTGATTCTAAAATGGTTTTAATACCATCAAAGATTAACCGATGAGGACGACTGTAAAAGTCATTACTGATCACTCGCTCGGCCACAGTATCCCAGCGTTCATTATCCAATAACAAGCCGCCAAGAACCGACTGCTCAGCTTCAAGTGAATGTGGCGGGCTTTTAATCGCTTCGACTTGAGCATCGCGTTTATGATTGGAGAATTCTGGGTTTACTTGGGCCATTACTTAACTCAACTAAAATATGATGAGAGCCATTATAACCGCATATAAAAAATTAGAAACGAGCGATATTCGTAATTGAAGAGGAATTTTAAGCAAAAAAAACACCAGCCTAAGCTGGTGTCCTATATCATTTTATTACTGAATTACTCAGCAACAATTTGAACCTTAGCAGTAGCAAATACATCTGAGTGTAGTTGAACACTGATGTCAAATTCGCCAACATTACGTAGTGCGCCTTCTGGAAGACGAACTTCGCTTTTAACAACAGCAACACCAGCTGCTGAAATCGCTTCAGCGATATCGCGAGTACCGATAGAACCGAATAGTTTACCTTCTTCGCCAGCTTTAGATGCAATAACAACTGCTTCTAATGCTTCAACTTGGTCAGCACGTACTTGAGCTTCAGCAAGTTGCTTAGCAACGTTTGCTTCAAGTTCAGCACGACGGCCTTCAAATACTTCGATGTTAGCTTTAGTTGCCATAACAGCCTTACCTTGTGGGATAAGGAAGTTACGTGCATAACCAGATTTAACAGCTACTGTATCGCCAAGACCACCTAGGTTACCGATTTTATCAAGTAGAATAACTTGCATTGATTAATCTCCTTTCTTAATAACGGTGCCGATTACTGATGTTTGTCAGTGTAAGGCAATAGAGCTAGGTAGCGTGAACGCTTGATTGCACGAGCTAGCTGACGCTGATATTTAGCACTTGTACCAGTGATACGGCTAGGTACGATTTTACCAGCTTCAGTGATATAGTTTTTTAGAGTTGCTACATCTTTGTAGTCAATCTCTTGTACGCCTTCTGCAGTAAAACGACAGAATTTACGACGACGGAAGAAACGAGCCATGGGCTATCTCCTGATCTTAAATTTGAGTGATGTTAGTAGCATCAGGTACAAACACTATAAAGCCTCTATACCGCTGCTCTATACTAAATAATGAGAATTTAATAATGACCAATGCGTGCAAATAAAATTGAACATCAAATTTGATTCCATTCTTATTACACTACTAATCACAATAGAGGGTTAGTATGACTACTGATTCTCTACTGAATTGGTCTTAAATTACTCAGAGTCTCCATCAGTTCTCACTTCTTCACGCTTAGGACGCTCATCTTTAGCTTTAAGCACGATAGAAGGTTCAGTGATGGCAGCTTTAGTACGCATGATCATGTTACGTAGAACTGCATCGTTGTAACGGAAAGCAGTTTCAAGCTCATCAATCACAGCCTGCTCAGATTCTACGTTCATAAGAACATAGTGAGCTTTGTGAAGTTTGTTGATTGGGTAAGCCAATTGACGACGACCCCAGTCTTCTAAACGGTGTACAGCACCGCCAGCTTCAGTGATAGAACCAGTGTAACGCTCGATCATGCCAGCAACTTGCTCGCTTTGATCAGGGTGCACCATGAATACGATTTCGTAATGACGCATTTATTGCTCCTTACGGATTATTCAGCTTCCACAATAGGCTCGGTTATCCAGAGGAAGCAAGGAACGAAAAAAATAGAACCGAGAATTAAGGACGACGAATAATATAGAATGCCGACATAATAAGCAAGTAGAAAGATGATGAAAAAGCGCTGCAGAGGAGAATAGATCCTCACCTAACACAAATAATAAGAAAACCCTTATCGCCATTCACATTTCATTTACTTTAGACAATAAAAAAGAGGAGCCATAAGCTCCTCTTTTTCTAATGTGTAGATAAGTTATTAAGCAATAACTTTAGCTACAACACCAGCACCTACTGTACGGCCACCTTCACGAATCGCGAAACGTAGACCTTCATCCATTGCGATTGGAGCGATTAGCTCTACAACCATTTGGATGTTATCACCAGGCATTACCATTTCTACACCTTCTGGTAGAGAAATGTCACCAGTTACGTCAGTTGTACGGAAGTAGAACTGTGGACGGTAACCTTTGAAGAATGGAGTATGACGCCCACCTTCATCTTTAGACAGAACATAAACTTCTGACTCAAACTTAGTGTGTGGAGTGATTGAACCAGGCGCTGCCAATACTTGACCACGCTCTACATCTTCACGCTTAGTACCACGTAGAAGGGCACCAACGTTCTCTCCCGCACGACCTTCGTCAAGAAGCTTACGGAACATCTCAACACCAGTACAAGTCGTTGTTACTGTCTCTTTGATACCAACGATTGCAACTTCGTTACCTACGTTCAAAATACCACGCTCGATACGGCCTGTTACTACAGTACCACGACCTTGAATTGAGAATACATCTTCAATTGGCATTAGGAATGGCTGGTCAATTGCACGCTCTGGCTCTGGGATGTAGTTGTCTAGCGCTTCTGCTAGTTCAATGATCTTCGCTTCCCATTGCTCTTCACCGTTCAATGCACCTAGTGCTGAACCTTGAATTACTGGTAAGTCATCACCTGGGAAATCGTACTCAGACAATAGCTCACGTACTTCCATTTCTACTAGCTCTAGAAGCTCTTCATCGTCAACCATGTCACACTTGTTCATGAATACGATGATGTATGGAATACCAACCTGACGACCAAGTAGGATGTGCTCACGTGTTTGTGGCATTGGACCATCAGTTGAAGCAACTACTAGGATACCGCCATCCATTTGCGCAGCACCTGTGATCATGTTTTTAACATAATCCGCGTGTCCTGGGCAGTCTACGTGCGCGTAGTGACGAGTTGGAGTATCGTACTCTACGTGTGAAGTATTGATTGTAATACCACGTTCGCGCTCTTCTGGAGCGTTATCGATTGATGCGAAATCTTTTGCTGCACCGCCGTACGCTTTTGCAAGAGTCGTACAGATTGCTGCTGTTAGAGTTGTTTTACCGTGGTCAACGTGGCCGATAGTACCAACGTTTACGTGCGGTTTCGTACGTTCAAATTTTTCTTTAGACACGATCGTGTTCCTTCCTAGTTAAGATTCACCCCAAGTAACGTTTATCTTGAGGAGCTCCAGAAATTGCTATTTTATGCGTCAACTTCCGTTAGCGCAATAGATTCATTGTTAATCGATAACAACTAAGTGCGCTCTGCAATAATTGCATTGGCAACATTCTTTGGTACTTCAGCGTATTCAACAAACTCCATAGAGTAAGAAGCACGCCCTTGAGTAGCAGAACGCAACGCAGTTGCATAACCAAACATTTCCGATAATGGGACTTTAGAATGAATGATTTTTAAGCCAGCTAGCCCCTCATCCATACCTTCAATCATGCCGCGACGACGGTTTAAATCGCCAACAACATCACCCATCCAATCTTCCGGTGTGGTTACTTCAACTTTCATTAGCGGTTCAAGAACAACGGGTTGAGCATCCATAACCCCTTTCTTAAACGCCATTGATGCCGCTATTTTAAACGCTACTTCACTTGAGTCAACATCGTGGAATGAACCATCGTATAAAGTGACCTTAATATCCACAATTGGATAGCCAGCTAATACACCATTGTTCATTTGCTCTTCGATACCTTTCGCTATCGGAGCAATATATTCTTGAGGAATAACTCCACCAACGCTTTCGTCAATAAAGATTAAACCATCTCCTACTTCTGCAGGTTCAAGTTTAAGCCAAACGTGACCATATTGACCTTTTCCACCAACGGGTTGGCGAATGAATTTACCTTCAGCGTTTGATGTACCAAGAATATTTTCACGGTACGAAACTTGAGGGTTACCAACATTACAGTCAACGCTGAACTCACGCTTCATTCGGTCAACAATGATATCTAGGTGTAGTTCACCCATTCCAGAAATCAAGGTTTGACCTGTTTCATCATCCGTTTCTACATGGAAAGATGGATCTTCCATTGCTAATTTACCTAGTGCAATGGCCATTTTATCCTGATCAGCTTGTGAGCGAGGCTCAACAACGATCTGTATTACGGGATCAGGAAACTCCATACGTTCAAGAATCACTTTGTGGTTCTGATCGCACAACGTATCCCCCGTAGTGACATCTTTTAGGCCTACAGCCGCTGCAATATCACCCGCTCGGATTTCTTTTACTTCATCACGCTTATTTGCATGCATTTGTACAATGCGGCCCAAACGTTCTCTTTTTTCCTTCACCGAGTTATAAACGGTATCACCAGTGCTAATGACACCTGAATACACTCGAAGAAACGTTAATGTTCCAACAAATGGGTCTGTCGCAATTTTAAACGCTAAAGAAGCAAACGGTTCTTTATCATCGGCATGACGCTCCACTTCCTTGTCCGCATGACCGATTCCCTTAATTGCAGGTACGTCAGTTGGAGATGGAAGATATTCAATCACAGCATCAAGTACCGCTTGTACTCCTTTGTTCTTAAATGCACTACCGCAAGTAGCGAGAACTATCTCATTATTCAGAGTACGGATACGAAGACCGAGTTTAACTTCTTCTTCAGATAATTCACCTTCTTCAAGGTATTTATCCATCAATTCTTCATTCGCTTCAGCTGCTGCTTCAACTAAGTTGTTGCGCCACTCTTCAGCTTCATCTTGCATATCTTCTGGAATATCTTCATAAGTGAAAGACATGCCTTGATCGGCTTCGTTCCAGTTGATTGCTTTCATCTTGATCAGGTCGATGACACCTTTGAAATCCTCTTCAGACCCAATATTGAGTTGAAGTGGCACAGGGTTAGCACCAAGACGATGTTTAATTTGATCGATTACACGCAGGTAGTCGGCACCAGTACGGTCCATTTTATTCACAAATACGAGTCTTGGAACTTGGTATTTGTCTGCTTGACGCCATACGGTTTCTGACTGAGGTTCTACACCAGAAGAACCACAAAATACAACAACAGCACCATCGAGCACGCGTAATGAACGTTCTACTTCAATCGTGAAGTCAACGTGTCCAGGAGTATCGATAATGTTGATGCGATGTTCCGGAAACTGAGTTTCCATGCCATGCCAGAATGTAGTGGTTGCAGCAGAGGTGATCGTTATTCCACGCTCTTGTTCCTGCTCCATCCAATCCATGGTCGCGGCACCATCGTGAACTTCGCCTATTTTGTGAGAAAGACCTGTATAAAACAGAATACGCTCAGTAGTGGTTGTCTTACCGGCATCTACATGAGCACAAATACCGATATTGCGGTAACGCTCGATAGGAGTTTTACGAGCCACGATTGTATCCTCTTACTAAGGTGAACCTTAGAATAGCAAAGTGCTGCGAGAAGACTCGCAGCACTAAAGGTATTACCGACGTTATTACCAGCGGTAATGTGCGAACGCTTTGTTCGCGTCAGCCATACGGTGAACGTCTTCACGTTTCTTAACCGCAGAACCTTTGTTTTCTGCTGCATCTAGCATTTCTGCTGCTAGACGTGCAGCCATAGATTTTTCACCACGCTTACGCGCAGCATCAACCAACCAACGCATAGCAAGTGCGTTACGACGAATCGGACGTACTTCTACAGGTACTTGGTAAGTTGAACCACCCACACGACGAGATTTAACCTCGACACCAGGGCGAACATTTTCAAGAGCTTGTTCAAATACAGCTAAGTGATCTTGGCCAGATTTCTCAGCCATAGCTTCTAGTGCAGTGTATACAATTTTCTCTGCAGTAGATTTTTTTCCGTCAACCATAAGGATGTTAACGAATTTTGCCAGCAGTTCAGATTTGAACTTAGGATCTGGAAGGATCTTGCGCTGACTAATGACGCGACGACGTGGCATAGTTATTCTCCGTTGTCTTCTTCAGGTTATCCAAAACTCTAAAGTTTCTTCAAATTAATAATTTAATTAAATGTTTGGCCTTACTTAACTTTCAACAGAGAAATATTAAGACTTAGGACGCTTCACACCATACTTAGAACGAGACTGTTTACGATTGTTTACGCCAGAACAGTCTAGTGCACCACGTACTGTGTGGTAACGTACACCCGGAAGGTCTTTAACACGACCACCACGGATAAGAACAACTGAGTGCTCTTGAAGGTTGTGACCTTCACCACCGATGTACGAAGTAACTTCGAAACCGTTTGTCAAACGAACACGACAAACTTTACGAAGTGCTGAGTTAGGTTTTTTAGGTGTTGTCGTGTAAACACGAGTACAAACACCACGTTTTTGTGGGCACGCTTCCAGTGCAGGCACGTTGGTTTTAACAACTTGCTTTACACGTGGCTTACGAACCAACTGGTTAATAGTTGCCATTAAATAGCTCCTGATTTACTTAAAATAAGCTTTGTGAAAAATCTATACCTATGTATTTTCATACAAATAGGGACGCAAAATTCTATGCATCAGTGGGGGATGTGTCAAGGAATAAACTGATCTTTTTTCGATCAGTTTCTAACCATTAGTTAAACCTCTGAAAATATGGGTTTATTCCCAGGTTAACGAAGAATGATGACGTACAGTTAGCTCGACGAATTCAGCGTAATTAACCTGCGTAATACTCTGGCTGATGAGGTTGGCTAAACCCCTTGCATGAACATCCGGTCTCAGAGCAGCAACGTCGCTCAAGCTCGTAAGAAGAGAATACAAATGGTGGTTAGGGTTTGTAAGATAAACCGAGTCTTCAATTAAAAGCACGGTATCACCAAGCTCAATACTTGATAGAAGTTCGTGAATAGCTTGCTGACTTTTTACAATGTGGAGCATGAAAACACCATTAACTAAAACGAAAGAAGTTTGGCACTTTCGTGCAATCGCTGCGATATAGCTTGTCGTTCAAGAACTTCAACTTCAATAATCAATTGGTCGACGGTCAATCCCATTTTTTTCATAGATTCACCACATACATAAATCCGCTCAACATCATAAAGCTCAAGAAGCTTAAACATTGGCGCATAATGTTTACTCAGAATATCATCGGTTTCTTGCCCCGCGAGCAATTGAGCGACACCATCGCCAATAAATATCGCGCATAAATCTTCACTATAAGCCGAAGCTGCTAATAAAGCATCGATACCTTCACGACCAGAACTCGTGGAATGAGGAGACGTTCGGAATAGGAATGTTACTGCTCTCAAAACTGCACCACTCTATCTTGCGTTAATAGAGCTTGCGCTAAACTCCCTAACCCGGCCTGAGTAAAAGACGCGGAAAGATTATCCCCTTTCAACTGGTGTTGTGTTGCTTCGCTTTCACTCAGCATTCCACGCCGTAACGATGCGGCCACGCATGTCTCAAGTTGGATATTATGTAATGCACCGAGTTCCTGCCATGCTGTCGCTAAGTCAAACTCATCATTCGCAGGAACACTTAACCGAGTTCCATTGGTCACGCCAGCTTGATAAAAGAACACACTCACTAATTGATGCCCTTTTTCAATTAATGCCTGAGCAAATTGAAAAGCACTACGTGATGCTTGAGTCCCATATATCGGACCGTTAACCACCAATGTATACCGTAATGCCACGTTTACTCTTCTACTTTGCGTTGGCGGATGTAAAGATAAACAGTGTGCTTAGAGATATTTAAGCGATCGGCAACACGGTTAATCGCATCTTTAATATCAAAGATACCTTTATCAAACAGCGCCATAACAATTTGACGATTCTTAGTATTATTCGAAACCGATTTATCAGCATTAATTTCTTCAATGGTTCGTTCGACGGTTTGATCAACCAATTCTTCGACGTCACTAGCAAAATTCACCGACGATGCCGCTTCTTGGGCCTCTGGCGTTGGCATAAATGAGCTTAGTACATCGGAGAACGGCGCATCTAAATTCACATTAATACACAATAAGCCAATAACTCGGTTGTCCCCATTACGGATTGCAATAGTAATGGATTTCATCAACACTCCACCCTTAGCTCGGGTGAAATATGAACGAGAAAAATTACGTTCTGAATCTTCAATATCTTGAAGCATTTTTAACGCCAAATCTGTAATTGGAGAACCAACCTGACGTCCAGTATTCTCACCATTTGCAATTTTAATCGCTGAAGTATTGAGATCTTCTAATGAATGTAGAACGATTTCACAAAACGAACCAATCAGACTGGCAATACCATCAACTACTGCTTCATAGGAATGAAGAATAATTTTATCGTGCTCGCTAAATGGTTTCACATGGACAGATTCCAATTCAAGCAGCATTTCTGCATTTAGCATTTCTGTTGTAGTCACTGTCGTCCAACCTTATGCAAGTTATCAAATAATTACTGTAAGTTTATCAGAAAATTTTAAAGTTATGAGCAGCAATATTGTCATCAAGTGACTTAGAACAAATTCCCAACTCAATTTAATCGGATTAAATACAAAAAAAGCCTGATAGACTCAGGCTTTTTTGAAGATAAGCATAATAAATCTTACGCTAATTTAAATTTGCTTACTCTGCTGAAGTAGGTTGTGCTTCCGGTTTTACGACTTTAAGCAATTCAACTTCAAATATTAACGTTGAATGCGGTGGAATCGTACCCGTATCATTTTCTCCGTAAGCCAACTCTGGTGGAATGACAAATTCAAACTTAGAGCCTTCTTTCATTAGTTGAACACCTTCTGTCCAACCAGGAATCACGCGATCCAGAGGGAAGGTCGCTGACTCATTACGATCGTAAGAGCTGTCAAATTGGGTACCGTCAATCAACGTTCCTTTATAGTGAACTTCAACTGTATCGCTCGCTTCTGGTGAAGCCCCAGTACCTTCTGTTAGAACTTGATATAAAATTCCAGATTCTGTCTGAGTTACCCCATCTTTCTTTGCATACTCTGCGCGGAATTCATCACCCGCTTTTTTCGCGGCTGCTGCTTTCTCTTCAACTTGAGCGGTCGCTAATTCATTCACGCGAGTATCGAAATCTTGTAGAGCTGTTTGAATCTCTTCTTCTGTCAATGAAGACTTTTCAGCAAATGCATCCTCAATCCCTTTCAACACTAGTTCTTTGCTTAAATCAACACCAAATTCTTTAGGTTTATCTAAACTAGTGCCCAAGTAATTTGCAAAAGAAACACCAATTGCATAAGCCACTTTTTCATCATCATTTTTGAATTCAACAGTTTTAGCTGCTTCAACCGCTGGAGCTTCTGCAGGGGCAGCCGCTTCTTCCTGACATCCCGCCATTAACGCAATTGTTGCTGCTAGTAGCGACACTTTAAACATTGATTTCATTTATTTCTCCAGAATGGGTAGGAAAACCTACCGTTATTTCGCACAATTCATCAACAAGAATTGGCGCGCAATAGATTGTTATACCAATATAACCTTATGTGATTCGTTTGTCTTTAGACTCAAGTGGATATCTAAACCGATGCTTACATTTTCTCGTTACCTAATAATATCCGTTGTCAGTGCTATGTTAAATGGCTGTTTTTTATCGGCGCCCCCAGATCAGACATGGTCGATAACTCCATCTGGTGCGACTGCTTTTGGCTTGAGTCGTGATGCTCGGTTCGCGATTACATTTTCCCAAGAACAACAACTTCGCCTTTGGGATTTGGTAAAAAATAAAGAATTAGCAAACCTAGGAGCTTTAGATCAGGAATCGAGTCCAGTTCAACATATTCGTATCTCAGATAATAAACGCTACGCCATTACTGCCGGAACCAACAATTTTGCAGTTTGGGATCTTGCATGGTCTCAAGCTACAGGGCTTTGGTCCGTTGCAGACGGAACGATTCGTGATATCGATATTTCTAGTGATGGCGAACAAGTTCTTATGGGTTTATCCAATGGTAAAGCCATTTATCTAGATTTAGTCAATGGGCGTCGCTTAGAGTTCCTCGCCCATCAAGAAAAAGTGAATACTGTAGCGCTTTCCGCCAACGGCCGTTATGCCTTAACTGGCGGAAATGACTATTTTGCTTATTTATGGGACACTCAAACAGGTCAGGTTGTCCGCAGTTATGAGCATGAACAACGCGTGGTTAGAGTTGCCCTCCAGAGAAAGGGAAAATTAGCATTTACTTCCGATGGCGGTAATCAAGCCAAAATTTGGGATATTAGTCGTGGTGAAGAATTATCGCAGCTCAATAGTTTTGCTCGCCAACTTATTTTTTCAACAGCACGCTTCTCTGATGATGGTAAGTATCTTGTTACTGGTACACCATCAAGCAAGGTCACCATTTGGCAAGTACAATCTGGTAATAAATTGGACAGTTTCGAGGCGACACCAACAAAAGATACTCGTCCTCCACGCGCAGTCGTGTATGATGCTGCTTTCGATAATGACGGCCGAGTCATTTCAGCAACCTCTGCAGGAATTGCCGAGGCTTGGAAATTTGAATGAGTAATCCCATGACAGATAACGAAGATAAAAAACTAGAAGTAAAAGTTAATGACTTGGAATGTCAGATCGCTTTCCAGGAACAAACTATTGAAGAACTCAATGATGCTTTAAGCCAGCAGCAGCTTCAATTGAGTAAGATACAAGAACAGATGGTATTTATGGTCAGTAAAATAAAATCATTAAACACGAGTAACCTTGCTGATCCATCAGAAGAAACACCGCCTCCGCATTATTAAGTGATTAGTAGCAATCATAAAAATTAATGTAGAAAAACATAACTAATAACCACGCCAGCAACAACTAAACACCCTCCGAGCCTGCGTAAGTCATGATCTTGCTGATGACTGAGCTGCTGCATCATTTTTCGCCAACCTGACGGTGCTAATAGCGGCCCTAACCCCTCTACAATCAGTACAAAGCCGATTGCGATCCAAACTGATTGTGACATGAGCATTTCCTAAAAGTGGGTTTAATTGTAACTAGCAAAACAAAAAAGGCTCCCGAAGGAGCCTTTCGTCATAACCAGAATGTCTATTTTTCGCTAGAGCCTTGTGCGTCATTCATATATTTGAAGAACTCACTATTAGGATCCAACACCAAAATGTCACTCTTACTACTAAACGATTTCTCGTACGCTTTTAGTGAACGTAAGAAACTAAAGAACTCAGGATCTTTATTATACTCACTCGTATAAATCTTAGCCGCTTCTGCATCCGCATCACCACGAGTAACTCGAGCGATTCTATCTGCTTCAGCCAAGATAGTTGCGACCTCAAGTTCCGCTTGAGCTCGGATGATTTCAGCTTTCTCACGACCTTGAGAACGGTGCTTACTTGCAACAGATTTACGCTCAGCTCTCATACGTTGGTAAATCGACTCACTGATTTCATCAGGTAAGTTAATTTTTTTCATACGAAAATCAACAACGTAAACACCCAAATCTTTCATCGCGCTGGTACGAGTACTCTTAAGTACTTCTTCCATAACTTGATCGCGTTCACCATCGATTTCTAACGCTTCTCTCGCTGCTTCCGTTGTCAATTCATCAACATCAGTACCAGTCGGTAGAACCGCCTTGTTACGAGGGCCTGAAACGATTTGCTTAATTTCACGAGCACCAATTTCTGAACGTAGAACATCTGTCACTTTACGTTCTAAAAGCGCTTGAGCGGTTAACGAGTTACCACCACCAGTCGAAAGATAGTATTGACCAAAGTCTTCGATACGCCATTTAACGTATGAATCGATGATGACATCTTTTTTCTCTGAGGTAACAAAACGGTCTGAACGCCCGTCCATCGTTTGAATTCGAGCGTCAAGACGCTTAACTCGATCGAATATCGGCATCTTAAAATGCAAACCTGGTTCATAAATATGAGCCATGTCGCTGTTCGGATCTTTAAGTAATCGACCAAAACGAACCACCATTCCGCGCTCCCCTTCAGGAATAACGAACAGTGACATCAAAATAATAATCAACCCAATCGCAATCACAGGGACAAATAACTTACGCATTCTTAGTATCTCCCTTGACGTGTTGTTGAACGAGATGAAACATCAGTACCGTTGCTCACATTGGTATTTAATTCCGATTCTAATTCAATATGATCGTATAGTGGTGACGACTTCAAATCACGCTGCGTCGGTGTTCCACCTAGCTGCCCAGCCAATTTGTCGACTGGTAAGTAAAGAAGGTTGCCACTGGATTTCGAATCGATCAAAACCTTAGATGAACTAGAATAAACTTGTTCCATAGTATCCAAATATAAACGATCACGAGTTACACCTGGTGCAGCTTTATATTCAGGAAGTAACTTAGCAAACTGAGATACTTGACCTAATGCTTCATTGCGAACACGTTCGCTATAACCATGCGCTTCTTTCTTCAAACGTTCAGCACGACCTGTTGCTTTAGGCAAGATTTCATTTTCATAAGCTTCTGCTTCACGAACAAAACGTTCTTCATCTTCTCGTGCAGCGATAGCATCATCAAATGCATCTTTTACTTGCTCAGGCGGACGAGCTGATTGGAAGTTAACATCAACGAGTACTAACCCCATATCGTATTTATCGATGATAGAATCTAACGTTTCTTGTGTACTTTGACGAATCTGTTGACGACCACTTGTCAGAATACTGTCCATCAACGAATCACCGATAACGGCACGCAACGCTGAATCAGTTGCTTGACGTAAACTGTCATCAGCATTCGTTACTTGGAAAAGGTATTTGTAAGGATCAGAAACACGGTATTGCACGTCCATTCCAACCGTTACAACGTTTTCATCTTTGGTCAACATGAGTCCAGTCGCACGTAAAGAACGAATCGATTCTACATCCACTGATGTCACTTCGTCGAAAAAACGAGGACGCCAGTTTAGACCAGGCTCTACCACTCGGTCATATTTACCTAGACGAAGCACAACGCCACGCTCTGCTTCACCAACAGTATAGAAACCGGAAAAGAACCAAATAGCGACGGCAATTGCAGCTACGACACCAAAGCCGATAGCACTGCCACCTGAAAACGAAGGTCCACTTCCACCTTTCTTGCCAAATTTACCACCCAATTTCTGACTTAATTTGTTAAATACTTCATCCAAATCAGGTGGACCTTGATCTCGACCACCACGTCCATCTTTATTACCCCAAGGGTCTTTTTCTGGTCCGTTGTTGTCGTTGTTACCGTTATTACCAGGCTCATTCCACGCCATCAGTAATCTCCATCATTTGCTATGACGTTCTAATTTAGCAGTCCTTTAAGCAACTATAAAGTCACGAAAAACTACGCTCTCTCTTTTCTCTAGTTTATACCAATCTGATTCCTGCATACGAATATTAATTAACAAATTACCTTCGTCGTCATATTCTTCCTGCTGAATTGCCATTGATTGGTAAAATAAACTACGAAGTCGACCTTGATACTCAGGAGGAATTCGTAATTGATGTTCTACAACTTGTACCGCAAGACGCTTAGATAAAGCTTGGAATAATTCTTCCATGCCCAGGCCTTGCATTGCTGACACCCATACACAAACTGGAACCCCTTCATCATCATATTCCACTCGAGGTTCCTGATGATCCATGCTGTCAATTTTATTCATCACCAACAATACGGGAACATCACCGGCGTCAATCTCAGACAATACCGTATCTACAGCGTCCATATTCTCACGAAAACGCTCATCACTGGCATCAACAACATGTAACAAAATGTCAGCTTCTTGAGTTTCTTGTAACGTTGCCTTAAATGCGGCAACTAAATCATGGGGAAGATGGCGAATAAAACCAACGGTATCTGCAAGTATCGCTAGTCCAACATCTTCCAGCTCAATTTTTCGTAAAGTCGGATCGAGTGTCGCAAACAGTTGATCCGCGGCATAAACGTTGGCATCAGTGATTTGATTAAATAGTGTAGATTTCCCTGCGTTAGTATAGCCCACCAAGGAAATGGTGGGTATTTCCGCTCGATTTCGCGCTCGTCGTCCTTGTTCACGCTGCTTCGATACTTTTGCAAGTCGACGCAATATCGCTTTGATACGATCCCGCAACAAACGACGGTCTGTCTCGAGCTGAGTTTCACCAGGCCCACGTAGACCGATTCCACCTTTTTGCCTCTCTAAGTGCGTCCAGCCCCGAATTAATCGCGTTGAAAGATGCCTTAATTGAGCAAGCTCGACTTGAAGTTTACCTTCATAAGTACGCGCTCGCTGAGCAAAAATATCCAGAATAAGTCCAGTACGATCAATCACTCGACATTCACATAATTGTTCTAAATTACGCTCTTGAGCGGGTGAAAGTGCGTGGTTAAATATAACCACATCGGCTTCAGAATAACGAACTGCTTGGGCAATTTCTTGAGCTTTGCCTTCACCAACATAATATTTAGAATGTGGTGCTTGACGACTGCCCGTAACAACTTGCAACGTTTCAACACCCGCAGAAGAGACAAGCATCTGACACTCTGCCAGATCGTCCCATTCACATTCTTGCGTAAAATTTATATGAACAAGTATGGCTCGTTCACCGGCTTCATAACGGTCAAACAAGCAACCAACTCCTCAATATCATACGTTTAATACTTATATGCAAAAACTTAATCTTCTGATTTCTCTGTACGCTCTTGCGGGCGATCGGCTGTATGATGACTAACCGCACGAGCAGGCACAACGGTAGAAATCGCATGCTTATAAACCATTTGGCTCACAGTATTCTTCAAAAGGATCACAAATTGATCAAAAGATTCGATTTGCCCTTGAAGCTTAATACCGTTCACAAGGTAAATTGAAACAGGAATGCGCTCACGACGTAGTGCATTCAAGAATGGGTCTTGTAAAGATTGTCCTTTAGCCATTTTTATTTTCCTTATTTTGTATTTTTAATAATTTATTTAGCTATTGGTGCTTTGAGTTTAGTTCGTATTTGCAACTATACAACACGAGTTAAAACTACCCTAATGTTGTATAAAAAATTAACAACGGGGTAAAAAAATGAAAGAACTCCTACGAAATTCCTAACTTAAGCAATGCTATTATACACAGCCATCTCAGTTGGAGGCTATTGTTTTTGACACTAATTCAAATGCCTGATCGATATCCTCGCTATCGAGCCACATCAACTCATCCCAGCCTCTTAGCCATGTAATTTGACGTTTGGCCAACTGGCGAGTGGCACACACACCGCGAAAAACAGCATCTTCTAAAGTAGTCGTTCCATCTAGATAATCCCACACTTGGCGATATCCAACACAGCGAATAGAAGGTAAATCTGGGTGAAGATCACCTCGATTGTGAAGATCCTTCACTTCATTCACAAATCCAGACTCAATCATACGGTTAAATCGCAGTTCAATACGACGATGTAACTCTTTGCGATCGTTGGGAGCAATCGCAAACTGTTCGACTCGATAAGGGAGCCCCTCGCCTTTCACTTGAGTTAACTCAGTAAGAGTTTTACCCGAAATTCGATAAACTTCCAATGCACGCGTTAACCTTTGCGGATCATTTGGGTGTATTCTCTTTGCCGAAATAGGATCAATTTCCGCTAATGCATCATGCAAATATTGCCACCCATGAGTTAACGCTTCTTCCTCAATCTGTTGTCTAATCGTCGCATCAGCGCTAGGTAAAGGTGAAAGGCCTTCCAATAGCGCTTTGTAGTACAACATCGTTCCACCAACAAGCAATGGAATCCGCCCTTTTGCAACAATCTCTTCCATCTCTTTCAAGGCGTCTCGCCGAAATTCTGCCGCTGAATAAGCTTCGGTAGGATCAAGAATATTAATTAACCGATGCGGTGCTAAATCCAACTCTTTCTGACTTGGTTTCGCAGTACCAATATCCATTCCTTTATAGATAAGCGCGGAATCAACACTAATAATGTCTACGGGGAACGCCTGTCGCAGCCGGATCGCCAAATCCGTTTTTCCTGAAGCGGTAGGGCCCATCAAAAAAATGGCAAGTGGTAATGGTTTAGTCATGAATGTAATGCCGTTATGGTCGATGAAAAATCAACTTGTCGAATAAGCTTAAGATCATCTAATGGTAATAGACCCTCCCAAAGCTGTTCAAGTTCCGCAATAAGTTGAATGGCTTCTGATAAAGTATACGTGCTTTGTTCAGCAACAATATGATTTGTCAGCCAATCCGCCAACAAATCGATATGTTGCTCTGACTGAGTAAGTACCTGAGAAGCCGCGTAGGAGATCAGGTTTGGTAACAGCTTTTGTAAATTTTGTTGGCGTAATGGTTGAGGAACACTCATCACCATCACTTTTCGACTTGGTCGCAACGTAATCTCAATACCTAAGTGAGAACATGACTCTATAAGCTGATCAAAAACCTTCCGTTCTTCCTCAGTAACCGTAAAGGTCAATGGAATAAGCAAAGGCTGAGACAGAAGATCCTGTTTGGTTGAATCTAGTTGCTTCCTTGTCCTTAGCCACTGAGCTCGATGAAGGGAAATCAAGCAAGGGTTCGGGGTCGATTGAACGAGTAAAAAACAACCCTCGACGATAGTCACCGCTTTTCCAATCTCGGTAATTGGTGCACTACCTTTGCAAGGTTCGTGATTCGCAGCCGTCGAGTTTGATCCAGTCGAAGGCAATACTAACGGCTTTGCAACCACGTCATCAACTTCAGTCTGCATCAATGCCTTATAGGCACTCACTTGTTTCTGGCTTGGTGCTTTTTCGGGTTGATAGCGGTACTGATTTTTATCTTTTAGCTCTGGCGAGCGAGGCTTGCGGTTTCCCTCTGCGATATGATCAGTAAATTCACGCTTAGCTTGTCGAGGGTAAGTCGGCGTATTGTCTAACTCTGTCGTTGGTTGAGATGATGATGCGTCGTCGTTTGAGTAGTGAAATGCCGCCTCATTCTGAGCGGGTTGCTCGATATACTCAGCTTCCGCTAGCGCACTCGTTAATGCTTGATAAATAAAATCGTGAACAAGTCTCGCCTGGTGGAATCGCACTTCGTGTTTTGCTGGGTGCACATTAACATCGACGTGATGAGGATCGATCTCAATATAAATCACGTATGCCGGATACTGGTCGGGACGAAGGCTATTTTCGTAACTTTGACGAATCGCGTGATTGATGAGTTTATCTTTCATCATTCGCCCATTCACATAACAGTATTGCCAATCGCTCTGCTGGCGAGCTCCGTGAGGATCAACAATCCAACCATGCAACTTTAACCCTTGGTGTTCGAGCTCGACTTTGAGCATATGACGAACAAATTGCGTACCACAAGCGGTTGCGATTCTCTTCTCGATTTGCGCATCAGTTGTACTTGCTCGATATTGCCGTACTACTGATCCGTTGTGGCGTAATGTAATCGACACATCAAATCGACTTAACGCAATTCGCTTTAACAACTCATCAATATGGCTGAATTCGGTTTTTTCAGTACGCAGGAACTTTCGGCGTGCCGGTGTGTTAAAGAACAGATCGAGAACTTCAATGGTGGTACCAATAGGATGTGCCGTTGGTTTTAGGCTCACATCCATGTCACGACCTTCACAATACGCTAACCACGCTTGTTCTTGAGTCGGCGTCCTTGAAGTTAAAGTGAGTCTAGAGACTGAACTTATACTGGCAAGCGCTTCCCCACGAAATCCTAAACTAACGATGGCTTCAAGATCATCGAGCGTATGAATTTTCGAGGTTGCATGACGACTTAATGCGAGTGTTAATTCATCTTTGGCGATTCCAGACCCGTTATCCCTAACACGTATCAGCTTTACACCACCTTTTTCGATATCAATATCGATACGTGTAGCACCAGAGTCGAGGCTATTTTCAACTAATTCTTTGACGACAGATGCGGGTCGCTCGACCACTTCACCTGCGGCTATTTGGTTTGCTAATCGAGCAGGTAATATCTGTATGGGCATCATTTATTTTTCCGGAATAAGTAGCACTTGGTCGACAAGTAATCGGTCAGTTCTGAGCTTATTCGTTGCTCGCAATGAATTCACACTGACATTAAATCGACTTGCGATTTTGCTAAGAAAGTCCCCACGGCGCACTTTATATTTTCGTAATGGTGCTGGTTTTGATGGTGTTACAACGCCTTTATTTGTCGTTATTTTCAGCTTTTGGCCGACTTTCAGTACCGAAGACTTCAGCTTATTCTGTTGCTTAATCGACGCAACACTTACATCATAACGAGTCGCGAGTTGACCAAGGTACTCTCCAGGCTTAACCGAGTGGGTTACCACTTTAGTTGTTTTCACAGGTGCAATATTCACAGGCTTTTTCTGTGTAACTATCCTGCTTACTTTTGTGGTTATTTTTAGTTTTTGACCCACTTTTAATACTGACGATTTCAATTTGTTCTGTTGTTTGATCGAGGTGACACTAACATTGTAACGAGTCGCAAGTTGACCAAGGTATTCACCAGGCTTGACTGTGTGGATTATCACTTTATTTTCAATGACTTGACTATTTGGCGTCGAAATAGAAGGAGATGATGTGCCACCAACAAGCAATACTTGCCCAACTCGTAACGTCGTTGACTTCAATTTGTTGGTTTCAAGTAATCGATCAACGCTCGTTCCGTAACGCTTAGCCACTATCGACAATGATTCACCCGATTTGACCACATGTTTTGTCGCTTTTTTACGTGCGGCAAACAACGTCCCTTCCGGTGGGTTATCATCAAAATATTGGACTATCGCCTTTGTCATTGAGTTGGCAAGTTTATCCTGATGAAGACGGCTAAAGAGTAACTTTTCTTCTTTTGGATTAGAGATAAACCCAGTTTCAACAAGAACTGAAGGAATATCAGGAGACTTAAGAACCGCTAGACTGGCATTTACCGGGCTCTTTTTATGCAAATATGCCACTTTCCCAATTTCCGACAAAATGTCTTTAGCTAATTTGTAACCTTCTTTTTGTGAATGGCTAAATTGAAGATCCAATAATGTTTGACTTACATTAGGGTCGCTATTGTTTTTAGCCAGAACCTGCCCCGCTCCGCCTAGTAACTCCGATTGGCGTTCATGATTTTCAACCCACTTAGATATTTCCGTATTCGCACGACGAGTATTCAATACAAATACTGAAGCCCCACGAGGTTGCGGTGTTTCAAATGCGTCAGCGTGAATGGAAACGAGTAAATGTGCTTTATTTTTTCGAGCAATATCTGATCGCTTATTTAACCGAACGAAGTAGTCCCCGGTCCGAGTTAATACCGCTTTCACGCCAGAAATTGCATTCAATTTGGCAGCAAGTTTCTTTGAAATAGCTAAAGTGGCATTTTTTTCGTAGTTTCCACCAGGGCCAATTGAGCCAGGATCTTCACCACCATGACCTGCATCAATAGCCACGATTACATCATCTTGTCCAATATACTGAGACGCATCTCTAGCGACACTGTTCGAATTAGTCGTATTGGCTGATGATACGGTGCTAGATACTTTATCGTTTGAGTTTTTGTTTGGGTGCGCGATATCAATCACTAAACGGTGCCCATACTCACCATTTGGTGTTGGAGCCAGCTTAAACACTTCGGTTTCAGCGGGTTTAGTTAAATCAAATACCAAACGGAGCGAAGTATCATCTTTTGGGGTGCTAAGGCGAATTTTTTTTAAAATCGGACTCTTAGCGGTATCAATTGGTAATTTAACTTTATTGGATATATCTAAAATATCGACGACTAAACGTTGTGGATTTGATAGCGAAAAATAACTGTAGTGAGATTCATTATTAAGGTCGATCACTACACGAGTTTCATCTGGCGCTGGCCATACTCGAACGCCTTTTAAAGTGTTTGCGCTCGCAGAAAAAGAAGGCATGCAAGCCAATATAAGAATGAACAGAGTAAAACTGGAGATTATTTGTTTAAAATTTTTCATAACGTCAACTGACACAATAAGACTTTCCCATAGGCACTGTGTGCGGTTAATTCAGCGACTCTCTGTTGGTCGCGGTAACGAATTATAATATCAAGATCTGGCAAAGGAAGAACGCCTTCCCCTTTTTCAGGCCATTCGACAATACAAATAGACTGGGGAGAAAAGTAATCACGAACACCCATAAATTCTAGCTCTTCAGGATCAGATAACCGATAAAGGTCGAAATGATACACTTCCCAAGACTCTAATTGATAAGGTTCAACTATAGTATAAGTTGGACTTTTAACATTGCCCTGATGACCTAACCTTCTAATAAAACCACGACTAAAGGTAGTTTTTCCTGCCCCTAGATCGCCATAAAGATACAAGGTGGTACTTTGTGTACACAAACCAGCCAGTGCATTGCCTAATTCGATGGTGGCTTCTTCATCTTTAAGGAATATGGATTTACTGGTCATCAAATAAAACTCTCTACTACAAACTAAAGAGGCGAAATAGTAAACTGGGTTCGATCATCAGCACAAGCATTCTTGTACAAAGGCAAAGAAAATTTACAAATATTTATCTGTTATCGAGGATCATAAACGGCTTTACCTAGATCCTAGTATAAATATCCGATAATATTCGCACCCTTTTTTAATCCGAGAGTATTAAGATCGTCACATGATCAATTATCAGGAATTAGCAGACAAAATAAAGATTTGGGCTAAAGAACTCGGATTCGACAAAGTCGGGATCAGTGATATTGATTTAAACGAGCATGAAGCTGAATTACAACACTGGTTAGATTCAGGTTATCACGGCGAGATGGATTGGATGGCTCGTCACGGCATGATGCGTGCACGTCCCGGAGAGCTCCTGCCTGGCACTATTAGAGTGATTAGCGCACGAATGCAATACCTTCCACCTCAGGCCCGTTTTGCAAGTACACTAAATACTCCTTCCCACGCCTATATCAGTCGTTATTCTTTGGGGCGTGATTACCACAAACTGGTTAGAAATCAGCTAAAAAAACTTGGAAATAAAATCCAAGAAGAATATTCCGAACTTAACTGTCGCCCATTCGTTGATTCTGCGCCCGTTTTGGAGCGTCCTTTAGCTCAACGTGCAGGATTGGGATGGACTGGGAAACACTCCTTGATACTCGACCAAGAAGCCGGATCTTGGTTTTTTCTTGGGGAGTTGATGGTAAATATTCCATTACCCATTGATGAACCAAGTACTAACCAATGTGGAAAGTGCACAGCATGCATTACATCTTGCCCTACGGGAGCTATCGTCGCAGAAGGTGTCGTCGATTCAAGAAAGTGCATCTCTTATCTTACTATCGAATATTCGGGTTCAATTCCCGAGGAGTATCGTAAGGCGATAGGAAACCGCATTTACGGCTGTGATGATTGCCAACTAGTCTGTCCTTGGAATCGAGATGCTCCATTAACGAAGCAAGATGACTTTAAACGTCGCGCTATTTTTAATACACCGGATTTAGTCGATCTATTTATGTGGGATGAAGAGACGTTCTTAAACCAGTTACAAGGCTCGCCAATTCGCCGAATCGGCCATAATCAGTGGTTGCGCAATATTGCCATCGCAATCGGAAATGGGCCAAGTTCTGAACGTAGCATAAATGCGTTAAAACAAAGACTGGGAATAAACGAACTTATTGATGAACACATTCGCTGGGCACTCCATCAACTCCATGAAACGGAGAACAACAGAAATGGAAAACACCTCCGGCTAATTAGAATTATTGAGAAAGGCCTACCTAGAGATGCGTAGCTATGAATGTGGCTGAAAAAGTGCTTTTTACTTTAATGCCATTACCAAAAACCAGCCGTGTGGACAAAGTACATAATAATGATAAAACACTGAGCCTTAAAAAAAGTTAGCCACATTAATAATTAAATATAAAGATCAAAGAACTATTGACAAACGATCCCGTTTAGATCTAGATAGAAATCACAAAAAATAAAAAAAGTCATAAAAAGCAACAGGTTATGATTTTTTACGTGTTCAGATCAAGATTTAATTACCTGTACGATCTTTTGTTACGCAGATCACAAGTTATCTAAAATACAGATTATAAACAGAGTTATCCACAGATTTTTTTTGTGGATAACTCTGTTGATTACAAATATTACAAAAGCTCTATCCCTTTATCTATCAGGGGTGTGACGAATATGGATATAATAAGAACGTAATACAGTAACTCAATTAATAATTATTAATATGCGTTGAAGTAATACTGATTGAATATGAGGACAAAGAGCGTGAATATTCTGTTGAATTGTTTCTATAAGAAATTGGTTGCGGGAGCAGGATTTGAACCTACGACCTTCGGGTTATGAGCCCGACGAGCTACCAAACTGCTCCATCCCGCGTCCGTAATTATTGTCCTTGGTAATGCCGACAATAATGTTTTTTGAAAATTGGAGCGACACACGAGGTTCGAACTCGTGACCTCAACCTTGGCAAGGTTGCGCTCTACCAACTGAGCTAGTGTC
>CANNGN010000017.1 GCA_947504195.1 uncultured Vibrio sp. | reverse complement strand
TCGAGTCTCGTCCGTTCCGCCATTTACACATAAGCCTTAGCAGAAATGCTAAGGCTTTTTTGTGCTTGTTTGTTAGAAATTGTGCTGTGAAAACATCGTCGCAGTGTTAGTGAAAGTGGAGCGGCAGTTCAGTTGGTTAGCTTATTTGTTTAGAGAAAGCGACCTGTCACGCCGGGAACCGCTGCATTTTGCAAGATAAGGAGTCTCGTCCGTTCCGCCACGTACTTTACAATAGAGCACATAAGCCTTAGCAGAAATGCTAAGGCTTTTTTGTGTTTGTTAGAGATTGTGCTTGAAGCGTTGTGGCTGTGTTAGTGAAAGTAGAGCGGAAGTTCAGTTGGTTAGCTTATTTGTTTAGAGAACGCGACCTGCCACGCCGGGAACCGCTGCATCTTGCAACATAGGAACTCTCGTCCGTTCCGCCACGTACTTTACAATAGAGCACATAAGCCTTAGCAGAAATGCTAAGGCTTTTTTGTGTTTGTTAGAGATTGTGCTGGAAGCGTAGTGACTGTGTGAGTAAGCTTGGAGCGGCAGTTCAGCTGGTTAGTGGTTATGTGGGAAGCGCAACTCTTTGTCAAATAGAGTATCTTTGCTTTTTTGTGCTATGACTTTCTCTTTGGAGAATAACAAATCTAATATCGCCTGAATACTTATCAAATTTCTCCTATCTAATATCACTAGACCGAAGGTAATGTGTTCATGAAAATCTTTCATCTTTATTATGTTTTTCTTTAATAGAGTGACTTGTATATTTCATGTTAAAATGCCTAGTATGTGTGCTTTTTTAGACGTCTAGATTTCTAGTGTTGTTTGTTAGAAGTATAAAGAAAATTAATAGAACGAGGCTGTAACGTGGTAAAGAATGTAAAAGATCAGCTTGAATCGCAACTAAAAGAACGAATCCTGCTTATCGATGGCGGGATGGGAACGATGATCCAAAATTATAAGCTTCAAGAAGAAGATTATCGTGGAGAACGTTTCGCTGATTGGCATTGTGATCTTAAAGGTAATAATGATCTTTTAGTATTAAGCCAACCGAAAATAATTCGAGATATTCATAAAGAATACTTAGATGCCGGTGCTGATATTCTGGAAACGAATACTTTTAACGCGACTACGATTGCAATGGCAGATTATGAGATGGAATCTCTTTCTGCAGAAATAAACCTGGAAGCTGCACGTATTGCTCGAAAAGTTGCAGATGAAAAAACAGCGGAAACACCAGATCGTCCACGTTTTGTTGCTGGTGTTTTAGGCCCAACTAATAGAACTTGTTCTATCTCTCCTGATGTAAATGATCCCGGTTTTCGTAATGTGAGCTTTGATGAATTAGTTGAAGCTTACACAGAATCTACATTAGCCCTAATCGAAGGTGGCAGTGATTTAATTCTCGTTGAAACGGTTTTTGATACACTCAATGCTAAAGCTGCTGTTTTTGCGATTAGTGGTGTGTTTGAGCAAATAGGATATAAATTACCTGTAATGGTGTCAGGTACCATCACGGATGCTTCAGGGCGTACGTTATCCGGACAAACCACAGAAGCTTTTTACAACTCGCTACGTCATATTGAACCAATTTCATTTGGTTTGAACTGTGCATTGGGTCCTGATGAGTTGCGTCAATACGTTGCAGAAATGTCGCGTATCTCTGAAACATATGTTTCTGCTCACCCTAATGCGGGTTTGCCTAATGCATTTGGTGAATACGATTTAGAAGCTGATGAAATGTCTGGCCATATTAAAGAGTGGGCTGAAAGCGGCTTTTTAAATTTGGTGGGTGGCTGTTGTGGTACTACGCCAGCACATATCAAAGCAATGTATGAAGCCGTTGAAGGTGTTAAGCCTCGTGTGTTACCAGAGATCGAAGTTGCCTGTCGTTTAAGTGGTTTAGAAGCACTAACAATTAGTAAAGACTCGCTATTTCAAAATGTGGGTGAGCGTACCAATGTAACCGGATCAGCACGTTTCAAGCGTTTAATTAAAGAAGAACTGTACGATGAAGCATTAGACGTTGCGTTACATCAAGTGGAAGCAGGCGCTGATATTATTGATATCAATATGGATGAAGCGATGCTTGATTCATTATTTGCTATGAAGCGCTTCCTAAACTTATGCGCCTCAGAACCTGATATCTGTAAAGTGCCCATTATGGTCGACTCTTCTAAATGGGAAATTTTAGAAGAAGGACTTAAATGTGTTCAGGGTAAGGGTATTGTCAACTCTATCAGTATGAAAGAGGGAGTTGATAACTTTATCAAGCAAGCAACGCTAATTCGTCGCTATGGTTTTGCTGTTATTGTGATGGCCTTCGATGAGGTTGGTCAGGCGGATACCCGAGAACGCAAATTTGAAATCTGTCAAAAATCCTACGATATCTTAGTAAATCGAGTGGGTTTCCCGCCAGAAGATATTATCTTTGACCCGAATATTTTTGCCGTTGCAACGGGTATTGAAGAACATAATAACTACGCGGTAGATTTCATTGAATCAGTAAAGGATATTAAAGATAACCTTCCTCATGCGATGATTTCGGGTGGTGTTTCCAATGTCTCTTTTTCTTTCCGTGGTAATAACCCTGTGCGTGAAGCGATTCACGCTGTGTTCCTTTACTATTGTTTTAAAAATGGTATGGATATGGGCATTGTTAATGCGGCGCAACTCGCGATTTATGATGACATTCCAAAAGAGTTAAAAGACGCCGTTGAAGATGTTGTTCTCAATAGAAACCCTAATGCAACCGACGCATTGCTTGATATCGCGGATAAGTATCGAGATGCAGGGCAAGAAAAGGTTGATGATGGATCTGCATTATTGTGGCGCGAACTGCCTGTCAATGAGCGAATTGCACATGCATTAGTAAAAGGCATTACAGAGTTCATTGAAGAGGATACAGAAGCGGCTCGCCTAAATGCAGATATGCCAATCGAGGTGATCGAAGGGCCTTTGATGGATGGTATGAATATTGTTGGTGATCTGTTTGGTGCCGGGAAAATGTTTTTACCACAGGTTGTTAAATCAGCACGAGTAATGAAGCAAGCCGTCGCGTATTTAAATCCTTTCATTGAAGCGACCAAGCAGGCAGGTGAAACCAATGGTAAAATCGTGATGGCAACCGTAAAGGGTGATGTACACGATATTGGCAAAAACATCGTCGGAGTTATTTTACAATGTAATAACTATGAGATTGTTGATCTTGGGGTTATGGTTCCAACGGAAACGATCATTAAAACAGCGATTGCTGAAAATGCTGATATGATTGGCCTCTCCGGACTTATTACTCCATCATTAGATGAAATGGTTTATGTTGCCAAAGAGATGCAACGTCAAGGCTTGAAGCTGCCATTATTAATTGGCGGCGCTACCACATCCAAAGCACATACCGCTGTAAAAATTGAACAAAACTACGATGAACCTGTGGTTTATGTTTCAAATGCTTCTCGTGCCGTTGGTGTTTGTCAGTTATTGCTAAATGAAAAAACAAAACCTGACTTTGTTGCTAAGTTAAATACCGACTATGAACGTGTACGCGAACAACATGCGAATAAGCGTCCTCGTAGTAAACCTATTTCATTAGAACGTGCACGCGATAACGCTGCGCAAATTGATTGGACATCTTATCAGCCACCTAAACCGAATAAACTAGGTGTGCAGGTAATTAAAAATATGTCGATCACAACTTTACGAGAATATATTGATTGGACACCATTCTTTATGACATGGGGGTTAGCAGGTAAATATCCTCGTATACTAACGGATGAGGTTGTTGGCGAAGAAGCGACTCGCTTGTTTAACGATGCATTAAAAATGTTGGACACAGTGGAAGCTGAAGGTGAAATCTCTGCATCGGGTATTGTAGGTATTTTCCCTGCAAATAGTGTGGGCGATGATATTGAAATATACCGCGATGAGTCTCGTTCAGAAGTATTACAAGTGAGTAATCAATTACGTCAGCAGTCCGAGAAAAAGCCACCTTTCATCAATCATTGTCTTGCGGATTATGTTGCGCCCAAATCGTCGGGTGTTGCTGATTATATAGCTGCTTTTGCTGTTACAGGTGGAATCGGTGAGCGTGAAGTGGCGGATCGTTATAAAGCGAATAATGATGACTATAATGCCATTCTTGTTCAAGCCGTATGCGATCGCTTAGCTGAAGCCTTTGCCGAGTATCTACATCAACAAACCCGTAAAGATTACTGGGGCTTTGCTGCGGATGAGAGCTTAGGCAACGACGATTTGATTCGAGAGAAATATCAAGGTATTCGCCCAGCGCCTGGCTACCCTGCTTGTCCTGAGCATACAGAAAAGCAAATTATTTGGGATCTGATGAATGTTGAGCAAGAAATTGGTATGCAGTTAACAACCAGTTATGCAATGTATCCAGGTGCCGCAGTTTCTGGTTGGATATTTTCTCATCCAGAGAGTCGTTATTTTGCCATTGCTCAAATTCAACAAGATCAGGTTGAAGATTATGCTCAACGTAAAGGCTGGGATATGCTTGAAGCTGAGAAATGGTTGGGTCCAAATATCGGATAACAGCTTGTATTATCGGTATTCGTGAATAAAAAAGAGGTTAGCATTAAGCTAACCTCTTTTTTTTGAAACTAAATTGAGAGTCATTACTCCGATTCGAATAGATCCAAATGAAGTTTCTGAATTACCCCTTTTGCTTCGTCGGCGTCAACGAGGAAACATAAGTTGTGGTCACTCGCGCCATAACAAATCATACGCAGGTTATAATCACCAAGAGTGCCAAATACCTCTTTAGCATATCCTTTTGTTTCCATATGATTGCCGATAAGCGCAATCAAACTCAAGTTACGTTCTACTTCTACATTTGCCAGCTCTTCTAATTCAGCACGAACTGCAGGTGGCAGTTCTGGGGCTCCGCCTGACGTATCGGTTTTATCTAACGTAAGTGAGACACTGATTTCTGAAGTGGTGATCAAGTCGACAGATACCTTGTGTTTTGCCAGAATTTCAAAAACCTTAGCTAAGAAACCATACGCATGGAACATTTTTGCACTTCGGATCGTCACCATTGTCTGGTTAGCTCGGAGTGCTAATGCTCGGTACAAAGGTGCACTTTCTACACGCTTACGAATCCACGTGCCGCCTTTTTCTGGGTTTTTTGAGGAGCCTACGAAAACAGGAATACCGTGGCGTAATGCGGGTAACAATGTTGATGGGTGAAGAATTTTAGCACCAAAATTGGCCATCTCTGACGCTTCACTAAAACTGATTTCTGGAATGGCTCGCGCCTCGGGAGCAATGCGAGGATCGGTTGTATAGATACCAGGTACGTCTGTCCAAATCTCTAGCCCTGCGGCTTGAACGCCTTCAGCTATTAATGCTGCAGAGTAATCACTTCCACCCCGACCTAGTGTGGTCGTGTTACCTTCTACATCTGAACCAATAAAACCTTGAGTTACAACAATGTGCTTCTGACAAAGTAGTTCTAGTTTTTCTTTGGCTAGAGTTGAAATCTCCTGAACTTGAGGCTCTGCACAACCAAAGTTGTCGTCGGTGCGCAATACTTCGCGAATATCAAAGCGGACTGCATCCATTCCTTTATCTCGCATGACTTGAGCAAAAAGAAATGTAGACATTAGCTCACCACACGCGACTAAATGATCCGTTAGTTTTGCACTTGATTGGAATGATGCGGCTTCTGCTAAACTCGATATAGTATCTAATATTGCTTGAATCTCAGCTTTAATTTCTACTTGTTGATCATTGAGTTTCTCAATTATCGAGAAGTGAATCTCCGCCAGTTGAGACAGTAACTCTTGGCGTCGCTCTGTATCTTTTGTTCCATTGGCGAGTTCTACTAATAAATTCGTTACTCCAGAACAAGCACTACTAACAACCAGTTTAGTACTTTCGTTTGCAGCAACCACGTCGGCACTGCGGCTCATCGCTTCATGGTTTGCGACACTAGTTCCGCCAAATTTGGCTACATTGAATGCACTCACGGCATTTCTCCCACGACTTATGAAATGAAAAAATATGTTGGGTCACAACGATTAATATTTGTGAAGAGAGAATTTCTAGAGCGAGTTTAGAGGTGAATTTAACCAATACCTCAGAAGCCCCTCATCAGCTGAGAACTGATGACAGTTGATGGGATTCAGCCCAATCACCCGATAAGTCATACCCACAAATAAGACCTACCTCGGCACTGCTCCCCATTAATGTTTTGTATCGGAGTTGAGGCTCCACAAAACATCTACCTAGGCAGTGCTCCTCTTCTGCTTTATAGCGAGTGTATTGAACGTTTTTGTGTGACTTTTGTCAACGGTAAATTTATTACGACTGGTGTGTTTCATCAAAAAACGTTAAAAAATGTAGATGCACTAGACTTGAGTCGAATTGTCCTAAGCTCAATTTTTCGTTAGGCTCGAGAACTATAATAAATAAAGGAGCATTGCTATGTTGTTCGAAAGTTTTCAGCCACCACGACGTATTTTAATGGGACCAGGTCCATCGGACATTTCTCCACAGGTATTGCAAGCACTTAGTCGTCCGACTGTCGGGCATCTTGACCCATTGTTTATTGGAATGATGGATGAATTGAAAGAGTTACTAAAATACGCATTTCAAACGGAAAATAGTTTTACCATTGCGGTTTCAGCACCCGGTAGCGCCGGAATGGAGGCGTGTTTCGTCAATCTAATTGAGCCTGGTGATAAGGTTATCGTTTGTCGGAATGGCGTGTTTGGTGAGCGAATGCGTGAAAACATTCTTCGTTGCGGTGGTGAAGCCATTGTCGTTGATGATGAATGGGGAACGGAAGTTAGTCTAGATAAAGTCCAAGCTGCAATAAATGCTAACCAAGATGCAAAAATCGTCGCCTTTGTTCATGCAGAAACGTCTACTGGCGCATTAAGTGATGCACAAGCGATCTCTCGCATGGCAAAAGAGAAGGGCATGCTTACGATTGTCGATGCGGTAACTTCACTAGGTGGTGTGCCTCTATTGGTCGACGAATGGCAATTAGACGCCGTTTATTCTGGTAGCCAAAAATGTTTATCGTGCGTACCTGGATTATCACCACTCACTTTTTCGAGTGCAGCGATTGAAAAGATTCAGTCACGAACATCTCCAGTACAGAGTTGGTTTTTAGATCAAAGTCTTGTGCTTGGATATTGGAGTGGGGAAGGAAAACGCAGCTATCATCATACTGCTCCAGTTAATGCTTTATACGCGTTACATGAGGCGTTATTAAAACTTCATAAAGAAGGACTTGAAACAGCTTGGGCTAGACATCGTCATATGCACAATCAATTACGTGATGGCCTTGAGGCTCTTGGGTTAACATTTGTGGTTGAAGAAAGCGTTCGTTTGCCACAGCTTAACTCGGTTTATATTCCAGATGGTGTTGATGATGCTAAGGTGAGAAGTTACCTTCTCGAGCACTTCAACTTGGAGATCGGAGCAGGCCTAGGGGCATTAGCAGGTAAAGCGTGGCGAATAGGGTTAATGGGCTACAGCGCAAGTGAAGAAAATATAGCACTATGTTTAAGTGCTCTAGAGCAAGCCTTAGAAAAAGCCCGCTGATATTTAACGGTAACTAATTAAGTCGCGCGGTATCACTGTATTTTGATATAAAAGACTCTGTCGGAAACAAATAACGTGCTTCTGTTTGAGTTAGTTTAGCTCGGTTTTCATCACCAAGTTGATGGTACATATCGATTAATAATTGATAGTAATATGGACGAGGGTGTAATTTTATTTTATTGAGTAACCACTGAACATCCGTTTCAGTATGTGCGCTTTTCTTCGAATGTTCTAATGCATACACTAAAGAAAACTCTTTTAGCTCATCTTGCCAAAATGAAGGTAAGATGAGCTGGTTTAGTGTGAGGTTATCTAGCGTTTGTCGGTATTGAGTTAAGCGCTGTTGGTCGTGTAATATTCCAACGATGGTAAAAATAGTAATCATCGGAATTAATACGGTGACCAATGTTATGATTTTGTTTTGCCATTTCACTATTGGTATTGATTTATAGCGAGCTACGCGTTGATCAACCCAGAAAAAGAGAATCATCAACGTAATCCAATGAATACTTGAAACGTAGAATAGTGATGAGAATTGAGCTTGTATCGATATAGGTAAAAGCAAAGCAAAGCTCGCTAAACGGGTGCCATTCTTCGCCGATATAATTCGACCTGTTCCCATTATTGCCGCTAAAATCATCGATAATAATGTTAATACTCCTCCTTCGACAGCCCAATAGATAGGTTCATTTTGTGGATGAATATGATCGGTCAGTGCTGGTGGAAATGTTGGGTTTAACTGATGTTGTCGTGCACTATATAAGACGTATTCTTCGTCAAAACGCCCATAACCATATCCTGTAAATGGTTTCTCTATAAGCATATTTGAAGCTTGCTTGATGCTTGTTATATAGCTATTCACATGTTGGCGCTCTATCGAGATAACTTCTTCGCTAGATTGATAGAACATTCCAAGGCTAATTGTGACACCAATAAATAACGATACCGTCCACCCCTTTAGTCTTTTGAGGCTGGCAAACTTATATAGGTAAGGCAATATCATCATACAACCAATAATGGTGGTTGATGTCGCGATAATTGGCGAATGCATAAAAATCAGTGGCAGCATCAGTGCAGGGGTAAGGTAAAGTAAGGCTACAATGCTAAACTGACTGTATTGCTTAATTATTCGTGATAATAAGTATCCAGAAGCAACGACCGCAGTGGCTAAAAAAGCGGCTATGGAGTTAGAGTCACTAAATGTGGTAACGATTTGATTATTGCTGAGCCAAACGGAAACTTGCGCCAGCTGCGGCAAGTTGAGCTGAAGAATATCAAATAATAGGTAACCTCGAATAGCTTCAATCCATCCTGCTAATACAATAAACCAAATAATCCGCTGTTTGTGTTGATTACTGAAATGAAATTGCTGCAGTAAAACAAACAAGAGAAAACCAGCCCAAAAACCTATAAGGCGTGGACTTGATTCATCTATTTGAGGGTTGCTGTAAAGCAAAGGCAGTGTCATCAAAATACTGCAACCAAAGAAGCCAATAGTGAGCTTTGAGTAGCGTAAATAACGATGACGTATTACTTGAACTAAGCCAAGGCTAATAAGTAGGCTTATCGACATCCAAGTAATAAGGTTCGTTGGCATTGCGCTATTGGTAGGGCGCTCAACCAATGAAAATACAGGCCAAGGTAGGTGGATAGCAAACAGGTAAATGACCCCTAAAGCAAAGATGAACCGTTTATTAAGCGGTGCTTTTGCTGGGCTGTCTTGAAGTTGCGTTCCTCTAACCAGTAATTGTGCCATTGCGTCCGTCAGAATAATTTACTTGTTTCTATCATCAAGCAAATAGAAGTTTAATTCTAGTTTAACATAGTCTTTAGGAATCGGGCGGTATGAGAACATTCAACTTTTGATACTTGTTCTGGCGTACCTTGAGCAATAATATCACCGCCACCTTGTCCACCTTCTGGTCCGAGATCAATTATCCAATCTGCGGTCTTAACGACATCTAAGTTATGCTCAATGACTACAACTGTATTCCCATGATCGCGTAAGCGATGGAGTACAGAAAGCAGTTGTTCAATATCGTGAAAATGAAGGCCAGTTGTAGGCTCATCTAGGATGTATAAAGTTTTTCCGGTGTCGCGTTTGGATAATTCTTTAGCAAGCTTAACTCGTTGGGCTTCACCACCTGATAACGTTGTTGCGGCTTGCCCTAATCGAATGTAAGAAAGTCCAACATCCATCAAGGTTTGCAATTTTCGAGCAATTACAGGCACAGGTTGGAAGAAGGTATGCGCATCCTCAACCGTCATTCCAAGTACTTCATCGATCGTCTTACCTTTGTAGTGCACTTCTAATGTTTCGCGGTTGTAGCGCTTTCCTTTACAGATATCACATGGAACATACACATCAGGTAAAAAGTGCATTTCAACTTTAATTACACCATCGCCTTGGCATGCTTCACAACGACCACCACGGACATTGAAACTGAAACGTCCCGGCTTGTACCCTCGAGAGCGAGCTTCTTGAGTGCCAGCAAACAATTCTCGAATCGGGGTGAAAATGCCAGTATAAGTCGCTGGGTTTGAGCGAGGAGTTCGACCGATAGGGCTTTGGTCAATATCAATGACCTTGTCAAAATGTTCTAGCCCTTTTACTTTTTTATACGGAGCGGGTGTGGATGTGGTTGCACCATTTAATGCGGTATGAGCAATTTTGAAAAATGTATCGTTGATCAATGTTGATTTGCCTGAGCCAGATACGCCGGTGACACACGTGAACAAGCCTACAGGGATAGATAAATTGACATTGTTCAAGTTATTGCCTGATGCACCACGAACCTCAACAACTTTTTTGCTATCACGCTTGATCCGTTTTTTAGGAATCTCAATGGAGCGCTTTCCACTTAAAAACTGCCCTGTTACTGAATGCTCACTTGAGAGGATATCGTTGATGTCGCCTTGTGCTACGACCTGGCCACCATGAACTCCCGCTCCGGGGCCTATATCAATAACATGGTCAGCGGTACGAATGGCATCTTCATCGTGTTCGACCACAATTACGGTATTGCCAAGATCTCGCAAATGATTCAAAGTCTTTAATAAGCGTTCGTTGTCACGTTGATGCAAGCCAATTGAAGGTTCATCCAACACGTACATCACGCCAACTAATCCTGCACCAATCTGACTGGCAAGTCGAATTCGTTGCGCTTCTCCTCCAGATAAAGTTTCCGCACTTCGGGATAGATTTAAATAATTCAGACCAACGTTGACGAGAAAATTCAGTCTATCGTTGATTTCTTTCATGACTTTCTCAGCAATTTTTGCCTTTTGTCCTTCAAGTTGAAGAGATGCAAAGAACTGCAAAGCATCAGAAATACTTAGTTCGACAATTTCAGGTAGTGATGTATCTTGAATAAAAACATGACGCGCTTCGGTTTTTAATCTTGTGCCGTCACACGTTGAACATGGTTTATTCGAGATGTATTTATTCAGTTCTTCACGCACAGAATTAGATTCTGTTTCGCGATAACGGCGCTCAAAGTTATGCAAAATTCCTTCAAATGGGTGACGCTTAACTCGAATGTCTCCTCGGTCATTAACATACTTAAACTCAATAGATTCACTACCTGAGCCATTTAACACCATATTTTGAATTTGGCTACTTAACTTATTAAATGGCATTTGAAGATCAAATTGATAGTGCTCAGCCAAAGATGTCAGCATCTGGAAATAGTAAAAATTACGCTGATCCCATCCTTTTATTGCTCCTTGAGCCAGGCTTAATGACGGATCTTGGATTACTCGCTCAGCGTCGAAATATTGTTGAACACCGAGTCCATCACAGGTAGGGCAGGCCCCCGCTGGATTGTTGAATGAAAACAACCTAGGCTCTAATTCTCTCATGCTATAACCACAATGAGGGCACGCGAAGTTTGATGAGAATACGATTTCTTCTCCTTGCCCATCCATTGAAGTGACCACGACGATACCACCAGAAAGCTCCAATGCGGTCTCAAATGACTCTGCCAAACGTTGATCGAGACCAGTACGTACTTTGAATCGGTCAACAACCACTTCTATCGTATGTTTTTTATGTAACTCTAACGTTGGTGGATCGGTAAGATCACAGGTTTCACCATCAATACGAGCTCTGATAAAACCTTGTGCGGCGAGATTCTCAAGTGTTTTAACATGTTCGCCTTTACGTTCTTTAATGATAGGGGCAAGAAGCATCATGCGATCCCCTTCAGGTAACTCTAGAACCTTATCAACCATTTGGCTTATCGTTTGTGCAGCAAGAGGAACATTATGGGTTGGGCAACGAGGTTCCCCGACGCGTGCATAAAGCAGACGAAGATAATCGTATACCTCAGTAATGGTGCCTACTGTAGAACGAGGGTTATGCGATGTTGATTTTTGCTCGATTGAAATAGCAGGAGATAGTCCTTCGATATGATCAACGTCGGGCTTTTCCATCAAAGATAGAAATTGGCGAGCGTAAGTAGACAGTGATTCGACATAGCGTCGTTGCCCTTCAGCATAAAGAGTATCAAAAGCGAGAGAGGATTTGCCGGAGCCAGATAGCCCGGTGATGACAATTAACTTGTCTCGGGGCAAAGTGAGACTAATGTTTTTTAGGTTATGAGTGCGAGCACCCCTTAGTTCAATTTTATCCATCAACTTTGCTCTTATGCTTTACGAAATGATAAGTTAATCAAGTATTACATAGTGTGAAGTATCTGCAAAGACATACTGGATAAAAAAACAGTACTAGTAAATATTACCAGTACTGTTTTTTGATTGTGACTTTTTGCTAATTATTTTTGAGCTTTTTCAGTTGAATGTTTACCTAGTTCAACTTTCTTTTCGTCTTTCTTATAAAGATTTTCGAAGCAGTAATTTGTTGCTTCGATGTAACCTTCAACACTACCACAGTCAAAGCGTTTGCCTTTAAATTTATAAGCAAGAACACAACCCGCTTGAGCTTGTTTTAGTAGCGCATCGGTGATTTGAATTTCACCACCTTTACCAGGTTCGGTTTGCTCAATTAGATCGAAGATATCTGGAGTAAGGATGTAACGACCAATGATGGCTAAGTTACTTGGTGCTGTACCCGGTTCTGGTTTCTCGACCATATCATCGACTCTAAATAAGTCATCTTTAATCATCTCACCTGCGATAACACCGTACTTATGAGTTTCGTCTTCAGGTACTTCTTGAACCGCAACGATAGTGCAACGGAACTGTTTGAATAGAGCGACCATTTGAGCTAAAACGCCTTGCTCTTCATTTACACAAAGGTCATCCGCTAGGACAACAGCAAACGGTTCATCACCAACTAATTCGCGCCCCGTTAGGATTGCATGACCTAGTCCTTTCATTTCGCGCTGGCGAATAAAGGTGAAGTTAGACTTACCGATGATTTCGCGAATATCACCTAAAAGTTCTTCTTTGTTAGTGCCTTTAATTTGGTGTTCAAGCTCGTAGTTAAGATCGAAGTGATCCATGATGGAGTGTTTACCACGTCCAGTAACTATGCACATGCCATCCATTCCGGCAAGGATAGCCTCTTCCACGCCGTATTCGATTAGAGGTTTATTGACGACTGGCATCATTTCTTTTGGCATTGATTTTGTTGCAGGAAGGAAGCGAGTACCGTAGCCAGCAGCTGGGAAAAGACATTTTTTAATCATTGATAAAACCTTTGATCCGTTTTTTATAATAAATCTAGAGCGAAACTTAGTCATTTAACTCTAGCATGTTCTTGGGGGATTTCTAACTATCTTTATTTATATCTATATCTATTTTAAAACGAAAAAGCTAGCAGGCTCATTTATGAGACTAAGTTATTGTTTGCCCAACTGATTGCCTGTGTTCTGTTTTTAACGGCGAGTTTTTTGAATATTTGATATAGGTGCGATTTCACTGTGAATTCACTAATAAAGAGGGTTTCTGCCATCTGCATATTGCTTGCGCCTGTTTGAAGAGAACGTAAGATTTGAATTTCTCTGGAGGTTAAATCAATAGCGGCTTTTAGTGCTTGATTTCGAAATAGATGGCGATAGTAGTGAATTAATTGGCTCGTGACATGTCGCGGGAGCCAGTTTTGTCCCTTCTGTATTTCGGACAGTCCAAGCCGTATTTGTTCTGTGGAATCTTGACGATAGAAAACGCCTTTTAAGTTCCCGAGCTCCAGCAGTTTTTCGGTGTGTATGCGGTGAGGAACATTAATTACGATTGTTTCTACAGCCATATTAAATTGGTGAGATTGAGACATATAGGGAATAAGATGTTGCCGATCTTGATAGTCAAACATGACAATTTTATGTTTATCGTCAGATTTATGTTGGAAAAGTTGTTCTATATGGCAAGTCGTAATGTTGAGGTCAAAGTCTTGAGTGATATTAACCATATTATGTTGGCTTATTAAGTTGTCACAATAGGTAGCGTATAGTGTGCGAACGTAGTTAGACTTTTTCATGATCATCTCCTTTTGTGTGAATTGACGATCACGCTGCCTAATTTTTGACCTAAGTTCATTCTCTTTACCTATGGAATTCGAGAGAACTCAAAGAAAATTTTTGGGTGCTAAATTGTTTCTCTTTTTTAGTGAGAGCTTTCTCGTAATATCAGGGAAAGTTGGACATTATTGGTTTAGTTTTAGGATTGGATCAATCAAGGTGGTTGAGTGGAGAATAAAGCGTGGTATTCTATTGAGCTAAACGAAACTGTATAAGTTAAAGACGGAGCAATCTATGGCAAGCCGTGGAGTAAACAAAGTAATTTTAGTGGGAAATCTTGGTGGAGATCCTGAAGTTCGTTATATGCCTAATGGCAGTGCTGTGGCTAACATCACGATTGCAACGTCAGAATCATGGCGTGATAAAGCGACAGGTGAGCAACGTGAAAAAACAGAATGGCACCGAGTTGCGCTGTTTGGAAAGTTAGCTGAAGTCGCTGGTGAGTATCTTCGTAAAGGTTCTCAAGTCTATGTTGAAGGCCAATTGCAGACTCGTAAATGGCAAGACCAAAGTGGACAAGATCGTTATACAACAGAGGTTGTGGTTCAAGGTTACAACGGTATTATGCAAATGCTTGGTGGTCGTTCTGGTGGCCAAGGTGCATCAGATAACCAATCTGGTAACTGGGGTAAACCTCAACAACCAGCAGCTGCGCAGGAACGACCTCAATCTGCACCAGCACCAAAGCCCGCTCAACAATATAATGAGCCGCCAATGGATTTTGATGACGATATTCCGTTCTAGACTGGAATTTTTATAATTAGTGTAAGAATAAGCACTTTTAAATTGGAATATACCAATTAACCCAGCATTTCTGTTGGGTTTTTTATTTTTTATTTAGACTTATTAATGGTTAAGGGTACCATTAAAGAACATCATCACCTGCTGAATATGAAAGGATTGAATATTCATGCGCTACACCCCTTCGCTAAAGCTAAGTACTAGACTGGTTGCATTTGTAACGGTTATTGTGACTAGTGCAATGTTTATCCTCTTTATTGGGGGGACATTTTCTTTTCAGCGTCTCGGGCAGGAGTACCTTAATCACTATCTCCAAGGGGTTGTTGAGGTAGTAGATAAGGAGCTTGATCAACACGATACATCGAACTCGATGCAGCGCTGGATGCCTAACTTACTTCAGGCATCGAGTATTGTTGAGATGAGCTTGAGTTCTGACTCTGGTGTTATTTATCGCTTCCGAGATACCAATTCTAAAGTAGAAGCCTCTCGTTTATATAAAACTCATTTTCCACTTAAACGTAACCAAGGTTTGACGTTGTATTTTGAAGCCATTCCTCCTTATGTTGGTTTTACCTATTCTTTTAGTGCCATGTGGTCGATTACGTTTGCGATAATCTTGGTGATTTTTTGTCTTATGCGTGGGGTGAAATGGCTCAAGGCCCAACTCCTTGGCTCGGAGCTATTAGAAGAACGTGGTCGTATGATTTTAGCCGGACGCGTTGAAGGTTATGCGAAAGGGGACCATAGAGAGTGGCCTTATACCGCAAGTGAAGCATTAGATAAGTTAATCGATGAACTGAGAGATTCTCGTCAGGAGCGAAGTCGATTTGATACTTTTATTCGCTCACATGCTTTTCTGGACCAATTGACTGGTGCCGCCAATAGAGTGCTTTTTGATAGTAAATTAGAGTCATTTCTGTTGGAGAATGGCGTTCGTGGCGGCGTGATTTTTATTGCAATTGAAGATCTAGACCAAGTTGAAGAAGAAACTAAGCAGACCGCTGGGGATGAATTGATAGTACAACTTGGTGAGCTCATATCAAACGTGATTCAGCGTTACCCAGATGTTGTTCTTTCACGGTATTATGACAGCGTATTTGCTGTTCTCATTCCGCATCAAAGTGCGCGAGAATTGTCTAAAGTTTCTACGCAATGCCTCAGCATTATTGAACGTTTAACCCCACCTGAACCATTAGATAAAAACAATTGGTGTCATATTGGCTTTAGTATGTTCGAAGAAGGTGAATCTCATAGCCGAATTATCGGTGAGGTTGAAGAGGCATTGAAAGGTGCTCAGCGTGAGGGGGTTAACGCATGGGATAGTTTCAACAAGAGTAATCAAATCTCAGACGAGCGCGGAAATGTACGTTGGCGCACCTTGTTTGAACATGCTTTTACTCAAGAGCATTTACATTTGTATAAGCAAGATTGTTTTGAAAGTAAGGAAAATCATGCTCCACGGTTAATTCATTCAGAGTTATTCACCCGAATTGAAGAGCGCCCTCATCGTTTTCTTAAGGCGTCTCGCTTTAGTTCAGCGATTGAAACATTAGGGTATGAAACACTGCTTGATAAGGCGGTTGTAACCAAAGTCTTGGCTTATTGTCGTGCACAGGATGATCCTAAATCGCTTTCGATAAATTTGTATGTGACGCCATTTGAAAACCGTTCTTACTTTAAATGGTTTCGAGATGAATTAATGCAACTCCCATCTCGATATCGTGCCAAGCTATCTTTTGAGTTTGCAGAAGGGCATGTGGTTGAGCACTTGGACTATATTCGACCAGTAATTCGTATGATCTCTGCTTTTGGTTGTGAGGTAATTATAGGGCAAGCCGGTAGAACGATTGTTTCAACCCACTACATTAAAGATCTCAATATCGACTATTTGAAATTGCATCGTAGTTTGATAAAGAGAATTGAGAAGCGCCATGAAAATCAGTTGTTTATACGTAGTGTGATTGGGGTGTGTAGTGGGACGAAAACTCGAGTAATTGCGGTTGGCGTACAAAATAAGCAGGAACTAGCCACTTTACAGGAGTTGGGAATATTTGGAGCTCAAGGACGTCTTTTTGACAGCGAAGCGCTATTTTTACCAAAGCAGAAGTTGTTATCAAGTGTAAAAGCAGGCCCAAGAAAGCGTTGGAAAAAAAAGTAGTTTAAATTTAAGCGTTGAATACAAATGCATTTTAAGCGTCATTATTTTTACGTTATGATGTTTTTTTACCCATTAAGGTCTGTTTTTTTTTCCAATAGTTAGAAATGTGTAAGAAATTACATGTTTCCTATCATGTTTATGCTTCAATGCCTTGCTGTGTTGGCGTGGCATTGGTACATTTAAGGCAATTTTTGTCTTCTATTTCTTTTATTTATTTCAGGATGAACGAAGAATATGTTTAAAAAACTTCGTGGTATGTTTTCTAATGACCTTTCAATTGATTTAGGTACCGCTAACACTCTTATTTATGTTAAAGGTCAAGGGATTGTTCTTGATGAACCTTCTGTCGTCGCTATTCGTCGTGATAAAAGCCGCGGAGGACGCAGTGTCGCAGCTGTAGGTCATGCTGCTAAGCAAATGCTGGGTCGAACTCCAGGGAATATTTCAGCAATTCGTCCAATGAAAGATGGTGTTATTGCCGATTTTTATGTGACTGAGAAGATGCTGCAAACATTCATCAAACAAGTCCATGACAATAGTTTTCTTAAACCAAGCCCTCGAGTACTCGTTTGTGTGCCTTGTGGATCCACTCAGGTAGAGCGTCGAGCGATTAGAGAATCAGCGCTTGGAGCTGGAGCTCGTGAGGTTTACTTGATTGATGAGCCAATGGCCGCTGCGATTGGCGCTGGATTGCGAGTTTCCGAGCCAACAGGATCAATGGTCGTAGACATTGGTGGTGGTACAACCGAAGTTGCGGTTATTTCGTTAAATGGCGTGGTGTATTCGTCTTCAGTTAGAATTGGTGGTGACCGATTTGATGAAGCTATTATTAATTACGTTCGCCGTAATTATGGCAGTTTAATTGGTGAAGCAACCGCTGAAAAAATTAAGCATGAGATTGGTTCTGCTTATCCTGGTGACGATGTTAAGGAAATAGAAGTTCGCGGTCGCAACCTTGCAGAAGGTGTGCCACGCAGCTTTACGCTTAACTCCAACGAAATTCTCGAAGCATTGCAAGAGCCTTTATCTGGTATCGTATCTGCCGTCATGATTGCACTAGAGCAGTGTCCTCCAGAGTTGGCTGCTGATATTTCAGAGAATGGTATGGTTATGACAGGTGGTGGCGCATTACTAAGAGATATTGATCGATTATTAACGGAAGAAACTGGAATTCCGATGGTTATAGCGGATGAACCATTAACGTGTGTTGCTCGTGGTGGCGGAAAAGCCTTTGAAATGATTGACATACATGGTGGTGATCTATTCAGTGAAGAGTAATCCCACTCACGAGTGGAGGGAAGTCAGATGAAGCCTATTTTTGGAAAAGGCCCATCTCTTCCTTTGCGTCTCTTTTTAGCCCTCATAATATCAATTGGTTTGATACTGGCTGATACTCGCTTAAATGCATTTTCAAAAGTTCGATATTTGTTGAACAGCGTTGTCGCTCCGATTCAATATGCGGCTGATTTGCCGCGTATTATGTTTGATGATTTGTACACTCGCCTCAATTCTCATCAAAGTTTGATTTATACCAATCAACGAATGAAGCAAGAGTTACTTGAAATGAAAAGTGACTTAGTCTTGTTAAATCAGTACAAAGAAGAAAACCAACGGTTACGTAAATTATTGGGCTCTTCTTTTGTTAGAGATGAGAAAAAGGTCGTCACTGAAGTGATGGCGGTTGATACTTCTCCTTATACTCATCAAGTTGTCATCGATAAAGGTCACACAGATGGGGTCTATGAAGGTCAACCCGTTATCAATGAGAAGGGTATTGTCGGACAGGTGACTTTTGTCGCTGCACATAACAGCCGAGTCTTACTGCTCATCGACGATACGAGTGCTATTCCAGTCCAAAACCTCCGTAATGATATTCGAGTTATTGCATCGGGGAATGGCAAAGTTGACCATATTGAACTCGAACATATTCCGAGTAGTACAGATATTAAGGTTGGCGATTTTCTTGTATCTTCAGGCCTAGGTGGTATTTATCCTGAAGGTTATCCTGTAGGGACAATTTCAACGGTTGATCGTGATACTCGCCGCGAATTCGCCGTGATTGAAGTCGAGCCTGTCGTCGACTTTGACCGTTTACGCTATCTACTATTGATTTGGCCGAATGAAGACCGTCAGCAAAAAGCGGTGCTCTCAACTCCTGAATTACTTGGTAGTGAAGAGGTGATAAATGAAAAATAGCTTATTTCGAGGTCGGCTAGTTATTTGGTTTTCATTTATATGCGCTCTCATTTTGCAAACGACGCCTTGGCCGGGAACGTTGGATCTTCTTCGCCCTTCATGGTTATTACTGATCACTTGCTATTGGGTATTAGCATTACCCCATAGAGTTAATGTCGGATCTGCTTTGATCCTTGGGTTGATTTGGGATTTGATTCTCGGTTCTACGCTTGGCATTCGTGGCATGATGATGTCTATTGTTGTGTATGTTGTCGCGATGAATTTCCTAGTATTACGTAATATGGCGCTGTGGCAGCAAGCTGTTGTCATGGGGATCATGACGATTCTACTTGATCTGATGATTTTCTTTGGTGAATACATGTTAAGGGAAGTGGAATTCAATTCCATTTCGTTATGGGGTGGTGTGATTAGCTTCATTCTATGGCCTTGGATGTTTTTATTATTGCGGCGGGTTCGTCGTTATTGGAATATCCGGTGACGATGGTGAAAAACTTGGTTTTGGCTTCAGGATCTCCTCGACGTAGTGAACTGCTTAAACAACTTGGTTATCAGTTTGATATTTTGGTACCCAACGTTGAAGAGAAGAGGCTCTCGAGTGAAAGTGCGAAAGAGTATGTCGAGCGCTTATCAAAAGATAAAGCATTAGCCGCGCAAGCACTGCTTGAGAAAAGAGATGGTAACGCGAAAGATCTCATTTTTCTTGGCGCAGATACCATTGTCGTTTCCGGTCAGCATATACTAGAGAAACCAAAAGATTTGGCAGATGCTCAGCGGATATTAACATTAATGTCTGATGCATCTCACCAAGTGATGACCTCGGTTACGCTAGTTAAGAATGAGAAATTTAAGACAATCATAGTCGTAACTGATGTATGGTTTAAATCATTGAGTTCGGAAGAAATTATAGAGTATTGGAACTCCGGTGAACCACAAGATAAAGCAGGTAGCTATGCTATTCAAGGCATTGGGGGGAAGTTTGTTACCCGAATCGAAGGTAGTTATCATGCTGTTGTTGGGCTTCCACTGTTTGAAACAGAACAGCTGTTGCTTGAATTTTCATAGTCATTTTACCAAGGTGCGCGAATGAGTGCTGAGTTGCTGTTAAATGTGACCCCGAGTGAAACGCGGGTTGCAATGATTGAAGATGGAATACTTCAAGAAATACACATCGAACGCGAAGCAAAGCGTGGACTTGTCGGTAATATATATAAGGGCCGAGTCAGTCGCGTCCTTCCTGGAATGCAAGCCGCTTTTATTGATATTGGTTTAGAAAAAGCGGCTTTTTTGCATGCCTCCGATATTATCCCTCATACCGAGTGTGTGGCTGAAACTGAAAAACAGAAATTCAAAGTTCGTGATATATCTGAACTGGTGCGTCAGGGGCAAGATATTGTTGTCCAAGTCGTAAAGGATCCGCTCGGTACCAAAGGAGCGCGCCTGACCACTGATATCACCCTTCCATCACGTTATCTTGTTTTTATGCCTGGAGCGAACCATGTCGGTGTATCACAGCGAATAGAAAGTGAAGCGGAACGCGAGCGGCTAAAAGAAGCGGTCGCTGGTCATTGTGATGATCTTGGCGGCTTTATTATTAGAACGGCTTCTGAGGGTGCTGATGCTAAAGAACTATCACAAGACGCTGCATTTCTAAAACGTTTGTGGAGTAAGGTTGTTGAACGACGAGGGCGCTATAAAACTCGCTCAATGCTTTACGGCGAGTTGGGCCTATCACAGCGTATTTTACGAGATTTTGTTGGCACCGACCTTAACAAGATCTTGATTGATTCTCGCCTCGAATATGAGAACTTGAAAGAGTTTACTTCGGAATATGTTCCAGAGCTCACCGAAAAGCTAATGCTTTACGGCGGTGATAAACCTATGTTCGATATGCATGATATCGAAAATGAAATCCAACGCTGTTTAGAGCGAAAAGTCGAACTTAAATCAGGTGGTTACATCATTATTGATCAAACCGAAGCGATGACAACGATTGATATTAATACCGGAGCTTTTGTTGGACGACGTAACCTTGAAGAAACGATATTTAATACCAATATTGAAGCGACACAAGCTATTGCTCGACAACTACGCCTTCGAAATTTAGGTGGAATCATCATTATTGATTTTATCGATATGGCATCAGACCTCCATCGCAAAAGGGTTGTAACGTCATTAGAGCTAGCTTTAGACAATGATCGAGTGAAAACAAACATTAACGGCTTTACCCAACTCGGTTTGGTTGAAATGACTCGTAAACGCACTCGAGAAAGCATCGAACACGTTCTTTGTTCAACTTGTTCGGCTTGTGAAGGTCGTGGTCGAGTTAAAACTATCGAGACGGTTTGCTTTGAAATTTTACGTGAAATTACTCGTGTAAATAGAGCTTACGATTCAGATAAGTTTGTCGTTTATGCTTCTCCAGCCGTTGCTGATAGCCTACAAGGTGATGAATATCATGCTTTGGCAGAGCTTGAAGTGTTCATCGGAAAACAAGTTTGCATTCAATCGGAGCCGCTCTATGTTCAAGAGCAATTCGATGTTGTTATGATGTAGTTGGAATGGCGTTTATTTATGCTTAGTCGGTTGTGGCGAGTATCGCTTTGGACATTGACCCTTCTGTTACTATTGCTCGCTATTTTTGTAACGACTTTACGCATAACTCTTCCACATATTGATCGTTATCAATCTGAAATTATTCAATGGATTAACCAGCAAACTCAAGCCAACTTATCCATTCAGCATGTTGATGGGTTCTGGCGCAATGCGCATCCTTCAATCTCGTTAAGTGGTTTGAATGTTCTGAATCTAGATGGTGAGGAATTAAATTTAAACGCAAAACAGGTTGATATTGAATTCGACTTGCTCCGCTCGATAGTCAGAGGGCAGTTGGTTATTGCTGATCTGACTATTTATCAGCTAGGGTTGGATGCGAGCTCGATTGCTATTCCTTTATTTGAACAACCCAAAGATCGACCTCCTTCATATAATCAGTTCCTCATCGATACTTTAGACCGAATATTTCTGCGTCAGCTTGAATATTTTTCTGTTGTTGATTCAGCAATAAAATATCAATCGATAACAGGGGAAACTCACGTCTTAGCAGTCGAAAAACTCAGATGGAAAAATAAAGGTAAGAAACATTTTACTGAAGGGCGAGTTAGTATCGTTGGAACTGGGGTCAACTCTCTTCATGTCGGTGCAGAGTTTTATGATCATGGTAGCTTTACCGATCTCTCTGGGCAGTTTTATTTACAGGCGAATAAGATCGAGCTTGGCCCTTGGTTGGGGGACTATTTAAAACAAGATATGGGAATCAGAGGTGGTGAAGTCAGTTTTGATGCGTGGATTGACCTTCAACACAATGCTGCCTCTTCAACTTACTTTGACTTTCGTCCTTCCACTATACAATGGGGAGAAGGACATGAAGCGACTATCCAAAAAGGTATTATCGAGTCCTCTGTAATTGAAACCGATATGGAGCGCTCTTGGCAGCTAAGAAGTCATTCCTTTGCTTTAGTTACAGATGGCCACCAATGGCCTGGATTGGATATTAATGCTTCATTATCAAATAAAGGTTGGCGAGCCGAATTAGCTCAAGCGAACATTGCGAGCTTGACACCTTTCATTGATATTATTCCACAAGCTGAAATGCTTAAACGTTGGATGGCAGGACTAAGCCCTTCAGGGACAGTAAATCAGTTTCGTATAGCTCACACCAATAATGAATCATTTCGGTATTCTGCTCAGCTGGATAATATTTCGACTGACCAATGGGCATTGCTACCAGAAGTTCATAAACTCAAGGCGCGCGTGAGTGGAGACGAGAGTCATGCCATTATTCATGCGACATTAAACGATGACGAGTTGCCATATGGGGATGTCTTTCAGGCTCCGTTAGTCATTGAAAATGGAGCAATTACTTTTGTTTGGCAAAAAGATAACAGTGGTTGGCGCATTTGGTCTGATCATATTTCACTTAAGACTCCAGAACTTTCATTTATTGGTGAATTTCGTTTAGACTTTCCTCATGAATATAGCCATGAACAAAGTCCATTGCTTTCTATTTACGGTGAAGGGGATGTGTCTGATGTTGGTCAGACATGGCGTTATTTACCAACCCGAGCCTTAGGTGTACCGCTAACTAAATACCTTTCTTCTGCTCTACAGGGTGGCGAATCGAAGAGTGCTCAGATTCTTTGGTATGGCCGATTAAAGCAGTTTCCTTATTCGGATAACAGTGGTGTCTTCCAAGCTAAGGTTAACTTGGAGAATGGTCGATATCGGTTTGGTGAAAAGTGGCCTGATGTTAAGGAGATCCAGCTTCAAGCTTTGTTTGAAAATCTATCACTTAACTACGAAGCTTCTACTGCCAAACTAATGGATGTTAAAGCCTTAAATGTGATTGGGACCATTCCTAGTTTGGTGAGTAAAGGGCATCTGGATATCTCTGCAAACGCAAAGGGAGACGGCATTGCGATACGTGATTTAATGAACTCTTCACCGTTGGCTAATTCGCTAGGTACGGCATTAACAAGTGTTGAAATTCATGGAAATGTTGACTCTACTTTACAGCTACATATTCCGTTTGATTTACGTAAACAGAATGTTCGAGTGTCTGGAAAAGCGAAACTGAAGAACAATAACGTTAAGATTCAATCGCCATCAATGAACATCCAAAACGTGTCTGGGGATGTTTCTTTTAATGACGATGTTATCACGGCGAAAAAAATGTCCGGAGAACTATTGGGACAACCGATCTCATTTGGGTTTAATGGTAAAACAAAAAATAAAAGTTATAACGTTAATATCTCTTCAAAAGGGGTTTGGGATGTCGCAAAGCTTGAACCATATATTGGAAAGTTCTGGATAGATCCATTGCGTGGCGATGGTCCTTGGACGTTAGGTATTAATCTCGACCTCCATCAGCAAGGGCTGAACTATCAAGTTGATTTGGAAGGTGACTTGACTAGAGTGAGAAGCCGTTACCCTTATCCATTGAATAAACATGTCGGTGACTTAGGTAGTATCTCGGTGCAAGCATCGGGTAATCAGCAAACGATTTCCGCAAGAGCTCAATTGCCAAACGCGAAATACCAAGTTGAAATCGATATTTCTGAGAAAAGACCGATATTAACAGCCACAAACTTGGTTATCGGGGATGGTAGCTTTAAACCAAGTCCCATTTCTGGCCATCAAGTCGCAATTCGAACCGACAAATACAATATGGATGATTGGATTCCCATTGTTTTTTCTAAGCAGGCACAAGTTGCAAGTACCGACGGTGATACTGAAGCCTCTTTATTTCCAGTGATACCAGATCCGACATTGATACAAATCGAAGCCAATGAACTTACGGCTGGAACATTGGAGTGGCATGACGCCGATCTCGTTGTTAAAAAGCAAAATGTTGGCTGGTCGATCGATATCAATAGCCAAGAAGCTGAAGGGCAAGCTTCGTATATTGCACCTTATGATCTTTCTGTTGCGTTGAAGCGCTTACACATTTATAGCTCAGATCTCGAGAGTCTAGGCAACGAAAATAGTCAGACTACTAGTGCGGAACCATCTCTGGATAAACCATTGGTTTCTCAATTTGATCGTGATTTTCATGAGTTAATCCCCAATCTAACATTACATGTGGATGATTTTTGGTTGCAAGGGTATAAAGTTGGTGAGTTAAATATGGACTTCCAGCGCCAAGGTAACACGCTAGTCTGGAAAAATATTGATGTGATAAGTGGTTCGAATGAAATTCATGCGAGTGGAGATTGGACGCTAAATAGCGAGAGTTCGTTCACCAATGTAGATTTGCGTATGAGTGGTGACAACAGTACCGATCTTATGCGGAGATTTGGAATTACGTCAGGTATTCAAAAAGCGCCATTTTCCCTTTCGAGTAATTTACAGTGGCAAGGCTCTCCTTGGTCCATGAAAGTAAATACGCTGACCGGAAAAGTGAATACGGAGCTAGGAAAAGGTGTTGTTTCCCATGTAAGTGGTGCTGCTCGCTTAATTGGTTTATTTAGCTTAGATTCAATTATACGCAAGATGCAGCTAGATTTTAGTGATGTGTTTGATACAGGAATGGCATTTAATTCGATCGAGGGTAGCGGCAATTTAACTGACGGGGTTTTTGTCACCAACAATATCACGATGGATGCGGTTGCTGGTGAAATGACGATTAAAGGTTTGGTGGACCTTAATCAGCGAATGATTGATTCTGAAGTAAAATTTGTTCCTGATATAACGTCTGGCATTCCTGTTCTAAGTGCATTTGCAGTAACACCAATTACCGTCTTGTATGTGTTTGCTATTACGGCAGTTATTGCGCCGGTTGTTGAAGTCTTTACAGAGGTTAACTACTCTGTGACTGGTCCAATTGATTCTCCGAAAGTGAAAGAAATTTCACGTACTACAGGGGAGTTTACGTTACCGGAAAATATGCGTGAGCAAGTTAAGAGCCAAGGAGAGCGTAAATGAGTAAGGTTGGTTTGATTCAGATGACGTCAGGACCTGATGTTGACGTTAATATAAACTATATTGAACAACAAGTTACCACTCTAGCAAAGCAAGGTGTTGAGTGGGTACTTACGCCTGAAAACTCAATTGTACTTGGTACGAAGACGGACTATCACAATGTGGCTGAACCTCTTGAATCAAATCAATATATTTCTCGACTCGCGACCCTAGCACAAAGCCAAAATGTTTGGCTTATTATTGGCAGTATGCCGATTTTAACTGTTGATAATTTGGTGACCACAACAACGGTGGTCATTAATAATAAAGGCCAAATCGCTGAACACTATGACAAGATTCATATGTTTGATGTCGATGTGTCTGATGGCCATCAACGCTATCGTGAATCAGAAATATTTACCCCTGGAAATGAAGTGAAAACTGTGACAACCCCTTATGGGTGTATCGGTTTATCAATTTGTTACGATGTGCGCTTCCCTCATTTATACACAGAATTAAGACGCCAGCAGGCTGATATAATTTTGGTTCCAGCGGCTTTTACTGCTGTAACCGGAAAAGCCCATTGGGAAATACTACTGCGAGCTCGGGCGATTGAAACTCAATGTTGGATTGTTGCCGTGAATCAAGCGGGAACCCATCAAGGAGGACGTGAAACGTGGGGGCATTCAATGGTTATTTCACCTTGGGGAGAAGTGATAATTCAAGCTGGCTCGCAAGCTGAAAACGTTATTGCTGAACTCGACCTTAATACACTCGGCAGTATCCGAAGTGCCATGCCGGTAGAACAACATTGCCGATTTAGTAGCCAAATTATTGCAACAAGGAACCATTCTGGATCTTGTTAAGCTGCACTTGTCTGTGCGTATTCATCACTTTTCTTTTCCTGCCAAAAGTCCCATCTTGAGATCGAGACGATTTGATCATACTTAGTTCTTGGTCACATAGTGATACATTGATTTATATCACTATGCGGAAACCTTGAGTTGGTCACATTAAAGCCAATGACATCTTATATTGATCAAGACGTTGATGTGCTAGATTCGTTAAGGTGTTTTAATTTAGTCGATATACAGCAATCTGTTTTTCGTTTAGCACTTCAGTTCACTTTTGTATCGCAAGTTTGGAGTATTTTCACGAGCATAAAAAAACAGCTGTAATAACTAGAATATTGTCTCATTGGAGAAATCATATGGTTCAAACTACAGATCGTTTTATTAGTAACCTCACCAAAGAAACGTACGCATTGGTATTGGCCGGTGGTCGAGGTAGTCGCTTACATGAATTGACAGATTGGCGTGCAAAACCCGCTGTTTATTTTGGCGGTAAATACCGTATTGTTGACTTCCCACTTTCGAATTGTATTAACTCTGGCATTCGCCGTATTGGTGTTGCTACACAATACAAATCTCACTCATTAATTCGTCATATTCAGCGTGGTTGGGGACACTTTAAAGCTGATACTTCAGAGTTTGTTGATGTTTTGCCTGCGTCTCAGCGTATGGGGGATGATTGGTATGTTGGGACGGCTGATGCTGTCCGTCAGAATCTTGATATTCTTCGCGCAGAAAATCCGAAATACGTACTTATTCTATCTGGCGATCATGTGTATCGAATGGACTATGGTTTGATGATTGCTGAGCACGTTTCAAATGGTGCTGATATGACCGTATGTTGTTTGGAGTGTGATATTGAGGAAGCGGCTGGCGCATTTGGTGTCATGACAGCCAATGAAAGTGGACAGGTGGTTGCGTTTGATGAGAAGCCTGCTGAGCCGAATCCAATTCCAGGTAACCCTGATAAATGTTTAGCATCGATGGGGAACTATGTATTTACGACAGAATTCTTATTTGAACAGCTAGAAAGAGATGGGGATAATTCGAATTCCAGCCATGATTTTGGCAATGATATCATTCCTTCAATTATCGAACAGCACAACGTGTACGCTCATGCATTCAAAGATCCTGAGACTGGTGAACAGCCGTACTGGCGTGATGTCGGAACATTGGACTCTTTTTGGGAAGCCAATATGGAACTTGTTTCGCCTACTCCAGCTTTAAACTTGTACGATAGGGATTGGCCAATCTGGACCTTCCAAGAAATGGTTCCATCTGCCAAATTTATCTTTAACGATGATGATCGTCGCGGTATGGCTGTAGACTCTACAGTTTCTGGTGGTTGTATTGTTTCGGGCTCCCACATTAGTAATTCTTTGTTGTACTCTCGTGTTCATACCCATTCTCGCAGTATTATTGAGCAATCAGTTTTGTTACCTGGCTGTGATGTTGGTGAAGGCGCTAAACTGAAGAAAGTGATTGTTGATAGTGATTGTACTATTCCAGAAGGGATGGAAATTGGTTACGATCATGCTAAAGATAAAGATCTCGGCTTCCGTGTTACGGAGAAGGGCGTTACTCTGGTCACTAAAGAGATGCTTAAGGCACTGAACACCTGACCTTTTAGCTAAAATGTAATTAAATGAAGAAGAACAAATTATGACCGTTACACGTATAGAGCAAGCCTTATTGAATCCAACTGGGTTAACTGAACAAGATATTGCTGGGACACTATCAAGTATTGTTAGTCGAGACGTTGACTACGCGGATATCTATTTTCAATCGAGCTGGCATGAATCTCTCGTACTTGAAGACGGTATTATTAAAGATGGTTCGTTTAATATCGACAAAGGCGTCGGTATTCGAGCGGTTACTGGTGAGAAAACAGGCTTTGCCTATTCAGATCAGATTACGCTTGATTCACTAAAACAAAGCGCTATTGCGGCTCGCGGGATCGCTCAGCAGGGGAAAAACGCACAAGTTAAGGCATTTGTAAAACATGATAATCAGGCTTATTACCAAGCAACTAATCCTCTAGAGTCATGGGAGAAAGAGCAAAAAAGCCGATTACTTCAAGAATTAGACGCCTACATTCGGGCGAAAGAGCCTTTGATTCAAGAAGTCTCTGTTAGCCTATCTGGAGTATATGAACAAGTCTTAGTGGCTGCAACGGATGGCACCTATGCGGGCGATATTCGCCCACTTGTTCGCTTGTCTATTAGCGTACTAGCACAGCGAGGCGATCGTCGTGAACGAGGTAGTGCTGGTGGTGGTGGTCGTTTTTCTTACGACTACTTCCTGAGTGATGAACAAGGACAAAAAATTGCTTTTCAATTTGCTGATGAGGCGGTTCGCCAAGCACTGGTTAATCTAGAAGCTATTGCGGCTCCTGCAGGTACAATGCCAGTAGTTTTAGGGGCTGGCTGGCCTGGCGTTCTGCTTCATGAAGCGGTAGGGCATGGATTGGAAGGGGACTTTAATCGAAAAGAGACGTCGGTTTTCTCTGGAAAAGTAGGCCAACAAGTGACATCTAAGCTTTGTACTATCGTGGATGATGGCACTCTAAAAGATTTACGTGGCTCTTTAAATATCGATGATGAAGGAGTCAATGGTCAATATAACACCTTGATCGAAAATGGTGTTTTGAAAGGTTATATTCAAGATAAGTTGAATGCTCGCTTAATGGGAGTGGCACCGACTGGAAATGGTCGACGTGAGTCCTATGCGCATTTACCAATGCCACGAATGACCAATACTTATATGTTACCAGGAGAACACTCGCCAGAGGAGATTATCTCTACTGTGAAGAAAGGTGTTTATGCGCCAAACTTTGGTGGTGGGCAAGTTGATATTACTTCAGGTAAATTTGTATTTTCAGCATCGGAAGCGTATTTAATCGAAGATGGTAAAATCACAGCCCCAATTAAGGGAGCGACATTAATTGGTTCAGGAATTGAAGCGATGCAGCAAGTTTCCATGGTAGGGAATGATTTGGCGATCGATAGAGGTGTTGGTGTGTGTGGGAAAGCCGGACAGAGCGTTCCAGTTGGGGTTGGGCAACCGACACTAAAACTTGATGCGCTTACTGTTGGTGGAACAGAGTAGTATTTTCAAGTATTCCGTGCGATAGTTGCGCCACAAAAATTGCACCTTGTCATTTAGCTTAGTCTGGAGCCTGAAGAATGTCTCAAAACGATGAATATGTATCAGTACACGATCTGATTGAAATCCATAAAGAAGAAACTCGCGAAATTATTCAAGCGTTGCTTGAGGATGGTAGCGAAGCTGATTCACTCTATGATATTGAGCATCACCTTTTCGCAGAAAGCTTCGAAAAACTTGAAAAAGCAGCAATAGAAGCTTTTAAAATGGGATTTGAGGTTCAAGAAGCAGAAGAGACTGAAGACGAAGATGGAAATCAATTGTTTTGTTTTGATGCGACTGTTGAATCAACACTTGATCCAGAAGCAATCGATGAACAAGTTTCTAAATTGATCGACTTAGCGGAAAAATTCGACATTATCTATGACGGATGGGGAACGTATTATGAAGGCGAAGATGCACTCTATCCTGAAGAAGACGATGATGAAGAGTAAATAAACCCGAATTGATGTTTACTAAAACCAACTGTCGCAGTTGGTTTTTTTATTTTCCTTTTTTATATAGATCTGTCGGGTATTTTATTTCCTCTTCATTAAAGGCTGGTATTGCTGCTAAATTAATGTGGAGTAGGGGTATGAGAAACCCCCCAGAGAATGTTAGGCCACGTGCGATGAAAGTAGTCATCCCTCCAAGTAGCGAGCTTAACTATTTCATCACCTAGCATTGCAGACATCACTGGAGGTAAAACAAGAGTGTTTATACAATACATGGCAACTTCATGAGGATCGATTTCACGAATCACATTTTCGGATTGGAGTTCTTTTACGAGTTCAATAAGGTAATCGGTTAAAGAATTTGGCGCTTCTTGTACTGCTTTGCCGATAATGCTTGCTTCAGTAAAAGCAATACGCTTATAAGCAATTAAATTAGGTTCAAGATTTATGTCAAGTAACCACCTTAGAAATCTTTCTAATTTGTCAAATGATGAACCTTCATCTTCCTTGATAAATTCATCAAAACGCATTTCTACCATGTGACGCTCACGCATCGTCACCGCTTCGAACAGAGCTAGCTTAGAGTTGAATCGACGATAGAATGTGTCTTTACCTATACCGCATTGAGCGATTATTTGTTCAATAGATGTAGCAGCATATCCGCGCTCGGCAAAAAAGCCTGATGCTGAATCGAGAATTTTATCCCATATTTTGTCGTTTGGCTTTGGTGAATAAGTGTATTGTTGATTTTTATGCATTTTTAGTCCTAGTTATCTTTAGCTCATATCTATAAATTGTCAGTTCTTACTTGCACATGATAATAATTATCATTAGTATTAATAGGGACGGGACGGTCCCGTATGGTTTTATTGGTTGTAATCATCACCAATATTAACTGAATTAGGAGGATATTATGAGAAAATTTAACTCAAGGGTACTTAGCTTTTCAATAATGAGTGGGTTAACGATATTGATCCCTTTCGCTAAAGCACAAGAAGACGTTGAAAACGACAATACTGCAATTGAAACTATTGTAATAACAGAAGGTAGATATTTTGAAAATATATCTACTAGTGGCACGAAAGCAGCGACTTCTTCTCTTGAAGTTCCTCAGTCCCTTATAACCGTTACACGCGGGCAAATGAATAATCAAAACTCGCAAACAGTTAGTCAAGCTTTACGCTATTCTGCAGGCGTCTTATCTGATGTGGAATCTACATCCCGTAACGACAGTACATTTATGCGTGGTTTTGGGGGATTTGGTACGAGTACAGTTGTTGCCAGTTACATGGATGGGCTGAAATTACCTCGTGGTTCGGCATTTGCCCAATTTTCGATAGATCCTTTTTTACTTGAACGGATAGAGGTATTAAAAGGCCCATCGTCAGTACTCTATGGTCAAGTTAATCCCGGTGGTCTTGTCAATCAAATCAGTCGTCAACCCACTAATGAAAGCTATAATGAATTCCGAGCTGAGTATGGGAGTCATAATAGAACTCAGATTGGTATTGCAAGTCGAGGATCGATAGATGATCAAGGTGATTTTCAGTATTCAATATCGATGCTTGGACGTTCGTCAGATACGCGCTTCGAGAATGTAGAGGAAGACCGTTTAGCGATCGCTCCATCTCTTACATGGTCTCCTGATACTGATACCAGCCTCACAATTAATAGCTTTTATATTAATGATCCAGAAGGAGGATACTTTAACTCAACACTTGCACAGGATGTAACACTTGATGAATATAAAAGCGCCTTTGATTCGGAACTAAATGTGGGAGATCCCTATGTTGATGATTTTGAGCGAGAACAAATAGGCATTGGTTACCAATTTTCCAAGCAACTAGATAACTTATCAGTTTATTCGACACTGCGTTATGCAAAAGTAAAAGTTGATTTTACCGGAGTGCAACTTACAGGAGCAGTAACATCAGAAGGTTTATTACCACGAGCAGCAGTTCAGTCTGATGAAATAGCTCATGGTGTTTCTACTGACAATTATCTATTGACTGACTTTACAACAGGTAAGCTGTGGCACAATTTATTGGTAGGAGTTGATTATCAGAGAAATGTTGCTGATTGGAAGTATTCTTATGCGGCAATGCCGTCATTAAATGTCTTAGACCCAATCTATAATCAATCCAGTAGTCCATTCGTTACATATATTGATAGTCGTCAAACTTTAGAGCAACTAGGTCTGTATTTACAAGATCAGATAGAGATTGATAGATTCAGATTAACGTTAGGTTTACGTCATGATTGGGCAAGTCTTAAGACCGAAAACAATCTTAATAAAACAACTAGTAAACAGGAAGATGAAGAATTTAGCTATCGAGCTGGACTAGTATATCTATTTGATAATGGCATTGCTCCTTATGTTAGCTATTCAACTTCTTTTGAATCAACAATTGGTGTTGGGGAAGATGGAAGTTCATTTATCCCAACTACTGCACGTCAATATGAATTTGGAGTCAAATATCAGCCAAATGACGTTCCTTTGTTAATCACTGCTTCGGCATTTGATATCGAACAAAATAATACTCTAACACCTAGTGATAACCCAAGCTTCTACGTGCAAGATGGGCAAATTACTTCACAAGGTGTTGAATTGGAAGCTCGCGGAAGCGTATCTGATAACTTTGAGCTTATTTCCTCTATTACTTGGCTTGATACGAAGGTAAGTGAGTCATCTGACCCAGCTATTATCGGAAAACAGCCTCAAGCAGTCCCTGAAAAATTCGCATCAATTTGGGCTAGTTACCATGTTTCTTCAGGTTTATTCTCAGGTTTGAATATCGGGGGTGGTATTCGATACGTGTCAAAAAGTTATGGTGATGACCTGAATACAATTATCTCTCCATCCTATAAAGTTTCTGATCTTGCCCTTCGTTATGATCTTGTTGAGTTTAATTCTTCTTTAAAAAATACAGAATTAACTTTCAATGTGTCAAACTTGTTTGATGAGGAATATTATACAAGTTGTAGTTATGATATATATTGTCAATATGGTGACCGTCGAGAATTTTTATTTGGTTTGAAATATAGTTATTAGTAAATAATATATTGTTAATTGTTCTTTGTTTACATTTAGTGAAAAATAAAATATGTATGATAATAAAAAAATATTGCTTTTTGGGTTGTATATTACTCAATTTTTAGGCCTTAGTTTTATAACTCAGGGTATACCTACAATTATGCGAGAGAATGGTTCCGATCTGACTGATATTAGCATGATTCATTTAATAGGTGTTTTTTGGTCTTTAAAATTATTATGGTCACCAATAATTGATCGGTTTAGTATATTAGGAATGAGTCATTACAAAGGTTGGATAATAACAATGCAAATATTAATGATATCATCTTTGTTTTTATCTTCATCTCTAAACTTGAACTCAAAATTTAGCATCCTTTTAATTGTTTTTTGTTTTTTTTCACTTTTCTCTGCTACTCAAGATATTGCTTCTGATGCTTTAGCTATAAATATATTGAAACCTGAAGAAAGAGGAATAGGAAATAGTATACAAATTTCGGGTGGAAGTATCGGTATATTACTTGGTGGTGGTGGGTTATTAATAGCATATGACTGGTTAGGATGGGAAATAAGTCTCTATATACTCGCTCTAGCAACATTTATACCTCTAGTTTTCATATCGAGATACAATGAACCATTTCATCCACAAAATAAAATACATCTCAATGTGAGATATAAAGATATATTCCTTTTTTTTAAACGAGTAAATTCACTTAGTTGGGTTGGAGTACTGTTAACGTTTCAAGTTGGTACATCAATAACGAGTGCAATCGTCTCGCCACTCTTAGTTGATATTGGGTGGTCATTAAAACATATTGGATTTGTTATCGGGATATTAGGCTCTTTATTAGCGATGATAGGAGCATTAAGTGCAGGTCTTTTAGTTGGATGGGTTGGTCGAAAGCAGACAATGCTTTTCTGCAAAATATCAACACTGATTTCTAGTATAAGCTTAATACCGATTTCTGCGGGTATAGAGAATAATCTATTTGTTTATTTTGGTATTTGCTTGATGTTTTTATCTTTCGGTGCAGGAGCCACGGTACTTTCAACTGTTATGATGGATAAATCAGAATCTACAAAGGCAGGTACTGATTACACTTTACAATATACCATTACATCTACATTAGGGCTAATTAGCTCGAGTTTAGCGCTAATGATAGCTGAAAAAATTGGTTATTCAGGAGTTTTGTTTATAAGTATTTTGGCAACAATAGGTGCTTTATTTGTTGTTTATAAAAATAATAATATTGACTCATTTTAATCTTAAATAAGAAACCAAAATCATGAACACACACACATCTATCATTGACGTTGATCATAAGTTGGATATTATTGATCATATTAACCAAGATCATCTCGATGAAATATTAATTATTGCCATTAATTATTTTGAAAATGTATATATTGAATATGCAATAGTATCTGATATATTTGAAGAAGGTATACAAATTTCATTTAAATTAAATAATGAAAAAAAAATAGGATTTATACCTTTTGAAATTGATGGGCATTTAGAAGATAGAATACTTTATCTGGCATACGTTAGCTTTGTAAATTTAGGAAAAGAATTTTCAGGGACGAGAAAGCAATTTTTTGAAATATTAGAAAGTAGACGTATCACTAAAAATATAGTTCGTCTAACAGTAGCTAGTGAGATGCCATTACCAGAGTACTACCCAGGTTATACTTATGGTTTTGCTTTGAAGATAATGAAAAAAAAAGTCTCATACAATGAGATTGAAAGGGAAAAAAAACATTGGTTTAAGAATTTTTCTGATAAAATTTTTGTTTGGTTAATTAAACGCCTTTCTAGAGAAAACCGAGAAAAACTTATCTATAGTACATATAAAAATGTGCGACTTTATACTTTAAGAAAATCGTGGAAGAGTGATAGCGCTGTACTGTTTTGTGATAGAGGTGAGATAGATGTGTATACGCACGGTGAATCACTTGGTAGCTTGTGGGTAGATAGGTTATGTGTTGGTGATGTGATTTTTAGTCGTTCTAAAACACCTGACAACCACCCTCACCTAATAAGTGGTCAAGCGTTTATGATTGTTGATGAAGCTGGCTACTCTTCACTAGCAGGTATTCTTGAACAGTGGGTAAATCCAATCCCACCAATGATCATTTTGGTCAGTGCTAACAAAGAAGAGCAGGGTTACTTTGTTAAAGAGAGCTTTCCTCCTGGATCTCTAGTTTATCGAGTTATTTGTCATCCAAGTCAACAAGGCGATAAAGCTCTTGAAATACTAAAAACTTTAGGGAGTATTGATGTTGTTTGGGGGGCTTTAGAGTCCTCGTCAGCCAAACAAGTCCGTCATTACCTTCGTAATGAACGTTTAATTAATGGAAAGAATAACCATATAAAAGCGTACTGGGATCTGAAATCTAGAAAATCATAGCTTTATATAGATTAGTGTCTCTTTTATAGTCAATTTAGTTATGGTTATAAGAGAAGTAACATTTAGTATTTAAACATCCTTTCTTTAGTAGAAACCAACTGTCACAGTTGGTTTTTTATTTTCCTTTTCTATCGATCCTGTGCATATAATGTGAAAAATTGATCTAAGACAATAAATGCATGAAATTCTCTCTCTCAGGCTATTGGCAATTATCTCCATTAACTGATCTATCATTACCTCAGGATGACATTGTATTTCCTGCGCCTTTTAGTCAGGTTTTACCTCAAGAGTTAACAGAATCAGAAATTACAGAGCAAGAATGGCACTTGATGCACGATATTGAAGTGGACGAGGCATTTCTGCGATACCCTGGTATTGATTTGGTTATTGAGGGTGTTGATTATTACGCCGAGGTTCGTCTCAATGGTGTTGCTATTTTTGATTGTGATAATTCAAAAGATAGCTATCGAAAGGATATTCGCTCTTTGCTTCAGCTAGGCCGAAATCGATTTGAGATTCTCTTTCTTGAGGAAGAAGAAAGCTTATTACTTGAAGAAGATATCGATGAGCTATGCTTACTTACTTCAACGAAAAAAACAATTCACGATCAACGGATGGGGATTTGGAAAGAACCTTACTTACAGTTGATCAATCATGTACGACTCAATCATATTTCAACTGAACAAGTTTGGCATCATGGTGGCGGCTGTGAAGTGATCGTTAATCTTTATTTTGATCTTTTATCTCCAGGGCTAGTGGCTGCAAACATAAAGTTTAACGGTTTAACCTATACATTACCGATCGACGTGCGGCAGAACTCTGTTCGCGCTATTTTTCAGGTTGATGCTCCTAGGTACTATGATGTTAATGATCCACACCAAGATGATCTTTATCTTCTGGCAATTGAACTCGATGAACAAAATTATGAATGCCTAATTGGGTTAAGCCATGGCTTATGCGTGAGCCATTTCTCGATAGAGCGATAAGAACAACATACTGAAATGTTTTTCATGATGTGACTTACCGCGTTCATATCGTTGTTACTTCATTATCCCAATCTCACGATAATACCGCACGGCTCCAGAATGAAGAGGTGCGGATAAGCTATCTTTAATCATATGCTGTTTTTCTAATGTTGCGAGAGCAGGGTGACTGTTTTTGAATTGCTCAAAATTTTCGAAAATGGCTTTCACCAGTTTATAAACAACCTCTTCGGAAATATTACTTCTTGTGATCAATGTTGCGGCAACACCAAAGCTTTGGATTGGCGTAGTTTGCCCTCGATATGTATTGGGAGCAATAGTGGTGGTTGTGTAATAAGGGTGTTCGGCAACAATGCGTTCAATTTCTTGTCCTGTTGCTGGCACTATTTTAGCGTCACAGGATGTGATTGCTTCTTGAATCGAAGAGCTAGGGTGTCCAACCATATAAATGTATGCATCTAATTTATCTTCACATAAGGCTTGTGAGCGTTTTGCTCCTGTTAGCTCGGAAGCAAGTTGAAAACTCTCTTTATTCCAACCAAAAGCATCCATTACGAATTCCATTGTGGCTCTATCACCAGAGCCTGAATTACCAATGTTGACACGCTTTTGGAACAGGTCTTGTACGCTTTGAATGTCATTATCTGGATGCGCGATAATATTAAATGGTTCAGTGTAGAGTGAAAAAACACTTCGCATTTCTTTGAAAGCACCACGTTGTGTAAACGGTCCACTTCCTTGAATACCATGATATTGCCAGTCAGATTGCACAATAGCGAAGTCAAACTGCTCCCTTCTTAGTGTGTTCACGTTGTAGATGGAACCACCAGTAGCTTCGATGGAGCAGAGAAGGTTGTGTTGACCTCTTTCTTGATTAACTATTTGACACAAGGCACTACCGCTAGGGTAATAAACGCCCGTTTCAGACCCTGTTCCAATCGTGATAAAACGTGTATCACTCCAGGCTGAATGGGAGAGAATAAGAGACAATGTTGCAATTGCATACAACCCAATTAATCGTGCCATAACTCAGCACTCCTCTATGGTACGTCTTATATGAGAAGAATAGTCAGGCTAACCTGCATATTCAAATAAATCACAAATTGCATTAAAAAGGGTTTCTGTTGATATGCCTGATGTTGGAGTAATAAACACCGTATCATCTCCCGCAACAACACCAAGAATGCCTTCTGATTTTCCTAAAGAATCAAGAAGGCGAGCGATAAGTTGTGCTGCCGCTGGGCTGGTATGAATAACGACCAATGCTTCATTAAAATCTATGTCTAAAACTAGCTCACGCAATGAACTGGAAACAGTTGGCATACCCAGTTCTGCTGGTAAGCAATACACCATTTCCATTTTTGCATTGCGAGTTCGAACCGCTCCGAACTTAGTTAACATTCGCGACACTTTAGATTGGTTTATATTTTCAAAACCTTCGACGCGCAGAGCTTCAACGATATCGCTTTGTGAACCGAAACGTTCTTCCTTTAAAAGCGCCTTAAACGCACGGACTAGATTGTCTTGTTTATCCATATTTTTCATCACTTAGGGCTATCTTTATTGAGAATGACTATTCTAGTGCATATTTTCGCATAATTATGCAGTAGACACCAAGCTATTGTCGTTCTATAGACTATTCCTTTAAAAATCTATGTATTTTTAATGATAACTTGCTATGTACAACGCTCTGTTTTCAATAGGAATTTATAATGACTTGTGAGTGGAAAAGTAGATGGAGATTTACTTATGAGAGATGTCTCAAACATGAAGTTAATTTATTGTAATCAGTTTGTAATTAATATAACGTCTTTGGGTTGCACTTTGAGTGTTCTGTACCACATTATAATAAAATCTCATGGAGAAATGCCCTATGAAAGTTGCTGTTATTGGCGCCGCTGGTGGTATCGGCCAAGCCCTTGCATTATTACTCAAGAATAATTTACCAGCAGGATCAGATCTTGCTTTATATGATATTGCACCAGTTACTCCTGGTGTTGCCTGCGATCTTAGTCACATCCCAACACCTGTATCAATTAAAGGTTATTGTGGCGAAGACCCAACTCCTGCGCTAGAAGGTGCCGAAGTTGTTCTTATTTCGGCAGGTGTTGCTCGTAAGCCAGGAATGGATCGTGCGGATCTATTTAATGTTAACGCTGGAATCGTACGCAGCTTAGCTGAAAAAATTGCGGCAGTTTGTCCTACTGCTTGTGTTGGGATTATCACAAACCCAGTTAACACGACAGTTCCTATTGCTGCGGAAGTTCTAAAAAAAGCGGGTGTTTACAATAAGAACAAACTTTTTGGTATCACGACACTTGATGTTATTCGTTCAGAAACTTTTGTCGCAGAACTAAAAGGCAAAGATCCATTATCGTTGAATGTCCCTGTTATTGGTGGTCACTCAGGAGTAACGATCCTACCTTTACTATCTCAAGTTGAAGGTGTTGAATTTAGTGATGAAGAAGTTGCCGCATTGACGCATCGTATTCAGAATGCTGGTACAGAAGTTGTTGAAGCTAAAGCGGGTGGCGGTAGTGCGACTCTTTCAATGGGACAAGCGGCATGCCGGTTTGGTTTATCTCTCGTGAAAGCTCTTTCTGGTGAAGAGAACATCGTTGAATGTGCTTATGTGGAAAGCGATGGTGGATTAGCCCCATTCTTTGCTCAGCCAATTAAATTGGGTAAAAATGGCATTGAAGAAGTGTTGAGTTATGGTGAGCTAAGTGCATTTGAACAAAATGCATTGGAGAGCATGCTAGATACTTTACGCGGTGATATTCAGATCGGTGTCGATTTCGTAAAATAAACACAGCGTTAAATGAAAAAGCTGGCTTAAAGCCAGCTTTTTTGTTTGTATCACTTTAGATTACTTATTCCGATTAACCGCGAGATGCGAGAGTGATATCAAGGCTTGTTTGTATTCACTGTCTGGAATGATAGATAGAGACGCAATGGCTTTATCGGCTTCTTCCATCGCTTTCTGACGGGTATATTCTAATGCCCCGGTTTCTTCCATCGCTTGAAGAATCTCGGTTAAGCGTTCCATACCGTTCGCTTTTTCTATTGCTTCTCGAATCATTTCGCATTGTTGCTCGTTACCATTATGCATCGCATAAAGTAATGGAAGAGTAGGTTTTCCTTCGGCTAAGTCATCACCAACATTCTTACCCATCTCATCACCGTCTGAGGTGTAGTCCATAACATCGTCAATAAGCTGAAAAGCAGTACCCAAATAGCGACCATAATCTTGCAGAGCACTTTCCACTTCAGCAGGGGCATCGCAAAGGATCGCTCCAACCTGTGTTGCGGCTTCAAACAGTCGAGCTGTTTTAGAGTAGATAACCTGCATATAGCTTTCTTCAGTGGTGTCAGGATCATTACAATTCATCAATTGTAATACTTCACCTTCTGCTATCACATTGACGGCATTGCTCATTAGCTCGAGGATCTTTAATGATCCAATCTGAGTCATCATTTGAAATGAACGAGTATAGATAAAATCTCCGACTAATACGCTTGCTGCATTTCCAAACGCTGCGTTTGCCGTTGCTTTACCGCGACGCATATCGGATTCATCGACAACATCATCATGTAAAAGTGTGGCCGTATGAATAAATTCAATAAAGGCAGATGCCGTCGTATGATCATTTCCCTCATATCCTAGAGAGCGAGCCGACAAAATCGCAATTAGTGGCCGAATTCGTTTCCCACCACCACTTACAATATAAAATCCTAATTGGTTTATTAAAGAGACATCGGAATTGAGTTGCTTAAGAATCGTTTCATTCACTTTTGCCATATCATCGGCAGTTAGTGCTTGGATAGCTTTAAAATCCATGGTAAATCCGGCTAGTATCAATGCTTATAAGGACTTCTAATCCTAAGAATTGTTCAATAATACACTATAAAACGTTGATAAACATATGACTTAAGGGCATGATCCGAGCACTTTTATAGGGCGATAATATTTTCGCCATTTTTTTTCAAATATGGCTTGTCATAAGGTACTCATTCACGTAGAATCTGCGCCCTATTATGATTAGTTTAGCGTACACCCTATATGCCATAAACAGGCTAACGGCTGTGCGGAAAAAGCGGAGTAAAATATGTACGCTGTTTTCCAATCTGGTGGTAAACAACACCGAGTTAGCGAAGGTCAAACCCTTCGTTTAGAGAAATTAGACGTAGAAACTGGTGCAACTGTAGAATTCGATTCTGTTTTACTTGTTGCTAACGGTGAAGACATCCAAGTTGGCGCTCCTCTAGTAGAGGGCGGCAAAGTTACTGCAGAAGTAGTACAACACGGACGTGGCGATAAAATTAAAATCGTTAAATTCCGTCGTCGTAAGCATTCTCGCAAGCAACAAGGTCATCGTCAGTGGTTCACAGAAGTGAAAATTACTGGTATCAACGCGTAATTATTAGGAGAGTCCAACAATGGCACACAAAAAAGCTGGTGGTTCTACTCGTAACGGCCGCGATTCAGAAAGCAAACGCCTAGGCGTTAAGCGTTTTGGTGGTGAATCTGTATTATCAGGTAACATCATTGTTCGTCAACGTGGAACTAAATTCCATGCAGGCAATAACGTAGGTATTGGTAAAGACCATACACTTTTCGCATTATCTGACGGTAAAGTGAAATTTGAAGTTAAAGGTCCTAAGAACCGTAAATTCGTTAGTATCGAAGCTGAATAATTTAGCTTCAATCTGAATTTAAAAGCCCTGCCGTTTCGGTGGGGTTTTTTATTTGTATATTAAAAATAAAAGTAGGAACTTAGGTGTGTTACCTAAGGCGGATCATTTGATCTATAGATAGCAGCAAACAGCCAATATGGTAAGATCTGCTAGACTAGGAACTTAAGTGATGGTTTTGGCAACGCACTTATTGCGGAGTAAAAAATGAAATTCGTTGATGAAGCGGTAATCAAAGTCGAAGCAGGCGATGGTGGTAATGGAATCGTTAGCTTTTGGCGTGAGAAATTTGTTACCAAAGGTGGCCCCGACGGTGGTGATGGTGGTGATGGTGGTGATGTATATATCGAAGCCGATGAGAACCTTAATACACTGATTGATTATCGGTTTCAGCGTTTTTATACCGCTGAGCGTGGAAAAAATGGTAGCGGTGGCAACTGTACAGGAAAACGTGGTAAAGACATTACGTTAAAGGTTCCTGTTGGTACGAGAGCTATCGATATTCACACCAATGAGGTTGTGAGTGAAGTTACCGAGCATGGTAAGAAAATGATGGTTGCAAAAGGCGGCTGGCATGGACTTGGAAATACTCGATTTAAATCCTCAGTAAACCGCGCTCCTCGTCAAAAAACTATGGGAACGAAAGGTGAAGTGCGAGAGCTGCGCCTTGAGCTTCTTCTATTAGCTGATGTTGGAATGCTTGGTTTGCCTAATGCGGGTAAATCCACTTTCATTCGCGCGGTTTCTGCGGCCAAGCCGAAAGTCGCCGATTATCCGTTTACGACTCTGATCCCTAGTTTGGGGGTTGTCAGTGTTGTTCCTGGTAAGAGTTTTGTTGTTGCCGATATTCCTGGTTTGATCGAAGGTGCTTCTGATGGAGTTGGTTTAGGTGTTCGCTTCCTTAAACACTTAGAGCGTTGTCGAGTTCTGTTACATATGATCGATATTATGCCAGCGGATCAAAGTGATCCAGTTGAGAATGCAAAAGTGATCATTGAAGAGCTTGAACAATATAGCGAGAAAGTTTCGGAGAAACCTCGTTGGCTCGTCTTTAATAAAGTTGATCTGATGTTGGAAGATGAGGCTGAAGAGATCATTCAATCTATTCTCACAGCACTGGATTGGAAAGGCGAGTACTTCAAAGTCTCTGCAGTTAATAAACAAGGCACGAGTGATCTTTGTCGGGAACTTGCTGACTTTATGGAGTCATTACCAAAAGAAATGGCGGCCCCTGAGGAAAGTGAAAAAGTTGAATTTATGTGGGACGATTACCATAAAGATGCGATGACGGGCCAAAATGTCATTACCGAAGAAGGCTGGGATGATCTTGATGATGATTGGGATGACGATGATGAAGATGACGGTCATGTTATCTATGTTCGCGAATAGTTAGCCATAAAATAATTGGGCCGCAATATTAATTGCGGCTTTTTTCATCGAGGTCATTTTTTCCGTTGGTGACTTCAGGCACACTGAAGCACGAAATTACCTCAATTTACCTTTTATTAAGCTTTCGTTAGGAATGAAATAATGACCACCAAACAACGAGAAGTTTCTCGTTTGATTGCTCAGTCGGGCCAAATGTTATTAGCACATGGTGCAGAAAGTACTTTAGTTGCTGGAATTATGCAGCGCATAGGATTGGCACTGCATATGGATGAAGTCGAAGTTGCGCTTACTGCAAACTCCCTCGTGGTTACAACCGTAACCGATGAACACTGCATTACAACCGCTCGCCGTTGCCAAGATCGTGGAATTAATATGACCGTAGTGATCAATATTCAACGGATTTGTATCATGTTGGAAAAAGGCATTCTTGATCTTTCAATGGCTCAAGCAAAACTCGATAGTATTAGCCCTAAGCGTTATGATCGCTGGATCGTGATATTAATGATCGGTCTTTCTTGTGGTTCATTTGCGCACTTGGCTGGAGGCGATTGGATCATCTTTCTTGCGACATTTGTCGCATCTGCTGCAGGTATGTGTGTGCGTTTGGAAATAGGTCACCGTCATTTCAATCCACTCCTCAACTTCTGCGCGACTGCTTTTGTTACTTCTCTGATTTCTGCTCAGGCGGTTATTTATCAATTGGGGAATAAACCATCACTCGTTATGGCTTGTTCTGTTTTAATGCTTGTTCCCGGTTTTCCTCTGATTAATTCGGTTGCTGATATGTTGAAGGGATATCTGAATACTGGGATTGCTCGCTTTATGATGGCAACACTGCTGACGTGGGCTACATGTTTAGGCATTGTCGCAGCGATGTTTGTGACGGGGGTATGGAGATGGTAGAAGTGAGTTTTATCGAATTATTGCTTGGTTTGATTGATGACATGTTCTTTGCATCAATTCCTGCAGTAGGATTTGCCTTGGTATTTAATGTTCCCCCTCATGCGTTAAAGTACTGTGCATTAGGTGGGGCTATTGGGCATGGCACTCGTTACCTTCTCATGCACTATGGAATGCCAATTGAATGGGCAACCTTTTTTGCGGCGACAACTGTTGGAACGATTGGTGTTCATTGGTCTCATAAAGTATTAGCTCATCCGAAGGTGTTTACGGTTGCGGCGTTGATTCCAATGGTGCCTGGTGTTTACACCTATAAAGCGATGATTGCGATGGTGGAAATTAACCATGTAGGGTTCTCTCCTGAATTAATGTCGGTATTAATGGAAAACTTTCTCAAAGCGATGTTTATTGTTGCTGGGTTAGCAATCGGCCTTGCGGTACCAGGCTTGCTGTATTATCGTCGTAAGCCAATTGTTTAACCTATGTTGTAAAGCAAGTGAGTCAATTTTATTATGATTATTAGTATGATAGCCGCAATGGCGAAACAACGCGTTATTGGTAAAGACAACTCGATGCCATGGCATCTTCCCGCCGATTTCGCTTGGTTTAAACGTTGCACCATGGGAAAGCCGATTGTGATGGGGCGTAAAACCTTCGATTCAATTGGGCGACCTTTACCTGGTAGAAAAAATATCGTTATTAGTCGTAATTCGACGTTGGATATTGAAGGGGTGAGTGTCGTTGCATCGATTGATGAAGCGTTAACCTTACTTGCCGATGAACCGGAAGTTATGATTATCGGTGGTGGGAGTATTTACGCCTCTTGCCTTCCTCTTGCATCGAAACTGTACCTTACATTTATCGATGCCGATATTTCTGGTGATACTCAATTTCCAGAGTGGGGGAGTGAGTGGAAAGAGTTGTCTCGTGAGTATTACTCTGTTGACGAGAAAAACAGTTACGCCATGGATTTCGTTATACTCGAAAAGTGATGCAAAGAAGGCTAATTTAAGGTTTACCTAGCAACGCTATTGAGTTAACGCAGGTTGAGTTATATAGCGTTGGGTTTCCCATTCAAGCATCGTGAGTTCACCTCCCCAGACGCAGCCTGTGTCGAGCCCGATGACATCGGTCCCTTGATAACCCTCTAATGCAGCCCAATGACCAAATAGCAGAGTTTTTGGTAGCTGAATTCGCTTTTCCCATGTGAACCAAGGTACTAAAGTACTTTTCTCCAAATCCTTTGGTGGTAGTTTACAATCCATATCGAGTGAGCCATTTGGGAAACAGTACCGCATCCGGGTAAAGGCATTAATTATGTAGCGATAGCGTTCAATACCCTCTAAATCTTCTCGCCATAAGGAAGGTTCATCGGCATACATCCCCTCTATCAACCACGCCCATCGCTCACTTTGTAAAATCGATTCCACTTCTTTTGCGGCCGTTTTTGCTGTCGGTATATCCCATTGTGGCGATATTCCCGCATGAGTGAGAATAAAATTAGGGTGCTCAAGTAACAGCGGCTGAAAGCGAATCCATTCCGCAAACTTGTCTCGCTTTGGAGAGTGAATAATAGAGGCTGTTTTATCTTTCTTACGTGCTTTATAGAGCCCAAGAATGAGTGCAAGTAGATGAAGATCGTGATTCCCTAACACCGTTTTAGCTGAGGAACCAAGAGACATAACTAATTCTAGGGTTTCTAGTGATTTTGGTCCTCTAGCGACTAAGTCACCGGCAAGCCATAACGTATCTGAACTGGGGGAGAAGTCGACGCGATCAAGTAGGCGTTCCAATTCATCAAAGCAACCTTGAATATCGCCAACAATGTAATTAGCCAATGACTTGCTCCATTAATTCAGGATATTAGGAATAGAAAGTCGAAAAGGTTCGATAGCAACGGTAAACTCATCCCCAGCTTCATCGATCATAATGTAGTGACCTTGCATCGCACCTACAGGAGTTTCAATCACTGTTCCACTGGTATAGCTATAGTCATCGTGAGCGCTAATAATGGGCTTCTCTCCAACAACACCTTCACCTTCAACACTGATTTGCTTTCCATCTGCATCGGTAATTAACCAACGACGACTCAGGAGTTGTACTTCTTGTGAGCTTAGATTTCTAATTGTGATCATATACGCAAAGACATATCGGCTTTTCTCGGGTTGAGATTGCTCTTCAATATATTTAGTGCGTACTTGAATCTTTATGCATGGGATTGAGTTAGGCATCATATCCTCAAAACGAAAAGGGAGGTGTTTACCTCCACTTAATTAATGTTTGTGATTGGCATCTAACCAGTTTGCCATGGCAACGAACTGTTGCAAAGTGAGGTTTTCTGGTCGAAGTGATGTATTGACACCGAGTTCCTCTAGTGTTTCAGCAGAAATTAACCCTTTAAAGCAGTTCCTTACAGTTTTACGGCGTTGGTTAAACCCTTCACGGCATACTCTTTCAAGCCAGTTAAGGTTTGTTGCAGGGTAAGGCAGAGTTTCATAAGGAACTAAGCGAACCACTGCTGAATCGACCTTAGGCGGTGGCACAAATGCACTCGGTGGTACCTCTAGCACAGGAACGACTTTACAGTAGTACTGGGCCATGACGGTTAAACGTCCATAAGCTTTTGTTCCTGGTCCTGCACAAAGACGATTGACGACTTCTTTTTGCAACATAAAGTGCATATCTTGCACATCTTTATGGAACTCAAATAAATGGAACATCAAGGGCGTTGAAATGTTATAAGGCAAGTTACCAAAAATTCTTAGCCTGTTATTTGGCTTCACCAAAAGGTTGAAGTCAAACTTCATCGCATCACCTTCGTTGATAATCAATTTATCTTTGAGGTCTGGGTGCTGGCGTAGGCGCTCAGCAAGATCTCTATCCAATTCAACGACGGTTAACTTATCGACTTGTTTTGCAACGGGTTCAGTCAATGCACCTAATCCAGGGCCTATTTCAACAATATTTTCCCCTGGTTGTGGATTAATTGCTGAAACGATTCCATCGATAATATAGGGATCGTTTAAAAAGTTTTGACCAAAGCGTTTACGTGCTTTGTGCCCTTGGTGGACATCATTTCTCATTTTAGTTCCAAATTATTGTGCTTTGCTATCGACTAAATCAATAGCATATTGTAATGCGGTTTTAAAGCTTCCGGTATCCGCTTTCCCGCTGCCTGCAAGGTCGAGAGCTGTCCCATGATCCACCGATGTTCGAATAAAGGGCAGGCCAAGTGTGATGTTCACCGATTGACCAAACCCTTTGTATTTGAGTACGGGTAATACTTGGTCATGATACATACCCAGCACGGCATCGGCTTGTTCCAAGTACTTAGGATTAAAAATAGTATCAGCTGGCAAGGGACCAATTAACTGGTAACCGTGTTGTTGACGCAGTGTATTTAGGACCGGTTGAATTGTATCGATCTCTTCGCTTCCTAAAACACCATCTTCACCTGCATGTGGGTTTAGTCCACACACATAAATATTGGGCTGTTTGATACCAAATTTATTAACGAGATCAGCGTGTAAAATATGAATAATCTCTTCTAATAACTTTGGTGTTATAGCTTGGGATACTTTGTTTAAGGGTAAATGAGTGGTGGCTAATGCAACTCGTAATCCTTCCGTTGCAAGCATCATAACCACAAGTGGTGTATTAGACTGCTCAGCAAAAAATTCAGTATGCCCACTAAATTGAACACCTGCTCGATTGATGACACCTTTATGTACCGGTCCTGTGACTACAGCATCAAATTCGCCTTGTAGACAGCCTTGTGCTGCCCGCTCTAGAGTGCGCAAAACATACTGACCATTGGTTTCATCTAGTAACCCAACAGAACAAGGGGTTGCAAGCGGAATGTGTTCAATCAACAAAGTCCCGGCAGTTTGTTGCGTAACAGGTATTGAAGCATGATAGTCAACTAGATCTACAGTGATCCCAAGTACAGCCGCCCGCTGGGCAAGCATATCGCGATCAGCGCAAACGACGATTTGGTGTGCCCAGTTTTCCTGAGATAACGCGAGAACCAAGTCAGGACCAATCCCAGCAGGTTCTCCCGCGGTAACAATGATTCTTTTAACTGTCATCTTCTTGGCCTTCAACCACTTCAATAAACGCACTTGCCTTCAGCTCTTGTATCCAAGCTTCTGACTCTTCGTTAAATTTGCGATTAAATAAAATCTGATACGCTTTATTTTTAAGTGCGGAATCGGTTCGATCTACTTGGCGATGTCCTAAGACTTCAACGATATGCCAACCGTGAACAGTCTTAAAGGGCTCGCTAATTTTGCCAACGGCTAATGTTTCGATCTTATGTTTGAATTCAGGTACAAAAATACTTGATGTTTGATACCCCAACTCACCTTGTTTTGCTGCTGAACCTGGATCTTGGCTATATTGAGCAGCCATTTGAGCGAAGGTACTTTTGCCAGACATGATATCACCACGAATACGGTGGAGCTCTTGCTGGGCACCCTCATCGCTTAGAATGATTGATGGCTTGATTAAAATATGTCGGCTATTAATTTCAGTCACTGCGACTGTTTCAAGTCCTTGTACATCTTTAACCTTAAGGATATGAACACCAACACCACTGCGGAATGGGCCAATGATAGCGTTTTTTCCTTGAACCTTAATCTGGTCAGCAAAAATCGTCGGCATCTCTTCTTTTCTCATCCAATCCCATTCGCCGCCATTGAGTGCTTTTGGGCCTTTTGAATAAGTGAGTGCAAGAGTTTCAAAGCTCGTGCCAGAGTCTAATTGCTTGAGGATATTTTTTGCCAATGCTTCGGCATCGCTAAAATCTTGCTCGCTCTCTGGGCGTAATAAGATATGGCTTATTTTGTATTGAGTTGTTGCTGAAGTTTTTTGTGACAACATATCAGAAAGAGAGTCAACCTCGGCGGGAAGAATATTGATTCTTCGACGAACTAAGGCATTACGCGCTTCTGATGCGGCAACTTCATTGCGAATACCATCTCGATACGCTTCGTAGGAAACACCAGCATCATTAATGGAAGCGATGAGTTGATCGATAGACTGATTATTGTTCTTGGCAATATTTTCAAGTGCTAGATTGAGGCGCGAATCATCAATTTTGACTCCGATTCTATCGGCTTCTTGCTTTTGTAACGAGTCACTAATTAACTTGTCGATTACTTGTTGTTCGAGCACGCTGTCAGCTGGCAAGGATTGAGCTTCTGATTGTGCGTTCACTTTAACCAGTTTGATAGCATTGTCGATGTCGCTCTTGAGTATCGACTGATTATTAACAATGACCGAAATTCGATCTAATTCAATCGGCGCCGCAACGGTGGCTGCATGATTGAATGCCAATAGCGAAACGATGAGGTATTTACAGAATTTCATTGAGATTCCTAATTATATCGAGCAAGTAAGTGATCAATTATTCAAAAAGAATGGTCTAGTGTAACCAATTGAACTAGAACCCGTAGAGTATGATGAACCTGTCACTCCATTGGTGCCAAATCCAACAATACCAAAATTAATGCCGTAGTTATTTTCGTATTCAGCATCGGCATCTGGGTAAGACTGAAAATTCGGAGACCAACCCGTTAGTTCTCGACTAAAAGTAAAACCGATGTACCAGCAATCTGAATGGTAAGTTAATGTCGATTGCCATTCTAATGTCTTATCTGTCGTCAAATCATAATAATATTGAGATTTTGTATTCCATCGGTCTGATAGTTTATAAGTCAGATAGAGTCCTGCTTGAGAAATACCTTCTTCGGTTAATTCATCAACTGTGAGGGTTTCTCCAACGGTATCTTCAATATAGTCTAGAGAGACATAGCGATAGTTTCCTTGAATGGTTCCTTTATTAAATTGATATTCAATTGAGGTATTTCCAAGCTGGATGTTACTCGATGTCACATCGTATTGAAGAGAACCATGGAAAAACAGATTATCGGCATAGTTAAAGTCAGATTCGAGTGCCCACGCAGAATAGCTATTATTGTTACCATCGTTAGATGCACCATCGAGGTATAATATTTGACCAAAAGAAATATTCATTCTTTCTTTATTATTCTCGTCATAAAAGCGATTACTCGCCCCGAAACTGATTTGATTAGCTTCTGCTATATAATCAACGCTGCTATAGCGGCGAGAGCGGAATAAGCCATAATAATCGGTTTGCAGTAAGGTCGTATCGTATTCAGAATAAATGGCTGATTGATCGCGATGCGGTATATAGAGATATTGGAATTGCGGCTCCAACGTTTGTGTGTAACCGTCGAGTAAGGTGGTTTCACGCTCTAGCACTAAACCTAAATGAGAGCGAAACTGTGGCAATGTCCTCACAACCGTTTCTTCATAGTCGTCAGAAGACACACCATCGAGATCTTGATCATAATAACTTGAAAGTAAGCGAGCTTCTGTTGTTAGCGTGCCCCAAGGGGTGCTTAGCGGTACGGTTAAGCCAGGTTCGACATGCACTCTGATTGCGGAAGGTTTTCCACTTTCATCGGTCTTGAAATTGGTAATATGGCTTATGGTGTCAAAATTAACGTACGGTAATATATCAGGTTTATAATAGTTAAACGCCAGCTGTGGCATCATTCTATATGGTTGAGTATCGCTGTCATCATCAAGAAGAAGTTGAAAATCACGTACCAATAGCGTGGCATCCCAGTTGGTATCACGATAGCTTAGAGAGGCTTCTTGAACTAATTGCCCATCGGAGCGAGTTCCTAAATCTGAGTCGAAATCAGAAAAGTAGCTAATGTCACTAACTTCTGAATAGTCCGCGGAGAGTTTCCAATTGTTATTGAATATACCTGAGTGGGTATATTGGAAGCCCCAGCGTTCACCATATTCGGTATTTAGAGCATCTTCATTTAGATACTCATATTCTAATGCTCCTTTACCGAATGCTGATGTTAAATAACGGAATTTCCCATTAAATTGGGTACCTCGATTTTCCATATATTTAAATTCAGTCTCCAAGTCGTAATTTGGAGCTAGATTCCAATACACCGGGATGGTTATTTCAACACCATTGATCGTATCGTACGAAATCAATGGATACAAAAAGCCAGTTTTTCGAGTATCTCCAATAGGAACCGTTAAATAAGGTAGATAGAAAACAGGCACATCGAGTACTTGTAAAACAGGATTGTAGAAGGTTGCTTCATCTTCGTTTTGATCAATGTCGATACTCGAAGCTGTTAGCCGCCAAGCGTTGTCACCTTCAGGGCATGAAGTAATAGACCCGTCTTCAATCCTATATAATGCTTGTCCTGTTTTTTTGATGTAGGCTGCTTCACCACGTCCTGATTCACATAGAAAAGAGTACTGAGTTTGCTCAATGACTATCTCTTCACTATTTAAATCATTGGTTGCTTTGTCGGAAATCGTTTTAATTTCACCATTGGAGAAGTTAACATTGCCTTCAGCGGTGACGATATTGCTAGATTGGTCGACAGTAACTGAGTCGGCCACAATGCTATTTAATCCTTGAGTGACAACTACATCGCCAGTGTATTTAGCATTTTTACCTTCCACGACCTCTAGATTATCGGCTTCCACATTGATAGTCTGTGAGTCTGAATTCTCGGTATCTTGCTCGTTGATTTTACATTGGTCGAATTGGACTTGAGGTTTTTTATCATTTATTACCTCATCAGCAGCAACGCCTTGCGAAAATACAAGTGCTAAGCCGGTGTACAATGAAAAAGAAAATCGAGATTGACGAGCCATTAAATGTAAAGGTCCTGTTTTATATCTGATTGGAATGATAAGACGTCGCTATAAGCGAAAAGGTTCCTAATGATAATGGAAATTTAGCTCGTCGGCACTAATTGACTGCTTAACTCCTAAAAAATTCATATATTGAGATTAAATAATGCAAGTTGTAGGGAAAATTTTAGGCACTTTGTTTGGTTCTTTGCTCGGAACCTTTGGTGCTATTGTTGGCTTTTATATTGGTCATCAGTTCGATAAAGCGAAAGCGAGAGGCAATTTTAGCTTTTCTTCTGGTTCATTTGGTGGTTCAAGAAGCCAAGTAGAGCGTCAGGAAGAGTTCTTTAAAGCTGCTTTTTCGGTTATGGGACATGTTGCTAAGGCGAAAGGGCAAGTGACTCAGCAAGAAATTAAACTTGCTAGCGTGATGATGGAGCGGATGAAGCTCAACGAAGAGCAACGTCAAATGGCTCAAGATGCATTTCGCGATGGGAAATCCAGTAGCTTTCCGTTAGATGAAGTACTTCAGGGGTTGCGCCAGTCTACTGGTGGACGTCATGATTTAATTCAATTCTTCCTTGAATTGCAAATATCCTCTGCCTTTGCTGATGGCAGCCTACACCCGAATGAGCGAGAGGTATTGCACCGTATAGCAAGAGGGTTAGGGTTTTCCGCTGAGCAACTTGAACGACGATTACGAATGCAAGAAGCGGCGTTTCGATTTCAACATCAAGGTGGTTTTGCTGGTGGCCAAGGTGGGCAAGGCTCTTCTGGACAATGGAGTGGCCCAGCTTCGAGTGCTGATCAACTCAAAGATGCCTATAGTATTCTTGGCGTTGATGCTGAAGCCGATGGTAAAGCAGTCAAACGCGCTTACCGAAAGCTTATGAATGAACACCACCCAGATAAGTTGATGGCTAAAGGCTTACCACCTGAAATGATGACTGTCGCGAAGGAAAAGTCTCAAGAAATTCAAAAAGCGTACGACTTGATTAAGCAAGAGAAAGGCTTTAAATAGTTCCGTTGCTGCACTGTTCGTTTTTGTAAAAAAAAGCCCAATCTGTTGATTGGGCTTTTTTAATGTGGCTCCCCCTGCAAGACTTGAACTTGCGACATACGGATTAACAGTCCGCCGTTCTACCAACTGAACTAAGGGGGAATAAATTGTGCTCTTCTAATGAAGAGATGGTGCCGACTACCGGAATCGAACTGGTGACCTACTGATTACAAGTCAGTTGCTCTGCCTACTGAGCTAAGTCGGCACATACCAAAGCCAAATGGCTCTGAAAAATGGCTCCCCCTGCAAGACTTGAACTTGCGACATACGGATTAACAGTCCGCCGTTCTACCAACTGAACTAAGGGGGAA
>CANNGN010000016.1 GCA_947504195.1 uncultured Vibrio sp. | reverse complement strand
TTACTTCTAAGAAGTAAAATTGATTATCATCAACGAGTGCCCACACAGATTGATAGGTCTAAATTTTTAAAGAGCGCCTGCCAGCCGTAGCTCGCTAGGGGTGCGTATAATACGCTTTTGAAATTCTTAGTCAACCATTATTTAATAAAATAATTGAATTCGATTTTCATTACCTCACTAAGTAGCGTTTACTTCTCAGCGGGTAGGCGGCATTATAGGGATCAATGACTCGCTGACAAGCACTTTTTTAAATTTAAAATCTGTTTGGTTAAAAATAGTTCAAATGCATCAATATTGACTAATCTTTGAACATTTGAGGGCTATCACAGCAATAGGTTGGAAATATCCGAAGCTTACACGTAAAATCGGTCTGCCTATTCATTTAGCATTTTTTCATTCACCTTAATAATATATTAATAAGCAGCCTTATATGAATTCAAATAAATCACTAATAGCTTCCGCTATCTTTGCAGTTATCGGCACCATCGTTTTAGCAGTACTTTCGTTTCCACCAGCAGTATCATTTCTTATTGGTGTAATAGGTACGACTCTTATTTTTATCTACACGTCAAACAAAACTCAATCAGCAACAGAGCAAGAATCATCAGAATCTGGTTCCACCACAACTCTTTATATTGGTAACCTTCCATATAAAGCCAACGAAACCAATGTCAAAGAACTCTTCTCTGAATATGGTGAAGTGTTTGCCGTTCGTTTAATGAAAGATAAGAAGACTGGAAAACGTCGTGGTTTCGGCTTTGTTGTCATTGCTGATTCAGCAGTGCAACATACAATCGACAACTTAAATGAATTTAATTACCAAGGGCGTACGTTAAAGGTACGTGTGGCTAACGACCCTAAAGATCAGAGCTCAAATAACGAGTAATCGAATTAAATCCGAACTCGCTAATATGTACAACTAGTGCTACTTCATCCTTTGGAGTAGCACTAGAGAACATCTCATTACACCTTTTTGTTCTTTCTACTGTTTGTTTTTCTTCCGTTAGTAAAAACAATACTCTCTGAGCAATCGCTTCACCTGAATCGACAAGTAAAACATCACTTCCCATCACTTCTTGTATTTCGTTTCGTAATAAAGGGAAATGAGTACAGCCTAAAACCACCACGTCCACTTGGCCTTTAAAAGGCTGCATTACTTGATTAAGTTCTTCTCTGTCGACCCCCATCCCTCGCAGTTTTTTCTCTGCCATATCGACTAACTGTGTTGAGCCTAAGAGTTGAACCTCTTTCTTGTAAGAAAAAGCAGATATCAGTTCTCGCGTGTACTCCCGCTTTATTGTTGCAGGTGTAGCCAATAAGCCCACGGAGTGTTTTGCAGCAAGACAAGCTGGCTTTATTGCAGGCACGACCCCAACAACGGGAATAGACAGCTCTTGTCTTAACTCGGTAAGTATTACTGTACTCGCGGTGTTGCAGGCGACAACAACAATATCGATATCGTATTCACACACCATATTACGAATTAACGTAGTTGCACGTTGTAGCAGCACATCAACGGATAACTCTCCATATGGGTAAGCTTGATTATCGAAAAGGTAGGTATAGTTGAGGTTAGGCAACAACTTCTGAATCTCTTTTACAACAGAAAGCCCTCCCACACCGGAATCAAACACAAGAATATTTGCAATTACATTATCAGCCACACGAGAATTCCTTTTCACGCTAAAAAATGAAGCACTATCATACCTTATAAACCATTACAGTCTCGTCGTATCAATAAGCACAAATAAAAAACCGCCCAATAAAGGCGGTTTCGGTATTCATTCAGCTAAAATAATAAGAATGTTTAGACTCCGTATTCGGCACGATACGCTTTTACCGCTTCCAAGTGCTCTTGATTGCCACCTTTTTCTTCAAGGAACATAACCAAATCACTTAAACTCACAATCGATATAATCGAGCAACCAAAATCTCGCTCCACTTCTTGAATCGCAGAAAGTTCGCCTTTTCCTTTTTCTTGACGATCGATGGCCACCAAAACACCAGCGAGTTCAGCGCCGTTTGCTTGAATAATTTCCATCGACTCACGAATCGCGGTTCCAGCCGTAATCACATCATCAACCAACATAATGCGTCCTTCTAACGCACTGCCGACCAACGAACCACCTTCACCATGATCTTTTGCTTCTTTACGGTTGAAACAATATGCAGTATCCACATCGTGATGATCTGCTAGCGCAACTGCTGTGGTTGTTGCAATTGGAATACCTTTGTAAGCAGGGCCAAAAAGCACATCATACTGAATACCTGAATCCGCTAATGCCGCAGCATAGAAACGACCAAGACGCGCCAAATCACGACCGGTATTAAATAAACCGGCATTAAAAAAGTAAGGACTAGTACGACCTGATTTCAAAGTAAACTCACCAAACTTAAGAACCTGCTTTTCAATTGCAAATTCAATAAACTCGCGCTGATATGCTTTCATTATTTTCTCGCCTTATTATTGCTGTACCCTGGCATCACTGCCACATGTCATGACCAACGATAAGCTCACGCTGATCATCTCTGACTTATTTAGTCAGCTAACGCCGCTTTCTGTGCAACGACGATTTCTTCGATTCCTTTCTGCGCACTCTCTAAAAGTGCTAATAACTCTTGATGACTAAACGGTTCGCCCTCAGCAGTACCTTGAATTTCAATCATTTTACCTTCTTCAGTCATCACGACATTCATATCCGTATCGGCTGACGAATCTTCCACATATTCAAGATCACACAAGATATCCGATCCAAGAATGCCAACCGAAACCGCCGCAACATGGCTTTTCATTGGGTTTTTCTTCAACTGCCCTTTTTCGATCAGGTGAGAAAATGCATCCGCTAACGCAACACTTGCTCCACTGATAGAAGCGGTACGAGTCCCACCATCAGCCTGAATAACATCACAATCTACTGTGATCATAAATTCGCCCATCGCCTCTAAGTCAACGACAGCGCGTAAACTACGAGCGATCAAACGTTGAATCTCCATCGTACGACCACCTTGCTTACCGCTAGCCGCTTCACGACGAGTTCGACTATGAGTTGCACGTGGTAGCATTCCATATTCTGCCGTCACCCAGCCTTTCCCTTTGCCTTTCAACCAACGCGGAACATTATCTTCAACCGTCGCATTACACAAAACTTTAGTATTGCCGAATTCGACTAATACTGAGCCTTCTGCATAAGCGGTATAGTTACGCGTAATTTTGATTGGACGGACTTGATCTGCTGCTCGGTTACTTGGACGCATGGTGCATCTACCTTTGATTAATGAAGAGTCTAATTGGGCGCGAATTATAGCGGAAATCCGTTGATGTTCCTAGTCAAGCTGAGGTTCTACAGCGCGACTCTCGAGTTCGAACTATGTTACTATGGCCGAATTATTTATGAACGTCAGGAACCTAAGGATAAATTGATGATCTACAGTATGACAGCGTACGCACGCAAAGAAGTCAAAGCTGACTGGGGAACCGCGGTATGGGAAATTCGTTCCGTTAATCAACGCTATCTAGAAACCTATTTTCGCCTACCAGAACAGTTTCGTTCTTTAGAACCCGTGCTTCGCGAGCGATTCCGTAAGCGCTTAGCACGCGGAAAGGTTGAGTGCCATCTACGTTATGAAGCGAACCCTTCAGCTAAAGGCGACCTTACTATCAATAACACCTTGGCAACTCAAGTCATCAATGCTGCCAATCAAGTAATGGAACTCACCGGCGAAGCCAGCCGAATTAATCCATTTCAAGTCATGCAGTGGCCTGGCGTCATGGAAACCCCTGAGCAAGATTTCGATACGATTAATAAAGAATTAATGGAAGCGTTCGATATCGCAGTCACCGATTTTATTGATGCTCGCGGACGTGAAGGCGAGAACATGAAAGAATTGATCGTTCAGCGTTTAGATGCCATTAGCAGCGAAGCCACCAAAGTTCGAGCACTGATGCCTGAAATTATCGAATGGCAACGTACTCGATTAACCAGCAAGTTTGATGATGCAAAAGTGGAATTAGATCCAACTCGTATTGAGCAAGAGTTGATCATGATGGCACAAAAATCTGATGTAGCTGAAGAGCTAGATCGCCTAGATTCGCACGTAAAAGAAACTCAAAACATCCTCAAGAAAGGGGGCGCTTGTGGCCGTCGTTTAGACTTTATGATGCAAGAGTTTAATCGCGAATCAAACACCCTAGCCTCTAAATCGATCAATACCGAAGTCACCGCAACCGGCGTTGAGCTTAAAGTATTGATAGAGCAAATGAGAGAGCAGATCCAGAATATTGAGTAGGTTTTTCGGTAGAAAGTTATCTGGCCAAGAATGTCTTAAAGCCCTGTATTACCTTGTGAAGAGCATTATAAATACAGGGCTTTTTTGTACTTAATTAGTTATTGCATATCATAAATAGAATTTGATATGCAATTGTAGATAATTGTTAACTTACTTTCTTATTTGCAGTGGACATTATGGGAATTTATCCTCTACGAGGAGTACAGTGATATGTTCTGTTATTCATTTCACCTTCCGCATAATTAGTAAAACTCGCTTAATCACACCTCTGCCTCTTTGTATAATTTGTTAATAACTAAAGTCGTCATGATAGTCATCCTACAGCTAACTTAGCCGCTTGATGCCACATAAAATTCGGCATCGACTCTTTTAGCTGCCAAGTGATACTCATAGGTTGTGAACCGGCATGTGATACATAGTCCACTTCGCCATAATTAACAAAACCCATGGTGCGACCATACTCATCGTTAGTCTGTTCTCGCACAAATAAAAACAAACGCTTACCAATTTTTTGATGGTGAATATAATCCTTACCATGCCCACGATCAGGTCTGGCACTATTCTGTGACTGCCAATGAAATCGAGACTCATTAATCGCATAATCATGATACATGGTCGTGGGTGAAAACTGCTTTTCATTTTTGTCTAAGGTGACAAACATCAGTTCAATATTTTGATCTTTCAGCACAAATACACCCTCACGAGCTGACGGTTGTCGCTCAAACGTTGTTGCTCCGAACGCCACCAATATTTGCTCCCTTGCATAGCGCGCATGTAATCTCAATGGAACGTCAGGCAATCCGAACATTGTCGGTTGTTTATGCTTGATTTGCTCAAGTTGCCAATCTAAAACGTCAGAAAACTCCGCTTTTAACTCAGGTACGTTCAATTGGATAACACTTTGCTCGACCGACTCGAAACCACACTCTGGTCCTGTTTTTTGCCAAAAATCATAATGACACATCAACACATGGCGATGACTCGAATCCTCTATTGCGAAATTGTTATGGCAAAGCTGCTTTAAGAAACTTAAATAGGCACGATCATCACAGGTCAAAATTCGGTTATGAATGGCCTTTTTAAGCATGTTCAGCAATTTTTCATCTAGATTATTTTCGTTGATTTCATCTTTGGCTAGTTGAATGAGCTGCGACCAACTCCCCAGTTTATAAAGTTCATTCAGATCGATATGCGGATTTAGGGTTAAGAAGTTCGACAGCGTTAACGGTAGTGACGAATGCTGTGGATACTGGCGAATCATCGCGACGAGACGCTTCAAAGTTAACGAAGCTTGACGAATATTTCTGAGTACCATGTCTTGAGTGTGCTTGCTTAGTTCGATTCGGCAACCCAATGGCACATGAGGGAATCCTTGCTTTATCTCATCACTGATGGCGCGATTACTTTTACCCACCAAGGCTCGAAATTTATTAGCAAAATCATATTCAGGGCGTGAATTTCCGACAAAATCCAGTACAGTACAACACTCCTTGCCGTCAGCTAAACGTAAGCCTCGTCCCAATTGCTGTAAGAAAATCGTTAGGCTTTCTGTAGGCCTCAAAAAGAGCAAGGTATCGACTTCAGGAATATCAACACCTTCGTTGAAAATATCGACCACACAAAGGACATTAATACTTCCTGAGCGGATGGCTTGCTGCTTTTGTTGTCGCTCGTCGCGGTTATCGCTAGTCAGTACATCTGCTTTTACGCCCTTCAGCAAAAGCTGCTGAGTCATGTACTGTGCGTGCTCTTTGCTTACACAAAAAGCTAGTGTTTTCATTTTACTTAGATCAGTGATGATCTCCTGCATGCTCAGTAAAATCTTATCAAAACGCTCTTGGTTGTGGGTATAAAGATTAGTCAGCTGAGCAATGTCATAACGCCCACGACTCCACGGAATCGTGCGAAGGTCAGTATCATCATCGATACAAAAATACTGAAACGGGCAAAGGTGTCGACGATTAATCGCTTCAGGCAAACGAATTTCTGCCGCAATTACACCGCAAAAGTCAGCTAAAATATCACCACCATCATGGCGCTCTGGCGTTGCAGTCAGCCCTAATAGAATATCGGGAGAGAAATGATTTAGCACAACACGGTAACTTTTAGCCGCTATGTGATGAACTTCATCAATAACAACATAATCGTAAAAATTAGACGTTAAATTTAGTTGCTCAATCTGGTTGTTTAGCGTCTGAATGGAAACAAACAATTGTCGGTAATGCTCAGGCGTATGACCACCAACCCAAAGCTCACCAAAAGTGCCATTACGCAATACACCACGATAAGCTGCTCTTGCTTGTTTTAAAATTTCTTCTCGGTGCGCAACAAATAAGAAATTTGCTTGCGGTTTTTCTTTGATAAAACGCGCAAAATCAAAAGCTGAGATGAGGGTCTTACCGGTGCCTGTAGCTGCAACGACTAAATTACGAAAGCGCTGGTGAATGCTTCGCTCTACAGACAGTTGCTCTAGGATCTCACTTTGATGGGGAAACGGCGATATATCGAAGAAGTGCGTTTGGCTACCCTCATTTTGTACTCGCTGCTTGCTCAATGCTTTTTTAAGTTTTTCGCTGCTGGTAGCATCACCACTAAACAATTCAAAATCATCCGATGCCCAATATGTTTCAAAAGTACTCAGCGACTTTTTAATGATATGAGGGATTTCTTGAGAGGTGATCTTTAAATTCCATTCCAAACCGTTAGTTAATGCAGAATGCGAGAGGTTGGAGGAGCCGATATAACCCGTATGGTAGCCAGTACTACGCAAAAATAGATAACTTTTGGCATGCAGACGCTCACGCTCAGTGTTGTAGCTCAGTTTAACTTCGGTATTGGGTAAACTTGCTAGATACTCCACTGCTTTCGCATCAGTCGCGCCCATATATGAGGTCGTAATGATTTTTAGCTCGCGGCCACTTGAGGTAAATGCCTCCAGCTCTTTGCGAAAAATCCGTATTCCTGCCCACTTAATAAATGACACTAGCCAGTAAATTTTATCCGATGACAGGATCTCTCGCTTCAATTCTGATTCGAGTGACAAGCCTGCATTACTGCCACTAAATAACTCACTTTGAGTTAAACCGGTTAGGGGAAATATGTCTTTAATGTAATTTTTTAAATCAGCTGAAATAGGATTTTCTAATTCATAGAGAGCGGTCAGAATTTTGCCTTTGCTAGTAAGCAAATTATCTTCGATAAAAGCCTTGTCTTGAATTTGTGTTTTTAGCCAGAGTAACAATTGATTGGATAAAGCAATTTGCTGTTGCAGACGATCATCACCCGCCGGCACAGACTCAATCGCATACTCAAGAATGTGTGATAAGAAACGTGATAGCCAGACAGATGCTTCATTGCTATTGAGTTCACGTTCGCCAACATAGAATCGCTCTCGGTCAATACGACTCTCGATAAGTTGCGTTATAAGCTGCTCATAAATTCCGATTTGTTGCATGCTTTTCCTTTTATTATTATGGGTTAATCAAAAACCGTATGAGTACACAAATGCGATATAGCTTATCAACTGCTGATAATCGTACAGGATTATTTCCCGAATTAGGGAGATATTAAGCAGATAAATACCTACCAAACTCATAAAATTCAAAGATATAGGACTAGCCCATATCAAATTGATTTTTTGGGGTGGCATCATTGAATAAATCAGATGCGATGGTATTTACCTCAGCTTAAGCAAGTATCATCTCAACCTAAGAGTGCCGCGTTTTCTTGCTTACGCTCTGCGAGTGTTTTTTCTATCGCTAACACAGTGATCATACTCACCCCGTGTTGCTCGGCAAGCGGCCTAAACTGACTAATGGCATCAACGACTTCTTGAATGCATTCTTGCGCTTGCCTCCATGTAGCAAAGCCTGCACTGGCCGCAAGCTTTTGCATCACTTTGAGTGGTGGCGCTTTTCCGTATCCTGCAAAGGCGGTTGCATGTTCATTAAAGGGATGAGGGCTAAAGGTCACATCGTAAAAAGGGGCCAGCTCCCAACTTCCATCATCGGCTTGTAAAAAGCCCCAGTTTTTACTGTGATCGTCTTGGTTCGCGGCAAATAAGTTAAACATTGCACGGCGAAATTGAAGTTGCCCAGCAGCAGGTGACTTACACAGTTGGCGACTGGCTTTAATAAGGTCGCTGTAATCTAGGCTCGGGCTTCGGAAGTCAGCATCCAATAAGCCGCAGGCACTGTGCATATGTAAACGTCCAGCGTTCTTCTGTGCGGGTAAATAATCGAAGCGTTTTAACGCAAGCCATGCCTTAGCGCCGCTACTTGCTGGCGCTTCAATTAATTGCCACATCGGGGGCCGGCATTTTGCCAACTCAGCCATTTGTAAGTAGACCGCTTCACACAAACCCTCTTCATGGCCCAGCGCCAAGTTCTTCGAAGTAAACTTAACTAACCATGCTTCATCGCCAGGTTGTGCATAGGTGCGGCATTGCGTCGCGTCGCCAGCAGGCATATAAATTTGCGCTTTAGGGCGAGCACCGCCGGAGCTTCCTACGGCGACTAAGGTAGTGAGCACCTGTTGAGTATTACCGTCTAAGTCGTAAGTCTGGGATTGATCAAATAAGTTTTGTGCTTCCAAGCCGAGTGTTGCCAAATCAATATCTGATCGCTGATCCGATGAAAACTCTGATACAGGGGTAAAAGACAATGCCCCCATTCCTTGCTGGCCAACAAACGCTAGTCTATCCATTGCCGTTACTTGCGCTGGTATTACACCTTTTTGGCGAAACACACGATCTTGCAACAACAAACCCCAACCATCGGGAAGACTGTCGCCAAAAACACCGTGAATGCCTTGGTGAGGTTCTTTTGGTGCTTGCTGCAATCGCACATCGCCTTGAAGAGTAAAAGGGGATAAATTGCCAAACCTGCTTAGATATTTTTCATCGTACTGAAAGAAAACACCTTGACGGTTTTGCGCTAATATTCCCACCGATACGATTTCTCCCGTTGTGAGAGTGCGCTCCACATTCAGCTTTTGAATGGATTTAAAACTCATCTTTAAGCACCTCTTCGATGCTGGTCGGTAAAGCGGTGCGGTCAGCGGTTACTTGTGTCAATTGATAAAGCCGGTCTAGTGAATCCAGCGATTGCCATAAAAGCAGCAGCTGGCGAAATGAAATTTGTCCGGTGAGCTCAAATTTTTTTATGGTCGAAGCTGGTACACAACTACGCTGGGCCAGTGCCTCTCGAGATAACTTCGCTTGTTTGCGTAAGCCACGCAGGTGAGAAGCAAAAGCTTGGCTAACATCGGTATCATCTAAAAGTGAAAAGTTCATATGCAGCCTCAATGGACACAGTAGTGTCTATTATAGCGCTATTTTGTAAGTTATGGATACAATAACACCCATACAAGTGTAAATGACCACTATATGATTGGAGAAGGATACTAATTACTGATTCTTTACATCACCCACTACTTAGTAAACTGCAAACCAAACACCAATTTTTTACCACTATTGATAATTTACTACTCACAATATTGATACGTGTCATATACAATAACCATGAGAATACGAATAATTATCAAGGGCGTTATTGTTTCTGAATATTCGTTCATTCAACAAAAAATATTCGATTCTACTTGGAGGTTGTTTTGGTTCGTAAATCTATCCTATGGTCATGTTTGATCATGCTTTGTCCACCAGCATTCGCGAGTGCAGACACAACGCCAGTAGAAGCAAAAGCTCAGCTTGGGCAAATCCTATATTTCGATGTAAATATATCTAAGAACCGGACTCAATCATGTGCAACCTGCCATAACCCAGCTCATGGCTTTGTTGATGATCGAAAAAATGCGCTCAACGCCATGGTTTCACTGGGTGATGATGGTCACTCATTTGGTGATCGCAATGCTCCAAGCGCTGCATACGCCAATCGCATTCCTGTTATTACTCGAAATAGTGAAACTGGCGAGTTTAAGGGAGGCCAGTTCCTCGATGGACGAGAACGGGATTTAGCCGGTCAGGCAGGTGGACCTCCACTCAACGGGCTCGAAATGGGAATGCCTGATAAAGCATCCGTTGTTGGTCGATTAAAAGAAAATGAGTTCTATCTAACACGCTTTGCCGAGCTTTATGGCGATACGATTTTTGAAGATACTGACGCTGCATATAGCGCTATGACCGACAGTATTGCTGAATTTGAAAAAACCGACTTTTTCTCCCCTTTTGATTCTAAGTACGATCGCTACGTTAAAGGAGAAGTCTCTTTAACCAAGCAAGAGTCCTTGGGCGAAGCACTGTTCTTTTCCCAACAATTTACGAACTGCAATAGTTGTCATCAATTAAAAGCATTTGGTAATAGCCAAGGCGAAACATTCTCGAACTATGAATACCACAACCTCGGCGTGCCGATGAATATTGCTGTTCGAGAAGCCAATGGATTGGGTCTGGATTATGTAGATCGAGGTTTATTAGAGCACCCTCGAATCGACGATGAGAAACAAGCGGGAAAATTCAAAGTCCCGACATTGCGGAACGTTGCTATTACCGGACCTTATATGCATAACGGTGTTTTTCAGGACCTTCGCACTACCATTCTATTTTATGACAAATACAACAACAGCACGCGCAAGCTAAATCCTGAAACTGGGCAGCCTTGGCGTGAACCAGAAGTAAACCGCAACCTAGCGTTAGAAGATAAAGAGTTTAAGGCCCCTGCATTAACCGATAAAGAAGTCGATGCATTGGTTGCCTTCTTAAAAACGCTCACCGATGAACGTTATGAACATTTGCTGAAATAGTGCTCAATCGAATACAACAATGATTATTACGGTCTAAACATTCGAATTAGACCGTATTATCAAGTCATGGTGAGCACTTACTTACATTCCATAAACAAAAGGTCGACCTTTTTCACCCATAGCATGATGAATAGGTTTTAATGCTGTCGCATATGAAGCTAACAGCTCTAATGTATATTGCGTACGGAGCATCATGCCTTCATCAACACAATTGAGTTCACTGTCTAATGTGGATTCAATGTGGCGAAAAATTAGATGATCAGGCAGAAGGCAAACATGATTATTTTTGCTGGCTGTCATTCTTAATTCACTGATTGGATAAACCCCATTACCACTGGCAGAAACGCTTACAAGTAATGCGGGCTTATGTGCCAACTCATTTGCGGTTGTTAACATAAGAAAGTTCTTTAATGCTGGTGTCGCCATACCATGCCATTCAGGTGTTATAAAAACGAAAGCGTCAGAGACAGAAAGCTGCTGAGAAATCTCCTTCCATGGCTTCCATTCATCCGTATCTTGCCAAACCCCTTCATTCCAAAATGGCAAATTGAGATCGAACAGATCCATGATCTGCACTTCTTTAAAACCTTTGCTACTCATCTTTTTTAAATAACGAGCTACATTTAAGCTCTGTGAATTACCACGCTGACTACCAGAAATAATCGTGAGTTTCATAAAGTATCCTTAAAATAATTAAATGACTTATTCAGTCTGCACATTAATGGGCTTAGCAGAAACGCGATTACGCGAACTGACCATAACAATTGCAGCAAAAAGGCCTAACATTCCAACTCCTTGAAGAAGATTTAACGATTGGCCGAGAAATATATACCCGAGTAATACCGCAGAGAGGCTGCTCAAAAAACCAAGAATGGAAATAGTGAGCGTTGGCAGTTTACTAATTCCATTAAACCAAAGTGCATAAGCAAGTATTGCTCCTACGATAGATAAATAACCATATCCTATAGTATTCTTAATCGTGATCTCATTCGGCAGCCCCTCAGACCATAATGCCAATGGTAGCAACATGATCCCTCCCAAAAGCAATTGCCACCCTGTAAAACCAAGTAGAGTCATGGTTTGAGGACTTCCCCAACGCTTGGTTAATACTATCCCGAAAGACATGCTGATTGCACCGAATATTCCTATAACAACGCCTTCAACATTTAACTCAGCTTGCTCATTAAAAAGCAACAGTGCCATGCTTCCAATGGCAAAAAAACTCGCCACTAATTGCCTTATATTCAATTGATTTTTCAATAAAAAATAGCTTAATACGATGACAGCAATCGGAGAAATAGACATTACTAACGCGGCCATTCCACCAGGAAGGTGTGTGGCAGCATAAAATAGGCAATAGAAGAAAAAACCAACATTCAAAAAAGCTAAGGTCACTAATCGACACCACCAATGACCAGATGGTAATGATCTCGTTAACAATACTAGAATTAGGCCAGCGGGCAATGCTCGCAATGTAGAAGCTGTAACAGGATAATTTTCCGGTAGTAATTCGCTCGTCACAATATAGGTACTACCCCAGATAATCGGCGCGATGGCGGTTAATCCTACAGTCATAAGATAACTATTTTTCTTCACATTTCCCTCTCTCAATAAGAACTATTTTATTGCTCGATTATTTATCTTTCCAAAAAGATACTTTTTAGAGAGTATTGTTAAATGAAAGAGAAATCAAGTATCTTTTTAGAAAGTTACTTTTATGGTTTTAATTATGAATGATCATGTAGACCTCATTTTACAGCAGTGGAAAGAAGCCAAACCGGATCTAGATTGCTCTGCGATGGGCATCGTTGGACGCTTGGCACGAGTTGAATCGGTCTGGAAGAAACAACTAAGTCATGTGTTCAAGCATCACAAGTTGAGTGGGATCGAGTTCGACATACTTGCAACTCTATATCGAAGCCAAATGCCCCTAACACCAACAGATCTTTATACAACACTTATGCTGTCCTCAGGCGCAATGAGCACTCGTATTGAAGCACTTGTTCAACGTGGTTTAATAGAAAGAATTTTAAGTGCGGAAGATCGTCGAAGCTGCAAGGTTACCTTAACGGAACAAGGAAAAAACCTTATCAACCTTGCCGTTGAGGCTCACGTTATGAATATGGATGAGATGCTTTCAATGCTTAATGAAGATGAAAAAGTTCAATGTGCTGCACTATTAAAAAAGATACTACTCGCGCAAAAGCAGCCCTTCTGAGCTTATAAAATTACAATTTATCAGGTGCAGCTAAGGAGACGTGATTGAAATAGTGGCAAAGTAATTGATAGAAACGAGTGACGTGGGCTGGCTTATCCTTCTGGTATTGGTGCAAGAAATAGAAATGCCAGGCCCTTCCTTGAACCTCAGGTAGTATTTTCACCAACTGCTCCTTAAGCAATGCCGACTGAGCGAGAAACTCAGGATACAATACTATTCCCATATCATAGCGCGCCATATCCAATACCGTGGATAACGAATTCGCTTTAGCGCAATGTTCAATAGAGAAGGAAAATGGATTCTTTTGTTGATTATCAAAAAGTTGCAGCTCACCATTTTGCCACGGCGTTGCAATAAAACGATGTTGGGAAAGTTGAGCGACTTCTTTCACCTTGCCGTGCTGTTTAATATAGCGAGGAGAGGCACAAAACACCTCAGCGACCTTACCAATAGACAAAGCTCGATAATTACAATCTTTAAGATCGCCACCAAATACCGCAACATCTAGGCCATGTTCAATTAAATCTTGCCATTTTCCCGTCACAATTACATCTGGCTGAATAAACGGAAATTCCAAACACAATTGGTGAATTGCCGGAATAACAATGTCTTTTTCGAAAAATGGAGGAATAGCGACCTTAAAAACACCACTCGGTTGTTCTTTTTCACTCTCGAGCTCAGTGAGTGTCAGACTGAGCTGCTCACTTAATAACTCACTACGACTCAGTAATGTCTCTCCAACAGCAGTTAATACCAAACCTCGCGTATTCCGCACCAATAACTGATGGCCGGTGGCTTCTTCTAAACGCTTAATTTGCTGGCTAATTGCCGACTTGCTCAAACCCAATTTTTTCGCTGCCGCGGTAAAAGAGCCTTTCTTGGCAACTTCGACAAAAATAAGGAGCAATGGTGCTAGCTTTACTGCGTTCATATTATTAAACAGTCCGTACATATTGTGGTTATTGTTTAATATTCAGTAAGTTTTATTCTGTGTCAACACCATCAACAAAAGGAAACTTTCTTATGACCTGCTTAGTCATTATTGATCTAACCCCAACAGATAAAACCCAACTATCCGCCTACAGCGCACAAGCTGCTGACACCGTTACCGCTTACGATGGAAAATTTATTGCTAAAGGAGAAATCGAAATACTGCATGGCGACTCTGAATATAAGAATAAAGCGGTCATTGAATTCCCGAATCAGGAAAGCGCGAGAAATTGGTACCATAGTGAAGCATATCAAGCACTGGTTCCATTACGAGAGAAAGGAATGAACAGTCAATTTCATCTGGTTTAATACGAAAATGGGCTTACTTATCATAGTGAGCCCAATTAATAATCACATCACAACAACTACTCAATATCTCTTTCAAGTGGCCACTCTCCACAGATATTGAAAGGGGCTGCAATTGTCGACCATTTGACTGGTAGAAGGCGATCTTTAGGTAGAATTGCCTCATCTTGATAAGCGGCTTTGCGATAACGCTGCATTAACGCTTCCATATCCGAATTTAAAGCACTGAGCGTGTCTGGAGACATAAAACGAAATGAGCTAGAGAACCAAGTTTTAGGATCACTGTGGTTATTTATCGCATGGTCCAAGAAATTATGATTCCTCTCTCGCACAAGAGCGGCTAACTTGCTATCCAAACTCATTAATAATTTGCCTTCCACTTTGAGTTTGAATTGGTTATTCGCCGATAACTCAATAAACCCATGCCGATCTAAATCACGTAAGTAACGAAAAACAGTGATGTCATTAAGCTCGTAATTTTCCTGAACAGCATCAAGGCTATAGCCAGAGACGAGAAAGAAAAGGAAATAGAAGTGTGAGGGATGGGATGCAAGAAACTCTTCTTGTTGACCATTTAAGCGCACCAAAGGCTCAGAGTACCCTTTCGCCACTTCAAGCAAATCATAAAGGGAAATATTAATCGCATCACACACCTCGCTCAGTCGGCTAAGTGAGCAGTCACGATCTTTAAATAATCGCTTAATCGTTTGTTCTGATACACCAATGTGATTGGCCACATCTTTGTAAGTAATACCTTGTGCTTTCAATGCCAATTTGAGAGCAGTGGTGATCTCTTGAGGAGCAGCCTGTTGCATTGTTTTCTCCATTTAATGGTACTTACCCAACCCAATTAGATACACAAATTGTACCTTTTAATTACATTAATGACAAAAAGATACTTTAGGTGTTCCATACCCATAGTCTTAACTACACACTATTGGAGAACAAAATGAAAAAAACCACGTTGATTGCTGGCCTACTACTCTCTCAAGTTGCCCTTGCTGAACCAGAAGTATTATGGCAATACGATGATTTTAAAATGCCAGAATCGGTACTGATCGATAACGAACGTAACCAGATTTACGTATCAAATATCAATATGGATCCCGTGTTAGAGGATGAGAATGGCAGCATTGGTCTCATTAGCGCTGATGGGAAAAGTCATACTGTTGAATGGGTCACAGGACTTAGTTCGCCAAAAGGTCTCGCGCAAAAAGGCGAGTATCTCTATATCGCCGATGTAAAAGAGCTCGTCGTCATTAATGTCGATACCGCTCAAATTTCAGCACGCTACCCAGTTCCAGGTGCTGGTGTTCTGAATGGTTTAGCATTTGACAAGCAAGGGGATCTCTATGTCTCCGACTGGATGGGGAACCGTATTTATCGCCTAAAAAACCAAGAATTAACCGTCTGGTTGGAGACCGAAGAACTGGAGTCACCGAATGGCCTTGTAGTCAAAGATGATTACCTTTATGTGGCGGCTTGGGGCAAGAACCCTAAATCAGATTTCTCCACAGAAGAAAGTGGCTTACTAAAACGCATTTCGCTGAGCGACAAGCATATCGAAAATTTACCTGATGACCGTTCTTGGAATAACTTAGATGGCTTACACCCTTTACCCAATGGCTGGTTAGCAACAGACTTTTTAACCGGGGAGCTCCTCACTTTAAACAATCAAGGAAAAATAGTAGACCGAGAGCTTTATGGTCAAACCTCTGCGGATTTCTGGCTGGACGAGAAACACAACCTGTTGCTCGTTCCTTACATGATGAGCAATCGTGTTGCGGCATATCGCTATGAAGAGAAAAAGTAGAGATCTACATAGTGTCTCTTCGCTACCAAGGAGTTTCTTTCGAGTTTAAGAATTCTTAGTCGTCATATTGAAGACAAATGATATACTTCCACCTTTGGTTACTAACGATAGACAGATTTAGTCGACTGTCTAAGCATTAGATCGATTGGTGGGAGCCTAGCTTCATGTTTTTCCCCCGACAATAAATTCAGTATCGAATGCGCACAAACAATCCCAATTTCTTCAATTGGCTGGCGTAACGTCGTCAACCCCGGAGTGAAGTATCGAGAAGTAGGTAAGTCATCAAACCCTACAACTGACACATCTTCTGGTACTCGAAATCCATTATCGGTTAATGCTTTTATAGCACCATAGGCTGTAAGATCATTGGAGGCAAAAATCGCCGAAAAATGCACTTTCGATTCAATCAGTTCAACTGTTTTTTCGTAACCTAAGTCAGCACCAAAATCCCCCTGCTTCACGAGTTTTGGATTTACCTTTATCTCAGCTTCGTGTAACGCTTTTTTATACCCATCAAAACGCGCGCCTGAATCGGGTTGGCTTGCTAATCCTTTTATATGCGCGATATTCATGTGACCAAGTTGCAATAAATGCAGCGTGGCAATATAGCCCCCGAGAACATTATCTAGGTTAAGGGAACGTATATTATCGCCTTCAATATTAAATCCTACAGTGACAACAGGAATCGATTTTGCTGTTTTTAAAATCAACTCCTCACTCAGTGTACCGGTAACGACAACCAAGCCATCAACATGACTTTTCATCAAATACTCAAGCGCGTGCATTTCGAGCTTGTTTTGCCAATGACCACTAGCCAAAACCAACGAGTAGCCCTGTGCTAATAATACATTTTCCATATCGTTTAAGATGCGACTGGTGTACGGACTGTCTGGGTGCTGAACCAATACACCAATCGTCAAAGTACGGCTATTGGTGTTTGCCTGCATATGAAAATTGGGCGTATACCCAAGATCCGTTATGGCGCGAGCGATGTTTTTACTCTTGTCATCAGAAACATAAGTGGTTCGATTAAGAAATCGTGAAACGGTACTTGCTGATACGCCAGCATGCTTAGCGACATCGTAAACGGTTATTTGTTTTTTACTTCGCTTTTTCATTGAATTCACTTATCAAACTATAGAAAGATAGAAGATAACTTTAGCACCCCTATATGTATAGGAGTGCTCGTCATTTTGTCTACAATGACTCATAAAGATAGGCGAATATCATACCTGGCCTAAAGTAGCGCCCTGCGGTGTATTTTAGCCCTGTACTTAAAAGCCATTTATTCAGATCTAGCATGACTGACTCTTCAATCACACGCGAAGCCTCAAGCTGGCACTTAAAGGTCGAAATATCACTGGTCAACTCTGGGTTTACTCGACCATCACCAAGTAAGTAACCCACCTTGATTAAGTCATTATACCAGTCACTTGCCACCGCAGACGTCAATTGAAATTGCTCTGCTAAGCTAGCTTGAGTCACCGCCACCGAGCAGTTAAAACCTTCAGGAGCTGCGAACGGAATTTTCGCCATACCATAAAGCGCATGATATACCGTATCAATTAAGCGTTCAGCTTGTTGTTGCTTCCCTGCAAACCTTAACGCAGTGGCAGCACTAAATTGAACGCCAATCCACACATCTTGAGCTTGAAATGCCTCATGAGGTTGACCATCCGCTAAAGTCATATTGGCGACTCCCAACTTAGGGCTATTTATTTCAAAGTTCGTTCGGTAGATAAAATCTAATGTTCGATCAATACGCTCTTCAGGAAATAGTCCTTCTAAGCCAACAAGTTTCAGATAGCTATCGGCCAGTAAGGCATCACCAAAACTGTTATCAGAGTCAGGCACAAGCTTAGTAAATTCATCACTAAAGGCATTGGGGGCTAATGATAGCAACGTCTGTTTTTTCTCAGCTCGCTGCTGACTTTTGGGCACTGAACTTGTCAAATCAACATCATCTAAAAACTGATTCAAAAGACTCGCATCTGCAATGGTCTCTCCAGATAATGTTAACCCTAAAGGCTCAAGTAATTGATAATCGATTCCGGTTAAATGCTTTGCTTGAATCGGCGTAATAAAGAAATGGTAATAGCCGTTCTTCTCATCCCATAATCCACGTTCTACCGTTGCAATAGCTTGTACTGAACGCTCAGAAAAACCTAGAGCCAATGTCGGCTCATTGAGTAAACTTGCCAGCTCGCTCGCTGCTTTTAATCCTGCCGCCCATAAACTACCACAGTAAATAGAGACACCATGCGATGATAAGTTATCAAAGGTATCATCGGTACCACGAGTCAGAGGTAAGGTATCTCCTTCTTCGATCAAACCATTTAGAAATCTAATGCTCGCTTGAACAGCTGGCCAACACTGTGTTACCACATCCAGATTGCCCGTTTTTTGCCAATGACGATACACCATCAAAATGTATTTCGGTGCTAAGTCTTTCCACTCTTTTACATTATGCCAGCTGTAAGCATCTGGCTGAATGTCATAAGGGCTGCCTAAGTCATGAATCACCGCGCCTTCTATGGCTCGTGTCCCTTGATACTTCTGATCAACTAATTCTGCATTGGGTTTATCTTCGTATTCCCAATATCGCCGGACCGTATCATCACTGGCTAAAATAGCTTCGGCAAAATGCGTCATCACACAGCCATCGAGTTCCGGAAGTAGATAGAGCAATGAGAACGAACCATAGAAATAAACATCAAGAGAGTTAAAAAATGGGTAGTCGACGCACTCTTTCACTAAAAACTTATTCTCTTTATCCCATACGGTAGACTCCGCTAAGAAGGATAAACTATTCATTGCCATCGTCGCATATCGAGCACTACTGTCACTGTGCTCAAAGGCAGCTTCAGCTTGCAATCGAAACTCACTTTGCTGACTGATAATACGCTCTTCAATACTTTCTAATTGAGGAAGCACATCCTCTAGTATCGCCTTGGCTCGTTTGTTGCCTGAGTAATAACGTGAGTACGCTTTTTCTGATGCCCAACCATTTAACGATATCTTGCTATGATCCATCACTTGAGCAAAGCGCAATTCAATGCTTTCGCCCGCTTGCAATTCGATCTGGACGCACACCAATGCACTCAAGGATTCTCGACCGCTGTATATACCATGATCAAAATGATCGTTGGTTCGCCCCGTTTTCAATGCGCGTTCAACTTGCTGCTGTGTATGACTAGCGTACAACTGAGATTTCATCGAAACCGTGACTGTATTTGAGAAAACCGATTGGGCATCAGCATGCACGCCATACACAACTTCGCCTTCAATATCTGCCCCGTATCTTGATTGAGAGCTGAGACTCACACCTGAAAATTGAAATTCTTCTCCACCTATTTCAACTTTACAATGACGTTGTGCAATCGGATTTTGAACCAAATGACAACAAGAATCCTGTATACCATCTCGCGCCTTTTGATAGGTTGAACCAATAAGGTTTCTTAGTGGCTGAACCAACGTAACCAATTGAGTTTTCTCAGACTGATTGACCATCGAGAAGTGATTCCAGTGCAGCGGTAAACTGCACCGTTTCTGATCATCCTTAACCACAGGTGAAATCACATTTCGCGTAATTTTGACGGTTTCAAATGCTTGATACTCGTATTCAGCAATAGGGTAGAGTGCTCGGTAATCAATCTGATTTGCTGAAATACTGTCGATTCTAGAATGCCGATTGCCCGCCGTTAGAGACAGAGATCTTGCACTCGCGTTAACCAATAACCCATTAAAAAAGTCCAGAGCGACCAATAACTGGGTCTGCATCGATTTGGGGTTAACGCTAATTTCGCGTTGAGTCTTTGCTGTGAACTCGACATTCCAACGTGCAAAAGCCCGTTGGTTATTAAGATAAAATTCTCCCGATTTAAGCGAGTGTTGAATGTTGGTTAGCCACGCTTCTTTGCTGCTTATTGCCGAGCAATCGAAGCCCAAATCCGCAGGATAAAATTTTAAGAATGAGGCCAACTCATCGGCATCGAGTATTTCTAGATTATCTAACGAAATATCATCCATAACAGAACAATAGAAGTCGTTAAAATGAATATCCTCGTGCTCACAATCGATAAATATTCCAGGGATAAAACTAAAATTAGGCGTTTTCCCTTCAGGTGTCAGTGTGAACGTATTGCCAATACCACCGACAGCCATACCTGTATTTTCAGGTGTTGTCGAAATTGGGACATACCAAGGTTGAATAAATTCAACCGCATTTCCTTTGCTACAAAGTGCCTCAGACTTACCTAAATATGAGGTATATGGAATTTTATTTGTCATAGTCCGACGTCCAATATTGAATGCTTAATTTTCAATCTTAAGTAAATAAGCGAACCAAATAGGGAGCCTTCACTCCCCATTTTATTAGCCGAGTATTACATCCACAATATGCTCACCACTGGTAAAGATCGGCGCTTTATTTCCCTCAACAATTGCGCCATTGACTCGCATTTCCAATACCCCTTTACTAACGCTATTTGGGTTGGTGACATGAATATGATACGTCGCACCACGGAAGCGACGTTGAACACGAAACTCAGGCCAGCCAGAAGGAATACAAGGATCAATGGTTAATCCATCCACTTCAGGGCGAATGCCTAAAATCCATTGCGTGCCAGCGATATATGTCCAAGATGACGTCCCAGATAACCAAGCATTACGCCCAAGCCCAAACTGCGGATGCTCATCCCCTAAGATGTTCTGTGGGTAGCAGTACGGTTCTGATTCAAACACTTCGATAAAATGATTTTTAGACGCTGGGTTTATCTGACGATAGTATTCGTAAGCTCGGTCACCGTTGCCCATTTTCGCTTCGGCAATCATGACCCAAGGGTTTGCATGAAGGAAAATGCCACCGTTCTCTTTCGCCCCAGGAGGGTATGTCGAGACGCCACCCAAATTTGGATCAAATCCATCATATCCTGGTGTTGAAAGCTTAATCCCATTTGCGGTATTCAATTTGCTGTAAACCGAATTTAACGCTTGTGTCGCCCGCTCCTGACTCGCAAAGCCGGAGATCACTGGCCAACTTTGACCATTGGTATAAATTTGCCCCTGAAGATTCACTTTTGAGCCTATTGGCGCAGCTTTTTCATCAAAATAACGAATAAACCATTCACCATCCCAGCCACACTCATTGACTGTCGATTTCATCTGCTCATACTTGGTTTGATACTGAGCTTTAAGCTCGATATCTTGTTTTAGGTCACAGAGATCCAACATGTCCAACAGCGCCTTTCCGTACATATTGGCAACCATCATAGATTCTGCACCAGTCGGCAAATTCACCGTATCGTTCCAGTCTGCAAAACCAAGTAAAGGCAAACCATGTTGACCCGTATTGGAGTAGGTAAATTCAATCGCGCGACACAAGTGATCCCAAACCGTTCCCGATTCAATTGGATTATCTTGTGTGTCCTTTTGATAGTAAGGAATAACACGGTCTAAGAAGTCGACATTGCCGGTTTCTTTAATGTACTGAGCCACTGAGAAAATAATCCACAAGTGGTCATCACCATAATAATCAGGACGATCTAACTCCTCACGTGAGTCTCCAGCGTTCGCTTCCATGGTTGATGGAAAGAACTGATGCATAGCTGAACCATTCTGGTTTTGTACCGAGAGTAATCGTTCAATAAACTCACGCGCTTCTTCTGGCATATGAGTAATAACACCGAGGGTATCTTGCGATGAATCTCTAAAACCGATGCCTCTTGCTCCGTAACCCAATTGATAAAGCGACAGGTAACGAGACCAGTTCTTTGTCGTATGACACTGTCTTGGGTTATGAATATTTAACATCGAATTCATTGCAGGATCAGGAGTTTCCACCTGAACTGTCGACAAGTAATCGCCCCAATGCCTAGCCAACTCGTAAAACGCACGATCGACTTCTTCATGGTCACGATATTTCTCTAGCAATGACGTCGCTGCGTCAACACTTTCCATCTGCGTCAACTGAACGACCGTACGTTCAGTTTGTTGTGGCTTTAACCACCCCAAACGCAAGTTAAGTGCACCAATGTTGTCCCCACGTACGCATTCACTATTGCCAAGTTCAGAGGTAAATAATTTCTCTGGAGCACTCCAACTGCCGTATCCCATGTTGCCAAGGAATTTCTGACGGTCTCCATCAAACGACGTTGCAACTCGGTCTGCTGTCATCAAGTTAACCGCGTAATCGCGCTTCATAAAGGCGTATTGCTCAAGAACAATGTGACCCGATTCTTGTTGATGGGCATTGAGCGTCATGGTTTGTGGAACCCAATCTGCATTGACCAACTGTTTTAATGCATCAAAATGCGTGAATTCAAAAACCGGAACCACATCGACATGCAGTTCTTCGTCGCTCAGGTTGGTAATTTTAATATCTTCGAGTAAGACGGCATCACTCTTAGGAACAAATAACGTTGCCTCACAACGAACGCCATACCCTTCAGAAACAATCTTGGTGTAAGACAGCCCAGTATGGTTTTCAAATTTATCCAATGGCTTTAATGTTGGGGTATAAAACGGAGAGAACACCTCAACCTTGCCCGCTTTATCCGTCACCTTAAGGTAAATCGTTGACCCTTTAAAATCTGAGTTTGGCAACTGGGTAATGTATTTGGTAATACGGTTTAGTGCCGGATCACCTTTACACAATATCACTCCTCCATTGCTGTCAACTAATCCACCAAACGCCAGCGTACCGACATAGTTACTCCATTTGATCGGTGTACATGGTGTTGTGGTGACATATTCTTTATTGGTATCGTCAAAATATCCGAATTTCATATCTCTATTCCCTAGCCGGCTTTCTCAATGGGTGAAAGCCAAAATGTAAAATTTTTATTTAGGCGGTTAATTAACTTGCCAATGAGTTCCCACTAAGTGCATCGAATAGGTGGATTGCATCTAAATCGAGGTAAAGTGTTAATTCCTCTACATTTACTTCTGCAGCTTGAGTCTCCACCATCAAAGGTTGATCGCTAATTTCGGTTTTGAGCAAAATACTGGCACCAAGTAACTCTTTATCTTTAATTTTTACAGGAACAGGCAGAAGGCGATCATGATCCACTTGTTGCGCTCTTAGATGAATATCGGTCGGTCGAACGCCAAAATGCAATGCGATATTTTTCGAAGCCAGTGCTTTAAATCGCTCTGGTAAGGGAATTTCAATCTCTCCCAATGTCACAAAAAATTCGCCTCCTCTATCGATCAATTGAGCATCGAGCATATTCATTGAAGGGTTACCAATAAACTGAGCAACAAACTTGTTGGCGGGACGCTTAAACACTTCCGTTGGCGTACCCACTTGAGCCACATAACCGTCTTTAAGAATGACAATACGATCTGCCAACGTCATCGCTTCGATTTGGTCGTGCGTTACATAAATTGTGGTGGTTTTTAACTCGCGATGAAGTTGTTTAATCTCTTCACGCATCACACCACGCAACTTAGCATCGAGGTTCGACAAAGGCTCATCGAACAGAAACACTTTCGGGGTTCGTACCATAGCCCGACCCATTGCAACACGCTGACGTTGGCCACCAGAAAGATCTTTAGGTTTTCGGTCGAGCAGCTGTTCAAGCTCTAACATCTTGGCGGCCTTGCGGACTTCTGCATCAATATCGGGTTTTTTCATGCCTTTTAGCTTTAAAGCAAACGCAATATTTTCGTAAACCGTCATATGTGGATAGAGCGCGTAACTTTGAAACACCATGGCAAGGTCACGATCTTTGGCATCAACGTTATTGACCAACTTATCGTCAACAAGAATATCGCCAGAAGAGATACTCTCAAGCCCTGCAAGCATACGAAGTGTCGTCGATTTACCACAACCTGATGGGCCTAGGAAAACCACAAATTCTCCATCTTCGACAGTGAAATCAAAATGCTTAACCACATCGACATCACCAAACGATTTCTTAATGTTTCTAAACTCTACTTTTGCCATTACTTGTTCTCCTCAGCGCGCTGTTGCAACATATTTCGATACGCAATAGCGCTCTGTTTCAATGTTCTTTTTTGTGTTTGGTAATCGACATGGACAATGCCGAAACGTTGCTGGTAGCCAAAAGCCCACTCAAAGTTATCCATTAAACTCCAAGCGAAATAGCCATCAACGCGAACGCCTGCTTTAATCGCGTTATCAACCGCTTCTAAATGAGTCTGAAAATAGCGGACACGCTGGCTATCATTGACGTCACCGTCGTGCACTTGGTCATTACCTGCAGCACCGTTTTCGGTTATATAAAGCGGGGGAAGGTTGTCATAACGCTCTTTAAATCGAACCAAAAGATCCGTTAGTCCTTGTGGGTATATTTCCCAACCAATATGGGTCGTTTCGACACCTTCAGGTACAGGGGTTTTAATGTCGCCATCCGAGTCATAGTACGCGACACTTCGGGTGTAATAATTGATGCCAATATAGTCAACAGGTGCTGAGATCACTTCAAGGTCACCAGGTAGAATCATAGGCACATTGGCTTTTTGGTGTTCCATTACGAGTGCCGGGTATTCACCTTTCAATACCGGATCGACAAACCAATGGTAGTTTTCCGCTTCACAATACACGGCCGCATCGATGTCTTTTTCGCTCTTTGGATAAGATGGCGTTGCATTAAATACCACGCCATGCAGAGATTTAGGTGCATTGACTCTCAAATAAGGCATCGCCAAACCATGAGCTAACATCAGATGGTGCGACGCTAAAAAACCTTCTTTTTCTCCAATAATCCCCGGAGCATGTACTCCCCAGCGATACCCCAAAAATGCCGCAACAAAGGGCTCATTTAATGTGGTGTAAACATCGATTTTGTTACCAAAATGACGACTTACGATATCGGCATATTCAGCAAACTTATACGCAGTTTCACGATTAAGCCAACCACCTTTATCTTCAAGATATTGTGGTAGATCCCAATGGTAGAGAGTGACATACACTTTCATCCCACGAGCGTGGCATTCATCAATAATTTGTTCATAGAATGCTAACCCTTGTGGGTTAACCACCCCATCTTCCGGCAAGATTCTTGACCATGCGATGGAGAGACGATACGCATCAACACCGAGGTTTTCGATCATCTCAATATCTTGTTTCCAAAGATGATAATGATCGCAGGCTATTTCTCCGCTATCGCCATTATCGACCTTACCTGGAGTGCTGCAAAATGTATCCCAAATAGAAGGGGTGCGTCCGCCTTCTGAAGTTCCACCTTCTATCTGATAAGAAGATGTCGCGACACCGAAGACAAATTCCTTACGGCGTAGCTTTGAGTCTGTTGGTAGTTGATATTGATTCATTGGATTTCCTAACCTTTCACTGCGCCTGACGTTAAACCACTGATCATCTGTTTTGATGCGAAGAGATACGTTACGACCAATGGCAAAATAGAAATCGTGGTACCTAGCATAACGGCGCCCCAAGGCGTGTTTGGAATACCTTGCACACTTCGTAGTGCTTGAGTAATGACATAATTATCTGGCGTGGTGAGTACTACTAAAGGTTGCATAAACATATTCCAGAAGAAGACAAACTGAACGATAGCAAGGGTTGCTAATGCTGGTTTCATCAATGGCAATACCACACTCCAATAGGTTCTAAACTCCCCAGCACCGTCTAATTTCGCAGCTTCTAGGAGCTCTTTGGGAATAGATGCCACTACGTGTTGACGCATTAAGAAAATACCAAAAGGGGTTGCGGTAAACGGCAGTAGTACCGCCATATGGTTATCCATCAAACCCAAGAATTTCACGATCATGAAGTAGGGAATTAAGCTCAATACTGGTGGAATCATCATTGAACCGACCAACATGCCAAATAGGAAGTTTTTGCCACGGAATTTAAACACCGCAAAGGCATACCCACCCATACTACAAAATAACAGAGAAATCGTAGTGCCTAGAAAAGCAACGTAAATGGAATTAAACATCGCCTGCCAAAATGGCATAATTTCCTGCAATTTTGCATAGTTAATCGCAAGGCTGTCACCAATCGCAAAACTGATCCCCGAGCCAAAGATTTCAGTTCTATCACGCGTTGATAGCAGTGCTGACCAAACAAATGGAAACACGGTGACAATCGCTGAAATGATAAGAATGACCGCCAATAAGACCATTAGTAGTTTAACGATAATTTCGATAGCTCGATCGCTTGGCTTTATTGCCACGATGGACGAAGCACTCGACGTTACAGAATGAGTCGACATATTATTGCTCCCCTAACCCTTTTTTACCGAAGAAGAAAAACTGAATAGAAGTACAAGTAGCAATCAAGGCAAACAACAACCATGAAATTGCTGAAGCAGTCCCCATTTCTAACCATTCCCAACCCACTTTATAGAGATACATCGAAATCGTTAGGCCAGATTGCCCAGTTCCACCCTTACCTTGTGTGAGAACAAAAGGTTCTTCAAATAACTGCAAGTTACCAATAATCGTCATCGTGACGGCAAAAAAGACAAATGGACGAATCATAGGAAGGGAAATATTCCAAAAACGTCGGAATACATTGGCACCATCCATGCGAGCGGCTTCAAGGATATCTTTTGGAATCGTCATTAACCCGGTTGAATAAAGCACGATGTTGAAACCGGTATATTTCCAAAACACCATAATGGCGATCGACGGTTTAACCATTGCGGCATCATCAAGCCAACGAATGGGTTGGTAATCATTGACCCAACCAAATGCCCACCCCAATAAAGAACTGTCCGCTAACGCCATCAAGGTTTGGTTGATAATGCCTGAATTAGGCGAGTACATATTGAAGAAAATAAGCGATGCAGCAACCGTAGACGTGATAAACGGCAAGAAATAGGCTGACGTTAACCAATGACGCAAACGGTCACTCATCGACACTAATATATACGCCACTGGAATGGCAATTAGATGTTGAGCAACACCCGATGTGATGGCCAACCACAACGTATTCTTAAGTGATCGCCACAGCCAAGGGTCGGTAAGCGCAATGTCGTAGTTTTCAAACCCGACATAATTCATTGCCCCTAACCCTTCAACTGGGTTCCATTCATGAAACGACAAATAGACTGAGAAAAGTAACGGGAATACCCCGAAAACAGAAAATATGATGAGGAATGGCATCAAAAAGCCATACGCTGTAAACGCTTTCATATTTAAGCGAGAAAAAAGACTTTGGCGAGATGAAGTTTCCACGACACTGTTCGTTGTCTGATTCATTGTATCAACCTCTTACTTAGGGAGACGCTTTCGTGCGCCTCCCAAACTTAAAACGAACTCTTTATTACAGTTTACGTGTACGGCGCTTGATTAACATTTCGGCCTCTTCTAGAGCGGTTTTAATGTCTTTTCCTTCATCAAGCACTTCCATCAATGCGTTTTCCAAAATAATGGACTTAGCAACGTGATCACCCTTCGCAGGAGCCACTGGTTTGATGTTTTTCGCTACTTCAGCAAAAAGAAGACGAGCTTTCTGACCGCCTAAGAATGGCACTTCTTGTTCAAATAAAGCGTCATCGTAAGTCGTTACGTTCGCAGGAAATGCAGAGATAGTTTCGAAGTGCTTAAGTTGAACATCACGCTTAGTCGTCATGTATTCAATTAACTTCCAAGCTTCATCTTGCTTCTTCGATTGAGTTGGAATAGAGAGGAACGAACCACCCCAGCTACCATAAATTCCGTCAGGTAAGTTAGATGCGCCCCATTTGCCCGCTGTATCTGGTGCAATCCAGTTATTTAGGTGACCAAGTAGCCAAGCACCGGAAAGTTGAGTGGCAAAAGTGCCGCTGCGGAACCCTTCATACCATTCGTTCGTCCAAGCAAGAATTCGACCATCAAGCCCTTTATCACGAATCTCTTTCGCCACTTCAAATGCATGAACAAAACGCTCTGAAGTTACGACTGAGTTACCGTCGTTATCAAAGTAAAGACCTTCGCCTTCTGGAACTGTTGTAAAAATAATGGCTTGAGCCACATCCGCAGCAGATGCGATAAGTTGAACATTCTGCTCTTTAAGTTTCACGCCCGCCGCAATGTAAGAATCCCAATCTTTGATCGCTTCTTTTACATCAATGCCTGCGTTCTCAAAAATATCGGTACGGTAATACATAACACCAGGACCTAAGTCGACTGGAATCCCGTAGACATCACCATCACTGCCTTTACCTTGTGTCCAAGCATAGGCCGCAAACTTATCGGCGTATTTATCGGCACCGTACTGTTTTGATAAATTCACCAACCCGCCAGAGGCGACAAATGGGCCAATTTTTTCTACATCAACAACGATAACGTCGCCAGCACCAGAGCCTGTTGCTAGGTTTGTTGTCAGTTTAGTGTGGTGATCACCGTGATTGTTCATCAAGTAATCAACTTTGATGCCCGTTTCTTTTTCGAAATCAGGCAAGATGACTTTTAAACTGCTGTCGAAATCCGGAAATCCATCAAAACGAATGTCTGCGTCTGCTGCAATCGCTGTTGCGGTAGAAGCTAAACCAAATGCCACCATGCTCGAAAGCGCTAATGTCTTTAATTTCATGTCTTATCCTTAATATTATTTTATAGGGTACAGGTTAAGTCTTTAACTGAATCTCGCACCACCAACGCTGGGTTTAGTTTGAAATTCACATCTCGTTTGTTCTTGTTTAATTTTTGTAATGTCAGTTGAACGGCTTCAATGCTCATCTGCTCAATTGGGAAATTAATCGTCGTTAGTGCTGGTGTAAGGTACCGAGCAAACAGGTTATCATCGAAACCCACCAATGAAATATCATTGGGGATCGAAAGCCCTTCGCTGCGCAGAACTTCACACGCCCCAAACGCCATATGATCATTAGACGCAAAAATCGCACTAAACTGGCACTGGCGCTTGAGTAGTTTCTGCGTCGCAACAAAACCAGTTTCTTCAGTAAACCCGGCTTCAGACACCAACGCTTCGTTATATAAAATCCCATGTTCTTCCAGTGCAATTCGGTAACCCTGCAAACGCTCTCTAGCATCTGACTTTTCCAAGGGCCCTGTAATACACGCAATGTCAGTATGTCCTTGTTGCAAAAGATATTGAGTCGCCAACTTTGCTCCCAACTCATTATCTATATCAATACAGCTCTGATTCATTTCAGGAATAAAACGGTTCACCAATACTACGGGTACCGTTTGCTCTTCCAGTTCAATCAAATAATCATCGGTTAAGTGCTGGGTATGTAGAATCAAAGCATCAACTCGACGCCCCAATAAGAACTCCACTGACTCTCTTTGACCTTGCTCAGTATTCGATCCTGCGGTAACAACCGCGTGATACCCAAAACGGCGTAGGTTTTCTTCAATACAATGAAGGATACCGGAGAAAAAAGGACCACCTAACTCTGGAACGACAATACCCACGCTCCCTGTCCGACTCGATGCCAAAGCTTGAGCAATTGAATTCGGACGATACCCCAATTCCTTAATCGCTTTTTCCACTTTTAACTTCTTATCGTGACTGACTCGAGTTGTACCATTAATCACACGCGATACTGTCGCCTGAGAAACGCCCGCTCGTGCCGAAACGTGTTTAATTGTTGTCACTAAAACCCCTAATTAAGCTATTCATCTTATTTGAAACCGTTTACAAACCGAGTATTCCGCACTTAACACTCTAAATTGGTGACCTAAATCACATCAGATCATTAGTTAAATGGGCTGTTTTTTAAAATAGAGAGTACATCGTCAGTTTCAGTAATTCTCATGAAACAGTTTCATAGACTATTTTTCATTCATGTTTTAGGCATGTTCAAACCCAAACTTCAAACGTATTACGAAAAAAAGTGGGCACCAAGGTACCCAAAGTGGATTTAACATGGCTAACTAATGAAAAAGAATCGGTTTATTGAATAGACTATTTGTCTGAAGTCCGATTTAGAGCTCGTTGTGAATCAAGTGATTACCACCAAGCTTCAAACATGGCACCTAATACAACCGTATCTGCTGTCGTACTTGCACCAGTTGTAGTGGTTGTTTCAACATCACCCAGTGTTGTATAAAAACGCAACATAGGACGACTTCCAGGCATTCCTCCTAATGACACATTTTGTGAGAGCGTTACTTTCCAACCCGCTTTCTCACTGCCATCATCGTAATCTTCCATCGCATAGCCAGCTTCTAGCCAGGTAGAATGTACGTCGTCCCATTGGTACTGTGGACGAACGATCCCTGCCAACTCGCTTTTCTCGTCAACATCAGAACCCGCGATATCTTTGTAAGACACTAAGTAGTCGATGACAAATTGGTCTGAAGCACTGTGACTGCCATCAACACTTAGATAGACAACTTGTTTATCACCAGCAAGATCAAAGGCTGAGTCATCCGCTCCATCGGCGTATTTCATCACTAAATTGTTTGAACTTCCTAGCCCTAACACTGCGGCTACTTGGAATGCTGTTTCATCTTTCACACTGTCACCCGCTTCGTCCGATGCAAAACCGTAGTTCGCATAAATATTCAGACTGCCGATGCCTGTATCTAGCCCATGAAGACGTGAAGTGATTGCATATCTGCCAGTATCATTGCCTAGAGCTCCGTCATCGTTATCATGTTGTCCGACAAACCCCATATCCAATTGAACACCATCTAAAGATAAGTTTTTGAATCCCGCACCTTGGCCATCATGAGACATATAGAAATAATCGTTTAGACCTTGTTGTGGGCGTTGATGGAAATCACGACCGGCCCAAAGATAGAGATCAGGTTGGCTATCGAACACATTGGAAACACCTGCGTACATTTTTTTCAAACTGATACCACCAGCCGAACCCCATTGATCATTGTTCCAATCATTGATCATTAATACGAGATCCCATTTAGCACCATTTTCGGCTTGGATTGGTTTGGTGAACTGGTACTCACCACCATTTCCTTCATTACCAAGACGTCCAAGAGAACGACCAGTACTGCCGACTTCAACATAGCGGTTATCTCCTGTTGAATAATGAGCACCGTATCGAGCGTAACCAGAAAAAATAAGTTCTGACGATTTTGACTTTGTTTCTAGCTCCTGAATTCGCTGTTCCAGTTGTTCAATTTGAGAATCTGCAGCCAGTAATGAACCTGATGCAAAAGTTGTAACCACTGCTATGGTTAGAGGTAAGACTTTAAATTGTTTCATGTTATATCCCTATTAGATTTCGGTTGTTCTAATTCAGGAGAGATCATAATCAATGAAATATTTGAAAAGCCTTCCTTGGTTCACACCAAACTGGTTAATCGAAACTCATGAAATCGCAATAAATAAACCACATAGTTAAACCTCTTTTGTATTCATAATGTTAAATACAATAACAACCTCATAACTCAAACCTGATAACGCTTTCATTTCATAGGAATTAGCGAAGGCAATCACAAAAAAACGGCTAAAATTCAAACAGAAAAAGGCTGTAATTTTGAAATATTTCACTATTCTGCTCGTTTTCATAAAAAGCCACGAAATGAATCACAAATTAGTCACTCCCCATCCCGCTCCTCTGTTTTTACTCTCCTTCATCTAAAAACCAACTACGATCTTCCTCTTCTTTTTACTAATTAGATCATCATAGTCTAATGGGTTGCTATGTTCCTAAAGCTTTTGGAACATCATAGAGCAATTAGATCATTATGTTCTTTTAGCTTTTGGAACATGGTGATCTAATTACTATTTGATGTAATGAAAAAGATGAAAGGCGAAAAAATAATTAAAAACAACACAGGTGCATTGAAGAATGAAGCTATCAACAGGCAAAGCAGAGCTACGCCGAATTAACGACGCTTTTAGAAGGAAATTAGAGAGAATTAAGCGAAATGTTGTATGAGATTGGAAATAAAAATTAATTCTTGCTGGCTTGAACGCATATCAAGAGCTTCTAGCCATAGTGCCTGACTATAATGTTCTGCTTTAATGAAAAATTGCTGCTCATCAAAATCAATTAACCAGGTATGAATATCGGCATCTTGTTGCTTTTCAATAATTTTAGCTGAAAGCAAGGTAACAAGCTCTTCACCAATAGCAGGGAAACTATCGTAATCAAATTCAGGAGCTATAAGAATTAATACGCCCTGATCTTCAAGTATTTCTTTAACAACAAAGCTAGCCATGATTGGTTAAGTACTCCTGAATCAAATCCAAGAAAGGGTCGGCATACTTTTCTAATTTTCGCTCACCGACTCCGTTCACCGCCAGCATTTCGCCGTATGAGCATGGTAATATTTCCGCCATATCAATCAATGTAGCATCATTAAATACAACATATGGTGGCAACCCTTCGCGATCAGCGATCGACTTGCGTAACTTACGTAGCCGAGCAAAAAGCTTCTTATCATAATGTTTATTGGCTAGTTTATCCGATTTAGCACTACGAGCAGCGACATCAAGGCGTGGTACTGCTAGCTCAAGCGAACTTTCACCACGTAATACTGGCCGAGCTTCTTCGGTTAACTGCAGTGTGGAGTTGCGGGTAATATTTTGTTGTAACAACCCTTTGTGAATAAGCTGACGAAAAATACTGATCCAATAGTCATGACTATGATCCCTTCCTAACCCATAGGTCGACAGCTTATCGTGTCCATTTTCTCGAATTCGGATATTTTGCATGCCACGCAAAACTTCTACGACATATCCCATGCCGAAGTTTTGATTCACCCGATAAACGCACGATAGCGCTTTTTGCGCCTCATTTGAGCCATCGAAGTGCTTCGGAGGATCAAGACAAATATCGCAGTTACCACATGGCTGTTCACGGTATTCACCAAAATAATTTAATAACACTTGTCGCCGACAGGTCTGAGCTTCAGCAAATGCACTCATTGCATTTAACTTATGACTTTCTACGACTTTCTGTGGTCCGTCTGGTTTTTCGTCCAACATACGACGCAACCACCCCATATCTGCAGGGTCATAAAGCATAACCGCTTCAGCCGGTAAGCCATCACGACCAGCCCGCCCTGTTTCTTGATAATAAGATTCTATGTTGCGTGGAATATCAAAATGCACGACACAACGAACATTCGGCTTATTGATTCCCATTCCAAATGCCACCGTTGCAACAACAACTTGAATATCATCACGCTGAAACGCTTCTTGCACTTGAGCGCGCTGATCAACTTCCATCCCAGCATGGTAGCTCGCGGCACGTATGTGGTTGTTGCACAGCTTTTCTGCCAGCATTTCAACTTTTTTACGACTGCCACAATAGATAATGGCGCATTGCCCGGGTTGTGTGGCAAGGAAGCGAATAACCTGACTCACAGGTTTATGCTTTTCCAACAAGGTATAGCGGATATTAGGACGATCAAAACTGCCCAAATATATATGAGGCTCAATCAGTTGTAAGCGATGCAGAATATCACTGCGAGTGGCATCATCAGCGGTTGCGGTTAATGCCATCATAGGAACATGAGGAAATCGTTCTTTTAAACGCCCAAGTGCGGCATATTCGGGACGAAAATCGTGTCCCCATTGAGAAATACAATGTGCTTCATCAATGGCGATCATCGATAGCTCGGTATTGGCTAAACGGCCAATAAAATCATCCATCAACACTCGCTCTGGCGAAACATATAATAGTTTTAACTCTCCACTGTTAATGGATTGATAAACCGATATCAAGGTTTCACGACTCAAACTCGAATTCACGCAAGCCGCCGCAACCCCATTTGCAACTAACTGGTCGACTTGATCTTTCATCAAAGAAATCAAGGGGGAGATAACCAAGGTTAAACCCGGACTAAGTAGCGCGGGAATCTGATAACACAATGACTTGCCACCACCGGTAGGCATAATCACAAGGCTATCTTGCCCAGACAAGGTCGATTCGATGACCTCTTGCTGCCCGTCTCGGAATGATTGATAGCCAAACACTGAACGCAGAACCGAACTTGGGCTGCTGTTAAGAGATTCGTCTGATTTCGCTATCAAAGTTGAGGTCATAGTCTGAAGAGGCTCTAAAAATATGCATAATAACGATAAGTCATTATATCTGACCGGCTATTGTAGTCGTCATCCATTGGGATTAAAACCGGAATTTGTTAATGACTATAGCAAGATATTAATTCGTGTATTGTGTTGAAATATAGGTATAGACTGTTACTTCCGTCACATATCTAAACTAGTAGTATTACCCCTATGAATAACACAGACCAATCCCGCAAGGGTGTTTCCTATGCCGTAGGCGCCTACACCATGTGGGGAATCTCGCCGATTTACTTCAAAGTACTGCATGATGTGCCCGCACTTGACATCCTAAGCCATCGAATCATTTGGTCATTTGTATTTCTAGCTGGTTTGGTTTTAATAAGTCGACAAGCCATCGTTCTTAAAGAGATCGTACAGTCGAAAAAGAAAATGGGAATATTATTGGTAACCAGCTTACTCGTTGCCACCAATTGGTTGGTGTACATATGGGCGGTCAATTCAGATCACATGCTCGATGCTAGCCTAGGTTATTACATCAATCCACTGGTTAACGTACTACTTGGTATGCTCTTCTTAGGTGAACGCTTGCGAAAACTACAATGGCTAGCAGTACTGCTTGCAGCCATCGGTGTCGGGGTCCAAATTATTGTGTTTGGCTCTATTCCGATCGTCGCGATTGTCTTAGCCGTTACATTTGGTTTTTATGGTTTATTACGCAAGAAAGTCTCTGTTGGTTCACAAACAGGGCTATTTGTAGAAACCCTTTTTCTCGTCCCTGCGGCTTTGATTTACGTATTCTTTATCACTGATTCAGCCACAAGTGACTTCACGTCGAATTCTCTTTCATTCAATTTATTACTAATGTCTGCCGGGTTTGTCACCACCCTTCCATTGTTAAGCTTTGCAAGTGCTGCGGCGAGGCTCAAATTATCGACGCTGGGATTTTTCCAATATATCGGTCCCAGTATCATGCTTATACTTGCTGTCATCTTCTATGGCGAAGTTTTTAGCCTTGATAAAGCGATCACATTTGGGTTTATTTGGGCAGCACTACTGCTTTTCAGTATCGATGGGCTCAAAACCCATAAAGCACTTCCAAAAGTTGGTGCGATCTCAAACTCATTAAAATAGGTAAAATACATCCGATCCATCAAATAACCGCCTCAGCAAAGATTATATTCACCTAACTCACGGTTTTATTGAACAATGTTCAATAAAAATTCGTAGCAGATCAGCGTTTTTCCTTGTGAGATATCTCTTACAAGGCATTCAGTTTTAAGCGATAGATCCACCCTATCGATCTCTCTTAATGACACATAACCAATTGAAAAATAAGAATATGAACAAAAATAACACAAAAAAATTTGCCTAAATACTGAAAATGACCATTGTCGCGCTAGAGAATCTCGGTAATATGTACTCATCGGCAGGACGCTGATAACGGACATGAACGGAATCTAATCGTAGCTAGGATGGCAACGACTAAGGACGGAAATGGACACCTTCAGGATGAAGGCATGGATGAAACATCAGGATGATGTAAAGGACACGCTTTAGGATTAAGCGATGATGGTTAACTAGGATAGTTAATCGACCAGGATAAGGTCATGGACACCGCTAGGAAGGCGATGAAAGGATTAAGCTAAAGGATTTAGCAAACTGATCAAGGATTGGATGCAGGAAGCACATAGAGTAGCGGGATTGCTGCAAGTAAGAACATGAACCCCGACGAGCGCAAGCTCTCGGGGTTTTTCTTTGCTTGTTATAGGCTTATTTTGTAAACCGCGAAACCTGCGTCATCTTCCCCTACTTTCTCCATAGGATACTGGCCTTTCTCTTCAACAAACTTAGCCGCTTTCTCGCTCGGTGAGGTTTCAAATTGAATATCCAATTGAACTTCGCTCTCGATTGGCGCAAAAGACCAGTTATTGTCAGCACTAGGCGTGACCTCTCCTTTCTCTTTACTTACATCTGAAATGTAAGAAGCAAGGATACTGCGATTCTCATCTGGTGAATCAAAGGCAATAAATTCTGAACCAGTGCCAGCGAATTTAGCGCCATAAGCTCGGTAGTTGTTGCTCGCAATAATAAAGTACTGCGCCATATCAACTGGCTTGTCTTGGTAAGTTAGATTTACGATACGCTCAGCATCAGGGTTGATCACATTACAATCACCATCATATTTCGCGGGTTGAGTTACATCTATCTGATAATTCACGCCATCAATGACATCAAAATTATAAGTGCGGAAATCATTCCAGTTAATCAAAGATTGAGTTGCAGAGCTAGTTGTATCAATCTGATTAAATTGACCAGCGGAGCACTCAATCCACTCTTTAACTTCTTTACCCGTCACTTTTAGTGCAACTAAGGTATTTGGATAGAGGTAAAGATCCGCCGCATTTCGGAAAGTTAACTGACCAGATTCAACTTCTGTATAGCCAGAAGGATCGTTTTTACGCCCGCCAGCCTTAAACGGCGCTGCAGCTGAAAGAACGGGAATATTAGCTAAATCAGGGTCACCTTGAATAAACGTCTCAACATACGCTTTCTGCGCTGCGTTTACGATTTGAATTGTAGGATCATCTTGCACCAAAGCTAAGAAGCTATACATCACATCATTTGCTTTACCAATTGGTTGATTTACAAATGCTAATGTATCGACGTGGTCTTTTTCTAATGCTTTCTCAATACCAGCGTCATTTGCAGCCAGTGATGTTTTGCTTTCGCGATCGTAAATAGCACGCGACTCGGCTTTCCCACCTATTACGTCCCATTCTCCCTTCTCTTTATCAAAATAGAGAACTAAATCCATCACCCCAACATGGCTTCCCCAACGCCCCGGCATAACCGCTGTTACACCATTAATTCGACCATTTTCGTTGTCAACGTTTTGAATACCATCAAACCCTTTACCTGGGAATACAGCATGGGAATGACCGAATGCAATCGCATCAATATCGGCAACTTCAGACAGATAGATTACCGAGTTTTCCGCACCATTTTTGTAAGGGTCTTTCGAAATGCCAGAGTGAGGAATAGCAACAATAACGTCAGCTCCCTCTGCTTTCATTATTGGAACAAATTTCTCTGCCGTTTCTTTGATGTCCTTTGCGACAACTTTTCCTTCAAGGTTTTTCTTATCCCAAGTTAACACTTGTGGTGGAGTGAAGCCGATGTAACCAATACGAATAGAATGCTGTTTCCCCTCCGTATCCTTGAATGAATACGTTTTGATAATATATGGGGTATAAAAGTTCTCTCCCGTTTCTTCATCATAAAGATTGGCGTTGATGTATGGAAAGTTCGCATCATTGACCGATTCCGTCAGAAACTCTAATCCATAATTAAATTCATGGTTACCAAAATTGCCAACATCATAGGCCATTTGGTTCATCGCCTTGTATACCGGATGGACTTCTTCAGGGTCAATTCCTTTAGAGGCCATATAATCCCCCATAGGGCTACCTTGAATTAAATCGCCATTATCAACTAAAACACTGTTTTCAGCTTCCTCTCGAGCTTCTTTCACAAGCGTAGCAGCTCGAGAAAGACCAATTTTTTCCGACGCTTTGCCTTTGTAATAATCGTAAGCCAATACATTGGCGTGAATATCCGTGGTTTCAATAATACGTAGGTTGACCGTTGCTGCATAAACAGAACCAGACATCGCGAATGTGGCTGCCATAACAGCAGCTAGGGGAGAAAAACGCATAGTTAATTATCCTTTCCAAAAATTGAAGGTCATACTGCTTATTTGATTAATGTAACAATTGACTGTTAACTTTTTACTTACTCGTCATTGCTATTAGTGATATGCATCTCATTTTACTATAACGATATGTTTTGTTTATAAAAAGCATTAGTTAGGGAAATTACCCATCTTGATTACCAAGCGCCAAAGAATGAAAAAGGTTGATTCAGAGAATAAACACATAACACAACGATACCTACCCTTGCTGCATGAAAAGGAAGCACTAACATGAATATCAAAGCATTTTCCAAGCACACTGGCCTCTCCCCTCACACTCTGAGGTTCTATGAAAAAATCGGGCTATTAAGCGATGTGAACCGAAGTTCCAATGGACATCGTTTCTACAATGCTAGAGATCTAGAATGGGCAAAGTTTATTGTGCGTTTAAAAGAGACCGCGATGCCTCTTGAACAAATAAAGCGGTACGCCGATCTACGAGCACAAGGTGATAACACCATGCTTGATCGCCAAATATTATTAAAACATCACCATGAAAGACTGAAACAGCAGATCGAAAAGCAGCAAACCCACCTTAATGCACTAGAACAGAAAATTGATTTTTACGATCGAAAGATAACGCCTTGACTTAGAGTATGCTCTAACAAGTAATCTCATTATTACGATCAATAAACAATGAGAATTGAGTAATGAGCAATACAAAATACGAAATCGGCCTTGCAAACTTAGAGAAAATCGATGGTCAAGCTGGACATAAAGTCATTGAAAGCTTACAAGATGTCTGCCCAGACTTAGCCAAGTACACGATTGAATATCCGTTTGGTGATATTTACAACCGACCAGGCTTAGATTTGAAATCTCGTGAGATTGCCACCGTCGCGGCACTGACCGTATTAGGCAACTGCCAACCTCAACTGAAAGTTCACATACACGCTGCTCTCAATGTGGGTTGTACAGAAGAAGAGGTGAAAGAAGTTATACTGCAAATGTCTGTATACGCCGGGTTCCCAGCAGCACTAAATGGCATGTTCGCCGTTAAAGACGTCCTCAACGAACGCCGTAACAGCGAATCTTCTTGAATCACATCTAGCCGCTTAGAGCTTTTCTAATCTCGCATAAGCGGTCACTAACCACTTGATGCCTTCGCCATTAAACGCGACTTGTACTCGGCTTTGAGGGCCAGAGCCTTCAAAGTTAATGATAGTCCCTTCTCCAAACTTGGGATGATTGACTCTTGCACCTAAGCTAAACCCAGTTTCGTTGAAGTTTTCCTTTACGGCAGTTTGGCTAAAACGGCCACTACTTGTTGGCCGACTCACTTGAGCTTTCATCCGAACTTCATCCAAACAGGTTTCGGGTAACTCACGAATAAAACGAGAAGGCTTGTGGTATTTATCTTGGCCATATAAACGACGCATTTCGGCGTAGGTGATATAGAGCTTTTGCATTGCTCGAGTCATACCGACATAACATAAACGGCGCTCTTCTTCTAAACGCCCAGCCTCTTCAACCGACATCTGACTTGGGAACATGCCTTCTTCAACGCCGACCATAAAGACCACCGGAAACTCTAAGCCTTTCGCACTGTGCAATGTCATTAATTGAACCGCTTCGTCAAACTCATCGGCTTGCCCTTCCCCTGCTTCTAGCGCTGCATGAGTCAAAAAGGCAATCAGCATTGATAGCTCTTCCGCTTCTTCGGGTTTTTCAAACTGTCGTGTGGCGGTGACTAATTCTTCCAAGTTCTCAATTCGAGCCTTAGACTTTTCACCTTTCTCTTGTTCATACATCGCGAACAAACCAGAGCTTTTAATCACATGATCGGTTTGAACATGAAGTGGCATGTCGGCGGTATCATCTTCTAGCGCATTAATCAGCTCGACAAAGCGACTCAATGCACCAGCGGCTCGTCCCACCAATACATTTTCAGCGAGCAACGCAGTACACGCCTGCCACATCGTACAACCTCGATCTCGAGCGGCAAAGCGCACCGTTTCAAGGGTTTTATCGCCCAGACCACGAGTAGGTGTATTCACGATGCGCTCAAACGCAGCATCATCATTGCGATTCGAAATCAGACGTAAATAGCCAAGTGCATCTCTAATTTCCTGACGCTCGAAGAAACGCATGCCGCCATAGATTCGATACGGCAAACCAGCTTGAATCAAAGCTTCTTCCAATACTCGCGACTGAGCGTTATTGCGATATAGCATCGCGGTATCATCTAACGAGCCACCATCCTCCTGCCACGCCTTTATCTTACTCACCACAAAACGCGCTTCATCCAACTCGTTATAGGCTGAATAAACAGAAATTGGCTCACCTTCTTTTCCTTCAGTCCACAAACTTTTCCCCATACGCTCGGTATTGTTCGCAATCAGGGTATTCGAGGCTTCGAGGATGGTTTTGGTTGAGCGATAGTTTTGCTCCAAACGAATCGTATTTACACTAGGGAACTCTAAGGTGAACTTTTCGATATTCTCAATCTTCGCTCCACGCCAACCGTAAATAGACTGATCGTCATCACCAACAATCATGACATGGCAGTCAGGCCCAGCCATTAGACGTAGCCAAGCGTATTGAATGTTGTTGGTATCTTGAAATTCATCGACCAAGATATGCTTGAAACGTGCTTGGTAATGCTCACGAATAAATTTATTTTCACGCAATAACTCTTGAGTTCGAAGAAGAATCTCAGCAAAGTCGACTAAGCCTGCACGATCACACGCCTCTTGATACGCCTTATACAGTTGAACATAGGTCGTCGTAACAGGATCGTGATAACTATCAATATGGTTCGGACGTAGCCCTTCGTCTTTTTTACCGTTAATCCACCACGAGATTTGCTTTGCAGGCCACTGTTTTTCATCGAGATTTTGCGCTTTAATTAAGCGACGTAGTAAACGCAGTTGATCGTCTGAATCAAGAATCTGGAAATCTTCCGGAAGCTTCGCATCAAGATAATGTGCGCGTAAGATGCGATGACAAATGCCGTGAAACGTACCATTCCACATCCCTGAAGCGCTACCCATCATTAATTCTTCAATTCGGCCACGCATTTCCGCAGCAGCCTTATTGGTGAAGGTTACTGACATAATGGAAAATGGAGACGCTTGCTCAACCGACATCAACCATGCAATTCGATGGACTAATACGCGAGTTTTACCACTTCCTGCACCCGCAAGAATCAGCATATTGTCCAATGGAGAGGCAACGGCTTCGCGCTGTTTGTCATTGAGTCCGTCGAGGAGGAAAGAAGGATCGATCATAATGCTAGGCTACTGGTTATTTATACATATAAGCGATTATAACCCTAAACGGTTTTAATATGCTCGTGCTTCAACAGATTTATCCAATTAAAAAAGCCTACCGAGTAGGTAGGCTTAGCGATAACAGGTTCATTTTCTCGTTTAGGCGGCAATTCCAGCATGACGCAATAACGCATCAATACTTGGCTCACGTCCACGGAAGCGTTTAAATAACTCCATTGGCTCTTCGCTGCCACCCATTTCAAGAATGTTATTAAGGAAGCTCTGCCCTGTCTCAGTATTAAAGATGCCTTCTTCTTCAAAACGAGAGAATGCATCTGATGACAATACTTCTGCCCATAAATAGCTGTAATAACCTGCGCTATAACCACCAGCAAAGATATGACCAAAACTGTGCGAGAAGCGATTCCAATCTAACGCTGGTAATACTGCAACTTTCGATTTCACGTCCGCGAGGGTTTCCAAAACTTTAGGACCAATCTCTGGGTCATAAGTCGTGTGTAGGGTGAAGTCAAACAAGCCCAACTCTAACTGACGCAAAATAAACATCGCAGATTGGAAGTTTTTCGCAGCAAGCATTTTATCAAGCATCTCTTTTGGTAACGGTTCACCACTTTCATAGTGACCAGAGATAAATGCTAGCGCTTCTTCTTCCCAGCACCAGTTTTCTAAGAATTGGCTTGGGAGTTCAACCGCATCCCAAGGTACGCCATTAATTCCGGATACCGCACCGACACCAACTTGAGTCAGCATATGGTGGATACCGTGTCCAAACTCATGGAACATAGTGACAACTTCGTCGTGAGTGAACAGTGCCGGTTTATCACCAACAGGCTTATTAAAGTTACACGTTAAATAGGCTACTGGTGTTTGCAATTCACCTTGTGCAGTATAACGACGACCACGACAATCATCCATCCACGCACCACCGCGTTTATGTTCACGCGCATAAAGATCAAGGTAGAAGCTGCCGCGAAGCTGGTTTTCATAATCGAAAATATCGAAAAATCGTACTGAACTGTGCCAGGTGTCAACCCCTTCACGTTCTTTCACTGACATATTAAAGACGCGATTCAAGACTTCAAACAACCCACTGATCACTTTCGATTCAGGGAAGTAAGGACGCAGCTCTTCATCTGAAATTTCAAACAACTTTTGCTTTTGCTTTTCACTGTAATATCCAATGTCCCACAATTGCAGTTCGCTCACACCAAACTCTTGTTTAGCAAACGCTCTCAATTCCGCAACTTCTTTTTCACCTTGAGGCTTAGCGCGTTTCGCCAAGTCGTTAAGGAAACCCAAGACTTGATCAGGTGTTTCTGCCATCTTCGTCGCTAAAGACTTTTCACTATAACTTGTGAAACCAAGCATATGAGCCAACTCATAGCGAAGTTTTAGTAGCTCTGAAATAATATCGCTGTTATCCCATTTACCTGCATTTGGACCTCGTTCCGATGCTCGAGTTACGTATGCTTCGTACATCTCTCTACGCAACTCTTGGCTATCACAGTAGGTCATCACCGGTATATAAGACGGCATTTCTAATGTAATCAAATATCCATCAAGTTCTTTTGCTTCTGCTGTTGCTTTTGCTGCTGCGATGGAGCTTTCAGGCATACCCGCTAGTTCTGCAACATCAGTAATATGTTTACTCCAACCCATGGTCGCATCAAGCACATTATTTGAAAACGTAGAACCTAGCTCGGACATACGTTTGCTGATTTCACCGTAGCGTTTCTGTTCATCCGCCGGAAGGCCAATGCCTGATAATTCAAAATCGCGTAATTCGTTAACGATGGTTTTTTGTTGCGCTGTCGTAAGTGTTGCGAACTCGTCGCTCGCTTTCAGGGCTTTATACGCTTCAAACAACCCTTTGTGCTGACCAACCCAGGTACCGTATTCTGATAATATCGGTAAACAACTTTCGTAAGCTTCACGTAATTCTTCACTATTCACTACCGAGTTCATATGGCTCACTGGAGACCAAATTCGACTCAATAGATCATCCACCTCTTCAATCGGCGCAACAAGGTTTTCCCACGTTGGCGCAGTATTTCCTTCGAGAGTCTGTTCCGTCACTTTACGACAATTTGCAATCCCCTCTTCAATTGCAGGCTTAACATGCTCGGGTTTTATACTGCCAAATGGGGGTAAATCCGTAAAAGTAAGAAGAGGATTAGACATAGAACGTTCCTTATCGAAGAAGACAATATGTCGTCAGCAAATCGCCGACGCTTTGATAAGTAATATAGGCAGATCAACTATTTTTCAATAGTAAGGTAGATCGAAAATCAACAACGCTGCAACAAGCGCCAAGAATGGTTATAATCTCACTCCATCATAATTTCTATCTATGCGCCCATAATATCGGGCTAAAGAGCCTAAATTGCTAAGTTACCGACACAATTTTCATGCAGGAAATCACGCAGATGTCGTGAAGCACATTGTTCAAAGCCTGATCCTATCTTCGTTACAAGAAAAAGAGAAACCGTTTGTCTATCACGATACGCATTCGGGTGTTGGTCGTTATGACTTAAACCATGAGTGGTCGGAAAAAACCGGTGAATACAAGCAAGGCATCGCCCGTTTATGGCAACAAACTGAGTTACCGACGGAACTAAACAGTTACCTCAATGCCATAAAAGAGCTGAATAACAACGGTGAGTTGCGCTATTACCCGGGGTCACCTTGCATTGCTCGAGCGCATCTTAGACCGCAAGATCGCATGATATTAACCGAACTTCATCCAAGTGATTACCCGTTGCTTGAACAAGAGTTTCATCGCGATCGCCAAGTGAAGATTTATAAAGAAGATGGCTTTCAACGCCTCAAAGCAAGCTTGCCACCTAAGGAGCGCAGAGGGCTGGTTCTGATTGATCCCCCTTATGAACTCGCCAACGAATATCGTGATGTCGTAAGAGCAATTGCGGCGAGCCATAAGCGCTTTGCCAATGGAATTTACGCCATTTGGTATCCTGTGGTTAATCGCTATGATATTGATGATATGCTAGAGGGTCTGCAAGCACTGGGAATTCGTAAAATTTTACAAATCGAGCTTGGTGTTAGTCCAGATAACAATGAACGAGGAATGACGGCTTCAGGTATGATTGTAATTAATCCTCCTTGGAAGCTAGAAAGTCAGATGCAATCTCTGCTACCTTTACTAAAAGCAGCAATCGCTCCAGCAACGGGCCATTGGAAAGTTGATTGGGTTGTTCCTGAATAACAAACATAATTAAACCGTAGCTCAACCAAAGACTAAAACGGAGAAAGTAATGGCAACACATTTTGATTATATCTGTATCGGTGGCGGCAGTGGCGGTATCGCATCTGCAAACCGCGCAGCGATGCACGGTGCTAAAGTCGCACTTATCGAAGCTAAAGACCTAGGTGGCACCTGTGTAAACGTTGGTTGTGTACCGAAGAAAGTGATGTGGCATGGCGCACAAATCGCCGACGCAGTTAATCTTTATGCCGAGGATTACGGGTTTGATATTAAGGTCAATGGATTTAACTGGTCAAAGTTAGTCGAAAGCCGCCAAGCCTATATTGGTCGAATTCACGAGTCTTATGATCGCGTTCTTGGCAACAATAAAATTAATGTTATCAAAGGCTTTGCAAAGTTTGTTGATGCAAAAACAGTAGAAGTAAATGGTGAACTATACACGGCTGATCACATTCTGATTGCTGTTGGCGGTCGTCCTTCGATTCCAAACGTGCCTGGTGCAGAATACGGTATCGACTCAAACGGCTTCTTTGATTTAGAAGAGCAACCTAAGCGCGTTGCTGTCGTTGGTGCAGGTTATATTGCGGTAGAAATCGCAGGCGTATTGAATGCTCTTGGCACTGAGACCCATTTATTCGTTCGTAAAGAGTCACCACTGCGCAGTTTCGATCCTATGATTATCGACACTTTAACGGAAGTTATGACCGCCGAAGGCCCTGCGCTGCACAACCATTCGACGCCAAAAGAAATTGTGAAAGAATCTGATGGTAGCCTAACTCTGCACCTTGAGAATGGTGAGAGCTACAACGTCGATACCTTAATCTGGGCAATTGGTCGTGAGCCAGCAACCGATGCCATTAACCTCAGTGTCACCGGCGTTGAACTCAATAGCCGTGGCTACATTAAAGTCGATGAATATCAAGCCACTAACGTTGAAGGCATCTACTGTGTTGGCGATATCATGGAAGGTGGTATCGAACTCACTCCTGTTGCTGTTAAAGCCGGTCGACAATTGTCTGAGCGTCTATTCAACAATAAGCCCGATGCAAAAATGGATTACGACTTAGTACCAACCGTGGTATTCAGCCACCCACCAATTGGCACAATGGGCTTAACCGAGCAACAAGCAATTGATCAATATGGCGCTGATAACGTCAAAGTGTATAGCTCAGGCTTTACCGCAATGTACACCGCGGTTACCTCTCACCGCCAAGCATGCAAAATGAAGCTTGTTTGTGCCGGAGAAGATGAAAAAGTCGTTGGTATACATGGAATCGGCTACACCGTCGATGAAATGCTTCAAGGCTTTAGCGTTGCCATTAAGATGGGCGCGACCAAAGCTGACTTCGATGCCGTTGTTGCAATTCACCCAACAGGCTCTGAAGAGTTTGTTACGATGCGCTAGGCATTTGAATCATAATAAAAAAGACCGCTTATACTGCGGTCTTTTTTATTTCTGCCCACCTAACCATCTACCAAGCGGTGCTATTCACGATCGCAAGGAAAGAAAAAAAGCCTCAGCATTTCTACTGAGGCTTTTCTAAAGGTGGTCGGTGAAGAGCTGAACTTGAAAGAGCCGAACCCCCGCCCCTCTGGTCCCGCTTTCTATTTAAAAGCATGAGATGCGCTACCAAACTGCGCTATTCACGATCGCAAGGAAAGAAAAAAGCCTCAGCATTTCTACTGAGGCTTTTCTAAAGGTGGTCGGTGAAGAGGGATTCGAACCCCCGACCCTCTGGTCCCAAACCAGATGCGCTACCAAGCTGCGCTATTCACCGATAATCTTCAATAATAAATGGGGTGGCTAACGAGACTTGAACTCGCGACAACCGGAATCACAATCCGGGGCTCTACCAACTGAGCTATAGCCACCACTAATCTTTGTATTTCCTCGTACATCTTGTACCAAGAAATAAATAAGTGGTCGGTGAAGAGGGATTCGAACCCCCGACCCTCTGGTCCCAAACCAGATGCGCTACCAAGCTGCGCTATTCACCGATAATTCTTGCTAGGTATTTTGCGTTTGCAGAGGGTCGGCCTCTGGTCCCGCTTATCTCAAAACACGTGATGCGCTACCAAGCTGCGCTATTCACTGAGATGTTGCTAGGTATTTTGTGTACGCCACCAAGCAGCGTATGAAACTTTTGCCGACTAAGAAAGATGACTGATTAACGAAAGAGGATTTACCTAATCGTTTAACAGGTGACAATCTATAGTGAAGCGAGCAAGAAATGGGGTGGCTAACGAGACTTGAACTCGCGACAACCGGAATCACAATCCGGGGCTCTACCAACTGAGCTATAGCCACCACTGTTTTTTCTAACTTCTCCGAAATGGCACGCCCGAAAGGATTCGAACCTTCGACCTTTGGCTCCGGAGGCCAACGCTCTATCCAGCTGAGCTACGGGCGCTTCATGCCCTATCGGCGAGGACGAATGATACGGATATCACTATTTGCCGTCTAGTACTTTTTCAAGTTTTTTTATTATTTGGTGCCTTTTTCAACAGATAATAATTAAAATTCCCATACAAGTGATGTGACTAATGCCAAGAAGATGTGATGTTACTGTTTCTAGGAGAAGAAAGTCAGGATATAATCACTTTATATTCACATTGATTTAACAGTTTTTATAACCTTAACTCAATGCAAACTACAATAATAATTTTGACCTATTGCCCGGTCCCAACTGAAAGTAAAGTGAGTTAAATCGTATGATTCGAAGATTTCTGAGCATTTTAATCGTAGCGCTTAGCTTCTCAAGCGTAACTATTGCCGCTACTCAAGCTGATTATGATGCAATCGCAGAGCGAATTAAGCCCGTAGGGGATGTCTACCTTGCTGGAGCAACACCTGCCGTTGCTGAACCTACAGGTCCTCGTGATGGTCCAACAGTATACAACACATTTTGTACTGCTTGTCATAGTACTGGTGCGAGCGGCGCTCCAATTAAAGGCGATGCCGCAGCTTGGGCTCCTCGTATTGCTCAAGGAAGAGATGTACTAATGGATCATGCAATCAATGGCTTCAACGTAATGCCTGCTAAAGGGACGTGTATGGACTGTAGCAATGACGAAATTTCAGATGCTATCGACCATATGCTCGAAGGGCTCTAATACTAACGAGCTCTAACTCAACAGTTCTTATAAAAACCAAGTCTGGCTTTAAACGTCAACTTGGTTTTTTTACGCCTTATTTTTTGAACATCGCTCTTAAGTTCGCAATGTGGGTTTGTCCCTTTTCCATTCGTTCTTCTTGAGTGAGCACTTTCTTCTTTATTTCCCATTCAACATCATCAAAAGGCAGTTCTTCAAGGAAGCGACTTTGCTGGGGTTTAATAAGCTCCCCAAATTGGCGGCGCTCTTTACACATACTAAAGGTCAATTCACGCTGAGCTCTGGTAATACCGACATACATCAAGCGTCGCTCTTCCTCGACATTGTCTTCATCAATACTGGTTTGATGCGGTAAAATACCCTCTTCAGCTCCGACTAAATAGACATAAGGGAACTCCAGTCCTTTTGATGCATGAAGCGTCATCAACTGTACTGCGTCACTATCATCATTCTCTTCTCCCCGTTCCATCATGTCGCGCAATGTCAAACGCTGTACCACTTCTTTTAGCGTTTTCTCTTCTTGATCATAATTGTCCCCTTCAAGATCAGCGACAATCCATGAATAAAGATCCGAGACATTTTTCATTCTCATCTCTGCTGCTTTCGGGCTAGAAGAGGTTTCATATAACCAATCTTCGTAGTGAATATCTCGCACCAGAGAGCGAACGGCTTCTATTGTGTCTCCTCGCTCTGCATTATCACCCAAAGCCACCAGCCATTGAGTAAAGCGACGCAGGTTTTCAAGCCCTCGCCCTGTTAGAGTCTGTTCCAATCCCATCTCAAAACTGGCATCAAACAAACTCTTTCCTCGCATATTGGCGTAGTTGCCTAACTTCTCTAATGTCACTGGACCAATTTCTCGGCGGGGAGTATTCACTATCCGTAAAAATGCATTGTCGTCATCTGGGTTCACCAGAACTCTGAGATAAGCCATGATGTCTTTGATCTCAGCACGAGCAAAAAATGACGTACCGCCTGATAATCGATATGGCACTCTGTTGAGCATCAAGTACTTTTCAATTAAACGAGATTGATGGTTACCACGATAAAGAATCGCATAATCACTGTAGTTGGTTCGATTAAGGAACTTATGAGCGATAATTTCACCAGAGATCCGCTCGGCTTCATGCTCTTCATTATTCGCGTTGATGACTTTGAGCTTTTCGCCATCAGGGAGTTCCGAAAAAAGCACCTTGTCATATACATGAGGATTGTTCGCAATCAAGATGTTAGCTGCGCGCAAAATTCGACTAGTTGAACGATAATTTTGCTCAAGCTTAATTAACTTGAGGTTAGGAAAGTCTTCTCCTAGCAGGACTAAGTTCTGAGGTTTGGCACCACGCCATGAATAGATTGACTGATCATCATCGCCTACCACTGTTAAACGCGCTCGCTCTCCGACTAATAACCGAATCAGTTCGTATTGGCTGGTATTTGTGTCTTGGTATTCATCCACCAACAGGTAACGAATTTTATTTTGCCAGCGTTCTCGCACTTCTTGGTTTTCCTTTAACAGACGAACCGGCATCTGAATCAAATCGTCAAAGTCGAGGGCGTTGTACGCTTTCATTTGGTTTTGGTACATCTCATAACAAAAGGCGAATAGCTGTTCTTGCTCACTTTTGGCCATATCCTTGGCTTTTTGTGGCGAGACCATATCGTTCTTCAAATTAGAAATCGTACTAAGTAACAGACGCAATAAGTCTTTATCGCCATCAAGCTGCTTTTCCGTTAGTTCTTTTAAAAGCGCCATCTGATCTTGATCGTCAAACAACGAAAAACCCACTTTTAAACCAAGCTGTTTGTATTCACGACGGATAATATTCAAGCCCATGGTATGAAAGGTCGAGACCATCAAACCTCTGGATTCTTTTTTGCCGAGAGTCTGAGCCGCACGCTCTTTCATTTCCCGAGCAGCTTTATTGGTAAACGTCACAGCAACGATATTGCGTGGCTTGTAACCGCATTCTTGAACTAAGTAAGCAATTTTATTAGTGATAACCCTAGTCTTACCTGATCCTGCCCCCGCAAGAACCAAACATGGACCAGAAACATATTTAACGGCTTCATTTTGACTAGGATTAAGCTTCATAATATTTCTTTGCATACCTTACTTATCAATAGCGCTAATGATAATCGCCACGACTATTTATTACCATGATCAATCCGCCCAGAGAGTTTGATTAAATTTTATTGCACAGATGTATTGCAAATAAAGTACACTTAACCGCATAATGTTGCATCAAAGTACTAACATGCTGAATGTAAGGTCATCGACACAGTAAGGCCCTACGACACAACTTTTTGGAGTTCAATTGAAAATGAAAAAGTGGACCTTTTTTATGTTGCTTATTGCGCTGGTACTTTTCGGAGGCGTAATTGGTTTCAATTTATTTATAAAAAATGTAATTAATGAAGCCATTGCCAATTCCCCAGAGGCTTCGAATCCTATAACTATTGAGGAAATCGACGTTAAAGCTTGGACCCCAACCATTGAAGCGGTAGGTTTTATTGAGCCAGCTCAAGGCGTCACACTAACCAACCAAACAGCTGGTATTATCGATTCAATTCAGTTTGAATCCGGCCAAACGGTTAAAGCGGGTAAGACGTTAGTGATACTTGACTCAGACGTTGAAAAGGCCAATTTAAAAAGTGTTCAGGCTCGCCTTCCTGCAACCAAAGCAAAATTTGAGCGCTATAAAGGTCTATACCAAAAAGGTTCGTTATCTCAAGAGGCATACGATGATGCTCAAGCCGCCTATTTCTCTCTGGTTGCAGATTTAGAAAGCTTAAAAGCCTCGATCTCAAAACGAACGATTCAAGCTCCCTTTAGTGGTATTGTTGGTCTAAGAAATATCTATTTAGGTCAGTACCTTCAAGCAGCAACAGAAATTGTACAGCTTGAAGATATCTCTCGGATGCGTTTTCACTTCTCAATTCCTCAAACGGAAATATCTCGTATTGTTCCCGATCAAGTCGTGGATATTTCTGTCGACTCTTATCCAGATCTAATCTTTACCGGCTCTATCACCGCGATTGAACCAGCAGTCAACCCGCTAAGTGGTTTAATTCAGGTGGAAACCGACATTCCGAACAGTGATGGCAAACTGCGCAGTGGCATGTTTGCCCGTGCCAGTATTCGTTTACCAGCACTAGAAAACCAAATTGTTATCCCACAAACCGCCATTACTTACACGCTGTATGGTGACAGTGTTTATGTTGTCGTAAATCAACCAGACATTAACGCTGAGCCTGCTGAAGATGGAGAGCAGCCCACAGTTCAACGTGTAGAGCAACGCGTTGTTGAAGTCGGCGAGCGCCGTGGAAGCATCGCACACATTATCTCGGGTTTAAAGGGTGATGAAACTATCGTTACATCAGGCCAAGTTCGCTTGAGTAATGGGGCAAAAGTGCATGTGGTTGAAAGCGATGCGGTGACTCCGCGTGCTGAAATCCCAATGCTGTAACTGGAGGCCATATGCGCTTTACTGATATTTTTATTCGCCGCCCGGTTCTCGCTGTTTCGATTAGCTTATTGATTCTATTGCTGGGCGCTCAAGCTATCTTTAAGCTTCAGGTACGCGAATACCCAGATATGGTCAACACTGAAGTAACCGTTACGACAAGTTACTATGGCGCCAGCGCCGATTTAGTTCAGGGCTTTATTACCCAACCCTTGGAGCAAGCCATCGCTCAAGCAGACAATATTGACTACATGACCTCGGAGTCTTCACTCGGACGTTCAACCATTACGGTAAAAATGAAGCTCAATACTGACCCTAATGCAGCGCTGGCTGACATTTTGGCGAAATCCAACTCTGTACGCTCATTATTGCCAAAAGAGTCGGATGATCCCACAGTAAGCTTGTCGACAGGCTCATCAACCGCGGTTATGTATTTAGGCTTTACCAGTGACTCCCTTAATTCTAGCCAAATTACCGACTACTTAAATCGTGTTGTTAATCCTCAACTCTTTACCGTTTCTGGAGTATCCAAAGTCGATCTTTATGGTGGTACTCAATACGCTCTTCGCGTTTGGCTCGACCCTCAGAAAATGGGGTTACTCAACTTAACCGCCACCGATGTCATGAGCGTACTTGAAGCCAATAACTATCAATCAGCATCAGGGCAAGCCACGGGGGAGTTTGTTCTATACAATGGCGATGTTAAAACCCAAGTCTCCTCTACTGAAGAGCTTGAGAAGCTGGTCATAAAAGCAAGCGACGGAAAGCTCATCCACTTAAAAGACATTGCTAAAATCACCCTCTCGAAAAGTCATGACTTTTTCCGAGCCACAGCTAATGGCAAAGAAGCGATTGTCGCAGCGATTAACGCAACACCGAGTGCCAATGCCATTACATTAGCCAAAGACATTCGTCAGCTATTACCTCGCATTGAAAAAAACATTCCGAGTACGATACAGATGGAGCTGTTGTATGATTCAACCATTGCGATTAACGAATCGATCAATGAAGTCATCAAAACCATCGCAGAAGCGGGATTAATCGTACTCATAGTTATCACCCTGTTTTTAGGTTCGTTTAGAGCGGTATTAATTCCAGTTATCACCATTCCACTCTCTCTTATTGGAGTTGTGATGGTTATGCAACTGTTTGGATTCTCGTGGAACCTAATGACGTTACTTGCCATGGTTTTAGCCATCGGCCTCGTTGTTGATGATGCAATTGTGGTATTAGAAAATGTTGACCGCCACGTGAAGTTAGGAGAAACACCATTTCGAGCTGCGATAATCGGAACTCGTGAAATTGCTCTCCCCGTCATTGCCATGACGATAACTCTTGCAGCGGTCTATGCACCTATTGCAATGACAGCAGGAGTTACTGGGGCGCTATTCAAAGAGTTTGCATTGACTCTAGCTGGCGCGGTATTTGTTTCGGGTATCATCGCACTGACCTTATCGCCAATGATGTGCTCAAAGATGCTCAAGGAACAAGACCAACCTTCTCGATTTGAACAAGCCGTTCATCGATTCCTTGATCGCTTAACCGTTCGCTATATGCGTATGCTAAAAGCTATCATGCTCCGCCGTCCAGTGGTGTTAGGGTTTGCTTTTATCGCATTTGCAACTCTACCAATCCTCTTCAAAATGATCCCTTCGGAACTCGCTCCTGCGGAAGATAAAGGCTTCTTCATGATGATTGGTAATGGGCCTTCAAACGCAAACTTAGATTATTTACAAAACACCATGTCTGAGGTTAACACCAAGTTAACCGACCAATCAGAAATCGATTTAGGTTTAATGTTTACAGGCATACCGAAATCAAACCAAGCTTTGGGTATTTCTGTCATGGTGCCATGGAGCCAACGAGAAGCAAGTCAGGCCGAGGTGACAAAGAATGTTCAAGGGATTCTCAACGATATTCCAGGAATGAGTATTTCTGCGTTCGAAATGCCAGAGCTTCCCGGGGCAGGTTCTGGCTTACCCATTCAGATGGTGTTTACCACAGCAGACAGCTTCGAGAATTTATTTACGTTAACAAGTGATATTCTCACTCAAATCCAAAATAGCCCACTGTTCGTCTATTCGACCCTAGACCTCAATTTTGACTCTGCGACTATGAGAATTGAAATTGATAAAGAAAAAACCGCTGCGTATGGCGTAACCATGAAGGATATTGGTATCACGTTGGGCACAATGATGGCGGATGGTAGTGTCAACCGTGTCGATCTCGGTGGACGATCCTATGAAGTTATTCCGCAAGTAGAACGTAAATATCGCCTCAATCCGGAGTCAATGAATCAATACTATGTTCGTTCTGTAAATGGCCAATCGATTCCACTAGGCAGCCTAATTAAAGTAAATGTAGAAGCGCAGCCTCGTGCACTGTCTCACTTCAACCAATTAAATTCAGCGACTATTGGCGCAGTTCAGTCGCCTACAGTCGCACTGAGTGATGCGATCAATTATCTTGACGCACTGGCTATTGATAAATTACCTATTGGTTATAGTTATGATTACTTAGGTTCCTCGCGCCAATATGTGACTGAAGGCAGTTCATTATTTACAACATTCGGCTTAGCCCTCGCGATTATTTTCTTAGTATTGGCGATTCAATTTGAATCAATGAGAGATCCTTTGGTCATTATGGTATCTGTACCTCTCGCAATTTCAGGGGCGTTAATCACATTGGCTTGGCTCAAACTCTTCGGACAAGTAACACAACTACCAATAATCGGTGCCACCATGAATATCTATTCGCAGGTTGGGCTTATCACGTTAATCGGATTAATAACCAAGCATGGTATTTTAATCTGTGAAGTGGCAAAAGAGGCACAATTACACCAAGCAATGAACCGTATTGATGCCGTGATGGAAGCCACGCGCGTGCGTCTGCGCCCGATTCTGATGACAACCGCAGCAATGATTGCGGGGTTAATTCCTTTGATATTTGCTAGTGGAGCAGGTGCTGGACAACGTTTTAGTATCGGGGTGGTCATCGTATCGGGATTAGCTATTGGTACAATCTTCACTTTGTTTATCCTGCCAGTGATTTATAGTTATCTCGCAGAAAAACACAAGGCAATTCCTGTATTTGAAGAAATGGATCGAAGTCATTAAATTCAATGCAGAGTCCTAGTAAAGAATAAGGTAAAGGTCACTTAGGTGGCCTTTTTTATTCGTTTAGTAACGACTTTTATCGACGAATTGCATAGAATGTTAGCAATTGAATAGGAGTTTATCAGTGTATGTTTGATCCAAAAAAAATAGAGCAAGTAGCAAAACAAATTCATGAGTCAATGCCACAGCCAGTCAAGGACCTAGGGACAGATGTTGAACAGAAAGTCCGTCAAGTTATTCAAGGGCAGCTAAACAAGCTTGATGTCGTCAGTCGTGAAGAATTCGATGTGCAAACTCAAGTACTACTGCGTACTCGTGAGAAGCTAACGCTTATGGAGCAAAAGCTTTCTGAGTTAGAAGAAAAATTAGCAGAGAAGTAATTTTCTCAATGCTGCAATACGATACGTATGAATAAAATCTAGCGTAAACGACAGACACAAAAAAGGCTTGGAATATCCAAGCCTTTTCTATTTAACGTCGAAGTTGATTAGTCACCAACAGCGATACGTTTCATGTCTTGCATGTAGCCACGTAGCTCTTCACCAATGTATTCAACAGGGTGGTTACGGATAACTTCGTTGATTTGGATTAGCTGAGCGTTGTCAACTTGGTTAGACTCTTCGTTCAAACCTTTACCAATCACATCAGTATTTACGTTTGGCATGAATTTCTCACGCAATAACGGTGTTGCAACATTTGCAAATAAGTAGTTACCGTACTCTGCAGTGTCAGAGATAACTACGTTCATTTCGTATAAACGCTTACGTGCAACAGTATTTGCGATTAGTGGAAGCTCATGTAGAGATTCGTAGTATGCAGACTCATCGATAATACCTGAAGTTGTCATCGCTTCGAATGCAAGTTCAACCCCAGCGCGAACCATAGCAACCATTAGAATACCGTTATCGAAGTACTCTTGCTCAGCGATTTTCACGTCTGATTCAGGGTAGTTTTCAAATGCAGTTTCACCGGTTTCTTTGCGCCAGCCTAGAAGGTTCACATCATCGTTAGCCCAGTCAGCCATCATAGTGCTAGAGAATTCACCAACAATGATGTCATCCATGTGCTTGTTATAAAGTGGACGCATAAGGTCTTTCAGCTCTTCAGAAAGCTCAAATGCTTTTACTTTTGCTGGGTTAGTTAGACGATCCATCATGTGAGTAATGCCGCCAAACTTCAATGCTTCAGTAATCGTTTCCCAACCGAATTGAAGAAGCTTACCTGCGTAACCAGCATCGATTCCGTCAGCAATCATTTTCTCGTAACATACGATTGAACCAGCTTGCAACATACCGCATAGGATAGTTTGCTCACCCATTAGGTCAGATTTAACTTCAGCAACGAAAGAAGACTCTAGACAGCCAGCACGGTGACCACCAGTTGCTGCAGCCCAAGCTTTAGCGATATCCCAACCTTCTGCTTTAGGGTCATTTTCTGGGTGAACAGCGATCAGTGTTGGAACACCAAAACCACGCTTGTATTCTTCACGTACTTCAGTACCAGGACACTTAGGCGCAACCATAACAACAGTGATGTCTTTACGGATTTGCATGCCTTCTTCAACAATGTTGAAACCATGAGAGTAACCAAGTGCTGCGCCATCTTTCATTAGAGGCATTACCGTTTCAACAACATTGGTGTGCTGTTTGTCAGGAGTAAGGTTTACCACTAGATCCGCTTGTGGGATAAGGTTTTCATAGCTATCTACAACAAAACCGTTATCTTTCGCGTTTTTGAACGATTGACGTTGCTCGTCGATAGCAGCTTGGCGTAAAGCGTATGATACGTCTAAGCCAGAATCGCGCATGTTAAGACCTTGGTTAAGACCTTGAGCACCACAACCAACGATGACAACCTTTTTGCCTTTTAGGTAGTCTGCTTCGGTTGCGAATTCAGCACGGTCCATAAAACGACAACGACCAAGTTGATCTAACTGCTCACGCAGATTTAGGGTATTGAAATAGTTAGCCATGAGGCACTCCTTTGAATTTAGCTTTCACATTTCGATGGTATTACATCGAGTGGGCACATACTAAAGCAGACATTCCATTGCGGAAAGTGATATATTCACAATCAAGTATTGCGTTTTTTGCAACATGAGATCTGGGTCACGATGAATATAAAATCACTGCAAATTTTCATACATTTATGTGAGAGCAAGAACTTTAGTAAAACGGCTAGTGCGATGCATATGAGCCCTTCAGCCTTGACTCGGCAAATTCAGAAACTTGAAGAAGAAATTGCGCACCCTCTCTTTAGTCGCGACAACCGACGCGTTGAATTAACTCCATCAGGAAAACAATTAATCCCAGTCGCTCAACGTATTATCCACGAATGGCACCAATATCAAGTCGCCTTGCAAGAACAAAGCAGTAATCTTCAAGGAGAAATTCGTCTGTTTTGCTCAGTGACTGCAAGTTACAGTCACCTTCCAGAGCTCTTATCGGAATTTCGTGCTCATCACCCATTCATTGAATTTAAACTACTTACCGGTGATCCTGCGCAAGCGATTGATAAAGTTCTAAGTGATGAAGCTGACCTCTCTATTTCAGCGCTTCCAGACAACCTCCCTTCAAGAATTGCGTTTGAATCCATTAGTGAAATCCCATTGTCAGTCATTGCACCGGTTGGGATGAGTGCTTTTGCTGATGCATTAAACCAAGATCAGCCCCAGTGGAGTGATATCCCTTTTGTGGTTCCCGAAGCAGGAACCGCTAGAGACAGAGCAAATGCTTGGTTTAAGCAAATGAAAATAAAGCCCAATATTTACGCTCAAATCGCGGGGCATGAAGCTATCGTTAGTATGGTTGCGCTAGGTTATGGTGTCGGTATTGCGCCCGATGTGGTCATCAACAACAGCCCGGTTCGAGATAAAATTCAACGTCTAAGTGAAAGTGATGTGATTAAACCTTTCCAATTGGGTGTCTGTTGCAAACGGTCTAAACTCCTAGACGAACCACTGCTTAGTGCGCTTTGGAAAGTGATTACTGCAAAGCACAACATCATCACTTAAGCGATACGATAAAAAACCATTGGTCATGTGGGTAAACATAGTACTTTGAGCAATCTTATACTTGTTAGTGATCGTTAAAATCAATCAATGTGCTTAATTGATAAAGTTATAAAAACCCACCTTGTTAATAACTAATTATCATTTAGAGCTGATATGCGTTAGAATGGTGTGTTTTTTATACACCCTTGTTAGAAAAAATATAGCCCTATATGACGGCATTAATTCAACAAGAACTCACATTTCACTTATAACAAAAGGACAAGTTATGAAATGGACGCTTATAATAAGCACCGCTTTACTAACAAGCATTAACGCACAAGCTAACGAGTGTGGAAAAGTCACGATTGCCGATATGAACTGGAACTCAGCCAGTTTGATCGCCAATATTGACAGATTCATTCTTGAAAAAGGTTATGGCTGTGACGCAGAACTGGTGCTTGGCGACAACGTACCAACCGCAACGTCAATGGTAGAAAAAGGCGAACCGGATATTGCTCCAGAAGTTTGGACAAACTCAATTAAAGATACCGTCGATGCTGGTGTTGCGGAAGGTAAAATTAAGTTAGTTGGTAATACTCTGCTTGATGGAGGCCAAGAAGGCTTTTGGGTACCCGGAACTCTAGTAGAAAAGTACCCAGAACTCAAAACCATCGAAGGGATTAAACAACACCCAGAGCTTTTCCCGCACCCAGAAAAAGACGATGTGGGCGCTTTTTATAGCTGTCCAGCTGGCTGGCAATGTCAAACAACCAACCAAAATTTATTCGATGTTCTTGGTTTAGAAGAGGCTGGGTTTGAATTAATCGATCCAGGTTCAAGTGCTGGGCTATCTGGCGCTCTAGCTAAGTCTCTAGAGCGTGGAGAAGGGTGGTTTGGTTACTACTGGGCACCAACGCCTATCCTTGGGAAATACAACTTAGTCAATGTCGATTTTGGTCATGGTGTAGATGAGGATGCTTATTTGAACTGCATGACAAAAGAAGACTGTACAGAGCTAACACCAACGATGTATCCACCATCACCAGCGTATGCAATTACAACTGACACATTCGCAAAAGAGAATCCAGCTATAACGGAATATCTCTCAAAGCGTGGCTTCAGAAATGAAGCTCTAAATGAACTGTTAGCTTGGATGGAAGATGAGCAAGCAAATGGGGAAGATACAATGTATTACTTCCTACAAAATTACCCACAAACCTGGAAGCAGTGGGTTCCTAAAGACGTTGCTGAGAAAGTCTCTAGTAATCTATAAAATATCATCCTAAATATAATGTACGAAGGGTAACTTGTTATAAGTTACCCTTTTTTACGACTACTCTTCTCGATAAGAATAAGTATCGGAGAATCGAGAAAGAATCCACTCACCAGCGGTTGTATCTTCAAATAACTTTTCCCCTTTTTCCTCAACGCATGCGCTTAATACTTTAACTGGTGTATCAAAGTCTGGTTCAACAAAAAAAGGCATTGAAAAGCGCTCACGTCCCGAAGTAGGGCTCGTAACTCGATGAGGTGTCGATTGGTAAAGCCCGTTAGTCCAACGTTGCATTAAGTCGCCAATATTAACAACCAAGCTCCCTTCAACTGGTATAGCATCAATCCAATCCCCGCTTACGCTCTGAACTTGCAGCCCACCGCTATTATCTTGATAAAGTAAAGTAATGCAGCCGTAGTCGGTATGTGCTCCCGCACCATTGGTATGGTCGGTTTGCACGGGATATTGAATTAACCTTAAAACTGAAATGGGATATTGGAAATGATCAACAAAAAAGTCTTCACGCTCCCCTAAAGCTAGCGCCATTACTTTTAATAACTTGAGACCAACATCCAAACTCATTTGATAGTGATGATTAACCGTTTGGATAAAAGATGGTGACTCTGGATATTGATTAGGGCCGTACAATGCTTTACACCGTTGAACTTGAGGATGTGATAGAGGTAAATCCAACGCCATATCAAAGGTTTCTTTGCAATCCTGTGGACCACTGGAGTCAAGTTGCTCTGCATTCAACGCTCCCCACCCTCGGTGGTTTTCGCTATTTTCAATCGAAATTTTCTTTTTTTCTGCAATAGGTAATGAAAAGAAATCGCTCGCGGTAGCTTTCATATGCTCAAATTGAGTATTTGGTATTCCATGTCCGATTACATAGAAAAAGCCAAGCTCTCTACAAGCCTTATCAATTTGTGCAATAACAGGTGCCCAATCTTCTTTGTGATCAGAGTTAAGCGGAGAGATATCTATGATTGGTAATTGCATTTTCCATCCTTTAAATTTCATCATTAAGGAGATCTAGCAAAAAACTCACCAAGTAATTCTAAATATCCATAAGAAACTCATCAAAATATCTCATGGAAGATAAACAAGTAAAACACAATAAAAACAAACAATTAATGATCTTATTACAATATTTATCAGAGCGAAGAAGAAAAACTAATGAAGTGGCTCGCACCAAAACACAGCAATGAATGCTAATTTGAAAACGTAAAAAAGCCCTAGTCTTTCGACTAGGGCTTCAATAGTGGCGGAGAGATAGGGATTTGAACCCTAGGAGGGTCGCCCCTCGCCTGATTTCAAGTCAGGTGCTTTCGGCCACTC
>CANNGN010000015.1 GCA_947504195.1 uncultured Vibrio sp. | reverse complement strand
TCATCGTCTTCTCCCAGACTCATTTGCCACCTTTAAGGTTAGCTTCGTATTAGAGCGGGAGTCCAATTATCTTGTTAGCCGTACATTGCCCAACGGAAGTACGGACGCTGACCATCCATACGCTCGACTTCTGCACCTAACTTTTTGTAGAACTCGTGTGCTCTGGTGTTATAAGGGCTAGCAGTCCATGAAATATGAGAAGTTAACGACTCTTCAGCAATCATTTTCAAAGCATGCATAAGTTCAGCACCGTACCCCTTTGATCGACTCTTACCAACAACTAGAAGGTCATCAAGCCAAATAGACGGCTCACCACGAAAGGAGGAATAACGATAATGAAATAAGGCGAACCCCTGAGCTTCGCCATCGACCTCCAATAACAAAGCGTGAGCAAACGGATAATCACCAAATAAGGTTCGTTCAATCTTCTGTTTAGTCGTAGAGATTTCGCCGTCGAACCCTTTCATACTTCGGTCAAACTCTGCTTTGTATCCAATAAGTTCTAACAACTTACCGGAGTCTTGCTTGCTCGCTTTCCTTACGTTCACTTTGTTCTCCATAACTAAAATTTGTGCTTGTCGGCTAACGCCCACTTAAGCGGACAAAAATAGTTGGTTAAAATGTGTAGCGAAGCGGAACCTAACCAACTGTTTTTGTTCCGTTTGAAGTTCTTGTTAGCCAAATGGTGATGGAGGTTCAGGCCTATATGTACTTCTTCTATTGGGTTGATTGTGATCAAGCCAGCTTTTCATTAGATCTAGCGATGTAAAATCCAGTATCTCTAACTGTTCACTAATAGGGTTATCAAGCATTACCTCAACTGTTGAGCCTTCATGACCGCCGAGTGACATTAGCCAGTTAGTATATTGCTTAAATGTATAATAATTAGATCCTATTTCACCATTTAGAAAAGACTCGATTACTACATCAGCGCTAATTCTAGAAGATGTTTGCTTTTGCTGATTAATAAGAGGTGTTACTAAGGGATTAAATACTTGGTTATTACAAACCTCAGGATAGTAGTTATTAAAATGAGCAGTTCGAGTCTGTCGCTTTTTAGACCAAGCAATATAATGGCATTGCAAACTTTGTGAGCGACGATTCATCTCACTATCTAATAGAGTACACAATTGAGCACGCAATGATTTACGAGATTCAGCTTTAATATCTCGTTCTTCGTACTTAAACTCTATCAATGCAAATTTAGTAGTAGTGGTGAATATGTAATCAGCTCCTAAAATCGCATCTTGACCATCCAAACTACAACGATTTAAAGTTCTTCCCTGTTGCATGGCAATTTTAGAAAAGTGGTTTGAAAAACCATCCGCGACTGATTGTTCGTGTTTTCGTTGCATTCAAGCTCCATTAGATATTGAATTTGGCTAACGCCCGCATAAACGGACAAAAATTGTTGGTTATAATGTGGAGCGAAGCGAAACCTAACCAACTGTTTTTGTTCCGATTTAATACACTTGTTATGAGTTTTTAAGGCAACCTCACAATTCTGATTGAAATGTGAATTTAGCTGCCTCTAAGAGAGATTCATGTTTAGTAACTCCAAATTTTATGCCCCTCTCTTGCTGATAGCATTCGTAACCATCATGTGTCTTAATTAAATATTCTCCGTCGAAAGTTTTTATTTCAAAATTCAACCAGTCATTGGATTTTCCATTTCGTACGAGTTCATAAAAATCCGAATCACTTTGAAATAGCTCAAGTATTCGGCTACGATCACCAGAAAGTTTCAGCTCAATTAATTTATCTAAATATGACATACCTATACTCATAACATTTTTAATAATATGCCGGCTCGTTTTTACAGGCTAACTTTATAGCCGAAAAAACCAACAAACTACTGTTTTATATTGGATAAATTTCAATTTTTCACCAATTTACTACCAGAAAAACGAGCCAACATAAAACATCTTTCAATTTTGGCACGTTATCCCAATAGTGCTCATACTTAACCTAATAATATGTAACATGTTTCTCATTTTTTCTCTAGAAAAACGAGCCAACTTCAACGACAAAAACACACTTTATTCATTCAAATTCCACCTCGCCTTCCAATAAGCTGTATAAAAACACATTATTGAGCGATTCATATGGCAAGCAAATTTATAGAAGAACTCAGGCAAGGTATTCGTCTAAGAGGTTACAGCCTTAAAACCGAGAAGGCCTACCTCTATTGGATCAAATTTTATATAAGACACCATAAACTTCGCCATCCCACCGAAATGGGAAAGAAAGAAGTGACTGAATTTTTATCCTTCTTAGCAAATGAACGGTATGTCGCGGTTAATACTCAGAAAGTTGCACTAAACGCCTTAGCGTATTTATACAATAAACATCTAAACCTTCCGTTTGGTGAACTTGGTTTTTCACACGCCAAAAAACATAAAAAGATACCCATAGTATTATCATCGCAAGAAGTTCAATTGCTACTTAATCAACTAAGCGGGCAATACAAGCTCATTTTTTCTTTGCTCTACGGATCAGGCCTTCGTATTAATGAATGTTTACGGTTGCGTGTACAAGACATCGACTTTAATCACAAATGCATAGTTGTTAATAACGGCAAAGGAAACAAAGATCGAACGACGTTGCTTAGTCCATCTTTGATTGATCCCATTCAACACACTATTGAGTGCGCCACGCGAATTCAAATCTCCGACAATAAACAAGGTATTGGCCCTTCACTTCCTTTTGCTCTTCATCGAAAATATCCGAACGCCTATCGTCAAAGTGCATGGATGTTTTTATTTCCATCACAATCCATCAGCCATCAGCCCTCATCCTGTAGCGAAGCAATTATGCCGCCATCATCTTCACGACTCAGCACCACGTAAAGCATTGAAAAAAGCTGTGTTCAACTGTGGCCTACAAGATAAGAGAATTACTTGTCATACCTTTCGTCACAGTTTCGCCACTGAACTATTAAAATCAGGTCAGGACATCCGCACTGTGCAAGAGTTGTTAGGCCATAGCGATGTGTCTACAACGCAAATCTATCCCCATGTTTTAGGGCAGCACTTCGCTGGAACACACAGCTCGTTAGACTTAATGGTCTCTAACAACAAAACGATAACGGATTTTTAAAGCTCAGCGTCTTACTCAAGCCCAAATTCGTTAGCCAGCACATATGCAAAAACTAGCGTCGCGTGACCGCAACAATCAATTTCAGTTAATGGCCTGTAATTTATGATAACTTAGTGAGTATCGTACATAACCTCGCGCTTGGCCCATGATCGAGAGACTTCCCTTACTTCATACACTTACTTCTCTTAACGCTCCAATAGTGATTCTCAATGGATTACCGGGCAGTGGAAAATCGGTAGTATTACGTCAATTAGCCAAATATCTGGGCTGTGATGTGAGTAAAGTTTTACCTAGCCCTGGTGAACATGGTGATAATGCGCACCTAATTTGGGATCCTGTTGGACGAGGGTTCTATCAACACTTGGATCAAGTTTTACAGCTCTGTGAAGAATTAGAAATCAGAGAACAAACCTTATTTATTAGCGCCAGTTGGGTGGGCAACAATAAAATATTATCCCAAGCGTTGTTGTACGGAAAACTCGCGATCATTGACCAGTCTGAATTAATGTTTTCCGAGCAAGAAATCTCGACACTATACCCGAGCGAATCTTCTACCATTTATTTACACACTAAAGGTTGGCCAGTATTAGTATCCAATTGGGCTGAACTGGGTAGCGAAAGATACAAAGAGTCACTACAAGAATATGTCAAAGCAAGGATCCTCCCTACGCTTCCCTATCATGAGCAGCGACTCCTTATAGCATTAGCTTTTTGTTCGGCTATTCCCTTAGCGCAGGTCAACGTTGAAAAGACCCATATCGAAGTGCTGGCTCCCCTAATAATTCTGGAAAAAAACAGCCAATTCGTTTTGGGCATTCCGTATTTAAAGCAGACCCTAATCGATATCGCAAAAGCCGATCCTCGGGTTTATCAGGAAACAATGCGACTTGTGGCAAAAAACCATTTTTATATGAATAATCATTTAATTGCGATTAAAACGGCGATTGAAACCAATAATCTAGATCTTGCGATTAAGTGGTTTAAAAAAAGTGGTGCCGGAATGTATGGCTATCGTCATAGCTTTGGAGAGCTAGAGCAGCTTCTGGATTGCTTCCCTGAGGAAATTATCGAAAGCAACCTTCACCTTAGCTTAGCAAAAACTATTTACTTTCTTAAAAATCAACGACTTTTAGAAGCAAGAGAATTCATTGAAAGGCTAAACCTTTCCGATCAAAGATATACGCGAAATAAACAAGACCAAGCGGTAGCGACGCTTATTCAAGGGAAATATGAAGCCTACTTTACTTCGGATCCTCACGAAATAAGAGTAAACAAGCTCCTGAAATTGGAATTCATACTCGCACCTGATCCCGATGCAATGATGATCTACTATGGAATGGTTTCAATCAACTACAGCAATCTGGGAAACTGGTTTCAAGCGGCTGTGTATCAACAAAAAGAACTGGATCTTGCGACCAAATGCAACGTGCCTTATCTCAAGTTTTACAGTCATTTTAATCTGGCTCGCATCAATTTGAGAATGGGATTCACCGAGATTGCTGAACAACATGTCTTAAAAGCTAAAAAGAACATTACAAGAATTGGTTACTACCAGTCTTTAAGTTTTGAACGGAATTTCATTGATCTTATTGATGGAATGCTGGCTTTACTTAAAGGAGATATTAAATTGGCCTACAAGCTGTGGGACAAAGTCGGGATTTTAAGAAAGCATTCCGAGGTGTGGCCTGAGTTCCTTACTCAGTTTCATTTTTATGGTATTAGTTGTCACCTTATTGCCAACGAAACAGAACAAGCAACATCGCTACTCGATCAACTGCATTATGAGTATCGAATTTACTTCTCTGATGAACAAGGCAATATTTATTTTAATCTATTGGCGGTTTTGATTCTGCAGCAACAACAACGTTGGGTGGAAGCTGAGCATAAACTTACATCAATAGAAGCCAAAGATGGGAACATAACGGGATCGGTTCTCGATCTCTATCGTTGGGTGTCTCGGCGCAATGAGGTCGGACTCATATGTATTCATAGAAGTCGAAAACACCAAACCTTCCTTCCTGTTCAATATAAAGATACTCCATGGACAGATGTCTGTTATGCGCTTCAAGACCTTAAACTGCTCTGGTTTAATCAAGAATATACGCTCTTAGCTCCCCGATTATTGTCACTGTTTCAGCGAGCTAACGAATTAGATCTTTGGCTCCCACTACTCTTTGAAATGGAGTGGTTAAATCAGGCAGTGAAAAAGGTCAAGAGCAGCGCAAAAAACCGTATTCGTCATACTCATTACGAACGCACACTTTTAATCTGGACAGAAAAGAGCCAACAAAGCCCAAGAAGTACCAATACCGACGAGTTAACGACAAAGCAGTTATTGATTGTGCAGAGGCTTGGCGAGGGACTCTCCAATAAGCAGATTGCTCAATACACTGGGCTATCAGAAAATACTGTTAAGTTTCATTTAAAGAACTTATTTAAAAGATTTGATTTAGAAAGTCGCCAATCGCTAGTTCAATTGGCGAACCAGAAAGGCTGGATCCGCTAAGTTTCACAAACCAAGTGATGCATCGAAATATGGAGATGCTTCAGATTGGATAACTATTCTTAAGGACAAAATACGTATTCATTTCTGCCATAGTGGGAATCCCCACTATGGCAGAATGGCATTAACGGCCTGCTGGTCGACATGTCCAATTTAAGTTAGAGAAATCATAAAAGAAGCTCTGGATTGGAATAAATTTCAAATCACTCAGACACGTATTTACCGCCATCCGATAACGAGTGGTTTGTAAGAATGAATCAACTTGATTATCGACAATATATTGTTGCAGCGACTTATAGATCTCATTACGCTTCGTCGCATCCAATTCGGTACCCGCAGCATCGATCATGTCATCGACTTGTTGATCATTTAACCATGACATTGAAGCCCATGATCCTGCTGATTTTGAAGAGTACTGATTGAAGAATACGGATTGAGGAGACGAATACGTCGGCCCAAAGAAAATTTGGTTTACGTGTGGTGTGGTTTCTGGTTTCGCAGCAATCTCCGTTACTCGGCTCCACGGATCAGCTTGTAGTGTTGGTTTAAAGCCGATTGCTTGCAAGTTTGCCTGCATCATTAATGCAATTTCTTCTTCGTAAGCAGGACCGGCTACATAACCAAGTGTCAGTGGAATCGGTTTTCCTGCATATTTGGATTTCTTAACGTATTCAGCGGCTTTTTCTAGATCTAACTTTGGCGGTTCCAAGGTATCTAAGAATGCATCTTTAAACAACGATGCAAGTGGGCCAGCCATTGATTCGCCAGGATGCAACTCTTCATTAATCAAATCATAATCGATCGCCAAAGAGATCGCTTTGCGGATATTCACGTCATCCGTTGGTGGAAGTTGGTTATTATACTTAATGTAATACCCTGTCGCCGTACCAAGGTTTTGAATTCGATAATTGTCCAACTTACCGAGCGCTGTCAATGTTTCATTGGCTTGATAGATACTGCTGATATCGAGCTCACCTTTGTTTGCCAGTGCCTTAACCGTTGATTCATCTTTGGTGACCAGAATTCGAACAGTTTCAATAGGGTTTGGCTTAAAACCTTTAAAGTAGTCACGGTTACGTGTCATCATAATGCGACTACCACGCTGCCAGTCGTCCAATACATATGGCCCAGAACCAACAGGATTAGAGGCAATGAACTCTTGTGCCCAGTCATCACTTTCACCTTGCTCCATCGCTATATCCGAGTTAATAACGAACAAAAGTGGTGTCATTGCAAGAAACGCGGATGACGGTTGTTTTAAGTTAAATACAACGGTTTTATCATCGATAGCACGTACGCCGTCTGCGTCCAAATCAGACTGGAAAAAACCCGCTGGTCCTTCATTAATTGATAGCAAGCGCTTAACCGAATACACGACGTCTTTTGCGTTAACTATCGAGCCATCTTGAAACTTAGCATCATCGGCAAGATAAAATGTGAACGTTTTTCCATCAGGTGTAATATCCCAACTTTTGGCCAAACTTGGGACAATGTTCCCTTTCGTATCGGCAGTGGTAAGTCCATCATACAGGTTGACCGCCATTAAATATTCCGTGTAATCCGTAACCTTCGCAGGATCAATACTCCCTACGACTTGAATGACATTCATAGTCGCCGTCAAGTCATCATAGCTTTCCGCCAATGCGGGTGCTGTGGAAAGTAGCGCTGAAGTAAGCGCAGCAATTGCTTTTAATTTCATAACATAAATCCTTTTAGTCTTGATTGAATGGTACGTAGTCAATGTCCTGATAGCCAAAGGCTGCCGGGCCAATAATTTTCAGTGCGCGTTCTGACCGAAGAAGTGGATGACAAGGAATTGCGAGCACAGCGATTTTCTGACCATAGCGCAACACCTCAGTAGTAATGGCGTGTCCTGTTTCTATATCAAGAATGATGATGAGATCGGGCACACTACATGCAACTGCTTGATCAATTTTGAGAATCAGATTCTCATTTTGGATATCCACGCTGGCCGTTTGTTCGATATAACGACCACTTCCTTCAACTTGTAATGTTCCGCGTGTAAATCCTGCAGACATTTTTCGTTCCAAATCGATGATTTTTCCTTCAAAAAGAACCTGCCCATTTTCCTGACGACAGATTTCTTCAATCGGGTTCAATTTTTCTTTGTGGGCGTTTATTACCGCTAAACCAAGGTTTTTAGCTTGAGTAACGGTACTTGGAATCGCGAATTGTTTGACAAAACTGCCTTTCATTGGGGCTTCAACCATACCAGCAGAAGCACCCATCTGAACCACACAAGCACGCGCTAACCTTTCAAGCCAAAACTCATCTTTCAGGTTCTCAAAGATAACGGTATTACCGTGAGCATCAGACATTGCGGAGGGCGCACTGCAATGTCCGTAAATACTAAAACTGGTCATCTGCATTTCAGGAAAAGCACGTCCCATACCATCGCCATCAACTAACGGTAGCCCCATAATTGCAGCGATAGCGGCAGGACGTATACCGTTGGCACCACCGATTTCAACGGGAATAATGGCGTCAATTTTTTTACCTAAATTTTCTTCAAGAGCATAAATAGCTCGAACAATTTCATTTCCCTCACAGATCTTTTCCATGGAAACCGCTGGAGCTCCAATGTTGCCCACAGAGACAACCAAAGCTTCATCATCCAGTTCATTCAATCCGATCAACTGAACTCTGCCACCTTTTTCCATTTCTGCCAGCGTGTGCAGCTTACCGTAATAGGGATTACCTCCCCCACCTGTACCGAGTATTGCAGCACCAATTTCTATCGCTTCAATATCACCTCTTGTTAATTCAATCATGTTAAAACTCCAGATCGCCAACGACTTTTATGTGTATACGTGTTGCATTTCCTGGCAGGTAAGCGAGGGGCACATCTTCCTGATCAACGACCGTAATCGATGAGACCAAAGCTCCTGCTTGCACTGCTTTATCTGTTGCAATAGATATGGCATCGGCAATGGCGTCGCTGCGACTGATATCAGACAAGCTGTATATTTTGTCAACCTCACCACTCACTTGTGCAATAGCGGCTCCGACAGCGTTGGCGACAGCATAGTGGTTTGGTTTAATAACCTTTAGGGAACCAATTTGATTCGGTGTGAGTATGGAACCACCGCCCACGACAATCACGGGGATTTGGGCTGAAGAAAGCCGATTTTTTTCAACGGTTTCTAATATGGTTTGGTCAATCTCTTTTAAGGCAGAAGCGATCAATGAAGAGGCTATTGAATCAACCAAAGCCGCGTTTCCAACCTCTGCCCGTCCAGCACATACAGCAATATCAGTAGCAGTGATTTGTGTACCTCCAAAAACCAGAGCTTCTTCAGCAATCCGATAGCCGACACTTTTCGGTCCTACTTTCGCTATTGTTCCAGAAAGATTTTGGGTAAATTCAACGCAACTACCGCCCCCTAAGCCCACTGAAACCATATCTGGCATTCTGAAATTGGTTCGGATGCCACCGACATCAACACTCATCGACGCTTGACGAGGAAAAGAGTTCTGTACTAGACCGACATCGGTAGTGGTGCCACCAATATCAACCACAATGGCATCTTGTTCTCCAGATAAGAACACCGCACCACGCATTGAGTTAGTCGGTCCACTAGCAAAAGTAAGCACTGGAAACTGTTTAACAAATTCGGCATTCATCAGCGTGCCGTCATTTTGTGTGATAAAAAACGGACAGTTAAGACCACAAGATTTAAGAGCCGAGGAAAATGCAGTCACCGTTTTTTCGCTCAGAGATAATAAACTGGCATTAAGAATGGCTGCGTTTTCTCGCTCCAACAATCCAATTCGCCCGACTTCGCTTGCCAGTACCACTCGACATTCTGGGTAATAATGAGTTAACAGTTCAGCCGCACGTTTTTCGACATCATCATTGACCGGGCTGAAAACACTATTGATTACCGCTGATTTAATCGATTTTCTTTGTAGATCGAGTGCTATCTCTTTGATGTAATTTTCATCAAGCGGATTAATCTCTCGCCCATCAAACTCATAACCTCCATTTACCAAATAACTACCAGCATCAATTATCTCGCGAATATCAGCTGGCCAGTCCGAAAAGGGCGGAACACTAAGCGTTGCTGGCAAACAAATACGAATAACAGCTGTTTGCGTGAGATGCCTGCGCTCGACAACAGCATTAGTAAAATGTGTGGTACCAATCATCACGCCTTGAATATCAGTGTGTGGTACACCTGAAGTATCAAGAACTGCTCTTAAGGCATTTTCTATTCCGGTTGTAACATCTTCAGATGTAGGTTGCTTTGTTGTGGCAACGACCTGATCGCGCTCCATGAGCACCGCGTCGGTATTTGTACCACCAACGTCAACCCCTATCCTGTAATTGGTTGTCATCATTTCTCCTTAATTTATACCTGTTGAAGGACACTTAACGCATCTTCATCACTAATTGCGGGTTTGTGTTGCTCTTCTTCATCGCTGATGACAGGTATTGCTCGTATCAATGCCTTGGTGTAAAGGTGTGTGGGCTGTTTAAAAATATCATCCGCCGTGCCGGCTTCGATAAACTCGCCACGAAACATAATGGCGACTCGGTTACAGAAATTTCTCATCAGACTGAGATCATGAGAAATAAAAATGTAGGTAAGTCCCAGCTCAGCCTGGAGTTTTTCCAATAGTTCTATTACGTTTTTTTGCACAGACACATCCAGAGCCGATGTCGGTTCATCGAGCACTAAAATCTTGGGATTGGCCGCTAATGCTCGAGCAATCGCCACCCTCTGCTTTTGTCCTCCAGATAGACTAGAGGGATACATTTGGGCGTATTCGGCAGGAAGCTCGACAAGCTGCAAGAGGCGATTAATCTCGCGTTCTCGATCCACTGTTCGGGCAATATATTTGAGTGGGACTTCAAGTGTTTGAGCAACTGTACGACGTGGATTAAGCGATGCCGCCGGATTCTGATGCACTATCTGAATACTGTGACAGTTTTGTTTATCATTGCGCCAGATCTCAAGTGGCTGTTCCTCAATCATGATGCGACCACTGGTGGCATCAATCAGCCCCATAATCATTCGTGCAATGGTGGTTTTACCCGATCCTGATTCTCCGGCAATTCCATAAGTATCACCTTTTCGAATATCGAGAGAGAGAGGCTTTACCGCTACGACTTCCGACTGAACTTTACCCCTCCAATTTTTCTTGGTGATAAAACGTTTTTCAACTTCAACTAATCGAACCAATGTAGGTTGTTCGGGTAAATTGTCAGTGTTAACACTCTCCTGAAAAAGTTTAGGTACCGCGTTAAATAAGCGAAGAGTGTAAGGGTGTGCTGGATTAGAGAAAATATCCGAAACATTTCCCTGCTCTACAATTCGCCCATGCTGCATGACATACACTCGATCGGCCGTTTTTCTGACAACACCTAAATTATGCGTAATCATGAGAAGTGCCAGTTGTTCCTCACGAACAAGCTGGTTAATTAGCTTAATAATTTCATCTTGAGTGGTGACATCGAGCGCCGTACCAGGCTCATCAGCAATGAGTAATCGAGTCGGATGCAGCAACGCCATGGCGATTAAAACACGCTGTCGCATACCACCAGACAATTGCCACGGATAAGCGTTGTAGACTCGCTCAGGTTCAAGAAGTTTGACCTTTCTTAATACCTTGAAGATATGTTGCTTTCTTTCTTGCTGGGTTTTCTTTTGTCCCAAGCGCTTTTCGCCTGCTCTCATAATATCGCTTAAATGATTCCCGATACGAAACACTGGGTTAAAAGACGTTTGGGGATCTTGTTGAATCATTGACATCACAGAGCCTTTTAAGGCTTCTCGCTCGGATGCCTGCATCGCTAGGGCATCATTGCCTTCAACCAGAAGCTCTCCACTCTCGACAACGATGTGTTCGGAGTTCAATGTACCAATCAAAAACTTACTGGTGACACTTTTTCCGGAGCCAGATTCACCAATCAATGCGACCCGCTCCCCGGGGGCAATACTTAGTGAAACGTTATGCAGCACTTTACGTGTGCCGCCATAGACTTTAAAAGCAAGGTTAAGATTGTTAACTTCAATTAAATTCATCCCATTACACCTCGACATCGAAGAAATCACGCAAACCGTCACCAAGCAGGTTAAAACCGATGATGGCATAGAGTATTGCTAGGCCAGGCATAATGGCTTCCCACCAGTATTCTGGTAGATAACTTGATCCAGTTGACACCATGGTTCCAAGATCCGGAGTCGGAGGCTGAACACCAAGACCAAGAAAGCTAAGAGTTGCGCCAAATAAGATGACAAATCCAGCATCCAAAGTTGTTTTAACGCTGATAGCAGCAATGCAGTTTGGTAGGATTTCCTTAGTAATAATATGCCAGTGAGAGGCTCCCGACAGACGAGCGGCTTCGATAAAGTCTTCAGTAACAATGCTTTTGGCAAGTCGGTAAATAAGGCGACAATGCCAATTCCACCAAAGGAAAGAGATCGCAATCATTGCATTGATTAAACTGGGTTCGAGAATAGAGGTAATCGCCAGAGCTAGCGCAAGCGGTGGTACTGCCAGCAACATATCATTAAAGCGCATGATCACTTGCTCTAGCCAACCACCAGCATACGCTGCAATAATCCCTAGAAGTACGCCAACAGGTACGGAAATAGCAAGAACACCAACAACCAAGGTAAGCGAGATACGGTAACCAAAGATCACTCGGCTAAGAATATCTCTTCCAACATTATCGGTGCCCATCCAATATTCCATACTCGGTGCAAGATGTCTGGCTCTGAAGTTAACAAAGCTCCCCGCATGCTCTGGATAAGGAGAAAACATTGGAGCAAATATCGCCAAAAGCACAACGCTAAGAACAATAATTAAACCGATAACGGCGGTATAATTTCGAGAGAAACGGTACCATGCACGTCCAAAATTTGAGTATTGTTTCGTAGCAGACTCCATAGAATATTCATTGAGTCCGTTAGGCAGTCGAGAATCCACATTTGGCATAAATTGTTACCTCCCTTTTTGCGTTACGCGTGGATCGACAAGGCCGATGATAAAGTCGATAACTAAATTAGCGATAATGAAGAAGATACCTGAGACAAGCACAACGCCGACCACCGCATTAAAGTCTTTGTGCAAAATTGAGCGCACTCCATAACTTGCAACTCCAGGCCAAGAAAACACCATTTCCACCACAAAAGCGTTCCCAATTAGTGAAGCAAACTCAAGACCTAAGATTGTTAACGGTGCTGAAGCACTTAGGCGCAACAAGTATTTAAAATTTACTAAAGGCCGTGACACACCACAGGCTCGAAGTGTTTCTACGTGATCTCGATGACTGAATTCGATCATCGAAGAGCGAGTAATACGCATAACCTGGGCAATACCAGCCGCCGAAAGAGCAATCGCCGGGAGTAATATATGTAATAAGGCGTCGATAAAGGCATCAATACGACCACTAATCAGCGAGTCCACTAGGAGTAATCCGGTATGTGAAGCGGTAAAGTCAATACCGCTGGAGATGCGTTCTGTTACGGGAAGGTTGAACCAACCAACACTGGCCATTAACTGTAAAATAATCGCTAACAGAAAAGATGGAGTAACCACTCCAATGAGTGAAGCGATCCTAGAGAATTGATCGAACCAACCATTCGGTCGATAAGCGGCAAATAAGCCCAATGGAATACCGAGGCAAGCGGTAAACAATACAGCAACGATGACTAACTCGAGAGTTGCAGGCAAAGCTTGCTGAATATCGGTGAGAACTGGACGACTTGTCATCGTTGACTCTCCCATATCACCATGGAAGATATGGTTAATATACTGCCCATACTGGCTAACCAGCGGGTCATTTAGACCCATTTTTTCCCGAAGCTCTGCCACTTGTTCCTGTGTTGCCATTGGACCGAGTGTAATCCGCGCTGGATCACCGGGTACGAGTCGAGCGATAGAAAAAATAATAATCGACAGACCAACAAATACCAGTAGTAGTCTGCTAGCTCGAATCGCTAAATAATAAAGCGTATCCATAATCATCCTTGTGTGGATTTCCTTTACTATTCAATCTACAGACAGCGTCAAAGTAGGCAACAACTCAGATGGGTAGTTTATTCACTTATTGAGGTATTTGATGCCTTACTATGTTTAATATATAGACCGAAAAACTACCTATATAGGTAGAATCAAGCTAACAACTTCACCCCTACAAACACCAAATACAACCCTACAAAACGTAACCATATATCCAAGCTATTAGGCCGTAGCGATGTTTCTACAACGCAAATCTATACCCATGTTTTAGGGCAGCACTTCGCTGGAACACACAGCCCGTTAGACTTAATGCTCTCGAACAACAAAACGACAACGGATTTTTAGATAGAACTTCCTTCTTTGCATCAATGACAAAGAAGCAGTATAAAAAACAAAAATACGACAATAATTAAGCGGAAATACTGAAAGGAAAAGCGTCTTTATTGAGCGCAGGCGTCACCGAGGCGGTGCAAGAATGACAAAACCCCGATAACTCATTGAGCTATCGGGGTTTTATGGAATAAATGGCACGCCCTACAGGATTCGAACCTGTGACCACCTGCTTAGAAGGCAGGTGCTCTATCCAGCTGAGCTAAGGGCGCGCTGATGGAGGGAATTATACGAGTAACGAAGCGTAAATCAATCGCTTTATCAGATATTCTCACCTAAGTGCCTAAAAAGTTAGCACATCCAAAAATTTAACGCGAAATACGCACCATTAGCAAACGTTTGCCTGTGGAATATCACGCTATAATCTGCGACAATGCGCTCAAATTTTTTTGCGAAAAAATGTGAAAGGAAAACCATGACAGCTCAAAACATCGATGGAACACTAATATCTAAAACGGTACGCTCGGAAGTGGCGGCTCGCGTTAAAGCGCGTGTTGAAGCAGGACTACGAGCTCCTGGCCTCGCGGTGGTATTAGTCGGAGAAGATGCGGCTTCTCAGGTTTACGTAGGCAGCAAACGTCGTGCCTGTGAAGAAGTTGGGTTTGTTTCAAAATCGTATGATTTACCGGTGACAACCACGCAAGAAGAGTTGCTTGCAGTTGTTGATCAACTGAATGACGACCCTGAGATTGATGGTATTTTGGTTCAACTCCCTCTTCCTGCTGGCTTAGAGTCCACTCAAGTTCTTGAGCGTATTATTCCCGAAAAAGATGTCGATGGTTTTCACCCTTATAACGTTGGCCGACTCGCACAACGTATGCCAAAGCTTCGCTCTTGTACGCCTAAAGGTATCGTCACCCTTTTAGAGCGCTACAACATTGAGCTTCGTGGTAAACATGCCGTGATCGTTGGTGCATCAAATATCGTTGGTCGCCCAATGACACTGGAACTTCTGTTATCGGGTTGTACCACAACAACTTGCCATCGTTTTACCAAAGATCTTGAAGGTCACGTTAGACAGGCCGACCTACTTGTTGTTGCCGTCGGAAAACCGAATTTCATTCCCGGTGATTGGGTGAAGGAAGGCGCCGTTGTGGTCGATGTCGGCATTAACCGACTCGAATCTGGAAAATTAGCGGGCGATGTTGAGTACGACGTTGCAAAAACCAAAGCCAGTTTTATTACCCCCGTTCCTGGCGGTGTTGGCCCAATGACAGTGGCAAGTTTGATTGAAAATACCTTATTGGCCTGTGAGCAGTTCCACACCAAATAAAGTGCTGTAACTAAAGCATCCAAGAACGCCTTAAAATACACATAGCCCCAACCGTTTCACAACGATTGGGGCTATTTGATCTCTAGAGAATATTAGAACAGAGTAAAACACTAATTTAGCGACGAACGATTCGATCCGCCAACGTACTCACAGCAACACCAAAGTAATACGATCGATTCCATTTCATTAACACATTGTAGTTGTTGTAGATGAGATACGAACGTCCATTTTCATCATCAGGACGAATTAACCACGCATGAATATCTTCATCTAACTTGGGCAGTGGATTGCCATTGAGACGAGTAACGCCTAATTCACCCCATTGCTGGAGGTATTTAGCTTTGTCTTTGGTACGACCTTCTACATCGCGGCTCACTCCTTTTGGTACTTTTACCTCACGACCCCAAGTATAATCATCATCCCAACCTGATTGTTTTAGATAATTTGCGGCAGACGCGAAGACATCCAATTCAGTGGTCCAGATATCTTTCTTACCATCGCCATTACCATCGGCTGCAAAGTTCAAAAATGAGCTTGGCATAAATTGACATTGTCCCATCGCACCGGCCCATGAGCCTTTCATGTTTGCGATAGAAATGTGCCCTTCCTCAAGGATCTTCAGTGCAGCCATGGTTTCTTTGCGGAAGAATTCTTCTCGGCGACCGTCGTACGACATCGTTGCCAACGCATCGATAACTTTGTACCCGCCGGTGAAGCGACCAAAATTACTTTCCACCCCCCACAAGGCAACAATGAAACGCGGTTGAACGCCATATTCATCACCAATGCGCTGCAAATCTTTATAATGCTTGTCATAGAGTTCGCGAGCTTGGTCCACTTTCCATTGCGGTACCGCACGTGGGATATATTGATCCAATGTCAGTTTTTTCTCAGGCTGGCTTTTGTCTGCCTTAACCGCTCTAGGTCGATGGGTTACGCCTTCAAATGCCTGATCGATGATATTTTGACTGATCCCTTCCTGTTGCGCTTGTTGTTTTAGCCCTTCAATGTAGGTATCGAACGGAACTTCATTTGCGCTTAATGGTAGGCTGAGCAACATGCCTAATCCAACTGACCAACTCAATCTCATTATTTCTCCTTGTTATCTGTCAGCTTTTATTTTGTTCTTTCTTGCGTAATTTATGTTCTTCTAAAAGGTTTTCTGGTGGCGGTGGCATTTGCAAAAAATAACCGTCATTGGTGAGCGATTCGGTCACCTTATCCACATCCACACGGGCAAGTGTTTTCCCATCAAGAAGCATTGTCATTACGAGTGTCGGTTTACCGAACATCGTCATCAATGGCTCAGGTACAGCAGAGAAATCATCTTTCTTTAGAATATAAAGGTAAGCACCTTCCTTCTTGGAACCTTTGTAAATAGTGCAGAGCATGGCGTAACTTTCCTAGTTTTTAATCAGTTTACTTGAAGTGATGTCGCAAAATAGAATTCATTTGCTATTTTGTGTGAATTTGAGTCAATTAAAAGTCAGATAACTTGCTGAATTCATACAGTGAATATAACATGGCAAGTCTAGTTTCAGGCAAGTTCCTTTCTGAATTGTTTCACTGGTTGAGGTCTATATTTTTAATGTCTACATCTCCTGACCTAAAAGGCAGTAGTTTTACGTTGTCAGTACTCCACTTGGCAGATAACGAAATTACCAATGTCGTCGATTTCCTAAAGGAGAAAGTAGCACAAGCTCCTGCTTTTTTCTCTTCAGCTCCAATTGTGATTGATATCTCTCAAGTGGAAGAAGACATCGATTATCACGCGCTAAAAGATGGCATATCTCAAGCTGGGTTAATCCCTGTCGGCATCACTGGATTCAAAGATAAACGAATTCAAGAAGAAGCGACAAATGCCGGCCTTGCCGTATTAAAAGCAAGCAAAACACCAAAAGTTGCGATTGAGGAACCAGCCGAGAAACCGGTGCCTCGCGCTCAAGTTGAGGCGGCACCTGTTCAAGCGTCGGAACCAGAAATGATTCCGACGAAGATTATCCGCACGCCAATACGTTCTGGTCAGCAAATCTACGCTAAGAATTGTGATTTAATGATTTTTAATAACGTAGGCGCAGGCGCAGAAGTTATCGCGGACGGTTCTATCCATATCTATGGCACATTGCGTGGACGCGCGATTGCCGGAGCAAAAGGTCATAAAGACGCCACAATTATTTGTAGCGACCTGCAAGCAGAACTGATTTCCATCGCTGGAAATTACTGGGTTAGTGATCAAATTGGTGAAGAACTTTGGCAAAAGCATGTCGTCGTTACCACAACGACCGATACCTTAAATGTCGATCTTCTCACAGTATAAGAATAAATAAGGAAAACAAATGGCACGCATTATTGTTGTTACATCAGGTAAAGGTGGTGTAGGAAAAACAACGTCAAGTGCAGCGATTGCCGCTGGACTGGCATTACGAGACAAAAAAACGGTTGTGATCGATTTCGATATCGGTCTGCGTAACCTCGATTTGATCATGGGTTGTGAGCGTCGCGTCGTCTATGACTTCGTTAACGTTATCAACGGTGAAGCAACGCTTAATCAAGCTCTAATTAAAGATAAGCGTTCAGAGAACCTATTTATTCTTCCTGCATCACAAACACGTGATAAAGACGCACTTAACAAAGAAGGCGTTCAGCGCATTCTTAATGAACTCAGTGAAATGGACTTTGATTTCGTTATCTGTGATTCACCTGCAGGGATCGAACAAGGTGCATTGATGGCACTTTACTACGCCGATGAAGCCATCATAACCACCAACCCTGAAGTCTCTTCTGTTCGTGACTCAGACCGTATCCTTGGCATATTAGATTCAAAATCGATGCGTGCTGAACAAGCAGAAGAGCCTGTTAAACAACACTTATTGATTACTCGCTACAACCCAGCTCGAGTGACGACAGGTGAAATGTTAAGCGTAGAAGATGTGGAAGAAATTCTTCACATTCCATTGCTAGGTGTTATTCCAGAAAGCCAAGCGGTACTGAATGCATCAAACAGTGGCGTACCTGTCATCTTTGACGAAGAGTCTAGTGCTGGCCAGGCCTATGGCGATGCGGTTGAGCGCCTGTTAGGTAATGAAGTGAAATTCCGTTTTCTGACTGAACAGAAAAAAGGCATCTTCAAACGACTATTCGGAGGTTAAGTGATATGTCATTACTTTCGTTTTTTCGTCCTAAGCAAAAAGCCACCGCGAATGTTGCTAAAGAACGTTTGCAAATCATTGTTGCAGAACGCAGAAGTCAGGAAGATCCAGCGCCAAGCTATCTTCCGCAGTTGAAGAAAGACATTCTTGAAGTGATTGCAAAATACGTCGACATTGATCCCAATATGGTTGATCTCTCTTTTGATTCAAAAGATGACGATATTTCCGTTCTTGAGCTCAACGTCAAGCTTCCAGATGAAGTGAAGTAGTTCAGGTTCAAAAACCAAAAAAGGGAATCAATCGATTCCCTTTTTTATTATTACTTTCGCATCTTTACCTGTGTTAATTCTTCGACATCATCAAATGCACAGTTAACGTTTACATCTTGGGTGCAGTTGGGATAAGTTCTTGCAGCATTAGCCCCACAAGCTCTTTACGCCATCCTTTCATCAAATCGGGTAGTTGCTCACTTCGTTTGCCTTCGGCTTTCCACTGATGGCTAATGAGCTGATTGATTTGCTTACGAGAAGCAATAAATTCTGGCGATAATCCACTTTGCTCCGACGCTTTTTTCACTTTGTCTTTAAGGGTCTTAAATAGCTGTTTATAACCGGGATAATCATTCAATGGAACAATCGCAGCAGGATAGTCTGCTTCGGCCACATCACCACTTTGCTTAACCAACTGGATGAGTTTTCGACCATGACGCTTTAACGCCATCTGATCGATACCTTCTTGCGCCATACTCTGTTCACTGGATAATTCCAAACGAGCAATTTGCAGAAGATCGTTTTCTCGGATAACAAAGTTGAGCGCAAGATCTCGCCTTTGTGCTTCATGGAGACGCCACTTGGCAAGAAGTTGTAAGGTTGCCAATGCTCTGGGTTTCAGGCTCCACGCCCCTTTGATATCAACGTACGCTAACTCGTCTGGGGTTGTTTGTAAGCGTTTATCGATTTGTAACTGAGACTCTTGCAGTGCAGACTCCCACCACCCTTTTTCTTGCACTTTTTCCAATAAGGCAGTGTATAGCGGGGCCAAATAAATCACGTCTGCCGCAGCGTAATCGAGCTGTTTTACCGTTAAAGGGCGCGCAATCCAATCGGCTCGAGATTCGCTTTTATCCAACTCAACACCCACATACTCTTTCACTAATGCTGCAAACCCAGTAGAGACGCCATAACCTAGAAACGCAGCAAGAATCTGGGTATCAATCATTGGGGTTGGCACACAACCTAACGCATGTTGAAACACTTCAATGTCTTCACCACAAGCATGCAGCACTTTGAGTACTGAGGTGTCTTGCAGCAATTCTGCTAACGGAGTTAAGTCTGAAATCGCAACGGGGTCGATCAATGATGTTGTCGTTCCATCAAATAATTGAATCAATCCCAAGCGGGGATGGTAAGTTCTAATTCGAACAAATTCGGTATCAAGCATCACAGTGTCTGCCAATCTGGCAGCCTGACAGGTTTTCACTAGATCCTCGTAGTGGGTAATTATTTGATAACTCACCTAATTGCTTCTCTTATTTGATGTGTGGCTTATAAATGCATAATGCCGACGTTGTGTCGGCATTATTACGGATTGATCTAGTGAAGTCACTTATTTAGCATTATTTTCTTCACGGAGTGCGCGGCGTAATATCTTCCCAACACTCGATTTCGGCAATTCTTGACGAAATTCGATTAACTTAGGAACTTTATAACCGGTTAAGTTCTTACGGCAATGAGCAATAATATCGTCGACACTGAGCTTGAGATCTTTTCTGACCACATACAGCTTCACCACTTCTCCCGACACTTCGTGAGGTTGGCCGATCGCAGCCACTTCGATTACGCTAGGGTGCATGGCAACGACTTCTTCGATCTCATTAGGGTAAACATTAAAACCCGAGACCAAAATCATGTCTTTTTTGCGATCGACAATATAAATCAGCCCTTGCTCATCCATACGTACGATATCGCCAGTACTTACCCAACCTTCATCATCCAGGACTTCTTTCGTGTCCTCCGGTCGGTTCCAATACTGCGCCATCACTTGCGGGCCACGAACTTGTAGCTCGCCAACCTGATCAAAGCCAACCACATCGCCATGTTCATTGACTAAACGAACCTCGGTTGAAGGCACAGGTACACCAATCGATCCAGTGTAGTCTTTGGTGTCATAAGGGTTTCCCGCCACCAATGGAGAGCATTCGGTTAAGCCATATCCTTCGAGAAGATGAAGCCCGGTGATCTCTTTCCATTTTTCAGCCACCGCGCGTTGTACCGACATGCCACCACCCACACATAGATGAAGATGATCAAAATTAACTTCAGCAAATTCCTTATTGTTAACCAATGCATTGAATAACGTGTTGACGCCAGTCATAGCTGTCACATTGTGAGCTTTTAGTTCCTTGATAAAAGACGGAATATCACGTGGATTAGTAATCAATAGATTGCAGCCACCCATTTCCAAAAACAGTAGGCAATTCACACTCAATGCATAGATGTGATACATCGGTAATGCGGTTACCACTAACTCTTTTCCAGATGTCAAAGCCGCACCATAAGCCGCTCTCGTCTGCATCAAGTTAGCCACCATATTTCGGTGACTTAATACCGCACCTTTCGAACCACCGGTGGTGCCACCGGTGTATTGTAAAAACGCCGTATCGGAGCTACTTATCTCTGGCTTGGTATACGGAAGATCACGACCTTTGCGCACCGCCTTTCGCATCGAAATCGCACCCGGCATATAGTATTTTGGTACCATACGCTTAACGTACTTCACTACGAAATTCACCACGGTGCCTTTGACACGAGGCAACATTTGACCAAGATTGGTTATGATGACGTGTTTAACGGAAGTGCGCTTTATTACTTGCTGCAAGGAGTTGGCAAAATTAGACACGATAACAATCGCACTCACTTGAGCATCATTTAACTGATGTTCTAACTCTCGAGGTGTGTAGAGTGGGTTCACATTGACCACCACCATACCAGCTCGCAAAATCCCAAATAATGCGACCGGATATTGCAATAGATTAGGCATCATCAGGGCAACACGATCGCCCTTTTCCAACTTGAGATCATTTTGAAGGTACGCAGCAAAAGCACGGCTACGTTCCTCAAGTTGGCGAAAACTCATCGTCGCACCCATATTAATAAATGCGGTTTGCTCACCGTACTTAGCTACGGCCTGTTCGAATACTTCGATTAACGATGAATACTCATCAGGGTTAATCGTTTCCGGTACCCCATCGGGATAACGTTTTAACCATGGCTTTTCCACGTCGATACTCCTAAATATTGGCATGGTTGCCGATTATTTTTATTGTTGAAATGATATTGAGTTCCAATGTAAACAAACGAGTTGCGCTAAACGTTTCGGATGTTCTAAATGACAATAGTGGCCACCAGAGAAATGGTGTATCTGTGAATGATCGGGCCGCCAACACGATAGATCGTTACGTTGCGTCACCAAACCATTCTCAGCCACGACAATGTCGAATGGCACTTCTATCTGCGCTAAATAATGTTCAACTTGTTCACATGACATTCGATAAAGCGACTGTGCGCTTAATTTACTGTCTGCTCTCCATCGCCACTGTTGATCCGAGCATTCAACACCTCGCTCAACAAGAGCATAAACCAACGATTGATCTAACTGCGTCGTCTTCACTTTGTGCGCTAACGCAGCCTCAAAACTGGCGTATCCTTTACGCGGCTTACTTCGAACACGATGGCGACTAATCACCCCGTTACGCAGTCGATCGACCGCATTATCAGACTCTTCGCCTAAAGGGCCAATACCATCAATCTGAATTAGGCCGAGCACTTGCTCAGGAAAGGCGGCACTATAGCAACTCGCTATTAATCCACCAAGTGAGTGACCCACCAAAACGCAACTTTTGAGAGATAATTTACGTAAAAGCTGATGAAGATCATCGATATAGTCGTGAAAAGGATAAAAATTGCTCAAATCTTTGTGACTTGAGTGACCGTGACCGACAAGATCAAATGCCACTTGGTGAGTGTTTGGCTCAGTTAATGCGACGTGCTCCATCACCGAATAAAAACTGGCTGCGTTATCAAGCCAACCATGAAGATAGACAATACTGGGTTTGTCGGCTGAAGGGGTTCCGTATTCAACACAGGCAATTTTGATGGGTTCTACGTCGACATAAAAGGCGCGCAATGATGTTTGAAATGTCATGATGAAGTTCTAAATTGAAAGGAAAGTAACCAACACCTAAAGAGGCTAAACATACATGTCGACACCCAACATTTGAGATAACTCTTCTCTCTTGTTGTGCGACATAACGTCAAAATACTGTTGCATTGCTTTACGCGATTTTCCTTCTGGAAGATCATATTGCACTTGGCTTTGTTGATAGTCATCGCTTTTCATTGCCTTGACCGATAAAGCAACGGCACTAGCAACGGCATTTTTTGAGCTTGGTGACGTAATAACCGATTGGTTATCTGCAATGTGAGCAGGTTGAGTCGACTGGGTAGTATGGCTTTTCTCCGTAGATTGAATTGAAGACGTCGCGTCACTTCTACTAACGTTAGTGTTTGCCATCGTATTACGATCAACACCCTGCCCTTGATTCGGCTTAGTCGAGTTAAGGTTGGTGTTGTTATTGAGCAACACAAAGCCAGTTGAATTGTTAATCGAAACCATACTTTTCCCCTGCCGTTATGCTATTCGCGTCCCGGCAATTTTTTCCACGCAACTTTATCTCGTAAATACACAGGACTCGACTCTTCCACCGTGACGGTATCCCCTTTAGCAAAAGCAAATTTAGCCAAAAAGGCCATATCTTCGGCATCGGGATAAAGGACATTTCCTGTTGTTGTCTCTAATTGTAGCTCAGATAACGCATCATGGTAGGCATCCCATCCTGTGCCCGCCTGAGTCCATACTTTATCATCGTTCTTTAGCTCAGCTAAATGCTGCGGTGGTATCACCATTTCGTCACCAAGACACGCCCAATCGCCGTCTGACTGACGCTCATACCTTGCCCAGTATACTTCAGACATACGCGCATCAATTGCGCTCGCGACACAGTGACTACCGGATTCCCGATAGCTCCCTTGTGCCATCGCCGCTAAAGTTGATACCGGAATCATCGGCAACTCTGCACCGAAAGCCAAGCCTTGTGCGATACCAATACCAATTCTAACACCGGTAAAGCTTCCCGGGCCACGGCCAAAGGCTAACGCATCGAGTTCGGAAAGCGCCACTCCAGCTTCCTTTAATACTTCATCCACCATAGGCAGCACTTTTTTTGTGTGGTCTCGTGGCGCAATTTCTCGACGGACAAAATACGTATCATTGATCACCAAGGCAACGGAACAATTCTCCGTGGAAGTATCAATTGCTAGAATTTTCATGCTTATATTGTTCTCTATCTGTACTGTTCTTAACTTAGGCGACCAGTGTTCTTACTGTGCCAGAAATTGGGTAATAATATTCAAATCTCGTGTCCGAGGAATCGGCGGCAAACTTTTCAAAAAAAGCGCGCCATACTCTCGAGTCACCAAACGATTATCGCAAATAATTAACGCACCACGATCGGAGGTATCACGAATCAAACGTCCAACGCCCTGCTTTAATGCAATAACCGCATCGGGCAATTGAACTTGAGCAAAAGGATCGCCACCTTGTATCCGACAATCTTCAATTCTGGCTTTCAGTAAAGGATCGTCGGGTGCGGTAAAAGGCAATTTGTCGATAATAACACAGCTCAACGTATCACCTCTAACGTCAATTCCTTCCCAAAATGCGCCAGTCGCGACCAAAAGTGCATTACCCAGCTCCATAAACTCCGAAAGCGTTTTTTGTTTGGTGGTTTCACCTTGCAGCAATACCGGTAAATCAAGCCTTTCACGAAATCGCTCACCCAAGTCACGCATCATACTGTGTGACGTACATAAGAAAAAGCAGCGTCCCTGATTTCCTTCAATAACCGGAGAGAGGTATTCGACTAATTTTTTCGCCATTTCTGGGCTATTGGGTTCGGGTAAATAGCGTGGCACACACAGACGTGCCTGACTTGGATAATCAAATGGGCTGGGTAGCGAAAACTGCTGTTTAGGGGTTAGCCCGAGGCGATTGGAGAAATGACCAAAATCATTATTTACCGCCAAGGTTGCCGAGGTAAATACCCATGCCCCTGGCTGTAAGCCCATTTGCTCATGAAATTTATCGGCAACAGAAAGCGGTGTGATATTTAAAGAGGCGTGACGCGGCGTGGTATCAAACCAGTATGAATACCCAGGAATGCTCACATCACAAACACGGTCCAGCCGTCCTTTAATATTGGATGCTCGCTCAAATGCCGTATCCAGTAACTGACTTCTCCCCAAAGCCAATTTAAGCACTTCTAATGCAAAGTCTAGAGATTCATTCAAACGCTCGATAGCTTGTTGCACTTCAATCTTCTCTAGTGCTTCACGCCAATTACCGCGAAAGTTTGAATCTCCAAGTACAATTCGCAAGTCCGCTCCGGTTTGCTGTACTTTTTGCGCGACTTTTTGCAGCTGACGCATATCACGCGCTTCCGTGCGATAGCCAATTTCAATATCTTTTGCGAGTTCTTGAATTTGCCGAGTCGACAACGACTGACCAAAATATTGACTGGCAATATCTGGTAACTGATGCGCCTCATCGAAAATAAAGACACTCGCTTCAGGTATTAACTCCCCAAAGCCAGTTTCCTTGATTGCTAAATCGGCGAGAAAAAGATGATGGTTTACGACAACGACATCGGCTTCCATTGCTTTACGACGCGCTTTAGACACAAAACAGTCGCTAAAGCTTGGACACTCTTTCCCTAAACAATTGTCGTTAGTGGAGGTAATGCTGGAAATGATCGGGCTGTCTTCGGCAATGGCATCACAATCGCCCAAATCTCCCGTTTTCGTTTCCGACGACCAACTGCGCACTTTCACTAGTTGCCCAAGTGAGTGTGCATCAACATCAGGTTGGTGCGTTTCGACAATTTGACGGCTCAAGCGATCATGACATAGGTAGTTCGAGCGCCCTTTGAGCAAAGCAACGTTACCGGTGAAGCCCAATGCCTCCATTATTAGAGGTAAATCGCGGTGAAACAGTTGCTCTTGAAGGTTTTTGGAACCGGTACTGATAATGACTTTTTGATTACTCAATAACGCGGGCACAAGATAGGCAAAGGTTTTCCCAGTCCCCGTTCCGGCTTCAACCACAAGTTGACTTTGTTGCTGAATCGCTTTATCGACGGCAACCGCCATATCAATCTGAGCTTGTCGTGGTTGAAATCCTTTTATGGCTTTCCCCAATGCGCCTTGGGGGGAGAATGCTTTGGTGATCATAATAGAAAGCGTAAGTCATCGATAAAGCGATTATGGCAGGTTTGAATCGACAGCGCGAACTCAATTATCGCAATTAAATACTGATAAAAAAGGCGCACAGTTCTGCTTTTACTATCGCGTTCAAGCGTAAGATAGACGTGGCCAAAATAGCGGCCACAATGATTGGTTAAATCAAGACAAGGTAAATTAGTTTAGTTATTCGGTTGAAAGTCTCGGTAGAATAGATTAATTATAGCGCCTATAGTGCAAAGCGAATCGTCGCTTAATACATACCTATTTAATAATTGAAGCTAAAAAATGTCGCCGGAATCCCTATTAATGGAAAAGAAAACGCTCCTTACACATTGTAATGATGCACCGGGTCTTATATCTAAGATCACGAATATCTGTTACAAACATGAACTTAACATCGTTCACAATAATGAATTTGTTGATAACTCAACCAATCACTTCTTTATGCGTACCGAGCTTGAAGGATATTTCAACGATCGTACTTTACTTGCCGATCTGTCTCATGCACTCCCAGATGGCGCAGAGCACCGACTCGTCAACTCTGGTCGAAAGAAAATCGTTATTCTTGTAACAAAAGAAGCGCACTGTTTAGGTGATATTTTAATGAAAAGCTACGATGGCAGCTTAGATGTTGAGATTGCCGCCGTAGTGGGCAACCACAATACTCTACAATCGCTGACTGAACGCTTTGATATTCCTTACCACTATGTGTCTCATGAAGGACTTAGCCGAGAAGAGCATGAAGCACAGTTAAGCGCTGTTATCGATCCTTACCAAGCTGATTATTTGGTACTGGCAAAATATATACGCATACTGACGCCAAATTTTGTCGAGAGATACAACAAACGTATTATTAATATTCACCACAGTTTCTTGCCCGCATTTATCGGTGCCAAGCCGTACCTACAAGCATTTGAACGTGGTGTGAAAATTATTGGCGCCACCGCTCACTTTGTCACCAACGACTTAGATGAAGGGCCAATTATTAAACAAGATGTCATTCCAGTCGATCACTCTTTTAGTGCGCAAGACATGGCTCAGGCCGGTCGTGATGTTGAAAAAAACGTGTTAAGCCGTGCACTTAGTAAAGTCCTCAATGACCATGTGTTCGTTCACGGAAACAAAACAGTTATCTTATAAAGCTCCGAAATAAAACAAAAACGAGATAATTTCTGATTATCTCGTTTTTTTTGACTACATTTTATTAATACTATCGCCATGATCCACCTTCGGTACGAGTAGCACATTTGTTCTATTTAACTGAATAACGTAGGATTGATGACTATCAACTAAAAAACACACCAAGCTAATATATCAATAAAGGGTAATTAGCGGAGAATAAAAAAAATATGTTGTTGAAAAATCTCGGTTGGATATTAAAAACAATTTGGAAATGCATTACCTATACTCGAGTCGCGCTTGCTAATCTCATTTTTATTGCTCTCATTGTCCTGATCTTTGTCTCTTTCAATCAAAAAACGGATATCGAGCAATCGACAGTTGAGCCTTCTGCATTAGTCTTGAATATTTCAGGCCCAATTGTCGAAAAGAGCACACGAGTAAGTGCCATCGATTCACTAGGTAACTCAGTACTAGGACAATCCTTACCTCAAGAGAATGTATTGTTTGATATTGTTGATGCCATTCGTGCAGCAAAAAGTGATGATAATATTACAGGGATAGTCCTTAGCCTTAGCAATATGGCGAACACCAATGTCACCAAACTCGATTACATAGCCAAAGCACTGCAAGAGTTTAAAACATCCGGAAAACCCGTTTATGCCTCTGGTGACTTCTACAGCCAGAGTCAATACTACCTTGCAAGTTATGCTGACAAAGTATTCCTGTCTCCCAATGGTGGCGTATTACTAAAAGGGTACAGTAGCTATCCAATGTACTACCGTCGCCTATTAGAAAAGATGGATATTACTACTCACGTTTTTCGTGTTGGTACCTATAAATCGGCCGTTGAACCCTTTATCCGCAACGGAATGTCCCCTGAAGCCAAAAAAGCTAACCTAGTTTGGTTAAATCAGTTATGGGATTCTTACTTGGATAAAGTGAGTACGAATCGTAAAATTGAACCTCAATCGTTGAACTTGACTGAGAAGCAATTTATCAGTCAATTCAAACAAGCCGATGGCAGCATGGCAACCTTAGCACTGAACCTAGGTTTGGTGGATGAACTAGCCTCTAGGCCAATGATCAGACAAGAGCTTTCCGACATATTCGGCAGCGATCATGATGGTGGCTATCGACGTGTCAGTTTGTATAACTATTTATCGACGATTAATTTCCCTGAATCTCACTCCTCTGATCAAATCGCCGTGATTGTTGCCAGTGGCGCCATAATGGACGGACATCAACCCGCTGGACGCTTAGGTGGTGACGATATTGCTGCACAACTGCACAAAGCACGTATCAACAGAAACGTAAGAGCCGTTGTGTTACGAGTCGATAGCCCAGGTGGAAGTGCGTTTGCCTCAGAGGTAATTCGTAACGAAATAGAAGAATTAAGAGCAGCAAATAAACCGGTAGTCGTATCAATGTCCAGCCTTGCGGCGTCGGGTGGGTACTGGATTGCAATGAGTGCAAATAAAATTATCGCATCGCCAACAACACTCACCGGCTCTATCGGTATTTTTTCAGTCATTCCAACGTTTGAAAAAGCCATGGATAAGCTCGGTGTCTCTACCGATGGTGTTGGGACAACACTATTTTCAGGTGAAAGCGTAACAAAGGGTTTATCTCGAAGTGCCCAACAAACAATGCAACTTGCGATTGAAAATGGCTACAAGACCTTTATTTCTCTTGTATCAGAGAATCGTGATATCGGACTTGCTGAAGTTGATAAGATTGCCCAGGGCCGCGTATGGACCGGTAAAGACGCTTTAAACCTTGGCTTGGTGGATCAATTAGGCGATTTTGATGATGCCGTCAGTGCCGCTGCGACATTAGCTGATATCAGTGATTATAGATTGCAGTGGCTGAAAGAGCCGGAATCAATGACTGAACAAGTTCTAAATGAACTACTTTCTGGTGCTCAAAGTCATATAGGTATTCAACTTGAGAGCGTTATTCCTCCTGCACTAAAAGGCGTTTCCAATCAGGTACTCGCAGATGTATCTCTATTGAATCAGTTTAATGACCCTCACGGGCAATACGCTTTGTGTCTTACCTGTCAGACAGAATAAGAGACAAAACCATTTAGAAAAGGAACGTCAAATACGGATTTCGACGTTCCTCTTCTGATCACCTCAGATTCCGCTATAATTCTTGCACTCCCTATAATTAAGCTGTCGACCTCTCAATGACTAGAAAACACATTTATATCGCCTACACAGGCGGCACGATCGGAATGCAAAAGTCGGATCATGGTTTTGTTCCTGTTGCGGGCTACATGAAAAAGCAGCTCGAAAGTATGCCTGAATTTCATCGTTCTGAGATGCCTCTTTATACCATTCATGAGTATGAGCCCCTGATTGACTCATCAGATATGAGCCCTAAGGATTGGCAACAGATTGCGGATGACATTCGTGATAACTATGAAAAATATGACGGCTTTGTCATCCTTCATGGCACTGACACCATGGCATTCACCGCTTCTGCGTTGTCTTTTATGTTGGAAAACCTTGGTAAACCGGTCATTGTAACAGGCTCCCAAATACCACTTGCCCAACTCCGTTCAGATGGCCAAGCGAACCTTTTAAACGCTTTACACATCGCCGCGAATTACCCAATAAATGAAGTTACACTTTTCTTTAATAACCAGCTAATGCGGGGCAATCGCAGTACTAAATCCCATGCAGATGGTTTTAGTGCCTTTACTTCGCCCAATTTACCGCCATTACTTGAAGCAGGAATAAACATCAAGCTCAGCAGTGGTGTGCAGCTCAGTAAGCCTGTACCAGAAAAGTTTCATGTTAGCCGGATCACCCCTCAACCTATCGGAGTGATTACGATGTATCCGGGGATATCTCATGAGGTCATTCGCAACACATTGCAACAACCCGTCAATGCCATGATCTTACTGACTTTTGGCGTTGGGAACGCGCCTCAAAACCCGGAATTATTAGCTCAATTAAAGGAAGCTTCCGAACGTGGTGTTATTGTGATCAACTTAACTCAGTGTCTTGCCGGAAAAGTCAATATGGGCGGCTATGCAACAGGGTGTTCGCTTGCTGATGCTGGCGTAATTAGTGGTTATGACATGACGCCAGAAGCGGCTCTAGCCAAGCTCCATTACTTATTAAGTAAAGAGCTCAGCTATGAAGAAGTGAAACAACAAATGCAATTGGTGTTACGGGGTGAGATGTCATTGTAAAACGACAACTAGGTAGCAATCACTAGCCTTGGTTGCTTCATTGATACTGACTTATTCAGAATCGTTAGGATTGACACGTAATATCTCGTCTCCAGCGTTAGAAAATGACTGTTTGAACTCATTTTTAGACTTAATATGCAATTCTCCACCCGCTGCAACTGTCATATGTTCAGGTTGTTTATTATGCTTAGATTGATAGAGCATCATGGCTTGAATACAAGATTCTCTTTGCTCTGGTGATAGAGCATTACCTTCAGGCCATTTGCCCGTTTCAACGGCATAGACTATTCGTTGAAACGCTTCGGGAGTGATTGTGTCGACCAACTGTTGAACATTCATAACATATTTCTCTTAAATTTTTTACCAACATAGCCGCTATATATTTTGCGTCAAGTTGGGAAAAATAAATCGGTGTGATAGATCACAAGCCTATGAAAAATGCACAACTAAAACTCTGCCTAACAATCTTGTTATCAGCCTTGTTGGTTGGGTGTTTTGAAAATAAACGCGATACCAAGCAGCTTTGTGCCGCGACGCCTGAACTTCGCTGCGATGAACTTAACATCAATGATGGTCAATGCCGAATAACCCGAACCGATTTAATCTGGCATCGCCGAACGGTATTAAGAGATCCGAGTGACGTGAATAAAATCAAAGAATACCAATTGACTCAAGAGTACCGCCTTTGCATGGAGGTCGCTGCTCAACTGCAACCTATTGATAAACCTCTTATGAAACAGCGGCGCTTCGAATCATTAGTCAATGCTGGCAACAATCTCGATAGAATCAGTAACGAGCTCCACCAATTCCGTACACCGGAAGCGCTCTACTTTCTCTGGAGTCAAAATAACGATAAAGATGCACGTAGAGAGTTTCTCCAAATGGAGCGTTCTCCTGAACTCCAAACGGCTCGACTGCAATATGCCCTTGCTACCTTCTATACCGATGTCGACCAGAACAAAACTCTCAAGCTGCTTAACCGTGCTCTTGAATTAACGTCTGGGCCAAAACAGCTAAATACAGAAATCTTAGAATCACTGGCCAGTATCAACCAGTTAATCAATCAAAAGGAACGGTCATACATTTGGGCAATGGTCGCCAAGGAGTTTAACGTCCCAATTGTCGACCAAGACCAATTGGCGTTACTTTACCATTTCGACGACACAAAAATGGACCAATTGAACGAGATCGTTTCAGATGTTATCAGCGCGATAAACAAGGGGAAATATCGTTCAGATATCATCCCTGACCCTATCAATTAACTCAAACCGTTTACAAATATAGATGGCACTATTAGAAAGTAAAAAACTACATTTGATCAATTTTCATCATCATTTTTGAAAATTAATGACACTGAATTCACACAGTAGCGCATACCAGTAGTGTCAGGACCATCTTCAAAGGCGTGGCCCAAATGACTATCGCAAGATGCGCAACGAATTTCGCTACGAACCATTCCATGGCTATTATCAACGACGTATCGTATTGATGATTCTGTTATCGGCTTATCAAAACTTGGCCAGCCACAGCCAGAATCATATTTATTTTCTGAGCGAAATAACTCTACAGAACAACATGTGCAATGATATAAGCCTGTACTTTTATTATGCAGAAGTTTTCCGCTAAATGGCGCTTCCGTTCCACGCAGTCGACAAACGTCAAATTCTTCTTTGGTAAGGCGTTGACGCCAATATTCATCCGATTTATTCACCTGATTAAACGTATCATCCACTATCGATTTTCCTTTATAATCGCAACAATAAACTGTAATTTTTCACTGAAATACTTGCACTGATCACGTGTTGTAGCACATACTTCGTATACTTAACAATCTTCATTGATATGTTTAACAGTACCAATGAAATGTTAATTATGTACTTATAACTAGCAAAGAACGGTTTAACAACAAGTAAAAAATATAATCTCTCGCGGCCGATAGCAAAAAAAAGCTAAGTTTTTTTTTGACATTAAACAAGTTAAGTCCGATTATCGGTTGCGAATTGTTACTGGTTTCTGTAATTTTACTACCAGTTTATCTTTCATCATAAATTAAGTTGTGGAGCAACTAATAATGACTATTAAAGTAGGTATCAACGGTTTTGGCCGTATCGGTCGTTTCGTATTCCGTGCTTCTGTAGAGCGCAATGACATCGACGTTGTAGGTATTAATGACCTTATCGACGTAGATTACATGGCATACATGCTAAAGTACGATTCAACTCACGGTCGCTTTAACGGTACTGTTGAAGTTAAAGACGGTAACCTAGTAGTAAACGGTAACGTTGTACGCGTTACTGCTGAACGTAACCCTACAGACCTTAAGTGGGATGAAATCGGTGTTGATGTTGTAGCTGAAGCAACTGGTATTTTCCTAACTGACGAAACTGCACGTCAGCACATCACTGCTGGTGCGAAGAAAGTCGTTCTTACTGGTCCATCTAAAGACGCGACTCCAATGTTCGTTAACGGTGTAAACTTCGACACTTACGCTGGTCAAGACATCGTTTCTAACGCTTCTTGTACTACTAACTGTCTAGCGCCTATCGCTAAAGTACTTAACGACAAGTTCGGTATCGAATCTGGTCTTATGACAACAGTTCACGCGACTACAGCAACTCAAAAAACTGTTGACGGTCCATCTGCTAAAGACTGGCGCGGTGGTCGTGGTGCTTCTCAAAACATCATCCCATCTTCAACTGGTGCTGCTAAAGCTGTAGGCGTTGTACTTCCTGAAGTAAACGGTCTTCTAACTGGTATGGCTTTCCGTGTACCAACTGCTAACGTTTCTGTTGTTGACCTTACAGTTAACCTTAAAAACGGTGCTTCTTACGAAGCTATCTGTGCAGCTATGAAAGAAGCTTCTGAAGGCGAAATGGCTGGTGTTCTTGGTTACACTGAAGACGCTGTTGTTTCTCAAGATTTCATCGGTGAAACTTGTACTTCTGTATTCGATGCTGCTGCTGGTATCGCTCTTAACGATAAATTCGTTAAAGTTGTATCTTGGTACGATAACGAAATCGGTTACTCAAACAAAGTTCTTGACCTAGTCGCTCACATCTCTAAATAAGAGTAGCGTTTAGCATAACTTGTTTATAAAGGCGGCCAATGGTCGCCTTTTTATTTGCAGAAATTCACTACACTTACTCTGTGATCATCCACACTTCTCATTATAATTACCCATATTCCGTGTGCCTGTTGTTCGCAGAAAACAAAAAGGAATAGATGTTATGGATCTTTCTACTCTTCCTGCCATAGCGGCGCTGTCAAATAACATTTCAATTGTAGAATACCAACAACTAAAGTTAATCCGTGTCTTGCATGAGAAAGCTACTGCTGCTATCTCGTTATTTGGTGGGCACGTCGTCTCTTTCTCGCCAAATGGTCAAGATGATCTCATTTGGATGAGTCAAGAATCTAAGTTGGACGGAAAAACCGCAATTCGTGGTGGTATACCGCTATGCTGGCCTTGGTTTGGTCGAATTGGAAATCCAGCACACGGCTTTGCCCGGATCCAAGAGTGGTCATTAGTCGAACATAGAGAAAGCAACGAGGGAGTGGTCGTAACTCTAGGCTTAACGGCCAACGATGAAACTCGCGCTATCTGGCCATATGAGTTTTCCCTTCTGCTCCATATTGCGATTTCCGACACCCTAGATGTACAACTTGAAATAAACAATACTGACGCAAAAGCTTGGACATTCTCGGGTGCGCTGCATTCTTATCTCAACGTCGGCGATATCCAGCAAGTGACAACGACTGGGATGGGCAGTGAATACATCGATAAATTGCTTGATAGTAAAATTTGTAGAGGCGATGATTCTCTTCAATTAACGGATACAATTGATCGCGTTTACACCAAACCTGAAGATAAAATCACGGTGACTGATCCAGTATTAAAACGTCAAATTTTGGTTGAAAACAGTGGCCATAACTCAGCAGTTCTATGGAACCCTTGGTCTGCGGGTTCACAATCAATGCCTGACATGCAAAACGACGCATACCTAACCATGTTTTGTGTTGAATCAACCGTTCATGCTCCTTGTCTTTCTTCTGGAATAACACTTCAACCAGAAGAAACGCATATTTTGACAACTCGTATTGGATATCAGCCTTTATAACGTTACGATTACAAAGGGTAGAACCCCTACCCTTTTCACCTTTCTACCCTGACTTTTTTGAAATAACCAATGAGTGATTTATGACTTACCAATGCCCGCTATGTGAGAATACATTAATACAAAATAGTGGCAGTTATACCTGTGAACATAACCACCAATTCGATATTGCAAAGGAAGGATATGTCAATCTAATGCCGGTTCAGCATAAGCGTTCTAAAGATCCCGGCGACAATAAAGAGATGATGACCGCTCGTCGGCAATTTCTTGCCACTGGACATTATCATCCTCTCCGCGACGCCATCGGTAATCTATTACAAAAGAATCAAGTAAGTTCTCTACTTGATATCGGGTGCGGCGAAGGCTATTACACGGATTACTTTCGAGGCCAGTTGACAGCGGCAAATCATAAAGCCTCTGTCTATGGTCTTGATATCTCGAAGATAGCCATTCGCTACGCAGCGAAATCCTACCCTGATAGCCACTTTTGTGTCGCATCAAGTCAGCGACTCCCATTTACAGATAACGGCCTTGATGCTGTAGTTCGAATTTACGCGCCATGCAACGATGATGAACTTATGCGAGTTGTTAAAGATAAAGGTATCGTTATCACAGTGACACCAGCTGGACGTCACCTTTACCAACTTAAGTCACTGATTTACCAAGATGTGAGACTGCATGACGAGACTCCCGAGAATATCCCCAATTTTTCATTGATCAACGAGCAAGCGCTGCATTACACCATGTCATTGTCGGGTGAAAATGCTAGCCACTTATTGCAAATGACCCCTTTTGCATGGAAAGCGTCAGAAAGCGTAAAATTTAACCTAGCGCAGCAATCGGTGTTTGAATGCGATGCCCACTTTATGATTCGAATCTACCAGAAAATCTCACCACCAGCATAACTCGATCAGGTTGGCGTAATACTTGCTATCCTAACCGTTAGTAGACGATAAAATGAGCACCTTCAGAAAATAATGATGAAATAGTGCTCAACATTTCGCTTTACACGCCGATATAGTCATGAGGAAACTGGTGGGAGCATGTTATGGATGTAGCAAAAACAGATAATACAATAACGAATACATCTTCAATACTTAAACCGAAGGATTCTCCCGAGAAGCCTGACAAAGCAACGTTATTAGAATCTGTAACAAAAGTAGAAGCAAATAAAGTGACTCTGTCTGAAGAAGGCAAAGCACTGCTTAGTGCTCTCCAAGACATAGAAGGAAAAGAGGCTAAAGCCAGCGATAAAGATAAAACCGTTGGTGATAAAGTGGAGTCCTTCACTTATGGTGCACTGGGTATGGAGCATCCAGAAAAACTTGAAGAAGAAAAAGACGATTCCTACTCTGCCGGTCAATATCTCTCTGGTGCAGCAACAATTGGAACAATCTTACTTGCACTTGCCTAGATAATTACGTAACGACACCCACTGTTAAAAATAAAGCCAAGTTCAATCACTTGGCTTTATTTTCGCTAACTAACACTGTGTATATGAGACTCTGTAGGATACAAATCTCGATAATTCGTCTTGGCGACTGATACCGCATGATCGAGCTGATCAATGGTGACCGGATGAGCAAAATAATATCCCTGTAAGCTATTGCACCCTAGGTCGATCAAATAAATCGCATGCTCTGCTGTTTCAATACCTTCGCAACAACTGAACAAGTCCATTTTATTCGACAATTCGATAATAGAATTCAGTACCATTGCGTCTTTTTCACTATTCAATGCATTAAAGACAAATTGCCTGTCAATCTTTAACGTATCAATTTCGATACGTGTCAGGTAACTCAGTGACGAATATCCTGTCCCAAAATCATCTAGAGCTATCGTTCCACCTAATGATCGTATTCGTGAAAAGAAGTCATTGGCAATATCAAACTCTTCAAGAAAACTTGATTCTGTTATCTCAAATTGTAGTGACCGAATACTTTGCCCATTTTTTTGTAACGAAGACAGAATGTGCTGCTCTAAATTTGGTATCAACAAGTCTTTCGAGGAGATGTTCAATGACACAACCGTGTCAGCACCACAAATTTCCAATATCTGATTCAAATCTTGAGCAACATTAGATATAACCCAGTGAGTAATATCCCCAATACGTCCACCACTTTCGGCAATAGGAATAAACTCACCTGGCGAAATGAAGCCAAGATCGGGACTTTCCCAACGGATCAGAGCTTCGACAGAGTCAATATTCCCAGCGCTCGAGACTTTCGGCTGATAGCGTAAACTAAATTCCTTATTTTCAAGCGCTTGTGGAATTAGATTTACGATTTGAAGCTTTCTACTATTCTCATTTAGCATCTTCGGCTCAAATACCGTCGCTAACCCACGTCCCTCATTCTTAGATACATACATCGCGATATCGGCATTCGATATCAAAGAATCAACACTATAATTCGCCTGACTCCCCAAAGAAATTCCAATACTAACACCGGTGTGTATTTCCCATTTTCCGACCTTTACGGGTGATTTAAATTGCTCGATGATACGAGCGGCAATCGTTCTAACTAGTTCAATATCGATACCATCAATCAATACAACCAAAAATTCGTCACCAGCTAAGCGAGCAAGAATGTCATTGGGGCGCATGCAAGATTTCACTTCTTGACTGATTTTTATCAGCAGTTTATCGCCCGTTTCATGCCCTAATCGATCATTTACAGCCTTAAAACTATCAACATCAAAATAGAGAATCGCCACTTCATTTTGTTGAATCTTTGCTGTTTCCAAATGAAGATCTAAAAATTCAATAATATTGCGTCGATTTGGTAGATCGGTCAGTTGGTCAAAATTAGCAAGCTGATACATAGAGTCTTGCTGAGTGCGTAGGATGGCATTCTGCTCCTTGTTTAACTTGTTTTCTTTATTAATCGTCTCAAGCATCGAGTTGACATCGCGGCTCAAATTAGAAATTTCGTCGTTACCTTTCGTTTTAAAACGTAATGTGTAATCGCGAGTTCTCCCAATTAATCGTGTAAATTCAGATAAATCAATGAGAGGCGCAAACAGATGTTGAAAGAAATACCAAGTCAGTGAGAGCGAAATGAGTAGGACAATCACCACAAGTGGCATCGCGGTAGCAAAAAGTGCATCACGACTTTTAACAATAGGAGTTTTAAAATCTTGAACAACTTGCAAAAAGCCAATTGGATCAGCGACATCACCAATTGGGTACACCGCGACTAAATGATCTTCAATTCGACTAACCCCAATGGGCAGCTCCGACGGTGTGCTTTCGCTCGAAAACATGTATCCATTTAAAGGAATTGGAGTGATCTTTGGGCTAATATACCTTTCTAGAACCTGCCACTTCTCATCATAGATAAATGCAGAAATAATATGATCGTAGCGTTCAAAAATGAGAAGCTGGTTCTTGAGTTCAAAACTATCGGGCTGATCAACAAGATAGAGAAGAAGATCATCGGCAACATTCGCAGCCAACGCCTCGATATTATCTTCAACCGAATTAAGGTAAATTTGTTCATGCTCTTCTAAAGAGACAAAGAAAACCGCCAAAGCACATATCACAATCGATAATGTGCTAATCAAAAGGAACTTACCTCGTACACCGGTTAGTATTGTTTTTAATGAACGTAACACTATGGCTCCAATGACCAAGAAAGAGTCAATGCCCTTTCTTTACGCCTAACGCTGATAAACCACGATTAAATTACTTGGAATAACCGTACCTGCTGGCACGTACCCCACCGCATTATCGACAGTCGCGACATAGTTAAGTACGTCATCTATTTCAGAAAACTCTTTAGGTGGCTTGCTTCGACCTGAAAACAACAGCTGTGCCCAATACGATTGAATTCTACTTTCAGTTAAACCAATCACCTTAGTATTAAACTGAATTCGGGTTCTATCACCTACAGATAAGCCTACGGGAACATATTTCCGACTTAATGTCCCACCCATAAACACTTGGCGAACTTCACTGCGAGACAATGAATCCAGTGCCGTCGTTGAGTTCATCACCACCATCACATCATTATATTGAGCAATAGACGCTTGGCATACACTTAGTAAGAAGAAAGTGAAAAATGCGCTCCGAGTTATAATATTAAATAATTTCATCATTAGAATACCCACTCCACGCTTAGTTTATATAAGCTGGCATCACGATCGAAACCCTCTTCTATTGAATCGAAAAAAGAATTTTCCTCGCTATCACCATCGAGTAAAGTCACCTCTGCTTTAAGAGCGACTTTGGGTAACACATCCCACCGAGTACCTAACGTCCATGAACGTAAAGAATCGTTGCTTAGACGATCCATTATTTCATTCCAACCTTCATATAACGGAGCATAGTAAGAAGGTATCTCATCTGGAAAAGTAGGATAATCGACTTGGCTTTCTGCATAGGTAAAATGAACTGAGAAGGGATAAAAGTTATAACCACCCATCAAATAGTAACTTTCTATTTCAGCAGCTATCGAAAGATCAGATTCGATCAATACCCATTCGGCACGAGCGAAATAATCCAGGTTATCGTAACTGACTGAAAGCTGCTTCGCTTCAATCCAGCCCTCACGAGATAAAGCATCAGCACTTGCTGTGAAGCCTGCTAGAGCCAATCCACTTTTTAAGGTGTCGATCTCGGTTAAACCAATATCAACCTTACCACGGTGAAATGACGCTCTAAACTCAAAATCTTTCCAATTCACTTTAGTAATTAACCCACCAAATATATCGATAGTATAATCTGTGGAATAATCACTCAGTTCTATTTCACCATCATAGCGCCCTACATACCCTTCAAAAGTAGTATCCACTTCTCCAGTCGAGTATCCCCAAGCTAAATCAACACCATCAAAAGTAGGGAAAAGCCAGGCACTATACACTTGTATAGGAGCAGTAATCCAAGGATATGCATAACCAACATCAAGCACATCACTGAGCGCAAAAAATGGAGTACGTTGCCTGCCGGCTTTGATCAACAAGTTATCGTCAGGCTGCCACGACGCATACGCCCAATTGATAATTGAGTCATTATCTTCACTATCAGCGTGCAGGATCCCTTGAATGGTCGCACTTAAAGCAGGGGTAAATTCATAGGAGGCTTGCAGTCCGATAAGACTATCGGACTTCAAGCTAACATCATCTGAATGGCCTTTGAAATTGGCTTGGTCGGTATCTAGATAGCCGGCGGTAATGTTACCAAACCCTGAAATTGTGAGATCATCACTTATCTGTGCTATCGAATAACAAGGCATTAGTGCTAATAACGCAGGTAACACGCCACTTAGCTTTAACCTTGTTAATTTATAGTTAGTCTCGCACACTGCTATTTACTCTTTTATCTATTATGGTTTGAGTATAGGTTTACCTTTGATTTTTTTCCAATGACTACAGAAAAATATTAGAAATATATAGAATACGATAATTGACCAGTTTTTCATGGAACTAACTGTCACCTAATATTCTGTAAGCTTTTGAATTGGGGAATAAAATTTAGAGCGCGATTGATGATACCAAAACCGCTTTCGACCGTTTGATTTGGACATTATAGTCCTCCTAGAAAGCCATTTCTGATCGCTAAATCAGCACGATCAAAAAATACTCTGATCATAGTAAATCAACGACAATAGGCTCAGTGGAATTTAATTAAAATATGAAGATAACGCGATAGTTCTAAAGGGCTTTATATATACAAATAAATGTTACGAACAGAAAGGTGATACAGGCTTTAGTAGGACGGTATGGCTTTTTGCTGAGGTCGTGTTAGATAAGGCAATTAGAAATGAGCTGGTGCAATATAGTATTGCACCAGCATCGAAATTATAGCGCTACTACGTTAGCCGCTTGAAGACCTTTAGGGCCTTGCTCTACTTCGAAAGACACTTTTTGGCCTTCAGAAAGAGTTTTGAAACCTTCAGAAGCGATAGCACGGAAGTGAACGAAAAGATCAGCACCGCCACCGTCTTGAGTGATGAAACCAAAACCTTTCTCTTCGTTAAACCATTTTACTAAACCAGTAGATTTGTTAGACATTTGAGTCCCTTAATATTTAAAATTCATAGAGTTATCGTACGATCAGCAGTAAGCTAATGACACGAGCGCTGGTGACTTTTAATTATGAATGTGACGATTAAGCTAAGGGAAAAACTAAGAATAACAACAATGACGAAGGAATACTGAGGTTTTACTTTACTTTATGCTTCATTAATAACTCCGAGTCGCAGAGCACGGGTATAATACCTCTACCCTAACTTTAGTCAAGCGTTACTTGCCCCTTTAGTTCTTCTTTAGTCAATTAATTACAAGCTCTCACAAAAATACCGGGAATTATTGATTTATTACGAATTACGATTGGCATGGCGAAGGCATGAGTTTATCTATACTTATTCAGAACCTACTAGATACGGAAAGGTAATAAATGAAGCCAAAGCAGACAATGCATATTTTTAGAGTTAATCTTTTCCTGTCACATACGCAACATGATCTGCTACCTGAAGGCTAGCGATTGATGTATCCTTTTTTATTGCACTAAGTCGTACCCTAACGACAGTTATTCCTCTATGTTAAGGAGATAAGGATAATAGATCGTTAAATACAACATTCGGCATAAAATATACCGTATCTGGTCATTGCCTTATTAAGGTTGACGGCAGTTTATAAATCAACCAAATCCAACGTTTACCTGGCAAAAAGTTAGCGATAGCGTTTGGAGATAGCACGATTGAAGCGTCAGAGAACGATATAAAAGTGATGGGCCGCGTGGCGGTTACATTGAAGAAAGATTGATTTAGCTGGGGTGACTAAGCACCTAGATATTCTTTGCTATGGCTACAATGCTGGACCAACAAAACTCGCCAAAGCAATGGATCAGGGTGTTTTTATTCTTAACAAGTCGCAATTTGAAAGCATGATTGAAACTGGCGAAGTGCCGGAAGATGTTTAAATTTTGAGAACGTAAATATGAGTGTCAACGACAACCAAAAACCTAAAATTAACTTAATAAACTTCAAAAATTTATTAAGTAACACAAATACACACATCAACTTCGAAGAATTTAAACTTAATGGTGAAGGGTTAGAACATTGGCACCTCAAAGACCTTAGACAAATAAACTTACTTACGGGCTCAAATAACTCTCGAAAAAGTCGCCTATTAAGGCAGTTATTTCTCTCCGACACTCAATACGTTGAGTACAGTAACTACCCATTTGATAGCTTCCTTTCAAACGTAGAAAAAGTTTCATCACAACTAAGGCTAAAATTCGATCCCATGTTAAAAGAAGAAATTCTTACTGAAGAAATCGGTAAGAGATTCAAAAATGAATTTGGTACTTTTTCTTATGATATGATGATAGATAAACTCTCCGAAATCTCTGCTGACATATTTAAAAAAATTTCACCAAAAGACATTGATTTAGACAAATTTGAATACGAATTTAATCGAATAATCCATTTTGATGGACCTGCAGCAACTTCAAGAGAAGTATTTTTACCTTCTAATCACGTTTACATTCCGATTTTAAGAGGATTGCGGCCTTTACACCATCAATCAGACACCCCTCCAAAACTGGAAGATAGTTACCTAACTAGAACTAAATCTGATTATTTCCAAAATAGCACTATTAATTTTTCAAACAGCGTCAACAATAATAAAGAGGGGTCTCCTTCTGCAACAATCTACAGTGGTCTTTCCATGTACACTGAATTGAAGCGAGCGCTATTAGGTACACAACAAGAACGAAAAAAAATACAAGAATACGAGAATTATTTATCAAGGACATTCTTCGATAACCAAGACATATCTTTAGTCCCTCGCATTGGTGAAGATGTTGTATATATATCAATTGGTAAAGAAGAGAGGGCTATTTTTGATTTAGGTGATGGCATTCAATCATTAATAATAATAACGTTTCCAATATTTATTTCACCATGCCCCACTACATTTTACATTGAAGAACCCGAACTCAACTTACACCCGGGAATGCAACGAATATTAATCGATGCTTTCCACAAGTTTCCTCAGCATTATTTTTTTATGACCACGCACTCAAATCACTTAATCGATATAGCACAAGAAAACCAAGATATTTCTGTATATAGAATAAGTAGAGTAGACGACTCAAGTTCAACAATTTCAGTTCTAACTGAATATTCAGATGCATTGGATGACCTAGGCGTTAGGGCTTCTTCAGTGTTATTAGCCAATTGTTCAATTTGGGTTGAAGGTGTCACTGATAAGCGTTATTTAAGAGCTTTTCTAAAGAAATATTTAGAAGAAAACACTGATGACTCGTTAAGAAATTTCAAAGAAAATTTACATTATATCTTTGCCGAATATCAAGGAAGTAATATTACTCATTGGAATTTCTCATCAAGTGAGGAGAGCTCTGAATCGGAAACTCCTGCTCGAAAACTATCAAAAGAAATATTATTAATAGCTGATAATGACATCTCCAATAAAGGCGATAGAGTTAAAACACTAGAACGTGAATTGGGCGATAACTTTATTCTTCTTGAGTGGAAAGAAATCGAAAATTACATCCCAGCTAAATTAATTGTTGAAGCAGCAAAAAAGAGATGGGAGACATTTAGACAAAAATCGAAATGTCATATAAGTAATTTGGGCTCTCAAATAGAGTACGATAAATTTCAGAGCACAAGCATAGGAATTGGAACGATGTTAGAGGAATTTGTTTCTAATAATACAAATCACACTAGAAAGTTTTACGCTGATGAAAGTGGAACAATAAAAGACAAAGTTAAATTTTGTAATACAGTTTTGGAAGTCATTGATTCTAATGAAGTAGACTGGAAACTTACACCTGAATTAACTGCTTTATGTGAGCAAATTTTTGATCACATAAAAAAACATAACTAGAGTAATTCTTAGTGTCGATCCGTAACCTTAAAGACGGCAATAAAAAACCCTGGCTTTGCGAATGCTACCCAACAGGCCGAGACGGTAAACGCATTCGTAAGCGCTTCGCCACTAAAGGTGAGGCGCTTGCTTTTGAAACCTTCACCATATATTAAATCGGAAAGAACTCGTTAAACTCTCTATAACTGCCGCCACAAAAATGGCGACAAAATGACGGCAGATTTTCACTATATACAGGTTTATGTGATTATATTTGGGTTAAGGCATTACACAAGCCCTTGAAAACCCTTGTGTAGCCTACTTCCTGTTAGGGTGATTTATTATGTGGTCTTCCCAATCCACCACATCAATTTCATACACCACGGTATTTTTCACGCTTTCTTTAGCCGCGTGCATTGCCGATTTGTCACCAGTAATTAGCGGGTGCCATGGAGGTAAGGGTTTTTCTTCCGCAAGTAAACGATACGCACAGGTATTAGGTAACCAATGAAACTCATCGACATTATCACGGGTTAACTTTAGGCACTCTTCTCCTGAAGAAAAACGATTGGGGTAATCCTTACAAGAACATGTATCACTGACTAACCAGCTGCAGGCGACATTGGTGTAATACACTTCATCGGAATCTTCATCCATCAATTTGTGAAGACAACATTTCCCACAGCCATCACACAGTGACTCCCACTCCTGCTCACTCATTTGATTTAAGGTCTTTTGTTGCCAAAATGGAGTCGTCATTGCACGTCACTTTTCTTCAAAATACAGGGGAAAGATTTATACCCCTCTGCCTAGTAAAGTTCAAGTATTACCTAAGAGCCTTAGACGGGTAAACCAAGATTGTTGCAACAAAATTTGCTACCATCACGGTTCAAAATTACATAATACCAAGGAATAAAAATGGATTGTCGACTAGGGTATTTTACATGTTGTATTGCACCAAGTATCACCTCTCCCATTCCCGGGATGTTACAGGGGAAAGCCGCTGGGGAGCGTTGCGTTCAACTCAATGACGATAATCTGTGTAAGTTATTTGGCCGACCAGAACGGCCAAAGGTGTGCTTGGCGTTTAAAGCTTGCTCAAGCGTATGCGGAGAAACGAACGATGAAGCTCTACGTAACCTCATCGAACTCGAAACCTTAACTCAGTAATTCAATTTTTGACGTCCAATGAGAGAGTGCGATAGCGTCGTACCATCGACAAACTCCAACTCTCCACCAACAGGAACGCCGTGGGCAATACGACTGGCCGGAACATCATGCTCGCGACACAACTCTGCAATGTAATGCGCCGTTGCCTCTCCTTCGACCGTTGGGTTTGTCGCTAGAATTACCTCGTTAATATTGCCGGTTTGAAGGCGATAATCCAAGACATCCAGCCCAATATCGCTTGGTCCAATACCGTCCAAAGGAGATAAGTGTCCCATCAAGACGAAGTAGCGCCCTGAGTATTGTCCAGTGGCTTCAACCGCCGCAATATCTGCTGGGCTTTCCACAACGCACAATAGTCCATTCTCTTGGCGTTTCGGGCTACGACATATATGACATATCTCGTCTTCTGTAAATGTCCGACACTCTTGGCAATGCCCGACTTCGGTCATGGCTTGTTGTAGCGCATCCGCTAGTAGCAGGCCGCCTTTTCTATCTCGCTGTAGCAATTGAAAAGCCATACGCTGTGCTGACTTAGGGCCAACCCCAGGCAAACAACGTAAGGCTTCCATTAATTGTTCCAGTAATTGACTGGTACGCATTAATAACGCTCAGTTAAAATGGCATTTTCATTCCAGGTGGAAGTTGCATACCACCTGTTACTGAAGCCATTTTTTCTTTTTGAGATTCTTCAGCACGACGCGCTGCATCATTAAAAGCGGCTGCAACTAAATCTTCCAGCATCTCTTTGTCATCCGCCATTAAGCTTTCGTCGATATCAACACGGCGAACACTGTGATTGCCTGTAATTGTAATCTTTACAAGGCCAGCACCTGATTCACCAGTCACTTCCATTTGAGCAATTTCTTCTTGAACCTTTTGCATACGGTCTTGCATTTGTTGGGCTTGTTTCATCAAGTTGCCCATTCCGCCTTTACCATTACCAAACATATTTATCTCTCTGTGTTTATCTATTTCATATTACGTTGGGGCTGAAAAGCTAAAATTTCAAGTCCCATGAACAATTAAATCGGGCGAACGCTGTCTATGTCTAGCTCTGCTGAAAACCTCTGTTTTAAGAAGTGAACATTTGCATCCGTTTCTAAATTTTTTATCGCTGTCGTAAGTTTGTCTTGATAGATTTGCTCTCGGCGTTCAAGTGGCGTAACACCGTCGTTACCGATTGAAATATCGACATCAATCGTACGTTGAAGTTGACTTGATATCGCACGGCTAAGTTCCGAAATCGCTCGATCATTTCGTAAGTGTTCTTGATTTGGGCGCAAGACTAATGACAGTTGATCTTGATTCCAATGAGGTACCGAATTAAGCGCAAGTTGCTCGACCAATTTTCCAATGGAAAGTTGTTTAATGAGTGCGGCCCATTCATCTTCAGCTACCACTTCAGCACTGAGTTTTTCTACCATTTCTGGTGTTTTTTCGTGCTCTAACGCTTGTTTTGCTTTCGTTGGCGTCACAATGTCACTATTCGTTGTTTCAGCAACATCAACACTTGGACGCCATTGGTACGGTTCATTGTCTACTTTTGTGTTTTGAACGTCTGGTTTATTCTGCGACACCACACCATTATCAGTACGCTGAGCTAAACGCTCAAATACAGATTCCGACTGGCCAGATGCCGCTTCAGACTTTTTTCCATTTTTACCACTGCCGCGTTCAAGCTCTTTCCTTTGGGAGCGCAACTGATGACGCAAACCAACGACTGGAGACGGTGCAGATGGTGTCGGCTGAGGTTCCATTTTTTGAGGCTTAGATGAAACCTCAGATGATGGCGTTTTTACCGATTCCATCTCATAACTTTCTGCCATCGATGCGTATTCTTGAGCAAGCTCATTATAAGAATCATCTTGAGGATTTCGTTGGGGCTGAGTGTCCTCAACTGACTCAGCAGGCTGGGTACGCAGTTGGACGGTTTCTTTAGCCTGTTTCAGGCCAGAAGGTACCGATGATGGAGCCTCATCAGAGTCTACTTTGTCCCTTACCAATGGCTGAGTTGCGGGTTGCGGGATAGGTTGTGACTCTGTATTCAATTGACTAAATGCAGAAACCTGTTGAGGACGAAATGCCACCATTCGCAGCAGTGTCATTTCTACCCCAATACGAGGAGTGGGAGATAAAGGAAGAGACTCCCTCCCTTTAATCGCAATTTGATAAAATAGCTGAACATCTTCAGCGGTCAATGCCTTGCTCAAGAGTTCTATTTTTTCAGCGTCTGGCTGAGACTTATCTAACGTAGCAGGTAACATCTGATACATAGCAATTCGATGTAGCTGGCTCGCGAGTGTCTGAAGCAAAATATCCCACTCAACACCATTCGTCGCTAAGCTATTAATGCATTCGATAACCGTTTGAGCTTGCTTACTGCTTATCGCTTGAATCAAATGCAATGCTTGATCACTATCTAGCGTACCAAGCATCGTCGAGACGCTTTCGGTCACAACTTGATTGTTTCCAAGTGCGATGGCTTGATCTGATAAGCTTAATGCATCACGCATACTACCGTCGGCAGCGTGAGCAATAAGCCCTAAAGCTCGCGCTTCAAAACTGACATCTTCTTGCTCTAACACATGGCGTAATTGCTGCTCGATACCTTCGATACTGATTGGCTTTAGATGAAACTGGAGGCAGCGAGATAATATGGTGACAGGTAATTTTTGTGGATCTGTCGTCGCCAGCAAAAATTTCACATACTCGGGCGGCTCTTCCAACGTTTTCAAAAGAGCATTAAAGCTATGACGAGAAAGCATGTGGACTTCATCGATCAAGTAAACTTTGTATCGACCGCGCGCAGGCTTGTATTGAACGTTATCAAGTAACTCTCGAGTGTCTTCGACTTTTGTTCTCGATGCGGCATCAATTTCAAGTAAATCGACAAATCGACCTTGGTCAATTTCCAGACAAGAAGCACATTTGCCACACGGGGTTGAGGTCACACCGATCTCACAGTTTAAGCCCTTGGCAAATAAGCGTCCTATCGTCGTTTTACCCACACCTCGCGTACCACTAAACAGATAAGCATGATGTAAGCGATTTTGCGCTAACGCATTTTCTAAAGCTGTTAATACATGGGCTTGACCTACCACTTCACTAAACTGAGTAGGACGCCACTTCCGTGCCAAAGCTAGATAACTCATTTAAAATTCCGTATTCAGTTTACCGAGGGTCCATTTACCAACATACTTCTTGCTAAAACCTTAAGTGTTGAAAGCAACTACTCTCACGAGAAATTAGTGGCCATCAAACTCACAAACGCTATAAACATTTAATCCTAATGCTTCCAAACGTTTGTCACCCCCGATTTCAGGTAGGTTTATCACAAATGCTGCATGTTCAACAATACCACCAAGTTGGCGAATCAGTGCGGTTGTTGCCTCTATCGTACCACCCGTTGCTAAAAGGTCATCAACCACTAAGACTTTATCTCCTGGTTGAATCGCATCAAGGTGAATTTCGAGCGTATCGGTCCCGTATTCTAACTCATATGACTGAGCAATGGTTTCTCGAGGTAATTTTCCAGGTTTACGCACAGGAACAAACCCGATCCCAAGCTCTAATGCCAAAGGTGCACCGAACAAAAAGCCTCGAGCTTCAGTACCCACCACTTTAGTAAATCCCATATCCTGGTATTGCTCTAATAAGTGAAAGATAGTGGCACGATACGCTGCAGCGTCTTCCATTAAGCTGGTGATATCACGAAATACAATCCCTTTTTGAGGATAGTCAGGGATGCTTTTGATGCTTGATTTGATCAATGAAATTGTATCTGTAGTCATAACTTTTAGTAACTTATATTTAAATAGCGCTCTTAACCAACTTAAACGTCAATGAGAGGCTTAGGCCACGTGCGAGAAAATGTTTTCACAGCAAAAAACAATGCCCACTCTGAAGAATGGGCACACTTCACACTAATGCTAGTGATTTTCTCATTGGTTAGCAACCAGCAGAGAATATTTATGAGGTCAAACGCTCTGATTGCGACCAATATAAGCTAACAAAATTAGAAAGGGGCATAACCATTCGCAACTCGTATCCAAGTTAACGTTGCCGGTAAGGTAGGAAGTAATAAAACCAACAATAAACCTAAAAGATAAAAAATATTAAAAGGTTCCTTAAATTCCTCTTGCGACATAAAACAGCTTCTCCTTAGTGATAATTTTAATGTGAGTGATTCTCACTTACTACTTTGAAAGGCTTTATATCGTGTTTTTATAACTAAATCTCTATAAGTCGCTTAAGTTGTGATCTGTTTCATTATATCTAATGTAAATGAACACACCCCTGTATTATGAACTAGAACTTTACTTTTCTGGCCAATAGGTAAGTCTTTAGTCACAAAGTTGCGCATGCAGTTGTCGCCAAGATTGACGCCACCTAACACGTTTAACTCATTGTTTTCATTACGCCACTGACCATTAAGGCCCGCTGGCAATATCGACATTGAGCCGCTAACTGTGTCAACAACACCCAGCATGGCAGAGACCGCCCCCTCTTCACTCGAACATCGAATTCCATGCTCAATTAGTTGTGCCAAATCTTTAAGATCAGCGAACCCTGTTTTTAACGTTCGAATATAATCGTGAAATAGAGCTCTCACCAACAAACTAATGCTCACGCCTTCAGTTGCGTGTGAACCAGAATCTACGATATAAAACACAAATTGACCTTCGCTAAGCCAAGCGCAATCAAATACAAGAGGCATGACATCTGCGGTTTGTAGTAATCGATAACTAAAGCGCCAATCACCATGAATATTATCGTTATCGGGCATTAAAGCATGCAATAAATCACGAGCCGCTGGAGGGTTATTTTGCAGATAATCTAAATGAAAATGCAGTTCTTTTTCTTCAGGAACATCTTCAGATTCTTGTCTATCCCAAGCACTCGCCAAATCACGTTCAACGCTTTGCTTCTTAGCATCTTCGAGAATATTAGATACCATTGACATCACATGTGCATAGTCACGCACCGGCTTTGCGATAAACTCTTTAATTCCATATTTCAAAGCTTGTGCGACATCAGACATCGCATCGGTACCGGAAACAACGATTATGGGTAGGTCTGTGCGTGAATGACTCACTTCTTCAACAAATTCAATTCCCGTCAAGATGGGCATAGAAAGGTCACACATCACCAAATCTACACTATGTTGATCTAATCGAACTAATCCTTCTAATCCATTTTCTACTTCATCAACGAGGCAACCGTACGATTCTAAACAACTGCGCATAACGCTTCTAAAAATAGGATCATCATCGACAAGTAGGATAGACTTACCTTGAAGCTTACTTTTTATATCTAGCTCCTCGCGAGCAGAAAATTGCTTACCAGACATACTCACAGCCCTACTCTAAGAAAAAATGCGAATCAAAGTATCGTTATAACGGTGTGTAAACTCTGCTAAACAAACCATACTCATAAAAATAGCTCCCGTTATTGATATCATTCTTATCACACCTTTTTAAAGTAGACCTTAATTCTCATTTCTACAACAAAAAGAGATGGCAAAAAATTGATCCCAATAGAGTTATTAAGACACCATGAGCGCAAGATTAGTTTTCAAAAGTTACGAATTTTGCTAAAGATGTTGATGTGCCTCAAGAATTTTTAACTAAATAACGTATAGATTTAACAAAAGATACGATTAACCATATGTCGGGTATTATGAAATTAGATGATTTAAACCTATTTCGCTTAGTTGTCGAAAATGGAAGCTATACAGCAACATCAAGAAAAACATTGATTCCAGTCGCCACCATAACCCGACGAATTCAAGCTTTAGAAGATTCTTTGGATTTACGCTTACTCAATCGTCACGCTAGAAAACTCTCTCTTACTGAAGCGGGTGAGCGCTTTTTTAAAGAATGCTCACCATTACTTCAAAAGCTAGCCTGTACTGCTGATGAGATAAGTGACGAATGCCGAGGTGCTAAAGGCCAAATTAGAATATCTTCACCAGCGAATTTGACCAAACGAATGTTGATGCCGATGTTTATTGCGTTTATGAAGCAGTTCCCAGACATCAATTTAGAGCTCACAACGAGTCATGTTTCTGATCAACTTGATCCAACTGAATGGGATGTCATTTTCCGTGTTGGCCCTCAACGTGATTCTTCATTAATAGCCCGAAAAATCAATGAGGTAGAAGACATTCTCGTTGCAAGTCCAGAGTATCTTCAAAAACATCCAGCTCCAACCCATGCCGAGGAATTAACCCAACACTCTTTATTAAAAGGGTACCCACTACTCAAATGGCAACTGACCAATCGAGACGGTGAGTATGTGATCAATAATGAAAAGGGAAAGTTTCAAGCGAACACTTTGAATGTGGTTAGAAGAGCCTGCTCTGAGGGGTTAGGCATCACATTAATGCCAAATGCTATGATAAAAGAGCAGATTGAAAATGGCAGTTTGACCCGAGTGTTAACGGATTGGAGTGCAAACCCGCGTGATATTTACATGCTCTATAATCACAAAGAGCACCTTCCTGATAAAGTACGTTTATTTATCGATTTTGTGATTTCTTACAGCATCGATGAAAGCCAAGCCGTCAACTAGCCAACCAATAGCAGGCTATTTCATAGCAAAGGTGCGCTTGGCTTGATACTGAGAACTATAGAAACTCAACGTATTTAGAAAAATCTCGCTGAGGAGCTTTCATCGGTTCAATTGTCGCGGTTCCCAAATAAAGAAACCCGACAATTTCATCATCTCCCTCAAGAGAAAAAGCCTGCTTAACTTTCGGATCAAACATCCATGAACCTGAACGCCAAACCCCTTGAAAGTTTTGCGCAACGGCCGCCATTTGCATTGCTTGAACCGCACAGCCCGCCGATAAATGTTGTTCAAAAGCTGGAACTTTAGGGTGCTCCGTTACCTTTGCAATCACGGTAATGACCATTGGAGCACGAAATGGGGCATTTCTGAGTTTTTCAACTATCTCATCATTGCTACCATTTTGTTGTGCTGCAGATACATAAATATCAGATAACTTCTGTAAGCCATCTCCTTGTGCGATCACGAAGCGCCATGGTGTTAAATTCCCATGATCAGGGGCTCTCAGTCCCGCCTCAATAATTTTTTCTAATGCACGACCTTCTGGTGCTGGCGCTGATAACTTCGCAACAGAGCGACGTGTTAACAGTAATTCTAATGCATCCATCGATTAACCCTTTGTTATAATGACTATTGATGTTGTAACAACTGCATGTCTACACGAGATATCGCATTCGTTAGTTTTATCCTAACATGATCAAAACCAATAACAATACAGTATCAGTTCACGTTTAATAATGCTTACAAGGTGGTTAAAAATAAAGCGAAGCGTTAGCTCTGGAAGTCAGGTTATTCTATGACTAAATAAAACATTGAGATAAAATGAACAAAAAAAAACCACACATAACTGTGTGGTTGGAATGTATAAAGCAATTAACTTGCGCCAATTGAAATAATCAGTTTCCCGATTAGGAGAAAGTAAAGTCAGCCTTCAAAAGGAAGTGTCATCTTGCTCAACGTGTCAGTCCAAGAACCGACCAGATGACCTGAACTAATATAATGACTTTCTGAATTTAAATTTTGAATTAGATCAATTTTATGTTGATTTACGTCTAATTATTACGTTAACTAAGCCTTTTTATTATCAATTATCACCGAGCTGAAAAAATCCCTCCAAACAATAGAGAGCTTCCCGCTCACCCAGCTGAGTAAAAACTCTAATAATAACAAAAATTCTCCATTTTCATGCCAATTAGCCGCCAGTTCTCAACTTTTATCGTCAAAACTACCAATGGTCGGATTTGTCTTACTTATACTAAGGACTACTATCACGCGCCACGTTAATTGTTGGTGCCAAGATCCGCAACCATCATATTCATCATAGGAAGTAACCAATGAATAAAACGAGATTGTTTCAAAAGTCAGTGATAGCAGTAGCGCTCACACTCTCAACCCAACAGGTGTTCGCAGCGGGTTTCCAACTTAACGCTCAATCAGCTACTGGTTTAGGCCGAGCATTTGCAGGTGATGCTGTTATCGCAGACAATGCATCAGTTATAGCGCGTAATGCTGCCGCAATGACATTGTTTGATTCAATAGCGTTTTCTGGTGGGTTTGAAAGCATCACCTCAATGATTGAAGTATCAGATGCAACTTATACCAACGCTCTTGGTACAGAATATGATGCAAATTATGATAACGCAGGTGATACTTCTATTGCACCGAACTTACATCTAATTGTACCTATCGATGATAAATTATCTTTAGGCGCGACGATCTACAGTAATTTTGGTACCAAAACCAATTTTGACAGTGATTATGTTGCGGCTGAATATGGTGGAAATACCGAAATTTCAAGCTTAAATATTGGGGTTGTTTCAGCTTACCGACTGTCTCCACAATGGAGTATTGGCGGCGGTATCGACTTTATCTACGGTGAAGGCACACTAAAGCGTAACTTGAGCTCAGACGTTGGGCTTCCCGGCTTTGGTGGCGCTGAAACTCTTAATATTGATTCCGCATCTGGATGGGCCGTTGGATTCAATGTGGGAACTGTCTATGAGCTTGATGCCGATAATCGCTTTGGGTTCTCTTACCATTACAGCCCTGAACTAAAAGCAAAAGATGGGTCACAATCGGTGACGTTACCACTTCCAGACATGGCCGAATTTTCAGGTTTCCATAAACTCGAAAACAGCCCATTTGCTGTGCACTACAGCATTCAATTTATTGGTTGGTCGTCATTTGACAAAATCACCTTTGAAAATGCGAGTATCGAAGAAAAAGAATATAAATGGAAAGATGCATTCCATTATTCTATTGGCGGTACCTATTTCCTAAATGACACCTGGACACTGCGTGCGGGTTACATGTATGACGAAAGTGCACAAGATAAAGTGACCTCAATCTCTGTGCCCGACTCTGATCGCCAATGGTTTTCTGCAGGTGTCGGTTATCAACTGAGTCAAAAAGCAACGGTAGATTTTGGATTTACTTACCTTTTAGGCAAAGACGTTGAAGTTGAAGAATCAACAGCGCTTGGCGGACCTTACTCTACATCACTTTCTGGAACAACTCACGCTGATGCCATCTTGATGGGTCTACAGTACAGCCGTACGTTCTAAGTAGACTATACGTATTCAATGGCAATAAATAAGAGAGCTCTTGCTCTCTTATTTTTTATCGAGATACTTAACCTTATTGAGTATCGATAGCGCCGCATCTTCGATTAAATCCAGCACCAACTCAAAGCCATTCTCACCCCCATAATAAGGATCAGGTACTTCTTCGTAGCGAGAATCACCATGGCTTAATAACAGCGAGACCTTGCTTTGATATTGAGAAGGACACTGTTGTAATAAGTCAGATAAATTATCCTTATCGGCGGCTAGAATTAGGTCAAATTTAGCAAAATCTTCGATACATACTTGTCGAGCACTGATACCAGAAAACGTATACCCTCTTCGCTCTCCTGCGGCTCTTGCTCGGTTATCCGGCGGGTTTCCTTGGTGATAACCAATAGTACCTGCGGAATCCACTTCAACATCAATGCCTAGCTCTAAAGCTTTTGCCCGCAATACCGCCTCTCCGGTTGGAGAGCGACAAATATTGCCCATACAAACGACGAGAATCTTGGTTTTATCGTTATTCTTCATTTTGTAAACCTCTTAAATATACGCCCAATTCACTTATCTCAAGTTATTGTTTGATATTCTCATTAAAGACAATGTTACCCTCTCACTAAGCACGGTACAAATAATGACAAAAGATGATGATCAAGCTAAGCTATAAGTTGATCAACCCATCGAAAGAGTCGTTAAAGTAGCAAGGCATTTGGGGTGTTTTGATTGATTCGGATTAAACCAATTTCCGTGAGTGTATGACTCTAGATTGCACATGACATTTTTAAACAAAAGGACTCGTTATAAAATGAACCAGCACCATGTCGACATATTCCCTTGGAATGATAGTTTTAGCACTGGTGTTGAAGAAATTGATCAGCAGCATAAGCAATTAATTTTTCTACTAAATCAACTGGCCAATTATATATCTCAACACGATTCAGATATTAAACTGGCTGAAGTACTTCACGAATTAATTGATTATGCAGAGTATCACTTTGACAGCGAAGAGACCTACTGGCTAAGCATATTGTCTAACTGTGACTATGCAGAACAACATAGAGAAAGTCACAGCCAGTTTACTCAACATATAAAAAAATTAATAAAGAATGAAGATCAAAAGCCAGAAGAGCAGTGGCTAGAAGAATTATTGTCTTACTTAACAAGTTGGCTCGTCACTCACATTTTGGAAAGTGATCGTCACCTCGCATTTATGACTCAAGCGGTTAAATCTGGCCAGTCAATTGATGAAGCCACATTGTGGGCGAGCGCTCAAATGAATGAAAAGGCTCAAGAAACCATAAATGTTATTTTGACGGCTTATCAAACCCTTTCTGCTAATACGATTCGCCTTATGCAAGAGATCAAAGCGGGTAAAAAAACACTCCTTCAATTAGCGGAAAGTGAAGAAAGCCTCATTCAGGCCATGCATTATGCAAAAATTGGTCGTTGGTCTGTTTCCTACCCAAATCAAGTCACAACTTGGTCCCCTAAGATGTACGAGTTACTTGGCCTAGACCCAGACACAACTCCGGGTATCGAGCTTCTTTGCAACATAATGGTAGATGACTCTCATCATTCTCTGATGGATTCACTAAAAAACAGCTTTGATTGTGGTCAGGAACATAGAATCGACTATCAAATCGTACGCCCGAGTGATAATGCAGTCCGTTGGATTGAGTGTCGTGGGAAGATGATTTATGCCAGTGACGGCACCCCTGAAAAAATGACAGGATTCATTCAGGATATAACTGAACGTAAAGAGAACGAAGAAAAAATAAGCTCACTGGCTTATTATGATTCGTTAACCTCTTTGCCAAATCGCCGTTTACTCTTTGATCGCCTGAATCACGCGTTAGCTTTGAGCAACCGAGATACCGCCTATAATGCGGTTATATTTATCGATATAGACAATTTTAAAAACATTAACGATTCACATGGCCACGAATTTGGTGATGCCGTGCTTCAGCAAGCGGCTAAACGCATCCAAGATTGTATTCGTGCTAGCGATACTTTAGCGCGCATTGGTGGCGATGAATTTGTTCTCATTTTATCTGATCTCGACAATAACGAGCTAGAAGCTGCTGCTGAAGCTGAGATTGTCGCGCATAAAGTCATTCAGGCTCTATCTCATCCTTACCAGGTAAACAAACACCAATTCATTAGTAGTGCCAGTGGAGGTATCTCTCTTTTTAACAACGCATCCATATCAAGCTCAGAGCTAATGAAGCAAGCAGATATCGCAATGTATCAGGCTAAAAAATCAGGGAAAAACACCGTGTTTTTCTACAAACCGCTAATGCAAGAAACGATATCCGAGCGCCTTACACTGGAAAAGAAACTCCACAAAGCCGTTAGAAATAAACAATTTGAACTTTATTATCAACCTCAAGTCGATAACAGCAATAATACTACCGGAGTAGAAGCTCTTATTCGTTGGAACCACCCAACCGATGGCATCATTAACCCTGATGATTTCATTCCGTTGTCTGAAGAAACAGGATTAATTATTCCAATAGGTGACTGGGTTTTAGAACAAGCATGCCTGCAATTAAAACAATGGGAAATAAGTCAACAGACCAAACATTTGACGATATCTGTCAACGTCAGCTACCGTCAGTTTCGTCAACCCGATTTCATCCTAAAAGTCGCAAAATTGATCAGTAAGTATGAAATTAGTCTTGGAATGCTAAAACTCGAATTAACTGAAACCATGCTTGTTGACGATTTGGATCTAACAAAATCACACATGCATTCATTAAAAGCATTAGGGATTCAATTCTCCCTAGATGATTTCGGCACAGGGTATTCTTCATTGCAGTACTTAAAACGACTACCTGTCAATGAGTTAAAAATAGATCGCTCGTTCATTTCAGAGCTTGAACTTGATATTAATGATCAGTCGATCGTTAAAACAACCATACTGATGGCCAATTCTCTTGGTATCGATGTCATTGCAGAAGGAGTAGAAAACGACCAACAGAAAACCTTTTTAGGCACTCATGGCTGTCTATCGTATCAGGGGTTTTTATACAGCAAGCCAATGCCAGTCAAAGAGTTTGAGTCATACCTCGTACAGTAGAGTGTACGATTTTAAAAAGCACAATAGTGTCTGAACATACTTCGCTACTTAGCGATTCAGGAATTGACTCGCATATTCCTGGGGCGCTGCCCCATATAGCTTTTTAAATTCAGCGATAAAACTGCTCACACTTTTATACCCAAGCTCATAAGCAACAGTCTTGGTATTTTCACCTTTATTTATCGCTTCAAGTGAATTCATTAAACGAAATCGACTGCGCCATTGTCGGAAAGTGTATCCAGTCTCTGATTTAAACAGACGTTCAATCGTGCGGGTGCTTGCCCCTGACTCTCTACTCAATATATCCAACGTTACTGACTCCTTCGGGTGAAGGATGAGCTGATTGATCACCTGAAGCAACCTCGGATCTTGACCACTCGGTAAATGAAGAAAAAACGGTTCAAGAGACTCAAGTTCATCCAACGCGACCAACCCTAAGCGCTGCATAAATGGCTCATCTGGTAAATCTTCACGAGTCATACGGACAATAATCTCGCGCATCAAAGGGCTCATAGCCAGCATCACAACTTCACTGTCATAATGCCGAATCGGGCATGATGGATCAAAGTACAAGTTGCGTATTTGCGCTTGAGTTTGGCAGGTAACCTGATGAAAGGCATTACCTGGGATCCACACTGCGTGTGAAGAAGGAACGACCCAAACGGCGTTGTTAGTTGTCACTCGGAGTAAACCTTTCGACGACCATAACAACTGTCTACGAGGATGACGGTGAGGGGCTATCGCCTCTTCCGGATTCATGGTTCTTCGCTGAGTTAAAACTGGCCGCTTTGGATCAATCGTGTAAGCGACATGGCTTGCCGGCAAGTATGACGTATTAGGAATACCCATTGTCACATTTCCACCTTATTACGACAATCACGAACTGCTAATATAAGCGGCAACCGAAACAAACACAAGCCTACAATATCGCTATTTACATAGAGAACTCACATGAAAAACAGCCTCAATATACGCTCAATTATCGTGTTCATTGCCGTCATTATTTCTGGATACTTGGCGGTGATGCCGATTGCTGGTCAACCAAATAACTTCTCTTACAGCGCAGCAATCATTCTGATTACACTAGTATTTTGGAGTTTGAGCGTTATCCCTCCCTTTCTTACAGGGTTAATCTTTTTTGCCTTAGTTGCGGTTTTTAATTTAATCGAACCAAACGTTCTTTTTTCTGGCTTTTCATCTTCCGCAGTCTGGTTGATTATTTCAGGCTTTATTATTGGCGAAGCAATATCAAGCACTGGAATTGGGAAACGTCTCGCCCTAATTATTGCCCCTTATTTAACGACAAGTTACGTTAAATTAATCTCTGGTCTAGTCGTGACAGCAATGCTACTTGGCTTTGTTATGCCTTCATCTGTTGGTCGCTCTGTTGTACTGATTCCAATAGGTATGGCGTTAGCTGAGCAACTAGGTTTTGCGAAAGGCAGCTCTGGTCGTATTGGCATCGCTGTCACTCTAGCTCTAGCGTGCAACATGCCCAGTTTTGCCATTCTTCCATCCAACATTCCGAACATGATTTTAGCCGGAGCGAGTGAGAATTTGTTTGGTATTTCATTTGGATACTTAGAATACCTTGCTCTGCACTTCCCTATCCTCGGTATCGTAAAATCTGCGGTTTTAGTTTTAGTGGTCGTGAAAATCTTTCCCGCTCAAATTGATATAAATGACAAAACGTCCAGCCAAGCGAGTAATGATCATTTTGATTTAAAGAAACAGAATAAGGTTCTATTCATTCTCGCGATGACGCTGTTATTTTGGATCACTGATTCCATTCATGGAGTTAATCCTGCATGGGTCGGCATTGTTACCGCAATTTTCCTGCTTCTTCCTAAGTATGGCGTTGTCGAACCAAAAGCATTTAATCGATCCGTTGATTTCGGTACTGTTATCTTTGTAGCTGCTGCTCTAGGGCTCGGTGCTCTGGTCAATTTATCGGGAATTGGAACCTCTGTTGGACAGATATTCAGCTCAGCGTTATCAAACTCCCATGACTCTACTTTCTATAACTTTATGTCTTTGTGTTCTATCTCAACACTGACTGGACTTATCACCACCATTCCTGGCGTCCCAACTGTACTCTCACCAATGGCAGCCGACTTTGCGCATTCAACAGGCTTTTCGCTCGAAGCGGTACTGATGACGCAAGTCATCGGATTTTCGACGGTCATCTTCCCCTATCAAGTTGCTCCTCTCATTGTCGCAATGCAGTTATCACAGGAGAAGCTATCTTCGTTAATTAGGGTGTCATTACCATTGGCAGTAATTACACTGTTGATCTTGATGCCACTCGATTATTTATGGTGGAACCTCTTAGGATGGATTTAATTCGATAGGTTGGTATACCTTAGCTCTACCTTTGGCGCGATGCTCTTTAGTAAGGAGAGCGTAGCGTCATACTGCAGTACTTGTGATTGCTTCGATTCAATTAACTCGACATCGACGATACTGTCAAAGTCGCACAAAGCTAACCGAAGCATAATCAACGCAGATTGCAACGGAGATAAACTGGGATTAAAGGCTGCATTTTCCGCATAACACCCAACAATTCTCTTACCATCTTCCAATATAATCAAGCACATAGAAGGGCTTTTAGTGTATGGCGAATAAACTCGTTTCCATGCCAATTCGTCGAAAGAATGTGAAGACTCACTGGAAGACACTCTCGTCTGTATAGACATCAATCGATTCGCGACCCCCAAATCATTTGGGCCGAACGCATCAGGTAGAAGTTGAGCTAACGAGACAGACTCACGCCCTTGCACATGAATAGTGAGCTGCTCCGATGTAGAAAGCTCATTCATAAACTGACGACAATGACCACACGGACTTTGGTTGACATAAATATCACTAATACCTTCTTCACCACATAACCAAGCATGATTAATTGCCGCCTGTTCAGCATGAACGGTTTGACTCAAGCTTTGGTCTCCAAACTCCATATTGGCGCCAAAGTATGCATTTCCTGACAAACCAACAACAATTGAACCGACGTGATAGTTAGAAAGAGGCACTAGAGCATAATTCGCAGCCAATGGTAATAAAGCGTATAAACAAGTTTTTTGATCAACAGAGAAAACCTCTGTCAATTCTAAGAGTTGCTCAGCACTAAGTTGGTTAACTTGGTGAAGATCGACGCCCCATGTTTTCTCGGCGTAAGCTAAAAGTTGTTCCATCATAATAAATCCTTAACGTGTAAAGCTCATGTCACACTACGACCATCACTTAAATCCCGCGTGAATTCAACGGTTTTTGTTCTAAAACAGATAGGTTAAGATAAAAATTACGAGGCGAAACACCAATAAAGGAACATAAGATGGCAAACGACAACGCACAGAACCGCCATAAAGAGCGTCAACAGAAAGTAAAGGAAAACGTTGATGCTAGAATTGCCGCCGCTCAAGATGAAAAAGGCCTTCTTTTAATCATCACTGGAAATGGCAAAGGCAAATCAACATCAGGATTTGGCATGATCACTCGCGCCCATGGTCATGGACAAAAATGTGCTGTCGCTCAATTTATCAAAGGCACGTGGGATAACGGCGAGAAGAATCTGTTAGAAAAGCTGGGGGTCGAGTTTGAAGTCATGGCTACCGGTTTTACTTGGGAAACTCAAGATAAACAAGCCGATACCGACGCAGCACAAGTTGTTTGGCAGAAATGTAAAGCAATGTTGAAAGATGACTCTATCGATGTTGTTCTATTTGACGAACTGACCTATATGACCAATTACGGGTATATCGAGTTAGATGAGGTTATCGAAGCAATTTCAAACCGCCCTGCCATGCAATCTGTGATTATCACCGGGCGTGGTGCTCATCGTAATTTAATCGAATTAGCCGATACGGTATCGGAAGTACGTAATGTAAAACACGCCTTTGAGAATGGTATTAAAGCTCGCAAGGGTATTGATTGGTAAATCATTTTCTCGCTGATTAAGGGCACTGTATTACTGCACTAAACCACCAAGTAACAGCAGACCAACAGTGTCCCTATTTCTTCACCTTTTTTAGTAAAAGGTTGATCGATTAGAGGATTTTTTTCAGCAATTTATTCATCGTATCTTTTGTCTGCTCATCTTTAATTTTACTGTTGATTTTTTCTTGAAGCCTATCGACTTCCTCATCAATTTTTTCATCGAGCTTTGTCTTTTCTTTGGTAATCTTCTTCCTAGCACGCTGCTTCAGGATTTCATCAAGTGGAATATCTAGATCTGGCTTACTCCAACTGCCCTTTATTTCAACTGGGATAGTAATATCTTTTAGATCATCAACACTCGCTCCGCCTTGACCTTCAAGTGAGCCTACCACTGCTGTATCCAACCAAAACTTTATTTTTTCATTTATATAATTCGTTGAACCTTTGCCATGTATTCGTAATAAAGGCGACTGCATTGCTAGATTATTGGTAGAAAGCTCTCCATTCGCTAGCTTCAATGTTGCTGTTAGTGCACTGAAATCTGTTTCTTTTGCCGATATATCAAAGCCATCGCTCTCGCCGTTCAATTTGGCATTTACATTGCGAATCTGTTGCGCAATATTGAAGCCTTTTACCGCTCCATCGGTAAACTTTATCTCTACCGTTCCCGCTAAATTTTTCTTCATCTGGGTTGATGTTAAACCTTTACCATTAATGGTAGTCACTAAATTTCCGGTACCCTCGACGATGTCCGTCTCTGCAACAGCCTGCAACAACGGCTCGATTTGAACGCCAGTAAGGGTGTTATTAATCTGATATGTTGCAGGACTTTTCCTACCATCAAGTTGACCTTTGGCACTTATGCTACCTTGATACAAATTGGCTTCAAATGCTTCTAGCTTGACCAGTCCTCGTTTAATTGAAAACTTGGTTTTCGTTTCCGTCAGTTCAACATTGTTCGTCTTTAGCTCATCAATGGTCACAATACCAGCAACATCTAAATGTTTAAGAGCTGATAAATCAGGTTCAACTTCCACAGTGCCCGAATTGCTTGTTGATACAGTCGGTTTGTCATCAGAATCAGAAGAACTTTGAGATGGCTTGGTCTCTTCGATATCAAGGAATTGGTCGATATCAATATCTGACCCATGCAGTTCAAAACGAATTTGGGTTACATCTGAAAAAGTGGCAACGGTTGCTCCTTGAAGCTCAATATCATTTGCAGACAACTCGTCGATTATCGCCTTTAATTCGCTGTTATTCAGATCAAACACAACATTTGAATCAAGAACAATATTCAATGGTGATTGAGGAAGTGTTTCACTTTCTAGCTGCATACTCAGGTCTAATTGAGAAGCAGTGATAGACGTTAGCGCTTTATCAATAACTAAGCTCGATTGTCCGACCAAAGACAACGCCAGATCAGATACGACACCTTCCACATCTATCTGCAATTGAGTAGGCTCCCCAAATTGAAATTGATCCAGTACAACGTCTACTTTTGATATGGTATTAGAGCCATCATCAAACGATCCATTTACCTCAATACTGCGTAACGCATATTCCTGAAAATCAGGAGATAATGTAAATTTCGCACTACCATTGGTGATAAATGTCTTATCGTTGCTCTTACCCGCAACATCAAATGTAATTTGGCTCCATTCTCCAGGAGAGAATTCTGTCACACTAATATCTGCAACTTGCAAAAGACTCTGCACACCCGTTTTACGATCATTAAGCACTAAATTAGAATCTTTAATTGAAACACCCGCAACACTGATATGCCATGTATCTTCGACTTCTAGGGAATCATCAGCTCGACTCACCGATATAGAGGTAGAATTTTCATTACCATCGTTACTTGGATCAGAAGTTACGCCACTTACACTGTTACTCGCCGTAAAACTGTCTAGATTTGTGCGACCATCGGATAGGGTTTCAATTTGAATATCAGCCCCCTTCAATACCACTTGACCGACCATCAATTGCTTCTTAAACAGAGGGATAAGTTCTATTGATACATCAATAGCGTTAACTTGAAATAGATTGGTTTCCTCAAAACCTTCAGGGTTTCGCATTGCTGTTTGACCAATACCGAAGCCCAATGCAGGAAATAACTGCCAATGAATGTCACCATCGATAACGAGATCAAGCCCTGTCGCTTTTTTGGTTTGCTCTACAATGAGTGGTTTAAATTGATTGGGGTTGATAAAAAAAATCACAGCCACTAGCACAGTAATTAGGAGCACCAAAACAAAGACAACACCAATACGTAGCTTCTTCATAATACATTTCCCAGATCAAAAAATGGCACATTATCGTGCCATTAATTTACCCAAAATTTACTGGATATTTGTGGTTTTACCGTTAAGATTTCAATAATTTAGAAATATGAGCCTTCAAAACATCAATCGCTATTCGATTTTTACCGCCACGAGGGACGATAATGTCAGCATGTTGCTTCGATGGTTCAATAAATTGAAGGAACATCGGACGAACGGTTTCAGTATATTGAGATAATACCGACTCCATCGTTCTTCCTCGCTCTTGTACATCACGCTCAAGGCGTCGCAATAAGCAAATGTCGAGTGGTGTATCCATAAAAATTGAGGCATGCATTAACTTTCTTAGCCTTGGGTCGGTAAGTAGCAAAATACCTTCTAAGATAATCACGCGTTTTGGTGTCATTGTATTCGTATTCTGAGTCCGAGTATGTTCCGAATAGCTATATTCCGGTACCTCTACTGCTTCCCCATTTATTAACTGTTCTAAATGCTCACACAACAAATTATGATCGAGCGCGCTAGGATGGTCATAGTTTGTTTTAATACGTTGATCCATACTAAGATGCGTTTGATCTTTATAATAGCAATCTTCAGTGATCACTCCGATATGAGTATCACCAACTTTTGCCAGCAATTCTCTGTAAATAGTGCTAGCAATCAAGCTCTTTCCAGAAGCTGACGCCCCAGCGATACCGATAATGACACATTGATGATTCTCAGGCATGTAAGCAATCCTAATTCAAAGCCAAAAGTTAAATGTTTGTCGCCGCGGAATTATAAAGAGTTGCTTACACAGATACCAGTCAACCATAGTCATAAATCCATACTATTATCACTGATACTGGCTAAAAAAGTTTCAAGTTGCTGGTTACCATCTTTTTCTATCAGTTAACCAATATGAAAATGACAAAAAGGGCTCAATCGCCCTCTTTGTCATTTTTTACATCAGTTGTCGATTACCAAGATGCAGCATTAGCTTCTTGCATATCATAGCGCCAACTTTCGGGAATGGTTGTTTCGTCTAACAAGGATTTTTCTGCCACTGTTGGATAAAGTTGAGCATAGTTTTTTACGTCGGTTCCTTGCACTCGGCGATTTATATGCTGAGGTTTGAGTTCATGAATGCCATTGAGGCCTGCCGCTCCAACCAATTCAACTAAGTTTTTAATGGTTTCTCGTTGGAAATTAGCTACTCGCTGTGCTTTGTCAGTCACGACAATGGCTTTGTTTCGAGAAGGGTTCTGAGTTGCAATCCCTGTTGGGCAGTTATCGGTATTACAAGTACGAGCTTGAATACACCCCAAAGACATCATCATACCGCGAGCAGAATTCACAGTATCAGCACCTAATGCAATCGCCCTGAGAATATGAAAAGCAGAAAACATTTTTCCAGACGCGATAACACGTATCTGTTTTCTTAACCCAAAACCAATCAAGGCATTATTGACAAAAATCAATCCATCTCTAATGGGTGCTCCGACAGAGTTGGTCATTTCGGTTGGCGCAGCACCTGTTCCGCCTTCACCACCATCAACGGTGATAAAATCGGGTAAAATACCTGTCTCTATCATCGCCTTACATATCGCTAGAAACTCATCCTGTCGACCAATACAGAGTTTAAAGCCAACAGGTTTACCACCCGATAAGTCTCGCAATTGCTTAACAAAGTATAATAACTCTGTTGGAGTAGAAAAAGCGCTGTGTGAAGGAGGTGAAACAACATCTTCTCCCATTGGGACATGGCGGATCGTTGCTATCTCTTGCGTTAATTTAGCGGCAGGCAAGATTCCACCATGGCCGGGCTTCGCGCCTTGAGAAAGTTTTATCTCAATCATTTTAACCACTTCTTTTTTTGCATTTATTGCAAATGTATCAGGATTAAAACCACCTTCGTCATTTCGACAACCAAAGTAACCAGTACCGATTTGCCAAACAATATCCCCACCGTGCTCTAGGTGATAAGGGCTGATACTTCCCTCTCCGGTATTATGAGAAAAACCACCAATTTTCGCGCCGCGGTTCAATGCCATAATTGCATTTTTGCTTAATGCTCCATAACTCATTGCTGATATATTGAGTGGAGAAGCCATATAAGGTTGGAGACAGTCTGGGCCGCCAAATTTAACTCGAGGATCGAGATCAGAAAGGTGTTTGGGTTGCATAGAGTGATTGACCCACTCATATCCAGCGCGATTTACATCAAATATGGTACCAAAAGGGCGTGTATCTCTTGCACCTTTTGAGCGTTGATATACTAACGAACGAAATTCTCTTGGAATAGGCATTCCACTCGTTTCATTCTCAACAAAATATTGTTGTATCTCTGGTCTAATTGATTCTAACAAGTATCTAAATCGCCCAAAGACTGGGTATAACCGACGAATAGATTGTCGATGTTGACACATGTCATAAAAGCCAATTAGAACAACAGGTATTACGACGACATAGAGCCACAACCAAGCTTGAGAAAGCAATGATAAAGCCGCTATTAATATTACTGATACAATCGAAAATCTGACGAAAACTTGGCGTACTGTCATAAAGAAATACCCTTATAGCTATATTAAGTGTCTCGTATCAACAGTCGTCACTAGACTGAATTCTGGTTATTCAACATGCTCAAACGAAAAATTAACTGGTTAATATCTTATCATTTGGAACATGTGTTCAACTATCAGACAGCCATAGTCATAATTAATTCCGTATCCACACTTCCAGACCAGTACATCCTAGAAGAAATTTGCTCCGACATCGCGACATAGTACCCAGCAAACTCACTTTCAGGACGAGCTATCATGGTTGGCGTGCCAGAATCAATATCTTCACGTAATTGACGGTGGAGTGGCATTTGCCCCAATAAAGGAATGGAATGACGCTCCGCCACCTTAGCTGCTCCTCCCGTACCGAAAATATCGTCGTGTTTCCCACAGTGACTACAAATGTGATAACTCATATTTTCAACAATACCGACCACAGGGACACCAACCTGATTAAACATTGCGATACCTTTTTGAGCGTCTGCAAGTGCCATATCTTGAGGAGTGGTAACCACCACCGCACCAGTAACTGGAATTTCTTGCGATAACGTAATTTGGATATCACCCGTACCCGGTGGCATATCGATCACCAAATAGTCAAGATCTGGCCACTCTGTCTCATTTAACAATTGACCTAATGCCTTAGATGCCATTGGACCACGCCATATTGCGGCATCATCTTGACTGACCACATAGCCGATGGAGTGTGTTGCAATGCCGTGAGCCGTTATTGGTTGCATCCATTTTCCATCACGAACTTCTAATTCACGCCCACGAGTACCAAACATCAAGGGCAACGATGGACCATAAACATCCGCATCCAAAATACCGACTTTAGCTCCACTATTAGCCAGTGCGAGCGCACAGTTAGCAGCGGTCGTTGATTTTCCGACCCCTCCTTTTGCAGAGGTAATCGCAATAATATTCTTAACCCCGTTTATTTTTTTAGGGTTGTGAGATTTTAATGACTTAATTTTTTGAACCACTGACACATCACAACCCAATGCTTGTGACACCGATTGTTCTATAAGCCATTGCTCAAGATCCAATCTTAATGTGTGACTCGAAAACGGCAGTGCAATGACAATGTTGCCCTGCTGCAAAATAATAATGTTAGGGTCTTTGCTCCAGTCGGAGATCAGTAAAGGGTGTTGGTATTGGCTCAGAATTGAACGAGCCTGTTCAAGTATTGTATTCGTAGACATAGTCGTCCTCCATTGACTACATGCTACCACTGCTAGACCTATGGAAAAAGCCTTCAATTAATATAGCTTTACCGCTTGTGTGACTTGGCGTAATCAGCTGCATCAGGTACTATTAACCCTCTCATTTTATACCCATCAAACAAAGCGAAAATTAAAGTATGGCAACTCAACCAAGAAAAATTTTGGTCACTTGTGCCCTTCCATACGCGAACGGTTCAATCCATCTAGGTCATATGCTCGAGCATATCCAAGCAGACATTTGGGTGCGTTATCAACGCCTGCGAGGCAACACAATCAATTTCATCTGCGCCGATGATGCTCACGGTACACCGATAATGCTGAAAGCACAGCAGATGGGTATAACTCCAGAAGAGATGATTGCTTCAGTAAGTGAAGAGCACCAAAAAGATTTTGCAGGCTTTGATATTAGTTTTGATAACTATCACAGCACTCACAGTGATGAAAACCGAGAACTCTCTGCACACATCTATACTCAGCTCAAAGCCAATGGTTTTATTTCAAGTCGTACGATTTCTCAACTCTTCGACCCAGAAAAAGAGATGTTCTTACCGGACCGTTTCGTTAAAGGTACTTGCCCAAAATGTAAGTCTGAAGATCAGTATGGTGATAACTGTGACGCATGTGGTGAAACCTATAGCCCAACCGATTTGATCAATCCAAAGTCAGCGGTATCAGGTGCAACACCAATCATGAAAGATTCAGAGCACTTCTTCTTCGATCTTCCTCAGTTTGAAAGCATGCTAAAAGAGTGGACACGCTCTGGTTCATTACAGACAGAAACAGCAAATAAGATGCAAGAGTGGTTTGAGTCTGGCTTACAGCAGTGGGATATTTCTCGTGACGCACCTTATTTTGGTTTCGAAATTCCTGGGGAAGAGAATAAGTTTTTCTATGTATGGTTAGATGCTCCGATTGGATACATGGGCTCATTCAAAAACCTATGTGATAAACGCCCTGATCTTAGTTTCGATGAGTATTGGAAAAAAGACAGCAGTGCCGAGCTCTATCACTTTATCGGTAAGGATATCGTCTATTTCCACAGTCTATTTTGGCCTGCAATGCTAGAAGGCTCTGGTTTTAGAAAACCAAACAACGTATATGTTCATGGGTATGTCACTGTCAATGGCGCTAAAATGTCTAAATCTAAAGGGACATTCATCAAGGCTAGCACCTACTTAGAACATCTAGACCCTGAATGCCTACGTTACTACTACGCGGCAAAACTGAATAACCGGATTGACGACCTCGATTTAAATCTCGATGATTTTACTCAACGAGTAAACTCTGACGTTGTGAACAAAATTGTAAATCTTGCATCACGTAATGCAGGTTTCATTAGCAAACGTTTTGATGGTCAACTGTCAGCAGACTTCGCAGAGCCAGAACTGTATAAAGAGTTTGTCGATGCAGGAGAGCGAATTGCTGAATGCTACGAAAACCGAGAATTTTCTCGCGCTATTCGTGAAATCACGGCGTTGGCTGATAAAGCAAACCAGTATATTGACGAAAAAGCCCCATGGGTCATCGCAAAACAGGAAGGCAAAGACAAAGAGTTACAAGATGTATGTTCTGTTGGCTTAAACCTGTTCCGAGTGTTAATGACTTACCTCAAGCCAGTGATGCCTACTTTGACCGAGCGCACTGAAGCATTTTTAAATCAAGAGCTAACGTGGGAGGCATTAGACACACCGCTGATGTCTCATCAAATCACCAAATTCAAAGCGCTGTTTAATCGTATCGATAGCAAACATATCGACGCGATGATCGAAGCATCAAAAGAAGTTGCAGCTCAAGAAGTTGCGGCTGCACAAAGTGCAACTCAAGACGAAACCGAGCTGAGTAAAGACCCAATTGCCGAAGAAATTGAATTTGACGATTTTGCAAAAGTCGATATGCGTATCGCTAAAATTATTTCGTGCGAGTCAGTGCCTAAAGCCAACAAGCTACTTAAGTTCCAGTTAGATATTGGAGGAGAGACTCGCCAAGTGTTCTCTGGTATTAAAGCGGCTTATTCACCTGAAGAATTAGTCGGCAAATACACCGTGATGGTGGCTAACCTCAAGCCGCGCAAAATGAAATTTGGTATGTCTGAAGGGATGATTCTCGCAGCAGGTCCAGGTGGAGATGAGCTATGGATTTTAGAACCTCATGATGGTGCCCAACCAGGTATGAGAGTCATGTAGACACATATTATTTGTACTAAAACCATATACCCCTGATTGATATCAATCAGGGGTTTTGTTTATTGAACCATGATCACACCCTTGACCAACAACGAACTAGGTTGGTGCAAAGCAATAGATAATTAATGGTTATTATACTGATTTAATTAGATATTAATCATGGCATCATTCATGCTAAACTTAATATAAATTCTTGTGAGGGAGGCGTGATGTATGTTTGTTACCATTTCGATTTTAATATCGTTAGCTATATTAGGGCTTATGCTCTATCAAGCAAAACAACGCAATTCTACTCTGCAACGGAAATATGAGTTACTCATTGGACTTCGTCAAACTTTATTCCTTTGCCGTCAGCACCGCCGAGCGACTCATCATACTTTAATGTTTGGTGAAGAACGGAATGCTGAAGTAAGTCAATTGCAAGAGTCGATGCAAGAAAAAACAGCACAACTCATTGCTACTGCGAACGTTGACAGTAAACCAATGTATCGTGTTTTACAGCTAAAATTGAATACACTAATCAAAGACTGGGACCAACGTTCCGTTTCAAATAATCAAATTATTCACGGTAAGTCTATCCGCCATTGTATGTTTCTCATGGATGAAGTGGTACTTTCATGGTTGGTTGATGTTAATCGCATCGATTTAAGTGATGAGTATCATATGAATTGGCAGCAAGTCATCGATACCATGGATGCATTAACTCAACTAAGAGTGTGTATTGAGGATATGAATAGTTCCGAAGGACGCTTACGATTAATCCACTATTCTGAGAGCATTTGCCGTAAATTAAATCAACTTGCACTCATCAACTCATTAATGATCTCATCGCCTACATGTGCAAATGCAATCAAATTTCTAAGTGATATTAACGATGACTTAAGCACGGAATTCGATGCAGAAGAAATGTATCAAATAACCGCAGATATATCTCTTACAGTGGCAAATGTGTATGACCAAATGCTGAGCGACCTCACTGAAAGTCTCTACATCCCATTACCAAAGTTACTCACAACCTCTGATAACGCAGCATAATCAACGACTACAAAAAGCTAGAGCCACAAATGTGGCTCTACTTTTATACTGGATGTTTGAAGCAATTTTTTAAGCTGTTGTCGATAGCAACTAACGCAGCCCTACGAGTAATAAGTCCAACCAATTTCCCATCATCAATAACCGGATAAACCTTTGGCTTTCCAATTGTCATCCGCGAGGCAAGTTCAATAATGGGCATATTTGAGTCAACTGATAGTACTTCAGTCGACATGCAATCACCGACGACATAACTATCCTGACAGTAGTAACTAACCTTCACCAATTTATCAATCAAATCCTGTTCTGACAAAAAGCCAATAACTTGCTTACAATCATCAATAACCGGACCACCAAATTGCTCTGAGCCAATTACTTTTTCTAACGCCGTCGCGAGCGACATATCAGGCGTGAATGTAACCGGCTGTTTGGTCATATAGTCTTTAACTTTTTGCGATTCCATACTTTATACCTCTTCTTCAATGAATGAAGCCAACATACTCAGTGTGGACTATTTTTACTCAATTGAGCAATGGATTAAATCTATTTCTCTCATTGTTGTAGACTATCAACGATAAATTTGTGTGAATTACGACTTCTTTAACTGCCATTCTGAAGCTGCTTGGTGATCAATATCTCGAGCTTCCAGCCAACGTTCATCATCTAAAGTGCGTTCTTTTTTCCAAAATGGTGCTTTGGTTTTGAGTAAATCCATCAGAAAATGGCACGCGTCAAATGCTTCACCACGGTGCAAACTGGTGACAATCACTAATACTATCTGGTCACCAATATCTAAATCACCAATACGATGAATGACAGTAATATCCATCAACTGCCAACGAGCTTGGGCCTCTTCAGCTAGTTGAGTTAAAACTCGTTCCGTCATACCAGGATAATGCTCTAGTTTTAAGCCAGTAACACCATCGCCAAGATTCATATCTCGAACTTTACCAACGAACGTGACAACAGCGCCAACGTCTGTCGAAGCTGTCACTCGTTCATATTCAGCAGCTAACGAGAAGTCTTGCTCCTCAACACGAATTGTAATCGCCATCTTAACCTCCAGTGACAGGAGGGAAGAAAGCAACCTCGTCGCCATCATTAACTTGGCTGTCAAAGTTGGCGATTTCCTGATTGATAGCAACAAGTAATTGGTCTGACTCAAGGGCAAGTTGCCATTTATCTGACTGTTCTGCTAGATGCTGGCGAAGTGATTCAACATTTGAAAAGTTCGCATCAAGGGAAAGCTCACCAACTCCCACGAGTTCGCGCGTTTGAGCAAAGAAAACGACTTTAATCATAATTCCACCTTAAAATCACCAGATTTACCACCACGCTTTTCCAATAAACGCACATCTTTTATTACGATGTCTTTTTGAATCGCTTTGCACATGTCGTATACCGTCAGCGCAGCAACAGAGGCAGCAGTGAGTGCTTCCATCTCTACCCCTGTTTTCCCACTTAATTTACACAAAGACTCAATACGAATCTGACAGAGCGATTCGTCGACTTCAAGTTGCACTTCTGCTTTGGATAAGAGTAGAGGGTGACATAACGGAATCAAGTCCCATGTTTTTTTCGCTGCTTGAATTCCTGCAATCCTCGCAGTAGCGAAAACATCGCCTTTGTGATGTTGGCCTGAAATAATCAAGTCTAACGTTTGCTGTGAAACTTCGACAATCGCTTGCGCTCGAGCGACTCGGACACTTTCATCTTTGGCTGACACATCAACCATGTTTGCTTCGCCAGATGAGTTAACATGAGTTAGTTCGTTCATTTTTGTACTTCTTATTAGTATGTAGCATAAAAATACAAGGACAGTGAAAGGCCTAATCCTTGTGGACTAAAATTTAACCGAAAATACCGCTTACTTAACCACCAATAGATGCTAAATGTGGTGTCATTCCAGTATTACCTTCATGAAGAAAGTGAGTCGCTTCTTTATTTTGTAGGGATAATGCTATTCTTTCAATGAGCTCCGATTGCTGATCATCGCGAGCTAGCAAATCACGTAATTCGACACCAGATTCACCGAATAAACATAAATGAAGTTTGCCTTTAGCAGAGACTCTTAAACGATTACAGGTCTGACAGAAATCTTTACTATAAGGCATGATTAACCCTATCTCTCCAGCATAATCAGAATGAGAAAAGACTCGAGCAGGTCCATCAGTAACACCGCGACCTTTCTCTTGCCAGCCTCGCTGAAGCAAATATTCCATAATCGTCATACCCGAAAGATGCTGCTCTTGGAAAAATTTATCCATACTGCCGGTTTGCATTAACTCAATAAAGCGAACTTGTAGTGGTCTATCTTTAATCCAATCAAGAAACGCTGGCAGCTCTGCAGCATTATGCTCTTTCATTAATACCACATTAATTTTGACTTGGTCGTAACCTGCGGCCAAAGAGACATCGATGCCTTGCAAAACCTGCTCAAACCGGTTTTCACCAGTGATTTGGTGGAACATTTTTGAGTTCAAGCTATCGACACTGATATTAAGTTGGGTAAGACCCGACCGCCGCCATTGCTCCGCATGTGTAGCTAAGCGGTACCCATTGGTGGTCATCGCGAGTTTCGAGATCTGAGGCACGTCTGATATTGACGCGATGATGTCGTTAAAATCTCGACGTAAGGAAGGCTCTCCACCTGTGAGACGAACTTTCGAAGTGCCACACTGCGCAAAGGCACTGGCAACTCGACCGATCTCATCAAGAGAAAGAAATGAGGAATTTCGCTCACCGTTGGAGCGATAGCCATCGGGAAGACAATATGTACACTTAAAATTGCATACATCCGTCACCGACAGGCGTAAGTAATGAAACTTACGCTGTAAGTTATCTTTAAATTGTTCAGCCACGTAACACCTTTCCAAGCACGGGAGGCAAGAGCATTTCTGTTCTTCCCCTTGGGTCTATAGACCACTGGCTAATTCAGCGTATTCACACATAGTGAACTTAGCCTCATCAGCTCGGAGTTATGGCACCACACTAGCAAGAGCTAGGTGATGTACGAAATATTATTTAACTACTAATTTTATCAGGAGAACAGCCCTTTTGAAAAAAACCATTTCCCATCTATCGAAGAATGCTACTCCTAAACATTAATAATTCAAGTCTCGTGAAATGCGTTTTTACGAAATTGCTACTGATATCTCGCAAGAGATAATTATCGCGACAATAGCGAGTTTACGACTCTTGGCGTAACGTAGAATATGCGGTATGAGTTTGTTTTAGCAATTCGATAAATGGCTGTACTTCACCCTCAATTGACTTGTTTATCTTCACCATACTGTCTATTTCATTCGCGAATCTACATAACTTATCAGCGCCAAAACTGGCGGCGCTGCTTTTTAAAGCATGACTAATCTCACCCAATTGCACTATCACATCGGGGGAGCCGACTGAAGACAGTGTGTTGATATAATCCCCTATTTCACCGAGAAAAATATCCAACAACATTGGCACACTTTCCTCACCAATATCATTAGCGAGCTGGTCGAGCGTATCTTTGTTTATTAAGGCCATAAACTGATTCTCTAACGATTCCATGATTGGATCTTACGATAAAGAGTAGAAGGGCTGACTTCAAGTTGAGAGGCTGCTTTGGGAATATTGCCATGACACACATCGATGGCATTTTCTATCGCGCGTTTCTCTATTACCCAAAGTGGATCGATGTCATCGATTGAGGAAATACTTTGTTGAACTTGAGCCACTTCACCTGCTGGTGCTACTTCTTCCTTTATAATTGGTTGATTCAGGGGGGGTGGTAGCATTTCTACTGAGATCTCCTTTCCCTGATTTAATACCACAACATTTCTCAGCACATTTTGTAGCTGCCTTACATTACCTGGCCATTCGTAATGAATAAAACGCTCCACGACTTCTGGTGTTAAGCGGACAAATTCTTTTCTCTCTTCCTTTGCCATAAACCCAAGTAAAGAGTAGGCAATTTCAATAACATCATCACCGCGTTGACGCAGTGGTGGCAAGTGAAGGGGAATGACATAAAGCCGATAATATAAATCTTCACGAAAGCGCCCTGCTTCCACTTCTTTCCAAGGGTCTCTATTCGTCGCACAAACGAATCTAAGATTGACACTTCGCATCTTCGAAGAGCCTACTTTCTGGAATGTACCAGTCTGAATAAAACGCAACAACTTAGTCTGTAGGTCTAAATCCATTTCACACAATTCATCGAGAAATAGCGTGCCACCATCAGCGAGCTCAGCCGCACCTTGTCGATCGGTTGATGCACCGGTAAAAGCGCCTTTTACATGGCCAAACAACTCACTTTCAATTAAATCTTTAGGGATAGCGGCACAGTTTATAGCAATAAAAGGCTTATCACTTCGATAGCTCGCCGCATGAATCGCTTCCGCACAGACTTCTTTACCTGTTCCACTTTCGCCTGTAATAAAGATCGTCGCCTTACTTGATGCTGCCGAATCTATCGTACGATATACGGCTTGCATCATTGAGCTACTACCTATAAAACCTTGATATTGTTGACCTAAAGAATCATTCTGAGTATTTTTAGCGATAATGGCTTTTCGTAGCGCATTATTGACAGTAATCCGCAATAGATCAGCTTCACATGGCTTAATGAGGAAATCTTGTGCGCCATAACGCATTGCTTGTACTGCAGTATCGATGGAACCATGGGCTGTCATAAAAATAACGGGAACATCGGGATGTGTGGCTTTGACTGCACTCAACACATCCATCCCCGTCATATCAGGTAATCGTAGATCAAGCAAAATAAGATCAGGCTTACGTTGCTCTAAGCTAACTAAAGCATCATGCCCTGTTGATACGATATTAATATCAATAGTCAGTGGAGTTAAATAAGAGCGATACAACACTGCCACCGACGCTGTATCTTCTACCATCAATAGATATTTTTTGGGCTTACTTTGTTCTTTCAACATTCCTAAACCACGTCACTTGCAATATGAGTTAACTTTCGCATTATGAGTTGCAAAATGCAAATTAAACAGTAAATTTAGGTAAAATAGAGCTTTTTAAGGCTAAAATATGAGCAAATTTGATGGCATGGTACTTGCAAAAGCATAGGAGACTCGAAAGAGTCACCTAGCCAACTGACGTTGTTAGTGAATACAATATTCACAATATTACAGCCAATAGAGTTTTTTCTATTGGCTTTTTTTTCGTCAAAACTTCTCTAACTATTAGCGATAAATTGCTTACGTAGTAGCTCAATTTTATCTCGTACCTGTGCTGCCATCTCAAACTCTAAATCTTGAGCATGCTTATACATTTCGGCTTCTAATTTATTGATCTTCTGATCAAGTTCCTTGGCGGTAAATAAGGCATATTCTGCTTCAGGTTCGGCCACGTTTGATAATTGTTTCACTCGAGATGGTTGAGTGGACTTTTTACCAATCGTTGCCTCGCCCAATTCCATTATATCTTTGATATCTCGTTTTAATGACTGCGGTGTAATGCCATTTTTCTCATTATAATCAACCTGTTTCTCACGACGTCTATTGGTTTCATCCATTGCACGTTTCATCGAGCCTGTAATTTTATCTGCATATAAAATCGCTCGCCCTTCAATATTTCGAGCAGCTCGACCTATGGTCTGAATGAGTGAACGCTCTGAACGTAAAAACCCTTCTTTGTCGGCATCCAAGATAGCAACCAACGACACTTCGGGCATATCGAGCCCCTCTCGAAGTAAGTTAATACCGACCAATACATCAAACTCCCCTAAACGTAAATCACGAATGATTTCCACTCGTTCAACCGTGTCTATATCCGAATGAAGGTACCGAACTTTAACGTTATGCTCATGAAGGTATTCAGTCAGATCTTCGGCCATCCGTTTGGTTAATGTCGTCACCAATACTCGTTCATTCTTTGCCGAGCGAATTCGAATTTCAGACAGTAAATCATCCACTTGAGTCGCCACGGGCCGAACCTCTAGCTCTGGATCAAGTAGTCCAGTTGGGCGAACAACTTGTTCAGCAATTTCATTGTCTGACTTTTCAAGTTCATAATTACCAGGAGTTGCTGAGACAAATATCGTTTGAGGAGCGAGAGATTCAAATTCATCAAACTTAAGCGGGCGATTATCTAAAGCAGAAGGTAAACGAAAACCAAATTCGACTAAGGTTTCCTTTCGAGAACGGTCACCTTTATACATTGCACCAATCTGTGGGACCGTGACATGTGATTCATCAATGATCAAAATGCCATCACTCGGTAAATAATCAAACAACGTTGGAGGCGGCTCACCTTCTAAACGGCCGCTTAGCAAACGAGAGTAATTTTCTATGCCAGAGCAAAAGCCCAATTCATTCATCATTTCGACATCAAAATTAACTCGTTGCGAGATGCGCTGTTCTTCCAGCAATTTATTGTTGTCTATAAAATAGGTTTTACGAGAAGCGAGCTCTTCTTTAATATTTTCGATGGCTTCTAAGATGCGTTCTCGAGGTGTGACGTAGTGCGTTTTAGGGTACACAGTATAACGAGCAAGATTACGTTGAAGAATGGCGCCTGTTAATGGATCGAAGATACTAATATTTTCAATTTCATCATCAAACATCTCAACCCGCACCGCCTCACTATCGGACTCTGCCGGATAAATATCAATAACTTCCCCACGAACACGAAATTGCCCACGCTCGAATGTCATATCATTGCGGGTATATTGCAATTCAGCCAAGCGTTGAATCATTGAACGCTGATCGGTAATATCTCCACGACGTAAATGAAGCATCATCTTTAAATAAGAGTCAGGATCGCCAAGACCATAAATAGCAGAAACGGAGGCGACAATAATGGCATCTTTGCGCTCCAGCAAAGCTTTCGTCGCTGACAATCGCATCTGTTCTATATGAGCATTAACGGACGAATCTTTCTCAATAAAAGTATCGGTAGTGGGAACATAAGCTTCGGGTTGATAATAATCGTAGTATGAGACGAAAAATTCTACTGCATTGTTAGGAAAAAAAGCCTTCATCTCTCCGTATAGCTGAGCTGCAAGTGTTTTATTTGGCGCGAGTAAAATAGCAGGACGTTGTGATTTGGCAATCACATTTGCCAAAGTAAATGTTTTGCCTGATCCCGTGACACCTAACAATGTTTGACTTGCAAGGCCGGATTCTAACCCTTCCAATAATGTATCTATTGCACTTGGCTGATCACCGGCAGGATCATAAGACGAAACCAACTCATATTTTTTACTCATACACCATCTCTTTTGCTAATTCATTCTACCGGGACTGGCGAGTTTATTGTGGCTAGAGTAGCAAATAACATGCAAGAACTATTTTGCTATCTTTTATATCATTTCATTCATTTTGATCTGGTATCTTCAATTTTCTTCTGTTAATATCTTTCCCCCTCATGATCGATTCAGATCATTATTTTTATAATTTAATCCACTGCTTTTCCCCATGCTTGCTAATTATTGTTAGCATTTAGCTAATTCCATGACTTTTCATTTTTACAATCCCAACCTGTGCATATCAATATTAAATAGAACAAAAACAATAAGATACACAGAGATAATTAGCATATTTCTAATCATGTAATTATTTCTCTAATGTCAGAAAATAAGTTAATCAAGATTAATTAACACACTTATCCACAAATTTGGTGGATAAGTAAATATACCCAAGAGCCGACAAGGGATACAGGAAAGTAAAGTTTTTTTTATCATTTTTTTCTATTCGATTCCGTTGACACATCTAGCCCTTATGGGTAATATGCGCGTCGCAAAGCAATTCCCCCTTAGTTCAGTTGGTAGAACGGCGGACTGTTAATCCGTATGTCGCAAGTTCAAGTCTTGCAGGGGGAGCCAAATTTGAAAAGAAGCCACGTCGAAAGATGTGGCTTCTTTCGTTTCCAACGATTGTTGTTTAAAATTTTCCTTAAAAAATTAACGACTCATATTCTCGAGTCCCAACTGTTTATCGAGTAAAACACTATCTTAGACATACCATATGATCACAAAGATAAAACCTTACCTTTCCTTGGTTGTTATTCGTCAAATAAACTCGGATAATACCCTACTCATTAAAATAGCAACGCGTTGATTATGACCGAATATCTTTTGTTGTTGGTAGGCACTGTACTGGTCAATAACTTTGTACTGGTTAAGTTCCTTGGTTTATGCCCTTTTATGGGTGTATCAAAAAAATTAGAAACGGCAATAGGCATGGGGTTTGCGACCACGTTCGTACTGACTCTCGCGTCAGTGTGTTCATATTTAGTCGAGAGCTATATTTTAAAACCATTCGCCATTGAGTACCTCAGAACCATGAGCTTTATTTTAGTTATTGCTGTTGTGGTACAATTTACGGAAATGGTGGTACATAAGACCAGCCCAACTCTATATCGCCTGCTTGGAATTTTTCTGCCGTTAATCACAACTAATTGTGCGGTTCTTGGTGTGGCCTTACTTAACATCAATGAAAACCATAACTTCATTCAGTCAGTCATTTACGGTTTTGGTGCGGCTTTAGGGTTTTCTCTTGTGTTAATCCTATTCGCGTCAATGCGTGAACGCATTCAAGTTGCTGATGTTCCTACCCCTTTTAAAGGAGCATCTATCGCCATGATCACCGCTGGACTTATGTCTTTAGCATTTATGGGCTTTACCGGGTTAGTGAAACTATAATGAACGCTATTCTTATCGCCATCATTGCCCTTGCAGCGCTTGCCGGTATTTTCGGAGCAATCTTGGGGTTTGCATCCATAAAATTCAAAGTTGCCGGCGATCCGATCGTTGAACAAATTGACAATATTTTACCGCAAACTCAATGCGGTCAATGTGGTTACCCTGGGTGCCGACCATACGCTGAAGCCATTGCTAACGGCGATATCATTAATAAATGTCCACCAGGAGGGCAAGCTGCAATAGAAAAGCTTGCCGATTTATTGGGCGTGGATGTTCCTGACTCAACACAAGATACAGCAGAAAACATCAAGACCGTTGCCTTTATTCATGAAGATATGTGTATCGGCTGTACTAAGTGCATTCAGGCGTGCCCAGTAGATGCGATTATTGGTGGTACTAAAGCATTGCATACAGTAATAAAAGATGAATGTACCGGGTGTGATTTATGTGTTGTGCCTTGTCCTACCGATTGCATTGAAATGATTCCAGTTCACGACACTCCCGAAACCTGGAAATGGCAGCTAAATGCAATCCCTGTTGTCAATGTTGATACTCCTGCGCACGGCGTTAACCTTGAAGAGAAGCAAAGCTAATTATGTTGTCTTTGATTGAGCAAATAAAAACAGGACGACTTTGGGACTTTCCAGGCGGTGTCCACCCACCTGAAAATAAACGACAGTCAAATCAGGCGCATCCTGTAGAGGCGTCACTGCCATCACAATTGGTTTTGCCCCTAAAGCAACACATTGGGAAATCGGGAGATTTATCGGTTTCAGTCGGTGATAAAGTCCTCAAAGGTCAAACGTTAACACACTATACTTCAAGCTTTATGCTTCCGATTCATGCGCCTACATCTGGCGTTATTTCTGCTATTGAAAAGCGTACTATTTCTCACCCTTCTGGATTAGAGGATCTATGTATTGTTCTCGAACCTGATGGCGAAGACAGGTGGATTGAGCGGCAATGTACGACAAACTTTCAGCTTCATAGCCCAGAATCGCTAATTGAAGAAATTCGCGATGCCGGGATTTCAGGTTTAGGCGGCGCTGGCTTCCCGACTGCCAAGAAAATCCAATCTGGGATAGCGCGCACTGAAATATTAATTATCAATGGTGCGGAGTGCGAACCGTATATCACTGCGGACGATGTATTGATGCAACACTATGCGCAGGAGATCGTTACAGGTATTGAAGTGGTCAAACACATCCTTCAACCTGAACTTGTATTAATCGCAATCGAAGATAATAAACCACAAGCCGTTGAAGCCATGGCAAAAGCTGCGGCCGATAAAGATTACGTGATTCGCGTTATACCAACAAAATACCCGTCAGGTGGTGAAAAACAACTGATCAAGGTACTCACAAATAAAGAAGTACCGAATGGTCGCTTGCCAGCAGATATTGGTGTCGTGGTACAAAATGTCGGGTCTCTCTTTGCGATTAAACGCGCCATTATTGACAACGAACCTCTAATTCAACGATTAGTTACTCTAACTGGCAACTGTTTTCAAGAGCAACGAAATGTATGGGCTAAGTTAGGTACGCCCGTTAGCGCATTGCTCGAAGAGTTCAATTATCAAGAGGATAAACGTCATCCTAGATTAATTATGGGCGGCCCAATGATGGGCTTTACCCTCCCTCATGCGAACGTCCCGATTACCAAAACGTCGAATTGTATTTTAGCGCCCAAGAGTAATGAGCTCGCCACCGACTCAGTAGAAATGGCGTGTATTCGCTGTGGGCAATGTGCTGAAGTGTGCCCAGCTTCTTTGCTGCCTCAACAATTGCTATGGCATGCGAAAGCACAAGAACATCAGAAGTGTGAAGAATTACATTTAAAAGATTGCATTGAATGCGGAGCTTGCGCTTATGTCTGCCCAAGTGAGATACCTCTAGTCCAATATTACCGCCAAGCGAAAGCGGAAATTAATACGCAAAAACGAGAGGCTCAGGCATCAGAACGCGCCAAGCAACGCTTCGAAGAGAAAAAAGCGCGTTTAGAGCGGGATAAAGCAGAACGTGAAAATCGCTTTAAGAAAGCAGCAGATGCTCGCCGAAGCGAAATGAAACAACAAAGTGGTGGCGATGATGCGATTGCTGCAGCGATTGCGCGGGTGAAAGCGCAAAAAGAGAGTTCAAGCTCACCAGCTGACACCCCCGTTAAACCAGCCGTTGCTGCCGCAATTGCCAAAGCAAAAGCCAAACAACAAGCAGCTTTAAAAGCGGGTGAAGCAGAGCCAAATAACCAAGAAATGATTCGTCTTAGAGAAGAGCGAAAGCAGCTTGCAAGGCAACGTAAAGCTGCTCAACAAGCTCAGTCACAGCCAGATCAAGACGACACCGTTAACATCGATACGACCGAACCAACTGCAGAAGTCGATCCGAAAAAAGCCGCCGTCGCCGCTGCGATTGCGCGAGCCAAAGCACGCAAAGCTGAGCAACAGGCTCAATCACAACCGGATAAAGACGACACCGTTAACATCGATACGACCGAGCCAACTGCAGAAGTCGATCCGAAAAAAGCCGCCGTCGCCGCTGCGATTGCGCGAGCCAAAGCACGCAAAGCTGAGCAGCAAGCTCAATCACAACCGGATCAAGACGACACCGTTAACATCGATACGACCGAGCCAACTGCAGAAGTCGATCCAAGAAAAGCTGCCGTCGCCGCTGCGATTGCGCGAGCCAAAGCACGCAAAGCTGAGCA
>CANNGN010000014.1 GCA_947504195.1 uncultured Vibrio sp. | reverse complement strand
ATCACTGAAGAGGCGGCTATTCTAGCGAGATAATTCTTAGTGTCAAACACTTTTTAGAATTTTCTTTTTTTGCTTTCGAGCCTTGTTGAAACTTGCTTCATCGCTTTGTAAGCGCTCTGCCGTGTCAACGAGAGCGCATTATAGGGATCGCGTGACAAGACGCAAGCGCTTTTTATAAAAATCGTTATTTTATTAACTGTTCGTGCATTTTTTGCCCAAAAGGCTTATTTTTACCACTATTGTTAGCTCAAACGCTATTCACTCTCACTATCTAATGGAGATTTTATGAGTTCTCTTCGTAGCTACAAAGGCATTAGCCCTCAAGTTGGCAACAATGTCTATATTGATTCTAGTTCTGTATTGGTTGGAGATGTTCGAATCGGCGATGATTCAAGTATCTGGCCAATTGTCGCAGCCCGCGGTGATGTCAATTACATTGAGATAGGTCAGCGTACGAGTATTCAAGACGGGACGGTATTGCACGTTACCCATAAAAACACCGACAACCCAGAGGGCTACCCTCTCATCATTGGCAACGATGTCACCGTAGGCCACAAGGTTATGCTACATGGCTGCGTGATTGGTGACCGAGTATTGGTTGGGATGGGAGCGATTGTATTAGATGGTGTCGTAGTTGAATCAGAAGTGATGATTGGGGCAGGAAGTCTGGTTCCACCGAACAAGAAACTAGAAAGTGGCTATCTTTATGTAGGAAGCCCAGTCAAGCAAATTCGCCCATTGAAGGCCAGTGAAATAGCCTTCTTACAAAAATCGGCTGACAACTATGTCGCGACTAAGAACAATTACTTAACGAATGTGGTCGATCTTTAAGCTTTAGTTAATCTAAGACGATTTGCCCTACTTCGTTAAACATTTCTTCTTCTATTCGTTCTTCGGCCAGTTCTTCCAAATCAAATCGATAGTGGGAGAACTGCTCAAGAGCCAACGTTTCGTCGTTTACCTGACGTCCACTTATTCGTTCAAGCGTCGCTATCGGGATAACGCACACGATTAAATTGCCCATATTTTGGGCCGTAAACTCTACTGTTCGTAATTCGTTATTCCAAATTGCGTCTTCTGAGAAGATAATCGACTGATTCATCATTAACCTTCTAGGTTTTTTCTAAGTTCTCGTAATATTTGCTTAGAGCCCGGTCTCAAACCTCGCCACAACATAAAGCTCTCCGCAGCCTGACCAACCAGCATCCCTAATCCATCATAAGCTTGAGCAACGCCCTGCTCTTTAGCCCACTGATTAAAGGTGGTCACTCCCGCCCCATACGTCATGTCATACGCGATAGTAGTGGAAGAAAATATCTTGGTGCTGATATCTGGCACAGTTTTGTAAAGACTAGCGGAAGTAGAGTTTATAACCAGATCAAACGGTCTATCTACTTTATCCATATATTCAACATTAACCTGACCAAACTTAGCAAATATCTCCGCTAACTGCTGAGCTTTACCATAAGTCCTATTCACTAACGTTAATTGACTTGGGTTTTGATCTAACAAAGGCTTAATTACTCCCCTTGCTGCCCCGCCAGCTCCCAACAGCAGAATCCGACTTCCCTCAAGTGGTATTTGGTATTGCAATAAGTTTTGAACAAGCCCTTCACCATCGGTGTTGTCCCCTAATATCTCTCCATCGTCGAGTTTTTTGAGAGTATTTACCGCACCCGCTAACTCAGCTCTCTCCGTCACTCGATCGGCAAATTGGTAAGCCTCTTCCTTAAAAGGAGCTGTGATGTTGCAGCCTCGGCCACCAGATTCAAAAAACGCCGCGACTTCTTTTAGAAAGTCTCCGACTTCCGGAGCACGACTTGAATATTCAATATTCTGCATCGTCTGACGCGCGAAAAGAGTATGTATAAAGGGAGATTTACTCTGAGAAATTGGATTACCAAACACCAAATATTGATCAGGGGAACTTGCCATTTATTTGCCTGCCATTAAATAAAAAGGGTCATCTGAGATGACCCTATCATTTCAAGTACGCTAAGCCAATAATTTATAACCAATCTCTGGCCTTCAAATAATCGCTATAGAGCCTAGCTTCAGCACTGCCTTCTTCTGGTTGATAGCCGTATTCCCAACGAGCCAGTGGAGGCATTGACATCAGTATCGATTCTGTCCGTCCTCCAGTTTGTAAGCCAAACAATGTGCCGCGATCAAATACGAGATTAAATTCGACATAACGGCCACGACGATACAATTGAAACTGGCGTTCGCGATCAGAATATTCTAGGTTTTTGCGACGTTGCACGATTGGAGAATAGGCGGTCATAAACCCTTCTCCTACGGCTTGAATGTATTCAAAACACGTTTGAAACTCCCATTGATTCAGGTCGTCGAAAAACAAACCGCCAATACCACGAGTTTCTTCTCGATGTGGTAAATAGAAATATCGATCACACCATGCTTTATGCTCTGCATAGATTTGATCACCAAAAGGGGCACAGATAGTATTCGCTGTTTCGTGCCAATGTTGGCAATCTTCATCAAAAGGATAGAACGGCGTTAAATCAAACCCACCACCAAACCACCAAATTGGATCTTCACCCTCTTTTTCAGCAATAAAGAATCGAACATTGGCGTGAGAGGTTGGGACATAAGGATTATTAGGGTGAATAACTAATGATACTCCCATAGCTTCAAATCGACGACCTGCTAGCTCTGGCCGATGTGCCGTTGCAGAGGCGGGCATCTCCTTTCCAGTAACGTGAGAAAAGTTAACACCGCCTTGCTCAAACACATCACCAGACGTGAGAACTCGACTTCGTCCACCACCGCCCAAACGTTCACCAGGCTCTCGCGTCCACTCATCTTCTTTAAAGCTTGCTTTGCCATCTAATATTTCTAACTCTGCGCATATGTTGTCTTGCAACCTCATCAGAAATGCTTTGACCGAAGATTTATCTATTGTATTAATCATCCATTATCCCTGCCGTAATACGGCTAACGTCTGCACATCGCGAATTTCACTGGGTTTACTTCTGCCACCGGTTTCACCTTCTAAAATACTCACGTTGAGGTTTCCTAGTTGAGCTTCAACTTCTTTTGCTGTGATGCAAGCAGGCTGACCACTTAAATTGGCACTTGTTGAAGTAATTGGCCTACCATAGGCCAAACACAATTTTTGCACTAAAGCATGGTCTGTCACTCGAACAGCAATTGTCGAAAATTGACCTGTGAGCCAACGGCTAGAACGTTCGCTTGCTGGCATAACCCAAGTTACAGGCCCAGGCCACGTTGCGTTAACCAAGTTCAACTGTTCATCCGTTAACTTCTCAATTGCAATATAAGGTTTTAATTGTTCAAAATTAGCCGCGATTAAAATCAGCCCTTTTTCTACTGAACGCTGCTTTACCTTCAATAATTTATTAATTGCAGTAGGGCTATCGGGGTTACATCCAACACCAAATACCCCTTCTGTCGGGTAAGCGATGACGGCATCTTCATTTAATGCATTCAAGACTAACTCAAAATTGTTCACAACATTTCCTACAAAATCTGCCTTACTTTTTCGCTAGTGTACAAATTATCGTGCTTGAAACCCACGTCAATTTTGAATTTAACAAAAACAGTGGCGTTCCAATCGCGCGCAAACGTTTTCCTCATGCTAATTTCCCCGTATAATGCCGCGAAAATGCAATCGCATACCTTAATCTAATCTACAGCAAGGAGTTCGAGATGAAAGTCGGAATTATTATGGGTTCGAAATCAGATTGGCCAACCATGAAACTCGCCGCAGAGATGCTAGACCAATTTGGCGTAGAGTATGAAACAAAAGTCGTTTCAGCTCATAGAACTCCACAACTTCTTGCTGATTACGCAACCAGCGCAAAAGAGCGTGGTATTAAAGTTATCATCGCTGGCGCAGGTGGTGCTGCTCACCTTCCAGGTATGGCATCCGCATTTACTAGCGTGCCAGTACTAGGTGTACCGGTTCAATCTCGCGCTCTTAAAGGAATGGATTCATTACTTTCCATCGTGCAAATGCCAAAAGGAATTGCGGTAGGGACATTAGCAATCGGTGAAGCAGGCGCAGCAAATGCCGGTATTTTAGCGGCGCAGATTCTCGGTATTCATAATGAAGAGATCATGGAAAAAGTAGAAGCATTCCGCCAACGTCAAACCGACACAGTACTTGCTAACCCAAACCCTGCAGAGGAATAATCGAATGCGCGTTTTAGTCCTTGGAGCAGGTCAATTAGCTCGAATGATGTCATTAGCTGGCGCACCACTTAATATTGAAACCACTGCGTTTGATGTGGTAAGTGGAAACATTGTTCACCCTTTAACTCAGCATGTACTCGGGCAAGGCTTGCAACACGCAATTGATCAAGCTGACGTTATCACTGCTGAGTTTGAGCACATTCCTCTCGACATTCTCGATGTCTGTGAGCAGAGTGGTAAATTTCTCCCAAGTACCGAAGCGATTAAAGCTGGAGGCGATCGTAGAATTGAGAAAAAGCTTCTCGATAATGCTCAAGTCAAAAACGCAAAATATGCGGTAATCACTAACCGAGCTGATTTTGATGCGGCTATTCACCACGTCGGCGTGCCAATGGTGTTGAAAAGTGCATTAGGTGGATACGATGGTAAAGGCCAGTGGCGCCTAAAAAATGCACAAGATGCAGAGACTATTTGGTCTGAAATGGAAGCGTGCATCGATGCAACGCCAACTCAAGCTATCGTTGCAGAAGAGTTTGTTCCCTTCGACCGCGAAGTTTCGCTTGTTGGCGTACGCGGTAAAAATGGCGATGTAAGAGTTTATCCTCTTGCAGAAAACGTTCACGTTAATGGCGTCTTGAGCTTATCTACTGCAATCGAAGATACCTCTCTTCAAGTACAAGCAAAAACTATGTTTACTGCTGTCGCCCAGAGTTTGGAATATGTTGGCGTTCTGGCACTAGAGTTTTTTGATGTTCAAGGAAAACTCCTGGTCAATGAAATTGCCCCTCGCGTCCATAACTCCGGTCACTGGACTCAACAAGGCGCAGAGACCTGCCAGTTTGAGAACCATCTACGAGCAGTATGTAGCTTACCTCTTGGGAGCACAAACTTAATTCGACCTACCAGTATGATTAACATCTTAGGTGAAGATAGTGTTCCAGAGAGCGTTGTTGCAACTGACGGCTGCCATGTTCATTGGTATGGAAAAGAAAAGCGCCCTGGAAGAAAGATGGGGCATATCAATGTATGTGCCGCTGATAACCAACAACTCACCGAACGGTTATGTCAGCTTTCAGAGTACCTCGATAGCCAAGCATTCCCCGCTGTAGCGGCCTACGCGGAGGCGAACAAATAACGCTCTTTCGAGTTTATTCGTGATACATTTTTGATGCGAAAACCAAAAGCCCACCGACGATTATCTCGCCGGTGGGCTTTTTAAATAATGCAGTAAACAAACTCAATCATCGTGAGAAGATTGCACTGCTGAACACTTGCGATCAGCGCAGAGTCGCTTGGTTCCGCTCGCGTACTTTTTCTCCACTAATAGCGGAAATCCGCAATCCGCACATTGCCCGCTCACCGGGAAATAATTGAGTGCAAATTTACATTTAGGATAATCATCGCACGACCAAAAGACTTTACCATAACGGGATTTTCTCTCGACCAGTTTCCCTTTTTTGCATTCAGGACAACCAATACTCTCAGACTGGTCACTGTGTTGAGGCTGATCATGAGACTCAATATGATGGCATTCAGGAAAGTTGCTACAGCCAATAAACATTCCAAAGCGTCCTTGGCGTAGCACCAATTCATGAGCGCATTCAGGACAAGGTACCCCGAGCTCTTTTACAATATGACCATCATGATTATGAACGGGACGCAGATATTCGCACGTGGGATATTGGCTACAACCAAGAAACGCGCCATGTTTACCATGACGCAATACCAAGGCCTCGCCGCACTTTGGGCACGCTTCTCCCTGATCTAAAGCGTGCTCATTGGCGCTAAATAGTTGATGGTCGATTTTACGACTCATGGTTATACAACCTGACTACAGAATGATAGTAACGATTAATGCAAAATACCTTGCTCTTTAGTATAAAGCCACTCTTCCATCATAGTGTACGCACTTTCGTATCCAGGAACATTGAACAGCACCATCAAGATAATCCATTTCAAATCATCAAGCTCAAACTCTGCCGTCTCTAGTCCCATAACTCGGTCGATCACCATCTCTCGAGTTTCAGTGTTAAGCACTTTAATTTGTTCAAGAAACAGCAAGAACCCACGACACTCGACGTTAATTCGCTTCATCTCTTCATCGGTAAAAATACGAATAGATGTGGTCGCACCGCTTGCAATTTCAGATTGCTCATCACTTTGCTGAAGTGCCGCTAACTCTTCTAACCACGTTAGCGCTTTATAGATATCATTCTGACGGAATCCTGCGCGGAGTAACTCATCTTCCAATTCATCTTGATCGAATTGCAATTCAGCCTCACTATGGATATATGTTTCAAATAGATACATTAAGATATCCATCATCATAGCTAGCCCCTCCCCTTTAGAATATAGCCACCGGCAATTGATTCAATATGGCCATTAAGTTCCAACTCAAGCAATTGAACCATCGCCTCTTGAATTGGTATATTGGTACGCTCAGCAATTATATCAATGGGCGTAACCTCTTTTCCTACGTTAGCTAACAGTTCAGGAAATGGCAATTCTTCTTGTGTATTAATTACAGGAAAAAGTTCTCCCTGACTGTTTTTATCCTGCTCTTGTGCCCAATTAAGGATATTTCCAATTTCTTGTATTACCTGCTCGCTGGTTTGAACCAATATAGCCCCTTGGCGAATGAGTTCATTACTGCCACGGCAATTAGCCTGATGAATAGAGCCCGGAACAACAAATACATCGCGCCCTTGCTCTGCAGCATATTTTGCCGTCACCAATGAACCACTTTTTTCTGCCGCTTCCACCACGAGCACACCAGTCGAAAGCCCACTAATAATTCGATTACGTCGAGGAAAGTACTCCGGACGCGCGCGAATATCTGGTGCAAACTCAGTCACTAACACTCCCTTTTCAGTGATTCGAGACGCTAAAGAAATATGCTGTCGCGGATACAAGTGACGAAAACCTGCCGCTAATACCGCGATAGTTGGATTGTCTGCATTTAACGCGCCAATATGTGCTTGACCATCAATTCCTAATGCTAATCCACTCGTAACCACTAAACCTTGCCTGCTAAAATCGGCCGAAAATTGTTGTGCGGTCTGAGAACCAACTCGTGAAGCATGTCGACTGCCGACAATCGACAGTTGGGGTTTGCTCAGTAAATTGGCATCCCCGATCGTATAAAGGGTGCTTGGTGCGGAATTAATCTCTTTGAGAAGTGGAGGATAAAGCGGATCGCAATAAGCGATAATACGATGAGTTGAGCTTTCATCCAACCAAGCAAGTGAAGCTTCTGCTTGAGCAATGGATTTATCAAATAACACGCTCAATTGTTTTTCAGTCAACCCGACATTTGCCCATTGAGAATGTGAAAACGCCATCATTTCCAAAAGAGAATAACGACTAAGAAGTTTAAGCATATGTTGAATGCCGACTCTAGGTAGTGCCGATAAACGCAACCAAAGCATCAACTCTTCACGGCTTAACTCTTTTGTCGGATCGGACATTCTCTTCGCCTTAACACTTTTTTTCTCCAAATGAACAAACCGCAGCGGTTTCTCAAGGAAAGCTATAACAATATCAACAATAAATAAGAATCTTGATCATAATTCGCCTGAGAATGCTGTCATTTGCGGTCTAAAATGTCTAGAATTGACCCCAATTACTACTGTTGTTTCGACACAATTCAACATTCCGAGTGTATATGCCTGTATTAGAAGTATTAACGTTCCCAGACGAACGCTTGCGTAAAGTGGCCAAACCGGTCAGCGCAGTCACACCTGAAATTCAAAAAATTGTCGATGACATGATTGAAACCATGTACGACGAAGAGGGGATCGGCCTTGCTGCAACGCAAGTCGATATCCACCAACGAATAGTGGTTATCGATGTCTCTGACAGCCGCGATCAGCCTATGGTATTAATCAATCCTGAAATCGTCGAAAAAAGTGGCGAAGACGGTATTGAAGAGGGTTGTCTTTCAGTTCCGGACTCAAGAGCTCTCGTTCAAAGAGCCGCACATGTCGTGGTCAAGGCTCTTGATCGTAATGGTGAAGAGTTTAGCTTTGAAGCCGACGAGCTATTAGCTATCTGCGTTCAACATGAACTAGACCATTTAGAAGGCAAACTGTTTGTCGATTATCTTTCACCGCTAAAACGTAAGCGCATTAAAGATAAACTCGAAAAAATCAAACGTGCTGCAGCCAAAAATAAATAAGAGAGGTTAGCTTGAGTCAATCACTACGTATTGTCTTTGCTGGTACTCCAGATTTCGCCGCCCGTCACTTGGCGGCGTTGTTGTCTTCGGAGCATGATGTCATTGCGGTTTATACTCAACCAGATAAACCCGCAGGACGCGGCAAAAAACTGACCCCAAGCCCTGTTAAACAACTGGCGCTTGAGCACAACATTGATGTTTTACAACCAGAAAGCTTTAAAACCGAAGAAGCTCAAAAACAACTCGAGCAACTAAATGCCGACATAATGATTGTTGTCGCTTATGGGCAACTTTTGCCCAAGTCTGTCCTTGAAACACCTCGGCTTGGTTGTATCAATGTTCACTTTTCGATTCTCCCTCGCTGGCGTGGTGCAGCTCCAATTCAACGAGCAATCTGGGCAGGAGATAAAGAAGCAGGCGTGACCATTATGCAAATGGATGTGGGGTTAGACACTGGTGATATTTTAAATATCGCAACCTTACCTGTTGAGGCTGATGATACCAGTGCGAGCATGTTCTCAAAGCTAGCTGAATTGGGGCCAAGTGCGATGATCGACTGCTTGAGCGATATGATTAGCGATCAACATGTTGCCACACCTCAGGACGATGCCCTTGCAAACTACGCAAAAAAATTGTCGAAAGAAGAGGCTCGTATTCAGTGGCAAGATGACGCTGATCATATTGAACGTTGCATTCGTGCCTTCAATCCTTGGCCGGTCAGTCACTTTAGTGTCAATGAACACACCATAAAGGTATGGAAAAGCCGAGTAGAAGAGAGCACTAGTGAAGCGCTACCTGGTACGATTCTACAGGCTGACAAAAGCGGTATTTATGTCGCGACTGGAAAACAGACCCTTGTTCTTGAACAGATTCAAATTCCGGGGAAAAAAGCCATGCCAGTGCAAGATATTCTCAATGCTCGCGCTGATTGGTTTAAAACCGGCAGTCAACTAACCTAATTCGTTAGACCAGATAGAATCTGGTCTTTTTTTATTTAGCTCATTTTATGTTTGGAATTCATTGTGACTACTAATGTTCGTGCTGCAGCTGCTCAGGTCGTTTTTCAAGTTGTGGATAAGGGCGAGTCCCTTTCTTCTGCTTTACCTATGGCTCAGCAAACCATTCGCCCTCGCGATCATGCTCTGTTGCAAGAGATTTGCTTTGGCGTTTTGCGCTACCTCCCGCGCCTTGAGTCAACCGCAAACCAACTTATGGATAAGCCCTTAAAAGGAAAGCAGCGTGTATTTCATCACCTGATTCTTGTCGGAATTTATCAAATTCTCTTCATGCGTATCCCTGACCACGCTGCGGTAGGCGAAACCGTAGAAGCCACCAAAGATCTTCGTGGTCCAAAGCTACGCGGATTAATCAATGCTGTATTGCGCAACTACCAACGTCGAAAAGAAGAATTAGATATCCAAGCGACGAGTCACGATGCCGGAAAATATGGTCACCCAAGTTGGTTACTTAAGCTTTTAAAAGAAAGTTACCCTGAGCAGTGGCAAGACATCGTTGAAGCAAACAATCAAAAAGCACCGATGTGGCTTAGGGTAAACCGTGAACATCACACTCGCGATGAATATCTAGCATTACTCAATCAAGAGAATATTGATGCAAGTCTACATTCTCAGGCACCAGACGCCTTAAAATTGGCTTCGCCTTGCGATGTCAGCTTACTTCCTGGCTTCGAGCAAGGATGGGTATCGGTACAAGATGCTGCAGCGCAATTGGCCGTGGAGTATTTAAACCCCCAGCCAGGAGATCTCATTCTAGATTGTTGCGCTGCACCGGGTGGGAAAACCGCGCATATCCTTGAACGAACAGATGATGTTGAAGTCGTCGCCATCGATTGCGATCCGACACGTCTTCAACGGGTCGATGATAACCTCGCTCGTCTCAATTTACATGCCGACGTTATCTGTGGTGATGCTCGCTTTCCAGAACAATGGTGGCGAGGTGACCAATTTGACCGAATCTTGCTAGATGCACCTTGTTCAGCAGTTGGTGTCATTCGCCGCCACCCTGATATAAAATGGCTACGTCGGGCCAACGATATTGACGCGCTGACTCAACTACAAAGTGAAATTCTTGATGCGATGTGGAGAAAGCTAAAGCCAGGTGGAACCCTTGTGTACGCAACTTGCTCTATCACACCACAAGAAAACAAATTACAAGTAAAAGCATTTTTAAATCGTACATCTGATGCCCAGTTATTGGACTCTGATATAAACAATCCAGGTCGTCAAATTATTCCGAGCGAGGAAGATATGGATGGCTTCTATTACGCGGTATTAAGCAAAAAAGCGTAATCAACTAATCGAATATCCTTGGTGAAAAATCTAAGGCGAATAAGAGATTAAAGTATGAAAATTATCATTCTGGGTGCAGGTCAGGTCGGCGGAACGCTAGCTGAGAATTTGGTTGGTGAAAACAACGATATTACCATCGTTGACCACGACAGTGATCGTTTACGTGAGCTGCAAGATAAATATGATCTCAGAGTGATAACGGGACACGCGAGCCACCCTGATGTTCTGAGGGATGCCGGAGCTCAAGATGCCGATATGTTAGTAGCAGTCACCAATACTGATGAAGCCAATATGGCAGCTTGCCAAGTCGCGTATACCCTCTTTAATACACCCAACCGTGTGGCTCGAATTCGCTCTCCACAATACCTCGCAGCAAAAGACGAATTGTTTAAATCTGGTGCGGTTCCTGTAGACCATCTTATTGCACCGGAAGCTTTAGTTACCGATTACATTGCACGCTTGATTAATTACCCCGGAGCACTGCAAGTTGTCAGCTTTGCCGAAGAAAAGGTCAGCTTAGTTGCCGTTAAGGCCTATTATGGTGGGCCTCTGGTAGGTAACGCCCTCTCTGCCCTGCGTGATCACATGCCACACATCGATACCCGAGTCGCCGCCATTTTCCGTCAAGGGAAAGCTATCCGCCCTCAAGGAACAACCATTATCGAGGCCGATGACGAAGTATTCTTTGTAGCAGCAAGTAATCACATTCGTACCATCATGAGTGAATTACAGCGTCTCGAAAAAAACTATCAACGTATCATGATTGTTGGCGGGGGAAATATAGGTGCCAGACTCGCCAAACGACTAGAAAAAAACTATCGCGTAAAATTGATTGAACGCTTTGCAGCTAGAGCTGAATACCTTTCTGAAGAACTCGAAAATACCATCGTTTTTTGTGGCGATGCAGCCGATCAAGAATTGCTTACAGAAGAAAACATTGACCAAGTTGATGTATTTATTGCTCTCACCAATGAAGATGAAACCAACATCATGTCTGCCTTGCTTGCTAAACGTTTAGGCGCAAAGAAAGTAATGGTGCTGATTCAGCGTGGAGCCTATGTAGATTTGGTTCAAGGTGGCGTTATTGATATTGCCATCTCCCCACAACAAGCGACAATTTCCGCACTTTTAACCCATGTTCGACGGGCTGATATTGTTAACGTATCGTCGTTGCGCCGAGGAGCAGCCGAAGCCATCGAAGCCATCGCTCATGGAGATGAGGCGACATCAAAAGTGGTAGGGCGAGCCGTTGGTGATATTAAACTTCCTCCAGGTACGACTATTGGGGCAATTGTTCGTGGAGAAGATGTTCACATTGCTCATGACCGAACGGTTATCGAACAAGGCGACCATGTGATTATGTTCCTTGTGAATAAGAAATATGTGCCCGATGTTGAAGCACTATTCCAACCTAGTCCATTCTTCCTATAGCGACTAACTTGCAATGCTAAACTATCGATCGATATTGTTTGTATTAGGGCTGGTGCTTTCTAAGTTAGCCCTGTTTATGTACATTCCAACCTTTGTCTCTTTTCTTAGCGGCACACCTGGATTTATTGACTTTGCCCAGTCGGTCGTCATTACTCATATCGCGGCTTTTGCATTTTTATCTCTAGGTAGAACACCAAACTTTAAGCTAAATGTGCGAGATATGTTTCTCATCACTAGCTTAGTTTGGACAATTGCCAGCGTATTCGCCGCACTACCGTTTGTTTTTATTAACCATATTAGTTTCACCGATGCCTACTTTGAAACCATGTCAGGCATTACGACGACGGGCTCTACGATATTAAGCAATCTTGACCAAATGGCACCCAGCATTCTGCTCTGGCGTTCGATTCTACAATGGCTTGGAGGAGTAGGATTTATCGTGATGGCTGTTGCCATTCTACCTATGCTCAACGTTGGGGGAATGAAGCTATTCCAAACCGAATCATCAGACTGGTCTGACAAAAGTAGCCCTAGAGCAAAAACCGTGGCGAAGAATATTGTCAGTGTTTACGTGACTCTCACCGCTTTATGCTGTCTAGGCTACATTGCTACTGGAATGACTGCGTTCGAAGCAATTAATCACGCCTTCACTACGCTTTCTACTGGTGGCTACTCAACCTCCGACAGTTCAATGAATCAATTTTCAAATTCTACTCATTGGGTTGCGACCGGATTTATGTTTCTAGGTGGACTGCCTTTTCTGTTATTTGTTTCAACGCTACACAAACGTCGCCCTCAAGAGCTATTGAAAGATGCTCAGGTTCGAGGATTCTTTTATTTATTTATCTCGGCAAGCTCAGTTGTGGCGTTTTGGCTTCACTTCCATAACCACTATGCGATGATTGACGCATACCGAGTTTCGATGTTTAACATTGTGTCAGTGGTTACTACGACGGGCTTTGGGCTGGATGACTTTACATCATGGGGAGCATTACCCACAACGTTATTCGCTTTTTTAATGATGGTTGGAGCCTGTTCAGGTTCAACCACAGGAGGAATCAAGATATTTCGTTTTCAAATAGCAATAACGCTTCTGAATAAACAAATAATGAAACTGATTCACCCTTCCGGAGTTTTTGTTCAACGCTACAACAACCGCCCTGTTAACGATGATATTGTGCGTTCTGTGGTGGCATTTGGTCTGACTTTTTTCATTACAATTATCGCAATTGCCGGACTTTTAAGTAGCTTAGGTTTGGACCCCGTAACCAGTATATCGGGCTCAATTACAGCAGTCGCCAATGTTGGGCCGGGAATGGGGCATTTAATTGGCCCTACAGGAAATTTTTCTCTACTGCCAGACTTGGCTAAATGGGTATTAAGTTTTGGAATGCTGATGGGACGTTTAGAAATTTTAACTATCCTTGTTCTATTTTTTCCCGCTTTTTGGAAACGGTAATTTAATAGAACAAGGTGTCTCTTTTATTACTTAGATCAACAACTGGTATCAAGAAACTCTAATACTTTTTTCGCCGCTTCTGTAGGCTCAGTATTTGTGTCTAATGTCATTGTTCGTTTTAGTTGTCCTTTACCTAACATGCTACCTAACATTCCACCGACACCACGTAAATTTCGATCCACTTCAAACCAAAGTTGAAGCGAGTCTTGTTCTCGATAAACCACGATTTCGACCTCTCGCCAACGTCCATGAAATGGGCCTGCCGTGGGAACAAATTCGAACTCTTGAGCAAAAGGCATAGCAAACCCTTCAACCGCTTCACACTCAACTTGACGAATTCTCAGCCCTTGCTCTTCAAATTCACTAAAAATTGCATCAAGAAGTGGATCGGGACGAATGGTCAACATGTCTTTATCGGTGGGGTCTTTTGCCATTGAGATATCCAAGCCCGTTTCCAACCAGACCTTGGTATCGCCGATAGTAATAGGGGTATTCCACGGAATCTCGATGTCTAACTCGAAATCACGAGTTTCTCCATGCTCGATGGTAAACGACTGTGGCAATGACCATGAAGCCAAAGTATAACGTCGATGAACGCGTTGAGTGCGATCACTGCCCTCACTTGCCCCATTAGCCGTTTCTTCATCGATATAGCGACAATATAATCGCACCTCAATGTTTTCCACCAATTGAGCCGTTTTACCGCCGTAAACATGAATCGTGACTTTAGCTACATCTCCAGGGTAAAGCACTTCATGTTGCAAAACCGCATCAACATTCGCCGAACCGATACCAAAACTTGCGAGTGTTTTCTTTAAAAAAGACATAACGACCTCCTTTGCTTACCGCAATGTAATACCCTTTCCAAACAAAACTCAATTGCATAGCGATACTATTTACTATTTTCTTGGTTTGTGCAAACAGTAACCTATCGATCTTTATTTTCATAATTGCTACAATGATCACATTATGTAGGTACTTGTAGTGCAAATATGATACTCGAATCCTTAGCAATTATTCGGAACGGCTATATGCCAATATGAGCATTTCTACTTTGTGAAGTTTAGCTCAATAATTGTGTTAGGTTTAAGATTCTACAATGGAACTGTCTAACCAATAGGTTAAAAATACCCACAAATGCGCCCAACTGTAGCTAGATGTTCGCACACCCATGGTAGTGCTTCGCGCCGTCGTAATAATTTTGTTCCCGCCGGTAAGCACAAAACTCTTTCTCCAGGAGCAACTCCAGCCGAAAGAAATGCTCGTGAAACTTTAGAAGAAGCTGTTAAATCTAAAGCTGCCTAACTGTTTATCACAACTATCATGCTTAAAAAGCACGCGCTAAACGTGCTTTTTTTATGCCTGTTTTCTGTCATTTCACTTTGGTATTCGACTCAATTTTGCTATTTTCCACCCAAGCTATAAAAATATTGGAGAAACCTATGAAATGTCACCGTGTCGAAGAGCTACTAGAATTGTTAGAACCTGAATGGCAGAAAGATTCCGAACTGAACCTCCTAGAGTTTATCGTAAAACTCAGCAAAGAGGCGGGGTATGAAGGCAACCTGCAAAACTTAACCGATGATATTTTGATCTACCACCTCAAGATGCGTAACAGCACAAAAGATGAAATGATTCCTGGCCTAAAGAAAGACCAAGAAGACGACTTTAAAACGGCAATTCTTCGAGCTCGTGGGATCATCAAATAACACTCATCTTTTATAGAGCTTTTCGAACGCGACCGAACAAGCTCTCCTTTCACTATGAGTTAAAGGCTTGTGATCTATGTTGATAAATATTGATAAGTGTAAAGTTAATTAACCTCAAACACGGTTATACTTGTACTTCACCATATGCTAATAAAAGTTATTCATTCGATAATAATAAAAATCACGACAAAATAGACATACAAAGGAAGGGTTATGAGTCACAAGAAAATCGATGTAAAAGATGTTACGCCCAAGGTTTATAACCCCAAGACTCATAAAGGCCAAGACGATCGCTTTAACCCCAACAATCGTATTTATGTTAGAGCGGCAAAAGGAGCGTACCAAAAACTTAGACGCTACGGAGCATGGTTCCTTCTTGTATTATTTGCTTCCATTCCTTGGCTTCCTTATGGTGAACGTCAAGCAGTCTTACTCGACCTTGGCAATCAACAGTTTAATTTCTTTGGCACCACTCTCTATCCACAGGACCTGACGATATTGGCCCTGCTCTTCATGATAGCGGCATTCGGTTTGTTTTTTATTACCACGTTTTTAGGCCGAGTATGGTGTGGTTACCTCTGCCCACAAACGGTGTGGACCTTCATGTATATCTGGTTTGAAGAAAAGCTAGAAGGAGCTGCGAATAAACGCCGCAAGCAAGATTCAGGAAAACTCACCCCAAAACTGCTGTGGCGAAAAACATTAAAGCACTTAGCTTGGTTTGGCATCGCACTGATTACGGGGCTAACCTTTGTTGGTTACTTTGTCCCTATCAAAGATTTTGTTGTTAATATCGCCACATTTAACGCAGACATGGCACCCGTTATGTGGATGCTATTTTTTGCAATCATTACTTATGCCAATGCTGGTTGGATGCGTTCAATTGTATGTATTCACATGTGCCCTTATGCGCGCTTTCAGTCTGCTATGTTCGACAAAGACACATTTATTGTTGGTTACGATACGAAGCGTGGTGAAACCCGAGGGCCACGCGGACGCAAAGACAACCCAAAAGAAAAAGGGCTTGGGGACTGCATTGATTGCAACCTCTGCGTTCAAGTTTGTCCAACAGGAATCGATATTCGAGATGGCTTACAATATGAGTGTATTAACTGTGGAGCATGTATCGATGCTTGTAATGTAACCATGGATCGTATGGGGTATGAAAAAGGCCTTATTGATTACACCACCGAACACCGCCTAGCTGGAAAAAGCACTAAGATAATGCGACCTAAGCTTATCGGCTATGGCCTGATTATGATCATTATGTGTGGGCTTTTCGTTACACAAATCGTGACGGTCGAGCCGGTCGGGTTATCGGTCCTTCGAGATCGCTCTCAGCTGTTTAGAGAAAATAGACAAGGCGAGATAGAAAATACCTATAACTTAAAAATCATCAATAAAACCCAGCAGGATCAAGTCTATCAATTGAGCGTTGAAGGTATTGAAGGAGTATCATGGTATGGCAAGCAACAAATACAGGTATCTCCTGGAGAAGTTCTCAACTTCCCATTAAGCCTAGGAATAAAATCCGATCAACTCGATTCGTCTGTCACCAAGATTCAGTTTATACTCGAAGACAGCCAACAATTTACTATCGCAGTCGAAAGTCGATTTATTAAAGACTTGTAACTCGATAAATAATGGAAAAGGGCTCAGTAATGAGCCCTTTTTTTATAATGACCGAAGCCAGTTTTAACTTCAACGCTCTCACTCCTGACTGCATGTGGTACGCACTAGAAAGTATTGGTATCCGTGCCGAGTCAGGTTTTCTTGCTCTCAATAGCTATGAAAACCGAGTATATCAATTCATTGACGAGGAAAAGAAACGTTATGTCGTTAAATTCTATCGCCCTGAACGCTGGAGCAAAGAGCAGATCTTAGAAGAGCACCATTTTGCTAATCAGTTAGTCGAAGCAGAGATTCCCATTGCAGCGGCCGTTTCAATCAATGGCGCAACTCTGCATCAGTATAACGGTTACTGGTTCTCATTATTTAATAGTGTCGGTGGTAGGCAATTTGAGATCGATAACTTAGACCAACTTGAATGGGTTGGTCGGTTTTTAGGGCGCATTCATAAAGTAGGACAAGCGGAGCTCTTTTCGCAGCGACCAACGGTTGACCTTCATGACTATTTGTATCAACCAAGAGAAATACTCCAAGCATCAAGCTTTATCCCTTCACATTTAGAAAACGCTTTTTTTAGTGATTTGGACTTATTGATAACCCGACTAGAGCAACATTGGTATGATAACTGGCAGCCAATACGGCTTCATGGAGACTGTCACCCTGGTAATATTCTGTGGCGTGAAGGGCCGATCTTTGTAGATTTAGATGACGCGAGAAATGGGCCAGCAGCACAAGATATTTGGATGATGCTGCATGGAGAAAGACATGATAAATTAACTCAGCTCGATATTTTACTTGAAGGATACCAAGAGTTTTGCGATTTTAATCCCACTGAATTGAAACTTATAGAGCCATTACGAGGTCTTAGGATGGTCCACTATATGTCTTGGTTAGCAAAGCGATGGCTTGATCCTGCTTTTCCAAATGCTTTTCCTTGGTTTAATGACCCCAAATATTGGGAAAGCCAAGTACTCGCATTTAAAGAACAGATAGCAGCCCTAGAAGAAGCACCATTAAGCTTGCTGCCGCAGTGGTAAATAAAAATATAATTATATAAATGGAGAAAATAATGACCAAAGTAACAGCGAAACTGCTCGCATTCGCCGCGACTTTACTAATGAGCCTATCATTACATGCAGCTCAATTTGATGAAGGAAAGCACTACAATGTGTTAGATCTTCCTAAATCTGATAAGTCTCTCGTTACGGAGTTCTTTTCATTTTATTGTCCACACTGCTTTCAATTCGAATCATTGATTCAACAATTAAAGCAAGAACTCCCTGAAGGAACAGCGTTAGAAAAAAGTCATGTATCTTTCATGGGTGGCAACATGGGCTCAAACATGAGTAAAGCCTATGCAACAATGGTTTCACTGAATGTTGAAGATACCATGGTCCCTGTTATGTTTGACCGCATACATGTTAAGAAACAAATACCTAACAATGTTGAAGAGTTACGCCTAATCTTTACCGACAATGGTATCGATGGCGACAAATTTGATGCGACGTTTAACGGTTTTGCTGTGGATTCCATGGTGCGTCGCTTTGATCAAGCCTTTAGTGAAACAGGTTTAAGAGGCGTACCTTCTGTTGTTGTTAATGGTAAATATCAAGTACTTACTCAGGATATTGATTCCTTCGAGAAATATACTGCATTGGTCAACTACCTCCTGACTCTGTAGTCACCAAGATAGATTCGTGAACAATAAAATTAAAACTGAGAGCGATAAAGCTCTCAGTTTTTACTTTAAATAACACTAACCATTAGAAAGCCTTCACTAACAACCCCATCTAAAATGATACTGTCTGAGAGCTGAGCTGCTTTAATAATCGATCCATTGAACGATACCCCAAGGCTTCAGCAAGGTGTGTCCGATGAATCATCACATCTTCATTTAAATCGGCAATGGTACGCGCCACTTTCAAAATTCGATGATATGCTCGTATCGATAGTCCCAACTGGTGTAAGGTTGCTTCAAGAAACTCTGCGTCTTGTTTTTCTAGATAGCAATGCTTTTCCACCTCTCGACTCGTTAATAAACCATTGACCTTTCCTTGTCGCTTCTCCATTCTCTCCTTGGCTTGCTGTACTCTTAACTTTACCACTTCGGTTGATTCACCTCGGTCACCGCCATTGGCCAACGTACCTTGTGGCAGTGCCGGAATCTCGATCGACATATCAAACCGATCCAACAAAGGACCCGATAAACGGCTTAGATAACGCAGTATGCTTTGTGGATTAATTCTAGCTTCGTTTCCCTGATAATACCCTGTAGGGCTTGGATTAAGCGCACCGACTAGCTGAAATCGAGCAGGAAACCTCGTTTTGCCTTGCGCACGGGAAATAATAATTTCACCAGACTCTAAAGGCTCTCGAAGCGAATCCAGTACCTTACGTTCAAATTCAGGCATTTTCCTAATATCGAGTTTGAGCAATAAATATTGTCAATTTGAGGCTTGGGAGGTTTTGAGTGGTATCAGAGTTAGTAGATCGCATCGCTTCAGATGCTAGCGAAACGATAGGTCATTCATTTTGTATTTAATCGAGCAAATATCTATGTTATCCATTCAATCTGACTTCTTCATCTAGCTCCTCATCATGAATGAATATTCAATTAATCAACTGATTCAGCCACTGAATTCAGAGAGAGATTGGAGCTGCCCTTTACTAATGACCACCACATTAAATTACTAATATCCAGAGGTGTACTAACGGGGGATATGAAACACGAAAATACCCCAAAGCTAGTTAGCTCTCTTTTTCCAATTCTTAAAATATTGGCCAGACAGCAGGCTTTCAACATGTATATACATACAGTTTATTGAGTGTTGCAAGGGTTATGGCTTAAAATAGACTGGTTTTTTAATTATGACTACGCATGAATACCATACTCAACCACCTTTAATGTATTGAATAATAAGCTACTAACGGAAAGATCCAGGTTGATAACCTGCCTTGAATAGGTAGGAATATGTGCTTGCATGAATTTTCACTAGAAATTTATAATAATACTACATTAAGTTCATATGATTCCATTGGTTACCTATGATTCTTTGGGTATACTGAATGGATGAATTCGTGCTGGCACGATATTAAAATGTTAGAGCTCGGGGAATAATTTGAATATCGCACTGTTTGATTTCGATGGGACGATCACCAATGCAGATATGTACACTAAGTTTCTTCACTTTTCTGGAACAAGGCGGCGAGCACTACTGGCCAAAATAGTGTTGCCACCATTTTTCATACTTTATAAAGCGGGTATTATTCCGGCTCCTAGAATGAGAACCATTGCTAGCTTTGTGGCTTTCTCTGGCCGTAAGGTTGATGAAGTCGCAGCCGCTGGGAAGAAATATGCTGAGGATGTTGTGCCTAACTACCTTAGAGAAGAGGCCTTAAATAAGCTGAACTGGCACAAAAATAATGGTGATCAAATCGTTATTGTTTCAGCATCTCTCGACGTTTATTTAAAGCCGTGGTGTACTCATAACGGGTTTGCCCTCGTTTGTAGTGAACTTGAAGTTGAGAGTGGTAAATTATCTGGACGTTATGTTAATGGTGATTGCAGTTGTTCTAATAAGCCGAAATTTCTCGGCTCTAAGTTTGAGCTTGAGCAATACGAACGAGTTTATGCTTATGGTGACACAGCAGAAGATTTGGCAATGTTGAATGTGGCAGATGAAGCCTATTTAAACTGGGAGCCACATCCTAAGCGCTAGAGCTCTAACAAACGCATTAATAGGGACAAAAAACGTTGGCTTTTTGCTCCTTCGTCGCCAATTTTAGCCAACCCTTTTTGCCCATTATGCGGGCGTTAAATGGCAAAAATTATGCAATGGAGTAAGCGAAAGAAAAAAGTAGAAGGTTTTTTTTCAGATTTAGTACGAGGAAGAGTTGAGCTCAGGTCTACGCATTATCGTGGGAGTCATGATGAAGAAGGTCTAGGCTATATTACTTTCGATAAGAATGAAATATGGACTATGTGCACGCTATCATTTTATTCTGTTGAGTATGATCGAATTGATGAAATAGTTGAGCGAGAGAATATTACGCCATACGAAGCACAGAAAATCGCCTATGACGAACTTGCCTCTGAAGGTAAGTTTAACCAGTATACATTTTACGATTCATTGGATGAATACTGCAATAACTCTATCGATTCGTCACTTACTTCAGGTAATCTTCTTATAAGATGTTTAGCTATGCTGGATGCTCGACTTGGTAAGCGCAGGCTTAGAGCCTTGGATTTATCGGAAGAAAGTAAAAAGGTCGTAGATTTCTACAAGATAAGATGCGAGTGCGAGAATTTACAATTTAACAAGTCGCTGAAAAGCGACGCAAAAATACGCGCGCTTTAACAAGGCGTTAGCTGTAATCGAGAGTAAATACATGTACGAGAGAATTAACCCATTCAAAACGGCAGGAATGCAATGAAACAGAATATTGTACATATTGCGTTAGTAGTTAATGACTACGATGAGGCTATAGATTTCTACGTCGGCAAGCTCAAATTCGAGCTTATTGAAGATACTTACCAACCAGAGCAAGATAAACGCTGGGTTGTTGTCGCACCACCAAATTCCCACGGAGTTACTTTGTTACTTGCAAGGGCGTCAAAACCTGAACAAAAAGAGTTTGTGGGTAATCAAGCGGGTGGCAGGGTATTTCTATTTCTCAATACAGACGATTTTTGGCGAGACTTTGAACGAATGAAGTCCCTCGGTATCAACTTCATTCGAGAGCCTCAGGAGCAAGATTACGGGACGGTTGCAGTGTTTGAAGATTTATATGGAAACCTTTGGGATCTTTTACAGCTAAATCCTGATCATCCAATGGCAGAAAGGTAGCATTACAAGGCGCTTAACGGTGACCCAAAACTCTTGGTATTTTTGCTTCGCAAAAGTATAAAGAAGACTGGGTTCGGTAAAGGGAACGTTCTGGGAATTGGTGGGGGAGTAGAAGAGGGTGAAACCCCAATTGAAGCAGCTATTAGAGAATTTGAGGAAGAAGTTTTCGTCACTCCTTCCAATATGAAGTTATGTGATGTTATCGATTTCTATTTCCCTTATGTCGATAAACCAAGCTCTTGGAATCAGCGCATGTTTGTTTATTTGTCACATCACTGGGTAGGTAAAGTTGCGGAGTCTGAAGAAATTGCTCCTAAGTGGCACAACATTACTGTTTTACCATTTGACAGAATGTGGGACGACAATAGTTATTGGCTTGAACAGATCTTAAACGGTAAAGAAAGATGGTGTCAGTTTACTTTCAACCAAGAACTGAAAGTAGAGAACTGGACACAACAGGACCTTAGTGCCTCCACTGAGTTAACAAGTAAAGGCATAGGACGCGAAAAAGCCGCGCTTATGCTTTTTTAAGCCGAAATGGCTCCAGCATGACATGTCTAGAAGGACACTATGAAAAAAGTTAGCTATTTAGTAGTTTTGATGATGATATGTTCCTCGTCTTTCGCCGACGAAAAAGTATGGCCTGAAGGAAGCGCTATGTCAGTCGGGAGCAATTTTGCTTCTGAAAGGGATAGATACCAGAGCCTGACAGTAGATATGATGGATATTATTTACTCCAAACTTGAAGATCAAGACCAGGTGAGGGCGATTGAAAATCAGACTAGTGCTTTCGATAGTTATATGAAGGCTGCATGTAGAATGGTTGGCGTCTCCACAGGTTCGGGTGGTACTTGGCAATCAACTCACTCGATTAGATGCGAGCGGGGATTGGCTTATGATCGCTATTTTGCGACCAAAAATGCATTAAGGTGTATCGATAGGTCTGAAAAAAGTAAATATGTGTTGAGAACCGACAGAATCAATTGCCTTATACAAACATTAAACGTGAAACTGTATTAAAGTCAGCTAGCAGAACGCTGTACCCGAACTCCTGCGCAATCTCGTCTCCGCGAGTTAATTTAGCGTTATTTTTTCTATATTAGACATTTTCCTAGAAATACGAATTTAAGAACTCTTTAACACAATTCAGCCCAAAGTCGAGTTGAACTGTATCGGAACCAAACGCATTTATGCCCCAAACCGCGTTAGAGTAGATACTCGTAACATTCCCACAGCTTCCTCTTTGACTTAATTCATCTAATGCATTTAATATGAAATAACGTGGCTATTGGCTTAATGGCAATTCGTACCATGACTTGGGATCGCATTGAATGTGACAATCATAGATAAAGGAGATTACCTTGTGAGCAAAATTATTGTAGAAATTGTGGAAAATCCAGAGAAAGAGCATGGTTGCTGGGGAATTCAGGTAAGTAACGAAGGTGGAGATTTGTTTTTTGATACTGGTTACATTTATGAAGGGCAAGGTGCAGCGGATAGAGCATTTTGTAAGTTGTTAGATAATTTACCGAAGAAAAAATCTTAATTTGGCTTTAGTTGAATATGTGTGAGTGAACATAGGATGAGGAAAGAAATGCAGCTTCCAAAAGAATTTAGAGATGCTCACGCTGCATGCATGTTCATGCACGATGTAATGGTAGAGTTCCTCCGTTCAGGCGAAAAAAATAGCGCTTTTCGCCATGAATTTTCATTTGGAGAGCATGAGATTAAATCGCTTGAAGGTGAGATAAACATTCTCGATTGGTTAGAAAAAAAACAAAAGCATGATGAACGTAGTTTGGTTATCAGAACCGTCGTATTACCAGCCGTGTTATCTGATATGTTGCACTGTATTTATGAAGCTTTGACTGCTGCCGAAAAAGGGAAAATGTCAGTGGCTTTTATGCTACTAAGAAAACCTATTCAAGAAAGTCTTTATCTCCTCGAAGCTATGGTCATAGATGAAAATGATTTTGTCGAAAAGTTATCCCTAGATCCTATGTTTCTAAGGCCCAAAAATGGCGGAGGGCCTGAAGGGCATGCGAAACGTATCAATACTGTTTTGAATCGGATTGGCTTAGAAGGAGTTATGAGCCCAGAGTATCTCGGTGAGCTGCGTTATAACAAGTCTAGTTTTGACAGTTTCGATCGTGTTTGCAATCAAGCCACTCACTTATTTACTGAGCATAAGGCCATAAAAACAGAGCTACTTAACATAAACTTTATTTTCTCTGGGCCTGAGCAGGTCTATACGCAACAGCGTTATTTGTACACGCGACTCCCTTATGTTCTTTATTATACATACTTCCTTTTTGAGTATATTGCGTCAATTGTAACCCCAACCGAGCCAGAGTATTTGACAAATATTAATAGGCGTATCGTTGCTCTTTTTCTAATTGCATACATGCAAATAGAAGATGATTTCATGACCGACTACATGGAGCATTTAGCAGTAGTCTTTTGCGGGTATTTAGGTCTTGAAGTTGAAGATTCAGTAGACATCGATAGCTTACTAAATGAACTTGTAAGAATATCAGAAACTGGCGAACTATCATCGTAGACAAATGGTATATAAGCATTTAAGAGTGATTCCTTACGCTTGCCGGTTTCGCTTCGCTCACAGTTTAGCAAGCGTGCGTCGCATCTTAATGCTGCTACATGGCCCTATGCAAGATCTAGAGGTATACAGTGTCCAATAAAGAAAAAGAAGTAGAGTTTTATGCCGCTACGGTTGGAGCTTGGCTAAATACGAAATTTGAGCTGGATAAAAGTTTGCTAACGTTAAGTACTGGAGCAATAGGTTTACTCGTTACGCTATTAACAACCGTCGGTGCTAGTTCAGTTGAAGGGTTGGTACTGTATTTTGTGGCGCTACTATCTTTTCTTGTTTGTGTTGTCTCAATTCTTTTTGTTTTTAAACGCAATGCTAAGTATCTTGAGGGGATCGTTACTGAAACACAAACAAATGATCCTTTATTGAAGTCATTAGACACATCGGCAGCAATTTCATTTGTGTTTGGAGTTATTCTAACTCTGATCATTGGAGGTACTACTGCCATTAATCAATTTATAGAAAAGGAAATGAAAATGACAAAAGAAGTAAATAAAACTATTCATAATGTCGCTGTTGGTGATTCAATCAATGGTCTTGAGGCTCTTCGTCCTGCGAGAAAAGAAGAAGCTAGCGTTGAAGGGATTATAAACATGAAGCCTCAACAGAAACCCGAACCTACTAAAAGTAAGTCTGAAAATTAAGCCATACAAGGCAATTAAGTCGGCTTTATGAACGCGTGCTGAACTCGTTACGCTCAAACATGGCACACGTTCATTTGCCGCTTATTGCTGCGTTAAATTGAAATCTGTGCCCTGCATCCCAAAGAACCATATGAAGTCTAAATAATATACAGGTCGTCTTCATTGAAATCTGCATTTAAAGATCTAGCTTCACTTGGGTGCTTCATTTTAGTGAGAAGTGCATCCCATAATCTTTCATCGAAGCGTCCGTCTAAATATGCGTAACGACAAATATTCAAAAGTTCGCATCGATTACTTTTTCCACCGAATCTATCTTCTAACTCGTAGAAAGTAGGGCTATTGTCTTCTAGCCAAAGATCATCTAAATACTTTATTACTTCCATCGTAAATTCTGAGGAAACCACAAAGTGCTCTGAGAAACTTTCGTGTGGTCTGTCTGGTACGCTGTTATCTCCGTCTTGAAATACGGGGTATACACCATGCATCCAAGCGTAAACATATGCGTTAGACATAAGGTCTGCATTCATAGACTTCATAAAAATAATTTGGGCTCTTTGCTGAGCAAAGAGTGCTTTCATAAGAATTTCGTTAGACATACAATAACTCCATGTAACTACTTGTTGTTAAATAGCTTTACATACCCAATCTACAACTTTTTGGCTGTATGTCTATGCGCAACATCACGAATATAAAGCAATTTAGTAACGCGTTAAATTTCAGGAGGGTATGAATGCAACACGATACAGAGAAGTACAGAGAAATATTTGAAAAAATGTCCTCTGAAGAAATCGAAGAAATGAACCGACTGAATGACGATGAGCATCAACGACAAGCCGAAGGGTTTAAAGCTGGCTATGAACGAGGCGTTTGTTATTTATGTAACAAACCTTTCAAGACAATCAGTAAAGACGTACCTTGCCTTCATTGGCTCTTACGCCAGTGCAAATTCAAAAAGAAAGATTTTCCTAAAATTTACGCGAAATATGGATATGGAAATATCGCGGCATTCATTCGATGGTGCGCGAATCAGGAGCGTATGCTTTCCAACATCAATGACTTAGAAGAAGAGAAAGCAGATAGGAAAATATTGTCATATACCGTTAAGTGGAAAAATATCGAATGGACATTTGACTGCTCCAAGAACGATTTTGAGGGGCATTATGGTACATCTATTGATTATCCTCATTTTCATTTTCAAATGAGAATTGATGGGCGGCAGTTCATCAATTTTAATGATTTTCATGTTCCGTTTAATGACCATGACTTGTTCGTGCTAAAAAATAGTGTGGAGCAAGGTGATTGGTTCAAACAAAATTTCGGCTCTATAGGCTCAGGTATGCAGGAAGCAGTAAGTGTTGAGCCAAAAGACATTATCGAGCATGCAACTCGTTCGGAAAATGAGGATGAAGCTACGTATCATTTTTCGACAATGATCGATGCGAGAGATAACCCTATTTCTGGAGAGGAAATTTATGAAATACAAACAGAGGCAGAGCGAACTGGGAAATCTTTTGCTTATGTTGCTCAGAAGAGGTTAAAAGATCGAGCTAAAGTTCAAACTTCAGTTAGCCCTGCTGACTCTATACCTGACATAGCCTCAAGAACTGAGCACAAGCGGCGATAAGAGATTTAACAATAAATTTAATCAGATTCGCAACGCTTGATATTCTGAGTTCAAGGTTGGTTTTGTGTGGGCTGACCCATCAATACTGGACACTAAGCTAAGTGACTATCCATACTTATTGTTATTCATGAATTACTAATTTAGTAAAGGCGCTAGCAAGCTTTTGTCCAAAAATGAGTCAGACATATCGGCGAATACAGATCATGATTCGAGAGTCACTATTGAACTGTTACAAAATATCGACAAAATATATCGATTATTCACAATACTCCTCCTTGTCATCTAGATTACCAAATGAACCTCCGCTTATCGCCTTGGAAAAGTCCATATAGCGCGTCATTCGATTTTTAGTGTTGTATGTTAACGATTCAAGCATGATGTTAAAACTATACATATCACTACCAGCTATACCCAGATAGCCATAGCATGCGAGTACTTTTGAGATGTCGTTCATCTTTTCGTAACCGATGGCCCTTCCATCATCTTGTGTATAGTCTATGGTTAGTACATCTTGCAAGGTACGAGCAGCTTGTTTCATTGCACTTTTTGCCGACTCTTCTGCTTGGATTCCTTCGATAAATGCTTCGATGTCATCTCGAATTCCATTGTTTAGAGTATCGATACCTACGTAACTATCATCGCGGTTAAGTTGCGGCTCAAAATTTTCGTACATAATACCAAGTTGACCTCTGAAGGTGTCTTCACTTTCTAACTCTTCGATGATTTCTTCTGTCATTTCAATATAGACATCGCCTATTTGAATTACATATTCAGTAGAACCTTCCTCTTGCTCTTCATCTCCTTCAATTTGACAAGCTGTTAAAAATAATAATGGGAAAACACAAATTAAATGTTTCAACCTAAGCATACTGACTTCCTAGAAATAATAGTTATATATGAGCTTAGTCTTATACTAACCATCTACTCATATAATTCTCAATGTAGATATACGTGTAGTCGCGATTTTAGCAACTTGTATGGAAGAGTCGACGTGGTAGAAATTTGTGTAGGTACTCTAAATCGCTTTTGTCCAGAACCTCGCTAGCTCACCCGCTATACCGGGTAACTCATTACAGCTTTGATAGTTCTACCATTACCAAACTCTCAATAACTTCTTTCTCTCGATAACAATAACCCAGTTTATTCATATATGAACTTTCATGGCATAACCAAGTGATCGCCGAAATTGTACCCATGTCATTTAATTTGTTAGCTTTACCTTCTGCTTCAAACAATAGCCCGCTATATAGATAAATTGACTTAGGGTCTTTAGTTGTTATGCGTTTGGCGATTTCGATAATAATATTAACGTTGGTATCCATAACACTCTCTCAGTAATTAATTAGCTATAAGATTATGCAATGATTGGTGTTGTTGTGTTGATTGAGTAAAGTATTGAAGATTGTGACGATTGCCGTAAACGACCTTTATTTCCTTTTAACTACAATCTGTAGTGGAACGGTTAATTTGGCCATCTAGTTAGAGGTGATATCATCACCCCATAAATTAACAGGTGACGCAATGACAAAAAGTAGTTTGTAGTAAGTGGTAGGTTTTCACTGTTTAGTAAACTTATTTGTCAGCCTTAGTTAATAACTGTTGTTGTGAAAAAATAAGACGCTTCAAGGCTCTTTCTTTGCCAGTTAGAGCAAAGTGCTCTCGTTTAGCCTGCTCCAACAGCATATCAATTTGACTACGTTTTTCAGGGTATTTCTCCCAAAGCTCGTTGTAGGTTTTTATTTCGGAATCTAAAACTTTAATTTCCTCGCTAACTCTAGACTCAATTGCTACTAATTCACTAGTCGTCTGATCGATTATCTTCGTATTTACATGATCGTTTCGGACTTGAGAAAAATCATAATATCGCTCTTTTCTTTTTCCTAACGGTTGTATCAATCCATGTTTCACCAATACATGAACATTCCGAGCAATCAATCGAGTTGCTTGAGTTTTATTAAAATTTGTGGTTTCCAGTGCTAGCTGGATCAATTCTTCACGGCTTATTCTGTCGTGTTCTATTAAAGCTAAGAGAGATCTAAACTTTTGACTAATTTTAACTCTTTGACGCATTTTTTATGAAATCTCAACTTTTACAAAACTTAGGATTGCTAAGTATACACAACTGAGAGAAACTTAGACAATCTAAGCATGTGAGAATTATAAGATGATAAAACGTTGCATAACAATCCAATTCCAGCACGCCTCAAACAAGCTCGTAAGAAAATGGGCATTTCGCAGAAAGAACTTGGTATAAGAGTCGGTATGGATGAAGGCTCTGCGAGTGGTCGAATGAACCACTATGAAAAGGGTAGACATCTCCCAGATGTTGATACTTTGCGAAAACTAGCGAATGAGTTGGGCGTACCGTTAAACTACTTTTTTTGTGAAGATGACCAAAGCGCAGAACTAGCTGTTTTGATTTCTAATCTCAGTAATGATGATAAGAAGTCGTTGATTGATAAACTTAAGCATTCGAACAGAGAATAGATAAAATGATCAAACTTTATTGTTTTATAGATGGAAACTGTCTTATTTTAGATATGTTTTGATCGAACTATATTATCCACCGACATCTACATTTAAACCAATTCATCTATTGCTAATTTAGAAAACCCACTAACACTACAATTATCTATAATTGAGACAGAATAAAGCTCTACTGTCATGAGGAAATAATGCTTTTATCAATATCCGTCTGAAAAGCCCCTAACAACCTTTTGATTTCACCGAGGGCTCCGGTAGTTGTTAGCTCTTTTCTTTCTATTTGTTCTTCTAATAACTCTATTTGACGCTTAGCAAAGTCAACACTCGACTTTAGAGAAACTGCATTGTATACCTCTGTGTAGCCATGAATATCAGCAAAAGCCAAATCAATGTAGACATCCAACGAACTAAGTATTGTGTGCCCAGTCCACTGCTGAAGCTGCATTTTAAACGTTTGTGTGTGTAGCAAATGTTTTCTAAAATCATCTTTATCATTCACTTCTTTAGTAGCCAGTATAAGCTCCTTAAGTTTGTCTGTAATAAATGCATGCCTCCAAAGGTGTGGATGTAACTCTCCTTCGATGCCAAGCTCTTTTCTCCATAAGTTCATGTACGTTGTCCACGAATCAGCGGATAAGGGTTGACCTGTCTTTAAGCTGATAAAGAGGTAGTCATGCTTAGCTTTCTTCTTCATTACTTTCTTGCGAATTTTGATGTAATCCGCAATAACAGATAGTAAAAGGTGTGACACAGGAATCTTTCTAGTGGTGTTATCGTCTTTACGCTTTAAGCTAGTAAGAGTGAGCATACCTGTGCGTCTCGCTTCCTGATAATCAGTCATTTTAATCAAATGAAGCTCCGATACACGAGCGCCTAATTGCTCCATTGAAGTGTATAACGCCATGTCTCTTCTGCGTTTATCTTTGTTTTTCTGAGACTTTATAAACTCCCACACGCGCAAGGCATCATCTCCCGATACAGGGTGACGCTTCTTGATTTCATCTTTCGTTGGCACGGCCGTATGAGTGACTTTGACACCTTCAATAAACCCTCTTCGGCCTTCCTGCTTGCGCTTATAAGGCTTTTCAAGTATCTGAATAGAATTACCTTTATCCCTACCAATAAAAGCTCTCAAATCATGAAAATCTTGGACAAACTGCAAGAAGTCTAAGCAAGTATAGGCGATCTTTATAACGGAGTTATTCTTCCGTTTTAGCTCACCGAGCGCTGTCCTATCTGCTTGTAGAGATTGAATAAAAAGGGTAAATGTTTCGTCTGTAAGCTGGCTAAATCGGTTTAATAATGGCTGTTTTTCAATAAAGTGCACCAAGTGAATGATATCGTGCGCATATCCACGAATTGTGTCACTTTTTAGATTTCTCAATATCAACTTATGAATATATGCATTAGCTTCATAGCATGGCACATGGTTACTGTAGGTTACGAATGGGATGTCCAAAGGCTTACGAAATACTAGCGCACCATCAAACCCTAGGTGGCTCCATTGTTCAAAATCCTTAAGCTTGCGAACCGCCATCACACTTCCCCATTCAGTGTGTAATTCATCTGTGCTTCAATCTTCCTATTGTACTCTCGGTTAAGCTCCTGCCGTTCTTCTACTGTCCCTTCATGCACAGACAGTTGCTTTAGCCTAGAGCGTAACTCAGAGACCATACCTGTCAGTAAAGAGTTGCTGCGCTGCGCTGCATCCAGTTCCGATTCAAGCTCTGCGACTTTATGCTTTAAACCCACGACGGTTTGCTTGTTACCTTTGAATGTTTTCTCAGCATGATGCACAGCCTCTACCGCCAGCTTTGCATTGATCCGCAGTTCATCTAGGGATAAGAAGCCTCTCTCTAAAAGTGCTTCTGAAATATTTTTGACCGTGTTTAATGAGCATGAGGCTATGTTCCGCTCTTGGTTACGATATTTAGCGATAGCCGATTGCGACTTGAGTGCTTTTATTAGTTCTTCATCTCTTTTAAACTCAATGGGGGATGTAATAATTTCTCTTAACAGTTTTTCTGTTTCAAGTACCTTAGTTTGGTTTTTCTCTAAAACTTTCATTATCCCCCCTCAATCAAGGTTTTTGATTTTTAGAATTAAGTTAAAGGTTTGAGTGCCACCCCCATCACAATCATCTACGGTAAAGAACTCGGGCTCAAGCGTGATTCGTCCCTCTTCTAAAAGATGGATAACCTCCGTTTCAATGTCCTGCTCTTTTTGAAGTTGACTAATATGAGGGACCGTTAGATAAGATTCATCATCATAGTCTTCTGCTGCTTCACTCACCGACTCTATAGTGATCGGTGTTAAACTATCGCCAGTCAGACGCTCTGCAATCACTTTGCGAACCTCTTCTATTCCTTCGAGCTTCGCAAGTTCAGAGGTGGTATCGACAAGACCACGAACAATTACACTGGCTTTAGCTCCATTTAGTACCGTCCCTGTCTCCGATTCTGAGATGTAGTGGTATAGGTGTTCCATGTCTGAATGTCCGAGCATCCAGCGCAAAGCATCCATGCCATCAAACCCTTTAGACCAAAAAAATGCCATCGCAAAGAAGCGTCTCAATTGGTGTTGACGAACATAATTCCGGCGGTACTCACCGTTGTCGTACTCTACTAAGTCCGTTTCTAAGTAATCACATAAAGCATCGATATGTGCGTTGTGCGTATTAGAATTTACCTGACTTAACTGGCATCGCTGTGATTCTAAATTGTTAAACAGAGACAACTTTCCTTTGGATAAGTTTAACTCACAGGCTTTGATGTTAAATTGCTCCAGTTGCCAGATGAACCTGGCAATAGATAAAGGGATCGGTCTTTCTACGGGAGCATTTAAGCCTTTTGAACCAGTTTTCTTTACCTCAAACTTCAAGCTGTATTCAGTCTTTAGTCCTTCTTTTGAAAAAGGGTCTACATGGGGTGATAGATTGCCATGAGATTTCAATTTGACTAACTCATCTTGTCTCCGAGCCATGATTGCTCCCACCAAGACCTGTATAGCGCCTTGCAGAACAGAGAACAAATCAAACAAACTTTCGTTGGCTCGAATACGTTCGTGGCGCTTTTCAGTGCTTTCAACAAAGCCTTGAACCTGCTTTATTCCTTTTTTTATGTATTCATTACTTAAGCAATTGATTGCGTCCGTTTGAAACCAATAACCTCGCTCAGTACTAGACATCTCTCTGTGCAACTCTTCATTCCAAGCTAAGGCGCCTTCGTGTGGACGGAGATTATTGGAGTATATTCTAGTAGATTTACTTCTTGCTTTAGATAGCAGAGTTAACGTTTCGTCTAGTAAAGTAACAGCGCCTTCCTCTGAAGGTAAATGCTCTTGTGAAAAGTCGTAGCACTGACGAATTAAATTAAATACAAATTTAGGCGATAAAGTGCGAGTACGTCCTGTTTTTTTTAAACTAACTAACCAACCAATATGACCTGCACTGATACGCTCGGACGGAATTAAGGGACTTGCAGCATCTTCACGTTCAAGATTAGTATTAATCAATCGAATTGCTTCAATGTATGCCTTGATTGTGTTTTGGTTCGTGCCTATTGAGGTATCTCTATTCTCAACAGCCCGATACTCTGAGTTTCGTTTTGGCTCTTGGAGGTGAAGCTCTGCGTAATTGGGTAAGTTGATATCGTGATAAAGCATCTTACCATCAAACAACAATTCACCCAGCACAGTGCTATTGCCAACAAGTCTAGTGACTTCTCTAGTTCGATAATAACCGTGCTCAAAAAGCCAAGCACACGACTTATCCCTATCAGCTAGGGATAAGCAAATTTCATCTTGAGCATTGTTTTGTGAAATGTAGGGATACTTAGCTTTAAACGCTTGCACATCTGCATCTGAAACACCTTGAGAAGCAGTATCAAGTAGTACTTGGGTGCGCTTATCAATCTCGTACACGCCGTGGAAACTTCCGTGCTCGGCGTATTTCATCAAAATGTTCAACCAAAAGTCATCATTTACATTCAGAAGGTGATATTTTGCCAGTTTTAACTCCTTAGAGTGCAGCAAGATAGCATTGATGAGGGCGATAACTTTTGTAACTTTATGACAAGCAGTTACTGGGCTGATAATTTTCCCACCGTTTTCAAGTGGGTTATCTGCCGCTGTAATCCAGTATTTGAAACTATTTAATAACTTTTGATGCTTTGTGTTCGTTAGTTTCTTTCCATCGTCCAAATAAACCGTGTCCCAATGTATCGTTTTTGGGGTTTTTCCAAATATTAGTACCCATTTGGTTGCGGAAAAACTGGATTCTAACCATTCGGGCTGCCTGTCATCGTAGCCGTAGATACCCGTATGGATATGTGTAATGATATCTAATGCTCGATAGTCATCAGTAACTACTGAAAAATTTATAATCTCTTCAAGAGTCTCAGTACTTAGGCCATTCAACCTCGAACGGTCAAGCACGATGTCTTCAATGAGATTAGCAATGGAGGAATTGTCGATTGCAACACTTAACATAGCAGCGCTCCTTTAATTAAGTCAGCATTCAGCTTGTGATTAGTCGCAATATCAAGCATTTCCATCAAATCATTATCAGCGCCATGCTTACCTGAACTTAGCGTATCTAAGACAAACACTGCTGATTGATACCAGTGAGAAACAATATCTAAAAAAGAATCACCATCACCGCTACTTTCAACAACAATGCGTATCGCCATAAGTAACTGTAATAGAGAGGTGGATATAGTGTATGTCAAATGGTCAAATACTAAAGATTCAGAAGCTTCATTATCTGTAGAGTTTTGCTGAACAAAATCATAATCTGAATGATCTGGAATGTTGCTGATACCGTGATTTTTTAAGAACTCTTCGATATCTTGAGTGCTCATGTTTACGGCATCAAGTCGGTACACTGAGTCTTTCATGGCTTCAAGTAAAATAGCGTTCTGAAACTGACGTATCCAGCGCGCATTAAAGAAGTCCATAAGTGGCTTCGGAAGATAAGATGTCAGTAAATTTGCATCTTTCTTTTCATGACCAAGCGCTTCCGCAACCGCATCCATTGAACGTGTTTCCAAGTAAATTTGAAAACCTCTGTGTCGTCTAATCGAGCGTAATGAATGAATATCAGAAATTGCTTGAGCATCTACTAGGGTGATATCGCTGCCCTGATCAAAGAGCGATTTATCTTGAAGCCAATAATAAAAATCATTTGCCGAATGTAGAGTGGTGTTAAGGTTACTTGGGCACACTACATTGGAAACGGTTGCGGTCAAAATCAGCTTTCGCCAATTCACATCCCCTCTGTCTTTTAGGTATTCACGACTTATGTGAGTATGCCATATCAAGAAATCTACTATAGATTTAGAAAGTTCATTGAGCACAACTTCTTGTTGTGCATTAGTAGCTCCCTTGCGTACTTTGTAACTCACCGCAATGTGCTGATTTCCTACTTGCTTGTAGCCCACCATATTGCCATTTACATCAAATAGCACCCAATTTGACAACCAAGAAGGCGTTATCAGAGGGTGTTCCATCACAAGAAGGGTTAAAAGGGCACTTAGTGTTGATTTGGTGGGTAAGTTTAACTCAATATGGAGTTGGCTAGCATTACCGTGAAACCCCAAAAAGGATTGATAGTTTGAACAATTAGGACATATACCGTGTTTATTAAAGGTTGCTACTGTATTATCCAGGTTGTCTGTACCGACAAAATTCTTATATTTAGAGATATGTGAATTATTGCTCAGTGGTTTAACTGAGCCTGTTTTACGAAAAGCTTTATTTCTATCTTCTTTCTTTAAAAGCTCCTCAAACTTCAAGAGACATATATGCCTGATGTGCGCCATGTCTCGCTCTATACGTTGTTGAATAATTGAAACAGTCTCTTCATCTTTAATTTTGAGTGGGATGTTAGCAAACCATCTGCTGCTTTCTAACTGTGTTGCTTTGCCACCAATTGAAAAAGTGGGTGCTGCATTTTTCGGGTCTTTCCAAGCTGGAACGATAAATGATTTGTGGGGTTCAGAGAAAACACCAGTGTTGATAAAGCACTCTGTATAAAAGTTAATGGTATTTCGCCACTGAGCATGAAAAGTCTTTGGGCAGTGCTTGGCTGCTTGGGAGCGCACAAATAGCACTTTAAACACCTTGTGGAAAAAGAGCTGCACATGATTACGGCTCAAAAGTGCCTCTATTGTCAATCCGTCCCGTTCGTTATAAATAGTAGAGATACCGGAAAAAAGAACTTTCAGTGCTCCTAATGCCTTAGCCAGAGATGTTGATTTCTGTGTATAAGCATAGTTTTTTAGAGCCAAATGAACTTTGTTTGTAAACGCTTCGCCAAAATTCACATAAAGTGTATCAAGATGAACCTCAAGGCTTTTACCTTCTTTTGATAACACTTGCCAACCCTTTACGTAATCAGCTTTTTCTTTATCTATCTCAAGCTTTCGAAACTGTGCTAGACAGTTCGAAGCATCCTCTGTAATTTTGGCGGTTGATAACTGCACTTCATCAAGGGTTAATTGCTTGTCCTGTGCAATGTAACGGAAAAGATATTTGAATTGGTTGCATAGGGTATATCTGTGATTGATAGTGATACTATCACTGCTATAAATAAAACCGACGAGCGACTGGAAGTGTGCATTGAGTGAGTTTGAGTCATTCAATATTTTAAATGCTGTGTAGTTGGTTTGTTCAACCAAGTAACAGTATGCCGCATAAAGATTCAGTACTGGCTGTATTGTCTTATTACGGACTGAGGATTCCGCAGCAGATGTTAGGTAGTTTGAGTATTTGACTGATAGTGCAGTGTTTAATAAAGAAAGCTCATTTAGTGTTTTGACATTCACAATCAAACTCCATAGATTGACATTGCAATAACAACCTAGTCATCAAAGTGATTATTGTCAATGTAAAAAAGAACAGAAAAACAAAATATAATTGATTTAATTCAATAACTTATTTACTTTTGATGTGTTTTGATTATTGGGACTACAAAAGTCTCATCGAGAAAAAGCAACCCATTATGAGCAAGAGAAATCTCTCCGGGTCTAGGATTAGAACCACCACCAACCAACGCCGCCATTGAACTTGAATGATGGGGTGAACGAAAAGGGCGCTGCTTCCAATTATGTTGATTAATATCTTGCTGAACCAAAGATCCCACGGCAGCGGTTTCCATTGCCTCGTTTTCATTCATATCTGGGAGCAAATCACGCAAACGGGAAGCGAGCATGGTTTTTCCTGTTCCTGGTGGCCCTAAAAATAAAAGATTATGGTTACCTGCAGCCGCAATTTCTAATGCTCGCTTACCTTGTTGCTGTCCAATAATATCTTGTAAATCTCGACCGTGAGTTTCTTGTACCACAACGCGGCTCTCTTCATGTAGTGCCAGCTCACTAGAACCACAAAGCGCTTCACAAACATCTAATAACGTTACTGCAGAACGATGAGTATCTCTCCCGACGAGTGCAGCTTGCGCACCATTCATTTGAGGAACAACTAAACTTCGTTTCGCGGTTCGCGCCGCTAATGCAGCAGGAATGACGCCTTTTACAGAACGTAGATCACCGGACAATGCCAGTTCTCCTAAGAATTCGTATCCTTCAATAAGATCAGCTGGAATTTGCTCAGAAGCAACTAAAATGCCTAATGCGATAGGTAAGTCAAAACGCCCACCTTCTTTTGGGAGATCGGCTGGTGCTAAATTTACCGTAATACGCCTTGGTGGAAACTCAAAACGTGAGTGCATTATCGCACTTCTTACTCGATCACGTGACTCTTTCACTGTAGTTTCGGGCAAGCCGACTAAAGCAAAACCGGGCATACCATGACTGATATCCACTTCGATGGTCACTTCCGGTGCTTCCACTCCAACACATGCACGACTATGGATAATAGCAAGTCCCATATTCTTCCTTTCTCATTGATTACGTGGAATTATCAGGCTGAAATACAACCATGTTCGAACCTTGAATGATATTTATACCCTGCTTTCAAGGTGGCTAAATATGAAAAAAGAATGAGTTTTTACTTGTCATACGATGGAATAGTATGGTACCACTACGGCATCGGATTAAATGTCCAACAAATATGTCGAAAAGAGCTCACAATTTAATGAACTTTAGCGTTTACATTTCTGCACTGATTAACCTGATTGTCGTGGTGGTCATTATTGATACCGCGCAGGGGCTAGTGGATAAACGATAGACAAAAGAATCACAAAACCCCCGCACTGAAAAGTCCGGGGGTTTTTTTACAACTATTAAAATAGAATTCGCATGTTGATTAGTTAATCACATCAAGCGAAAAGAACGGGAGCCGCACATGTCGTGCATTTACAGAACAACACGTAACGTTCAACGTTATGCCATTGGAGGGCGACAATGATTGGAGCAAAGCTTGTCGTAGAAGCACTAAAGAAACAAGGAATTAAGACCGTTTTTGGTTACCCAGGTGGAGCCATCATGCCGATCTATGATGCCTTGTATGAATGCGGTGTCGAACACATTTTATGCCGTCATGAGCAAGGTGCTGCGATGGCCGCTATTGGCATGTCGCGTTCTACTCAAAGTGTCGCGGTCTGCCTAGCAACATCTGGTCCGGGTGCCACAAACCTGGTTACTGGTTTAGCTGATGCATTTATGGATTCAATCCCTGTTGTTGCCATTACAGGTCAAGTAGCAAGCCCATTAATTGGTACCGATGCGTTCCAAGAAATGGATGTTATTGGGATGTCGCTTTCTTGTACCAAACACAGCTATCTCGTCACCGATATTAACGAACTTGAAGCAACATTAGCAGAAGCATTCGAAGTCGCCGTTTCAGGACGACCAGGCCCAGTAATTGTTGATATCGCAAAAGATGTACAACTCGCAATGGCACCAGTGGTGAGCAACCCCGAGATCACTCCAGCGCCAGTACCACAAGTTACAACCGATCAACTTAGCCAAGCACAAGAACTCCTAAATAGCAGTACACGCCCGGTGTTATACGTTGGTGGTGGGGTACAACTTGGCAAAGCAACGAATACTGTACGTGAATTCTTGCGCATCAACCCAATGCCTTCGGTAAGTACTCTTAAAGGGCTGGGAACCATTGAGCGTAATGATCCGCATTATCTAGGTATGTTAGGAATGCATGGCACTAAAGCCGCAAACCTTATCGTACAAGAGTCAGACTTGCTGATTGCTATCGGTGCTCGCTTTGATGACCGAGTGACTGGAAAACTGGATACCTTCGCGCCTCATGCGAAAGTGATTCATCTTGATATTGACGCTGCTGAGTTAAACAAATTACGCCTTGCGAACGTTTCTCTACGCGGTGATATTAATACCGTTTTACCTCAACTTGAAATGAGTAAAGATATTTCGCCGTGGCTCCATCATAGTGAAAGCTTACGTAGTGGTTTCAAATGGCGTTACGACCACCCAGGTGATCTGATTTATGCGCCGTTAATGCTAAAGCAACTTTCAGATATGATGCCGGACTCTAGCGTAGTCTCGACCGATGTTGGCCAACATCAGATGTGGGCAGCTCAACACATTCAGCCTCGCGAACCGCAGAATTTTATTACTTCTGCAGGCTTAGGCACGATGGGCTTTGGTTTACCAGCCGCTCTTGGGGCCGCTAAAGCACGCCCAGACGATCAATCTATTTTAATCTCTGGTGATGGTTCATTTATGATGAACGTTCAAGAGCTTGCTACCCTTAAACGCTATAACATCCCAGTGAAGATGGTCTTAATCAACAATCAACGCTTGGGTATGGTGCGTCAATGGCAGTCTCTCTTCTTTGAAAACCGCTATAGTGAAACCATTTTGGACGATAACCCGGATTTCGTCATGCTTGCGAAAGCCTTTGATATCCCAGGGAAAACTATCACTACAAAAGAAGAAGTCGAACCAGCCCTTAAAGAGATGCTCGAAAGCAAAACAGCCTACATGCTTCATATACTTATAGATGAAGAAGAAAATGTATGGCCACTTGTACCACCTGGTGCTGCAAACAACGAAATGTTAGAAAATACTTAGGAGAACTCACTAATGGAAAGATATCTACTCGACATCAAAGCCGACGATAAACCGGTTCTATTAGAACGCGTTCTCCGTGTAGTTCGTCATCGTGGGTTTGTCATTAAGCAGGTTGCTGCGACTCAAAACCATGAAAGCAAAGTCGCCAGCGTCGAAATCATTGTCGACAGCGATCGTTCTATTTCAATGCTGGTCAATCAAATAGAAAAATTGTGGGATATTCGCTCTGTTGATGTAACAGAGATTAGTAGCAACGATTTACCAAACAACAACTTACAACAAAAGATTTGTGCCTAGTTAAAATTGAGATTCAAGGATTATTTTCTGAATAACGAAGATAATCCTCTTATCACCGACATCTAGCTCAATTTTTAACGGTATTACTCGTGCTACCGTTATGTTGAATGTTAACAACACAAAACAACGCAGGTAAAACACAATTTTGCCGTGCATTGAGGAAATTAATACGCATATGAACAGGACAGTTGCAAAGTAACTTCCCGTTTGTAACGTAGACCAAGTCACAGTGGGTAAAGTAAGCTTATGCCACTGCTTTACATTACCAATTTACCCATTAGCAAAATCATTGAGGGAATAGAGAATGCCAAAATATCGTTCGGCGACAACCACACACGGTCGTAACATGGCTGGTGCTCGTGCTTTATGGCGCGCAACAGGTGTAAAAGATGAAGATTTCGGAAAACCAATTATTGCCGTAGTGAACTCATTCACACAGTTCGTACCTGGCCACGTTCACCTAAAAGACATGGGCCAATTGGTTGCTGCTGAAATTGAGAAAGCGGGCGGTATTGCGAAAGAATTCAATACCATCGCTGTCGATGACGGTATCGCAATGGGCCATGGCGGCATGCTTTACTCTCTGCCTTCACGTGAGCTAATTGCTGACTCTGTTGAGTATATGGTGAACGCACACTGTGCTGATGCAATGGTATGTATCTCTAACTGTGACAAAATTACTCCGGGAATGATGATGGCGGCTTTACGCCTTAATATTCCAGTGATTTTCGTGTCAGGTGGCCCAATGGAAGCCGGTAAAACTAAGCTTTCAGACCAAATTATTAAGCTCGATCTTGTTGATGCTATGATGCAAGGTGCCGATCCTAATGTTCCTGAAGCACAAAGCGAGCAAGTTGAACGCTCGGCATGCCCAACTTGTGGTTCATGTTCTGGCATGTTCACTGCTAACTCAATGAATTGCTTGACTGAAGCTCTAGGTTTATCTCAACCGGGCAATGGCTCAATGCTTGCGACTCACGCTGACCGTGAAGCTCTGTTCTTAAATGCTGGTAAGCGTATCGTAGAATTAACTAAGCGCTACTATGAGCAAGATGATGAAAGTGCTCTACCACGCAACATCGCTACTAAAGCCGCATTTGAAAATGCCATGGCTCTAGATATCGCAATGGGTGGTTCAACCAACACGGTTCTTCACTTATTAGCGTCTGCACAAGAAGGCGAAGTCGACTTCACTATGACCGATATTGATGCAATGTCTCGCCGTGTACCACACTTATGTAAAGTAGCACCATCAACGCCACTTTATCACATGGAAGATGTCCACCGTGCTGGTGGCGTAATGGCTATCTTAGGTGAACTAAACCGTGCTGGCTTATTAAATAGCGACACTCGCACTGTTCTTGGCATGTCATTAGAAGAGCAATTAGCTCAATACGACATCATGACGACTGAGTCTCAAGAAATTAAAGACTTCTTCCGTGCTGGACCAGCTGGAATTCGTACCACGAAAGCCTTTAGCCAAGATTGTCGTTGGGAAACTCTAGATGATGACCGCGAAGGTGGTTGTATCCGCACAAAAGAAAATGCCTTTAGCCAAGATGGTGGCTTAGCAGTACTAAGCGGCAACATTGCACTCGACGGTTGTATCGTTAAAACTGCAGGTGTTGATGAGAGCATTCTTAAATTCCAAGGCCCAGCAGTCGTATTTGAAAGCCAAGAAGATTCTGTTGAAGGCATCTTAGGTGGAAAAGTAAAAGCGGGTGATGTGGTTATTATTCGTTACGAAGGCCCTAAAGGTGGTCCAGGCATGCAAGAGATGCTTTACCCTACAACCTATCTAAAATCGATGGGATTAGGAAAAGAGTGTGCCCTACTTACCGATGGTCGTTTCTCTGGCGGAACCTCTGGTCTTTCAATCGGTCACGCATCTCCAGAAGCAGCCGATGGCGGTGCCATTGGCCTAGTTAAAGATGGTGATATGGTCACAATCGACATTCCTGGCCGTAGCATTTCACTAGAAATCTCAGAAGATGAAATGGCAAGCCGCCGTGCCGAGCAAGATAAGCTCGGATGGAAACCAGTCTCTCGTGAGCGCGAAGTTTCATTTGCTCTAAAAGCCTACGCAAGCATGGCAACGAGTGCAGATAAAGGCGCGGTAAGAGACAAGTCTAAACTAGAGGGCTAGTCAAATGGGTGACGCAAAACCAACTGGCGCGGATTATCTGCGTCAAATACTGCGCGCTCCTGTCTATGAAGTGGCGTTAATTACGCCACTTCAAGATATGCCCCGCCTGGCGGAACGAATTCACAATCGAGTTCAACTCAAACGTGAAGATCGCCAACCGGTACATTCGTTTAAGCTGCGCGGCGCATACACTATGCTCACCAGCCTAGACGACACACAAAAATACTCTGGTGTTATTGCAGCTTCCGCAGGAAACCACGCTCAAGGCATGGCTCTTTCTGGTACAAAATTAGGCATCAAAACAACAATTGTTATGCCCAAAACGACGCCATCGATAAAAGTCGATGCAGTTCGTAGTTTCGGCGGCAACGTGGTTTTATTTGGTCGTAATTTTGATGAAGCAAAAGCAGAAGCTGAGCGTCTAGCAATTGAATCAGGTTACACCTTTGTTCCTCCCTTTGATCACCCATTGGTTATCGCTGGGCAAGGTACTATCGGCATGGAAATGCTGCAACAAAATGGCCACTTAGATTATATCTTTGTCCCTGTTGGTGGTGGTGGTCTAGCGGCTGGTGTGGCTGTATTGATCAAACAGCTCATGCCTGACGTTAAAGTGATTGCCGTTGAACCAGAAGACTCTGCCTGTCTAAAAGCGGCTCTTGATGCTGGGAAACCAGTGGTGTTAGACCAAATAAGCATGTTTGCTGATGGTGTTGCCGTTAAGCGCATCGGCGATGAGACATTCCGAGTTTGTCAAAAATACTTAGATGGTCATATCACGGTATCAAGCGACGAAATTTGCTCTGCAGTTAAAGATATTTTTGAAGACACTCGAGCAATTGCTGAGCCTTCTGGCGCACTTGCTCTTGCCGGCCTAAAGAAATATGCAGAACAAAATAAGCTGGTGGATAAACAGCTTAGTGCAGTCCTATCTGGTGCCAACACCAATTTTCATGGCCTGAGATACGTTTCAGAGCGTTGTGAGCTTGGTGAAAAACGGGAAGGCTTACTTGCGGTTACTATTCCAGAAACCAAAGGGGCATTTTTCGAGTTCTGCCAAATCATTGGTGATCGCGCAGTGACTGAATTTAACTATCGTTACAATGATGATCAACTTGCCAATGTGTTTGTCGGTATTCGATTAAATGGTGGTCAAGACGAGTTAAACAGCATCATTCAAGATCTTCGAACGGGTGGGTATCCTGTTGAAGACTTATCTGACGATGAAATGGCTAAGCAGCATATTCGCTATATGATAGGCGGGAAACCGTCCAAACAGCTTAATGAACGCCTCTACGCATTTGAGTTTCCAGAATATCCAGGCGCACTAGTGAAGTTTTTAAGCACATTAGGAACTCACTGGAATATTAGCCTGTTTAATTATCGTAATCATGGTGCGGATTATGGGCGAGTTTTATGTGGATTTGAGCTCACAGAAGACAATCTACCTCGTTTCTCTGCTCATTTAGTCGAACTTGGCTATCAATATAAAGATGAAACGGATAATCCTGCCTACAAATTCTTCTTATCCTGATAAATAAGAATGTTACTTTACTCAATCACCAATGTTACTAAAATTTAACATCTAAGTAACATAAATCAAAAAGTAGTAGGCAAAAAAATTCCCGCTGAGTGATCAGCGGGGAAGCCCAAGAAATAGAGTAATATAGGAGTGCTATGGAAGCTGTCTGTGATTCAACTGAATGATAAGAAGTCTCTCAGACTGATATAGCCAGCAGTAATTGTTAACTATATGTTAATAATATATTACCCAACCGTTAACAAATCAAGAGGCAAACCGTCTTTTACGGTAAAATAATCTCTTGAAATGAATTTTTGTGAGTAAGCTATCACTAATGAATACTTATATAGAAAAAGCGAATGTGAAACTTGAGGCAGAAGGGCTTCGTTGTCCAGAGCCCGTAATGATGGTGAGAAAAGCAATTCGTACTATGGAAGATGGGCAAACATTGTTAGTAACTGCTGATGATCCCTCGACAACGCGAGATATTCCCAGCTTTTGTCGCTTTATGGATCATCAACTCATTTCCGCTCAAACAGAGACACTGCCTTTTCAGTATCTGATTCGAAAAGGAATGAAGGAAGCGTAAATTACTCTTCCTTCTTTCGAATCTCTTTACTGAGCTGTTCAACGTGATCGCGTAATCGGTTAACTTCTCGATGCATAGGAATAATATGTAAAATCCGCACCCACGACTCTACGGTTAAAGCCGTCAGTACAAACGCCCCCACAACCATCGGTAGCCACAGATCCGTTAAAGCCATTCCAAGAAAAGTAAGAAGTAGACCAAAGCTAAATAAGTAGCTTTGACTTTTCACGCTCATATTCATGTAACGAGTTAGCATAACTGTACTCCTTTTCGTCGATTTAGGATTCACAGGTTATCAAAACTTCATCCTTATAAATGTGTCGATTAAATGAATATGGCCGCCTTTTTGAGTAAAACCACAATTTTGAGCATCAAAAGCCCGATAAAAAACAAGAAACCGAGTTCAGATGCACTAAAACGACGCGTTGAGCCTGAATTAACCAATATTACCCCTACTCCGACACGCAATATCTCGGTATACTTTATCGTTATTTTATTTCATTCATTGACAAGAATTGCGCGAACCCGACTATGCAAAAATATGACGTTAAAACCTTCCAGGGTATGATCCTCGCGCTGCAGGATTACTGGGCCCAACAAGGCTGTACCATTGTTCAACCTCTTGATATGGAAGTGGGTGCCGGAACTTCCCACCCAATGACATGTCTGCGTGCCATTGGCCCAGAGCCGATGTCTACAGCGTATGTTCAACCATCTCGTCGTCCAACCGATGGCCGTTATGGTGAGAACCCTAACCGTCTTCAACACTACTATCAATTTCAAGTAGTGCTTAAGCCATCGCCGGACAACATTCAAGAGCTTTACCTAGGTTCTTTAGTTGTATTGGGCATCGATCCAACGGTTCATGATATCCGCTTCGTTGAAGACAACTGGGAAAACCCAACTCTAGGTGCTTGGGGATTAGGCTGGGAAGTTTGGTTAAATGGTATGGAAGTGACTCAGTTTACTTACTTCCAACAAGTTGGCGGTCTTGAGTGCAAGCCAGTTACAGGTGAAATAACCTACGGTATTGAACGTCTCGCTATGTATATTCAAGGCGTTGATTCCGTCTACGACCTAGTATGGACTGATGGCCCACTTGGAAAAGTGACCTACGGTGATATTTTTCATCAAAACGAAGTCGAGCAGTCTACCTACAATTTCGAACATGCTGATGTTGATTTCCTCTTCACCTTCTTTGACCAGTGTGAAAAAGAGTGTAAGCAACTCATTGAACTCGAAAAGCCACTACCATTGCCGGCTTACGAACGCATTCTAAAGGCGGGACACGCTTTTAACTTACTTGATGCTCGTAAAGCCATTTCGGTAACAGAGCGTCAGCGCTACATTCTTCGTATTCGAGATTTAACGAAGTCGGTTGCGCAAGCTTATTATGCATCACGTGAAGCTTTGGGCTTCCCTATGTGCAAAAAGCAAGACGATAAGGCATAAGGGAATAGACTCATGGCAAAAGAATTTTTAATTGAACTTGGTACGGAAGAGCTTCCACCAACTCAACTACGCACGCTCGCGCAAGCATTTTCAGATAACTTTGAAAAAGAACTAAAAACAGCGGAACTGGCTTATAGCAACATAAAATGGTTCGCGACACCTCGTCGTCTAGCCTTAAAAGTCACCGAGCTTGCCGAAAGCCAACAAGATAAAGTCGTTGAAAAGCGTGGCCCCGCGATTTCGGTTGCATTTGATGCCGATGGCAATCCAACCAAAGCAGCTCAAGGTTGGGCTCGTGGTAACGGTATTACGGTTGAACAAGCAGAGCGTTTGGTCACCGATAAAGGTGAATGGTTGCTTTTCAAACAAGAAGTAAAGGGCCAACAAACCAAAGCAGTAATTACCGATCTGGCTGCCAAAGCATTAGCCAACCTACCAATCGCAAAACCAATGCGTTGGGGCGATAAAGAAACACAATTTATCCGCCCGGTAAAAACATTAACCATCTTAATGGGTGATGAACTCATTGAAGGTGAAATCCTTGGCGTCAGCTCTGGACGAGTCATTCGCGGACACCGTTTCATGGGTGAGGCAGAGTTCACTATCGACTCAGCTGAGCAGTATCCAGCAATTTTAGAAGAGCGTGGCAAAGTCATTGCCGACTATGATGCTCGTAAAGCCACTATCATCGCTGATTCACAAAAAGCAGCACAAGCTGTGGGTGGAACCGCCGATCTTGAAGATGACTTAGTTGAAGAAGTCACCTCTTTGGTTGAATGGCCAGTAGTCCTTACCGCGAAGTTTGAGGAAAAATTCCTTAAAGTGCCGTCTGAAGCTTTGGTTTACACCATGAAAGGCGACCAAAAATACTTCCCTGTTTACGATGATAACAAGCAATTGCTGCCAAACTTTATCTTTGTCTCGAATATCGAGTCTAAAGAGCCACGCCATGTGATCGAAGGAAATGAAAAAGTGGTTCGCCCACGTTTAGCCGATGCTGAATTTTTCTTTGATACTGACCGTAAGCAACCTCTAATTGATCACCTTCCTCTATTGGAAAGTGCCGTTTTCCAAAAGCAGTTAGGAACCATCAAAGATAAAACCGATCGTATTACTGAGTTAGCGGGTTACATTGCTGAAAAAATTGGTGCCGATGTCGAGAAATCACAGCGTGCTGGTCTATTAGCAAAATGCGATCTCATGACCTCAATGGTATTTGAGTTCACTGAAACTCAAGGTGTTATGGGGATGCACTACGCTCGCCATGATAATGAAGATGAAGAAGTCGCGGTTGCACTTTATGAGCAGTACATGCCTCGCTTTGCTGGCGACGACCTACCAAGCAACGGTGTTTCTGCTGCGATTGCCATGGCTGATAAACTCGATACTATCGTCGGTATTTTTGGCATTGGCCAAGCACCAAAAGGCTCTGACCCATTTGCATTACGTCGTGCTTCTCTCGGTGTATTGCGTATTATTGTTGAGTACGGATATCAATTAGACTTAATTGATCTAATCACCAAAGCGAAGTCCCTATTTGGCAGCAAGCTCACTAACCAAAATGTTGAGAGCGATGTCGTTGACTTTATGTTAGGGCGCTTCCGTGCTTGGTATCAAGATGAAGGCTTTAGTGTCGACGTGATTCAAGCCGTATTAGCCCGCCACCCAACCAAACCAACAGACTTCGATCAACGCGTAAAAGCCGTATCGTCGTTCCGTGAGTTGGATGCAGCAGAATCTCTCGCAGCCGCAAATAAGCGTGTGGGTAACATCCTAACGAAATTTGATGGTGAGCTTACAGCTGATATCGATTTGGCATTATTAGCTGAAGATGCAGAAAAAGCGTTAGCCGAGAAAGTCGAAATTTTAGCGGAAGCATTGGAACCTGCATTTGCCACTAGCAATTACACCGAAGCACTTGCTCAACTTGCCGAACTGCGTGAGCCAGTCGATGCATTCTTCGATAACGTGATGGTGATGGTAGACGATGAAGCGCTTAAGAAAAATCGTCTCACCTTACTGAACAAGCTGCGTAACTTGTTCTTAGAAATCGCAGATATTTCAGTGTTACAGAAGTAATCTTCGAGATAGGCAGTACTTACTAAGCCCAGCATTGCTGGGCTTTATTTTTTCCAAAATACTCCTTTTCTGAACTTGGTCATTACGGTATCTTGACTCACACATCGTTCAGCATTTAACACATTTAGGTATATTCCTATGCAGTTCTCTTCCTTTGGTGAAAAATTTAATCGTTATTCTGGTATTACTCGTCTTATGGATGACCTCAATCAGGGCTTGCAAACACCAGGAGCGGTGATGCTGGGTGGTGGAAACCCTGCAAAAATTCCAGCGATGCTCGATTACTTTCACCAAGCTTGTAGCGAAATGCTTACCGAAGGTGAATTAATCGAAGCCATTACTAATTACGATGGGCCTCAAGGGAAAACCAGTTTTATTCAAGCGTTGGTGACCTTATTTAAAGAGAACTATGGCTGGGACATTAGCGAAAAGAACATCAGTTTAACAAACGGCAGTCAAAGTGGTTTTTTCTATCTGTTTAACCTATTAGCGGGGCAACAAACAGACGGGTCGCATAAGAAAATTTTGCTCCCACTTGCACCTGAATATATTGGGTATGCCGACTCTGGTTTAAGCGAAGATATGTTTATCTCATATAGACCTGAAATCGAGCTATTGGACAACCGCCAGTTTAAATACCATGTCGACTTTGAATCGCTTCAAATTGATGAATCTGTAGCCGCGATTTGTGCTTCTCGCCCTACCAATCCAACCGGAAATGTCCTTACCGATGACGAAGTGAGAAAACTCGATCAACTCGCGCGTGAGAACAATATCCCACTGATTATCGATAACGCTTATGGCTTACCGTTCCCAAATATTATTTTTGAAGACGTTAAGCCTTTCTGGAACGAGAATACGATTCTCTGCATGAGCTTATCTAAGCTTGGCCTACCGGGTATTCGATGTGGCATTGTGATCGCCAGTGAAGCAATCACTCAAGCACTTAGTAATATGAATGGCATTATTAGCCTAACTCCTGGCAGCTTTGGTCCTGCTCTGGGAAAACATATGATTGATAAAGGTCAGTTGCTGAAACTGAGTAATGATATCGTCCAACCGTTCTACCAAAACAAAGCATCTCAAGTTGTCGAACAGCTGCAATCTGCGATTCCCGATCCGCGCTTTCGAATTCATAAGCCAGAAGGGGCTATTTTTCTTTGGCTTTGGTTTGATGAGCTGCCAATAAGTACCATGGCGCTGTATGAAAGACTTAAAAAGCGAGGTGTGTTAGTGATCCCCGGAGAGTTTTTCTTTATTGGTCAGCCAGAAAAAGGGTGGGATCACACTCAACAATGCTTGCGAGTTAACTACGTTCAGGATAAAGAAGTCATTGATAAGGGCATTGCTATAATTGCTGAAGAAGTCCAAAAAGCTTATCAAGAGTAACTAGCGCCACCTAGCATTTGTCCTCTTTCGCCATTCGAATACTCGATAGCCAAGCAACAATAGGACAAATGCGCCATAAACCGTTGCTTCATAGTAGCTAGAGCGAATTTGCATAATAAGGTGTACCAACGCTAATAAAGTGGCCGGGTACACCCACCGGTGCAACCGCTGCCATCGTTTACCCAAACGCTTCATCCAACCTTTAGTCGATGTCACTCCTAGTAACGCCAAAATAATCAATGCTGGCATTCCCACTAATATATATGGCCTTTTAATGGTTTCACTGACTAATAGTTCGAGATTACTTCCGAGAATAAATAGGTAATAAGAGACAAGGTGAAGAAAAGCGTAAAACAGGGAATACAAACCCAACATACGACGGTGAATCATCACCCATCGCCACTTAACCACACGAACCAATGGAGTAACTGCAAGAGTAATGATAAGGAAGCGTAATGCCCACTCCCCTGTTGAAAGGACAATCGCTTTTGCGGGGTCGCCACCCAGAGTTTGATTTACTCCGGCAATAACCAAACTGACCAAAGGCAATAACCCCAAGATAAAAATAACGACTCTCCGCCATCGCACTGACATTGCTTGTCCTTAGTAATTGCGCGTTAAATCTAACCCTGTATAAAGGCTCTCAACATCATCTTTATATCCGTTAAACAGTTCCGTTGGAATAATGTTAGGACTCAATAATCCCGATGGTAAGCGTCGTTCACTTTTTTGTGTCCAACGAGGATGATCAACGCCAGGGTTCACATTCGCATAAAAGCCATACTCTGCCGGAGCCAACTGATTCCACGTTGTTTTTGGTCGAGTTTCGGTAAATTCAATTTTAACGATAGATTTGATGCTCTTAAATCCATATTTCCATGGCACAACAAGTCTAAACGGCGCACCATTTTGATTCGGTAGAGATTTACCGTATAACCCAACCGCCATCAACGTGAGTGGATGCATGGCTTCCTTAATCGTTAACCCTTCGACATAAGGCCAATCAATAGAACTAAATAGACTCGCTTGACCAGGCATCTCTTCTGGCCGCTGTATTGAAGTAAAGGAGACATATTTTGCACGGCTTGTTGGTTCAAAACGCTTCAGCAAACTTGCCAATGGAAAACCAATCCACGGAATCACCATCGACCAGGCTTCAACACAACGAAGGCGATAAATTCGCTCTTCTAATTGAATTCCTTTCATCAAATCTTCTAAATGATAATTACCTGGATTCGCGACCTCACCACTGATTTCAACTTGCCATGGAAAAGGTTTAAAGTCTTCGCTCCGCTTGGCTGGGTCACTTTTATCAAAACCAAACTCATAAAAATTATTGTATGTTGTCGCGTTAATAAATGGGGTCAATTTGTCGTTAATATCTAGCGTATTCGCACTTGCAGAGCCAATCTGCTCTTGCAGCCACAAAGGAGTATCCGGTCGGAACTCCCCTTCCGAAATACTAGGTTTTGCTTGCAATAAGCCACTGGGTAATAACGCACCAGCCCCAAGTGCGAATGAACCTTTCATAAATTGACGTCGTGAGCGGTAGATATCTTCTGGGGTAACATCCGATTCAGATAAATCTGATCGTTTCTTTATTAGCATAATACGCTCCATTGGCTTATCACATCGACGTAAGACGGATCTCCGCATTACGTTATTTACTCATTAGACGTGCTAGAACAACAAATATTACAGTTCTCAGCAAATTTTTTTAGTTTTTTTGCAAAAAAATAATTACTCATCAATATGTGACTGCAATAACAGAAAAACCACCGTGTTACCGATAACACTTGTAGTAACCCGAATAACATATTGAGATGTGCTTAGGAGGGGTTTTCATTCCTCTATTTGCTTTATTGCTACTTAAATCTTCGTTTATCTTCTCTGGAGTTTCCATGTGGTGGAAATCGCGATCTCTAACTTGAAATGAGAAAAAGTTATGAACAACAAATATGTCGTAATGGGGGTATCTGGGTGTGGAAAATCATCTATAGGCTCCCAATTAGCACAAACTCTTAATGTTCCCTTTTTCGATGGAGATGATTTTCATTCGAAACACAATGTCGCCAAAATGCAAAGTGGTCAGCCACTTAACGATAATGATCGCTACTCATGGCTTCACACGCTTAATGATCTCGTTCGAGAAAAAAAGGAATTGGTACTCGCGTGCTCCGCGCTAAAACCAGAATACCGTCGACAACTAAAACAGGGGAATCCTGAATTGACGTTTATTTATCTGCAAGGAGGGTTTGACACTATTTGGGCTCGCCATCAAAAGCGAGAAAATCACTACTTCAGTGGTCGTTCGATGCTTGTGAGTCAGTTTGAAACGTTGGTAGAACCAAGTAAAGAAGAGGCATTAATTATAGATATACGTCAAACACCACAAGCTATCATAACAACAATAATTACTCAGCTAGAGTTAAATTAAGCGGCTGCAATAACCTCCCATTTAGCCACATTGGCACTTTGGTAATAATCAGATTTGCAATATGATTGTTCTTAGTATCCTAACCTCTCGCTATTAAGTATTTCAAACCATGACAGTGAAGAAGCAACGTCCCACTCTACAAAGCATCGCTGATCAAGTTGGTGTAACAAAAATGACGGTTAGTCGTTACCTTCGAGATCCATCAAAAGTATCCCCATTGGTAGGAGAACAGATCGCTCAGACAGTTGAAGATCTCGGATACGTTCCAAATAGAGCTCCAGATATTCTCTCTAAAGCAAAAAGTTACTCCATTGGTGTATTGCTCCCTTCTTTAACTAACCAAGTATTTGCTGAAGTCTTAAAAGGCATAGAGACGGTTATCGAGCCCTTAGGCTACCAAGCGATGTTGGCTCATTACAGTTACAGCAAAGAGATCGAAGAAAAGCGCATTGAAACGCTTCTTTCATACAATGTCGATGGCATTATTCTATCTGAAAGCTTTCACACAGAGCGATCCATAAAAATGCTCCAAGCTTCTGGAGTTCCGATCGTCGAAATAATGGATTCAGCTTCACCTCCACTTCAGCAAGCTGTTGGATTTGATAATTACGCGACAAGCGTAGCGGCGACAAAGTTACTGCTCTCTAAAAATAGAAAAAACGTTGCGTATCTTGCAGCAAGAATGGATGAGCGAACGAAACAAAAAATAGAAGGGTTTGAGCTCACAGTTAAAGATGCAGGGCTTAGACCTATTGTCATTAGCACCAAACAAGCCTCATCTTATTCCGTTGGAGCAGAGCTATTTTGTTTAGCCAGAAAAGAGAACCCTAAATTGGATGGCATATATTGTACCAATGATGATTTGGCCATCGGTGCTCTGTTCGAATGCTTGAGACAAGGTTTTAAAGTACCCGAAGATATATCAATTATTGGCTTTCATGGCCACAACATTACAAAAGTCGTGTCGCCAACTCTTGCAACCGTCATCACTCCGCGAGAAGAGATGGGAAAAATTGCAGCCGAGCAATTATTAAAAAGAATTCTCAATCCAAATGAACCCATTACCGACCAGGTTATTGAACTACAAACAAAAATGTTCTTAGGTGAAAGCCTTTAAGTTATTCCCCTTTAAATATCAAAAGAGCGCCATTCAGCGCTCTTCACATCATTTAGAAAGAAATAATTAACTCTCTAGCAAATTTTTACCGTTAATCGCGATTTTTCTCGGCTGCATCGCTTCTGGAATTTCTCGTTCTAAATCAACGTGTAATAATCCATGTTCCAGAGTTGCGCCGGTAACCTTAACATAATCAGCAAGTTGGAATTTACGCTCAAAGTCTCGCTCTGCGATACCTTGATATACGTAAGACTTCCCTTCTTCTGGCTTACGCTCACCACGAACCAATAAGGTATTTTCCTGTTGAGTGATATCGATTTCTTCATCGGCAAACCCAGCAACGGCCATAGTGATGCGATACTGATTCTCAGCTTTTTGTTCAATGTTGTAGGGAGGGTATCCCGCTGAGTTACTCTTGGTGTTCGCACTTTCCATCATGTTAAATAGGCGATCGAAACCAATAGCGTTACGGTATAGGGGGGTAAAATCTACAGTTCTCATAGTACTATCCTCAATATTTAAGCAATAGTCTTAGCCAATAAGCTAAGAGGTCGTTTTTCCCTTCTTTCTTCGAACAAGAAAAACAGCTTCGTTACATTTAGCAGCCAGTTATCTCCTCTTACGAGCAAGAATGACCACATTCATGAAAGATCCAATCGGCATCTTTCTTACTTACATATATAAGGTCACAAAATGGGCTTTCAAGGTTTCAACCAAAAAAAGTTAAAAAAAATGCCACCTCGATGAGATGGCATTGATAGACGATTAGCGAAACCAGATAGGTTTATACGTCGAGGTTCGCCACTTTTAATGCATTTTCTTCGATAAATGCTCGACGCGGTTCAACTTGATCACCCATTAGTGTAGTAAACAATTCATCTGCACCAACAGCATCTTCAATGGTTACCTGCATCATACGGCGTGAGTCTGGATCCATAGTGGTTTCCCACAATTGGTCAGGGTTCATCTCTCCCAAACCTTTGTAGCGCTGAATGCTCAAACCACGGCGACTTTCGTTCACTAACCATGCTAAAGCATCTACAAAATTAGTCACTGGTTGAGAGCGCTCTCCACGTTTAACGTATGCTCCCTCTTCGATCAAGCCATCGAGCTCTTCTGATAAGTTTGCCAGTTTGTCGTACTCTTTTGAGTTCAATAAATCGATACTCAATGGGTACTCGTAAGACACACCATGAGTACGCACTTTTATTCTAGGTGTGTAGACATTCTGTTCTTCATTGAAGTCAACTGAATAAAAGTATTGGCTCGCACCCACTTCTTTTGCATTTAGCTGCTCAACGAGGCGTTTAGTCCAAGCGTCTACTTGAGACTCGTCAGTACAATCCTGTAGGCGAGAAATGTAAATAAACTCATGAATTAAAGCGTATGGATAACGACGGCTCATACGTTGGATCAGTTTTATCGATTCATTATAACGATTAACCAAACCTTCCAAAGCCGCCCCAGATAATGCTGGTGCTTCTGGGTTAACGTGCAAAGCAGCATTATCGAGAGCCAACGATACTTGATAGATATCCATTGCATCTTCATCTTTAATATACTGCTCTTGCTTACCTTTTTTCACTTTATAAAGTGGTGGTTGAGCAATATAAATATAACCGCGCTCGATAAGCTCTGGCATTTGACGATAGAAGAAAGTCAACAATAGCGTTCGGATGTGAGAACCATCGACGTCCGCATCCGTCATAATAATAATGTTATGATAGCGAAGCTTCTCTGGGTTGTATTCATCACGACCAATACCACAGCCTAATGCGGTAATTAGGGTTGCAACCTCTTGAGAAGACAGCATTTTATCAAAACGTGCTTTTTCAACGTTTAGAATTTTACCCTTAAGTGGCAAAATAGCTTGGTTTTTACGGTTACGCCCCTGCTTGGCAGATCCGCCAGCAGAGTCTCCTTCCACAATATATAATTCAGAAAGAGCAGGATCTTTTTCTTGGCAATCTGCCAATTTCCCCGGTAAGCCCGCTAAATCTAGCGCACCTTTACGGCGAGTCATATCACGTGCTTTGCGTGCTGCTTCTCGCGCACGTGCTGCATCAATAATTTTAGACGTTATGATTTTAGCTTCAGATGGGTTCTCCAATAAGAAGTTCTGCAAGTTTTCACTCATTGCACTTTCTACTATTGGACGAACTTCTGAAGAAACTAAACGGTCTTTCGTTTGTGATGAAAACTTAGGATCGGGCACTTTAACAGAAATAACCGCTGTTAATCCTTCACGAGAATCACCACCTTCTGTAGAAGTCTTATTTTTACCGCTTTTAAGTTTAGCAAGCTCTTTTTCCATGTAAGCATTTAACGTACGCGTCAAACCACCACGGAAACCTGTTAAGTGAGAACCACCATCGCGTTGAGGGATATTATTGGTGAAACAGTAGATGTTTTCTTGGAAGCCATCGTTCCACTGCATCGCCACTTCAACACTTATGTCATCTTCGCCATCAACCGTAAAATGGAATATCTTCTGATGAACCGGAGATTTATTTCTGTTTAAGTATTCGATGAAAGACTGGATACCGCCTTCATAGCAAAAGTGATCTGATTTATCTTCTTCGCGAGCATCAGAAAGCTTAATGGATACACCTGAGTTCAAGAATGATAATTCACGTAATTTCTTGGCCAGAATTTCGTAATGAAATTCTATTTGCGAGAACGTTTCAGCACTTGGCCAGAAACGAATTTCAGTACCCGTCTCTTCTGTGTCGCCAATCACGGCTAATGGCTCGTCTGGAACACCATGGCGATAGGTTTGGCTATGAATGTGACCATTACGTTTAATCGTTAATACGACTTTCTCAGACAATGCATTTACAACCGAGACACCAACGCCGTGCAAGCCGCCAGATACTTTGTAAGAGTTATCATCAAACTTACCGCCTGCGTGAAGTACTGTCATAATAACTTCAGCAGCCGATACATTTTCACCTTCGTGTAATTCGGTTGGAATACCACGACCATCATCTCGAACCGAAACAGAGTTATCTTCGTGAATCTTCACGATAATATCAGAACAGTGGCCTGCCAACGCTTCATCAATTGAGTTATCCACCACCTCAAAAACCATATGGTGTAAGCCAGTACCATCGTCCGTATCACCGATATACATTCCAGGACGCTTACGAACGGCGTCGAGACCTTTTAATACTTTAATACTCGATGAATCGTAATTATTCGACATGAGTTACTCTCTCAACTTTATCCGTGCTCTATTTGGCCATTTTCCACATGGAACAGTCTGCTATCTGATTCAATCATGTCGCTGACTTGGCCTTCAGTAATAGAGCTTACAAAAACTTGTGCTTTGGTCGCTTTTAAACAATCCGCTAGACGTTTGCGACGTTCGCTATCTAATTCGGAAGCAAAATCATCGATAAGATAAATACATTGCTTTCCCGTCAGAGAAGTTAAATGTTCTCCTTGTGCGACTCGAAGTGCACAAACCATTAACTTCAACTGACCTCGTGATAACACATCCTCCACCGGAGTGCCGTTCACTTTAATTCTTACATCGGCCTTATTAGGGCCACTAAAGGTGTAACCTAACGCTCGATCGCGTTCAAAGTTATCTTCAAGAAGCTGTTGATAAATTTTACCTTTTTCCCAACCTCTATAATACGTTAAATGGATATCAAATTCAGGTAAAAATGTGCGGCATATGTCATGTGCTACACGAGATATTTGTTCAACATAATCTTTACGCCATTCATCCAGCAACTCAGCAAGCCGGGCAAGTTCAATATCCCATGATTTGAGTTCTCGATAACTTGTTGCATTTTTTAATAATGCATTGCGCTGCTTACCTAAGCGACGAAATCGAGACCAAGTATCATAAAATCCAGCCTGAGTGTGAAAAACACCCCAATCGACAAATGCTCGTCGCTGCTTCGGGCCATCAGTAAGTAACTCAAACCCTTCAGGGTGAATCAGTTGCAACGGAAGTACATCGGCTAATTGAGCAATTTTTTGGCCAGATTGACCGCCTATTTTAACCTCTGAAGAGCCATCTCGCTGTTTATTGATGCCGATTGGTATCTCAAATTGGTCTGAATTCAAGAATCGCCCATGAACAAACAGTTCAGAACTCTCATTTTGAATAACACGTCCAGTTAATGCACTTTTAAATGAACGACCATGCCCCAAAAAGTAAATCGCTTCCAACAAGCTTGTTTTACCGCTGCCATTGGGCCCAATAAGAAAGTTAAAGCCTGATGATAATTCGATATCACAGGCTTTAATATTTCTAAATTGTTGTATCGCTAACCGAGTTAGGGGCATGAAAGTTATAGCCTAATCGGCATCACCACATACATCGCACTTTCATCGGCCACATCTTCAATCAAGGCACTGGCATTTCCATCCAGCATTGAAAGTCGAATTTGCTCACAACGAAGAGTGTTAAGTACATCTAAGACATAGCTAACATTGAAACCTATTTCGATTTCATCGCCTTCATAACTCACATCCAAGATTTCTTCCGCCTCTTCTTGTTCAGGGTTATTTGCAGTTATTCGCATTTCACCATCAGCAATATTCAATCTCACGCCACGAAATTTCTCGTTCGATAAAATAGCGGCCCGTGAAAATGATTGACGCAATATATCGCACTCAGAAATAAGAGTTTTATTAGTATTTTGCGGCAATACTCGACGATAATCAGGAAATCGACCATCAATCAGTTTTGACGTAAAAATAAACTGATTAACTTGAACTCGAACATTTGAAGAACCAATCTGTAACTCCACTGGTTGCTCCGGAGCATCGAGCAACTTCACCAGCTCTAAAATACCTTTACGAGGGATAATTATTTGCGTCTGAGCATAGGTTTCAGATAATTGGGTTTGTGCAACGGCCATACGATGGCCATCGGTAGCAACGGAACGAATTGTTGATTCTTCAATATCGAATAGCATACCGTTTAAGTAATAGCGAACATCTTGGTTAGCCATTGAAAATTGTGTTTTTTCAATCAAACCACGTAGCTCGGATTGGGTCAGAGTCAACGTTAACTCACTTTGCCAATCTTCAATATTAGGAAAATCATGTGCTGGCAGCGTCGCCAGTGTAAAACGACTACGTCCAGAGCGAAGCTGAACACGATCGCCTTCTAAAATAAATCGAATAATGGCGTCATCAGGCAACCCCCGACAAATATCGAGAAACTTCCGTGCTGGTACTGTAACGGCACCAGGTTCACATTCACCTTCAAGAGTAACGCTACCAACTAATTCAACTTCAAGATCTGTTGCGGTAATTGAAAGCTCCGCTCCTTCGACCTTCAACAACAAATTACCCAAAATAGGTAATGTCGCTCTTCCCCCAACCGTACCGGATACTTGTTGTAAGGATTTCATCAAATGATTACGTTCAATGGTAAACTTCATAATCTACTCTTCTGGTTCGAGATCTAAACTATATCGTATTAAATAAGAGACAACGGATTAAGATGATAAGGTTCGAACCAAGTTCGAATAATCTTCTTTGATATCATGACTTTCTTCACGAAGTTGAGCAATTTTTCGGCAAGCGTGGAGTACCGTTGTATGATCACGGCCACCAAAGGCATCACCGATTTCTGGCAAGCTATGATTAGTGAGTTCTTTAGCTAATGCCATTGCTAATTGACGAGGACGCGCCACTGAGCGAGAACGGCGCTTCGAAAGTAAGTCTGCGACTTTAATCTTGTAATATTCGGCGACTGTTTTTTGAATATTATCAATCGTGACTAATTTTTCTTGTAGAGCTAATAAATCGCGTAGTGCTTCTCTAACAAAATCAATCGTAATTGGGCGGCCAGTAAAATTGGCATTCGCGATCACTCGATTAAGAGCTCCTTCCAATTCACGAACATTTGAACGCAAACGCTTCGCAATAAAAAACGCCACTTCATCAGCTAGATGGATTTTATGGTCTTCTGCTTTTTTCATTAAAATCGCAACGCGAGTTTCTAGTTCTGGCGGCTCGATAGCAACCGTTAACCCCCAACCAAAGCGAGATTTTAAGCGATCTTCAACACCATTTATCTCTTTAGGATATCGGTCGGAAGTTAAAATGATCTGTTGATTACCTTCAAGGAGAGCGTTGAAGGTATGAAAGAACTCTTCTTGAGAGCGCTCTTTATTGGCAAAAAATTGAATATCATCGATCAACAATGCATCAACACTACGGTAGTAACGTTTAAACTCTTCAATTGCATTGTTTTGCAACGCTTTTACCATATCTTGTACAAAACGCTCTGAGTGCATGTATATCACTTTTGCGTTGGGGTTATTATCGACAATGGCATTACCAACAGCGTGAAGCAGGTGAGTTTTACCTAAACCTGTTCCCCCGTATAAAAATAGAGGGTTATAGGCTGCGCCAGGATTATCTGAAACTTGTTTTGCGGCTGCTAAACCTAGTTGGTTCGATTTACCTTCAACAAAGTTATTAAATTTATGTTTTTGATTAACGTTGGAGCGGTAATTCATTTCAACAGGGGCACTTTCGTCGCCCCATGTTTTATGCACGGGTTTCTTTGCCTGAAGTTGAGCAGGCGCCGACGATTCAGCCGCAACATCGGCTTTAGTGCGAGTACGAGTGGTAACAGAAGATGGAGAAGTAGAAAGACGACCAACTTCAAAATGTAAGCTTGGAACATCATTCCCGCTAAATTCTTTTAATAAGCTATTTATGCGGTGTAGATATTTATCTCGTACCCAATCGAGAACAAAACGGTTCGGCGCATATAAAGTGAGAGTATCGTCATTTAGTTCAGCCTGTAATGGTCGAACCCAAGTACTAAACTCGATAGCTGACAGCTCTTCTTGGAATTGTTGCAAGCACTGCAACCACAGCGAAGATGACACGTTGCCCTCACTCATCATAAATGAACACGTTTAAAGACCGGCAATTTTACCTGTTGATAACTTAGATCGCCAGCGTTAGTTGCATGATCCTAAAAGAAAGATCAAAGTTATTCACACTTTTAATGCCAAATAGCCTCGATCTACACAATTTGAACAAAGGTTACCCACAAAACGATCCACAAAACGACGATCTTTCTCTAGTTATCCCCAAGCCAGTTTGCACCTGACTGCCTCAATAGATCAAGTATCAAATGATAATTTTCTAATTTTTTTCATATTTATTCAAAGTTATGCACATTTTATCATTTATTTTTTATCTACAAGGATATTGAGCCTAACTATATATAGTTTCAATACGTTAAAGAAAAAGAAAAAATGATCAACTCATCTTATTCACCGATTTATCAATCATTATCCACATTTGATCAACATATTTATCTTCCGTAACACAGATGATCGCACGATAGATCCTTGTGATTTTGCTCGCCATGAGTATAATCCTGCCACTAATTTGGCAACAGTTGAGAATTTATTTTAAAAGATTCACCTCTGAAGCCAGCGAATCATTGACACCTAAAGTGTCTGTGATTACAATTCCGCCTCTTTGTTGAGAGGCGTCGGAATGTCTGTTCTCTTAAATTGATAATAGATGCTAGACCCACGCCGGGTTTAACAAGCCTAAAAACTACTGATCAGTAAGGTATAAACAATGAAACGCACTTTTCAACCTTCCGTTCTAAAGCGCAAACGTACTCACGGTTTCCGTGCTCGTATGGCAACTAAAAACGGTCGTAAGCTTATTAATACACGTCGTGCTAAAGGTCGTGCTCGTCTATCAAAATAATAAATACTTATTTTGATTAAGCACACTTTTCATCGGGAGTTACGTCTGCTAACTCCCGAGCATTATCGATATGTTTTCCAGCAAGCTCATAGTGCTGGTTCGCCTCATTTCACCATCATTGCCCGTAAAAACTCTCTTCCTTATCCCAGATTAGGGTTAGCCGTTCCCAAAAAACAAATAAAGACAGCTGTCGGTCGTAATCGATTTAAACGTATTGCTCGAGAAAGTTTTCGTTTAAAACAACATCAATTACCCCATAAAGATTTTGTCGTTATTGCTAAAAAGAGCGCTCAAGAGTTAAGCAATGAGGAAATATTTAGGTTATTTGATAAATTATGGCAACGCCTGTCTCGCCCTTCGCGTGGATAGTCATTGGACTAATCCACATCTATCGATGGTTGATTAGCCCTCTAATCGGACCAAGGTGTCGCTATACCCCAACCTGTTCAATCTATGCAATAGAAGCATTAAAAGAACATGGATTTATAAAAGGGGGTTGGTTATCTGGCAAACGTCTATTAAAATGCCACCCATTAAACGATGGTGGGTATGATCCTGTTCCCCCCAAACAAAAACAAGACAGAGATAAATAACGATGAATTCTCAACGTAATCTCCTGTTAATTGCTTTAGCTATTGTTTCTTTTTTACTATTCCAACAATGGAATGTTTATAAGAACCCAGCACCTCAAGTAGTTGAACAGGCACAAACAAATGGCTCAGTACCTAGTCCTGTAGCAACCACTGATGAATTTGAAGCTCTATCTACTCAGGGGACATCAGGTGAAATAGTTACGATAACAACAGACGTTCTGACTCTGTCTATTGACACAGTCGGTGGTGATGTTATTCATGCTGACCTTAACCAATATGCTGCCGAGTTCGATTCTGAAGAACGTTTTGTTCTACTGAAAAATACTCCTGATCATAAGTTCATTGCCCAAAGCGGTATTATCGGTCCTCAGGGTATTGATCGTAGTAGTGGTCGCCCAGCGTACCAATATGCTCAAACGAGCTACACTTTGGAAGATGGTCAAGATCAAATAGAAATCCCTCTAACTTATCAAGAGAATGGGATTACCTACACCAAAACGTTTATCGCAAAACGCAACAGTTATGCTGTTGATGTAAACTTCTCGATTGATAACCAATCAGGCAGTCCTGCAGAAGTCGGTATCTATGCTCATTTACGTCAAAACCTATTAGATTCAGGAGGCAGCCTTGCAATGCCGACCTATCGTGGCGGCGCCTATTCTGCAGAAGATACTCGTTATAAAAAATTCAGCTTCAGCGATATGGAAGATCACAACCTAAATGAAACCCTGACAAATGGGCAAGGTTGGGCTGCAATGATTCAACACTACTTTGCCGCAGCGTGGGTTCCTCGTAACGCAAATAATTCAGTGCTGTTTTCTCGTATCGTAGGTAATGTTGGCGATATTGGTATTAAAGAACCAAACCGCACCATCGAAAACGGCCAAAATGCTGAGTTTGACGCAACATTATGGGTTGGTCCTAAACTTCAAGACGAAATGGCTGCCGTTGCTCCAAACCTCGATCTTGTAGTGGATTATGGTTGGTTGTGGTTTATTGCAAAACCACTTCATTGGATGCTATCAACGATTCAAGGCTTCGTTATTAACTGGGGTTTAGCCATTGTTTGTTTGACGTTTATTGTACGTGGTGCCATGTACCCGCTAACCAAAGCACAATATACGTCTATGGCTAAAATGCGTATGCTTCAGCCTAAGCTACAAGCAATGCGTGAGCGTATTGGCGATGACCGTCAGCGTATGAGCCAAGAAATGATGGAGCTCTACAAAACCGAGAAAGTGAACCCACTAGGTGGCTGTTTACCAATTCTACTTCAAATGCCGATCTTTATTTCGCTGTACTGGGCATTAATGGAATCTGTTGAACTTCGCCATTCACCATTCTTCGGTTGGATTCACGATCTATCAGCACAAGACCCGTACTACATTCTACCGATACTAATGGGTATCAGTATGTTCGTCATTCAAAAGATGAGCCCGTCTACTGTAACGGATCCAATGCAACAGAAGATCATGACGTTCATGCCTCTTATGTTTATGGTATTTTTCTTGTTCTTCCCATCTGGTCTAGTTCTTTACTGGTTGGTATCTAACATCGTAACGTTAATTCAACAAACATTGATTTACCGAGCGTTAGAGAAGAAAGGCTTACACTCCAAGAAATAAATGATTTAAATAGATGATAAAGGCGGCCTAGGGGTCGCCTTTTTATTTACTGCTGATTACAATTGTCCAAATAAACAACTACAGACCACATGACTATGACTACAGACACTATCGTTGCTCAAGCTACGCCCCTCGGTCGAGGTGGTGTGGGTATTATTCGAGTTTCTGGCCCTTTAGCTGCACAAGTCGCCATTTCGATTACCGGAAAATCTTTGCGGCCACGATATGCTGAATACCTTCCATTTGTGAATGAACATGGCGTGGAGCTAGATCAAGGCATTGCGCTATTTTTTCCGAATCCAAATTCGTTTACCGGTGAAGATGTATTAGAGCTTCAAGGCCATGGAGGCCCTGTTGTCATGGATATGCTGATTAAACGAATTTTAGCCATACCAGGATTGCGAGTGGCAAGACCTGGTGAGTTTTCTGAACGAGCTTTCCTCAACGACAAGTTAGATTTAACGCAAGCAGAAGCCATTGCTGATCTCATCGATGCTAGCTCAGAAGAAGCTGCAAAGTCCGCTCTAAAATCTCTTCAAGGTGAATTTTCTTCTCGCATACATCAGCTTGTCGAATCTCTCATTTATTTACGCATGTATGTCGAAGCAGCTATTGATTTTCCAGAAGAAGAAATCGACTTTCTTGCCGATGGTAAAGTGTCGAAGGATCTTCAAGTTATTATTGATAATTTAACCGCTGTACGCCAAGAAGCGAACCAGGGTGCAATCATGCGCGAAGGGATGAAGGTAGTCATAGCAGGCCGTCCAAATGCTGGTAAATCGAGCCTTTTAAATGCCTTGTCTGGAAAAGAATCCGCGATTGTAACCGATATCGCAGGGACAACCCGAGACGTACTACGCGAACATATCCATATCGATGGTATGCCTTTACATATTATTGATACCGCTGGGTTACGTAACGCCTCTGATGAAGTTGAACGAATTGGTATTGAACGCGCATGGCAAGAAATTGAACAAGCAGATCGCGTGTTATTTATGGTTGATGGCACCACCACCGATGCAACCGACCCTAAAGATATCTGGCCTGATTTTGTCGATCGCTTGCCTAAAAATATTGGCATAACCGTTATTCGCAATAAAGCTGATCAAACCAACGAAGAATTAGGATTATCCAATCCAACATTGATCCGATTATCAGCAAAAACTGGACAAGGCGTGGATGATCTCCGGGAACATCTTAAAGAGTGTATGGGATTCCAAGGAGGCCAAGAAGGTAACTTTATGGCCCGTAGACGCCACTTAGATGCACTAGAAAATGCATCCCAGCACTTGGAAATAGGTCAACAGCAATTAGAAGGCTATATGGCAGGAGAGATTTTGGCTGAAGAGCTAAGACTGACTCAACAATACCTCAACGAAATCACTGGTGAGTTCAGCTCTGATGATTTGCTAGGTCGAATCTTCTCATCATTCTGCATAGGTAAGTAATCACTTACTATCATTTTATTTAAGAAAAACCGTTAAGTTAAAAAACGGTTTTTTCTTATTTTATATCCGTGCAACGTCTACAGATACACTCAATACTTGTGAATCTCCACCATCAAAAATAACCCCTTGTAATGGTGTGACATCGGCATAATCCCGTCCCCAAGCAGTCACAATATGTTGGTCTGAAGGCATAATATTGTTGGTTGGATCAAATTCAACCCAGCCTAAATCTGGCACATAGACCGAAAACCAAGCGTGAGATGCGTCAGCACCAACCAATTTAACTTGGCCTTCTGGTGGAATAGTTTCTATGTAGCCACTCATATAGCGCACAGGTAAGCCCACAGAGCGAATACATCCAATCGCGAGGTGAGCGAAATCCTGACAAACGCCTCGTTTTTCTTTCAGTACTTGTTCTGGTGGTGTTGTTACATTGGTTGCCGTGGGATCAAACTTAAATTCATTAAATATTTTTTGAGTAAATTCTAATGAGGCCTTCAATATAGGTTTGTCATCACTAAATACTTCTCTGGCATAATCAGCAAGAGACTCAGATAACTTAATTTGTGCTGAATCTAATACGAACTCTTTTACCATTCGAAGTTCAGGGGTTGCAGCTTCTGCCAACATAGTTCTAACCTGACCACAGGTTAGTAAGTGAGTATTCACCAACTCAGAATAACCCGTATTTTCAATATCAAAGAAACTCACCACATCAATCATCAGTCGACTATGTGGCTCCTGAATAGAGAAATAAAAAGTTGAATTGCCATAATAATCGACGCCTTCTCGTTGATAAATAGGTGTCGGTGAAACGTTGATTCGATGAGAAGTACAACGCTGATTATCAGTATCTCTGGGTAGCAAATGAGCCATGTTGTAGCACAGCGTTACTGGCGCATTATATTTATATTCTGTTGTATGCCTAACTCGATATCTCATACATCCAGCTTCCATTTAGGTTTAATAAGTTGTTGAGGCCCAGCAGTATGGTCAAAATATTTATCACTAATTGCAGACGTAAACTCTTCTAATAAAGCCGCAACTTCTACAACTAACGCTTCTAATTTAACTCGTTTATTCTCAACCTCATCGACCTGTGCTAACTCATTTAAACTGGCCAATTGGATCTGACTTTTTGCTCGGATTATCATTTTGCTTTCATCCGACAATCCCCCAGCAGTGAATCCCTGTGTCGATGGTAAAACTTGTAAGTACTCGCGTAAACGTTCAACTTGGTAAATGAGTGAACGTGGGTTTGTTGGGTCAATCATAAGTAAATCAAGGCCAAAGGCGACTCGAGCTCGAGTACGGTAACGACGACGGAATGATATCAATGCTTCAACACTTAATAAGACCGACTCTAGTATTTGCTGTTGCTGCAGAGTAGGGAGCGTGCTTGTAAGGGTTGATTTCAATAACGTCGTGGTTTGCAATGCTCTTTCTGTGCGACGCCCTATTTCCTGGAACGTCCAATCTAATCCTCTGAGCATACTTTCATGATTGAGACCTGATAACGCCAATAATGAAGTAACCAAGCTGTCCAATGATTCTTCAGGAACCTCTGGTAAACCATCTGAGTATGCCTGATCAACATCCGCAATATGATCTCGTAATTCATTCAGAATTATCCGAGTGTCAGCCGACAGCATCTCTTTTACTTGTTCGGCACAAGATAACATGGCCAAAAGATTCGATTTAATCGACCCCATCCGATTTGCATTGATAACCAAATCGGCCAACTCTTCATCTGGGTTGTCGAATAACTCTGTGTTTTCCTCAGTAAAGCCCGGTAAACACCCTGTTTGAATGGAAATCGACTTAAGCAGTAATGATTTGCTCTCCGCGGGCAGCGGATCGATACCATTAAGCTGCTTAAAAACGGTTCTCAGTAAACGAAGGTTCATTTCAGCACGTTCAGCGTATCGCCCAAACCAAAATAGGTTCTCGATAACCCGGCTAGGGATATTGGATTGTTCAGCTTCTTCTATCGCGCTGTTATTATCAAGACGAGATTGATGACTAAGATCCGGACCTTGAGAAAGTACCCATGCATCTTTACTCCAAGTACCTGACAGCTTTGAAACAATATACTCTTGATTGCATTCTGCGACTCGACATAACCCGCCAGGCATCACTTCATAGTCGTTATCACTGTAAACAGAAAATAGTCGTAATAAACTAGGACGAGACTCGAGCTTACCATTATTCCAAATCGGCATTTGTGAACCAGGAATGTAACTTTGAGCGACAAATTTGTGTGGTCTTTTCCTGATTTTTTCCAGTAATTCTACTTTTTCATCTTCACTTAGAGTATGACCATAGAAGCTTTTACTTTCGAAACTTCGATATGCCGGTTTAATAATCAGCGAATCTAAATTGGTTTGCACATACTCAAAATCGGCGGGATTACCACACCACCAACTTTGTACATTTTTAATTAAAAGAGGCTCACCAAGCAAAAATTGGCTTATCTGTGGTAAGAATGCCATTAATGCAGGCGCTTCTAAAATTCCCGAACCTAATGGGTTAGCGAGGACAACATTGCCCGATCGAGCCACTTCAAGTAAACCTGGGACACCCAACATTGAGTCCGACTTAAGCTCTGCTTGATCGCAATAGATGTCATCAACTCGCCGTAGAATGACATCCACCTGTGCTAACCCTTGCAAAGACTTCATCCAAACTTTGCCATTTCGCACTGTTAAATCGCCACCTTGAACCAACGAATAACCTAAATAGTTAGCGAGATATGCTTGTTCAAAGTAGGTGCTGCTATAAGCACCTGGCGTTAATACGACAATCCTCGGTGTATCTGTTTTGTGGCTGGCTAACTGAGTAAGAGTGGTTCGCAGAGAATTGAAAAAATGCGATAACCGTCGAACTTGGCTATTTCTAAATAAACTTGGCATTACACGAGAAACTACCGTTCTATTTTCTAATGCATAACCAAATCCACTAGGTGCTTGAGTTCTGTCGCCAATAATTACAGGTGTACCATCCGCTTCACGCACCATATCAACTGCGTGCATGATTAGTTTTTTTTCTAGCGGCATAGCAATATCATGGCACTCTCGCAGATAACCAGGATGGCTAAAAATAATTTCAGAAGGAATAATCCCCTGTTTTAGCAAAGTTTGCTCGCCATAAAGGTCATTTAAAATTAAATCAAATAACTTAGCTCTTTGAGCTACACCTGCTTCAATTCCTTCCCACTCAGTATGATCGATAGCATACGGAACAATATCTAATGACCATACCGCAGGTGAAAGAGGGTCGTTTTTTAAATCATACGTTGCCCCATCATCTCGCAAAATACGTTGAGCACGTAATTGCCTATCAATAATCCCTTTAGAACCTAACTTATTTAAGTTCTCGAATATCCGCGTCCAATGGGAACGAATAAAGCGAGCATCGTCAAAAGCCTCATCATAGGCATAGGGAATTTTTGGATAAGAAGTCAGAGCCGGCAAGTTTCCTTGCTGACTTTGACTTTGACTTGAAGACGGCGGTTTAAGCATGATTATTTATTTAACTACTTATTAATATATCAATTACAGTCTAGTATACCGCTTCCTTAAATCTAATGTATGAGGATATTCATCACTTACCTCTTCTTCTGGCGGAGCCATTGGTCTAGGTATGTCTTCATTTGGATAAAAATGTCGTAAAGCTTGAAATTCTGGTGGCGGTGTTAAAACGCCTTGAGTAAAACCATGATCCCAATAACGATTGATTCGACGAGCTTCCGCTTCGTTGGCATTTACTGGTCGGCCTTCATAACTACGGCCACCAGGATGACTCACATGATAAGTACATCCACCTACAGAAACACCGTTCCAAGTATCAATAATGTCAAACACCAACGGCGTATCCATATTCAATGTTGGGTGAAGAGCAGAAACGGGATCCCATGCTTTATAACGAACAGCAGCAACCGCTTCCCCTTTTCGCCCTGTAGAACGCAACGGTACGCGACGGCCATTACATGAAACGACATAACGTCCTTCTGTAAAACCACTTAAACGAACCTGCAAACGTTCTACGGAAGAGTCAACGTAACGAGCAGTACCCGATCCCGTCACTTCTTCTCCCAATACATGCCAAGGTTCTACGGCCCAGCGCAGCTCCAATTCCATGTCATCCACATCCAAGCGACCATAATGTGGAAAACGGAACTCTTCGAATGGAGCAAGCCATTCAATTTTAAATGGATACCCATGACGTTGAAGGTCATCAACCACTTCTTTTATGTCCTGCCATACATAATGCGGCATCATAAATTTATCGTGTAAAGATGTCCCCCAACGGACCAATGGTTGCGTATAAGGTTCTTTCCAGAATCGCGCGACTAAACAACGTAGTAGTAATACTTGAACTAAGGACATCCGAGCATGAGGTGGCATTTCGAAACCACGGAATTCAAGAATACCCAGACGACCAGTACTTGTGCCTGCTGCGAATAATTTATCGATACAGAATTCTGAACGGTGAGTATTCCCGGTAATATCCACCAATAAATTGCGCATTAAGCGGTCAACTAACCATGGCTCGTCAACCATTCCTTCAGGGAAGTTCTGGAACGCAATTTCCATCTCATATAAGGCTTCATCACGTCCTTCATCCGGTCTTGGAGCTTGGCTTGTAGGACCAATAAACATACCAGAGAATAAATAAGATAATCCTGGGTGATGCTGCCAATAAGTAATGAAACTGCGAAGCAAATCGGGTCTGCGAAGTAATGGGCTATCTTCAGGTGTCGCACCACCAAGTGTAATGTGGTTACCGCCTCCTGTTCCTGTATGACGTCCATCAATCATAAATTTCTCTGTGCCTAATCGAGATAGATACGCTTGCTCATACAAAACTTCTGTATTAAAGACCAATTCACTCCAGTTTTTAGAGGGATGAACATTCACTTCGATTACGCCCGGATCCGGCGTAATAAGTAGCTTTTGCATTCGAGGATCTTTCGGTGGCTCATAACCCTCTATCACAACAGGCATGCTTAACTCGTTCGCCACCCATTCAATGTGGTTAAGTAATTCTACATAGTGCTCAAGATGAGTTAATGGAGGGAAGAAAACATGTAACCGCCCTTCTCTCGCTTCAAAACACAACGATGTACGAATAATTTGTCGCGATGAAGACGTTTTTTTCAATACTGACTGTGGCTGTTGTGATTGTTTTACAACAGGCTCTGTTTTAGCACCACTCGACAACAAATAACTTGGTAGTGCATCACGAGGCTCAAAAGGATCTCTATCTGGGATTTGTTCTTCTTTCGAAATTTCTGGTAACGAATTTAACGGTAAACGATATCCCAGTGGACTATCACCTGGAATCAAGGTAATAACATCCGCTCGCATTGGCCACAATGAACTATTCCAACAGGTACCATCAAACTCAATAGGCAATACATAACCACTTGGTTTTTCAATACCACGCGTTAAAAGTTTAGCTAAACGACGGCGTTCTAGATCATCACTTAAGCTTGCTTTCCTAGGGTTTACATCATCTGGAAGTGAACGTTCCATCCATAAATAGTATAACGAATCTTCAAACGTCTCTTGCAGGTAACTAGGCTCTAACCCTAGTGTTTCACACAGTTTTTCACCAAACTCTTTTGCTTCAATTTCACTGTGCTGATAATTTTTATCTACTCGAGCTAACAGATCATGATCGTGCCATAACGGTTCGCCATCGGTACGCCAAAAACACCCTAGCGCCCAACGCGGAAGCTCTTCACCTGGGTACCATTTGCCTTGGCCATAATGAATTAACCCATTCGCCGCAAACGTTTCTTTTAACCTCAATAAAAGGTCTTTAGCTAAGGTTAACTTTTCCGCTCCTAATGCTTCGGTATTCCATTGTTCAGAATCCATATCATCAATCGAAACGAATGTGGGTTCGCCACCCATAGTTAAGCGCACATCTCCTGCTTCGAGATCGGCATCAACAGCTTCACCTAAACTCTTAATGTTTTCCCATTCTTCTTCGGTATAAGGCTTAGTAACGCGAGGATCTTCTTGGATTCGAATAACGACATTCTCATATTCAAATTCACATTCACATTCGTCAGTAAATCCTGTAATAGGAGCAGCAGAAATTGGATCCGCCGTACACGCAAGTGGAATATGACCTTCCCCTGCGAATAAACCACTGGTTGGATCGAGCCCAATCCAGCCAGCACCGGGAATATAGACTTCACACCAAGCGTGTAAATCCGTAAAGTCCTCATCGGGTCCAGAAGGCCCATCCAGTGCATCAACATCAGACGTTAGCTGAACTAAATAACCAGATGCAAAACGCGCCGCTAAACCTAAATGACGTAATATTTGAACCAATAGCCAAGATGTATCACGACATGAACCCTTTTTAAGAGTGAGTGTTTCTTCTGTCGTTTGAACCCCTGGTTCCATTCGAATTCCATATGAAATTTCCGCAGCCAATCGGCTATTTAATTCCACGAGAAAATCAGCAATACCAATTTCTTTTTCAAGATCAATTGTTTTCAACCACTCATCGAGCAATTCACAACTATCCGATAGATCCAGATAAGGAAGTAACTCCCCTTTTAATACCTTGTCATATTTAAAAGGAAACTTTTCAGCGTACTCTTCGATAAAAAAATCAAAAGGATTGATAACCGTCATGTCCGCAATCACTTCGACTTCAAAGCTCATCTTTGTGGTTTTTTCAGGAAAAACTAATCGAGCCTGATAATTACCAAACGGGTCTTGCTGCCAGTTAATAAAATGATCTTCTGGCGTAACTTTTAACGAGTACCCGTGAATATGTGTTCGAGAATGCGGTGCAGGACGCAAACGTAAAATATGGGGAGAAACATTTACTGGGCGATCAAACTCATAAAATGTTTTGTGCTGTAGCGCTACTCGAATGGTCATGCCGCAGTTCCTTGATCAAAGTTAAACCAATTCTCACTTATCTCTTGATGAAGTGAAATTATTTCCAACTGAATATCATTCAAGTAAGCACTGAATTCATAATTCAAATCTTCTGATCTATCGACACCATGGGTTCGACTGATTAACCCATCAACTTGATCCATGATCTGGTTTGCTCTTGGTAAATACTCGGCAGCATTTTTTATCTGTTTAAGACAAAAGAGTTGTGAACGAGGAAAATTAGGCTCTGTCATCAAGTATGTTGCCGCCATTGCACCAGTTACTGATGTCCGGACACTTCTTCTATAGTTAAGATAACCACTTTGTGATTTTAGTACCTTAGACCAAACGACTTGCCCCAACATAACTTGCTCATCAGCTTGAGATTGCATCATCAAAGAAATCGCCGAATCTAATACCCTGGTATTCATATCGGCTCGTTCAATATATCGACCTAAAATAAAGAAGCTCCAGCCCGCATCACGACTCATCGCACCGGTGAGTAAACCAATAATTTTCTGGCAACCTTCAATGACGGTATTCAAATACTCATGACGATCAGAACGACTAATACCGCGATAGATATTCTTTTTAGCAAAAATATCCAATTCATTGATAAATTCCCAAGTTTCGCTAGGAACAACATCTCGCGTAGTTCGTATGTTTTCTCTTACCATACGAAGAGATGACAACATAGAATTGGGATTTTCGGTGTCACACAGAAGGTACTTAACGATACTGCGTTCACTCTTATCTTGATAAAGATCTTTAAACTCATTGATGCTGCCATTGATTTCAATAAGGTTGTACCAAGAAATATTAATCCCTCTTGGTAAATCAAACAGCAAGTCATCATAAACACTTAATAATCGAGCGATATTTTCCACTCGCTCCAAATATCGGGCACTCCAATACAAACGTTCTGCTACTCGAGATAACATTATCTACTCTCCTTTTGTACCCACTATCCAAGTGTCTTTACTGCCACCACCTTGTGATGAATTGACGACAAGTGACCCTTTTGTCATTGCCACACGAGTTAACCCACCTGTCGTAACGTATGATTTATCACTCTGAAGGACAAATGGTCGTAGATCGAGGTGACGCGGTTCAATCGTCCCTTGATCAGTTAAAATTGGGGCCGTTGACAACTTTAATGTTGGTTGTCCAATATAATTTCTCGGATTTTCAACAATTAACTTAGCGAAAACGTCTTGTTCTTCTTTTGTAGAATGAGGACCGACCAACATTCCATAGCCACCCGATTCGTTCGCTGGTTTCACCACCAATTTATCGAGATTTTGCAATACGTATTCTCGTTGCTCGGGATCTTCACATAGAAATGTTTCAACATTCTTAAGAATTGGTTCTTCATCTAAATAGTATCTGATTAATTCAGGAACGTACGCATACACCACTTTATCATCGGCAACACCAGCTCCAGGTGCATTGGCTAAAGCTACATTACCTGCTTTCCAAGCTCTAATTAAACCTGGCACACCCAACATTGAATCTTCATTAAATACTTCAGGATCAATAAACATATCGTCAATTCGACGATAGATCACATCAACTCTTTCAGGGCCATAAATCGTCTTCATATAGACACAATCATCATCAGATACGTAGAGATCATCGCCTTCAACCAATTCAGCTCCCATCTGCTGAGCCAAGAAAGCATGTTCAAAGTAAGCCGAATTAAAGATTCCTGGCGTTAATACAACGATTTCGGGACGTTCTATTTTTCGAGGAGACAGCGCGGAAAGTGTTTCAAAAAGCTGAGAGGTATAGGAATCAATAGGAAGAATATCATCATTCTCGAACAGCTCGGGAAGTACGCGTTTTGTTATTGCCCTATTTTCGAGCATATAGGACACTCCAGAAGGAACTCGGAGGTTATCTTCTAGAACATAAAACTCACCATCGTCAGCACGCACCAAATCGGTGCCACAAATATGGGCCCAAACACCAAAAGCGGGCGACACACCGACACACTCCGGTCTAAAATTCTGAGAATCTTTAATTATATGCTCTGGAATGATGCCATCTTTAATACATAATTGATCATGATAAAGGTCATCAATAAACCTATTTAACGCTGTAAGCCTTTGTTTCAGCCCCGCTTCTGCTATCTGCCAATCTTTTGCTTCAATCGTTCGCGGAATGATATCGAACGGCCAAGCTCTATCAATATTTCCTTCTTCTGTATAGACAGTAAAGCTAATTCCCATTTCCTGAACAGTAGCTTCAGCTGTCAGCTTTCTTTTTTCAAGCTCTTCTTTTGAAAGAGATTCTAGATATTTGAATAATTGCTTTGCCGACTTTCTCGGAACCTGCGAACTATCAATAAGTTCATCAAAAAAAACCTTTGAATCATAGTCTCGAGTCATTTTTTCCATCGGAGTACCATCCCTTTTACATCACGACCAAGATTACCTAGGATTCGCTTTTTAGCATCATACTAGTAGCCATGTTTTATTTGTTATTCTACTTAACTGATTGAATGTATGACGATCATCTCACCAACAATCAGATACCACTTAAACAGGTATAAATAAGAAAAGCAAAGTTCGAGCCATAACCATTAATCTTAACTAACGGTATAAATAGAGGTATCGATAATTTATAGCAAAACACGAATACGTCCTCTAAACGATCATTTATCCACAAAATAAATAATTAATGCAAAGATCCTCACACGTACGGCTATAACTTGCCTAAAATTATATGCGCACAACTTAACTACAGGATCTTCACTCTATTCTTTCTCATAAACTCAACTTATATTACAATTTAACAACACCAGTCATATAACCTTCTGATAGGAACAACCATGATCCAAATAATTACGGGAAGTACATTAGGCAGTGCTGAATATGTCGGCGATCACCTTAGCGACTTACTATCTAAAGAAGGCATCGAGAGCGTGATCCATAATCAACCTAATTTATCGGATATTCCAGTCCAAGGAATTTGGTTAATCGTCACATCAACTCATGGAGCAGGTGATTTTCCAGACAATATTCAGCCTTTTATTGCGGAATTACAGGACACACCTCCGCGAACTGACCAATTAAAATACGCAATTATTTCAATTGGCGACTCTAGTTACGACACATTTTGTCAAGCAGGAAAAACGGCCCATTCATTGCTCGAAGATATAGGTGCAACTTCGATTGTGGATTGTTTTACAATTGATGTATTGGAGTATTCTGTCCCGGAAGACGCAGCTAGCCTATGGTTTAATGAAAATAAGCTTGCTTTAGTCAATCAATAGGAAAATTTATATCAACATACTTAAGCACAAGTTAAGAGTTTAAAATGATCAAATGTGCATAACTATAATTTTATCCCGTTAATATCCTATAGTTATCCCATGAATATCTTTTTATTACAGCATTGTCTGTGTATAACTAAACGACTTAAACACAATATAAACATGATCAGATCAATGATTGATCACATGATCTGATCTATATTTGATCCATGATCTTATTGATCATTTTCCGCTTATCCACAGAGATCCTCTTCCCTAATAGTAGATCTAATAAAAAGATCTATATAAAGATCTATATAAAGATCTATATAATATTTATCTAAGATCTGTAGAAAAACAAAAACGCGAAAAGCGATTTTCTAGTCATTGGAAAGAGGGTAGAATACGCCTCCCTTGAACAAATATTTCTAACTGTTGACTACTTGAGGTCGCTCCATGCTTTATCACGAAAACTTCGATGTCATTGTTATCGGCGGCGGCCATGCTGGAACAGAAGCAGCACTTGCCTCTGCTCGAACAGGACAAAAAACCCTATTACTAACTCACAATATTGATACTTTAGGACAAATGTCTTGTAATCCAGCCATTGGTGGAATAGGGAAAGGACATTTAGTTAAAGAGATCGATGCTCTTGGTGGGTTGATGGCACAAGCCATTGATCATGCTGGAATTCAGTTTAGAACATTGAATGGATCCAAAGGACCTGCAGTTAGAGCAACTCGTGCTCAAGCTGATCGTGCTCTGTACAAATCATTTGTTAGAAATGCATTAGAAAACACACCAAACTTAACTTTATTTCAACAATCTGCCGATGATCTACTGGTTGAAAATGATCACGTTATTGGTGTTGTTACTCAGATGGGTCTTAAGATTCATTCTAAAGCGGTCGTGTTAACAGTTGGAACATTTTTAGGCGGAAAGATCCATATCGGTATGGAAAGCTCTGCTGGGGGGCGAGCTGGGGATCCACCATCCATAGCTCTAGCTCAACGTCTTCGTGAATTGCCATTTCGAGTTGATCGTTTAAAAACTGGCACTCCACCAAGAATTGACGGAAATACTGTCGACTATTCTCAGCTTGATGTTCAACATGGTGATACACCATTACCTGTATTTTCATTTTTAGGAGATGTAAGCCAGCATCCAAGACAAATACCATGTTTTATTACTCATACCAATGAAAATACTCATGATGTTATCCGTGCTAATCTCGATCGTAGCCCTATGTATTCAGGTGTTATTGAAGGTATAGGACCTCGTTATTGTCCTTCGATAGAAGATAAGGTCATGAGGTATGCTGATAAAAACAGTCATCAAATTTTTGTTGAACCTGAAGGGTTAACCACGACCGAACTCTATCCTAATGGTATCTCCACGAGCTTACCTTTTGACGTTCAAGTGAAAATAGTTCGATCGATGAAAGGTTTTGAAAATGCTCATATTGTTCGACCAGGCTACGCAATTGAATACGATTACTTTGATCCTCGTGATTTAAAGCAAACTTATGAGACTAAATTTGTATCTGGTCTGTTTTTCGCAGGTCAAATAAACGGTACGACTGGTTACGAAGAGGCAGGCGCACAAGGTTTAATGGCGGGTATGAATGCCAGTCTATATGCTCAAGGCAAAGAAGGATGGAGTCCACGTCGAGATCAGGCTTATATGGGCGTATTAATTGATGATCTTTCAACGTTAGGAACTCAAGAACCTTACCGTATGTTTACTTCTCGAGCTGAATATCGATTATTGTTACGTGAAGATAATGCCGATTTACGTTTAACCGAAAAGGGCCGTGAGTTTGGGTTAGTTGATGATCTTCGTTGGGAACGGTTTAATCAAAAAATTGAAAATATTGAAAAAGAGCGTCAGCGCTTGAAAGATATTTGGATTAACCCTAAATCTCAGGATGTTGAAAAACTTAATTTGTTGTTGAAAACCCCAATCTCTCGAGAAGCCAGTGGTGAAGATCTGCTACGTCGTCCTGAATTGAACTATCAACAACTTGCTAATCTTGATCATTTTGCTCCTGCAATCGAGGATACTCAAGCATCTGAGCAAGTTGAAATTCAAGTGAAATATGAAGGCTATATTAATCGTCAATTGGATGAGATTGAAAAATCACTCCGACATGAAAATACAAAACTGCCGACCGATTTAGATTATAAACACGTGAATGGATTGTCGAATGAAGTGGTTGTTAAGCTTAATGACTCTAAGCCAGAAACCATAGGTATTGCATCTCGTATATCAGGGGTGACACCAGCTGCTATTTCAATATTATTGGTTTATCTCAAAAAGAATGGCATGTTGAAAAAAGGGGAAGCGGCATAATGGTGAATCTGCATGCTAAACTGGATCAACTTATTGCTCAAACAGATTTAGACGTTTCCCAGCATCAACGCGATCAATTGGTGGGTTATGTAGAGTTACTCAATAAATGGAATAAAGCGTATAACTTAACTTCAGTGCGCGATCCTATGGAAATGTTGATCCGACATATTATGGACAGTATTGTCGTGAGTCCGTATCTTAATGGAGAGCGAATCATTGATGTTGGCACTGGGCCTGGTTTACCTGGAATTCCATTAGCCATAATGAATCCAGATAAATCATTTCATTTACTTGATAGTTTAGGAAAGCGAATTCGTTTTATTAAGCAAGTATTACATGAGTTACGTATTTCCAACGTTACGACAGTACAAAGTCGAGTAGAACTGTTTCAACCAGATGAAAAATTTGATGTAGTGCTTAGTCGTGCATTCGCTTCCATGTCTGATATGGTAAGTTGGTGTCAGCATTTACCTAAATCGAAATCAGGTATATTTTTAGCACTGAAAGGACAGATGCCAAGGGATGAGATAGAACACTTACCAAACTGGTGTTGTGTGACAGAAGTCAAAGCTTTGGCCGTTCCAGAGTTGGAAGGTGAGCGACATCTTGTAGTCTTATCGCGTAGGGATTAATCAGCGAGGCAAAAAGTGGGTAAAATTGTAGCAATTGCCAACCAGAAAGGTGGTGTAGGAAAAACGACGACTTGTGTCAATTTAGCCGCCTCTATGGCCGCGACCAAACGTAAAGTATTGGTAATTGATTTAGATCCGCAAGGAAATGCTACGATGGCAAGCGGTATCGATAAATATCAGGTTGATTATACTGCTTACGACCTGCTTGTTGAAGATGCTACTTTTGAACAAGTCGTGTGTGAAAGTACCACTGGCCATTATCATCTTATTGCGGCAAACGGAGACGTTACTGCCGCTGAAATCAAACTTATGGAAGTATTTGCGAGAGAAGTTCGTTTAAAAAATATACTATCATCGGTTCGTGATAACTATGATTTCATCTTTATAGATTGTCCACCTTCTCTAAACCTTCTTACAATCAATGCTATGGCAGCGGCGGATTCCGTTTTAGTGCCAATGCAATGTGAGTACTATGCATTAGAAGGATTAACAGCGTTAATGGATACGATCAGTAAATTAGCTGCTGTGGTAAATAATGATCTTAAGATCGAAGGGCTTTTACGTACCATGTATGATCCACGTAATCGACTTTCTAACGAAGTATCAGATCAATTGAAAAAACACTTTGGTGATAAAGTTTACCGAACTGTTATTCCTCGAAATGTACGTCTTGCCGAAGCACCTAGTCATGGCAAACCTGCAATGTATTATGATAAATATTCTGCCGGTTCAAAATCTTATCTAGCCTTAGCTGGCGAAATGCTTCGTCGTGAAGAAGTTCACGCATAAAATTAATAGGAATTCGCTCGAATGACAAAACGTGGTTTAGGTAAAGGGCTGGATGCATTGCTGTCTACCAGCTCATTAGCGAGAGAAAAACAACAATTAGCGTCTCATAGTCAAGCTTTATCAATGAACGGTGATTTAACGGATATTGCTACTTCTCTGCTTAAACCAGGGGTCTATCAGCCGCGTAAAAACATGTCTCCCGAGGCATTGGAAGAGCTGGCCGCTTCAATTCAATCTCAAGGAATTATCCAACCTATTGTGGTTAGGCCACTAGAATCTGATAATTTTGAAATTATTGCGGGTGAACGTAGATGGCGTGCAGCTAAACACGCTGGTTTGACGAAAGTCCCTTGTATTATTAAGTCCGTTGAAGATCGAACAGCCATTGCTATGGCGTTAATAGAAAATATTCAACGTGAAGATTTAAATGCAATCGAAGAAGCTAGAGCTCTAGCTCGTTTGCAAGATGAGTTTGCATTGACACATCAGCAAGTAGCTGATGTTATAGGTAAATCTCGAACGGCTGTGAGTAATTTATTGCGTTTAAATCAATTAGATGCCAATGTTAAAACCTTAGTCGAAGAAAAACAGATTGATATGGGGCATGCAAGAGCGCTCCTAGCCTTAGACGGATATCAACAAGTTGATGTCGCGAAAGAGGTCGCAAAGAAGCAATTAACGGTTCGACAAACTGAACAACTTGTTAAAAAAGCTTTAGCGCCTAAAGAAGTTAAAGAAAAGCCTGTAGCCACGGATAATACTCTTCAATTGTCTGAAAAGTTAGGTGAGTTATTGCAGGCGGATGTATCGGTTGCCTTAAATAGTAACGGTAATGGCAAAATTACTATTAGTATTGGTGATCACAATAATTTAGAAGATATGTTACAAGCTATGATGCAAAAACTTGAAAGTTGATACATAAAGATCATTTATGAGAACTTTGTTTTACAATTCATGTTGTTTTGTGATGTATCTAAAGGAATTGTAGATTCGACTTTCTTGTAATAGATAGGGTCGGATGTATAATCGACGAGTGGTTAATGGACGGTAACTTATGTTAAAAAAATGGTTTGTATTGTCATTTTTGTGGCAAATCAGTTTTTTTATGTTAGTTGCAACCGTTCTTTTCTACACGTTAGATGAGAAAAGCGGTTTTTCTGCTTTTCTAGGGGGGCTTGCGTACAGTGGTCCTACACTTTTAGCTAACGCATATATGCAAAAACCATCGAGCAATGCTCATGCTGTGGTTGGTCGTGCATATGTGAGTAATATATATAAATTAGTAATGACAGCGGGTTTCTTAGTTTATGTCTTTAAAGAGATAGATGTAGACCCTGCGGTTTTTATTGTTTGTTATTGTGCCGGCGGTGTAGTTCAGTTCGTAACGTCATTTTTTTCATTAATCCGTGAATAGATAGGATATTCGATGTCTGGTTCAGGTGAAGCCGCTCTAACCTCTCAAGAATATATCTCTCACCACTTAACATTTTTAAGTACGGGTGAAGGTTTCTGGAGTCTAAATTTAGACTCTATGATCATATCAGTGCTCTTGGGCTCTTTTATGATTTGGGGCTTTTATCGCGTTGCTAAAAATGCAACAAGTGGGGTTCCTGGCAAACTGCAATGTTTCGTCGAAATACTCGTCGAATTTGTAGATGGCACGGTGAAAGATGTATTTTCTGGTAAAAGTGCATTAGTTGCTCCATTAGCAATAACCATCTTTGGATGGGTGTTCCTAATGAACTTAATGGATTTGATTCCAGTGGACTTCCTGCCGCACGTTGCTGGCTTGGTTGGAGTTCATTATCTACGTGTTGTTCCGTCAGCGGATGTAAATATTACGCTGTCGATGGCACTAGGTGTTTTCCTATTGATTTTGTTCTACAGTATCAAAATCAAAGGACCTGTTGGGTTTGCTAAAGAGTTAACTCTACAACCGTTTAATCATTGGGCATTCATTCCAATTAACTTGATATTGGAAGGGGTGACATTGATTTCGAAGCCTGTATCGTTAGGTCTTCGTTTGTTCGGTAACATGTACGCTGGGGAGTTAATATTTATCCTCATCGCTGGTTTGTTACCATGGTGGTCACAATGGATTTTGTCTGTGCCTTGGGCGATTTTCCATATTCTGATCATCACGTTACAAGCATTTATCTTCATGGTATTGACGGTAGTTTATTTATCTCAAGCATCAGAAGAACACTAATTAATTTATTTAAAAATAATACTCAATTAGCTATTACTTGGAGTCAATAATGGAAAGTTTGTATATTGCAGCAGCAATCATGATGGGTCTAGCAGCCATCGGTGCAGCGATTGGTATCGGTATGCTCGGTGGTAAGTACCTAGAAGGTGCAGCTCGTCAGCCAGATCTTATCCCTCTCATTCGTACCCAGTTCTTTATCGTAATGGGTCTTGTGGACGCAATTCCTATGATCTCTGTTGGTCTAGGTCTGTATGTTATGTTCGCAGTAGCTGGCTAAGAAACGTCAAATTGCACTGATTTAATTAGTGTTTATTTTAATTTGCAAACATAGAGGAGTCGGCGGTGAACATTAACGCTACTCTAGTTGGTCAGGCTATAGCTTTTGCAATCTTTGTATGGTTCTGCATGACATATGTGTGGCCACCTTTGATGGCTGCTATTGAAGAGCGCCAGAAGAAAATTGCAGATGGCTTATCAGCGGCGGAACGCGCTGAAAAAGACCTGGATCTAGCTAAGGCTAATGCTTCTGATCGTATGAAAGAAGCAAAAAGAACAGCTGCTGATGTAGTTGATCAAGCGAACAAACGTAAGTTACAAATTATCGAGGAAGCTCGAGAAGAAGCAGTAGCTGAGCGCGAAAAAATTCTTGCTCAAGCTGAAGCTGAAGTTGAAGCTTTACGCGTTCGTGCACGAGACGACTTACGTAAGCAAGTTGCTAATCTGGCTGTTGCTGGTGCCGAGAAAATCCTAGAGCGTTCTATCGATAAAGATGCGCACAAAGATATTCTTGATAACATTACTGCAAAACTTTAAAGAGGGGTGCGTAAATGTCTGAATTGACAACAATAGCACGCCCCTATGCTAAAGCAGCTTTTGACTTTGCGGTAGACAAGGGACAACTTACCCAATGGGCTGAGATGTTAACCTTTGCTGCTGAAGTTACCAAAAACGAACAGGTCCATGAGTTATTACATAGCTCTATGGCTGCAGATAAACTTGCAGAAATATTTGTTGCGGTTTGTGGTGAACAGTTTGATGAATATGGTCAGAACCTAATAAAGGTAATGGCTGAGAATGGTCGACTATCGGCCCTTCCTGAGGTTTGTGAGCAGTACTTTACTCTTAAGAGTGATTACGAAAAAACGTTAGATGTAGAAGTTGTTTCGGCAACTAAACTTTCTAAACAACAACTTACAGACATCAGCAAAAAACTGGAAGCGCGTCTAGAACGCAAAGTACAGCTGAACTGCAGTATAGAAGAGACCCTACTTGGTGGGGTTGTAATTCGAGCCGGAGACCTTGTCATCGATAACTCAGTGCGTGGTAATTTAAACCGCCTGGGCGATGCATTGCAGTCTTAATGGGGATGGAGCATGCAACTTAATTCCACGGAAATTAGCGATCTAATCAAACAGCGTATTGAATCTTTCAGCGTTGTTAGTGAAGCTCGCAACGAAGGTACTATCGTATCGGTAAGCGATGGTATTATTCGCATTCACGGCCTAGCGGACGTGATGCAAGGTGAAATGATTGAATTACCGGGTGGTCGTTATGCACTAGCACTTAACCTCGAGCGCGACTCGGTTGGTGCGGTTGTAATGGGCCCATATGCCGACCTTAAGGAAGGCACTAAAGTAACAGGTACTGGTCGTATTCTAGAAGTACCTGTAGGACCTGAATTGCTTGGCCGTGTAGTAAATACATTGGGTGAGCCAATTGATGGTAAAGGTCCTATTGAAGCAAAACTAACTTCTCCTGTAGAAGTTATTGCACCAGGTGTAATCGAACGTCAATCGGTTGATCAGCCTGTGCAAACTGGTTACAAATCAGTCGACTCGATGATTCCAATCGGCCGTGGTCAGCGTGAGCTAATCATCGGTGACCGTCAGGTAGGTAAAACTGCTATGGCGATCGATGCAATCATCAACCAGAAAGATTCAGGTATTTTCTCTGTTTATGTCGCAATTGGTCAGAAAGCCTCTACTATCGCTAACGTAGTTCGTAAGCTAGAAGAGCACGGTGCACTTTCAAACACAGTAATTGTTGTTGCATCAGCTTCTGAATCAGCAGCATTACAATACCTAGCACCTTATTCTGGTTGTGCGATGGGTGAGTACTTCCGAGATCGTGGTGAAGATGCTCTGATTGTTTATGATGATCTATCTAAACAAGCTGTAGCGTATCGTCAGATTTCTCTGCTATTGAAACGTCCACCAGGTCGTGAAGCATTCCCAGGTGATGTTTTCTACTTACACTCTCGTCTACTAGAGCGTGCTGCTCGTGTAAATGCAGATTACGTAGAGAAATTCACTAATGGTGAAGTGAAAGGAAAAACAGGTTCTTTGACCGCTCTTCCTATCATTGAAACTCAAGCGGGTGATGTTTCTGCATTCGTACCGACGAACGTAATTTCGATTACCGATGGTCAGATCTTCCTACAAACTGAGCTATTTAACTCGGGCGTACGTCCAGCAGTTGACCCTGGTATTTCAGTTTCTCGTGTAGGTGGCTCAGCGCAAACTAAGATTATTAAGAAGCTGTCTGGCGGTATCCGTACGGCACTTGCTCAATATCGTGAGTTAGCAGCGTTCGCACAGTTCGCATCAGATCTTGATGAAGCAACGAAAAGTCAGCTTGATCATGGTCAGAAAGTAACAGAGTTAATGAAGCAGAAACAGTACGCTCCAATGTCTGTATTTGCTCAAGGCTTGGTTATTTTTGCGGCTGAACGTGGTTACTTGACGGATATCGAGTTGGATAAACTTCTTGATTTCGAAGAAGCACTACTATCGTTTGCTCACAATCAATATGCTGATTTAGCAGCTGAGATTAACCAAACCGGTGCTTATAACGATGACATCGAAGCGAAGTTAAAATCGCTTGTTGATGAGTTTATAGCAACCCAAACTTGGTAATGAAGTTGGTGGTTTTAACGCCACCTACTAATGGAGAGTAACGATGGCCGGCGCAAAAGAGATACGTAGTAAAATCGGTAGTGTTAAAAGCACTCAGAAAATTACTAAAGCGATGGAAATGGTAGCTGCTTCAAAGATGCGTCGTAGTCAAGACGCTATGGAGTCATCTCGTCCATACGCTGAAACCATGCGTAACGTGATCGGTCATGTGGCAAACGCAAATCTAGAATATAAACATCCATATCTAGAAGTGCGTGATGCTAAACGTGTTGGTTATATCATTGTTTCTTCCGACCGTGGTCTATGTGGTGGTTTGAACATTAACTTGTTCAAAAATGCCCTTTTGGACATGAAGTCATGGAAGGAAAAAGGTGCAGAAGTTGATTTGGCCGTTATTGGTTCAAAGGCAACAGCATTCTTTAAGAGCAGTGGCGCTAAATTATCAGCTCAAGTTTCTGGTTTAGGGGATTCTCCTTCACTAGAAGAGTTGATAGGTTCTGTCAGCGTGATGCTTAAGAAATATGATGAAGGTGAGTTGGATCGCCTGTATGTAGTGTTTAATAAATTTGTAAACACTATGACGCAAGAACCAACGATCGATCAATTACTACCTTTGCCTAAATCGGACAGCGAAGATTTGTCGGAGCGACAGCACTCATGGGATTACCTTTATGAGCCTGAACCAAAACCTCTACTAGATATGCTGTTAAAGCGTTATGTAGAGTCTCAGGTATATCAAGGGGTCGTAGAGAATCTTGCTTGTGAGCAAGCGGCTCGTATGGTTGCAATGAAAGCGGCGACAGACAATGCAGGTAACTTGATAGATGATTTGCAACTTGTGTATAACAAAGCTCGTCAAACAGCGATTACACAAGAGCTATCAGAAATCGTTTCAGGTGCAGCAGCGGTTTAAGCTTAGGTTAAACGAATTAGTTTAGAGGATTAACGATGGCTACAGGTAAGATCGTACAGATCATCGGTGCGGTAGTCGACGTAGAGTTCCCGCAGAGTGATGTACCTAGTGTATACAGTGCTCTGAATGTTGCAGAATCTAAAGAGCGTCTAGTTCTTGAAGTTCAACAGCAACTTGGCGGTGGCGTAATTCGCGCAATCGTGATGGGTAGCTCTGATGGTTTACGTCGTGGAATGACAGTTGAAAATACTGGAGCTCCAATCTCAGTACCAGTGGGTACTAAGACTCTTGGTCGTATCATGAATGTACTTGGTGATGCGATTGACGAATGTGGTGATATTGGTGCAGAAGAGCTTTACTCTATTCACCGACCAGCACCAAGCTACGAAGATCAGTCAAATGCAACTGAACTTTTAGAAACGGGTGTAAAAGTAATCGACTTGATTTGTCCATTTGCGAAAGGTGGTAAAATCGGTCTGTTTGGTGGTGCAGGTGTAGGTAAGACCGTTAACATGATGGAACTTATCAACAACATCGCATTACAACACTCAGGTTTATCTGTTTTTGCGGGCGTTGGTGAACGTACTCGTGAAGGTAACGATTTCTACTTTGAGATGCAGGAAGCTGGTGTTGTAAACATCGAAAACCCTGAAGAATCAAAAGTAGCAATGGTTTACGGTCAGATGAACGAGCCACCAGGAAACCGTCTTCGCGTAGCGTTGACTGGTCTTACTATGGCAGAAAAGTTCCGTGATGAAGGCCGTGATGTACTGCTATTCATCGATAACATTTACCGTTATACCCTTGCGGGAACAGAAGTATCGGCACTATTAGGTCGTATGCCTTCTGCGGTAGGTTATCAGCCAACACTAGCGGAAGAGATGGGTGTTCTTCAAGAACGTATCACTTCTACTAAGACGGGCTCTATCACTTCTGTACAGGCAGTTTATGTACCTGCGGATGACTTGACTGACCCATCACCAGCAACAACATTTGCTCACTTAGATGCAACAGTTGTACTTAACCGTAATATCGCAGCGATGGGTCTATACCCAGCGATCGACCCACTAGATTCAACATCTCGTATGCTTGATCCTTTGGTTGTTGGTCAAGATCACTATGATATCGCTCGTGGTGTTCAGCAAACTCTGCAACGTTATAAAGAGCTTAAAGACATTATCGCGATCCTCGGGATGGATGAGCTATCTGAAAATGATAAGCTAACCGTTGCTCGTGCACGTAAGATTGAACGTTTTCTAACTCAACCTTACCACGTAGCAGAAGTCTTTACTGGTGACCCTGGTGTTTACGTATCTCTAAAAGAGACATTACGTGGATTCAAAGGTGTATTAGCTGGTGAATACGACGATATTCCAGAGCAGGCGTTTATGTACTGTGGTGCTATCGACGATGTTGTTGAGAATGCTAAAAAGCTGTAAGGCTAACTGGGAGGCGATATGGCAGCAATAACCTTTCACCTAGATGTAGTTAGTGCAGAGAAAAAACTTTTCTCTGGCTACGTTCAAACATTTCAGGTGACCGGTAGCGAAGGTGAACTTGGTATTTACCATGGTCATGCTCCGTTATTGACCGCTGTTAAGCCTGGTATGGTTCGTATAGTTAAAGAACACGGCGAAGAAGAAATTATTTATGTTTCTGGTGGCATAGTAGAAGTTCAGCCAAGAACCTCAACGGTTCTTGCTGATACTGCCATTCGTGGGGAAGAACTAGACACTGCCAAGGCAGAAGAAGCCAAACGTCGTGCTGAAGAGGATATGAAATCTTCACACGGAGATATGGACTTCGCACAGGCGGCCAGTGAACTGGCTAAAGCCATGGCTCAGTTACGAGTTATTGAGCTTACTAAGAAACGTCGTTAATTTAGTTTATCGATGTGAGAAAAAAGGCGACCTTAGGGTCGCCTTTTTAATAGCTATAAGATTAGATTTGTATTTTCACGCAAAAATAACGGATTTAAGTTACCTTAGCGGTTATTCACTATTAGAATCATAATAATTCAATTATTTACAAAGGTTGTTCAATGAAATTCAGTGCTGTTATTTTGGCTGCGGGTAAGGGAACTCGTATGTATTCGAAAAAACCAAAAGTTGTTCATACTTTAGCGGGTAAACCTATGGTGAAGCATGTAATCGATACTTGCCAAAGCATTGGTGTGAATAATATTCACCTAGTGTATGGCCACGGTAGTGAATTGATGAAATCAACCTTAGGACAAGAGCCAGTTAATTGGGTTTTACAAGCCGATCAACTTGGTACAGGACATGCCGTTGCACAAGCCTCACCTCTATTTGAGGATAATGAACAGATAATCGTTCTATACGGTGATGTGCCGCTTATCTCGGAAGAAACAATATCTCTACTACTGGATTCTCAGCCACAAGATGGCATCGCTCTGCTTACGGTTCAACTTGAAAACCCTACGGGCTATGGACGTATTGTTCGCGATCATGATCAAGTTATCGCCATAGTGGAGCAAAAAGATGCCTCAGAGCAGCAAAAATTGATTAATGAAGTCAATACCGGTGTTTTGGTCGCATCAGGAAAAAAATTAAATAAATGGCTTGCAGGCCTTGATAATAATAATGCTCAAGGAGAATTCTACCTTACTGATGTGATCGCAGCGGCATATAAAGATGGAAGTCGGATAGAGGCCGTACACCCACAAAACACTATGGAAGTGGAAGGGGTAAATGATCGCGTTCAATTAGCTAAGTTAGAAAGACAATTTCAATTAAGACAAGCTAATGAGTTATTGGCTCAAGGTGTAATGTTAAGAGATCCCAATCGTTTCGATCTACGTGGACAAATTCAATGTGGTCAAGATGTCGAAATCGATGTAAATGTTGTTATTGAAGGGAATGTAACATTGGGAGATAACGTTATCGTTGGAGCGGGTAGTGTATTGATTAATTGTGAAATTGATGACAATACATTGATTCGTCCCTATAGCGTTATTGAAGGTGCGACCGTTGGCGAGGACTGTACTATTGGGCCTTTTACTCGGTTACGTCCTGGTGCCGAAATGAAAAATGATGCTCATGTAGGTAATTTTGTTGAAGTTAAAAACTCTCAGATAGGTGAAGGATCTAAAGCGAATCATTTAACCTATATTGGTGATGCATCAATTGGTAAACGTACGAATATTGGTGCTGGAACAATTACTTGTAACTATGATGGTGCGAATAAGCATAAGACCATCATTGGTGATGATGTTTTTGTCGGATCTGATTCTCAGTTAGTAGCTCCAGTGACTATCGATGATGGTGTGACAATAGGCGCTGGTTCTACTGTGACGAAGGACGTCGCACAGGGTGAATTAGTGATTACTCGAGCTAAGGAACGTAGAATCGTAAATTGGCCTCGACCAACAAAAAAAGCCTAGATCAGGGAAGCTCCGATATGGGAGCTTTTCTTTTTTATGATACTGTCTAGGATTCCTTCGCTTTTTGTCGCTAAACTTCGAGTTTAGCCATGTATCAGTGGAACTCATGCAAGATCAGCCCTATTTAATCCCTTTAGAATCTGTAGTTTTTGAAGAGGAAATAAAAAAAAGTCGTTTTATTACTTATCTTCAACATGTTTCTTCTATTGAAGAGGCGAAGAGATATGTTAATACCATTAAGAATAAGCACCCTGATGCGCGCCATAATTGCTGGGCATTTGCTGCAGGGCGACCTGAGGACTCTATGAAGTGGGGCTTTAGTGATGACGGAGAGCCATCAGGAACAGCTGGGAAACCCATGTTGGCCCAGTTATCTGGCTCTGGGGTAGGAGAACTCTGTGCGGTTGTTACGCGATATTCTGGAGGCATAAAACTCGGCACGGGTGGTTTAGTAAAAGCGTATGGTGGTGGAGTTCAATCAGCACTTAAATTGTTACAAACAATTGAGAAAAAAGTAACCACTCAAAGAACTCTTACATTAGAGTATGATTTGGTTGCATTAGCTCAATCAGTTTTCAAGCTGTTCGATGCGGTTGAAATAGAATCTCATTACTCAAATACAGTGACTTTTGTGGTTGAATTAGAGGTTCGCAATGTTGAATCGTTCACCCAAGCAATCATTAACAAAAGTAGTGCGAAAATAGTGATACAAGATTTATCTATATCACAGGAGAATTACAATTAAGCGAGCCATGGTTATATGCAATTTAGGTCAATAATTCGAATCGTAGGGTTACTGCTCGCATTGTTTAGTATCTCAATGTTAGCACCGGCATTTGTTGCTTTAATCTATCGAGATGGTGCAGGTGTTCCCTTCATTACGACATTTTTTGTTTTGTTATTGATTGGAGGGATATCTTGGTTTCCTAATCGTTATCACAAACACGAACTTAAAGCCCGAGATGGTTTTTTAATCGTCGTTCTTTTCTGGGTCGTTATCGGTAGCGCTGGCTCATTACCATTTTATATTGCTGATAACCCCAGCGTATCGATTACTGATGCTTTCTTTGAATCATTTTCAGCATTAACGACGACCGGAGCAACGGTAATCGTTGGGTTAGATGAACTACCCAAAGCTATTTTATTTTATCGTCAGTTTTTACAGTGGTTTGGTGGGATGGGAATCATTGTATTGGCTGTTGCTATTCTTCCAGTTCTCGGCATTGGGGGAATGCAGTTATATCGAGCAGAAATACCAGGTCCTGTAAAAGATACTAAAGTAACACCCCGTATAGCAGAAACCGCTAAAGCATTATGGTACATCTATCTTAGCCTTACCATAGCGTGTGCTGTGAGCTTTTGGTTTGCTGGAATGACACCTTTTGATGCTATTTGTCACAGTTTTTCAACGATTGCAATTGGTGGCTTTTCTACTCATGACGCTAGTATGGGGTATTTTGATAGTCCCGCTATAAATATGGTGACCGTATTTTTCCTTGTTGTCTCTTCTGCTAATTTTACCCTTCATTATGCTGTGTTTTCATCGGGTGGGGTTCATCCAAAATACTATTGGAAAGATAAGGAATTTAGGGCATTTTTATTTATTCAGCTTATTCTTTTTGCTATATGCTTTGTTCTGCTATTGCAGCATCAATCATATGACTCAACGTTTGAAGCTTTTGATCAAGCTCTCTTTCAGACGGTATCCATTTCAACGACCGCAGGTTTTACGACAACCAGCTTTTCAGACTGGCCTCTGTTTCTTCCTGTTCTTCTTCTATTTTCTTCATTCATTGGTGGTTGTGCCGGTTCAACAGGTGGTGGATTAAAGGTTATTCGCATTTTATTGTTGACAGTTCAAGGTGCGAGAGAGATGAAACGCTTGGTTCATCCTAGGGCTATTTTCCCTATAAAGTTGGGTGATAGTGCACTTCCTCCTCGAGTGGTTGATGCTGTGTGGGGATTTTTCTCTGCTTATACCTTGGTATTTGTAATTTGTATGTTGGCTGTAATTGCCACTGGAATGGATGAATTAAGTGCATTTTCGGCGGTTGCTGCAACGTTAAATAACCTTGGACCTGGTTTAGGAGAAGTCGCGGTACATTTTGGCGACATTAATGACAAAGCAAAATGGGTATTGATTGTATCTATGTTGTTTGGGCGGTTAGAAATATTCACATTGCTCATTCTATTTACCCCAGCATTCTGGCGTAGCTAAGTACATAAACTAAAGGTTAACGATGAAATTACTTTTTCTTTATTCGACACGAGAAGGTCAAACGGTAAAAATCTTAAAGCATATAGCTCAATCGTTTGATCACGATACGGTGGAGTTTGTCGATATTCATCAATGTAACGAAATGGATTTTACTCTTTATGATAAGGTTCTTATTGGAGCATCGATAAGATATGGCAAGCTGAATCGGTTGTTTTACCGTTTTGTTGAGCGTTACCATAAAGAGTTAACATCATTGAATGCTGCCTTTTTTTGCGTGAACTTAACTGCACGTAAAGAAGCCGAAGGAAAAGATACTCCGGAAGGAAGTGTGTATGTGCAGACGTTTTTAAAAAAGTCCGTTTGGCAGCCAAAATTTATCGGTGTATTTGCGGGGGCTGTTCGATATCCTCGTTATCGATTCATCGATAAAATGATGATTAAACTAATAATGACAATCACAAAAGGTGAAACGGATACAAGTAAAGAAGTCGAATATACCAATTGGGATAAAGTCGATAAATTTACCGAAAAGTTTAAACAGCAATAAAATAGATTTTTTTGTCATAAAGTATTTGACACTAAGAATTATCTCGCTAGAATAGCCGCCTCTTCAGTGATGAGTCACGAAGAACGCTCTTTAACAATTTA
>CANNGN010000013.1 GCA_947504195.1 uncultured Vibrio sp. | reverse complement strand
CGAACTCAGAAGTGAAACGAAATAGCGTCGATGGTAGTGTGGGGCTTCCCCATGTGAGAGTAGAACATCGCCAGGCTGCTTTCTTGTTGTTCGATTTTTCTTTTTTATAAAGTATATCTAACAGCAAAACTAGAAAAACTAGTTGAAGCATAGTTATATAAGACTTCGATTGGTTAGAATTTAAAAGCCCGTTTACTTAGCGGGCTTTTTTAGTTAAGAATTTTTGCTGATATAGCTCAGTTGGTAGAGCGCATCCTTGGTAAGGATGAGGTCCCCAGTTCGACTCTGGGTATTAGCACCATATTTGCTTAGCGACCATAGCACTTTGGACCCACCTGATTCCTTTCCGAACTCAGAAGTGAAACAGAGTAGCGCCGATGGTAGTGTGGGGCTTCCCCATGTGAGAGTAGGACATTGCTAGGCTTTAATTTCGAACCCCAGTCAAATGACTGGGGTTTTTGCGTTTTATTTGGACTCAATTTATTGAGTGAAGAGGTTGCGCTTCAATGCATATTGATTGAGTGGCCAAATAAAAAACGCAGCCATAAGGCTGCGTTAAATTGTTTAATTCACTGACTAAAAATCTAAACTAAGAAGCTTGGAATGTTCGCTTCATATTGAGAGATCTTTTCTTCGTGTTGTAGAGTCAGACCAATGTTGTCCAATCCATTCAGTAAACAATGGCGACGGAATGCGTCTATTTCAAAACTGTATTCTTTGCCATTTGCTGACACCTTATTCGCTTCTAGATCGACCGTGACCTGAGCGCCTTCCGTTGATAAAACAAACTCGAAGATTTCATCGACTTCTTCTTCGGTTAAACGAACAGGTACCATTTGGTTGTTGATCGAGTTGCCGTAAAAGATATCTGCGAAGCTCGGTGCAATCATGACTTGAATACCATAGTCAGCTAGTGCCCAAGGTGCATGTTCACGAGATGAACCACAACCGAAGTTTTCTCTTGCGAGAAGGATCGATGCACCTTCGTATCTCGGTGCATTCATCACAAATTCTGGGTTTGCTTGTTCACCAGCGTCATCTAAAAAACGCCAATCATGAAATAAATGCTTACCAAAGCCAATGCGATTTACTTTTTGTAAAAACTGCTTAGGGATGATGGCATCTGTATCGACGTTCGCTGCATCTAGAGGAACGACTAAACCTGTGTGTTGTTTAAATCCTGTCATTATAAAATCCTCTATGGTTATTTGAACGTACGAATATCGACAAAGTGACCGGCAATAGCGGCTGCTGCGGCCATTGCTGGGCTAACTAAGTGAGTACGACCATCACGACCTTGACGACCTTCAAAGTTACGGTTCGACGTAGAAGCACAACGCTCTTTTGGACCTAAGCGGTCGTTGTTCATCGCTAAGCACATAGAACAACCCGGTAGACGCCATTCGAATCCAGCTTCGATGAAAATCTTATCTAGACCTTCTGCTTCAGCTTCTGCTTTTACTTGTTCAGAACCTGGAACGACGAGGGCTTGTACATTTTCAGCTACCGTTTTGCCTTTTGCTACAGCCGCAGCAGCGCGCATGTCTTCAATTCGTGAATTGGTACAAGAGCCGATAAACACTTTATCGATTGGAAAGTCAGAAAGAGACTTTCCAGCTTCAAGCCCCATATACGCCAATGCTTTCTCGGCAGAGGATTGCTCTACTAATTCGTTAATGCTACTTGGAGATGGGATCTTCTCATCTACTGCCATTACTTGGCCCGGGTTAGTGCCCCAGGTGACTTGAGGTTTAATATCAGCACCTTGAAGTGTGACAACGGCATCAAACTCAGCATCATCATCGCTTTTCAATGTTGACCAATACTCAACCGCTTTTTCCCAGTTTTCATCACTTGGTGCAAATTTACGACCTTTCACATAATCAAATGTGGTTTGATCTGGTGCGACTAGACCTGCTTTCGCTCCTAATTCAATGGCCATATTACAGACGGTCATTCGACCTTCCATTGTTAAGTCAGTGATCGCTTCACCGCAAAATTCAACCACATAGCCAGTACCGCCAGCCGCGGTAGTCTCACCAATGATCGCAAGGATAATATCTTTTGCCGTAATACCAGGAGCCACTTTCCCTTGTACTTCAATCTTCATTGTTTTTGCACGAGCTTGCTTCAATGTTTGGGTTGCAAGTACGTGTTCAACTTCAGATGTTCCGATACCAAAGGCAAGCGAACCAAAAGCGCCGTGTGTTGCAGTATGTGAGTCACCGCAAACGATGGTCATACCTGGAAGCGTAATACCAAGCTCTGGGCCCATAACATGAACGATGCCTTGGTACTTGTGGTTAAGGTCGTAAAGGGTAACGCCAAACTCTTCACAGTTCTTGGATAGCGTTTCCATTTGAATACGAGCCATCTCACCAGAAGCATTGATATCTTTCGTCGTGGTTGAAACGTTGTGATCCATCGTTGCAAATGTTTTACCTACTTGACGAACAGGACGACCTTTTTCACGTAAACCATCGAATGCTTGTGGTGAGGTGACTTCGTGAACAAGATGACGGTCGATATATAAAATCGGATTTTCACCTTCTGCCGCTACCGCGACATGAGCGTCATAGATTTTTTCATATAAAGTTTTTGCTGTTGACATTGCTTTTTCCTTGAGCTCATAGAGCCGTTGGAGCAGAGGGCAAGCCCTCTGCCATCAATTTATGAATTTAGTACGTAACTCGCAATTTTATCGCCCATTTCTGATGTAGAAAGTGGCGCTTTGTCTGATGCAAGATCTGCGGTTAGTTCACCAGCTTCCAAGGCTTTACTAACGGCGGCTTCAATGGCTTGTGCTGCTTCTTCTTCGCCTAAGCTGTAACGTAACATTAGCGCTGCAGAGAGGATTTGAGCAACCGGATTTGCGATGTTTTTTCCTGCGATATCTGGCGCACTACCACCTGCAGGTTCATACAAACCAAACTTACTTTCATTCAAACTTGCGGATGGTAACATACCCATTGAGCCAGTAATCATGGCACATTCATCAGAGATGATATCGCCAAAGATATTCGAACAAAGCATGACATCAAACTGAGAAGGATCTTTGATTAGCTGCATTGTTGCGTTATCGATATACATATGTGAAAGCTCGATATCTGGGTAATCTTTAGCAACTTCTTCAACCACTTCACGCCATAAGATTGAGCTTTGTAGAACGTTCGCTTTATCGATAGAGCATACTTTTTTATTTCGTAGGCGAGCAGATTCAAAACCAATTTTTGCGATTCGTTCAATCTCATAACGGTGATAAACCTCAGTATCGAAAGCTTTTTCGTTTGCGCCTTCGCCTTCACGTCCTTTCGGTTGACCGAAGTAAATACCGCCTGTTAGTTCACGAACAACCACAATATTGAAGCCATTTGTAGAGATATCAGCTCGCAACGGTGAAAAGCTCTCTAAGCCATTGTGAATTTGTGCAGGGCGAAGGTTACAAAAGAGTTGGAAATGTTTTCGCAATGGAAGCAATGCGCCACGCTCTGGTTGATCGTTTGGTGCTAGATGTTCCCATTTAGGACCACCGACAGAACCAAATAAAACAGCATCCGACTCTTCACATCCTTTTAAGGTTGCATCGGGAAGCGGGCAACCATGATTGTCGATGGCAATACCACCTACATCGAATGCGTTTTCTTCAAACTGAATGCCGAACTTAGTTTCGATAGCACGCAGTACCTTCAATGCTTGTTGCATTACTTCAGGGCCAATGCCGTCGCCGGGTAAAACCGCTATTTTATAAGATTTGTCTGTCATGGGAGTCCTTTACTCGTTATTTTATTGACCAATTAATAGCCTCTAACTATGAAGAGGCTAAACAGTCTAAGGCCTTATACCGTAAATACTTTCTTTTGTTTGATCTCTTCGATCTGATCGGCACGGTGAATACTATTAATCACGTGCAGCAATGCTTGACCAGATGCTTCAACGATATCGGTTGAAACCCCGGTACCATGATATTTTCGCCCTTTGTAATTCGCGATAATATCCGCTTGGCCTAAGCCATCTTCACCTTCTCCTTTCGCAGTAAGGTGGAATTTATCGAGTACAATATCGTAACCAGTGACTCGATAGATACATTGATATAAAGCATCAACAGGGCCATTACCCACAGCGGCTTCACACTGTTCTTCTTCACCACAAGACATTTTAATTGTGGTGGTTGCCATGATGCTGCCTGATTGAACGCTTAAGTAATTTAACTTATAGAAGTCATCTTCATCTTTTAGATTCGAGAAATACATCAAGGACTCTAGATCGTAATCAAATACTTGCCCTTTACGATCAGCCAGTTTTAAAAAGTCGGCGTAAAGTGCGTCTAGGCTATATTCATCATCTTTGTAGCCCATAGTGTCCATATGACTTTTCACGGCAGCCCGGCCACTACGACTGGTTAAGTTCAATGCTTGATTCTTAAGTCCAATAGACTCAGGAGTCATAATTTCATAGGTATTTTTATTCTTTAACATGCCATCTTGGTGAATACCTGAAGAGTGGCTAAATGCATTGCTACCGACAATCGCTTTGTTACTTTGGATTGGCATATTACAAAGCTGGCTCACTAATCGACTCGTGCGATGGATTTCTTCGTGTTTTAACTGCGTGTGAACACCCATAAGTTCTGCGCGAGTTTTAATGATCATTGCGACTTCTTCGAGAGCGGTATTCCCAGCGCGTTCACCTAGACCATTAATGGTTCCCTCGACCTGTCTTGCTCCTGCTTGTACAGCAGTAATTGAGTTTGCAACGGATAAGCCTAAGTCATCATGACAATGAACCGAAATAATGGCTTTATCGATGTTTGGAACACGATTAAATAGGGTCTGGATTATACCACCAAATTCACTTGGAACGGTATAGCCGACAGTATCTGGAATATTAATTGTGTTGGCACCAGCATCGATTGCGGCCTCTACCATACGACATAGATTATCTATCGGTGTTCGGCCTGCATCTTCACATGAAAATTCAACATCATCGGTGTATTTTCTAGCGTGTTTAACTGCTTTTACGCCCATTTCAACTACTTGGTCATAGCTGCGGCGTAATTTATCTTGAACGTGGACAGTCGACGTCGAGATAAAGGTATGAATACGGAAAGCTTCCGCAACCTTTAAGGCTTCTGCAGCAACGTCGATATCTTTTTCAACGGCACGAGAAAGCGCACATACTCGACTACCTTTTATGTTTTGTGCTATTGCTTTAACCGATTCAAAGTCGCCAGGAGAAGAGACTGGGAAACCCGCTTCGATCACATCCACTCCTAAACGTTCTAGTGCATAGGCAATCTGTAATTTTTCTTTTACTGTTAAACTTGCTGATAATGCCTGTTCGCCATCGCGCAATGTCGTATCGAAGATTATGACTTGATCGTTCATGTTCGCTCCCTAGACCGATTATTTAATCGTTATATTTTATAATTTAAGTAAAAAAAAACCCGCATTCTAATGCGGGTTTCTTGTATTCGTTGTGGTATTTTCGTCCACAGCCTACCCGCGTGATTTGTCCACGATAAGGAGTAGGTCCAGCAGGATAGAAAAACGAAAAGTCATATTAACTCTTACCACTAATTAAGATAACAGATTAGTACCGTACTCATGGTTCAAGGTCAAGCCTAAAGTTACTTTTTACTCATAAAAGTGCGTATTTTTGTTTTTGTATCGTTGAGCAACGGTATTTTGCATGACTTTGGCAAGCGATCGTTATCGGAGGAATTAATCTAAATTCATCTTATAGACAAAAAAAAGTCACGGCTCTGTCATCTTAGCGCTCTAGTTTAATGGTTAGGAGAATGACATAAGGAGTTTCCGATGAAAGTTACCGATTCAATTGTTCGCTTTGATTTGGCTTTTTCTCTGTTTTGTTTGAAGCATCGTTTTAATCTTCCGGTTGCCCGAGTCAGTAAGGAAGTTTCCCGAACAGGTGATGGCCATTTCTACGTAATGCTTGCCGTTTTTGCTTGGCTATTAGATGAAGAGTTGGGAGGTGTGTTTGTTGCGGCAGGATTGTGTGCGTTTTTGATCGAATTGCCAGTGTATTGGATGTTGAAGAATTCGTTTAAGCGTCGTCGTCCTCAGGAATTATCCATTCTGGTGACTGCTTTTATTACACCTTCTGATCGTTTTAGCTTGCCTTCTGGACATACAACAGCCGCTTTTCTTATGGCCTCAATAATCGCCTTTTTCTACCCTTCATTTTCGGTGTTGGCTTTTTCGTGGGCCTGTGCGATTGGCGCTGCGCGGATTTTGCTAGGAGTACACTTTTTTACAGATGTTGTGATTGGAGCTTTGCTAGGGCTTTGTTGTGCAGAACTTGGTATTTGGTTTGCCTTGGAGTTTGTCATTTGAGAATTTTATATGGTGTACAAGGTACGGGGAATGGTCACATAGCTCGAGCAAGAGCGATGGCTGAGGCGTTTAAAAATAACAATATCGACGTTGATTTTTTATTTAGTGGTAGGGAAGAAAGCAAATACTTCTCGATGGAGTGCTTTGGTAATTATCAGACTCGCTCAGGTTTAACCTTTGCGTCTGAAAATGGGAAAGTGAGTTATTTAAAAACGTTACGAGATAATAATTTTATCCAGTTGAGCCGAGATATTAACCAATTGAACTTATCAGGTTACGATCTTGTGATAAGTGACTTTGAACCGATTACAGCATGGGCAGCTCGAAAACAACATAAAACGTGTATAGGACTAAGTCACCAAAACGCCTTTCGCTTTTCGGTACCACGCAAAGGGTCGACTTGGATAGATAGTCTGATTATCAATCGTTTTGCTCCCTCTGATCATTATATTGGATTGCATTGGTATCATTTTGAACAACCAATACTACCTCCTATTGTTCATACATCTCGTTATGATGTCGAGAACAAGGGGTTTATTCTAGTTTACTTGCCGTTTGAGCGCCTGAGTCATATTAGTGAATTATTGTTTCGCTTTAGTAATCATAAGTTTATTTGTTATCACCCAGATGTTGATACACAAGAGTTTGTTGACAGTATTGAGTTTCGTCCCCTTGACTATCAACGGTTTCAACATGATCTACATAGTTGTTCGGGAGTAATCGCGAATGGAGGATTTGAGCTTCCATCTGAAGCAATGTCGTTGGGTAAAAAGTTGCTTCTTAAACCTCTTGATGGTCAGTTTGAACAGCAGTCCAATGTCGCAACACTGGAGATGCTTGGGTTAGCGACCAGTATGAATCATTTGGATGCTTCAGCAGTAAGGTGTTGGTTAGATGAACAGCAAGCTGATCGCGTTGTTTATCCCGACGTTGCTAAAGCGATATGCGAATGGGTAATACAAGGAAATTGGGACGACCAGAGAGAACTGAGTAAGCGATTATGGCGTCAAGTTGATTTTCCAAACTATGCCATAACGGGAGATATGACGATACAAACAATGACCAACCTTTAATATCAAATAGAGATAGTGTTTAGGGATGTGCCTAGTGAATATCGTTTAATTGGGCTATAAACTTATGCATTGCATGAATGTTACTAGAAAATATATATATAAATACGATTTTATGTTTTTTAATATTAAATAAAAGTAATGTTTATCAGTTGGTTATATTGTTAATTCTAAAATCTAATCAATTCTTATCAATATACTTGTCACCAATCAGCCAGATGATAGATAGTAAGCCTCAAGAATAAAAATATACCTAAACGATGTTAAAATACAGGCTCTTTTAAAATGTGAATGAGCAGGATTTCTATCGTAACCCTATTCGTAATTGAGGCTAATCGTGATTGAGAAAAATGAATCTTCAAACCCATTTGATGCTTATCGTATGGAAAGCACGTTACGTGGCGTTGACCTAAATCTATTGACCGTTTTTGATGCGGTAATGCAAGAGCAAAATATTACTCGTGCTGCTTATAATTTGGGTATGTCACAACCTGCCGTGAGTAATGCGGTTTCGCGTTTAAAAGTGATGTTTAATGATGAGCTTTTTATGCGCCAAGGGCGAGGTATTCAACCTACACAACGCGCACGCCAACTCTTTGGGCCGATTCGTCAGGCCTTACAGTTAATCAGAAATGAGTTACCTCGAGCTTCATTTGTCCCAGAAACATCGACTCGCTTATTTAATCTTTCTATTGGTAGTCCGCATGATTTAAGGTTTGCTCCTAAGATTTTTGCAACAATTAATGAGCAAGCTCCTGACATTCAATTGCATTTGGAAGCTGACTTTGATCAAGGTTTGGCTTCACGTCTACGTTATCAAGAAGTTGACTTCGTTATTGATTACACGAGTTTCGACCAGGAAGGTTTCTGCAGTACAGAGCTTTTTAAGGATGAGCTTGTGTTGGTTGTATCCAAGGTGCACCCGCGAATTAAAACGGGTATCAACATTGAACAATTATTGAAAGAAAAGCACGCTAAACTGTCTCAAATGCATGGTATAAAGAGCTTCACAGAGCAAGCTTATAGTAACTTGGATTGTCCTTCTCACTATGAAGGAACAAGTCTAAGTAACGTGTTGTATGTTGTGAGCCAATCTGAATTGGTAACGATAGCGCCACGTTGGCTTGTTGCTGCGTCTCCAAATCATGATAAATTGCAAATGCTACCTGTTCCATTTGATTGCAAAGAAATCAGTGTTTACTTATCGTGGCACGAATCCAGCGAAAAAGATAAAGGGCATACTTGGTTGAAAGAGCAGTTGATGTTGGTATGCCATGATGTCGTAGCGGCACAGTAATATTTAGGAAAGTTCGCAAAAAATTAGCGATGTAATGACTTGATTTTGTAAACGGCTTTTGCTCGAATTCCGAGTGAAAGCCGTTGTCGTTTAAAAGTTCGAGATCTCAAACACAAAATCTGAAATAAACGGTTAGACCAAAAGATAAGAAACAGGTACAGTTGCTCACTCCTTGAATAGGAACGACTATATCAAGGACATAGCCCGAGACTTGCTTGTGCTCGAGTTAGGCTAAAAATAAGCCCTATACTATGTAACATCAAATCCACTAACCGACCACGTTAGATGAGATGTTGATAAGGAGAAAAATATGACGATGTTATCCGGCGCAGAGATGGTGGTTCAATCTCTGATCGAAGAAGGTGTTGAGCAGATTTTCGGGTACCCTGGTGGTTCCGTTTTAGATATCTACGATGCTTTGCACGCAAAAACTGATCAAATCAAACATGTTCTTGTTCGTCATGAACAGGCTGCAACGCATATGGCAGACGGCTTTGCTCGTTCAACCGGTAAACCTGGTGTAGTACTGGTTTGTTCAGGACCAGGCGCAACGAATACCGTTACTGGAATCGCCACAGCTTATATGGATTCTATTCCCATGATCGTTATCTCGGGAAATGTTCCCAATAACCTAATTGGTAATGACGCCTTTCAAGAATGCGACATCGTCGGTGTATCGAGACCCATTGTAAAACACAGCTTTCTTGTAAAAAAAGCAGAAGACATCGCTGAAACGTTTAAAAAAGCATTTTTTATTGCATCAACTGGCCGACCTGGCCCTGTAGTTATTGATTTACCTAAAGATATTTTAAACCCACAAGTCAAGCTTCCTTACGATTACCCCAAAAAACTAAAAATGCGTTCTTATAACCCAACGACGTCTGGGCATAAAGGGCAAATTAAAAAAGCACTTACAGCTCTTATAGCAGCGAAGAGGCCTGTAATGTACGTTGGTGGAGGCGCTGTAATTTCTGAAGCTGATACTCATTTACTAAAGTTGTCAGAAAAACTGAACATTCCCGTGGTCAGTACATTGATGGGGCTTGGTGCTTTTCCTGGTACACATAAAAATGCACTTGGTATGCTCGGCATGCATGGTGTGTATGAAGCTAACATGGCTATGCATAAATCAGATCTGATTTTTGCTATAGGCGTGAGGTTTGATGATCGGACAACCAATAACTTAGATAAGTATTGCCCCGATGCAAAAGTCATTCACATTGATATCGACCCGTCATCTATTTCTAAAAATGTACGAGCGGATCTTCCTATTGTGGGGTCAGCTGAAAAAGTACTGGAAGTTATGAATGCTCTTCTTGAAGATCAATTTTCATCTCATGAACAACCTTCTTTAGATGAGTGGTGGGATTCGATTCAACAGTGGCGTGGAAGAGACTGCCTCGCATATGAAAAATCGAATGATCGTATTAAGCCACAACAAGTTATTGAGACTCTTCATAAAGTGACCAACGGTGATGCCTATGTTGCTTCGGATGTTGGTCAACACCAGATGTTTGCGGCATTATATTACCCATTTAATAAACCTCGTCGCTGGATTAATTCGGGTGGTCTTGGAACGATGGGGTTCGGCTTACCTGCCGGAATGGGAGTAAAGTACTCACACCCAGAAGAAGAAGTTGTTGTGGTAACAGGGGACGGTAGTATTCAGATGAATATTCAAGAGTTGTCCACTTGTTTACAGTACAACATACCAGTGAAAATTATTAATCTAAACAACCGTTTCTTAGGAATGGTTAAGCAATGGCAGGATATTATTTATCAAGGTCGCCACTCTAACTCATATATGACCTCGGTTCCTGATTTTGCGGCAATTGCAGAAGCTTACGGTCACGTAGGTATCCGCATCTCGACACCAGATGAACTGGAAGACGGATTAACAAAAGCATTGGCGATGAAAGATCGTTTGGTGTTTGTGGATATTAGCGTTGATGAAACGGAGCACGTATACCCGATGCAAATTAAAGGTGAGGGTATGGATAACATGTGGTTGAGCAAAACGGAGAGAACCTAATGAGACATTTGATTTCACTATTACTAGAAAACCAGCCTGGTGCACTTTCTCGCGTAGTTGGTTTGTTTTCTCAGCGTGGCTTTAACATTGAAACATTAAATGTATCACCGACTGATGATGCTACGTTATCTCGCCTAAACATCACGACAGAAACCAATGAGATGCAGTTAGAGCAAATCCAAAAACAACTGCATAAATTGATCGATGTTTTAAAAGTTCAAGAAGTCTCTGAGAGTGATTATATTGAACGCGAATTGATGTTAGTTAAAGTCAAAGCGACGGGGAATATTCGAGCTGAAGTCCAGCGAACAGCAGATATTTTCCGTGGACAGATCGTAGATATTACATCATCACAGTATACGGTTCAGATGACGGGGCCGACAGAGAAGTTAGATGCTTTTGTTACTGCAATGGGAGACATTACCGACGTTATCGAAATCGCTCGTAGTGGTGTGGTAGGAATGTCACGTCGAGAACGAGCGTTGAAAGTATAGCTATTGCAACGACAATATATATTGATAATAAAGAGCCAGCATATTGCTGGCTCTTTATGTATAGATAGTGTGCGAAATTGGTTATTTTAATCCTGCATTAATATCAGACACATCTTGTTCACTAAGCGTTCCAACGGATTGGCGTAATTGCAATACACTTAGAATGTAGTCGTATCGAGCATTTGAAAGATTACTATTGGCATTAAATACACGACGAGTTGCGTCAAGTACGTCTACAATCGTTCGAGTTCCAACATCAAAGCCTGCTCGAGTTGCTTCTAAGGCAGAACGTGCTGACACTACTGTTTGGCGGTAGGCTCGAATCGCGCCAATTGAAGCATTGATATTGTTGTTGTTTGCTCGAACGTTTTTAGTAACAGAGCGATACGTTGCTTCTAAATTTTCTCCTGCTTGAATATAACCATATTCTGCTTGCTTAGTATCTGAGTTAACTTGCCCACCAGTATACAGCGGCATAGAAAAATTGAGTCCGATACTCAGACTATTAATAGGATCGTAATAGTCATAATAGCTATTGTCAGAGTCGAATTCACGAATATGATTGAAACCGCCATCTAGCGTTAAACTAGGAAGAGAGCCAGAGCTCGCTAATTTAATTTTATCCTTCGCAAGATCTAGCCCAATACGAGCCGAGAGAAGCGATAGGTTTTTTTCTTGTGCTTGTTGAACTAGTTCGTCTGGTGTTTGTTCTTGTTTTGATGCTGAAAAGCGCGATGTATCGAGGGCATCAAGTGAGTCATAGCCTTTGCCTGTGATTTCACGCAATTCTTCGAAGCTGTTCGTCAGTGAGTTCTCACCTAGTACTTCATCAGCTAAAACGCTGTCATATTGAGCTTGAGCCTCATGAACATCAGTAATAGCAGAAAGTCCGACATCAAAACGTTGCTTGGTTTGTTCTAACTGACGAGCGACGGAGGCTTTTTCTGAACGTATGAACGCCAAACTGTCTTTTGCTCGAAGTACATTAAAATAGGCTTGAGATACTCTGACAATTAGATCTTGTTGCATCATGGCGTACTGAGAATCCGCTTGACGAGCTATTTTTTCCGTAATATCCAGAGAGATCCAGCTAGAGCGCTGAAATAGTTCTTGTGATACGCCAACTCCCACCGACAATTGGCTACTGTTTGCGCCGTCGTAGTCACTGCGTACAATATTGTATCCACCAGAAAGGTTAACTTGAGGTAGCGATACCCCTTTAGCTGAGTTTATTGCCTCATATGCCGCATCTCGTTGTGCTTCCGCACTGAGGAGTTGAGGATTATTTTGTTTAGCTTGCTCATAAATTTCCGTCAGGTTTTCAGACCAAGCTGAAGAGGACATCCCACCAAGGGTTGTCGCGATGATTAGAGGGAGAATTCTTTTCATTGGTCTTAATTCCTACCGTAAATCTAAAATGGGAGAGCGGTCAGTGTAAACGAATACGTTGTATTAGTTTACACTAAATTATTTAGTTGCCCAGTTGTATAGTTAAAATTCTGACGCATTTATTAGAGAATTACTACTATTTGCATAAAAATTTTGGCAAGGTTCTTGGTTAGGCGTGATAACCATGATTAACTAGAGCCTGACAAAAATGAGGTTGATAATGCGTCATATAAAGAAGCAATGGAGAGAGTTTACCTCTCAGGATGTTAAAATAGTAAAAAAAGAGCTGCTTTTTCAAGGCTTTTTTAAAATGATTAAATATCACTTTGTTCATAAGCGTTATGAAGGTGGTGAAAGCCGAGTTGTTCAACGAGAATTGTTTGTTCGTGGGCGAGCTGCGGCACTATTACCGTATGATCCTATTACCGATCAAGTTGTATTAATTGAACAGATTCGTGCTGGATCTTTGGAGCACGCGAATCCATGGCAAATAGAAATCGTCGCCGGAGTTGTCGATAAAGAAGCAGAAAGTGCAGAAGAACTGGTGCGGCGTGAAGCCGTTGAAGAAGCGGGTGTTGATGTTGGTCGTATAGAACCGATTACCGCTTTTTATCCTTCCTCGGGTGGATGTGATGAAGTCGTGGATATTTTTGTTGGAGAAGTTGATGCATCGAGTGCACAAGGCATTCATGGATTGCTTGAAGAAGACGAAGATATTAAAGTAATGGTTCTAAGTCGTGAAGATGCATATCAATTAGTGAAAGATGGTACGATAGAAAACGGTGCATCGATTATTGCTCTACAATGGTTAGAGATAAATCAAAAAGAGTTAAAGGCAAAATGGCTCAAGTAACATTTCAAAATACGTATCATGTTGATTTTCAAGACTTGATGCGAGTATATGAAAAAAATTATGCCAAATTAAATGCACTGTTACCTTCGAGGCCACAAGTCGATGATGTTCGGTGCTACCAAGCTGCTTCGCTACAGTATCAGTTAAAAGTGACTGAGGTCACAAAGTACACAACTTTAGTGAAGGTGTGTCAAAGTGATGATTTATCCGTATTTCCATTACCGACGATGTCTGTCAGGTTATATCACGATGCACGAGTCGCGGAAGTTTTCGAAACAGAGTTGATCAGTCGAGTACAAGCTCGTTATGATTATCCAAACTCTAAAATGGCACAAAAAGATGAAAAAGCACAAATTAATCGATTTTTAGGTGATTGGCTCACTTTTTGTTTAAAACATGGTATTAGTCGGGCCCCGATTAATATTGGTAAGAGTAATTGATTTAGGTTTATGAATTTTGGACGTATCGCTTTCTGTTAAGCAATCTGACATTGCTAGAGTAGTACAGATTACCGACCCTCATTTATTTGGGGTTGATAGCGGTTGTTTGTTGAGTGTGAATACATCAGAAAGCTTCCTAGCCGTTGTTAACTCAGTTAAGTCTCAGGCATTTGACTTTGATGCGATTCTCGCGACTGGTGATATATCTCAAGATCACAGTGAAGCGTCTTATCTCCGTTTTGTTGAGGGCATCTCTTTATTAGATCGCCCTTGTTTTTGGTTACCAGGAAATCATGACTACCAACCTAATATGAATGCAGTGTTACCCAACAAGTGTGTGACTCAGGCAAGTAATGTATTGTTAGGAGAGTATTGGCAGGTTATTAGTCTCGACTCCCAAGTAAGTAGTGTCCCATATGGTAAGTTGAGTGATGAACAATTATTGTTGTTGGACGATAAACTAACTCAATATCCGGAAAGGCATGCCTTAGTACTTTTACATCATAATTCTCTCCCTGTTGGAAGTGCATGGCTTGATATGCACTGCTTACGAGAACGTGAACGTTTTTGGGAAGTAGTCGGGCGTCATTCAAATGTTCGAGTCGTTGCATGTGGTCACGTTCATCAAGATAGCCAAAATCAATATCAAGGCGTAGAGGTATTAACCACACCATCAACATGTATTCAATTCAAACCGAATCATGATGAGTTTGCGTTAGATAGCACTTCTCCTGGTTGGCGTGAAATTGAATTGTATTCCGATGGTTCTATTGCAACTCAAGTTAAGCGCCTCGATAACGGGCTATTTTTGCCTGATTTCACTTCCACGGGGTACTAACCTCGTGAGTTCAAAACCTTCATTACTGCTCTATATCCATGGCTTTAATAGCTCTTCAGAATCTTTTAAAGCACAGGCCATGAAGCAATATTGCGCAACAAATCGACCAGATATTAAGGTCGTAATTCCCAATTTACCCAATTACCCAGACCAAGTTGCTCAATCTCTGACTTCTATTATCGATGACTATATTCAAGATTATACAATCGGTTTAGTTGGCAGTTCTCTTGGTGGGTATATGTCAACATGGCTTAACGCTAAGTATGGTTGTCGCGCTGTGGTCGTGAATCCGGCAGTAAAACCGTATGAGTTGTTAGTGGATTATCTTGGTAAGCAACAGAATATCTATACCAAGGAAGAGTACTGGTTGGAAAGTAAACATGTTGCTCAACTTAAAGCTCTTGATATTGAAACCATTATTAATCCCAAACAATTTTGGTTAATGCAGCAAATGGGGGATGAGGTGCTAGACTATCGTCAAGCAGTTGAAAAGTTTAGCCAAGCTAAGCAGACAATAGAAGAAGGCGGTGATCATAGCTTTATTGGATTTGAGCAGTACGCTGAGAGAATAGTTCAATTTCTTGAGCTCTAGCTCATTTTTGTATTAAGTCACAATATTATATATGATTTTTTTGTCGTTATTTATCATGATTCAACGACTTAGAAAATCTGCTCTTCTTATTTATTTGCCGTCAAATCCAGTCACTAGTAGAGTTTTCAATAAATCGACATGTGTTTTAACAGTTGGATTTTGCTACTATGGATTCATGGTTTTTATCGTTTTTTGATTGATATAAGCACTCCAAAATATGACAGAACAATATAATGCTGGTGCCATTGAGGTACTGAATGGTTTAGAGCCAGTGCGCCGTCGCCCTGGAATGTATACCGATACTGTGCGTCCTAACCATTTAGGGCAAGAAGTTATCGATAATAGTGTCGATGAAGCATTGGCAGGACATGCCTCTAAAGTGCAAGTCATTCTTCATGCCGATCAATCGCTCGAAGTTATTGATGATGGTCGAGGTATGCCCGTTGATATTCACCCAGAAGAGAAAATCTCTGGGGTCGAATTGATTTTTTGTAAACTGCATGCTGGTGGTAAGTTTTCGAATAAAAACTATCAATTCTCTGGTGGTTTGCATGGTGTCGGTATCTCGGTTGTTAATGCGTTGTCAAAACGAGTTGATGTGACCGTACGACGTGATGGTCAGGTGTATGAAATTGCATTTGAGCATGGTAACAAAGTGTCAGAGTTAGCCGTAACTGGGACGTGTGGACGTCGTAATCATGGCACAAGCGTTCATTTTTGGCCTGATGTCAGCTATTTCGATTCACCTAACTTTTCAGTGTCTCGCTTAATAAATAACTTGCGAGCAAAAGCGGTGCTGTGTCCTGGTCTAGAGATTACCTTTCAAGACAAGGTAAATAAAAAATACTATCGCTGGTTTTATGAAGATGGTCTTAAAGATTATCTTGCGGAAGGCGTAAAAGGTTACACCTTACTTCCAGAAGAACCGTTTACTGGAGAGTTCGTTGCTGAAACTGAAGCTGCAACATGGGCATTGATTTGGCAACCAGATGGCGGTGATATGATCACCGAAAGTTACGTCAACCTCATTCCAACAGCTCAAGGTGGTACACATGTCAATGGTTTACGCCAAGGGTTGCTTGATGCAATGCGTGAGTTTTGTGAATTTAGAAATCTATTACCACGTGGTGTTAAGCTAACGGGTGAGGATGTCTTTGATCGCTGTTCTTACGTCTTATCAATCAAAATGCAAGATCCACAATTTGCAGGGCAAACTAAAGAGCGTCTATCTTCTCGTCAAACCGCCGCTTTTGTTTCTGGTGTGGTAAAAGACTCTTTCAGCTTATGGTTAAATGAAAAACCTCAATTAGCCGAACTACTGGCTGAGTTATGTATTTCTAATGCTCATCGCCGGATGCGAGCAAGCAAGAAGGTTGTTCGTAAAAAGATTGCATCAGGCCCAGCCCTTCCTGGGAAATTGACCGATTGTACGGTACAGGATTTATCTCGCACTGAATTGTTCTTAGTGGAAGGGGATTCTGCGGGAGGAAGCGCGAAGCAAGCTCGCGACCGTGAGTTCCAAGCGATTATGCCTCTCCGCGGGAAGATTCTAAATACGTGGGAAGTGGCTGCTGATGAAGTGTTAGCGTCTCAAGAGGTTCATAATATTTCGATTGCGTTAGGCATTGACCCTGATACCGATGAGTTGGAAGGGTTACGCTACGGTAAAGTCTGTATCCTAGCGGATGCCGATTCCGATGGACTTCATATTGCGACGCTTTTATGTGCTCTATTTGTAAAACATTTTAAAGCGCTGGTTAATGCTGGGCATGTGTACGTTGCAATGCCACCTTTGTATCGAATCGATTGTGGAAAAGAAGTATTTTACGCACTCGATGATGAAGAAAAAGACGGTGTACTAGAACGCCTGAGTAAGAAAAAAGCCAAAATCAATGTACAACGGTTTAAAGGACTGGGTGAGATGAACCCGTTGCAGCTAAGAGAAACGACGATGGATCCAAACACTCGTCGGTTGGTGCAATTGACGATCGATGATACAGAAGCAACCGATGAGATGATGGATATGTTGCTAGGTAAAAAACGTGCGGATGACCGACGTAATTGGCTTCAACATTATGGCGATATGGCAGAGGTATAAATAGATGTCGACAGAGATGAACTTTGACGGTGTAGAACAACTGCCGCTACGTAAGTTTACTGAAGAAGCTTACTTGAATTATTCCATGTATGTCATCATGGATCGTGCCTTGCCATACATTGGTGATGGGCTTAAACCTGTTCAGCGTCGAATTATTTATGCGATGTCTGAGCTGGGCCTTTCCGCAGCCTCAAAATATAAAAAGTCAGCACGGACCGTTGGTGATGTGTTAGGTAAATACCATCCTCACGGTGATGCTGCTTGTTATGAAGCGATGGTCTTAATGGCACAACCATTTTCGTACCGTTATCCATTGGTTGATGGTCAAGGCAACTGGGGTGCACCTGATGATCCCAAATCGTTTGCTGCGATGCGTTATACCGAAGCGAAATTGTCTAAATTTGCCGAAGTATTATTGGGTGAGTTAGGGCAGGGGACGATTGAATGGCAACCCAACTTTGATGGCACGATGCGAGAGCCGCAAATGTTACCCGCTCGCTTGCCGCATATTTTACTTAATGGTGTGACCGGTATTGCGGTTGGTATGGCGACGGATATTCCTCCTCACAATGTCCGTGAAGTTGCCGCTGCGACTATCCATTTAATTGATAAACCCAAATCGTCTCTTCCAGAGATCATGGAACACGTTAAAGCACCTGATTATCCTACAGAAGCTGAAATTATTTCTCCGCCGACTGAGTTGGAGAAAATTTACCGAACTGGACGTGGCAGCATAAAACTGCGTGCTGTTTGGCACAAAGAGGGGAGCGACATAGTTATTTCTGCGCTACCTCATCAAGTCTCTGGCGCAAAGCTGCTTGAGCAAATTGCCAATCAGATGCGGGCTAAAAAACTGCCAATGGTTGAAGATTTACGCGATGAATCGGATCATGAAAACCCGACTCGAATCGTTATTGTGCCACGTTCAAATCGCATAGATTGCGATATGCTGATGAATCATTTGTTTGCCTCAACGGATCTTGAAAAAAATTATCGTGTGAATTTAAACATGATTGGTTTGGATAACCGCCCACGAGTGAAGGGATTGGTTGAAATACTGAGCGAGTGGATTGTTTTTCGTCGCGAAACAGTTCGACGTCGTATTCAATATCGTTTAGATAAAGTACTTGCACGTCTGCACATTTTAGAAGGTCTGTTAGTTGCTTATCTAAATCTTGATGAAGTCATTGAAATCATTCGCACGGAAGATGAGCCGAAATCTGTTTTAATGGCACGTTTTGGGATCAGTGATATTCAAGCTGATGCCATTCTTGATACTCGCTTACGTAATCTCGCTAAATTAGAAGAGATGAAGATTCGTGGTGAGCAAGAAGAGCTAGAGAAAGAGCGTGAAAAACTGGAATTATTACTTGGCTCAGAGCGTCGTTTAAACACGTTATTGAAAAAAGAAATTCAAGCCGATGCCGATAAATATGGCGATGATCGCCGTTCACCTATGGTTGAGCGCGCAGAAGCTAAAGCCTTAACAGAGCGTGACTTGATACCAAGTGAGCCAATTACCGTAGTTTTATCTGAGAAAGGTTGGATTCGTCATGCCAAAGGGCACGATGTTGATTGCTCGAATTTAAACTATAAATCGGGCGATAAGTATCTTGCTCATGCTATCGGTAAGAGTAATCAGCAAGCGGTATTTTTAGGTAGTGATGGACGAAGTTATTCACTGGAATCTCATACATTGCCTTCAGCTCGCTCTCAAGGAGAGCCGATTACCGGGCGTTTGAGTATTACTGAAGGTAGTACGATTCGTAAAGTGGTAATGGGGGATGATGATCAACTTTGGTTGGTAGGATCGGATGCAGGGTATGGATTTATCTGTAAGGGCCTTGATCTTCTATCTAAAAACCGAAGTGGGAAAGCATTGGTGAACCTGCCTGCAAATGCTTTAATCATGGAGCCTCAGCCGCTCAATGACCTTGAATCGGATGAAATTTTGGCAATCACAAACCAAGGTCGCATGCTTCTCTTCCCTATCAAAGATTTGCCGCAATTGAACAAAGGTAAAGGGAATAAGATTATTAATATTCCTTCTGCGAAAGCGAAAGAGCGCGAAGAGTTTGTCAATTATCTAATGACGATTCCTCAGGGAGTTACCGTTACCCTTTATGCAGGAAAGCGTAAGTTAGGACTTAAGCCGAGTGATTTAGATAACTTCCGTGGTGAACGTGGACGTCGTGGTGGGTTACTACCTCGAGGTTTGCAAAGAGTGACTCGGATTGAAGTGGATGAAGAAACTTAATTGAGCAATGAGTTGATGTTGAATAGAAAAGCCGAGCAATGCTCGGCTTTTCTAGTTATTCATTATATCCAATCATCAATTGCTCGTTTTACCAAATGATCGAGAGACATCACTCCTGGTCCTCTCGCAACAATAAGAAGTGCAAGTGTTGCCCAAGTTAAATGCGTAGCGTATGCATCGGGATAGACAAAAATTTGAATGGTCATTGTCATTACAAATAAGCCTAACGCTGCTAAACGGCTAGCGAATCCGACAAGTAATAAAATCGGTAAAATATGCTCGGCAAATGTTGCTAAATAGGCTGCAAGTACAGGGGGGATAATAGGTAAAGCGTATTCGTATTCGAATAAATAAAAGGTAGTCTCTTTAATAGATGGCCAACCTAACGCAAACTCTCCAGTGACAAAGTTTATCACTAAACCATCTATCTTCGTTTGAGCTGAAAGCCAAAAGATCGCCGCGAGGCTTAATCGAGCGAGGAATAAAATCACGCTCTCAGGTATTTTAGGTAGTAATTCAACCTTATCGGCTAATTCAGTATATTTCATTGGAAACCTCACACTATCTCAGTAAAAATGGGCAGCTCAAGTAATTGACCTATTAGCTGCGGCAATTTGTCTTCTTCAACACCTTCGCAAGCTTGTGCCAAGGATTGTTTATCTTTTAGTTTTTCAATAATTTGGTACAGATCTTGGCTTATGGGGTAACAACGTCCCCACAAGCCTTGTTTAGCGAAAAGTAGAGTCTCGGCTTGTTTCCAGTTAAGTTGAGTTAAATTGATGTCGCTTTCGGGTTGATGAGCAAAATAAAGCGACCCCGCTGCGTAATTTGTGTTCCAGAGCGATACCGTATCAGCGACAACCCACTGGCCATCAAGCGCATTTTCATGAGTGGACAATATCTGAGTTAGTTCTGCTTTATCGAGCACCGATTGTTCTTGAGATAAAGTTAAACATAATAGCTGATACTCAAGGTACGCGACTTCAGTTAAATATGAATGACTTTTTAATGGTGGAAAATCTGCAATAAATTGGGAGAAATGTTCTCCAAGGTAACTCAACACTGGTGAAGTCGGCGGATGTTGCTGAATGTACTCTTGAGCTAACGCTTTAAAGTAGTCTTCTCCCAGTAATTGCGCACAAACCGGAAATGTTTCCAGCACCGCTTCGATTAATGAGTGAGCTACGTTATTCTGATAGACCGCTAAACGCTTCTTCGCCTGTGATGCTGAAGGTGCATTGATCCAACTGAGGTCATGTGACTCAGAATCTGATGCTGGCTTTATTAGACCTAATATCGAGGTAAATTCATTATTCATCATTAACCCTGCAATTTGGTTGTTGCGGCATCAAGGCGGTAACGATTTGCTTGATTTACTTGTTCTTGGAATACGTCGAATTCAGGAAGCTGACCATCCCATTCAATTAAAGTCGCAATATCACCGTGACGAGTCAACAATTCTAAATACAATTGCCAAACTTCATCATCGATAGGTCGATCGTGAGAATCAATACGTAATGGAGGCGTACTCTTATTATCTAAAGCAAATCCGGCTAAGTGAATTTGCTCAACATGCTGTACTGGAAATTGCTCCAAATATTTTCTAGCGTCTGCTTGGTGATTAAAGCAGCTCACGGCAACATTATTGATGTCGAGTAATAGCCCACATCCTGTTCGTTTTACAATGCTCTGAATAAATTCAATCTCTGACATACAGGTTTGATTGAACATTAAGTAAGTTGCAGGGTTTTCAAGTAAAATTTGTCTCTTCAACTTATCTTGAACTTGATCTATGTGTTGGCAAACTCGATTGAGGGTTGCTTCGGTGTATGGCAACGGCAAAAGATCGTTGTAAAAAATATCATCATGGCTTGACCATGCTAAATGTTCTGAAAATACAATAGGTTCAACTCTATCGACCAATTCCACAACTTGGTTGAGATGATGAATATTGAGCTCATTCTCTCCACCTATCGACAAGCCAACTCCGTGAACGGTAATCGGATAATCTTGACGAATTTTTTCAAGGAAGTGGCGATTTGGGCCACCGGCAGCAAGATAATTCTCAGCATGAATTTCAAAGAAACCTATTTCAGGTTGCTGGCTGATAATTATGTCAAAGTGCTGCGGCTTTAAACTCACCCCTGAACCTTGAGGAAAAGAAGGTATTTTCACACCTTCATTGGTCGATAAGTTAATCATATCTTTCTTCTCACTTAAAACGCTTTAAGCTGACCGAATCCGGTGTCAGAAGTTGTTGATTTCATTGTAGTACAAGTGCCAGCTGGAGCGTATTTCCATGCGTTTCCTTGATGATCAACTTTTGAAGTACCCGCACATGTTGTACCGGGACCAGCTGCACAATCATTTTGGCCAGCAAGAGAAACGCCATAACATTTTTCTTTACTAGCAGCTTGAGCGGGTAGTGTAGCTGCAGCTAACGCGACAGCTGAAGTTAATGCGATTGCGAGTGTCGATTTCGTTGAGTTCTTCATTATTCTTTCCTTTAGTTTCTTGTGTTTAATATATGACGATTATGAATCGTCAATCTATTCCACGTTAGTTCTATTTATAATCAAGGCTTATCTGTTTTGTTCAGGGGCGTGCTGTATAACTTAAAACTCTTTAAGTTGGCCAAAACCAGTATCAGAGGTTGGAGACTCCATTGTGGTACAAGTCCCAGCAGGAACGAGCTTCCAAGCATTGCTTTGGTAATCTGTTTTTGATGTACCAGCACATGAAGTACCAGGACCTGCAGCGCAGTCATTTTGACCAGCAAGGGCTACGCCAAAACATTTTTCTTTATCGGCAGCATGAGCAGGTAATGTCGCTGCTGCTAACGTAACGGCAGAAGTTAATGCAATTGCTAATGTTGATTTTGTTGAGTTTTTCATTATTTCTTCCTTCATTTTTAGTGTTTAATATTTGACGTTATAGAGCATCAATCTATTACACATTATTTATATATTTTTAATTAAGGCTTACTTCTTTTGTTCTATGTTCTAAATAGTGACTTATCACTTAAAATTCTTTAAGTTGACCAAAGCCAGTGTCAGATGTTGGAGATTCCATTGTGGTACAGGTACCAGCAGGAACGAGTTTCCAAGCATTGCTTTGGTAATCTGTTTTTGATGTGCCAGCACATGAAGTACCAGGGCCAGCAGCACAGTCATTTTGCCCAGCAAGAGCAACACCAAAACATTTCTCTTTATCGGCAGCTTGTGCTGGCATAGTCGCCGCTGCTAGTGTTACTGCTGAAGTTAGTGCTAACGCTAGTGTCGATTTAGTCGTGTTTTTCATATCTGTTCCTCACTATTCATGTTTAATATTTGATGTGGCTGGTTATCAATATGTTAAAAATAAATGAATTAAATTTAATTGTAGTCGCTCTGTCAGGGATTTCTGACTAAAAAAGAGTATTTAATAACTTAAAATTCTTTTAGTTGACCAAATCCAGTATTAGATGTTGGAGATTCCATTGTGGTACAAGTGCCAGCAGGAACGAGTTTCCAAGCATTGCTTTGATAATCTGTTTTTGATGTGCCAGCACATGAAGTGCCAGGGCCTGCTGCGCAATCATTTTGTCCAGCAAGAGCGACGCCAAAACATTTTTCTTTATCGGCTGCATGAGCAGGTAGTGTGGCTGCAGCTAGAGTAACTGCAGAAGTGAGAGCAAGTGCTAGTGTTGATTTAGTCGTATTTTTCATAAGTGTTTCCTATTAATTTGGATTCACTTATTTGACGTAGGGTCGGTAGAATCTATTACACAAAAAGATAAAATTATTTTTCTTTTTTATCTTTTTGTAAGTAAGCCTTTGAAATGTTACTAATTTCTTCCATCTGTTGCCCAAAGCGACGGCACCCAGGACACATGGCTGTATGCAACGTAAGCGCGACTTTTTCTTTAGATTCTAAAGGTCGCTCTAAACGTTCTGAGAGCAATTGGGTGGCTTGTTTACAATTTAACATTATGCGGCTCCTTCTTGACAAAACCAGTTATTTTCGAGGCACTCGCGCAATCGTAAACGTGCTCGATATAGAGTAACGTTGAGATGACTGACGGTGATCTCTTCATTTTCAACAATTTCATTACTCTCAAGCTCAAGGAACTCTCTCATCATAAACAAACGTGAATAACGAGCAGGTAACCCTTCTAAACAGGCTTCAAACACACGCCAAAAATGCTCACTCTCAACACCGTTATCAGGTTGATTCCATTTAGCTGGTCGTTCGTGCTTATGCCAGTGACCATTTTCTTTAAACAATTGGTCCATGAGAGCATCGCCGTTTAGACCTTTTCCTTCTTCTAACTGACTTGCAACGGTGAGTCGTTTTTCTTTACGTAAAAGATCGATCAGTTTGTTTTTCAAGATTGAAAAGATCCAAGTTTTTATAGCTGATTTTCGTTCAAATTTATCTAAATGTTGATACGCTGAAATCATCGCTTCTTGAACAGCATCTTCCGCTAACTGAAAGTCTTGTACTTGTAGTTGAGCAAATTTCAGCATATCAACACGCAGTGATTCCATATAAGTACTATCCATAAATGGATTGGTACTAGATTCAGGTTGTTCGAAGCTTGATTCAGTGGCTGAGTTCATTATTGCTTCACCTTCTTGTTTGATTAGACGGACAGTCCATTAATTTTATAACACTCTTTAGTTAAAAAAAATTTAACCATAAAAAAAAAGAGCCATTTAGACTCTTTTAGTACCTATTTCTCATTTATTAAAGCAATTACAAAAAACATAGAAATCATAGATAGTTAATTAATGCTTATAGCCTTCTGGCGCTTCTGACCAGTTATCACCATCCGACATATCAGGAGCTCCAGGGATAGAAACTTCTTCATTTGCCCATTCTCCAAAATCAATCATTTGGCACTTCTTACTGCAAAATGGGCGGAAGGGACTATGTTCACTCCACTCGACTTCTGTTGCACATTGTGGGCATTTTACTTTAATGGTCTTTTGGGTCATATCAATTAAACTTTTAAATGAATGTAAATACTAACTAGCTGCAAATAGCCAATTCAAATTCGATGTCTTGTTGGGTTGCTTTACCTGATTCAAACTCTATGAATTTGATGGCAAAGCGATTTTTATGGCCTGAAATCATCGGAAATACACCGTGTTCCAATGGGATATCTAGGCGGAGCATACTTGCATTTTCGGTATCACACTGGAAAAAACCTCTAGCGGCTAATTTAGCGTCGGCACTTCCTGTTTGACGAGCAAGTTTAAGCCATAAAGACAAGCCTTGCTTTAAAGGTAGCAAAGGATCGGTCCATTTATGAGCATCACCCTGCTTTTGCTCGATCGGAAGGCTAAGCCAATAATGAAGCGCTGGCAAATCAAAGCTACAAGATCCTCCAGGCAAGCTGAAGCGTTGTTTTATCGAGTTAAGGAAGCGATCTTCTTTTAGCGATACACCAAACCGTTCTGATTTCATTATATCTTGATGTGCGGTGTCTATATCATTTAATAGAGCGAGCAAGGTACTTTGATCGACGCCTTCAACATCAAGCCAACTACGATACATTACTCGCTGTTTATCTAGGTCTTTTGCTAATTCATTGCGCAGCTGTATTTGCTCCGAGATATCAACCAAATCAAATAGAGAGCGAAAAAAGAGTTGATAGTCCGACTCACGAGAGAATTGAGTTGATTTATCTATTTGAGCTAGCAGCGATTCGACTCTCAAATAGATTCGTGTTTTTTCATTTAATGGATGTTCAAACTTATGCGTAGTCATCAGTTAGCCTTTATCTATACAGATTTTATTTTTACAAGTTTTCGTCACACATGGCTAGATACTTTTGATGTAATTTCGTGACCATTTGTAAAAGTTCATCATTTGAGAATTGATTTTTAATCACATCATCGGCAACCGCTAAGCGTTGTTGACGTGATGCTTGCGAAGCAACAATTCGTTTTGCATGTTCTCGATCGATTTCATCTCGTTGCATCGTACGTGTTATTTGTATTTCTTCATCGACATCAATAACCAATATGCGGTCGGCCATTGATTGCAGGTTATTCTCTACCAGAAGTGGAATAACCAATAATGTATAAGGAGAATGAGTTTCATCGAGTGCTTCAACCATTCTTCGTCTTATCATTGGGTGGAGTAAATTATCTAGCCAGGCTTTTTCTTTGGGCTGGCTAAATATAATGTGTCTTAATGCAACTCTATCTAGTGTACCGTCGTCCTGTATTACTTTGTTTCCGAAATGTTCCGTTATCCTCAATAGCCCTTCAGAATTAAGAGATACAACATCTCGAGCAATAATGTCGGCATCAACGATTTCGATACCAAAGTGTTGCTGAAATAGATTTGCCACGGTCGTTTTTCCGCTAGCAATGCCTCCGGTCACACCGATTATTAATCCCATGTACTTTCCCTCATCAAGAAAAATACCAACTCAGTATGTTGTATTTCCATATTAATACGACCCATCCAGCGATTGCTAGATAAGGACCAAAAGGGAACGTATTTTCAAATTTTTTGCCTTTGATGATTAACATCGTAATACCCGCGATGGCACCAACAAGAGATGATACGAAAATAACCATTGGTAGTGATTGCCAGCCAAGCCAAGCTCCTAAGGCGGCGAGCAGTTTGAAATCACCGTAACCCATTCCATCTTTACCGGTTAAAATACGAAATATCCAATAGAGAGACCAAAGTGATAAATAACCAAACATTGCACCTAACACTGAGTCCTGCAAAGAAACGGGCGAAATTTGATTGATTGACAATGCAATACCAGCCCACATCAAGGGTAGAGTTAGGCTATCAGGTAGCAGCATGGTATCCAAATCGATAAAAGAGGCCGCGATCAACACATAAGTAAATATCATTAAGGCGATGGCATAGCTGCTTAAACCAAAATGAACCGCTATGACGCCACTTAATACTCCACCAAGCAATTCGACTATTGGGTAGCGTGCAGAAATGGGTTTATGGCAATCGTGACATTTTCCTCGTAATAACAGCCAACCAACGACTGGAATATTATGCCAGGGGCGAATTTTATGATGGCAATGAGGGCAAAAAGAGTGCGGCAAACTTAAATTAAGCGAAGGCGATGGATCGAGTTCAATATTATGCTCAGGAAAGGCTTCTTGCAGTTCTTTTTTCCAATTTACTTCCATCATCTTGGGTAGACGATAAATTACCACGTTTAAAAAACTGCTGATAATTAGTCCGACTAAGGTCGCAAGCAGTGGGAATAACCATATATTGTTGTGAAAAACGTCCATTCGATATTAGCTCAAAGTGTTGCTAAGACAAGGGTATAGGTAAAGTAACACCCGAATGCGAATCAGTATACTATCCTAATACGTTCATTAAGTTAAAGATTGGTAAATACATTGCCACAACTAAACTGCCGACAATTGCTCCTAATGTAACGATAACTAATGGTTCTATCAATTTCTCAAGATTATCGACAGCGTTATCGACGTCTTGTTCAAATATTTTTGTCGTTTGATCCAATGCTTGCCCTAACGTGCCAGACTCTTCTCCCACCATAATAATTTGAATCGAAAACTCTGGAAATACCTCCGTGTCGCGAAGTGCGGTATGAAGTGGTGTTCCCATTGATAGTTGAGATCTTACTGAAGAAATTGTATGTATAAACTTAAGATCATTGGTTGAGCGAGCCGCGCTATCGATAGCATCAAGTATCGGTATACCACAATGGTAGTTTGCTGATAACGTTTGGCAGAATCGAGCTATGGTCGCCTTTTGATTTAATTTTCCAATGATAGGCAACTGAGTTTTTATCAAGGCCCAGATGCGTTGAAATTGAGATGACGAGCGTAACAAGGAACGCATAAGAAGTGAGATGAATAGAGTGATGATGAGTACGTGACCTCCTTGTTGAGTTAAAAAATGAGAAAGGGATAAAATGTTTTGAGTAAACCAAGGCAATTCGGCTCCCAAGCTGCGGAACATAGCGTCAAATTTAGGAATAATCTGAGTGAGCATTAGATAGGCTAAAACTAAAGCAACGATCAAAACAACACTAGGGTAGATCATGGTTTTTTTTACTTTAGTAATGAGTTGCTGTTGTTTTTCTATATGCCTTGTTAAACGTTCAAATGCTTCTGCTAACTGCCCAGCACTCTCACCAGCTTTAATCAATTCTGATACCACACCTTGAAAAGACGAGTGACTTTGATGGAGAGCTTCTGCCATATTGGACCCGTTAGCTATCTCTTGACGCAATCGTTCTAACAGTTGAATTAACCCTGCTTTTGTTGCTTGAGAAGATGCTAACTCAATAATTTGCAATACAGAAAGGCCTGCGGAAAGCATGGTGGCAAATTGGCGGAGTAAAAGGTGACGCTCTTGGCGAGTGACACGTTGATCTATACATTCTATCCATGTCAGGCGACGGCCAGTAATTTTTGTAATCATTAACTGTTGTGGCGCTAATAGGGCCATTGCTTGCTGTTGAGTTAGCGCGATAAGCTTTCCGTGTTTCTTTCTCCCCTCAGGAGAAATACCGTGCCAATGGTATTTATAGATTGGAATTGATGTTTGGCTCATGATTGTCTTTCCATTGAGTGTTTTGTGTGGCACTTGAATCAGGATCAACCACCCGTGACAGTTCTTCGAGAGATGTTAGCCCCTGTTTAACGAGCAATAATCCTTGTTGCCACAATTCGCAGTGTCTTGGTCCTGGATGAGAAAGTGCATTCGTTTTCGGTTGTGGTTGATAAAAATCATACAAGCCCACTCGTCCTCGGTAGCCGGATAGGCAGTGGCGGCATCCAATTGAATTTGCAAGGTAATGTCGGCTCAAGCCATAAGTGTGAGACGTGATAGTTTCGATTTGTTCAAACTTGCAATGCGGACAAAGTTTTCGCACTAAGCGTTGAGCAATCACCATTTTTAAACTGGCATCCAGTTGGTACTTTTCAATGCCCATTTGATTCAATCTCGTTAAGGTTTCGTAAGCGGAATTGGTGTGCAGTGTGGAGAGAACCAAGTGACCAGTTTGAGCTGCTCTTACCGCCATCTTTGCTGTCTCTATATCGCGAATCTCACCGACCATGATGATGTCTGGGTCTTGACGTAATAGGGCTCGTAACACGGTAGAGAAATCGAGGCCAATGGGCTCATTGATCTGAATTTGGTTGACGCCAGATAGTTGAATTTCAATCGGGTCTTCTACCGTTGAAACGTTACGTCTCTCTTGATTGAGGTATTGTAATGCCGCGTACAATGTTGTGGTTTTACCACTTCCTGTCGGTCCGGTGACGAGAATGAGGCCTTGTGGAGCTCGCAGTTGATTATGAAGGCTTTCAAGTTGATCCGACGATAAGCCTAATCTATCGAGAGGGGTATGTGAGTGGCTGCTGCCAAGAATACGTAGAACGACTTTTTCGCCCCAAAGTGTTGGTATGGTAGACACGCGTAGATCAAGCTTATGTTGTTGATCAAGCGAAAATTTAATTCGACCATCTTGAGGTAATCGCTTTTCAGCAATATTGATTTGAGCAAGTAATTTTAATCTCGAGGCAAGTCTGCGATTTAAATGTGAATCAGGAGAGTGAGTTGTGGTAAGCAGACCATCAATTCTCATACGTACGCGATAGTGTTGTTCAAAGGGCTCGAAATGGATATCTGAAGCACCTTGTTGGACACCATGGAGGATAATTTGGTGAATATATTGTCCGATCGGCGTTGAATGTGATTGTTCCTCATTATGCTCAGTGCTCTCGATATCTGGTAGTGAAATCATTGGATCTGGTGGTGTGTGTTGATAGAGAGGTGTTTTCGGTTCAGAGAGACGGGAGGAGTCCAAGCTATCGATGAGTTCTATCGCTTGGGCAATATCGCAGAGTTGACGTTGAATATGAAAGCCCGTGGCAAATTGAAAGGCTAATATACTTTCATGATCGCAAGGATCTACAACCGCTAAGGTTAGCCAATTATGCTGAAGAACGACAGGAATTGCATGATGGCGGATAACCAATTCTTCGAGATCTAAATCATAAATTAGCTCTGTTGATGACTGAACGTCGACAGGGTGGAGAGCTAGCTGAAACATTGCTGCACAATGTTCAGCTAGAGAATAAGTATTGATCTCCGCTTGGCTTGCGATTGCTTGTGGCAAGGTGATTTGCCGCTGGCTACATAGGTCGCAAATATTGTCTATTTGTGAGGTGTTTAAGAATTTACTCTTCTTAAGCACCTCAAGTAAGTTGGACTGATTCATCTCAAATTAACTGCCTGTGGCCGCAGCACATGACTTTAATGTCACCTCCGTATCCTGCGAACATTGCCATCCTTTATCTTCGGATTTGGTAAAGGTCACGAATTTACCATCAAGTTGTGCGTCAGTTGTGAAAGTAAATGTGACCGTGCCATAAGCTGTAGTTCCAGTTTGGGTTAGTGCAATAGTGCCCAATGGTGTCATGTTAGAGCTTGCTCCTATGTCCTTTAAATCAGTGGGGAATTCGTCTTTGTTTTGGATATAAAGGTCGATATTGGTAAGTAATGAACTGACAGTACTCACTGCAACGGAGGCTTCTGAGGTTTTGGTGTGGTTTTGATACGCGGGAACGGCGACTGCCGACAGTATCCCAATAATGGCAACCACAATAAGCAGCTCAATAAGGGTAAAACCCGATTGTTGGTGTTGACGATAGCGTGACATCGCTTTCTCCTTGGTCATAAGTGACGGTAATGGGAGAAGTGATGATGAAAAGGTTTACTATGAGATTCGAGGGCTAGGTGGGGCGGATACGATAGGGGGAGAAGTTTATCATGCTGAATAAACACCTCCCCCTGTCAATTTTTCGAGCTAACTCGTAAAGTGGTCTCTATTTAATCTTGCAGACGCATTGAAAGATCGAGAGCCTGAATGTTCTTAGTCAGTGCACCAACAGAAATATAATCGACACCGGTAGCGGCAAAGCTCGAAATTGTTTCGAGAGTGACATTGCCGGACGTTTCGAGATCGGCACGGTCTGCATTTATCTTCACCGCTTCTTTCATCATATCGGTAGAAAAGTTATCAAGCATGATGATATCAGCGCCGGCATCTATGGCTTGTTGCAGCTCTTCCAAGCTCTCGGTTTCAATTTCGACAGGTTTTCCTGGATTGAGTGCTTTAGCTTGAGATATGGCTTGTTCAATACCACCACAGGCAATGATGTGATTTTCTTTAATTAGATATGCATCAAAGACACCAATACGATGATTGAAACCACCGCCACAGGTCACTGCGTATTTAAGCGCATTGCGCAGCCCAGGAATGGTCTTTCGCGTATCGAGTAGCTTACATTGAGTTCCTGCCAATTGTTCTACGTACTTTGCCGTGATAGTCGCGCAGCCAGAAAGGGTCTGAATAAAGTTCATTGCATTGCGTTCACCGGTAAGTAAAGCTCGAGCAGGGCCCGTTAAGGTACAAATTTTTTGGTTGGGAACAAGAGTATCGCCATCACTTACGTGCCAGTCGATACTTACTTGATTTCCAAGCTGCTTGAATACTTCTTCTGTCCAAGCTTGACCACAAAATATGCCGGCTTCACGAGTGATTAAAATTGCCGTACTCTGTTTATCGACAGGGATAAGGGAAGCTGTGATATCGGCACTAGCGTCGAGCACACCACCGAGATCCTCTTTTAGTGCTTCGGTCACGAAGTTTGCAATATCGCGAGGAAGTTGCTGTTTAAGATAATCGAGGCGAGCTTGGCTATTATGAGTATTTTTCATCGCATTTCTTATTTCGAGTTTGAACAGTGTGGGCATGATACGATGACTGTTAATGAAATTCAGCTATAAATCTAAAAAAGAGGGCGGTTGTAGTAAAACAAACCACTCATTTTTGAAGGATAATGATATAGAGCGTGGTATGGATAAGAAAAATAGCATGATTGATGATTTTGGATGGTACGCTCCGGCAAGAAAAGTGGAATCTCCTTTCTATAATAAGCGTCAATCTGTTGCGGATATTTCACTGCTGGTGGTGCACAATATTAGCTTACCCCCTGGTGAGTTTGGTGGGCCGTATATCGAGCAATTGTTTAGTGGGACTCTTGATCCTCAAGCACATCCATTTTTCAGTGCTATTGCAGGTTTGGAAGTGTCAGCACATTGTTTAATTCGTCGTGATGGAGAGATCGTTCAGTTTGTTCCTTTTACTGCACGAGCTTGGCATGCGGGAGCATCAAGCTTTGCTGGACGCGCTAATTGTAATGATTATTCGATCGGTATCGAGCTTGAAGGCACAGAATTTGTGGCTTACACCGAAGCGCAATATCAAGCGTTAACGGAAGTTACTCACGCGATTCAACAGCAATACCCAGCGATTACCAATAATCATATTACTGGGCACCAATATATTGCGCCCCTGAGGAAAAGCGATCCAGGATTAAGCTTTGATTGGCGGCGTTATCGTACGTTGCTAAAAAACTGAGACTGAAAGATTAAAGGCTCTCTTGGTACTCTTGAAGAATTTGCTCACACCACGCCGCAATACGTTGATCACTCAATTCATATTGGGAATCTTCATCTAATGCTAGGCCAACGAAAAACTCTTGGTCGTCGGTGAGAGCTTTGGAGGCTTCAAATTCGTAACCTTCATTTGGCCAATACCCTAAAAATCGCACGCCAGAGTTAAGCAATTCATCATGCAGTAAACCCATGGCATCAAGATACCATTCACCATAGCCTTCTTGGTCTCCCAAGCCAAACAGCGCAACGTGCTTTCCTTCAAGATCAGGTAGTTTGATGCGATCCCATATGGCTTGCCAATCTTCTTGGATCTCGCCAAAATCCCAAGTTGAAATGCCGAGAATTAAGAAATCATAATTCGCCATGGTTTCTATGTCGGTGTCTTTCACATTATGAATATCAACGAGTTCTTCTCCGATGATTGCGCGAATTTTCTCTGCAGCCATTTCGGTATAACAGGTGGTGGAGCCGTAAAATAGACCAATTTTCATAATGTTCTGGATACTAGTAAATAATAAATGAAGTGTACTCTGAAGCAGGAAAGGGCTCAAGGTCGAAACTTACTTGAGGTTTTTTTGTCAACTATTGAAACAACTTTGTTGGTTAGCTATGTACATTTTGTGTTATTAAGAATAAATAAAAGGGAAAAACGAGAGTGGTAGAGTAAGTGAACCCGAAAGTGTCACCTGACCAAGGCCTGATTGAACAGTTTTTAGATGCGATGTGGGTGGAACGCGGTTTGTCGGAAAATACCGTTCTATCTTATCGCCGCGATATTCAAAAATTACTTCAATGGTTAGAGTCGCACGAACTTTATCTCAGCGTTGTTTCTTTAGATGACCTTCAGAATTATCAGGCTTGGTTGTTCGAGAAGGGATATAAACAGACTTCCCGTGCAAGAATGTTGTCTGCTATTCGTCGCTTGTTTCAATATCTTCATCGCGAGAAAGTGCGAGTGGATGACCCTAGCGCGTTGCTGGTTTCGCCTAAATTGCCGCAGCGACTACCGAAAGACTTAAGTGAAGCGGATGTTGATACGTTGCTCAACGTCCAGAATACTTCCGATCCCATCGAGTTAAGAGATAAAGCAATGCTAGAGTTGCTTTATGCTACCGGACTTCGGGTAACAGAGTTGGTCAGTTTAACGATGGAAAACATCAGCTTAAGACAAGGTGTCGTTCGAGTATTTGGTAAAGGTGGAAAAGAGCGTTTGGTTCCAATGGGTGAAAATGCGATTGAGTGGATTGAACAATTCATTCAATCTGGTCGTCCTGTGTTGCTAGGTGAAAAAACCTCGGACGTTCTTTTTCCAAGTCGCAGAGCACAAATGATGACGAGACAAACTTTCTGGCATCGAATTAAACATTATGCCGTTGTGGCGGGCATTGATGTTGAAAAACTCTCGCCTCACGTATTACGCCATGCTTTTGCGACGCATTTACTTAATCATGGTGCGGACTTGCGAGTTGTACAAATGTTGTTAGGTCATAGTGATTTATCAACTACTCAAATTTATACCCATGTTGCTACTGAGCGACTAAAACAAATTCATAGCGAACATCACCCAAGAGCCTAAGAGGACTATTTATGCGTATTTTACGCCAACTACTTTCTACCATTTCAGCCGTCATTGTATTGTTAACATCGAGTTTTGCTTGGGCTGATACCGGTGACAGTATAAAAGAAAAATTGGCAGAAATTGGTGTGGAGGTCTTAGAAGTTAAGCCTTCAGATGTTGATGGTTTACTTGAATTAAATACAAACCAAGGTGTTTTATTTACCACCTCTGACGGGGAATATTTTATCTCTGGGACACTTTATCATCTCGATGAAAGCGGCAATCTCACTAACGTATTAGCGAAACGTCAGGCCCCACTTAATGCAAAAGCGATTGCGGAATATCGTGATGATATGATCGAATACAAAGCTGAAAATGAGAAATTCGCTGTGACTGTTTTTACAGACATTACTTGTGGCTATTGTGTAAAACTTCACAGCCAGATGAGTGAATACAATGCGTTGGGGATTACGGTTCGATATTTGGCTTTCCCACGTCAAGGCTTGAATAACGAGGTGGCTAACGTGATGGCTGATATCTGGTGTGCTGAAGATCCAAAAAAAGCGATGAACGACGCGAAAGCCCACCAAAAGCTTCCCCAACCTATTTCTGACGAAGCCTGTAAGAGTAAGGTTCCAAATCATTATAACCTTGGACATACATTGGGAGTCCAAGGTACTCCTGCAATCTTTTTACCTGATGGTTCAATGCTAGGTGGATATCTTCCACCTCAGACTTTACTGGAACGTTTGGAAAATCTTTAAAGTAGATATTTATGATAGAAATTCAGCGACGCACGAAGGTAGAAGATCATTCATTACCAGACTCAATACCGACGCTGCTCAGGCAGATTTATTCCAGTCGAGGTGTGGAAAATGAGCAGCAACTTGATAACGGAGTACGTTCACTTCATAGCTATCAAAAATTACATGGTATTGATCGTGCCGTAGAATTGCTGTTCGAAGCCATAAAGCAGCAACAACGAATTATTGTTGTTGGCGACTTTGATGCCGATGGTGCGACGAGCTCTGCACTCTCGGTATTGGCGTTGCGCATGCTAGGTAGCAATAATGTCGATTACTTGGTGCCTAATCGTTTTGAAGATGGATATGGCCTCAGCCCCGACGTTGTCGACCAAGCTATTGAGCTTGGTGCAGAGTTTATTATGACCGTGGACAATGGCGTGTCTTCTATCGATGGCGTTAGTTATGCTAAAGAGAAAGGCTTGGTGACTGTGGTGACCGACCATCATTTGCCGGGTAGTGTCATGCCAAATGCCGATGCGATGGTGAATCCTAATTTACCCGATTGTCATTTTCCTTCAAAAGCGCTTGCGGGTGTTGGTGTCGCATTCTATTTGATGATGGCATTATGTGTGGCGATGCGTCAATCCGGTTGGTTTCAAGCTCAAGGTGTGAGAGAGCCGAAACTGATGGAACTGATTGATTTGGTTGCATTAGGCACGGTCGCGGATGTTGTGCCATTGGATGAAAATAATCGAATTCTCGTTCATCAAGGATTGCAACGAATTCGAGCAGGCAAGGCGAGACCTGGCATTCAAGCATTGATTGAAATTGCGAAACGAGATGCTCGACGTTTGGTTGCAGCGGATTTTGGTTTTGCACTCGGCCCTAGAATTAATGCTGCTGGACGTCTGGATGACATGTCATTCGGAGTCGAACTGCTAATGTGTAATGATATTCATGCTGCTCGAAGAATGGCCAGTGAGCTCGATGGGTTAAATCAAACTCGTCGTGATATCGAGCAAGGGATGAAGCAGGAAGCACTCGCATTTTGTGAACGACTTCAATTTGGCGAAAAACATGACCTTCCTTATGGCATTGTATTGTTTCAGCGAGACTGGCACCAAGGTGTGATAGGTATTCTCGCATCTCGGATTAAAGACACTTATCACCGGCCTGTGATTGCGTTTGCCGATGGCGGAGAGGGGATTTTAAAAGGCTCTTGTCGTTCTATTTCTGGACTCCATATGCGAGATGCGCTCGACCTTATTGATACCCAAAACCCCGGTATTATTCTTAAATTTGGCGGTCATGCTATGGCTGCAGGTTTAAGTATTAAAGAAGAAAACTATCAACAGTTCGTTGCTCTGTTTGATCAAGTCGTGCGGCAATCTATTGATGAGAGTGCGTTAAAAGGCATTATTATGAGCGATGGGGAATTAGCTCCAGAAGAGTTTTCACTGAGTACGGCGGAAATTCTTCGGGCTGGTGGGCCTTGGGGGCAGTCGTTCCCTGAACCTATTTTTGATGGGGAGTTTAAAGTCTTACATCAGAAATTGGTAGGGGGCAGTCATTTGAAATTGATGCTAGAGCCTCTACATAAAGGCTTCTCGACCAACAAAATGATCGATGCTATTGCGTTTAATATTGATGTTCGTCGTTGGCCAGATCCTGCCGTAAAAACCATTCAGTTAGCCTATCGACTCGATATTAATGAGTTTCGGGGTAATCAAACTCTTCAACTTATGATTGAGCATATTGAAGCTCGATAAGCGGTATTATTTACCAAAGATTGGAGTAAATTAAGAGGACTATAGGGTTCTCTTGATTTTATTTGTCATACAAAAATCCTTTCCTAGCAATGGCTTATGTTACGCTAATAAATGGTATTACCAATATTGAGTAATTAAAAAGCATATTTTTTGTAAGGGAATTGTGAACGTGTGATCGATTTCATGATTTATATCAATTTTCCGCTAGACAAAAAGCATCCTCATATGTTAATTTCTTGTGCAATTTAAATTGGTATTACCAATTGGCTACGAAAGCAGAAGAATGATAAATATGACCTATCAAAGGATTCGTCAACCAAAACTGTCAGATGTAATCGAGCAAGAATTGGAAAGATTGATTGTCGAAGGCATATTGGCCCCAGGACAGCAACTTCTTCCAGAGCGAGAGTTAGCGAAACAATTTGATGTTTCTCGTCCCTCAGTGCGTGAAGCTATCCAACGTTTAGAAGGAAAGCGTCTTCTTACTCGTAAACAAGGTGGTGGAACTTTTGTTAGTGAGAAAGTTTGGACCAGTTTTTCTGATCCCTTGCTAAACTTACTGTCAAACCATTCTGAAACGCACCTTGATTTGCTTGAAACTCGTCATGCAATGGAAGGGATAGCAGCTTATTTTGCTGCGATTCGAGGTACTGAAGAAGATTTTAAGCGCATTAAATCTTGTTTGAGTCAGATTGTGCTTGAGCAAAACTCAGCGAATGTTGAAGTGGAAGCCGAGAATGTTGTTGAGTTTTTAATAGCATTAACAGAAGCCTCTCATAACGTTGTTTTACTTCATATTGTTCGTAGCCTTGCACCTTTGCTTGAAAAAAATGTGCAACAGAATTTAAAGCTCTTACATCGTCGCCCTGAGGTGATTGAAAAAGTAGGTAAACACAGAGCTAGCATCGTTGATGCGATACTTTTGGGGGAACCTGAGAAGGCCCGTGAAATGTCACATTCTCATCTAGCTTTCATTGAAGAAACATTGTTGGATTTAAGCAAAGAGCAGACTCGTCGAGAGCGTTCTTTAAGTCGAATTCAGCAGAGTGATAGTGAATCATAGCTATTACTCCTTCGTTTTTAGATCAAACCAACAAAAAGGAAAGATCGGCATGTCTGACATGAAGACTGACGTAGACGCAATGGAAACCCAAGAGTGGCTTGAAGCTCTTGAGTCAGTTGTACGTGAAGAGGGTATTGAACGTGCTCAGTACCTACTTGAGCAGGTATTGGAAAAAGCTCGTTTAGATGGCGTAGATATGCCGACTGGCGTGAACACCAATTACATCAATACGATTCCAGCAGATAAGCAAATCGCTTATCCTGGCGACACGACTTTAGAACGTCGTATTCGCTCTATTATCCGCTGGAACGCAATTATGATTGTATTGCGTGCATCAAAGAAAGACTTGGATTTAGGTGGTCACATGGCCTCTTACCAGTCATCTGCAAGTTTCTATGAAGTGTGTTTTAACCACTTTTTCCGTGCAGCAAACGACACCGATGGTGGCGATTTAGTCTATTATCAAGGTCATATTTCTCCGGGTATTTATTCTCGTGCATTCGTTGAAGGGCGTTTGACAGAAGAGCAACTTGATAACTTCCGTCAAGAAGTGGATGGTAAAGGAGTTCCTTCGTATCCACACCCTAAATTGATGCCTGAATTCTGGCAATTCCCAACGGTATCAATGGGTCTTGGCCCTATCTCTGCAATTTATCAAGCTCGCTTCCTTAAGTATCTTGAAGGACGCGGAATGAAGGATACTTCAGCACAACGTGTTTATGCGTTCCTTGGTGACGGTGAAATGGATGAGCCAGAATCACGTGGTGCTATTTCATTTGCTGCTCGTGAGAAGCTAGATAACCTATGCTTCCTTGTTAACTGTAACCTACAACGTCTTGACGGTCCGGTTATGGGTAACGGTAGCATCATTCAAGAGTTAGAAGGCCTATTTAAAGGTGCTGGCTGGAATGTTGTTAAAGTTATTTGGGGCGCAAACTGGGATTCTCTTCTAGCGAAAGACACTTCTGGTAAGTTGCTCCAGCTAATGAATGAAACCATTGATGGTGATTACCAAACGTTTAAATCGAAAGATGGTGCCTACGTTCGTGAACACTTCTTTGGCAAGTATCCTGAAACTGCAGCACTCGTTGCGGATATGACAGACGCTGAAATTTTTGCTCTTAAGCGTGGTGGTCATGATTCATCGAAACTGTACGCTGCATTTAATAACGCAAAAGAAACCCAAGGCAAACCAACTGTTATTCTAGCGAAAACAGTTAAAGGTTACGGTATGGGTGAAGCAGCTGAAGGTAAAAACATCGCTCACGGTGTGAAGAAAATGGACATGACTCATGTTCAGCACCTACGTAATCGCTTAGGCCTTGAAGATCTTCTTGATGATGAAGCTATCACGAAATTGCCTTACCTCAAATTGGAAGAAGGCTCTGAAGAGTACAAGTATATGCATGCTCGTCGCGAAGCATTACTTGGATATACACCTAAGCGCCAGCCTAAGTTTACTCAAGAATTCAAAGTGCCGACTCTTGAAGATTTCGGTCCACTATTGGTTGAGCAGAAACGTGAAATTTCTACCACAATGGCTTATGTTCGTACTCTAAATATCTTATTGAAAGATAAGAATATTGGTAAGAACATTGTTCCAATTATTTGTGATGAAGCACGTACTTTTGGTATGGAAGGTTTATTCCGTCAGGTTGGTATCTACAACCCACATGGTCAAGACTACACACCTGAAGATCGCGGTGTTGTTTCTTACTATAAAGAAGCTACCTCTGGTCAAGTGCTTCAGGAAGGTATCAACGAATTAGGTTCAATGGCGTCTTGGGTTGCTGCTGCGACATCATACAGCACCAACGATCTACCAATGATCCCGTTCTACATTTACTACTCTATGTTTGGTTTCCAACGTATTGGTGACATGGCATGGTTAGCTGGGGACCAACAAGCTCGCGGTTTCCTACTTGGTGCTACTGCTGGTCGTACGACGCTAAATGGTGAAGGTCTTCAGCACGAAGATGGACATTCACACATTCTTGCAAATACGGTTCCGAACTGTATCTCATACGATCCAACTTTCGCATACGAATTGGCTGTCATCATGCAAGACGGTATCCGTCGCATGTATGGTTCAGAGCAAGAGAATGTGTACTACTACCTAACTATCATGAATGAAAACTATGCGATGCCAGCAATGCCAGAAGGCGCTGAAGAGGGCATTCGTAAAGGGATCTACAAGCTCGAAACTCATGCTGGTAGCAAAGGTAAAGTACAGCTTATGAGTTCCGGTACTATCATGAATGAAGTGCGCAAAGCTGCAACAATCCTAAGTGAAGACTACGGTGTTGCCTCTGATGTCTTTGCTGTGACGTCATTTAACGAGCTAACTCGTGATGGTCAAGCTGCAGAACGTTTCAACATGCTTCACCCAGAAGCAGAAGCGAAAGTACCTTACATCACAACCGTTTTAGGTAGCGAACCTGCAATTGCAGCGACTGACTACATGAAAAACTACTCAGAGCAAGTACGTGCGTTCGTACCAGCAGAGTCATATAAAGTATTGGGTACTGATGGCTTTGGTCGTTCAGATAGCCGCGAAAACTTACGTCGTCATTTTGAAGTAAATGCTGGCTATGTTGTGGTTGCTGCTCTAACAGAACTTATGAAACGTGGTGATATCGAAAAATCTGTCGTAGCAGAAGCTATTAAGAAATTTGATATCGACACTGAAAAAACGAATCCACTTTACGCTTAATATAGGTAGGAAATAGCAATGGCAATCGAAATTAATGTACCAGATATCGGTGCGGATGAGGTTGAAGTCACTGAGATTCTAGTAAGCGTTGGTGACAAGGTTGAAGAAGAACAGTCTCTTATTACTGTAGAAGGTGATAAAGCTTCTATGGAAGTTCCAGCTTCTCAAGCTGGTGTTGTTAAAGAGATCAAAATCGCTACGGGTGACACAGTAAGCACTGGTTCACTTATTATGATTTTTGAAGAAGAGGCGGGTGCAGCAGCACCAGCTTCTGCTCCAGTTGAAGCTGCTCCTGCAGCGGCCGCTCCAGCTGCGGTAGCTGAAGTAAAAGAAGTTCATGTCCCCGATATCGGTGGTGATGAAGTTGAAGTTACTGAAATCATGGTAGCCGTTGGCGATAGCGTAGAAGAAGAGCAATCTTTACTTACGGTTGAAGGCGACAAAGCATCAATGGAAGTACCAGCACCATTTGCCGGTGTGGTAAAAGAAATTAAGGTAGTCTCTGGTGATAAAGTGACGACAGGTTCTCTTGTCTTCATTTTTGAAACTGCAGGCTCTGCTCCAGCAGCAGCGGATCCAGCTCCAGCAGCGGCTCCTGTTGCGGCGGCTTCAGCAGCAAAAGAGGTCAACGTACCTGATATCGGTGGTGACGAAGTTGAAGTTACTGAAATCATGGTAGCTGTTGGCGACAGTGTCGAAGAAGAGCAATCTTTACTTACTGTTGAAGGCGATAAAGCATCAATGGAAGTACCTGCACCGTTTGCTGGTGTAGTAAAAGAAATCAAAGTTGCGACCGGCGATAAAGTAACAACGGGTTCGTTGATCATGGTATTTGAAGTTGTCGGTGCTGCACCAGTAGCTGCCGCTGCTCCTGCGGCTCCAGCCCCAAGTGCTCCAGCAGCGAAAGCCGCAACTCCAAGTGCAAGTTCGTCTGCATCAACGGGTGATTTCAAAGAAAATGCTGATTATGCTCATGCTTCTCCAGTTGTTCGTCGTTTAGCTCGCGAGTTTGGCGTTAACCTTGAGAAAGTAAAAGGGTCTGGTCGTAAGAGCCGAATCCTAAAAGAAGATGTTCAAAGCTACGTGAAAGAAGCATTGAAGCGTCTTGAGTCGGGTGCTGGTGCATCTGGTAAAGGTGATGGTTCAGCATTGGGCTTACTACCTTGGCCTAAAGTTGACTTCAGTAAATTTGGTGATACAGAAGTTAAACCGCTATCTCGTATCAAGAAGATCTCTGGTGCTAACTTGCATCGTAACTGGGTAATGATTCCTCATGTTACACAGTGGGATAACGCTGATATCACTGAAGTTGAAAGCTTCCGTAAAGAGCAAAATGCAATTGAAGCGAAGAAAGACAGTGGCATTAAGATCACGCCGCTTGTTTTCATCATGAAAGCTGTTGCTAAAGCGCTTGAAGCCTTCCCTGCATTTAACTCTTCTCTTTCTGATGACGGTGAAAACTTAATTCTTAAGAAGTACGTGAATGTTGGTATTGCGGTTGATACTCCAAATGGATTAGTCGTTCCAGTCTTTAAAGATGTGAACAAGAAAGGCATCTACGAGCTTTCAGCAGAACTTGCAGAAGTCTCTAAGAAAGCACGTAATGGCAAACTAACGGCAGCAGATATGCAAGGTGGTTGTTTCACCATTTCTAGCTTAGGCGGAATCGGTGGTACTTCATTTACACCAATCGTAAACGCACCTGAAGTTGGCATCTTAGGTGTCTCTAAATCTGAGATGAAGCCAGTATGGAATGGCAAAGAGTTTACTCCGCGTCTACAACTTCCATTGTCGTTATCTTACGACCACAGAGTAATTGATGGTGCCGAAGGTGCACGTTTCATTACTTACTTAAATGGTTGTTTAAGCGATATTCGTCGTTTAGTTCTATAAGTTAAGCGTAAATCCAAGGCGGCAATAGCCGCCTTGATTAATCTTAAAAAGCATATTAATTACTAGGTCAGTTCGATTGAGCTAAAAGATACTTGATTGAATTGTTGTATGGCTCACAGGCTCTGGTGAAATTCTTTTCAACCCATTAACATCTCTGTAAACTATTTTGGTTTATATAAGACATGGTTTGAATCATCGAGTGAATCGATTGAAGCCCGCATCAGCCTGTTAAGGATAACGACTACAAGAGGTCAAAATGAGCAAAGAAATCAAAGCCCAAGTGGTAGTACTTGGTGCCGGCCCTGCTGGATACTCCGCTGCTTTCCGTTGTGCAGATTTAGGTCTTGATACCGTTCTAGTTGAACGTTATAGCACCTTAGGTGGTGTATGTTTAAACGTCGGTTGTATTCCTTCTAAAGCGCTATTACACGTAGCGAAAGTTATTGAAGAAGCGAAAGCACTTTCAGAACACGGTATTGTTTTTGGTGAACCACAGACTGATATCGACAAGATTCGTCTTTGGAAAGAAAAAGTTATTACACAACTAACTGGCGGTCTTGGCGGTATGGCTAAGATGCGTAAAGTGAATGTTGTAAATGGTTTTGGTAAGTTTACTGGCCCGAATACCATTGAAGTTGAAGGTGATGACGGCAAGACTGTTATTAACTTCGATAATGCAATTGTAGCGGCGGGTTCTCGTCCGATTAAATTGCCATTTATTCCTCATGAAGATCCTCGTATTTGGGACTCAACGGATGCACTAGAGCTAAAAGAAGTTCCTGGCAAGCTGTTGATCATGGGTGGTGGTATCATCGGTCTCGAAATGGGTACGGTATATCACTCACTGGGATCTAAAGTCGACGTTGTAGAAATGTTCGATCAAGTGATTCCAGCTGCTGATAAAGACATAGTAAAAGTTTATACCAAGCGTATTAAAGATAAATTCAACTTAATGCTAGAAACGAAAGTTACGGCAGTTGAAGCTAAAGACGACGGTATCTACGTGTCTATGGAAGGCAAGAAAGCACCTGCTGAAGCAGAGCGCTATGATGCTGTACTTGTAGCTATCGGTCGTGTGCCTAATGGTAAGCTTCTTGATGCTGAGAAAGCTGGTATTGAAGTTGATGAACGTGGCTTCATCAATGTTGATAAGCAGCTTAAGACCAATATTCCACATATTTTCGCAATTGGCGATATTGTTGGTCAGCCAATGCTTGCTCACAAAGGCGTGCATGAAGGCCATGTTGCTGCAGAAGTTATTGCTGGTAAGAAGCACTACTTTGATCCTAAAGTTATTCCTTCAATTGCTTACACTGAGCCAGAAGTTGCTTGGGTTGGTAAAACAGAAAAAGAAGCAAAAGAAGAAGGTCTTAACTACGAAACTGCGACTTTCCCTTGGGCTGCATCCGGACGTGCGATCGCATCAGATTGTGCTGATGGTATGACTAAGCTTATCTTTGATAAAGACTCTCACCGTGTGATTGGTGGTGCTATCGTTGGTACTAACGGCGGTGAACTACTTGGTGAAATTGGTCTAGCGATTGAAATGGGTTGTGATGCAGAAGATCTCGCATTAACTATCCATGCTCACCCAACGCTACATGAGTCTGTAGGCTTAGCGGCAGAGGTATTTGAAGGTACAATTACCGATTTGCCTAATGCGAAAGCAGTGAAGAAAAAATAATCTTATCTTCTAGGTTATATACTTAGATGAGAAGATTAAAAAAACCGCGGCACTTGAAGTGCGGCGGTTTTTTATTATGTGGTACGTTATTCAATTACTTGCGTCGTTGATAGATACAAAGCATATCAAGGTAGCAATGGACCATTTCATCAATTTCTTGTTGATCGGTGGTACGGTTAGCCTGAATGAATAACGTGTAGAACATTCCCAAGTATAGGTCAGATAAATGTTCTGGTGAGTACTTGTCACATACGTCGCCATGTTCGATGGCTTTCGTAAACATGTTTTTCACAAGCAGGCGATTAGTGTGATTGGTTGAAACAAACAATGGCCATACTTCTTCGCGAGTCGATGCACTCCATTCAAACCAAACTTTTATCCAATGACAATCTTCTAGTACAAGACGAGTCATCTCATGAGTTAGGTTATACAAATTATCTTTGATGTAAGCATCGATATCGATATTGTCTGCTAGGAAATTAGAAAATTGATGTACTACGTGAGTTAACACATCATCGACCAAATCTTCTCTAGTAGGGAAGTAGTTGAAAACCGTTGCGACGGAAACCTGTGCAATATCTGCAATATCAGCATGGCCGCCACGACCAATACCGCGTTTTGCAAATACTTCTAAGGCTATTTCCATTAACTGAAGTTTACGCTTTTGGGGGGATAAGCGAGTCCGGGGGCGTTTTTTTATTATCGCGTCCATATATTTTTTTCCTTGCCAATTAACGTTGATTTGTTATCACATCTTGGTGATATTTTTATTATGGGTAGTGCATTAATAAGTGTAATTGTGCATATGCAATTTATCAATAGATCAATTGATAAATTACATTATGTAACTTACACATTACTATAGTAATTGCATATATGCGATTTTGGTATTTAATATTGCAAATACTAATAATTAAACTGTTATTTTATCTGGTTGCGCAGTAATGGTAATATATTGGGTTCAAATAAAGAGTGAATGGCAAACTTGCAAGGCGAGTTGCTTAAGTACTTAACATCGATTAATGAGAGAGTCATGGCCCATAAAATAGAAGAGATGATTTCTGAGCAACAAGTTAAACAGAGAATCCAAGAGTTAGGACAAGAAATTTCCGAGCATTATAAAGATAGCGACAATCTCGTTTTAATCGGACTTCTTCGTGGTTCATTTATCATTCTTGCTGACTTAGCGCGAGCAGTTAGCGTGACGCATCAAATCGACTTTATGACAGCATCAAGTTATGGAAATGGTACTGAGAGTTCTCGTGATGTTCGAATTTTAAAAGATCTAGATGATGATATTGTTGGTAAAGATATCATTTTAGTTGAAGACATCATTGATACCGGTAATACGTTAAGTCGAGTAAAAGAAGTATTGAGACTTCGTGAGCCAAATTCAATTGAAGTGTGTACTTTGTTAGATAAGCCCTCTCGCCGTGAAGTTGACGTAGATGCTCGTTGGATTGGCTTCTCGATTCCTGATGAGTTTGTCGTGGGGATGGGATTAGATTTTGCTCAAGATTATCGTCACCTCCCTTATATCGGTAAGGTAACGTTAGAAACCGAATAACGTTACGCTAACGAGTATCATGACAAAAATGCCCAGATTTTTCATATCTGGGCATTTTTATTAGACGCTGAGGTTGGTATTCGCTATCGGTGGCAAAGAAGCTTGAAGTCTTTATTGAGGATTTTTTCCATCGACTTATTGTAATTTTCTTCAACGATTTCTGCTGAATCGCAACGAACTCCTAAATATTCCAATTTCCCATCTTCAATACCGTAAACCAAACCATGGAGCTCGAATTCTTGACCTCGTTCCCATGCATTCTGCAATATTGTAGAATTGGCGAGGTTATACACTTGCTCTGCTACGTTGAGCTCGACCAGTTTGTCCGCTTGATATTCTGGGGCCATACTGTCGATGTAAGTACGATGCTTTTGGTATATGTCTCGAATGTGCAGGAGCCAATTATTAATCAGCCCAAGTTTAGGGTTAGCTAGAGTTGCTTTGATGCCACCACAATCGTAGTGGCCACAAATGATTAGATGTTTAATCTTCAGAACATCAACGGCATATTGAACAACTGAAAGGCAGTTTAAGTCAGTGTGAATTACTAAATTAGCAACATTTCGGTGAACGAATAACTCTCCAGAATGCAGTCCTGTAAGCCGTTCAGCTGGAACTCGGCTATCAGAGCAACCTATCCATAGAAAGTCAGGGCTTTGTCCTTCGGCTAGTTGTGCAAAGTATTCGGGATTTTCAGCTTTGATCGATTCAGACCAGCGCGAATTGTTTTCAAACAGTTGTTTAATTTCTGGCATTGTCCTTCCCTTAATGCGGTGAATTAGGATTGGAAACCAACTCACACAAAACACGAATTGTTGAACGTATCGTTTGGCATCAAAATGTGTGCGGAGTCACTATACACAAAGTTTACATCGTTGATTAGCGAAAATAGTAACAAAGTTTTAGTTCTCAGAGATGCCATTGTATTTGTCACGAATAAATATCAGCGTCGGTCGTAAATTCCTGTTAAATTGTGATGAATGAATTGAGCGATAAATAAGTCGTAAGAGCAATCAAAAATAGAGACATTTACAAGCTATGAATGCATTAGAAATAAGAGGTTTACGCAAAACCTATAATGGTGGTTTTGAAGCCTTAAAAGGGATTGATTTAGACGTAAAACAAGGTGATTTTTATGCGTTGTTAGGGCCAAATGGGGCGGGTAAATCAACCACCATTGGCATTATTGCATCTTTAGTTAATAAAACGTCAGGCAAAGTATCGGTGTTTGGCTATGACATTGATGCACGCTTGGAAGAGGCGAAACAACACCTAGGATTGGTTCCTCAAGAGTTTAATTTCAACCAGTTTGAAACTGTCGAGCAAATTGTCATTCATCAGGCTGGCTATTATGGGGTACCACGCGCATTAGCAAAAGAGCGTGCCAAGAAGTATCTTACTCAGTTGGAGTTGTGGGATAAGCGAAACGAACGAGCGGGAGCGTTATCCGGTGGCATGAAACGTCGCTTGATGATTGTTCGCGCTTTGATGCACGAGCCGAAACTATTAATTCTCGATGAACCGACAGCAGGTGTTGATATTGAGTTGCGCCGCTCGATGTGGACGTTTTTACAAGAGATAAACAACCAAGGTATTACGATTATTCTCACCACTCACTATTTAGAAGAGGCTGAAATGTTGTGTCGTAACATTGGGATCATTCAAGCGGGTGAGCTAATTGAAAATACGTCGATGAAAGCATTGTTGGGTAAGCTTCAAGTTGAAACTTTTATTCTAGATGTTGATTCTTCAGAGACCATTCCGCAACTTAATGGTGTGTTGAAACAAGAAAACAAAGAAGGCTCAATAGAGATTGAGTTGGAAAAATCTCAAGGGTTGAACGATGTCTTTAGCCAGTTAACACAACAAGGGGTAAAAGTGCTTTCGATGAGAAATAAAGCGAATCGATTGGAAGAGCTATTTGTTAGCCTAGTGAGAAACGAAAAATGAGAAGTACTATGTATCAAATTTATTGGACCGCGTTTAGCAGTTTAGTGAGAAAAGAGATCAATCGTTTTACGCGTATTTGGGTACAAACATTAGTGCCGCCAGCGATTACAATGACATTGTATTTTATTATTTTTGGTAATTTGATTGGCTCACGAATTGGGACAATGAATGGTTTTTCTTATATGGAATACATCGTTCCTGGGTTGATCATGATGTCGGTGATAACGAACTCATATTCCAATGTTGCTTCCTCGTTTTTTAGTTCTAAAATGCAGAAGAATATTGAAGAGTTATTGGTTGCTCCAGTCCCAAATTACGTCATTATCGCCGGTTATGTGATGGGAGGCGTAACACGAGGATTGTTGGTTGGCATGTTGGTTACCTGTGTTTCATTATTCTTTGTCGACCTTCAAGTTGAGCATTGGTCTGTGATTATTTTTACCGTGTTTTTGACTTCTGTTGTCTTCTCACTTGGTGGGTTAATTAATGCAGTCTTTGCGCGCACATTTGATGATATTTCGATAGTACCGACTTTTGTGCTAACACCATTGACCTATTTAGGTGGCGTTTTTTATTCAATATCCTTGTTGCCTGAGTTTTGGCAGGTTGTGTCTAAAATTAATCCTATTGTGTATATGGTAAATGCCTTTCGTTATGGCTTTCTTGGTGTTTCTGATGTGAGTATTGTTAGTTCGTTTAGTGTTTTGGGTGTGTTTGTTATCTTGCTATATTCGGTAGCGCATTACTTAATTGCTAAAGGGACTGGGCTTCGTAGCTAGTTGAAGCAGAAACGCTTCAGTTTTCCTATTGATTCAGGTGAAAATAGGGGACTGAAGCGTTATATTTTATTCAGTAATGATTAGATTAGGCTGACAACCTGATTATCGATTAATCGAACATCACCTAAAAAAGCAGCCATGAGTACAACCGCCTTCTCAGTATCTTGATTGATCGGTTGAAGCGTCTGTTCATCTCGAATAAAAATTTCATCAACCTTCATTCCTGCCTGAACTATTTCGCTATTTGCATTCACAATTAACGCTTCGGTATCTCGTTCACCTTGAACCAAGTTCTCACCAATACTTTTCATGATACGCGCTAAATGCGGTGCGACAGTTCGTTGTGAAGTGGTAAGGCGGTTGTTTCGCGAGCTCATGGCTAAACCATCGGATTCTCTTACCGTAGGCACGCCAATGATCTCAATATCTAAACACAAGTCTTCCGTCATCTGACGAATAACCGCAAGTTGCTGAAAGTCTTTTTCGCCAAAGCAAGCAACATCGGGTTGTACGATATTGAATAGTTTTGTCACGATTGTTGCGACGCCACGAAAATGACCGGGACGAGATTCCCCTTCCAAGATATTAGACATGTTTGGAACTTCAACAAACGTCTGTTGATCCAATCCTTTTGGGTACATGATATCTGGCGTTGGCGTAAATACCGCGTCGACTCCCTGTTTGGCGAGTTTAGCGAGATCATCATCCAATGTACGAGGGTAGTTCACTAGATCGTCGGCATTTTCAAATTGCATTGGGTTGACAAAAATACTGACGATAACAATATCGGCCACAGCTTGAGCTTGACGAACTAAGGTTAAATGCCCTTCATGGAGATTTCCCATCGTTGGCACAAACGCGATCCGTTTTTGTGCCAAACGATGCGCGTTAATAACTGTTCTTAGTTTTTTAACTTCTGAATAAGTTTCCATCGTGATCTACCGGCTTAAGCAATGGTATGGTCGGCGTCAGGGAATGATCCGCTTTCTACATCTGCAATGTATTTAGCGGCTGCCTTGCGTATATTCCCTGTTTCAGCAAGAAAGTCTTTGGAAAACTTGGGCATGTAGTTCGCGGAAATACCTAGCATGTCGTGCATAACCAAGATTTGACCGTCGGTTTCTGGCCCTGCTCCAATGCCAATTACGGGGACGTCGACGGCTTCCGTGATCATTTTCGCTAAGCTAGATGGGACACATTCCAACAGGATAATTTGAGCGCCGGCACTTTGTAGGGCAAGTGCATCATCAAGCATTTGCTTTGCTTGCTCATCACTGCGTCCTTGAACTTTATAACCACCAAAAATATTGACAGACTGTGGGGTTAAGCCAAGGTGCGCACATACAGGAACAGCACGTTCAGTGAGCTTTTTAACGGTGTCGACTAACCATGCCCCGCCCTCTAGCTTGACCATATTTGCACCAGCTCGAATAATTTCAGCCGCGTTTTTACACGCTTCTTCTGGAGTAACGTAGCTCATAAAGGGCATGTCAGCCATTAACAAGCAATTAGGGCTTCCTGCACGTACACTACGCGTGTGATAGGCAATATCTTGAACCGTAACAGGGAGAGTGTCACTTTGCCCTTGTAATACCATACCAAGCGAATCACCGACGAGGAGTACTGGCATATTCTCGCTTTCGAATAATTGTGCAAAACTGGCGTCGTAAGCGGTGGATGTCGCAAACTTTCGGCCTTCACTTTTGCATTTAATTAAATCGTTGATTGTGATTTTTTTCATTGTAAATCCTTACTTGGCGTTGGCGTGCTGCCAAATACTGAGGCCATTTTTGTCGACTTGTTTGAGTAAGTCGGTTAATTCGGTCCCATCAGGGAGTATTAAATTTGGGGCAATTTCAGCGAGTGGGTAGAGGACAAACTCTCGAACTTTCATTCCATAGTGAGGTACTGTTAGGCGTTCACTGTCTAGAATTTGTTGACCAAAGAGAAGAATATCCAAATCTAGGCTTCGTGGTCCCCAGCGCTCATCCTTGCGCACTCGACCATGCTCTAATTCGATCTGTTGAGTTAAATTGAGCAGTTCTAGTGGTGCCAGTTGTGTTTCTATCTCGACAACGGCATTGATGTAGTCGGGTTGATCTTGTGGCCCCATTGGCGAGCTACTATACAGCTGAGATGAGCGGATAAAGCGAGTACGTGGAATGCTCTTTAATGCGTCTATTCCACGTTGTGCTTGTTCAACAGGATCATTGAGATTACTGCCGATGGCAATAAATACGGTCGTCATCACGACGATTTCGTCTTATTACGTGGCGTACGTCGACGACGAGGTTTGCCTGGCTCCGTCGATGATTTGCCTAACTCATTCACCATTAGTTGGCGTAGGTTGCGATCGGCCTTTTGGAAAGCCTTCCACCATTCAGCCAGTTTTTTAACTTCACCGCCCTCAAGCTCGCCTCGCATCAGCAATAAATCATACCCAGCTCGGAACTTATTTAACTCAAGTAAACGGAAAGCTCGTTTGCCATTGCGACGTTCTAAACGAAATTGCATCTGCCACATTTCACGAATAGTAGTGGTGTGACGACGCGGAATCGCAAGACGTTTAACAATGCGATCGAGCACCTGATTGGCCGCTTCCATCATTGCATCGTATTCGGACAGGTTTAATTCTGTACTTAACTTATCGGCAATGGATTTCATCGGATACCAAAATATGGCCGCAAACATAAACGCAGGGTTGACGCGTTTTCCGCTTTCGATGCGCAAATCGGTAGAATCAAGTGACAGATCAAGCATTTGCTCTGTCATTGATTCATGGTCTTCGGTGAAATGTTCGGCAACGATAGGGAACAGTTGCTGAAATAAACCATATTCTCGCATGAGGTGATAGGTTTCTAGCCCTATACCTGACTGAAGCATCTTTAATGACTCTTCATAAAGGCGTGCAGGTGGAATATCGCTAAGCAATGGTGCTAGGTCTTCAATCGGCTCCGCGGTCTCTTCTTCAATATCGAAATCGAGCTTAGCTGCAAAGCGAATCGCTCTTAGCATTCGAACCGGATCTTCTCGGTAGCGGGTTTCTGGGTCACCGATCATTCGAACTAGTCGATCTTCGAGATCTTCAATACCACCGGCATAATCATGAATACTGTAGTTAGCTATGTTGTAATACATCGCGTTGACAGTGAAGTCTCGGCGCTCTGCATCTTCATCAATCGATCCATAAACATTATCACGTAATAGCATTCCAGCATCAGACTGTGAACTGGTTTGACTGTTGTTTTCCTGATGATGTCCACGGAATGTGGCGACCTCGATAATGTCACGTCCAAACATCACGTGTGCTAGACGAAAACGGCGACCAATAAGGCGACAGTTGCGAAAGAGTTTGCGCACTTGTTCAGGCGTTGCATTAGTTGCAATATCGAAATCTTTTGGCTCTTGTTTTAACAAGATATCGCGCACACCGCCACCGACTAAGTAGGCTTCAAAGCCGCTACTGTGGAGTCGATATAATACTTTAAGCGCATTATCGCTAATTTGCTTGCGTGAAATACCGTGATCTTCACGTGTGATAACGTTCAGTGAAAGGTCGAAATAACGGTGTTCAATGTGTGTTTTCTGTTCTTTTTTATTCATCGGCTCGGACAAAATAGCGATTAACTATCTTGTTCTTTATTAGTGACCAAGAGTCTATTGACTCAATTTGCGGCTAATAATAGCTCAGGCTAGGTCATTTGAGAATTAAAGTATGATCTCAGTTTCGTTAGGTAGTTGGCATATTTGCCAATTATTACATCCCCAGTCGACAATTGTCGCGACGGATTCTAGTGTAACGTCCTGTGGTAACTGAAATCCAAGAAAGCGCATGGCTTGGATTAATGTGGGTCTTGGATCTGAAATATCAATGGCAGCTGCATGATTTTGCTTTGAGAGTTTACGCCCTTCTTGAGCCATTGCTAGTGGTAGATGAAGATACTGAATGGGCTGATGTCCTAATATTCGATATAAACTTATTTGACGTCCTGTTGGTTCGATTAAATCAGCACCACGGACCACTTCGGTCACCTCCTGAGCAATATCATCGAGGACGACGGCTAGGTTATACGCGAAAAGGCCATCTCTGCGTTTTATAATAAAATCCTCGCCAGCTAATGCGAAAGGGATAAGTGTGTTTCCGTGAAGAACATCATTAAACTGTGTTACAGGATGTTGCATCTTGATACGAACCGCACACTCTTGGCTAGAGGAAATCAGCTTTGTTCGACAGAGACCGGTGTAATATCCACCCATGGCTTTAATCTCTTTTCGACTGCATGTGCAGTAATAAGCTTCACCCTTTGCTAACCATTGGTCAATTTGAGCTTGATAAAAATCATGACGCTGACTTTGATAAAGGATCTGTCCATCCCACTCTAGTCCATAGCATTCGAGAGCTTGTAGGATTTGTTGGGTTGCTCCGGGGACCTCTCGTGGAGGGTCGAGATCTTCGATTCGAACCAACCAATCACCTTGATTAGCTTTGGCTTGAAAATAGCTACCAAGCGCTGCAACTAGAGAACCAAAATGCAGTGGCCCGGAAGGGGAAGGGGCAAATCGACCAACGTAATTCATATTAATAGGCTTGAAAATCCATCACATAACTGACCTTAATTAGGCTAAGAAGGTCATGATGGTAGCGAAAATAAAAAAAGGGAGCAATCGCTCCCTTAGTATTGGTTTATTTGACTTGTTAGCCTTGCATTTGACGTTCTTTGATCTCTGCAAGAGTTTTACAGTCAATACAAAGATCGGCTGTTGGGCGTGCTTCTAGACGACGTACGCCGATTTCAACGCCACAAGATTCGCAAAAACCAAACTCGTCTTCTTCAATTTTGATTAGGGTTTTTTCAATCTTTTTAATTAAACGACGCTCACGATCTCGGTTGCGTAGTTCTAAGCTAAATTCTTCTTCTTGAGAAGCACGATCAACAGGATCAGGGAAATTCGCCGCTTCATCTTGCATGTGGTGTACTGTTCTATCAACTTCATCTCTGAGCTGGTTACGCCACGCACTTAAAATTTTAGTGAAATGTGTCACTTGGTCAGGTGACATATACTCTTCACCAGATTTCTCTTGGTATGGTTCCACACCAGCAATGGCTAGGATGCCAAGCGTTTTCTTTTTAGATTCAGGCATACAGCATCTCCTACAAACACCTAGTCAACTGCATGAGCAGTATTTTAAGGCGGGTATCTATAGCAAAAAGTACTATGTGTGGCAACCACTCATTAACAAACTGCGTTTAATATGCCACTCGCATCAAATTTTTATCTTTTCAGATGAAAAAGGAATCGCTGTTGTTAGTTTTAGTGATTGATTGGTAAATTGAGCTTTATAGCACAATACCTCGACACCAGTATTTATTGCTTCTAATAGTAATAATGAATATGTTGCATCTATATGGTGGGCAGGCGACACTTTTTCAATCCCTGAATGCAAAATAGCGAATAATAATACTGCTCTATCGCCATTTTTAACGACTTCGATTAACTCTCGTAGGTGTTTTTGCCCACGAGTCGTAACGGCGTCGGGAAAGTAACCTTGACCGTTCGCGTCACTTCCTTCAGTTTGGTCGAGTAAAGTGACACTTTTTACTTCGATGTAACAATCTCTTCGATTGGGAGAGCGAAGTAGGATATCGATACGACTGTTTTCCTGCCCATATTTCACTTCTGTTTTAAGTTGTTCGTAATTCAGAAGTTCATCAATTTGATGATCGTTGATCGCTTCAACACATAGTTGATTGGCGCGCACTGTATTTACGCAGATATAATCATTTTGTTGAGTATAAGTGAGTTCCCAACTAAATGGGTATTTTCTCTTAGGGTTATTGGATTGTGAGTACCAAATGGTATCACCGGGAGTCGCGCACCCTGTCATCGCTCCTGTATTGGCGCAATGGATGGTGGTTTCAGTGCCGTCATTTAATTTAATATCGGCAAGAAAGCGTTTATAGCGCTTGATTAAGATTGCGGATTTTAACTCGGGATCGAACTGCATTTATCTACTGTTTTTATGTACAATGATTGCTTCATTAAATCATAAGGGGTTTGCTTTGCAACAATTGCCTATCGAGTCAGTGATCCCTCAGTTAATTTCTGGTATCCAATCACACCCTCAGATTATCTTGCAAGCAGCGCCCGGAGCGGGTAAATCGACCTATTTTCCTTTAGCTTTGTTACGTAGCGATACCGTAACGGGCAAGATTATCATGCTCGAACCTCGACGTTTGGCCGCTAAATCGATAGCTAACTATGTTGCCGCTCAGCTTAATCAAGAAGTTGGGCAACGGGTAGGTTATCGAATAAAAGGTGAAAGTAAGGTGAGTGACCAAACTCAGTTAGAAATCGTCACTGAAGGTGTACTCACTCGGATGATCCAAGATGATCCTGAATTGAACGGTGTTGAGGTCATTATATTTGATGAATTCCATGAACGCAGTTTGCATGCAGATTTAGCGTTAGCCTTATCGCTCGAAGTTCAAACAGCTTTGCGAGATGACCTGAAGTTGGTGGTGATGTCAGCAACATTAGATGGTGATGCGCTCCAGAATTTGTTGCCAGAAGCATTGATGATCGAGTGCGAAGGGCGGTCGTATCCGATTGAAGTTCGATACGCGCCACTCAATCCCAACGATGATGTATTCATTAAAATGGCGCAAAAAATCACGTCATTATGCGATAGTGAGACCGGCTCTATTCTCGCTTTTTTACCCGGTATTTCTTCTATAAAACGCGTAGAAGCGGCATTGAATGACTCTTTATCTGGTCGTGATGATATTGTCATCGCCCCTCTTTATGGCCAACTTAGTTTTCAAGAGCAGCAACGAGCAATCAAACCCGTGACATCTAGGCTGCGAAAAGTGGTATTGGCAACAAATGTAGCCGAAACATCGCTAACGATAGAAGGGGTTCGAGTCGTGGTTGATTCGGGGTTAGAGCGACATGCTCGTTTTGATCCGGTAAGTGGCGTAACCAGGCTAGAGCAAGTTCGAATAGCACAATCTTCAGCCCAACAACGTGCTGGTCGAGCGGGGCGAATTGAACCTGGTATTTGTGTTCGGTTATATTCTGAATCTCAATATCAACAACAAACCAGAGTACCTGTCCCTGATATTTTACATTCTGATCTCACTAGTACTGCATTGGAGTTATCCAACTGGGGAGTACGAGATGTAAAAGAATTAAACTGGCTCGACACACCACCGCAAGCGTTGATTGAACGTAGTAGAGAATTGCTTATTACTCTCGGTTTGATTGATCAGCAGCATCAATTGACCACTATGGGGCAGCAAGCGTATCAGCTCGGAATAGACCCTCGTTTGGCTAGTATGCTATTGCAATCAAGACTGTTGGGAAGTAAAGGGATGGTGAGTGCTATCGCATGTGCGGTGTTAATTGAAGAGCCCGACTTTAATTGTACCGATTTAACGATGGCATTCCATTTGTGGCAACAAGGTAAACACAGCAAACGTCAGCGCCTGATGACTCGATCTAAACAGTTAGCACGCAAACTCAATGTATCGTTTGAGTTATCTAAAGTGGATGAGCAGTGTTTAAGACTTGCGGCGGCTTTAGCGTTTCCCGATAGAATCGCGCAACGTCGAGGCCGTTCAGAAAGCTCCGAATTTAAACTGGCCAATGGTCATGGGGCTAAGCTACGTCAGGAATTCCTTTTCTCTCAGGCAAGTTATCTTGTGGTGTGTGACTTGATGAGACATCACGGAGCCGACAGTCAAATTCAATTGGCGAGTGACATCTCTTTATCTGAATTAATGGAATACTTGACGCATTTAACCAAGGAGGTTGATCATCTCGATTGGGATGAAAAGCGAGGTCGTTTGATTGCGGAACAACGAGTTATGTGCGGTCAGTTAGTGCTAACTACTCGTCTATCGCAGGAACCTGACCAAGAAAAAATAACACAAGCTTTGCTAAATTATGTTCGCCGCTATGGCTTATCTGTATTAAATTTGAATCAAACCACTATCGAATGGCTTGAGAGAGTACGGTGCGCTGTTGAGTGGCTCCCAAATGAACCTTGGCCAGAGTTTAATGAATCTGGATTATTGGAAAACCTTGAAGTTTGGTTAGAGCCTTATATGAATAATGTTCGTACTGCTAAACAATTGAGTAACCTTCCTCATGCAGAAGCGCTCAAAGCTTATCTCGGTTGGCCTTTAAATCAACAACTGGACCAATGGCTGCCCCCTAAATGGAGACTGCCGACTGGAACTCATAAAGCGATTCGATATAGAGTGGGATCGGAACCAACACTCTCGGTTCGAATCCAAGAGGTGTATGGGGAACAAACTTCACCAGTAATTGCACAAGGATCAAAGCGATTATTGCTTGAGTTGCTATCACCGGCTCAGCGGCCGATTCAATTAACTCAAGATTTAGCGGCATTTTGGGCAGGATCTTACAAGGAAGTACAAAAAGAGATGAAAGGGCGGTATCCCAAGCATGTTTGGCCTGATGATCCTGCTAATCATATTGCAACCACTAAAACAAAGCGGCACTTTAACTGATGACAGATAAGAAACCGACAACTCGTGGCTCAGCGACGTCAAAAAGTACACCTAAACGCAGTTCAAAAACGCAGAGTAAATCTGGTACTTCGAAGAAAAAAGGGCAAGACAAAAAGCCTCGCGGTTGGTTGAGGAAAAGCTGGAGCGTTGCCTGGAAATTAGGGGTAGTTGGGTTTACGATCTTGGTATTTTATGGTTTTTATTTAGACGATATTGTTAAGCAGCGCTTTTCTGGGCAGCTCTTCAAGCTTCCAACAGTTGTATATTCACGCATACTGACCTTATCTCCTGGTGATGAAATCAGTCTGAAGGAAGTTCGACAAGAATTGGATGTACTCAATTACCGCAAGGTAACGCAACCACGTTATGCGGGGGAGTATTCGTCTTCAGCGACACGAATTGAGCTGATTCGGCGACCGTTTGAATTTTCCGATGCATCAGAGCCAGAACGTCATGTGATGCTCCATTTTGATGGTAACGAGTTGATGCGTATTCAATCGTTAGAAAGCCGTGGAGATATGGGTTTTTTACGTATTGAACCCAAGTTACTAGGAATGTTAGAAAAAAACAGCGAAGAGCAGAGACTATTCCTACATAGAGAGCAATTTCCTGAAGTGATGGTGGATGCGTTGTTGACCACTGAAGATCGTAACTTCTATCAGCATGATGGTATTGCTCCTTTCGCGATTGCTCGAGCGGCCGTTGTAAACTTTAAAGCAGGACGAACGGTTCAAGGCGGGAGTACATTAACTCAACAGCTAGCTAAAAACCTATTTTTGACCAGCGAACGGTCGTTATGGCGTAAGTTCCGCGAAGCTTTAATGGCACTGATTATTGATTACCGCTACAGCAAAGATCGAATTTTAGAAGGTTACTTGAATGAAGTGTATTTAGGGCAGAGCGGTGCCCAAGCGATTCATGGTTTCGGTCTTGCTTCTCGACTTTACTTCGGACAACCTTTGCAAGAGTTGAGAATAGATCAACTTGCTTTGTTGGTGGGAATGGTTAAAGGGCCTTCATACTATAATCCAGTGCGCTCTCCTGAACGAGCGAAAAAGCGCCGTGATCTGGTTTTAAGACTGATGATGGACCACGATATTCTTACCGCAAAACAATACGCAATGGCTGTTGAGCGTCCATTAGATGTGGTTAAAAACCCAAGTATTGCTCAGCGTCAGCCTGCCTATTTCCAGCAAGTTGCCATTGAATTGAAACAGCAGGTCGGCGATTCCTTTGAATCTGATAAAGGGCTAAAAGTCTTTACAACGCTCGACCCGGTTTCACAATTTGAACTCGAACAAGCGGTATCAAAAACCATCCCTCAATTAGGCTCTGCACAATTGGAATCTGCGGCGGTGGCTGTTGATCGTCATAGTGGTGAGATTCGAGCTATCGTTGGCGGGAAAACGGTAGGATATGATGGGTTTAATCGTGCTCTAAATGCGAGTCGACAAATTGGTTCATTGGCGAAACCTGCGGTGTATTTGACGGCATTGAGTGATCCCCAAAAATATACTTTGGCAACAACATTATCTGATAAACCTATTGCATTGAAATCCAATGATGGTGAGGTGTGGTCACCGCAGAACTTTGATCGTAAATTTCGAGGAGAAGTACCACTTTACTTGGGTTTGGCAAAATCCATTAATGTCCCTACAGTCGATTTAGGGATGCAAGTCACCATTGATGAAGTTAGTAAAACCTTGGTTGCGTTGGGCATGGATAGCCAGGAATTACGCTCGGTTCCGTCTATGTTCCTTGGGGCGTTTAGTCTCGCTCCAATTCAAGTTGCTCAGCTCTATCAAACGATAACCAATTCTGGAAAACGATCGAGATTGTCGGCATTGCGTTCTGTGGTTGATGTTGATGGTAACGTGCTCTATCAATCATTACCTAAAAGCTCTCAATCTGTGCGACAGCAAGCTGCATGGTTGACGACTTATGCGATGAAACGAGCGGTATTAGAAGGAACGGGAAGAGCGTTAAATACGCGTTTCCCTTCCGCTGGCTTAGCTGGAAAAACTGGAACCAGCAATGATACTAGAGACAGTTGGTTTGTTGGTGTTGATGGTCGGGAAGTCACGACTATTTGGGTTGGCCGAGATGACAATAAATCAACAGGCTTAACCGGTGCAACGGGCGCTCAACGGGTCTATTCAAATTACTTGGCCAAGCGCGGAGCGGTCGTATTATCGCTGCCATGGCCAAACGGAATCTCAATGTTCGGTTTTTCCCAAAATAAAAGTGGTGGATTAACCTTAGATTGCAGCAACGACTTTAAGTTACCCATCTGGGATGAAGATGGTGTTTATCAACAAGCGTGTCAAAAGCAGAAAACACCAAGCGGTTGGATTAAAAAGTTATTTAAGTGGTAGTGCTACGAATGAACCTGAACGGAACTAAAATCTTGATGATGGGAAAACATGGGTTGCGAGCTGTATGGTTGGTAAGTCTCTCAATATTGGGATCAATGACGACTGCTATGGCGACAGTGAACGACGATGCATCCATACAAGCACGCAAGCCTAGCGAGCGTCCTGTTATTGCGTTAGTTCTAGCGGGAGGGGGAGCAAAAGGAGCTGCTCATGTTGGTGTTTTGCAAGCACTTGAAGAGATGCACATTCCGATTGATATTATCACCGGAGCCAGTATGGGGGCCTATGTCGGTGGTTTATATGCCAGTGGTCAAACCGCAGAGCAGATCCACGAACATATTGGTCAGGTGGATTGGAATAGCGGTTATCGTGATCAAGTTGATCGAGGTTTACGCCATGTTCGGGAAAAAGAATTTGAAGATCGCTATCAATTAGATGCTGATCTTGGTTTTCGTTATGATTCACTTGATATTCGTGTACCTAAAGGCGTCATTCAGGGGCAAAATATGTTGCGCCTCATCCGTCAGGCTGCGGGTCATATCCCTCGTCTCAATTCATTTGATGAATTACCGATTCGCTACCGTGCGGTGGCAACCGATATAGTGAACTTAGAGCCATTTATTTTAGACAGTGGCTACTTGGTGGATGCTTTTATGGCAAGCATGTCTGTTCCAAGTATTCTTCCACCTTATGAAGTTGATGGGCATATATTGGTCGATGGCGGTGTCACTAATAATATGCCAGTGGATGTTGCCCGTTCGCTGGGAGCAGACATCGTCATTGCCGTAGATATTAGTACTGATTATAAAAATGCTGAACAGTTCACCACTTACATTACTGTCGCTGACCAACTTTCTAACTATTTAGTACGTCAAAGTTCGCAGAAACAAGCAGAAGAATTACTAGAAGGGGACATTTATTTAAAGCCCGATGTTGGCGATATGGAAACGATAGAGTTTGACCGTCTTGATGAAGCGTACCAGAAAGGGTATGAATCGGTTCAACAAGCCTTCGTTTCTTTAGAAAATCTCGCTATGACACCTTCTGATTATGCTGATTATCGTAATAATATCGAACAGGCCGCATACCCCATTGCTCGAGGTAAGACATGGCAATTTAGCGCACTCAAACTGGTCAATCAGAGTCACTATAGTGAAGCAGTATTGAGCGAAATGTTAGATATTCCTCTCAACCAGCCACTTTCTACTGAACAGATTGAGCAGCGGATACGCCAGTTGTATGCATTAGATCGGTTTGAATTGATTTTTTATGACGTTGATTCTTCCGGTGGTTCAGATCAGTTAATTGTTCATGTTCGAGAAAAATCTTGGGGGCCGAATTATTTAACATTTCGCTTAGCGTTAGAAGATGACTTTGATGATCAAAGCCGATATTCGGTAGGGATGAGTAACAGCTTTACGGATTTAGATTCTATTGGCAGTGAATTGCGGCTTGAAATGGAAATGGGGACAGATCGCCGTATTGGGTTGGAGTATTTTCGTCCGCTTACTTTAGACCAACAAGTTTTCACAAGTACCTCATTAGAGTATCAAAATGAACTGCGTAAGTTTTCTGATGAAGATGTAGAAGTTGCTGGTTTGAGTGCGGCCGAGAACTATTTTGAGGTGAACTATGTCGAGTTGGTGGGTGAGTTGTCACTTGGCTATCAATATAACCCTTGGGATGAATTTGAATTTGGGATGCGGATTACCGACGGTGAAGCGAGATTACCTTCCCAAGGTGATATGGAATATCAACGCAGAGGCGTTTATGCACGCTACCAATTCGATACATTGGATAATTCTAAATTTCCTCGAGATGGCGAGTATGTTGATATGGAGTTTATGCGGTCGCACGATAAAGCGGAATTAAGCGATAGTAGCAACTCGAATCGATTAGACGAGTGGGTTTCTGAATATAACTTATCGGCTATTATGGCGAGAAGCTTTGAACGCCATACCTTAATGGTTCAAGGCGACTTATCTAGGTTGGATAGTAAGCGGTTTGATTATCCAATTAATCCGCTATCAATAGGAGGATTTCTGAATCTTTCCGGCATTCCAAGTAACAGTCTAAGTGGTCAAAATAAAGCTTACGCCAGTTTGAATTATCGCTATCGCTGGTTTGATAACGACTTTGGCGTGTTTACTTCTCCAGTCTATTTAGGTGCTTCCTATGAGTACGGTGGAGTATGGTCTAGTTCTAATTTATCGCTATCGAAGGCGCCTTTATTCAATGCAGGAGCTCTTTTTGCAGGAATTGACTCACCGGTTGGGCCGATTATGTTCGGCTATGGACGAACTGAAAATAGCTATGACTCGATCTATTTAGTCGTAGGAGCCAGCTTTAAATAGTAAATAAATGTGTATTTGACGAATCTTGAACTAAGACTTTAGTCGTAAGTTGAGGACCCGCGCCAAGTGAACTCATTTTCATTTAGGCGTATCTTTGCTATTCTGGGTGGACAGTTTGGAGTTCTCGGCAACCATTTAGGTTCACCGTGAGCGCCAAGTTTCCAAGGACGTTTACCCTAAAAGCTATAATAAATGGGGTCAACAGCAAAAAGAGGAAGAAGTCGTGCTCGAAGCCTATCGTAAACACGTCGCAGAGCGTGCTGCAGAGGGAGTTGTACCTAAACCCCTAGATGTAGAACAAGTCACCGGTCTGGTTGAATTATTAAAAGCGCCACCTGCTGGCGAAGAAGCATTTATCCTAGATCTTTTAGAAAATCGCATTCCCCCTGGTGTTGATGAATCTGCTTATGTAAAAGCGGGCTTCTTGGCGGCGATCACCCGTGGTGAAGAATTATCACCCCTTGTAGACCCAACAAAAGCGGCTCAGCTTTTAGGTACTATGCAAGGTGGTTACAACATCGAGCCTCTTGTCAGCTTACTTGATAACGATGCATTAGCGCCAACAGCTGTTGAGGCCTTGTCTCATACTCTATTAATGTTCGATGCGTTTTATGATGTCGAAGAAAAAGCGAAAGCTGGAAATGAGTTTGCTAAACAAGTTATGAATTCTTGGGCAGAAGCCGAATGGTTCTTATCGAAACCTGCGCTGCAAGAAAAAATAACGTTAACCGTATTTAAAGTAACAGGTGAAACGAATACAGATGATCTGTCACCTGCTCCTGATGCATGGTCTCGTCCAGATATCCCTGTCCATGCGTTAGCCATGCTTAAAAATGAACGTGAAGGAATTGAGCCTAATCAACATGGTTCAATCGGTCCTATCAAGCAAATTGAAGCCCTTCAAACGAAAGGTCACCAATTAGTTTATGTGGGTGATGTTGTCGGTACCGGTTCTTCGCGTAAATCAGCAACAAACTCAGTATTGTGGTTTATGGGTGATGATATCCCATTCGTGCCTAATAAACGTGCGGGCGGCTATGTACTTGGTGGTAAAATTGCCCCAATTTTCTTCAATACAATGGAAGATGCCGGTGCATTGCCAATTGAAGTTGATGTCACCAAACTAAACATGGGTGATGTTATCGATGTTTACCCATTTGAAGGCAAAGTTTGCAATCATGATACGGGTGAAGAGTTAGCTCAGTTTGAACTAAAAACAGACGTCTTAATTGATGAGGTTCGTGCTGGTGGTCGTATCCCATTGATCATCGGTCGTGGTTTAACAGACCGTGCTCGTGAAGCACTAGGTCTTGAACCATCAACGGTATTCCGTCGTCCAGTTCCTGTTGCTGACAGTGATAAAGGTTTCACATTAGCACAGAAAATGGTCGGTAAAGCATGTGGTGTTGAAGGTATTCGCCCAGGAACTTACTGTGAGCCGAAAATGGCGACAGTGGGTTCTCAAGATACCACTGGTCCTATGACACGTGACGAGCTCAAAGATTTAGCTTGTCTTGGTTTCTCTGCTGATTTAGTCATGCAGTCTTTCTGTCATACCTCTGCTTATCCAAAACCAATCGATGTGAACACTCACCATACTTTGCCTGATTTTATTATGAATCGTGGTGGGGTGGCATTACGTCCAGGTGATGGTGTAATCCACTCGTGGTTAAACCGTATGCTATTACCTGATACCGTTGGTACTGGTGGTGACTCGCATACTCGTTTCCCATTAGGTATTTCTTTCCCTGCTGGTTCTGGTTTAGTGGCATTCGCTGCGGCAACAGGTGTTATGCCGTTGGATATGCCAGAGTCAGTTCTGGTTCGATTTAAAGGCGAAATGCAACCGGGTATTACGCTACGTGATTTAGTTCATGCGATTCCGTATTACGGTATTCAGCAAGGCTTATTAACCGTAGAAAAAGCCGGTAAAATTAATGAATTCTCTGGTCGTGTTCTTGAAATTGAAGGGGTTGAACACCTTTCTGTTGAACAGGCTTTTGAGTTATCAGATGCATCAGCAGAGCGAAGCGCTGCGGGTTGTACCGTTAAGCTTTCAGAAGAGTCAATTTCTGAATACTTGAACTCAAATATCACCATGTTGAAGTGGATGATTTCTGAAGGTTATGGCGATCGTCGTACCATTGAACGCCGTATTCAAGCGATGGAATCTTGGTTAGCTAATCCAGCCTTGATGGAAGCTGATAAAGACGCAGAATATGCGCATGTTATTGAAATCGATCTTGCTGATATCAAAGAGCCTATCTTATGTGCTCCAAATGACCCAGACGACGCTCGTTTATTGTCTGAAGTTCAAGGAACAAGTATTGATGAAGTCTTTATCGGTTCTTGTATGACCAACATTGGACACTTCCGTGCAGCAGGTAAACTGCTAGAGAAGTTCAATGGTCAACTGGATACTCGTCTGTGGATTGCACCACCGACTAAGATGGATAAAGACCAACTTACTGCTGAAGGTTACTACGGTATCTTTGGACGTGCAGGCGTTCGTATTGAAACTCCAGGTTGTTCGCTCTGTATGGGTAACCAAGCTCGAGTTGCTGATGAATCAACAGTTATGTCGACTTCTACACGTAACTTCCCTAACCGTTTAGGTACGGGTGCGAATGTGTACCTTTCGTCAGCTGAACTTGCGGCAGTTGGTGCTATTATCGGTAGAATTCCAACGATGGAAGAGTACTTAGAGTACGCGAAACAGATCGATGCTACGGCTGCTGATACGTATCGTTACTTAAACTTCCATACTATGGATTTCTATACCAATAAAGCGGATTCAGTGATTGTGCAGCAAGCGGTATAAAAGCGGTTAGATATAATCGACTGAAAAATGAGATAAGGAGCTCTTCGTGATGAAGGGCTCTTTTTTTGTGATAAATCGTGTTATTAAAAAATGCAGTGACAGGTTTATTGGACTAGACAAATAAAAAAGTCACCGCGAGGGTGACTTTTTACTTTTGTAATTTGATTTCGCTAATTACTACTTAGTGAAGGATACGCGCGCGCAATGTACCTTCGATTTTTTTCAGTTTCGTCAGTGCTTCTTCTGAACGAGCGGTTTCCACATCAATAACAACATAGCCAAACTCTGGAGAAGTTTGCAGGTATTGTGCTGCGATGTTAATACCTTCTTCAGCAAAAATGGTGTTTATCTGATTTAGAATACCAGGACGGTTTTCGTGAATATGCAGTAGACGAGAACATTCACGTAATTCCGGTAATGATACTTCAGGGAAGTTAACGCTTGATAAGGTTGAACCGTTATCAGAGTATTTTGCAATCTTGCCAGCAACTTCATAACCAATGTTTTCTTGCGCTTCTTGAGTTGAACCGCCTACGTGTGGCGTTAACAAGACATTATCAAACTTCAATAATGGTGACTCAAATGGGTCAGCATTGGTTTTTGGTTCAACAGGGAACACATCAATAGCTGCGCCACCAATGTGTTTAGACTCAAGTGCAGCGGCTAAAGCATCAATATCAACAACGGTACCACGCGCGGCGTTAATAAAAATCGCACCCGGTTTCATTGCTGCAAATTCAGCTTCGCCCATCATGTTTTTCGTTCCTGCGGTTTCAGGTACATGAAGAGAAATGACATCCGATTGATTCAATAGTTCTGTCATTGATGCTATCTGAGTGGCGTTACCTAACGACAATTTATTTTCTACATCGTAGTAGAAAACTTGCATACCTAAGTTTTCAGCGACAATACCTAATTGGGTACCGATGTGACCGTAACCAATGATACCAAGTTTTTTTCCACGAGCTTCTACACTGTTGTCGGCACTTTTTTTCCAAACACCACGGTGAGCAAGGGCATTCTTTTCAGGGATACCACGGAGAAGTAATAATATTTCACCAAGAACAAGTTCGGCTACACTACGTGTGTTTGAAAATGGGGCATTAAATACAGGTACACCACGTTTTGCCGCTGCTTTTAGATCAACTTGGTTTGTACCAATACAGAAACAGCCAATACCAACGAGTTTTTTCGCTGCATTGATGACTTTTTCAGATAAGTTAGTACGTGAACGAATACCAACAAAGTGAGCATCAGAAATTGATTTTAGAAGCTGTTCTTCATCAATTGAGCCTTTATGGTATTCGATATTGGTGTAACCGGCAGCTTGAAGGGTTTCAACGGCAGAGCTGTGAAGGCCTTCAAGGAGCAAAATTTTAATTTTATCTTTTTCTAGTGATACTTTGGCCATTATTCTCGTCCTTAATTATGCAAAAGGAGGACAAACGAGTCATATGGGCTGCTTACTGTGTAAATTTTACATTTTAGCAACACGCAAACGTTTTCCTCATGCGTATTCTGTGCGACAAATTAACAAAAAAAATTCTTTTTGGGTAAGAAAATTATGTCATAAGCCATAATTTTTTTACGATATGTAATAAAACGGCACGGAATGGTACCGTTTGTTAAGAAATAACACTAACTACGAACCAAAATAGAGACTTATTCTTCTATTTTTGTTCCCTGAGGAGTGCCTGTAATCACTACATCTGCGCCACGATGAGCAAACAGCCCATTTGTGACAACACCAGGAATATTATTTAGAGTGGCTTCAAATTCTTTCGGAGCAGTAATTGCTAAGTCATGAACATCAATAATGATGTTGCCATTATCGGTAATGACACCTTCTCGATAAACAGGGGTGCCGCCTAATTGAGAAAGTTGACGAGAGACTTGCTCACGAGCCATCGGGATCACTTCAACAGGGAGGGGGAATTTTCCTAAAACATCGACAGCTTTGGTGCCATCAACAATACAAACAAATTTGTCAGAAATAGCGGCGACAATTTTTTCACGAGTTAAAGCTGCACCACCGCCTTTAATCATGTCTCGTTCAGGATTGATTTCATCGGCGCCATCGATATACACATCGAGTTTCTCAATGTCATTACAATCGTAAACGGTAATACCGAACGCTTTTAATTTTTCAGTTGATACGATGGAACTGGATACCGCACCTTTTATGTCATCTTTAATCGACCCAAGTGCATCGATAAAATGATTTACGGTTGAACCTGTGCCAACACCAATAATGCCGCCTTTAACCACATACTTTAATGCAGCCCAACCCGCTTCTTTTTTCATCTCATCTTGAGTCATGTTCATCTCCGGAACGATTACATTGATAAATAATTCGCGGCGATTATAGCGTTATTTTTGAGCTAATCCCAAGTCCATATTTTGCTTGGTGTTATTATTTTTGGTAATGGTATATCCCATGTTTCATTTGGTAAGGCATCGACTCGCTGACAATCATGAGCTAAACCAATCGGCGTTGCTCCAATACCTGTTTTAAACCAAGTAGATAGCGTTCGATCGTAATATCCGCCACCCATCCCCAATCGTTTTCCTTTTGTGTCAAAAGCCACCAATGGGGTAAAAATAATATCGAGCTGATCAACGGGAATAATCAGATCTTTTTTTAGTTTTGGTTCAGAAATTTTATAACGGTTTAACGTCATTTCAGTATTGGGTTGATAACGCAAAAAGAGAAGGTTACCGGAAGAGAAAGGATGAATCACAGGCAGATAAACGGATTTGTTTTGTTGCCAGAGCTGTTTTATTAGCGGGAGCGTATCGAGTTCACCATCGGAAGATAGATAAATAGCGATATGTTGTGCATTTTGAAGCTCAGCTAACGTGTTGGCTTGTTCAACTAAATCAGCGCTAGCTTGTTGCTGAAGTGCAGAAGAAAGTAACCGACGTTGAGTTCGAATCGTCTTACGAACGTATTGTCTTGAATGAAGAGTCATGTGGAATACCCCAAAGTGCCGTTGAGAATTAATGGCCCTTGAACCAGCGAGTTCAAGGCGGGTCAGCAAGAACCACCTCAGGCTTCTCGGTACTAGCCGAGCTTGCACAATAGCGATTGAATACTAACCCTTGGATGTTGCTTATCGGCTCGGGGACGTAAATCCTCTGACGAACACCCCAGGGTAAAATTTAATTCTAGTTCAAATGACCAAAGTGTTAGGCTTCGGCAGTTTTGCTCAACGCCTGTTCTAGAGACTCGGTAAGTTTTTCGAGCCTATCGACGAATTCTGATTGATTGTTTTCTTTTTCGCCTTTCAACGTCTGTAACTCATAGCTTATGTTTAGAGCCATAATAGTCATAAGATTGAGTTCATTGTTTACTTTTGTTCGCTCTGCCATTTCTTTTAGTCGTTGATCTAAATCTTGCGCAGCCTTTATCAACGACTCTTCTTGCCCTGAAGGACAATTGACCCGAGTGAGTTTTCCTAAGATTTCAACGTCTACTACTTGAGTGCTCATGAGTTAACCATCGTTTTTTTAACCTATGTCAGCAATGATACTATCGTCACTGTAAGAAGGAAACTATAGGTAAAGGGCTCGTAAGATTCAAGTGTTTCCCGTGATGGATGCTGAAATGCTAAATCAACTACTCAAAACTTAGACAATTCATCAACTCCCGAGGATAATTTATCGCTTTTATCGTTTCGACAACCCCATATCAGTGGTAGGATTAATTTAATTTTTAAGATGATAGAGCTAACCACCATGAGTGATAAACCAAGCGAAATTAAACTTCCTGAGTACCAATCTTTTTCAAATGATTTAAAGGCTGCAATGTTGGCTGTGACTCCGGCGGAAGTTCAAGGGTTGCTCTTAGGTATGTTAAGCGGTGGTTTAGATGTTGAAGACAAAAGCTGGCAGCCACTGTTATTTGACTATACAAACGATGGATTAGCATGGCCTATTGCTGTTCAAAAGAAAACAGAGCAGTTGCTGCGTTTCTCTCAACAAGAACTGATTGATACGGATATGGCGCTAACACTATTGCTTCCCGATGGCGAAGGAAAAGAAGGATTGTTTGAGCGAAGTGATGCGGTTGCTGAGCTGGTAAATCATATAATATCAGGCATTGGTCTAATTGGACTCGACCTTCGTAAACTGACTACCGAAGGTAAAGAGGCAATTGGCGATCTTGAAGAAATAGCCAAATTAGGCATTGATGAAGATGATGACCTCCCTGAGCAAGCACTATTATTGGAGCAGGTTATTGAGCATATTAAAGTCTGTGTCCTGACCTTACATGCCGATCATGGTTTTGTAGCGAAACCAAATGCTAAAGCGCCGACAGTGCACTAAGCACTCATTAGGGAACTATTTTAAGGTAATGAATAGATGACTATAGAATCGAGAGATTTTGATGTCGTTATAGCTGGTGGTGCAATGACTGGTGCGACGTTAGCCTTAATATTATCCAACGCTATGGGTGATAAGGCGTCGATTGCGGTAGTGGAACCTTATCTAGCCGAGAGCTCCGAACATCCTGGGTTTGACTCTCGATCGATCGCTTTATCATTTGGCACCGTAGAAATCTTAAAGCGTTTTTTTTTATGGGATGAATTAGCGGTTGCCGCGACTCCCATTGAACATATCAGCGTTACCGATCAAGGTCATGCAGGAATGACTGAAATTACAGCTCAAGAGCACCACCTTAGTGCGTTAGGCTATGTGGTTGAATTGGCTGATGTTGGTAAGATTTACGCTAATATGCTTAAGGAATCCAGCTCGATAACGTTTTTTTCACAGAAGCGAATTATTGATGTTCAGCGTTCAATTGATTCTGTTGCGATCACATTGGATGATGATTGCGTTATTAATAGTAAGCTCTTGGTTGCTGCCGATGGTGCTCAGTCAGATAGCAGCAAGCAGATTGGTTTAGCTTTAGACGAACATGACTTTAATCAGGTTGCCGTGATTGCAAATATTGGCTTGTCTGAAGATCACAATGGACGAGCGTTTGAACGCTTTACTCAATCAGGTCCATTAGCATTGTTGCCCATGAGTCAGAATCGAATGTCGTTGGTTTGGTGTGTGTCCCCTGATCGCGCTGATGAGTTAATGCAGTCAGAGGATTCATTGTTTCTTGAGCAACTACAGAGTCAATTTGGGTGGCGCTTAGGTGCATTGAAAAAAGTCGGACAACGCTCGAGTTACCCCTTGGTGCTACGCTCTCGACCGCAGACAATATCACATCGTTTTGCTGCTGTTGGGAATGCTGCACAAACCTTACATCCTATTGCTGGTCAGGGATTTAATCTTGGAATTCGAGATGTATCAACCTTAGTTGAATGTTTACAGGCACAAGTCTCTCAAGATAATCAATTGGGTATAGACTTAGATTTGGGCAAATACCAAGGGCTCGAACAATATCGTCAGCGCCGAGAGCAAGATCGAGAGCTTACGATAACAATGACTTCTTCTCTGGTTCATCTATTCTCAAATACTTGGTGGCCAACAGTTGTTGGGCGTAATCTAGGATTGATGGCATTCGATACACTTCCTGCGGTAAAAGCTCCCTTATTTAAGCGCACACTGGGCTTAGTCTCTCGTTGATAAAGGTAACAATATAATGCAAAGTTTTGATATAGCGATTGTTGGTGGCGGTATGGTGGGGTTGACGCTTGCCGCTGCATTAAGTGAAACGGATTTACGTATCGCGATTATCGAAAGTCATACCCCTAAATCAACGATGAGCGATTCGATTGATTTGCGCGTTTCGGCGTTGAATCGCTCTAGTGAAAAAATCCTGCGTCATATTGGTGCTTGGAATGGCATTGTTGAGCGCCGTGCTGCACCTTACCAAGGGATGCGAGTATGGGAGCAAGACAGTTTTGCTTCTATTGAGTTTGACGCGCAGATGATAGCTCAAAATAATCTTGGCCATATTGTCGAGAATCGTGTAATTCAGTTATCTTTACTTGATCGAGTGACACAGCAGTCAAACGTGACCTTGTTTATGCCAAACCAATGTCAAACAATGGCGACAGGTGAGAGTGAAGTGTGGCTGACTCTGGATAATGGGGCATCACTGACCGCAAAACTCGTCGTTGGGGCTGACGGTGCAAACTCATGGGTCAGAAAGCAAAGTGATATTCCATTGACTCATTGGGATTATGGTCATAATGCGATCGTGGCCAATATAAAGACGGTAGAACCTCATCAAGGGATTGCACGTCAGATATTTACACCGCAAGGCCCATTGGCATTCTTGCCTTTAAATGACCCCCATAGCTGTTCGATTGTATGGTCTACAGAACCTGACCGGGCAGATGAGTTGCTTGCACTTTCTGCAGCCGATTTTGAGCGTCATTTAACCGTGGAGTTTGATAATCAACTTGGTCTAACGACCTTGCTTGGTGAACGTGCCGTCGTGCCTTTAAAAATGCGTTTTGCTAGAGATTTTACTCGTGAAAGAATTGCCTTAGTTGGAGATGCTGCACACACCGTTCATCCTTTAGCGGGGCAAGGGGTTAACCTTGGTTTACTGGATGCGGCCTCATTGGCTCAAGAACTGATCCTCGTCTGGCAACAAGGAAAGGACGTTGGTGTACGACGCAACTTACGTTCATACGAGCGTTGGCGTAAAGCAGAAGCGGCAAAAATGGTTGCTTCAATGCAAGGGTTTAAAGAGCTGTTCTCTGGTGAAAACCCTGCTAAAAAGTTGATTCGAGGCGTGGGGATGTCGTTATTTGATCATTTAAGTGGTCCTAAGCATCACGTTATAAAGCGAGCGCTTGGACTTGAAGGTGAACTGCCAGATATAGCCGTTGATTAATTTAGATAAATTAGTCGGTCTGCGTATAAAATATAAGAGGTTTATTGGTTGCTTAAAAGCGGTCTTACGTTGAGTACAACTTAGACTCAATGACCACTTTTAGAGCATTAATTATGTTAAGCCGTTGTTGTTAAGCTACTGCACAACGGAGTTTGCTGATTTCGAGATTGATTTCTTTTACGGTTTGGTAGTGAAGTTGCTGTGCTTCTTCTGGGAGAAGCAATTTACCGTAATTAAAATCGAATTTACCGACGCCATAAATATAAATAGAACCTTTAAAAAATCGAGAAATATGTTTAGCAATCATACTTGGTGTATATCGCTTGAACTGTCTCATACTCATAACTGTTCCTTCTCTTGTTATTATCTAATTAGTATAGACGTCAGATTTAGTATATGAGGGATGTCTGATGAAAAATGTTACCTTTTACGCCATCAATCTATAACTATGTGCACCAAACTACATATTTGGCTATTTATTTCTATAAATTTAAACTATTTGTTGATTGTTTAATTCAATTGTTGTCACGAACATTGTGTAGAAATTAGCGGGATATACCTCAACGTTCTTTTATTGTTAATATCGTAATATCAACAAATTACAGTTTTATTATAGTAAAAACCCACCAGGTTTCTGGTGGGTAAATAATCATAGTGGAATGAATATTACAGTCATTTAGTTGCTGAATTTTTCTAAAACGCGAAATCGACTTTCACATAATATGTTCGACCAACTTCAGTGTCTTCGTAGTCTTGGTCAGATTCATCTAAACGCTCATCGGTAAGATTTGTGATACCTGTTTTGACGGTGAAATTGTTATTGATATCGTATGATCCACCAATTGAGAATATGGAATATGGGTCAAGCGACTCATCGTTGCTATCTTTTTGTTTACCTGTGTAATTAACACCAGCAAATAATGCAAGATTGTCTGAAGCGACCCAGTTTAAGTTGATATTGGCCAACCATTCTGGTGTATACGATATGTCACTGTCATTGGATTTATCTATGGCGCTGGTATAAGTCGCATTAGACACGAGAGAGAGGCTTTCTGATACATCGAATTCGCCTTCAAGTTCGATACCTTTCGTTTCAACACTTTCGAAGTTTTCGTATTGAATAATGGTTGCACCATAATTGCTGTATGGATCGGTATCTCTATCGATTAAGTTCTTAACATCATTAAAGAATAAAGTACCTTGGACGTAACCTCGATTGGCATAATACATCGTAGAAAATTCGTATGTTTTTGAGGTTTGTGGTTTAAGATCTGGATTACCGATCAACGTACAACTACCTCCGCAACTCACGAGCCCGAAATCTTCAGATGATTGGAAGATAGTCGGCGCTTTAAACCCTTCACCGTAGCCCCCCTTAAACGTAAAATTATCGATACCGTTATAGACAAAATAAACCCTTGGGCTAAAGTCATTTCCGTATTGGTTGTTGTGGGTTATTCGTCCACTTACCGTTGCTGTTAGATCATCACTAATTGAATACTCGTCTTGTGCGTAAATGGCAGTTTGAGTTATGGAGCGATCGGCTGTGTAGTCGCGTTGGTTATCCACACTGGTGTAAAAAGCTTGTCCTCCAATCGAGATAAGTTGGTTGTCATAATCAGTTAATTCAAATCGACCATCAAAAGTGTGGTTACTTTGTACCATATCAGCTTCATCAACGAGGGGGTGAGCGTTGTTTTCATGAACTTTAGAGTTTTCGTAGAAGTAAGAGAAGTCTGATTCACCCCAATCCCAATTGCGACTGTGCCCAAGAGTTGAGGTGAGCTTTTCGCTATCGTAGAAATTTACACTTGTGGAGTTGCTGGAACTGGTATAGCTGTATTCTGTTCTGTCATCGTCGGCGAACGCGAGATCAAAATAAATTTCATCTCGGTCTGTCGGTAACCATGTTAAAGCTGCTCGGATGGCTTTTTGTTCTTGTTCTGCTTGGGGAGTGAAGTCATCTCCTGCATTGTCAGGGAACCAAGCATCTTGTTTGCTCACATCGACAGAAAGGGTATACATAAGTACATTAGGGATAATGGACCCAGTAATAAATGCATTACCATCCTTCAACTCGCCATCAGCATTAGAAACCAAACTATGAGCATTGTTGTCATCTGGAGTGCTATAAGTGAATCCTCCCGATACATGGGTTTCTTCGTCTGGCTTTTTCAAAATAATATTAACCACGCCTCCAATGGCTTCACTACCATAAAGTGAAGACATTGGGCCTCGAACGACTTCAATTTGCTCAATCGAATTGAGTGGAATACTCGATAAATCAAACGATGCTCCACGAATAACGGTTTCACTGGAGCTAGTACGTCGTCCATTGACCAAAATTAAGGTGTAGTTACCATTTGAGGAGTTTTGGTTGTGAAGGCCGCGAATAATGATTTTATTTTCGCTCCCTGTACTTTTGGATATGTGGACACCAGCAACGCTCTCCAATGCTGTCGTAATATCTGTAGCAGGAAGTTTATTGATTTCCTCGCTAGTGATTACAGAAATCGAAGCGGGGGCGTCTTTAATGGAAGTCTCGTGCTGCGCTGCAGTTACAACCATAACGTCCATATCGTGGTTACCTTCATTTGCAAAGCTGGATAAAGGTGTTGTCGATGAGAGCGCTATCGCCACTGCAAGGCTTAATTTTGATGATGTCATGGTAATCCCTTATTAGATTGAATCTTTATTTTTATTGGTAAAAAGTGTTGTTAAACCCTGCACCAACATAACTCGCCAGCTAAAGTAGTCGTGACCACCCGGTGCTTCTTGAAAAGTGGTTGTATACCCTTTTTCTAATAACGCTTTATAGAGTTGTCGGTTGGTGTCTAGGATGTTTTTTGAGGCAGGCTCTATTTCGAATAAACCAGCATTTAGGTAAATGTGAATAGGCTTGTTGGGTTCGGAGCGAATGAGATCAGCCATCCAATTGTTGGTTGACTCTGAGGAGGTATCCGACTGAGGTGCCCACCAGAAAGAGCCTGATTGACTAAGTACATTGCCAAATTTCTCGGGATGCTGAAATGCGATGTGCATTGAGGCTAAACCGCCATAACTCGAACCCGATAAAATCGTGTCTTCTGCATTCGGGCAAATTGTCTGTTGCTCACAAAGCCATGGCATAAACTCTAAGGCTAGAAAATCGGAATACGCTTTATTGGGAGTGAGCTCTTTTCCTCTCATGCTGGGGAGTGGAGTATTGATAAACACGGCGCGCATTGGTGGCACGATCTTTTTCGCGATCAAATTGTCCAGAATAATAGGTGTTGGTACTTTATCTAGATAAGCGTCGCCATCAAATAGAATTAAAAGTGGCGCATTACTTTCAATCGGATAGAGACTATTGGGTTGGTAAATACTCACTTTTCGAGGGAGTGAGTTTTCGTTGCCATTATAGATAAAATCAGTGACTGACCCTTTGGGGTTATTAATATCATTGACGAAATTGTCGTTGATGTTATGAGAGAGTGTTAGCGTTGAAGCCGATCCAAATAAATTATCACCTTCACCAAAGTTTGGGTTAGGGTTTAATCGATCGGGCTGGGCGGTTGCAAGTACAGCCCTTCTTTGTTCTCTGCTTTTACTGTCAATGAGTTGGGGAACATTAGGCGCGATTTGATATGACAGCCGAGTGTCTGGCGGAACTTCAAATGAATGAAACCAAATACCACTGTTACCCAACTGTCTTAGATGTTCATGACCACTATAGGGAGCGCCGAGTAATCTAACATTATTGGCGATACCTTTATAAAGAAAGGTCACAATGGCATTGCCATTTTCTTTGTATTCAACCAGCGGTGCTCCACCTCTGGTTTTTAACTGCTGCCAAAAAACTTGTTCAGCTTCACTTGTATCTTGATTGAGTTGTTTTGCCGTCTCCATAAGAAGAGGACTAATGATGGGGATATCTGGTGAGAGATATTGGTTGTTTTTTAATGCTAACTCATTGAAGCGCAATTCAATATTTACAGGAGTTTGTTTAACGCTGGTAAATTCAAATTGGTAGTCATCAGGTTGTGCGATGAACCAAAAAATCTCCACCTCTTTGCTTGGTGAACCAATAAGAGTCTTTACTATCTTTCCTTGTGAATTTCGGATATTTACTTTGGCCAAAGTAGAGTCACTGCGAATATATCCTCGTAAATAGCGAGGTTGGTCGACAGGGATTACGACGGATTCTTTCTGATTCGCATCGAAATGATGGGTCTGATCGAGTGTTAATGTCATTGCGTTTGTGTGTCCTACCCAAGTTGCAATCAATGCTGCTAATACAATCCATTTCATTGGAATTAAAATTTCCTGTAATGATATTTATTCGCATTTATGGTAAGTTTATTTTTCGAGGTGTGACAGCATATTCACTTATGCAAAATCACCATGTTGTTATGAGAAATTGGCAGGTTCCTATGACGAGAAAACTCAAGTCATCGCTTCAAAGAAGTGCATTGATACACTGGGATAATACTGAAAAGAGACAGGTACTTGTCTCTGATAGTCCTAACTCACCAAAAGAACTCGTTGTAGGTCAACTTATTCAATATAACGTGAAAAACAGTTTCTCTCTAAGTGGCGGAACGTCAACGGAATTGGCCGATTATCAGGTTGTTTCGACAGCTAAAAAATCCGTAATTTTGGTTATTTTGCTGGAAGGAAAGTTGGATATTAGCTATGACGATCTTCGATTTGTATTTGATGCCAGTACAGGGCCAACAGGTGTCGTGGTGAACCTGACAAAACCCGCTACTTTCAGGCGGATTATCGAGAAAGGTAATCATGTTACTAAGCTAAACATTGTTATACCTATAGACTGGGTCGAAGATCGCATTGAATCTGGATCAAATGTTGAAACCTTTATTAATCAACACATGGCAAACTGTAGGTTAAATTTGACTGACAGGTTAATGGCGTTGACTTTAGAGATTATTCACCAACGTTCTCCCAAGGGTATCTTGGAGAAAATGACACTAGAAACATTAGGTTATCAGTTTCTTTTTGAGATTTTTGAACAGATTGGAATTAACGATAACGTGGCATTTAGTGGGGTAAAAACAACAACAGAGATGAGTGTAAAAGATCGGAAAGGGGGGCGTTCATTGGATGAATTAGTCTCGTATATTGAAGTTAACTTAGATCGGACGTTGCCGGGGAAAGAACTGGCTCAATACAGTGCAATGAGTGAGTCCAACTTGCAGAGAAAGTTTAAAAGCAAATTAGGCTGCAGTATTCAAAGTTATATTCGACGTAGACGGTTGGAAATCGCTCGTCAGCATCTAGAGCGTGGGACTGCCAGCGTGACAGAAGTGGCTTATAACGCAGGTTATCGACACCCTTCAAATTTTACCAATGCCTTTAAGAAAGCGTTCGGGTATCCACCAGCTGTATCGGCAAACCGAGCAAACTAAGGGAAAATCGACTATTTCCCCTTAGCTGCCTTGTTGTTTGCTAAGAATCGTTATTCTTCATCGAGAGAATATGGCAGTGCTTCAATTTTCCAAATGTCATCCAGCTCTTCGCTTAGTCGAAGTTGAGTCGTTGCTTCTAAATTATTAGGCAATATGATGAGCCCTGTCGCGTGATTATCATTGAATTGGAAACTGGTTAATAACGTGCCTGCTGAGCGCCAATTTTCTCCAACTGAACGTTCCAAGTTAATGTTATCTGCATTCGACCTTGGTCCGCTAACTCGATACATTGCTCGTTTGTTGGTGCCTCTGTATTTTGCTCGAGCAACGGTTTCTTGGCCTGTATAGCACCCTTTCGTAAATGAGATACCACCTAACGCATGTAAGTTTAGCGCTTGCGGAATATGTTGAGCTTGTTCCGCTTGAGTTAATACAGGGTAGTTTTCGATAATATTAAGTAATGTCCATAATGAATCATCACAGATGGGTGCAGAAAACTGCTCAGAAAAAGCTTGTGCATTTTGTGGGCTAAACATAAGCAGCCAACGTTGATTGGAAATCTTTACAGCACTACCGCCTTCAATGCGACGAACATCCCCAGTTTGATCAGGAGTTAGCTTATCCATATAGCTCTGTACATCTTTTCCAATGAGCCCAAGGCAGATATCACCACCTTGTTTTAATTCAACTTTTGAGAAGATCGCGTACTTTTTAAGTTCTTTTAGTTCAGTTTCGATAGCCGATAAAGGCTGAAACAACGCAACCTCATCGTTATGATGGAAAAGAGTAAATACCGACCACATTTTTCCCTTGGCATCGCAATGAGCACCTAAGCTAACGTGTTCCGCGGTTAATGCTTTGACATCACAGGTGACCTGTCCTTGAAGAAATGTTGTTGAATCCTCGCCACTTAATGAGATGTACCCCCATGATGAGAGAGGTGAGAGCGCCAGAGAAGGAAGATCTTCATTGCTAGCGATTGAAGTGTGGGTAACATCGTTGTATCCGGCCATAATTATTGTCCAACAAATCTATTTCCACCTATGTTAAAGCGGATCGCAAATTTTGTCAGCAGCTACCGTTGTGTGATTGAGCCACTAGTTGGATTTGTTCTCCCTTGTTACACTAATGAGCTCATAAACATAATTGGGGATAGAGAATGTATTCAAACCAAGAGAAAGCTCGAATCAAGTGGGCGTGTCGCCGTGGAATGTTGGAACTTGATGTTGTTATCATGCCTTTCTTTGAAGAGTGTTTTGATTCTCTAGATGAATCTGAGCAAAAAGATTTTGTTTCTTTGTTGACGTGTGATGATCCAGATTTATTTTCTTGGATAATGCAACACACTAGAAGTGATAACTTGGCTCATGCTTCCATGGTGGATAAAATCGTTGCTCATAACCTCAGTAAAGTCCGTTAAACTCTACTGTCGGCCTTCTATTCTTGCCTCTTTAGTTGAATTCTCCGTTGTGATGTTTGCTTTAGAGGTAATATGGTTATCTTCTCTTCACGCTGTTGTTCAATTGTTTTGTTCTTTCACGATTATTCGTTGGTTCCAGTCAACATCTATCCTTAGTGCTGAATTGCGCGGTGAAGTCACTTATCAAACAGATGGGACGTTAAAGACGTTCGCGGGAAAAGCGCGACCAATTACATTGTTCTCAACACGGTATTCAGCTGTATTTTTAAGTATAACGTGTGGCTCAGATAGGTATTTACTGTGGCGTGATAGTTGTAAAGAGTCGGATTATCGATGGATTATTTTTAATGAAAAACGGAGGCGTTCAGCCCCCGTCGAACATTGAATATATTAATTGAATCTATTAGTAGTCTTTTGGATCGAGAACCGTAGGGCCACTATTTTCAAGTTGATCTGGGTAATCGAGAGTATAATGTAACCCTCGGCTTTCTTTCCGCTGCATAGCACAACGTACCATCAACTCCGCAACCTGTAGTAGATTGCGCATTTCAATTAAGTTATTAGAAACTCTAAAGTTACTGTAATAATCGTGCGTTTCTTGTTTCAGTAGATCGATGCGGCGTAGTGCACGCTCCAGGCGTTTGTCTGTGCGGACGATACCCATGTAATCCCACATAAACAAGCGTAATTCATGCCAGTTATGTTGAATAATCACTTCTTCATCTGAGTTACCAACTTGGCTTTCATCCCAGGCTGGTAAGCCGCTAGCTAATGTAGATTGCGGAAGTGTTTTTAGTAGCTCTTGAGAAGCCGAACGAGCATATACAACACACTCTAGCAGTGAGTTAGAAGCCATACGGTTTGCACCATGAAGTCCGGTGTAACTTACTTCGCCAATGGCATAAAGCTGTTTTAGATCAGTGCGACCATTTTGATCGACCATAACACCACCACAGGTGTAATGTGCTGCTGGGACAATCGGGATAGGCTCTTTCGTCATATCAATGCCCAGTTCAAGTAGTCGGGAATTGATCGTTGGGAAATGTTTCTCAATAAAGTCTGCCGGTTTATGACTGATGTCTATATACATGCAGTCTGCACCGAGGCGTTTCATTTCATAATCTATTGCTCTCGCGACGACATCACGTGGGGCCAATTCACCTCGTTCATCAAAATCCTTCATAAAGCGAGAGCCATCGGGACGGATTAAGTGGGCACCCTCGCCACGTAATGCTTCAGTTAGAAGGAAATTACGAGCTTCTGGGTGGAATAAGCAAGTTGGATGGAATTGATTGAATTCGAGGTTTGCGACACGACAACCCGCGCGCCATGCCATCGCCACACCATCGCCAGAAGAGACGTCAGGATTCGATGTGTATTGGTAAACTTTTGATGATCCCCCGGTAGCTAAAACAACCGATTTGGCACAGATGGTTTCAACGTGCTCATCATTGCGGTTCCAAACATACGCACCAATCACTTTATTCGCATCACCACCTATTTTATCTTCAGTAATTAGATCGAGTGCATTGTGGCGCTCTAGTACTGTGATATTAGGATGGTATTTCACATTGTCTTGTAATGAGTTCTGCATTGCCATACCCGTTGCATCGGCAGCATGAAGAATTCGTCGATGGCTGTGTCCACCTTCGCGGGTTAAATGATATTTCGGGTTTGTTTCTTTACTATCTTCATCAAGATCAAAAGGCACACCGCCATCGATAAGCCACTGGACTGATTGCTTGGCATTCTCAGCAATATAACGTACCGATGCTTCGTCACAGATTCCGGCTCCAGCGACCAATGTATCTTGCACATGGGATTCAACACTGTCCGATTCATCGAATACTGCGGCAATACCACCTTGAGCGTAAAAGGTAGAACCTTCACTCCAAGGCCCTTTACTAAGGACAATGACGTTGCATTTTTTTGCGATATGCAGGGCTAATGTAAGTCCTGCTGCACCACTACCAATCACTAGTACATCACATTGATGTTCTTGATTTGTGCTCATAACTCGTGTATTTCCTGATGATGTATGGAACGGTTAAGCCTAGAACGACGCAGTGTCTATCTTAACTCTGTTAAGCTCGAAGACTGAATCATAATTTTGTCACGTATTTGTAAAAATATAAACACGATATGTCGCGTTAGTCTATTAGACTTACTGACAATAAAACCATGAGTTTACTGTGTTTACTTGTTTATTTTCATTGCTGTTGTTGGGGAGCAATTGTTCATTATTCTTTAAATGGGATTGATATTCGAACTATCTGGACGCATATTTACCGTACAACATAATATTCATGAAATATCATTGATTTATATTCAATCTCAAAATGTGAGAAAAAATAATAAATCTTGGGAACTTAAACGACTCGACCCAGTCTCACTATAGTGCTCGTGGTAGCAGTGGTGTCAATACTATTTTTGCAGTATTAATATCCATATCTGAGAAGGTAAGGGAGAAACAATAGGAGTAGGCGCTCTAATGAACGAGCCGTTAACTGATCAAGTATTGATTGAGCGAGTTCAGAGTGGGGATAAGCAAGCATTTAATCTATTGGTCTCTAAGTACCAAAATAAGGTTTGCAATCTTATTTCCCGATATGTGAGCAATTCAGGTGATATCCCAGATGTCGCACAAGAGACCTTTATTAAGGCATATAGAGCGTTACCTTCTTTCCGAGGAGAGAGTGCATTTTATACTTGGCTATATCGAATTGCTGTGAATACCGCGAAAAATTATCTTGTAGCGCAAGGACGACGTCCTCCTTCAAGTGATATCGATGCAGAAGATGCAGAAAATTATGAAAGTGGTGGTGCGCTTAAAGAAATATCGAACCCAGAGAACATTTCGCTGTCGAATGAATTGAAGCAGGCTGTGTTTTCAGCGATAGGCTTACTACCAGAAGATTTAAAAACCGCAATGACATTAAGAGAACTCGAAGGCTTGAGTTACGAAGATATTGCTGCGGTCATGGATTGTCCCGTTGGAACTGTTCGCTCTCGTATATTTAGAGCACGTGAAGCAGTTGAAAAGCACATAGCTCCGCTTTTATAACCTAATTAAAGGTCGATATTATGGTGAATAAAATGGCTGATGAAGAAAAACTTTCAGCACTCATGGATGGAGAGTTGGTCGATACCGCTTTTATTAGTGAATTGACTCAGGATTCAGAAAGTCAGAAAACTTGGCGTCATTATCACCTAATCGGTGATGTGATGCGTGGTGATGAGCCTAAACAAGAATGGAATATTGCTGATAGCGTCGCTCTTGCATTGGAAGATGAAGAGCCACATACGCGTTTTTCTCAGTCGGTTGAACCCGATGTAAATGTTGTACCGATAGAGTCTCAACCTAAACCGCAACAAGCCCGCAGACGTTTACCTAGTTGGTTATCCCATCTTGGTCAGGTGTCGATTGCTGCAAGTGTCTGTTTAGTCGTGGTCTTAGGCATTCAACAAAGTAGCACTCAAGAGGCGACTGCTAATCAACAGGTTGCCCCAGTGTTGCAGACGGTACCATTGGCTGGCATTGCTGAGCCTGTGAGCTTGACTCGTGAATCTGTAGAGAAGCAGACTACAACGGACAATACAGCTCAAGATCAGCGCCGTCGAGTGAATGCTTTACTTCAGGATTATGAGCTACAATTGCGTTTAAATAGTGACGCAGCTGTTCCTTCATCTAGTCATCAAGAGTCTATTACTGAATGAATAAATTACTGATCAGTGTCGTTGCGCTGTTCAGTTTGGGTAACTCTTCCGCCTTTGCTGAATCAATGCCAGCAAAGGCGTTGTTACTTGATATGAACCAAGCCAGTCATCAGCTCTCGTATGAGCTTTCCTATATTTTTATTCAAAAAAATGGCATTGAGCCACTACTTTACCGCTACTCGGCAGATGAAAAAGCCAACCTAGCTCACCTTATTTATTTAAGTGGTCCAGTCAGAGAAGTCATCAAACGCAATGATGAAGTTAGCTATATTGAACCAGGGAATGAACCTTATACGGTAAAGTCAAATTCCATGGTGGCACCTATATTTCCCTTATTGAATTCTAACGTTGAAAGGTTGAGTCAGTTTTACGATTTCGTCAATATTGGTCGAGGTCGTGAAGCGGGTGCGGCTTGCCAAGTAATACGAGTTGTACCTAAAGATGGTTTACGTTATTCATATGTCTTATGGGTGAGTGAACACAACAAGTTGCCACTTAGAGCAGACTTAGTTGATCGCGATGGGGAAGTGCTCGAGCAATTCCGTGCGATTTCTTATAATGTGAATGAGCAATTACCTCAATTAATGTCTGGTTTGAATACGGCAGAACTTCCTGCGGTATTATCTCTACCGAGTAATGAATTGAAAGATGCAACGTGGTCGGTTGAATGGTTACCAAATGGATTTGTATCTAAAGAGCTTAGTCGGTATCGTATGGCTATGGTCGAGAAAGAAGTGGAAAATCAATTGTTCTCAGATGGCCTATTTAATTTTTCAGTTTATGTATCTGAGTTAGATGATACATCACTACACGATCAGTTAATTCGTCAGGGAAGGCGGACATTGCTTAGTGTGGTAAAAGGAACCAGTGAAGTCTCAGTTATAGGCGATATTCCACCGTCAACTGCGAAACGAGTGGCTGAGTCGGTTACTTTTAACACGCCTTAATATAGAGAGTGGAACTATGATGACTGCACTTGCAACGGTAACGGGCGTAACCCCTTTGGATAGTGGTTACCACGTTGATTTGAGCTGCCAACAACAGACAAGTTGTAGCGGCTGTGCCTCGTCAAAAAGCTGTAGTACTGGCGTTGTTTCAAAAGCGATGGGGAACAAGTTATTACGTTGGAGTTTAACTACCGACTCTGTTGTGACCCCAGGCCAGCTGATCGAGATCGGGTTCCCTGAAAAAAGTTTACTTCAATCGGCTTCGCTAATTTATTTATTGCCTTTATTTGCGTTATTGCTAGGCGCTGCGGTTGGGGATATCTGGTTAGCGCCGATGTTAAGTGGTGGTGAAGGTGTGGTGATTGTCACCGCAGTATTGTTTACTACCGCCGCTATTTGGCTTGCTAAGCCTTTGACAAAACGTCTAGAACTGCAAACAAAGGATCAAGTCGTTATTGTTAGAATTCTCGGAGAACCGGTTGGTTTGTGAGTTAGCACCGAATTTTTGATGCGAATTTGGTTGAAATTGGGTAGAATCGGCCAACTTGATATGAATGTACTGCCCAACTGCGTCATTCATTTTCTCCTTTTACCTTTAGAGCTAAGTCATTTCAGAATCTATGAAGCACATTCGTAATTTTTCAATTATCGCCCATATCGACCACGGTAAGTCGACTCTATCCGATCGTTTAATTCAAGATTGTGGTGGACTATCTAATCGTGAAATGTCGCAGCAAGTCCTTGATTCTATGGATCTTGAGCGTGAGCGTGGTATCACGATCAAAGCACAAAGCGTAACGCTGGATTATCAAGCTAAAGATGGTGAGACTTATCAACTCAACTTCATTGATACACCAGGACATGTTGACTTTTCTTATGAAGTATCGCGTTCATTAGCGGCCTGTGAAGGGGCGTTATTGGTGGTCGATGCAGCACAAGGTGTAGAGGCTCAAACGCTAGCCAACTGCTATACCGCGATTGAAATGAACCTCGAAGTGGTACCAATTTTAAATAAAATTGATTTACCTGCAGCGGATCCAGAGCGTATTTCAGAAGAGATAGAAGATATCGTGGGTATCGATGCGATTGATGCTGTTCGCTGTTCTGCTAAAACCGGTGTTGGAGTCCACGAAGTTCTCGAGCAAATAGTCTCCACCATTCCTGCTCCGGAAGGTGACCCTGAAGCGCCAACACAAGCATTAATTATCGATTCATGGTTTGATAACTATCTTGGCGTCGTCTCTCTTATTCGTGTTAAAAATGGGGCTTTGAAGAAGCACGATAAAATTAAAGTCATGAGCACTGGGCAAGTCTGGGGCATTGACCGTATTGGTATCTTCACACCTAAACAAATCGATACTGATGGCCTGAATACCGGTGAAGTAGGTTGGGTTGTTTGCGGTATTAAAGACATCCTAGGTGCGCCTGTTGGTGATACATTAACGACTGCTCGAAACAGTTGTGAAGAAGCATTACCGGGCTTCCAGAAGGTGAAACCACAAGTTTACGCTGGTTTGTTCCCTGTTTCATCGGATGACTATGAAAGTTTCCGTGACGCTCTCGGGAAGCTAAGCCTCAATGATGCTTCGATGTTCTATGAGCCAGAAACATCAGCAGCACTAGGTTTTGGTTTCCGTTGTGGCTTCTTGGGTTTACTCCACATGGAGATTATTCAAGAGCGTCTGGAGCGTGAATACGATTTAGACCTGATCACGACTGCACCAACGGTAGTATACGAAGTGGTACTCAATAGCGGTGATACCTTGTATGTCGACAGTCCTGCTAAATTACCCGCGGTAAATGATATTGCAGAGATTCGTGAGCCGATATCACGTTGTAATATTTTGGTACCACAAGAGTACTTGGGTAACGTGATTACGCTGTGTGTTGAAAAACGGGGTGTTCAGGTTGATATGGTTTACCACGGTAACCAAGTGGCATTGACTTATGATGTTCCAATGGCGGAAGTGGTGCTCGATTTCTTTGACCGTTTGAAATCAACTTCTCGTGGTTACGCTTCTCTTGATTACTCATTCCAGCATTTTGAAGAATCAGATATGGTTCGTGTAGATGTGTTATTGAATGCCGAGAAAGTCGATGCGTTAGCGATTATTACTCACAAAGACAATGCACAGACTCGTGGTCGTCAGTTGGTCGAGAAGATGAAAGAGTTTATTCCTCGTCAGATGTTTGATATCGCGATTCAAGCGGCGATTGGTAATCACATCATTGCGCGTTCAACAGTAAAACAGCTGCGTAAAAACGTTCTTGCTAAATGTTATGGTGGTGATATCAGCCGTAAGAAAAAGCTGTTGAAGAAGCAGAAAGAAGGTAAGAAACGAATGAAGCAGATTGGTAATGTAGAACTGCCTCAAGAAGCGTTCCTTGCTATTCTTCATGTTGGTAAAGATTAATGATGAGTCTGTTCTAACAAACTCTCGGTGTGATGTTTTGCAACCGTGTGTTTGTTGAGACCCAGTTTGGTTAAATTACTTGTTTAAGTGAAAGAGTTCCGGCTCTTTCACTTTCGTATTTTTTGGATAAGGGAAGTCAATGGCGAATACATTTTCACTCTTGTTAGTGATCGTTACTTTGGTTACGGGCATTGTGTGGGCGATGGAAAAGTGGGTTTGGGCTAAAAAACGCCAGCAAAAGCTAGCTGAAGTCGAAGCCAAGACCAATGGCCTCGACCCTAAATTGGTCGATAAAATAGCACCACAACCTTGGTGGATTGAAAACAGTGTATCGATTTTCCCAGTGATAGCTTTGGTATTGGTGGTTCGATCATTTATCTACGAGCCTTTTCAAATTCCATCGGGCTCGATGATGCCAACACTGTTGGTCGGTGATTTTATTCTTGTTGAAAAGTACGCTTATGGTCTAAAAGATCCTGTATGGCGTACTCAATTGGTTGAGACTGGTGAAGTCGAGCGTGGTGATGTAGTGGTATTTAAATTCCCACCAAACCCTAAGATTGATTATATTAAACGTGTAGTAGGTATGCCTGGAGATACGGTGCGTTATAGTGCACAGAAACAGGTTTGTATTCAATCTAAAGGAGACTCGAGCTGTAAACCTATTGCGCTTAGCAATGTCGTTGAAAGTGAGTTTATGCAGTCAAATCGTGCTTTACTTCAAGCAGATGAGTCTCTTGGCGATGCTGAGCATCAAATCTTGATTAACACACAACGTATCGACAATGTGTCAGCCTATCAACCACGTCCAGGTGTCAGTGAATGGGTTGTACCAGATGGGCAGTACTTTGTAATGGGTGATAACCGTGACAATAGTGCCGACAGTCGTTATTGGGGCTTTGTACCAGAAGGTAACTTAGTCGGCAAAGCGGTTGCGATTTGGATCAGTTTTGAATTTGAACGTGATGCATCGAGTGCATTACCATCTTGGATACCAACTGGGGTACGATTTAATCGTATCGGGGCAATTAAATAAGGTGATGTATTCACCCAATTATGTTGAGAAGAGATGAATCCTCCTATTAACCGATTAGAAAAACAACTCAATTACGAGTTTAACGATGCTCAGCGACTTGATTTGGCACTGACTCACCGTAGTGCCTCTGCTCTTCACAATGAGAGACTAGAGTTTCTGGGAGATTCGATTTTAAGTTTTGTTATCGCAGATGACTTGTACCATCGTTTTCCTAAGATAAACGAAGGGGACATGAGCCGGATGCGAGCAACGTTGGTGCGTGGTAACACGTTAGCTGAGCTTGGGCGAGAGTTTATCCTTGGAGATTACTTAAAATTAGGTCCAGGTGAATTGAAAAGCGGCGGGTATCGCCGAGACTCTATTCTAGCTGATGCGGTCGAAGCCATCATTGGCGCTATTTATCTTGATAGTGATATCGAAGTCGTTCGTAAAGTCATTTTGAGTTGGTATAAAACCCGACTTGATTCTATCGAACCTGGCGTTTCACAAAAGGATCCGAAAACGCGTTTGCAAGAGTTTTTGCAAGGGCGAAGAAATCCGCTTCCTGTGTATACAGTAACGAACATTAAGGGCGAGGCACATGATCAAGAGTTTACTGTGTCTTGTGAAGTGGCGGGATTAGGAACTCCAGTCGTAGGTAAAGGGACGAGTCGACGCAAAGCTGAACAAGCGGCGGCAGAGCAAGCACTAGAGCAGTTAAGCCATGTCTAACAAAGAACAATCTGAACAAGATTTCGATATTGATGCGTTTTTTGCATCGGATCAAGAAACCTCCGCAGAAGTGGTTGAAAGTCAACCAGAGGACCAACATTGTGGCTTTATTGCTATTGTTGGACGGCCAAATGTCGGTAAGTCGACCTTATTGAACGCTATTTTGCAGCAAAAGATTTCGATTACTTCACGTAAGCCACAAACCACTCGCCACCGTATTATGGGGGTCGAGACTGATGGGAACTATCAGGCGATTTATGTTGATACTCCAGGGCTTCATATTGAAGAAAAGCGCGCAATTAACCGTTTGATGAACCGTGCGGCAAGCAGTTCGTTGAGTGATGTCAATTTGGTTCTATTTCTCGTTGATGGAACCCATTGGACCGCTGACGATGAAATGGTACTGAATAAACTTAGAAATGCGAATTTCCCCGTCGTATTGTGCGTAAATAAAGTCGATAACGTAAAAGATCGCAATGAAGTTATGTTGCACATGCAAGCCATGGGCGAAAAAATGGACTTTGTTGATGTAGTGCCAATCGCGGCAAAGCTCGGTAAAAATATTGATGTTATTCAAAATATTGTGCGCCAACATTTACCTAAAGCGGTACACCACTTTCCAGAAGAGTATGTAACGGATCGCTCGCAGCGCTTTATGGCGTCCGAGATTATTCGTGAAAAGCTCATGCGCTTTACTGGTGAGGAATTACCTTATTCGGTGACTGTTGAAATTGAACGTTTTGATTACAATCCCGATAACGACGGTTTTCATATCAATGCCTTGATTTTGGTTGAACGAACTGGTCAAAAGAAAATGGTGATTGGTAAAAACGGTGAGAAGATCAAAACAATTGGTCGCGAAGCGCGTCTTGATATGGAAGCGCTATTTGAGCGCAAGGTTTATCTAGAAACCTGGGTTAAAGTGAAATCAGGTTGGGCTGATGACGAGCGTGCTCTACGTAGTTTGGGTTATATCGACGACTTGTAATAAAGTGATTCTAGGTGATGTCAGTCAATACTAGTGATTGACCTAGGGGCTGGGAATTCAATGTTATGCCTGAAAATGGTTTGCAGCGTGCGTTTGTCCTACACCGACGCCCATACAGTGAAACGAGTTTAATCATTGATGTATTTACTGAACATCAAGGTCGTTTATCATTGCTGTCGAAAGGGGCCAGACGTCCACGCTCTGGATTGAAAAGCGTGCTTCAACCTTTTACACCGATGTTGATTAAATGGTCGGGAAAAGGCTCAATGAAGACGTTGCGCCAAGCCGAGCCCATTAGCTTGGGGTTACCATTAAGTGGGATCAACCTCTATTCGGGTATGTATATCAACGAATTGCTTTGTCGAGTCATCGCAAGCGAAAGCCCACAACCCGCCCTTTTTTTTGACTACCTTGATGCGCTTACCGAGCTGGCGCATAACAATAACCCGGAACCTGCATTACGACGTTTTGAATTGGCATTATTGTCCAGCCTTGGGTATGGTGTCGACTTCTTGCATTGTGCTGGAACAGGAGAGCCTGTTGAAGCAAGTATGACTTACCGCTTTCGAGAGCAACAAGGGTTTATCGCTTCAGTGCGACAGGACAATTTAACGTTTTTCGGAGAAGAGTTAATCGCAATTAGCGAGCGTCGCTTTATCACTAAAGCACAACTTCATGCGGCGAAACGATTTACTCGTATTGCTCTTAAGCCTTATATCGGCAGTAAGCCGTTAAAAAGCAGAGAACTATTTTTGCCAAAATCAGGCATATCAAAATCACGGAGATTAGGACAATGAGTTCAATTCTATTAGGTGTAAACATCGATCATATTGCGACATTACGTAATGCTCGTGGGACAAAATATCCTGATCCTGTTCACGCAGCAGAAGTGGCTGAACGTGCAGGGGCTGATGGGATTACTATTCATTTACGTGAAGACCGTCGCCATATTCTTGATCGTGATGTGCGTTTGCTACGTGAGACCATTCAAACTCGAATGAACCTCGAGATGGCGGTAACCGATGAAATGGTGGATATTGCATTAGAGACCCAACCAGAGTTTGTCTGCCTTGTTCCTGAAAAGCGTGAAGAGCTGACCACAGAAGGCGGGTTAGATGTTGCTGGCAATCTAGAACGAATTAAAGCGGCGACTCAACAACTTGATGCTGCAGGAATTAAAGTGTCTTTGTTTATTGATGCTGACCCACGTCAAATTGATGCAGCAAAAGCATGTGGAGCTCCATATATTGAACTTCATACCGGTCATTATGCTGATGCTGAAAACGATGCTGAACGTGATGCAGAGTTAAGTCGAATCGCAACAGCAGCAACCTATGCAACAGAGATTGGGATTACAGTAAATGCAGGGCACGGCCTGACGTATCATAACGTCGCACCGATTGCTGCGTTGCCAGAGATTTATGAGTTGAATATCGGCCATTCAATCATTGGGCGCGCGGCGTTTGATGGACTAAGCAAAGCTGTCGCTGATATGAAAGCGGAAATGGAAAAGGCGCGTCGTTAATGGCAATAGTAGGCATAGGCACTGATATCGTTGAAATCGAACGAATCCAAGAAGCAATAAACAAATCCGGTGATAAATTAGCTCAGCGTATTCTCACAGAAGAAGAGCTGGCAGAATATAATTTTCATCACCACCCCGAACGCTTTTTAGCGAAACGTTTTTCAGCAAAGGAAGCCGCTTCAAAAGCACTGGGTACAGGTATCGCTCAGGGCGTTTCTTTTCAGGACTTTTCGATATTAAATGATCAACTCGGTAAACCTAAGCTGACAATGACAGGGCGAGCCGAACAAATTTCACAATTAATTGGCGGCAAAACAATGCATGTCAGTATTTCAGATGAAAAACATTATGCGACTGCGACGGTGATTATTGAATCGTAGCTGTTTTCGTCGCAACAATGAGGCTAAAAACTAATTGAATGCAGTTGTTTGCAACGATAGCTTTTAGGAAATATAGCTTTTAGCCTCATCAACAACCTTTTCCATTTCTTCAAGTAACTCAAATAGTTCAGGTTCTAATTCTTCAACGGTCTTGTTTTGACGTAAGGCGTGTTCTATCACTGCACAGATTTTTTTCAACCTTGGAACGCCACAATAAGCGCAACTACCGTGCAGCTTGTGAATATGCTGAAGCAAATCTTTGTGTTCAATTTTACCGGCTATAGTTTGGTCAATATGGATGACTATTTCTGGAATGGAATCAACTAACATACGCAACATATCTTGAGCTAAATCGAGCTTGTTTGCTGCTTGTTTTAAAGCACTCTCCCAGTCGATGACAGAGAGTTCCTGACCACTTTTTAGGTTGGATGACATATTATCGGAAACAGGCTGGGTAGCTGGGATCTCAAGTTTCTCTATTTGATGTTCATAAGGGTATGGATTCCAATGTACCAAGACTTGTTGAAGAACATGCTCTTCGATTGGCTTTGTAAGATAATCGTCCATCCCTTCATTTAATAATCTCTCCCGTTCACCAGGCATTGCATGGGCAGTAACAGCAATAATCGGAGTATCGCTATTGAACGATTGACGTTTGATTTCCTTAGATGCGGATACTCCATCAATTTGGGGCATCTGAATATCCATTAATATGATGTCAAACTTTTGCTTTATCGATTCTTCAATAGCATCTTGCCCATTGGTACAACTGACAACAGACTTAACACGTTCACATAGAAGCGCCGTAATTAACTTTAAGTTGGCTGGGTTGTCGTCTACCGCCATCACTTTTAAGGGAAGTTTATCTAGGTTAGGTGGAGAAACTAGATCGATACTTCTATCGGATTTAACTGGGTGAAGATCGAGCATGGCTTGAATGATTTTTTTCCGTGAAAGAGGTTTGGTAACACATTTCACTGGATGATGTTTCATCAAGTATTCAGCCAATGCTAGCTCGGTACTTGGTGTGCCAATAATGACATTAGGTGCAAGGTTAAGCACTTGGCGAACTTTTGGTTCTATTGTGATTAATGAGTTATTGCTTGATAGTGCTAAATTATAAATAACATAATCATAAAGGCCTGAATTGGTCGGCACTTCATTAACACTTGTGACATTAATACCCACGCTTTCCAATGTTTTCTGGAGCAGTCGCTTAACCCGTTTATTTGTTTCGATCAGTAACACCGAACTTCCAGCAAGAGGCTTTGGATCAAACCAGTCCGAAATAGGTATTTCTGTTTTCGTTAAGTGCAGATTAAACCAAAAAGTTGATCCTTGGTGTAACCGGCTAGTCAGGCCGATTTTTCCACCCATCTGACTGACGATTTTTTGGGTGATAACCAATCCTAATCCGGTTCCACCATAGCGACGAGATATGCTGGCGTCTGCTTGGCTAAAGGCTTGAAATAGTTGAGCTTGTTGGCGCTCTGAGATACCTATTCCTGTATCTCGAACAGAAAAGAGCAATTCGAAACAATCATCATGTACTGACTTTTGCTCGATAGTGATGTCAATATTCCCAGACTCGGTAAATTTAATCGCATTGCCGACAAGGTTAGTCAGTACTTGCTGAATTCTAAGCGGGTCACCAACCAATCCAATCGGAATATTAGGATCCACTCTTAATGTGATTTCGAGGCCTTTTTCGTGCGCACTCGTGGCTAAGAGATCGATTACCTCTTCGAGATTTTGTTCAAATTCAAAAGGAATGTTCTCTAGCGCTAACTTACCGGCCTCTAATTTGGAGAAGTCGAGAATGTCATTAATGATGTTTAAGAGGTTATTAGCCGACTTTTCAATGGTTTGTAAATAATCTTGTTGGTTTTTGGATAGCTGGGTTTTTAACATTTGTCGTGTAAAACCAATAACGCCATTGAGTGGCGTGCGCAGCTCATGAGACATGTTTGCCAAGAATTCAGATTTAACTCGAGCGGCTTCTTGAGCATGTTTTTTTGCGATGTCGAGTTCAACGTTTTGAATCTCGAGCTGTTCTAATGTTTCACGTAAATCAGACGTTGCTTGGTCGATGCTATGTTGCATTTCACCGTGATACTCGGATAAGGATGCCGCCATGGCATTGATGCCTTTTTTTAGTTCATCCAATTCTCCATGCATGGTGCCTTCAATTCGAACGTCTAGGTGGCCGCGTCGAATACGGTCGAGCATGTTTTTCATATGAGTAATAGGGCGCGTAACGTCGTACATCAAACGGAAGGCAAATAACCCTGAAAGCGCAAGCCCAAGAATTAAAACCATAATTGCGGCAAAAATTTCTTGGTATTGTTGTAAACGTAGTGACGAGAGATCGAGTTCAATTGCAATATAACCAAGTACTGGAATTCGCCGAACATCAGTAGAACCATCAATTAAGCGACTTTCTGCTAAGATCGGCGTTCGTAATATTAAGGTGTGGTTGTCTTTCATTACCGCTGTGCCAAGCGTCGGTATTGGTTTATTTCGTGCAAAGGTTAAAGATTCAAAGTTGGGGTGGAAATTAGACGTCACAAATAACTGATGTTTGCTGTCAAATACTGCGATACTGCGGACAAACTGGGAGTTTTTTCGGTGTGCGTAACTGATAATACGACGAACGGATTCCCGACTTTGATTTCGTAGCGATTCTTCACTCGCAATCGCGAGAGGCTCGATAATATTCGAACCTGCATTGATGACCTGATTTTCCAGGTCTTGATAGCGATTAAAGGAGAAAAAAGCACATAATGCTAAGCCTATAATCAAAGTTGGCGCTAGAGTTAACGTAATAACTCGCGCTCTTAGTCCATATCGATTCATTATTCTCTAAACATCGTTGTGTGGATATGGGAAAATAGCCCCAAAGCTTATGAATACTCCGAGACCGTGTCTTGGTAAGCTTAATCAGTTCAGTACTATTCGACAATCACTGTTAACTTTTAACCGTGATTTTTATAAGCAAATTGCGACACTTCTTCAGCTAGGCATAGATAATGGCACGTTTTTTCCAACCAAAAAAGAAAACTTCACACAATAGTAAGCACATTCCTTTAGTGATCGAAAAACTTGATCATCAAGGTTGTGGTATTGCTTACTATCATCAAAAACCTGTTTTTATCGATGGTGGATTGCCGCAAGAAGAAGTATTGGTTCAGTTTAGCGAAGAGAAAAGCAAATATGCTAGGGCGAAAATTGTAAAAATCTTAGAGCGAAGCCCTCTACGCCAAAAGCCATTTTGCTCTTTTTACCATATGTGTGGCGGATGCGACATGCAGCACTTATCTCATTCACAACAAGTGACTCATAAAGAGAAAACCTTGAGTTATGTGATGAATAAAGTCACAAATGAAAAGATAGAACTGGAACCCACGATTTCAGCGAGTGAACAGGGATATCGACGCCGAGCTCGAGTCAGTTTGCGTTGGGACAAAAAGCAGAACAGGTTAGAGTTCGGTTTTCGTCAGAAGCAAAGTAAGAACATTGTCACTATTGAACAATGTCCAGTATTGGAACCTGAGCTGAATAAACTACTTTCACCTTTAAAGTTATTGCTTGAAACTTTTTATTCTCCTGAAACACTGGGGCATCTTGAAGTGGTGCTTGCAGATAGTGGTGCTGTCATTGTGTTACGTCACACAAAAGCGTTGAAAGCAAGAGATCAAGAAGCGTTGATTGAGTTGGCTGCGTCATTGAATGCTACGCTTTATCTTATGCCGCAAAACAACGAGCTTGACTATATTGATGGGCCAGTACCGGTCTATTCTGAAGTTGGGGTATCGGTTGAGTTTAAACCAAATAATTTTATTCAAGTTAATCGAGCCGTAAATCAAGGTATGGTGGCGCAAGCAATAGATTGGCTTCAGCTTGAATCGAACGACAAAGTGCTCGACTTATTTTGTGGTGTGGGTAACTTTAGTCTTCCTATTGCTAAACGCGTAAGCGAATTGGTAGGAATAGAAGGGGTCGATAGCATGGTTGAGCAAGCGTCGGCCAATGCGGCATTAAATGATTTGAAGAACGCGACATTTTTTCAAGCTAACTTAGAGAAAGATTTGCGAGAAACGTCGTGGGGAAATGAGCAGTTTGATAAGATATTACTCGATCCCGCTCGAGCAGGCGCGCAGCAAGTTGTAGCACAGTTATCACAATTTTCTCCGCAACGTATCGTATATGTATCCTGTAATCCAGCTACATTGGCGCGTGATAGTCAGGTATTGATAGAGCAGGGATACCACTTGGAAAAATTGGCGATGTTGGATATGTTCCCTCATACTGGCCATTTAGAATCCATGGCATTATTTGTTCGATAAATAGATTCATAACAATCGATAGTTAGATTCACAATATAGGTATAGAAAATGGTTGCGGTAAGAAGCGCACATTTAACGTCAGACTCGGTATTTCAGCTTGATAGCTGGATGAGCAGTTTGGGGCAAGACAAGGCGACAACAGAGCGTTTGACAAAGGTTTATCAATCGATAGAGCAGATTGATGCGGATCAAAACCTAAAAACGATGGTGTTGTGGCGTGGTCGAGAAATGATCGAAATCTTAGTGATGCTGTCAATGGATCGAGCCACTTTGGTGGCCGCTCTACTGTTTCCGGCTTTTGTGAACGGTGTTATGAGTCGTGAACAGTTGGAAGAAGAGTATGGCAAAGAGATCATTAAGCTTATCGATGGTGTCGATGAAATGGCCGCAATCGGTCAACTAAACTCGTCAAGCCAGCATCACGATGCGTCTGAACAAGTGGATAATGTCCGTCGAATGCTCCTTGCAATGGTCGATGACTTTCGCTGTGTGGTGATTAAGCTGGCAGAGCGAATCTGTAATTTACGGGAAGTCAAAGACGAGCTAGATGAGGTTCGTCGCCAAGCGGCAAAAGAGTGCGCCAATATCTATTCACCATTGGCAAACCGTCTGGGGATAGGGCAACTTAAATGGGAAATGGAAGATTACGCTTTTCGCTATCAGCAGCCGGATACCTATAAACAGATCGCGAAACAGCTTTCCGAACGTCGTGTTGTTCGCGAGCAATATATTAAGAATTTTGTCGATAATCTTCGTGCTGAAATGAGCTCATGCAGTATTAATGCGGATGTTAGTGGGCGACCTAAACACATCTACAGTATTTGGCGAAAAATGCAGAAGAAAAACCTCGCATTTGATGAGCTATTTGATGTGCGAGCGGTACGGATTATTGCCGACAAACTACAGGATTGTTATGCGGCACTTGGCGTCGTTCATACTCAATTTAAGCACTTGCCTCAAGAGTTTGATGATTATGTTGCTAATCCGAAACCTAACGGATATCAATCAATTCATACAGTGATCCTCGGGCCAGAAGGCAAGACTATCGAGATTCAGATTCGTACTAAACAAATGCACGAGGATTCTGAACTCGGTGTTGCCGCTCACTGGAAATATAAAGAAGGTAAATCGGTTGGTCGTAGTGGCTACGATGAGAAAATTGCATGGCTACGTAAACTGCTCGATTGGCAAGAAGAGATGTCAGATTCTGGCGAGATGCTAGATGAGTTACGCAGCCAAGTATTTGATGACCGAGTTTATGCCTTTACTCCACGAGGTGATGTGGTTGATCTGCCAATGGGCGCGACCCCGTTGGACTTTGCGTATCATATTCACTCAGAAGTTGGGCACCGTTGTATTGGCGCGAAAGTGGGCGGGCGTATTGTGCCATTTACCCATAAGCTAGCCATGGGTGATCAAGTTGAAATCATCACGACAAAAGAAGCGAATCCATCACGAGATTGGCTGAATCCTGCAACAGGTTTTGTTCACTCAGGACGTGCTCGTGCCAAAATTAATGCCTGGTTTAGAAAACAGAGCCGAGAGAAAAATCTTGAGGCAGGCAAAGAGATTTTAGAAGCAGAACTGCAAAAGATCGGTGCAACACTAAAAGATGCAACAGATTATGCCCTGAAGCGCTTCAATGTAAACTCTCCTGAAGAATTGTATGTCGGCGTTGGTAGCGGTGATTTACGCATCAACCAAGTGCTGAATCACATTAATGCTCTAGTGAATAAGCCGACTGCTGAAGAAGAAGACAAACTCGCACTGGAAAAACTCAAAATTTCAGAAACGAAAACTTCGAGCACAGCTAAAACCAGTAAAGATGCAGTTGTGGTTCAAGGCGTAGATAACCTAATGAATCATATCGCACGTTGCTGTCGTCCAATTCCTGGAGATGAAATTAAAGGCTACATTACTCAAGGGCGTGGTATATCGGTCCACCGCAGTGATTGTGAGCAACTTGAAGAACTTCGACACCATGCACCAGAACGGATTATCGATACGGTTTGGGGGGCGGGAGTTGGTGGCACCTATATTCTGACGATTCGCGTTGAGGCAATGGAAAGAACGGGTCTATTGAAAGACATAACTAGCTTATTGGCCAATGAAAAAGTTAAAGTCGCCAGTATGAAAAGTCGTAGTGATTATAAACGACAAATGATTTTTATGGATTTTGATTTGGAATTAACCAGTGTAGAAATATTGTCTCGCATCCAAGGGAAAATTGAACAAACTAAGGATGTTTTATCCGTTAAACGATTGGGTTAATCAAGACCTATGGTTAAGACAAGTCAATTAAGGGAAGTCGATGTCGCATCCGATTGAAAAACTGCAAGAAATAATGGCGCAATTAAGAGATCCAGAGAATGGCTGCCCATGGGATAAAAAGCAGAGCTTTGAAACCATCGTTCCTCACACAATCGAAGAAACCTATGAAGTTGTCGACGCCATTTACAACAAAGATTACACGAACTTAAAAGAAGAGCTTGGCGACTTTGTGTTTCAAGCCATTTTCTACAGCCAATTAGCACAAGAAAAAGGGCTGTTTGATTTCTCAGATGTGATCGATGAAGTCAATGCAAAGTTGATTCGTCGTCACCCTCATGTTTTTGGTGATCAAACTTTTGGAAGTGATGAAGAGATCAATGCCAATTGGGACAAAGTTAAAGCCGAAGAAAAGTTACAAAAACAAGAGAGTGACAAGGTCGACTCAATTTTTGATTCCATCCCACAATCACTTCCCGCATTAAGCAAAGCGAATAAACTGCAAAAGCGTGCCGCAAAGTATGGATTCGATTGGGACTCTCTAGGCCCTGTGGTAGCGAAGGTTGAGGAAGAGATTGAAGAAGTGATGGATGAAGCTCTGCAAGTCAATATTGACCAAGACAAGTTAGAAGAAGAGTTGGGCGATATGATGTTTGCTATGGTGAATATGGTTCGTCATTTGGGCCACGATCCTGAAGCTGCATTAACCAAAGCTAACTTGAAATTTATGCGCCGCTTTCATCAAATTGAACAAAAAGTTGCGCATAATAACGCTAAGCTTACCGATTACAATCTAAGTGAATTGGATGGCATGTGGGATGAAATAAAGCGTGAAGAGAAAGTCCGGAAATAAAATGATCATATCAATGTGGTAAAACAGAGCTAGATCAGTTGTTTACTACATAGAGCAAGTCATTACATCAAATTTTGCTTTCAGAACTAAATCTGTTGAATTGATTTGAAGCAAAAAAGAAAACAGAAGAGTGTGATAAGTTTCACGTTGTGGCGGTTAAGGGGTTCTGGTATATTTGCTTCCCGTCCAGATGAACTCATTTCCCTCATTCAACCAACTTCAGGTTAAACATGACGACAAATTATATTTTTGTTACTGGCGGGGTAGTATCCTCCCTTGGTAAAGGTATTGCAGCAGCATCCTTAGCAGCGATTTTAGAAGCTCGCGGCATTAAAGTGACTATGATGAAGCTGGATCCGTATATTAACGTTGATCCAGGTACCATGAGTCCAACTCAGCATGGTGAAGTTTTTGTCACTGAAGATGGTGCTGAAACCGATCTCGACTTAGGTCACTATGAGCGTTTTATTCGCACCAAAATGACGAAACGGAATAACTTTACTGCAGGTCGTGTTTATGCAGACGTCCTTCGTAAAGAGCGCCGTGGCGATTACTTAGGTGCGACGATTCAGGTTATTCCTCATATTACTAACGCGATTAAAGATCGTGTTATCGCTGGCTCTGAAGGTCATGATATTGCTATCGTTGAAGTTGGCGGTACGGTTGGTGATATCGAATCACTGCCTTTTATGGAAGCAATTCGTCAGCTAGCGGTTGAATTAGGTCGTGAACGTGCAATGTTTATGCATTTGACACTGGTTCCTTATTTAGCAGCTGCAGGTGAAGTAAAAACCAAACCAACGCAACATTCAGTGAAAGAGCTATTATCAATCGGTATTCAGCCAGACATTCTTGTATGTCGTTCAGATCGTGTTATTCCGGCTAACGAACGTAAGAAAATTGCACTATTCTGTAATGTTCAAGAGAAAGCGGTTATTTCAATGAAGGATGTAGATTCAATCTACAAAATTCCTCAGTTAATTAAATCGCAAGGCTTGGACGATATTGTTTGTACGCGTTTTGGACTGGATGCTCCAGAAGCTGATTTGTCTGAATGGGAACAGGTTATTTACGAAGAAGCTAACCCAACAGGTGAAGTAACCATCGGAATGGTGGGTAAATACATCGAACTTCCAGATGCATATAAATCGGTGAATGAAGCTTTAATTCATGCGGGCCTTAAGAATCGTTTGAATGTGACGATTCGTTATGTTGATTCGCAAGACCTTGAAAATAAGGGAACAGAAGTATTAGGTGAATTGGATGCGATTCTCGTTCCTGGTGGGTTTGGAGACCGTGGGGTTGAAGGTAAAATTTTAGCCGCTCAATATGCTCGTGAAAATGGTGTACCTTACTTAGGCATCTGCCTAGGGATGCAGGTAGCATTAATTGAATATGCTCGTAATGTCGCAGGATTAGAAGGTGCACATTCAACCGAGTTTGATAAAGATTCGAAATACCCAGTGGTTGGTTTAATCACTGAATGGATTGACTCAGATGGTGCTGTTGAAGCACGTTCAGAGCAATCAGATTTAGGCGGTACAATGCGTTTAGGCTCTCAGTTATGTCACTTAGAAAAAGGGACAAAAGCTCATGAGCTCTATGGAAGTGAAACCATTCACGAACGTCATCGTCACCGCTATGAAGTAAATAATGTTCTTCGTCCACAAATTGAAAAGGCTGGTCTTAAAGTCTCAGGGCTTTCAGCGGACAAGAAATTGGTAGAAGTGATTGAGAACCCAAATCACCCGTGGTTTGTTGCGGCTCAATTCCACCCAGAATTTACTTCGACTCCACGCGATGGCCATCCGCTATTCGCTGGATTTGTTAAAGCTGCTGGTGAATATCAGCGCTCAGAATAGTGAAAAGTTCTAAAAGGACCCGGGTAGTTGTATTTGTAACAGCTACCTTTAAATTTGATATTTAATTTCAAAATGAGAGGAAACATTAATGTCTAAGATCGTTAAAGTTCTAGGTCGTGAAATCATCGACTCACGTGGTAACCCAACTGTTGAAGCTGAAGTACACCTAGAAGGCGGTTTCGTCGGTATGGCTGCTGCTCCATCTGGCGCATCTACTGGTTCTCGCGAAGCTCTTGAGCTACGTGACGGTGACAAAGCCCGTTTCCTAGGTAAAGGTGTACTTAAAGCAGTTGCTGCTGTAAACGGCGACATCGCTGAAGCATTACTTGGTAAAGATGCAAAAGATCAAGCAGCTGTTGACCAAGTTATGATTGACCTAGATGGTACTGAAAACAAGAATAAGTTTGGTGCAAACGCAATCCTAGCGGTTTCTCTAGCAAACGCTAAAGCTGCAGCTGCTGCGAAAGGCATGCCTTTATACGAGCACATCGCTGAGCTTAACGGTACAGCTGGCGTATTCTCTATGCCTCTTCCAATGATGAACATCATCAATGGTGGTGAGCACGCTGATAACAACGTTGATATCCAAGAATTCATGATTCAACCAGTTGGCGCTTCTACTCTTAAAGAAGGTCTACGTATCGGTGCTGAAGTATTCCACAACCTAGCTAAAGTACTTAAAGCTAAAGGTCTAAGCACTGCTGTTGGTGATGAAGGTGGTTTCGCTCCAAACCTTGAGTCTAACGCTGCTGCACTAGCTGCAATCAAAGAAGCTGTAGAAGCGGCTGGTTACGTTCTAGGTAAAGACGTTACTCTAGCAATGGACTGTGCTGCATCTGAGTTCTACGACAAAGAAGCTGGCAACTACAACATGAAAGGCGAAGGTAAAGTATTCTCTTCTGAAGAGTTTAACTTCTACCTACAAGGTCTTGCTAACGATTATCCAATCGTTTCTATCGAAGACGGTCTTGACGAGTCAGATTGGGATGGTTTCAAACACCAGACTGAACTTCTAGGTGACAAACTACAACTTGTTGGTGACGATCTATTCGTAACTAACACTAAGATCCTAGCTCAAGGTATCGAGAAAGGCGTAGCGAACTCTATCCTAATCAAGTTCAACCAAATCGGTTCTTTAACTGAAACTCTAGCAGCGATCAAAATGGCGAAAGATGCAGGCTACACAGCTGTTATCTCTCACCGTTCTGGCGAAACTGAAGATGCAACTATCGCTGATCTAGCGGTAGGTACTGCAGCAGGTCAAATCAAAACAGGTTCTATGAGCCGTTCTGACCGTGTAGCTAAGTACAACCAGTTAATCCGTATCGAAGAAGCTCTAGGTGCTAAAGCTCCTTACAACGGTTTACAAGAAGTTAAAGGTCAGTAATCCTTAGGGACTTATTTACTTAATACTTTGAATACCCTGCCGACTACGGCGGGGTAT
>CANNGN010000012.1 GCA_947504195.1 uncultured Vibrio sp. | reverse complement strand
TACGTAGCTCAGTTGGTTAGAGCACATCACTCATAATGATGGGGTCACAGGTTCGAATCCCGTCGTAGCCACCATTTCTTCCTAAATTGATCATTCATCTACGACAATCGCATTTCTAATTGATTTTAACTGTAATTGTCGCGTCTCTTATTGCTATTGTCTCCAACGACTCACCAAGTTTTAATTCCTGTTTCTTTTCTCATCCAGCAAAGCTATCCTAGGCTAAAGAATATTGTTCTTTTACCAACAATATATTTCTTTTACCAACAAAGAGTATAATTGGCATTCACTTGGAAGCCTAAAATAACAAGCTCGCGTGCCATTATGAATCAAAGGAGGGATATATATGTCATATAATCAATATTCAAAGCCATTGCTTTATCCAGCTCCCTCTCCAATTGAGAATATTACGCTCTCAACAGAAACTTCTGGGCACGCTCATGACTATTTACAAGTTGTTATTGGCCTTCAAGGAAAAGCAGATTTCGATATTAGCGGTAGTGGGAATAAAATCATACCGGGCCAAGGCTGCATTATAACGCCCGACTCAAGACACGCTTTTAGTAGTATTGATGAGCCTTCTGAAATTTTAGTTCTCAACCTAGCTTCTAATCTTGAAGGTAATGAATCTGCAATGAGTCAAATGCAAGAACTTGCTATCTCTGATTGTTACTTCGGGTTAAGTGCGACGACAACGCAGTTAATTCGAATGTTAGCGACTGAGGTCAGGTCCTGTCCAGATGATGCTTCCCTATGTCAAGCTTGCAATTACACTGTGGTAGCGCTGTTAAAAAAACATGCTCGTGCATTTCATACCCATAGTCAGCGACTCAATATGGATATCATCGATTGCTTTATTCATAGCAACATCCAAAATAAAATTTCTGTGAGCCAGATGGCTGGGAGTGTCTTTTTAAGTGAGAGTCAATTCCACAATTTATTTAAAAAACAAACTGGCGTTACCCCGCATCAATACGTTTTAACCAAACGAGTTGAGTACGCTAAGCAGTTGATTGAAAATAAAAATGTAAAACTAAGTCAGATATCTGATATGGCTGGTTTTTCAGGTCAGAGTGCTTTCACTCATGCCTTTTCTAAATATGAAGGTATTTCACCTTCGCATTATAAGACTCACTATTGGTCATAAAAGGACGCTATTCATTGTAACAAACGAATAGCCGCCCATTTGTACATCATGCCAAAGAGCAATCAGTGCTCGTCACTCCCTAGTTCTAATAGCATCGCGTTGCCCCCAATCGCAGTGATATTGGTTGTCCGAACTCTTTCCGTCACAAATTGAAGTGCTAGCATAGGATCTTTAGCGACCGGTAACGCCACCAAATCTGTTTCAGCAACTAACGCGGTAATTGCACTTGGCCTTAAGGAAAGCGCTTTGTTTAACGAAGGTACGACCATAGAGTCGCCTATATAAACAAAATTGCGAATGTCATAATTCATAAGCTCGGAATATTCTGCTCGACTAGAAGCGGCAATAATACCTACTGGCAGGTGATTGGTCTGAACCAAGCGAGTTATGGCTCCCGTTAAGTCGGTATTATCAGTGCAAATAATTAGGCTGTTTCCCGCTATCACGATTGCAGCCAGCATCGCAAATACCGATTGAAGCGATTCTCCCTCATCGATATCAACCAACATCACAGCAACGCCTCGCCCCTGAGTATAGAGTTCATTAGACTCCCCAGTTGGGCTGACAAGATACTCATTTTTATCAACAATGACTTTTGCATAATCATATTGATACTCAAATGCCGATAAATAAGCAGAAGGGATCGCTGGTTTACATACCGAAAGAGCTACAAGTCTGTCTTTAGGAGAAATTAAAGACCAAGAATCAAACGCGCTTAAAGCCGTATTAAAGAGAGCTAAATTCTGGCTCATTGTGCCACCTCCATGTGGTTAACTTGAGTAAATCGATATAGGTAGTTTGGTCCGCCTGCTTTTGGTCCTGTGCCCGATAGTCCTTGACCACCAAATGGCTGAACGCCGACAACGGCACCAACTTGATCTCGGTTGATATAACTGTTCCCCACTTTGGCGTGTTTCTCTATCCAACGGTAAGTGGTCTCATTGCGACTATGAATACCGAGGGTTAACCCATATCCGGTATTATTAATTTTTTCGACAAGTTCAACGAGCTCGGTACTCTTGTAGCGAATAACATGCAGTACTGGCCCAAACGATTCCTCTTTAAGACAGGAAATATCAGGAATTTCAAATACACAAGGAGCAATAAAATCGCCATTCTCGCACTCAGCGCTCAGTGGCATTTGTTTGATCAATGTGTGCTTTGATGTCATTTCATCAATATGAGCCTGCAATTTTTGTTTCGCTGCTTTATCAATAATCGGCCCTACATCGGTTTTATGAAGGTAAGGTAAACCGATGGTAAGTTGATCCATCGCACCTGAAATTGCCTCAGTAATTTGGTCTGCAATATCCTCTTGCACACATAACACTCGTAACGCCGAACATCGTTGTCCCGCTGACGCAAAAGCGGAACGTAACGCATCACGAACCACTTGTTCTGGTAATGAAGTACTGTCGACAACCATCGCATTTAACCCACCGGTTTCGGCAATCAATGGCGCTGGTTGACACGTTCGTGAAGAAAGAGATTGATTGATCTTTTGAGCAGTTTGAGTCGACCCCGTAAAAGCAACGCCCGCAACACAAGGGTGAGAGGTTAATGCATTACCCAACTCAGCTCCGGTGCCCGGTAACAAGTGGAATACTCCTGATGGGAAACCAGCTTCATGAATAAGCTCCGCCGCCTTAACCGCAATCAAACTCGTCTGCTCTGCCGGTTTAGCAATCACAGTATTCCCCGAGACTAATGCGGCCGCAATGGGACCTAAGAAAATAGCCAAAGGGAAATTCCACGGACTGATACAGACAAAGACTCCGCGCCCTTGGCGTGACGTCGTAATCGACTCTCCGTTAAAGCCTTTTGACACTACGGCTTCAAAAATCTTTTCTTGTTGAGCGTAATAACGGCAGAAATCAACGGCCTCGCGAACTTCATCGATCGAATCATGAATGGTTTTACCCGCTTCTTGGTGACAAAGTGCTACAAACTCCGCTAGATTCTCTTCTAACAAATCGGCCAGTTTATCTAAACATGATGCTCTTTCTTCATAACTTCGCTGCTGCCAGTCACCAAACGCAGCTTGTGCGGATTCAAACGCAAGCTCGACGTGCTCTTCTTGCGCATATATCGCTGAACCCACGACCACCTTACGATCATATGGCGCTGTGACTGAAACAGCTTCTGCTCCTTTATTAATCAAATCGACATACAGAGATCTACCATTGATAACAGGGGCAGCCGTCCACGACGTGTTCATAAAGGCGTGTACATCCTCTTCAAACGACCCTCGTTCATTATCAATATCGATATTGATACCACGGGAATTCTTCCGTTCAGGGAAGATAAAAGGAGGAAGAGGAATCGCTTTATTATCAAACGAGGGTTGACTTAACAACTGTTCAACTGGGTGTTGAATTAAGAGTTCAACAGGACATCTTGCATCAACCAGACGGTGTACAAAAGAACTGTTCGCGCCATTTTCCAGTAATCGACGCACTAAATAAGGCAACAGATCTTTATGGCTCCCCACTGGCGCATAAATACGAACATTGGCGCCATATCTCGCCATCACTTGGTTATACAGCGCTTCCCCCATTCCATGCAGACGCTGAAATTCATATTCACTTTCCTTACCCATTACGGCAATTGACGTCACTGTTTGTGCGTTGTGACTAGCAAACTGAGGATATAAGTTCCGATTTACCTCTTTTTGAAGAACAAAACGCGCACAAGCAAGATAAGACACATCGGTCCCTTCCTTGCGAGTGAAAACGGGATAGTTATCATAACCAGCCTGCTGAGACCACTTGATCTCACTGTCCCAGTACGCACCTTTAACTAAGCGCACGGGTATCAAGTCTCCTTGATCATCCGCTAACCGATTTAGCCAAGCAAAAACCGGGAGTGCTCTTTTCCCATATGTTTGAACGACCAGACCAAATTGCCCCCAACCTTTAATGACCGGATGTTGGTAAAGCTTCTTAAACAGTCTTAGAGAAAGCTCGAGCCGATCCATCTCTTCTGCGTCAATCGTTAATGGTACGTTTAACTCTCTTGCACGCTTAGCTAAGATAAGCAGTGCCTCAAACAACTCATCCATCACTCTCGCTTCGTTTACAACATCATAGCGAGGATGAAGTGCCGATAACTTCATTGAAATAGACGGTGTCGAATCATGACTGCTTGCCGCCGTTTTGCCGACAGTTTCGATGGCCGACATATAGTCATCGAAATATTTTTTGGCATCAGCCGCGGTCAGTGCCGCTTCTCCCAACATATCAAAGGAGTGATCAAAGCCCGCTTTTCGTTTGGCTGCTCCGTTTTTATTCGCCTCTTCTATCGTCCTTCCGAGAACAAATTGCTTACCTAAAATAGCCATCGCTTGGTTCATTGCTTGACGAATTACTGGCTCAGATAACTTATTTACCAATCCACTAATAGCGCTCACTGGAGAAGGTGTAGAATTACCAACTAGGCCACATACTTTACCCGTTAACATTAACCCCCAGGTCGAGGCATTAACAAACGCAGAATTCTCGCCTTTTAAGTGAGACTTCCAATCTGCCACTGTCAATTTATCACGAATGAGTGCATCGGCCGTCTCTGCATCAGGTATACGCATCAAGGCTTCCGCAAGACACATTAGAAGTATTCCTTCCTGCGTATCAAGACTGTACTCAAGCAGCAATGCATCGATCATCTGTACCGCTTTTTTATCGGCACGAATATCGTTGATTAACGCGATAGCTTCCTTTTCAATGTCAGTTTTCTCATCATCTGAAGGCGTGGCAAGCGGCAGTAGGCTGTTTAACAAACTCACTTCGTCGGTCATATAGTTCGACGATATCATGGACCACAAATCACTCTCAGACTGACTCGCTAAATCCATACTTATTTCACTATTTATATCAATCATCCTTGTATTCCTTCTGATTTTAATCAGTGAAGTTCACTCATCAAGTAACACGTTAAATTCTCGTTACCCAGCAGTGTATTTAGGATATTGGTTTTGTCGTTGCGAAAAACTCTTAAAATTTTGTCAAAAACTATTATCTGTTGCTCTACTTTTGAACTTTAGTACCACTCCAAGCATCGAGATATTCCGCGCCAACACAATAAGACATCAAAATAAAATTAAGACTGCATATTAACCTTATACCATCGTGGATATGTCTGCTTATTCATATCTTTCAATTTAAAACACACTTTTACACAAATACTTTTCAATGCATAAAAACAAACAAATAAGCACCAACATTGATCATAGATTTCTGGGGTTGGTTTTATCAACAAGTCAGATTATTACACACAGTAACCTACATATAATTGATAAATAAGAAGTTATTCATACAGAAATGAAAATAAATAACTCATGGCACCTTTTTTGCTTTTCAGAACCAAATACACAAAAAAACACAACCTCAGATGGTTACTGGCTAATTAAATGACAATTCAAGGAATGAAACGATGAAGAAATTAGTGATGGGACTTTCATTATCTGCACTCGCTGCAACGATGAACCTTCAAGCAAATACTGACCTCGATACCTTAGTCCAAGCCGCTCAAAAAGAAGGTCAAGTTTACAGTATCGGAATGCCCGATGGGTGGGCCAACTGGAAACAGACTTGGGAAGATATGAGCTCGGTGTATAACTTAAAACATCAAGATACCGATATGAGCTCTGCTCAAGAGATTGCCAAGTTCGAAGCTGAGAAAAAAAATGCAACCGCAGATATTGGTGATGTTGGTTTTGCCTTTGGCCGAGTAGCAGTTAAAAAAGGGGTAACTCAACCTTACAAACCAAGTACGTGGAGCGACATTCCAGATTGGGCAAAAGATGAAGATGGTCATTGGATGCTTGCTTACACTGGGACTATCGCGTTTATCGTGAATAATAATCTTGTGAAGGAAGCACCAACAAGCTGGGCTGATCTTCTGACCGGTGATTATCGCGTAACTGTTGGCGATGTCGGCGTTGCTTCACAAGCTAACAACGCAGTGTTGGCGGCGGCTATTGCCCGAGGCGGTAATGAAAAAGACATTGAACCGGCTCTAACGTTGTTTGGTGAGTTAGCAAAACAAGGTCGCTTGTCTCTAAACGATCCATCAATTGCAAACCTTGAAAAAGGCGAGATCGAAGTCGGTATTCTATGGGACTTCAATGCGCTTAACTATCGAGATCAAATCAATCGTGATCGCTTTACTGTGCTTATTCCTTCTGATGGTTCTGTCATTTCTGGTTACACCACAATCATCAACAAATACGCTAAAAACCCAAATGCTGCAAAGTTGACTCGAGAATATATTCTTAGTGATGCCGGACAGCTAAACCTTGCTCGTGGCTATGCTCGCCCAATTCGTAGCGATAAACTAGAGATGCCTGCCGATGTAACTGAAAAACTACTGCCTAACGAGCAGTATGTTAATGCAAAACCTGTTGGTGACTTTACTAGCTGGGAAAAAACAGCTCGCAAACTGCCACGTAAATGGCAAGAAAGCGTCGTTATTCATATCCAATAAGGACGATAAGGTTATTAACATGAGTAATAAAGTCATATTTATTGTGCTCGATGGCCTAAGTAAGCAGGTAGCCCAAGAGTGTATGGGCTACCTCAACGCACTCGTCGAGTCAAACAGAGCAAGCTTCTATGGAATCACGTCTGAACTTCCTTCGCTCTCTCGCCCTCTTTACGAGTGCTTATTAACTGGTGTTCGCCCAATTGATAGTGGCATTGTAAGCAACCAGATTTGTCGGCTCTCTAAGCATCAAAGTATCTTTAGCCTTGCCCGAGATTCTGGATTAACAACCTCTGCCGCCGCATACCACTGGGTCAGTGAGCTTTATAATCAGTCTCCTTACCAGCCGATACGCGACCGAATCACCAACAACAAGTCTCTCTCAATTCAACATGGGATGTTCTACCACGCCGATCACTACCCCGATGATCACCTGTTCCTTGATGCTGAAGCGCTACGTCTTAACTATGACCCTGATTTTTTATTGGTTCATCCAATGAATATTGACGATGCTGGGCACAAGTTTGGGCTCGATTCGGCGGAATACCGGAATTCAGCTCGCCAAGCAGATGTGATTCTTTCTCACTTTGTCCCGGAGTGGATAGAGGAAGGATACCAACTGGTTATAACTAGCGATCACGGTATGAATAATGACAAAACTCACGGTGGAACTCTTGCAGAAGAGCGTCAAGTTCCACTTTATCTAATAGGTTCCGCAATGTCTCATCAAGCTGAATCGGATCTCACCGCTACGGTATTACAAACACAGTTATGTGGTTTGATTTGTGAACTGCTCGGCCTTGCGAATCACGACAAGCCTTATCCCCCAGAACTTCTACAAAGAGGTCATATACAATGAAAAATGCTGCAGAGATTCAGGAAAGCAAAACTATTGCACCACTGAAAAAGCAGCCGATCACGAGTTGGCTTCACTTAACACGACGTTTAAAAATAGAGCATGGACGAGCCGCACTATTACTCATTCCCTTCGCCGTATTCTTTGTGTTATTTCAAATCGCTCCGATGATTTGGGTATTTATAAATAGTTTCTTAGTCGAAGAAGAGTGGTCACTAGAACACTATGAAGAGATATTCAGTTCTGCCTTTTTTCTTCAGTCGTTTAGCAACAGTTTATCTATTTCACTGTATGCAAGTGTCACTGCATTAGTGATTGCAACCATCGCAGCAGCTTCACTGCATAGGGTTGATTGCCGCTTGCGAGAGTGGATGATTGCATTTACTAACATGACCAGTAATTTCAGTGGTGTACCACTGGCTTTCGCATTTATTATTATTTTAGGGTTCAACGGAGCCATCACGTTGATCTTGCGTCAATGGGGTCTTATCGACGAGTTCAATCTCTATTCGCACACAGGTTTAATCTTTATCTACACCTACTTTCAGATACCACTCGCTATCTTACTTCTTTACCCCGCATTTGATGCCATCGACGATGATTGGCAAGACGCGGCCGCGCTTCTGGGAGCCAATATTTTTGACTACTGGCGTTTGGTTGTGCTGCCTGTACTATCGCCAGCCATTTTAGGGACATTCATTATTCTCGTTGCAAATGCGGTTGGTGCCTACGCCAGCGCTTACGCCTTAACGACCGGTAATTACAATCTAGTGACCATTCGCATTGCCAGCCTAGTTTCTGGAGACCTCTATTTGGAGCCGAACCTTGCAGCTGCGCTGTCTGTTTTACTTATCGGACTTATGGCTCTGATAACGGCAGTAAATCAATGGCTACTGAAACGGAGTTATCATGCCAAATCATAATCAAACGTCCAGTTTATACCATCGTACCGTTGTGTTGACGCTCGTCGGTATATTGTTGATTCCACTTATTGCAACGTTAGCGTATTCACTCTCTGAGCATTGGGGAGCAACTATTTTTCCACAAGGATTCACTTTCGATTGGTATCTAAAGTTGTGGCAAGATCCACGTTTTTTGGCTGCTTTTGGCCGCTCGCTGTTGATCTGCCTTAGCGCTCTAGCCCTGAGTACAGTGTTGATTGTACCAATGGTTTTTGTTGTATTTTACTATTTCCCGAAATTGGATGGGTGGATGAATTTGCTACTTCTTTTGCCCTTTGCCGTACCACCAGTCGTCTCTTCTGTTGGTCTACTTCAGTTGTATGCAGATGGGCCAATTACCCTAATTGGAACCCCTTGGATTTTAATCGGCACCTATTTCACTATCGCCTTCCCATTTATGTATCGATCACTCGCCAATAGCTTTGCTGCGATTAATCTGCGCGACCTTATGGATGCTGCTCACCTTCTTGGAGCAAGTACCACCACCGCTTTCATTGCGATAGTGCTACCGAACCTGAAAAAAGGTCTTATGGCATCGCTCTTTCTATCTTTCTCGTTTTTATTCGGAGAGTTTGTTTTTGCCAATATATTAGTTGGTACTCGTGTCGAAACGTTGCAGGTTTACCTCTACAACATGCGACAAACCAGCGGCCACTTCACGTCGGCGCTTGTTATCTCTTATTTCCTATTTACTTTGATCCTAACTTGGATCGCAACACGCTTAAGCCGCTAGGAGCTCGCTATGAACTATGTTGAAATCATCGCCTTAGAAAAAGCTTATGGTGACACCCCAATTTTTCAAGACATCAATTTCACGATTAATCAAGGTGAGTTCATCACGCTATTAGGGCCAAGTGGTTGTGGAAAATCAACGTTACTACGCTGCCTTGCTGGCCTCACTCCCGTCAATAGCGGGGAAATTTACATTAATGGCAATGCCATCACCCATGCAAAACCACAACAGCGTGATATTGGGATGGTATTCCAAAGCTACGCTCTATTCCCAAATATGACCACTTGGGACAACATCGCCTTCGGCCTAAAAATGCATAAAGTCGACAGTAGCGACATTGAGCGACGAGTCCGCCGAGTGGTAGAACTCGTTGAACTTGGTGGTAGAGAGCAGCACTACCCTCACCAACTTTCTGGAGGGCAAAAACAGCGAGTAGCACTTGCGAGAGCTTTAGTCGTACAGCCCAAAATTCTACTGCTTGACGAGCCACTATCGGCACTTGATGCTCGGATTCGACGCAGCTTACGTGAGCAGATTCGAGAAATTCAAAAGGAGATGGGACTTACCACTATCTTCGTTACCCATGACCAAGAAGAAGCTCTGACATTATCTGACCGAATCTTTCTGATGGATAAAGGGAATATTGTTCAAAGTGGCAGTGCTGAAAGTATCTACACTAAGCCCGCCAACTCTTTTGTTGCAGGGTTTATGGGAAGCTATAACCTCCTGAATGCGCAACAAGTTCACACCCTATTTGGCCAATCGATTACCGGACAACTCGCAATTCGACCAGAATCCATTTATATCAAAGAGCCAGGAGCACAATACGCGAAACATATTTCAAAACCTGTTTCGGCTAAAGTCGTCAATCACCAACTACTTGGCAATGTCATCCGTTATCGCGTTCAAACTGAAGCGGGTGAGCTCACCATCGACACACTTAATCGCAGTCCAGAGAGTCTAATCTCATCTGGTAGTACTCTGGATCTTCTCTTTAATGAACAGGAAATGCAGCTCGTCGCCTAACTCGATTACATCTCACATTACGTTCTCTTAAGCATCACAGCCTTCACCGATGAAATGGTGGAGGCTATGGTTTTGCAAACGTGATATACGTGATGACGATGGCAGAGTGCATACTGAATTTCTAAGTGAGAAATAGAACTGACTCACTTGATAAGTAAAAGGTTAAACGACAATCATGCTAGAAGAAACTCGTCTTCATCGCATTACAGCGCTGTTATCAACACTCAATCAAGTCAGTACTGAAGTCATTATTCAACATCTCGGAGTATCTCGTGAAACGGTACGCCGAGACGTTCTGAAATTGGAAGACCAAGGTAAGCTTAGGCGTGTCCATGGTGGAGTCATCTCATGCCAACCCGAAGCGGAAAAGCCTCTTGAGATACGTAGTCTAATTAAAAAAAGCGAAAAGAAGTCGATCGCTCGAGAGACGGTGAAACAACTAAAGGCAGGACAAACTATTTTCATCGATGCAGGAAGTACGACTTCTTATCTAGCTGAAGAGCTGTTATCGATGTCTGGACTAACCGTTGTTACCAACAGCTTAGAAATAGCAAATTGCCTTTCTTCAGTACCAGAGCAACATGAAGTCATCTTATTAGGTGGACACATGGGGAAAACCACTCAAGCGACCAGCGGCGAAATCACCCTAAATGAGCTGAATAGATATCGAGCTGATATAGCAATACTCTCCCCTGTTGGCTTATCACACGAAGCTGGAGCCAGCAGTTTCTACCACCACGAAGCCGCGATTGCCAGTTCGATGGTCAAGCAAGCGAAGTCAACCATCATCTTAGCTGACAGCGATAAAATCGGTGTTACCAGCCGTACTGTATACGCAACACCATTTGAGATAAATATGCTTATCACCGACTCAAAGTCTGCTGGTCATCCCGAGATATCAAAACTAAATAGCTCGATTGCTAAGATTATATTTAGTAAATAACAAACATAAAAAAATCCAGCCTGAGCTGGATTTTTTTGCGCTTGAGTTGGCTAATTAGCCTAGTAGACCCAAAGCAGCATTTGGTGCTTGCTTGGCTTGAGCAAGAATAGAGCTTGAAGCCTGAGAAAGAATTTGAGACTTGGTAAGATTCGTCGTTTCTTTCGCAAAATCGGTATCTTTGATTCGGCTCTTAGACGCGTTAACATTTTCATTAATGTTGTCTAAGTTGTTAATTGCATGGTCGAATCGGTTCTGGAATGCACCCAGTTCTGCACGATGACTATCAACATATTTTAGTGCCGCATCGACAACCGCAACCGCCTCTTGTGAACCACCAACAGTCGTCACATCGATATTATTAACGGTTTTATCTGTTGCAGCTTGAATCCCCAATTCACTTGCCAAGCTACCGCCAAAGGTTGCTTCACCTTCCACAGTATTACTATCAGTAAACAGCTGAAGTTTGCCATCGTCATCTACAGATGCCGTAATCGCGTCGGTTTGACCGTTAATATAAGTCGCTACTTCTTCAATATCATCGCCCACTTTCGCGCTAATATTAATCGTTTTTTCACCGTCTACTTTATCTGTTAGCGTGATTGATAAGTCATTGGCACCCGCTTGTACACCCCAGTCTTTGTCTTTTCCGTTAGCAGAAGCATAGCTTTTTCCACCCATGTGCTCATTATCACTACGCATGTCTTTAACACTGAGCATTACCGCTTCACCGTTATCTGCACCGATCTGGAACGATTTAGTTTGGAACGTGCCGTTAAGCAGCTTATTACCACCAAATGATGTTGTTTCTGCAATTCGGTTTAATTCGTCATTTAGTGCACCGATTTCTTCTTGAATCGCTGAACGGTCATCTTTAGTGTTAGAACCGTTTGATGATTGAAGTGCAAGGTCACGAACACGTTGTAGGATGCTTGTGGTTTCGTTCATTGCACCTTCAGCGGTTTGAGCCATTGAAATACCATCGTTCGCATTTCGCACGGCTACGTCTAGACCGCGGCTCTGAACATTTAATCGGTTCGAAATTTGAAGACCAGCCGCATCATCTTTTGCACTGTTGATCTTGTTACCTGAAGACAAACGTTCCATTGATGTATTCATCGATGTGTTTGCGCCATTTAAATAACGTTGTGCGGTCATTGCCGATACGTTTGTGTTTACATTAACTGCCATAGTGAATTCTCCTAATGATTTTCCGATACTATGGAACTTCCGAATCGCTTTCCGACGTATCGGAAAACCAGTAGTAGTTCTCTCAAAGTTCTTACTTTTAACGACACGCTAGGGAATTACTTTAGATAAATAACGAAAATTATGAGAATTGTTTATCAAACTAAAATTAAATATTTAAATATCAATAGGTTAGATATTAATAAATTACATCTAATTTTCTAATATCAATAGAAAAAATGACAAACTCTATGCTCAAACTTCGACCAGAATAGAAAACCATCCAATTTTTTGAATCTAACCAAACCTAAGAGAAGTGATTTTTGGGCATTAACCCCGATGATGCTATGATTTTTTATATTCACGCCAGACTAATAGTTCATAAAAGAGACGAATCAATATGAACCAATTGAGTAATGATGAATTTGGTCCATTCCAATTTCTTATCCTTATGCTTTCAATTTATGTGTTGATATCACTATCAATACAAGCAATCTATGTGCTTCCAACGGATATAGAGCAAATTCTAAGAACAGGTGACAACTTTATCTGTGCTTTCTTTTTTGCCGATTTTCTTATTCGATTTTATAAAGCCGAAAATAAAATCGCCTATATGAAATGGGGGTGGATCGACCTGCTTTCGAGCATTCCGATTGTCGATGCGTTTCAATATGGACGGCTGGTCAGTGTCATTAGAATCCTGAAAATACTACGGGCTGTTCGGTCTGCCAAAGTCATTCTTTCATTCTTGTTTAGAAAAAAGGTGAGAGGAGCGACAGCTGTTGTGACATTCCTATCCATTGTCCTTGCGATATTCTGTTCCATCGCAATTCTCCAGGTTGAAAAAGGAGCTGAAGGGGCGAACATTCAAAACGCTAGCAATGCCATATGGTGGGTTTTCGTCACCATTACAACCGTGGGTTATGGCGATTTCTTCCCAGTTACGTTAGAAGGTCGAATATTAGCCGCTCTTCTAATGACCTGTGGTGTTGGTCTATTTGGCACTTTTACTGGATTTATCGCAATGTGGTTCTTTGAAGAAGAATCAGAAGATCCCACAAACGAAACAATGACTGCGCTAGAAACAGAAGTTCACGATCTCAAAAACGAAATCATCGAGCTCAAAGCCTTAATTAAGCAGTCGAAGTGAATAGACAGCCTATTTTAAACGTTACTTCACCATCAAAAGAATCATCATTAAAGGAATACTAACTAAAGAAAGGGCATGGCTGATCACGGCACATTTAGAGCCTAACGCAACATCACCATTAAATTTGGCTGGAAGAACTGCGACAGTCACGGCAACCGGAAGAGCTTGCACAGCCACACAGATATTAATAATCATTGGGTCGAGGTTAAATAGATTCAGTATCAACCAGCTAATTATTGGTGCAGCGATCAAACGAACCGCACTGCCATAATAAACATTTTTATCATTCATCACTGATTTGATCTGTGATTGTGCTATTCGGTCACCAATCAGCATCATTGCCAAGGGTGCGGTTATCGCGCCAAGAGTGCTGAAAGTTTTGCTTAATACTTCAGGGACCGGAATTTGAGAGACAAAAAGAAACAAGCCGATTAACACAGCCAATAAAATTGGATTGAGTAAAATTGCCTTAGCTGATGAACGGTAATCAGTCACCTTCATGAACATGGCAAGCCCATAGGTCCACATTAAAATATGGTAAGGAACGATAAAAATAGCCGCATAAAAAACCCCTACTTGCCCATAAATCGCATAGATAAACGGCAGCCCCATAAACCCTGCGTTAGGAAATAACCCCATATAGGTCAATACATTTCGTTGATCGACCTCGTAGCGGTTAAACGCAATTTTAGCTACAACAAACAAGGCAATATGGATAGCTATCGAGACCACGATAACTAGACCGGCATTTTTTAGCATTGAGTGGTCATATTCAAGCAAGAACGAATTCAATAACAACGCTGGAAGACCAATATTCAGTATGATATCCGTCACCCCTTTATTGACATTATCATCCATAAAGCCTCGTCGTCTGGCATAAAAACCAGCCGCAATAAGCAGAAAAAGGATAATAACCTGAGTGATAATCGTACCGTATGAGATCAAGGTTGTTTCTCGCTAAATGCAGAGTAAGACGAGCCCCGATTGTATGGCTTTTAACCAGACACCTCTATAGCACCTATGCATAAGCCATTCTCAAAATTAACGTGTAAGTACCGATTGAAGTGGGTGTTTTTTAGAAGAGAAAAGAAAAAGCCCCTTTTCCTTTGAGAGAACCGGGGCTGTTTGGTTAGCCGTAGCCAATGTAGAGATCGAGAGAAATGATGTCACATTGTAGCTACCCAAAAGCGCATGATTGTCGAAAAGTGATTAAGCAAATGTGAGAGAAGCTTAAAGTTCATTCAATAATCATACTTTGCCAAAGGCGCTTCGTTACATACCTACGTCTAAGCTTAAGTAACGAAGTTCCAATGTATTACTGCAATAATGAAATAGCAGAATTTGGCAACTGTTTAGCTTGGGCAAGTATCGACGTACCTGCTTGCTGTAATATTTGTGCTTTCGTCATTTGCGTCGTTTCCTTCGCAAAATCGGTATCTTTAATACGACTTTTCGACGATTCAACATTCTCTTGAATATTCGATAAGTTATTGATGCTATGGCTGAGTCGGTTCTGTTTCGCACCAAGATCCGATCGCTGTGAATCAACATACTGTAGTGCTGAGTCAAGTGCCGCTACCGCATTTTGAGAGCCACCAACTGTGGTCACATCAATGTCCTGTACCGTCATATTCATGCCAGGTCCACCCGTTAGACCAAGCTCACTTGCAAGACCACCACTGATTGCTAATTCGCCATCCTTAACTGGATGAGCCATAAACAACTGTAATTTACCCTCTTCATCAACAGAAGCGGTCACAGCCTCATTTTGACCATTGATGTAGGTTGCCAATTCTTCAATATCGTCGCCCGCTTTCGCCATAATATCGACAGTAACTTCTTCACCATCGCTATTGGTATATGACAATTTTAAATCGCTGGCTTCAGGTGGAACTCCCCAAGTATGATCCTTCGCTTGCTCCGCGGTAAAGGTTTGTCCCCCCATGCGAAAATCATCAGCTCGGATACTTGTAAGCCCCATGATTATTGCTTCACCAGAGCTTGCACCGATCTGGAATGATGCTTCGCCAAAGGTGCCATTCAAGAGTTTGCGTCCACCAAATGATGTTGTTTCCGCAATTCGGTTCAACTCATCTTGCAACGCGGAAACTTCTTCGTTTATCGCGGTGCGTTCTGCGATTGAGTTGGTTCCGTTTGCCGATTGAAGTGCTAGGTCACGCATACGTTGTAGTACACTTGTTGACTCATTCATTGCGCCTTCTGCGGTTTGAGCAACTGAAATACCATCGTTAGCATTACGCATTGCCACATCTAAACCACGCGATTGAGAAATCAATCGGTTTGAAATTTGTAGGCCAGCAGCGTCATCTTTAGCACTGTTAATTCGATTGCCTGATGACAAGCGCTCCATTGACGTATTTAGTTCGTTGGAACTTTTGGTTAGATAGCGCTGTGCTGTCATGGCCGAAACATTGGTATTAACATTAATAGTCATGGTTTGCTCTCCTATTGAGCCTGCTTACTTGAACGCAGTGGTCAGCTTTACTTTTATTTGAATCACTGACAGCTTTACTGCGTTTACTTGCAATTTGCCTGTCTAAGAAATAATTCTTTAATCTACTCTAATTACTATTCAATTACTGTGCCAACTATAGAAAATAATTTTAAACATTTATTTATCAGAACGTTATGAATAGCATTTAATAAATAATGTTGTGACCGGTAATTAAGGTTCGATTGTTAAGGTAAATGTTGCCGCGTCATTGCCGCTCTATTTCCTTTGTTGTGTCTTCTCTCTAACTGTTGCAGTAACTGGGCCACTTTTTGGTAAACCCGCTACTTTATACGTTTGATTACTTTCGCACTTAAGGCTTGGCACTTAAGGCATTAAAAGTTACATATAATTGAACAGTGTTAAGTCTTTTGTTTTACCAAATGCCTGCTGAGATGCCTGTAGCGCTCGAGAGTTCTCGCTAAATTCAATGACGGCATCAGCATAGTCCAAATCTTCAAATGTACTTTTGGATTTGGCTAAACTAATTTCGAAATCTTGATGCTGATCTTGCTGCAGGTCCAATGTTTCCATACGAGCCCCCAAGTCCGTTCGTACTTTATTCAGTTGAATAAATGCAGCGTGGAACTCTTCAGTAAGCTGATGCAATTTGGCCGTTGCCGACGCGTCTGAAACAGACTCTGACGCATATTCCAACGAATCTTGAAATGTTTCAAAAATGGAGAACGTCGATCGTGGCGTTAGCTCGATAACATCCCCTGCAGTAAGTTGCCCCTTGGGATAGATCGATAACCCTTCATAGCGAATGCCATCTTTCGGATTAAACTCGCCGCTTTGAATCGGGCTACCATCTTTTTCTAACTGATAATTGAACTGCCCTGTACCAGAATCAACAAAGGTAACTCGGTAGTTGGAGTTATCGTCTTTATTGGTATTAGTTGCACGTTCAAGTAATAACTCGGACCCTTCTTGCAGATCATAATCTGGTTCATAACTGCCAAATGGATTATCAATTTCCATGAACACCTTGCTGCCTGGGTCGTTAAAAGGCATCTCCATGCTATTGGAAATTTTCATTTTTCTTTGGTAGTCATCACCTGAGTAACTGACGTTGCCTTCATTATCACGGAAGAAAGGTTGGTTTTTAGGTTTAGTACCGGCAAAAATATAGTTGCCGGTTTCATCTTGGTTGTTCACCAAACTGAGGAAATTATTTGCCAGTTCCTCTAGCTCGCGACGTTTAGCGAGACGATCTTCTGGAGAAAAAGCACCGTTGATCATTTCCATCACGGTACGTTTTGCTTCATCAGTAAATTCTTCACCGTTTGCAATAATAACTTCTTGATGCTCTAAACGAGTACGAACCAGAGAGATGGCATCTGAGTATTGGCGAAGTTGTTCTTCTTGCTGAGACACATTCTGAATGTAGTGTGTCGCCAGTGGATTATCTCCGGCAGAGAGCAGCTTTTTCCCGGATGCCAATTGCTCTTGGTTATGATGAACTTTCGTCTCCTGACGACGAAGGTCATTTTGCACCGATTGATAATTGTGGAAGCTAGAAATTCGACCTAACATTTATCTTCCTCCCTATCTCAACTGCAAAATGCTATTAAAGGTTTCATTGGACGCCTGCATGATGCGTGACGAAGCCAAATACGCCCGTTGAAATTTCATCATATTGGCCGCTTCTTCATCCAAATTTACGCCAGAGATTGACGCAACTCGTGATTCAGCCGATTCTTGTTCTAAACGTGCAACATCGGTGAGTCGTGAGGCCGTTGACAGTTTCACGCCAACGTCCGTATTAAGATCTTGATACACATCCAACAAGGTTGATTGATTGTTGTTTAGCGACTTGTCTGTCTGAATGTCTTGAATTTTACGTAAGTTGCCATTATCACCTTCCGATGGCACCAAGTTTGCGGTGAATTTATCCCCAGCAAGAGCCCCTTCCGATAGTTCAAAACTCGTACCTTGAACCGTCACATCACCCGAAGGTGGATAAGCTTGATCTGCAAGTAACACGTTGCCATCTGTATCTGTGACTGAGAACCGATCGCCCGATTCAGAGATATAGATTTCGAATTCACGCAGTTCACCTGCTTGTTTTATTTTGAAACTTGCCGATCCCACAGCAAACGTCGTCGATGCTTCGTAGCTTTGTGCCGCTATTTCAGATGGATCATCAAGAGTGAGGTTAATGTTTGCCGCCCCAAAACGTGTTGGACGAATTAAGATCCGCTCTCCCTTTTCAGGTTCTTCATTTACAACAATCCGCAGACCATCGATATTGATTTCTCCACCTTTCGCTTCAAGGTTGGATGTTTTCCCATTAGGAAACGTCGTGATGTATTCATTGCCATCAAACAACAATGAGTACTCTCCAGATTTAATTTGGTTCATGTCATCGATATAGACAGAGATGTCTGCCTTTGAATCGGTTTTTGCTACAACACGGGCTTTGGCCGTCGACTCTAAGTTCACATCAGTAAACATGTTTTTACCGACATTGCCATACAAGTCTAAGCCTTGCTTCTGCAATTTATTCACATCATGAGAAAGAGAAGTGGCAACACGTCCAATTTCATCAATGAGATGTGGAATGTGCTCATCTCGCATATCAAAAAGAGCACCCATTTTGCCGCCGATATCGCGTTCACTTATCGCTTTTATACCCTTGCCTTCAACCATCGCTAAGCGGTGTTGTTTGGGATCCGGTGAGCCATCAACCATCTTGATTTGGCTTGCTTCAGTACCCGATACTAAGGTGTGACCGCTGCCGATAAGAATGTTAAAGCCTTTGCCATTTTGTCTCGTGACCACGTTGACTTTTGTCATTTCCGCCAGCTCTTTTACCAACTTCTCGTGCTCATCCATTAAATCATTATGTGGCCCTTGCGTTTTCATCATCAAGCGTTGGGTATCACGCAGTTTTAGGGCCAATTGGTTAATCCGTTCAACACCAACATCCAAACCTTTATTGATCGTGTCATATTCACGAGTCACGGTATCGTTAAAGTCATTGAGGTTTTGTGTAATAAGCTGCGCTTTTTCAAGCACGATTTTTCGAGCACCGACATCATTAGGGGTATCCGCTAACGTTTTTACGGCATCAAACCAATCGTTAATATTTTCGGGAATTTTTCTCGAGGAAACGGAAGAAATAAGATTTGAGAGCTTATCGAGATTCTCTTCAGCGTCATGCTTATTTGCGTATTCGGTAGTGGCAAAGTTCAGCTCTTTGACGGCAAATTGATCCCAAGAGCGGCGAACATTTTCCACATGCACACCCATACCGTAAGTTTCACCGCCGTAACTACGAGGAGCGTTCGTCCCCTGAATAACAGATTGACGGCTAAACCCTTCCGTATTGACGTTTGCGATGTTATGACCTGTTGTATTGAGTTGTCTCTGAGCGGTTAATACGCTCTGAGCACCTACACTCAATAAATCGGACGCCATAATTTGCTCCCTAACTCTTCAATAAATCTTATATCAAGTTAAAAGCAATATATATGCCAAAAGTAAATGTAATTGAAAGATGGCTATTTTATGGTGGCAATTCAATATATTAAAAAAAACGCTAGCACCTTTCGGTACTAGCGCAACTCCCCCGAAACTTCATCCCGTATCGCATTATTTCGCAGATTTATCGTAGATGAAGCCTTTAAAAAATCGTTTTATATTGAATTCATTTGTTCTATTTGTTTTTGTACTCTTAGTACTTTATTTGCATATTCAGGATCCGTGGCATAGCCTGCTTTATGGATTCCATGAATAAACGCATCATTCTTATTATTGTTTTGTAACGCTGATTGATAACGCGGGTTCTGATTTAAGAAACGCACATAATCATTAAAACTTTCTTGGTAAGTCGGATACGCACGGAATGCGGCTTGTTCCATTACCGGTGTTTTCTCATGATATTCCAAAGTTTGTGTTGCAACTTTTTCTCCCTTCCAACTGCGGTCCGCTTTAATATTAAAGAGGTTATTACTGCTTTGACTCGCATTTTTAACAACCTTTTTACCCCAACCAGTTTCCAATGCGGCTTGAGCCAAAAGTAAGGATGGTGAAACCCCTAGGCTCTTCGCTGCTTTTTCAGCATACGGCTTCAATCGGTTTACAAAATGCTCTGGAGAGTCAAAACGTTTTGGCTGCTGTACATATTGTATTGGTGGTGCCACTTGTACTTTGTCAGCGTTATCAAGTCCTCTTTCGGCATTCGCACGATTAACACGAGCCATCGCTTCTTCGAAACGATCACTTCCTGCTTTTCCAGTCTCATTCGACTGACCAGCAGATAACTGTTTTACGATCATGTCTGCCAAACCAAGGCTACCAGATGCACTCATTTCACTAGAGCGTTGCTCGTCTAACATTTTTCCGTAGAAATCTTCTGTCTGACTATCAAATAAGTCTGACTTAAATTCTTTATTTGCATCACGCATTGAATCAAACAACATCGTCGTAAAAATCGATTCAAATTGCTTCGCAGCGGCTTCTAAGGCTGATTTTTCACTTGCTTCATCACCGTTAATGGCTTGCTGACGCAGTGTGTCCAACTGAGTGATATCTTGAACAAAACCTATATCGCTAGGATTATTAATCATACATCCACCTAGATAATGATCAGCTGGCCTTCAATGGCTCCAGCTTGCTTAAGGGCTTGTAATATCGCCATAAGGTCAGAAGGGGCAGCCCCGACTTCATTCACGGCTCTGACTAAATCATCTAAAGAAACACCAGGCTGAAACTTAAACATTTTTCCCTGTTTCTCACTGACTTGAATATCGCTATCGGCAACAATGGCCGTATCGCCATTGGCAAGCGCGTTTGGTTGGCTTACCGATAGATTCTCTTTGATTGCAACTGTCATGCCACCATGAGTTACTGCCGCTGGTTTTAATCTCACGTTCTGACCAACAACAATGGTCCCCGTACGAGAATTTACAATAATTTTTGCGACACCTTCTGCAGTCGTAAACTCTAGGTTTTCAATCGCGGAAAGAAACGCGACTCGCTGAGCTGAATCTCTCGGAGCTCGAACTTTGACGGATGTAGCATCCACAGCCGTTGCCATTTGAGGACCAAGGAAATTGTTGACTGCATTTGCCATACTTTGTGCGGTCGTAAAGTCAGAATCGAGCAGGTTAAAGGTAATAAAATCGCCGCGCGAGAATGGTGTTGGTATTTCTTGTTCAACTGATGCGCCATTTGAAATCATGCCTACTGTTGGGTTATTACCGACAATTCGTGAACCATCAGCTCCATCAGCACTAAACCCACTTACCACTAAGTTACCCTGAGCGACAGCGTACACTTTGCCATCTAACCCCTTTAGAAAAGACTGCATCAAGGTACCACCTCGTAAACTTTTTGCGGACCCAATTGACGAGACAGTAACGTCAATAGTTTGTCCTTGTTTAGAAAACGGTGGTAACTCAGCAGTAACGATCACAGCGGCAACATTTTTTGCTTTTGGGCTCGTTCCTTGCGGCAATTGAATGCCGAAATTTTGTAACATGGCATTGAAGCTTTGATCGGTAAATGGTGTGGATTCCCCCGTCCCAGGCAAGCCTGTTACCAACCCATACCCCACCAATTGGTTGCTACGCACACCAGCGACTTCTGCAACATCTTTGATTCGTGCTGCTTGAGTCAAATTGGCTACAAAAAAGCTAGCCATCAATACCAGTATTGTTTTTTTCATCGTAGTAACCTTCTTTCTACGTTCGCCAGCTTGTCAAAAATTCGACTTACTCAACTTGATTACAGAGCTACATTAAAAAATCGTGCCAAGAAACCAGGCTCTTGCATATCTTGATTGGTTCCGGTGCCTGAATATTGAATTCGAGCATTAGAAATTCGATTTGAAGCGATGGTATTATCGAAGTCGATATCGTCTGGACGCACCGTCCCACTTAAGCGGATGTACTCATCACCAGAATTTAATGTCAGCCATTTCTCACCGCGAATGATTAAGTTACCATTAGCCAACACTTCGATGACTTCCACACTAATTGAACCTGAAATACTGTTGCTCTGGTTTGCCGCGGCACTGCCAGAAAAATTATTGCCGTTAGTTAAGTTATAAGACAGGTTGTAATCGCCAATAGTCAGTTCTTGCCCCCCCACTTCGAGTGGGTCCATTGAAGCATCATTGTTTTTCGATAAATCCGCATCGGCACTCTTTGCCGCCTTGGTACTTTCATTCAACGTTACCGTTATGATGTCGCCCACATTTCTTGGTTTTGCATCATCGTATAAGTCATTCGCCAACATTTGACTGAATAGTGACCCTGTTTGTGCTGCATAATGCTCTGGGTTTCGTCTGGCGTGAATCGGTGCCCAAGCGGGATCATCGGCAACGGGATCAATCCGAGTTCTCAGTCCATCAACCATTCCTGGCTCACTTTCCTGAGATTTGTCACCTTCGACAGCGTCCACAATTGTGGTTCCTTGATCGGTCATCTCTTGCATCATGATTGGATCCATAATGGTACATCCAGATAACAGCAACAATATCGCTGGAATACATAGTGAATTCAGATCTAATAATCTCTTCATAACGATGCTCGCTTTACTTCATTACAACTGCTGGTTCACATAGCTCATCATTTTGTCTACCGCTGAAATCACTTTGGAATTCATCTCGTATACACGCTGAGCTTCAATTAAGTTCACCAATTCTTCGGTCACATTCACGTTTGAACTTTCAAGCATCGATTGGCGAATATTTCCTAACCCATCAAAACCCGGAACCCCTTCTTGCGGGTCTCCACTTGCACCGGTCGATAGGTAGATATTTTGTCCCACTGGCTCTAAACCACCTGGGTTTATAAAATCTACGGTCGTAATTTGACCTAGAACTTGGTTATCTTGCTGACCACGAATTCGAGCGGAAACTTGCCCATCATCACCAATCGTGACGGAAACAGCATCTTGTGGGACGGCAATTTCTGGCTGCAATACGTAGCCGGAGCCTGATGTCACAATCGAACCTTCCGAATTTAAGGTGAACTGACCATTTCGCGTATAACCAATGTCCCCATCTGGCATTAGAATTTGAAAGAAACCGTCGCCTTCAATCATCATATCCAAACTATTTGAGGTAGTTTGCGCGTTACCATTAGTGTGAACTTTTTGCGTTGCAACAACTTTAGAACCTGCACCTAACATCAACCCACTTGGTAATTCAGTGTTTTGCGATGATTGGCCACCAGCTTGGTTCACATTTTGATAGAAAAGGTCTTCAAAGACTGCTCGGCTCTTTTTAAACCCAACAGTCGAGGCATTCGCCAAGTTGTTTGAAATCGTTGATATATTGGTCTGCTGTGCGTCTAGACCAGTTTTACTTACCCATAATGCCGGATGCATAGAATTCTCCTTACCTCAATTAGCTAGTGCGTAGTAGAGAATCAGACGCTTTGTCCATCTCTTCTGCTGTGCTCATCATTTTGACTTGCATTTCAAATTGACGCTGAAGATCAATCAACGATGTCATTTCACCGACAGCGTTAACATTACTTCCTTCAAGCGCACCCGTTAAAATCTGTACATCTGCTGCGGCGTCATAAGTCGCGTCGAGGTCTTTCGATCTAAATAGACCAATGGCATCTTTGTATAACGAGCGATTATCCGTTTTAACTAATTTAATTCGATCGACAACTTCCATCGCATCGGCAGGAGCTCCCTGCGGCAACACCGAAATTGTGCCATCTTTACCAATTTCAACCTTGCTTAGTGGAATTGGTAAGGTAATGGGTGCGTCAGTTTCACCAAGAACTAAATGGCCTTGGCTATTCATCAGCAACCCATTTTGATCGATTTGTAAATTACCGCTACGAGTCAAACCTTCTTGACCTGAAGGGTCGAGAACAGAGAGCCAACCATCCCCCTGAATCGTGACATCAAGATCTCGGCCTGTGGTGATAACACTGCCTTGAGCGAAACTGTGACCTGGGCGTTCAGTCATACTGAACACTCGAGTCGGTAGTCCGTCTCCGTAGGCTTGCATCGAGCGAGCTTGTGCTAAATCAGAGCGAAAACCTGTTGTGCCAACATTGGCCAAGTTATTTGCTTTAAGCTGCATAGCTTGCATATTTTGTTTAGCACCACTCATGGCTAGAAATAATGCGCGATCCATAATTGACTCCTATCCCGTCATACAATAGATAACTTGCAATAGGTGTGCCAAAAATTTAAATTAAATAAAATCAATGAGATATGATTTATTTGTACTAAATTGCCGCGAGGTTGCCGCTGATATGGCAAGATCACGCGGCAAATGCCGGCGTGATCTTGATTAGGAAAGGATTATCGAATTTGTAATATCGTTTGTTGCGTTTGGTTATGAACTTCTAATGCTCGTGAGTTCGCCTGGAAGTTTCGTTGCGCTGAAATCAAATCCACCAATTCTTGGGTCATATCAATGTTGGATTGCTCTAATGTACCGCTATTAACAGTACCGAATGAACCTTTGTTTGATTCACCCCAGATTCTAGAACCCGAAGCTGTGGTTGCATCCCACTGAGTACCACCTTTCTTATCTAGGCCTTGTTCATTTGCAACTCGAACCAATGCAATTCGCCCTAGGGTGATATTTTCACCATTTGAGTAAGTACCAAGAACGCTACCTGTTTCATCAAAATCTAATTTGGTTAGGAAACCTGTCGTAGCGCCATCCTCATCAAACTTGCTCAGTTCAAAAGGTGCGGCAAATTGGGTTGCTGCGTTTAATCCAAATGAAAGGGTTTGATTCACATCAGCACCATTTAAATCTATTGCATTCTCACCAGTACCTATTGGCTCTGACACCACATTATTGCCACCGTTAATACTCGCCAACGTACCATCGTTATTAAACTTCATGGTATGGCCCGCATGGCCAGTTGGAGTTGTCGCATCACCACCAACGATATTAATTGGCTTCTCACCCTCAGCATCTGACGCGGTATAGTAAACTTGCCATGTATTCGGCTGAGTTTGATCTTTGAGGTAATAAGTTGTCAATTTGTATGACTGCCCCATTGAGTCGTAAATCGTTGAAGAGGTCGAACGGTTAAACGTTTCTGGATCAGAGAAATCAAACAGTGTCGGATCTTTTAGTTCGCCATTTGCCGGCAAGTTCACTCCGACCTCTATATTTGCTGTCTGTTTAGGTTTACCAAACTCCGCAGGAATATTTATTGGTGAAGGTTCGTAAGACAGAACATCCCCTGTATCTGGGTTAACCTGATAACCCAAAACAAACTCATCGTTAGACGACACCATGTAGTTATCTTTGTTCAAGTGGAATGCACCGTTACGCGTTAACTCATTCGACTGTGGCGCTAGGCGATCTTTTGCCACAGCAAAAAAACCGGTACCCGCAACTCGTAGATCGAGTGGGTTATTGGTATAAACACTTGAACCTTCATGGAACTGCTGTGCAACCTTGTTCGCTTGTACACCTGACCCTGGAGTCGTCTTCGCGTTGGTAAAGATAGAATTTGAATATACATCACCAAACTCAGCTCGAGATTCTTTAAACCCGAACGTATTCGCGTTAGCAATGTTATTACTGGTTGTGTTGAGATCTAATTGGGCCGCAGATAGACCACTTAACGAAATATATGACATTTGAAATTCTCCTATCTAGCTAGCGTAATCACGCTTTGCCAACTTCTAATACTTCGGCTAATTTCACTGGTGATTCAAACCCAGCAAGATTCAGCAATACATTTCCGTCACCTTTGCCAAGAAGGACGCTATTCACATTTGCATACGTTGAAACTTCGAACTGCTTGCTCTCTCCATCAAGGAGCCCCGATGCTTTCACTTTATATTTGCCAGCCGGCAATGAGTTTCCGTTGGCATCTTTGCCATCCCATTGAACGCGAGTTTCGCCAGGAGGTTGTGCGCCGACATCAAAGGTTCTAACAAGTTGTCCAGCTTCATTTTCAATTCGAACAAACAAATTATTTAACGCTTGAGGTAAATCGATCTTAGCCGACATACCTGCTGCATCATCTTTCTTCATACCGACCGATGATTTAACCAATACATCTCGACCCACCAATGAAGAAGCTTGCAATGCTTGATTAGACGTAACCGATGAATTCAAGTTTTCAAACTGGCTGTTCATTTGACCAATACCATCTACAGTGGCAAATGAGGCCATTTGAGCGATCATTTGGTCGTTACCAACTGGCTTAAACGGGTCTTGTTGTGCTAGCTGTTTCGTCAGCAAAGACAAGAAGTCATCTTGTTTTAACTCTTGCTTACCCGTTACTTCATCAGGCTTTTTCTTCTCTTGAAGGTTATTAAGCTGATCCAGGTACGACAAGCCATTTTGACCAACATTATTTATTCCGGCCATACGTTATCTCCTAACCCTTACTGACCCATCTGCAATGTTTTAAGAAGCATCTGTTTACTCGCATCGGCAAGCTGTACGTTGGTTTGGTACGCTCGTGAAGCAGAGATCATATCCGCCATCTCTTCCATAACATTAACATTTGGCTTGTAAATATACCCATCTTCATTTGCTAGAGGATGGTCTGGATTATATTCCGCAGTCAATGGTTTATTACTTTCAACAATTCCCATCACTTTAACAGGAACCGTATAATCTTTTTTGCCTTTAGCGTTATCAAACTCTGCGGCAAAGACAGCGTGTCTTGCTTTATAAGTATCTTTTGCTGAGCTACTAACACTATCAGCGTTCGCTAAGTTGCTTGAGGTAGTATTTAGACGGACAGCCTCAGCACTCATTGCTGAACCAGTCACGTTAAAGACATTAAATAAGCCCATCTATCTTACTCCCCTTTCAATGCTTTGGATAAGTTACGAAACTTACCACCTAAGAAATCTATTGATGCTTGATGCCGTAATTGGTTTTGCATAAACAGGTTACGCTCCAAATCCATATCAACGGTATTGCCATCGCCAGTATCAGGTTGAGTCGGCAAGCGGTAAACCTCTTCCCCGATCACACTATTGGTGGCAGGAATATGCCGTCCATCAGTACGTGCCAAACTAATACTTTGACCATGACTTGCCGCTTGTAACGCGGCATCAAAATTGAGTGCTTTAGCCTTATATCCCGGGGTGTTTGCTTGTGCAATATTCGAGGAGATCACTTCTGCATTCCGCTCACGAACACCGATTGTGTGCTGGTGGATACCTAATGCTTTGTCAAATGATATGGCCATAATCTGCCTCGCCCAAGAAGTTTTCACTCTGTTACTGAAATAAAGCAAGTAGCGTACCAACTTTTAAATTTATCGACTAAAACTGTAAAAATGATTAAAAAGCTACCGTTTTCATTCAAACCTACAGGCTTATTCTCATGATCACCTGCAATTTCATACCTACGGGTAAACAAGAAAGCGGCAACGAATCTACGCTTGCAGTAACGACCAACAAGATTGCAATAACTACACCAATTATTGGGGTGCATCTATTTTTTGATTCTACTAAACGAAAAAAACCCAGCCGAAGCTGGGTAATAAAGGTGAAGATAATTAGGTTATTTCAACTTATAGACAATACCAGGGTTGCATCGAACCATTTCAAATTTATCCGTCAATCCCGTTAACGATTCAGATGCGCCTAACATTAAGTAACCACCTGGATTTAACGAACTTGCCATTTGGTTCAGCACCTGAGATTTCATTTCCGCCGAGAAGTAAATCAAAACATTTCGGCAAAAAATAATGTCAAATTTCCCAAGAGACGCGTAGCTCTCCATCAAATTTTGCGGTTTGAATGTCACCAAACGTTTTACATTGTCTTTCACTTTCATTCGGCCATCATCGACGTTTTCGAAAAACATACGGCGACGTTCAGGCGATAAACCACGACCTAAAGCCAAGTTGTCATATACGCCTTGACGACAAAGATCGAGCATCGTGGCAGAGATGTCTGTTGCTGTAACCGAAATGCCTGAAAATTTCCCCGCGTTTTTTTGCTGCATTTCTAAAATAGTCATCGCCATCGAATAAGGTTCTTGACCTGAAGAGCTTGCCGCTGACCATATTTTCAGCGACCGCTTATTCTCTGATAGCTCGGGAATCAAACGTTGAGCTAGAACTTCAAACGGGTAAGTATCTCGGAACCACAACGTTTCATTTGTTGTCATGGCATCAACAGCCGCAATACGCAATTCACGATTTCGCCCGATTATCACATCTTTCAACAACGTCGATAAAGAGTCGTGCTTAAACTTAGTCACTAAAGGACTTAAACGGCTGCGAACTAAATACTGTTTACTGTCACCCAGGACTATACCGCACTGAGACTCTAAAAAACCGCAAAACTCTTTGTAGTCTTGATCACTTATTGTTATCGCTGTCATGTGTTTCTCTTTATTTAATCAACTAGCGCTTGTTTAACTGCATTACCGAGTTCATCAGGGTTGAACTTAGCAATAAACATGTTTGCCCCAACTCTCTCAACCATAGCTTGGTTGAATACCCCACTCAATGAAGAGTGAAGAATCACATAAAGATCTTTTAGTTGGGCGTTTCGGCGAATTTCAGCGGTCAGTGTATAGCCATCCATTTCTGGCATCTCAATATCAGATATAACTAACGTAACATGATCGCTAATATCGCTCCCATCCGACACAAGTTCAGCCAGTTTATCGTAGGCTTCTTTTCCGTCTTTCACTGCAATGACTTCAAAGCCTATCGATTCAACCGCGCGTTGAACCTGCTTTCTAGCGACGGTAGAATCATCTGCAATTAAAATTCGGTTAACAAACTGCTTACTTTGTTTCACTTCTTCGATTTGCTGACTAATATCTTCATCCATCGCTTCATCGATAGGCGTAATCTCAGCAAGAATTTTTTCTACATCAAGAATCTCAACCAGTTCGCCTTCAATGTTCGTAACCGCTGTTAAATAGTTTTTCTTACCTGCAGCTTCTGGTGGCGGCAATACATCTTCCCAGCGCATATTGACAATACGCTCTACCGAACTCACCAAGAAAGCCTGAATTGAACGGTTAAATTCCGCGATAATAACAAAGCTTTTATCAACATCAGTGGTAGGTCGACCGCCGATTGCTTTGCTCATATCAATCACCGATACTGTCTGACCTCGAATATGAGCCACCCCTTTTACGAGATGGTTAAGGTTTGGCATCATGGTTAGTTTTGGGCACTGTAGTACCTCTTTAACCTTAAATACGTTAATCCCGTATCGCTGATGACCATTCAAGCGAAACGTTAGTAGTTCTAATCGGTTTTGACCGACGAGTTGTGTACGCTGATTCACAGAATCAAGAATACCCGTCATATGCTCATCTCCATCTCAAACTTTTTTTTCTAAAAAGTGATACTCTAACTAAAGCGTCTAGTAAAAAAGGGAAACAGAAGAAAATGTTCAAACCATGTTTACCCCATGCGTATAAACTTAAGTGTAGAGCTATATCGCGACTTTGTTGCAACTTTATCGTATTGATTGTGTTTTTCTTTAGCTCTTTTGTGCATTCAGCCACTCAAAAACAGCTGGATACCATCCGCCAACTGGCTGAAGAGTATACGATTAGTTCAATAAAACCACCTGAAGGTGCCATCGTTGAAGCAAATGCGGCCTCTCTTGATAATCGGATACAAGCATCAGATTGTCCAACTGGATTGAGTGCTTTTTCTTCATCGAAAAATGGTTCTGTTAGCAACATCACTGTTCTTATCAAATGTGAAGTCGAAAATTGGCGTGTTTATGTTCCAGTTAAACTAACGACTCAGATTCCAGCAGCCGTTGCATTGATTCCTCTTTCACGAGGCCAAGTTATATCCTCGAGCCAAGTGGCAACGAACATGGTGAACGTTTTACGCCTGCGCCAACAAGGCTATTTATCAACATCACAAATTATTGGTGCAAAAGTTAAAAGAAATATTAAATTGGGCGATATAATAGACAGCAATGATATTTGTGTTGTTTGCCGCAATGAAACGGTTGTCATTAAAGCAATCAAAAATGGGATGGTTATTACGACTCGAGGAACGGCACTATCTGATGGTAATTTCGGTCAGCAAATAAAAATTAAAAACTCAAAGTCAAAACGAATTATTGATGCTCAAGTCTCAGGAATTGGGGAAGCCACCGTTCGTTTTTGATGTCACGGTCTCCCAAACTACAAGCATTATGACGTTTAATAGCAATAACAAGAAAAATTTAAAATAAAGTGCTAAAGTCTAAAGTGGTTTAGTCGATAACGACAGTACATCCAACTAACTTATGAAAGGCTCATACTATGGCAGGTATTGATAATATTCGATCTGGTCACTCTTTAACGAACACCAGTCGAAGCTCCGTAAAGTCGGAACAAACCAAAACAGAATCCCCTGAATCACAGAGCGGATCATCTGTTAAAGATGCCGTTTCGATTAGTGATCAAGGTAAAGCTATTGGTCAAATGTCATCACAATTGGCAGCAACACCAGCATTTGATAATTCAAAAGTACAGGCGATAAAAGAAGCGATAGCCAATGGCTCTTATGTTGTTGACGCTGAAAAACTCGCCGATAATATGATCCGTTTCGAAAACGAGCTTGGTGATGTAAGTTAACTATTCATCACCATTTCTCAAGAGGTGTGAACTATGGCGTTATTACAAGAATTACTTGAATTTCAGCTCAAGAATGCGCAATCACTTTTGGCGTTATTTGAGCAGGAAAAAGACGCGATCACACAACGAATCTCAAGTGATATTGAACAACTCGCAAAGCAGAAAATGGTAATGGTCACCACAATTAGTGACACTGACAAACGGATAGAAGCTCATCCAGACGTTACGAGCCTGACTGAAGATGAAGCAAACGTCCAGCTAGTTGAGCAAATTCAAACCGTTATTCGTGAATGCCATATCGCCAACGATGTAAATGGTCAAGCATTAGAGCGCGCTCATATTAGCTTCAATAAACTCAATAACATTCTAAATCAAAGCCAAAATAAAATGGGTATGACATACAGTGCTGATGGTCAAACAAAATCAATTTCAACATTGGGCACCAATATTAAAGCGTAACTAAACGCTCTCCTACCCTATAAAGTTAACGTATCCTATTGAAGTTCTATCAAGATTTAAAAAACAAAAGCGGCAACCTAGGTTGCCGCTTTTGTTCGTATCACTGTTATTTATTATGCGTTGACGATAAACAACAGTTGAGTCAATTTGGAGTGACATGACTTGTTTAGATAAATATGTTGAATTAGAAAATCGTTTGTTGACGCTTATCTGGTACTTGTTGAACCTCACCATAATCTCGAAGCCGGCTCATTTTATCAACGTTCAATCGAAGTTCAGTGACATAGCTATCGCCCACTTTATAACTACGAACGACCTCGGCTCCACGGATAATGCCGTCGACCGCACCTGTCGTTCCTTCTGCCCCTAAACGTTGGTCTTTCAATTCAGCACGACCACTGACTCGCATACCATAAACCTGTTCAGCTAACTCACGATAAGCATCAAGTTTAGAGGCTCGCATAGCTCGAACCTGTTTTTCTTCAACGTTCTTGCCTTTCTGTTCACTTATCGAGGCATACCCTACCGCATTCAACCATTCATCAATCGCTAAAGGTTGCATTTGTTGACATCCCACCATCATAAATGACATCAGTAGAACTAAAATCCACGTTTTCATCACATTGATTCCTATGGTCTAAGAATAACAGTATAAGGCTGAGTGATCGTCGGGTCAGAGCGAATCATAACACCGTCTTCTGTTCGCATCGTATTCAGAGTATCTAAATCTCTCCCGATACGATCTGCAGGTAAGAACCCTTGTGCCGTCGCAACGACGATGCGAGTTTTCATTCCTACCACTCGAGCATTAACCAATACACCACCTTCTTGACGCAGCATTGTACCCGTTAAGACATATTGAATATCTTGTTGCTCAGCGAGATCTTTCCAATTTCGACTCAATGCGAAGTCGCCCATCTGAGTAACTTGAATCGATCCTGTGGTTTTATAGTCGACAACTTTAAAGCCACGTTGCTGAAATTGGTTGATAAAGCTCTCTGATACTGAATTCCCTAACCAGTTCGTCATATCCATATTTTGCAGATCAACAAATGACGTTACAGCTATCGGTGTACGAGCGGTAACACTGGTGTTCGACACAATCAAATCTTCTGTCATGCTTTGTACGAAGAAATCAAGAGTATGACGAGGGCTCTGAGCTAACAAAAACTCAGTTCCACTATAAGGTTCTTTACCATTGTAGATCGGCGCAAACGAGCACGCCGTCAACAAAAATATGGGGGCTAACATTAGCAATTTTTTCATAATTTCATCTCCAAATATACCCAGGCTGCACGGCGACCAAATTTTGACGATAAAACTGGAACGCTCTTTGCTTTTCTTTATTCAACAGTTAGAAAAGTCTTGCCGGACTATATAACTGTTAAATACAAAGCAAAAACCGTACCTAACTGGAATAATTCAATGAAAATAAAATTTATTGCCAACTTGCTGCTCGCTTCGCTGATGCTATTTTCATCAGCTGCTAATTCCGCATGGTACGAGGTAACAGGTCGTTCAGCCATTGTATCCACTCAAGAGCAAGCACGTTTAAAAGCGTTAGAAGATGCGATTTATCAAGCTGTAAACTTCTCTGGAGCCGACATTGGTAGCATCAGTAATCTTTACCCTCTATTGAACGCCAACAAGAATGAATTCATCTTTACCAACCATGAAGTTCGCTATGTACTGGTAGAAAGTCGCAATATTATCAATGATGAAATGTTGGTGAGGGCAAAAATTGACATCTACCCATCGGCAATGGGTTGCCACGTAGAGCAGTATAAAAAGACATTTCTTGTTGGTAATTTAAATTTAGAGTCACCTCAGCAAGCGGTAATGGGTCAACTTTATAATATAGGCGATGACTTTGCCGAAATTCTTCACCGTCAGTTAAAACAAGAAGCTCGTAGCTTTATCTCCGTCGGCACCACCAACTATGGAATAAATAAAGAAAGCCCAGAACGCATTAAAATGATAGCGGAAGATAAATCCGTGCAGTATCTATTAACAGGAAACATTACCGATATGACCGCAACTATTGCGGTAGATAACGCGGGTAATGAAATTATTAATCGCCAGTTTGCATTTGAACTGAGAGTGTTCGATGGAAAAACGGGAAATGAAATAATGGCGCGTAATTATCGAGAAGTTGCTCGTTGGCCTTTTCCAAAAACCAGCCGCATTGATACCCAAAGCGCTCGCTTCTGGGCATCAACTTATGGAGAAATGTTATTAAATTTAAGCCGTCAAATAATGCTCGATCTAGAGTCCAACCTTTCTTGTAAAATCACTTTACCTGAAATAATAGTAAAACGAGATGGACTCGTTATGATGGATCTCGGACGCATCCACGGAGTAAAAGAAGGTGACAAATTACAATTATGGCATACCGGTACATTTATCGATCAGCGTGGTATCCCACGCAATAAAGTAACCAAGAGTAATATCACGTTAACCGTAGGCCGAGTTTATGAACACGAAGCTGAATTGCATGTCGACCAACCCAATCTGGCTTCAAGTATCCAAATTGGCGATGTTATGCACAAACAGTTATAAATACGAGTTTAGTAGTTAACTTATTCAAATATTTCAGTACTATATATAACTATGCTCCCGTGGCACAGCTGGATAGCGCGGCCCCCTCCTAAGGGGCAGGTCACAGGTTCGAATCCTGTCGGGAGCGCCAATCATAACAAGGCACTAAAAGCTAGCAACCACTAACCAAAGAATACAAATTTCAATTTATAGTCAAGTTGTTAGTCAAATAAGGAATTAGCAAGGCATCATTTCGCATTAAAATAAATCAAGCGAAACAACCACACAAAGCAGCCATCTAGACACCTAATGATGTCTAAGTATTACTGGACGTGGACTTAAGAAATGTTTCTATCGATGTCGAAAAATTTCTTTTCGGGACTACGATAATGAGTTCCGAATATTCCTTCTGGACTCTAAGATTGATGTTGAAGTATTGTGGTGCGTGGACTCAAAGTATACTGGGGCAAGAAAGGTGTGTTTTGTCTCGTTTAGTTAAAATTGACCACGATGGTCAATTGAATTGACCATACTTAGCCCTTATAGAACAGGGTTTCAAGCCAAATGGTCAATTTGGTCAGTACCCCAAAAAGAAAAAGTAAAATATCGTCAGAAAGTCAGTGAAAGAAAAAGCTAAAAATAATTGACCATTTTGACCATTTCCTCTCCTGCTCTTGTGTGGCAAGACTTTTCCGTGGTCAGTTAATTGACCATCAGTTGACCAAGACTGACATTTCCTGCTCGTGTAAAAAACCGCCCGTAGGCGGCTTAGTCAAGCTAGGGCGATCATCGCGTCATTTAGTGGGTCACTGGGCTTTTTGGTTATATTCAAGAAATCCCGTTCCGCTAGGCTCTCTATTGTTTCTTTCACTGCCTCCGTGTCTCTAGATTTGCCACGAATAAAGCATTTTCGCCGTGATAGCTTTCTAATGACTTCAGCACCAATAACACGCCGCTTAGGCTTAATGTACTCAATAACGGCCCTCTCGCGCTCGCTGAATGTCACTATAGCGGATTCAGATATAAGCGATTTGATGTGCAAAATGTACAGATCCACTATTGCCATTGCTTCCTTTACCCGGTCATCATGGATTAGCAAATTGTCATCGTCATTGCTCAAATGCAAACAGGCTGCAATTTTCATCACGTGAATATCGTATTTTCCGATCATACCTCGTAGTAGCGTGTTAGCGTTTTCGCCATCGTTAGCAATTGTAGGCTCTAATTCATTACGGCGGAGTTTTATTTTATCCCAACTTCTAACACTTAATGACATCGCTGGTAGGTCGTTATAATCCATATTAGTAATCTTGCCATACAACCCCACCAGCGCGCTGTAATAACGACACACTACTTCCCCATTCATTTTGTGGTAGCAAGTGTGATCGCGTTCCCCCAGCAAGGTAGGCTCAGCCCACAACATGAAGCGCTCAATTACACCACTAGTATCTGACGCCTTTAGCAGGTTCTCAATCATACCGTCCTGAGCAATAGCGGAAATTGCCCCGACAACATAACCAGTAAAGCCATCGCGTGATTTTCGTTTTGAGCTATGCCACTCGCCGTTAAACCCCTTAAGTACTAAGTCACGGTTTGCAACAGACTTTGAATCTGAGTAGCTAACGCCCATGAGCGTGTTAATAGCCCCTTGTTCCGCGCTAGCTATCGAGTAGTAGCCGTTTGAGTGTGACAGGCTCATATCTAGTGCTTCGGGCGTTGCATCGGTTATAAATTCAAACATGCTGCTTAGCCGTTGCTGCATTTGCTTTAACTCTGATTTGAGTTGCTTCTCTAAGTTTTTATCGCTCTCGCGGTCAATTGCATCCTGCTTCTCTGCGATGTCCTTGCGAATAACCTTGCTCTCGCGCATTGCTTCCTGAATAACAGGCTTCTGCGCCTCGGACAAAACTCGACTTTTAGCAGCAGCTGGTGGTTGCTCACCACAAAAGTTAATACTCAATGGCTGCGATCCAATATGCTCATAATTCACGCGATAAGCGCGACAAGCAACCGAACTAAAAATACTAAGCACTGTTAAAAATGTGGTATTTCTCGGCATCATTGCGCTTTGGGATAGTTCATCAGCAAAACGAGCGATAGAAGTATGAGGGCAGCAACGAATTAAGTCTGAGCACTCGCTCATAAACTGTTCAATTTTGTTGCAGGAGTTATTATTCATAAGCTATGATTCTCTCAGGTAGAGGAATAGCGGTAAGTTTGGACGCTGCACCGCTAGTCCGTTTTATGTGTTAAGCCTGCTGCTTGTCAGTGGGCTTTTTCTTTTCAAGAGCGCGATAGTCAGCGCTTATTTGCTTATTAATTGCAATTCGAATAACGCGTTTTAACCCATCACGATAAAAGCCCTGCTCCGTCGCTAAGTCCATTAACAGTTGCTCTTGATGGTCTCGGTTCTCAATCGCGCCCCCGTCAAATTGCATAATGGCTGACATGTTGCGGCTATATGTGAAGTGAATGCCATTTGCTTCTATTAGCTGCTGAACGTTTTCAAGCGTTTGTAGTGGGCGGCTGTTTCTGGTGTTAAACATTGCTATCCCCTCCAAGCACTCGATGTGCAAAGTTGAGAAAGGCCGCTTTAGAGTTAATGCGCTGGAGTACAGCGACTTGAGTAGCAGTTAGTCTAGGCATGAGCAACACCTCCCTCTAAGCCATTTAGGATGGCATCTAGGGTGCTTGCTCGATAGCCGATAGCACGGCCGTTAACCATTAGCGACTGTGGAATGATTTTGTCTTTTGCGTACCAACGCCAGAGGCTCTTGGGTGAGCGGTTTAGGATTTTCGCGACTTCACTCATAGGAATAACGCGGTCAAATTGATTATTTGGGGTGTTTTGGTTGTTCATATTAAAGCCCTTGTTCGTTGTAGGAGGGCCAATTAAAGCTGATTTGAGAAGATATGAACTATTGGAGGATCATTGCCACTTTTTGAGTTAGCGGCGTTTCTCGATAGGTGAGCTGAGTGTTGCTCGCGGTTTGATGAACTTTGAACCGATTTGCTTCTTTGTAATACCTTTGTACTGACGTTTTTTTTCTCGGTGATAAACAAACTCGTAATAAATGCTCGCTGATGGTTCAAACTCTATCAGCATGCTGACAAGGTAATGCTCATTTCTCTTTATTGAACTATTACTACGAGCGCTAGATTGAGATGACTCTGGATTCGGCATGTCAATATCAGCCCACCATTTAAGCGAGCCAGAAACCGACTCAATAAATTCCTCATTCGAATTAGTTAATCTGTAGCTTCGAACCGATTTAGCAAGGCTTACAATCTCTTTCGCTGTTTCTGGTAGTCCTGCTTTTAGTCTTTTAATTTTTCGCGGTGATTCGGCTTGAAATACATCATCATCAAGAAATTCAGCTAGTTTTTTCATTGACAGCGATTTATTCGCTAAGCTAGCGGCGCGATTGGCTTTTTTGACTAGATTATTCATGTATTTTACGTGATCTTTGTTTAGCTTTTCAGCGCGTCCGTCCGTGAGTCTGTCATGCTCAAGTTCAGCAAACGCATCGATAGTGTCAGCCATAAATAAAAACACAGGGCTAAGTTCGCTTTCATCAAAAAAAGACTTATTGAATGCAATCGCTCGTATGTTTATGTAGTTGCGATAATTGCCAAGTGCAAGGTAGGCCTTCTCGACTTTTGAAGGATCAACTCCTTGCTTTTGTGCATATACTTTAAGCTGTTCAACCTCTTGGTTTTTATTGCTCATGATTGCTTCCTAAACTCAAGCACATTAGCCACCTCGGATTCGTTTAGTCTCTGCTCCCAAGACTCTAGTGCTCGGCGCTTTTCTGGCAAGTATTCATATCGATCATAATGTTTCGTTGATACGTCATTGAGCGCATGGTTTTGTAGTCTGTCGCGGATCTCTTTGCTCAGTCCAATCTCACCCATTAGTGTTTTGGCTGTGCGGCGTAAGTCTCGAGGAACAAACTTTCTAAATCCTGTACTCTTGCAGTAGTTACGAATTAATTTGGAAAAGTTAACAGGGTCGAGATGCTTCATGGCATTTTTGCGCGGGAAAAGATTCTCACTTTCTGAGTGATATTGCTTGAGCAGGACAAACAAATCATAAGCAGTCTGAGTTAGTGGAATTAGATTGGGCTTATGATTCTTGGAAATGTCGGCTTTAACTTCAAAAGTGCGCTCATCAAAATCCACGGCACCCCACTTACTAGCCATTAACTCATATGGACGTTGCCCACCAAGATATACGCACAACTTGATAAGTATCGACACATCAGGCTTAAAATTATCATCAGCCTCATTGATTAGCTGTTGTAACTCACGTAGTTTTAGCCAGTTATCACCAGCGCGTTCTGCGTGCTTTTGCCTTGGAACGGCTGCGACAGGATTAAACTCGATGCCAAATACAGTATTAGCGCTCATGTTTGCAGGGTCATTATCGTGTTTTAATCCAAAGCTGAAAGCGGCATGGAGGTAAGCTCTCACTTTGTTACTTTGAACAACTGCATCCCTTTGAATCATTTTGGCAAGCAGCACTTTTACATCAATGGGTGTGACATCCTTAGCCTTTTTACTCTTGGCAATCGATGTATAAACGTCACGCTCTATAGCTTTAATAATCCGAGCGCCTGATCGTTTGCCCTCAAGTGTTAGCTTAGCCACATAGCCATTAATTAACTGCTCAAGACTGCCCTTTGCTTTCTCGGCTTCTTCTTTTGCCCTCCTTTCGTTTTCCAGCGACAAGAAATGTTCTTTAAGGTCGATACCTTGAACAAGTAGCGAACCCAACTCGCGCTGCTTATCTCTAGCTTCAACAAGTGACATCGCTGGAATTGCGCCGACTGCTATGAACTTCGCTTTGCCATTGATGAAATAACGAAACGTAAACCTCTTTGAGCCCTTCGGAGTAACCTGAACCCCAAGCTTGCCTGTGCCTCTTTCGCTGTTTGAATCCCAAACGTAGTAAGGCTTATCTTTTGGCTTTAAACCAATTATCTGCTTTGCTGTTAACATCGTTGACCACCTTGTTTGACTATGCGTTTTTTAGTCAAGTTTTTAGTCAAGTTAGATTATACCTAAATGAGAACACATAAGAAACAGCAAGAATACTACCTAACGTAACCCACTAATAACAAAGTACAAATGAACCAGCGTGAGATTTAACGAGAACTCGTAAACTAGAAAGACACACCACTCCTAAGGGGCAGGTCACAGGTTCGAATCCTGTCGGGAGCGCCAAAAAATAAAGACTTAGTGATGAACTATCGCTAAGTCTTTTTTATCGAGACTCGGTTTTCTTTTCCATCTTCAGCAATGCTTTTTTTCTCTCCTCACCCCAGCGGTACCCTCCCAGCGTTCCGTCGCTTCGTAATACTCGGTGGCAAGGGATAAGTACACCAATGCGATTTTTACCACAAGCAGTACCAACAGCTCGAACCGCTTTAGGGTTTTCAATATTTTCAGCAACGTCACCGTACGTTACGACCTCTCCTTCTGCGATACTAATGAGAAAGTTCCACACTTTGATCTGGAATACGGTGCCTTTGATATCGAGTGGAACTTCAGGTTTCGGTGCGCCATGAGAGATATGGTTATCGAGTGCGAGTATCCAGCTGTCTAAATCGGGTTTATCTTGCGCCTCTGAGAGGACAAGTTGCGCCTTTGGGAACTCTTTTGTTACAAGAGAGATCAAAGATTCACGGTTATCACCAAACTGTACAGAGCACACCCCTTTATCAGTTGCTGCCATAATCATCTGTCCAAGAGCGGTTTCTCGACATGCGTAGTAGATCACTTCTCCCTGTCCACCTGCTCTATACGTTTTAGGAGGCATGCCAATATTACGTGCTTTTTCGCCATACACTCGGCTTAGAGACCCAAATCCAGATGAATAAATCGCATCGGTAACACTCTCACCTTCTTTTAGACTGCGCTTGAACTTTCGCATTCTTACAGCATCCTGAAAATGTTTTGGTGATAAGCCAAACATATCTTTAAACGACCGTTGAAGTTGCGAGGAAGACAAACCTGCGATATGACCCAGTTGAGTAAGCGTCATCTTAGTATCAGCATGTTCCTCTATATAGCGAGCGACCTCGATTAACTTAGTGCTCCTTTCATTAACGCTAGCAGGGTTACAACGCTTGCATGGGCGAAAGCCAGCGATCATCGCCGACTCTTGATCATAAAAAAATCTAAGGTTCTCTGATTTGGCCGCTTTGGTTGAACAAGATGGTCGACAGAAAACACCTGTCGTAATCACACCGTAGTAGAATTTCCCATCAAACAGAGAATCTCGATGAAAAACGGCAGCTTGCATGTCAGTTTCAGATGGTTTAGGCATAGCAGACTCATTGGTTCATTAATATGAGCATTACTTAATCATAACGGTTTTCAAAGTAACATCCGATTCTTGCTAACGAATAATTTCTATGTTCTAAAGCCGAGAAACGTAAATATGACACAAGAATCAGATGTTTTTCGAACTTCCCTTCATTACAATCGATGTATCTTGCTGCTACTAGGAATAAAATCATGACAGCGACGATCAGTCACACGATGAACACAAAAGTTTGGTTACTACTCATTTTCCTTTCTCTATTATGGGGTGGCTCTTTCTTTTTCGTTGGTATTGCCGTTAATTCCTTACCGCCACTCACTATCGTCACACTCCGAGTCGGTATTGCTGCTCTTGTATTATGGGGAGTCGTTACAGCGCTCGGGTTGCGTCCTCCCAAAGATTTTAAAATCTGGTTAGCATTTTTAGGCATGGGATTACTTAACAACGTTATCCCTTTTGTTTTGATTGTTTGGGGGCAGACACAGATTGCTTCAGGGATTGCGTCTATCCTAAATGCCGCCACACCCATTTTTACCGTCGTGGTAGCCGGTTTGTTACTCCCTGATGAAAAGCCAACACCATTAAAACTGGTGGGCATTTTTCTCGGTTTTTCTGGTGTTGTTGTCATGATCGGCGTGCCCACTTTAGGCAGTGAGAGTAGCGTATTAGCCCAACTGGCTATTGTCGCGGCGGCAATATCTTACGCTTTTGCTGGGGTGTATGGACGAAGGTTTAAATCATTAAAAGTGAAACCGATAGTCACAGCTGCCGGACAGGTAACAGCGTCTACCATAGTATTGCTTCCATTAACGCTGTTTGTCGATGGAGCAATCGACATAAGTTCAACCAACGCCGTAACATGGGGGGCTATTATAGGGCTAGCCGTACTGTCTACGGCTGCGGCATATGTGATTTATTTTAGAATTTTAGAGCTCGCAGGCGCGACGAATGCTGTATTGGTCACTTTACTCGTACCTGTCTCTGCAATCATTCTTGGATCTCTGTTTTTAAATGAGTCTCTTGAACGTATCCACCTAATTGGGATGGGATTAATTGCCATAGGGTTTTCGGCTATTGATGGTCGTCTATGGCGCCAATTAAAATTGGCTCGAGTGTAATTGACGCATTCGCGTTGAGATCTAGGTTTATCAATATGAAATTTAATATACGGTGTCATACACATTATTAAAAACGACTAGACGTGAGAACAACAAATTCATGAATATGCAAAAGAAAATGAAGAAACCAGCACCCAAGCTATTTACAGTTATTGAGTCTGAACAAATAACACCAAACATGCAGCGGATTACATTGAAAGGTGAAGATTTATCCGATTACCCTGACCACAGTGAAGGCAGTTATGTAAAACTTCAATTCAATACTACAGGTGGGACAGATCTAACCACACTAAACGTTGAAGAACGGCCAATATTGCGAACGTATACTATTCGACACTTGTCCAAAGTTCAAAGCACGATAGAAATTGATTTCGTACGACATACAACAGAAGAGTTAAATTGCGGGTTTGCGGCTCGTTGGGCAATGAATGCGCAAATAGGAGATACAATCAATATCGCCGGACCGGGTAAAATTAGTGAGTTAAGTCTCGATGCGGATTGGTTCTTTACCGTTGCCGATATGACGGCATTACCTGCACTAACAGCGAAAGTTCGTCAATTGCCAAAACAAGCAAAAGGATACGCTGTTATTAAAGTGACATCACAAGATGATATACAGCCCCTAGATGCCCCAAGCAACTTTCAAATTAAGTGGTTAGTGGAAGACGAAATGCTAGAACCAAATGTGAAAACATTACCCTGGTTAGACGGCATAGCTTCGGTATGGGTTGCCTGCGAATTTGATTCCATGAGAGCACTACGTAACTATTTCCGCAACGAAAAAGAGATTCCCAAAGAAAATATTTATATCAGTAGCTATTGGAAAAGAGGCGTAACTGAAGATGGACATAAAGTCATCAAACAAAAAGATGCAAGTGAAACGACCTAAATTAAACAGTATCTCCTTTCTACTGAGTCTTACACAAAGAAGCCCTATAAACGATTTTATCTGATCGCCAGCTCGATATCGCTTTCGTAACATTGCTTCTAAAACTCTACGTTAACTTCTTGAATACAAGTTAACTGGAGTAAAACTCAAATATTTATACACATTACATCAAAATATTTGTGATATATCTCAGCGTTTACCATTTCGATTAACAAAACTACTTTCTTGTCACCGTTATACGCTTCAAATTGAACAAAACTTAGTCTATTATCGCTAATAATAATTATATAGATAAGATGCGAATGACAAAAAGCAACCTTGACACCAATACAGGTCATCGTTTTATTTCTAGAGCAAAAACGGCCTATAAGATCCATATACATACACCAGATGATAAAGTACTTCATCGCTCGGTGGGGTTTATTCGTATTGGTGAAAAGAACGGACTCAAAAAAGCAATCTTATTGCGTAATCAACTTGGTAGTGAAATGTGGGGAAAGCATTGGAGATTACTACTTAAAGATCCTTACTTAATGACAAGACTCCCTCATACTCTAGAACCTAAAATCATCTATAAACCTCGCCCTACCAAAGAAAACCCCGACTACAGAGATGCCTGCTATATTGCGGCTTGGCGAACTTACGATAGTGAAGGAAAATGTAAATTTCATAGTGTCGTGTGTTCCATTCAAAAGCATGGAAAACTTGCCGCATATACAAAAACCAAGAAAGCACTTCTCACCGCTCATAAAAAACACTTAGATTTGCTAATTTTTATGGGGCGCCTGAACAGTATTGCTTTGAAATAAAAAAAACCGAAGCGAATGCTTCGGTTTCCATTTCGATCTAAATAATAGAGTAGTTAAACTACTTTTATTTAACCATTTCTTCGTAGTCGAATGAAGGTACATCAATTTCAACACGACGGTTCATTTCACGACCTTCAGCAGTTTCGTTATCTGCAACAGGTTCTAGTTCACCTTTACCCATAGCAGTTACGCGAGATGCGTCGATGCCAGCACTGATGATTTCGTCAGCAACGGCTTGAGCACGAGCTTCTGATAATGTTTGGTTGTACTCTTCAGAGCCAGTAGAGTCAGTATGACCTGTGATATTAACAACAGCTTCTTCGTGCTTTGACAGTACCATAGCTACTTTAGCAACTTCCGCTTTTCCTGCTTCAGACAGAACTGCACTGTTAACCGCAAAGCTACTAGAAGTATCTAATTGCATACTTAAGATTTTAGGCTCTACTTCTTTAACCATAGGCGCTTCAACAACAGGGGCTGCAACTACTGGCGCAACTTCTTCAGCGACAATAGGAGCTGCAACTGCTGGCTCTGAGCCACCAAATTTGTAAAGTAGACCAATGGTAGTTGCATTAACTTCTGCACGCACAATATCGTTATTCACGTCTGTAAGTGTTTGGTACTCAAGACGAACTGACAAGTTATCAGTAGCGTGTACATCAAAGCCGAAAGCACCAAGGATTGACATATCGTCTTCATCGCCGTACTCAACCCATGCACCACCAAGTTTACCGTAAACATCAAATTTATCAGCAACTGGAATAGAGAATTTTGGCGCGAAAGTAATTGCTTTAACTTTTTCATCATCCATGCCTTCGCCAGTAAACTTGCCCAGATCATCGTAACCTAGTTCAAGAGCAACATTTTCCCAAGCTTGGTAGCCTAAAAACGCGCCATATCCATTAGAATCATCATCACAAGCTCCGCCTACAATACATGCATCATTAGTCCAAGTTGAACCTGCTTTTGCACCTACATAAACTTCTGCCATCGCACTAGAGCTCATCATAAGAGCTGCTGCAATACCTACTGCTAATTTTTTCATTATTTGTCTTCCTATATTATGAGAATAAACCTGTTAAACAACAGTAATTATATCTACCACTCTAATCGAACAGTGTTTGTTTATCAACTATATCTCATTTATTCTAAAATAGTGTAATTTATACAACTCAAATTTGAGATCTTGAGTCAAGAAATCGACCAAAGCCAAAATATAGTCGAAGTTTTACATTATTTCACATATTTGAGTAAATTATTCTTACTGAGCATTCGCTTCGCGTTGTTCAATAAATGCAATCGCAAGCTTAATTCGCGCCAAGACTCGCTCTTGACCGATTAACGCCATCGTTGCATCAACGGAAGGGGATTGACCACCTCCTGAAACAGCCACTCGCAATGGCATACCTACTTTACCCATACCAACCTCAAGCTCAGCACAAACCGCTTCGATCACTTGGTGGAGTGACTCTGTATTCCAATCAGTTATGGCTTCTATCTTCTCTAATGCCAGAGTAAGAGGGGCTTTCGCAACACCACGCAAGTGTTTTTTGGCGGCACCAGCATCGAACTCAGTAAAATCTTCGTAGAAGTAACGTGACTGATGGGCGAGCTCTACCAAAGTATTGCAACGTTCACCAACGAGCTGGATGACATCTGTAACCTGTGGGCCATTTGTCACATCGATACCTTGGTTTTCATAGTGCCACGCAAGGTGTTTAGCAACATGTTTAGGATCTGACGTTTTAATGTAGTGGTTATTCAACCAAAGTAGCTTATCAGTATTAAACGCAGAAGCTGACTTACTGATAGTCTCAAGACTAAATAGCTCTATCATTTCCGCTTCGGAAAATATCTCTTGGTCGCCATGAGACCAGCCTAGACGTACTAAGTAGTTTTTTAACGCTTCAGGTAAATACCCTTCATCACGATACTGCATAACAGAAACCGCACCATGACGCTTAGACAACTTGGCACCATCGTCACCCAAAATCATTGCACAATGCGCAAACACAGGCACTTCTGCACCGAGCGCTAGGTAAATGTTAATTTGACGAGCAGTGTTATTGATATGATCTTCACCACGAACCACATGAGAAATGCCCATATCCCAATCATCAACCACCACGCAGAAGTTATATGTTGGAGAGCCATCTGTACGGCGAATAATCAAATCGTCAAGCTGATCATTGCCTATTTCAATTGTCCCTCGAATTTGGTCATCAAATGCAACACTGCCTTCAGTTGGATTACGGAAACGTACAACAAATGGGTCGTTTTCTTGAGCTGCATCATTCGCGGCTTTAATTTTAGGGTGAGCCGCATCATAGCGAGGGTTCTGCTTGTTCTCTTCCTGCTCGGCGCGAACCTCATCGAGTAACTCTTTAGATGCGTAACATTTATACGCTTTACCTGCTGCTAGCAGTTGTTCAACAACTTCATCATAACGTTCAAAACGTTTCGTTTGGTAATATGGACCTTCATCCCACTCCAAACCTAGCCAATTCATACCTTCTAAAATAGCATCTACTGCTTCTTGAGTTGAACGCTCCAAATCCGTATCTTCAATTCGAAGTACAAATTCGCCACCCTGGCTTTTAGCGTATAACCAAGAATAGAGCGCTGTACGTGCGCCACCGACGTGAAGAAAGCCTGTTGGGCTTGGTGCAAAACGTGTTTTAACCGTCATCATATTTACCTTGTTGAAACTGCTTACGCGATTCAAATATTGCGAGCCAAAATTTGGTCGCTATTCTAGCACTCGGACCTTGTTTCCCACAATCTTACTTTCTATGTCACTATGATATTACGGCGATGACTCAATCAAGTTTCAATAGTAAAGTGGTCTACAAGTTCAATCTGGAGTCAACCTATCGTATCTTTAACGGACGGCTTCTATGCAGCGTAGCGCGATTTCATACATCAACTTGAACAAGAAAAGGATACTGCAATGAGATTTCCGAAATGGTTATGTGCTGGCTTATGCCTACTGTCTTTTTTTGCCAAGTCTGAGCCACTATACTGGCAGGCGACCAAAGGCAATACGACCTTTATGTTAATGGGTACGATTCATGTCGGTGCTCAATCAATGTATCCTTTACCCACATCTGTACTCAACTTTTTGAAAACCAGTGACGGACTGATCGTTGAAGCTGATCTTTCGACAGATAATAATATTCAGCTACCCCCCACCAATTTAACGACGCGAGACGTACTCAATTCACCTCAAAAAAAACAACTGGAACAGATAGCTCGTGATTTAAATATGAGTAACGACGCTCTAATGCGACTTGCTCCTTGGCTAAGTGCTCTGAAATTGCAAATCGGCCAAGTTCAACAGTTGGGGTATGAATCCGATCTAGGTATCGATCAGCATTTGATTTCTCAAGCTCAACAATTTGACCGCAGTATCATTGCCCTGGAAACGTTGCAGTTTCAAATTGATGCCCTCTCAAGCTTTGAACAAGATGGTGCTGAACTGTTAATCTCTACGTTAGATTCTTGGGATGAGGCAAACGAAATGATTCCATGTTTGTTTGAGAGCTGGACAACTGGCCACCTACCATCATTAGCAACAATCACTCAGGAGTCTGAACTCCCCGCTCAAATAAACAGTACATTAAATAAAGAACGGAATTACGATTGGATAGATAAACTCACAAACGGACACTGGCTACCAAATCCACAGGGACGCTATCTTGTTGCCGTAGGCGCTTTGCACTTTGTTGGTAATGACAATTTGATCGACTTATTTATTGAGAAAGGATTCACGGTCAAACAACTCAATCACTCACGAATCCCAAGTTGCAGTAAGAATTAGACACCCTAGGAGCTATAGATCCACGACCAAGCCTCACCGCCCCTCTGGTCCCGCTCTCTATCAAAAGAACGAGATGCGCTACCAAGCGGCGCCAACTATCAATATGCAGATGTAAAAAAGCCTCAACATTTCTGTTGAGGCTTTCTTGAATGTGGTCGGTGAAGAGGGATTCGAACCCCCGACCCTCTGGTCCCAAACCAGATGCGCTACCAAGCTGCGCTATTCACCGATAATTTTTGCTAGGTATTTGCGTTAACAGAGGGTCGGCCTCTGGTCCCGCTTATCTCAAAACACGTGATACGCTACCAAGCTGCGCTATTCACCGAGATTGCTTTCCGCGAGTATTATCGCGTGAGAACGGAGCGTATCTTACTCATTCTCTGACAAGACGCAATAGCTATTTACAATATTTATCATAAAAGCTTGTTAAATGCCTAAATAACACACAGTGAAAGCAAATATTGGGGTCAATACCGTTAAATTTGAACACTTCTATTTTTGCTTGATATAATCTGGATATCCATTTCAACTCAGGTACGCGAGTATGTCCCACGACGATATGGAATTATTCCAACAAATGCTTGGCGATGTAAAACCACTGGCCCAAGATACAACTGCACATATACATCGGAGTGACGTTACGCCAGCTCAACTCGCTAAACGTGCTGCCGCTACCATGCTATCTGAGCAAGACCCCGACTATTTATCGTTAGATAATGCTCCAATGCTCAAACCTGATGAGCACTTTGAATTTAAACGTAGTGGTGTTCAAGAGGGCGTTTACCGAAAATTACGCTTAGGTAAATACCCCATTCAAGCCCGTCTTGATTTACATCGGAGAACTCTAACGCAAGCCCGTGATGAAATCGTTCGATTTCTTAAACAGTGTATTCGAATGGACGTTCGTAGCGTTGTTATCATTCACGGAAAAGGTGAACGTTCGACCCCTCCTGCACTAATGAAAAGTTACGTTTCCCATTGGATGACACAAATAGAAGATATTCAATGCGCACACACCGCTCAGCAATTCCATGGCGGAAGTGGCGCTCTTTACGTTATGTTGCGTAAAAGCCCAGAAAAAAAGGCAGAAAACCGAGAACGTCATCAAAAACGTCGTCCGTAATCTGCCTACTCAAAGCTTAAATAAACAAAGAGAAACAACAACTCACCTTTGTTTTATAAGTTGCTATTTCGTTCCAAAAATCTTGTCACCAGCATCGCCTAAGCCTGGAATGATGTAGCCTTGTTCATTTAGCTTTTCATCAATAGCAGCCGTGTACAACTCAACATCTGGGTGGGCTTTTTCTAACGCAGCAATCCCTTCTGGTGCAGCAACTAAAACCAATACTTTTAATTGTGTACACCCTTTCTGTTTTAGAAGATCGATGGTCGAAATCATAGACCCCCCAGTTGCCAGCATTGGGTCAACAACTAGCGCAATACGCTCATCGATATGAGAAGCGATCTTATTAAAATAAGGAACTGGCTCTAATGTCTCTTCATCGCGATAGATACCAACAACACTAATTCTAGCACTTGGAATATGCTCGAGTACTCCGTCCATCATCCCCAAACCAGCACGAAGAATGGGTACAACAGTGACTTTTTTACCTTTGATTTGGTCAACTTCTACCGGACCATTCCAACCAGTAATCGTGACTTTTTCCGTTTCTAAATCTGCTGTAGCTTCATAAGTAAGCAAGCTGCCTACTTCTGTCGCTAATTCACGAAAACGCTTTGTGCTAATATCGCCTTCACGCATCAATCCTATCTTGTGTTTTACCAATGGGTGTTTGACTTCAACGACTTTCATTCTATTCTCCGACAACATCTGACTAGTTGATTAGGATTATACCTACTTCTTGCGCGCATTTCAGGAAACTGAATCAATTAAAAAAGCGACGCAAACGTTTTCCTTTTCTTTTTTTCCCCTGTAGAATAGCGCCGTTTTCATATCCATTAACAAACGAGGATTTCCCCGTGAGTGGCAATAACACTTCCCTAAGCTACAAAGACGCTGGCGTAGATATCGACGCAGGTAACGCACTAGTTGAACGCATCAAAGGTGCAGTTAAAAAAACTCGTCGCCCAGAAGTTATGGGTGGTATCGGTGGTTTCGGCGCACTATGTGAGCTACCAACGAACTATAAACAACCCGTTCTAGTTTCCGGCACTGATGGTGTTGGTACTAAATTACGACTCGCATTGGATATGAAGAAGCACGATACCATTGGTATTGACCTTGTAGCGATGTGTGTAAACGACTTAATTGTTCAAGGTGCTGAGCCATTATTCTTCTTGGATTATTACGCGACAGGCAAACTTGATATTGATACTGCAGCAGAAGTTGTAACTGGAATTGCTGAAGGCTGTCTTCAAGCGGGTTGTTCTCTTATTGGTGGAGAAACAGCAGAAATGCCAGGCATGTACGAAGGCGAAGACTACGATGTCGCTGGCTTCTGTGTTGGTGTTGTTGAAAAAGAAGATATTATCGACGGAACAAAAGTTGCCGCTGGCGATGCGATTATTGCTGTAGGATCAAGTGGCCCACATTCAAATGGCTATTCATTGATTCGTAAAATCTTAGAAGTCTCTGGTGCTGATAAAAATGAATTGCTAAACGGTAAAGCGGTTGGTGAGCATCTACTTGAGCCGACTAAGATTTACATTAAATCGGGTTTGAAATTAGCAGCTGAGCACGATGTTCACGCTATCTCTCATATTACAGGTGGCGGTTTCTGGGAAAATATCCCTCGCGTACTTCCTCAAGGCACTAAAGCCGTTATTGATGGAAGTAGCTGGGAATGGCCTGCCATCTTCAGTTGGTTACAAGAAAAAGGAAACGTCACCACTCACGAAATGTATCGCACATTTAACTGTGGTGTTGGCTTAGTCATTGCGCTTCCTCAAGACCAAGCTGATGCAGCCGTTGAGTTACTCAAATCTGAAGGTGAAAATGCGTGGGTAATTGGCTCTATCGCAAATGCACAAGATGATGAAGAGCAAGTAGAGATCAAATAAGTAATGAAAAGTATTGTTGTACTGATTTCTGGAAATGGTTCGAACTTACAGGCTATCTTAGATGCTTGTGAATCTACGATTACAACTGGAAAAGTCACGGCGGTGTTCTCGAATAAAGCAGAGGCATATGGCTTAGAACGAGCCAAGAAATCTGGTGCTGCTGCCGTGTTTGTGGATCCAAATTCATTTGAAACTCGTGATGCGTTCGATCATTCACTCATGCAACAAATCGATGAATACGCTCCTGACTTAATCATACTAGCAGGTTATATGCGAATCTTAAGTGGTGAGTTCGTTCGCCACTACTTAGGTCGCATGATTAATATTCATCCATCATTATTGCCAAAATATCCTGGACTAAATACCTACCAACGTGCAATTCATGCTGGTGATGAAGAACATGGTACCAGTGTTCATTTCGTTACCGAGCAGCTCGATGGTGGACCTGTTATCTTTCAAGCTCGAGTGCCTATTTTAGATGACGATACCGTTGAGAGCTTAACTCCTCGAGTACAAGCAGAAGAGCATCGAATTTATCCACTCATAACGAAATGGTTTGTAGAAGACCGACTTGCGATGCACGAAGGAAAAGCCTTTCTTGATGGAATCGAGTTAGGCATGCATGGTTATTTGGGCGAGGAATAAAATTTAATATTCTCTAAATAAAGGGTTGATATCATATCAACCCTTTTTTATTTCTAATCATTTTTCCAAGACCTATCTAGATTCAGTCTATCAGCTATTCTAAAGGTGCTTGAGGAGCTTGATTTCCCGGCTTTTTCTCAGCAAATGGCACATGCTGCAGTTGATCACTATTCGTATTGACCAACTCACCAAAGTGAAACAAGTTAAACTCACCGGGGCGCATTCGGTGCCACTCTTCGTTTGCAGTAAGAGGCTGAGTTGCAATTACGGTAACAACATCATTCGGACTGGTTTCTTCTTGGAAATTAACTTCAACATCTTCATCAAGTAAAACCGCTTTACCAAACGGCGCTCGTCTTGTAATCCAATAAAGATGATTGGTACAAAACGTCATTACATACTCACAATTTGATAGGAGCATATTAAACACTCCCATTTGCTTTAGTTCACCGCAGCATTGAGCAATATACTCAAAAACAGGCACCATGCTTTCAGGCGGCTCAGGAAAACGCTCATTAAGTTTTTTTAATAACCAACAAAACGCAAGTTCACTGTCTGTCGTGCCAACGGGACGATAATGGCCAGTATCGAGAGAATCATATCCAGTTAATTGCCCATTGTGAGCAAACGTCCAATATTTCCCCCATAACTCCCGTGTAAACGGATGCGTGTTTTCTAGAGAGACTCCACCACGATTGGCCTGACGAATATGACTAATAACAGAACAACTTTTGATCGGGTAAGCTTGAACCAGTTCAGCGACTTTAGATTGACAGCTTGGTTCTGGATCGATAAATGTACGGTATCCCTTCCCTTCGTAGAAAGTAATACCCCATCCATCACGATGAGGCCCTGTGCGACCACCTCGCTGCATCAACCCAGTAAAGCTAAAACAGATATCGGTTGGCACATTAGCACTCATACCAAGCAATTCACACACGCGTTACTACCTCTTGTTTTAATCGATCAATGAACATGCTAAGCCATCTCTTTTTCAACTAACATGATCAAAATATGGATAATTTTAATATGAACTTCTTGAATGCGATCGGCGTACCCAAAATGCGGCACTCGAATTTCCACATCAGCCGTACCAGCCATTTTCCCACCATCTTTCCCTGTTAAGGCAATGGTTTTCATCCCTTGAGCTTTCGCCGTTTCTATCGCTCTCAGAATATTGCTTGAATTGCCCGAGGTCGAAAGTCCAAATAAAACGTCGCCTTCTTTTCCTACTGCTTCTATATAACGAGAGAAAACAAAATCATAACCAAAGTCATTACTAACACAAGATAGGTGGCTAGGATCAGAAATAGCAATACCGGCATACCCTGGACGATTCTCTCGATACCGCCCTGTGAGCTCTTCAGCAAAATGCATCGCGTCACAGTGTGAACCACCATTACCGCAAGAAAGTACTTTTCCACCTTTCTTAAATGAATCGGCCAACACTTTAGCTGCCGCTTCAATTTGGGCAATATTTTTTTCGTCACTCAAGAATTGATTTAACACTTCTGCCGCTTCGGAAAGCTCTTTTTTTATGAGATCTTGATACATGAGTCTCTTCTCTTTAAATCATTAGCGATTGGAAATACAAGATGTTTAAGAGTAGTGAGTTTACCTTAAACACCTTGTCTGTCGAGGGGGGAAATGTGATATTTTCCAGTCTGATTACAAACTTACGTTAAGTTGTATAAGCAATTAAAAATTCTTACGAGTTTATTCATCGGGGACATTCAGTTGCATTTCTGGCTCTTCGACTTTTTTGGCTTTTTTCGCTTTGATTTTACGGATCACAAACCAAATAATGAGACCAAGAATAATGACAACAACATTGCCAACACCAATATAAATTAATCGTTTTTTACGCTCCTTTTCTCGAGCGCGGATCATCGCCTCTTCTTCGTCAAGCAGGCGCTGTCGCTCTAGAGCTTCCTCTTTTAGTTTGCGCGCTTGCTCTAAGTCAACTTCTTTAACCACACTATAAGAGTATTCCGGAGTCGCAAAAGAGAGTGGACGCTCGGAAGGCAGTTCTGTGGCATAGATATGTCCAGACCATTTATAGTTACCCAGTTTCCCGGAGTTAGGAATTGCCAGGTTGATGGTTCTTCCTTCCTCAGAAGCTTGATCTTCAATATATTCAGTATCATTAAAGGCATTAGAATGTTCTATGTGAGCCATTAGGCTGCCGGGCTTTATTGTTCCTTCATCACCCGTAAAAACCACATGATGATCGTTAGTTTCAACTCGAGCTTGGATAAAACTGGTTGAAACCGGCGTTGGATAGACCAAAACGACCTGTTCTACCGATCTCAAAAAAACGCCATTTCCCGATAGAATCCTCACCCTATACTTTCCGGGTTCAGCCACCACTTTAATCCCGACGGTAAATATTCCATCGCCTGGATACTCATCAAACCCAGTGCCATCGTCAAGAAACTCTCCCACCAAAATTGATTCTGGACGAGCTTCTTTGACCAATAACTCTTCGTCTTCTACATACTTAGTAAATGTTATTCTCAAATTGACGCGATCTAAAAAATCCCTTAATTCCAAAGGTTTTCCATCGGAAGTTAAACGGGCAGTAAATTTAACTTCTTCACCCTGATACATTCGTTTGGGCAATTGATCTGACGTCAATTTTAAATTGGAAATTAATGTAATGTTGTTTTTAGGTGTGACTTTACCAACAGCTTGCCAAGGTCCCGGCATCGGAGAGTCGATAGAAATAATATCCATCGACGATTCTTGATACCAGCGTACATTATCAGGGTGACGCCTCGCATAATACTTAGCACCATCAGGACGCACTAACACCACCGATTTAGACGGTTTACTGCGATATATCATAAAAGTGATTTGCTCTATCGTTGGATCAACTCTAAAGCGGTTATCGAGAAGAGAAAGCGTAGATTCTGAGGCGGCAACGCTCCATAGGCTCGTCATAAGTCCAACAATGATCACTATGGTACGTAGCATAGTTCTACTCCTATTGGCGCCACAAACAGCTGCCATTTTTTTCAACCAAATCCAAACGTTCTTGATGTGCTTGTAATTCATCGGCTGATGCAGGCAAAACCTTTAATGCTTTTCGACCACTGACCAAGCGTTTTATTGTTTCTCCCCCACTACCATCAGAAGATTGATTTGCCGAAGTGAACTGGAGCGCGGTTTGCCCACCAGTCATCAACAAATAGACATCGGCGAGAATTTCCGCATCGAGTAATGCGCCGTGCAACGTCCGATGCGAATTATCTATTCCATAACGATCACACAAAATGTCTAGGTTATTACGTTTCCCGGGGAAGATACGCTTAGCCATTGCTAACGTATCGGTCACCTGACAAATTTGTTCTGTTTTCAGAGTATTTCCCGAAAGCTTAGAGAACTCATAATCCATAAAGCCGACATCAAAGGGTGCATTGTGTGCAACCAACTCTGCGTCTTTAATAAAATCGATAAACTCAGAATGGACATCCGCATAGTCGGGTTTGTCTAGAAGAAATTCATCTGTAATACCGTGAACATTAATGGCTTCTTCTTGAATGGCGCGATCAGGTTTTAAATAGACATGAAAGTGGCGTCCAGTCAATTTTCGATTAACGATCTCTACCGCGCCGATTTCGACAATCCGGTGACCTTCATAATGAGGCCCACCTTCTTGGTTCATCCCCGTCGTTTCAGTATCGAGAACGATGATGCGTTGATGTTCAGAATTGTTACTAGTATTCATTCGCGTATCTATGTCAGACTATGTGTAATTAAAAATCTCCCTATATAGTATCAAATCATGACAAAACAAGTGGAAATTTTCACAGATGGATCTTGCCTCGGTAATCCCGGGCCAGGTGGCTACGGTATTGTACTTCGCTATAAAGAAAACGAGAAACAACTCGCCAAAGGGTATCATTTAACCACGAATAACCGAATGGAAATGATGGCTGCAGTCGTTGCTTTGCGTAGCGTAAAAGAACCATGCAAAATAATTCTCACCACAGACAGTCAATACGTGCGCCAAGGCATTACCCAGTGGATACATAACTGGAAAAAACGAAATTGGAAAACATCTGCCAATAAACCCGTCAAGAATGCCGACTTATGGCAACAACTTGATACTGAAACTCAACGCCACGAAATTGAATGGCGCTGGGTAAAAGGGCACACTGGTCATCGCGAAAATGAAATTTGTGATGAAATAGCGCGTTTAGCTGCGGAAAATCCAACAGAAGAAGATGTTGGTTACCAAGCAAATTAAGCGTCGACGACTTAAATAGCGTCGTCTTTGTGCTCACTTTTTCGCGTACAGTTAACACCAAGCGGTGAAAGTGCGCGTTTAAAGTTCCAATGAGGCTTAATTGGTTTCAGAGGTACAGTGCGCTTTCTCGCGACGATAAAATAAAGACTACTTATTGATCCAGTCCAATCACTGGTATTATTTTCCAGCCACGTATCAAACACACAACGACTTCCACGGGGAAACAGTGCGTATCGGTCGCACTCAATCACTTGGTAATTCAGCAGGCCTAGCCAATCTTTAACTCGATTTGGAGTAAACATACGCCCACTCCAAGGCAAATAGTTTTTCCGCCAAGGCAATAAACTAGATATTCCCATTAAGCTTATTGGATTAAACCCTGTAATAATAAGGTACCCATCATCGACAAGGACTCGATCAACCTCTCGTAGCATTCGATGAGGGTCATTGTTGTAATCAAGTTGATGAGCCATGATTACGACATCGACACTCTTTTTTAAAAAAGGGAGTTCGTAGGTATCAGCAATAACAGTATGCAGAGGATTTTCAATATCAATGTTGACTTGGTGTTGAATATTGCATGTACAACTGGCAAGCTCACAACTCAACCCACCCAGCTTTAGCATGTGATAACCAAATAGTTTTGGGCACCATTCATCCAATCGATGCTGTATCGATTCTTGAACCCACTGCCCATGCTTTAGTTGCGCCCAAGAGTGTGGTTTTGCGAGTGCTTTTTTGCTGCGTGCTGGTTCCATAGCAACTCATATACAAGGTAATTGGAGAAAAAATCATGATAGAAATAAAAAGCATACCTGCATTTAATGACAATTACATCTGGCTAATTCAAATTAATCAACATTGTATTGTGGTCGATCCGGGTGATGCTCAACCAGTATTAAAGTACCTTCAAGACCATGATCTGATTTTAAAGGCCATTCTCATTACTCATCATCATGCGGACCATACAGGTGGAATTGTAGAACTAACACGTGAGTATCCAAACATTAGCGTTATTGGTCCGAAGAACGATCCAGTAATGGGGTTATCCCTAAGTGTGGATGAAGGTGATAAGTTCACATTACTCGATCAAGAATTTAATGTGCTCTCCCTTGCTGGACATACTAAAGGACATATAGGCTACACAACCGAAAATGCTCTTTTTTGCGGTGATGTACTGTTCTCTGCTGGGTGTGGACGAGTCTTTGAAGGCAGTTACGAAGAAATGTTTGGTGCGCTGAATAAGCTCGCGGCACTTGATGATACGACTCAGGTATACTGTGCGCATGAGTACACAGCGGCAAATGTCGCGTTTGCAATGGCTGTTGAACCGGAAAACAAAGAGCTTCATCAATATCGCGATACTGTCAATCGCTTGCGAGCGAATAATCAAGCAACCATACCAACAACGATCGGACAAGAAAAACAGATCAATCCTTTCTTGAGAACGCAAGAAGCTAGCGTAATAAAAGCGGTGGCGAATATCTCATCACAATGTGATCCTCTCGCCATTTTTTCTGCATTAAGAGATTGGAAAAATCAATTTTAACAATTTCCTTCTTGTCTTCTCATTGAGGTGACAATACTATCACCCGCTCGCATTGAAAAAGGTTATGAGATATGAAGTTTAGGTTAAGTTTGTCCCTGTTATTATTGACAGGTTGTCAATCAATTCAAGCGCCATCAACTCATACCCCAAACAATGAAGAAACAACGCAAGTTATTAGTGAGACAGCAACATCTGAGTTGGAAGGTCCACTAAGAAGTGCCGATCAAATTATATCTGAGTACGGCGAAGTCACCGATAAGGCAACATTATCGGTGAGTAAAAGTACACCACAGTCTCAAGAAGATTTGTGGCGACGTATTAGTATGCAATTTTCAATTGAGGTACCTGATCATAAAGCGATAGAGCAGCACCGTAAGTGGTTTATAAAGCATCCACAACACCTCGAAAAGGTTGCGAAACGTGCGACCCCATTTTTGTATTTAATTACAGAAAAGGTTGAAGAACGAGGTTTTCCACTCGAACTGGCTTTACTCCCAATTGTAGAAAGCTCATTTGATGTCCGAGCCTACTCTCACGGTAACGCTTCTGGCCTTTGGCAGTTTCTTTCTGGTACTGGAAAGATCTATGGTTTAGAGCAAAGCTTTTGGTACGATGGCCGTAGAGATGTTTATGCGGCAACGGATGCGGCTCTAGACTATTTAGCGTATCTAAATAAATTCTTTGATGGTAACTGGTATCACGCGATCGCCGCATACAACAGCGGTGAAGGACGTGTTGCACGATCGATTAAAAGAAATAAAAAAGCGAATAAACCCACTGACTTTTTCTCGTTATCGTTACCCAAAGAAACGAGCCAATACGTACCAAAACTGCTTGCACTTGCCGACGTGCTTTCTAACCAAGAAAAGTATGGTATCTCAATTCCTCAAATAGCCAACAAGCCCTATTTGAAATTAGTCGATCCTAAAGAACAGATGGATTTAAGAATTGCAGCGAATTATGCTGGTATTGATTTCGATACCATGAACAACCTAAATCCGGCTTACAACCAGTGGGCAACGTCACCTAAAGGCGTTCAACAGTTATTGATACCATTAAGCCACGTTGACCAGTTCAATAATATGTTGGAAAAAAACCGTGGTAAGGGTGTTCGATTTGCACGTTATACCGTAAAGAGAGGCGATACACTCAGTACCATAGCCGCACGAAACAACATTCCAACGACCAGTTTAAAAGAAACCAATAACCTCAAGCGCTCGCTTATTCGCGTTGGTCAAACCATCTTGGTCCCTAGTGCTTCTGGATCTAGCTCACCGAAAGCTAGCAATCAAACAGTCGCACAATTAGACAATAGCAACTCGACCTCGCCCTCATCTCAAACCATTAACCACAAGGTGAAAAGTGGTGACAATTTGTGGGATATCGCCAAACTGTACAATGTCTCTCATCAAGCTATTGCTCGGTTAAATAATATAAAATCTTCAACACCGCTAAAAATTGGACAAAACCTAAAAATTAAACAAGGGACAAGTGCTCCAACTCAAAGTACCGTTAAGTACACAGTTAAGTCCGGAGATACACTGGGTGGTATCGCGATGAAATATGATTTGGCAAGTCGCGATATTATGAAGTGGAATAAGTTATCAAGTCGTTCAGTTTTGCAAATCGGCCAGACCTTAACCCTTAAAGATGTCAAATCCGTACCAACTCAAAAGACAACGAAATACAAGGTAAAGTCTGGAGATACACTTAGTGATATCGCGATGAAGTTTAATACAACTAGCCGCAATATCATGAAGTGGAATAAATTATCTAGTCGTTCAGTTTTGCAAATAGGCCAAACCCTGATCCTAAAGGAAAACAGCGGCGCTCCAATTCAAAAAGCGGTTAACTATAAAGTAAAATCTGGAGATACCCTTAGTGCTATTGCTATGAGGTTTAACTTAGCAAGCCGTGATATCATGAAATGGAATAAACTTTCTCAACGTGCAGTATTACAAATAGGCCAAACTCTAACACTTTATGTGAAAGAAAATACGTAAAGGGGATCCTGCTAGTGCTGTCTAGAAAGAGTAACTTCTTTTTCAAACCAGTCAGCTAACGAACTTGAGGAAATAAATTAGTTGATACTAAAACTTGCGATTATGGGGTTATGATCAGAGGAGCGTGAAAACGATACTATCGCACTATCTAACTCTAATTGACGGTAAAATAAGTGATCAACGGGTGTACCATCACCATAGGCAAAAATAGTACGATTATCAGGAGCATAATCCGCTTCAACTAACTCCAACGACTCAACCATATCTCGAACGACTGCTTTGCGCTCTGCGCTCCAATCATTAAAATCACCAGCAACAATTACTGGGCCTTTATGATTATGAAGTTGCATAATGATACTCTTAATCTGACGCTTATATTCATATACTGTCAGCGTAAAATTAATGCTATGTAGATTAGCTATGGCGAGTGTTTTTCCATTACTCAGCGGGTAATAACTCACTAATGACGATTTATTGAGCCGAATAAACGGCTCAAGTTCGATATACCCACAGCTTGATGATGGCTCTTCTGTGGCAATGGTCATCACACCAACCGACTCGCCACGAAACAAAAATGCATTTACTTGAGTTGACGTTAACTGCCTCAGCTTAATCCAACTTGCCAGCATTGGAGTTAAAATACTTTCTTGTATCATCAACAACTGTAACCCTTCACTATAATCAGAAAGATCACGAATCCAATAAGAATCTTGTTGCTTATGTATGTTCCATACCAATAAGTTTAGTTCACCGTTATTATCGATTGCCTTTTTACCTGGCTGCATAATGCAAGAACTAGGCAGAGACACTGATAGCTGGCTGCTAATGCGTGTATCCGGTTTCGCTATGGTCATCAATTCAATTGAATTGGTGTTTTTAAACATAACCAAAAAGCCTGCTAAAATAATTAGCGAAATACCGAACACCGCAAATAGAGCTATTCTTATTTTCATGAAATAAAATGCTCGTTAATTATTTAATATAATCAACGAATTAAATTGCATCTTCGTCTTCTTCACCAGTACGAATTCGGATAACTCGTCCAACATCTGTGACAAAGATTTTACCATCACCAATCTTTCCAGTTTGAGCCGTTTCAATAATCGCATCGATACATTTATCAACCACATCACCAGAAACTACTATCTCCAGTTTCACTTTAGGCAAAAAATCCACCATATATTCAGCGCCACGATAGAGTTCCGTATGGCCTTTTTGACGACCAAACCCTTTGACTTCTGACACAGTCATACCTGTAACGCCAACATCACCAAGTGCTTCGCGTACATCATCTAGCTTAAAAGGCTTAATTATTGCTTCTATTTTTTTCATTTAGATCCCTTAAACATTTCTTAATCACTGATCATAGAAATCAACGACATAAAACTATCACTTACACACAGATGCTATTAACTAAGCAATCAGTATGCCAAAATTTACAACCCTTTGACTCACTTCAAACTAGCATAGTAAGCGGCTAAGTTCTCAATATCTGAGTCACTTAATATACTCGCTTGTGGTTGCATCACCGCGGCATTGCCACTACTTCGGCTTTTATCTTTGTATGCTTTCAATGATGATATTAGGTACTTTTCATTTTGTCCGCGTAGATTTGGATAGCCGTCGATTGTTGCAATACCATCCTGCCCATGACAGGCAGCACATACAATTGATCTTGCCTTCCCAGCTTCTATATCTCCCGCCTGAACTGAAACTGAAGCTGCGAATAACATTATTGCTAGCATTCCTCTTTTCATAATTGCTCCTAAGTTAGTTTTATAATAATCCTCTTGTTAATTCTGGCACAACCCATAAGGTTATTCCCAGATGAATTCACATTCTCCGCCACAAAATTGACGATCGACGTATAAGTCAGCAACAGCAACTACCTTTTCGTCACACAACAAAATAGGTGTTCTTCGACGTTGCCAACTCGGTACTCCAAACTCCTGATACCATTTCTTCAACGTTTTGTGACCTACTTTCCCTTCAGGGTGAGCACTGAGTCCCTCGGAGCGAAATGTAATCTCCAGTTTTCCTTTTAAAACCATACTACTTAAAGCTAAACCTTTTCCGGTACTTATTGTGTCAAATAATGTCACTTTCCCTAAAAAGCTCGGAAGCTCTAATGGTTGATTTATGGTTAGTGATCTGTGCCAATGTCCAACATCCTGCATTTTCGGAATGCAAAATAGATGCTGTTGATAACGACGTATTTCGTGTTCTTTAAACTGAAACTTCGGATTTGCATCTATCCTAGCCATTGCAACATCGGACCAAAGCAATTTCAGGCGAACCTGACTGGGCATGAGTACATCAAACTTTGATAGCCACATCCGCAATACCCTATATCGCACATCCTCACTCATAAAATTTAGAGATGTGATCGATAAGCTCATATCAGGCGCAAGACTAGTATTAAGTCGCTCCTCAAGTAGCTCATCTAATAGGCGCTCTTGTTGTGCACATAGCTCAGCTGAACGCTGTATAGCCGAAGGGAAATGGGGCCACCGCTGACTAAGTACGGGCGCAACTTGATGGCGAATAAAATTGCGATCAAACCGAGTATCTTGATTACTTTCATCCTCAACCCATGTCAGTCCGTGTTCCTCTGCGTACTGTTCTATCAGAAAACGACGGCTTTTGAGTAAGGGGCGAACTAAAAAACCTTGTTGGAAAGGCCTTGCTAACGCCATAGCCGATAGCCCTTTGGGGCCACTACCACGTTTCAATGCGAGTAAAAATGTTTCTACCTGATCATCATTATGTTGAGCGGTAAGGAGAATACCTTGAGGCTGAAGGTGTTTTTCGAGCGCTTCATATCTAGCCGTACGTGCCATACTTTCGATACTGTCGCCACTATCACAATCGAGCGTAACTCGCTCTAACGCAAAGTCGACATCATGCTTTTCACACCAGCCTTTACATTGCTCTGCCCAATCGTCGGCATTCTGACTCAAGCCATGATGCACATGAACTGCTTTCAATAGAAACGGGGTTTGATGACGTAATTGAATCAGTACATCAAGTAATACCCTAGAATCGATACCGCCACTTAGTGCTAAGACTATCTGTCTCGGTTCCTTTAGATATGGCTGTAATATCGACTCAACCTCACCCAGTAACATAGTTATCCCATTCTCTCTTAGTTCATCTGATTTGAGTTTACAGCTTAAAATATATCACACAAAGAAAAAGGGTTGAGCATTGGCTCAACCCTTCATTTTTCTATAACTAATAGCTAGTTAACAGTATCCGTATGACATTAAACGTTCGTAACGACGCTCAAGTAACTGCTCGCTGTCGAGCCCACTAATTTCGTCTAACTGTTTTATCAATGCTTCTTTCATATTGTATGCGGTTTGAACATGATCGCTATGAGCACCACCTAATGGCTCTTCAACAATAGAATCAATCAATTCAAGCTCTTTTAAACGTTGTGCCGTTAATCCCATCGCTTCCGCCGCTTGTGATGCTTTATCCGAATCTCGCCATAAAATCGATGCACACCCTTCCGGTGAAATAACCGAATAAGTTGAATATTGTAGCATGTTGACATAGTCACCAACGCCGATGGCTAGAGCACCACCTGAACCACCTTCACCGACAACATTACAGATCACTGGCACTTTCAAAGAAGACATAACTTTCAAGTTCTGAGCAATCGCTTCAGACTGACCACGCTCTTCAGCACCAACTCCTGGGTAAGCGCCAGCTGTATCGATAAATGTAATAATCGGCATATTAAAACGTTCTGCCATACGCATTAAACGAAGAGCTTTACGGTAACCTTCTGGTTTAGGCATACCAAAATTACGACGCACTTTCTCACGTGTTTCTCGTCCTTTCTGATGGCCAATGATCATTACTGGGCGATCATTTAAACGCGCAATGCCACCAACTATCGCTTTATCATCGGCATAAGCACGATCACCACATAACTCATCGAAATCAGTAAAAATATGTTCGATATAATCGAGAGTGTACGGACGCTGTGGATGTCGCGCCAATTGAGCAACTTGCCAAGCACCTAAGTTACTAAAAATTTTATGCTTGAGCTCAATACTTTTCTTCTCCAACTGTTCTATCTCTTTTGCCAGATCGACAGAAGTATCACCACCATGAATTGAAACTTCACGAAGTGCTTGAATTTTAGCTTCAAGTTCTGCAATTGGTTTTTCAAACTCTAAAAAGTTGAGGCTCATTATCGATCCCTTTTCTCAGTCATTATTATGTGGCTGAATTTTAGTTAAATTCTAATTCCACTTGGTCTTGGCCAAGCAGTTGCTTTAATTCATCGAGCAGAACATCACTGGGCGTGACTCTCCACTCTGTTCCTAGTGTTAACCGTGCACGAGCATCTTCGCGCTGATAGTATATATTGACCGGAACAATTCCGGCTTTATGAGGTTCCATAATTTGGCTAAAACGCTCAAAAAATGTATCACTGACTTGGTTTTCTGACAGTGATACCGATAGGCTACGGGCGTACTTTTCTCGTGCTGTCCCTAATGCCATAATCTCACGAACGGTCATTTTAAGTCCGCCATTGAAGTCATCAAAGCTGACCTGTCCCGAAACGATAAGAATTTTATCTTTTTCAAGCATATCGGCGTACTTTTCAAGTACATCAGAAAACAACATCGCCTCCATTCGACCAGAGCGATCATCTAAACTGATGATTCCAATACGCGATCCTCTTTTTGTGGTCATCACTTTAGCAGAAATTACCAATCCTGCCAGTGTTACTGTTTGATCTCTTCGAGTTGGAGTTGCGTCTTTTAGTCGGAAACTAATGTAATGATTTAGTTCTTTAATATAGGCACTAATAGGGTGACCGGTTAAATAGAGCCCCAAGGTATCACGTTCACCTTCAAGCCAAACTTTTTCAGGCCATGCAGGTACTTGCGTATATTTCTGCTCAACCGCTTCCGGCGCTTCGGTTAATACCCCAAACATATCCGATTGACCAAACGATTCCGCTTGGTGAAATTGACTCGCTGCTTTTACCGCATCATTTAATGAAGCCATCATTGCAGCACGATGAGGTCCTAGTTTATCTAGTGCTCCTGCATAAATCAGTTTTTCAATAACACGCTTGTTTATTCGCTTAAGATCAACACGAGCACAAAAATCAAACAAATCCTTAAAATGCCCATCTTTTCGTGCTTCCAATATGGCATCAATGGGTGCTTCGCCAACCCCTTTTATCGCACCAATACCATAAACAATTGCCCCACTTTCATCGACATTAAATCGGTATAAGCCGGCGTTAACATCTGGTGGTAAAACTTTTAGATTCATGCGCAAGCATTCATCGACCAAGCCAATCACTTTTTCTGTGTTGTCCATATCAGCAGTCATTACTGCGGCCATGAACTCTGCTGGATAATGCGTCTTCAGCCACAGTGTTTGGTAAGATACCAAAGCATAAGCGGCAGAGTGAGATTTGTTAAACCCGTAACCGGCAAACTTTTCAACCAAGTCGAAAATTTTCATCGATAGCTCGCCATCGACTCCATTGTCGATCGCACCCTGTTCGAAAATACTTCGCTGTTTGGCCATTTCTTCAGGTTTCTTCTTACCCATTGCACGACGAAGCATATCGGCACCACCTAAGGTATAACCCGATAGTATTTGTGCAATTTGCATGACCTGCTCTTGGTATAAAATGATACCGTAAGTTGGATCCAACGTTTCTTTTAACGATTCATGTTGCCACGTCTCATCAGGGTAAGAAATTGGCTCTCGACCATGCTTACGGTCGATAAAGTTGTCAACCATGCCCGATTGCAATGGACCGGGTCTAAACAGTGCCACCAATGCGATAATATCTTCAAAGCAATCGGGTTGTAGGCGTTTGATCAGGTCCTTCATTCCACGAGATTCAAGCTGAAATACCGCGGTAGTTTCTGAGTTTTGTAATGTTCTAAATGAACGGGCACAATCAAGAGGAATCGACTCAATTTGAATCGACTCTTTACCTTCTTTAAGCAATCTCGGGTTAATTAACCCTAATGCCCAATCAATAATGGTCAGGGTTCTTAAACCTAAGAAATCAAACTTCACCAACCCAGCATATTCAACGTCATTCTTGTCAAATTGAGTAACGGGGAAGTTACCCTCAGCATCAGCGTAGATCGGTGCAAAGTCGGTAATCGTAGTTGGAGAAATCACAACCCCACCGGCATGTTTACCGGCATTTCGAGTACAACCTTCCAAAATACGACATTTATCGATGAGCTCTTTTACTTCTTCGTCGTTATTATAAAGCTCTGGTAAAGCGGGTTCAGCTTTGAATGCTTTTTCCAACGTCATACCGGGATCTGGCGGAATCATTTTGGAGATGCGGTCAACAAAACCAAAGGGATGTCCTAACACTCGTCCCACATCTCGAATAACGGCTTTGGCGGCCATTGTTCCGAAAGTAATGATCTGAGATACCGCATCACGGCCGTAGAGTTCAGCAACATGGTCAATCACTTGATCACGCTTATCCATACAGAAGTCGACGTCGAAATCGGGCATAGATACCCGCTCTGGGTTTAAGAATCGTTCAAATAGAAGATCATATTCAAGAGGGTCAAGGTCAGTAATCTTCAAAGCATAGGCCACGAGTGATCCCGCACCTGAACCTCGACCGGGCCCAACAGGAATATCATTATCTTTTGACCATTGGATAAACTCCATAACAATCAAAAAGTAGCCAGGGAACCCCATTTGGTTAATAACATTAAGCTCGATATCCAAACGTTCATCATATTCAGGACGACGTTCTTCTCTGACTTTTGCATCAGGAAAAAGAAATTCTAGGCGATCTTCTAAGCCTTCTTGAGACTTCTTAACCAGAAAGTCTTCTATCTTCATCCCCTCTGTCGGGAAATTGGGGAGGAAGTATTCACCTAAACGAACGGTAACATTACAACGTTTAGCGATTTCAACTGAGTTTTGCAGTGCTTCGGGAATGTCTGAGAATAATTCACACATTTCCTCTTCAGTACGAAGATATTGCTGTGAACTGTAATTTTTAGGACGACGGGGATCTTCCATCGTAAAGCCATCATGAATCGCCACGCGGATCTCATGAGCCTCAAAAAATTCATCGTTAAGAAAAACGACTTCATTAGTCGCAACAACAGGCAGATCTCGCTGCTCTGCTAACTCGATCGCAAAATGAAGATACGATTCTTCATCTTGTCGCCCCGTACGTATCAGTTCAAGATAAAACCGATTTGGAAAGTGCTGTTGGTAAAACTGAACACAGCGCTCGACTAGGCTATGGTTACCTTTTAACAATGCTCGGCCAACGTCACCTTGGCGACCGCCGCTTAATAAGATCAATCCTTCAGAAAGCTCGCCTAACCAAGATTTATCAATCACAGGTTGATGCTGAACATGACCACGTAAATAGGCTTTAGATATAAGAAGTGTGAGATTCTTATACCCAATATTATCGGCAGCCAACACGGTTAAACGCGTCAATTCATCGCCAAACTCTTCCGACTGCATTAAAAAGTCAGCACCAATGATTGGCTTAACCCCACACCCATGAGCGGTGCTGTAAAATTTCACCAACCCACAAAGATTAGTAAAATCCGTTAGCGCCATAGCGGGCATACCGAGCTCAGCAACTTTCTTTACCAGCGGCGGTACTTTAGACAAACCATCGACCATGGAGTAATCACTATGTACTCTAAGGTGGACAAATTTTGGTTCTGACATGTAACACTTTTCCTTTCGGATCAAATTGCTTTCGGATCAAATAACTTTTGGTTCGAATTACGATTAAGTCAAAAAGTAAGGGACTCCCCTTATTTCTCGAACCCTTAACGCTTAGTCGATAAGACCAAGCGCTCTTTTCACTGGCTTAAAACTTTTACGATGTTGATCGATAACACCATACTGTTCTATAGCGGCAAAGTGCACTTTTGTTGGGTAACCTTTATGCGCTGCAAACCCAAATTGCGGATATAACTTATCTAACGCTTCCATTTCTTGGTCGCGCACGACTTTTGCTATAATAGAAGCCGCACTTATTTCAGCAACGCGTAAGTCCCCTTTTACCACAGCTTGACTGCGATATTGCCATTTTGGTGTTCTATTTCCATCAACCAACACATAATCAGGTTGAACGCTTAACCCTTCTACGGCCCGCTCCATTGCCACCATCGTTGCTTGGAGAATATTCAACTCATCAATTTCTTGTGGAGAGCAACGCCCAATCGCCCAAGCAATCGCTTTTACTTGTATTTCAGGAAACAACGCCAAACGTTTCTTCTCAGACAATTTTTTTGAGTCCGTTAATCCTAGAATCGGGTTCAACGGATCAAGAATCACAGCAGCTGTGACCACGTCTCCCACTAAAGGTCCACGCCCTACTTCATCGACACCTGCAAATTGTTGGTAGGCTGGTGGATACTCAAAAGGCGGATAGTCTATCGTTACTTTCGCCACGGTTATTTCCCTATTAATTTGAGAACAGCTTGTGCGGCTTGTTGATCGGCATCTTTACGAATCAATTGATGCAATTCAGTAAACTTAGTCTGCAACTGTTGATTGTCGTTGGTTAATAGACGACTCACCTCAGAACTGAGATTATCAACTGTGCACTCTTCCAAAAGGTATTCTTTGACTAACTCTTCGTCGGCTAAAATATTCGGCAATGACACAAACTTAGTTTTGACTAAACGTTTAGCAAGAAAGGCCGTAACCGCGTTCACTTTATAGCCAACAACCATCGGACGATTCACCAACATACATTCAAGCGCGACGGTTCCGGAAGCCAATAACACAACATCAGATGCTGTAATTACCGTGCGAGCAGTATCATTTACTAAGGTAAATTCAAGTTCCGGGGCAAAGGTTTTCCATGCAAGTTCAAACTGTTCTCGGCGTTTTTGATTCACCAAAGCGACAACAAACCCTAAGTCTGGGTGCTGTTGGTGTAATTGCTGACATGTTTTAATAAACGGTTCACTCAGCATTTTCAACTCGCTGCCACGGCTTCCCGGGAGGACAGCAAGCCAGCGCTTACTAGAATCAAGGTTAAGTGTATCTTGAGCTTCTTTCTGATCTGAATGCAATGGAATGGCATCAGCTAACGTGTGACCGATAAACTCACACGGTACTTGAAAACGGTCATAAAACGCTTTTTCAAAGGGTAGGAAAGCCAGAACTAAATCTGTCGCCTTGGCTATTTTATAAATACGCTTTTGGCGCCAAGCCCATACTGAAGGGCTCACATAATGCACCGTTTTTATACCTGAATCTTTAAGGTCTCGCTCTAATCTCAAATTAAAATCAGGCGCATCAATCCCAATGAATAAATCGGGAGGATTCTGAGTAAAATGTTCAATTAAGTCCGCTTTCACTTTAAACAAACGACGAATTCGCCCGAGAACTTCTACTAACCCCATGACCGACAATTCTTCCATGTCGAATAGAGATTTGCATCCTTGAGCCATCATCTTAGGCCCTCCGATACCAACGAATTCAGCATTTGGATATCGCTGTTTGATCGAACGAATTAACCCTTCTCCCAATACATCACCAGAGAGCTCTCCAGCGACGATGCCAATTTTAATTACTTCTGTTTGATTCATCTGTATACCCAGGAATATATCGTCGACAGTCAGAACTCTAAGTATCTATATCGTCTGTAACGGTTCGTATTTATCACGCTTATATAGGCGTAAAAATAACAAAAGACCGCCATCAAAGATAACGATCTTTATATAAAACAGTACCAAGCACGATTAACGTATAATTCCGCGCTTAGATTGCTCTAGAAAATCTAAAAATATTTGAACTGATGGATACACTTTTGCTTCTACTGCAATTTCATCTTTTGCCGCTTCAAAGGTTAATCCATTTCGATATAGAGACTTATAAGCTCGTCGAATAGCATGAATTTCCGGCTTTTCGAAACCTCGACGCTTCAAGCCTTCGATATTGATACCAAAAGGTGCACAGTGATTTCCTTGAGCCATAACATATGGAGGAACATCTTGAACAACGATAGAACCACCACCTAACATAGCATGATCGCCTATTTGACAGAATTGATGCACTGCACTCATACCACCAACAATAGCTTGATTACCGACTATTACGTGACCAGCTATCGCAGCATTGTTAGCAAAAATACAGCGGTCACCAACGATACAATCGTGTGCGATATGAACATTAATCATGAACAAGTTGTCATTACCGACTTGGGTAACACCAGAGTCTTGTATCGTGCCTCTGTGCATAGTGACACTTTCGCGAATCGTGTTTCTATCGCCAATGATAAGTTTCGTATCTTCACCTTTGTATTTTAGGTCTTGGCACTGCTCACCAATTGAGGCGAACTGAAAAATACGATTGTCTTTACCTATCGTTGTTGGGCCTTTTACGACCACATGAGACAGTAACTCAGTACCGTCACCAATTTCAACTTTACTATCGACCAGACAAAATGGACCTATCTTAACATTCGCCCCGATTACAGCGCCATCTTCGACAACTGCGGTAGGGTGAATTTGCGCACTTTCATGGATCATAATTAGAATTCTCTACGGGCACATTTCAATTCAGCTGAGCAGACGACTTCGCCATCGACCGTAGCCACACCATTAAATAAAGCGATCCCACGACGCTCTTTTAGAAATTCTACTTTGATAAATAACTGATCGCCTGGTACCACTGGTTTTCTAAATTTAGCATTATCAATACTAGCAAAGTAATAAAGCTCGTTTTCAGATGGAGCTCCAAAAGATTTAAACGCAAGGAGCCCTGTTGCCTGCGCCATCGCTTCTAAAATTAGCACGCCAGGGAAAATAGGGAGCTGCGGGAAATGACCTGTAAATTGGGGTTCATTTACTGAAACATTTTTTAAACCAATTAGATACTTACTTTCTTCGTAATCAGTTACACGATCAATCAATAAGAATGGATAACGGTGCGGTAATAAAGAACGAATTTCAGTTACGTTCATGGTCTTTTTTTCAGTAGTCAAAGTCATTTTCCTATACACTTCAATACAATATTATTTAACATTATAAACAAAAAAAGCTCGCAATTCGCGAACCTTTTTAATGATAAAGAAATTTTTATCTATTCTTCTTTATCGAACTCTTTTTGTATTACTTTTAACTGCTTATGCATTTCGTCAATTCGATGCACCCGAGCCGCCATTTTTCGCCACTCTTTATTAGTTTGAACTGGCACACCAGAGGAATATACGCCCTTTTCCTCTATGCTACGCATAACCATACTCATTCCTGTAATAGTTACACCATCAACTATATCAATATGGCCATTAATCACCGCGCCACCGCCAATAATACAATATTTACCAATTTTGGTACTGCCGGCAACGATGGTTCCACCAGCCATTGCACAGCCATATCCTATTTGAACATTGTGAGCTATCTGGATTTGATTATCGATAATAACATTGTCTTCAATAATCGTATCTTCTAGTGCGCCACGGTCAATCGTTGTCCCTGCACCGATCTCGACTCGATTACCGATTTTAACGGATCCAAGCTGAGGTATTTTTATCCACTCACCTTTTTCGTTTGCGTAGCCAAAGCCATCAGAGCCGATAACCGTACCTGATTGGACTAAGCACGAATGTCCAATATCAACATTATGGTAAACCGTTACATTTGCCCATAAGCGGGTTCCACGGCCAAGCACTGCATTTTTTCCAATCACACAACCTGCGCCAATGACAACATCATCTGCAAGTGAAACACCAGACTCAATAACACTATTCGCTCCAATAGATACATTCGCACCAATAGATACGTCTCCTGCAATTACCGCCGACGAATGAACGCCATCACTCGCCATTGAAGGTGTAGTATCCAAAGCTTGAGCAAGTTTAGCAAAAGCCACATAAGGATCTGAAACCACTAAAGTGTTGCCGAGGCAGAGATCTTTTTGTTGCTCTTTAACCATAATCAGCGATGCATTACACTGCGCCAAAAATTTAGCATAACGAGGGTTAGACAAAAATGTCACTTCTCCCTCACCTGCTTTATCCATCGGAGCGACTGCATGAACTTCTAATTCATGATCCCCAAATAACTGACCACCGGTTAATGTGGCAATTTCTGCTAGCGTAATTTTCTTCATTGGAGTCTACTTTGCGTTATTTTATAGCTTTAATCACTTTGTCTGAGATATCAAACTCAGACTTAGCGTAACGAACGGCTTGAGCATCAATGATTAGGTCAAATTTTTCTTTGTCAGCGACTTTATTGACTGCTTCACCAATAATCTTCGCTAACTTCTGATTTTCTTCAGCTTCGCGCTTAGCAGATGCTTGTTTAAAAGCCTGACCTTTAATCTTATAGCTACTATCAAGTTGTCCCAGCTCAATGCGTAATTGATCCACTTCTTCACGGCTCATCAATGAACTATCACGCTTTAGCTTTTCAGCCTTTGTCTTAATGTCATTTTCAATATTTTTTAGCTCTTGTGCACGATCTTTAAATTCTGCTTGAATTTTTTGCAGAGCAATTTCACGCTGAGGCAGGGCTTGAAATACTTTAGCTGTATTGACGTAGCCAATCTTTTGAGCCGCTTCAACAGCCATTGATGAAAGTGAAGCAGAGGCTAATGATAGCCCGATGACTAGTGCTTTAATTGATTTGTTCAAAATAATACCCTTATTGATTTTAGAACGTTTTACCAATAGTAAATGAGAAGAATTCTTCGTCATCACCAGTGTACTTCTTAATAGGCTCAGCTATAGAGAATACTAAAGGTCCCATTGGAGATATCCATTGCAAAGCGACACCAACCGATGAACGGTAATTTGTTGGGTCAGAAAAGTCATAATAATACTCATCACCATAATTGGCACTAATAGATGAGTAATCGTATTCGGTATCCCACACGCTTGCCGCATCAAAAAATACGCTCGTACGAATTTGACTTTGAGCTTCTTCAGACGCAAATGGTGTTGGTACGATCAATTCGATGCTGGCGTTGACAACGGCATTACCTCCGACAGAGTCATCACTTACATAAATTGTTCCATTATTGCTGTCCGCATAGCTTTGATATACCGCTCGAGGGCCCACAGAATTGGAGCCAAAACCACGCAATGTGCTAAAACCTCCAGCATAATAGTTCTCATAGAATGGCAGCAAATTATCTTGTCCATCCGTTTGACCATACCCATTGCCATATCCCAATCGACTGCGTAGCAATAAAGCAAAATTGTGTTCTTCCGTCAACGGGAAGTACTGACGAACATCATATTGAAGCTTAAAGTATGCAGTATCGGACCCTGGAGTGGTCATACTATAAGAGGCTCTTTGGTAATTACCTTCCGTAGGAAAGTAGCCTCTATTAAGGTTATTTCGCGTCCAATTGGCACTGACTGTAAAATCATTGGTAACCAAATCACCATCACTATTGATGTTACTTTCTTGTGCGACAAGAAAATTCTCAACCTGAACGTAAGGCGATAAGTTACCAATTTTATTGTGTGTATAACCCAAACCAAACGAGAACCGATTAAGTTCATCAAATGGAAAACCCCACGTTAAACTTACGCCATAACTTTGGTTATTATAATCCACGATACCGGCTTCAGATGCTTCAAAATCATTGAAAAAGACTTTTCCGCCCAAACTTACTCCGTCAATAGTCCAGTATGGATCTGTATAATTTAACGATATGTTTTGCTGATAATCATTGGTCGTCGCACTAATGCCGACACTGTTTCCGGATCCTAAATAGTTATCTTGGCTAATCCCGACCTGGAAACTAACACCAGACTCAGTACCATATCCGATACCAAAGTTAAGACTTCCTGATTCGGTTTCCTTAACGCTGTAAATAATATCAACTTGGTCACTCGAGCCAGCAACTCTCTGAGTCTGAACATTCACAGTTTCAAAATAACCAAGTCTGTTAAGTCTGGTTTTACCTGTTTCAATGGCTTTTGCATTTAGCCACGTGCCTTCCATCTGACGCATTTCACGACGTAAAACTTCATCTTTGGTGTTAGTGTTACCCATAAAACGAATTTCGCGTACATAGATTCGATCACCTGCATCCAGATTAACCGCTAACGAAACCTCTTGTGTATCATCATTAAATTCAGGTTGAGTATGAACCTTCGGAAACGCATACCCTGCCTCTCCGAGCATCCGTTTGATATCTTCTTCGAGTGCTGTAACCTTGTACCCTTGGTAAATATCATTACTTTCAAACGGGACCAACTCCGAGAGCTCACGCTGTTTACCTATCAGTTCACCATTGAATGATACATTTTTCACCGTGTAAGGCTTGCCTTCGTCAATAGCAAGGGTGATGTAAACACCTTTTTTATCAGGGGAGACTGAGACTTGGGTTGAGGTTACGTTAAACTTAAGATACCCGCGGTCTAAATAATAAGACTTTAATTTTTCTAGATCCGCTGCGAGCACCTGCTTTTGGTACTTTTCATTTGATAAAATATTCCACCACGCGACATCGGAATTCAAATCGAATAAATCTAGCAACTTATCATCACTAAAGACTTGATTACCAATGAAGTTAATTTGTTGTATTTTTGCTGATACACCTTCAGAAAATACAAACTTTAAATCAGCACGATTACGAGGTAGAGGGGTCACAACGGCCTTAACTGTTGCGTTATATTTACCAACACTGTAATAAAAATCTTCTAGTGCCTTTTCAATATTGCTAAGTGCAGTGCGATCAAGTGCTTCGCCAACTTTAACATTAGAAGCTTCTAGGTTCTGCTGTAATTGCTCATCCTGGATTGCCTTATTCCCAGAAAAGGTTACATCAGAAATTGTTGGGCGTTCCTGTACTCGAACCAATAACACACCTTCATCACGATAAACATCAACTGACTCAAAATTCCCAGAGCCATAAAGTGCACGAATGGTATTGGCAACATCCTGAGAATCCATAGTATCGCCAATCCGAACAGGAATTTTCAATAATGCTGCACCTAAGGTAACGCGCTGTAAACCATCGAATTGAATATCCTTAACCACAAAAGCCTCTGCACCATAGGCTGAAAGACTTGTTGGGAGGCTGCTAAAAAGCAATGTGGCCAAAAGTAGCTTCTTTATCGTCATCGTTATTCTTATTGTTCCGTTATACAACATAGGTGTTGTAATGTTATTAAAGTCGTGCAAAATCGTTAAAAATCGCAATCGCCATCATCGAAAAGATAATTGCGCCACCGACACGATACCCCATTTCCTGAATGCGTTCTGAAACAGGTTTCTTTATTACTGCTTCAATAGCGAAGAACATTAAATGCCCGCCATCTAGCATAGGTAAAGGTACTAAATTAATAATTCCCAAATTAACACTAATTAAGGCTAAAAAGCTGAGAAAATAGACGACGCCGAACCCAGCAGTTGTACCAGCGCCTTTCGCAATAGAAATAGGTCCGCTTAAATTATTTAGCCCAATATCACCCGAGATTAGCTTACCCAACATTGTCGCGGTCAAATCAATTAGCTGCCCCGTTCTTTGAACAGCTTTATACATCGACTCAAGCGGTCCAAATTTCAAATCAATTTTGTACTCTTCTGGCCACTCTGCCATTTTTGGTGCAATGCCAGCAAAGCCTATCACATCACCATTTGACAGTGTTCGGGCTCCTGGAGTGAGTAGTAATGTTCTACTCTGCCCATCTCGTTCAACAATCAAACTTAATGGTTTTTCAGGACTACCTCTGACGATATCGACAATTTCTTGCCATGTCTTAATTTCCACACCATCAATAGAGCGAATAATATCGTTCTCTAACAAACCAGCAAGGTGAGCTGCGCCATCATCACTAACAAGCCCAAGCTCAGTAAATATTTCAGGGCTAAATGGAGTAAAACCTAAGGTTGTCATTGGAGATTCGGTTTCAGGGTCGAATTCCCAATCCGACAAGTTTACTTTTATCTCTTGTTCTGTTCCTATCAAATCATCTGATGACACAGTTAAACTGAGCTCTCTCTCACCAATGTGAGAAATAATTTCCATGTTAACCGATTCCCAGTCCGGTGTTCTGACGCCTGAAATTGCCTTTAGTTCCATCTTTGGCTCTAAACCAGCTTGAGCAACAATAGATTGAGGTGTGACTTCACCGATGACGGGTTTCACCGTCGAAATACCGATCAAATAAACCAGCCAAAGTACGAAGATAGCAAACAAGAAATTAAAGGCAGGTCCTGCCGCCACAATAGCAGCTCGTTTCCACAAAGGTTTACGATCAAAAGCTGAGTCAGAGAGTTCTTCTGGCACATCATCTACACGACCATCAAGCATCTTGACGTAACCACCTAATGGAATTAAAGCGATGGTATACTCAGTACCATCTTTACCTATTCGACGCCAAAGTGACTTACCAAAACCAATAGAAAAACGCTCGACCTTCACTCCACATTTACGGGCAACCCAATAGTGTCCGAACTCATGTACAGTAACTAATATACCAAGGGCGACAATAAACGATGCAAAGTTCCAAATTATACTGCTCATAGTGCTCGCTCTTTTACAACCAAATGGGCCAATGATCGACTTTCATTGTCCAGTGCTATCAAACTTTCCAATGATGTTACATCAACATTTTTATGTCCGTGAACTTTCGACAACACAACTTCACTAATAGTTGCAATATCGGTAAAACGAATTTTCCCTTTGAGAAACGCATCGACAGCAACTTCATTCGCGGCATTAAGGCTTGTCGTAGCATGTTGCCCGACAAAACACGCTTCCATAGCGAGTTTTAAACAAGGGTAACGTTTGTCGTCAATATCCATAAACGTCAGTTCGCTTAATTGAGTGAAATCGAGAGCCTTTACACCTGCATCGATTCTTTCTGGATATGACATAGTCAATGCAATCGGAGTTGCCATATCTGGCTCCCCCATTTGTGCGATCACAGAACCATCTCGATACTGAACCATAGAGTGAATAACGGATTGAGGATGAATTAATACTTTCAACTGTTCTTGGCTTGTATTGAAAAGCCATTTTGCTTCAATAAACTCCAGGCCCTTATTCATCATAGTTGCCGAATCAACTGAAATTTTTGGGCCCATAGACCAGTTTGGATGAGCGATTGCTTGAGCCGGAGTGACACTGGTCAACTCTTCAATATCGCTATAGCGGAATGGGCCACCAGAGCCTGTGAGTAATATATTAGAAACACCATGCTGAGCGAGTTGACAACGGCCAAGTGTTTGTTGAATTTCTGAAGGCAAGCACTGGAATATCGCGTTGTGTTCGCTATCAACGGGAAGCAGTTGCGCGTCATATTTTTCAACAGCATCAATAAAGAGTTGTCCGGACATTACCAATGCTTCTTTATTCGCGAGCAATACTCGTTTTCCTGCTTTTACCGCGGCCATAGTTGGCAATAAGCCCGCCGCACCTACAATGGCAGACATCACCATATCAACGTTATCTAACGCCGCTACATCACACATTGCTTGAGAGCCAAAAAGAACGTGAGTCGACAGCGACAAATGCGCGAGTTTATGGGTTAGCTGTTTTGCGGCCAGTTCATTCGACATTACCGCGTACTTAGGAGACCAAGCGGCACAAAGCTCAACCATTTTATCAACATTGTTACCAGCAACCAGTGCTTCAACTTTGTACTGTTCTGGGTTTTTTGCTATCACTCTTAATGTGCTAGCACCAATAGACCCTGTTGCTCCAAGGATTGTAATTCGACGCATAATACTCTCGGTTCGGTTAGCTAAGCAGGAAATAAAGGAAAGCAAATACTGGGAAAGCAGATGTTAAGCTATCGATTCTATCCAATATACCGCCATGGCCAGGAATCAAAGAACCGCTGTCTTTAATTCCAGAAACTCGTTTGAACATGCTTTCAACCAAATCACCTAATACCGATAAAACAACAGTCATTAGAATCGTTATAACCATAACAAGGTAATTTGAAAAATGGATATCAAACCAATGAGCAACAATCCAGCCAATGAAGACCGCAGCGACAACTCCACCAATTAGGCCTTCGATAGTTTTATTAGGGCTGACATTCGGTGCCATTTTACGTTTACCAAATCGGCGACCAGTAAAATAAGCAGCGCTATCAGCAGTCCAAACAACTAAGCAAACGAACAAAACAAGTTTGGCACCATGAGATGGGTCATTGTCCAAACCTTCTGAACGTAGCAAAACAACACTCCAGAAAAAGGGCAATAGAGTGAGAAGCCCAAATAAATGCTTAAGCGTTATTTTCTTCTCCCAACATAGAGAGGAGCTAGGAAAATTTAATGCTGCATAGCTTGCCCAAATCCACCAAATAACACCAATAGTAAGAAGTACTTGATGGAAAGCGGAAATTGAATGAGAAAAAGAGAGTTGGGGATAAGCAAAAATAACAAGTATCAATCCCAAGGCAGCACCAGGAATCATCGCCACTTTTCTTGAAGAACCGCCAACAAACTGCGACCACTCCCAAAACCCTATCAAAGTTATTGCTGCAATAAAGGCGACAAAAGCGACAAAAGGCAGTTTAAAAATCCCCAAGATTATAAGAGGAGCAAGAACCAAGGCGGTAATTATTCGTTGTTTCAAATCCTAAACCTTTATTTTTTATCCATTAATGCTTTTACTTGGTCACCAGTGCAACCAAAACGCCTCTCTCGATTGACAAACCAAGTCACCGCTTCAACCAAATTATCTTCATCAAAATCAGGCCAATAAACATCTGTAAAGTAGAGTTCAGCATAGGCCATTTGCCAAAGCATAAAGTTACTGATCCGACGCTCTCCACCAGTACGAATAAGTAAATCGACTTCTGGTAGATCGCTCATCGTTAAGAACTGTTGTACCAACTCTTCACTTATTTCCGATGGCTGTATCTTCCCATCACTGACAAGAGCGGCAATTTGCTGTGTGGCCGAGGTAATATCCCACTTACCACCGTAATTTGCAGCGATATTCACAACCATCCCAGTATTGTCACTCGTCATTTGCTCTGCTTGGGCTATCTTAGCTTGAAGCTTGTCACTAAACCGAGATGTATTACCTATAACTCTCAAACGAAGGTTATTTTTATGGAGCTTTTTCACTTCGCTCGCAAGGACGGAAAGAAACAGCTCCATCAATACGCCCACTTCATCTTGTGGTCGTCGCCAATTTTCGCTGCTAAACGCAAATAGAGTTACAGCTTGAACTCCAAGCCTCGCAGAAGAAGCAATGGTTTTACGAACCGCTCTAACACCATTTTTATGGCCAAAGACACGAGGTTTACCTTTTTCTTTCGCCCAACGCCCATTACCATCCATAATAACGGCAATATGTTTGGGAAGAGCATCATCAGGTAACGATTGAACGTTTTGCATAAGGGACTTTTGAATAGATTGAATGGAATAGTAAAACAGCGCTGAGTTGTTTATACCAGCGCTGCCTCATATTAAAAATGAACTAAATTTCCATTAGCTCTTTTTCTTTTGCACTTAAGACGTCATCGATTTTCTTAACCGCGATATCGGTTAATTTTTGAATTTCCTCTTGCGCTCTGCGATCTTCATCTTCAGAAATTTCTTTTTCTTTAAGTAACGCTTTAAAGTCACCGTTCGCATCACGACGTATGTTACGTACAGCAACTCGGCCACTTTCAGCTTCGCCACGAACAATTTTAACAAGGTCTTTACGACGTTCTTCAGTTAGCGCAGGAATTGGAACACGAATAACGGTACCGGCCGACATTGGATTTAAACCTAAATCTGATGCCATAATCGCTTTTTCTACTTTTGGCGTAAGCTCGCTATCAAAAACGGTAATCGTTAATGTACGTGCATCTTCTGCCATAACGTTTGCAACTTGGTTTAGAGGAGTAGAAGCACCGTAGTATTCAACTGAAATACCCGCTAGAAGACTTGGATGCGCACGGCCAGTTCGAACTTTCGACAAGCTGTTTTTCAGAGCATCGACGCTTTTATCCATGCGTTCTTGTGCATCATTTTTTATCTCATTAATCACTATGTCACCTTTATCTTATATCTATTTCTTGCTTATGCTGTCGCGCTCTTACTGATCACAGAGTGTTAATTACTCAGCAATCAAAGTGCCTTCAGCCTCACCCATAACGACTCGACGTAACGCACCTGGTTTATTCATATTAAAAACTCGAATCGGCATATTATGGTCACGAGCTAGAGTGAAAGCAGCTAAATCCATAACTTTCAATTCTTTATCAAGAACTTCATTATAACTCAGCTTATCACACAAAACGGCATCAGGGTTAGCAACAGGATCTGCGGTGTAAACACCATCAACTTTAGTTGCCTTTAAAACAATATCCGCTTCTATTTCGATACCACGTAAACAAGCCGCTGAGTCTGTCGTGAAAAATGGATTACCAGTCCCGGCAGAGAAAATAACAACACGACCTTGACGCAACTGACTAATAGCATCTGCCCAGTTGTAGTCATCACATACACCTTTAAGTTGAATCGCTGACATAACACGAGCATTCACATAGGCACGATGTAACGCATCTCGCATTGCTAGACCATTCATAACTGTTGCAAGCATACCCATATGGTCGCCAACAACACGGTTCATACCAGCTTGTGCTAGGCCGGCACCACGGAATAGATTTCCGCCACCAATCACCACACCGACTTGAACACCAAGTTCAACCAGTTCTTTAACTTCCTGTGCCATACGATCCAATATAGTTGGATCAATACCAAAACCTTCGTCGCCTTGTAATGCTTCGCCACTAAGTTTTAATAAAATACGTTGATATGTGGGTTTAGGATTCGTCGTCATGGAGTTTACCTTCAATTAAGAGAGTTGTTATTAACCGTCATGGATTGAATTTTTAGTACTGCGAACAAATTGCCAACAGACAACGCTCGATTAAACAAAATTCGATGCATCACGATTAACATCTGACTACGTTAGTCGTAAAAAGACCGCAGCTCTAGGCTACGGTCTCTAATTTATACGCAATGACTACAATTAGCCTTTTGTTACCATTGCTACTTCTTCAGCAAAGCTCATGCCTTCGTCTTTCTGAATTCCTTCACCTACTTCTAGGCGAACAAAAGTGCTTACAGTTGCACCTTTCTCTTTCAGAACATCACCAACAGATTTCTTTGGTTCCATAACAAATGCTTGACCAGTCAGAGAAACTTCACCAGTGAATTTCTTCATACGGCCTTCAACCATTTTCTCAGCGATCGCTTGTGGCTTACCTTCGTTCATTGCAATATCAACTTGAACTGCACGCTCTTTAGCAACAACTTCAGCTGGAACGTCAGAAGGGTTAACATATTCTGGACGTGATGCAGCAACATGCATAGCAATGTGCTTAAGCGTTTCTTCGTCACTTGCAGTACCAGCAACAACAACACCGATACGCTCACCGTGACGGTAAGTTGCGATAGCTTCGCCTTCAACATACTCTACACGACGAACATTGATGTTTTCACCAATTTTCGCAACAAGTGCGATACGAGCATCTTCGAATTGAGCTTGTAGCTCTTCGATTGATGCTTTGCCCGCTAACGCAGCGTCAGCAACTTCATTTGCGAATGCAACAAAGCTACCATCTTTAGCAACAAAGTCTGTTTGACAGTTTACTTCTACAAGAGCAGCAACGCCTTCACCTTGTTTGATGATGATAGTACCTTCAGCCGCTGTATTACCTGCTTTTTTAGCAGCTTTTGCAGCACCACTTTTACGCATGTTTTCAATCGCTAGTTCAACATTACCTTCAGTTTCAACAAGCGCTTTCTTACATTCCATCATGCCCGCGCCGGTACGGTCGCGCAGTTCTTTAACTAGAGCAGCAGTTACAGCCATTCTATATTCCTCGACTAAATTCTGGATGAGATAAAAATCAGGGGCCGATCTTATGGCCCCCAATACTAACTTTTACCTTATTAATGCTAAAAATAAACAAAAATAAAGTATGATTCGGAGCCGCTAATTATTCAGCTTCAACGAAACCATCTTTGTCAGCTACTGCTACGACGTCTTTGTTACGACCTTCGCTGATAGATGCTGCTGCAGCATTCAAGTATAGTTGAACAGCGCGGATAGCATCATCGTTACCAGGAATAATGAAGTCAACACCATCTGGGTTAGAGTTGGTATCTACAACAGAAATTACTGGAATGCCTAGATTGTTCGCTTCTTTAATCGCGATGTGCTCGTGATCTGCGTCGATGATAAATAGAGCGTCAGGTAGACCACCCATATCTTTGATACCACCAAGAGACTTCTCAAGCTTCTCCATTTCGCGAGTACGCATTAGAGCTTCTTTCTTAGTTAGCTTATCAAAAGTACCATCAGAAGACTGAGCTTCTAGTTCTTTAAGACGTTTGATTGACTGACGAACAGTTTTCCAGTTAGTCAACATACCACCTAACCAGCGGTTGTTAACGTAGTATTGGTTGCTCGCAATAGCTGCTTCTTTAACAGCTTCAGATGCTGCGCGTTTAGTACCTACAAATAAAACTTTACCTTTTTTCTCGCCGATTTTAGCAAGCTCAGCAAGAGCGTCGTTAAACATTGGTACAGTTTGTTCTAGGTTGATGATATGAACTTTGCTACGAGCACCAAAAATGAATGGTTTCATTTTTGGGTTCCAGTAACGAGTTTGGTGACCGAAGTGAACACCAGCTTTAAGCATATCGCGCATTGATACAGTTGCCATTTTAAAATCCTCTATGGGGTTAGGCCTCCACATTTCCCATGCATCCGACCCTCTAAATTGAGAGCACCCCGGAACACGTGACGAAATGTGTGTGATTTACAATTAGTGTGTGTGGAAAAATCACGTAACGCACATTAGAGATACGCAATCTATTCCGGCGCGCTTTATATCATATTTCACAGCATTTTGGCTAGTAAAAAATAGCGAAACATAAGGTTAGCAACTGCTGATATTTGCTATATTCACATTAGATTTGTTGCGATCATTCGGTCGATTGCTACAATACATCAGTTTGCACTTTAAGTGTCCCCGAAAAATTAGAGAATACCTATGTCAGTTAAAATAAAAACAGCCCAAGAGATCGAAAAAATGCGTGTTGCAGGCAAACTTGCCGCTGACGTACTAGAAATGATCGAACCCTACGTTAAAGCTGGCGTAACAACAGAAGAACTTGATCAAATCTGTCATAAATATATTACAGAAGTTCAAGGCGCAATTCCTGCTCCTTTGGATTATCATGGTTTCCCAAAATCGATTTGCACCTCGATTAATCACATTATTTGTCATGGAATACCGGCAACAAAAGACTCGACCTTTGGTCAAATTAGTCGCCCTGCCGTATTAAAAGATGGTGATATCCTCAACATTGATATTACTGTGATTAAAGATGGTTATCATGGCGATACTTCTCGCATGTTTCTCATTGGCGAAGTGTCGCCAGAAGATAAACGTCTCTCCATTGTTGCACAAGAAGCTCTTTATATTGGGATGAAACAAGTAAAACCCGGAGCGAAACTTGGAGAAATCGGTACTGCAATAGAAAAATACATAAAAACTAACAATAAAAATAACCCTCGCACTAAGTTTTCTATTGTTAAGGATTATTGCGGCCACGGTATCGGAGATAAATTTCACGAGGAACCACAAGTTGTGCATTACCGTAACGGAGATAAAACCGTTCTTAGGGAAGGCATGACATTTACTATTGAGCCTATGATTAACGCAGGAAAATTCGGTTGTCGTTTAGATGATGAAGATAACTGGACAGTCTATACCGCTGACGGAAAAAACTCCGCTCAATGGGAACATACGTTATTAGTCACTGCGACAGGGTGTGAAGTACTCACTTTACGAAAAGACGAAACTATCCCGCGAATAATGAAAAATTCTTAATTCACCATGACATAAAAAATCCCTGATTGAGCAGGGATTTTTTTTTAGTGCTATCTTTGATAAGTTACTCACTTAGTTTTTTACTCATCTACGGACTCGAATCATGCTTTATCAAACGCCGTCGACTATACCTGATGCTGACATCACAACCTCTAAACTCAAAGACGAGCTCGACAAATTTGGAGAGCATCAGAAGGACCTGTTCTCTAACCGACAATCGGTTACTGATTTAGTTTATGGTCGTGCAGAATATGTAGACCAAATATTGATACGTTTATGGCGTTTTTTTGGGTTCGATACCGTTGAAGATATCAGTCTGGTAGCCGTTGGTGGCTATGGACGTAAAGAACTTCACCCGCTTTCCGATATTGACATTCTTATATTATCAAAAGAAGAAATAGCGCCTGAAATACAAAGTAAGGTGAGCGATTTTATCACTTTCTTGTGGGATTTGAGACTTGAAATTGGCCATGCTGTCCGCACGATTAATCAATGCTCTGAAATTGGCAGAGAAGATCTGTCGGTAGCAACCAACCTTCAAGAAGCACGTTTTATTGTCGGTAGTGAAAGCAACTTTCATAAAATGACTTTAATGATATTATCTGAATCGTTTTGGCCAACAGAAACGTTTTTTCAGGCTAAAGTCGAAGAACAGCGTTTACGCCACTCTCGCTTTCACGATACAACTTACAACCTAGAACCAGATATAAAATCAACACCCGGTGGCTTACGAGATATACACACTCTAAGTTGGATTGCACGTCGTCATTTCGGTGCCACGTCACTGATTGAAATGAGTAAATATGGTTTTCTTACCGATGCTGAGTACCGCGAATTAAGTGAATGTCAGGATTTCCTATGGCGAGTGCGCTTTGCCCTTCATCTCGAATTAAAACGCTATGACAACCGGTTAACCTTCTTACACCAAGAACCCGTCGCTCGACGCCTAGGGTTTATTGGGGAAGGAAACCAAGCTGTCGAAAAAATGATGAAAGAGTTCTATCGTACCTTAGGTCGCGTCGCCGAACTCAATAAAATGCTCATTAAGTTATTTGACCTTGCGATCTTACATGATGAAGACGATTTGGATATTGAAATTATCAATGACCAATTTCAGCGTAGTGGCGCGCTGATAGACTGCCGAATTGATAATTTATTTAATGACCACCCAGAAACAATTCTCGATATGTTCATTCATATTGCTGACGACTCATCAATTACGGGCATCACGCCATCTACCATGCGTGAACTAAGGTCAGCTCGACGTCGCCTAACTAAGTTTCTTTGTGCGATTCCTGAAGCAAGAGACAAATTCATTGAGCTTATTCGTCACCCTAACTGTTTGACTAAAGCTCTTGACTTAATGCATCGTCATGGCGTGTTAGCAGCTTATTTACCTCAATGGAGTCATATTGTTGGTCAAATGCAGTTTGACCTTTTCCATGTCTACACAGTCGATGAACACAGTATTCGAGTACTTAATAATCTGCACGTTTTCTCAGATCCTGCAAACAACGAAAAACACCCAATTTGTTGTGAATTATTTCCAAAGCTAAAACGTCGCGATTTACTCATTTTAGCCGCAATATTTCATGATATTGGAAAAGGCAGAGGGGGTGATCACTCTGAGATCGGCGCACTAGAAGCATACACCTTCTGTATTCAACACGGTTTATCAAAGCCAGAAGCGAAGCTAGTGTCATGGCTTGTTAAAAATCACCTTCTCATGTCTGTAACAGCACAACGGCGCGATATATACGATCCAGAAGTCATCATAGAATTTGCTAAAACTGTTCGTGATGAAGAGTATTTGGAATGTCTTGTTTGCTTGACCGTATCTGATATTTGCGCAACAAATCCTGAGCTTTGGAACAGTTGGAAACGGACACTGCTAGCAGAATTATTCTATTCGACTAAACGCGCACTTCGACGCGGGTTGGAGAACCCTGTTGATGTCCGCGAACGAATTCGTCATAACCAGCAACTTGCTTCTGCTTTATTAAGAAAAGAAGGGTTTACTGCTCGTGAAATCGAAGTGTTATGGCAACGATTTAAAGCCGACTACTTTCTTCGCCACACTCACCAGCAAATTGCTTGGCATTGTATTCATATACTTAATCACGATGACCATAACAAACCATTAATTTTAATGAGTAAAAGAGCAACGCGTGGTGGAACCGAAGTGTTCGTTTATACCAAAGATCAACGAGCACTATTTGCCGCTATCGTGGCTGAACTAGATCGTCGAGGTCTTAACGTTCACGATGCGCAAATTATGACAAGTAAAGACGGCTTTGTTCTCGATACTTTTATGGTCCTCGACCAACATGGTGAAGCGATCGATCTTGAACGTCATAGTTTACTGATCGAACACATTGAATCGGCAATCCTAAAAGGAGAACCGATTCTGAATAAAACGCGCCGTGCCCCTAGCAACCTTCAACACTTTAAAGTAAGAACCAAAGTAGATTTTTTACCAACGAAAACAAAAAAACACACATTGGTGGAACTTGTCGCCCTTGATATGCCAGGGTTACTTGCGACTGTCGCGGCAACGTTTGCTGAAAATAATTTCGTTCTTCATGGAGCAAAAATTTCAACGTTGGGGGAGAGGGCTGAAGATCTATTTATTTTAACGAACAAAGACTACACAAGGCTAACGGAAGAGCAAGAGCAATCTCTCAGCAAAATGATAATAGAAAACGTATCTGAAATATTACCCAATTAACATTTCGCCACATAAATATTTTTCTATTATTAAATATACTGAGCTATCTTATATGTAGTGGTACGTTTAAGGTACGGTATTCTATTTTAAAGGAAACGGTTTCAATGAAAGGATTGTCCATGAGGCGAGTGTTAGCTGATAACCTGTCTATGCTCAAATTTAAGTATAAAAACTTAAATCGTACAGACTTGTCTCATAGTGGCATACAGCGCTCAGGGACCAACTACTTATGTCAATTACTGAAACAAACATCTATCAACGTTTCAAATGCCTATGACCCTTATAGAAACCATCCGGCACACAAGCACTTTCGATTAATGGACGATAAATCCTCTATCTTCATGGATAGAGAATCTTTTCTTAACTATTACCAAGTGAACTCCATTCATGAATTAAATTACTTGTGTAAATATCCAGATGACCATCCCCACATTGTGTTATTTAAAACACCTGAGAGTTGGCTTGAAAGTGTGTACTCTTGGGGAAAAAAGCAAGACTGGTCATCGCTCTCTGATCCAGTTTGGAAAGAGAAATATTTATTAGAGTGGGATCAATACTATAAAAAGTGGAGTGAATTAGAACAGAAAAACCCTGAACTAGTACTCATTCTTTGTTATGAATCGTTACAACTCGAACCACAACGAGTAATCGATAAAATTTGTGATCATTTCCATTTTGATAAAGTAACACTTCCAAATAATGGAAAAATAGATAGTGTACGCTGTTCACCTAAAAATAGAGAAAAACACACACTCCAAACCGAGGAAATACAGGAAGTACTGAACTCGCTAGAGTTTGATTGGAAAAAATACCAATAGTTTTCATCAAAAGCCAGTTAGAACATAGAGATCTCATTCAACGAGATCTTTTAAATCCAAGCTAAATAATGCCCTAGTCCTGCTAAGCAAATCGCAGAGATAATCCCAGCAACAATATCATCTATCATAATTCCAAACCCGCCATGCACTCTTTTATCAAGCCAACTAATTGGCCAAGGCTTCAGCATGTCGAAAAAGCGAAATAAGATGAACCCGGCAATAAGCCACTGCCATTCATAAGGATTAAGCCCATAAATAGGCACAATTAACATAGTGATCCACAACCCAATAAACTCATCCCAAACAATAGAGCCATGGTCATGTACGCCCATATCATCAGAAGTTTTCTGGCAAATTGTAATTCCAACCCATGAGCCCACAATGCACACAACAATATAAGCCCAGAAAGGTAAATGAGCTAGCGCTAGGTATGGAACAATCGCGGCAAGTGTCCCCATTGTTCCTGGGATCCAGGGAGACAACCCACTGCCAAACCCCACAGCAAGAAGATGCCATGGATTTGATAAGCGAAGAAGCTGTTTAGGATTATTCATACTGATATTCCAAAGTGATCAAAGCCAGATAGTTGCCATGTTAAAGCTTGCCCATCTGAATGCAACTCTAGACCTTCTTTGCCACGAATTTGGCCAATGCATTGGTAAGGTGTGTTGCAATGACTAAGATGGCTTTCTAGAGCTTCAATATTATATGGAGATACGATAAAGCAAAGTTCATACTCTTCTCCACTTGTTAATGCATATTGCAGTGCTTTGTCACGATCGTTATTGAGAAAACCAACCAGTTCATCAGAAATAGGTAAATGTTCAACATTGAGTGTCGCGCCAACATTTGAGCTAGTCAGGATATGCTGAATATCTGAAACCAACCCATCAGAAATATCAATTGCACAACTGGCCACATTGAGCAAAGCTTGTCCCAATAATACCCTTGGTGTAGAAAGGTAATGTCTCTGTTCAAGTACATCAGAAGAAGGTTGAGAGCGGAGAGCGTTATCTAGGATAACATCCAACCCAGCTTTGCTATCTCCAAGTGTTCCTGTGACATATATCCAATCTCCAGCTTTTGCATTATGCCGCGTCAATGCATAGTCATTAGGTAAAAAACCATGAAGTGTTAACGTAATACTAAGAGGCCCTTTTGTTGTATCACCGCCAATAAGTTTTACATTATAGTAATCGGCTAACTCAAAAAAAGCAGCGCTAAAACTTTCAAGCCACGCATCATCTATATCTGGCAGAGAAATCGCTAACGAGCACCATGCAGGCCTTGCTCCCATCGCAGCTAAGTCACTAATGTTTGAAGCTAATGCTTTATGAGCAATCCATTTAGGGTTGGCGTCAGGCAAGAAATGAGTTCCAGCAACCATGGTATCAGTCGTAATCGCCAAACGACTGTTTTCAGGGACTTTAACGATGGCACAATCATCACCGATATCAAGGTGGACATCTTTGCGCTCGGACTGCTTCTTTGTAAAATAGCGATTAATTAAACTAAATTCCCCAGACATCTCTTTTCCTAGCCAAACAGGTTTAACACATAGAAAAAAGGCCAGCATTGGCTGGCCTTTCTTTAAAATTTACGACTATTTCTTTCGTACATGTGGTGCCGCTTTATCAAGCACACCATTTACAAACTTATGACTATCTTCTGCTGCAAACACTTTAGCAAGTTCGATTGCTTCGTTAATCACTACTTTGTACGGCACATCATCACGCTGTGTCATTTCGTACATGGACAAACGTAACAAAGCGAGCTCCATCATATCGAGGTCTTGCATTGGACGAGACGTATATGGACGAATCTTTGCATCCAAAGCAGTAACATTTAGCACGACTCCAGTAAGCAAATTACGGAAATATTCAACATCTGTTTCAGGTGCCTGCAACGAAGGTTCTTGAGCGCTGTGCTCTTCATCGTCATATTTACCATTTGAAAGAAATTGCGCTTCGATATTTGCAACATCATCCTTGGTAATTTGCCATGAATAGATAGCCTGTAATGCAAACTGGCGAGCGTTACGACGCGAAAGTGGTTTCACACGTGCACCCATTAGAGTTCAATCTCTGCAAGAACGTTAATCATTTCTAGCGCGCTAAGTGCCGCTTCTTCGCCTTTATTTCCAGCTTTAGTACCTGCTCGTTCGATAGCTTGATCGATGGTATCAACCGTCAATACACCAAAGGCAACAGGAAGGTCATACTGCATTGAAACCTGCGCTAAACCTTTATTGCATTCGCTACATACATAGTCAAAATGTGGCGTGCCTCCACGAATAACAGAGCCAAGAGAAATAATGGCATCAAATTTATTGGTCATAGCCACTTTTTTGGCCGTAAGCGGAAGCTCTACAGCTCCAGGACAGCGAACGATAGTAATATTATCATCAGCAACTTGCCCATGACGCTTTAAAGTATCGATTGCACCTTCAAGAAGCCTGTCGTTAATAAAACTATTAAAACGAGATATAACGATAGCTATTTTTGCATTTGGTGCTGGAAAACCACCCTCGATCACTTTCATAAACTTTCCTTCAAACTCTGTTCACCCATGAGAATCGCCGGATTCTAGCACAATTCGACGAGCAATATCTATTGCTAATTAACCTTTACTATAGCGAGTAATTGCAACGAGAACCTAAGCAAAGCCGTGTTTTTGCAAAAAGTCCATCGTCAGTACGGAATCAGGCTCTGCTTCTTGTTTCGCTCCAATTAATCGCTCTAAATAACGAGCCATTACATCGACTTCCAAATTTACTTTGCGTCCCACTTGAAAATCATTGATTGTAGTCTCTGATGATGTGTGTGGCACAATGGTTAATTTGAAGGCGTTTTTACGTAAATCATTCACTGTTAAGCTTATTCCATCAACAGTAATGGACCCTTTTTCAGCAACATATTTACTAAGCGAGCTTGGCATTTCAACCCAAAACTCAATGGCCCGTCCAACACTATTTCGCTCAATTATTGTTCCAACACCATCCACGTGCCCCGAGACAATATGCCCACCAAACCGTGTTGTCGGCAACATCGCTTTTTCTAAATTCACATCGTCGCCCACCTTATAGTGAGCAAATCCAGTTTTATTTAGTGTTTCAACGGATAAGTCGGCGGTATAACTGGTCGATGTCATCGCAACAACAGTCAAACACACCCCATTGGTTGCGATGCTATCACCAAGCTTTACATCACTCATATCCAATACACCCGCATTCACTCGAATGCTGATATCTTCACCTTTTGCTGTCAACGCAGCTAGGGATCCAACGGCTTCTACAATACCTGTAAACATATTTAATTAATTCTTATATTGTGGTCGGACAACGATTCTAATATCAGGCCCGACTTTAGTGAGTTCTTGAATCTCTAAATCAATGACGTCGCTCATTTCTGTTAATCCTAACTTTCCAAACAACCCTCGCCCATCACTGCCTATCAATTTAGGCGCTAAATAGAGCACAATGTCATCAACCAGATTTTGACGAATCATGCTTCCTGCTAGTGTCGCACCAGCCTCTACCCAAACATGATTAACTTGCTGCTCGGTCGCGAGTGTTTTCAATAGCGTTTCAAGGTTTAACTGTTTTTGAGAATCAACATCTACAATGATATCTCCTGACTTTTCAGCCACCGTCATAATCGGGGGACTACCGTCATTAAAAATCCGTAAATCCGGAGTAAGCTTCTGTTGGCGGTCGAGAATAACGCGAAGGGGCTGACGTAATTGTGATTCAGGGTAATTCGCTTGAATTGAATCCGGTAATTCATGCCAACGCACCGCTAAAGAAGCGTTATCTGCAATAACCGTTTGACTGGTCGACAATATCGCCCCAGCTATCGCTCGATAAGCTTGAACATCTTGGCGAGCTGCGGCTGAAGTGATCCATTGGCTTTTACCATTGGCTAAAGCGGTTTGACCATCCAAGGTTGCTGCCATTTTTAGTTGAACATAAGGCAATCCCGAACTCATCTTTTTAATAAATCCGGGATTCAACGCGGCGGCATCGGATTCAAGTAAACCAATAGCCACATCGATTCCGGCGTTTCGAAGCATTTGAAAGCCGTTCCCAGCAACCAAAGGATTGGGATCACTCATGGCACAGACCACTTTTACGATTCCAGCTTTAATTAACCCTTCCGCACAAGGCGGCGTTCGCCCATAGTGAGAGCAAGGTTCTAATGTTACGTAAGCTGTCGCGCCCTTGGCTTTTGCCCCAGCCTGTCGTAGAGCATGAACTTCAGCATGAGGCTCTCCTGCTTTTGCGTGGTAACCTTCACCAACAATATGTTCATCGTTGGTGATAACGCATCCGACATTAGGATTAGGAGCTGTGGTAAAGCGTCCTTGTTTAGCGAGATGAATCGCGCGATTCATCATCTTATAATCGAACAACGAAAACTCTGACATTAGACCAACTCGCTTCTATTGTTATCGTCTCTAGTCTTGTAGTTTGGCAATCTCTTCACCAAATTCTCGTACATCTTCAAAACTACGATAAACGGAAGCAAAACGGATATATGCAACTTTATCTAACTCTTTTAATTGTTCCATGACAAGATTTCCAACTAAATCACTCGGCACTTCACGCTCACCTGTCGCCCGCAGTTGCGACTTAATCAAACTTAACGAAATATCGATAGCATCGGCACTAACAGGGCGCTTTTCTAGCGCTCGTAAAATCCCACCCATCATTTTTTCTTCATTAAATGGTTCTCGGTTACCATTAGATTTAATAATCCGAGGCATCACTAATTCCGCTGTTTCGAACGTGGTAAAGCGCTCATGACACGCCACACACTCACGCCGACGACGTACCTGATGCCCATCGGCAACCAAGCGGGAATCGATTACTTTAGTATCAGTTTCAGAACAAAAAGGACAATGCATATAACCTCCACATGAATAAGACGAGTGTAGCGGAAATGGAAAACGGAAGAAATGCAAAAAGGGGCTAAATAGCCCCTTTGCTTGTTAGATCACGAGATAAAACTAAGGACGAACAAGATAGTTTGCTTTTCCTACCCATTTATAGCTGGTGAGCTCTTCTAATCCCATAGGACCACGAGCATGCAGCTTTTGAGTTGAGACCGCAACTTCGGCACCAAGGCCAAATTGCGCGCCATCGGTAAAGCGGGTAGATGCATTAACATATACCGCAGCAGAACCAGCGGAATTAATAAACAGTTCTGCATTGTTTAAGTCATTCGTCATAATGGCATCAGAGTGACTCGCATTATGTTCACGCATATGATCAATGGCTTCATTCACATCGGCAACAACTTTGACACCAAGAGTATAACTTAACCATTCAGTATCGAAATCGCCGTCTTTTACATCTCGGATCTCTTTCGCCATCGGCATTAACTCTTTTGCTTCTGGTGTCGCAACGAATGAGACTTGATCGTTTAGTCGTACTGCGAGTTTTGTCAAAAATGACTCTGCAATATCCTGATGCACCAGTAACGTATCCAACGAATTACACGCAGACGGACGCTGAACTTTCGAGTTTTCAACCACATCAAGTGAGCGCTCAAGATCCGCATTCGCATCAACATAAATATGGCTAATACCAAAACCACCTATAATGACTGGGATTGTGCTATTTTCCTGACACATTTTATGTAGTCCAGCACCACCACGAGGAATGATCATATCGACGAACTGATCGAGCTTAAGCAATTGCCCAACAAGCTCACGATCTGGCTTTTCTATATACTGAACAGAAGCGGCTGGCAAACCGGCCTTTTCTAATGCAGCTTGGATAACGTTAACCAATTCCATATTAGAGTTGAACGTTTCTTTGCCACCACGAAGAATACTCGCGTTTCCGGTTTTTAAACACAATGCAGCAATATCAATCGTGACATTAGGGCGAGCTTCATAGATCACCCCCACCACACCAAGAGGGACACGTCGCTTAGCGAGGCTCATACCATTTTCGAGTACACGGCTATCGATTTCACTTCCAACGGGGTCATTGAGGTTAATGACGTTACGAACATCAGAAGCAATACCTTTGAGACGCGAGTCGTTCAATAATAAACGGTCCAATAAGGCTTCCGTTAAACCAGCCTCTCGACCCAGTTCAATATCGATTGCATTAGCAGCCAGAATCGCTTCTGAACGTGCTTCCAATTCATCAGCAATCAATGATAACGCTCGATTTTTTTGAGCGGTCGACGCGGTTGCAAGTTGAAAAGCCGCTTCTTTGCCCGCTTTCCCCATTAGAGTTAAATCCACGATGTACTCCTATCTATTCTTGAATGACCACCATGTCATCACGGTGTATCACCTCGGCACCAAAATCATATCCTAGAATGGCCAGAATATCTTTACTGTGCTTACCGAGAATTTTTTCCAAATCCTGACTTGAATAAGCGCTAATGCCTTTAGCGACAATCTTACCAGATTTATCAATAACACGAGCAACTTCACCACGTGCTAATCGACCACGAACTCGTATAACCCCTTTAGCTAACAAGCTGCTTCCATTGGTTGTCACCGCGTTAACGGCACCTTGGTCAATCATAATGTCGGCCGATGCTGTAGGACCTGCCAATATCCAACGTTTACGGTTTTCTAACGATTCTTCCAATGGCAAAAAGCGAGTTCCTTGAGGTGAGTCCCCTAAAGAATCGAATATAACGTTAGTTGCTCTTCCGGCTGCGATGATGACTTCAATACCAGCACGACGAGCAATATCCGCGGCTTGTAACTTCGTTGCCATACCACCAGTACCGAGCGTGGTGCCACTTCCACCGGCAATTTCGCGCAAGGTATCATCAATTCGGGTGACTTCTTTGATTAGCTCAGCATTGGGATCTTTACGAGGGTCAGCAGTAAATAACCCTTTTTGATCCGTTAGCAGCAGTAATTTATCCGCGCCACACAAAATACCAACCAATGCTGATAGGTTATCGTTGTCACCGACTTTAATTTCGGTGGTCGCTACCGCATCATTTTCATTCACAACAGGAATAATTCCACCATCAACCAACGCATTAATCGTATCGCGCGCATTCAAAAAGCGTTCACGATCTTCAAGATCGGCACGAGTTAATAGTATTTGACCAATCTTAATACCGTAGATCGAAAATAACGACTCCCAAGCTTGAATCAACTGACTCTGCCCAACAGCAGCTAAGAGTTGTTTGCTTGCCATTGTAGAAGGTAATGCAGGAAAGTCTAAGTGCTCTCTTCCCGCTGCGATGGCTCCAGATGAAACCAGAACAACTGAGTGGCCTAGCTTCTTTAACTCAGCACACTGACGCACCAACTCAACCATATGGGCGCGATCTAAAGCAAGTGTTCCACCAGTGAGCACACTTGTTCCTAACTTTACAATCACCGTTTGAGGATGCTGCAGTTGTTCGCTTTTCTTTGTAGTCATGAGCTATCTTTTATCTATGGTTAAGCTAATAATGTTTGAGACGATGTTTTAACAATCTAGCGTTAGTTTAACAAGTAAAAAAGGCGCTAATAAGCACCTTTTCAACGAGATTGAATCTTTATTTCGCTTTTTAAGTTAAACGGTCACAAGTTCACTTTCGTCTAATTCAACACTAAGTTCAAAATCCTTAGCGAGCATTGCTGTTAATTTGTCATGAAACACACTGCGAGTGCGCTCAATTTCTGCAACATCAGCTTCTTTTAAATCTTCTTTAACCCAGTTTCCTTCAACATCAAAACGGCCATATTGGTAATTAGCTTGAAAGCCGTTGTCAGTATCAATTAATAACATCCACCATCCCCAAAATTCACGTGTTTCGGGAGATTGAGTATCATCGACACATACTGATAAGCAATCAAAAAAGTAAATTTCTGGCTCGCATTTTTCTTGACGTAGATATGGACCAACCGCTTTGAATGCACTCAATAGCCTATGATACGTCGGAATTTTAACCTCATGTGGCATTGTTATACTCCCTGTCATAATCACTAACGTTTAGTTGTACTTGCTATATTATTGATTTCAATAGTCTATTAATTATATGTTTGTAACTAATTCAAAGCCACTTGTCACTAAATTAGTTCATCTTCTAGCCAATTAATTGCTAAATCAAGTGACTGATCATATCCATGAGAGATGGATTTCGAATTAATTTCCTTCGCTTTTCCACCTGAACTGTATATTTCAACAAGCTTATTGTCCTTCAAAGGAGATAATTGGTCCCCTTGAAGAGACAGCGCTAAGATAGGCACTTTTGTTTTTCTTCCTGCGAGAAAACCTTGCTCTTTTAGTGACCAAGCTCGAAGTTGACGAGATAAACTATCCACATCAACCATTCCCTTTTCTAGCCGAGACGCCAATACATCTAAATACATTTTTGGCATATTTTTTACTTTCTGTGGTGACGATAATACATCGTGAAGTGGCGCACCAATCGCTACACACGCTTTAATTTTTTCTGGCGCAAGAAATGAAAGTCGAATCATTGCGTTTCCACCAAAGCGAAAGCCAAAGAGCCCAACACTATGATGGTCGACCCATGGCAATGTGGGTAATTGGTTGAGTACTTCTTGGTGTAACACAGAGCAATCTTCTGTCAGAGGCCAATGCGAATTTGTCCCAATCGATGGCATATCAATGGTTAACATCGCAATATTTCGTTTCGCTAAGTAATCCCGAAAAATCCGCCACATATCAGTTTGTAGACTGTCTAATCCTGCCGAAATCATAACTACGGGTTGGGGTTTTTCAGTGTGAGAAAGATGTAAATGAGCCACTATTTTTTTATTTTTATAGGGAAACTCTAATCGTTTTACCACATAGGCTGTTTTCTCTGTCGCCTCATGATAAGTCGAGCTGGCTAATGCTTGGGCTTGAACGGATAAATTATCATTTTTCAGATGAGGGTACCCGGCAATACTAAAGCACAAAGAAGCAGAAAATAGTTTGTTTGCTGCTTTTTCGCCTTCAAGTAGTTTCGCTTGCTGCTGATAACGACTGCCTAGCTTAGTCCACTCATAGGCCCAATTTCCACTATGATAGCCCATCACCGTATCTAACCAAGCATCGTGAGTTCGCGAATGAGTTGAAGAGGCGATTCGAGCTAATACTTCTTCTTGATCAATAGGATCAATGCCTTGCCATATCCACTGCATACGAGATAGTGTTCGATACCATGAGTTATTAGGATCATCTATCTTGTCTGCTATAAACTGAGCACTACTGGGCATATATTGAGTAAGAGAAGATGTCTCTTTTGCCTGGCGGTGATTGGCAAATAGCTTCTCAGATAAGTTGGCACTCTCACTTGATTTAATGGAATTGGCAGACATAACATCCCCAGCAGTTTGACGTTTTTAAAATGGTAACGGAAAAAAGGCCCTAAACAGGACCATTAATCAAAATTCAATACACGGCTTTACTTCAACTTCCGGTTTATCGGTTCAATATAAACGACCGATGTATCCCACGGCTGTTCAATCCACGTATCTTGAGCAATGTCGACAATATATTCATCGACAAGATCTTTACCTGAAGGCTTAGCACACACAGTGATAAGTTTAGCTTTTGGGTACATTTCGCGAATTTTTCTTGCAGTGTCTCCACTATCAACAAGATCATCAACAATTAAAAACCCTTCACCATCATGATCTGGTGCTTTTATTACATTCATATCACGTTGGTGGTCGTGATCGTAACTTGCTATACAAATCGTATCGACATAACGAATACCTAATTCACGAGCTAAAATTGCTGCAGGAACGAGACCACCACGACTAACCCCTAAGATACCACGCCATTGTTCAGCTGGCATTTGGAGTTCGGCAAGTTGACGACAATACATTTGCATATTGTCCCAAGTGATAAGAAATTTTTTACTCATTAGTCTATCCCAATGTTATTGACACTAAATTCGCTAAACGGTGGTCTATCTTACGTAAAAGAGAACAAACGTAGCTTATTATACGATGAAATGGTGTGCTTAAAAGCAAATCAAACTTATGGATATTCACGTCACAAAAATACGTAAAACAAGACTCGCCACAGCCCGGGCGATTATAGAGATTTAGGGTTAAAAATGATAGTAAAAAGGCGCTAAAAGCCCCCTCTAGATCAAGATTCCATCAGCGCTAAAGAGCAATATACGAAACACTATAAGCCGTATTGCAGACAAAAAAACGCCATCTTAAATTATATAAGATGGCGATGGATAGTTATTAACCATTTGGGGCTTTACAGTCCAATAATAATTTGGGGTGAACAAAAATGTTCAGATGCAAGTCCAGTAAACTAGTCTTACATTTGTCGCAATGCAAAAGAGCAACCAATCATTGCGACTATCAAAACAGAACAGATTGAAATCAGGATAAACTCAAGCTGCGCCTTGATGATAAATCAATCAAAATAACCAAGCAGTCATTCATCGATTGATAAATAGAATACCATAAAGAAAATAAATTACAACATGACAACTTTAAATATAAAAAAACATTTAAAAGTGATTAATTAATAACACATTTAGGTAATTAAATTACAAAAATATATTTTTTTACGTACTGAAGCTCCATCAATATGTAAGCGATGAACGTTTACCAATATCATCGGTTAGCTAGGTTAGCCTTGTTACTACTCTCCTGTCACAATCAGTGATATTCTTTAATGCGTCTTTTTGTATATAAAGCTTACATTTGTATTCATAGCTTACGTCTATTCATCATCAACCCATTTTCAACATGGGAGGAATTATCTATGTCACAACATCACTCAGAAATCGCTCTTTTATCTCCAAGTAATGTATGGGAGATATTCGATAAAATTTGCTCTATTCCTCACCCTTCTTATCATGAAGAAGCATTAGCAAACTACATCGTAAATTGGGCCCAAGAGCTCAAGCTCGATGTTAAGCGCGATAAAATCGGAAATATATTTATCAAAAAGTCCGCAACGAGTGGAATGGAGAAACGCAAAACTGTTGTCCTTCAAGCTCATCTCGATATGGTTCCTCAAAAAAATGAAGACACAGAACACGACTTTACGACCGATCCGATTCGTCCCTATATCGATGGCGAGTGGGTCACGGCTGATGGCACAACATTGGGTGCTGACAATGGGATTGGTATGGCTACGTGCTTGGCCGTGTTAGCATCAACGAATATTGAGCATGGTCCACTTGAAGTTCTTCTCACCATCAATGAAGAAGCGGGAATGGAAGGCGCATTTGGATTAGAGGCAGGATGGCTCGATGCTGACATTTTACTAAATACCGACTCAGAACAAGAAGGCGAAGTGTATGTTGGCTGTGCCGGAGGGATCAATGGTCTGCTAGAGCTACCAATTACTCGTGAACCGGCCAAAGGCGACTCACAGATAATAAAATTGGATCTCAAGGGTTTGAAAGGGGGACACTCTGGTGTCGATATTCACCTAGGTCGGGGGAATGCCAATAAACTTCTGTCTCGTTTCTTAGCGGAAATTGATAAGAAACATAAAATTCAACTCATCGATTTTTCCGGAGGAACGTTAAGAAATGCGATTCCTCGAGAAGGCTCTGTCACCATTCAATGTCCAAAAAGCCAAACTCAGGACATTATCGTTGCGTACGAACAGTTCGTCACCTTAATTAAAAAAGAGTTAATTCAAGTTGAACCCAATATTGTCGCTAAAACAGACGTGTTGACCGAGCATACTCTTGATCCAATAACACTAACCAGTACGAACGCCATCATCAATACACTCAATGCAACGCCTAATGGCGTGATAAGTATGAGCAATGATGTGCCAGGTATTGTTGAAACCTCGCTCAATATAGGCATCGTATCGACAGAGTTTGAAAAACTGTCTGTTTTAATATTAGTTCGAAGTTTGATCGATAGTGGTCGAGAATATACTGAGAGTATGGTGACTTCTATTGCCCAACTAGCGGGTGCCGATGTTCGTTTCTATGATGCTTACCCTGGGTGGAAACCAGATACAGAATCCGAAGTCATGGCTATATTCCGAGATAAATATCAAGAGGTCTATGGTGCAAAGCCCAATATTATGGTCATTCACGCTGGGTTAGAATGTGGATTGTTCAAACAACCTTACCCTCAGATGGATATGATTTCATTTGGGCCTACAATCAAGTTCCCCCACTCTCCTGACGAAAAAGTTAAAATCGATACAGTTGGTCAGTTTTGGCAACAAATGGTCATGTTACTTAAAAATATTCCAAGTATTAATTAAATTGTTCAAAAATATAAAAAGAGAGCACTGTGCTCTCTTTTTTACTGTTCGATCATGTGTCATTCATTTGGCTAAATAGTAAAGATTCTATAATCTTGTAACTCTGGGATTTGGTTACGCATATCATCTTCTTGATCGACAATTTCATGCAACGATTCACACATTTTGTTCTCTTGTACATCCAATTCTTTGCTGTGTGTTTCTAAACGTTCAGATATATTCGCCTCCAACTCAAGAAGCAATCCGCCCATTGCCGATAAACTAATTCCACCCTCTTCTTGGATCTTACTCAATAACACTTGCCACACTTGCTCAATAAATTCTTCATCAAACAAAGCCTTAGCTTTCAATGCATGAGATTTCCACGTCTCACTCAGCGAATCAAAAGTCCCTGCTGGTAAAATGACCGTATCAGTATTAAGGTATGCTTCAGAGGCAGCACCCCAAAACTGGTCTAACTCTTCTTTTAGCTCATCAAAGGCACCAGGAGCTCCCAATGAAGCAGCGATATCATCAATAACATGGTCAAGGAACTGTGCATTGCTTGTCGCATAATCGGCAAGACTTTCCATATGATGAGTAACCAATTGACGATATTGTTGTACAGCTTGAAGTTGCTCTGGAGTGAGCTCGACAACGTCTCCTCCAATCAATACTTGGCTCTCATCATTAATTTCAACGTTGGTTCCATCTTCTAAGTGAAAAAGTAACCAACCATCATTAGACTTAATATCACGCTCTACCGAAACATCACACTGCTCTGCGCTCACTGAATAGGAAACGATCACTAACAATAAAGAAAGTATTACTTTCATAAAAAACACACCTTAATCAAAACGATTTGCTACTCAAGACTGTAATCGCCTAGGAACTCTTCTATTCATTTACTTCACATCATAATATAAAGAGAAAATAGCCACAAATGGCAACAGAGTAAGAAAAACAAAACCGGTAAACATACGCCAACCGGTCGAACTAAAGCGCTTTATAAAGAGCTTGGTCAGAAATACTTCTCTACTTCTCGCGCTTATATGGCCATGCCATTACACCACCTTCCAACACTTTAACATTCTTCCACCCATTAGCTTCGAGAATCAACGCCACTTCGTAACCTCGAAGGGAAATCTTACAGAAACAAATGATTTCGGTATTTTTGTCTTCTGGTAACTCATCCAAACGCTTTCTTACCATTCCAAGAGGGATAAGTGTTTCACCAATACCTAAGCGCATATCTTCAAATTCATCTGGGCCTCTTGTATCAATGATAAATAACGGATCTTGTTGCTCGAGTTTTTTCTTGAGTTCGATGGAAGAAATGCCTTTCAGACGATTCTTGAGTTTATTCTGCATGAGGTGTGAAGTCGCCACAAAGTGATCTATTGCCAAAGAAAACGGCGGAGCATAAGGCAAATCGAGATTAATCAAATCCTCTACCGTAAAACCGCCTTTTAGTGCCATGGCTGCAGAAGCAATCTGCTTGCTTACATCTCCACTACCAACACATTGCAGCCCTAGTACTTTGCCCGTTTTTTTATCCGCCAACATTTTACTAATCAGCAGCTTAGCACCCATAAATCCAGGTTTGTCTGGGCTAGTGTTGATCACGGTCTCAAAGGTGTCATAACCAAGTTGTTTCGCAGTTGCTTCTGATAATCCGGTTGAGCCTGCAGAAAAGTCGAAGACCTTACAAATTCCGGTCTGAAGTACTCCCGGGAATGTGACGTTATTGCCTTCAATCACATTTTCACCTGCAACTCGCCCTTGTAAATTGGCTAAATCTCCCATAGGGGCGTGAACTTTTTGGTTGGTCAATAAATTGGTAGATTCAACACAATCTCCTGCTGCATAGATAAATGGATCAGAAGTCTGCATATATTCGTTGACAACAATTCCACCTGTCCTGCCGACCTTAATACCAGCTTGCTGAGCAAGAGCTGAATTAGGACGAACGCCGATAGCGACAACCGCAAGTTCACACGGTAATTCAGTACCATTCGCGAGCTTAACGCCAGTCAATACACCATCCTCACCTAAGAATGAAGCAACTCCATTATTGGTGATAACATTCGCTCCCTTTGCTCGAACGTGATTTTCTACAATTTCTGCCATTTCCCAATCGAGGAAAGTTAATAACTGTGGTGCAAGTTCTACAACAGTAATATCGATACCAGCAAGTTGCAAAGCTTCACAGGTTTCGATACCAATAAGTCCACCGCCAATAACAATCGCTTTCTTAATCTTCTTCTCATCTCTAACGCTACGAAGGAAATCGGCATCTTTCATTGATTGAAGGGTGGTGATCCCTTGTAAATCAGTACCTGGAATCGGCGGTATAATCGGCTGTGCCCCCGTACATATCACCAATTTGTCGTAATCAATAGATTCAACTTCCCCACTCTCAACATTTTTACATGTCAGCTGCTTCGTTTCTTTGTCAATAGAAGTTACTTCTGTACCGGTACGAGCATCAATCCCTTTCGCATTTAAAAAAAACTTAGGGTCTCTAACAACACCGGTTGGGGTACTAATTAAAGCATTACGGTTATCAAATACACCACCTACATAATAAGGGTAACCACAAGAAGCCATTGAGAGATCTTTGTCTTTCTGCAACAAAATAATCTCGGCGTGTTCATCTAACCTTCTTGCCTTTGCAGCTGTTTTAGGACCCGCTGCCGACCCGCCGATAACAACAATTTTTTTCTTATTCATTGAAGTCTTCCTTAAATACCAGTTAACCACTACCTCATCAGCGTTTGTTAAACACTTTCAGATAAATTAGCATATGCAAAGTATAAAACATTAGCATATGCTAATTTTACCAGCAAGAATAATATTAAAAGAAATATATAAATGAAATAAGGAGGGATCGGCTATTAAGAAATACGTATGATCAAACCGTTCGATAAGTTGGTGCGACACATAAATACTGGCAGAAGTGCTCTATTTGAGAAGTAGATTGTGTTTATAATAATAGGAGTTACCATTCAAAGCTTAGTTGATGCTCGCTGTCGTCTCTCTTAGCTTCGATACCAAGGTTTAATCCGATTAAACGAACACCTCTTCCGCATTGGCGCTCTAACCCTTTCTTTAATAAAAGCGCAAAATATTCCTTCTCCGCATCAGTGTACTTATGCTCGACCGAGGTTTGTTTAAAATCGTCAAACTTTAATTTAACTCCTAACCTGACTATTTTTTTCTCATTAGACAGCTTACCAAACCGGGTAGCAAGTTCTTCGAATAATGGGGCTATCGCCGACAAACACTCTTCCTCGGTATATATATCGTGATCAAAAGTACGTTCAACACCAACGGATTTTCGCTCTCGATCAGACGTAATCTCTCGTTCGTCGATGCCATGACAACGCTCCCACAAAAGTCCTCCAAACTTGCCAAAATGTGACATTAAATAATGCTGGTCAGTGTGTTTAATGTCCGCTCCTTTATAAAATCCTAACCTGTGTAGCTTATTTAAAGTCACCTTGCCTACACCGGGGATTTCTTTAAGATCGAGCTTATCGATAAACCCTTGAATATCATTGGGGGCGACGACAAAAATTCCATTTGGCTTGTTAATGTTAGAAGCCACCTTTGCAACAAATTTAATAGGGGCAACACCGGCACTCGCCGTCAGTTGCAGTTCTGACTCTATGGATCGACAAATATCTTGAGCAATCAAGGTTGCTGAACCATGAAAGTTCGGATAGTCGGTTACGTCTAAATAGGCTTCATCGAGAGAAAGCGGCTCGATGAGATCAGTATAGCGAGAAAATATTGAGTGGATTTGTCTTGAAACGGCTTTGTATTTTTCCATATTACCCGGAATTACGGTTAAATTTGGACACCGTTTTAAAGCATGAGCAGTGGACATTGCTGAACGGACACCATATTCACGAGCGATGTAATTACACGTTGCAATAACACCTCGGCGATATTGAGAGCCTCCTATCGCCAAGGGGATGTGTTTTAATTCTGGATGATCTCTTGATTCAACCGCAGCGTAATAGCAATCGAGATCAATGTGGATAATTTTTCTCATAATGAATGATCAAATTCAAAATAAATAATCATTCATCTAAAGCATAAAAGTGAATACAAAATTATGTTTATAGAATACCTCTGAAACACAATTTCGTTTACTCGATTTAGATATGATCAAATATTCTCAACGCAGATAAACCCCATTACTGTATATAAACACAGTATAGCAGTTAATATACACCACGAATAGACTTTAGCATTTGCGATATCGTGATCATCTTTATCTAGTACGCAGGTTGATTGAACTACGAACTAAAACAACTTATGCAATTCGATCTTTATTCCATTCGGCTAATTTTTGTGCGCGTAAAGCTTCACGAGCTTCACGTTTCTTTCTTGCATCACAAGGCTCAGGGCAATTGCAGACTTTGTCGATACCAACGGCATCCAATCCACCACAACTTCCTTTTACCAATTTACGTTGAAAGATATACCCCACAGCCATTGCAGTAATGACCAAAAGGAATACGCCGAAAGTAATTAAAAAAGTATTCATTGTTACTCCTTCTCTATTTATTTAAATACGGTTTAAAACGGCTTGAAGATAACTCTTTATAACCATCTTGAGTTTTTACCACCATAAAGACTGGGATATCATTCTCTTCGGCTAAAGCCATACCATCAACCTCTCCCATAACCATGATACCAGTAGCTAGGCCATCTGCTGTCATTGTTGAACTATCCAATACAGTGACTGAGACTACTTTGTTACTAATTGGACGACCTGTTTTAGGGTCAATAATATGAGAATATCGAATACCATTCTCTTCAAAATAATTACGATAATCACCCGACGTGGCAAGCCCCATATTACCGGGTTCAATGATTTCTTGAATAGCTCGTTCATTCGTAACTGGCTTTTCAATTGCGATTCTCCAACCAACACCTTGTTGATTCTTACCTCTCAACCGAATTTCTCCGCCAATTTCAACCATATAATTTTTCAAGCCTAACGATTGGAGGTATTGAGCAACTACGTCAACTCCCCACCCTTTCGCGATCGTTGACAAGTCGACATACAAATCTGGTATATCTTTACTTAGCGACGTACTATTCACTTGCAAGTGCTCTATGCCTACACTCTTTCGTATCTGAGTTAAATCTTCGTCAGTTGGAATAACATCAGGTCTAGCTTCTGGACCAAACCCCCACAAGTTAACTAAAGGGCCAACGGTAACGTCTAGCGCACCTTGAGTTAAGTGATTCAGGCGAATAGCCTCCTGAACCACCAAAACCATCTCTGGTGATACTTCGTATGGCTCACTACCTTTGTATTGATTGAATAAACTTAATTCCGAGCTTTTACGGTAGGTCGACATTTGATCATTTACTTGTTCAAGTAGACGATCAATTTCAGTTTGTATCTTACCAGCCTCAAGGGCTTGCTCGGTATCATCTAAGTACTTAACGTTGTATGTCGTACCCATTGTCGGCCCACTTAAGTGCACTTGGTCAATCGACTGTTCACAGCCGACTAAGCCAAAAATGGTAACAAACAACAATACCAAAACTTTCATTAAAACCACTCCCAAAAATCAATATCAAATGTTCTGATAAACCTGTTCCACACGAATACATTTGATATTGACTATCGTAATAAAAAATAATGGCTGGCTATAAAAGCCAGCCATCTTAGTTCAACAAATGAATCTTAACCGCCAAAGTCATCAAGAAGAATGTTTTCTTCTTCAACGCCAAGTTCTCTTAGCATGTTAATAACTGCAGCATTCATCATTGGTGGACCACACATGTAGTACTCACAATCTTCTGGAGCATCATGATCTTTTAAGTAGTTTTCATAAAGCACATTGTGAATAAATCCGGTATACCCATCCCAATTATCTTCAGGAATTGGATCAGATAAAGCCACATGCCACTTAAAGTTATCATTCTGATCTTGCAACATATCGAAATCTTCTTCGTAGAACATTTCACGTTTAGAACGAGCACCGTACCAGAAAGACATCTTACGCTTAGACTTAAGACGTTTGAGCTGATCAAAGATGTGCGAGCGCATTGGAGCCATACCGGCACCACCACCTACAAACACCATTTCTGCATCAGTATCTTTTGCAAAGAACTCACCAAATGGCCCAGATATCACACATTTATCACCCTCTTTAAGAGACCAGATAAATGAAGACATTTGACCAGGAGCGACATCTGGATTATTTGGTGGCGGCGTAGCGATACGCACATTCAACATAATAATACCGAATTCTTCTGGGTAGTTAGCCATTGAATAAGCACGAATGATATCTTCGTCTACTTTAGACTCGTAACGGAATAAATTAAATTTATCCCAATCTTCACGATATTCTTCAGGTACGTCGAAATCTGAATATTTAATATGGTGAGCTGGGGCTTCAATCTGAATATATCCACCCGCACGGAATGGAACAGATTCACCATCAGGAATTTGAAGTTTAAGCTCTTTAATAAAGGTCGCTTTATTATCATTAGAGATAACTTCACATTCCCATTTTTTAACACCAAAGATTTCTTCAGGAAGCTCAATATCCATGTCCGTTTTGACCGCCACTTGGCAGGCTAAACGTTCACCTTCACGAGCTTCACCTTTTGAAATATGATCAAGCTCAGTTGGTAAGATATCACCACCACCTGATTTTACTTTAACGCGACATTGACCACATGAGCCACCGCCACCACAAGCAGAAGATACAAATACACCAGATCCTGAAAGCGCGCTAAGTAGCTTACTGCCTGGCTGAGTAACGATTGCTTTATCAGCATCGCCATTTACTGAAATTGTAATGTCACCTGTTGGTACTAACTTAGATTTAGCGAATAAGATCACCAAAACAAGAGCGAGTACAATCAGAGTAAACATCACTACACCAAGAATTATGTCCATTGACTATTCCTTTTTGCTGCGGTTTACCCGACTTACAGTTGAACACCAGAGAAAGACATAAAGCCTAACGCCATTAAACCAGTAGTGATAAAGGTGATACCTAAACCACGCAAACCTGGAGGTACATCAGAATACTTCATCTTCTCACGGATACCTGCAAGTGCAACAATCGCCAATAGCCAGCCAACACCAGAGCCAAAACCATAGACAATAGATTCAACGAAATTGTAATCTCGTTGCACCATGAACGAAACACCACCAAAGATTGCACAGTTCACGGTAATCAAAGGTAAAAAGATACCTAACGCGTTGTACAAAGGTGGAAAGAATCGATCCAAAATCATTTCAAGAATCTGAACCAATGCAGCAATAACACCGATAAAGGTAATAAAGCTAAGGAAGGTTAAGTCCACACCGCCAACAAGAGCTCCATCTTTTAAGATCAGGTTGTAAACAAGGTTGTTCACCGGAACCGCTATCGTTAAAACAACGACAACCGCTACGCCCAGACCAAAAGACGTTTTTACTTTTTTGGATACAGCAAGGAAAGTACACATTCCCAAAAAGAACGAGAGGGCCATATTTTCTAGGAAAATGGATCTCACTAATAAGCTAATATAATGTTCCATGACGTCCTTACTCCTTTGCTTCGACTTGTTCAGGCTTGATGGTACGAATAACCCAAATAAGCAGACCAATGAGGAAGAAGGCTGACGGAGCTAATAACATTAGTCCGTTAGGCTGATACCACCCGCCATTATTAACAAGAGGTAGTACTTCCAAACCAAAAATCTTACCGGAACCAAGTAGTTCACGGAAGAAACCAACCGAAATCAATACGAAACCATACCCTAGACCATTTGCTATTCCATCAATAAATGATGGAAGCGGTGATGATTTCATTGCAAATGCTTCCGCTCGTCCCATTACGATACAATTCGTAATAATCAGACCAACAAACACCGAAAGTTGCTTAGAGATTTCGTATAGGTACGCTTTCAAAATTTGGTCAACAACAATTACTAATGAAGCAATAATTGCCATTTGAACAATGATACGTACGCTATTAGGAATATGGTTACGAATAACGGATACAAAGAAGTTAGACAATGCAGTTACGAAAATTACTGCAAGTGTCATAACAAAGGCCGTTTCAAGTTTGGTTGTTACAGCGAGAGCCGAACATACACCAAGAACTTGAAGTGCAATTGGGTTGTTATCCAATACTGGCGCGACCAGACTTTTCTTAAGTTCTTTTACGCTAGACATTAGTTCAAGCCTCCATTACGAACTTTTGCTAGGAACGGGCCATAGCCATAATCCCCAAGCCAAAAGTTGAATTGGTTTTGTACGCCAACACCGGTTAATGTTGCCCCTGAAAGGCCATCAACACCGTGCTCTGAACCCGCAGGGGCTCCACCTTTGACAATTTCGATTGCCGGTTTAAAGTTGTCATCAAACAACTTTTTACCCACAAATTGAGCACGCCAATTTGGGTTTTCAACTTCACCACCAAGGCCAGGAGTTTCTCCTTGCTCGTAGTAAACAATCCCATCTACGGTGTTCCCATCGGTTTTAACTGCAACAAATGCGTACATCATCGACCAAAGGCCATTACCATGGATAGGTAAAATCATGCGCTCTAATTGATCGCCAGATTTCACTAGGTAAACTAAGCCGTAATTAGCTCGATTGAAAATTTTCCCTGGGTCAACATCAGCGTCTAGCTTGATTGAACTATTTGGATTTTTCGCAGCAGCACGTTGATCATAATCTTGCGCCAATACGCCACTTTCAGTTTGGTCAACTAACTCACCGGTGGAGAAATCCACTAACTTAGGTTCGATGAACTGTTCGTAAAGCTCTGGTACCGTTCCTTGAGACATATCAATGCCAGAAACGTCCAAAATTTTCGACTGTTTATCTAAGGCCGCATTAATTTGTTGTTGTGGACGAAGGCCAACGGCCGCCGCCGATACAATGATTGAGCACACTAAGCTCAATGCGATAACAACAAACAGCGTTTTTTTAATGCTATCGTTATTACTTGCCATAGCGTGATAATCTCCGTTTGATGTTCTTCTCAACAACAATGTAATCAAACAATGGTGCAAACAAATTAGCAAATAGAATCGCCAGCATCATCCCTTCTGGGTAAGCTGGGTTAACAACTCGAATTAATACACACATTGCGCCAATCAAAATACCGTATGCCCACTTACCATTATTGGTAAATGATGCCGATACCGGATCGGTTGCCATAAAGAACATACCGAATGCAAAACCACCTAAAACTAGATGCCAATGCCAAGGCATATTAAACATTGCATTAGTGTCAGAGCCGATCATGTTGAACAATGTCGACAGCACAACCATACCAATCATGACACCAGCAATAATTCGCCATGAAGCGATGCCCATGTAAACAATGAAAAGAGCTCCAACTGCTAGTGCTAAAGTAGAAACTTCACCCATTGATCCAGGAATATTACCAACAAAAGCATCCATCCAAGAAATTGCTTCACCAGTAACATTATGAATCAATGCACCACTTCCACCTTGAGACCATTGGCTCAGTGCCGTTGCTCCAGAGAAGCCATCAGCAGCAGTCCATACCGCATCACCTGAGATTTGAGCTGGGTAAGCAAAGAAAAGGAAAGCACGGCCAGCAAGTGCTGGGTTAAGGAAGTTACGCCCAGTACCACCAAATACTTCTTTTGCAATAACAACACCAAATGTGATGCCTAGAGCCGCCTGCCAAAGAGGTAGCGTAGGAGGTACGATTAATGCAAACAAGATTGAAGTGACGAAGAATCCTTCATTAACTTCGTGTTTACGAACCATACAAAACAGTACTTCCCAGAAACCACCAACGATAAAGACCGTTGCATAGATTGGTAAGAAATACGTCGCACCTAGCAACATTTTGCTGCCAACCCCTGCATCACTAGATAGCGTTCCCCCAAGGGCTTCGACTAACCAATAATGCCAGTTACCATCAATCACACCAGCAAGTTGAGCGCCAGCATATAAATGGTTCAATGCCATCACAGCTTGGCCACCTGCGTTGTACATACCCCAAAACATTGCTGGGAATACCGCAAGCCAAACCATAATCATGATACGTTTTAAATCAACACTATCACGGACGTGAGAGCTTTTTTTTGTAACTAAACCAGGAGTATAGAAAAGTGTTGCAGCGGCTTCATATAAAGCGAACCACTTCTCATGCTTACCACCAGGCTCAAAATGAGGTTCGATGTCCTCAAGAAACTTTTTAAGATTCATGGCAATTACCCTTCCTTCTCTATCTTGTCGAGACATTCACGAAGCAGTTGCCCATAATCGTATTTGCCGGGACATACAAAGGTACATAGTGCTAGATCGTCTTCAGATAACTCGAGTACACCGAGGCGGATTGCGTTATCTGAATCACCAGCACAAAGATCGCGAAGCAGTAATGTTGGTTCCATGTCTAATGGCATTACTTTCTCATAGTTACCGATTGGCACCATGGAACGATCACTACCATTTGTTGACGTAGTCATATTAAACAGTTGGCCTTTGAATAAATGACCTAAGAAAGAACGAGTAATTGAGAACTTATTCTTACCTGGCATTGCCCAACCAAGGAAATCCTTATCACGACCTTCACGTAACGCAGATACTTGACTGTGATAACGACCAAGATAGGCATGAGGACCAGTAGCGTGTGTTCCTGTTAAAACAGAACCAGAAATAACACGTACATCTCCAGGCATAATTTCGTTTTCGACCAGTTCATCAAGGTTCGCACCGAGTGTCGTGCGCACTAAACGAGGCTTATTCACAACAGGCCCAGCTAGCGCTACTACTCGTTCGTTGTACAACTCACCAGTAAGAAATAACTTACCAAATGCGATAACATCTTGATAATCGATAGACCAAGCAACAGTCTCTTGATTAACAGGATAGAGATAATGCATATGTGTTCCCACTAACCCAGCAGGGTGTGGTCCACCAAATACATGCTCCTCTATATTATCCTGTGTAGAACGAGGTAGGCTCTCTTCCGTTTTACACACGAATACTTTCTCTTCACTAAGAGCCGAAAGTATATCGAGGCCTGCGGAGAATGCGTCTGCCTGTTCATTGATAACTATTTTAGGATCAGCGGCTAAAGGATTAGTATCTATCGCGGTAACGAAGATAGCCTTAGTCGTTGAATCAATTGCTGGAACCTTGCTAAATGGACGAGTACGTAACGCAGTCCACAAACCGGAATCAATTAATTGAGCTTTAATCGATTCACGGTCAAGACCGGACAGTTGACTCGCTTCAAATTTATCAAAAGTCACTTGGTCATCACCAGAAGCTTCAATCACAACAGATTGAAGAACTCGTTTTGCACCACGATTCACTTCGACAACTTTGCCACATATCGGAGAAGTATATTTCACACCTGGGTTCTTTTTATCTTCAAAAAGAATCTGGGCTTTCTTTACTTCATCGCCTACACGAATATGCATAGTTGGACGCATGCCAACATACTCTTCGCCAAGCAAGGCGACTTTAGTGATGGGGTTACCATCATTTATCACCTGGGAAGGAGCTCCTGCTATAGGTAGGTCCAATCCCTTTTTTATTATAATCATACGCACTTGCACTACTTTATCGGGAAAAAAGATTCTATAAATTGCGTAAATGTAAGGAAGCTTTCAACATATCTTGATTAAAAGTTATGTAATACGAAAGATGTCCTAGACACGACATTGGTGCCCGACTTTGTCCTAAACAAAATCGCAACATTCATTTTAAATTCTCTTATATATAATTACATGAGAGGATTTTTAAGGTCGATAGTGTAGCCTGTTTGACAAAATGATGCCATGGCCAATCACTATCGAGGGCAGCATAATTTATGAACAAAAGTCTAGGTTTACCCAACTAATAAACATAAGTTTGAACTACCGCACATTTAACAACATTACATTTTATTTTTAACAATTAATATTCCGTTACCAACAGAGACAACGAAAGAACAGATTGAAATATGTTAATAATTTTAGAGTTTCAATTAACACAAAACGTTAACTAACCAAGTTCTCCCTTGCTTCCGCCCATACATTGAGGACTACTTGGCGCACTTTGAATATCTGACCATTCTTGAACAGTATAGGTATGAATTGCCAATGCATGAATATGATTCTCAAGTTCATCGGCTAAAGTTTGATTAATTAAGCGATGCCTTCCAATTAATCGCATATCGACAAAGTCATCGCTCACCACAATCACTTTAAAATGACTTTCAGAGCCTTCGGGAACATTATGCATATGGCTTTCATTCAGCACCTGCAAATATTCAAGATTCAAAGCCGTTTCTAACTTTGTTGTAATTGTTGATTGAACAATAGTGCTTGGCTTCATAGAATTTCCTTTAAGTACTCTGACTCATTGATTGTTGTCTTTTATATTGGACTACAAAAAAATATAAAATCCGTATCATTGTTGAATGATGTGCAGGAGGTTATAGTCCCTCCTTTGTTGTATTCGTGATAATTTACATGCATTAATAGGTCAAGACAATAACTGATGCCACACACAGAACTGACACATTTCGATAAAAAATTAACCCTTCACCGCTACCCTAAACGCAGTAATGAAACGTTTCAGGCATGGGATGCTGGGGACGAATACATAATTAAACACGTAGAATCTCTTGAGCTTCCTCCAAATCAGCGAATCTTAGTGTTAAATGATCAATTCGGAGCTTTGGCAATCTGGTTCAGCCAGAAGCATCAAGTCATCTCGATGAATGACTCTTATGTTTCTATGATGGGAATGAAGCAAAATGCTAGCCTTAATAAATGCCAAAAGATTGAATTCCTTTCAAGTATAGATCCAATTCCTCAAGATATTGATCTGGTCTTAATTCAGATTCCGAAAAGTAATCGCTATTTAAGTTGGCAACTAACACAATTACGACAACAGATAACATCTCATTGCACCGTAATTGCCGTTAATAAGGCCAAAGATATACACACATCGACATTAAAATTATTTGAACGTTACCTCGGTACAACAACGACTTCTCTAGCATGGAAGAAGCATCGACTGGTATTCACCACCCCTGATATTAATATAACTGAGCAAGTACCCGACGAGATAAGCTGGAACATTGAAGATGAAGAAATTGAAATAAGTAATCGTGCGAATGTGTTCTCTGGGGAAAGCTTGGATATTGGAGCCCGCTTTTTTATGCCCAACATTCCCGCCGATCCAAAAATAAAACATATCATCGATCTTGGGTGCGGCAATGGTGTTTTATCAGTCAAAGCTGCAAAGTTGAACCCAAATGCCAAAATTACAGCTATAGACGAGAGCTATATGGCCGTTGCTTCTGCTAGGGATAACCTAAAAAACAATATTAAAAGCGATGAATCTAGGTTTAATTGCATGATAAACAATTGCTTAGATAACATCTCAGAAAAATCGGCTGATTTAATTCTCTGTAATCCACCGTTTCATCAACAAAATGCCATTACTGATCATATTGCTTGGCAAATGTTTAATGATGCCAAATATGTTCTACAAGTCGGTGGGCGTTTATTGATGATAGGCAACCGCCATCTCGGTTATGAGACAAAACTCATCAAATTGTTTGGTAAAGCGCAAGTAAAAACTATCACTAAGAATCATAAATTTGCTATCTTACAAGCCATAAAAAGTTAAGTCTGGTTCTCGATTAACTTAGCTTAGAGGACTAGCGTCGACTTTGTCGTACATTGCTGTTTATACCTTGATACGAAAAGGAATCTAATATGAAGAAATTGCTCGTTATTATGTCAATATTTCTATTGACTGCTTGTGCTTCAACTGAACAAGCACAAATCGACCTGATGCCACAAGCAACGTTAAGCAATAGCGATATTGTTAGAAATAAATCATTCATATTAACCAGCAAAGATGTTCGACTCGCACAATATGTGGCCATCGTTGATAGTGGACACTCGCGAGTAGAACCGATACACGCAAAACAAAATTTACGATTAACCCTAGAAAACATTTTAGCTCAGCAGTTTGAATCTCAAGGTTTTTCGATTGTTACCAGTAATAATAATGCAGTCACTTTATCAATTGATGAAACCTTGGTTACAGTGAATCATTCGGTGATGAAGAATGAGATCAATGCCTCTGTCGTCTTAAATGTTATTGCTGAAACACCAATTAGTAAATTGGTTCGCACGTATACTGGCACCGCAAAGAAAACTGGTGCATTAAGCGCATCCAATGATGATATTCAACTCGTGTTGAATGATGTTTTAAACCTCGTATTAGAAAAAATAGCAAATGATCAAGAACTTCAAACCTATATGGCGGAGCGTTTTTAAGATGAAAACTTGTTGGACTGCATCTTTAGTTGCATTAGTTAGCTTCGGCTCTTGGGCATCGACTGGGCCTAGTGTTGAATTTGAAACCTCATTAGGCAACTTTACGATTGAACTGAATGAAGAGAAAGCACCAGTCAGTGTCGAAAACTTTATTCGTTACGTTGAAGATGGTAGTTATGTTGGAACGATATTCCATCGGATTATCCCAGACTTTATGGTTCAAGGTGGGGGTTTCAACGAAGGGTTAACCAAGTTAGACACGTATTCACCCATCAAAAACGAATCCAACAATGGTCTAGCGAATTTGACTGCCACTGTTTCAATGGCTCGAACTCAAGCACCAGATTCGGCTACTCGTCAGTTTTTCATTAACTTAGTCGACAACAATTTTCTCGACTATGGTGAAAGACCACCGGGGTACGCTGTTTTCGGTAAAGTTAATGAAGGTTTTGAAGTTATCCAACAAATGGCTGAACAACCAACTGAGAAAGTTGGGTTTATGAAAAATGTACCCGTAGAGCCAATTCTAATTACTAATGTTACGTATATTCCAGCTCAGGATGTCGCAGCAATTGAAGAAGATACAGATGGTCAAGGCATACTCAGTGAAACTCTTGGTGATGTCGCATCTATCGCAGCGTCAGAAGGATCAAAAGACAGCGCAGCAATTATAGCAACTACCAGTGCTGGAGCTGCGTCTGTTGCAAGCGATATCGTAAGTAGCGCTTTAAATAGCAGTGATGCTGAAGCACAAGCTGCTGCCGAAGCAAAAGCCGCCGCCGAAGCAAAAGCCGCCGCCGAAGCAAAAGCCGCCGCCGAAGCAAAAGCCGCTGCTGAAGCAAAAGCCGCTGCTGAAGCACAAGCTGCTGCTGAAGCAAAAGCTGCTGCTGAAGCAAAAGCCGCTGCCGAAGCACAAGCCGCTGCTGAAGCAAAAGCCGCTGCCGAAGCACAAGCTGCTGCCGAAGCACAAGCCGCTGCCGAAGCAAAAGCCGCTGCCGAAGCAAAAGCCGCTACCGAAGCAAAAGCCGCTGCCGAAGCACAAGCTGCCGCTGAAGCAAAAGCCGCCGCCGAAGCACAAGCCGCCGCTGAAGCACAAGCCGCCGCCGAAGCAAAGGCCGCCGAAGCAAAGGCCGCCGAAGAAGCAATAATGGCTGCCGAAGCAAAAGCTGCTGCCGAAGCAAAAGCCGCCGCTGAAGCACAAGCCGCTGCCGAAGCAAAAGCCGCTGCCGAAGCAAAAGCCGCTGCCGAAGCAAAAGCCGCTGCTGAAGCAAAAGCCGCCGCCGAAGCACAAGCCGCTGCTGAAGCAAAAGCCGCTGCCGAAGCACAAGCCGCTGCCGAAGCACAAGCCGCTGCCGAAGCACAAGCCGCTGCCGAAGCACAAGCC
>CANNGN010000011.1 GCA_947504195.1 uncultured Vibrio sp. | reverse complement strand
TGGCTCCCCCTGCAAGACTTGAACTTGCGACATACGGATTAACAGTCCGCCGTTCTACCAACTGAACTAAGGGGGAACAAATTGTATCTTCTTTAGAAAGAAGTGGTGCCTCGAGGCGGAATCGAACCACCGACACGAGGATTTTCAATCCTCTGCTCTACCGACTGAGCTATCGAGGCAAATAAATGGTGCCGACTACCGGAATCGAACTGGTGACCTACTGATTACAAGTCAGTTGCTCTGCCTACTGAGCTAAGTCGGCGCACTTATATTTGCTTTTTTACTGATGTATGACACCAATAAATAAATCATGGTGCCCGGAGGCGGAATCGAACCACCGACACGAGGATTTTCAATCCTCTGCTCTACCGACTGAGCTATCCGGGCAACGGAGCGCTATTAAACGGGTTTTGTGCTTATTCGTCAACTTATTTTGGTAAAAAAAGGCAAAAAACCAGTTGATTGCTGTCATTTTCATCGATTTGACAATCATAGCTGTCCAGAGTTGAACTGTTTCTTGTATTTGAGCACTTTTTGTAAATAGCGGCGCGACTCAGAACTCGAGTGTTTATTGGTCAGCGCCCAATAAACTTGACTGGGTTTTAATGAGTTAATATCAGCAATCGCGCGTATTCGGTTTCGATCAAAAGTGTTAAAAACGCCACCGGCTCCGCCGTTATAAGCCGAAATCATACTGTATTCTAGAGATAGCGGATCTCGTATGTCTTTTAGATAATAATTTTTTAAGATATAGAAATATGCAGTACCAGCATCAATATTGTTCTCAGGATTGTATAAGTATGCTGGCGAGGGTTGTCCTTTTCGCTTTTTGATTTTCTCAAACACATCTCGTCCAGCGGTTTTAGGTACGACTTGCATCAGGCCGTAGGCATTGGCCCAGCTTACTGCATAAGGGTTAAAGCTACTTTCGGTTTTAATGATGGCGTATATCAGATCAGCGTCAATGCCATACTTTTTCGCAGCTCGATTAATGCTATCCGCATACTGAACCCCTCGAATTTCAAGTTGGTTTTCAACCATGGGGATGACAACGTAATAGGATTTTTTAAAATCGACTTGTTTGACCTGAAGCTTATTTGACAGTAAATAATCGGCAAAGCGAGTGGCTCGCCATGACCATTGCATCGGTTGATTTTCATGATCAACAACTTGTTGATAGAGAAAAGGTTGCCCTTTTAATTCAATATCTTTTGATGAAAAAAGGTCAACACTAAGTGGGTCATCGGGAGTTAGCAATGTTGTTTTAATCGCACGCTTTAGATGAACCAATGGCTCTGATGACGCAATGGTTTCAATGGTAATTGTGCCTTTATCAAAGTTAACTTCGGCACGACTTTGATAGTCATCAATATATTTTACGTAGTTGCTTCTCCCTGCCACCTTGACTTCATTTACGCCCCAACGTTTTTGAATATCGCCAGTAAAACTACTGATTAAGCTATCAAGCGCATCGGTGTCTTTCTCAAACTGTCCGGGTAAGGGAGCGAGATTCCGTGCAAAGCGATTGGTGGGCTCGTAATCTACACCGTAGGTGTTTTCAACAAACTCCCGGCTGCAAGCGCTGAGTAATGAGGCTGTAAGTAAGAAGATATAGAGTCGATGCATGTACTTTAATTCTGTTTTAACGCGCTACGCAGAGGTAGCGCCAAACAATTAGGATTCACTGGGTGGAGTATAGCCTTCGATGTGAACTTCTTTTCCTTCGAATAAGAAATTTACCATTTGCTCTTCGAGTAATTTACGATGCTCTGGATCCATCATATTGAGTTTTTTCTCGTTAATTAGCATGGTTTGTTTGTGTTGCCATTCCGCCCAAGCTTGTTTTGAAATTGAGTCAAAAATGCGCTTTCCTAATTCTCCAGGATAAAATTGAAAATCAAGACCTTCAGCTTCTTGGTTTAAACGAGCACAAAATACGGTGCGGCTCATAGGTGTATCCTCTTAACTATTTGATTCGATGGAAGCTAACTCATAATGCAGTGATTCAATCAATTGCTTTACAGGTGCGGCTAAACCGACTTCCTCTGGTTGCTCTAAGTTATACCAGACTCCTCGGTTTGGTTCCATAATGAGCGATGGTTGTTGATTCAGTTTCACCAGTTTGGGCGTGATATCGAGATGATAGTGGCTAAATGTATGGCGAAACGTGATCAGAGTTTTTGTATATTTGATGTTGCTATCTTTGATCGCGAGTTGTTGTTGGATGTCGCCCATTGATGTTTGTGGGAAACAGTGAAGTCCTCCCCAAATACCGCTGGAAGGGCGCAACTCAAGCCATACTTGGTTTTCAGCCACAATAATAAAAAATTCGGTTTCTTTTACCGGTTTCGCTTTTTTAGGTTTTTTTCCGGGATAATCCAATATATTTCCTTGAGCATGTGCAACACAAAACTGATCTATTGGGCATAGTGTGCATTTGGGCTTACTGCGAGTACACACCATTGCCCCCATATCCATCATAGCTTGATTATAGTTTGTGACCTGTTGCTTGGGAGTGTGCTGCTCGGCAAACTCCCATAAACGGTTCTCAACGTTTTTCTGCCCTGGCCATCCTTCAACAGCAAAACTTCTTGCAAGTGTACGTTTCACGTTACCATCTAAGATTGCATGAGGTTGACCATATACAGAGGAGAGAATGGCCGCTGCGGTCGAGCGTCCGATCCCTGGTAAAGCATGAACCTGTTCAAATTGAGTGGGAAACTCTCCTTGATACTCATCGACGACGATTTTTGCTGCTTTGTGTAAGTTTCGCGCTCGGGCGTAATAACCAAGGCCAGTCCATAAGTGGAGCACTTCATCTTGAGATGCATTGGCCAAGGTAGTAATGGTAGGAAAGCGCTCGACAAATTTTTCAAAATACGGAATGACCGTTGCAACTTGAGTTTGTTGCAGCATGATTTCAGATAACCAAACTCGGTAGGCGGTCTTATTTTGTTGCCATGGGAGGTTCTTACGACCGTATGAGTCGTACCAAGTTAGTATCGCTTTAGCATATGGCGTCAAAAGTGGCTCTTTTATGGTTTTAGGTAACGAAACAAAATTGCACCACATATCCTTGTTTAAGTAAAACCCATATTTTTTGTGGTTATCTCATATGCGATGACGGTGATAATTCGCTTTAAATGGTAGAAACTTTTCAATAATACTTGCACCCACAGTTATTCTTTGGATAATCACAAGCCAATTTTATGAGTGTAAAATTTAAGCAGGTAGGTCAATGAGTGAAGTAACAACTAACGAATACACTGAAGATGGAAAACTGATTCGCAAGATTCGTAGTTTTGTTCGTCGTGAAGGTCGATTAACTAAGGGACAAGAATCCGCGATTAATGATTGTTGGCCTACTATGGGCGTTGATTTTCAAGAGACATTGCTCAATTGGCAAGAAGTGTTTGGGAACGATAACCCGGTTGTGTTGGAAATCGGCTTCGGAATGGGAGCTTCGCTTGTCGAAATGGCTAAAAATGCACCAGAAAAGAATTTTTTTGGTATCGAAGTTCACTCTCCAGGTGTTGGAGCGTGTCTTTCTTCGGCTCGCGATGCCGGTGTGACTAACTTACGAGTGATGTGTCACGATGCGGTTGAAGTCTTCGCATACATGATTCCTAACGATAGCCTTGCGACACTGCAGCTATATTTCCCAGACCCATGGCATAAAAAACGCCACCATAAGCGTCGTATTGTTCAGCTTGAATTTGCTGAAATGGTTCGTCAAAAATTGGCGATAGGCGAAGGTATCTTTCATATGGCAACGGATTGGGAAAATTATGCGGAACATATGATTGAAGTAATGGAACAGGCTCCGGGGTATGAAAATATTGCTCAAGATGGGAATTACATTCCGCGTCCTGAAGAGCGTCCATTAACTAAGTTTGAAGCCCGAGGTCATCGTCTTGGTCATGGCGTGTGGGACATTAAATATAAGCGTTTAAGCTAAGTATTAAATAGTAAAAGGGAGCTCGAAGCTCCCTTTTATATTATTCATCGTGCAAAAACGCTTCAAGTAGCTCATTTAAAAATAACTTTCCTTTGTTCGTTACCTGCCACGTTTGTTCAGTTTCAATTAGATAGTCTTTTTGTTTTGACCAATCAATGGTGGATTGCACATCACGGATCTCTAAACCCGTGGCGGCCACAAACTCACTTTTTGGACATGCCTCAAGTAAGCGAAATCGGTTCATGAAAAACTCGAATGGCCTATCAATGAATTCTACTTCGTGTTCGTTATCTAGATAGGGTTTTAATAAGTTTAGATAGCCTTTAGGGTGTTTCACTTTTGTTGTACGAATGATTCGTCCATCGGTAAAGCTTAGTTTTCCATGAGCACCGCAACCAATACCTAGATAATCCCCAAAGCGCCAATAGTTAAGATTATGACGACACTGATAACCCGGCTTGCTGTATCCCGAGGTTTCATATTGAATGTAGCCCGCGTTAGTTAAGACTTCGTGGCCGCGTTCGAAAATATCCCACAGTGCATCATCATCAGGTAATGTCGGCGGTTTAAAGTGAAATAGGGTATTGGGCTCGATGGTTAATTGATACCAAGATAAATGAGGAGGATCTAACTCAATAGCTTGCTGTAAATCACTCAGAGCCTCGTCAGGGCTTTGATCAGGCAAACCATGCATAAGGTCGAGGTTAAAGCTCTTTAAGCCAATTTGATGCGCTAGCTTTGCAGCATTAATGGCTTCTGAGGCTCCGTGAATTCGTCCTAAAGCGTTTAGTTTATCATTCTTGAAACTCTGGACCCCGATTGAAATTCGAGTTACCCCTGCCTCTCTATATCCGGAAAAACGCTCTGCTTCAATGGTCCCCGGATTGGCCTCCATGGTGATTTCAATATCATTTTCAAACGGAATTCGTTGTTCGACTTGAGCTAGAATTGAAGCAATGCCTTGAGGTGAAATTAAGCTCGGCGTTCCACCCCCAATAAAAATGGTATGGAGCTTGCGCTGTGATGATGTGAGCGCATAGCGTTGTATATCTTGATCAAGATCGTCAATTAACGCTTCAATGTAAGCATGCTCTGGAATCCCACCCTTTAATGTGTGGGAGTTAAAGTCGCAGTACGGGCACTTTTGTACGCACCAAGGAATGTGAATATATAAGCTCAGCGCTGGTGGCGTGATCATTACTGCTTGTCACCCAATGCGGCAAAGAGTTTATCAAGAGCCTTTCCTCGATGTGATAGCTGCTTTTTACGTGTCGGTTCTAATTCGGCAGATGCGCAGTTTTCTTCGGGAACAAAGAAAATAGGGTCATAGCCAAAACCGTTGCTGCCACTTTGAGTTTCGAGGATTTTACCTTCCCATTGACCGTGACAGATTAATGGTGTTGGGTCGTTTTCGTGGCGCATAAGGACTAAAACACAGTGAAATCGAGCCGTTCTTTGAGTTTCTGGTGCCGATTTCATTTCGGCTAACAACTTATCGATATTGGTTTGATCGGTAGCGTTTTCCCCTGAATAACGCGCGGAATAAATACCGGGTGCACCGTTAAGGTAATCGACTTCAAGCCCCGAGTCATCGGCAATTGCCGGGAGGCCAGTTTCTTTTGCTGCATGACGAGCTTTAATAATCGCGTTCTCGACAAATGTGGTTCCTGTTTCTTCCACATCAGATACGTTAAATTCACTCTGTGCGACGACATCAAAGCCGAAATCGTTTAATAGATCGGCCATCTCGCGAACCTTACCTTGATTACCAGTGGCAAGAACGATTTTTTTTATTGGATAAGTGATACTCATGAGATTTATTATTCTTCGCTATAGAATTTTTGGTGGAATTTTAAGACGCCACGCCCTTTTAAGCCGGCATCAACGGAAATATTGAAGCGCAATGTGGTTTGGTCTTCGATTTTCAATGGGGCGATGTAATACATTGCGTCCGCTTCTTTAATAAATTGAAATTCAAGTTGCTGGATTTGACCGACCAGATTTGTTGCAGTTCCTGAAATTTTCGCTTCAATCGCAGGCGTACCCAGTTGAGAATTATCGAGTACGGTTAAGTTTAACAGTGCTTGGTAACTGTTGCGCTCTAGGTTATAGGTGCGAGCGACTTCTGGTGTTAGAAACGTCGAATTAAAGGCAGAGTAGTGCACATCAATACTTTTAATTTGCTGCATTTGCTCCGCATTTACGCTTTGGCTGAGTAATAACCCTGACGCGATTAAAGTGGCTAGGATGGTTCTATATAACATCGATATTCTCCAGCTAGAAGGCCTTTAGATAAGGATTTTTATTATATCGGGAAGTGTTGATGGAGTATGGATTCGAACTTGTTTATGTCGTCCGAGTTCGCCTTTTTCGATATTAATTTGGCTTTTGGCGACCTTAAACTGTTTAGATAGAAATTTCGCCAAATAGGCATTGGCTTTCCCATCGACAGGTGGCGCAGTGATCGCCACCTTGATTTCATCACCGTGTGGTCCAACGATTTGATCTCGGCTTGCTTTGGGCTGAATGTACAGCTTTAGCAAAAGATCGTCACCGTCGAACCATACGGGAGTCATTATAGCTGATACCAAAGTTGACCGACGAGATCACCCATTAAGAAGTTTGCGAATTGAAGCAATATAAATACCACTAAAACGCTTAAATCAAACCCACCAGTGTCAGGTAAGATGCGACGCACAGGCGCGAGCAGTGGTTCTGTTATTTGATGGAATAAGTATTCGATAGGGCTACGACCTTGACTCACCCAACTTAAGATAGCTCTGATCAGTAGGACCCAAAAAACTAATCCACCGGCCGCTTTTATTAGTGAAAGCAACCCAAGTAACAAGAAATAGGGCGTGAAAGTCATGGCTCCAGAAGAGGCGACCAACATTAACACAGTGAACTTAAGTACACATAGAACATAAGCAAACAGCAGTGTCGCTAAATCTATGCTGCCGATCGATGGAATAACACGACGCAGTGGCTTAAGTACGGGCTGAGTGGCTTTCACTATGAACTGTGAAAACGGATTATAGAAATCAGCACGTGTTGCTTGGAGCCATATTCTCAGTAGCACTACCATGATGTAGAGATCAAATACGGTAGAGACTAAAAAAGTGATTGAATTCATATCTTGCCCTTTATTGTTCTTTGATTCATTGAACCCGTTGATATCGAATAAAACGAGTTAAAATAAGGTTTCCATCTCTTCAGCTCGAGAGACCGCGGCTTGCATTGCTTTACTTACGATAGCTTCTAAATCGTGTTCTTTAAAGGTACGAATAGCTTCCGCGGTCGTCCCTCCTTTAGATGTTACTCGTTCTCGAAGTGTGGCAATGTCGAGATCTTGATTGGAAATGACCATTTCTGCTGCGCCAAGTGCGGTTTGCTGTACCATAACTCGAGCTGCTTCTTTATCAAATCCTTGAGCAATTGCCTCTGCTTGCATCGCTTCCATAAAGAGGAAAAAATACGCGGGGCCACTGCCAGATCCTGCTGTAACAGTATTGATTCCAGACTCTTGTTCTACCCAGCACACTTCACCCACCGATTGGAGAAATTGTTCAGCGAAGGCCCTATCTGAAGTGGACGCCAATGTGTTTGCGTATAAACCACTCATGCCCTTATTAACGAGAGCTGGTGTATTTGGCATGACGCGAACTAGGCTTAGCTTGCTACCGAGTAACTCCTCAATGCGTTGGCAAGAAACGCCAGCCGCAATTGAGATCACAAGTTTATTTGTCCAATCGATGTTTTGTAATGGTTCACATACCGTTGCCATAAGTTGGGGCTTAACCGAAAGCACAATTACGTCGGCATCTGCTGCCGCGGTATGATTATCATGACTTGTTTGTACGGAAAATTGTTGTGCTAGGTATTCTAGGCGTTCTGGTGTTGGGTCTGCGGCGATGACATTCTCAGCGGGATAACCACTACTGAGTAAACCGGAAATGATCGCTTCAGCCATATTACCTGAACCGATAAAAGCAATTTTGCGTTGTTCCATGTTAATTGGCTCCATATTACTTGGCTAAATATTGTTAGACGAAAGCTATCTCTGCGCTAAGTTTCTAAATCTCGACTACGATTGAGAAGTTAAGGTTGTGTCTTGTAGTCTCGCGCGCCAAATATGGCGGTCCCAATACGAACAATTGTGCTGCCTGCATCTATTGCAGCCTTCATGTCACCGCTCATCCCCATTGAGAGAGTATCGATGGTTGAATAGTGCTGTTTTAGCTTTGATTGTAAGTCTGCGAGCTGCTGAAACGCTCGATATTGAGAATCATAATCAGCCACACTTTCTGGAATTGACATCAACCCTCTTAACGTGAGGTTGGGCAGTGAGGAAATCAACTCTGCCAGAGCAAAAACTTCTTCGTTATTAATTCCTGATTTCGAGTCTTCACCACTGGTATTCACCTGAATAAGTACCTGGATCGGCGCTTTACCTTCTGGGCGTTGGTCGTTTAATCGTTGGGCAATTTTATCTCGACTTACTGTATGTACCCAATCAAAATTTTCAGCGACCGGACGCGTTTTATTCGATTGAATAGGTCCAATAAAGTGCCAAACTAAATTTAGCTCAGGATTATTCTTAGAAAAAAATGAAACCTTATCAACACCTTCCTGAACGTAGTTTTCACCAAATTCCATTTGTCCTGCTTGAATCGCATCTTGAATGGCGTTGACTGGCTTGGTCTTGCTGACGGCTAATAACATGACAGATTTACGAGCGCGACCGCAGTTTTCGGTCATCGAGTCTATTTGTGACGTGATATTTTGGATGTTGGTTTCAATTCTATTCATAGTGACTAATTGGGTTAGGAAATAATATGTCTGTTGAACTGGATGATATTTTGTCCCTCAGTGTAAAGCATAATGCGTCAGATCTACATATTTCTGCGCGACTAAGGCCAAGAATTCGAGTCGATGGGCAATTGGTCGTACTTACGCAAGTCGAATGCCTTTCAAACCAGCAAATTGATCAAATACTTCACGATATTTACCCAGACGCTAAATTGGGGGCATTTCTTCAGGTTGATTTTAGTTATGAGCACTCACATTGGGGACGTTTTCGTGTGAACTGTTTTTATCAAAATACCGGTTTATCGATTGTAATGAGAAGAATTGGAACGACCGTTCCTGAGCTTTCTCAATTGGGTGTGCCGAGCGGGGTTTTAACATTGCCCTCTCTTGAACAAGGCTTAGTACTCGTGACTGGCCCAACTGGTTCAGGTAAATCAACGACTCTAAGTGCTCTAATTGGTCAGATTAACCAACAATACGCAAAACACATTTTGACCATTGAAGACCCGATTGAGTTTATTTATCAGTCGCAACAATCGTTAATTTCTCAGCGAGAAGTCCACTCTCATGTTGAATCATTCACCGATGCGTTAAAAGCGGCTTTGCGCGAAGACCCTGATGTTATCTTGGTTGGTGAGCTTCGAGATTGCGAGACAATTCGTTTAGCACTAACGGCAGCGGAAACGGGCCATTTGGTTTTTGCCACCTTGCATACTCAAAGTGCGGCTCAAACGATATCTAGAGTGGTGGATGTTTTTCCGAGTGAAGAACAACAAAGAGTGCGAACTCAACTCGCAGGCTCTCTTCAAGCAGTTATTGCCCAAAGATTATTGGCAAAGAAAAAAGGCGGTCGAGTAGGCTGTTATGAATTACTTATTGCAACGCCTGCGGTGCGAAATGTGATTCGAGAGAATAAGCTTGCCCAATTAAACTCTTTGATTGAAATGGGCAGTGGGCATGGAATGATCAGTTATCAACAGAGTTTACAAAAGCTTAGCGCGAGTGTGGAGTTAGCATAGTGAGGTTACCCCCATTGCGCTTCAAACCAACTTTCTAAAATAATGACAGCAGATTGGCAATCAACATTTCCTTTGCTCAGAGCTTTATAGCCTCCGAGTTGAAATAATTCTTCTCGAGCTGAGGTGGTGGAAAGGCGTTCATCGTGCAGTTCTACTTTTACGCCAAAGCGGCCAAATAAACGATTAGCGAACTTTTTTGCTCGTGGTGCAATGGTTTCGAGATCTTTGCCATGCAGATCGGTCGGTAATCCAACCACGATTAAATTGGGTTGCCACTCTTTAATTTGTTTCTCAATATCATCCCAATTTGGAATGCCATCGTTAGCTTTGAAGGCTTTTAACGGTGAAGCGGTCCCCGTAATATCTTGACCAATGGCGCTGCCGATACTTTTGGTTCCGTAATCAAAAGCCATGATTGTTCGTGACATTATTATTCCTGTAGTTTTAAGCGTGTCCAGCAAGCACCGATAATTGAGCAGGTTCTATTCCCAACGTCTTAATCGCATGATTCCATTTTTCATGCATGGGGGTTGAGTAAATTAGCTCGGGATCGGCTTCAATGGTAAGCCATGAATTTTGAGAGAGTTCTTGCTCAAGTTGCCCCGCTTCCCAACCAGCGTAACCAAGTGCTACGACGTAGTCACTTGGTTCGGCTTTGGTGCCTAAGACGGCGAGTATATCTTGAGAGGTCGTTACCGCGATATCTTCGGTCATTTTTAGGCTTGAATTATAATGACTATTAGGACGATGGAGAACAAAACCTCGATCTTCGGCAACAGGGCCACCATTGAGAACTGGTTTCTCGAGATTTGACTCATATTCCATTGGATACAAAGGAGTGACCTCGACCTGCTTGAGCATGCCACCGATGGAGATGTCGATAGGGGCGTTGATCATTATCCCCATTGCACCTTCCTCATTATGCTCGCATACGTAAATCACACTGCGTTTGAAGAATGAGTCTTCTAAACTCGGCATGGCCACGAGAAAATGATTGGTTAGGTTCATGATGGTCTCTCTTTGTATTCGTTCTAATTAGTTGAGGTCTAATCGACGTTCAATGGCATCCATAAGCTTTCCAGTAATTGAAACATCAAAAGCAGCTTCAATTTCTACGATACATGTTGGACTGGTGACATTAATTTCCGTCAGCTTATCGCCAATCACATCAAGTCCAACAAAAATCAGTCCTTTTTCTTTCAATGTCGGCCCCACCGCTTTTGCGATGGCGATATCGGTCTCACTTAATGGCCGAGCTTCACCACGACCACCGGCAGCTAAGTTACCACGAGTTTCACCTTTTGCAGGAATACGAGCCAAGCAATATGGCATTGGCTCGCCATCAACAACCAAAATTCTTTTATCCCCATTAGAGATATCAGGTACAAATGTCTGCGCCATGCAGTAATTGTTACCATGGTTAGTTAGGGTTTCGATGATAACCGATACATTCGGATCGTCTTTTTTTACTCGGAAAATGGACGCACCACCCATACCATCTAGTGGTTTTAGAATAACGTCACCGTGTTTTTCTCTGAATGCTTTGAGGGTTTCTGCTTTACGAGTGACAACCGTTGTTGGCGTTAATTCAGGGAACCAGGCGGTGAAGAGCTTTTCATTGCAGTCACGCAAGCTTTGAGGTTTGTTGACAATTAATGTACCGGCGATTTCTGCGCGCTCTAAAATGTAAGTCGCGTATATATATTCAGTATCAAATGGAGGATCTTTACGCATTAAAACCGCATCAAGATCTGACAACTCAATTGTTTTTTGTTCCTCAGCCTCAAACCATGATTGAGGATCGTTTTTAACCGTGATGACTTGAGTATCCGCAAGGGCGATCCCCTGTTCTAAGTGAAGATCGTCCATTTTCATATAATGGATTTCGTAGCCACGGCGTTGTGCTTCAAGCATCATTGCAAATGAAGAGTCTTTTTTAATGTTAATGGATTCAATAGGATCCATTACGATACCAATTTTAATCATGATGTGTTCTCCAGTTATCCAAGATCGCCAAAACGAACTTGAAGTGCAGTGATGGCAGTAAGCGCCGCTGTTTCGGTACGTAATACTCGTGGGCCGAGCAGCGTCTCTTCAAAGTGATAATTTCGCGTCATTGCTATTTCTGTGTCTGACAAGCCTCCTTCCGGGCCAACCAATAATCTTACTTTGTTAACCGGTTGCGGAAGCGTATTAATTGAGTATTGTGCTCGTGGATGAAGATTGAGTTTTAATGCTTCTGTGGTTTCTGAGCACCAATCTTCAAGCGACATAATAGGGCGAATCTGTGGCACTGAATTACGCCCACATTGTTCGCACGCACCAATAATAATTTTTTCCCATTGCTGACGTTTCTTGTCAAAACGTTTTTGATCAAGCTTGACGCCACAACGTTCTGACAACAATGGGGTTATAGTGTTCACGCCGAGTTCGACCGCTTTTTGAATGGTAAAGTCCATTTTATCACCACGAGAAATGACCTGACCCAAGTGTAAGTCTAACGGTGATTCGACATTGCGTTCGTTGATCTGTTCAATTTGAGCAATGATCGACTTCTTGCTTACTTCAACAAGGCTAGCATTGAATTCGCGTCCACTTCCATCGAATAGAGTAATGGCTTGACCAACCCCCATTCGTAACACACGACCGATGTGACCGACCGCATCGTCGCTGAGCGAGACTTGCTGCTGAGAATCAATCAAGCTTGGATGATAAATTCGTGGGATTCGCATGAAACTTTCCTGACTTAGAGGTCTATGAATTAGAGCGTGTATATAGATTGATAAATGGGACTACTGTTGTTGAATTACAAGGGCAAAATAAACAATTAGCGCTATCTAATTGTCTCACCCTATTCTTGGGTTACTCCGGTAAACTGCAACTCTTGCTGGCATCGAACACACAGGTAGTTGGCTTGGCCTCGGACGATTTTATTATGGCGTCGAATTGTCAGGTCGTGTGATTGACAGCCGCAATGATAGGAGTAACGCTTTCCTTGCACAGACGATACATTAAAACGGTGAGTGGTTGTAGGCTCAAGTTGAAATACGTCCCACATGATGGCCTTCCACTCTTTTCCATGAGGGCGAACTCGTCCATAGCGTTTAAAAGCAATTAAATGAGCAATTTCGTGGGGAATCACTTGGTTTAAAAATTCGTTTTGGTTTTCATGGAATAAAATGGGGTTTAATCTTACTTCCCAAAGTTCTAGATAGGCCTTGCCAGCGCATTTACCACGTAGCTTTAAAGAGAGAGTTGGCGTGGTGTAGTTCTCAGAAAAATAGTGATTAGCCTGTTTAATGCAAGATTGAATTTTTTGCTCGGCTTGTTGGGTGACGGCGGCTGAGAGCATGAAAACCTATGAGTTATAAATATCTATCACTGTTATAACAAAAAAAGCCCTCGAATCCGAGGGCTTGAAATTGCAATTATCAACTTGGTTTTACTTGATACCAGCGAAATCTTTTAGAACATCAACTTTGTTGGTTGCTTCCCAAGGGAATTCGTCGCGACCAAAGTGTCCGTAAGCTGCTGTTTTTTTGTACATTGGTTGCAGTAAGTTCAGCATTTCTTGTAAACCGTATGGGCGAAGATCAAAGTTCTGACGTACTGCTTCAACAATGATCTCTTGGGCGACTTTCTCGGTGCCGAAGGTTTCAATCATAATTGATGTAGGATCCGCAACACCGATGGCGTAAGAAAGTTGAATTTCACAACGATCAGCCATACCCGCAGCAACAATATTTTTAGCAACATAACGCGCAGCATAAGCAGCACTGCGGTCAACTTTTGATGGATCTTTACCAGAGAAAGCCCCACCACCGTGACGAGCAGCACCACCATAAGTATCTACGATGATTTTGCGTCCAGTTAATCCACAGTCACCCATTGGACCGCCAATAACAAAACGACCTGTCGGGTTAATGAAGAAGTTGGTGTCTTTACTTAACCATTCGGCAGGTAAAACTGGCTTGATGATCTCTTCCATTACAGCTTCACGAAGATCTGGTGTAGAGATGGTATCGCAATGTTGAGTAGAAAGAACGACGGCATCTATTCCGACAATTTTGCCTTGATCGTACTGAAACGTTACTTGAGACTTCGCATCAGGACGTAACCAAGGTAGTGTGCCATTTTTACGTACTTCTGCTTGGCGTTGAACCAGGCGATGTGAGTAAGTAATCGGGGCTGGCATCAATACTTCAGTTTCATTGGTTGCATAACCAAACATAATACCTTGGTCACCAGCACCTTGCTCTTTAGGGTCGGATTTATCAACGCCTTGATTGATGTCTGGCGATTGCTTACCAATGGTATTAAGCACGGCGCATGACTCAGCATCAAAGCCCATTTCCGAACCGGTATAGCCAATTTCTTTTACGGTATCACGAGTAATTTGCTCGATATCAACCCATGCTGAGGTTGTAACTTCACCACCAACCATGACCATTCCGGTTTTTACATAAGTTTCACAAGCTACGCGAGCTTTCGGGTCTTGTTCTAAGATGGCATCTAATACCGCATCAGAGATTTGATCGGCAATTTTATCTGGATGTCCTTCTGAAACCGATTCAGAAGTAAATAGGTGCTTAGTCATGAGCGCTCCGTTCTACTTATTTAAAAGCAAGTCAATCGCCTGCTTATTGGTATATAAATACATTATAGGAGTATTTACATCTAGACGTCTATTTAATTTTTTTGAGTAAATTATGAACAATTTTATCAGCGTCTTTTCGAGACACAGTTTGACAGATTGTTAAATTTGTACATATTGGTCACAAGGTTCACAGAAAATGCTGAGCTATTGCACTATTTGGGTGGTAAATCGTTTGCACGGCTTAATGGGCTCTGCGACAATATCGCCGCTAATTAATTTGACTTCGCTAAGGATTTAGGAGCTGACATGTCCTCTCAAAAACATCTTGCTAATGCAATTCGTGCTCTAAGCATGGATGGTGTACAACAAGCTAACTCTGGCCACCCTGGGGCCCCTATGGGCATGGCTGATATCGCCGAAGTGTTGTGGCGTGGCCACTTAAATCATAACCCACAGAATCCAAATTGGGCTGATCGCGACCGTTTTGTGTTATCAAATGGTCATGGCTCTATGCTAATTTATTCGCTTCTTCACCTTTCTGGTTATGACCTTTCTATTGATGATTTGAAAAACTTCCGTCAATTGCACTCTAAAACACCAGGTCACCCTGAATATGGTTATGCACCTGGCATTGAAACAACGACTGGACCTCTAGGTCAAGGAATCACTAACGCTGTTGGTATGGCACTGGCAGAAAAAGCGTTGGCGGCTCAGTTTAACCAAGAAGGCCATGACATCGTCGACCACTTTACCTACGCATTTATGGGCGATGGTTGTTTGATGGAAGGTATTTCACATGAAGCTTGTTCTCTTGCTGGGACATTAGGTCTGGGCAAACTGATTGCTTTCTGGGATGACAACGGTATTTCTATCGATGGTCATGTTGAAGGTTGGTTTAGCGATGATACTCCTAAGCGTTTTGAAGCATACGGTTGGCATGTTATTCCAGCGGTCGATGGTCACAACGCAGAAGCAATCAATGCGGCGATCGAAGCTGCAAAAGCAGACTCATCCCGTCCAACTCTAATTTGTACTAAAACCACGATTGGTTTCGGTTCACCAAATAAAGCTGGCACTCATGATTGTCACGGTGCTCCACTAGGTGCTGATGAAATCGCGGCTACTCGCAAAGAGCTTGGCTGGGAGTATGGTCCATTCGAAATTCCTGCTGATATTTATGCTCAATGGGATGCGAAAGAATCTGGCGCAGCAAAACAAGCTAAATGGGAAGCGAAATTTTCCGCTTACCAATCAGCGTATCCAGAACTTGCAGCAGAGTTTACTCGTCGTGTAAACAACGAACTTCCAGCTGACTGGGAAGAAAAAGCTCAAGCTATTATTGCTGATTTACAAGCTAATCCTGCGAACATCGCATCGCGTAAAGCGTCTCAAAATGTATTAGAAGCGTTTGGTAAGATGCTTCCTGAATTTATGGGTGGCTCAGCTGACTTAGCACCATCGAACCTAACTATGTGGTCTGGCTCAAAAGCGGTTACAGCTGATGATGCTTCAGGTAACTATATTCATTATGGTGTTCGTGAATTTGGTATGACTGCGATCATGAATGGTATGGCACTTCACGGTGGGTTTGTTCCTTACGGTGCAACCTTCTTGATGTTTATGGAATACGCACGCAATGCAATGCGCATGGCTGCACTTATGAAGATTCAAAACATTCAAGTTTACACTCATGACTCAATTGGTCTTGGTGAAGATGGTCCAACGCACCAACCTGTAGAACAAGTTGCTTCGTTACGTTTGACTCCAAATATGAGTACTTGGCGCCCATGTGACCAAGTCGAGTCAGCGGTTGCGTGGAAATATGCGATTGAACGTAAAGATGGTCCTACGTCTCTTATTTTCTCGCGTCAAAACCTTGCTCAGCAAGATCGTGATGCAGCACAAGTGGCTAATATCGCAAAAGGTGGCTACATCCTGAAAGATTGTGAAGGCGCACCTGAGCTAATCTTGATTGCGACAGGTTCAGAAGTCGAGCTTGCTGTAGCTGCCGCTGCTGAATTAACAGCCGAAGGTAAGTCGGTTCGCGTTGTTTCTATGCCAGCGACAGACTTATTCGACAAACAAGATGCGGCTTATCAAGAATCGGTTCTTCCTGCTGCAGTAACAGCTCGTGTTGCTGTTGAAGCTGGAATCGCAGATTTCTGGTACAAGTATGTTGGTTTTGGTGGTGCAATAGTTGGTATGACTACGTTTGGTGAGTCTGCACCAGCTGGAGAACTCTTCAAAATGTTTGGTTTCACGACTGAAAATGTAGTGAAAAAAGCAAAAGAAGTATTAGCAAAATAATCGCAAGATTTTATTTGCACTCTTCGTCGAAAGCCGAGCTCTTGCTCGGCTTTTTTATTGCAAATTTAAATGAAGTCGCGGGCTGTTATTTGACACGCTATCGGTTAATATTGCGACAAATAGAATGGGTAGGAGTAAAGGTTGATGCTCAAAATCGCGATCAATGGATTTGGCCGTATAGGCCGAAACGTGCTGCGTGCTGTTTATGAAAGTGGAAAGAATCAACACATCAAAATTGTTGCTGTGAATGAGTTAGCACAGGCTGATGCCATGGCTCACTTGTTGCAATACGATAGTACGCACGGACGTTTTTCACATTCAGTGACACACAGTCAAGAGCACCTATTTATCCATAACCGTGATGATTCTGTAGATGAAATTAGAATTCTACATTTAGGCGAAGTCGAGTTGCTTCCGTGGCGAGACCTTGATGTTGACATCGTTCTTGATTGTACTGGAGTTTATGGAAATCGTGATGATGGGTTAGGCCACTTAGCCGCAGGAGCAAAAAAAGTACTCTTCTCTAATCCGGGCTCTGCTGATTTGGATAATACTGTGATTTATGGCGTTAACCATCAGTCACTTAAAGCCAACGACTTAATCGTCTCAAATGGATCATGCACAACCAATTGTATTGTGCCTATTATTAAAGTGCTCGATGAGGCATTCGGCATTGACTCAGGAACCATTACTACGATTCACTCTTCGATGAATGATCAACAGGTCATTGATGCTTACCATGGTGATTTGCGTCGAACTCGAGCGGCGAGTCAATCTATCATTCCAGTCGATACAAAATTGCATAAAGGTATCGAACGAATATTCCCTAAGTTCTCTAATAAATTCGAAGCTATCTCAGTTCGCGTCCCAACAGTTAATGTTACTGCAATGGATTTAAGTGTCACAATTAACACAAATGTAAAAGTTAATGACGTAAATCAAACCATCGTGGAGGCTTCACGGTGTACATTACGTGACATTGTTGACTATACTGAAGCGCCACTTGTTTCCATCGACTTTAACCATGATCCACACAGTGCGATCGTTGATGGATCACAGACGAGAGTGAGTAATGGGCAGTTAGTTAAGATGCTCGTTTGGTGTGATAACGAGTGGGGATTTGCCAACCGAATGTTGGATACGGCATTGGCAATGCACACCGCGCATTAGTAAGTTTATTGATCGGGGACGGAAAATTTATTTATTTTACATGGTAAAATAAATTATAATGCCCCTTAGAAAATTATTACCATTTTGATATTTGTAGATTCGGCAGGGCCGCCGAGTTAAGAACTTTAATCTTTATAACAATTTGAGAGGACAAACAATGTCTGTAATCAAGATGACTGACCTGGATTTAGCAGGTAAACGTGTATTTATCCGTGCTGATTTAAACGTACCTGTTAAAGAAGGCAAAGTAACTTCTGATGCTCGTATTCTTGCTTCGCTACCGACTATCAAACTTTGTCTTGAAGCTGGTGCAAAAGTAATGGTTACGTCTCACTTAGGTCGTCCAACTGAAGGTGAATATGCAGAAGAGTTCTCTTTGGCTCCTGTTGTTAACTATCTAAATGATGCACTTGATTGCCCAGTTACACTAGCGAAAGACTACCTTGAAGGTCTTGAACTAAATGCTGGTGAGTTGGTTGTTCTAGAAAACGTTCGTTTCAACAAGGGCGAGAAGAAGAACGAAGAAGCGCTTTCTAAGAAGTATGCTGCATTGTGTGACATCTTTGTTATGGACGCATTTGGTACGGCTCACCGTGCTCAAGCGTCTACTCACGGTGTAGGTACTCACGCTCCAGTTGCATGTGCTGGTCCTCTTCTTGCGGCAGAACTTGAAGCATTAGGCAAAGCGATGGACAACCCAGCCCGTCCATTGGTTGCAATTGTTGGTGGTTCTAAAGTTTCTACTAAGCTAACCGTTCTTGAGTCTTTATCTAAAATTGCTGACCAACTTGTTGTTGGTGGCGGCATTGCAAACACCTTCATCGCAGCTGAAGGCCACAACGTCGGTAAGTCTTTGTACGAAGCTGACCTAGTTGAAACGGCTCAAAAGCTAATGAAAGAGTGCTCTATCCCTGTTGCAACTGACGTTGCATGTGCAAAAGCATTCGATGAGAACGCTGAAGCTGAAATTAAAAACGTTTCTGATGTTCAAGACGACGACATGATCTTCGACCTTGGCCCTGATTCAACTGCAGCACTTGCTGAAATTATCGGCAATGCAAAAACAATCCTTTGGAACGGCCCAGTTGGCGTATTCGAATTCAAGAACTTTGAAGCGGGTACAGCAGGTATTTCTAAAGCAATTGCTGATTCTGAAGGCTTCTCTGTTGCAGGTGGTGGTGACACTTTAGCTGCTATCGATAAGTTCGGTATCAAAGCTGATGTTTCTTACATCTCTACCGGTGGCGGTGCTTTCCTTGAGTTTGTTGAAGGCAAAGTTCTACCAGCAGTTGCAATGTTAGAAGAAAGAGCAAAAGCATAATTATTACAAAAGCGGGGAGAAACCCCGCTTTGTTGTTTGCTGCAGCACGTTGTTTTCTTTGCTAGAATGACGCTGGGTGTGAGCAAACGTTTGCAAGAATTTAAACTTAACTGTTTTATTTTTAAAACGACAGAAAACAATAGGATTTAATCCATGTCTAAGATATTTGATTTTGTAAAACCGGGCGTAATTTCTGGTGATGATGTACAGAAAGTATTTGAAGTAGCGAAAGAGAATGGCTTCGCATTACCAGCAGTGAACTGTATCGGTACAGATTCAGTAAACGCGGTACTAGAAGCAGCAGCAAAAGTTAAATCTCCTGTTATCGTTCAATTTTCTAACGGCGGTGCTTCTTTCTTCGCAGGTAAAGGCGTAAAACTTGAAGGTCAAGGTGCAGCTATCCTTGGTGGTATTGCAGGAGCAAAATACGTTCATGCAGTTGCTGAAGCTTATGGCGTTCCAGTTATTCTTCATACTGACCATGCTGCTAAGAAACTTCTTCCTTGGATCGACGGACTACTAGACGCGGGTGAAGAGTTCTTCGCACAAACTGGTAAGCCTCTTTTCTCTTCACACATGTTAGACCTTTCTGAAGAATCTTTAGAAGAAAACATCGACACTTGTGCTAAATATCTAGCTCGCATGGCTAAAATGGACATGACAATCGAGATTGAACTAGGTTGTACTGGTGGTGAAGAAGATGGTGTTGATAACTCTGACATGGACGCATCTGAGCTATATACTTCTCCTGAAGATGTTGCATACGCATACGAAAAACTAAACGCGGTTAGCCCACGTTTCACTATCGCAGCTTCTTTCGGTAACGTACACGGTGTATATAAGCCTGGTAACGTTGTTCTTACTCCAACTATCCTACGTGACTCTCAAGCATACTGTGCAGAGAAATTTGGTATTGCACCAAACGCTCTAAACTTTGTATTCCACGGCGGTTCAGGTTCAACTGAAGCTGAAATCCAAGAGTCAATCGGCTATGGTGTTATCAAAATGAACATCGATACTGATACTCAGTGGGCATGTTGGGATGGTATCCGTTCTTACGAAGAGAAGAACCACGACTTCCTTCAAGGTCAAATTGGTAACCCTACTGGTGATGATGCGCCAAATAAGAAGTACTACGATCCTCGCGTATGGTTACGTGCTGGTCAAACTTCAATGGTTACTCGTCTTGAAAAAGCATTTGCAGATCTAAACTCAGTAGACGTACTATAATTCGTCCTAGGTTAAATCAAGTTTAATAAACCGCTCTTTGGAGCGGTTTTTTTTTTGCGAATTCGTAAGTGAATGATAAGGTTTTTTGTCTTAAATATTGTTCTATTTAGAGTAAATGCTACTAAATTGTGAATTTCGGATATAAAGGCTAGATTTAACCTGCTCTGTTAGAGTATTTTATTCGCGTAAATTTGTTCAATTTCAATGTAAGGGTAAGGCTATATGGCAACTGAAGACAAAATTGTGCCAGATGTATCAGATGTAACCGAGAGTATTTCTCGATTAGAAACTTGGTTAACCAATAACTCAGATCTTTTGATTCAATATGGTGTGAATATTATTTCTGCTATTTTGATTCTGTTTATTGGTAACATTATTGTTAAAGCGATCGCGAGAAGCATTGGTAAGTTGCTGGCTAAGCGTGAAATGGATCAAGCGGTTGTTGATTTTGTTTCGGCCTTGGTTCGTTACCTTCTATTCGTTATTGTCTTAATTGCGGCATTAGGCCGAGTTGGGGTTCAAACGGCATCTGTTGTTGCGGTTATTGGTGCGGCAGGTTTAGCGGTTGGTTTAGCGCTACAAGGTTCGTTATCTAACTTTGCTGCGGGTGTGTTAATCGTTGCATTTCGCCCATTCAAGTCAGGCGATTATGTTGAAATTGGCGGTGTTGCTGGTTCAGTATCTTCAATTCAGATTTTTCAAACTGTGTTGAAAACGCCAGATAACAAGATGATTGTTGTACCAAATGGCGGTGTTATCGGGGGACCAATTGTCAATTATTCTCACCATGCCACTCGTCGTATCGATTTTACTATTGGTGTTTCTTATAGTGCTGACTTACAGAAATCTAAAGAACTCATTACAAAAATCATCGAGGCTGATAGTCGAGTATTGAAAGAGCCAGGTGTGACTGTTGGTGTTGTTGAACTTGCCGATTCTTCAGTGAATTTTGTTGCTCGCCCTTGGGTGAAAACAGAAGACTATTGGGCGGTGTATTTTGATTTGTTGCAAGCGATGAAAGAAGGCTTGGATAAAGAAGGAATCGAAATTCCATTCCCACAAATGGATGTTAACCTGAATAAAGTAGGGTAAAGAATACTTCCATCCTACTCAATTCAAAAAGCGGCCAATTGGCCGCTTTTTTTAGGTTCTTTTCCTTCGTTTTTTCATTGTATTGACTAACCTTAACAAAGGTTTTATAGCGAGAGCCAAAGTGTGAATGCGATATAGAGCATTATCGTACCAACCAAAAAATCGATGCTCATTTGGACTTTGGGCTTGGAAAGCGTTGTAGATAATTTTGATGCTGCTGTCGCCAGTAAAAAGAACCACGAGAAAGATGCGATGATTGTTCCAATAGCAAATGACATACGATCGATGCCCTCAAACTTCCCACCCAACGAACCTAAAATGACAATGGTATCAATATAAACGTGTGGGTTTAGTACTGAAACTGCCAATGCTCCCAATACAACCGTAATTCGTTTTTTTGTTTGATCGGTACTGGCTTCCAAGGGCTCTTGTCTATGGGCTCGCGAGAACATGCTGCGAAATGACAATAGACCATAAACAGATAGGAATAGAATGCCAGAAATTGTGACTATCTCGAGCAATAATGGCGACGATGTGAGTAATGCACCACCACCAAATATACCAATGCAGATGAAGGTAAAATCCATCAATCCACATGTGAAGGCGGTAGTTAGATAGTGCTGGCGTTTGATTCCTTGGTTTAATACATAAGCATTTTGAGCACCAATAGGAATGATCATTCCTAACCCTAATGTTAGCCCTTGAAGTAAAACCCAGATGTTCATTTTGTTCTCGATAAATTTGGTCGTTGATTGACGCGTAGCTTAACGTTATCTTTATGATTAAAGAAATTAATGATTTTAATATTACATTAGAGATTCTTATAATGCGTGGGCTCGACTATAAATGGATAGAAGCATTAGAAGCGGTAATGAGTTATGGCAGTTTTGAACGAGCGGCTGAACAACTCAACATTACCCAATCTGCTGTATCGCAACGGATTAAACAGCTCGAAAAATTTGTCTCGCAACCTGTATTAATTAGAGCAACTCCGTTGTCTTTAACGGCGGTAGGCAGCAAGCTCGTTGAGTTGTATCGCAAGGTTCAAATGCTGGAACAAGAGCTTGTTCCTGAGCTATTGAACCAAGCTACACAAGCGCCAGTATCAATCGCTATTGCCGCGAATTCTGATAGCTTGGCAACTTGGCTTCTTCCTGCTCTTTCGGAGTTACTATTATCGCAACACATCGAATTAACCATTCAAACCGATTTAGAATCAAAGGCCCTTGATAAGTTGAAAAATGGGGAAGTCGCGGGGAGTATCAGTATCTACCCAGAGCCATTAGCCGGTTGTACTTCCGAGTATTTGGGGAAAATGGAGTATCTATGTGTTTGTACACCCAATTATTATCAGCGTTATTTTGCATCTGGGGTAAATCGGGAAACATTATCTCTCGCGCCAATCGTTAAATTTAACCAATACGATACCATGCATGTCGATTTCCTAGTGAAGCACTTTCAGGTTAACCCACGACAGCTGCACCAACATTATGTCGCCAGCTCAGAAGCGTTTGTTAAGTTTGCCTTATGCGGGGCGGCAAGTTGTTTGATTCCTAGAATACAAATCGAAGATGCATTAGAGCAGGGGCTCTTGATTGAAATTATGCCTTCGTTGACTCATACGAACTATATATATTGGCACCATTGGCAGTTAGAAACTGGCGTATTGAAACAATTAACTCAAGCTATTCTGGAATATAGCAAGTCAAATTTAATCCGGTAAAAGGAGGTGTATCGTCAAGGTTGTGTGATTTTTACTTCTAAAAGTGAACGCTCTGTAGTGAGCTAATCTAATATTCTACTGGGATGCAATTACAATCTTGGAGATTGATACATGATTAAAGCCGTTTTTATTGCGATGACACTATTTACCTCGGGAGCTCTTTCTGCTGCAGAGCTCAAAGCAGCTCATATCGCAACCACAGGAATTGGAGAGGTGTCTGTCGCTCCGGACTCTGCACTGTTTAATGTGCAAGTCGAGCAATCAAATTTGAATGCGGAACAAGCTAAAAGTGCTGTCGATGACATCGTGAAAGCGTATATAGAAAAGCTTGTGGAACACGGTGAGTCAACAGAGAAAATTTCGAGTTCTAACCTTTTTCTATCACCACAATATTACTACCCAAAGAATGGCCAACCAGATTTGATTGGTTATAAAGCGGTAAGAAAAATTACGGTTGATGTCGATGATATTTCCAAATTGAACCTTTACTTGGACGTGGCGCTAGAACAAGGGGTAACCAGCGTTAATCGTATTGAACTGAAAGTAAAAGATAGAGAGACTTATCGTTTGAAAGCAACGCAAGCTGCAATCGCGGATGCGAAAAGCAATGCCAAATTACTCGCAGAAGGATTTGGTCGCGAGTTGGGTGACATTTGGGAAATCAATTACCAATCGCCACAAGCTCCACATTCTCCAGGTTTGATGCGTTCGATGTCGTTGGAGCAAAGTAACGTCTTTAAAGATTATCAAGACACCAATATTGTCATCAAAGACAACGTGAACGTCATCTATGAATTGAAGTAATGGTTTTTATTTCCTAACCAAAAGATATACGACCTTAGTTTAATGTTGATTAATTCTTGAGCATTATCACAAAAGTATTATACTGATATAAGTGTCAAGCAAGTATCCCAATAATGGATGTTAGCTCTACTTTTTGTCAGTTATAACGTAAGTAAAGTACTGCTAGCTTCGTGATGTGGGTTGAGGTAGTGGGTATGACTCATTTTTTGGTTAGATTAACCATTGGCTGTTTAGCCATATTAGGCGTTAAGTTAAGTGCACTTTATTTTTTGCCTTTGGTATTACTGCTAAACACTCATAATAAAGAGTTTTTTGGTTGGTAATACAAAGTAGAGAATAAAAAAAATCGGAGCCCTAGGCTCCGATTTTTTGTTTAAGCTCTGTTGTAATTAAAGTACGTGTACAGATGCTGTGTTGGTTGTTCCTGAGGCAACGAGTGCGCCAGATACCATAACAACGATATCGCCTTTCTTACCAAAACCAGCTTCTAAAGCGTAGCTCTTACCGTTTTTGTAGAACTCATCAGTGTTATCGATAGAGTCAACAAGAACTGGACGAACGCCTTTAGTCAAAACAAGTTGAGCAGCCGTTTTAGGGTTGGTTGTTAGTGCAATGATGCTTGCTGTTGGGAAGTACTTACGTACTGAACGTGCAGATTTACCACCTTTAGTTGCAACAATGATGAGTGGTGCCGCTAGTTTTTCAGCTGTGTCTACAGCACCTTTACATACTGCTTCAGTGATGCGTAGGCGTGGGCTATCTAAACGAGAACCTAGCTCAGCTTTAAGAGCGCTATCTGTACGGTTTGCAATTTGAGCCATGATTGTCACAGCTTCAACTGGGTATTTACCTTTCGCAGTTTCACCAGAAAGCATAACAGCATCAGTACCATCCATGATTGCGTTTGCAACATCACCCGCTTCTGCACGAGTTGGACGTGGGTTGCTGATCATTGAGTCAAGCATTTGAGTTGCAGTGATAACCACTTTACGTGCACGGTTACATTTTTCGATCATCATCTTCTGAGCGAAAATTACTTCTTCTGCAGGGATTTCAACACCAAGGTCACCACGAGCAACCATGATACCGTCAGACGCTTCTAGAATCGCATCGAAGTTATCAACGCCTTCTTGGTTTTCAATTTTAGAAATGATGTGGATGTTTTCACCACCGTGAGCATTAAGAAGCTCACGGATTTCTTTAACGTCTTCTTCTTTACGGATGAAAGAAGCTGCAACAAAGTCAACACCTTGCTCACAACCAAACTTAAGGTCAGCTTTATCTTTTTCAGAAAGTGCAGGAAGCTGAACAGAAACACCAGGAAGGTTTACACCTTTGTTTTCGCCAAGTGGGCCGTTGTTCAATACTTTACATTTAACTTCGCTATCAGTTGTCGCGGTAACTTCCATTTCAATCAAACCATCATCAACAAGGATGGTGTTTCCTGCTGAAAGGTCTTTTGCGAAACCAGGGTAAGTAACAGCAACAACATCTTTATTACCAACAACTGAAGTATCAGTCGTAAAAGTAAATTCTTGACCTGCAACGAGATCAACATCATTTCCGCCTTCAAGCTTGATAGTACGGATTTCTGGTCCTTTAGTATCGAGAAGGATTGCTAACTGTTTGCCAACATTTCCCATTACTTCACGGAAGTTTTTGATACGAGTTCCATGTTCTTCAAAGTCACCGTGTGAGAAGTTCAAGCGCATAACGTTCATGCCAGCGTTAACAAGTTGGCCTAGTTTTTCTACTGATTCAGTTTTAGGACCAATTGTACATACAATTTTAGTCTTCTTTACGGTTGTGTTCGTTTTCATGAAAGGTTGTCTCCGGTAAATTTTATTCAATTTTAATTTATTTGATGCCCTAAAGTGCGGTTTGTCGTAACAAGCATTTTGCATTACGAGATAATATTTACACTCACTTTAGTGCTGAAAGTCGTTCAACAATTCGGTCATTTTATAACTACATAAAAACCAGTTTCTGCCTCGGTTTTTACATTATAGCCCGTGATATTGGAAATTTTTGGCTAATTCTAAGTAAGTTATCATTCAATTCTGTAATTTACTTTCGTAAGGCGGGCCAATTCTAACACCTAATGAGAGTAATATCACTGTTTAAGACTTGTCTTAGGACAAGGTTTTTGCATCAATAATTATTTTTTTTATTGAAATAAATAGATAAAACATTTCGACTGAACTATTATTTCTTTTGAAACGAAACCAAATCTAGAGTTTTAAATGTCGAAACGAAACACTCAAGCTCGTCGTCATACGATTGTCTCCCTAGTAAATCAAAAGGGAGAGGTAAGCGTAGAAGAGCTATCAAGTCAATTTGAAACATCGGAAGTCACTATCAGAAAGGACTTATCGACTCTCGATAAGAGTGGGTTGTTACTACGTCGTTATGGCGGTGCGGTGGCATTACCAAAAGACATCATTTCTGAACAAACTATAAAAAAAGTTTCGAATCGAAAGTTATCACTGGCCGTCGCTGCAGCAGAACTCATTCGTGATCATAATAGACTGGTGATCGACAGCGGTACGACAACCGGTGCATTGATTCCACAGCTGAGTGAAAAGCAAGGCTTGGTCGTTATGACCAACTCTCTCTATGTGGCCAATGCACTGAATGAATTAGAAAATGAACCTATTCTACTGATGACCGGTGGAACGTGGGATCCTCATTCAGACTCATTTCAAGGTCAGGTCGCTGAGTCGGTATTACGTTCTTATGATTTTGACCAACTTTTTATTGGCTGTGATGGCATTGATTTAGATCGTGGCACAGTCACATTCAATGAATTAGTGGGTTTAAGTAAAGTGATGGCGAATGTAGCAAGAGAAGTCATCGTCATGGCTGAATCCGACAAAATAGGCCGCAAGATACCCAACCTCGAGCTTGGTTGGGAAATAATTGACGTATTAGTGACCGATAATCGGTTAACTGATGCACAAGTACAAACAATAGAGTCATTCGATGTCCGTGTGATTCGAGCAGATTAATGCGTTATCCGATCAGGTTGGGTAATGTAACACCAAATAATAAGAGGTATTAATTATGTGTGGGATCGTTGGTGCAGTGGCACAGCGTGATGTCGCTGAGATTTTAGTTGAAGGTTTACGTCGTCTTGAGTATCGCGGATATGATTCTGCGGGAATCGCTGTGGTTGATACCAATTGTGAACTCACTCGTGTACGCCGTTTGGGGAAAGTACAAGAGTTGGCCGATGCGGTCAATGAAGCCAATGTTATTGGTGGAACCGGTATTGCTCATACACGTTGGGCGACCCATGGTGAACCTTCTGAAATCAATGCTCACCCTCATATTTCCGGCGACATTGCGGTGGTTCATAATGGCATTATTGAAAACTACGAAGTGTTACGAGAAACTCTCAAAGCACGAGGATATGTATTTACTTCAGAAACCGATACCGAAGTTATTGCTCATTTAGTCGAGTGGGAATACCGCACTTCCGAGACTTTAATTGAAGCACTGCATAAAACTGCCGCGCAGTTAGAAGGCGCTTACGGAACGGTTATTGTGGATAGAAACGATCCTGAGCGTATTGTGGTTGCTCGCTCTGGTAGCCCAATTGTTATTGGTTATGGTGTTGGTGAAAACTTTCTTGCGTCAGACCAGTTAGCACTATTGAATGTGACGCGTCGTTTCTCTTATTTAGAAGAAGGCGATGTGGCTGAAATTACACGTCGTGACGTTAAGGTTCTCGATGTATCTGGAAACCCTGTTGAGCGAGAAATTATTGAATCAACGGTTGAACTCGATGCAGGTACAAAAGCCGGTTACCGTCACTTTATGCAAAAAGAGATCTTCGAGCAGCCAACATCCATGAAGAATGTGATGGAAGGTCGAGTGACGAAAGATTCCGTGATTACAGAAAGTATCGGTATTAATGCGGTTGAGATCTTAAGTAAAGTTGAGCATGTTCAGATCATTGCTTGTGGTACATCGTATAATTCTGGAATGGCCGCTCGCTACTGGTTTGAAAGTCTTGCTGGCGTAAGCTGTGATGTAGAAATTGCCTCTGAATTCCGCTATCGCAACTTTGTTGTTCGTCCAAATAGCTTGTTGATTACCTTGTCTCAGTCGGGAGAAACCGCGGATACACTGGCAGCACTTCGCATCGCAAAAGAGAAAGGTTACATGTCGGCAATGACGATCTGTAACGTCTCTGGCTCTTCAATGGTTCGTGAATCGGACATTGCATTTATGACCCGAGCAGGAACGGAAATCGGTGTTGCCTCAACAAAAGCCTTTACCACTCAGCTTACTGCAATGCTGATGTTGGTGACTGCAATTGGTAAACATCAAGGACGTATTGATCAGGCTAAAGAAGCCGAAATTGTAAAAGAAATCCATAGCTTGCCGGTTTATATGGAAAGTGCACTCTCGTTTGATAAAGAGATTGAAGCGCTAGCCGAAGACTTTGCCGATAAGCAACATGCCATGTTCCTTGGTCGCGGCGAGTATTACCCAATCGCGATGGAAGCAGCACTGAAAATGAAAGAAATTTCATACATTCACGCTGAAGCCTATGCTGCTGGTGAATTAAAACACGGGCCTTTGGCTTTAATTGATGCTGACATGCCTGTTGTTGTGATTGCACCTACTAACGATTTGTTAGAAAAACTTAAGTCGAACGTGGAAGAAGTACGAGCTCGCGGTGGCTTACTATACGTTTTCGCAGGCGAGCAAGCGGGCTTTGAAGGCGATGAGAATATGAAGGTGATTAAAATGCCTCAAGTAAGCGAAATTGTCGCCCCAATTTTCTACACTGTCCCAACACAGCTTTTGGCCTACCATGTTGCTTTAATTAAAGGTACCGATGTGGACCAACCTCGTAACCTCGCAAAAGCAGTGACGGTGGAATAATTCAGCATCGTTTGATGTGAAATTTTGTAGGAGAGTAATAAAGTTCCATACCAAGCAATAAAGATTCATACTAAGTATTAAAGTCTCATACTAAAATTGCAGCGATCGGATCGGGACGCTGCCCTTTCTGCAATAAGTGCTTAACGGTCCAAGGCTTTAACAAAAGCTGGTCTGCCGTAGTTGCCTGTTGGTTTTCTGGACAAGTAGGATGTATTCATTGTGGAAAAATAGTGAACACTGATGATGTATAACAATCTAGGATTGAATAGCCCTAGATGATAGCCACCTTGTAGCAAGACAAAATGACGAATAGATAGGAGCTTATGAGTAGAAATCGTCACTCTGTCGTAACTTGGGAGTCTGTCCAACTTAGAGCTAGCAAGTTCATTGATCTGCTCCAGCCATACTGGACACTTCGTTAAGCGACATTTTGATTTTCGAAGTTAACTGGGCTTAGATACCCAAGAGCGCTGTGCCTTCTTGTCCGATTATAATCAACCTCTTGGTATTCAAAGATCGTTTGGCGTATCTCGTCTCGCGTCATGATCGACTCGTACTGGATCGCTTCAACTTTCATTGAATGGAAAAAGCCTCATAACAAGCATTGACGCTCCTATGTCAAGCCAATCGCGCCAAATCCTTCAGAATTAGTGGAAACAGTTCTCTTACTATATAACGCTTTAAGTTGCGAGCAATTTCCTTGGTTGATAATCCTTCAGCCGTTCTCCGTGCAACATAATCTTTCGTTCTGGGATCACTTCGCATCCTTACCATAGCTACAGTCCATAGAGCATTATTAGCACTTCGGCAGCCACCTCGATTTAATCTATGGCGAGTAGTCTTACCTGACGAAGCTGGAATTGGGTTAACACCGCATAGTACAGCAAACTAAGATTCCTTCCTTAATCGGGTAGCGTTATCACTCGCTGCAATAAGAAGAGTTGCAGCTACATTTGTACCGACGCCAAATCTTGATTCTAGACTCTTGCCTACACTCAAAGTTAACTTTTTCAACGCCCGAACAAGAGTTTTAACCTGCTCATTCAGGAAATTCCATCGTTGTGCTAACAGTACAAGTGAAACCATTAACGGCTCGCTACTATCTGAGCATTGGGCTAGACATGCCGTTGCACACGACCCTGGCTTTGGCAAATAAAGGGACTGTTTTAGCTCATCAGGGCCAGATACGAGAAGTGATCGAATTTGGTTTATTGCCTGAGTTCTTGCCTTTACCGCACTATTTCGAGTCATCAACAGGCTTCGCAATGATTCAACTGGTCCTGCATGAGTTTTAGGAATGACCTTCGCCTCACCAGATAACACGCTCCTAGCCGCATTCTCTGAGTCTATATCTTTTAGTCGCCTCTTCATTCGGTTCGGTCGCATAACTACATACACGTTAATACCATTCTTGAACAGGTATTTTGCCAGTTCAGCACCATAACTTCCTGTACCTTCGATACCAGATTTTTGAAGAAATCCATAGGATTTACACCATGTGAAGAGTTCACGATAACCTGAAAGGTTAGCACTAAACGCTTTGTTTTTAACAACTTGCCCAAGCTCGTTGATAAGTGTTGCGACATGAAGTTCCAAATAGGTATCTACACCCAGATACAATTTATAGCGAGGATCATTGCTGTTCATGAGCCATTCTCCTGTGTGAATCGCTCAACCGGACTGGACACTGGAGGTGCAATATACAAAGCTCCTATTAGGTCACAACTGAGTCGATAGAATTGAACAGACTCTCTGAACGACAGGTCAACACAAAGACATTTCAGTCAATCCCAGCACGGTTCTGTACAAACAGTCTGTATTTTAATTCTAACCCCAGTGTCCCAACAGTTTCCTTTCCTATTCGTACTTTGTTTTAGATTATAAGCAGTTATGATGTCTCGATAATCTTTTGAGCAGTACTGACTACCTCGGTCACTATAACCTATAACCTGCTCAGGGAACCCTTGACGGAACAAGGTCATTGATAATGAATCGCAGACCAGAGTTGCCGTCATTCTGGTATCCATCAAGCGACTACTTGCCTTGAATAAAGGTCAATGATTACCGCCAAATACAGCCAGCTTTCGCTTGTCGTAAGTAGAGTAAGAGACAGAGCGTAGTCGAACTATTTCTCTGCCTCTCCTCTCCGAACCGTACGTGCACCTTTCAGCGCATACGGCTCTCCACTTAATCAAGGCCAACGGCCATAGCAACATCTGAGTATCTTGAAGTAACTGTGTTTCTGCCTTCCGTCAGAAGATAGGGGTTGGTTGCTGGAAGACGCCACTTGAACGGCATCTTATGACTACTCACAAGCCGGAACAGGGAGATACCACACAGATACCCCTGATTCGTTTTGCCGAAGAGCACCCATGTTTTGGCCTTCTTCGGCTCCGGACGCTTACACCATTTCTTCAACAGTGCTTTGATACGACACTTATACTTGCGTGCCAACCAGAGTGCCAGTTTCCAGAACACAACCCTGTCTATCCGACCATAAGTCATTGCAGTAAAGTCAGTGTGGCGGTAGAACTGCGACCACCCACTGAGCTTCTGGTTTATCTTCTCAGCCTTGTCTATCATGCTGCAACTAAAGTCCCCTGAAAGCTCTTTTACTAACGCATGAGTGAATGCTTTCGCTTTAACCTTTGGTATCGTGGTAACCACTCGCATGTTTCCTCTAGGGCCACGTTTCCGGATAACCCGATGCCCCAAAAAGACGAAGCCATCGTTCACATGCGTGATATGGGTTTTCTCCATATTTAGAGTGAGCTTTAACTTCCCTTCAAGGAACTGTCGACATTCGTCACGGATACATTCAGCATCTTGTTTTGTCCCTTTGATTATGAGAACAAAGTCATCAGCATAACGACAGTAGGCAACCGCTGGTTGCCACTGCCAGTTATTCTCAATTGCTGAACGGCGTCCTATTTTTATGCTGTTGTTTAGATACCATCGATCTTTGCGAGCTTTCTTACTCAGATAGCGTTGATGAAGATACTGATTGAACTCATTAAGCATGATACTCGACAATAATGGAGAGATGACGCCGCCCTGAGGTACACCCTGATGCGTTGCACAGAACAGGTTTCTCTCAACATGCCCTGACTTGATAAAACGCCAGAGTAAATCAAGAAGACCATTGCAGCTTATCCGCTTACGCACACACTTCATCAACAGTCGATGATGCACGGTATCGAAGTAACTGGATAGTTCACCTTCGATTACCCATCGACCACGAGTGTCTGTACTGTCAGTGAGCTGTAATCTGACTGTGCGGATCGCATGGTGGACGCTGCGCTCTGGTCTAAAGCCATAAGATAATGAGTGGAGATCATTTTCCCATATCGGCTCCATTGCCATTAGCATCGCCCGTTGGACTATGCGGTCACGCAGGGTTGGAATGCCCAGCGGGCGTTGTTTCCCATTTGCTTTAGGTATATAGATGCGTCTGGCGGGCATAGGCTGGTAGTTACCGGATTGTAGTTCCAGCCTGAGCTCGCGTAGATAGTCGCCCAATTTCCCTTGCAGATGATGTTTCGTCACACCATCCACTCCCGGTGTTCTGGCTCCTTTGGAAGAGAGTGCTTTCTCTGCCGCATGGTATAGCCAGTCAGGATGAGAGATTAGCCGAAGCAGACGGTCGACCCTGCGGGTTTTATCGTCTGCTGTCCATGTTGCTAGCTTGTGCTGCATTTCACTGATTATCAAAGGTCTTCACCTTATTGCAGTCAGCTAGTTCGCTGACACAAGTTAATTAAGTTGTTCCCCTTCGCCATGTAATGGGCTTTCCCCATCCCAGACTACTACGAGAACTCCGTCAGCCTGTTTGTCATTGGGGGCGTGCTCCCTTTGCATTCAAACAGACCTTCCCCGGTTTACCTATCTGAACTCAGCCATATTGGGGTGGATGCTGATCGCAGTCTTTTGCCTTGTCGTTCTGCAAGGTGATGATGCTAAGAAGTTGACCTGTGATAACACTTCTTTCCATTTCAGAGGCTTACGTTTCCTCTTTAAATCGACGTGTATTGACCTTACCTATATCAATCGCACAGCATCATACCGCCTGATAACTCGTGTAGGCGGTGGCGACATTTCAGCCCATAGATGCGGGTTAATCAGTTCATGTTCTTCATCCGTCCAATATTCAGTCTGGAAGAGCATCTTGGCTTAACGAGTTCGCCTCACTCACCTTTGTCAGCGGGTTACATCACCTTACCAACATCGGTAAGTTACTACCGCTCAGACTCATACGCTGTCACAACCCAGCGTAGCCACAGCCTCTCGACTTCATATCTCGAAGTCTGTGGATTTAAGATAGACTCGTGGTTCAATTTAAGCATCCATGCTAGCCCTGAACTCCGGGCACACCATAGGTGATGTCTCCCGCCCATTTTTGATTCGGAGCCTCTACGTTAAAATCCTAAGTCAGCAGGTTCGGAGCAACTGGCATTTTATGTTTGCTACCCGTAGTACACTTAAACTTACGTGCCGCTTTCGACGTTAAATCCTGACGCTTCATACTTGCGGCAATGGTTGTAACATTATGGCTATCACCATTCTCTGCCAACTCTTTCCGGATGCGTCTTGAACCATCGCGGCCTTTGCTATTGTCAAAAGCCTCTTTGACCTTCGTATCAAGCTCTTAGGGAGTTACCTAGCTCTGAATGGACTTGTGGCGATGCTTAATCCAGTAATAAAACCCACTTAGTAAAACCCCGAATACCTTAGCCATGCGAACAGCACTGAAGTACAGCAGGTGTTCGAGCATAAATTCATAGCAATTTACTTTAGATTTTTCGCGAAGTAGGTGGCTGTAGTTTCAATTGGTCATTGCAACTGTTTTACTAAAATACTGATTTGCACAGGCACTAATGATGAAGCTAGCAAAACGTACATTTACTCAGGACGAAAAAGATCTAATATTCAGATTATGGAAACAGGGTACAGGTTTTAGTGATATTGGCCGTGTCTTGAACGCCGCTTCTGGGACAATATTTACAGCCTTACGCGAAACTGGCGGTATTAAACCTAATCCTCGTAAAAGGAATAAACAACATCTAACGCTCGAAGAACGAGAGGAAATTAGAGTAGCGTTATCAGCCAAAATGTCTTTAAGAGCCATAGATCCTATGCTAAATCGCTTCCCCTCATCGATTTCAAGAGAAGTAGCTCGCAATCGAGGTAGTCGTTATTACAAAGCTGTTGATGCTGACAACCGTGCAAAGCGTATGGCTAAGCGCCCAAAGCTTGGGGTCTTAGAACGCAATCCTGAACTCAGAAAAATCATCCTGGCGAAACTCGAGTTTAAGTGGCCTCCAGAACAAATATCTGGGTGGCTTAGTGTAGAGTATTCGCTTAGAAAGCACATGCAGGTATCGCACGAGACAATATATAAATCCATTTATGTTCGAGCTAAAAGTATCATTCATCGCTCGTTAACTCAGCATTTACGTCGAAGCAGGCCAATGCGCCGCTGTTGATATCATCTTCGGAGTGGTGACCGAAGCTTCACGAACATTGTAAATGGAATTTCAATACACGAGCGCTCTAAGAACATTGATAACCGTAGATCGGTTGGCCACTGGGAGGGAGAACTTGTCTCAGGTTCAAGAAATACACACATTGCTACTCTTGTAGATCGAAAATCTCGCCTTACTATCATCCTTAAGTTGGCGGGTAAAGACGCTGAATCTGTGCTTGTTGCGCTATTAGAGGCGTTTAAACAAATGCCTGCTGAATATCGAAAATCGTTAACATGGGATAGAGGTATGGAGTTAGCGAAACATGCGGAGCTGACTAAAGAAATAGGAATCCCTGTCTATTTTTGTGATCCTCAGTGCCCATGGCAAAGAGGTACTAACAAAAATACCAACAGCTAACTTCGACAATACTTCCCTCGAAAAACAGATTTATTACTTCACTCACAAGAAAAGCTCAATGAATTAGCCGCTCAACTTAATGAACGTCCAAGGAAAATATTGAAATATAAAACACCATCACACATTATTGAAAAGGGGGTAGCGATGATCTCTTGAATCTACAGCGGCCTTTTTTACTATATCTAGTTTTTCAGCTTGCTCAGCCAATTGCCTTTTGAGCTTGGCGACTTCAGCGGCTAGATCTTTTCCCTGTGACTGGTGCTGGTGTCTTTCTTGGCTGCCGCAGTTACTCCCACTTTCTCTGCTAGCTTCAGGGCTTCTGCTTTAAATTCAGGAGAATGGATAATACGTTTTTTCTTGCTTGTAATGGTTCGCCTCGTTAGTGATTGTACTCACTTAACTCGGTGTCCAAAACTACTGGCGCGGATCAGTCGAGGCCGCATCTAAAAAACGAGGTCGACGGCTATCAACGTGGCACCGCCAAGAAGACACATCCGAATGACTGCAACACTGATGCAGGCTTACGCTTCAGTGATGAAGTACTGGTTGGAAAAATTGATGTCGTGCTTGTTGAGCTTACGGGCTCCCGAAGCTGACCAATACCAGGTTATCGACACCAAATTCACTCCTAAGCTCGCTCAACACCCAGTCAGCTTTGTGGTATTGGAATATCATTTACCCGTCCTCAAAAAGAAAGACGTAGCCAAGCTCGATGACACCCCAGAGCTGATAACCACCGCCAAACTGAGCAACTGACCCACAACGGCATCTCCGTCGCGCGATCCAGCTTAACCAACTGAGCCAAACGCGGCATTGAGCTACTCCGACCGTTCGTGGAAGCCCAATTACTGACGAGGCTGTGGAAAGAGACGTCCTCAGATAACCCAATGAGATCTGTCATTTATAAACCGGTCAACCGCGTGGCGGAATGAACGGTTACATTATTGCTTCTGCACCAGATGGAAACCGGCACCCTGTGCTAGCTCTACAAAATTGGGAAAAGAAGTCGCGACATTGTCACAGTCGTTGATCTCAATATCCTCACTGGCCCGCAGCGCGGCCACCGCAAAAGCCATCGCGATGCGATGGTCGTGGTGGCTCTCTACACTACCACCCCGCATTACAGGGCCGTCCCTATTCTCCTTGCCTACAATTACGATACCGTCATCGGTAGGCGTTGCATCCACTCCTAGCGTCAGCAAGCCATTGACCATCACTTGGATCCGATCACTTTCCTTTACGCGTAATTCTTTGGCGCCGGTAAGCACGGTTGTACCCTGGGCACAGGCCGCAGCAATAAATAGTACGGGGAACTCATCGATTGCTAGTGGCACCTGATCCTCAGGTATCCTAATACCCGACAGCTGAGCCGAGCGTACCCGGACATCTCCTACCGGCTCTCCTCCCACTTCTCGCCTATTCAATACCGTAATATCGGCCCCCATTAGACGCAGGATATTAATAATGCCTACCCGAGTGGGGTTCATACCGACGTGTTGCAAGGTAATATTCGATCCCGGCACTATACTTGCCGCTACCATGAAAAACGCCGCCGATGAAATATCGGCAGGTACATCAATAGAACCGGCTGTCAGCGTGCCGCCACCGCAGAGTTTTGCCATGTCGCCATCGACCGCGACCTGATAGCCAAATCCGTTTAACATCCGCTCGGTGTGATCACGAGTAGGAGCAGGCTCTTTCGTTGATGTCTCTCCCGCGGCGTAAAGACCAGCGAGTAATATACAAGACTTCACTTGCGCACTGGCCATTGGAAGATCGTAAGAAATTGCCTTCAACTGTCCGCCACCATTAACTGTTATTGGTGGACGTCCGCCTTCCTGGGTTTTAACCTCCGCTCCCATTAAGCGTAAAGGCTTTGCAACTCGCTCCATCGGGCGGTTAGATAGAGACACATCACCGGTCAAAGTCACCGGAAACGCCTGTCCTGCCGCGATACCGGCTAGCAGCCGCATGGATGTGCCAGAGTTCCCCACATCAAGGGCAGCTGCCGGCGCAGTCAAACCGTTCAAGCCAACGCCATGAACCGTCACGCAGCCGTTTTGGGGACCTTGGATCTCAACTCCCATAGCGCGGAACGCATTAAGTGTGGCGAGCGCATCCTCACCCTCCAAAAAACCACTGATCTCGGTCGTACCCACTGCCAGCGAGCCCAGCATAATCGAGCGATGAGAAATTGATTTGTCGCCCGGGACGCGAATATTACCGGAGAGTCGACCGCCAGGGCTTGCAATAAATTTCATTTAGTAAATCCTGTAATGTTTGAATCGATTTAGTATTTGGTATTTGGTATTTAGTATATAGTATTTAGTGTGTAGGCGGTCCCCATTTTGCCAACAACTCGGCAAAGTGTTCCCGAATTCGTTAACGTGCTTACGTAATTTCGGAATCTTTCAATCGCGATTCCAACATACGCATAGACACCTTTTTCATAAGCAAATCAAAGCGCTTAAATTTTTCACGAAAACCCTAACGACTTTAAAGGGATAAAATAATTTCTCTTGTTTTCTGAAAAAGTATCATAATCGGCAATATAGGTGCCGCTGGTTTCCCTCTTTAGCTGCGATATACCCCCATCTTTTTTAGCTGGGATATTTGTGATTCGAAACTAAAACCAATATTTTCCCTTAGCCAGATTTCAAACTCTTCTGGCATGGGCACGGTTAATCCTTCATTGTGCTTAATCCTAACATCAAAGTATGCATTCCAATCATCAACTCCTTCTTCCCCCAAAATGCCTAAAATCGAATTAAGTAGTTGGGTAGGATGGTCTTTGATATCAGAATAATTAAATACATGAAAATTTTCTACTCCTACGAGCGGGGCCCAAATTTCAGCAGTTCGAATGTAATCGTTTCGTAAATTCGTCTTTTTACGATTTGCTTGTTCTTTTAGCCAATCGAAACTCACTGTATTTGGATCTAAATCAAACTTGATCATTCTTTTTCTTCCGATAGAATTTTTTAGTCTCCCATTATTATTGACTATCGCATTGGCTTTTTTAATCGGAAATGAATTTTTACAAAATTCAGTTGCATCCAGTTTGATCAATGAAATCACTTCAAAATCTGACCGCGGCCTATTTTTGGGTCGTTTCCGTACAGTGAAAATGATTCCAGCATTCGGGTTTACATTGTTCGGTATTTTATATATTGGAGATGAAATGACTCGTGAAGAACACCGAATTATGTTGATCGCAGCTCTACTACTTAGTGTCTTTTCACTTAACTTTATGAGAAAAATACCAGCAACCCCTCCGCCTAAAGCAGTAAGTGATAGCGTTGGTCGTGGTAGATTTCTTAAGATTGTCACTACGTCACCTCTACTTAAATTGCCTTTACTTTTAGAAGGGATAAAAAAGGTTCTTAATTGGCCAATTTTTGGATTATTTTTGATTGGGTATCTGAATCTTCCTGCAAATATTTTCTTTTTATATTTACTATCACAAATGTCAGGTCCCTTTTTAAGTGTTTTTTTCTGGGGAAAGCGAGCTGATATAACTGGTTTTAAAAGTATCTATCTCACAGTTTTTTTGGCTACAATTGCATTAACTCCGCTAATTTTTCTTATTCCTGATTTCGATGCTATCCCTTATATGGGGCCACAGTGGATTGTAGGTGTCAGCGCATTAATTATTTTTGGTTTCCTCCAAAATACATTAAAATCGGGGCATGGTATTGCGTCATCTATGTACCACACGCAGTTCCTAAATAAGGCAGATAGTTTCCACGCAGTAAATATATTAACTATGTTCGGGGCTTTCATGCAATCAGCTATAACAGCCCTCGGAGGATACTTCCTTATTATAACTACCAACAATAATGTAAATATTATTTCAAATGAGGGCTTTATATGGATAGATAGCTTCAGGATATTCTCTATTGGAATTATCATAATAGCTTGCCTGTTAGGGATTTTCCTATCCCGTAGAATAAATTAGAGCACTAATCAACGTGGTCTATTAGTAAGCGATGACGACAAAATAAACGCTACTGTAGCTTGATCGATTTTCAAAAGTTAGGTGAAAAGTACTCGCAGATAAACCGAAGTTCGTGAACGCCTTGGAAGAATTTATATACATTTTCTAATTATTCAAACGATACCAGAGAAGCTATTCATACGACTAATGCGATAGAATCGATGAGTTCGATGATCCGTAAGGCAACTAACAATAGGAAGCTCTTTCCGACGGATCGTTCGGACAAATGATATGTGCTTTTTTAACAGCTATGAGCACTTCTAAGGGGTACAAGCGAATTAACCCACCGATGATTCCCATTAGATATTTTTATAGAAGGCTGTTGTGAATTAGAAACTTTGGTTGGTATACTTTAAGTAATGTAAAAAGATAGAGTGTTGCTAGATCGTAACTCAGAAATGTCCAGTTGTGAGTTGCGTCCCAGTAGGCGAACTGCATTGTCGGTTGCTTGCTTACCAACTGTAGGGTATGAGTTAGTCATGCTAGCGCTGCTGTAAAAAAGTCATTAACATCTTTTTTGGCGATTGAATAATGGTTTTTTATACAGCAGTGTAGTGTAGAGTTACACGTGAATTTTTTGGTCAATAACTAGATCTGAAACTTCCCAGTTATATTCATTCATTAGCTTAACCATCTCGTTATATACCGGTTGCTCTTTATCTATGTCTCTGATGGTCAAAAGCAACGTAAATGGGACTTGTACGCCGCTCGCTTCATAGCCATCTCTGTCCAAGACTTTGACCCTTAATCGCCAATTTTCTATATTCACTCCTCTAGGGAAGCTTTTCTGGTATACCTTGACTGGAGACCATTTGTCTCCATTTTTGACCAGATCTTCTTCGTATAGGTGGGCATCATTTTTAGGTGGAACTTTGGACGTGAATTTACCATCTTCATCAATTTCACCAAAACCGACTTTTACATCTAACTGGCAGTATTCAAACGCTTGGTTTGGGTCAAGTTCCGGCTGATATACTAGAGTCATAAAAAACTCGCCTCTAACCTTTCCATCCTCAGTTCTTAAACAATCAGGTATAGGGAAAGGCAGTTTTTCAACTTCGAAACTTTTTTGAGCATGACCTTCAAAAGCAAGTGTTGTTTCATAATCTTGTACATCTAATATTTCAGGTATATCTTGGGGAAGCCCCCAACCATAGTATGGACGGTGCTCATCGCATACTATCTGTCCAAATGCTTTGTTGGCGTTGTGTATAAGTAGGGCTTTAACAAGGTTAGGAGTTGCTCGTTCTCCGAGTTCTTGGAATAGATTTGCCGCCAATGTAGATATAATTGGAGTAGCGTAACTCGTACCGATATCGTTTCTCTTGTTACCATTTGGGCAAATAGAGTTAACACCGATTGGGATTGCATTTCCGCCTACATTTAGTTGGTTGCCCCCGAAGTGCACTAAGTCTGGTTTTTGTACGTAATTAGATACTGGGCCTTTTCGAGAAAAAGGTGAAGGTTCTTCGTTTTTTACTGCACCATCAATGTGAGCGATTGAGCCTACAGTCAGCCCTCTCACTGAATCACCAGGGCTAGATACTCCATCATTGAGCTTTTCCTCTGGAGGCCAGCTTCTTAATGAGCCACTATAGTTACCTGCCGCAATAACACACAGGCAGTTATACTTATCCTGAAATTCATCTAACATCAATGCCATGGCTGAGATTTCACTTTGGGATACAGGCTCACTTGTACCTAATGATAAGTTCCAAACCTTGATCTCTGGATGTTCTTCTGCCGTTTCATACATCGAGTTTACGATGTTATAGATATCACCCACATTGTTTCCAAGAACTTCGACACTGACTACTTTGGATTGGCATTTGGGAAACCTGGTGTCCTGATTGTATAGGTAACTGTTGGTCACCATGCCACTAACAAAAGTGCCATGATTTAAGTCTCGAAAGGGGTCTGGGACAGTTCTTTTTTGACCGATGAGCCAGTTGTTTAGGGGAGCACAACTTTGACTTACGCCACTGTCAACGACCCCCACAATAGGGTAAATGACAGATGGGTTAGGTGCATGAATATCAGCAGGGGTTGGTGTAACACCTGAGCTATCCATAGGTTTAATAACAATACTGTTAGAGACAATGGCGCTTTGGACCGTTGCAATGTCTGGTAGTTCTTCTAGCAGGTTCTTTATATTTGAGCTAACTTTATATAGTCTTACAGACTCAGAGCGGTGTTTTTCCCATTTGCAATTAAGGCGCTTGAGAGTTGATTCAAAATCGATGTCAACTTTTCTATTTAGAGTCTCAGTCGAATATCTAAAAAGGCGGACAATAATTCCACTTTCTTCGCCTTCAGGGATAGAGATCGACGGTGAGTATGGTGCAATGGCTTTGACGGCAGAGAGTGCCTTAATGCCGAGTTTGCTCTTAACTGTGTGTATCTTTTGCTCAAGCTTGTTCAAGCCAGAACTATGAACCTCAACCAACATTTTTCCATAGCCAGCATCTCCAAAAAATGGGCAGGTTTGTTCATTGAATATAGCTGTTGGTCGATGAGATTTGGCAATAGCGTTATCTTCCAGCTCAACTACTGCAGTGCATACATCTAGTTCGTTTGTAGTTAAATTTTCTTTTATATGGTTTAGCGAACTAATTAGTTCTTCTCTAAAGTCATCACTGACATTTTTCAAAGGTGCGTTGCTACCACCAGTATGAACATCTGGTTGATAGTAATCTTCGGCAGAAAACTCAACGTGCTTTATAGGATTTCTTTCTTGTTTCATAATTTGCTTTCCTTGAGTAATTTGCTGATATAGCTAGGAGACACGCCCCATAGTTCAGCTAGTAGCTTCCCAGTGAATAAGCTTGTATTTATATCTTTTAGTCTTGGTATTAACTCCTGCTTCGACTCTAAGTCGCTGAAGCTCAACCATGGGTGAGAAACCATCAAGAGCTCTTTTAGTAACCCGATATATGAAGGAGACTGATCATTGACAACTGAGTGTCTTAGATACTCAAATGCCGCAATTTCTATCTCAGCCCCAGTCATACCTTTTGATGCAGCCACGCAGACATCGAAGCCTTCCATATCAACATCAAAGTTACGAAAAATTGAGTCTATTAACCTTTCTCGCTCCCTTTTCTTTGGAGGCATTAGTTCCAGTTTGTAATGGAAGCGCCTACCTACAGCAGGATCTAACAAATGAACATGGTTTGTTGCCGCTACTAAAATGGTATCACCTAAGTTATCGATGTTCTGAAGTAGACTCACTACTACACGTTTCAACTCGCCAATTTCATTTTTATCATCTCTAGCCTTTGCTATAGCATCAAATTCATCAAGAAATAGTACGCACGGTTCACTCTGAGCATATTCCAATAATGAACGTATATTTTTTGATGTTGAGCCCAAATAAGATGAAATTAAAGCATCAGCTCTAGCAGTTACTAATGGCAGATTTAACTTTGCAGCTAGAAAATTGGCCAGCTTACTTTTGCCTGTTCCTGGTTGACCATGGAGTAACAATGTTGGATTGATTGGGATGCCAACAGCACTGAGCTTATCTTTTTTTTGTAAGTACGCTAGGAAAGCATCAACAGTACTTTCATTTTCGTGAGACAAGAACACATTCGATTCTTCGATGCTAGGTATCGTCTTGTCCGCGAGAGAAAATCGATTATCTTTTTCGACAGGTACAGGCCTACTCAATGAGTAAGACGCTGATGAGGCGGAAGCTGTTTTGGTTGCTTGATTTGAAATGTTTTCTTTGAGTCCTTTCGCCGCTAGTTTTTCTCCATCTTTCGAAAGCTTGTCAATCAATTGCTGGGCATAAGCTGTAACCATCAGCTTATCTTCACTCATCGCACCTTGGATGATGTAGGAAATTTCATTAAAGTACTTCATAGTTAACTAATTTGGAGTTAAGATGAACCTATTGTAGATTAAAGTTCACCTAGTGTCTTTATAAATAAACTGGATTTGTGGTGTGCTATAGGTTTTTTTGTGAAGTAGCCTAGGGAGCTACATGTCACTTATCATCAACAATAATTTATTGATAGTAACGTTGCATATTAAACTTTCTATATTTGCACTCATTTCATGAGCAAAGGGGTGAGCAATTTGGCAAAAAGTAAATATTCTCCCTCAGAGACTAAATACAAGCGCTGGATAAAGGAAGGTCGTGGTAATGGCTGCGGTTCTGATTATCTACCTTGGTTAACAGTTCGAGATGTGCCATCTGACGGTCGCTCTCACCGTGTTTTTGGTCATAAAAGCCAGCGAACTCACCATTTGCTTTCAGATTTAGAACTTGCTGTTTTTTTAACTCTTGAGTGGAGTTCTCAGACCATAGATATTCGAGAGCAGTTTCCTCTTAAACGTGAGGAGACTCTTGATATTGCTGCTGACAATGGCATAAGACACCCAGCGGAAGCCGGTGTTAAGCTGTATATGTCATCCGATCTTTTGGTTGATGGCTTAGATCTCCAACTTCCACAGTATGTCATTCAAGCCAAGTACAATAATGCTTTAAAAGATCCCCGTGTTATTGAGAAACTGGAAATTGAACGCCGTTATTGGTTATTGAAAAAAGTTCCTTGGTTTCTGGTCACGGAAAACGATGTATCCCCAACGCTTGTCCAGAATATTAGCTGGATATACCCGGCTGAGAAGGATGAGATTGATGATGAAGTCTTGTTAGACAGGACTGCGTACTACAGTGACCTTTTTCAGCAAAATCCCAATAAAACGGTTACTGATATCTGTAAGTTGACTGACCGTATTTACAATCAAACTGATGGTTCTTCTATTTATGAAATCAGGCAATTGCTGGCTAATCGCTGTTTTTACTTTGATATGTTGTCCCAACCATTCTATTTGCAAAAAGGTAAGGATTTCGTTGTTGAGAACATGGGGAACTTAATAGGAGCTCGTCATGTTTCGAATCAATGAGGTCCTGGAGTATGAGAACGAGAGATTCCGGATTTTGAGCCAATTCGGAAACAATTTTGTTTGGATATCGATCGATAATAAAAGCGCCTTCCCCAGCATTATTGACTTATATTCGCTGGATTTGGCGATTCAAGATGAATTGTTACACCGAGTCGAAGATCCCTATTCTTATTTGATCATGCTCTCGCCCGAAGATGGCAGCACGGCTCAAGTAAAAAGAGACAAAAATTATGAGTTGATAAGCCCTATAATCCATCTTGAAGAATACTATCAGCCGAAACAACGAGCTAAAGCCATTGACCTAGTCATGGGTAATCACAAAACGACCAAGCAAACATTGTATCGCTTAATCCGCCAATACTGGCAGCGGGGGCAGATTGTTAACGCGCTTCTTCCTGATTACAAAAATTCTGGCGCAAAAGGCAAAAAGCGAATACCGGGAGAGGTAAAATTGGGGCGACCCAGAAAGTATGAGCCAGGTACAGGGGTGAATGTTGACGAATTTATAGAGAAGCTATTCAGGATAGCCATTCAGAAGTATTTGTTAACTGAAAAAGGTTATTCATTTCCCTACGCACACCGGCGTTTTAAAGATATATATGAGACCTATTTCCCTGATGTGCCAGAGACAGAAATTCCAACCAATTGGCAGATGAAGCACTTCTATGAACGTGAATACACCCAGGTAGAAAAAATCAAAAGCCGGTCAAGCCAAAATGCCTATAACAAAGATATTCGACCTTTGACCGGAACGGCGACTATGCATGCTTTGGGGCCGGGCTCCCGTTTTGAAATTGACGCGACCATCGCGGATATTTACGTAGTTTCCGATGTAAACAGAAGCTGGATTGTTGGACGTCCGGTTGTTTACATCGTTATCGACGTCTTCAGCCGCCTGATAGTTGGGTGTTACATCGGTTTTGAAAACCCCTCTTATGTAGCCGCTATGCAGGCTTTACAAGTTGCTATGACTGATAAGGTCGAGCTATGTCATCAATATGGGATAGAGATCGAATCTCAAGAGTGGCCTGCTATCGGATTTCCAGATGCCATTTTGGCAGATAGAGGTGAATTACTGGGTTATCAGATAGAAAATCTAGAAAAAAGCTTTTCGGTGCGAATTGAAAATACACCACCGTATCGAGGCGATGCTAAAGGTATCGTAGAACGAAATTTTAAAACATTGCAAGCTGACTTTACTCCATTTGCTCCAGGTGTAGTAACGGGAACCATCGTTAAAAAGCGTGGTGGTAAGGATTATCGTCTTGATGCTAAGTTATCTATTTCGGATTTTAAAGAAATCATCCTGTCCTCAATTCTTTATCATAATCTTTATCATGTGATGAAGACCTATGACAGATCTGCCGATATGCCGGTTGATTTGCCTTCTGTGCCATTAGAATTGTGGAACTGGGGGATTCAGCACCGTACTGGCCGGTTGCGCTCAGCTTCTGAAGAAGCAGTAAGATTAAGTTTACTTCCCAGAACAGATGCAACGATCTCTGATTTGGGGATATGCATTTTTGGTATTTACTATACCTGCCAAGAGGCTATTGTCGAAGGGTGGATGCATCGAGCCCAAGAAGTGACTCGTCCGCAAAAAGTTTTGGTGGCATATGATCCCAGTCTAGTCGATGAAATTTATCTTTTTCCTAGCCGAAACAGTGCTGAACACTGGGTTTGCAAACTCTCCGGACGCTCCAGAGAGTTTGCCAATTGCACTTTCTGGGAAGTGTGGCAGCGACAAGAACAGAAAAAATTCACTGCTGCTGAAAGTCAAGTAAGAGCTGATAAGCAAAAACGAAAGCATGAACAGCGAGTGATTGACAAAATTAGACAAGCAGAGAAATTAAGCCCTGATACTTCAAGCATCCCGAATACTGAACGCATCGGTGATATTCGGTCGAACCGAAAGGCTGAGCTACAAAATGAACGCGACAGTAGAAAAACGAAAATACAAACAGATGTAAAAGACACAGCAGATATCATTCCTTTACATGGTGTTCCGGAGGAAGATTATGACTACCCGAGTTATGTCGATGAGTTATTCGATGATGAGGATGATAACGAATGAGTTTGCCAAGTGAATATGTTAACGCCATATATAAAGATACTGGTAACCCAGCCTATAAAGGAAACCCATTTATCGAGGCTTTGACACCAATCATGGAGCTTAAGCAACTAAAAGAAGGATTAGAAGGTAAAGTCGATTTTTCTTTGAATGATCTTCAGGATAAGCCTCGACAACGGGCTCATATGGTTGCAGCTTTACTTGATGATTTTTTCCAACCCTTATCCCAGCATGTTCTCTTGGAAGAGCGCATATCGATTATGATCCGGCGTGGTTATGTGAGCCGAAATTTACTGGATGGTTCATTGAATAAGCATTTACAAAATGGCTACGAACGGGTGATGTCCGGTGATTTGCAGAGTTATAAATTCAGAAATGTGCTAACGACAGCAACTTGTTTATCTCTTATCGGATGTTCCGGTAGTGGTAAAAGTTCAACCCTTGAGCGTATTCTTGCCACCTACCCTCAGGTTGTTTATCACGAACAACATAACTTTTTTCAACTCAGCTATCTGAAAATTGAGTGCCCAAATAATGGATCACAGCAAAGTTTGTGTCTGAATTTCTTCCGAGAAGTAGATAAGCGGTTAGGTACGAATTATGAAAATACGCATGGTCGCAGGCGTCTTGGGGTACCAACATTACTGGCTTTAATGAGTCAGGTAGCGAATGAACGCGCTATTGGTGTTCTGGTTATCGATGAAATTCAACGCTTGAAAATTCGCAAGGCGGTTGGACGAGAGCAAATGTTGGAATTTTTCGTCGAACTTGTTAACACAGTCGGGATTCCGGTGATATTAGTTGGTACTCCGAAAGCCCGCCCATTGTTTGAGGTTGAATTACAATCAGCAAGACGTACCACGGGCATTGGTTCTCTTTATTGGCAGCCCATGCCGCAATATCCAGAAAATCCGAATACAAAAAGTGAATGGCTTGCTTTTACTAATAAGCTCTGGAAATACCAGTGGCTTAATCGACGTGATGAAGTTCTTACCGATGAAGTCAGAGATTGTTGGTATGAGTTATCACAAGGCGTATTGGATATCGTGGTTAAGTTATTTGTTCTGGCTCAGCTACGGGCTATTGCCTCTAAGCTCGAACGAATTACCGTGAAGGTCTTACGGTCAGTTTATAACGATGAACTTAAACCGGTACACCCTATGCTGGATGCTATTCGCCGGGGTAACCCAACCTTGATAGCTAAATACTCTGATCTACGAGTAGAAGATATCGACAAGCGACTGCTTAGCCTTTACCAAAAAATAAATGAGATCCCAGATGAGCCTGAATTACCTTTCAGTTGTAACGAACAAGCAATGCGGCTTTACAGTTTGCTCGTACAAACCGGTTGCCAGTCTGAAATACTTATTCCGCTCGTTGAGAAAGTTTTCCGCGAACAGCCTAAGTTGACATTGCGCGAGATGATGCCGGTCATACTTGATTGGTATGACGAAAGTAAGCAGTTTGTAGATCAGCAACCGAAAGAACCAAAAGCGACCGTAGTTAAACGTGTAGATTGGTCAAGCCTTGAAACTTGCGATTTACGATTTGTGTATTCACAACTGACTAAGAAAGAAGATATGTACAGTGCGATCAAGGCAAATAAACTTATTTTGGATTTGAAAAAGGTCAGTTGAGTGCTCGGTTTCCCTATTCCCTATCCAAATGAGTTAATTTACAGCTTAGTTGCCAGGGCAGGGGTTCATAGCGGAACCATATCGCCTAAGCAGCTATTGGATGAGGTTTATGGAGATCGCAAGGTTATCGCTACGGTTGACCTACCGAGTCATCTGGCTCAAATTTCCGGGCAATATCCATCGGTTTTAAATATTACGACGGCTTCACTGATATACCAGCACACGCTTTTCCCTATTTACGCGCCTTTTATTGAAGAAAGAAAAAGACTGGCTGGCATGCGCTGGATGGTAAATCAATCCAAAGGGCTTATACACTTGGTTTTCGGAATTGCTGCTTCAATTGTTAAGCAGCCGAAGCTACTCAGATATTGTCCTCAGTGTTTTGAGGAGCAATTAGGCAAATATGGTGAGAGGTATTGGATGCGTAGCTGGCAAGTGCCAGGAGCCACATGGTGCAAAAAACACGAAACCCCTTTGTGTGAATTTTCTATTCAACCACATTACGAACATCGTCATGAATTTTATGCGGCAGACACAACACTGGATGACAGACCAATACGGTATCATAAAAGGGAATCTTTACGCATTAGCCATGTTGTCGAACAACTTCTGCAAGTGGAAGTACAAACATCGCCAACTTTTCATCAATGGAACTGCTATTACCATGATTTGGTCGTGCTAGCCGGTTGCAACCGAGGGGCTAATGTAAAACATGATGAAGTTCGGGAACGTATCCATTCCTTTTGGAGTAGAGGTTGGTTGGCGGATAACCAACTCACACTGGCGAGGCGAGATACCGGCTGGGTCAGAACTATTTTACGAAAGCACCGAAAATCCTTCAGTTTTATGCAGCACCTAATCATTCAGTCCAGTTTACTAGACCGAGATATTTCACCATCTGACATGTTGACTAACGTAAAGCATTACCCGAAAAAGCAAAGAATTGTCCATTCAGTGGTTTTGCCGAAGCAGATTAATCGAGATAAAAGAATTCAATGGCTGAAGCTGTTGAAAGAGTGCGGGTGCAAATACGCTCGATTACATGGTTCGCAAGGTTTGTACATGTGGTTGTACCGACATGATTACGAATGGCTGATGAAAATTAACCGACGCTATGAGCATCCGATCATGTATGAAAATAGGCGGGTCGATTGGCCTAAGCGAGATCGTTCGCTTGTTCGTCGATTATGTCAGTTGCGACAGCAGTGTGAACAAGATGATTATTCTCCCCGTATGACGAGTACTTTCTTGCTGTCAAAACTAAAGATTGGGGCGATACCGGAGAGGAAATTTCGGTATTTACCTTTAACTAAGCAATTTCTTGCCAAGTACTCGGAGTCGGTTGCTCAATACCAAATTCGGCGATTGGAAAATCAGTACATCTCACTCTATTTACAAAATATTCAGGCTGAGCGGTGGCGTTTACTGCGAGGCTCGGGGCTGAGTGAAGAGCGTTTAACTCCACTGGCTCGATGTTTTTTAACAGGAATAACGGAAGGTATATGGGCGAGTACAGATTTAAGCACATCCCAGAAGATGCGTTAGTGTTGGGTATTGGTTCGCTGTTTAAGAAAAATTGCAACGTGTTTTGGGGAATTAACGTCAGCTTTTCAAAAAAGCTTGATCGTCCATCAATACCCATTGCTGGTGTTCCATTGATTCGACGTTACAAATCATTAAGTGCCAATCAGTCTAATCAGTTAAAAGGAAGACAGTTAACTTTTACCATTATGAATGCTCAGCTGTGGGGCAAAAAGCGTTTAAGGGACTGCCTTGCTTTTCGTTCAATGGGGAATGGGCACAATTCTGAACAGTGGTGCTTTGAATTTGATGTGCCTGATGGTCCAACTGTTTTCCTACCTCAGCTTGAATTAGCACGTGTTCTTTTTCTGCATGATAACTATATGTCCAGAATCTGTTTGGAACACGGAAAGCTGTCATCAGACTTCAATATCACCAATATAAACGGGCATTGGCAGATTGATGTGATGCCAAATTCTAGCTATCCGATTGCCGCTTTTAATGATGAACGTTCACGACGATTCTTAAGTTGGATATTGATGGACCCTGAGGCTCGAACTTCATTTGAAAGTATTCACCAGACAATGATGAGAGAGCATACATCCAGTGGGCAGTATAAATTTTGGGATTTCTCTTTTACACCTCCTTGCTTAAATAGAACAAAACTAGATGTGTCAGGGTGGCACGATTGGAGCAGTAACAGCTTTTTTGCCTGGGAAATTAGAAGAGTGGAAGACTTGCCATCGAGTATGCCTGATGAACTAGATTTTTATCACCCTGATTTCAAAAGGCAGGTAACAGGTCAAGGTGGCGGAGCTAATTCAGGTAGACCTAAACGTCCAGAAGAGCACGAACTTGATGATGAGGAAGAGGCTGACTCTGATAAAGCACGTGTTGTTTTAGATACAGAATCAGTTGGCTTGTCATTTCGTAAGCCATTCAAGACTAATCGAGTAACTGATAAAACTCGGAAGGCTAATAGCGGTAAGCCCGATGATAGTGAACCTAATGAACAACTTCCCAATAAGTTATCTCCGAATGGTGATAATGTTACAGGCACAATTGCCGGTGCTGATTATGATGTTTTGAATGACGAAAGTGATGATGCTCATCTGTATGCAAGTAAATTTGAGATTTTCTCTCAGGTTATTGATCGTTTGGAAACTAATCACGGATGTCAAACGTACCGCTATCCGCTTAGAAAATTACCTAAATTGGCACGTTGTACCAAACACATGATGGGGGATGATGCTAATCCAAGGTGTTTGGCTGTAGTCGAAGTTACTTATCATGGGCAGGTGTATCATTTTGTTGAAGTCGATACATCTGATGCGAAAAATTCGATATCGACCATGGTCCTAAAGTTAAAAGATAACAGTACATTACTTGATCAAATAGCAGCCTTAGAAATCCGGCTACTTAAGAAGTCTCTAGCTTGGCCGCGTGATTACATCTCGTCAATTTGTGGAGACGGTAACTTCAAGGGAATCTCTCATCCTCCATGTAAACACAAAGGTTGTCTTGACCCTGCTGATATTGATAAATGGGCAGGATGGTTCACAGGGTGGCTAGATCAACAGTAAATAGACACCATCTCATTGGATTTTTTTGTAGTTATTTGAAGTAACTCATTGTTAAAACAATATCTATGTCAAATCGATTGAGTATGCAACTTGTGTTGTTTAAACTATGCTTAAACTTCAATATGCAGTATGGCTAGATATTATGGATGATAGAAAGTGGCCTCAGGACTATCCAGCAGACATCCTCGTACCGCCCGACGGTGCTGTCGAGATAGATGCTAATTTATATAGATTAGTGTATAAAGATATCCCTGACGCTGATGACTTTTTAGCTAGTTATAAAGATCCGAAGCAGTGTCATTTATCAAGAAGAGCTAATATTAGGAAAAAATCAGGATTCTATGGGACATCGTTCTTTGATACTCACGATAGTATCAAAGATCTAGTTGAAGGTAGCCCTGAAAGATTTTCAGGCCAACTGATTGCCGCAGGACGAGTTAAACCTGAGCACGGCAAAGGGGAGCTTCCCCTTAAAAGTCATCATGTATCGGTGTGGTTTTACGATGGGGTATATCCAAAAGGTTTCAAAGTAGTATGAGTGCTAAAGATGATTTGCTGTTTTTAACGAGCAGCAGATGTGGATCGTTATATTATCATAACGTTTATAGTTATTATGACGAGCCCCTTATTTTTACAGCATTAAATGAATACGATCAGTTATTTTTTTGTTATAGCTTAGGCTGCGACGAACTACACGATCGTTGGATCATCGTGCCTGCTTCTCAAGAAAAAGTTAACCGACTTGAACAAAAAGATATACCAATCGTCCATATGATCAAGCCATCAGTGTCAGCAAAAGTACTTTTGACCAAGATTGATCTAGATACTAACGAGGTATCTGAAGAGTTTGCGGTAGCCAAAAAACTGCCATATAAAATGCCAAAATATAATGTTTTTATTAGAGAAAATATTAACTATGATGGCAGAAGAAAACATTCTCATCGAATTAGAATTGCAAAGAAATCAAATAAAGACATTATTTCTGAAACGCTGAACCAAGTATCTGAAGTTTTTGGTGAGTTTTGCCGACATTACCTTAAAAAACATGAGATATCAGTTTCTTTTTATCCAAGGGATGCAGTTGAAGGTTCTTTTGTTTATCGAGTTAAAACAGCAACAAAAGACGAAATTAACTTTAGGTCAAAAGGTTATGAACTGTTGTCTAAAGTATCTTCGCATGAAGATTTTTTATCGAGTTTAGAAGCTCAAGAAATTGATTTAAGGATAGTTCGAAAACTGTTTGATTTGATTGGTTCTAATGATATAGAAATTCAGTTAATCGACGAAGATTCCACTCAAACGATATTAGGCCTAGAGCCAAATTATGTAGAAGAACTCCTTCCTGATATTAATGATAAGCTGGGTTCCTATTTGGATAGTACTATGGTTCCTCAAGCTGATAGTTTGGAAAGAATTAGATTATATCTAAACATTGTTGATCGGAACCGTGTAGTTACTGCTAAAGAGTTAGGTGTTAAGCCAAGGCAAGTCAGTTATTATCGAGATGCATGTAAATTACTATCTTTAATTCATGATTACTCGTCGCTAACTCCTTTAGGGCTGAAAGTTGCGGCATCACAAAATGATGAAGAATGGGTGAAGATCATTCAGCGACAGTTTGAAGAATCTGATTGCGGGCATATATGGATGCTCAATCAGGATGTTAGCTCGATACTTGATATTCATGAGAATTCTGCAGCGGAGTTTCTTATCGAAAACTGCAACGGCTTAAGTGACAATACAAGCCGTCGCAGAGCACAGACTTTAAAATCCTGGGTTCGAAAATTTAAAGAGTTTGCCTAATATTATTTATCCTAGTTTTTGTTAATTTTACTGCTTCAATATTTAAATCATTGCCTCTGAAATTACGATTTAGTAACTCAGTGGCTTGACCAACAAACCCTGAACCACAAAATGGGTCAATTACCAAGTCTTGCTCATTTGAACTCTGTTCTATTAATGTTTTGGCTAAGTTTACTGGTTTCTCTGTGGGATACCCTTTCCAGACTCTTTTCTCAACAAGAATATCTGGGATAGATAGGTTATTTAGCTTACGTTTCCCCTTCTCGAAAAAAAGAATGAATTCATATCTCGCTCTATAATGATATCCCATACCAATAGACACTTTGTCCCAGACAATAGGCTTCCAAAATTTAAATCCCATGCTTTCAGCAATAGGTTTGATAACAAACATAGTTTCTTGGTCACAGAATAAATAAAAATGACAGTTCTTTTTCATTACCCGGTAGATCTCAGAGACTAACTCTTCAAATCTTTCATTTGGAAAGATATCAAACCATTGATTGCTGGATGATTTACTATTCTTGAGTCGGGTAGTCGTGCCAATTTTTCTATGCTTTTCGAGAGACTCGTATGGAGGATCTGTGATTACAAGATCCACAGAATTTGATTCTATGGTTCTTAACCATGTTATGGCATCTAAGTTAGATACATCTATTTCTTTAAAGTTATTTTTCTCTGGCCGTGGATGTGTCATCTTTGCTACTTACATGGATTTTTATACAGTAAATTATGACATCTATTGTTGATTAAATCATCTCGATTCTAGATTATTGCTAGCAAGTCGGGGTTTATTGAATACATTGATTTAGATGTCTGGGTATTAAGTATGAGACTTTATTACTTTAAATTTTGAGGTTGATAGGTGAGATAGCGGATTTAGTATGATACTTTATTTTTTATCCTAAGATTAAGCCCCTTGTATACTGGGGATTAAGAGTACTTTTAGTATGATACTTTATTCTTCTCTCACAAATTTGTGGTCGGATAATTAAGTCTGATTGAACCTCCTGCTAAGTTTAGTCGGAGGTTTTTTATATTCATGGTGGGGGCTATTAATGCTTTCAGATACAATAATTTCTATATTTATTGCATATTTAGTGGGACTTGGTCTTTATGGTTGTAATGAGTTGAATAAGTATTTTTTTAGTCCAAGAGATGGATGGCAACCTCAACGAGTAAATGTTATGAAAGCGATAACCAATGTATTACTTCAAATTCTTCTAGTTATTGGTGGTTTGGCTTTGATAGCTTTTATTCATCGTTGGGTTAATATTCCACCAGGAGGGGCTGTGTCGGTAATGAGTATGGGGTGTGGATTTGCGACATGTCAATTGTTGGAAAAGAACAGTTGACCTATTAGGATGTGGTATTTATACCGACATGAGAATGCTGTCTACAATCAAAGTGTTCAAAAAGTAGAAAGCCATCAGTATTCACTTTACGGCACGGCCAGTGGTGATGAATTCTCACTGCAACCGTTCGGTTTTTCCACCAAGCGCAGTGACTTTGCCTCTGGGTTGGTTTACTTTGGTTATCGCTTCTACGTTCCTCATTTTCAGTCGTTGGTTTAATCGTGATCCCACTTCAGGCAGAGGGCGGGATTAATCTTTATGCTTATGTGAATGGCGACCCGGTGGGGGAATCCGGATAGGCGTGAAGCTATACTACTGCCAATAATCCCTTCTTGTTTTCTGAACACCATGAAATGATCACGCCCAAAATTAATGCTTTAATATGAGTTTTTAGCGGACAATCCATTTGACGGAAAGTCGAGAAAAGCGTTAACTATAGTGAATAATTCTAGTCGTGAATGCATGACTATTCATGTTGATAATGAAATTGAATTTATCAATAGAAGATGCACGAGACAAAATTGGCAGTTGGGAATCGAATACAACCCGTTTTTTTTCACTCATCGCCGGAAAATTTAACGTCGATCCTGTTTCTCGAACGGCGTCGGAAAGCCGAAGTTTCTAGTGTTAAGTGCTACGGTTTTAGGAAGGGAATCATATGGTAAGTTTTCTTGAGAATAAAACGTTCAGTCTTAGGGTGACGGTCACGGCTGTCTTTTTGATTCTGACCACTATCTGTGTTTCCGTTGCTCTCTCTCTGCATTATTATTTTAGCCAGGGGTTAGCCCGTGATGCTGCGTCCAATTTGTTTGAGAGTGTGGCGGACAAATACAGCGAACGGTTCCATTCTATCGATGGTCAAAGTACGAGTATTGTACGTTTATTATCCTTCCTGCCTGATATTGAAAAGCCTTTTTCACTTAATGAGTTACACCCAGCGACACACTTAATGTTAGAGGTGATGCGCGAACAGCCATATTTACAGTCGATTTACGTGGGCTATGAAAATGATAACCTCTATCAGCTTATTAACTTAGAAAGTGAAGAGGAACTTCGTCAAGAATACGATGCAGCGAAGAGCGATCGTTGGCTAGTCATCAAGGATTTCTCGCGAAATAATCAACGAAAACGTCTATTTCAGTTTTACGATACTGATTTGAATATGACTTGGCAATATAGTGCTGATAGTGATTATTTTGCAACCGATAGAGCATGGTATCAAGAAGCGTTAGCAAGTAAAGAGAGTATTCGTACGGACCCTTACCTATTTGCTCATTTGCAAATACCGGGCGTTACTTATGCTAAGACAATAAAAACAAGCAAGTCTGTCATTGCTGTTGATATCACTTACCAAACACTGTCGAGTTTTTTAAGTGATCATCGCGTGTTCAATAGTGGCTCGGCGATGGTTTTTAATGAAAATGGGCAGATTTCTGCGCACTCATTTGCAAATACTCATCACTCTGTTTTGAATAATGTTCAATCGATTTCTCTACCCAATGAGGACAAAAGTTATCTTAAGGCTTTAGGACCGTTAACAGCTTCAAATCAGCTAAACTGGCCACCTTTTGACTTTTCCTATAGTGGTCACCCTCAAGGATACTCTGTTGATCTTTTAAATTTGGTTGCAGCAAAACTAGGAATGAAAGTTCGCTATACCAATGGCTATAATTGGAGTGGCATTATTGATTTATACCAAAATAATAAAGTCGATATTATACATTCAATTTTTCCAACGGAAGGTCGTAAAAATTGGGGGCATTTCACACAACCTTATCTCAGTTTAAGCACAAGTTTAGTTACGAATAATGAGCTTCCTCGGGTAAGAAATCTGTCTCAGTTATCAGGTAAAACGGTGGCTATACCGAAAGAGTGGTCATTAATTGAGCTTTTGAATCAAGAACATCCCGATATTAAATTGTTAGAAGTGGAAGACAGTCTAGAGGCGCTCAAAGCTGTGCAGCACCACCAGGTTGATGCAGCTCTCGAAACGACGCAAGTGGCTCAGTACTTAATCGAAACATATTGGTTGAATGAACTAACCGTTTCCCCTGCGATAGAAGAGCTTAATGCCTTTGCTCATCAGGATTTAACGATGTTGGTGCACAGTGAAAATTCTCGGTTACAAGCTTTATTGAATCTTGCCATTGAATCGATGACTGAGGAAGAGAGCCTGGCGTTGAAAACAAAATGGATGGGGCAGGGTTCAAGTACTAATTTTTCCCGTTCAATTAAAGCCGGTGTTGTACCGTTTGAGCAGTTAGTCAATATGGCGAAAAAGTCCGACGTCGACGAACGAGTGATGGAAACGTTCCACTTTTCGGGCCGAGAATACGTGTTATATGTTCAGCGTGTTGAGGATAATCATTATATTGGCTTCTATGTTGATACGGAGACTATTGATGAACCGTATATGCAGCAGGTCAATGCCTCGACGGTTATTTCATTAATCGTGATGCTGCTTCTCATTCCTATATTGTTGATTTTTGTTAATGTCATTCTTTCTCCAATTAAGGCATTACAGTCGCAAAGCGCCAAAATAAAACAGCGTGATTTCAAGTCAGTTATTTGTATTCACAGTCGTATCGTTGAAATTAATGATCTCTCCGAATCGATGTATGCCATGTCGGTGTCATTGGATCAATTTCAAGATAATCAAAAACGATTGATGGATTCATTTATTAAACTTATTGCTCAAGCGATCGATGATAAGTCTCCTCATACCGCGAATCACTGTGAACGTGTGCCAGCATTAGCTACGATGTTGGCTGAACAAGCAAATAACAGCCAAGAAGAAGGTCTAAAATCATTTAAATTGACCACCGATGAAGAGTGGCGTGAATTTGAAATAGCAGCTTGGCTGCATGATTGTGGAAAAATCACAACACCAGAGCACATTGTTGATAAAGGTACGAAATTAGAAGCGATTTATAACCGAATTCATCAAATAAGAATGCGCTTTGAAGTGTTATTGCGTGATATTGAAATTGATTATTGGAAAAAACGTCATGAGGGAGGAGATCCTACAGAGCTGAACCAGATACTTTCAGAGCAGCGTAAACAGGTCATTGATGATTTCGAGTTTATTGCTCGATGTAATATTGGTGGTGAATCAATGAGTGACTCCGATGTTCAAAGAGTTCGAAGTATCGCGACGCAAACCTGGGTTAGAAATTTAGATGATCGCTTGGGTTTATCTCCTGAAGAGTTGAAACGCATTAGTCATATGCCACCTCAAACCACTCCAAGAGTCGAACAATTATTGGCTGATAAGCAAGAGCACCTTTATATTTGGCCGCATCATCCAAAAGAGAGAAATTCATCGGATATTAAAATCTACGTACCTGATTATCAAGCGAACTTGGGTGAGGTTTACAATTTATGTATTACCCGTGGAACGCTCACAGAAGAAGACCGATATCGAATCCGAGAGCATGTTATTTCATCTATTCGAATGCTCGAAGCATTGCCACTAACGGACGACTTGAAACGTGTCCCCCAAATTGCGGGCGGTCACCATGAAACACTCGATGGCAAAGGGTATCCTAAAAAACTGGAGAAAAAAGACCTGTGCGTAGCGACACGTATTTTGGCTTTAGCCGACGTGTTTGAAGCATTAACTGCTTCCGATCGCCCATATAAAGACGCCAAAAAACTCAGCGAAGCCATCGGTATTTTACACTCAATGGTAGAGCGACAGTGTTTAGACCGAGACCTATTTGAGATGATGCTCAAGAACGATATTCATATTCGATATGCAGAGAAATACATGCCAGACATTCAAATTGATGAGGTTGATATTAGCCAGTATGTGTAACTGGGCGTTTTTTGAAGCAACATTGGTGACTTTATTGTCACCGCTTTGGCTTAGTCATTCATATTCATGCTTAGAGAGTCTTCACCAACTCACAATTCAAAAGTTCCTTTCTCTCCGTTTCTAAAATGCTTCGGATACACTCCATAATGCCGGTGGAACTGATTTGAAAATTCAAATGGGGAAGCATAGCCGAGCTCGGATGCGATTAATGCTATTTGTTTTGAAGTGGAACGTAGGAGTTGGCAGGCGACTTCCATACGTTTACGCACTAAATACTCGCTTGGTGATGTTCCCATTTCTTTTTTGAATCGCTTTCTGAAGTTGTCATATCCCCAACCTTGTTGAGCGCAATACTCCCGAAGTTGCAAACGTGTCGCGTAGAAATTTTCAAAGTCTCGACAGGCTTGGTCGACCATTTTATCCGTCGCAAGAATTCGCTTTCTGGATCTCGAACTTGAAAATAGAAGTCTTAGAATGGTTAAGTAATCCAAATACACGTCGGGCAATTCAGAGTATTGAGCGTCCGATAATCGCACAAGAAGCGCTTCAATTTTCTCAAGCAATGACGCGTCAATGTCCATAGAAAAGACTCGCTGCATCGGATCAATAACGCCCAAAGACACGAGGTGTTCATATAGGTGTTTGTCACAATCGAGATAATACTCTCGCCATCCTGTACCTTCGTCGACGTAAGAAGAATGGACTTCTTCAGGAAGCCTTTGAAAGATGGAATTGCTCGCCAATTTATATGACTTACCTTTGAGATCAACAAACGCTCCAGAACCTTCGACAACGATGACCAGAGAATAAAAAGGAAAGCGTATATTTTCATGTTTTAAATGATTGTGCGACTTAGTTAAGTATCCACAACCAATCCAGCTTTTAGAATTGGCAAGTGTTCTGGAAAAGTTCATTTGGCTTGCCGAATTTGTCGACGAACAAGGCTCAGGAAAATCTGCTTTTCCGACTAAATGGTGAGTATTATCTTCGACAATAAAGCATGGCTTTTTCATAACACTATTCCCAATTAACATATTTTTTATCTCATTCGTATCATTCCATCTTTTCCGGCGATCGTCAAAGCTATAGCTGGGAATAACATGGAGCGCACGCTATGAGAGTCACTATCACAAAATTTGATGTTCACAGCTGTAAGGTAATAAACAAAAAATTGGAACTTTTTAATAAGTCTCAAAAGACATATCAACAACAGATTGGGGTGAAAATATCGAAACTATGGAAATCAACATGTGACAGAGGTATTGAGCTATACCTCTGTCTCCCGCTGATATTTTTGCTTTTATTGTGGCTGTGATCGGTAAAGGGGAATCAACGCCATACACCCCTTTATTGTCCCTCCTGCTGAGTTGAGTTCGAGTAGGAGGTGTTGCTTCAAAGCACCAATCTATTGTTGGTGATCGCTAATAAGGTAGTGTTCTAATTCCGCAGCAATTTCTTCAGCGGCTAACATACCTCGATTTAGAGACCATAGTTCAGATGAGACAGGATAAGCTTGTTTTGTTTTACTGATCTTAAGCAGATTAAATAATGGATTTTGTTGCCACGAGTCCCACAGGGTTACCGATTTTTTCTTTGTATAAAATAGCCAGTCAGGATTGGCTTGAAGAAAGAGTTCCAAGTTTGCCTGTAGAATATGGCTATCTTGTAAATTTGGAATCGCGGTTTTTAAGCCGAGGTGTTCAATAAGACTCCCCGTGAACGAAAGTGGGCCGTGCATCCACATACCTCTATCATTGACGGTTGCAAACTGAACGGATCCGACATCCTTAAATTTTGATTTATATTCCTGAATGCGCTTTTTATGCCGTTCAATACGTGCTCTCATTTCCTTTTCTTTGTCGACAGCAATGCCAATGAGTAGGGCTGAATCTAAGCTATCTTGATAAGTCTCACCGCGGCTTTTCAGCAACATCGTTGGTGCTATTTTGGATAAATCCCCGTAGCTAATTTTATGTCGATGAAGATCGGCAATAATTAAGTCGGGTTTGAGGCCAGCGATGACTTCTAAGTTAGGTTGAGATCGCAGACCTACTGATGTCCACGGTTGAATGAGCGCTTTCACTTGAGAAATCACTCTGTTTTCTTGTTTATCATCAGCAATGCCGACGGGGGAGATTCTTATCGCAGCTAACGCATCGATAAATGAGTATTCAAGTACGACGATTCGTGTCGGCGTTTTCTCCAATGTAAGATCACCAAGTTCGTGCTTAACCACCCGGTTTTCTGCTCGTGCTGAAGCAATGCATAAAGTTAGAACGAGAGGCCATAGGTTAAGAAATGCAGGAGATTTGAATTTTTTCATAATATTGAGCCAGAAAGAGTGTGGTGTTTGATTCGCGTAAAAAAGGGGTGTTGTTGATATGGCGAATATCATTTTATTAATCGCACAAGCCGATCTTCGATCCTAATACTAAAACTCCATACAAGCAAATAATAATGATTATCATATCTATTATCATGTAAAAGTTAAGTGGTAGTTTTGTTAACTATTTGATAATTAATAAATTTAATTGTCTTTCATTCTTTTAAAAAATACCACTCACCTTTATTGATAATCATTATCAAGAAGAGTAGTATTTTTCCCAAGTTTTCCATGCGTTGAGATCAACGACTTTCTCATGACACTCCCAGTTAAACATTCGGTGATTTGGCTCACTCTAGGCTTGTTAGTGGGTGTTGGTTTTTGTTGTTCATTAATCGGATATTCAAGCTTTCCCTTACATATAGGGCATGTTGTGGATTACTTTTTAATGGCGCCAGATTCCAGTGTCGAGTTACAAATTATAGAATCGATTCGGATGCCTAGAGCGTTAGCCGGCATATTAATTGGGTCTGGGTTAGCGATAGCGGGTGTTGTTATGCAGGGGTTAAGTCAAAATGCTCTGGCTTCTCCTTCTATTTTGGGTATTAACTCTGGGGCTGCATGTGTGATGGCGTTGGCGAGCATTGGGTTTGCTGGGCTTGATCAACTCCCTAGTTTGATGGTTGCGGCGATAGGCGGGATAGTGAGTGGCGGGCTAGTGATGCTCCTTGGCGGAGTGTTAGATGATAAGCCTCACCCGATAAAACTCGTTTTGGCCGGTGTTGCAATCAATGCGCTGTTGGTTGGGATCACCCGAGCCTCGGTTATCATTGCCGATGATAAGGCATTTAGCGTTATTAATTGGCTTGCAGGATCCCTTGCAAGCGTGACTTGGCATGAGTGGAATGCAATGTGGCCTGCATCCGTATTAGGGCATGTTATTGCGTTTTTGATTGCACGTCAGCTCAACCTCCTTTCTTTAGGAAATGAGAAAGCGGTAAGTTTGGGTTTAAATTTATCTCGAACTCGATTTCTGTCTTGTGTTGCGATTATTTTGCTCACTGCGTCGAGTGTCTCGGTCGCCGGCCCAATCGGGTTTGTTGGGTTATTGGTGCCGCATATTGCTAGAAGAGTAGTTGGAAATAATTACGTGGTGCTGATTCCTGCATGTGCATTTGCCGGTGCCGCTCTAATCACCTTCTCCGATGCCTTATCTCGGTCGATCTCTTTTCCAACTGAGACTCCGGTTGGGGTATTAACGGCTCTCATCGGTACGCCGGTATTTGTCATCCTCGCTGTTCGAGGAGTGCGATAGATGAGTTCAGTAAAGATGACAGCGTTGTTTGGTGTTTTATTGGCAACATCTGTTTTTGCGCTTTTGGTTGGTGCATCGAATTTATCGTTCGAAAAAGTGTATCAAACCCTTCTTTTTGGGGGGGAGTTTGACTTTATTATCAATCAATATCGACTGCCTCGAATCGTTTTAGCATTGGGTGTGGGAGCGGGTCTTGGTATTGCGGGGGTGTTGGTTCAAGGTGTGATTCGAAACCCGTTAGCGTCACCGGACCTTATGGGGGTCAGTGCTGGCGCAGGGTTGGCAGCTACCACTTTGCTCGTGTTGAAGCCCGACTCCTCACTATTTGTTTTATCTCTTAGTAGTATGGGTGGCGGAATCATGACCGCTATTATCATCGCCTTCATAGCAAAGTTGAGTAATCCGACACCATCACGTTTGGCCTTGATCGGTATATCGATTAGCGCGTTTCTTGCAAGTTGTATCGACTATCTCCTGATCGTCCATCCTATTGAGATCAATACCGCGATGGTATGGCTTACTGGGAGTTTATGGGGAAGAAATTGGTCACAAGTGCCATTTTTGTGGGCATCATTGGTTGTGATATTGCCGGTTGCGTTTTGGTTAGCGTGGCGGTTAGATATCCTTGGGCTCGGGGAATCATCGGCAAAAACATTGGGAACTAACCCGGAAAAAGTTCAAGTGTATGCGCTTGTCCTTGCAGTATTGTTAACCGCCATAAGTGTTTCTATTTGCGGAACCATTAGCTTTGTTGGGCTTTTAGCGCCGCATTTATCTCGATTTCTGTTTGGTCACTTTCATAAAATGATCATCCCTGGCGCAGCGGCGATTGGTGCACTGATGATATTGGCAGCAGATACGGTGGCAAGAGGCATTCAACCACCACTAGAGCTTCCTGCTGGTGTACTGACTTCTTTGATCGGCGCGCCTTATTTTATTTTTCTGTTGCGCCGATATAGGGGCTGGCAATGATCACGACAAAAAACCTCTCAGTGTCTTATGGGAAAACAACAATTATTCACGATCTCTCTTTTAGCATTCCGGCTGGGAAAATTACGGCATTAATTGGACCCAATGGATGCGGTAAGTCGACTTTATTAAAAGCATTATCACGTATAAAAAAGCCCACTTCTGGCGACATTATGTTGTATGAGAAGCCATTATCATCTTATGGAGATAAGGCTTTAGCTCGTGAAGTCTCAATGTTATCGCAAATTTTGACAACACCTGAAGGGGTATCGGTTCGAAGATTAGTGGAATATGGCCGCTCTCCCTATGTTTCACATTGGGGAAGATTGGGGGAAAAAGATAAGGAAGTAGTTGAGTCATCGATGCGAGAAGCGGGCGTGATTGAGCTTGCTGATGTGAACGTTGATTTGCTTTCTGGAGGGCAGAGGCAGCGAGCTTGGATAGCAATGGTGCTCGCACAAGACACTCCGATTGTCTTACTGGATGAACCGACGACCTATTTGGATTTATCTCATCAGGTTGAATTGATGGATATCATGCAACAGCTTAATGATAAAGGAAAAACAGTCGTTGTTGTTTTACATGACTTAAACCAAGCGTGTCGATATTGTCATCATTTAGTGGTGCTAAAAGGTGGAAACTTAATTCAACAAGGTGACCCGAATACGGTTTTTACAGAAGCGCTTTTATCTGAGGTTTTTTCCTTAAAGGCCAAAGTTATTACGGACCCTGTCAGCGGATCGCCAATGTGTATCGCGCTTTGATAGTTGAGTATGAGTGTGAAATCATCTCTCATGCTCTCTGGCGTTTTTATCACAATGAATAGCTCAGAACTACTCAAATTATGACCAACAAAACCTCCCTGTAAATGACACCATATTTTATTAATACAAATGATAATAATATTGAAAACTATTATCATTTGAGTGTATTATTGACCAAAATTTGTCTTCAATGGTGACGTAATATAATGCGGTTAAAAAAATCGATAATTGCAATGCAATTCTTAGGTGTAATCTCTTTTTCTCCTATGGTTTTCGCGGAGGAAGCGGGTAGTGAAATAAAAGAAACACCATCAACGGATGATACTGAAACTCTAGTGGTAACCGGCAGGGCGTTGACGCTTTATCAGGCCGAGGAAGGGTCTTTGAGTACTCGCTCTGAGACTCCGGTTGATAAATCACCTCAGTCAATGCAAATTCTGACTCACGATTTGATAGCCGACCAAGCTGCTAATGAAGTAACGGATCTTTTCCGTTCTTTATCGGGCGTATCCTATTTCAATTATGGGGTTATGAAGGTACGAGGCTTCGAACAAGAGAGCCAAGTGCTTTACGATGGTGTTAAGGGTGACCCGTTCAGAACCTTTACAGTTCCTCAGTTGTTTAATATCGACCAGGTTCAAGTGCTAAAAGGGCCATCTGGTGCGTTATATGGTGCTGGTGAGGCTGGTGGTGTTGTTAACTATGTGACTAAAAAACCAAGCTTTGAGCAACAAACCACCGTTGAGCTTACGGCTGGAAATAAAGATTTTCTAAGCGGGAGTGTTGAAACGTCGGGGCCAGCAAATGCCGATGCGTCACAACGTTATCGAGTCGGTATTTATTCAAGTGGTGAAGATTCGTATCGGAATAACGTTGAAGAAGATAACCTTATTATCGACCTTGGGTATGCGTGGGATCTTAATGATCTTTCAACATTAACACTGCAGTACACACACTTTTATCAACTTGGAGAGCGCTTAAGAGGAGTACCGATCGACTCTGATGGGAACTTTTTAGCGGATACATCTTGGAGCAGCAATGAGCCTTCTGATTATCAAAAGTTTCAATCTGATATTATCCAAGCGAATCTCGAGCATTCCATCAATGACTGGCTAGACGGTAATTTTTCAATTCGTATGTACGATACGAAAGAGGTGATTAAATTTCATCAAGCAAGAAGTTTAGTTTACTCCGATGACGCGGATGATTCTAATGACTATGTGACGCGTCGTTATCAAGACCAAGTTCGATATTACAAGGGTCTAGACCTTGCTTCATCTTTTGTCGCCGAGCGTGGTGACCACACGGTTGTGATCGGAGCAGATTATCATTTCGCCAATGAAGATGAGGTTTTCTATTATTCTGGAAACAGTGATGGTACCGCTTCTACACCTTCTAACTTATTCCTTTCTGACCCGACTTACGGTGATGATATCAGTGCGTACTCTATGTCATTAAACCGAGATCGTTCGACCGATCTTAATCAAGTGGGTATTTATATCCAAGACCAATGGCAAACGACAGACAGGCTTAATATTGTTGCGGGCGGTCGAGTTGATTATGTTGATGAAAATGTTGTTGATAACGATGATGGAAGTGATAACGCATCCTATCACGATGTAGGGTACTCTGCTCGAATTGGGGCAACGTATGAAGTCAGTCATCAATTTAAACCTTATGCTTCCTACTCTACAGGCCTTACACCGCAAAGCGCATCTGATCAGCTTGATTCACAAGATGGCAGCTTATTTGACCCTGAAGAGAATAGACAATTTGAGATAGGCGCTCGCTCTTATTTATTTAATCATCGCTTAAGCTTGAACACAGCGGTTTATCACATCGTAAAAAACAACATCGTAACCGAAGATCCGATTGATGATGATTACAATGTGGCAATTGGAGAAATACGCAGCCAGGGATTTGAGTTAGATGCTTTGGCACAAATCACACCGGTTTGGGTCGCGAATATAAGTTATGCATATAATGATTTAGAAGTTTCAGATAGTGATGACTCATTGCGTGCACTTTCAAACTCGCCACACAACCAATTAGGTGTATGGACTCGCTATGAATTACCAAGTCTTAATTCTTCAATCGCGTTTGGTGCGGATTATGTCAGTGAGCAAACTGATCGTAATGAGAATACAATTAAGCCTTACACCATTTATGATATGTCTTGGCAGACCAATTGGAATCAGTGGAAGTTTCAAGCAAACGTTAAAAACCTGTTTGACGAGGAGTATGCGATTGCTGGGTTTAACTCAACCTCTGGCGCTATTATCGGTGAACGACGTCGCCTTTACTTAAAAGCGGCGTATCAGTTTTAAATCGTTGTAGGTTGGTAGGTTAAAGCTTGGTTATTCAATGTGACAGAATGAGTGTAAAAAGCTCTTTGGTTGGATGAATCATCTTAAACTATCAACGTGTAAATACTCTCTAGAAAAATATAAATGAAAAAATTAAATCCGCCGATGATCTTGGCGGATTTTTTATGCTATCGAATTTCTTAATAGAGTAGATGTAGTAATGAAATAAACTGTATTTGCTTATTGTCTTGATCTATTGCACTGACTTTCTGGGAGATAGGGATGAAGATGCATTGGTTCCTTGGTTGATGATAAATATCAACCCCATATGCATTCTCCAAATTTAGATATAGATAAACAAAATTTAAGTAATAACTAAATTATCTATAGGATAGTTTGCACATTCCTGCTTATCTGGCTTATTTTTTTGGAAAATGTACTACATTTAATAACATCGTGAGACTTATATGCCAAAAATATAACGGAAACTTACGAGTTAAATCATTTATTAATATGATGTTTTATTATTTTACTTTTTCATATTTGTTTGTGAAAAAGTTCGACACAATCCCAAATGGATTTAAGGGTTAATATGAAAGGTATTTCCGAGCTGATCTTCATTTGCTCATTATTGATAATGGCCAATAAAACTTTTGCTGAATCGAACGCAAGCTATCCAGAAGGATGGGAAAAATGGCCAGTAGTGAAAGAGTCGATGAATCTTCCTGCCGATACTGTCCTGCCGCCAAATACATCATTATTTATTCAAGAGTCGGTTCGAGCTTATGCGTGGATTAATAATGGACAGGGCTCTCCTCTGACGATTCGAGTGAATCCAGAAAAACTAGAACAATATAAAACACATGGTCCTTATAGTGATGGCCCTACTGTTGTTGCTGTTTCCGAAGCGCAAGGGATCATCTGGGTGACTGAGCATCTTGGTGGCATGCCTTTGTACGGAAGTTATGATCGTAATGGTCACGATACAAGCTCAATGCATCCTTCCCTAGAACCTAGTTTCTGCGAAAGTTGTCATTCAACGTATAAAGATATTTGTATCAATGGTACGTGTACAGAGCCTGTTTTAAGTTCTTATATTGATATAAAAGACTAAAGCTATGAGTGATAGGCTGTTTGGTTGGTTGACAATAAACCAAATGCTATTTGTTTCGCATTTAGTGCTTGTGATGTCTATTATTCTGGGGATGTCGTACTCTCGATATCAAAGTGACTGGGAGACAAAAGTTGAATATCTAGCAGACATGTCAGCCAGTCATTTATCTGCGTATAATACATTTTTCTCTGGTTCGGTTGCTGGGCGAAATTATGCGAATTTATTGATGCAATCAACACTCGATAACTTGAAAGCTATTCCCAATCTGAAATTCGCTGAAATCTCCGGAACCAGCGACTATTTAGATAGTAAAGTCAAAGTTAGATATTCGATTGAGAAAAGTAAAGGTTGGCGATTAGACTTGACTCAACAAGATGCTATTCAACTTTCTACCCAGTTAGAGCAATTAGAACGTTCGCTTGATAAAACATCAGAAACCAATACCGTTCATATAAAAAAACTTCACCACCTCATCAATAAAATAAAGCAGGATCTCAAAGGAACAATTGAGAGCATTGAATTACAATCCCTGTTAATCCCCAAAGCACCAGAGTCTATGGGAACAAATTCGTATTATCTCGATGAAAGCAATGCTTTGTTGTATGTACAAATAAAACTGCGTAATCAAAATGGTGGGCTTTTTAAGGCTACTATTGATGCCACTGAACTGAAGACAATCAAAACCAACTTGCTAATAAATGTCGTAAAAGAAGCGACTATTGCGATACTTGCTTCATTCATTCTCATCTATATCATCACATTTTGGCTTGTGAGCCCGCTAAAAGTATTGGCGATATCAATGAAGCAAGACATTGAAACTATCGACCAGTCTAAAATTCCTGAAATTAGACGAGCAGACGAAATTGGTGACTTAGCTCGTTCTTATTCAAGCTTGATTACTAAAATTAAAAATCAGTTACGAATTCTTCACAATCAAACAGAAACGGATCCTTTAACCGGTATCGGCTCTCGTTTTAAATATCAGAAATATGGTGCCAAGCGAGTCCAAGATACATTGTCGAACGGTAATCTTGTTTACGTTGTGATATGTGATATCGATAATTTTAAGCGCTTTAATGATACTTATGGGCATACTGAGGGTGATAATGCTCTCACTGACGTTGCAAACAGTATGTACAGTTTACTGAAACCAAATGAGCTTGGGTGCCGTCTGGGAGGAGAGGAGTTTGTTTTTCTATTATCAGGAAAGGAGAAAGAAGCACTGAAGCAAAGAGTGATCGAGTTGAGGTTAGCAGTGCTGGAGCTTGGTATTCCTCATACAAGTAATGATCCATATGGAATAGTCACTGTATCTATTGGTGCTGTTCCTATTATTTCTCAGCAGCGTTCTGTGACCCTTTCTCAATCAGAACAAGCACTAACACAAGCTCTTTCTGAAGCAGATAAGCAGTTATATCAAGGGAAAGCTCTAGGGCGAAATACGGTAATGGTGAGTTCATCTCTGTCTATAGATGGCAAGAGCCAGTGCTAGAGCATTGTCGTTGTTGTTCTGGTTAAATAAGAATATATCAGTAGGAGTGTAAAAAGCTCTTTGGTTGGATGAATCATATTAAAACCATCAATGTGTAAATACTCTTTAGAAAAATAAATGAAAAAAATAAATCCGCCGATAATCTCGGCGGATTTTTTATGCTGCCGTCGCTATCGAATCGTTGAATAGAGTAAGCGTAGTAATTAATCAAACTGTATTTACTTATTGTCTTAGTCTATTGTAAGGGCTTTCGGGTAGTAAGCCGATTACTCGAATGAGTTACTAGTTATCTTAAGTTGCTATATTATTATATGGATTAAGAAAACTAATATTTACGGAGAATTTCGTTTGTCGTCTATTAAAGAAGTGTGTGAGCTTGCCAAAGTATCAAAATCAACGGTTTCACGCGTTTTAAATAATCATCCTAGTGTTTCAGAAGAGACGAGAGAAAAGGTTCTCAAGGTGATTACACAGTTGGACTATCGACCAAACGCTTCCGCTCAAGCCCTAGCTTCTAATCGCTCAAATTGCATCGGAATGCTAGTTGAAACTATTGCTGGCCCATTTTATTCATATCTTGTGAGTACGGCGGAACAAATCGTTCGTCAGGAGAAGTTATATCTTATTGCGACAAGCGGGCAGGAGTCATGGGACAGAGAAGTCGACTCCATTATGTTTTTTAAGTCGAAACAAGTAGATGGTCTTATTCTTCATTCTGGAGAGTTATCGGATTATGACATATTAGAAATCGTAAAAGAGATACCAGCGACGGTTCTACTTAATCACTCTATTCCTGAAATCGCTGAAAATTGTATTTGTTTGGATGATGAATTGGGAGGGTATCTTGCTACTCAACATCTACTTGAAAATGGTCATACAAGGATAGGCTGCATTACAGGGCCTTTGCGTTCACGTGATAGTAGAGAACGGCTACTAGGATATCGTAAAGCACTGGCTGAATATGACATTGAGTATGATGCTAAGTTAGTTGTTGAGGGGAACTTCTGCATGGCTAATAACGATATCGCGCCTAATCGGTTACTCGATCGAAATACAGATATGACAGCTATTTTTTGCCAGAATGATCATATAGCTCTTGGGGTTTATGATGTGTTAAAACAAAGGGGGATAACCATTGGTGATGATATTTCTGTTGTAGGCTTCGACAATAGTATATTTAGTGCTCATACTGATCCCAAATTAACCACGATTAATTTTCCAGTCAAAGAAATGGGTATTGAAGCAGCAAAAAAAGTCCTTTCTCTAATTAAGAATATGGATTATTCGATGCCACAGAAGTTAATTCCAGAGTTAGTTATTAGAGACTCCGTAAGAAAAGTTAATCGTTAAGGCTGAGGTATTTTGAGCTTTTCGCTCTAAGCAAACTACTTTCAATTTTCCTACCTTTACTAGGTTCACCACCTTACTACCCAATATTTTTACACTAGTGCTTTCCGTCACAAAATTAGCATTTTAATCATGATCAGTGAACCTATCCAACGGTAATAGCTACAAGTAGATGAATGCTATCTATTAACTTCAATTCGTTTTGAGTGCAATATCACAGCCACTGTAACTTAGTGTAACGCTGAGGTGTGTTAGTGTAATTTCGAGATTTTCGTGGGAGCGGTTTCTTTTGTTTTTATATAAATATAGCCAAAAAATAGAGTTTTTCATGTTTTTAAGATGATATTTTAATTTTTCATTTAGGATCGGTTCCATTTAATTGTGATGTTTATCACTTGTTTTAATCCTATGTCGACTATATTATTTTTCAAGATTTATTATTTAATGTTTGTTATATAAGGAGTTTATTGCTGAATTGTTGTGTGTTTTTACCTTGGTTAACACTTTTCCTATTTGTTGTTTTTATTTTATTTTTTTGGGAGCGGTTTCATTTCTGGAGCTGTTAAATCTTTTATTTCTAGCTGAGTTTTTGTGTGGGAATGACTGATGTGGTGTTACTAATTTGTAAGCTAACGCGTTCAAAGATATTCGACTTTTTATCAAGATAAGCAGAGGGGATCTGTTTATTACCTTCACGTTAATTAGCATATTAAACTTCGGTGGATGTTATGAATTACAAAAGAACAACACTATCATGCCTTATATCTTTGGCATTGTTATCTGGTTGTAACCTCGATAATGGCTCAGATAACGCCTCATCTAACTCTTCGTCTGAGAATTCGGTTGTATCTAAAGTTCCCTATTATGATGATTGGCCTAGTATTTCTAGTGCTATCCCACAGGACGAAGATATAGAAGCGTTTATCGCTGATATCCTCAGTCAAATGACTCTCGAAGAAAAAGTAGGACAAATGATCCAACCAGATCTACGTGAAGTTACACCAGAAGAAGCGAAAGAGTATAAGTTAGGTTCGCTCTTAAATGGTGGCGGTGGTTGGCCTAACGATGATAAATACGCAACAGCACAAGATTGGGCTGATATGGCGGATCAATACTACGATGCAGTAGATGAAGCATATGAAGAACGTGGGTTTAGAATTCCTTTTATGTGGGCAACGGATGCCGTTCATGGTCATAACAATGTATATCGTGCAACGGTTTTTCCTCACAATATTGGATTAGGTGCTGCAAATAACCCGGATTTAATTGAGCGTATTGGTGAGGCTACAGCAGAAGAGATTGTTGCGACCGGTCTTGACTGGACGTTTGCACCAACGGTTGCTTCTCCACGAGATTATCGTTGGGGCCGAGTTTATGAAGGCTACTCTGAAGATCCTGAAATTATTTATCAATACGCTGGAAGAATGGTGGAAGGTTTACAAGGCGGCGCTCAAGGGCTTAAAGGAGAGCGCAATGTTATCTCCAACGTTAAGCACTGGGTTGGTGATGGTGGTACGTTCAATGGCGAAGACCGTGGTGAAAATCACTATACCGAAGAATACCTGAGAAATATTATGGCAACAGGATATTTCTCAGGCTTAGAGGCAGGTGCACAGGTGGTGATGAGTTCGTTTAACTCATGGCACAACGATGCGAACTATGACCAGACTGGCACGGGTGAATACAACTACAAGCTCCATGGCAGCAAGTATATGCTCAACGATATACTTAAAGATAAAATGGGTTTTGATGGGTTAATTGTTACCGACTGGAATGGCCAATCGGAGATTAATGGTTGTACTTCTGCTAATTGTCCGGAGGCTGTGAACGCGGGTAATGACGTGTTTATGGTCACTTCAAATAGCGATTGGAAAGCTTTCTACCAGAATGTTATTGATCAAGTTGATGATGGCACTATTTCCATAGATCGTATTGATGATGCGGTTACCCGCATCCTGCGTGTGAAGATGCGTGCAAATCTTTGGGAGAAACCTAAACCTTCTCAGCGAGAATTGGCAGGGGATGAAAGTGTTTTAGGATCAGACGAGCATAGAGCGATTGCACGACAAGCAGTCAGTGAGTCATTGGTTTTATTAAAAAATGAAGGCTCTGTTCTTCCGTTAAGTAAAAACGCTTCTTATATTATTGCCGGAAGCGCTGCCAATGATATCCAAAAGCAAACTGGAGGCTGGAGCATAACTTGGCAAGGTACTGAAAACACTCTTGAGGACGACTTCCCTGGTGCAACAACTATGTTGATGGCATTACAGGATGTTGTTGGTACAGAAAATGTTTATACCAGCGAATCAGAGGCTCCGGAAGATGCCATTGCAATTGTTGTTATTGGAGAGGATCCCTATGCTGAAATGTACGGGGATATTGACGCCAACCAAACACTCGAATTTTCGTCACTTGACTCGACTTACGCCGCCGATTTAGCAACAGTTCAAGAAATGAAAGACGCTGGGCATAAAGTGGTTACTGTTTTCTACTCAGGACGTCCGCTCTATGTAAACGAAGAGATTAACGCGTCCGATGCATTTGTCGCTGCTTGGTTACCTGGTACAGAAGCAGGTGGTATTACAGATGTTTTATTTGCCGAAGATGGAGCTGATTTTAAAGGTCGTCTATCTTATTCGTGGCCAATGAATGTATGTTCTACAACCATTAACCGTCACGCTCCAAATATCGAAGATTACACCACTCCGGTAGACGGAATGACAGGAGAGCTAATCGAACAAGATATTGAAAGAGAGAATAAGCCTTTATTCCCATATGGTTACGGCTTAGGTTATGCCTCCAGTACCACACAAGGGGTTGAAACGGATCTTAATGATATCCCTCTTGATTATCGTGATTACGGTTGTGGTCAATCAGAACCAGATTCAACAACGGCGACGAGTGTATTAGAACTCTACAATGCCAAAGCAAGTGGTGATTACACAGCCCGCATGGCTGGAGAGACCAATGGTTGGTCTTCAGTTAATGTTTCGAATGGAACTGAAACATCGATAGGTACACTGACGACAACACCAATCAATTACTTATTCCAACAAGATGCTCTAAAGCTTGAATTTAGTGGTGTGACAGATGATTACCCCGATAGTTCTGCAGAGATATTTATCGAACTATCTAACGGTGACGAATACACTGATCTCAATTCTTATATCAATGCTGAAGCCACACTTCAATTTGATGTACAGATGTTATCAGAAGCACCAGAATCTATGATTTTGGCAACTGACTGTGGATATCCTTGTCGTGGTAGCGTTGACATTTGGCGTGTCTTACCAGACGTTCGTGTAGACGGGGATGCTGAGTGGGATACCGTTAAAATACCGTTAACGTGCTTTGAAGACGAAGGAATGAGTTTTAGCCTCACAGATAAACCGTTCTTACTACAAAGTGGAGATGCTGTGAGCATGAACCTCGGTAACATTCGCTATGTACCTCTTTCGGAAGATGCCGCTGAAGATGCGGTTTCTTGTGAGGAACTTGTTGGAGAAGGGTTGACCCCTTTAGATTTAGATGAAGTAAATGTTTTTGATACGTGGACAGGCTTAAGTGATTATCAAGCGACGACAGACGACTGGTCTAGTATTGATGGGCACGTAACATATAGTACTGAAATGATTGATGGTGAAACAATCTTATCTGTTGCTTATGATTCTACAAGTCCCGAAAGCTACAAAGGCATTGTTTATATAGATGGTAATACGCAAAACTTAAGTAACTATGTTGATGGAACGCTTAACTTCGATTTATTGATTGAAACTTACGGAACGCCTGCAAATGACGGTGAAAATGAAACAACAGGTTTAACCATTAAACTCGAGTCGGAAGATGGCGGAACCGGAGATGACTATCTGCTCTCTCGGGAGAACTATCCGACCGGAACATTGCATAACATCTCAATCAATGTTAGCGAACTTAATGATGGAACGTTGGACATTGAGGCGGTAAACAGAGCTCTTGCGATATTACCTTCTTGGGGGCAATCTCAGGCTGGTGTTGAATTTAAAGTTAAAAACCTTACTTTAATAAAATAACAACTTAGACGAGCATAAAGCCATAATCGCTTGATGAACAATGAACCACTGGTTAAACCTGGTGGTTCATTTTTATTTGTCATTTCTTACTGTAACTCTAGTAGGAAGTGATTAGATTGCGAGCAATTAGTTTGTATCGAATGTAACTGAAATAGTGCAATACACCGTCGATAATTGTGCATTTTAACAAGTTAAGTAAAAAGCGCTTACTTATAAGGAAAACATCAGGTTAGTTTTATATTTAGTACACATCAAAATAAACCTACATTTAGTAAGTACTTATTTTTATACATTCATTGATGTAAACGTATACAATTTGGAGGTTCAAGCATCGATACCATCACTAACAATCTGATTTAGCGACTATTAGTTCTCATTCTTTAATTATAAATTAATCTCTATGGCACGATTAATGCTTTTATCACGTTATATAGCATTAATCACTGGTTGTTTATGGAGCAAGATAGTCTGGTTCAACATAAGAAAGATCAGGTAAAAATGATTGGTATGGACTTTGGTTCTACTACTAGCAGCGCAATGGTAGCTGTTGCTGGTGTTGGATTGAATTCAATTACTGGTCGTATGGCCTTTTCTGATCCGGAAGTTGTTTATCGTTCACAAGTGGAATTTACTCCTTTTAAGGACGGTGAGATAGATGCTACAGCCATTGCTAAACTTTTAGATAGTTGGTTAGAACAAGACCAAAACCTATTTTCGGGTGGTGTCATTATCACGGGACTTGCTGCATTGCGAAGTAACGCTGATCATATTGCTAAACTCGTCAAGGAACGAATTGGAGAGGCGGTGATTGCGACCGTTGATGATCCTAATCTAGAGTCCTGGCTTGCATTTATGGGGTGCTCCACACTTCTTTCTCGTCATTATAGCGACCGTACTTTAGTTAATCTTGATATTGGCGGGGGAACAACGAACCCTGCCGCTGGAGTAAATGGTCATGTTAAAACGACAGGGTGCTTCTATATTGGAGCACGACATTTCCAGTTTAAGCCAGGTACATACTGTTTAATTAATATCTCTGATTATGGGCGAGCAATTTTAAATCAGTTGGGCAGTGATGCTCTACTGGGTGAGGAGTTAGAGCCAACTACGGTTGATCAAATATTAGATATTTATGTCGAAGCTTTAAAAGCCATTGCTAATGGTCAGCAAGCTTATTTTTCTAACTTTCTTGGTGAACAACTTTGCCAGACTCCATTCATTCTTCCTGAGAATAACCAAACACCATTGATTACATTTTCTGGTGGTGTTGGAGAGTTGATTTATCAAATAACAGCAGGTGAAGTTGTACCTAATACAACTTATTATGGTGATCTTGGGGTTGATTTAGCTCTTCGTTTAATAGCTGACCCTTTCTTTTCTAGTCACATCAATAGCTTACGACCTGAGAATATGGGGAGAGCAACCGTTTACGGGCTTACTCTACATAATACCGAAATCTCAGGTTCGACCTTATTCATACCCGATTACACTGCGTTACCTTTAAACGATGTTCCGATTGTCGCTCGCCTAAGTATGACTTGTGATATGGAGGAAATTTTGAATGCTATTTCCGTGGTTGGAGCTAGAAGTGGTAAAGCATGTATTCAAATGGTTTCGTCAAAAACTCAAGAAAATGAGTCGCCAATTCCTGCAACTCTTGAAGAGATTAAAACACTAGGTTTGAGAATAGGGGATGCATTAAACACCCTGACCTCGGATCTACCGTTGGTTATTTTGGTTCCTGGAAATTTTGGTAAAGCGCTTGGTAACTATGCAACCGGTTGGGGGAAGTCAATGCATAAGTTAATGATTATTGATGAAATTCCAGATCGTAATGCTCAGTTTGTCAATGTTGGCAGTTCTTATCGTGGTGTTGTTCCCGTTTCATTTTACGGTATATATTAGAAATTAAGGTTTGTTTCATGAAGCATCTCATTCCTCTTAACAATATTAATGTCCCTGTTCCTGGCCCAGAAGAAACCTATTCTTTCCAGATATTAAATGAAACTTTTAGTTTTACGGGGTTGAAGAAACTCCTCGGTGCTGCTGACATCAGTAAGGCGGGCGATCGAACAACTGGGTTGGCTCCGGAAAATGCTATGGCACGAGAAGCCGCCAGAGCTATTATTTCATCGCTTACTCTTCAACATATTTATGATAACCCGTTGACCGGACCCGATGGTCGTGTTGATTCCGTAATGAAAGCAGGTTACGAAATAGATTTGGATATCTTCCATACTATAGCCAGTATGACAATGGGAGAGTTAAAGGATCACTTGTTGGCGAGTAATGGTACTCGTATTGGTACAGTGGGCTTGGCATTAACTCCGGTGATGGCATCTGCTCTGACTAAGCTACTGGACGTTCATGAATTGGTATTTTTGCCTGCTAAAATCGTGAGACAAACCAAAGCTCGAACTCTTATTGGCTTACCGAAAACACTCTCTTTTCGTCTGCAACCTAATCACCCGAAGGACAACCTTGATGCCATCTCGATGATGGTTTACAACGATCTTGCAATGGGGATGGGAGATTGCATGATTGGGGTGAATCCTTCAGATGGTTCTGTAGATAATGTTTCGGCGATCCTTTGGCATTTAGATAAGTTGCGCCGTGAAACAGGAGCGCCATCGCAGATTTGTGTTCTAGGGCATATCAAAAGTCAATTGACCGCATTAAAGCAAGGAGCACCCGTAGAGATCCTATTTCAAAGTTTTGCTGGAACCGAACAGACATTAACGGAAGAGTTTGACGTTACCGTCGAGTTTATGGATCACGCCTATGAAACGATGAAAAAGGAAGGACCTCTTAAAGATATCGCTGATCAGTTTATGTATTTCGAAACGGGTCAAGGTAGTGAAATGACCTACCGTAAACACAATGATATGGATATGACGACGTGTGAAGCTCTCTGTTATGGGCTGTGTCGTCGATATGATCCGTTTATGGTGAATAATGCGACCGGTTTTATTGGCCCAGAAACTCACCTTAATGATTTTGAATTAATGGTATCGACACTTCAAGATCACTTCATGGGTAAGCTATTGGGATTACCTATGGGGATTAGTCCGAGTTATACCTTGCATTCAAATTCACATATCGAAGGTCAGCAAATGGCGGTTCAATTGGCTACTGCGGCTGGCGCTAATTTCTTTATGGATATCTATCTAGGTGCCGATCGAATGTTGGCGCACTTTGTTAACTCGGGTCACGATGATCAAACCCTAAGGGAAGTTTATCACCGAAACCCTGCTCCAGAATTTTTACAATGGGCTGTAACGAAGGGAATTTACATTCAAAACACTGATGGCAGTGTGGAGCGCGGACCTAATTGGGGTAACCCTAGGTTATTCATAAAGAGCGATATGGAATTTCAGCGTTTACATGAATCGCTACCAAACGCACCTGGTTTTGAAAATGCAGGCCCGCGTCCTGCCAATAAAGTACAAGAAGCGATCAGAATTAATCAGTCAGTAGGACGAGAAGCCGTTCATTCGGAACTTAGAGTGGAAGAATTTAGCGGTTTCAAATTTAGAGAGTTCAAATCGACAGCACTTGATCATTCTGAACATCTTAAAAACCCTGAGTTGGGATCAAAACTATCTCAGGAAGATCTAAATACACTCACAAAAGAGAGCAATGATGTGCAGATTATCATTACTGACGGGCTCTCTGCTGAGGCAATACATCACAATGTTCCAGAGTTGATTCCTGTGCTTATGGATGGACTAAAAAGCCGGAATTACACATTAGGTGAGCCGATAGTAACTCACTTTGGTCGAGTTAAACTCGCTGAGTGTATCGCCGATGTTTTAGATTGCAATATTGCTATTTTACTCGCAGGCGAAAGACCGGGAGGGGATGCTCTTTCTTCTAAAAGCATGTCGGCTTATCTAGTGCTAAAGCTTAAGGATGCAGATGCTCAGAAGAATGCAGCCAAATATAGTGAGCTTGAAAATATTCGCTACGAATACACTTTAATAACCAACATATATCAAGGTGGCTTGCCTCCAGTTGAGGGGGGGAGTGTCGTAGCCGAAAAAGTGATGGAAATTTTGGAACATCAAGCGGCAGGCAATCGTTTAGAGGATTTATTAAAAGAAAAGATCAGTGCTTAGCTATGAGTTTCTAATCTGTACATTAGCTAATCGGTACACTAGCAAGATTTTATTTATACACACCTTAAACAAGGATAGGAAAGATGATGGTAAAAAATAAAATTATGAAAAAGACAACGCTCGCGTTGAGTTGTCTTATGTTGTTTTCAGCTCAAGGACTTCACGCTGAGACAATGAAGCTTAAATTTGCGCACCAAAACAATGTGTTTGATGCCGATCAGTTACTCGCGGAAACGTTTAAATCGTTACTCGAAGCAAAAACGGAAGGTGATTTAGCCGTTTCTATATTCCCCGGAACATTAAGTAGTTCGGAAGAAGAAGCTCTGGAATTTGCAAAAGCGGGCACCGTCGATATCGCGGCCAGCAGTGCCGGACATATTGCGGGTTATTATGATGATATTCAGTTTCTCCAATTACCCTATCTATTTAAAAGTGCAGAGCATTACAAAGTGGCGCGAAGTTCAGGAGTTGTGAAAGAAGTGCTTCAAGGGGTTGGTGATGCAACTGGAATGATTCCGCTTGGGGTTTATTCCGACTGTAACGGGTTTGCAGTAGCGAGTACGAAACCAATCAATAACATTGCAGATGCGAAAGGTATTAAGCTTCGTGCAATGCAAAATCCGTTGTTTATCGATATCTACGAAGCGTTTGGTTTTACCGTTACACCAACAGACTGGGGTGAGCTATATACCTCACTACAGACTGGTATGGTTGAAGCTGACGACCTAGGCGTATACTGCAACAATATCTTTAAAATGAGCGAAGTTGTGAATAGCTATGCGATTCTTAACCAGATGTGGACTCAGAAAATTCTTTTTATCTCGCCAAAAACGTGGGGCAAGCTTAACGATGAACAAAAAGAAATCGTTCAAACCGTGGCTGCTGAAGCAATTGAGCTAACGGATGCTTGGCAATATACCCGAGAAGCGGAATACATTGAAAAAATGAAAGCCGATGGAATCACGGTTACTTACCCAGACACTCAGGAATTTAAAGCAGCCTCTGAAGCGGTTTATACGAAATGGTTTGATGATAAGCCAAATTGGCAAGCGTGGTATGAGCATATTCAATATTTAGATCCGAATGCTCGTCTTCCAGAAGCATTTAAATAGTAATAAACCTTTAAGTTTATGTTCTGCTCATCGCTAGATGAGCAGGCATAAGCTAAACAATATGAGCAACGGGGTCAGCTGCTAATTATGGCTAAAACAGACACAGGTAAATATGATATCGGCCGTTGGGTTGACGTAATAATGAACCGAGTAAAAAGCGCCAGTGGTTCGGTTCTGTTTTTGCTAATGGTTGGGCTAATTGCGCTACTCGGAACCAATATTGTATTAAGGTATTGGTTCGATTCTCCTATTTCCTGGTCCAATACTATCTCTCGCTACATTTATATTGTTATTGTTTTAGTCGGTAGCGCTATTGCATATATTGATGATGGACATGCAAGAGTTGATATTCTTTACGACCGTGTTAGTCCTAAAGCTCGCAAGGTGTTCGATTTCATCCATTGCCTTATTATGATAGCGCTTTGTCTGATTTTTATGGTTATTGGGACTGAACATGCCATTTCTATGTGGTCAGTGCATCCACCGATTATTTCTTGGTTTCCGATCGGCAGCGTTTACTTATCCATACCACTATTTGCTTTTTTAATTTTTCTTTATCTATTAAGAAAATTAATCTCCCTTTTTAGTCCCCGGAGCATCTCATGACTTTTGTTCTGTTAATGATCTTAGTTTTTATATTGTTAATGGCCATTAGAATCCCAATTCCTTTTGCCCTGATTGCGTCGACATTAGTTTACTTCATTGGTTCTGAGGTTCCGCTCAGTATCATGATTGTTAGATTACTACGCTCATTCGATTCATTTGTTTTGTTAGCAATACCGTTTTTTATCCTCGCGGGTAAAATTATGTCTGAGTCGGGAATTAGCGACCGAATTATTCGTTTAGCCGACCTTATGGTAGGGAGAGTTAAAGGTAATTTGGCATACGTTAATATTGTAGTCAGTATGTTTTTTGGTGGGATCACTGGCACGGCTATTTCTGATACGACGGCAATTGGCTCTGTGATGATTCCATCGATGACTAAAGCAGGATATAAAAAAAGCTTTAGCGCAGCGGTGACTGCTGCATCATCTACCATGGGTCCAATCATACCGCCAAGTATCATGTTTATTATTTATGGCTCTATTGCTCAGGTTTCTATTCGAGATATGTTTCTTGCTGGAGCACTTCCTGGAATCATGGTTGGTGTTTCACAGATGTTGGTGGTTTGGTTATATGGACGAAAAAATGATCTTCCTAAACGAGAAGAAAAATATAATGTAAAACAGGGGTTTAATATCGTCGGTAGTGCTTTTTACGCTCTGCTTTTGCCGATAATTATTCTGGGCGGAATTCTCATGGGAATCGTCAGTCCAACCGAAGCAGCGGTGATAGCGACATTTTACGCCATGTTTATCGCCATGTTTGTATACCGTTCATTATCTTGGACAAAATTAATGGGGATTATTCGAGAATCTACCGTTGAAACCGGAAGTGTATCGATCATTATCGCTGCCGCAGCGATTTTTGGGTGGGCATTATCTAATGAGCAACTGCCTATGATGTTTGCGGAATACTTGATGGAAAATGTTGAATCGCCTTGGTTGATTTTGCTGCTTATCAACGTGCTGTTGTTTTTCTTAGGTATGTTCATGGACTCAATTCCTGCATTGATGATAGTTACACCTGTATTTTTGCCGCTATTTAATATGATGGGAATCGACCCTATTCATGCGGGATTATTTATGTGTGTAAACTTGATTACAGGACTCGCGACCCCGCCTGTCGGCTGTTGTTTATTTGCTGCATCCATTATTTCAGGGGAATCGATGGAAAAAATTAGCCGTGCGATAATGCCGTTTATCGTGGCCAATATTATTATTGTTCTGTTGATCACTTATATTCCAGCGTTAACCTTATTTATCCCATCGCTGTTTGATTAACCTAAGGTGACATTATGCTTAAAACGCACAAGACGAAGCATTAGTGTCGAGTTTGAAGTCGCTCGGTGGGTGTAGAGAAAGCGGAGGCTGACAGCTATAGAGCTGTCAGCCTACCTTGTTCGCTTAAAATGGCACCGAGTCGGGATCTTTTGATTCACCGCATCGACCCGTGAGATTGGTTAGCATGGTAAGATCTTCATCATTAAGCTGAAAATCAAAAATATCAGTATTCGCTTGAATTCTTTCTAGTGTTACACTTTTTGGCAGCGGTAAGAAGCCCATCTGCAAACTCCATCTCAAAGAGACTTGTGCGATGGTTTTATTATGTTTCTCAGCGAGTGCTGTGATTTCTGGTGTGTCAAAAATCGCGCCTTGTCCTAGTGGGCTATAAGCCTCAAGCAGCATGTTGTGTTGACGACAAAAATTGACAGTTTCAACATCCACATCACCAGGGCATAAGCGAATTTGATTTATCGCTGGAACCACGGTTGCGGTTTTTAATAGTTCGTTAATATGGTGAGTTTTAAAATTACTCACACCAATAGCTTTTATTTTTCCCTGCTTATAATACGTTTCCAAGGCTCTCCAAGTTTCGCTATTCCGTGATTGCCATTGATCTCGAAACCTTTTAGGGCTCGGCCAATGAATAAGCACGAGATCAATCGTTTCTATGCCGAGTTTGTTAAGGGATTCATCTAAAGATTTTATTGTATTTTCATAACCGTTGACTGAGTTTGCTATTTTGGTGGTAATGAATAATTGCTCGCGAGGAATATCGGATAATTTAATGGCTTCTCCCACACAGCCTTCATTTTTATAGCTTTGGGCTGTATCAATGTGTCGATATCCTACTTTTAGTGCATTTACGATGGCTTCAATACCCGACTGGTCATCCGGAGTTTGAAATGTTCCATAGCCTAATTTAGGAATTTCGATGCCATTATTCAGTTTATATGTCGCGCTCAAATTCATTGTATTTCCTCTATATTCACATTTTTGCAAAACGTTATTCGATTGAGAAATTAGTGCATTCGTTGTCAAGGCATTGGTTGTGGTGACCTATCAGTCTTACGATTTTTTAAGATAAATAAAAGCAGCAGTATTTATCACTCTGCTGCCTTTATATGCGATGGGTATTAAGTTTGTACTAGGTTAAAGCAATGATCGTACGTAAGCTTCAATATCCTTATCTTGGCAATTATCAAAGAAGCATTGCTGGAAGCGCTCGCCAGTCACTGCAGTTTTCACTAGCTCCTGATCAATGGCTTTCATACCCTCAAGGAAATCGTTTTTAGCAAGAGCGGCTTTTACATCGTTAAGTAGGCCAGCATTTTTCTGTTGCGGTTCTGCTCTTTCAAGTGGGTAACCTAAACCTCGCTCTCCGGTAGTGAATGCTTTCTCAAACATATAACGCACGTTGAGTTCCGCTCCCCAACCAAAACCTTTAGCAAAAGCCAGCGCTAGGGCATTACCATTGTTGATTTGATTAAAGAGGAATGCATCGGCAGGATCGAGGCAGTAGCCACAAACAACACCAGGGTGAATATTCAGTGACATCATTGCCCCTTGTCCCGTCCCACAGCCTGTAACGACAAAATCAACAGCTTTTGAATTAATAAGTAAGCTGGCCATGATACCCAGGTGAACATAGGTAATTGAATGATCATTCTCATCACTCATACCTACGTTGTAGACAGGGTAATTGAGATCATCAACAACGTGGTGCAACTCTTTTAGTATTGCCGCATTTTTCGTTGCTTGGCTGTTTTCCATCATAAGAGCGATTTTCATTTAAAACTCCATTTGTTATTAGCGAGCTAGCCAACCACCGTCGACTGCTATAGTAAAGCCATTGATATAGTCTGAAGCACTCGATGCGAGGAAAACACATGGGCCAGCAAGGTCATCAGCATTTCCCCACCTTCCGGCTGGGATTCGATTTAGGATCTCTTGGTTTCTAACTTCGTCTGCTCTGAGTGCTTCAGTATTATTCGTTGCCATGTAGCCCGGCGCGATCGCGTTAACATTGATATTGTGCTGAGCCCACTCATTGGCCATAAGGCGCGTTAATCCAAGGATGCCACTTTTTGAGGTTGTGTAAGAAGGGACTCGAATACCTCCTTGGTACGATAGCATCGAGGCGATATTGATAATTTTCCCGCCTTCACCTTGGGCGATGAACTGCTTGGCAACGGCTTGAGAGAGGAAAAAAAGAGACTTAGAATTGACGTCCATGACATCATCCCAATCTTGTTCAGTAAAATCGATGGCGTCGTTGCGACGAATAATGCCCGCATTGTTGACGAGAATGTCGATTCTACTCAATTGGCTTAACGTTGTTTCAATAATGGTTGGGATACAGTCGAGTGATGAGATATCAACGCGAATATCGATAAACTGTTGCCCTAATTCTTCAACCTTTTGACGAGTTTCAGTCGGTTCACTGCGGTTCACCCCTGCAATATGACAGCCTGCTTTGGCTAACGCGACAGCCATTCCTTGCCCTAGTCCAGTATTACAACCGGTCACTATTGCAACTTTTCCTTGTAGATTGAATGATTCAAGCATTTGTAGGTTCCTTGAAATGTTTACGCTAAATAATGATGACTGTGAGTGACTTTGAGTAAAGTCGTCTCTACTGAAGAAACCTTCTAGTGGAGGAACTTGAAAGCTCATTCATCAACATGTGCAGGTGAATTTTAATAATCATACAAATATAGCGTTAATGATTTGCGTTTACTACGACCTGAATAACACTTCTACTGCTTAGCTTCATGTTTATTGAATGTTATAGCGAGCCTATGTTTCATATAAATTTCATTTGGAAAGGGATAATGTGCCAATATCAGCTTAGTTAATTATGAATATTGAGCCTCGATTTAGGCGGTTAATATTTCGAAAAGAAAAGCGTAACCTTCTGTGGGTAAAACCTTTTTTTATAAAGGAGCATGGTCTTTTTTACTCGTAAAAAAAGAATCCAAATTTTTTGTTCGGAGAGTCGTTGTCTCGGCTGGAAAGTTTTCTATCTTTGTCTAATATTAAGGCATAGTAATATTAAATCTTTGGCTGCTACCTGTAGAGGGTTCATGCCACATCATCTGTGTAACTTCTATACCTGAGAAAATAGCATTTCATGCTAATGAAGTTGCGCATAATATTTGAAGTAGATTAGGTGAATCAGTATGTCAGAACAAAAGTATAGGCTTGTCACGCGCAGTGACTTTGATGGGTTGGTGTGCGCAGTACTGTTGAAGCAACAAGGGCTTATTGATGATATTAAGTTCGTCCATCCAAAAGATATGCAGGATGGGATCGTTGAAATAACACCGAATGATATTGTGACTAACCTTCCTTATGTTGAAGATTGCCACCTAACGTTTGATCACCACCTTTCTGAAACGATTCGAAATAAAGGTGCAAAGGATAACCATATTATTGATCCTGATGCACCTTCTGCTGCTCGAGTTGTTTGGCGCTATTACGGGGGCCTTGATACGTTTCCTGTCGAATGGGTGGAAATGATGGAAGCCGTCGATAAAGGTGACTCAGCCCAATTCAATCGTGATGAAGTATTAAACCCACAAGATTGGAATTTATTAAACTTTCTTATGGATGCGAGAACTGGCTTGGGACGTTTCCGTGAGTTCAGAATCTCAAACTATGCATTGATGATGGATTTGATTGATTACTGTAAGAACCATAGTATTGAGGAAATACTCGCATTACCAGATGTGAAAGAGCGCATTGAGTTGTACCGTGAACACGAAATGTTATTTCAACAGCAAATTTTGAACTGTTCAACGGTTCACAACAACTTAGTTCTTCTTGATTTAACCAACGAAGAAACGATTTACGCAGGTAACCGCTTTACTATTTACGCGCTATTCCCCGATTGTAATATTTCTATTCATAAAATGTGGGGCTTCCAAAAACAAAATATTGTATTCGCGACAGGTAAATCGATCTTTGATCGCGGGTGTAAGACCAATGTTGGTGAATTAATGCTCGGTTACGGTGGTGGTGGTCATGTGGCTGCCGGTACTTGCCAAATTGCTATTGAGAAAGCAGATACTGTACAGCAAGAGTTAATCGATACGATTACTAGCGCGGGCTAATTATACTTTAAATTATAAAGCATACGAATCGGGACTTTTTACATGGAAGTTCCGATTTTTTATGTCTTATTAATGGTTCTCCACAGTAGTTTGAGAATCCGATAAGGCAAGACCTACATTCGGGTCCTTGTTCGCGTTATGGTGCATTGTCGACGTTTATCGCAGATCTAAACCGACAGAAGTTACCATTTATTGAAAGAGAACGAGTTAAATTTTGGAAGGGAGTGACCCGAAATGGATAGATATAAAGTTTAACTTTAAATTTGTGAATAAACATTGAAGGAGGCGTTTTAGCCTCCTTCTTTTTTGGTTTAGTTACTGAGTTCGATTTTCTTAAAATCAACAACGTCATTTTGAGTGGAGCGGTCGATCTTGGCTACTTTCCGATAATTGGTTGCCAAAATATAAACAAAACACCCTAGTATAAGGGCAATCGCTAACGCACCAACCCATTGTATTTGTAAGAAATCCAGTTTAAACAAAAGGGTTAATCCTGATAATAAAACTAAATTACCCACAAAGTAGAGTGGTTTACCAAAGCGTTTAACAGTTAGGTTCAAGTTATCTGTATATAAGCGAACTAACGAATCGAGAGAGTTAACAACAAACGTGATACCAACAAAAATCATCGCTATATTGAAAATGCCATCAACAGGAATCGCTTTTAGATTGTAGTAATAAAGAACGGTAAACCATATCGCAATTGGGATAGATGGGAATATCATCATTGATGCGAGAACTTGGTACGTTTTCAGGCCACCGACAAAGCGAGAGGTAAACTGTCCAATCATAATGCTCCATGAGAACCACCAGAACAGGTAGAATTCATGATAATCATTAAGCGGCAAAACAAATTTATGCAGGTTTGTGAAGTAACTTCCAAGTAAGGAGAACGTCGTAAAGAATTCACCAACACTAGAATTTTCGCCTAAGAAAGCATTTGTCCACATAAGTGCGATTAACCCAAGAAATAACCAGCTACTGCCTAAACTTAATATTCTGACATATCGAATATTAGTGCTTGAATATACGGCAATTGCGATGACCACAAAGACAATTAAATAGAAGCTACCAATCACGGTTTCCCCGTCACCTAATTGCGGGATATACCAAGGTAAATTAATCAATAATAAGTACGCGGTGAAGGCACAAGTGCTTACGATTACGACATTATTTATAAACTTAATGATTGGAATGTCGAAGAATTTTACTTTTGGTTCGATGACGCAAAAGTAGAAGCAAGTTAGAAAGTAGAATGTCCAAATGAAAAATGCCCAATATCCAAACTCGATAGCGAGTGGATTACTGAATGCATATTCGGGGCTTGTCGCGACGTCTGCATATCCAGCAAACTCAGTAAGCGGGAACATTATTAACCCGACATCTAACCCAGATGTAAAAAGGATTGCAATAAAGGTAAAGTTTCGTACTGGTGTAACACCAATGCATTTTAAGTTGCCCCAACGATATAAGACAAATGCGATGGAGATGAAGGTAAATAAAATACCGATAGATATCCAAGCTGTCATTACTTAGTACCTCCGGTTGTTTGCTTAGCACACATATAAGATTCCTTGTGTATGATTATGCAACACTTCAAATCATCCATATCAAATCTTAAGTATCGTGTTAACGATAATTAAAACCTGATTTGCGATATGAAAATGATGCTTGAAATATCGTCATACTCTGAGTCCGTTAGAATATGACGATACGTGTTCGATTGGCTCAGTTATAAAAACCTCTATTCGTATGGCGACTCCAGATCACCTAAAGTGATCAATACGCTCTTAGTTTGTGTATAACTGTGCAGTGTCTCAGGGCCATTTTCACGACCAATACCAGAAAGCTTATACCCACCAACTGGCATTTCAGCGGGAGAGTCACCCCAGGTGTTTATCCAGCAGATACCCGCTTCAAGTTGTGCTATAACTCGGTGAGCTCGAGAAAGATTTTGCGTAAACAAACCAGCTGCGAGACCATACTCGGTATCATTGGCGCGGCGAATGACTTCGTCTTCATCTTTAAAACGCAAGACTGACATCACAGGGCCGAAAATTTCGTTTTTCACGTGCGGCATAGTCTCGTCGCAATCTGCAAATATCGTTGGTTGAACAAAGCAGCCTTTATCCATCGGTGGCGTAACTTCGCGTTCTCCACCGCAAACTAAGCGAGCTCCAGAAGCTTTCCCTTGTTCAATAAAATCAAGTACTTTGCTCATGTGATCTTTCGAAATCAGAGAACCAACTTGCGTCTTTTGATCAAGAGGATCCCCAAGGATTAATTTTTGGGTTCGTTGAGTTAAGGTGTCTAAAAACTCGTCGTAAATAGCATCATGAACGTATACTCGAGTGCCGTTGGTACAGACTTCTCCCTGGGTATAAAAGTTCGCTAACATGGCACCAGTGATGGCATTATCCATATTGGCATCATCGAATACGATAAGAGGAGACTTACCGCCCAGCTCCATTGTAACTTGCTTTAGAGTTTGAGCTGCAGCGGTCATTACTTTGATACCTGTTGAACTCTCTCCAGTAAAGGAAACTTTGGCGATGTCTGGATGACCCGTTAACATCTCCCCAACTCGGTAATCGCCTTGGACGACGTTAAAAACACCATCTGGTACACCTGCTTCAGTGTATATTTTCGCTAATTCAATAGCAGTAAGAGGAGTCTCTTCAGAGGGTTTGAAGATCATCGCATTGCCCGCAGCGAGAGCTGGAGCTGATTTCCACATTGCGATCTGTATCGGGTAGTTCCAAGCACCTATACCTGCACATATTCCCAAAGGCTCTCGGCGAGTGTAAAAGAACTGTTCAGTATTTAAGGTTTGCTGCTGTCCTTGCAAACCAGCCGCTAAACCTGCGAAGTATTCGATAACATCGGCACCCGTAGTAATATCGACTTCAAGCGCTTCTTGAAGTGGCTTTCCGGTGTCTTTCACTTCTAATTCAGCGAGTTCATCGTTGCGTTCTCGTAGAATCGCAACCGCACGCATCATAATTCGTCCTCTCTCCGCACCAGAAAGGGCTGACCATTGTTGAAAACCTTTTCGAGCAGACTCAACCGCGGCGTCAACATCTTGTTTTGAAGCTTGGTCTACTTCAGCAAGTTGTTCACCATTTGCAGGATTGAATGTAGGAAAGGTTTCGCCTGATGTCGCTTTGAAGGCTTTTCCGTGGATATAAAGTGAGGTCATATAGATGTGGACTCTTTGTTCAATAAAATATCAATGTTACCGACTCTACTTTGTAATATCAAACAGCTGTCAATGGAAGTGTACGAGTTTATAGTTAATTGGTTGTTAGTTAAGTTATTGAATTTTATTCATTTAATGGGTTTGTTATGTTTACTTTATTAGCGATTCCCTCACAAGGGAAATATGTTATTTTTATTTAGGTAGTACCAATGTGTTTACTTTTGTTTGAGTTTTGCTCTATTTTACCATTTTATTTATAAATGATACTATATTGGTAGTACCATTGTGATTTGATAATGTAGAGAGAGTAAATTCATCATGGATAAGCAAAGTAGACCCGCTCTATTTATGCCCGCTCAAGCTGGACGCGCTAGTGAAGACATTACCCTTCAGATTGAATCCGCCATATTAAATGAAACGCTGCAACATGGTGATAGCCTTCCTAGTGAAAGGGAGCTTCAGCAGCAATTTGGTACCGGGCGTGGCGTTATTAGAGAAGCGATTAGTGCTTTAAAACAAAAAGGATTGGTTGAAATACGTAAAGGGCCGAAAGGTGGCACGTTTATCAAACAAGTAGAAGTTTCAAATATCAGTGAATCCTTAGCCTTGTTCCTTAAGCAAAAGCATATCAACCCCAATGAAATATCTGAGTTTAGAGAGAGCATTGACCAGAGCGTAGCGTTATTGGCAATGACTCGAGCGACTGAAGAGCAGAAATCTAAAATGCTGTCTTTGGTTGAACATATGGAACATATCGCAAAGCAAACTCCAGTGGATTTTTTTGAATTGGCCGAAACGGATCGCAAGTTAAATTTGATGCTGGCTGAAATGGCGAGAAATGCGGTGTTTGAATGGGTGATGCATGCGATGCAACAAGGTTTTGGTTCCTACGACAACAACCTGTACGACGATCCATATTTCTTATTAAAAACAGTAGAGAACTGGCGCTATACCGCAGAACAAATTATTCATCAAGAGCCCATTAAGCTACAAGGTTCCATTAGTAGGCACTACTTACTGTTACATGAATGTCTGCAACGACGTTCATCATAAATTTATTACGCAAAGAATTACATTTTTATATTTTTTAAAAGATTAAGTTGAGGAGTTAATATTTCATGGCGGAACAGAATTACGATTACATCATCGTAGGTGGTGGTTCGGCGGGCTGTGTACTGGCTAACCGGTTAAGTGCAAACCCAGAAAATAAAGTCTTGGTATTAGAAGCTGGGCGTCCCGATTATCGATTTGATTTTCGTATTCACATGCCGGCAGCACTGACTTACCTACTTACCGATGGTACGTATAATTGGTTGTATGAATCGGCACCTGAACCTCATATGCATAACCGAAAAATAGCCCATCCTAGAGGGAAAGTTCTCGGCGGTAGTAGCTGTATTAATGGCATGATTTATATCCGCGGCAACGCAATGGATTATGAAAAGTGGGGCGGCCATGAAGGCTTAGATAATTGGGACTATAAGCACTGTTTGCCTTATTTCCGTAAATTTGAAACGCGTTTAAAAGGTGCGAATAAATACCACGGAGATAATGGTCCACTCTCAATTTCTACTGCTGCTTGCGATAACCCTCTATTTGAAGCGTTTTTTAAAGCTACGCAAGAAGCGGGATATCCTTTAACCGATGATGTTAATGGTTATCAACAGGAAGGTTTCGGTGCGTTTGACCAAAATATCTACCGAGGTCGTCGTTTAAGCGCTGCACGTGCGTATTTACATCCGGTTAAAAACCGTAAGAACTTGACGGTATTAACGGGTGCTACAGCAAGTCGTGTTATTTTTGATGATAAAACGGCTATTGGTGTTGAGTTTAAACGTCGCAATAAAACAAATACGGTTTATGGTGGTGAAATTATTTCATGTGGCGGCGCTATTAACTCTCCTAAACTCCTGCAATTGTCGGGTATTGGTAATAAAGAAGAGTTGAAGGCATTGGGTATTGATCCAGTTCACCATTTACCCGGTGTTGGTGAGAACCTTCAGGATCACTTAGAGCTTTATGTTCAATATACGTGTAAGCAACCTGTTAGCCTTTACCCAGCGCTCAAATGGTACAACCAACCAAAAATTGGCTTCGATTGGCTATTTCATCGTAAAGGGAATGCGGCAACCAACCATTTTGAAGCGGGCGGTTTTATTCGCGGAAATGATGAAGTTGCGTATCCTAACCTTCAGTACCATTTCTTACCGTTAGCAATTCGCTACGATGGTAGTGCACCACGTGATGGACATGGCTTCCAGTTGCACGTTGGCCCTATGAATACCGATGTTCGTGGTCACGTGAAGATTAAATCGAGTGATCCAGATGAAAAACCTGAAATCCTATTTAACTATCTTTCGACTGAGCAAGAGCGTAAAGAGTGGGTAGAAGCGATTCGTTGTACTCGTAATATCATTGAACAGCCTGCATTTGATGACTTACGTGGTGAAGAACTTGCACCAGGACCGAATGTACAGACTGATGAAGAGATTCTTGATTTTGTCGCTCGTGATGGTGAAAGTGCTTATCACCCAAGTTGTACCTGTAAAATGGGGTACGATGAGATGGCCGTGGTTGATGGTGAGTTGAAAGTTCACGGGGTTAAAAACCTACGAGTTGTCGATGCGTCTATCTTCCCAGTCATCACCAATGGTAACTTATATGCACCAACGATGATGGTTGCAGAAAAAGCGGCTGATATTATTCTGGGTAACTATATTGAGCCTGCGCAAGATGTTGAATATTATCAACATAATCCAGCAAAAAATACTGGCGTTGAAGAGAAAGAAGAAAGTACAGAGCAAGCTTAAACGCACTCTTTCTTCTTCGTTATGATAGTTAGGCACTCTTGCAATGGAGTGCCTATTTTTTTGGATCGACACCTTAAAACTCGCATTCCTTTCCTACTTTTTTAGCTACTCACTTTTCCTTTTTCTAACTCATTCTACAGTGCACTAGAATCGTGCGTATTGATAAATGTACAAATAAAGAGCATCTTTTTTTTGCCCCATAATTAGTAATAGACACTTAAATTTAAATTTTAAGTGGTGTTTTTGTTCATATTTTTTTAATTTTTAGGTTTGTTACACTGCTTGCACCAAAAATACCCAGTTCATATCACTATGTTAGTGTTGATTTTGTGGTTTATTTATCTTTTAATTGCGTTGGTTTTATTAATCACACCTTATTTTGGAGATAGCAATGCTAATTGGCGTACCTAAAGAAATTAAAAATCACGAATACCGTGTTGGAATGACACCTGCGAGTGTTAAAGAATTGAGTGGCCGTGGTCACCGTATTTTGATCGAAACATCTGCTGGAATAGGAATTGGTTTTAGCGACCAAGATTACCTTGATGCTGGTGCGGACATTGCTCCAGATGCTGCAACTGTCTTTGCAGAAAGTGAAATGATCGTAAAAGTAAAAGAGCCACAAGCCGTTGAGCGTGCGATGTTACGTGAAGATCAAATTTTATTTACCTATTTACACCTTGCCCCTGATGCAGAACAAACCGAAGACTTAATTAAAAGCAAAGCCGTATGTATTGCTTACGAAACAGTAACAAGCGATAAGAAAACTCTTCCTTTGCTCGCTCCTATGTCTGAAGTTGCTGGACGTATGGCGATTCAAGCGGCAATGGCATCATTAGAAAAATCTCATGGTGGTTGCGGCATGTTACTTGGTGGTGTTCCGGGAGTTGAGCCTGCTAAAGTAACGATAATTGGTGCTGGTGTTGTTGGACGTAACGCAGCACAAATGGCCGTTGGTGTTGGTGCTGAGGTCGTCATTCTAGATAGAAATACTGATGCATTACGTGAAGTGGATGCTATTTATCAAGGTCGTATTAAAACGGTTTATTCGACAGCGGATAGTATTGAAAAACATGCGACGACGTCAGAAGTTGTTGTTGGTTCAGTACTTCTTCCTGGTGCTTCTGCGCCTAAACTGATTACTCGTGAATTGATCAAAAAAATGAAACCGGGTTCGGTAATCGTCGATGTTGCTATCGATCAGGGCGGCTGTGCAGAAACATCAAAAGCAACAACCCACCAAGATCCAATTTATATCGTTGATGACGTTGTCCATTACTGTGTCGCTAACATGCCAGGTGGCGTTGCTCGAACTTCTACATTTGCTCTAAATAACGCAACGTTGCCATATATTGTCGCGTTAGCAGACAAAGGTTATAAAGATGCATTGCTGAATGATCAGCACTTGTTGAATGGCTTAAACGTATTCCGTGGTCAAATCACGAATCAGTCTGTTGCTGAAAGCCGTAATCTTGAATATGTAGCACCTAAAGAAGCACTATTGAGTAACTAAGCTTTCTATCTCCTTCCGTCTTTTTAGATAAGAAGATTAATAAAACCCAAGACCCAGCCATTTGATATTCGTGGCTGGGTTTTTTCATTTCTGAATATTAAACGAACCTAATGTGATCATGATTAATAATGGTGCAAAAATAAAAATCTTCATGTTTTTGCTTTGAATTGGTGCATTTAATTAGGAAGCTTAGTTTCGTTGTAGAAGATTATTATCCAATCCTTAAGTTTGAATTTTTATAGTTATATAAACTTCTTTTTATGTCGTTATTGGTGGTATTTGATGTTGTTTTGAATTATGGCGCTATTTTTGCAGTGTTTATATTAACTATATCGATATAAAAAACTACTTTAAGGTAACAAGAAAAATGGAAAGCGTAATAGGATTTTTAAATGGAATAATTTGGAGCCCAGCTCTGATCTATTTATGTTTGGGAGCTGGATTGTATTTTTCAATCAGAACTCGATTCATGCAGGTTCGTGGATTTAAAGAGATGCTTCATCTGATGTTTAAAGGAGAGAAGTCTCCAGCAGGTATCTCTTCTTTTCAAGCATTAGCTATGTCACTCTCGGGGCGAGTTGGAACTGGTAATATTGCGGGTGTGGCAACTGCAATCGCATTTGGTGGTCCAGGAGCTGTCTTTTGGATGTGGATGGTTGCTTTTCTTGGAGCATCTACCGCCTATGTTGAATCGACGCTCGGTCAGATTTACAAAGAGAAAGATGATAATGGTCAGTATCGTGGTGGCCCTGCATTTTATATAGAAAAAGCAATGGGACTGAAATGGTATGCATGGGTATTTGCGGTAGCGACTGCAATCGCGACTGGATTATTTTTACCGGGTGTTCAGGCCAATAGTATTGCTTCAGGTATGGAAAATGCGTGGGGGATTTCTCCAGTTATTACCGCCGCGGTAATTGTTATTGGTCTTGCGTTTATTATCTTTGGTGGTGTACGACGTATTGCAGCGTTTGCCGAAGTCGTTGTGCCATTTATGGCGCTTGTTTACATCTTCATCGCGGTAGTTATTGTTGCTATGAATGCTTCGAAGATTCCGGAAATGATCATGCTGATCTTAAATAGTGCTTTCGGGTTTGATGCTGGTTTTGGCGCTATGATTGGTATGGCTATTCAATGGGGTGTTAAGCGTGGAGTGTATTCCAACGAAGCAGGTCAGGGTACCGGTCCTCACCCAGCAGCGGCAGCAGAAGTATCGCACCCAGCAAAACAAGGATATGTACAAGCTTTCTCTGTCTATATTGATACTCTGTTTGTGTGTACTGCAACGGCATTTATGCTGCTAGCAACCAATAGCTACAATGTGCATGCGGCTGATGGAACAATGTTAGTTGAAGGGCTGGCTGGCGTAAGTGCTGGTCCTGGTTTTACTCAAGCTGCCGTTGAGTCTGCTCTACCGGGGTTTGGCGCAAGCTTCGTTGCGTTAGCTCTATTATTCTTTTCATTTACGACCATGCTTGCTTATTACTACATGGCGGATTCTAATATCTCTTATATAAACCGTACGACGAAACGCCCTTGGCTGACGTTACTGATGAAGTTGATGTTTCTAGCATCGGTTGGTTATGGAACTGTACATAGTGCTGGTGTCGCATGGGGATTAGGCGATGTTGGTGTTGGTCTGATGGCTTGGTTAAATATTGTCGCCATTCTTATCTTACAGAAGCCAGCATTAGTTTGTTTGAAAGACTACGAAGCTCAGAAAAAAGCAGGTCTAAATCCAATTTTTGACCCTGATAAGCTTGGTATCAAAAATGCGGATCTTTGGAAAGAAATTAAAGAACGCAATGAGGCGATGGCTGAACAAGAAAAGCCGGAACTGGATGGGAAGCCATTAGAGAGTACGCACTAAATAACTTTCCGTACCTATCAATAAAATAGCCTACTGAAAAGTAGGCTATTTTTGTTTTATATACTGCACATATTGGCTTAATCAATAGTTACAGTTACATCACTAACCCAAGTTTCAGATATAACCTCGTCTTCATGCATCAAATACGCTTGGATGTTAGCTGGGTCGCTATTTTCTTGCTTGTAGTCGAAGGCCAATCGCCATTTGTTTGTTCCTACGATAGGGTAAGCTCCGATAGGTTCTAATATTTCACCGTTGCTCGCTTTTACTACGGGTTTAACGCCACTTTCGCGATTGAGCCCTTTCAATCTAGGTCCTTCAAAATCAATGACCATTTTGTTGACACCTTCAGGAATCGGTTGACCGGGAATTCCGCCTAACCCTTGTCTGGTATCAGAAACACTGGCTAACTGTTTTGATTTCGGATCAACAGGGCGCCATTCGATGTCATAAGAAAAGGAAAACTCTTCTCCTTTACGGGCTTGTTTTTCTGGTACCCAGTAGGCAACGATATTATCGAAAGTTTCATCTTTTGTTGGAATTTCTACGAGCTGTACAACACCTCTTCCCCAATCGCCATTAGGTTTAATCCACGCAGAAGAGCGCTTGTTGTAAAATACGCCATCATCTTGGTAGTTGTCGAAGTTACGATCTCGCTGAATCAGTCCAAATCCCTTTGGGTTTTCATCAGTAAAGCTGTTGGTTGAAACCGAGTGAGGATTATTCAGTGGCCGCCAAATGTGTTGGCCAGTCCCTGTATGGATAGCGAGACCATCACTATCGTGAATTTCTGGGCGCCAGTCTTTAGCGATTGTTTTGTCTCTTTGTGAGTACCAATACATGCTGGTTAGCGGTGCTATCCCTAATCGTTCAACATCGGCACGCATATATAAATGAGCCGAAACAGACGTAACATGTCCTTTGGCTTTTTTGTTGTCTTTGGCTAAACCAAAGCGATATGCGCCAGTTATTGATGGCCCTTCAAGCAGTGCCCACACTGTCAAGCTCTCTCCTCTATGCTCTGCTGGACCAAGCCAAAACGCAGAAAACCGAGGGAACTCTTCAGGCTGATTCATACCTGTATTTATGGCAATACCTCGTGCTGATAGCCCATATTGTCCCTCTGGCCCATCGGTACGAAAATAGGATGCACCCAAAAAAGAAACCCAATCAGGCTTCATATTTGGTCGCATAATTCTAAAACCTGCAAATCCGAATCCTTCAGGTAAATCATGAGCAGGACTATCGGATGGCATATCAAAAAATTCGTTACTGAAAGGGACTTCATCGGCGATATTCTTATCGTCTCTGATATAGATTTTTACCGGTTCTGGGAAGTAGCGGCCAGGGTAAAATAACTGTATGGGTGCCTTTTTCCCACTAGCATACAAGCTTTCATCTTCTTTAAAGCGTATTTTCCAGTGTTGGTCGTAATCAATTTTTTCTATTAATTCCCTCGAGGGAACAACCGGTGCAGAGTATGGCTTTTCCGCCGAAGCTTTTGCGAGTGCTTTTAAATCTTCGAAAGTAAATTCAGTTTGATGTAACTCTTCTGCTGCCTGAGATGATATCGAGATAGAAAACAGAATCGCGATAAATGACTTTAATTTCATAAAGAGAATTTCCGATTAATTAAATCTGAGCTCGCTCCAGTCGACTGGTGCCGTTCTGGTGACGTTGAGCTTCGGTATGACTTCGATAAATATTCACTAACTTTACCGTTCTATTTCAATGTTATCTTTAAATAACCTTGCTAAGTTAAATTTTGGTAAAGCTCATGATAAAAGTTTCTCTTGTCTCATTTTTTCGCAATTCTTGAACATAGAAACGACGATTTATAGATAGTTTTTAGTGGATCTGTCGAATAGAGTTTTATCGTTTATCTTTGACATCGTGTGTTGATACATATGTTGTTTAGTTAGCAAAGTTGATATGGCTTATGTGGGCAAGGAAAGTAGGAAAGAAAAAAGGTTAGTAGCCATATTGGATACTAACCTTTTAAAATTTGGTGGGCCTTCCGGGACTCGAACCCAGGACCTGCCGATTATGAGTCGGACGCTCTAACCAACTGAGCTAAAGGCCCCAAATAGGTCAACGATTATAGGTGAACCCGAGTTGGGTGTCTAGAGAGAATATGGGTTAAATCTGTTTAGATTTTATTCACTTAGAACAATTCGATACAAAAAAGGTGAGCGGAGCTCACCTTTTGTTCAGATTGATGGTTATTTACTCGTCTAAGAAGCTGCGCAGAGTTTCTGAGCGGCTAGGGTGACGCAGTTTACGTAACGCTTTTGCTTCAATCTGACGGATACGTTCACGTGTAACATCAAACTGTTTACCCACTTCTTCAAGTGTGTGGTCAGTGTTCATGTCGATACCGAAACGCATACGCAGAACTTTAGCTTCACGTGGCGTTAAACCTGAAAGAACATCACGTGTCGCGACATGTAGACTGGTTGCTGTTGCTGAGTCTAATGGAAGCTCTAACGTAGTATCTTCGATAAAGTCACCTAGATGAGAATCTTCATCATCGCCTATCGGTGTTTCCATCGAGATTGGCTCTTTCGCAATCTTAAGGACCTTGCGAATTTTGTCTTCTGGCATTTGCATGCGTTCTGCTAGCTCTTCTGGCAGAGGCTCGCGGCCCATCTCTTGCAACATCTGACGAGAAATACGATTCAGTTTATTGATTGTTTCAATCATGTGAACTGGAATACGAATTGTTCGTGCTTGGTCTGCAATGGAGCGAGTAATCGCCTGACGAATCCACCAAGTGGCGTAAGTCGAGAACTTGTAACCACGACGGTATTCAAATTTATCAACCGCTTTCATCAAACCAATGTTGCCTTCTTGGATTAAATCTAAGAATTGCAAGCCGCGGTTAGTGTATTTTTTCGCGATTGAAATAACCAGACGTAAGTTCGCTTCAACCATCTCTTTTTTCGCACGACGAGCTTTTGCCTCACCGATTGACATGCGACGGCTGATGTCTTTAATACGTACGACTTTTAAAGAAGTTTCTTCTTCGATTGATTTTAGCTTCTGGATCGAACGACGAATATCATCCTCATTGAGGCGAATTTTTTCAGCGTAAGGTTTATCAGAAGCTAAAACAGTATCTAACCATTCTTCGCTTGATTCATTACCTGTAAAAGCTTGAACAAATGCTTTTTTCGGCATTTTTGCGTATTCAACCACAGAACGCATAATTAAGCGTTCTTGGGTACGAACACGATCCATTGACGTACGAAGGTTTCGAACTAAATGATCAAACTGCTTGGGTGTTAAACGGAATTCACGGAATGCGTCCAATACCAATTCAGAAGCTTCTTTCGATGGCTTACTTCCATCACCATGCTCATTGAGAGCTAGTTGGTAATTTTGGAAGCGAGAACGAAGGTCATTAAACTTCTCTGCGGCGAATTCAGGATCGATACCAGTATCTTCTTCCTCATCGTCCTCATCATCCGTATCATCTTTGTCTTTATCTTCTTCAGTGTCATCTTCATCAGCAAGATTTGAACCTGTCAGCTCCGAACCGATATGTGTGGCGGTTGGTGCTGCAGTCTCATCTGCATCAGGGTCGACAAAGCCTGAAATCAAATCGGTAAGACGAAGCTCTTCAGCTTGCACTCTATCGAATTGTTCAAGAATGTAAGGAATGGTTCCTGGGTATTCAGCGACAGAACGTTGAACTTGGTTGATCCCTTCTTCGATACGTTTTGCTATATCGATTTCGCCTTCGCGAGTAAGAAGTTCAACAGTACCCATTTCACGCATATACATGCGGACGGGATCGGTCGTTCGGCCAATTTCACTTTCAACGCTTGAAAGTGCAGCAGCAGCAGCTTCAGCTACGTCTTCATCAGTAACTGCAGTGTCGTCATTAAGAGCAAGATCATCGGCATCAGGAGCAGTTTCAACTACTTTTATGCCCATGTCATTGATCATCTGAATAATATCTTCTACCTGTTCAGAATCTACGATCTCTGCAGGTAAGTGGTCATTTACTTCGGCGTATGTCAGATAGCCTTGTTCCTTGCCTTTAATAACAAGTAATTTTAGCTGTGACTGCGGATTTTGATCCATAGACGGTATCCAACTTCATATCTGGTGACGGAATAAGTATGCGAAATGCAAACCACGTATGATAACAAATTTCTAAATTGCTGACTATAAGATAAGGGTTACGCTTTTAAATCTAGCATTAGAGCTAACAGCTCCCTTTTCTCATCGGATGATAAACCGACACTTCGCTCTCTAGCCTGCAAATCTTCAATTTGTTTTTCTATGCACTGTGCAAGTATTTTATCTAGTGAGTCTAAAAACAGCTCTTCTTGGTTTTCTTCATTAATATGTATCTCCCAGCTTGCTAGCCGAGATACCAAAGGCTCGTTTTTATTTCCTCGCCAGTACTCAAGTAACTGGCCTGTTGTTATATGGGGATAATTTCGACAATTTTCAACTACCTCAATTAATAAAGTGAGACCTGGAATAGGTAATGTTCTTACGCTGCTTAGATCCGGTACCCTTTGAGCATAGCTCGGATTTTGCAGAAGCAAAGCAATCACTTCTCTCATTGGTGTCCGCTTTATTTCTCTATGTGGTTGAGGTGTTCGGTTATCCTCTTTATTTACAACAGGTTTTTTATAAACTCCCGTTTTTTGTTCGAGCAATTTCAAAAGTTGAGATTGCAAATATTCATCGGGAATCTTAAAAATAAGAGGCAATGCAAGCGCTTCTAATGCTGCTTTACCTTCATTATTACCAACATCGACTTGTTGAAGGAGATGATTAAATAAGTATACAGAGAGTGGTTGTGCTTCCTGAACTTGTTGTTCAAATGCTTCTTGCCCATATTGGCGAATGTAACTATCTGGATCTTCCCCATCAGGCAAAAATAAAAATTTGAGAATATTGCCACTCTTGAGGTAACTCAACGCATTTTCTAATGCTCTCCAAGCTGCTTCACGTCCAGCTCGGTCCCCATCATAACAACATACGACAGTATTGGTTTGACGAAAGAGTAACTGAAGATGATCGCCGGTTGTTGACGTACCCAATGAAGCAACGGCGTAATCGACATCGAATTGTGCCAATGCGACGACATCCATATACCCTTCTACGACCAAAATCTGCTTTGGTTCACGATAGGTTTGCAACACTTCATACAAACCGTAGAGCTCTTTGCCTTTATGGAAAATTGGAGTTTCAGGTGAGTTTAAATATTTAGGCGTTCCATCTCCTAATACTCGACCTCCAAACCCAATCACGCGGCCGCGACGATCTCGAATTGGAAACATAACCCGACCACGAAAACGGTCGTATCGATTACCACGATCATTTTCAATCAACAAACCGCCATCAAGCAACATATCTTCGCTTTGTTTAGAAGTGGCAAATTGTTGGCGAATAGAATCCCACTCATCTGGGACGTATCCAATTCCAAATTTTTGAGCTATTTCTCCGGAAACCCCGCGAGCTTTCAAGTAATCAATAGCTTGTTTCGCTGCCGGTTTTTTTAATTGTTGACGATAAAACTGAGCTGCACTTTCAAGTAGATCATAAAGTGATCGCTTGGTATCACTACTCACTCTTGGTGTGTTGTCATTTGCTCGAGTTCCAGGGCGTTGTTCTCGAGGAACTTCTATACCCAATACACCCGCAAGTTCATCAATTGCTTCAACAAAATCGAGTCGTTCAAACTCCATAATAAAGTCGATAGCATTACCGTGTACACCACAGCCAAAACAGTGATAAAACTGCTTTTCCTGACTAACGCTAAATGAAGGGGTTTTTTCGTTATGGAATGGACAACACGCAGAGTAGTTTTTTCCTTTCTTTTTAAGTTTCACCCGCGCGTCTACGATGTCGACAATATCAAGTCGAGCTAGGAGATCATCAATAAAAGTACGAGGAATATGTCCGGCCATAAAACCTAAAAAGAAACATCCAATTTGATTGAGTTAAATGCAAACAAGCCGTGCATTCGTAAGAATAACACGGCTTATTAATCTTTGTGATGGATATTAAGCTAGATTAGACTTAACCAGTCCGCTAACTTTACCCATATCTGCACGTCCCTGTATTTGCGGTTTAAGCACAGCCATTACTTTACCCATATCTTGCATGCTAGAAGCGCCAGACGTTTCAATTGCCGCTTTGATTAGCTCAGCAACTTCATTGTCATTTAACGCTTGAGGCATGAAATCTTCAAGTATTGCAATTTCAGCACTTTCTGCTTCAGCAAGATCACTACGACCTGCGTTTTCATACTGAGCGACAGAATCGCGACGTTGTTTAACCATTTTTGTCAGTATTGCAACAATATCATCGTCAGTGAGCGTTATACGTTCATCAACTTCACGTTGTTTAATTGCTGACAGGGCTAAACGAATAGTGCCAAGGCGCAATTTGTCCTTGGCTTTCATCGCTAATTTTTGCTCTTCTTTGAGTCGTTCAATCAGAGCCATAACTAAATCCTTAGTTGGAATCAGTTATTAGTACAGGCGAACGCGACGAGCGTTTTCGCGAGCTAGCTTCTTAGCATGACGCTTTTGAGCAGCTGCTTTAGCGCGTTTACGAACTGTAGTAGGCTTTTCATAGTGCTCACGGTTGCGCACTTCAGAAAGAATTCCTGCTTTTTCGCAAGAGCGTTTGAAACGACGTAATGCAACGTCGAACGGTTCGTTTTCACGTACTTTAACTATTGGCATATGCCTTTCACCTCAGGGGTTATTCGTTAATTCTGGTTTCTTCTAGTCTAGATACAGAGAAATACGGTATCGCTTGACTCGTATCGGACCTTTAACCAGCTAGATCAAAAATGGTGCGGAATTTTAATCTGAACGAATGGGCTTTGTAAAGCACTTTGTCTAATTTTAACGAAGACAAAATTTGTCTGTCGACACAAGCCAAGGTAACATGTCGCCAATTTCTATCTGATGAGAAAAGTGTAGCGAATTAATTATGCGCATTATTGGTATTGAGACCTCGTGTGACGAGACTGGAATCGCTATTTATGATGATGAAAAAGGGTTGTTATCTCATCAGCTATATAGCCAAGTAAAACTGCACGCAGATTATGGTGGGGTAGTGCCTGAACTTGCCTCTCGTGATCATGTAAAAAAAACTATCCCTCTTATTAATGCTGCTTTAGAGGAAGCCGGTTGTACCAAAAAAGATATTGATGGTATTGCCTACACGGCTGGACCTGGTCTTGTTGGGGCACTATTGGTTGGTGCGACCATTGGACGTAGTTTGGCCTACGCATGGAATGTTCCTGCTGTCGCGGTTCACCATATGGAAGGGCATTTACTTGCCCCAATGTTAGAAGATACACCGCCAGAGTTTCCGTTTGTCGCGGTTTTGGTTTCCGGTGGTCATAGTATGATCGTTCAAGTCGATGGTATTGGTGCGTACACAATTCTTGGCGAGTCAGTTGATGATGCTGCTGGTGAGGCTTTCGATAAAACGGCGAAATTAATGGGGCTTGATTATCCAGGTGGACCATTACTCGCTAAATTGGCAACAAATGGAACGCCCGGCCGCTTTAAATTTCCACGCCCGATGACTGACCGACCAGGTCTTGATATGAGTTTCTCAGGTCTAAAAACCTTCACTGCAAACACGATTGCTTCTAATGATAACGATGATCAAACTCGAGCGGATATTGCGTATGCATTCCAAGAAGCAGTGTGTGAGACTCTTGTGATTAAGTGTCGTCGCGCCCTAGAACAAACAGGTATGAAAAGAATCGTTATCGCTGGCGGCGTGAGTGCCAATGTTCAATTGCGAGAGTCACTAGGCCAACTTGCAAAGAAGATTGGAGGAGAGGTGTTTTATCCTCGAACTGAATTTTGTACCGATAATGGTGCCATGATTGCGTTTGCAGGCATGCAGAGATTGAAAAATAACGAGACCAATGATTTGGAAGTCAAAGCGGTTCCTCGCTGGCCAATAGATCAACTCAGCCCCGTAAGTTCTGCTCAAAAGGATTAGATATGCCGGTTTTTGTCGTTAATGGTCAAAGTATGCATTACCAAGACATTGGTCAGGGAGACGTGATCGTATTTGGCCACGATTATCTTTGGGATTGTGAGATGTGGCGAGAGCAGGTCGCTGAGCTTAGCCAATCTTACCGCTGTATTATTCCCGATTTTTTTGGGCATGGTTTATCCGACCCTCTTCCTTATTCTGGTTTCGACTTAACCGACTATGCAAAACATGTTTTAGCATTGCTTGATTCATTGGATATTGAAGACTTTTCACTTGCAGGCATGTCACTAGGCGGAATGTGGAGCGTGGAGCTAACCATGTTGGTTCCACAGCGGGTTAAAAGTTTGGTTTTACTGAATACATTTGTTGGCTTCGAACCTGAGGTCAATTGCACCAAATATAACGATTGGTTTCACCGTATGAAGCAAGAGAGTCAGATTTCCGATGAGGTTATTACGCCATTGCTTCCACTCTATTTTTCAACATATGCACTAGAACAGTCAGAAGGTTATGTGGCTGAATTCGAGAATAAGTTGAAAAATGCAACCGAGCTTGAGATCCATTCATGGGTTGATGTTGGCAAGGTAATGTATTCTCGTCCCGAGCGCTTTGAAGATATTGAGAAATTTGCATTACCGGTATTGATTATATCTGGATCGGAAGATCGAGCACGCCCACCGTTGGAATCGTACTTAATGAATGATGCGATCACGGGCAGTGAACTAAAAGTACTTGCGAATACTGGGCACATGAGTGTACTTGAATCGAGCGCAGAGGTGACGTCTCATCTCAATGCTTTCTTTGCTCATAATCTTGGGTAAGGTTTTAAGCGGTAGAGAGGCGTTATTTCGAATTGTTACTGCCTCTTAGCTGTTTGACACCATTGCTCAGAGGGCTTTTCAGTAAAGGAAAAGAGGTTAAGCTTTTAGAGGTTGAAGGCGTTTCTTCCGCTTCTGAGAGGCACATAATCGAATAAAAGGTATGATCAGCAATACTGGCTGAAATTGGGGCATTACCAAAATGTTCAAGGTGCCCCGATACCGACCCTTCCTCAACTCTTTTTGCGACGATCTGGGTATTTTGAAAATACAATGCCGCATGAGTAGGATCGGACATATATCCACTTTGAGCTAATTCAATTATCGTTTCGATACGAGCACGTTGCTCTAATGTTGGCTGTGGTAATTTTTCCCAACCACCGGCTACAGTGACGGGTTCAAACTGATTATTACTGTTAATAATGCTTTTTATTGAATCTGAAAACTTGCCACTGATTTTGCGATTTAAAATCGTAAACACAACACCAGAAAGACCTAATGAACCTTGGTTGGCGGCTTCGGCGTAAGCGGTTCGGGTGATTGCATCGATGTCCGTCGTGGTCAGCTCTAGTTGTGATAGTTCTTGAATATAGGTTTGGTGAACAGAATCACAATCAATATCAATTGAAGCATTTGCCGAAGCACAAAGTGCCAGCATAGAAAACCAAGTCATAGTGCCAGTCTCAAGGAATGTGGTCGTTTAATCAGTAAGTCTAATCTCTTTTGGATCAAATAGCGGATCTTTTCCCAATTTTTGGTTCGTTTCCCGCGAGCAAGCGTTTCATGTTGTCTTGATGGCGAAATAGAATTAAGCAGCAGAGCATTGCGACAGGCAAGGTATATTGAGGATTGACTAGCCACGTATAAAGTGGAGCGAGAATCGCACTAGTGATCGAGGCTAATGATGAATAGCGGAATATAAAGGCAACACTTAACCAAGTTGCAACGATCATAGAAGTGAGAGAAAACCCAATTGGAGCAATGGCACCTAAGGCGGTCGCGACACCTTTTCCACCTTGAAAGTTAAAGAATATCGGGTAGATATGCCCCAAACATGCGGCTATGGCAATAACACCAAGTAGTACAGGGCTGATACCTAAATAATAGCTGCCCCATACTGGAATCATACCTTTTAGTACATCACAAAAAAGTACGAATGCAGCGATACGGCTCCCACCTAGTCGGAGAACATTTGTGGCTCCAGGGTTTTTTGAACCTTGTTGTCGAGGGTCTGGTAGATGTTTGATGCGAGAGATCAAGACCGCGCTAGATACCGAACCGATCAAATAAGAAGCAACAATAATCAACAAGATAAAAGGCGACATCTAAGGCTAGACTCTCTATTATTGAGATGACTCACTATGACTTTATCGTCACTATTCTTCACTAAAATTAGCTGATAAATTGTAATGGAATTCACAATTTTACCTCTTTTTCGACTATTATATCTTGTCGCTTTTGTTTACGTATCCAATTGCGATATTTATGAAGTGTCGAGTAAGCCAATTTGAATGATTATAGTACGCTTAATTGTAGGATAAGGGTATCCGACCTGTCGTCGTGATACTGGTGCTCGTGGGAAATGTGTTGTTTGGAAAAAGGGTATTATGGATAAGGTATTTATTGAGCAACTGACAGTCATCACGACAATTGGAGTGTATGACTGGGAACAACAGATTAAACAAAAATTAGTGCTTGATATTGAGATGGCTCATGATAATCGTCTCGCAGGTAAAAGTGATGATGTTCAAGATGCTTTGGATTATTCGGTTGTTAGCCAAACGGTCATTGATCACATCGAACAAGGGCGTTTTTTATTGGTTGAAAGAGTCGCTGAAGAGATCGCTGAGATCATCATGACTAAGTTTAACGTTCCTTGGGTTAAAATCCGCTTAACAAAACCCGATGCTATAGCACAAGCCAGCGGTGTTGGTGTTGTGATCGAACGAGGCAATGTGTGACGATTACTTATGTTGGTATTGGGTCGAATATTGAAAAGCATCAACATATAGAGAAAGCCATTCGAGCTATGATCGCCTTAGATCCGGCGGCACGTTGGTCCACAATCTATGAATCACTAGCGTTTGGATTTGATGGTGATAGCTTTTTTAATCTTGTTGTAGAAGTCACGACGAAGCACACATTAGAACAATTTTCTGATGAATTGAGAAAGATAGAATGGCAATTAGGTCGACCGCAAGATGCTCAAAAGAAGCAGTCTAGAACGATAGATTTAGATATCCTTCTATTCGGTGATTGTATCTGTAACGAAACGGTTAAGGTTCCACGACAGGATATCTATCAATTCCCTTTTGTTATCCAGCCGCTTTATGAGCTTTGTCCCGAACGTGTTATTCCCGGAGATGGACGTTCGGTTAAGGATATCTGGGTAGAGTTTAATAATTTAGAGATTTTATCGGCGATTAAGCCGTGGTTTAAAATTTAATATAAAAAGAGAATAACAATGAACTATTTTGAAGCGTTTATACTGGCGTTAATTCAAGGCTTAACTGAATTCTTACCTATTTCGAGCTCTGCTCATTTAATTCTGCCTTCGGCAATTCTTGGTTGGGAAGATCAAGGCTTATCGTTTGATGTTGCTGTTCATGTCGGAACACTTGCCGCGGTTGTGATTTACTTCCGCAAAGAAGTGGTCAGTTTATTGAGTGCCTTTATTGGTTCTATTTTTAAAGGTGATCGAAGTAAAGAAGCGAAATTGGCATGGCTTATTATTTTAGCGACGATTCCTGCTTGTGTATTTGGCCTATTAGCGAAAGATCTCATTGAAGTTTATGCCAGAAGCGCCACTGTTATTGCGACGACCACGATTGTTTTCGGGTTACTACTTTGGTACGTCGATAAAACCGCTAAGCAAAATTTAGATGAATACCAAGGAACATGGAAAAGTGCCCTTGTTATCGGTATTGCACAAGCTGTTGCTATGATTCCGGGAACGTCTCGTTCAGGTGCAACTATTACCGCTGCGTTATATCTTGGTTTTACACGTGAAGCTGCTGCACGATTCTCTTTCTTAATGTCGATTCCAATTATTGTTTTAGCAGGAAGTTACTTAGGGTTGAAGTTAGCGGTAAGTGGTGAGCCTGTTCATGTCGGTTTTTTAGTAACAGGGATAATTACTTCATTTGTTAGTGCTTATTTGTGTATTCACCTGTTCCTTAAAGCCATTTCTCGTATGGGTATGATGCCATTTGTGATTTATCGCTTATTGCTTGGTTTTGGTTTGTTTGCTTATATATTGCTCTAGATACTAAATTAGCATGGTTTCTTGTATCACGTTGACGCACACGGCGGCGACGTTGATACAAGGTGTCGTATTCCTCCTTAATTTTGATCCTTCCTTTATGACATCAGGAAAGGTATTGAACAACGATATAGTGTCAAGATTATGCGTATTTTTTCGATGGTTTTATTTTTGCTGCTGGTTGTTCTGCAATATACCTTATGGCAAGGCAAAAATGGGATCTCAGATTATCAAACGTTATCGAGTGAGATAGACAGTCAAACGCAAGTGAATGACAAGCTTTTCGAGCGGAATCAAGAGATGTTCGCTGAGATAGACGATCTTCGCCAAGGATTAGATGCAATAGAAGAGCGTGCTCGAAATGAATTGGGAATGATTAAAGAAGAAGAAACATTCTATCGAATTTTAGGTGAGGAAAAATTTGGTGATGAATAGTTCTTCGATTCCACATAATTCTATCGTCGCAATCGTTCCTGCTGCTGGCGTTGGAAGTCGGATGCAAGCAGATCGACCAAAACAGTATTTGCCTTTATTGGATAAAACGGTGTTGGAGTATACAGTAAATAAACTTCTTGCCCTTCCAAGCATCAATTCTGTGGTTATCGCACTTGGTGCCAAAGACCCATACTTTTCAGCATTGTCCATTGCAACAGACCCGCGAGTAATACGTGTTAATGGTGGGAAAGAACGAGCGGACTCAGTCCTAAATGGTTTGAACTATGCATTAGAGCATCAACTAGCGGAATGGGCATTGGTGCATGATGCCGCTCGTCCATGCTTTGATACTGATGATATTGAAGAGCTTATTGAGCAGGCTCAAGGTCATCATGTTGGAGCGATTTTAGCGTCTCCAGTCAGAGATACGATGAAGCGTAGTGATAAAGGTTGCTTAATTCAGCATACGGTTGAGAGAGAGCAGCTTTGGCATGCTCTAACTCCTCAACTTTTTAGAGCCGCCTCTTTAAAACAAGCACTTGAAACCGCAATGACTTCTGGAGAAAAAGTTACCGATGAAGCATCTGCATTTGAATATATAGGGCAAACACCTTTAATCGTCGCTGGAAAGGCGAGCAATATAAAAATTACTCAACCAGAAGATCTCGCTTTAGCAGAGTTCTATCTGAGTAGAACAAGGAAATGAGATGTTTAGAATTGGACATGGTTTTGATGTACATAAATTTGGTGGTGAAGGTCCAGTAATTATAGGTGGTGTTGCTGTTCCTTATGAACAAGGGTTACTTGCTCACTCCGATGGTGACGTCGCCTTGCATGCCTTGTGTGATGCATTATTAGGTGCGATCGCAGAAGGGGATATTGGTCGTCACTTTCCGGATACCGATGACAAATGGAAAGGCGCAAATAGCCGAGAATTGCTTAAGGATGTGTATCGCCGAGTTCAGGAGAAAGGTTACCGCCTTGGGAATGCGGATGTGACGATCATTGCGCAAGCACCTAAGATGGCCCCTTTTATTGATGCGATGTGTCAGACAATCGCTAATGACTTACAGTGTGACATTTCTCAGATCAATGTTAAGGCGACGACAACCGAACGTCTTGGTTTTACTGGACGTAAAGAAGGTATTGCTAGCGAAGCCGTTGTGCTTCTATTGCGGGTATAATTTTTTTCAATTTTGGAACCATTCATCATGAGCGATATTCTTTCTTCATTCTCTTATTTATTGGGAGCTCCGAACGCAAAAGCAAAACTGAAAGTCGTGGCGGAGGATTTTAAGGTGGTCGAACAATTGGGTTTCGATCTTACTGGCTCTGGTGAGCATTTAATGCTTCGTGTGCGTAAGCGTGGTGAAAATACCAGTTTTGTCGCCAATGAATTAGCCAAAGTATGCGGGGTTAAATCTCGTGATATAGGGTGGGCTGGTTTGAAAGATCGTCATGCGGTAACCGAGCAGTGGCTTAGTGTCTATTTACCAAAATCAGAGTCACCTGATTTTACCGGTTTTCTAACGCAGTATCCTCATGTTGAAATCTTAGAACAAACACGACATAACAAAAAACTAAAAGCTGGCGACTTGGCTGGAAATGCATTTGAAATACGTTTAACTGAAGTGAGCGATATTGAATCTGTTATCGCTAGGTTAACGGCAATCACAACATCAGGCGTTCCGAATTATTATGGTACGCAGCGTTTTGGGCGAAATGGCAATAACTTAACGGAAGCGCGCCGCTGGGGGAAAGATAACGTACGGTCTCGAAACCAAAATCAGCGCAGCATGTTGTTGTCGGCTGCGCGCTCGTGGATTTTTAATCGTATTGTATCGGAACGTATTGACCAAGGTTGTTTTGAACATGTTGTTTCTGGTGATATCGTTGAGCAAAAGGATTCACATTTAACAGTAAATGCCGACAACCAATCAGAGCTTGACCAAGCGATCGTAAACGGAGAGGCTTCTATCACAGCCGCCCTTGCGGGAGATAATGAGCTTCCAACAACCGAAGCGTGTTTGGCGTTAGAGCAATCTCACCTCGATAGTGAAGAGGACTTGATGTCTCTAATTCGTGGGAATCGTATGCGCCATGATCGAAGACCAATTCGACTACTCCCAAAAAACATGACATGGCAGGTTGATAAAAATGTCGTTATAGTAAGTTTTTCACTTCCTGCTGGAGCGTATGCAACATCAGTATTGCGTGAAGTGGTAGAAGAAATACCTCATGAGCGAGTATTTGATCAATGAGAATTTTATTGAGTAATGATGATGGTGTTTATGCGACAGGAATAAGGACACTTGCTGCGGCGTTGAGTGAATTCGCAGAGGTTATTATTGTGGCACCGGATCGTAATCGCTCAGCGGCCTCAAATTCATTGACTTTAGAACAGGCACTTCGTGTCGAGCAGATCGAACCAAATGTGTATTCTGTACAAGGTACACCGACAGATTGCGTTCATTTTGGTTTGAATGAATTGTTGAAAGATCAATTACCGGACTTGGTGCTTTCAGGAATAAATCATGGTGCAAATTTAGGTGATGATGTGCTTTATTCAGGCACGGTGGCAGCGGCGATGGAAGGGCATTTTCTTGGAATTCAATCAATGGCATTTTCATTGGTTGGGCAAACAAACTTCGAGTCGGCAGCAAGAGTTGCCTGTAAGTTGGTAAAACGACATATAGCTCAACCGGTAAAAATTCGTCGCTTAATTAACGTTAATATACCCGATGTACCGTACGAAGAACTCGGTGATATTGCAGTGACACGTTTGGGGGCTCGTCATCACGCTGAAAATATGATTAAGCAAAAAGATCCTCGAGGACAAGACATATATTGGCTAGGGCCTCCAGGAAAAGAGCAAGACGCAGGTGAAGGGACAGATTTTTATGCGGTTGAACAACGGCATGTATCCTTAACGCCGATGCAGGTAGATCTCACCGCCCACAACTCAATACTCGATATGAAAGATTGGTTAAAAGGATAGATGTCGATGCCAAATCCACAAGCAGATAAATTGATCGAATTTCTTGTTCGGAATGGTATTACTGATCAAAGTGTTTTAAATGCGATCCATGCATTACCGAGAGAGATTTTTGTTTCTCAGGCGATGTTTCATCAGGCGTATGACAACAATGCATTACCCATTGGTGCTGGGCAAACCATTTCGCAGCCATATACGGTTGCGAAGATGACTCAGTTATTAGAGCTGCAACGCGAAAGCCGTGTACTGGAAGTGGGTACGGGCTCTGGCTATCAGACAGCGGTATTGTCTCAATTGGTCGATCATGTTTGTACAATAGAACGAATCAAGTCATTGCAATGGGATGCAAAAAGGCGTTTACGTAAGCTTGATATTTATAATATTTCCAGTAAGCACGGAGATGGGTGGCAGGGATGGCATTCTAAAGCGCCGTTCGATGCGATTATCGTCACCGCAGCCGCCGCGACAATACCTAAAGCGCTATTAGAACAGTTAGCAGAAGGTGGTAGGTTAGTTATTCCCGTTGGTGAAAATGAACAACAATTAATGCGCGTTGTCAGAGTTGGAGATTTATTTGAAACGGAAATTATTGAGATGGTCAGATTTGTTCCTTTAGTTTCAGGCGATCTAGCTTGATGAGAAAACACTTTTTTAGATTGATCTTTTTCGCGATCTCTTTTGCTGTTCTTGTTGGGTGCGCAAGTTATATTCCTGCCTCTGTATCCGATGTTAGTGGGCAATCCAATAACGGGCGCGGTGAATATAGAGGGAGTTATTACAAAGTCAAAAAAGGCGATACGCTTTATTTTATCTCTTACCTCACCGATAAAAATGTTAATGATCTTATTGCTTATAATGCACTAACCCCACCATATACTATATATCCAGGGCAAAAACTCAGTCTTTGGAGTCGATCCTATCAAGCTCCACAATACGGAAAACGATCTTATTCAGTAGATAATCCTGAATTGAGATCCAATGGCAGCTCTCGGTCCCAATCGAATATATCAATTAAAACAGCAAGTAAACCCAGTGTTGGCAAGGCTTCAGAGGCTACATCGGTTGTTGGATCAGCTGTTTCCCAAAGAAAACCATTAACAGAGAACGCATTAAAAAATTCTAAAAATGAGCGGAATTCAAACATATCAGCAAATAAAAGTGATGTGGTTAAAAAAGATCCAGTTAATAGTATTGAATCTAAACAAATAAAAAGGTATGGTAGTTTTGAAAGTCAGGAAACTGTTAATAATAATAAAGATTCCAACTTTCGAGACAGGCAATCAAAAATAAGAAATAACAATGAGGTCAAAGATTGGCTTTGGCCGACAAAAGGGAGGGTAATAGCTAAATTTTCCACTGGTGATCAAGGAAACAAAGGAATTGATATTGCTGGTCAGCGAGGTCAAGCCATTGTTGCTACCGCCGATGGGTCTGTTGTTTATTCAGGCGATGCACTCAGAGGGTACGGTAATTTAGTCATCATTAAACATAACGATAATTATTTAAGTGCTTACGCACACAATGACAGGTTACTCGTGAAAGAAGGTCAAAATATAACTGCAGGACAAAAGATTGCCACAATGGGCAGCACAGGAACCAGCAGTGTTAGATTACATTTTGAAATTCGTTATCAAGGAAAATCGATGAATCCAATTCGATACTTGAAATAACGTCACGAAACAAATAATAAGCCATAACGACATATTAAGTTGTAATGTCTTGCTAACTCGCCGGGGGAGGCTATATGAGTAAAAGCAATTCAGTCACTAAAGTCGAGCAATTTTCGTTTGATATCGAAGAAAATCAAGCGGGGCTCGAGTCTGTTGATTCACATACAGAAGAACAACAAACTGCCGTTCGTGAGGATGTTGATACTTCAACTAAAAGCCTAGATGCAACTCAGATCTACTTGAGTGAAATCGGTTTTTCTCCATTATTAACTGCCGAAGAAGAAATCTTGTACGCTCGTCGAGCCCTTAGAGGTGATGAAGCAGCACGTAAGCGCATGATTGAAAGTAACTTGCGTTTAGTTGTGAAGATTTCACGTCGCTATTCAAATCGAGGCTTAGCGTTACTCGACCTTATTGAAGAAGGTAACCTAGGTTTGATCCGCGCGGTAGAGAAGTTTGATCCTGAGCGTGGCTTCCGTTTTTCTACCTACGCTACTTGGTGGATTCGTCAAACTATCGAACGTGCATTGATGAACCAAACCCGCACAATTCGCTTACCTATCCATGTAGTTAAAGAGCTTAATATTTATCTCCGAACTGCTCGTGAATTATCACAAAAACTAGATCATGAGCCTACCGCTGAAGATATTGCATTTGAATTAGATAAGCCTGTCGATGATGTTAGCAAGATGTTAAAGCTAAACGAGCGTATTAGCTCAGTCGATATTCCTATCGGTGGTGAAGGTGATAAATCACTTGTTGATATTATCCCTGATTCGAATAACTACAATCCTGAGTATGCACTAGAAGATAACAACATTAAGAAATCATTAGTTGATTGGCTTGATGAACTTAATCCAAAGCAGAAAGAAGTTCTTGCTCGTCGTTTTGGTCTTTTAGGCTACGAACCATCAACACTTGAAGATGTTGGTCGTGAGATTAGTCTTACCCGCGAACGTGTTCGTCAAATTCAAGTTGAAGGACTGCGTCGTTTAAGAGATATTTTACTTAAACAAGGTCTGAGCATGGAATCGTTGTTTGATTTTGCTAACGATCATTAATGGTTAACTTGTTTTATATAAAAGGCGCTGATTCAGCGCCTTTTTTGATCCTTTACTTTATATCCACAGCTATAACTGTTTTTTTAATAGATACAGCATATCGAGCGCCTGTTTTGGCGTAAGATCATCAGGGTTAATATTACTTAGTTGCTTCTCAACGTCGCTCAGTTCAGGGATCAAGCTTAGCTGATCTTCTCGATGATCATGATCTTGGCTTGCGCTTTTTGCGTGAGGTTGAGTCGAAATATGGTTTTTTTCCAACTGAGTTAATTTATTTCTCGCATTTTTTATGACGTTTTTGGGCACTCCTGCGAGCGCTGCAACAGCAAGGCCGTAAGATTTACTGGCAGCTCCTTCCTGCACGGAATGCATAAACGCAATATTGTCACCATGCTCAACCGCATCAAGGTGAACATTGGAAAGGTTAGGAATTAGATTTGGTAATTCAGTTAGTTCGAAATAGTGCGTAGCAAACAACGTCAACGAATTGATTTTTTTAGCTAACCATTCAGCACTTGCCCACGCTAGAGACAGACCATCATAAGTACTGGTTCCACGGCCAATTTCATCCATTAACACCAAACTTCGGTTAGTTGCATTGTGGAGTATATTGGCGGTCTCGGTCATTTCGACCATAAAAGTAGAACGGCCAGAAGCGAGATCATCAGAGGCTCCAATTCGAGTAAATATGCGATCCAATGTCCCGATAGTCGCCGTCTGTGCTGGTACATAACTTCCGATATGAGCCATTAACGCAATCAATGCCGTTTGGCGCATATAGGTGGATTTTCCTCCCATGTTAGGACCAGTAATGATTAGCATTTTGCGTTTAGTATTGAGCAAAACAGGGTTGGCGATGAACGGGTCTTTCATTACGTGCTCTACTACGGGGTGACGACCTTGTGTGATATCGATACCAGGCAGCTTGTCCATAGTCGGACGGCAATAATTTAACGTGTCAGCACGTTCGGCCAAGTTTTGTAGTACATCTAATTCAGCGACTGCATTAGACAAGCACTGTAAGCTCTCCAACTGAGGGAGTAACTTATCAAACAGTTCGTCCCATAGCTGTTTTTCAATTGCTAAAGCTTTTGATTTAGAATTCAGAACTTTATCTTCATGTTCTTTAAGCTCAGGAATTATATAACGCTCGGCATTCTTTAAGGTTTGACGACGGATATAATGAGAAGGGACCAAATGGCTTTGGCCTCGGCTTACCTGGATGTAAAAGCCATGAACATTGTTGTAGCCGACTTTTAATGTATCAATATCATGGCGTTCGCGCTCATCCGCTTCTAAGCGTTCTAAATACTCTGTTGCCCCATTGGCGAGATCACGCCATTCATCCAATTTTTCGTCGTAGCAGGGAGCGATAACGCCACCATCGCGAATAATAACAGGTGGATTTTCAATGATGGCTGATTCGAGTAAACCACAAAGTTCATCCATTGGTTGGCATGAGGCAGCGATTTCTTTTAATTGAATACTCGAAAAAATCGACAATGATGTGGATAATTCAGGGAGTTGTTGAAGTGCAAGGCGTAATCGAGCTAAATCTCTTGGACGTGCACTTCTGATCGCCAAACGGGCAATGATTCTTTCAATATCCCCGATTTGCTTAAGTATTGGTTGCAGCTCTAGAAAGGCACTGTGCTGTAATATTTCGCTAATAACATCTAAACGCTGATTTATCGTATCGTGATCGCAGGTTGGTTGATGTATCCAACGCTTTAACATTCGGCTCCCCATAGCGGTTGCACTTCGATCCAAAACATCAGCAAGTGTGTTGTCGCTGCCGCCTGATAAGTTTGTCGTGAGCTCTAGGTTACGCCGAGTCGCCGCATCGAGAATGACATTATCGTCTTGACGGTTAAATGTTAGCGCTCGAATATGAGGTAATGTCGTTCGCTGTGTATCTTTAACATATTGAATCAAGCATCCCGCTGCACATAAGCCTAATTCGGCCGATTCAATACCGAAACCGACTAAATCTTTAGTGCCGAACTGTTGAGTTAATTGTTGTCGAGCTGTACCAATTTCAAATTCCCATATCGGACGGCGGCGTGCGCCTTTGCAAGATTCGATCAAATCGATTGCAGTAAAATTTTCTGGGTATAGCAATTCTCGAGGTGAAGTTCGTTGGAGCTCAGCCAACATTGCCTCTTCATTTTTTAGTTCGCTTAATTGAAAACGTCCGCTGGTTACGTCGAGAGTTGAATATCCAAACATCTCATTATGTTGATAAATTGCAGCGATTAAATTGTCGAAACGCTCAGGTAGTAATGCTTCGTCAGTCACGGTACCGGGGGTAATAATCCGCACGACTTTACGTTCGACTGGTCCTTTGCTTGTTGCCGGGTTACCAATTTGCTCGCAGATAGCAACTGATTCACCAAGTTGAACAAGCTTTGCAAGGTAACCTTCTGCTGCGTGATAAGGAATACCAGCCATCGGAATGGGCTCACCCGCCGACGAACCTCGCTTAGTTAGCGATATATCCATTAACTGCGATGCGCGTTTTGCATCTTCGTAAAACAGTTCGTAGAAGTCACCCATACGATAAAAGAGCAATATATCGGGATTTTCAGCTTTGAGTTTTAAATATTGCTGCATCATGGGGGTATGATTATTGGCGTCTTTCACGGTAACATCTTTCGTTTGTTTTCATTGCGGCTTAGGATACGTTAATCAAGCGTGAGCTTAAAGAGTTCTAAAAGGAATAAGCATGGAATTAGATGAAAATCTTAGTGAGAACCTTGGTCACCTTTTATTGCAAAATGGTTGGGTGTTAACCACGGCCGAATCGTGTACTGGTGGTGGCATCGCATCTGAAATAACTGAGGTCGCGGGAAGTTCTCAATGGTTTGACCGAGCTTTTATTACATACAGTAATGAGGCGAAAATAGAGATGCTGGGAGTAAATCAAGATACGCTTGATGAGTTTGGAGCAGTAAGTGAAAATACTGTTATCGAAATGGCTAGTGGGGCTTTGCTTCGCTCAAATGCATCTATTGCGGTGTCGGTTAGTGGTATTGCTGGGCCTGGAGGTGGTAGTGAAGATAAACCAGTGGGTACTGTTTGTTTTGCTTGGCAATCGAAATGGGGCTGGAGCAGAGTAGAAACGCATTACTTTTCTGGAGATAGAGCTCAAGTTAGGCTACAAGCGGTTCAACAAGCGTTAACAACATTGCATGATTACTGTATTAGCGAAGAAAAGTAAATTTACACTAGACACTGTATGAATCCACAGTATAATGAATTTATACTTAGAAAATATTAATAGCACTCAAGTTTTCCCCTTCATAAGTTAAGAGTGCCAGTTTGGAGAATGTAATGGACCAAAATAAGCAAAAAGCACTCGCTGCTGCTCTAGGGCAGATTGAAAAGCAATTTGGTAAAGGCTCAATTATGCGTCTTGGTGATAATACCACCATGGACGTAGAAACAATCTCAACAGGATCACTTGCGCTTGATATTGCGTTAGGGGCAGGCGGTTTGCCTATGGGACGTATTGTTGAGATTTATGGTCCAGAGGCTTCTGGTAAAACAACGCTAACTCTCGAAACAATTGCTGCGGCACAACGTCAAGGTAAAACATGTGCCTTTATTGATGCAGAGCACGCACTTGATCCAATTTATGCAAGAAAGCTAGGCGTTGATATCGATGCGTTACTTGTTTCTCAACCAGACACTGGTGAACAAGCGTTAGAAATTTGTGATGCTCTAGCTCGCTCTGGCGCTATTGATGTACTTGTAGTCGATTCCGTTGCTGCCTTAACTCCGAAAGCTGAAATTGAAGGTGAAATGGGCGATAGTCATATGGGGCTTCAGGCTCGTATGTTGTCTCAAGCGATGCGTAAATTAACGGGTAACTTAAAGCAATCAAATTGTATGTGTATCTTCATCAACCAGATTCGAATGAAAATTGGTGTGATGTTTGGTAACCCTGAAACAACAACAGGTGGTAATGCACTTAAGTTTTATGCTTCAGTTCGTCTCGACATTCGCCGCACAGGTGCAATTAAAGATGGCGATGAAGTGGTTGGTAATGAAACTCGAATTAAAGTGGTAAAAAACAAAATTGCTGCGCCGTTTAAAGAAGCTCATACCCAAATACTTTATGGCCAAGGCTTTAACCGTGAAGGTGAGTTGGTAGACCTTGGAGTTAAGAATAAATTAATTGAAAAAGCAGGTGCTTGGTATAGCTATAATGGCGATAAAATTGGCCAAGGAAAGGCAAATGCTTGTAAGTACTTACGTGAAAATAAAGAAGCGTTTGATATTATTGACCGTACGTTACGCGATTCACTTTTAAATGCGAATGCAATTGTTGAAGAAGAACCTGTCGCAAAGGATATCGAAGCAGAACAAGACTTTTAATTTAAAGTTTCGTTTCTAAGTGATTAAAATTAGCCTCGCTTATGCGGGGCTAATTATTTTGGAGAACTCATGACTCGTTTCTATACTAACACCTTATCTTGTAAAGAAAGCGCACTGAGGTTGTTGAGTCGCAGAGATCATGGCCGTCAAGAATTAGCGGGTAAACTAAAAATTAAGGGGTACGAGCTTAACGAGATCGATGAAACAATCGATTACTGCGATGGCTTAGGTTATCTCGATGATGTAAGTTTCGCTGAGAGTGTTTTGCGACAACATATTAATCGATGTCACGGGTTACTGCGGATTCGCCAAGAGCTAAAACAGAAAAAAATTGATAACGATATTATTGATCAGGTACTTCAAGAGTGTCAGCACGATTGGTTCGAACTTGCCAAACAAGCGGCAGAAAAAAAGACAGCAAACCGTCTCCAATTAGATCAAAAAGAGAAAGCTAAGCTTATTCGATATTTGCAATACAGAGGGTTTTCATTTGATCAAATTAAGTACGCATTAAGTGGTGATTAAGGTAACATAAGATCTATTTCCCTGATAACCCTATCTATACCTCTTCAACAACCCCTTTTCTATAAGAACACTAGTCGAACAGTTATCCTTGCTTTACAATATGGCAAAAATATAACTCGATCATTCCAGGAAAAGCACATGTTTATGAGCACTGATGAGGTACGCCGATCGTTCCTCTCGTTCTTTGAATCAAAAGGACACCAAATTGTTGATAGTTCGTCATTAGTTCCCGCAGATGACCCAACTTTGCTATTTACTAATGCAGGGATGAATCAATTTAAAGACTGCTTTCTCGGTTTAGAAAAACGTAGTTATACTCGAGCAGTAACATCACAACGTTGTGTTCGAGCGGGCGGTAAACACAATGACCTAGAAAACGTAGGCTTCACAGCGCGTCACCATACTTTCTTTGAAATGTTAGGTAACTTTAGTTTTGGTGATTACTTCAAAGAAGAGGCGATTAAGTTTGCGTGGGAATTTCTAACCGAAGTACTTCAATTACCAAAAGAGCGTTTGTTGGTAACGGTATATCAAACTGATGATGAAGCTTTCGCCATTTGGAATGAAAAAATGGGTGTGCCCGCGGAGCGAATTATACGTATCGGCGATAAAAAAGGCGGCAAAGCTTACGAATCAGATAACTTCTGGCAGATGGGCGATACTGGTCCGTGTGGTCCATGTTCTGAAATTTTCTACGATCACGGTGAACATATTTGGGGTGGGCCTCCGGGATCACCAGAAGAAGATGGTGATCGTTTTATTGAAATTTGGAACAATGTTTTCATGCAATTTAACCGTCATGCAGATGGCACAATGGAGCCATTGCCAAAACCATCTGTCGATACGGGAATGGGTATAGAGCGTATTTCTGCCATTATGCAAGGGGTACACTCGAACTACGAAATTGACGTTTTCCAATCGTTAATCAAAGAAACGGCGACAATCACAGGCCATCAAGATCTTACGAATCAATCGTTACGAGTGGTCGCAGATCATATTCGTTCGTGTGCTTACTTAATTGTTGATGGAGTCATGCCTTCCAATGAAGGGCGTGGTTATGTCTTACGCCGCATTATTCGTCGTGCTGTCCGTCATGGCAATAAACTGGGAGCACAAGATACTTTCTTCCATAAACTAGTTGGTCCATTAGCGGAAATTATGGGCAGTGCTGGTGTTGAACTTAAAAATCAGCAAGCAATCGTTGAAAAAATTCTACGTATTGAAGAAGAAAACTTTAGTCGTACGTTAGAGCGAGGTATGGCGATACTTAATGACGCCTTAAACCAAGTTGAAGGAAAAGTGCTCGACGGTGAAACTGTATTTAAGCTTTATGATACCTATGGCTTCCCAGCAGATTTAACCAATGATGTCGCTCGTGAACGTGGCTTTAGTATTGATGAAACTGGCTTTGAAAAAGCGATGGACGTTCAACGCAATCGTGCTCGTGAAGCTGGGCAGTTTGGCACCGACTATAATGCGCAGGTTAAGAGTGATGCGACAAGTGAGTTTTGTGGGTACACCTCAACTCAAGGTCAAAGTCAAATTGTAGAGATATTTGTCGAAGGTGAAGCAGTACAATCTCTTTCGGCGGGTACTAAAGCAATGGTTATTCTGAATGAAACGCCATTTTATGCAGAATCTGGTGGTCAAAGTGGTGAGAGTGGGGTCATAAGATCCAAATCTGGCCTCTTCAATGTTGAAGATACCCAAAAACTAGGACAAGCAGTTGTCCATTATGGTGAAGTTGTAGAAGGCGTTTTTGCTCAGGATGACGAAGTTATGACATCTGTCGATGAAGAACGCCGCCTATCTAGTGCTTTAAACCACTCAGCTACTCACTTGATGCACGCTGCATTACGCCGCGTATTGGGAGAGCATGTTTCTCAGAAAGGTTCGCTTGTTAAACCCGAAGGGCTGCGTTTCGATTTTTCTCATTTAGAAGCGGTAAAAGCGAGCGAACTAAAAGAGATTGAACGGCTTGTGAATGCTCAAATTCGTAATAACGACTCTGTAGATACTGAAATTATGGATCTAGAGTCTGCGAAAGAAAAAGGAGCAATGGCATTATTCGGTGAAAAATACGATAGCCAAGTTCGAGTACTTTCAATGGGAGACTTCTCAACAGAATTGTGTGGTGGTATTCATGCTAAGCAAACAGGTGATATTGGTTTGTTTAAAATTGTATCCGAAGGTGGTATTGCTGCGGGTATTCGCCGAATTGAAGCAGTTACCGGTGATGCCGCTCTCGATCTTATTGAATCACAAGCCAATGCTTACGAAGTCAAATTGAATGATTCAGCATTGAAAGCTAAACAGCTTGAAAAAGAGATTCAACAGTTAAAAGATAAGCTTGCTTCTCAAGCCAGTGCTAACCTTATCGATCAAGTTAAAGAAATCAAAGGTGTCAAAGTTCTGATCGCTCAACTGGATGGCGCTGAAAATAAAGCGCTGCGTGGTATGGTTGATGAGTTGAAGAACCAAATTGGTAGTGGCATCATCATGCTTGGAAACGCTTCCGATGGTAAAGTTGGCTTGATTGCTGGCGTTACAAAAGATCTTACTGCAAAAATAAAAGCAGGAGATCTTGTGAATAGCGTCGCCGTGCAAGTTGGCGGTAAAGGTGGTGGGCGTCCAGATATGGCTCAAGCAGGGGGAAGTGATGTTGATGCTCTTCCTAATGCCTTGAATTCAGTTTCGGAGTGGATCGAAGCTCGTTTATAATGTCGGCAAAATAACTAATGAGCCTAAATTTATCTAATGAAGAATAATTAGGCTCTTTATTTATGATTCTAAATTCAGATAAATCGTTTCCTGAGGTAAGAAGGTGATCCTAAACACAAAACTTAGTGTTTATGTCTATATCCTCATCAATGTAATGTTTTTTTCTGGAGTTAGAATTGAAAATCCGTAATAGTAACGAACAATTTTAGCACCCTCTATCTATCTAGGTGCTAATTCGCATATTGAAGAACTAAAACTAGCGAATTTTCATCATGTTGACTAAGCTTCTAACGATGAAAGTACTATTTAATGATTAAATATGTGCAAAGAAATTTACGCTAATAGCTATGCTGTTGGCCAATAAAATACGTAGTGATAGCTTAATTACAGGCAATATAGAGAATACTCAAGGAGCCAATAATGCTAATTTTGACTCGCCGTGTTGGCGAAACGCTGATGATAGGTGATGAAGTAACCGTTACAGTTCTTGGTGTAAAGGGAAACCAAGTTCGCATTGGTGTAAACGCACCTAAAGATGTTTCTGTTCATCGTGAAGAGATTTATATGCGAATACAGCAAGAAAAGGGTAGTGGCACACCAAACCCTAACGGATATTGATGTAATTTAGACTAGCGAAATCGCTAGTCTTTTTATATGGTTGAAATTTATACCGCCCACAAAAGTTGCTTATCCAAGCAGTTTGATTAAATAGCCAACGGTTAGTTATCTTTTTTCTCTTATTTACCAAGAAAGTGTTTGACATATTTTTGGTAAATCGTAATATGTGCCTCCGCAAGATGGTGAGGTGGCCGAGAGGCCGAAGGCGCTCCCCTGCTAAGGGAGTATGTGGTTTGTAGCCGCATCGAGGGTTCGAATCCCTCCCTCACCGCCATTTCTTGCGAGTTTATCTTTAGCATGATAGACAAAGTGCGTCCTTAGCTCAGCTGGATAGAGTACCTGGCTACGAACCAGGCGGTCGGAGGTTCGAATCCTCCAGGACGCGCC
>CANNGN010000010.1 GCA_947504195.1 uncultured Vibrio sp. | reverse complement strand
ATCCTTAGGGACTTATTTACTTAATACTTTGAATACCCTGCCGACTACGGCGGGGTATTTTTTTGCCTGTAATTTAGTAAAAGCAATGAGCCGTTCTGACCGCAACTAATCTGTATCGCAGAAGCTCTAGGTGCTAAAGCTCCTCTCTTTACAACGAAAGCGGTCTAAAAGAAGTTAAAGGTCAGTAATCCTTAGGGACTTATTTACTTAATACTTTGAATACCCTGCCGACTACGGCGGGGTATTTTTTTGCCTGTAATTTAGAAGGTTTATGAGCCGTTCTGACTACAACTATTCCGTATCGAAGAAGCTCTAGGTGCTAAAACGTCTTAAAAAGGTTTTCGATGGCTTTTGTGCGGCGAATAAATAGCTCATCTCGAATGGCTTTCCCTTGAAAGCCATCAGCAATGATTTCTTGAGTATTGATTGAAACCGCAGCTTGATAGGCTCGTTTAAATCGCTCGGCTTGAGAGTAGGGAAGGTGTTCCATTCCTAGTCGCCCACAATGATCCGCCTGACAGCAGAGCAATACTTTATCTAAACGCTCTGGTTGTCTCCATACGTAGAGTTTATCGAAAATTTTTACGTAGGTACTGGGACGCAGCTCATTAGCTCTATGGATATTAGAATGCTGCTCACACACTGCTATGGCCAAGTCTCGATAGGCATTAGGTACTCGTAAGCGGAGACAAAGATTTTTGATCAGTTTTTGTCCGGTATGGCAATGTATCTTATGGCTGGGCCATTCTGCTATTGGTGTAATTCCTTTACCAAGATCGTGTACGCTAGCAGCAAAACGAACGGTTGTGTCTTCACTTAGCTTAGCAGCTTGCTCCGTAACCATTAGTGTGTGAACCCCAGTGTCAATTTCAGGGTGCCATTGTGCAGGCTGAGGAACACCAAATAGTAAGTCGATCTCAGGGAGAATGACCGCTAAAGCACCACACTCACGTAAGGTCGAAAGAAATACATGTGGTGTTTTCGTTGATAGTGACTTATGCCACTCTTGCCAGATTCGTTCAGCGGTTAAGTTTTCTAATTCGTTTTGCGCCACAATCTCTTTCATTAATTGCATGGTTTCTTCAGCGACGGTGAAGCCAAGGTGGGCAAGTTTAGCCGCAAAACGCGCGACTCTCAGCACACGTAGCGGATCCTCAACAAATGCATCGGAGACATGTCGTAGCAATTTGTTATTGAGATCTTCCTGACCGCGATACGGATCAATAATATCGCCATTATCATCTTGTGCGATGGCGTTGATGGTGAGATCTCTTCTCTTTAGATCGTCTTCCAGCGTAACACTTGCGTCGAAGTCGCAGGCAAACCCTTTATAACCAGCTCCAGTCTTTCGTTCAGTTCTTGCGAGTGCATGCTCTTGTTTGGTCTTTGGATGGAGAAAAACAGGAAAGTCTTTCCCAACGGCTTGATAGCCACGAGAAAGCATCTCTTCAGGGGAAGAACCAACGACAACCCAATCTTGGTCATAAACGTCGAGGCCAAGCAGTTGATCTCGTACTGCACCGCCGACTAAATAGCGTTTCATCTGTTTACTCATTGCATAATTGTATAAGTTGAAATTATAGGTCGAGTCTTTCTTTATTAAAAATTTAGAATAACAAAAGTCAAAACAAAAAAGGTCGCCACGAATGGGCGACCTTAAAATATTACAGTATTAGGTTTATACCCAATCTGAACGGTTTTTCTTACGCTTAGGAATAATGTGCGGCAAGATAATACCGAAGAAGATTCCGCCTAGCATAACACCGCCACCATAGAGGAAGTATTTCATTAGTAAGTCTTCTTTTTGAGTGTCCAATTTTGCACTTAACTCACGGATTTGGCCTTGTGATGCTGAGAACTTGCTCATCATCTCTGAATAGTTTTGCTCTAACTCTGTTACTTGACGACTGCGAACTTCAAGAGATTCAACTAAGCCCTCTTTTTCGCGATTGGCATCACTTTCTGCACTGTCTAATTTAGCTCTTACTTCAGACAGTTCTTTTTCTAAGCGAGGTAGACGAACCGCCATACTTTCTTTCGACGTAATAAATTTGCTCTGTACCCAGCCTTTACGGCCTTTACTATCAACAATCTGCGTATAGCCACTCGCTTTATCAGATTGAAGCAACTTAATTTTATCACCAGCATTTACGCTACCCATAATTCGGTATTGGGCACTTGGCCCTGAATGCATGTAGGTAAACAATTTATCAGCAACATAAAATTGCTGTGCAAATGATGGTACAGAGAACACAGCAAGCAGTACCATAATCATCAATTTTTTCACGTTGAATCCTTTACAGATAAGATTGATAGGGCAAACAGTATTGAATATTTTCAGATAATATTAAGTTTCTTTATCTGGTGCAACAAAGAAGGGAGCCAAAGCTCCCTATTCTCAAAACTTTATCACGTTGTTACATTAACTTAACCGTTAGCTGACTTTGGTCGTTAGATAAACATCATTTCTATCACGTAGTAGAACACGACAGACAGTAGTGCGCCAGCAGGTAAGGTAATAATCCAAGATGCAACAATGTTTCGTACTACACCTAAGTTCAAGGCTGCAATACCACGAGCAAAACCTACACCAAGTACAGCTCCAACTAAAGTTTGAGTTGTTGAAATCGGTAATCCTGTACCAGAAGCAAGCACTACAGTTGATGCGGTTGCAAGCTGAGCTGCGAAACCACGACTCGGAGTTAACTCTGTAATACCAGTACCTACGGTTGCCATGACTTTGTGGCCTAACGTTGCCAAGCCAATGACGATGCCAATCCCGCCAAGCGGCAATATCCACCAAGCAATTTGTATTTTTGCCGTAATGTTGCCCAAGTTTTGTACTGTTGCAACAATCGCTGAGAGTGGGCCAATAGCATTTGCGACATCATTTGAACCATGGGCAAACGCCATAGCACAGGCTGTAATCACCATTAACACGGTAAAGATACTTTCAACGCCAGCAAAGCTATGATCATCTTCTTTGGTTGAAAAGCGTCGAGCAATATAGATGTAACCACCAATCATTACCAATGCAGAAAATGACATTGACGCGAGCCATGCTTCACTTCCACTTAAATGTAAACCTACATGTTTAAGGCCTTTTTTAATGGTCACTAACGCGATGACCATAGTCGTGATAAACATGTATACCGGAACAAAACGTTTGGCATTAATTAACGGGTTTTCTGTATCGAAAATAAGTCGTTGAGCACTGCTAAATATAATGTAAGCAATCACACCAGAAATTAGCGGTGTCACAATCCAACTGCCAACGATTCCTTGAACCGCTCCCCAATGAATGGCATCAGTTCCGACAGTGACACAGGCAAAACCGATGATTGCACCGATAATTGAGTGAGTCGTCGATACGGGCCAGCCCATGTATGAAGCGAGTAATAACCAAGTACCGGCCGCTAAAAGTGATGACATCATACCAAACACTAATACTTCCGGAATCTCGGTAAATAAGCTTGTGTCGATAACGCCTTTTCGAATGGTGTCAGTCACTTCACCGCCAGCTAAATAAGCACCAGCAAATTCAAAAATCATTGCGATAATAATCGCATTCTTTACAGTCAGCGCTTTTGAACCAACTGACGTCCCCATTGCGTTAGCAACGTCATTTGCACCGATACCGACGGCCATCATAAGTCCAAAGAAAGCCGCAACAAGGATGATAATCGTGCTGTAGTTTGCAAGTATATCCACTGAAATATCCAATTTATTAGTTAAACTAAACAATGCACTCTAGTTTCTAGCGGTTTATATGCGAGAAAAGTGTCTTGAGAGTAACATCGATTTTTTGTTGGTTATGAACGCGAGAGCATCAATTCTAGTCGAGCGCCTACGCGTTGAGCTTGATCGGCGATACCACCAATCCATTCGAAAATCTTATACATAAACATGACATCGATAGGATTGTATTTAGACTCAATGGCCATCAAATTTTGGCGTAAATGAATCTGCATTAAATCGGTATCATCTTCAATTTCATCGAGCTGGTTGATCATCTCAGCAACTAAGGTTACTTCGCGTCCCTTAAAGCCGGTTTCGAGAAGTTCGTCAAGTTCATTGATAACTTTTTGAGCTTGATTTGCTGCATCTAAACAACGCTTCACATAGGCAATGAAATCATCTTGAAGTACTTCAGGAATGACCAATTGACGTCCAAATACACGCCCAGACACATCTTTCGCTAAGTTCGCTAATTTGTCTTGCTGAGTCAGTAGCTCAAGCATATCGGTGCGATCAACAGGAAGAAATAAGCCGCGAGGTAACTTAAGGCGAATTTCACGCTTTAGTACATCTGCTTCTTTCTCTAGATGAGATATCTGCGCACGAATTTCAGACGCTTTCTCCCAATCGGATTGAAAGCTCACTTCAAAAAAGTTAACAAGATGAGAACAACATTCATTGACACAAATGACGTGTTTTTGTAGAGGTTTGATCGGGGATTTTGCAAACAACCCCATAATAGTATTCATTGTCATGGTTATTTAACCCAAATAAAACATAACCGAAATAAGCAACTAATGCCGAAGACTGGCTAATTGTTAAGAGGTAATAAAGCGCGCATGTTAACTCATTCAATGGTGCTTTAAAACCGTTTTAGATCATGTCTAAGTTGATAATTCCATCTTGCTCAGTAGACCATTCCGCAATATCCTGTTACGACCATTGATTAAAGGGTTCATTATGGAAACTGAGATAGAGCTTAAGTTTTTTGTTTCTCCTGATTATTCAGATACTTTACTTACTATAATTAAAGAACTTAAAGTTCTTCAGCATAGTTGCCGTCAGCTCGGCAATATCTATTTTGACACCTCTGACAGTTGGTTACGCCAACACGATATCGGTATGCGGATTCGCCGTTGTGATGATGTTTATGTGCAAACGGTGAAAACTTCTGGTCGAGTGGTGGCCGGTTTGCACCAACGCCCTGAATACAATGCAGAACATGACGGAGATATTCCCAATCTATCACTTCACCCTGAAGATATTTGGCCGCAGGGTAAATCTGTTTCGCAATTGGAGCATGATTTAATTCCGATGTTTGCGACTGATTTTACTCGAGAGCAGTGGTTAGTTATGACACCGGATGGCAGCCAGGTCGAAATTGCCTTTGATCAAGGAGAGGTTATTTCAGGTGATCAGCGAGACACCATCTGTGAAGTTGAATTAGAGCTTAAGTCAGGTCAAACCGACGCACTATTTACTTTGGCTCGTTCATTGAGTGAAGGTGGCGGTGCTCGTTTGGGCAACTTAAGCAAAGCTGCGCGTGGTTATCGCCTTGCTTCTGGGTATCAAAGTGATGAGGTTACTCCGCTTTCATTGGTGAAAACACACTCAACTGACACGGTTGAGTCGTGCTTTATTAAGTCGCTAGAGCATGGATTATCTCATTGGTCTTATCATGAGCAAATATATGTAGAACATGAAGGCATTGAAGCGCTTGATGAAATTCGTCACGCGATCTGTTTTATTCGTCAAACGTTAGCAGTATATGGTGGTGTCGTGCCACGACGGGCAAGTGCGATTATTCGTCAAGAGCTTAAATGGCTTGAGCAAGAAATCGGGTGGTTAAAAGAGAATGATTACCTCGATGACTTGCTTAAAGAAAAAGGCCATGTGCTACGAAAACTCGACGAACGCAAATCGATCGTTCAACACTTACACGCATTGCAGGAGAAGCATCCTTCACGTGATGACAACCTCAAACTGCTTCACTCTGGCCGTTATGCGGGAGTTATCATCGATTTGAGTCGTTGGATCTTAGCTAAAGGCTGGCAACCCTTTCTTGATGAAAAAGCAAAAGTAACAATGGCACAGCCGGTACCGGAATTTGCAGTTCAACAGCTTGAGTATGTATTGGATGAATTATGTATCGCGTTTCCATTAGAGGAGGCCTTATCGTCAGAAATGTGCATCGCTCAGAAGTACAACTTGACGCGAATATTGTATACAGGGATCGGCTTTGCCAGTTTGTATGATGCCGATGCTCGAAATAACTTCCGCTTACCTTGGGCTGATTTGCTGCAAGGAATTGATGACTTATTGGCACTGACCATCTTGCGAGGTTTAGTTGATAAATTAGAAGATCAAGACCAATTAACTCGTTGGCTGTCGCGCCAAGAAGCTTCTATTCTATATGCAATGGAGCAGACTCGTGCGAAAGGTATGTCTGCGATACCCTATTGGCATCCTTCTTAACTTCTCCGTATTTCCCTTGTGTAGCGTGACGTAGCGCAAGGGATTTCAACTTTGTTATTACTCTTTATATTAATTCCAATCATTTTCTTTTTTAAGAACTACACTTTTTATATGCGGTACGGCTATCGCATTCAAGTTCTCACTGCTTACGCCGATAAAATCAACATTATTCGTAGGTATATGATCGCCATGCTTACTATCGCCTTCTGTCTGAGAGACAAAAGGTGATGTGAGTATCTTTATTTGAGCCTAGATTTACCGTAGCTCAACACTGGGTGATGTCATGGTGAGCAGATAGTCGATATAAAGAACAATAAATGATGTAAACGGAGATTGAATATGGCAAAGCTAAGCTTTAAGCCGTGGGAAAGAGTGATTACTGATGTTCGCTTAATTCCAAAAATGATAATTTTAATGGTATTCAGTACTGTTCTTATCGTCGTTAAGCAGTTAGGCGACGCCAGTACGTTTTATCAAGCGTTACTGGATGCCACACAACACGCTGAGATAGCACAAGCCCACTACGACGAATATATAATGACAATGGTGTGGCAAACGATCGCAATGATTGCGATATTTATTGGCTTGCTGCTTTTCACTGCTCGAATTATGTTGCGTCAAACTAACTACATTAGTGAAGCGATTCAATCATTAGCGAACCGTGATTTAAGTGCGCCAATTGAGCTTGAGTGCAAAGACGAATATGGTGACTTAGCTCGAGAGCTCGAGAAAACGCGCAGCCAATTGCAAGATGTGATCAAGCTCCAAGTCGGAAGTTCACAAGAGCTTGCAACATTGAGTGAAGTGATGACCATAGCGATGTCTGAGACACGGGATTCCGCTAAGGAAGAATTTATTGAAATTGACCAGCTTTCGACGGCAATGAGTGAAATGAGCTCGGCGGTTTCTACTGTGGCAGAGAATGCACAAGCCGCTTCGACACTTACAGAGGCAGCGTCTGAAAAAGCACAAACGGGACAAGACTTCGTCAATGGTACTGTATTGAAAATGAGTGACTTGTCGGATGATATTTCAAAATCCGCTGAAGCGATAACTGAAGTCGAAGATCGTGTTGCGGCCATTAGTAGCATGGTTGGCACCATTCAAGGTATTTCGGAACAGACCAACTTGCTTGCATTAAACGCTGCTATTGAAGCGGCCCGAGCAGGTGAAGCTGGACGTGGTTTTGCAGTGGTTGCCGATGAAGTGAGAAACTTAGCTCAAAGCACGCAGAAAGCGACGGTTGAAATTCAAGATATGATTGGCCATTTACAAGCTAGCGCTAATTCAGCCGTAGACTTGATGGAAAAAAGTGTGGTGGAAGCCGCTGAAGGTGTGAGTTTGGTGAGTAGCGCCGGTGATGAACTGAGCGGTATTGTTGGGCAGGTTAAACAAATCAATGAAATGAATTACGAAATTGCAGATGCTGCTGGAGAGCAAACCACCGTTGCACAAGATATGAATACTAATCTGAGCACGGTAAAAGAGTTGGTAGAAGCATCGGTCGAGGTCGTGACAGAGCTACTTGAAACAGCAGAGATGATGGAAAGCAATGTTACTGAATTAGATCAGAAAATTAGTTCGTTTCAAGTGTAATCTGATTAAGGATTAGATATAACGTCCACTCTTTTAGGGGGGGCGTTTTTTATTGATGAAAATTTGTTATAACTAAGCGACATCCTTGGTTTGTAAGGAGCTTACATGCAACTTCCGCTAGAACTTAAACCCCATACTCAAAACCAGTACCAATTATTGGTTGAGCGTTATCCATTTATCTTGAGTTGGGATGAGGAATTAACTCAACAGCTCTATTACGTTATTGGATTAAGTAAGTTTTGCCACGATACCTTAATGCGGGATGAGGAGTTGTGTAAAAACCTACCGACTTTGATGGCGAGTCAGGATCGCAGTTGTTGTTATCGAGAAGAGTTACAAGTGCAACTCAGTCAACAGGATAACGAAGATAGTGGGATGGCATTTCTGCGCCGATACCGAAATCGAGAAATGTTGTATATCGCTTGGAATGACTTTGTTTCATCAGCCAATGAATTAGAACATTGGTCATTAGAAATCAGTTTGAATCATATTAGCGAATTGGCAGAGGCGATGATTTTCGAAACTTACCAATGGCAATATCGCTTATGTTGTAATGAATACGGGACTCCTTGTAACCAACAAGGTGAGGCGCAACCCATGCTGATTATTGGAATGGGCAAGCTGGGTGGTGGGGAGCTGAACTTCTCTTCTGATATCGATTTAATTTTTGCGTATCCCGAAAATGGAGAAACTCAGGGTGCCCGACGTAGTATCTCAAACCCGCAGTTCTTCACTCGCCTTGGTCAACGAATTATTAAAAGTTTGGATAAATGGACAGTAGACGGGTTTTGTTATCGAGTTGATATGCGTCTTCGACCTTTCGGGGAAAGTGGACCGTTGGTGATGAGCTTTACAGCAATGGAAGATTATTACCAAGAACAAGGGCGTGATTGGGAACGCTACGCGATGGTTAAGGCTCGCGTAATGGGACGTGAAATGTACTCTCATTATCAAGAACTGCGTCAAACCTTGCGTCCGTTTGTTTTTCGTCGCTATATCGACTTTAGTGCGATTCAATCGCTGCGACGAATGAAGTCAATGATACAAACTGAAGTACGTCGTAGAGGCTTAGAAAACAACATTAAACTCGGTGCTGGTGGCATTCGAGAAATTGAATTTATTGTTCAAGTGTTTCAGTTAATTCGTGGGGGAAGAGAACCGTGTTTGCGTCGAAGAGGGCTTATAGGCACCCTTGATGCGATAGAGGAGTTGTCTCTTCTCAAATTAGGCGAAGTCACTATTCTACGTACTAGTTATCTATTCTTACGTCGTTTAGAAAACCTTTTGCAAGCAATGGAAGATAAACAGACCCAAACTCTACCCGATAACGAGGATGATCAAATTAAACTTGCTTGTGCAATGGGATATGAAGATTGGGAAACCTTGCTCAAGCAGACGTTAGAACACATGGCTGATGTTCATACTGTATTTGACGCTTTAATCGGGGACGACCAGCATAATGACGAAAGTGATATTGAACGCTGTTATAGCGAACTATGGGACTTTGCTAACAAAGCCGATGTCGTTGAGCAAATAATTGAACAAGATATTGGATTAACCCAAGAGTCGGGCATTGCAAAGGATCTGATTCAATTTAAACAAGAGCTTGCAAAGAAAACCCTCGGTCCACGTGGTCGAGAAGTACTAAACCGCTTGATGCCAAAAGTTTTCCAAGCGGTATTTTCTCACCCTAAGGGGCGTTTCGGATTCTCACGAGTTTTGCACTTATTGCAGAACATCGCGACTCGGACTACGTATCTAGAGTTACTCGATGAGCACCCGGCTGCGCTGACGCAATTAGTTAGATTGTGTACGGCAAGTCCAATGATATCTGAGCAGCTTGCTCGTTATCCTATTTTGCTTGATGAGCTTATCGATATTAAGCATCTGTATAACCCGATAGAACTAGATTCATATCGTAATGAATTACGAGATTACCTTGCCCGAATTCCAGAAGATGATATGGAACAACAGATGGAGGGGTTACGTCAGTTTAAGCAAATTTGTATTTTAAAAATTGCCGCAGCCGATGTGACGGATGTTTTGCCTGTTAGACGGGTAAGCGATCACCTTACCTATCTTGCGGAAGCCATCATCGAAGTTGTGGTGAAACAGGCATGGATTCAATTAAGCGAAAAACATGGCGAGCCGACCCATATTCATCAACGTGATGGCTTAGGGTTTGCTGTTGTTGGTTATGGGAAGCTTGGTGGTTGGGAGTTGGGGTATAACTCAGATCTTGATATTGTGTTTATTCATGATTGCCCTAGTGATGTGTACACCGACGGTAAAAAAGAGATAGATGGGCGTCAGTTTTATTTACGTTTGGCCCAACGAGTTGTTCATCTTTTCTCAACACGAACCCCATCAGGAATTTTATACGAAATTGATACTCGGCTTCGTCCATCAGGCTCGTCGGGATTATTGGTCTCATCAGTTGAAGCATTTACCGATTATCAACGTAATGAAGCGTGGACGTGGGAACATCAAGCATTGGTCAGAACGCGTATGGTGTTTGGTGATGAACCACTACAGCAAGCATATTCGAATATGCGTCATCAGATTCTAACCACTCAGCGTGAAAGCCGAACGCTAACGCAACAAGTGAGAGATATGAGGCAAAAGATGCTTGGCCACCTCGGGAACAAAAAACCGGGACGCTTTATGCTAAAGCAGGACAGAGGCGGCATTACAGATATCGAGTTTATAGCTCAGTATTTGGTGCTACGCTTTAGTCAAACTTATCCGAATTTGACACATTGGTCTGATAATATCCGTATCTTTGAATCCTTGGTGCAAGAACAAGTTATTACTGAATGCGAAGCTCAGCAGTTAATTACTGCTTATACATCGATGCGCAATCAATTCCATCGCCGTAATTTATTAAATCTTGATGGAGACGTTGATGAAACTAAGTTCGTTAATGAGCGTCAACATGTTATGGATATTTGGCAATCTTGGCTTGGTTAATGCCTTTTGCTTATTTGTCACTGTGATAAACTCTGCCGTAAAATATAAATTGGAGAATAAAAAATGAAGCCCATTTTGCCTGATTATCAGCAAGCTGGTGTGTTAATTGTTGGCGACGTTATGTTAGATCGCTATTGGTATGGACCAACAGGACGAATTTCTCCAGAAGCGCCGGTTCCTGTGGTTAAAGTTGAGAAAAATGAAGAACGTCCAGGCGGAGCTGCCAACGTTGCAATGAATATTTCGTCACTCGGTGGTTCTTCCTATCTAGTAGGGTTTGTTGGTAATGATGAACCTGCTCAAGTATTAAATCAAAAACTAACGTCACTCAAAGTAAACTGCAATTTCGTCGAACTCGACGACTTTCCTACTATTACTAAACTGAGAGTACTAAGCCGAGGGCAGCAGCTCATCCGGCTCGATTTTGAAGATAAAGTGGAAGATCTTGAACCCGCTTTAATTGAAAATCAGATGCGTCAATCTTTGTCTAAAGTAAAAGCGGTGATCCTTTCTGATTATGCCAAAGGGACACTTGAACATGTTCAAAACTACATTCAATTGGCGAAGCAACATGGAGTTCCTGTGTTTATCGATCCAAAAGGTGCAGAATTTGAACGTTACCGTGGTGCGACACTACTAACCCCTAATCTATCTGAGTTTGAAGCCGTGGTCGGTAAGATAAAAGATGACGATATGTTGGTAGAAAAGGGACTTGAGCTGATAGACAAATACGATTTTGAAGCTTTGTTAGTCACACGCAGTGAACATGGTATGACATTGCTACGCAAAGGTAAGAAGCCGTTCCATCTACCGACATTAGCGAAAGAAGTGTACGACGTAACAGGGGCGGGTGATACCGTGATTTCTGTACTTGCAGCTTCTGTATCTGCGGGCAAAGAACTTGATGAAGCGTGTGCGTTAGCAAACGCAGCAGCTGGCGTGGTCGTAGGTAAAGTCGGTACCGCAACCATTTCAACGATTGAGTTGGCTGAAGCCGTTCACGGTAGCCAAGATACCGATTTTGGTGTGGTTGGTGAAGATCAACTAACCAAAGCAGTAAGAAAAGCCCAAGCTCGCGGAGAAAGAGTCGTGATGACCAATGGTTGTTTTGACATTCTTCATGCCGGTCACGTCTCCTATTTAAATCATGCGGCACAACTTGGCGATCGCCTTATCGTAGCGGTGAATAGTGATGAATCGGTTAAGATTTTAAAAGGCCCTGGTCGCCCAGTTAATCCAACGGATCGTCGTATGGCTGTGTTAGCGGGATTGGGCGCCGTTGATTGGGTTGTACCATTTAATGAAGAAACGCCGCAGCGTTTGATAGCTCATATTTTGCCAGACCTTCTTGTTAAAGGAGGCGATTATAAACCGGAAGAGATTGCTGGTGGTGAAGAAGTGATCGAAGCGGGTGGACAAGTGAAAGTGTTGAATTTTGAAGATGGATGTTCGACCAGCAGTATTATTGATGCAATTCGTGGCGGAAAAGGCTAATTTCGAAACGAAGCCGATTTGTCAGAATTAAACTAAACTGTGAGAAATAACTGAAATTTTATCGATAACATTGCATATCGTCTAAGCTGTAAATAAAGCTCACTTACAATGCAACGAATTAAAAAAAATTACAATTAACCTTTAGCAAAACGTTTATTTAAATCATAGCTTCATAAGGCAGCGATCTTTGGCTATGGCGTAAGTATTAACGGTATTTTGCGGTAACTATGGATATAAAAAATGAGTACAGCAGCTCAGGTTATTGCCCAAAGTGGTATTGCGTTTGGAACGTCAGGCGCACGTGGCTTAGTGACCGATTTCACTCCACAAGCTTGTATTGCATTTGCGTTGTCGTTTATGCAAAGCCAAGGTGAAGTCAAGAAAATAGCAATTGCAATTGATAATCGACCAAGTAGCCCTGATATTGCTCAGGCATGCATTACAGCCGCCAAATATTATGGTGCTGAAGTTGATTACTATGGAGTGATTCCAACCCCTGCGCTGGCAGTTACGTCTATTGCAGATGGTATTCCTGCCATTATGGTAACAGGGAGCCATATTCCTTTTGACCGAAATGGGCTTAAATTCTACCGAGCCGATGGCGAAATTAGCAAAACAGATGAACAGTTGATCCTTAATGCTAACATTGAAGTGCCAGAGCTTGAGTTAATCGCATTACCAACAGCATTGCCTCGTGCAGCAACTACATACATTGATCGCTATACTCGTTTATTTCCAAATGATCTTTTACAAGGAAAGCGTATAGGTATTTATGAGCACTCAAGCGCAGGAAGAGATCTTTACGCTAAACTTTACACCGATTTAGGTGCTGAAGTTGTGTCACTAGGTCGAAGCGATCAATTTGTTCCGATTGATACGGAAGCCGTGGCCGAATCTGATATTGAGATGGCACAAGCTTGGCAAAAAGAGCACAACCTCGATGCCGTATTTTCGACTGATGGCGATGGTGACCGTCCGCTATTAAGTGATGAAACGGGTACGTATTTACGTGGTGACATTCTCTGTCTTTTAGCAGCGAAAGCCCTGAACATTGATGCTCTAGCGATTCCAGTGAGTTGCAATACAGCGGTTGCTAAATGCGGTGCCTTTCAAGAAGTCGTTCTCACTAAAATTGGTTCTCCTTATGTTATTGAAGCATTGGAACCAATGGACAAAAATTACCCGGCTGTCGCTGGTTTTGAAGCCAATGGCGGCTTTTTATTAGGGAGTGATATTCAAGTTAATGGTGGCGAATTGACGGCACTATTGACTCGAGACGCCGTTCTACCGGTTATTGCTGTTCTTGCAGCCGCAAAAAGTAAACCTATTTCAGCTTTATGTAATGAGTTACCGGCTAGGTTTACCGCCAGTGACCGTTTGCAAAACTTTGCTCGAGAGAAGAGTCTTAATATTATTGAACAAGCCATTGCAGCCCCAGAGAGCTTCTTAGCGAATGTTGGAATAACCGAATCTAACGTCATTCAACAAGATCAAACTGATGGACTACGTTTGACTCTTGATGATGACAGTATTGTTCATTTACGCCCTTCAGGTAATGCGCCAGAACTGCGCTGCTATATTGAAGCTGAAAGTGCGGAAAAGGCAACAAAATTGGTTAAGCAGGTACTGGGTGCTTTAGAGCAATAAATACCGATGGTTTGACAATTTCTATTATATAAAAGGCAATCAAGTTTGATTGCCTTTTATATTTTGAGCTAAAGAGATTGAATTATCAGCCGATATAAAGAGTAGTTATTATTCAGGCGGTATTCATTTATTACGATACCTTTATCTTAGTCGGTAAAGTTGCTAGTCGTTATCTGATTTTTGATGCATTAGATTGAATAGTATCCATTTTATTTGTATTGATATTATTGGCAGTATCAATTATTAGAAGATCCGATACTCAACGCACTAATTGTTTTTCTATGGTTAGTTCTATGTCATCATATTGTTATTATGTGATCTATCTCTCCGAATGATGTTGTTGAGTTTTTTGATTATAAAACATAAAAAAAACAGATCATTCTCTTAAAAATAAACTATAACTAAGTATAGAAATTGAGTTTGTTATGTCGATTGAGACAAAAAAGTTTAACGATAGAGATAGTTGATGGTAGCAAGCATGTAGGGCGCTGAAAAAACCTAAGGGCGGTAGCATACTTCCTTGATGAGTAAAATTAAAATTCAGATTGGCGAAATCATTAGAATTAATAATAAAAAAATAGGTGTGAACTAACTATGAGATATGGAAGCAGAATTAAATACTACGGTGAAGAATCAACCGTAGCATTCAAACTTTTTGACCTCATTGTCATTGCGTTACTTTTGTATACAGTGTGTTTATCATATGTTGGTTCTTTCTCTACGATATATCAATTAACGCTAAGTATTGTTGTCATTTCATTTTACCTTATCGCCGATTTTGCAGGTGTATACCAACCTTATCGTTTTGATTCTATGAGAGAAACGTTTCTCTCAATTCTTTCTGCATGGGCAATCTGTACAGCAATCACGCTCTGTTTTGGTTTTTTCTTTAAAGTCGCTGAAGACTACTCTCGTATTGTGTTTGGAGTATGGTTTGTACTCACGCCAGTAATACTCGTTGGCTGGCGATGGGGGTTTGCTGCGGTCGTAAAATTGATTCGCCCACCAGAAACAGGAAAGCGAAAAGTTATTATAATTGGCGCAACGCGTTCCGGGATTCAGTTAGCCCATGAATTGAAACAACGTGGTAAACAAAATGAAACCTTAGTGGGTTTCTATGATGATCGAAATGTTGATCGTATCGGATTAGCTGGACTGCCAGCACCACTACGAGGTCGAATTGATGATGCGCTGGAATTAGCTAAAATTCATTCTGTACAAGAAGTCTATATCGCATTGCCGATGGAAGCATCAAAACGGATTAAACAGATTCTCAACGCATTTGCCGATGCCAATGCTAGAGTCCACGTGGTTCCGGATTTCTTTACATTTGATTTAATGCAATCACGATTAAAAAATGTAGGTAGGGTCGTAACACTTTCCGTCTATGACTCTCCATTCTATGGTTTAACTTCATTAGTTAAACGAATTGAAGATATTGTACTTGCTTCGATAATTCTTCTTCTAATTAGCCCGGTACTTATTGCCGTCGCAATTGGTGTTAAGTTGTCTTCTCCAGGCCCTATTATATTTAAACAAGCTCGATACGGACTTGATGGTAAGTCAATTCGAGTGTGGAAATTTCGCTCAATGAAGGCGATGGATAATGGCGCGGTCGTAAAGCAGGCGACTAAAGGCGATCCTCGTATTACAAAATTTGGCGCATTCATCCGCCGAACATCTTTAGATGAACTCCCTCAGTTTTTTAATGTCATAACTGGCCAAATGTCGATAGTTGGGCCTCGCCCACATGCGGTGGCTCATAATGAAGAGTACCGAGGACTGATTGATAAATACATGCTACGTCATCATGTAAAACCTGGAATTACAGGTTGGGCTCAGATAAACGGGTTGCGTGGTGAAACAGAAACGCTCGATAAAATGGAAAAACGAGTTGAATTTGATTTAGTATATATTCAAAATTGGTCTCTTTGGCTCGATATAAAAATAGTATTCCTTACTGTTTTTAAGGGCTTCGTCGGGAAAACCGCGTATTAAGGCTTTAATTTTTTGATGGTGAAAATAACCCATAAAGGAAGAAGATGTTGAATAGAATAATGAAATATGCACTCGCAACAGTTAGTGCTTGTTGTTTATTTATGGCATCAGCGCAAGCGGCATATACGCTTAGTGCTGGGGATACAATTCGTATTTCGGTATATGGTGAAGAAGAGCTCAGCTTCGATGAATATTTAATCGATAGCAGTGAAACTCTTGATTACCCATATATTGGAAATATCGATGTTAGCAAACAAACGATTAAAAACCTGCAAGAGAAAATCACGCGGGGGTTAAAGGATGGTTATTTATTAGATCCTAAAGTGACGGTAAATATTGTGAAATATCGCAATATTTACATTAACGGCGTGGTGAACCATCCTGGCGGTTACGAATATCAGCCAGACTTGACCGTGCAGAAAGCGATCGCACTCGCCGGTGGGTTTTTGGCCAAGTATCGTAAAACTAAAGGCATTTATTTGACTAAAGCTGACGAGATTAAAGGCTTAACTCAAGATCAAATTGAAGATTTATTAGATGACAAAAAGAAAGCCGATCTAAATGATCCAGTTGGTCCTGGTGATACCATTTATGTGGTGAGTTCTTTTTGGTAAGAATCGAGTTTTATTTAATAAATAACAAAGTTGATTTTTAACAAGTTATTGGCTCAGCGTACATTAGATATTAGGGTTATTGCATGCAGCATACATTTCAAGCGTCAAAGTCGGGTTCTGGTGACATTTTTGATATCTGGAACAATATCAATATATTAAGGCAAAATTGGCTTAAAATTGTTTTGTTTTCGGTAATGGTTACCGTTCTTACTGTTTTAGTCATGCTGCAAATAACACCCAAATATACCGCAACCGCAACACTATTAATTGAAGCTCAAGAAGCTCAAGCTGTTTCGATCCAAAGTATACCTGGCATTGATTCTACTCAAAAAGAGTACTATCAAACTCAGTTTGAAATCTTAAAGTCGAATCAGATTGCAAGTCGTGTGATTGATACATTGAACTTGGAAGATCTTCCGGAGTTTAATCCTGCTCTTAGTGAGGAAGAGGGGTTAATGAGTAGCATTAAATCATTACCTCTATTGTCCTCGTTATTTGCCAAAGAAGTCGGTGAAATTTCACAAGAAGCGATTGATGAAGCGATCCATCAAAAGGTATTAAGTGCTTTCCATCAAAGAATGGTGATTGATCCGTTAAAGAATACTCAGTTGGTGAATATTAGCTTTACCTCGGAAGATCCTGTACTGGCTGCTGAAATAGCGAATGCTATCGGTATCGCTTATATCGAACAGAACCTCGATGCGCGATTAGAGCTAACGACTTACACCACTAACTGGATAAACAGTCGATTATCAGGCTTACAAGAGACGCTAATGGCCTCTGAGAAAGCACTGTCAGATTATCTAATACAAGAAAAACTGATCGATGATAGTGGCATTGATTCTTTGGCCAGTAAAGAGCTTGAGAGTCTAACAGAACGTTTACTAGAAGTGCGTGATCGTCGTATTGAAGTGTCGTCTGCGTATTCAGCATTGAAATCCACCAGTGCGAGCGATATCGCCGCGATTTCATCGATTCCAGCTATCTCAAATCACCCACAAGTTGTTGCGATTCGAGCTGCTGAGCTTGAAGCTCAAAACGAAGTGAATGAGTTGAAAAAGCGTTATGGCGCAAAACACGACAGAATGATTGCAGCCATCGCACGTCTCGATGCTGTTGAAGCTCGTGCAGAAAAAACGGTAGGACAATTAATTACCGGTTTTGAAAAAGAAGTCCAAGCATTACGCAGACAAGAATCTTTAATTCAATCAACGATCAATCAGCGTCGCGATGAGTTCCAAGGTTTATCGGTGAAGAAGACTCGTTATGAATCGTTAAAGCGTGATGTTGAAACCAACCGAGATGTATTAAATGTATTCTTAACGCGTCAGAAAGAAACCAGCGCGACTCAGGATTTCAAAGCGTCGAATGCACGTTTTACCGATAAAGCGATGGTGCCTCAACTTCCAGCGTATCCAAAGAAAAAGCTCATTGTTCTTCTAGCATTTGTTGCGAGTTTTGGACTAGCGATTGTGCTTGTTCTACTTAGTGCGATGATGAAAAATACGATTGAGTCAGCTAAGAATTTCGAAGATCGATTTGGTCTTATTCCATTAGGTGGAATACCAAATATTCAGTCAAAACGCTTTAAGAAAAAGCCATTAGATAATAGCGTCTTGTTTGATAATTCAGAACTTTCCTTTAGTGAATCGATTCGCTCGATTCGTACTTCATTGGTGCTGAATAGCAATGGTAATAAACGATTAGCTGTAACATCTTCACTGCCGTCAGAAGGCAAAACAACCGTATCGATTAATATCGCGATGGCGTTTGCTAAGCTGGAAAAAACCGTATTGATTGATTGTGATTTACGTAAATCGTCAGTCGCAGAGCGTTTTGGTTTGAAGAAGTACCAACAAGGTTTGAGCAATCACCTGATGATGGGAATGGATTTAACGGACTGTTTATACAAAGATCAGCAATCCGGATTAACGATATTACCCGCAGGTATGTTAGCGACAAGTCCTCAAGAGCTATTAAGTTCAGATAAGTTTGCCGAGTTAATGGATACCCTTGAAACCCAGTTCGACCGAATTGTGATTGATACACCACCAAGCTTGCCAGTGAGTGACTCATTGATAATTGGTCAGTTGACTAAGAATGCGCTTGTGGTTGTGAAGGCGAATGAAACCAAACAAGATGCAGTTAAGAAAACCTTTGGTAAGTTACTGCAACATGAGATAAACATCGCAGGTGTGGTGATTAACCAAATTAGTCCGCAGCAAGCGAGTTTAGAATATGGCTACGGACAGTACGGAAGCTATGGGGCAACACAATAGAACTGTAGCGGACTTATGTTAAGAAATGCTCATGTTCTCAATATCCTATGGATGTTTGTTGAAAGAGCATTTCTCTTACTAGGTGGCTTTATCGTTACCGTCATGGTAGCGAGGTATCTTGGCCCTGAACAACTTGGCTTGATTTCATATGGTGTCGCACTCGGGGCTTTTGCTATTGCTATTTCCCAATGGGGTGCTGATTACACAATCTTTAATACTGCCGCAACAAAACCTAAACGAAGTGCTTTCTATATTTACAGTACTGAAAAGTATCGCTTCGCTCTCTATATTGCAGTTTTTGCCATAATCAATATCTGGTTATTACTATCAGGAAACTATGAAACTGATGACTATAATCTGATTGCACTTGTTGTCTTATCCCAAGTGTTCTTGGCACTAGATATCTACCAATTTCACTATAACGCGATATTAAAATCCAAAATCAATGCTAAATCGGCGATGTTTGCCAAAGTGTTGGCAATGGGAGTAAGAGCGTTATTTGTTTTTAATGATGTGAATGTCATATACTTTTTTATCCCATTTGTCATTGAAGGATGGTTGATTTTTTATATCAGAAGAAAGTGCTTTGATAAGGTCCAATGCTCGCATTCAACGCATTATCGAAATAGCTATTTTGTAACAGGAATACCTCTAGTATTTACGGTTGCCAGCGTGACCGTTTATGCAAGGATGTATGAAGTTATGCTAGCGAATGTTGTGTCTTATACAGCGGTGGGTATTTTTAGTATTAGTATTGCTCTTAACTATGCATGGAATTTTATTCCGAGTTCAATTGGTATTTCTTTACTTTCAAAACCAATGAAAGAAAAAGCAGAAGAAGAGATGATTAAAGGATACTCGTTTGTTTCATTGGTTACTCTCTTAAGTGTTATACCAATACTGTGTATTACTTATTACATCCCAGATATGGTAATAAGCCTTACTTATGGCGCTCAGTATACAGCAGCATCAAAGGTGTTATTTGTTGTATCGGTAGCGGTTATCTTGAGTACACTTGGTTTTGTGACTAATCGTATGATCAACTCGGTGAGTGGTGGTCGAAGGTATTTATTTAAGAAAGCCTTGTTTTCTTCACCGATCCTTATTGTGCTAAGTTATCAACTTATTAGCCAGCATGGAGTTGTTGGAGCTGGGGTTGCTTTTATGCTAACGGAATTACTCAATCTCACTGTTTTTAACTACTTTTTTAACAAAGGTATGATCTTAAAAGTTCATTTTTCTATTTTATCTTCACTGTCCTATTACCAAAAATATAAGTAAATTTTAGTTTCGTTTCATAGTCTGTATTTATAATTGTGATCTTTGATTCATAATATTTAAACATATAAATTAGAGAGGGCTAATTTAATATATGACAACTCTAATTTATTCATCTCTCAAGAGCATTAATCAGAAGAATATAAATCGTGGATAAAAATATTCTAGAACAAAAATCTAGGTATATTCTTGGTACTGAGATAGACGTTAAAGTATCCCAGCAGATATTTGATGAGATCAACGATGCAATAGATAAAAAATCACACCTTAAGTTAGCTTTTGCTAATGCGAATCTACTTAATATGGTTTATGAGGACATTGAATTAAAAAGGGCGCTGAAAAACTTTCATTTACTGAATGATGGTGCCGGGGTCGATGTCGTATCAAAAGTAAAATATGGTGAAGTGTTTCCAGAGAACTTAAATGGTACGGATTTACTTCCTTTAATCTTAAAAAATATGAAGCGCGGTAATGTCTTTCTCTATGGGGCGAAAGAAGAAAGTGTGTCGGTATGTTTTGAGCGACTGAAGCGAGAACACCCTCACTTAAACTTTGTTGGTTACTTAAATGGTTATGATAGATCTCATGATGAGATGGTAATCAGTACTCATTTGAAAAATAGCTCAATTGATATTCTATTGGTTGCTTTTGGTAATCCAATTCAAGAAAAATGGATAGCACAGCACTGTAATCCAACAAATGTAAGAGTGGCGATTGGTGTGGGAGCTTTTTTTGATTTCCATTCTGGAATGATTAAACGAGCGCCAAAACTCTTGAGAGACTTAAGATGTGAGTGGTTGTATCGTTTAATGCTGGAACCCAAAAGACTATGGAAACGCTATTTGCTAGGTAGCGCCTTATTTTTTAAGCGAGCATTTTTTGGTTGATTAGAAATATTGAAAACTAATTATTCATCATACATTTTGAATTTATTCTGATTATTAAGTTAAATAGGCTTTCTTAAATTTGATTGCATATAAAATTAGTGGCATTTAGGTATGTCAATAATGTTAATTATTTCATTAATAAAACATTAATAGTTTGTAAATGGACTATAATTCATTTGTTTAGAATTATGATGGTTTTTGATTCCAATATATTATGTCTATTATATGAGAATGGTTTGATATTTCTGCTTGTGGCAGTTCTTAGCAATACTGTTCTACTATAGAATCACCGCAAATAATTATAGGCTAGTAGTTGATTTAAACTTGTACTATTAAGCGTTAGTTTGGCAGATGGTACGTCCCTTTTTATGTAAATTGGGAGTGTTGGTACGGCTAAGTTCAGAACAATAACTTTTTATAGTTAACATAGTTGCAACCAATAAGTGTACTTAGGATGGAGAAAAGTTAAATGGCGAAAATAAGTGTAATTGGTACCGGATTTATAGCTAGAGGGTTTATAAATCTATTGATAGACCATCCAAGACATGAACTAGGTAAAATCCTGACGAGAAGTGATGTCAGTCAACGAGAAGAGTTGAATAACTTTCTTCCTAATATTACTGATGACTTGGATGAGGTTATTCAAAACTCAGATCTGGTTGTTGAATGCAGTGGTGATGCGATTTACGCCTGCAGTACTATCGATAGAATTCTTAAAGCAGCGATTCCTGTCGTCACTATGAATACCGAATTCCACGTGACCGTTGGTTCGTACTTCATTGATAAAGGGTTAGTGACCGAAGCTGAAGGTGACCAACCAGGTGCTTTAGCAATACTGCATGAAGAAGCTGTTTCAATGGGCTTCAAGCCTGTTGCGTATTCGAATATCAAAGGGTTTTTAAATCACAATCCAACGTTAGAAGATATGACCTACTGGGGTAAAAAGTCCGGTATTAGTTTGGATATGGTGACCTCTTTTACCGATGGTACAAAAGTTCAATTGGAACAAACGTTAGTCGGTAACATGTATGGATGTACTATTGCCAAAGATGATTTGTTAGGCCCTTCTTATGATGACACTTTAGAGGGTGGCAAGTTTTTAGCTGAAGAAGCGAAGAAGCTCGGTCAACCGATCACAGATTATCTATTGTCTCGCACATTGAAACCTGGCGTATTTATCGCTTGTGAACACAGTTCACACCAGCAGGCGAGTCTAAGTTATTACAAAATGGGTGATGGGCCATATTATGTGTTAGACCGACCTTATCATCTATGTCATATGGAAATGTTTAAAACCGTAGATAGAGTACTCAACGGCGGTGGTGTATTACTTGATAATAGTAAAACGCCGACCTTAAGTACTACTACGATTGCAAAACGAGATTTAAAACCGGGTGACCAAATTAAAAAAGGCATCGGCAGCTTTGATGTTAGGGGTATCGTGGTTAAAATCGCTGAAAACCCAGGACATGTTCCGATTGGTTTAATGGCAGATGTGACTATTAAACGAGAGATTAAAGCTGGACAACAAATTACATTTGATGACATTGAGATACCAGATAGCCTTGCGGTTAAAGCATGGAAATCCATTGAATCAAACGTGTTAGAAAATAGTTAATATTGAAACGATCCCTCTTTATTAATTGAGGGCGTTTCAAGCTGATTTTAAACATACTTTCAGCCCTGCTCTATAACTGGAGCAAGGCTGTTTTTACTTATGCCACCAAACTGCACATAGAAACTACCACAATCCCTTACCAGCTGAACGATTACTTATTGTCAAATCTGTCATTTTTTTTGACTTATTAAGTTACATAAAATTGATAAATATTGACATAGAGTTTATTGATGTAACTGCAAGTAATGTAACAATATATTCATAGTCTAACTATTTTATCTTGTGAGTATGTCCAGCCTATCACCTTTGTATATGCTGAACTTTTTAAGACGTACCTTGCCTTAAGTAGTATCTTTTTTTGTTTTGGGACTGTTGTTATTAGTGTTAGTGGGCAAAATTTTGTTAGTAAATTGACGTGAAATTGTTCGCTTTCTCACTCATAGCAAGAGTTAAATACATAGGGTATATGATGTTGTACAAAATATTTAAGCATGTAATGATCGTGTTGGGAGTAGGGTGTTTATTTGTCTCTTCTGTTCAGGCTGCCTATACATTAGGGGCCGGAGATACGATTCGTATTTCGGTATATGGAGAGGAAGAGCTGTCTTTTGATGAGTACTTAATCGATAGTAGTGAGACTCTTGATTACCCTTATGTCGGTGTCATTGAACTGAAAGACAAAACCCCAAAAAATGTACAAGGCGCAATTGCTGCTGGGTTAAAAGGTGGATACCTTACCGATCCTAAAGTAACAGTAAATATTGTGAAATATCGTAATATTTATATTAATGGTGTGGTTAATCAACCTGGTGGCTATGAGTACCAACCAGATTTAACCGTGCAGAAGGCCATTGCATTAGCTGGCGGTTTTTTAGCAAAATATCGTAAGACAAAAGGTATTTATTTGACCAAAGCGGATGAAATCAAAGGCCTAACTCAAGATGAAATAGAAGATTTGCTAGACAATAAGAAAAGGTCAGATTTAAACGACCCAGTCGGACCTGGCGATACCATTTACGTGGTGAGTTCTTTTTGGTAAAAACATTTTTGTTACTGAATCACATTACAAATTAGGTTTAACGCATGCAACACGTACTTCAAGATTCGAACACCCATTATATCATTGACCTTTCGCGCTATTTAAAAGTGTTGAGGCAGAATTGGTTTAAGATTTTACTTTTTTCCTCATTAGTGACAATCCTTAGCATATTGGTGTTAGTTCAAATTGCACCTAAATATACCGCAACTGCGACGCTATTGATTGAAGCCCAAGAAGCTCAAGCTGTTTCGATCCAAAGTATACCTGGCATCGATTCTACTCAAAAAGAGTACTATCAAACTCAGTTTGAAATCTTAAAGTCGAATCAGATTGCAAGTCGTGTGATTGATACATTGAACTTAGAAGATCTGCTGGAGTTTAATCCTACACTTGGTGAGGAAGGGGGGATAATGAGTAGTATAAAATCATTGCCTATATTGTCCTCATTATTTACCAAAGAAGTGGATGAGCGATCACAAGAAGCGATTGATGAAGCAATACACCAAAAGGTGTTAGGTGTGTTTCATCAAAAGTTAGTGATCGACCCGGTAAAGAATACTCAGTTGGTGAATATTAGCTTTACCTCGGAAGATCCTGTACTGGCAGCTGAAGTAGCGAATGCCGTCGGTATAGCTTATATCGAACAGAACCTCGATGCGCGATTAGAGCTAACGACTTACACCACTAACTGGATAAACAGTCGATTAACAGGCTTACAAGAGACGCTAATGGCCTCTGAGAAAGCTCTGTCAGACTATCTAGTACAAGAAAAACTGATCGATGATAGCGGAATCGACTCTTTAGCCAGTAAAGAGCTTGCGAGCTTAACGGAGCGTTTGCTAGAAGTGCGTGATCGTCGTATTGAAGTGTCGTCTGCGTATTCAGCATTGAAATCCACCAGTGCGAGCGATATTGCTGCAATTTCATCGATTCCAGCTATCTCAAATCACCCACAAGTTATTGCGATTCGAGCGGCTGAACTTGAAGCTCAAAACGAAGTGAATGAGTTGAAAAAGCGTTATGGTGCAAAACACGACAGAATGATTGCAGCTATCGCACGTCTCGATGCTGTTGAAGCGCGTGCAGAAAAAACTGTAGGGCAATTAATTACTGGTTTTGCTAAAGAAGTCCAAGCATTACGTAGACAAGAATCTTTAATTCAATCAACGATCAATACACGTCGTGATGAGTTCCAAGGTTTATCGGTGAAGAAGACTCGTTATGAATCGTTAAAGCGTGATGTTGAAACCAACCGAGATGTATTAAATGTCTTCTTAACGCGTCAGAAAGAAACCAGCGCGACTCAGGATTTTAAAGCGTCGAATGCACGTTTTACCGATAAAGCGATGGTGCCTCAACTTCCAGCGTATCCAAAGAAAAAACTCATTGTTGTTCTAGCATTTATTGCGAGTTTTGGGCTAGCGATTGTGCTTGTTCTGCTTAGCGATATTGTCAAGAATACGATTGAGTCAGCCAAGGACTTCGAAGACCGATTTGGTCTTATACCATTAGGTGGAATACCGAGTATCGAATCAAAACGCTTTAAGAAAAAGCCACTGGATAATAGCGTGTTGTTTGATAATTCCGAGCTATCCTTTAGTGAGTCTATTCGCTCAGTACGTACCTCATTGATTCTGAATAGTAATGGAGATAAGCGTTTGGCTGTAACATCTTCACTGCCGTCAGAAGGGAAAACAACCGTATCGATTAATGTTGCGATGGCGTTTGCCAAGTTGGAAAAAACCGTATTGATTGATTGTGATTTACGTAAATCGTCAGTCGCAGAGCGCTTTGGTTTGAATAAGTACCAACAAGGTTTGAGCAATCACCTGATGATGGGAATGGATTTAGCGGATTGTTTATACAAAGATGAGCAATCTGGATTAACGATATTACCCGCAGGTATGTTAGCTTCGACTCCTCAAGAGCTCTTAAGCTCTGATAAGTTTGCCGAGCTATTGGATACCCTTGAAACCCAATTCGACCGAATCGTAATTGATACCCCACCAAGCTTACCGGTGAGTGACTCATTGATAATTGGTCAGTTGACTAAGAATGCGCTTGTGGTTGTGAAAGCGAATGAGACCAAACAAGACGCGGTTAAGAAAACCTTTAGCAAGTTACTGCAACATGAAGTGAAAATTGCAGGTGTGGTGATTAACCAAATTAGTCAGCAGCAAGCTAACCTAGAGTATGGCTACGGGCAATATGGTGCACAGCAAGGTTAAGTAACATAAACTTTTGGCTTTTTTGAGCTAAAATGAATGTGTAGAGCCACCTTACTTTCTTACGGGAGTAAGGTGGCAAACGTTATATAGCCACCAATAGTTGTAGAGCCACAACGTCTAGCTTATTTGGGTAAACGTGGTGATTCGGTTGGTGAGAAGCTTTGCTTAAGGTTAAAGGAGCCAAAGTCGTGTTGATATCTGTATGTGCATGTACTTACAAGCGAGAACATTTAAAGGATACATTGGAAAGTCTTGATGCTTTGACGGTTCCTGAAAATGCAGAGATCGAGATTGTGATCGTTGATAATGATCCGAATCAGTTTGGTAAAGCGATTGTTGAAGAATTTTCTGCGCACTCAACCCTCCCAGTGAATTACTCGTTTGCCGGCAAACGAAATATCTCTTTTGCTCGAAATCAATGTATAGAAAATGCGAATGGTGAATGGGTCGCATTTTTGGATGATGATGAAGTTGCAGACTCTGAATGGCTTGTGAATTTACTGCAAACAGCGACCGATCATGATGCTGATATCGCTTGGGGACAAGTGGTGTCATTGTACTACCCTGAAACACCGGAATGGATTATCGAAGGTGGTTTCTTCGAACGTACAATCCATGAAACCGGAAAGGTATTATCAACTTGCGCTGCAAATTCGACGCTAGTAAAAAGAAGCGCAATTAATGATCAACGATTTGACTTATCTTATGGGCTGTCGGGTGGTGAGGATTCAGAGTTCTTTAATCGTCTTCATTTAAACGGTGCTAAGATTGTTTATTGTAAAGAAGCAAAAGTAAGTGAATATATAGAACACAATCGATTGAATATCGAATTTCTAAAAGCAAGAAAATATCGAATTGGCTGTACTTATACTAAATATAGAACAAACGATTATTCAAACTTAGATACGATTAAATATTTCTTTGATGTGTTAGCAAAGTTAATCGTGACAACAATATCCATTCCTTTTTTCGCATTAAAGGGAAAAGCAAGCTACTACAAAAAATTATTACAGATGTATGATAAGTTGGGTAAGCTAAACTATTTATTTAATAAAGAAGTTAAAGATATTTATTAGTTTGTTTTTGAATGGTTCGTCTTTAATTAAAACGTCGAACAGAGAAATAGATTAGAACAAATAAGCATAGACATTGCTATAAAGTGGTTATAACTCAAACCATTGAATCGTACGACAGTGAGTGCCTTACCCAAGCATTTCATTGAAAAGAAAGATGAAGATAGTATGTATCAATTACAAAGACGAGATGTTTTTTGATGATTATAAGTTTTAGTAAAGAAAAAACACACGAATTTGCAAAGTCTCTTCCTTTGCTGTTGTTGCTGATATTTGTGACTGATGTACTGAATCCAAGTTTAAGTGTAAAAAACACGCTTATGGAGTTGGATTTATCTGCAATCACAGAGTCGCAAGGCAGTGGCGCTCTAGTGAAGCAAGTCTACATGATTTTGTTACTATTCTTTTCTATTTATATGTGGGGCACACACAGCGATAGGGCAGAAGTAAAGAGTGTTAATAGGTCAACAATTCTGCTGTTGTCATTATTTTCTTTGATGTTTGCGAGCATGATTTGGTCAGACTTTATCATGTTGACCGCCAAACGAGCGATATTTCAGACAATGTTGGTCATTGTTATCTATTCGTCGGTCATGCTACTCGGAAGCACAAAGCGAGTAATGGAAACTATTTATATTTACTTTGTGGCTTTAGCGGCATATATCTGTTTATTTACCATTGTTTTCCCAGGCTACGCTTTTGATGTAGGTGGGGAGATGAGTGCCTTTTACACTGCAAAGAACTATTTAGGATTGGTGGCGTTTTTTGGTTGTTCAATTTCTTATTACTTTGTCGGTTTAAATAAACGACATAGCGGTAAGATGCTAGCGCTTTGGCTTCTTATCCTCCTATTAACTCAATCTAAAACCAGTATCTCTTTGATGGGGATGATTTTTGCCTATAATGCGATCTCTAGAAACCATCTACTAATAAGCTTGACCACTAGAACATTCTTATTCACTGTTCTAGGTATATTTTTTATCGTCCCTCTAGTTACCTATTTTTACAGTAGCGTAGACTTTTTTGATGTTTACGGTAGTTTCTTTGGCACCATTGACTTAACTGGCCGAGGACAAATTTGGCAGCTATCTATCGAGCAAGTTAACCAAAATCCTTTCCTTGGTGTCGGTTTTGCTGCATTTTGGGGAACCGGTGTTATTCCGGATATGTTTAATATTCAATACAGCTTCTTGCAGTTTATTAACCAATCACACAATGGCTATATCGATACTTTAGTTCAGTTAGGGACTGTCGGTTTGGTTGTCGTCTTAACGATGATGATGTCACTGTGGAAAGAGCTAATGAGTATTAAAAATACGTTTCTTATCAATACGTTCTTCTTTTGTGTTATACACAATGTAACGGAATCAAGTTTCGTTCGAGATTCACACCTAGTGTGGATTATGATTTTGTTTATGCTATCGATTAGTTTCTTAGAAAATAATACGAAAGAAGTTGAAAATACTTCACCGCAACAGTAGCAAAACTTCCAACTCCTTTAAGGTACTCTCAATTGTGATGAGATGTACGGGCGAGGAGTTGGTGTGTTAATGCCACTATATAAATAGATGTGCGTTTGCTTTTAACTCAGAGTTAATTGTGTATGAATAGGAATTTAAGTTGAAAATTTTACATATACATCAAGACTTTCCAGATGGAAGACATTATCCATATACCAACGCTGTTTTTAATTTAATTCGAGAGTGCAAACAGTCAGACGATAAGATTGAGCACTATGTTCTCTCAGTTAATCGCACTTCCAATCCCTTCAAGTGTTCTATCCAGGATTTTGATGCAGGTCTATCAATTGTTTACTGGAGCATTCCCAAACCTTTTATTCATCGATTTACGATAGCGATATGGAGCTACTTCATTTGTCGCATTTTAATCAAGCGTGGGATTAACATTGATGTGGTTCACTCACATAAGCTCACGACGGAAGGGGTGTTTGGGTTTTATCTGTCACAGAAACTTAAGGTCGCTAATCTTGTTTCAGTGAGGGGGGGATCAGATTTAAGAAATATCGAACGGTTGCCTGATTGCCGTGGGTTTTTTAAGAAGATTTATATGTCGGCCTCATCGCTGTTCTTTGTAAGCCCATGGGCGAAAGAGCCATTAGAGCGCGCGTTAGGCTGTGAGCGTAATGATCAGGTTAACTTCCCTAATATGTGTTACTCAGCGTACGACAGTGAAAAGGTCAGCGCCACAGAGAAGAAAAATTACATTACCGTATTTGGGTTTAAGCAGTATAAGCGCAAAGGCATCGTACCATTATTAGAATCCATTACAGATTTAAAAAACCAAGGTGTCGACGTTAATTTAGATGTTGTTGGCGGAGGTGATGATGCGGTTAAAGCGTTATTGCAGTCTCTCGTAACGGATCTTGGTATTGAGGACAGAATCTTTTTTAAAGGGCAAGTCAGCCAAGCGGAAGTGGTGGAACTTGTTAAATACAGTAAAGCACTTATTTTACCGTCAGAGGCTGAGACTTTTGGCATGGTGTATGTTGAATCCTTGTTGGTTAATACTCCGATAGTCTATGTTAAAGGGACTGGGATTGACGGCTATTTCGATGATCCATCGGTTTCAATTGGTACTCGTTTAGAATCGGTTGATCGCGTAACAATCAGTAAAGCCATCACCGAACTCGAATCTCAATTTAATGAATATTCTAACAATATAGAGCAGCTAGCCAGTCAAGGTTATTTTGATGGCTTTTATAAAGAAAACATCGTCGATGTCTATAAAGGTAAAATATATGACTAATAGGGTTATAAGTAGCGTAAACATAGAGGAAGTGAAATGAATAAGTCGAATAACAATATCCTGCTTATTGCGTCTGCTGGGGGACATTTAACTCAAGCATTATGTGCAATCAGTCAGTGTGAAAAAGTCATTTTGTGTACTAACTCTAAGGACTTTTCTGACCATAGAGTTAAGAAAATACTTGGGATTATTGATACCCAGTTTAACTACTTTTATCACTTTCTGAATGTTTTCATTGCTATGTATTACATACTGAAATATAAACCAAAAAGTATTATTTCAACCGGTGGGCCGATTGCACTAGGGTTCGGTGTTGCATCAAGAATATTGCGTACTAACTTTGTTTATCTCGATACCTTGTCTCGGGTTCAAGAGTTATCTAATACAGCTTCATTTATTCACAAACATAAGCTGGCTGATGACATGTATTGCCAGTGGGAAGCGATGGCAAAGGAAAAGAACCTCAAATATATCGGAAAATGTTTTGATATATTGAATGAAAATGTTGATGAAAGTGCGTCATACCATACGACGGATACGCCAACGGTATTTGTGACCCTTGGAACAAATGACTATAAATTTGATCGTCTTCTTGAAAGGATCTCCAAACTGAGTATCTATCAAGACGAACGCGTTAAATGGATCATTCAAACTGGGAAATCAACGCTGACAAATCCTCCTGCAAACTATGAGGTTTATGATCTTTTACCTCGAGACCAAGTCGGTGGTATTGTCAAAGATGCGTCATTAGTGGTCAGTCATTGTGGTATTGGTAGTATTCACCTAGTACTCTCTTACAGTAAGAAGACGATGTTCTTCCCAAGAGTGGCAGAGCACAACGAGTTTTCAGATGATCATCAATTGCAAATTGCTAACGAAATCCGCAATGTAAACTTTGATGTTATTTTCCCTGAGGATGAGTTTACCGACATTACTTATGAAGAACTGTGTCAGTATCGCATTTATGATGAAGAACGTGACATCATAAACCAAGATTTTGCCCTTAAATTCAAGGACATTCTAACAAGCTAGATGGTATATTTCTTTCTTTTAGGGTGGTACTATGCCGCCCTTTTTTAATGTGCAGTGACGACAAGGGAAAGTTGTGAAAATTAAAAAAGAGCTGAATAAAGCCATTTTATCGAGCCTGCTTGGAAAGTATTTTCTCTATATATTCCAAATCGTATCATTAGCCATATTATCTCGCTTGTTTACGCCTGAAATGTTTGGTGTTGTAGCGGCATTTCAAGTTTTCATACTTTTCTTCCAATTGATCGCAAACTCAGGTTTAGCGCCTGCGGTCGTATATAAAGGTACTCTAACGACTGAAGAACGAAATGGGATTTTTTCGGCAACATTGTTGATCGGAATTGTTTGCTCAATCGTCTTTCTATTCGCGACGCCATATTTAGTCGTTTGGTTAGGGTTGGAGTACGTTGAAGTACTCTCATGGGTATTGGCAATTAATGTGTTGTTCTCAGCACTGTCAATGCTACCAATGGCATCGTTGCAAAAAGACGCCAAGTTTATGATTTTGGCGCGAGCTGAAGTCTATGCAGAGTTAATTTCATTGGGGATTACCCTAATACTGTTTTACTTTGGTTACGGTGTTGAAGCATTGGCAAGTAAGTTACTCTTCGTGCCGGTGTTTAGATTTGTATTTTACTATCTGCAATCAGCCGATACTGAAATTGGACGCGCCAGTTTTGGGCGCAACGTCTCCGCTATTTCCTCTCTCTATGCTTTCGCTAAATTCCAAGTTCTATTTAACGTTTTGAACTACTTTTCAAGAAACTTAGATACCTTGTTGATCACCAAGTATTTTGGTGTGGCAACGGTCGGTTTTTATGAGAAGTCGTATCAAGTGATGCGTTACCCACTTCAATTGTTTACCTTCGCAATAACACCTGCATTGCAACCGGTCTTAACCAAATATAAAGATCAGCCCGATGTGATCGAGAAAGAGTATTACCCGATAGCGTTTAAACTCGCGATGTTAGGGATCTTCGTATCATCAGTTTTATTCTGGGGCAGTGAAGAGATCGTCTTTATTATGTTTGGTTCTCAATGGGCAGAAGCAGGCGTCTACTTAGCGATTTTCTCAGTAAGTATTCCATTACAAATGGTGTTGAGCTCGACAGGTGGGATTTATCAAGCAGTGGGTGCATCCAAGTTGCAGTTCTACTGTGGGGTATTTAGCTCAATTGTTAACGTAGCGATGATCATTTCGGGCGTTTTATTAACCGATTTAGTTTTGTTATGTAAGTTATTGGTAGCCGGCTACGTGATCAATTTCATTCAATGCTTCTGGCTTATGCACAAACGTATATTCAAAAGTTTGTCACGTACGAACCTATTGCTTATTTTTGTTCTAATTTTAGTTTCATATCTAAATCTGTTGTTTTTTAATGCAACTACACTGGTCAAAGATGGACTGGTTTATTTAGATGCGTTTATCTATCTATGTGTACTATCAGGGATGAGTTTGGTGTTTACAGGAGTATGTTATGTGTTACTTCAAAAGTTTTATTGGAAGTAAAGCATTTATAGCCAGTTTAGTCTTTACAGTATTGTTGTTTTCTTGGCCACACCGCGATGCCGAGGCCTGCTCCATTTATGTTACTAATGGGGTTTCTTCGGTAGATTCTGATGAAGAACCAGCTGAAGATGATCTCTTTTTCGACATTGAAAAGGCGTTGCAAAATAGCGTATCGGGCGACACCATTTGTTTTAAGCAAGGGATTTATTCCGCATTTGGTATCAGTGACATTGATGGCGGATCGGATTATATAACGATACGTTCAGTACCAGGTGAAGAGGTTGTGATTCTTAGCCACAACTATTCTGGGACGGGCGTTGCTATCAAAAATTCGAAGAATATTGTGGTATCGGGTTTGAAAATCACGGGTGGCTTGTACGGGATATATTCCACGGGTTCATCGGATATGACTTTCACCGGTAATAACATTTACGATATCGGCCAAGAAGGTATCGTCATCAAGTCAGAAATCTCTCAACAGCCACTATCAAATTTTGTTGTTCGCAATAATGTCATCAGCAATATCGGTAAGAAAAACTCTCAATATGGAGAGGGTATTTATCTTGGTGATGGTAGAGATAACTATAACGAAGAGCTCTACGATATTGAAGTTGTTGGTAACCACATTTTCAATTCGGGCAATGAAGCGATCGACGTAAAAATTAACGCCAAAAATGTCCTAATTAAGTCGAATACCATTACCGATACTCAGCTTCACTTTAATGGGGCGATCACTGTTGCGACTGCGGCGAGATACGGTGAAGATTCTAACGTTAGAATTGAGCACAATAACATTTCAGGTGTGACAAATATCAACGGTTATCGAGCAAACGGTATTGCCGTTGGTCATGGAAACGTGGTGATTAAAGATAATGTCCTCATTGAGAAAAGTGATAACTTCATTGGCGTCTGTGTATACACAACATTTGTTAATCGAAATGCGAATACTGTGACGGTTGAAAACAACAATATCATTACTTCTGGTGACAAAGTAGTCGAGAAATGCGCCAATGGTGGCATGGAAAACATGAACGAAGCAGCCAACGTAGTTTACAACTAAGGCTTATTTCCAAATAACGTTGATTCTGAAGTGAGTTCTATTTGCAATTGATAGTACTAATAATAAATAAGCAATTCTAGCGGTTCTCTTCGCTTCATTTAAATTTACCACTCTGATTTAACAGAAATATGTTTAAAACAACACACTAATATAACTCAGATAAATATTGGTGTGGGTTTTTATGTGCCATGTTAATCAATGTGACATATTGAAACAGAGTGTCTTAAACCTGAGATGAGTGAATAATGTTGTCATTAGTCATTCTATTTCTCGTTGTGTTGACCGACTAACAAGTGAATAATAGTCGTATGTCTAATTTTTGATATATAAATGGACTAGATTAAGTGATCTGTGGCAAAAAACGCTCGAAATAATACAGTATCGACGTGCTAGTTAGAACGTTGATGAGATAGAAAAAAGCTCATAATAAGAATAAATAAGTATTGAAAACAAGTGTATACGTCTACCGATTGAGACAATCTTAACGGTAAAATGGTTGGTTAGATTGAGCAAGTGGGGAGCTATAACCTAAGGGCGGTAGCGTACTTAATTCACAGCTTAATTCATGAAAAACTCACAGCTCAATTCATAAAAATATATAAAAAATAGGTAAATTCCACAGTTATGAAACATGGAAGTCGTATTAAATATCAGGGCGAAGAATCCGCAGTAGCCTTCAAGATTTTTGACCTCACGATTATTACCTCTCTTTTCTATGGACTGTCCATTTATTATCTTGGTTCGTTCGACATCATTTATGAATTAACACTGGCAGCCGTGGTGGTGTTATTTTATTTGGTCGCTGAGATAGCAGGCGTCTATTTAACCTTCCGATTTTCTACCCTACGTGACATATTTATTGCCATCCTTGCTTCCTGGACGGTGTGCATGGCGATCACGTTAGGCGTAAGCTTCTTTTTAAAAATCTCTGAAGATTATTCGCGTGTGGTGATGGGATCTTGGTTTATTTTCACACCACTCTTGCTTATCGGCTGGCGTTTCGCATTTGTCTATGTGGTTCGCCTCCTGTTTCCAGCTGAAATGGGCAAGCGTAAAGTCATTGTCATAGGTGCGACACGTTCTGGAATTCAGCTTGCTCAAGAACTTAAGCAGCGTGGTCGCCAGAGTGAGGCATTGGTTGGGTTTTATGACGATCGCGGCGTAGATCGAATTGGTTTAGTTGGCTTGCCTGCGCCAATTCTCGGTCGGATTGATGATGCCTTAGAATTAGCCAAAAGCCATTCAGTGCAAGAGGTATACATAGCACTGCCAATGGAAGCCTCTAAGCGAATTAAACAGATTTTAAATGCGTTCGCCGATGCCAATGCCCGAGTTCATGTTGTTCCCGATTTCTTCACATTCGACCTCATGCAATCGCGCCTCAAGAACGTCGGCAATATGGTGACACTTTCAGTCTACGATTCTCCTTTCTATGGATTAACCTCGATAGTGAAGCGGATTGAAGATGTCGTATTTGCATCCATAATAACGATTTTGATAAGTCCAGTGCTTTGCGCGGTGGCGATTGGCGTAAAACTCTCGTCTCCTGGGCCGATTATCTTTAAGCAAGAACGGTACGGCCTAGACGGTAAACCGATTCTGGTGTGGAAGTTCCGCTCAATGAAAGCGATGGATAACGGCGCAGTGGTGAAGCAGGCAACCAAAGGTGACCCACGTATCACTAAGTTTGGCGCGTTTATTCGTCGCACCTCGTTAGACGAATTACCACAGTTTATTAATGTTATCACTGGGCAAATGTCCATCGTGGGGCCTCGTCCACATGCGGTGGCACATAATGAAGAGTACCGTAGCCTAATAAACAAATACATGCTGCGTCACCATGTCAAACCGGGTATTACCGGGTGGGCACAAGTGAATGGTTTACGTGGCGAAACAGAAACACTGGATAAAATGGAAAAGCGAGTTGAATTCGATTTAGTTTATATCCAGAATTGGAGCCTATGGCTCGATATAAAAATAATATTCTTGACCGCATTTAAAGGGTTTGTAGGTAAAACAGCGTATTAACCGTACGCTGTTTTCACATAAAGCTTTTACATAGCACTTTTTCTTATAGCTTTCTAATAGATGTACACACATAAAAGGGTAGATGATGTTGAACAAAATAATGAAATGCGCACTGTTGGTGTTAAGTGCCTGTTGTTTCTTTATAAGCTCTGCGCAGGCAGCATATACGTTGGGTGCAGGGGATACGATTCGAATCTCAGTTTACGGAGAAGAAGAACTCTCATTCGACCAGTACCTTATCGACAGTGGTGAAGCTCTCGATTATCCATATGTGGGTGTCATCGATCTTAAAGGTAAATCGCCTAAAGCATTGCAAGAAGCCATTGCAGCAGGTTTGGATGGTAACTACCTGATGGATCCAAAAGTCACGGTTAACATTGTTAAATATCGCAATGTCTATATTAATGGCGTTGTGAATAACCCCGGTGGTTATGAATACCAACCCGATTTAACGGTACAAAAAGCGATTGCACTCGCCGGTGGCTTTTTAGCGAAATACCGTAAGACTAAGGGTATTTACTTAACCAAAGCAAATGAAACGCAAGGTTTAACCCAAGATCAAATTGAAGACTTGTTAGATAACAAGAAAAAATCGGACTTAAATGATCCCGTCGGCCCTGGCGATACCATTTATGTGGTGAGCTCTTTTTGGTAAGCCGACGTTATTTATCGTGGTTTTCATTTAGCATTTTCTATTGGTAAATTCTCATTTATTTAATGAGAACGGATCAACGAACAAATTAGGTTTATTGCATGCAACAAGTATTACAAGATTCAAATTCAGATCAGGAAGAGTTCATTGATCTATCTCACTACCTAAAAGTGTTAAAACAGAGTTGGTTAAAGATCATTCTATTCACTTTTATGGTGACGGTTCTGGCGATACTGATTGTGTTGCAAATTACACCTAAGTACACCGCTACTGCGACATTATTAATTGAAGCGCAAGAGAACAAAGCAGTTTCAATTCAAGAGGTGGTTGGCATCGATTCAAGTCAAAAAGAGTACTACCAAACTCAATTTGAAATTTTAAAATCAATCCCGATTGCTAAGCGCGTAATCGAAAAACTCAATTTGGCGAATAACCCTGAGTTTAATCATACCCTCAATCATGAAAAAACATTAAAAGACAGCATTAAAGAAATTCCATTGATTGCCTCCTTACTTAAACGAGATGGCCCGAAACCATTACAAGAAGACATCGATGAAGCGATTAAACAAGGTATTATTGGCAATTTTACTAATAATTTGGTGATTAGCCCTATAAAAAACACTCAGTTGGTTAAAATCAGTTTTACTTCGCAAGATCCTAAGTTGGCGACTAAAATCGCCAATGAGGTTGGGCGTTCTTACATCGAACAAAACCTCGAAGCCCGTTTAGAGGTCACTAAGTATGCCTCGGGTTGGATTTCTGAACGCTTGGCAGAGCTGCAAGGACAGTTAGCTGCTTCAGAGAAAGCGTTATCCGATTATCTAGTCAAAGAGAAATTGATCGATGACAGTGGTATTGATGCCTTAGCTAGCCAAGAGTTGGCCAGTTTAACTCAGAGCTTGTCTGAAGTCCGTGATCGCCGTATCGAGGTAGAATCGGCCTATTCTGCACTAAGAAATGCCAATACTCAGGATGTCGCGTCAATTACCTCGATTCCTTCGATTTCCACTCACCCACAAGTGGTGGCAATACGTCAAGCTGAGTTAGAAGCGAAAAACGAAGTCAATGAGCTGCGTAAACGTTATGGAGACCGACACGACAGAATGATTGCTGCTCAAGCCAGGTTAGATGCGGTAGAAGAGCGTGCGGCAGAAACGATTAGCAATTTAGTCAGTGGCTTTAGCAAAGAAGTGCAAGCGTTACGTAAACAAGAAGCATCACTTCAAGCAACGATTACCCAACGCCGTGATGAGTTTCAAACGCTATCGGTGAAAAAGAACCGCTATGCATCGCTTAAGCGAGAAGTCGCTACCAACCGTGATGTCTTAAATGTATTTTTAACTCGCCAAAAAGAGACCAGCGCAACACAAGACTTTAACTCAACGGTGGCCCGCTTTGCCGCTGAAGCTGAGATTCCACAAGCACCAAGTGCGCCTAAAAAAGGATTGATTGTTGTTATTGCATTCGTTCTGAGTTTTGGCATGGCGATTATTTTGGTGTTTATTGGTGATGCAGTGAAAAGCACTATTGAGTCGAGCAAAGATTTTGAAGACCGTTTTGGCTTGATTCCACTTGGTGCGATACCTCGTATTAAAGCCAGTCGCTTTAAGAAAAAACCCCTTGATAATACGGTTTTATTTGAAGCTCACGAAGTCGCATTTGGAGAATCAATCCGTTCAATCCGCACATCGTTAATGCTTAATAATAAAACCAATAAACGTTTGTCGATTACCTCTTCCTTACCATCAGAAGGAAAAACCACGGTTTCAATTAACATTGCTATGGCCTATGCTAGCCTAGAAAATACCGTATTAATTGACTGTGACTTACGTAAATCCTCAGTGGCAGAGCGCTTTGGTTTGAAGAAGTTTCAACAGGGACTAAGTAATCATTTACTCATGGGTGCGGAACTTGCTGATTGCTTGTACAAAGATCAGAAATCAGGCTTGACCATCTTACCTGCTGGCATGTTGACGACTAATCCGCAAGAGTTACTGAGCTCCCCTAAGTTTGCCGAATTATTAAATACTCTTGATCAACAGTTTGATCATCTGATTATCGATACTCCACCAACACTTCCTGTCAGTGACTCATTGATTATCGGTCAGCTAACTAAAAATGCACTGCTGGTCGTTAAAGCCAATGACACCAAACAAGAGTCTGTCAAAAAAGCTTTTGCTAAGCTAATTCAGCATGAAGTCAATATTCAAGGCGTGGTGGTTAATCAGATTAGTCGTAAGTTGGCCAGTGCCGAATATGGCTATGGGGAATATGGACAGTATGAAGCCCAACCTTAATCTCTATAATGATAATGTCCGTATTTTAGTTGTATATTTCCTATGAAAAAGAAAGATAGCAGTATTATAAAAGAAACTGGTATTGTTGGTGGCGTACAGATAATTCGTTTGCTAACAGGACTGATTCGAAATAAATTAATCGCGTTGTGTTTTGGCACACAAGGTGTCGGTATATGGGCAATATTTTTATCATTTTCTGAAATGATGCAACAAGCCAGTTTTATGGGTATGGATAAAGCTGGCGTTAAAACTATTTCTGAGCACTTTGAGAATCAACGACAGCAACTTATAGCGATAAGAGTTATTCGCTGGAGTTTTCTAGTTAATTCACTATTAGTTGCATTAGGCATTACAGTCTTTTCAGATTACTTAGATGCTAAAGTTTTTTCGACTGTTGGCTCCGGGGTTAGTATATTAATAGCGGTTTATCTAGTCTTTAATTGCAATGCTTTGTGTACAACATCTCTACTTAATGGTTTAAGAGAAATAAAAAAATATGCACTCTCACAACTATTTGGAGTGTTAATTGGAAACTTAGTTGTTTTCTGTACTCTACCGTTCATTAACTTAGAGTATTTGCCATATTGCTTTATCATTATCGGTGTGAACAACCTTGGCTTTGCCCTATACTTTTATTTAAAGCTTAATATACCGCAACAGTCAGCAACGTGGTCGGAACTATTTTCTTGCTATAAAAGCATTCTTAGTATTGGCATTGGCTTTTGGTTGCCAGCACTTTATATGGCATTTATTGAGTATCAGATTAGACAATACCTAATGACTAGCCTTAGCGTTGAGATGCTTGGAGTATATCAAGCATGTTGGACAATATCGAATATGTATATAGGTATTATTCTTTCATCTATGGGAGTAGCTTTATTTCCTAAACTATGCCAGATAATTCAAGATAAAAATCAAGTAAATAAAGTAATTAATGATCAAATTACCCTTGGATTGCTAATATCTGCTCCTATTATTTTGGGAGTTTTTATATTTTCATCTGAGCTTCTTTTTCTGTTGTATAGTGAAGAATTTGTACATGGTAGCTCAATTATACAATGGCAAATGCTAGGGGTTGCTATGAGATTGTTAGGTTTTCCATTTGGTTATGCTTTGATGGCAAAAGGTAAATCAAAACAGTATATGATATCTCAATTTATATTTGCGACCATTAATTATATACTAGTTGTTGGTGTTGTTGAAATGTATGGAGAAAGTGGGTTAGGTATTAATTATCTAATCTCATATGCTCTATATTTAGTAATGATGTTTATATTTTGTAAAAAAGAGATTGGATTTACTTTTTCGGCAGTACTAATTAAAACAGTTATCTACATAGTTATTTTTCTTTCATTATCATTTTTTATTGTATATTTGGATTCTTATATATATAGATATACTTTTGGGTTGTTTATTATTTTTTCATCAATAATCTTAGTAAATTCAGCATTAAAAAATAATTATTCAATCAACGCTATGGAATTTATAAATAACAAGTTGAGAAGTAAGTTTTGAATATTAGATTCTTAATTAAAATATTACCAAAAATATCAATAATCAAGTCTGTTTATTATTCCTTTAAGTTTCGAGGGAAAATAATAATTGGAAAGAATTGTAGATTGTATTTAAAGAAAGATGCAAAAATTTCATTTGCTAATAATTATTCATCACTATACTTAGGTATACATTTTAACCGTATTGAAGGAACAATTTTAGATCTGCATGAAAACAGTGTTCTTCATGTCGGAAAATCAGTCGGAATTCACCGTGGCTCTAAAGTAGTTGTTCGAAAAAATGCAGTGTTAAGCATTGGTGATAATACGTTTTTTAATGAAAACTGCCGAGTTCAATGTGGAAAAAAGATATCTATTGGAGAATCAACCTCTATCGGGTGGAATTGTAATATATTAGATTCTGACCTACATGGTATATATATAGATGACAAATTATCAAATATGGACTCACCTATAGTTATTGGTTCCAATGTGTGGATTGGAGCCAACTCTATAGTGCTAAAAGGAGCAGATTTGAGTGATAACACTATATTAGGTATATCATCGGTTTTTAAAAGTAAGTCATCTGATAGTGGCTACATATATGCTGGAAATCCAGCTGTAAAAATAAAAAAATTCGATAAGTGGGGAGTGATGTGAAAGTCTATTTTAATAAGTTTGTACCAAAATCTGTATACACTATTATTAGGCATATAGTTAGATATATAAGATTATCAAAAAGCTATTTTTATGATTTTTCTAATTATTATAAATATTCAATGAGCCTTGATAATAACAGTAAAGATAAATTAATATCAAAAATAATAATGGACACTCATGTTATAGAAAAAGGGCTTTCTATGCCAGAACGGCATTTAGGCTTTGCCATTCCAAGACTAGTAGTGTTGTTAGAAAATATTATTTTTTATATAGAAAGGTACGGTATTTCTGATTGCCATATAAACCATGGATATTCAGTTGTTCAAGAGTATATAGAATTACATGAGAAAAATGATGTGGCGGTCGACAAGAGCGTGTTATCTCTATTTTCAAGGTTTGATAGTCTGATGCCAGATAACAACATAAAGGCAAATAATACTGAAGACATTACAAAACAAGGTTACTTTTCAAAAATAAACGCACCATTTTTTGAGTTTTCTGATTCTCGTTCTTCCGTGAGAAATTTTTCTGATGAGCAAGTCGACCATGACTTAATGCTGAGTGTCCTAGATCATTGTCGTAATGCACCATCAGCATGTAACAGACAGGCTGTAAGAGTGCATCTATATGAAAAACCTTTGGATATTCAAAAGATTTTAGACTTACAGGGAGGCTCTAGAGGCTTTAGTCATTTGGCTAAATTTCTAATAGTCGTTACATTTGAATCTTCAAAGTATTTTGAACAACAAGAAAGAAACTTAGGTTATGTTGATGGTGGTATGTACGCTATGAATTTATTGTACACACTTCATGCTAAAGAGTTAGGAGCTTGTATATTAAATGCTTCACATGACCCAGCTAAAGATAGAAAAATGCATAGAGTGACTAATGTACCCGACTCAGAGGTCTTTGTTGCTATGATAGCTGGTGGCAAGGTAGCTGAGTCTCTAAACATCGCACAATCATACAGATACCCTCTATCAAATTCGCTTACAGTTGCTCCTTAACAATGATAATAAGAAAAAAAAATTTATATCAGAGTTTAGCTGTTATTTCAGGTATATGTTCCATCCATATGTTTGGGTTGTATCATAGTATATCGGATAAATTATATGATTTAATAGATGTCATATTTTATGCAGTAGTTTTCTTTGTATTACTTAGGTTTTTGCGCAATGACCATTTATCAATAATCCCTAAAAGTAAGTGGTTATTTTCAAAGAATATATTCATATTCTATATATTTTTAGCAATTTCATCGTTGTCTTGTTTATTTTTTCATGGACAGAACCCGTTGTTAACTGTGTTAGCTATGCGTGAATTTGTTTTCTTTATATTTTACTTTGTTTTATTATTTTCGGGTCTCGATAAAGATAAAATAATAAAGATTATGCTCGCATTTTGGTTTGCATATATTATTGTTTTTTCGTTGCAATTGTTAATTTTTCCTCATGAAATTGTTCCTCTTGGTAGAACTACAGAGTTTGATCGCGGGTTTTTGAGATTAAGATTAGAAGGTGTTGGATTTTTGACATTATCTGGGTTTTATTTCTTAAATCAATATTTATCTCAGCATAAGAAAGTTAATTTAATATTATTTTTTGTTAGTTTTACTTTTGTTTTTATTCTTGGGTTTAGAACCTTAACAGTAACATATTTATTATCATCTATATTACTCTTCATTATGGTCAAAGGAGTATCAGTCAGGTTGATAATATCAATGTTGCCAATATTTTTGTTAGCCTTGATAGTAACTCAAACCGAATTTTTCCAAATGTTTATTGAAGAGACATTATTACGAACCGAAGAGCAACTTTCTCAGGGAGCAGATTATATACGCTTTCTAACATTTGAATTTTTATATACCAATGTAAATGAAAATTGGGTTTCAGTAGTGTTCGGAAACGGTCGGCCATTTTTAGGGTCCGGTTATGGTAATTATGTTTTGGGATATGGCGCTGAAAGTCTTGGTTTCATTGCTGCAGATTTAGGGCTAATTGGATTTTCATTTTACTATGGGGTTTTATCTACATTTTGCTTTTTGGCTATATTTCTAAAGGGGATCTTGGTTAGTGTTGATAAAAATAGTTTGTTTTTAAAGACCTTTTTTATATACCTCATTATATCATCTATAACAACCGCGGAGATATTTCGAGCTGGGATGTATGGGCCCATTTGTATTGCTTTATACTTAATTAATCTTTCACACTATAAATTAACTAATGAATCTTTAAAAATCAGAGCGGCTACATGAAATTAGGAATAGTAACTTTTTTTAACGCAAATAATTATGGTGCAGTATTACAGTGTTACGCGTTAGCATCACAACTTAAAATCTTTGGACATGAGGTTTACTTAGCCGATATAACTCTAACGGAAAAAATGGGTGGCTTGAGGGCTAAGCTTAGAAATTTAGCTGTTTCTAAATTAGCATTTTTTAAATTTAGGGAGCAAGAACTCCCCAGTCTGTCGAATGACATCGCAAAAATAGACGCTTTTATCTTCGGTAGTGATCAAATTTGGAATATTGATATTACTAAGAACGAATTTGAAAAGTTCATGGGGAGCACTTTAGGTGACAAACAAAGAATAGCTTATGCGGCGAGTTTTGGAGTGTCAGACTGGAATTTTTCGGAGCAAACTCAACGCTCAAAACAATTACTTAGTCATTTTAAAACGATTGGAATTCGTGAAAAATCAGGAGTAGATATTCTACAAGAGAAATTTGCTTTAGAAAGTACACAAGTAATTGATCCTACGCTGCTTATTGAACCTTCTTATTATTATAAACTGTTTAAAAAACGAACTTTAGATCAGCGTATGGCTTGTTATGTTTTTAATAAGGATAAATTACAAATTTCTAATATTAAAAAAGTAGGAAGTAAGTTAGGTTTAAAGCCTGTTATCCTTAATGACGTGCGAATTAGAAAAGGAATTGATTCAATACCTTATCCAAATGTCTCTAAATGGCTGTCATATATTGATGCTTCTGAATTTGTTATTACAGACTCGTTTCATTGTATGGTTTTTTCTATCTTATTTAAAAAGAATTTTATAGCGATACCAGCAATCGAAGCTCGAGCCGGTCGTATGACCTCTCTACTTGCTGAGTTAGGTTTATCCAATCGTTATTATCGTAATTTAGATGATGCTTTAAGTTCGGACCAAGTTTTTGAAAAAATAGACTACTCTAAAGTTGATTTAAACCTAAATAAGCTTAGAGCATTATCACTTCAATTTTTAACGGACTCCTTAGATTAATAATATGATTACAGATAAATTTTACAATTTATATAATTCTAGCTTTAGAATTAAATCTATTACTTTAGCTAAAGCTTTTAGGTTTACATTATTTATACTTAGTAATGTTTTTATTCCTGTCGTATTTTTCTTTAGAAAGAATAAATATTCTTTGTATGTTAATAATACTGAGGAAAAAAAATCAGATATCATTCTATCTTTGACTTCTTTTCCAGCTCGGATTGATCGGGCTCACTTAGTTATTGAATCTTTAATGAGGCAAACAGTATCACCTAGTAGGATTATCTTATGGCTATCAAAAGAACAATTTAGCTCTGAGTTAGAACTGCCAAAAAACTTGTTAGAATTAAAAAAAAGAGGTCTAGAAATATATATTAGAAGTGGTGATTTACGCTCTTATAAAAAATACTATTACGTATTAAAAGAAATTGAGGGTAAACCTTTTATTATCGTGGACGATGATATTTTTTATCCATCAGATTTAGTTGAATCACTACTTAAAACACATAGGAAATACCCTAATGACATTTGTGCTAACCGGTGTGCTGTGATTAATCAGAATCAATCATATGAGTCGTGGGACATGATTAAATCTAAAAATAGCGAAAGCAGAAGCGATCTTTTGCCAACTGGTTGTGGAGGGGTATTATATCCTGTAGGGTCTCTCCACGAGTACGCTATAAGATATGATTTGTTTATGAATGCTGGTCGAGATGCTGATGATATTTGGTTAAACTGTTGTGCTATTTTAAATTCAAGAAAAATAGCATATACAGGTAAATTTCAATTTTATTTAAATATATATAATAGAAATAACTCCAACCTTTATACAAAAAATCTAGGCGCTCATCAAAATGATAAGCGAATTTCTGACATATCTAAATTAATTAAAAGTGAATTCAATATTAATATTTTCGAACGTTAATTATTCTTAATATAAAGTCGTTGCTTTTATTGATAGCAATTTTTAAGTTGGATGTTGCTAATTAGAATTTAATCACGTGTCATGAACTTTCACTAATATCTAATGCCCATAAATATGAAAACTAAAATGAAGTTAGCCCCAATCTGTCTATTTGTTTATAACCGCCTCCATGAAACAAAAGAAACTATAAATGCACTTAGTCATAATGCAGGAGCACTCGAATCAGAACTCTTTATTTTTTCAGATGCAGCAAAGAATGAAAAAGCAAAAGAGGCAGTCAATTCAGTTAGACAATATATTAGGAATATAAAAGGTTTTAAGAATGTTACCGTTATAGAGCGAACCGAGAATTTTGGTCTTGCTAAGTCTATTATTTGCGGCGTTAGTAACATAGTCGAACAATATGATAAAGTAATAGTATTAGAAGATGATTTGATTACATCTAAAAATTTTCTAGCCTACATGAATCAAGCATTGTCATTTTATCAAGCATCACCAAAGGTGTGGAGCATATCTGGTTTCTCATTTCCGATTAAATATCAAGATAGTTATCAATTTGATAATGCGTTTGGTTTAAGGGCATCTTCGTGGGGCTGGGCAACATGGAAAGATCGTTGGGACCTCGTCGATTGGGATGTTTCTGACTACCAGCAATTCTCGAAAGATAGAAAAGCTCGTAAGGCATTTAACCGAGGTGGAAGCGATATGTGTAAAATGCTTCATGATCAAAGAATCGGTAAAATTAATTCTTGGGCGATTCGTTTTTGTTATGCCCAATTTAAACAACAAGCCTATGACGTTCTTCCTGTTGAGTCGAAAATCCTAAATATTGGTTTTAGCGTAGATGCATCACATACGGCAGGAATGGAAGCAAGGTTTAGTTCAAATCTAGATCAAAGCGGTAAAACTAATTTTGTATTTGACCCATCAATAGCGGTTGATGAAAATGTATTGAAGCAATTTAGAAAACCACTATCACTTTATACTAGGGTGATGACAAAAATCACTCGATTATTAAAACTTTGATATCAAAGTAGGAAATAGATATGTTTTCTAAAATCAAGTATGCTATTAAGAAAAATGAAAATCTTAAAGGATTAATAATTGTTATTTGCTTTTATTTTTTTAATAGCATTCGTGTTAAATGTTCAAATAAAATAATGCTAACTTTATGTGCTCCATTAATAGTTTTGTACAAATTTATTACAGATATTGTTTTAGGGTGTGAAATTCCAATTTCTTGCAAAATAGGAAAAGGGTTTATAATCCATCATGGTCGTTGTTTAGTACTAAATAAAAATGTTGTGATTGGCAATAATGTTACACTAAAACATAGTACGACAATTGGTAATAAAGAAGATAAAGAGGGTAATGATTTAGGCTCACCGAAAATAGCCGACAATGTGATCGTAGGTCCTAATTCAGTGTTAATTGGTCCCATTATTGTCGGCGAAAACTCAATTATAGGTGCTGGATCTGTTGTAGTTAAAGATGTCCCTGCTAATTCTGTTGTTGCTGGTAACCCTGCTAAGGTCATAGGTAATAATAGATGAAAATATTGATTGCTCATAATTACTACCAAGTTCGCGGTGGTGAAGATGGTGTGATGGAAAATGAAGTTCACTTATTAAAAGAGAATGGCAATATCGTTCTCGAATATACAATACACAATGATCACATTAAGTCATTGCTTTCAAAATTGTTAACGATGATAAACGTGCCTTTTTCATATACTGAATATAAGAAATTCAAGCTTGTATTGAAGAAAGAGTTACCAGATGTTGTTCATGTGCATAATTATTTTCCTTTATTTTCTCCTTCGATTTTTTATGCATGCAAGAAAGCTAATATCCCAGTTGTTCACACGTTACATAACTATCGTGCAGTTTGCCCTACCGCTTTATTGATGCATGATCGGGAGATAAATGAACGGAGTATTCATGGCCGTTCATGGTGGACTGTATTAAAGAAAGTTTATCGCGGATCATTTGTCGGCACTTTTATATTGGCCATTATGGTTGAGTTACATAAATACCTCGGAACTTGGCTAACGAAGGTTGACCGCTTTATCACACTGACTAACTTTGCTCGTAATAAATATATTGAAGCTGGTTGGTCAGAAAAAAAAGTTGCAGTAAAACCTAATTTTATATCTGATCCTTATCAAGGAAAAAAGAAGGTTGATAAGAAAGGTGGCTATGCACTTTATATAGGTCGCCTAAGTCAAGAGAAAGGAATAGATATACTTTTTGATGCATGGCAAGGGTGTGATTATCCTTTAAAAGTAGTTGGCGATGGCCCTTTAAAAGAATTTGTTGAAGACAATTCGGCTGGTTCAATTGAATATTTAGGACTGAAAGCCAAATCAGAAGTCATTGAGTTAATCACTAAAGCTGATTTTATTGTTATGCCATCGACATGGTATGAAGGTTTTCCTATGGTGTTGGTTGAAGCCTTCGCTTGTGGCACACCAGCATTAGTTTCAAAGCTTGGTAGCATGGAAGAGATTGTTACTGTCGGCAAAACAGGTCTTCATTTTGAAACAGGAAACTCTCGTGACTTAGCAGTAAAAGTGCAGTGGATGCGAAAAAATTTAGAACAGAGTCAACTGATGGGCAGTAATGCCCGCAAAGAATATTTAGCTAAATATACGCCTGAAAAGAATTATGAGTTGCTTATGAATATTTATAATCAAGCGATTAATGAGACAGGGAGTCCGTAATGAAGAATAGAAAATCTATCATTTCAATGGATGTCAATATTACCGATGCTACTAAAGTTTTTAACCATGTTGAAACATTGGCTAGCAAAAGATCGGGTGCTTACATTTGTGTTTCGAATGTTCATATGTGCATAGAAACTTATGACTGCCCAGATTTTGAGGACGTCGTAAATAAAGCCGACTTGGTGATTCCTGATGGAAAACCTCTTTCTATTGCTCTGAGATTGCTTGGGTATAAAGATGCCGCTCAGGTTCGTGGTCAAGATATTATGAATGATATCTGCAGTCAGTCAGGTAGAAAAGATATCAATATCGGCTTTTATGGTGGAAGTTCGAATGAATTGCTTGAATCGGTAAAGGCGAATTTGATCAAAATCTATCCAGATATCAATATCGTCTATTCTCATTCCCCACCGTTTCGCCCTTTAACTGCTGAAGAAGATTTGCAAGTAGTTAAAGAAATTAACGACTCAGGGGTCAATGTGCTGTTTGTTGGTATTGGCTGCCCAAAACAAGAACGTTGGATGGCCGAGCATAAAGCTTCATTAAATTGCGTTATGTTAGGTGTTGGTGCCGCCTATGACTTTATCGCAGGCAGTAAGAAACATGCTCCACGTTGGATTCAGAAAATCGGTATGGAGTGGATGTTCCGTTTATGCTGCGAACCAAAGCGCTTATGGAAGCGCTATTCATCGACAAACCCTCGTTTTTTATGGCTTTTCGGTAAACAATTTTTACGCTATCGTCTGTACAATGATGATGGTGAAATCAAAGCTCAGGAATAGTTTGCACTAGATTCGTTTTAGTTTAAAAAAATAAAATACAGATATTTATAGGTTTATAGGAAATTACAATGTCAAAGAAAGTGGCTTTAATTACGGGTATTACGGGCCAAGATGGTTCATACCTTGCTGAACTATTATTAGAAAAAGGTTATGAAGTCCATGGTATTAAACGCCGTGCTTCATCGTTCAATACCTCTCGTATCGATCATATCTATCAAGATCCTCATGAGACTAAAGCAAATCTGTTTTTGCATTATGGCGACTTGAGCGACAGTTCGAACCTGATCCGTATTATCAAAGAAGTTCAACCGGATGAAGTGTATAACCTTGGTGCGCAATCACACGTTGCCGTATCGTTTGAATCACCAGAATACACCGCTGATGTTGATGCAATGGGCACACTGCGTTTATTAGAAGCGATTCGCTTTTTAGGCTTAGAAAAGAAAACCCGTTTCTATCAAGCATCCACTTCTGAACTATATGGTTTAGTGCAAGAAATACCGCAAAAAGAGACCACGCCATTTCACCCACGTTCGCCTTATGCCGTAGCTAAAATGTACGCTTACTGGATTACCGTTAACTACCGCGAAGCCTATGGAATGTATGCGTGTAACGGTATTTTGTTTAACCACGAATCACCACGCCGTGGCGAAACCTTTGTGACTCGCAAGATCACGCGTGCATTAGCCAATATTTCGCAAGGTTTAGAGAAATGTCTATACCTAGGTAACATGGATTCGCTACGTGACTGGGGTCATGCAAAAGACTACGTTCGTATGCAATGGATGATGTTGCAACAAGACCAAGCAGAAGATTTTGTGATCGCAACCGGTAAGCAAATCTCGGTTCGTGAGTTTGTCCGCTTGTCAGCACTTGAACTTGGTATCACTCTTGAGTTCTCTGGTAAAGAAGAGCAAGAAATCGCGACCGTTGTTGCCATTGAAGGTAATAACGCAGCGGCATTGAGTGTGGGTGATGTGGTTGTGAGAGTAGATCCAAAATACTACCGCCCAGCAGAAGTAGAAACCTTATTAGGTGACCCAGCAAAAGCAAAAGAGAAGCTAGGTTGGGTGCCTGAAATCACAGTAGAAGAGATGTGTGCCGAAATGGTACGTGAAGATTTAAAACAATCTCAACAGCACGCTTTATTAAAAGCCAGTGGTTTCGATGTCAACGTATCGATTGAATCTTAATTAATTTTTTCATCTATGTTCGATTGTTAGAAACAAAAGCCAGTGAGACCACCTATGTGATTCACTGGCTTTTTTTATAGCATGCGGATTTATTATGGAATACAGCTATTGCAGGAATGATGACATTATGAGTAAAAAACGTGTATTTGTTGCGGGTCATAAAGGAATGGTCGGCTCGGCGATTGTTCGTCAACTTAGCCAAGAAGGTTTGGTGGAAATTATTACCCGTGATCGCAGCGAGTTAAACTTACTTGATCAAGTTGAAGTCAGACACTTTTTTCAAGATCAGCAGATAGAACAGGTCTATTTGGCGGCGGCAAAAGTGGGCGGTATTGTGGCCAACAATACTTACCCCGCTGAGTTTATTTATCAAAACTTAACCATTCAAAACAATATTATTCACAGTGCTCACGAGGCTGGTGTTCAAGAATTATTGTTTTTAGGTTCTTCGTGTATTTACCCAAAATTGGCTGAACAGCCAATGCAAGAAGATGCATTACTAACGGGAACGTTAGAAGAGACTAACGAGCCATATGCAATTGCTAAGATTGCTGGTATTAAAATGTGTGAGTCATACAATCGTCAATATGGCCGTAATTATCGTTCGGTAATGCCAACCAACTTGTATGGTATGAATGATAACTTTCATCCAGAAAACTCCCATGTGATTCCAGCATTGCTGCGTCGTTTTCATGAAGCGAAATTAGCCAACCAAGCGGAAGTTGTAGCGTGGGGGACGGGTAAACCGATGCGCGAATTCTTATATGTCGATGAAATGGCGGCGGCCTCTATCTATGTGATGAATTTGGACGAAGAAACCTATCAAGCCAATACTGAATCTATGTTAAGTCATATTAATGTTGGGACGGGCATCGATTGCACCATTCGTGAACTGGTCGAAACCGTAGCAAAAGTAGTCGGCTATCAAGGAAACATTGTGTTTGATACCACTAAACCCGATGGAGCACCACGTAAGTTGATGGATGTGTCACGCTTAGCCAATTTAGGTTGGAAAGCACAAGTATCATTAGAACAAGGCTTAGCCACGACTTATCAATGGTTCTTAGATAATCAGGATACATTCCGTAAATAGAGCAGAGCATAAAACAAGCTTGTTGTCAGTGTTGATCTCTACCATTCGGTTTCTTGGTCATCATTGGCTTTAAGCTGTGTAATTATCTAGTAACGATTTACTAATTCACTAAATTTTAACTTAATTTTGATACTAGGCTAATTTCTACTTTACTCACACCAATCACTATAAGCACTGAGAAACGGCTTATCATGCGATACTCATAAATTTACTTTTTTGCTACAGTTATTCTGTTAAACATGGATGTCCTATGACTATAAAATACCTCTCTTTTGTTAGTCTGCTGCTGATTACATTGTTTTTTTTCTCTCCAATATCATCAGCAAACCCACAATCGGTTGAAATCTATGTCTCACCGGAAGGGAATGATGCATGGTCTGGACTGGTCGCTAGTCCAAATGATTCTTCAACAGATGGGCCAGTACAGACATTGGAGAGAGCTCGAGATATAGTTCGAAACTTTAAGAAAATTCCTAATGTTGGTCAAACAGCCATAAAAGTTTTCCTGCGTGGTGGGACGTATTTTCGCTCACAATCTTTTGTTTTGGGTGAATCTGATTCAGGTACTCAAGATGCCCCAATCATTTGGCAGAACTATAAAGATGAACATGTTCAAATTATTGGTGGTGTCGAAGTTAGTGGTTTTAGCACTATTACAGATAAAACGGTTTTAAGTAAACTATCGAAGCAAGCAAGAATGAATACCTTACAACTCGACTTAAAATCGCTTGGGATTAGCGATTATGGAAAGATAACGCGGAGAGGTAATCCTGGCCTTGAGCTATTTTTCAATGATCAACGTATGACTATAGCGCGTTGGCCAAATGAAGGCTGGGTAAAAATTGCCGATGTACCACAGACAGGGAAACTCGTTCACAAAGGAAATTCTAACATTTTACGCGATGGTGTCCCTGCAGGAAGGCATTATGGCCGCTTTAGCTTTGCTGAAGATAGACCGCTTAAATGGACTAATACAAAAAATATAGTGGTACACGGTTATTGGACTTGGGATTGGTACGATGAATTTTTTCCAGTGAAGTCTATTGATCGTGAAACACGAGAAATTTATGTTGATACTGGGCGATCAGCTTATGGCCTGCGTAAGAATCAGCGTTATTATGCGCTGAATATCTTAGAAGAACTTGATCGACCTGGAGAGTGGTATCTCGATCGCAAAGTAGGAATATTGTACTTCTGGCCACCTCAGGCGATATCAAAAAGTAAAGCCTATGTTTCTCTTTTTTCAAAACCTTTATTTATATTAAATAATACCCATAACATTTCCGTCACCGGTTTAACATTTGAATTCTCTCGTGGTTCCGCTATTGAGATTAATGGCGGTTCGAATAACCATATTGTAGGCTGTACCATTCGGAATATTGCTAGAACCGCAGTGAGAATTAATGGCGGTAAAAATAATGGTATTACTTCATGCGACATCTTCGATATATCATCGAGCGGAATTAGTTTGGTCGGTGGTGAACGCACCTCTTTAACTCCTGCACATAATTATGCAGTCAATAACCATATTTATAATTACAGCTCGTGGATTCGCACCTATCAGCCGGCAATTCAAATTAAAGGTGTTGGTAACCGAGTTGCTCATAATCAAATTCACGATGGGCCACACTCGGGAATTGTATTAAACGGTAACGAGCATATTATCGAATACAATGATATCTATCAGGTTGCTAAGGAAACCGGCGATGTAGGGGCATTTTACATAGGGCGGGATTGGACGCAACGAGGCAATATCATTCGTCATAATTTCTTTCATCACTTAGGCTCGCCCGAGATAGATGATGTTAATGCGATCTATTTGGATGACTTCAGTAGTGGTACAAACATCTATGGAAACGTAATTTATGATGTTGGACTAGGCATAAAGATTGGTGGTGGTCGCAATAACTTAGTACGAGACAATGTCTTTATTGATACAAAGCGCTCGATAAATGTTGATTCTCGCGGGCTAGGTTGGGCTAAAAATTTTATTAATGGTACTAATAACACTCTCCATCAACGTATGGATGCGATGAATTATAGTCAGCCACCTTATAGTGAAAAGTACCCTGAGTTAATTAAATTGTATGATGATGACCCCGCTATTGCTAAGGGGAATCGTATTTTTAATAACATATCATCAGGTGGTGTGTGGTTGAGGTTAATAGACGGTTTAGATTTTAAGACGGTTAATGTGCACGATAATGTAGTGTTTCAACGAGATGGGAAATATCAGAATCCAAGAGATGTTTTATTACCTAATGAAGATTTCATTAAAGTCGTCGAAGGTCAACTTAATGTTGAAGATAATATACAGCATCAATATGATATTAAGATTCCCGATATAAAAAAAATGGGTAACTTTAAAGATGGGTATAGGAATTAATACAAAAATTAGCTAGAAAATATCAATAGCTTGTAGTTAACATTGATGCACTATGAATATACAGAGAAAAATTTAAACCTTCGGTTCATATGGTCTAATAGAAAGACTAAGTGTTAAGGGAGTTGATTACTGCTGGTGAATAGGTTAAAGCATATTGATTTTTTTGCAGGTGAATTTTTGGTTTAATATTAAGTTAATTTTATAAATCAATGTATTTCAATTTTATATTCTTTATTTTTATCTTTCTGCATTAAAAGCGATATTACGACGATGAAAAATGTTCTAGCACCTATAGCAATAATTTTATTTAATAGACCAAATCATGCCAAGGCATTGAAGGCTTGTTTAGATGATGAGCAAACAAGGGATCTTTATGTCATCGTTGACGGAGCAAGAGAAGATAAAATTGGTGAAAGCTTATTAATTGAAGAATCTATAGCAGTATTTAAAGATTGGCCAGGTAACGTGAAATTTGAGATCTCTCAGGCTAACTTAGGTTGTAAAAATCGAATATCAACGGGGCTGAATTGGCTTTTTGAACATACCGATAGAGCTATTATTTTAGAAGATGATTTACTGCCTTCTCCTGATTTTTTTAGGTTTTGTGATCAAATGCTTGAAACATATAAGGATGAATCTAGCATCATGTCTGTTTGTGGAACCAAGCATTATCCCGGATGTGTTCCAGAGTTTGATTACTTTTTTACTAAATACAGCAGTGGTTGGGGGTGGGCGACTTGGAAACGCGCCTGGTCACACTATGATGATAAGTTTTTATCGCATAGCCATAGATCAATTTTTTTTAACATTTGCTCATATCTTGGTAGCTATCGAGCTGGGATTTATTGGTTGTTTAGGTTGCGACAGGTGTTGTCTGGGAGAAAAAGCGCATGGGACTACTGTTGGATGATAAATTGCTTCTTAAACAAAGGCGTTCATATTTCCCCATCTCAAAATATGGTGATTAATTCTGGATTTGGTGAGAACTCTACTCATACATCTTGTCCTGAGCCATATACACCGAATACATACGGGAATAAAATATCCTTTCCAATCTCCAAACGTACCCAATTTACTTCAAACAAGCTGGCCGATACTTGGGTTGAAGATCACCTCTTCAGTAAGTCATTTTCCATTCGCATGAAGTGGTTATTTAAAAAAGGAACCATATCTAAGGTGTTGCGCGGAAGAGGGATATGATTTGATTACTATCCGGGTAGGACTTTTGTGGATGAAATTATCGAAAGAAACGCATATAAATAGCCGGATACTTGTTATTAAATTAACTTAGTAGGTGAAAATTTCACCTTATTCTCACAGTTAATAGTTTTGTGGGATATACGATTACTATGTGTTTTGCTTAATATCAAATGCCTAAAAGGGGGAAAGTAATGAGTTACAGAACAGCCATTCTTTCTATGGACGTTAATATTACAGATATATCTTATACCATGAAGTATCTTGATCACTTAGTTTCACTTAAGTCTGGTGCTTATGTTTGCGTATCAAATGTGCATATGTGTATCGAAGTGTATCGTTCACCGGAATTCCAAGATATTGTAAACAAAGCAGATTTTGTTATACCTGATGGTAAACCTCTTGCGCTTGCTCAGAGAATGTTAGGCCATCGGCAGGCAAGGCAAGTAAGAGGTCAGGATATTATGGATGCGATTTGTCAACATTCTGGAAGCAAGATGATAAATATTGGCTTCTATGGTGGAAGTTCAATTGAGCTATTGAATCAAATAAAAAGCAAATTGCGCAAACGTTATCCTGACATTAATATTACCTATTCATTCTCTCCGCCGTTTCGCCCGTTGACTGACGAAGAAAATCAGAAAGTTATTAGTGATATTCATACTGCTGATGTCGATATTTTGTTTGTTGGTCTTGGTTGTCCAAAACAAGAGCGTTGGATGGCCGATCACAAAGAGTCACTGAATTGTGTCATGCTCGGTGTTGGGGCTGCGTATGATTTTATCGCTGGCAGCAAAAAGCACGCACCTCGTTGGGTGCAAGCTATTGGCATGGAGTGGTTTTTCCGTTTATGCTCTGAGCCTAGAAGGTTGTGGAAGCGTTATTTGTCGACAAACCCCAGTTTTTTATGGCTTTTTAGTAAGCAGCTTTTTCGTGCAAGGGTACCACTTAGAAAATAGGCCCATTAGTACAGCTGATGGTGATATCACTTACTGACTCATTATGTTCGGTTGATACGCTGCCTTGCTTCTTCAAGCTTTTCTAAGCTAGTAAAATAGTGTGTCCAAGCGTGAAGAGCGATCGGTTTTAATACCTCAGCTTTGGTATTCATACCTTCTTCTAAAGCGAATTTCTCGGCAACCTCTGTTGGTGCAACTGAAATTCGGTTTTTTCCAACATTCCCTCTATACGCAAAGTAAATATCTTCATTGAAATGCCAAAATATTTTTACGAAAAGATTTTCTAAGCTAAGTAATCTGACGAAGGAATCGACTTTTCTCAATGAAAAACCACCGCCACCAGATTCTAAAACTGAAGGCTTATGAATAACTATTCTTTTAATCAAATACTTCCAATTGGAGGTTTTTCTTGAGATTGGTTGCGAGTACCAAGGTGGGCCAACATAGTCATAGCCCATATCTAAAAACTCGTTTAAATCTGCTTTATAGTTAAAAATAATGGCATCAGTATGAGCTATTATAATATATTCATAATTGGTGTATTGTGTATAAAAAATTTTGTTGAGCATCAGCTTGTTATATGTTTTTGGGCTCTTAAAATAATAATTATTGAAGCGACGAATACTATAGTTAGGGTAATTCTCTTCATAAAAGGAGCAATCTAGTGCTCTTGGAGCTATAAAACTTAAATCAATGTTTTCAAAATATTGTTGGTAGGACTTAAGAGCTGATATTTCATTTTGATCTAACTTTTCTTTATGAATTGGAATGATCACACAGAGGCGCTTTGTTTTCATTATTTAGTCCTTCGCAAGCTGCGCATTACTACATATAAATTGACACGGGATTCTACATTTGTGTTGGTTATAAATGCGCTTTCAACAAAATACTACCGTTTGTTTCTAAAATTTAGCTTGGTTGAAAATAGACTTTAATGTGACTGCCATAATCATACTGTTTCACCGCACGCCGCTTTTCTCTTTATGTTTGTCGGCGAAACCTATTTAAACTTAAGTTATTTTTATGTTTTATTACTGAACAACATCATATATATACTTGTTTATGCCGATTCTGTGAGCCTATCAAGCTGTCTATTGTGGTATAAAACCGTGTCCAATTGTTAAGACTTTTTTATCCTCGGCTAGATTTGTTGTTTTTAGGTCAGGTTTTTTGCTTTAATTTGATATTAAATTTACAAAAGTTAGTGATTAACCGCTTGAGTCTAGTAATCACAGTCGTCTAATTGATATAGTCAGGATAAATATCCGTAATAAGCAAACGTTTTATAAGGCAATCATGTACCTAGACAAAACCACATTTTCAACAGTAATAGAAAGTACCCCCTTGGTGTCGATTGATCTCGTCGTACTCGACCAAAATGGGCAAGCACTGCTTGGACAACGACTAAACCGCCCAGCGAAAGATTACTGGTTTGTGCCCGGTGGTCGAATTCAAAAGAACGAGACGTTAGAAAGTGCTTTTCAACGCTTGACGCAAGAAGAGTTGGGGACGGCATTTACTATTGACCAAGCAAGGCTATTGGGGCCATTTACACATCTGTACGAAGACCATGTGTTTGGAGAAGAGTTTGGTACTCACTATGTGGCGATTGCGTATATTTTAAAGGTCAATCGCGAAGAACTAAACTTACCACTGCAGCAGCAACATGGAGCGTATCAGTGGTTCGATGTGCAACACTTACTCTCTTCAAGCGAGGTTCATCTTCATACTAAATGGTATTTTGAGACTAAATCTAGTGACTGAGTTACAAAGCCGGGGATGCGTCGGTTTTGTAGCGCATTCACACTTTCTAACGTTTTTCTGCTTTCCTTTCTCTTTCATAACCTGTAAATGACATATCGAGTTCATTCCCTTGTAATGTTCAGCGTTGCGTTTAGTTATGGTATATGCCAATTAAAGCGAGTATTATTTTTAGTTTTAGTTATAAGACGGGGAAATAATGACGTCGATTTCGATGATATTACTATTGTGTTGATGGCTTTAGATGTGAATAATGCTCGTTCGTCTAATTTTTGATAAATCATTTTGTATTATATTTGCCAGATCCGATGTTAATAGACTGAATCTTTTCAATATAATAGCGTGATTGAACAGGCACTTATCGATAAGCATTGCTCAAAAGTGACGCATCTTACCGGGAAGTTTGAAGATCGTGAATATTGAACCACATCTTCAATAGCGTAAATAGTGTTTAGGATTGAAGCACCTAGAGCGTTAATGTAACCTAGTGGCGCTTGCGTGAAGACGCTTTGAATTGAATCTTAAAAATCGAACCAAACCCATAAAAATAGGTAAATTCCACAATTATGAAACATGGAAGTCGTATTAAATACCATGGTGAAGAATCAGCCATAGCCTTTAAGTTTTTTGACCTTGCGATTATTACTTCTCTTCTTTATGGATTGTGTATTTATTATCTCGGTGAATTTGAAACTATTTACGAATTAACCTTAGCGGTTGTTGTTGTTCTCTTTTATTTGATTGCTGAGGTTGCTGGGGTTTACTTTACCTTCCGCTTTTCTACCCAACGAGACATATTTGTCGCCATTCTTATTTCTTGGGCGATATGCATTACTATCACATTAGGTGCTAGCGTTGTCTTTAACGTATTAGATAATTACTCCCGTGTAGTGGTTGCCGCTTGGTTTGCGCTAACACCTGTATTACTGATTACCTGGCGCTTAGGGGTGGGTTACATCCTCCGTTTATTATTCCCTGCCGAAATGGGGAAACGTAAGGTTATTGTGATTGGAGCGACGCATTCTGGTATTCAACTTGCCAATGAGCTTAAGTTGCGTGGTCGCCAAACTGAAACCTTAATCGGGTTTTATGATGACCGTGGTTTAGACCGAATTGGCTTAGTTGGTTTGCCAGCACCGATTCGGGGCCGCATTGATGATGCCCTAGAGTTAGCAAAAAGCCATGCGGTACAAGAGGTGTATATTGCTCTGCCAATGGAAGCCTCGAAACGTATCAAGCAGATTTTAAATGCGTTCGCCGATGCCAATGCTCGTGTTCACGTTGTTCCTGACTTTTTCACCTTCGACTTGATGCAATCGCGATTAAAGAATGTCGGGAATATGGTGACACTCTCGGTCTACGATTCTCCATTCTATGGTTTTACCTCGATGGTGAAGCGAATAGAAGATGTGGTGTTTGCTTCCATCATTACTGTTATGATCAGCCCAGTACTTTGTGCGGTAGCGCTTGGCGTAAAACTGTCGTCACCAGGGCCGATTATTTTTAAACAAGAGCGTTATGGCTTGGATGGAAAGCCGATTTTGGTGTGGAAGTTTCGCTCAATGAAAGTGATGGACAATGGCGATGTAGTCAAGCAAGCAACCAAAGGCGACCCACGTATTACCAAATTTGGGGCTTTTATTCGTCGCACATCACTGGATGAATTACCTCAGTTCATTAACGTGATTACTGGGCAAATGTCGATTGTTGGGCCGCGTCCTCATGCGGTGGCACACAATGAAGAGTACCGTAGCTTGATTAACAAATACATGCTGCGCCACCATGTAAAACCTGGGATCACCGGTTGGGCTCAGATTAATGGTTTACGCGGTGAAACAGAAACATTGGATAAGATGCAAAAACGGGTTGAATTTGATCTGGTGTATATTCAAAACTGGAGTTTGTGGCTCGATATAAAAATCATCTTCTTAACCGTATTTAAAGGCTTTGTTGGTAAAACAGCCTACTAACACAGCACACACCTAACAAGTGATGACAGTTTATTGATTTTAATTTTCTCACTAGGTTTTTTAGGAATAAGAGAAGATGTAATGACGTAGCAGCAATGGTCTAAACTTGTGAGTAATAGACTTCGCACTAGAGACTCGTCTATAATGAATAGGCAGTACATTATGCTTGTCTTCGATATAAGCAATTTAAATAAATTCCTTATGAGTATCAGGCCGATGAAAAGCATCTTATTGTTTTGACTTGATGCTCTCCAATTTTAGTTTTATTAAAAAACTATTATGCCTTTAGTGTTCAGCTAATCCACTATTGATTGGAGATAACCAGTCAATAGTGGTGGGCTATTATGTCTATGTGTAAAAAATATAGAGAGAACTTGAATGCCAATTGATAATATATCATCTGAAAGATTTAGCATATTGCGTTTCCCCTTAATAATAGGCATAGTTTTTATCCATGGATATGGCACAGAATTTGTTTTCTCAGGTGGCGCTATTGGAGTAACTGAGACCGGATACTGGGTTGATTTTTGTCGAAATATTATTTCCCAAGGCTTAGCTAGAGTAGCCGTGCCTCTTTTTTTCCTCATGTCAGGGTATTTCTTTTTTTGGGGTTTTTCTTTTTCCTTAGAGAGTTATAGAAAAAAAATAACATCTCGGGTTAATACACTTCTTATTCCATTTTTGTTCTGGAACGTTATTACCCTTTTATTTGTTAGTTTGGCTCAATATCTTCCTGCAACCCAATCATTCTTTTCTGGAAAGAGTGCTCCAATATCTACATTCGGTTTTTTTGACTATTTTAACGCCATATTTGGTGTTAATAGATACCCGATTTCATATCAATTTTGGTTTATACGTGACTTAATGGTAATGGTATTGATTTCACCAGTAGTCCATTTATTTGTTAACAAGGCAGGAAAGGCTATCCTTTTCGTGCTTTTTGCACTTTGGTTCTTAAATTTCTGGCCAATCTATATTCCGTCTGCAAGCGCATTCGCATTTTTTTATGCAGGAGCCTACTTCGCACATTCAAATACTAGCTTATTTGCACTCGATCGATTCGGGCCTTTAGTTATATTCGCTTACTTTCTTGTTCTTGTGGTCGATACTACAACCAAAGCTTATGCATTTAACCTTTATATACACCAAGTTGGGATACTTATCGGTCTCGGTTCAGCGTTATATGCTACGAAAGCAATAGTAGAGTCTGTACACTTAAGAAAGGCTTTCATGTGGGCAAGTGGTTGTAGTTTCTTTGTGTTTGCTATTCATGAGCCACTTTTAACTGTCATACAAAAACTTAGCTACAAAGTGCTTCATCCGAACAACGACTTGGATGTTATTTCACTATATTTCTTGGTTCCTATCGTTGTAATTGTCACTTCCATGCTTTTATATATAAGCATGAAATCAATTACACCGAAATTCATGGCTGTAATATCCGGTGGGAGATGAGTATGGAGCTGACCTAAACAAAACTGTCCTTTCTTATAATTACCGCTCATCTCTTATTGTTCTCATAATTATTTGCGGCGTGCTTCAGTGGAGTAGAACTAAGACATTTTCATTAACAGCTATAATTGTAATTTTAGGCAGAGATTTTATTGTAGCCTGACTCTAGGTTTACAAAGGTCAGCGGTTGATTTATATAAAACCGGACCTTATTTTAACAACGTCCTTTGGTACTCAGCGTAAAGTTCGAGTAGGAATATGGAGTAGCAGTTTATGAATGCAGAATTAAAACTTGATCATCCCATTGAGGGGAAGCGTGTTAATTTTGTTTTGGTTACCTTTAACTCTGCCCCTCATATTGAAAAATGCATTGATTCTTTACTCCGAGTGCAGAGTAAACATCTGGTTGATATTGTCGTCGTTGATAATGGTTCTAAGGATCAGACGCTAGAGCTATTAGCGCAATATGGCGAGAAAATTAAGGTGATTGCCAATGGTAAGAACCTTGGTTATGGCAAGGCGAACAACATTGGTTGTTTTAGTCATAAGGCTGATTTTTACTTTATTTTCAATGTTGATGCGTATATTGAGGATAACTTTTCATTAGATAAAGTGGTCGATCGCTGTGTTGAAAATGAAGAGCGCTACGCCATCATGGGCACTCGACTTCAATATCCCGATAAAAGCACGCAGACCTCATCATTTAGCCATTCTAGTGCTCTGAAGTGGGCGATGCTATTAGCTGGCGCGAATTACGTTGTCAAAGCTGGAATAGTGAAGTCACGGTTTGTGAAAGGGTTGTTTTCCTATTCTGATATTTGCCGTTCATACTTAGATAATCACCAAGCGGTGGTCAATGACTATAGTGTTGAAACTGTGGGCTGGATCAGTGGTGCAGCGATGATTGTTAGCCAGAGTTACATTGAAAAATATGGCTTATTCGATGAGAATATTTTTCTATACGGTGAAGACGAAGACCTTTGCATTATGGCGAAATCTCGTGGTTATTTAGTCGGGGTGATTAACAGTGATCCCGTGACTCATGTGCATGGCTGGGGAACGGTGAATCGATTTAATAAAGTCGTGGCTGATTTGAAATATGGGTCGTTGCAATATTTTATCGATAAGAATTTTTCGAATACCTTGATGAAAAAGTGGATGATGAAGGCATTATTACCCTTTCATGTTTATGGCATTGCTGGAGGTGTTAAAGCTCTGTTTACGAAACAAGATATTCAGGCGGTCTCTGCTAGCAATGCCCAAAATAAAGGTAATACGATCTATGATTACCAATAAGCAATAAGCAATAAGCAATCAGCAACAACCAATAAGTAATCAATTATTGTCAGCCGTGTTTTTTAAGGTCAGTTATTTTGCTGGCCTTTTTTGTGTTCTAAATTTTTGCTTTTAGTTTTGGTTATATATGTTGTTTGTTTGCTATTTATATAGATAAAAGTGTTGATAGTTTGCGTAAGATCTAGTTGTGGGTGCTTTATTTGGTGTATTTTTGCGGCATATAAAACCAAATAGAGAATGAGAGTGATGAATAATACAAAGCAAGGTGGCCCGTTAGGTGCACTGATTAATGCGAGTTTAGTAGTACAAATTTTTATCGGGATAATAGCTGGAGTGTTGCTTGCGGTATTATCACCAAGCAGTGCGAGTGTTGCTGGTCTTTTTGGTAGCCTATTTGTTGGTGCGTTGAAGTCGGTTGCTCCTATCCTTGTGTTTGTGTTGGTTGCCGCATCGATTGCAAGCCATCAGAAGGGAAGTGAAACTCAGTTGCGTCCCATTATTATACTTTACCTTATTGGTACATTCGCTGCGGCCCTAACAGCGGTTACCTTTAGTTTTGTTTTACCGACGGAACTTGTTCTCGTGACAAACCAGGCGTCACTCGCACCACCACAAGGTATTGCAGAAGTATTGAATACTCTCCTATTTAAAGTGGTTGAGAACCCTGTAAGCGCCCTTATCAATGCGAACTATATTGCTATCCTTGCATGGGCTGTTGGGCTTGGTGTCGTACTTCGTGCTGCGGGTGATAGCACAAGACTGATGTTGACTGATCTTGCTGACGGTGTGTCTAAAATTGTAAAAATGGTGATACGTTTTGCACCTATCGGGATCTTTGGCTTGGTTTCTCAGACGATTGCAGCAACCGGATTTGATGCATTACTAGGCTATGCCCAACTGTTAGCGGTATTACTTGGTGCGATGTTGTTTATTGCATTAGTGGTTAATCCATTAATTGTATTCTACAAAACGCGTCAGAACCCATACCCACTGACTTTGCGTTGTTTACGTGAAAGTGGTATCACTGCATTTTTCACTCGTAGTTCAGCCGCTAATATTCCTGTAAATATGGAGCTTTGTCGTAAATTGGAGCTGGATGAAGATACCTACTCTGTATCAATTCCTCTTGGTGCGACGATCAACATGGGTGGCGCTGCGATTACGATTACCGTATTAACACTTGCAGCAGTACACACGTTAGGTATTCAAATTGACTTCGCAACAGCGTTATTGCTCAGTGTTGTGGCGGCGGTATCCGCATGTGGCGCGTCTGGTGTTGCAGGTGGGTCACTATTGTTGATTCCATTGGCGTGTAGTTTATTTGGTATTTCAAATGATATTGCAATGCAAGTTGTTGCGGTTGGGTTCATTATTGGCGTGGTTCAAGACTCAGCTGAAACCGCACTGAATAGTTCTACTGATGCTCTGTTTACTGCAGCGTGTTGCCGAGCATCTAAAGAGAGCGCAGCAGACTTAAATTTGTTACAGAATGGTTAAGTAGGCTTGTTCTCTCCAATAAGTTAATGCTATCTTTATGCCCTCATCGTGAGGGCTTTTTTATGCCCCTGTGATAGTTTCGTAATTTTATTTGCGATTACTAACATTGATATTGTTTCTCTTGATATCATTGCCCGACTACTTACATTTTGTTCGTTCCTTTCTGTGCTTAAATATCAATAGATTGTATAGAAATTTAGAGTTGGCCTGCCATCGGGCGGATAAAACACATCTATTTAATTGATAAAGTGGATGTTTGGAACTACATTTTTTAAGTGGGTTGCAAATCGAAAGTCGTCTTGGTTATGCACGTTAATATGCCGAGATTTTTGATTGAATAGTATGAAGTATGTGTCACATTTCGCTTGAAGTAATATGAATTAATGAAGATATATAGGCCAATTTCACATTAGAAGTGAAGGGTTGCTTATAAGAAATAAGAGTCTTAAAAAGTTATGGAACTACGCATTAAAGTAAAGGAACAAGCATTACCACAGATTGCTGCATCAGTTGTGACGGCAAAGCGAAATGAAGTCTTTCATGTACAAAAAACAATATCAGGTGTCTATTTATGAAAGTAGCAATTGTCCACGATTGGTTAACACAGACAGGTGGCGCAGAGCTTGTGCTACAACAGTTAATCGAGCTATATCCTGATTGTGAAGTTTTTTCACTGTTGGATTTTCTTGAACAAAAAGATCGTGATTTTTATTTGGCAGGGAAAACGGTTAAAACCAGTTTTATTCAAAAACTGCCATTTGCAAAGAAGTTATATAGAAACTACTTACCGTTAATGCCGATTGCGATTGAGCAGTTTGACTTTTCTGGTTTTGACGTCGTTATAAGTAGCAGCTATGCAGTGGCAAAGGGCGTGATTACCAGTCCAAATCAGCTTCATATTAGTTATTGCCATTCTCCAATACGTTATGCATGGGATATGCAAACTCAGTATTTAAAAGAATCCAATATGACATCGGGTCTAAAGTCGGTGTTGGTGAGGTATCTGCTGCATAAAATTCGTATTTGGGATCACCGAAGTGCGGCATCAGTAGATCAATTTATTGCCAACAGCAACTTTATCAAAAAGCGTATTAATAAATTTTATAAGCGTGACTCGGAAGTGATCTTCCCGCCAGTCGATGTCTCATCTTTCGCCTTGCAAGAGACGAAGGAGGACTTTTACGTAACGGCGTCAAGAATGGTTCCTTATAAAAAAATATGTTTGATCGTTCAGGCTTTTTCTAAAATGCCTGATAAGAAACTTGTGGTCATTGGTACTGGGCCGGACTTTGACAAAATAAAATCCTATGCAAGTGATAACGTTGAGTTAATGGGGTATCAACCGTATTCTGTTTTAATTGAGAAAATGCAAAAAGCACGTGCTTTTGTGTTTGCTGCAGAAGAAGATTTCGGCATTGTTCCACTAGAAGCTCAGGCGTGTGGAACGCCGGTTATTGCGTACGGTATCGGCGGAAGTTTAGATACTGTCGTTGACGGTGAAACCGGTGTTTATTTTCATAAGCAAGACGAGCAATCGTTAATACAGGCTGTGGAAAAATTTGAAACATTGTCTTTCGATCCTTTGGTCATACGTAAACATGCTGAAGGATTTTCCTCGGAAATATTTAGACAAAATGTCGGTAAATTTGTTGAAGATGAATACAAAAAATATCATGGCATCGTTGAACCAGCTACGATTGATGAGCCAAACTCTGTAACAGGCATTGAAAGAGTCGAGACTGAAAAGTATGAAGTGCCTACAGAAAAAGATTCGTTGAAGGTATCGTAAGCCGTATTTAAATGGAACGATATTGAAGTGGTTAGCTTTAATATGATTGCGTTTTAATAGGATTATATGGCCCTCTTTTGAGGGCCATTTTTGGTTAGATTCTTTGTTAAGTTCTTTGTTAAAGAGTGGCGTCGATTTTACATTGATACTGCGATGATGAGTTGTATCGAACATCGACCAGAATGGTGTGTTTCTTTCATTCGAATATTTTTTTTGTGTTCAAATAAGAGAACTTGCGAGGAAATAGGGTATACAAAGTTGTTTTCCTATTCTTCTGATTTTTTCTTACGCTATAATTAACCCAATAACGACCCATTAATAAGAGTGTCTTATTATCTAAAATTGGATTGATGTGGTTTTACGTGGATAAAGTTGATTGATTAAATTGATAAACTGAACATTTAGAACTACCTTTTCCAGATTGGCTAGGAATGGAAAATACTATGAAAATACTTGTCACTGGTGGTGCCGGGTTTATTGGTTCGGCCGTTGTAAGGCATGTGATTAATGAGACCCAAGACAGCGTTGTAAATCTCGATAAGCTTACTTATGCTGGGAATTTAGAGTCCTTATCTGAAATTGAATCCAGTTCACGTTACCATTTTGAACAGGTGGATATCTGTGATCGAGCTGAGTTGGATCGCGTATTTCAACAACATCAACCAGATGCGGTGATGCACTTAGCTGCTGAAAGTCATGTTGATCGCTCGATTGATGGTCCTGCGGACTTTGTCGAAACCAATATTGTTGGTACTTATTGCTTACTTGAAGCAGCAAGATCATACTGGAACTCTCTCGAGACGGATAAAAAGGCGGCTTTTCGTTTCCACCATATCTCGACTGATGAAGTCTATGGTGATCTTGAGGGAACCGACGATCTTTTCACCGAGACCACATCTTACGCACCTTCAAGCCCTTATTCGGCTTCGAAAGCATCGAGTGACCATTTGGTTCGAGCATGGCAACGAACGTATGGATTGCCAACAATGATTACCAATTGTTCGAATAACTACGGTCCATTTCATTTCCCCGAAAAACTTATTCCATTAATTATTCTCAATGCTGTGGAAGGTAAGGCGTTACCGGTTTATGGCGATGGTATGCAAATCCGTGATTGGCTGTTTGTTGAAGATCATGCTCGAGCGCTTTACAAAGTGGTAACCGAAGGTGTCGTTGGCGAAACCTATAACATTGGTGGTCACAACGAGAAAGCTAACATCGAAGTTGTTAAAACTATCTGCTCGTTATTGGAAGAACTTGTTCCTGCCAAACCAGAAGGTGTTGCACATTACCAAGACCTGATTACCTATGTAACTGATCGCCCAGGGCACGATGTACGTTATGCAATTGATGCATCGAAAATTGGAACTGAATTAGGATGGACACCAGAAGAAACCTTCGAGAGTGGTATTCGTAAAACGGTGGAATGGTATTTATCAAATCAAGAATGGTGGACAAGAGTGCTAGACGGTTCATATTCACGTGAACGATTAGGAGCGTAACAATGAAAGGTATTGTATTGGCCGGTGGTTCCGGAACTCGCTTATATCCGTTAACTCGTGGTGTATCTAAGCAGTTACTGTCTATTTATGATAAGCCTATGATTTTTTACCCAATATCAACATTGATGTTGGCAGGCATTAAAGATATTTTAATTATCACAACTCCTGAAGATAATGAAGGATTTCGTCGCTTACTCGGTGATGGCAGTATGTTCGGTGTGAATATCGAGTATGCGGTGCAACCTAGCCCTGATGGGTTAGCTCAAGCCTTTATTATTGGTGAAGAGTTTATCGGTGATGATTCAGTTTGTTTGGTTTTAGGGGATAATATCTTCTATGGTCAATTCTTTAGTCAAACCTTAAAAGATGCTGCCGCTCGCGAAGGTGGTGCTACGGTATTTGGTTATCAAGTAAAAGACCCACAGCGCTTTGGTGTACTTGAGTTTGACGAGAATATGAAAGCTTTATCGATAGAAGAAAAACCGACGAATCCAAAATCGGAATTTGCGGTAACAGGGCTATATTTTTACGATAATCGTGTCGTGGATTTTGCCAAACAGATTAAGCCATCACCACGAGGTGAGCTAGAAATTACTGATCTCAATGAGCTATATCTGCATGACGGCAGTTTAAATGTTCAGCTATTAGGTCGTGGTTTTGCGTGGTTGGATACTGGGACTCATGAAAGTCTCAATAGAGCCGCATCATTTGTTGAAACTATTCAAGATGTTCAAGGTCTTAAAGTCGCGTGTTTGGAAGAAATTGCATGGCGCAATGGGTGGCTGACTGATGAGCAAGTGCTTGAATTAGCACAGCCAATGATTAAGAATGAATACGGTTTGTACCTTGTTCGTTTGATTGAAGAAAGCAGGAAGGCTAACGCTTAATGAAGGTAATGGTAATTGGATGCTATGGCCAAGTAGGTAGGTGTTTAACAGACCAACTTAGCATACGTGATGACATCGAATTACTGGCAACAGGTCGAGAAAATCTCGATATTACCGATAAAGAAGCGGTGTTCTATAAGGTCTCCTCTTTCGTTCCCGATATCATAATTAATGCAGCTGCTCACACCGGTGTCGATATCGCTGAGTTAGAAAAGCCGCATTGTTATGCCGTCAATTGCGAGGGACCGCGTTATCTAGCGCAAGCTGCTCAACAACATGATGCAACGCTTCTTCATATCTCTAGTGATTACGTATTTGCTGGGGATAAAAATGGCCCGTATAAAGAGTGCGATGTACCCGCACCTCAAGGTGTTTACGGACGGAGTAAGTTTGCTGGAGAACAAGCGGTAAGCGAAGCTTGTGATAAGCACATTATATTGCGCACTGCTTGGGTATTTGGGGAGCGAGGCAGCAACTTTGTTAAGACAATGATTCGGCTGGCGAGATCAGAAGAGAGTATTGGTATTGTTGGCGATCAATTTGGTGGGCCAACGTACGCCGGCGATGTTGCAGCGGCTTTGATCAAGATTGCTGATACCATTTATAGCCAAGGTGAGTCGTTTTCAGGTTTTGGTCTTTACCATTTTTCAGGTGCGCCGAACTTGAGTTGGAGTGAATTTGCTCAGGAAATTTTTATTAAAGCTTTTGAGTTTGATCTGATAGATAAAATACCGGAAGTCATCAGCTTAACATCCGACGAATATCCAACGTTTACCAAGCGACCTGCTAACTCAATGTTTGATACCACAAAAATTACGCAAACCTTTTCCATTCCAGCCAGTAACTGGCGAGATGCGCTGAATAATATCGAAGCATATTCCAAATAGGATTCATAATGAAAGTAATACAGACAAGCATTCCAGATGTAAAAATTATAGAACCTGCTGTTTTTGGCGATGAACGTGGTTTTTTTATGGAAACTTGGAGCCAGCAGAAATTTGAAGAACTTGTAACCGGAAAGCCGACTCACTTTGTTCAAGATAACCACTCTAAATCCAACCAAGGTATTTTACGTGGTTTGCACTATCAAACTGAAAATACTCAGGGTAAGTTGGTTCGAGTTGTCAGCGGTGAAGTTTATGATGTCGCGGTGGATATTCGTGAAGGATCACCAACATTAGGGCAATGGGTTGGCGTTGTTCTTTCTGCACAAAATAAACGTCAATTATGGGTGCCAGAAGGGTTTGCTCATGGTTTTTATGTTATGAGTCCAGAAGCCGAATTTGTTTATAAATGCACCGATTATTATAATCCGAAGGCTGAGCAATCTATTGTTTGGAATGATGTTACCCTTGGAATAGAATGGCCGTTGGTTGACAATGTTCAACCTCTGCTTTCTTCTAAAGATGAGCAGGGATCAAGCTTTAGTGACAGCGTTAAATTGGCTTATTAGAATTACTTTTATAATAAAATTTGGTGACTTATGATTTTACCCGTAATAATGGCAGGTGGCTCTGGCAGTCGTTTATGGCCGCTCTCTCGAACACATTATCCTAAACAATTTTTATCGCTGACCAGTGATAGCACTATGTTGCAAAACACTATCGAACGTCTTGACGATATTGATCATTTGGCGCCTTTCATTATTTGTAATGACGAGCATCGCTTTATCGTTGCGGAGCAACTTCGTTCATCATCTTTATCTCACAGTGGTATTGTATTGGAACCTGTTGGTCGAAATACGGCACCGGCTGTCGCGATTGCTGCACTAAATGCGGTTAAAAATGGCGATGATCCGTTACTTCTTGTTTTGGCCGCTGACCACGTAATTAAGAACCAAGCAGCTTTTACTGACTCGGTAAACAAAGCAAAGCTTCAAGCGCAACAAGGCAAACTAGTGACATTTGGTATTGTTCCTACTGCTCCTGAAACGGGTTACGGCTATATCAAACAAGGCAATGCCCTTGATGCTTCTAGTTATGAAGTGGCACAGTTCGTCGAAAAGCCAGACCTAGATACGGCAAAATCCTATTTGTCTGAGGGTGGTTACTACTGGAATAGTGGAATGTTCCTTTTTAAAGCATCTGCATTTTTGGAAGAGTTAGAAAAACATCGCCCAGATATTCTTGCAGCGTGCCAAGAGTCCGATAAAACCGCCTATCCTGATCTTGATTTCATTCGATTAAATAAAGATGTTTTCTCACTTTGTCCTGATGAGTCAATTGATTATGCGGTTATGGAGCCCACCGATAAAGCGGTAGTGGTGCCTATGGATGCTAACTGGAGCGATGTTGGTTCGTGGAGTTCTCTTTGGGAAGTGAATGAAAAAGACCAGCATGGTAATGCGATTCGTGGTGACGTGCTGATTGAAAACGTGAGCAATAGTTATCTTTATTCCGATAACAAACTGGTTACCGCAGTTGGAGTCGATGGGTTAATTATCGTTGAAACCAAAGACGCATTGTTAGTGGCGAGCAAAGACAAAGTTCAAGACGTAAAAAACATTGTTAACCTTTTAAAAGATCAAGGTCGTGCTGAATGTCTTATTCATCGTGAAACCTACAGTCCTTGGGGATCTGCGGACTTGATTGCAGAAGGCCAACGTTTCAATGTTAAGAAAGTAACCGTAAAACCTGGTGGTAAAACATCGTTCCAAAAGCATTACCATCGTGCTGAACATTGGGTTGTCGCTTCGGGAACCGCAAAAGTCATCAAAGGTGATGAAGAGTTTTTACTTTCTGAAAACCAATCTATTTATATCCCGCTAGGGGTATCTCATGCTATTGAAAACCCTGGCAAATTGCCTCTTGAGATTATTGAAGTGCGCTCGGGAAGTTATTTAGAAGAAGATGATGTCGAGCGTATTGAACGTCAAGGCTATGTCGATTCTGAACAGGCATTATTTGATTAACTCTAATTAAATACGTCAAGGAGAGGGAGTCGATATCATGTTGACTCTCTCTTTTGTCTTTATCAAACTACGCGCCTATGTTTTAACCTGCAGCTAATGAAGCGTAACCAAGGTGATGGATTGTGACTATAAATAGTGCAACATTAAAATCGGCTTTGCGACAGTCTCCGCTGATTGTTATTTCACTTGCTTTACTCTACCTATCGATGCATTTCGGGATTAGTTCGCTTTTTCAGATTGGACTCGAGAACGAAGTTGACCGCTATGCAGAGTTTATGCTCAGTGCTGATACACAAAGTCCTGACTTTGAAGATAAAGCTCAAGAGCAGCGTGATACGGTAAATCGCCTTGCCGATGACATTTTAGATATGAATTCGGCAAACCCTGATGTACTTGCGTTACTGGGCTACATTGCTACAACTAATTACTGGGACGGAGAAGATGCTGAAACTGCACTGACTCGAGCCAGTGAGGTTTATCGCTCAGCAAGTCATATACGTCCCCTTTATTCTGCTACTTATGCCGAAGAGGCGTACGTTTTAACTTATCAAAATCAACCTTTTGAATTGGTTCAGCAACGACTTGAACTGGCGCAACATTTTGGTCCTTATCAGAACTTGACTGCAAGCACCGGCATCGATCTTTTATTTGCTAATTGGCAGGAATTGGATACCGATCAGCGACTGTTAGCCATTCGCTATTTTTCCGAGCATTCTAAATATGGGTTTAATAGATATGAACTCAACGACTTAGTTGCAGTGTCTTTGGAAAAAGAAAAACTTTGCAGCGTAGCGACATTTGTTGGTCTAGACTTAAGGTCATGTCGCAAAAAGTGAGGCCTTAACGAATGCAACAGAACCACCGATGTAAAGCGAACGGAACTGAGGTTTACCCAGCGGTAAATCGTCTATGGTTGTTTGTGGCGGTGGCTGGAGTGTGCGGTTTGGTGTCATTGTTTAAATCATTGGGAATATTAGCTGAACAGATTTCACATTTAGAGTGGCGATTAGGAGGGGATAAGCACCTTCACTTTTTAATCGCCAGTGGATTGAGTTTTTTATCGGTTTTGGTGATGCCTTCCTCTAAGCGTCGAGTGATGTTTATTGGATGGCCGACTTTAGTATTGTTATGCGCGGTGACGCTAGATGAATTGAGTCAATATTATTTGCCGAGACGAGCGTTTTCATTATCAGATCTAGCCGTTAATTATGCTGGGATAGTGGTCGGAGCAGCAGTTTGCATCCTGATTCGACGACTATGGGTAACAAAATAATAAGGTAGTTGATACTTATATCAACTTAGTCATCTGATAAAAAAGATGATCTTATTATAGGAGCGGTTGCATTTCTTGTTTGTGAGAATGTCATGAAACCGTTAAAATTAAATTGGATAAGAGAACATAGATCCACTAGAATACGTGATATTAGTCGAATAACTTATTGGCCTGCTAACGCCAGCTAGTGTATTCAATGTTTAATATATGAGGGAACTCTATGAAACTTAAATCGTTATCTCTAGGTGTTGTTGCCGCGTTAGCTATCTCCGCTGCACCAGCTTATGCTATTACTGATGCTCAGCAAGCGATCGTTGATCAAGCTGTAGCAGCACAATCAGGATCAAGTGCTGCAGAACAAGTTGCTTCAATCTTTGGGCAATGTGTCAATCTAGGTATTGGCGCAGGCGCTTCTGATTGTTCTGAAGCGATGTCTGATATTGTTGCTAGTGTTATCGCAGCAGACCCAGCAAGTGCTGCGGAAGCGGTTCAAGCTGCTATTGCTATCGCTCCTGAAGCGACTGATGCTATTGTCGCTTCTGCTGTTACAGTAGCCCCAGAGTCTGCTGGTGACATCGTCGCTGCAGCTGTTGCTGCAGGCGCAAGTGTTGATGACGTTGTTACAGCAGCTGTCTTAGCAGGAGCAGATCCAACTACCTTAACAGACGCTGCTGCCGCTGGTACAACGACAGCTCGTCGTCTTCGTTCTACTTCAGGTAGTGGTATTTCAGGAAACTAATGACGATACTGTCTTAGCCTAATGATATACAAAGCCCAAAATGGTTATAACTGTTTTGGGCTTTTATTTTTTAATTTGTTTATTTAATAATTAGGAATGTATGTCTCGTACTGAACGTTTTTGCTTTTATAATCTTCTGGCTCTGTTGGTTTTTCTACCGCTTCCTTTGGCGAGTCATCGCCCTTGGGCTTGGTCGTTATTTGAAAGTTGGATTGCAGTTATTACCTTGCTCACTCTATATAGTTATCGTGAGCATTTTCCTTGGAAAAGAGTAAAGCGTTATCTATGGCTATTGGTTCCATTGGCTCTGTTTCAAGTGTGGGTGTTATTGCAAATAATTCCGATTCCTTCTAGCTTATTGGCAATTATTTCACCTAATGCGAGCGAGGTATATCAGTTAGTTGGCAGTACTTCTTTTACTATTTCCCTTGACCGATACGCAACTCTATCAGGGTTGTTGAAAGGCGTAGCTTATACTCTGTTCGCATTTAATGCAGTGATTTTGGTTAATTCAATATCACGTATCAAACTTGTTCTTTATACCATTGTTATTTCAGGTACTTTCCAAGCCTTTTATGGTGCGTTAGAAGTATTACTCCATACTGATATTAGTTGGATATTTGGTTTAGAGCAGGGCAACCGAGCTAACGGAACGTTTGTATATCATAACCATTTCGCTAACTATTTGATGATGTCGCTCTGTATTGGAACGGGCTTGATTATATCGCAACTTCATCAGACTCCATCAGGTTCTTGGAATGTTCGCTTGAATCGCTGGACCAGTGCGATGATGTCTACAAAAATGATTGTACGTCTTTGTTTGGTTGTAATGGTCATCGCTTTAGTAATGACGCGCTCTCGAATGGGTAACAGTGCTTTTTTCTCGGTGACGGTGATTGGTGGCATCATCGCCATGATTTTCTATAAAAATCGCCCACGCGCCTTAACAGTGATGATCATATCGTTAATTGCGATCGATACATTGGTGGTGGGGACAGTATTTGGTTTATCGAAAGTCAAAGATCGTTTAGAGGCGACATCTGCACAAGCAGAAACCCGCGACCAAGTTGTTGAGTGGAGTATGGATATTATTAAAGATTATCCAGTAACGGGGACTGGGATGGGGAGTTTTTATTCGACTTTTCCTAGCTATTCGCATTACAATATTGGTTACTATGACTTTGCTCATAATGACTATATTCAGTTTATTGTTGAAGCTGGAGTGCCTGCAACTCTAGTTCTAGGTTCTGCGGTCCTTTGGGCTATTTGGCTTAGCTTAAAAGCAATACGTAAGCGAAACAGCAAAACTCTTAAAGGTACAGCGTTAGGTGCTTTGATGGCAATCGTGGGTATGCTTATCCACATTACTGTTGACTTTAATCTTCAGCCTCCAGCAAATGCAGTGATGTTTATCATGATTTTAGTATTGGCTGGCGCAAGTAGTTCGCTTCCTGTTGTTAAAAATAATAAAGTAGAACCTTAGAATATGGTTTGTCTTATTGTTGAGAGGAACATCATAATAAGACGATGTAACACTTGTTGTAATTATTTGTACGTTATCTAATTTAGTAATAAATTAAAGAGAGCGGTTTAACTTTAATGTTATTTTGCTCAATAGCTTCATATTTGATCATCAAATTAGGTGCTATGCTTTTCCATAGTGTCATTTTTATTAAATTGCTATTTGATCAGCCAAGCATTATCTGGCTAATAGAATATATAGGGACAAAAAAAATGAAAAAAACGTTAATTGCAGTGGCTCTGTTATCGACTATCGGTTCTGTTAATGCAGCTGAAATTTATGCATCGGATGGCCTAGCACTGGAAATTTCTGGTGAGGCTGATGTTAAATATATTAAGGGTCAAGCAGAAGACAGTGACGCTGAATTAAATCTCGAGAGTTCTACTATCAGCGCTGATTTTAGCTATGAAGCTTCTGAAGCTCTTGTTGCTGGTGCTTATTATGAGATTGATGGTACTGGAGACACAGGTTTCGAAGTTAGTGACTTGTATGTTTATTTAGTTGCAAATGATTCTTCTACCTTATCTGTTGGTACACAATCTAGTGTATTTGATGATGCAGGTATCGGTAGTGATTATGATTTTGGCTTTAGCTCTCACATCTCGAATAGTAATATCGCAACTGCTGGTGATCAAGTTGTTAAGTATTCTTACGATGGTGGAGAAACTATGTACGCATCGGTTGCGTATATTCTTCAAAAAGATGACGTTTCTGACGATTATCAAGTAGATGGTAAGATTGGTTTACGTTCAGGTGATGCTGACTTTACTCTATTTGGTGCTCAAGTTGAAACTGGTGACCTATCATCAAATGCTTATATCTTAGAAGCAAGTTACACGCGTGGTGATATTAATCTTGCTGCAACTTATGGTATTTCGACAACAGAGCAAGCTGTTGGTGATGATATCGATCAGAGCATTGTTGGATTGGCGGCGGTTTATGATCCAGGTGAGTTCTTGGCTTATTCTGCAGGTTGGGCTCTTGTTGACCGTGATAATTTAGATGACGCAATTAATGATGTTTATGTTAATGCAACTTACTACTTCACAGACAACGTTAGTACTTATGCGGAAGTTGGTTTTACTGACCAAGATGATGCCGAAACAGGTTACGTTGTTGGTATGAACGTAAGTTTCTAAGCGAATTTTTTTAGAGTTAATCGCTCAATTAAATTGCTAAAAAGTAGCCGCTATTGATTAGCGGCTATTTTTTTATTACTGATACTTAGTATTTGTCTATTCTATGTGATAGAAACTTTGCCTACATGAATAAAAGTATTTAAAATGATTCTTCTTACTTTTAATGATATTTATTTCATGGACTCTTGTGGCGTTTGATAATGTTAATGAGAGATACACTTCAAACTCTACGGAGACGAGCTGTTGTTTGACCGAATTTTAGTTATTTGTACCGGTAATATTTGTCGTTCTCCTTATGGAGAAGAGAAGTTAAAGCATCTACTGCCTAATAAGGTTGTATCTTCAGCTGGAGTTGCGACGAAGAAGAGTGGGTTAGAGCGATCTCCTGCCGATCCGTTAGCAATTGAGGTGGCACGGGATCTTGGTTATGACCTTAGTGCTCATCGTGCAAGACAAGTTACCTTCGATATGATCGATGATGTTGATTTGATCCTTGCGATGGAGAGAAATCAGATAGAAGTATTATGTGAGAAGTTTCCTACTGCTCGCTCAAAAGCTTTCTTATTTGGTCACTGGATTGGATTGAGTACTATTGATGATCCATATCGAAAAGGAGAAGCTTCGTTTCGCCAAGCTTTCTCTAACATTGATAAAGCCGCCGACTCTTGGTTAAGAAAGCTAGGTTAGTTATTACGGTGGGAGGAATACTGATTGCAAGTGTCAGTTCCTCACACTGTTAAGTTGTATGTCACTAAACCGCAATTAAATCCACACGTTATTGTCATAGTGCTCGACTACTATTTCAAACCATAACTTTGGCCACATTGATATGGTACTGATATGGCAACTTCTTTATTTAAACCCACGGTAATAGCGTGTGCATTGGCTGCGTGCTCATCCTCCGTGTTCGCTGAGTCATTTAATCGAATCGCAAGCTTCCCTGTTGCAGAAAACCTTCCAAATAATATTAGCAATAAACATGAGACGTCTGCTGAGATAATTGCGGCAAGTGGCGATGGTAATACGCTTATCTATTCTGATAGCCCTCTAGGCGGCGTTGGTTTTGTCGATATTGAAGATCCTGCAGCACCAAGCGCTTTAGGGTTTTTAGCCCTTGATGGTGAGCCTACTTCCGTCGCTGCGTATACTGATTGGTTTGTGGCTGGCGTTAATACGTCAAAAAGCTACATCGAGCCATCGGGTTTTCTCGCAATGGGGAATATTTCAAGTCGTACGTTGACAGGTCGTTGTGATTTAAATGGCCAGCCTGACTCGGTCGCTATTTCTAAAGATGGTCGTTATATTGCTGTTGCTATTGAGAATGAACGAGATGAAGATCTTAACGACGGCGAACTACCTCAGTTACCTGCTGGTTTTATGACGATTATCCCGACAAAAGGAAATATGCTTGATTGTGAAAACAGCAAAAGAGTTGAGCTTACTGGGTTTGCATCTGTAGGGGCGTCTGATCCTGAACCGGAGTTTGTTGCGTTTAACGACGATAATCAAATCGTATTAACCCTACAAGAAAACAATCATATTGCCATTATTGATGCTAATTCAGGTGAAGTGATAAACCACTTTTCAGCGGGAACGGTTGATTTAACCGATATTGATATTAAGAAAGATGGTGCTTTGGATTTTACCGGTTCTCTTAAGAATGTCGCTCGTGAACCAGATTCAGTTAAGTGGTTAGACAGTGACCGCTTTGTGATTGCAAATGAAGGTGACTATAAAGGCGGCGCTCGAGGTTTTACTATTTTCAATAAGCAAGGAGAAGTGCTGTTTGAAAGTGGAACGAGTTTTGAGCAACAAGTTGTACGAGTAGGGCACTATCCTGATAAACGCTCTGGTAAAAAAGGCGCTGAACCTGAAGGATTGGAAGTTGCATCATTTAAAGGTCAAACGTATATTTTCGTACTTTCAGAGCGTGGTTCGATTGCTGCGGTGTATCGAGATACAGGTGCAGAACCGGTGTTGGTTCAAATGTTACCATCGGGAATTGCTCCCGAGTCCGCGATTGCTATTCCCGAACGTGGTTTAGTTGCAACAGCAAATGAAGGTGACTTGATCGAAGATGGCGGGTTGCGTTCACATATTATGCTATATCAATTGCAAGATAAGCCTGCAAGTTACCCACAAATTGAATCTCAGCACGATGAGCACGGCCACTATATTGGTTGGGGGGCACTTTCTGGCTTAGCGGCCGATGTAAAAACGCCAGCAAAACTCTATGCTGTAAGCGACAGTTTTTATCATAATCAACCGCGAATTTTTACGATTGATGCATCAACAACTCCAGCGCAGATCACTTCAGCAATGACGGTTACACGCAATGGAAAGCCCGCTGAAAAACTTGATCTTGAAGGGATGGCTTCCGATCCTAATGGTGGTTTTTGGTTGGCATCTGAAGGAAATGAAAAGAAAGACGTTCCTCATGCTCTTTATCATGTTGATTCTGATGGTGAGATTGATCAACGTGTCGACTTTCCTTCTGAATTGTTGAAGCACCAAGTTCGCTTCGGAGCGGAAGGCATCGCACTTCATAACGATACTTTATGGGTCGCGGTTCAACGTTCTTGGAAAGATGATGCGAAAAATCATGTAAAATTGTTGGCCTATAACATCAACACGCAATCGTGGGGAGCGGTCAGTTATCCTTTAGAATCCCCTAAAACGGGTTGGATAGGTTTATCGGAAATTACGATACATGGTGATTATGCGTATATTTTGGAACGAGATAATCAGATGGCGGACAATGCTGGGGTTAAACGTCTCTACAAAGTCGAACTTAACGAGATGACTCCGGCCGCCATTGGTGATTCATTACCCGTGGTAACTAAGACTTTGGCGCATGATTTCCTTCCAGAATTAAGCGCGACTCATGGACCTGTCGTTGACAAATTAGAAGGTTTTACGATTGACGCAGCGGGTAAAGCCTATGCTGTAACCGATAACGATGGTGTTGATGATAGTAGTGGTGAGACCTATTTCTTCGAAGTTAAACATTTCTAGTTATTAATAAAACCCGTACTTGAGTTGAGTGCGGGTTTTTTCCTGCTTCCCTTTCTCGTTCCATTATCTTTGATTTATATTCATCCTTCCAAGTTTTGATTGTGTCAACGATCAAGATAAGCGAAAATAGCGCCCAATTTTTCTAATTTATTTAGATTGGATACCGAATCCTCGTTCCGTTCGTATGATTACGAGGAATTCGGTATCCGATCTGTCCTTAACAGAGAAGACTCAATTAATGTCAAATGCAGAACTTTTACACGAGGTGTCTACGCGACGTACGTTCGCCATCATTTCTCACCCTGATGCGGGTAAAACGACGATTACCGAGAAGGTTCTGCTTTTTGGTCGCGCGATTCAGCAAGCGGGTACTGTAAAAGGCCGTGGTTCTAAGCAGCACGCAAAATCTGACTGGATGGATATGGAAAAAGAACGTGGTATTTCGATTACTACGTCAGTGATGCAGTTTCCATATAACGAATGCTTGGTGAACTTGCTTGATACTCCTGGACACGAAGATTTCTCGGAAGATACCTACCGTACGTTAACCGCTGTTGACTCCTGCCTTATGGTTATCGACGCCGCAAAAGGGGTAGAGGATCGTACGCGTAAATTAATGGAAGTCACTCGTTTGCGTGATACTCCTATCATTACGTTCATGAATAAGCTCGACCGCGATATTCGCGATCCAATGGAATTACTTGATGAAGTAGAGAATGAGTTAAACATTCTTTGTGCGCCGATCACCTGGCCTATCGGATGTGGGAAAGAGTTTAAAGGGGTTTATCATATTCATCGTGATGAGACGATTCTTTACTCAACAGGTCAAGGTTCGACGATTCAAGAAGAACGTATTGTTAAAGGACTAGATAATCCTGATTTGGATAAAGAGATCGGAGACGAGCTGGCCGCACAATTGCGTGATGAACTTGAGCTTGTTATGGGCGCATCGAATGATTTCGATAAAGAGCTTTTCCTTGAAGGTGAATTAACCCCCGTCTACTTCGGTACAGCATTAGGTAACTTTGGTGTTGATCATATGTTGGATGGATTAACGGAGTGGGCCCCGGCACCGATGCCTCGTCAAGCCAATGAGCGTGAAGTTGTTGCAACGGAAGATAGCTTTTCTGGTTTTGTGTTTAAGATTCAAGCCAATATGGATCCGAAACACCGAGACCGCATCGCCTTTATGCGAATAGTTTCGGGAACTTATACTCAGGGCATGAAAATGAATCATGTACGTATAGGTAAGCAGGTCAGTATTTCTGATGCCGTTACCTTTATGGCGGGTGATCGTTCGCGTGCCGAGCATGCTTACGCCGGCGATATTATTGGTTTACACAACCACGGTACGATTCAAATTGGTGATACTTTTTCTGTCGGTGAAGCACTTAAGTTCTCGGGAATTCCTAACTTCGCACCAGAACTGTTTCGTCGGATTCGTTTACGTGATCCACTAAAACAAAAGCAGTTGTTAAAGGGGCTTGTTCAGCTTTCTGAAGAGGGGGCGGTTCAAGTTTTCCGTCCGCTTCAAAATAACGATCTTATTGTTGGAGCCGTCGGTGTGCTTCAGTTTGATGTGGTGGTGGCACGTTTGAAATCAGAGTATAACGTGGAAGCCATCTACGAAGGTGTGAGTGTCGCGACCGCGCGTTGGGTTGATAGCACTGACGTTAAGAAATTTGAAGAATTTAAACGTAAATGTGAGTCAAACCTTGCCCTTGATGGTGGGGATAACTTGACCTATATCGCCCCAACGATGGTGAACTTGAATCTTTCGAAGGAACGTTTTCCTGACGTTGAGTTCCGTGCGACACGAGAGCACTAATCGTCTATTGAGCGAAACAAAAAAGGGGACACTGGTAGCAGTGTCCCCTTTTGTTTTTATTTACAGACTAAAAGCGTTATTTTTTCTTCTTCACTTTTTTCTTCACGCTTTTTTTAGCAGGCTCTTTTTTCTTTTTCTTCTTTACGATCGGTTTTTTATGTTGTGGACGCAAACCATTAACAAACCGCTCTTTAATTTCTTCTTTAGTGTAACGACAAATACGTTCCATCATTGCCTGATCGTGTGCTTCGACCAAAGAAATTGCGATGCCTTTTTTGCCGGCACGCGCAGTTCTACCCACGCGGTGAAGAAATACATCAGCAGTACGAGGAAGATCGAAGTTAATCACATGACTGATGTCTGGGATATCGATACCACGTGCGGCTACATCGGTGGCAAGCAAAATATTAACCGTACCATCGCGAAAGCGACTGATGGCATTATTGCGTCGATCTTGAGGCATTTCCCCTTGAATCCATGCACAAGGAATATTGGCTCTTTCGAGTTCCGAGCGAAGATCAGCCAAACGATCACGCGTTTTCACAAAGACAATGGCTCGCTCGGCCTGATCCGTTAAGATCGTTTTTAGAAGGGTTAACTTATGTGGCATATCATCGCATCGGTGATACCACTGAGAGATCTTTTTACGTTCTCGACGAGGTGGCTCTACATTGACTTCAACAGGCTCTTTCAGTAGTTCGCTAGTAAAGCCTTCGACACCACGTCCTTCAAGGGTTGCTGAGAATAGGAGTGTTTGTTTGCGCCAACGACATTCAGCGGCTAATCGGTCGACGACAGGGGCAAAACCCATATCAAGCATTCGATCGGCTTCATCAAGAATTAACCATTCAATCGCACGACAATCGAAACGTTCAGCCTCAATGTACTCCATTAATCGACCTGGTGTCGCAACAACAATGTCTTGAGTGGTTGCCAAAATATCCGCGTGTTCTTGGTATTGAACGCCACCTGTAATTGTAAAAATGTGCAGGTGTGTATTTTTGGCTAACTCTCGCGCTTGGTCGGCGACCTGCATGGCAAGTTCACGTGTCGGAGTGAGAATTAAAATCCTTGCTGGGCCTGGTTGGCGGCGTGGAAAATCTTGTAAGAATTGCAATGCAGGAAGAACAAACGCAGCCGTTTTCCCTGTCCCAGTAGGCGCACAAGCTAATACATCTCGACCATCAAGCGCATGAGGAACCACACCTTCTTGAATTGCAGTTGGACGAGAATAGCCCATCGCATCTATTGCTTGGAGCAAATTAGGGTCTAGTTCTAAGTCGGCAAAAGTTTTAATCACTGTCTGTTCTCCGAGTGACGACAATTATTGTGGCAAAATTGAGGGCGAGTATTATAGTGGCTTCCTAGTAGGAATCACATCACTAATTGATTACATCTTAAGGTAAAATGCCTTGGTTAGCTTAATAAATTCCACACTGTAGTGACCATCTTGCTGAATAATCAGATTTCTTTGCTCTACAGACGATGACTTTTTCTTAGTTAATTCGAATAGTACTCTCGAGGTTGGTTTTCTTGGGGTAGTTTGTATTTCACAATAACGGCTGAGGTGCCATCCTGCCTGCTTAGCATGCTCAATCATGTTATTTCCTTCGATTATCGGCAGAATAAAACTGGCTTTGCCCTTTGCAGAAAGTAATTGATAGCAACATTTCAGTAGCGTTTCATGAGTGAAGTGAAGAGTGTGGCGGGCGGTTGCTCTTTCTATGCTTTGCGCACTTTCACCGTTAGTAAAATAGGGCGGGTTACACACAATCGCATCATAATTGGCAGTGCTGGTAAAAGATAAAAGATCACGCTGCAGAACTGAAATACGCTGAGCCCAGTTTGAATTATCAATATTGTGTTGCGCAATCTTACAAGCTGTTGAGTCGATTTCGATGGCATCGATGCTGATTTCTGGAAAACGCTGTGCTGCCATCAGTGCCAGTAACCCAGTACCGGTACCAATATCAAGTAGACGCTGTGCGCTTTCCACATCGAACCAAGCTCCTAGTAAAATCCCATCGGTGCTCACTGGCATTCCACAACCTTTTTGCGTAACAGCAAACTGCTTGAAGTGAAAGGTTTTCTCATCATGAAGAATAGTCATAAGCCTCTGAACGTCTGAATAATGGCATTTAAAAACGACTTTATGGTACTTGGTTTTGTGGACAAAACTGAGCGAAATCTATTTGTTGTAGAGTAATGGCCAATTTTCCATTTTTTCCTGTATCTTCATCACATTTTTCAGTAGAATTCTGCGGTTAAATTCTATGCGAAAGTAATGTGCAACGATGTTTGAAATCAATCCTATAAAAAACCGCCTACAGGACGTATCTGAACGTACAGATATCCTGAGGGGGTACCTTTGACTATGACGCCAAGAAAGAGCGTTTAGAAGAAGTCACTGCTGAACTAGAACAATCCGATGTGTGGAACGAACCTGAACGTGCTCAAGCGTTAGGCAAAGAGCGTTCAGCCTTAGAAGCGGTGGTTGAAACCATTGATCAGCTCGATCAAGGTGTCGATGATGTTGACGGGTTACTTGAACTCGCTGTTGAAGCAGAAGATCAAGAAACGTTTGATGAAATCGATCCTGAACTATCTGAGTTGGAAGCGAAATTAGAGAAGCTGGAATTTCGCCGCATGTTCTCGGGCGATCATGATGAGTCTGATTGCTATATCGACCTTCAAGCAGGCTCTGGTGGTACTGAAGCGCAAGATTGGACGTCAATGCTACTCAGAATGTACCTGCGTTGGGCGGAATCGAAAGGCTTTAAAACTGAAGTGATTGAAGTCTCAGATGGTGATGTGGCTGGATTGAAATCGGCGACGATAAGAATTGCTGGTGATTACGCCTATGGCTGGTTACGAACCGAAACCGGTGTTCACCGTCTTGTGCGTAAATCTCCATTTGATTCGGGCGGCCGTCGACATACCTCGTTTGCTTCTGCTTTTATTTATCCTGAGGTGGATGAAAATATTGCGATCGACATTAACCCAGCAGAGTTGCGCATTGATGTATACCGAGCATCTGGTGCCGGTGGTCAGCACGTAAACACTACAGAATCGGCGGTGCGTATTACTCACTTACCCACTAACACCGTGGTTCAGTGTCAAAACGATCGTTCACAGCATAAAAACAAAGATCAAGCGATGAAGCAGTTGCGTGCAAAACTGTTTGAATTGGAACTTCATAAGCAAAATGCTGAGAAGCAAGCAAACGAAGATGCCAAATCTGATATCGGTTGGGGAAGCCAAATCCGATCTTATGTATTGGATGATTCTCGAATAAAAGATTTGCGCACCGGCGTTGAAAACAGAAATACACAAGCCGTACTCGACGGTGACTTAGATCGATTTATTGAAGCAAGCTTAAAATCTGGGCTTTAGCTTTCGTTCTAACTCTAAACTTATATTTCTAAGCTTATATTTTTAAGTTAAAGAGAAATAACAAATTTTTACTGTAACTTTTTACTGAAAACCATGTATAGGGCATATCCCAAATGACTGATGCGAATCAAAACGACCATTTATTAGAAGAGAACAAACTGATTGCAGAGCGCCGCGCTAAATTGGAGCATATCCGAAAGATCGGTAAATCTAATGGTCACCCGAATGATTTTCGTCGTGATAGCCTAGCTGGTGATCTTCAAAAAGAGTTTGGTGAGAAGAGTAAAGAAGAGTTAGAAGCTTTAAATCATATCGTTGCGATTGCGGGCCGCATTATGGCCAAGCGTGGTCCTTTCTTGGTGATTCAAGAAACATCGGGTCGTATTCAAGCTTATGCTGCGAAACCTGTGCAGAAAGAGCTAAAAGAAGTCTATCAAGGCTTAGACATTGGCGACATCATTGGTGTTAAAGGTGCGTTACATAAGTCAGGAAAAGGCGATCTTTACGTTAATATGGAAGAGTATGAACTGCTTACTAAAGCACTTCGTCCACTTCCAGAAAAGTTTCATGGTTTAACAGACCAAGAGCAACGCTACCGCCAGCGCTATGTCGATTTGATTGTTAACGAAGATTCTCGTAACGCCTTTATCATTCGTTCTAAGTTGGTTGCTGCGATTCGAACGTTCATGTCTAAAAAAGGGTTCTTAGAAGTAGAAACACCAATGATGCAAACCATTCCTGGTGGTGCATCAGCTCGTCCGTTTGTGACGCATCACAATGCGTTAGACATTGATATGTATCTGCGTATTGCGCCAGAGCTTTACTTAAAGCGTTTGGTTGTCGGTGGGTTTGATCGTGTATTCGAAGTGAACCGCAATTTCCGTAATGAAGGTTTGTCACCACGCCATAACCCAGAATTCACCATGATGGAATTCTATATGGCATACGCAGACTACCGTGATCTGATGGATCTTACTGAAGAGATGCTAAGAACCTGTGCGCTCGATGTGTTAGGCGCAACCGCAATGCCGTATGGCGATGAAATGGTTGAATTTGGTGGCACTTATACTCGTATGAGCATGTTGGATGCGATTAAACACTACAACCCAGATCATGCCGATATCCAAGCTCTAGATTACGATGGCGTTCAAAATCGTGACCTAATGGTATCTATTGCTAAATCGCTACATATCGAGGTTGAAACCTTCTGGACATGCGGTCAATTGCTAGAAGAAATTTTTGGTGAAACCGCGGAGCCACAGCTGATTCAGCCAACGTTCATCACAGAGTATCCGGCTGATATTTCACCGCTTGCTCGTCGTAATGATGAAAACTCATTTATTACCGATCGTTTTGAGTTCTTTATTGGTGGCCGCGAAGTGGCAAATGGCTTCTCTGAGCTTAACGATGCAGAAGATCAAGATGCGCGCTTTAAAGCTCAAGTCGACGCGAAAGAGTCAGGTGATGATGAAGCGATGTTCTACGATGCCGATTACATCGTTGCGCTAGAACATGGGCTACCGCCAACCGCGGGTCAAGGAATTGGTATTGATCGTCTTGCAATGCTATTTAGCAATTCACATACGATTCGTGATGTGATTTTGTTCCCTGCAATGAGACCTCAATCGAATTAATTATTGGATCTTAGTTCAGTTTTTACGATTTGTAATTGTTATAAAGAGCCTCTTCTATTTAGAAGAGGCTCTTTATTTTATATGCTAAAAAATATAGTACTCATTTGTAGTAATACGGATTTGGCGTAGAACAAAAAGACATAGATTTTATATTTGTATTATTAAATGAAGAATGAGTTGGATAACGTATTGTTGAGATTATTAATTTTACTTGTCCTATTAATAAGACAACCAAAATCTAATGCTTTTTTTTAGTTACGTCTTTTGCATATATTAGTACACTGTAAAATAGTTAATAATTATTTTAAATAGAATAGTGGTAAGGATCGTTCATGAATAATCAGTTTCGAATGGATTCCGTTCCAGGATCTTTGGTTGTAGTTGGTGGAACCTATGAACCATGGTTATCAGTATTAGAACAGGTTGGGTGGCGTTGTTCTCAAGTTGCTGATTTACGCAAAGCTGATACGTTGTTTGCGTCAACAGGGCCTTGTATTGGTGTAGTCGATTTAAGTGAAGATGAATTCAGCTTAAATGGAATTGCAACCTTGGTGAGTTCTCATCGTCAAGTTCGCTGGATTGCCTTTATTCGTGAGTCACAGTTAAGCTCAGACACGATTTGCCAATTCATTGTTAACTTTTGTATTGATTTCTTTACAGCTCCAATACCAGATGCACAATTGCTTAGTACGATTGGTCATCAATTGGGAATGTTGAAACTTGAGAAAAAAGTTTGGCCTAACTATGGTTCGTCTGGTGATATGGGACTGATCGGGGAATCTGTACCGATTAAACGTTTACGAGATCAAATTAAGCGCATCGCTCCAACGGATGTAAGCATCTTGATTCATGGTGAAAATGGATCGGGTAAAGAAATGGTAGCGAAAGCGATTCACGCAAATTCTGCTCGTTCTCAGCGTCCATTTATTCCTGTAAATTGTCGTGCTATGTCAGAACGTCGCTTTGAAAAAGAGCTTTTTGGCGTTAATAATGACGAAGAAGAATTTGTATCACTATTAGAGCAAGCCGATGGTGGAACGATCCTCCTTAACGATATTCTGTCTATTACTGCAGAGCAACAAGTTAACTTGTTACGTTTTTTCCAAGAAGGAACAGTAGAATCATCGACTGGTTTTAAAAAGGTTGATGTACGTATTCTTGCAGCAAATTCGACAGACTTAGAAAAAGCGCTAATTGATGGCGACTTTAACGATGAGCTTTATCATTATATCAATGTACTGCGAGTCAATGTTCCAAGTTTAAAAGAACGATTAGCGGATATCCCGTTATTGGCTCGACATTATCTGCAGCTTTTTTCAAAGGAATACAATGCCCAAGCACGTGGTTTTACCGATGACGCATTGAAAGAGCTGTCTCGATATAGCTGGCCGGGTAATGTTCGTGAGCTAACGAATCAGGTCAAACGCATGGTATTGATGTCAGATACTGTCATGCTAACTCAAGATAACTTGGACTTACCAAAACGTAGCGAAGGCAAGATGAGCCTCAAATGCGTAAGAGAACGCTCTGAAAAAGAAGCATTGGTTATGGTACTTGAGTCAAATGGTGGTCAGGTATCTCAGGCAGCCAAAGAGTTAGGAATTTCACGAGCAACGATGTACCGTTTGTTAAATAAACATGGGTTGCTGACAGAAGAGATTGCTTAAGCAGATTCGTATTTATTGTTTCTAAAAGCCGCTGTGTTATAACGCAGCGGCTTTTTTATATCTGTAAAGTCGAACAATATAAATCACTTAGAGTCGATTTTATATCAGAGAATAACGTTGCTATTTCAGTGTTAAATAGCGGATTTTTAGTTAATTCTAGTCTATTGAATAAAATTCATACATTTAGGTTGTATTGTGAATTCATTTTCATATAATCATTTATGAGGTTGTCACCTCACACTAATTGGACTTTTCATTTTTCGGAGGCGTACATGAATATCACATCGATACTATCTCAATGTTCTGCTTCTTCTCATTTCTCTCATTTTGTGTCTTCAGTGATGCTGCGTAATAACGCCTACCTTATGGTGTCTATGCATTCGTCTGTCGCCATGATTTTTGCAGATAAACGAGATAACCGAACCAACAATGAAATGATCCGTTAGCCATTATTTATTCAAGCTGCGGAACAGGCAGCTTGAAAAAGATCACTACTCCCCTTATTCAATCTGCCTTACTCCCAGCTCAATCTATTTTAGGAGTTAGGTTATGCGTCATTCTATTTATATTACGTTAGCAACTTGGTTTATTGGTGCGGATATTCGACATAAAGAGCGAGCTTTTCAGCGAAAATTACGCCGTACAGCGAATGATATCCCATGGCATAGCGAGTATTTATTACGTGATATTGGCATCTTACCGGATGGTCAAGCCATTGGAGATAGACCACTTTCTGCAAATCAAGTTGAACGTCGTCTATATCATCTTCGCCGTTTTTATCGGTTGAGAATACCAACGTAAATAGTAAGGGCGCCTTGCTTAGGCGCCCAACTTAATAAGAAAAATGGAGGCAACTCTACTTAGGCTACGGACAAGGGTTGGAATAGAGTATTGAAAGCTCTTCGATTTTTGCCAGTACCTCATCTGAAAGAGTGAGGTTGATACTATCAATATTACTCGCTAACTGTTCAAGGTTGGTTGCCCCAATGATATTGGAACCGACAAAAGGACGTTGATTGACAAATGCTAGCGCCATTTGAGCTGGATCTAGGTTGTGCTCATTGGCTAACTGGACATATGCCTCGGCAGCTTTAATTCCTTGTGGTGTAAAATAACGTTGAAAGCGTTCATATAACGAGCATCGAGCCCCCGTTGGTCTTGCGCCATTAAGGTATTTTCCCGTTAATGTTCCAAAAGCCAGTGGAGAATAAGCCAACAATTGTACGCCTTCGTAATGACTGATTTCAGATAAACTCACTTCGAACGTTCTATTGAGCAAGTTGTAAGGGTTTTGAATCGTAACAATGCGTGGTAAATCATGTTTTTCTGCCAAACGGAGATAACTCATTACGCCCCAAGGTGTCTCGTTTGATACCCCGATATAGCGAATTTTTCCTGCTTTAACTAAATCGGTCATCACTTCTAAGGTTTCAATCAACGGTATATCATCGCGATCATTTGATTCTTGGTAATTGAGTTGACCAAAACAGTTAGTCTGACGTTGTGGCCAATGAAGCTGATATAAATCGATATAATCTGTTTTAAGTCTCGTGAGGCTATCATTAATCGCTTGATGAATATTTCGATGATCGAGCGCCATGTTATCGCGAATATGGTTAATTCGAGTGGGGCCCGAGACTTTACTTGCAAGAACAATTTTTTCACGCTTTCCTGATTTTTCTAACCATTGGCCAATATAGTCTTCGGTTAACCCTTGTGTTTTTCCGTTTGGTGGCACAGGGTACATTTCAGCGGTATCAATAAAGTTAACCCCACGTTCTAGAGCATAATCAAGTTGAGAACAGGCGTCATCAACCGTATTTTGTTCTCCAAACGTCATTGTACCGAGGCATATTTTGCTGACTTCTAACGTTGAATGAGGGAGTTTCGTATAATGCATAAGGCTTCCTTGTTATCAGCGGCATAAAAGGCAATGATTTTCGTTTATATACCACCAATATAAGCTAAGTGCCTATTGATTGGAAAGTAACGAGCTTAAGTAGAGTAGCTAGATGTGAACAAGGTGCTTAGAAGAAGAGCGGGATTAGCCAATAAAGTGGGTTTTTAGAATAAGATCAGTAAATTGAGTACGTAAATAAAAACCTCTAGGTAAGGTTTTTATCATTTTTCCACTGCTGCCAACGGCTTCAGTTTTAACTTTACCGTTTGCCGCTTTAGGGCGTAATTGTAGAACGTCACCATGACGAGCAGTGATTTGATTAAACTGACCTAATGCTATTAATTCCATTAACTCCTCCCAATCGGCTTTCAGTTTTGCTTCTTCTTCTTGGTTTGGTGACCAGATAAGTGGTGAACCAACGCGTCGATTTCCTAATGGGATTTCTCGTTCGCCTTCGACTGGAATCCAAAGCACACGTGACAGTTTGTTTCTAACGTGACTATTCTCCCAAGTTAGTCCATGTATACCAACTAACGGAGCAACACAGACAAACGTTGTCTCCAGCGGCTTACCTTGATAACTCACTGGAATGCTTTTTAGCTCGATACCCAGTGTTTCAAAGTCTTGTTGAGGACGACTGCCTGCTTGAGCACCCAAATGCCATTCCAGCAATTGCCCAACCCAACCTTTATCTCGAGTCAAATCATTAGGTACGGGAATATTGGCGTGCTCGGCTAACTCAGCGAATGTGAGTCCAGCGATTTCATGAGCTCGTTTTAGTAACTCTTGTTCTGATTTAGGCTCTGGTTTCATATATAAGTGCGGGATCGTTTACGTGATCTGATTTTAGCAAAAGAGGTTCTCGAGATCTTGATAAATTGATCGTTCATCAAGAGTTGTTGGATAAGTAAACGGTTATCCACAGAAATTAATCATATTACAAGGAAAAATAAATCATTTGCACTGTGTATATGAGGATCTTGTCCAATTTAGTGCAGTTTATTATTGATTTAGCCTTAGATTTTAAATTACATGTGGATAATCTTTTTATTGATGGATCTTTGAACACTTACTTTTTTAATCGATCCAAAAAAGATCTTTGGCTGACTATTTAATTGGTTTTATTGGTTAACTTATTGAAATTAAATATTAATTAATTATATTTTTGAGGTTTTTATTTTCTATATTGAAGTGGTTATCTGTTGCTAGCTAGTTTTTCATTGGCTTCTTCACATAGTTATACACAGAAAACGTGAATAAATTGACGTGTTAAGCTGAAATGATGTTGATAACTTATGTTTTTGGTTTTTATTCGTCATTTCACGTTACAGTGCATAAATTTCGTCTTTCCCTGCAAGGTTAATTTGCTCCTACTGGGGATATGTGGAAAAATCAATGTAATTAAAAATTTACTAGAGGTTTTCCAGTGATCGATGGCGATGGTTACCGGCTCAATGTTGGTATAGTTATCTGCAATAGCCATGGTCAGGTATTCTGGGCGAAACGATACGGACAACACTCTTGGCAGTTTCCGCAAGGCGGCATGGATGAAGGTGAGTCACCTGAGCAGGCTATGTTCCGTGAGCTGTATGAAGAAGTTGGACTAACATCTAAGGATGTGAAAATTTTGGCGACGAGTCGCCATTGGTTGAAGTATAAACTTCCCAAGCGCCTTGTTCGTCGGGATTCTCAACCAGTTTGTATCGGACAAAAACAGAAATGGTTTCTCCTGCGTCTAGAATCAAGTGACTCTAGAGTGAATATGCAGCGCGGACAAACCCCTGAATTTGATGGTTGGCGTTGGGTAAGTTATTGGTACCCAGTTAGACAAGTAGTGTCATTTAAGCGAGATGTATATCGCCGAGCGATGAAGGAGTTTGCTTCAACAGCAATGCCATTTAGGGAGCGTAAGACCGCGTCCGCAAAAAATAAACGTAGATATCGAAGAGGATAATCATGCTTTCTCAGCTAAGGGAAATCGTTGAGCAGGTTTCCAAAGTAGAAAACGTTCATCAAGCGTTGGAGGTGCTAGTTAAACAAACATGCCTTGCGATGGAAACTGAATGCTGCACGATATACTTAGCAAATGAGGATAAATCTCGCCTAGAACTTATGGCAACTCAAGGCCTTAAGTTTGAAGGTGATAAGGTTCATATTGGGTTCGAAGAAGGGTTAGTAGGCCTGGTAAAACGTTCGGCTGAACCCATAAATCTTGCTGAAGCGTCTAAACATCCGAGCTTTAAGTATTTTAAAAGTTTAGGGGAAGAGGTCTACCATAGTTTTCTAGGTACACCGATTATTTATCGTAAAAAAGTGCTTGGTGTTTTAGTTGTTCAGCAACGCTCTTCTCGTCAATTTAATGAGGTTGAAGAGTCCTTCCTCGTCACTCTTGCTGCTCAGATAGCGATCTTGATTGCTCATGCTCAAACTCAAGGTTTGTGGTTGTTATCGGAACAGCATCGAGCAATATCCGGTATTGCCGCTTCATCTGGGGTTGTTATTGGTCAGTTTTGGTGTGATAACAGCCAACCTCAATTAGAAGATGTCTCTCCAGCATCGGGTTTAAATCCTGACAAAGAACACGATTGGCTAATGCTCGCAATTGATCGAGCATTAGGTGACTTCCGTCGTATGAGAAATAAGCTCGATGGAGATTTGAATAAAGATGCATTAGCGATATTCGATCTCTTTACCCACTTGCTGAATGATCCTATGTTGAGAAAGGATCTGAAAACTCAAATTAAACTAGGAGATAGGGCTGATTGGGCATTGCGTCAAGTCGTTGAAACGTATGCAGCACGTTTTGCTAGTATGTCTGATTCGTATTTACGTGAACGTGCCCAGGATATTCAAGAGCTGGGTCAACGAGTTCTTTACTTTCTCTACAACAGTGAAAATGAAATGCAATCCATTGAACAGCCTATTATTTTGGTTGTTCAAGAGCTGACCGCTTCAATTCTCGCCAGTATACCTAAAGATAAGTTATTAGGAGTTGTTGCCGTTGATGGTTCAGCGAACTCTCATGCGGCAATATTATCAAGAGCACTCGGCATTCCTGCGGTTATGGGAGCGTCTGTGAACTTAAATACTATTGGTGAGCACCAAGGTGTCGTCGATGGCTATGCAGGTTTAGTTTATATCGATCCCGATCAGCGTCTATTGGAGGAGTATCAATCCTTAGCGACGGAAGAAACTGAGTTGTCGGCGATGGTCAACCTCCATGTTGATCAACCGGCTGTGACTCAAGATGGTCAGGCGATCGAAGTATTGTTAAATGCTGGTTTAAGTATGGATAGCAGTATCGCGATAAATCAAAGTGTTGATGGTGTAGGGCTTTATCGCACTGAAATATCTTTCTTGCTTAGTAATGGTTTCCCTTCAGAAGAAGAACAAACTCAGCTCTATAGTGGCATCTTAAGTACGTACCCTAATAAAAAAGTGGTTATGCGCACGCTTGATATTGGCGGCGATAAACCTTTACCATATTTACCTATTATTGAAGAGAACCCATTTCTTGGTTGGCGTGGGATTCGGTTTACTCTAGGCCATCCTGATATTTTTCTTATTCAACTCAGAGCGATGATCAGAGCAAGTGCAGGTTCGAAAAACCTAAGTATTCTTTTACCAATGGTTTCGAGTATCCAAGAAGTTGATGACGCACTTGAATTGATAGAACAGGCGTATAGTGAAGTTTCCCTAATTGATCCGAGTCTCGTTAAACCTAAAATTGGCATCATGGTTGAAGTACCTTCGATGATCTATCTGCTTCCGCTTATTTGCGATAAAATTGATTTTGTTTCGATTGGTACCAATGACTTAACTCAATATTTACTCGCGGTTGATCGTAATAATGCTAAGGTTGCAGATATTTATGAATCGATGCACCCTGCGGTTTTTCTCGCGCTAAAACACATTTATGACACATGTCAGAATAACAATATTGATGTATGTGTATGTGGAGAGTTAGCCGGTGATCCTCTCGGAGCCATGTTGTTGATTGGGATGGGGTATCGAACGTTGAGTATGAACACCTCTAATGTCGCTAAAGTTAAATATATGATTCGTAATACCGAATTGGCAGAACTAGAGCATCTCGTTAACCAAGCTTTGGTGCAAACCCATGGACATCAAATTTATACTTTGATGAGTGATTATTTAGAGAAAAATGGTTTTGCTGGATTTATTCGTGCGGGTAAAAAATAAGATAATGGCGTAATGATACATCATCATCGAACTTGGTCGTCCCTCATAATGTCCTACCGTGTTGTTGAGAGAATATTTATTAATAAATTTAAGGCATAATGCAATATGCCTTATAGTACTGAACGTGTTGGCGCAATAACTGTCCTAGTTAAATCCCCATAATTATTGAGTAAGTTTGAATTTTATGTCGCAAGAATATTTACCGTTTCCTGAAATTGACCCTGTTGCTATTGCTATTGGCCCAATAGCCATCCATTGGTATGGTTTGATGTATTTGTTAGGTTTCCTTTTTGCAAATTGGCTGGCTAACCGACGAGCATCAAAACCCAATAGTGGCTGGACCAAGGAACAGGTTTCCGATTTACTATTTGCGTGTTTCATCGGTGTGGTTGTTGGTGGACGAGTCGGATATGTCTTGGTGTATAACTTTGATTACTTCATTCAAGATCCACTTTATTTGTTTAAGGTTTGGAGCGGTGGGATGTCATTCCATGGAGGGTTGGTCGGGGTTATAACGGCGATGTTCTGGTATGCGCATCGACAGCAGCGTCGCTTTTTTGCTGTCGCTGACTTTGTTGCTCCACTTGTTCCTTTTGGGTTAGGTCTGGGCCGATTGGGCAATTTTATGAATGGCGAACTTTGGGGCAGAACCACAGATGTTCCGTGGGCTTTCGTATTTCCAAATGCTGGCGAGTTACCTCGTCATCCATCTCAACTGTATGAATTTGCTTTAGAGGGCGTTGTTCTCTTCTTTATCCTTAATTGGTTTATTCGTAAACCAAGGCCTGTAGGCTCAGTATCTGGCTTGTTTTTGTTAGGCTATGGATTTTTCCGTTTTATCATAGAATATTTCCGTGAGCCGGATGCTCAGTTAGGTCTGTATGGCGATATTATTTCAATGGGGCAAATCCTCTCATTGCCTATGATTATCCCTGGTTTGCTTTTGGTGGTTTGGTCTTATAAATACCGCCGTAATATCACTCAATAACGTTATCCTGAGGAACGATTGTGAAACAGTATTTAGAACTTTGTCAGCGTATCGTTGACGATGGCATTTGGATTGAAAATGAGCGAACAGGTAAACGTTGTTTAACCGTTGTTAATGCTGATCTAACTTATGATGTGGAGAATGGGCAATTTCCATTGGTAACGACGAGAAAGAGTTTTTGGAAGTCAGCCGTTGCTGAGCTTTTGGGGTATATTCGTGGCTATGACAGTGCGGCAGATTTTAGAGCCCTAGGCACCCCAACTTGGAATGCTAACGCCAACGATAATCAAGCTTGGTTAGATAATTCTTACCGTAAAGGTGAAGATGATATGGGGCGTGTATATGGCGTTCAAGGGCGATCCTGGGCAAAACCTGATGGCGGGCATATCGATCAACTGCGTAAAATTGTTGATGATTTGAGCCGTGGTGTTGATGACCGTGGAGAAATTCTAAACTTCTACAACCCTGGTGAGTTTCATATGGGGTGTTTACGTCCATGCATGTATAGCCACCACTTTTCATTATTAGGTGATACTCTATATCTAAATAGCACTCAAAGGTCCTGTGATGTGCCTTTAGGGCTAAATTTTAATATGGTTCAGGTTTATGCATTTTTGGCTATTATGGCTCAGATAACGGGTAACAAACCTGGAAAGGCTTATCATAAAATAGTGAATGCACACATATACGAAGATCAGTTAGAACTGATGCGTGATGTTCAGCTCAAGCGTACACCATTAGCTGCGCCTACTTTTAAGATTAACCCTAACGTTAAGACTTTAGAAGACTTGGAAACTTGGGTCACATTGGATGACTTTGAAGTTGAAGGCTACGAATGTCACGATGCTATTCGGTATCCATTTTCAGTTTAATGATTCTTCAGTAACGTAAAAAATAGAAATGCCGAGCATGAAGATGCTCGGCATTTTTGTTTCTTTCTATTATGGCAAGACTTTACACAGATATCGCAAGGATAGCGCCTGGGATAATGAAAAATAGAGACACTAAATATATGGCAACAACTGACTTGTTTTTAATTGCTAACTCAGAGATTTTTTCAGCACCTTGTAACGGTAGGTTACGTAAAAATGGAATACCGTAAATAAACAGTGTCGCTAAAATATTAAACGCAAGGTGGACCAATGCAATCTGGAGTGCAAATACCGCAAATTCGCCTGATACTGCGGTTGCAGCAAGTAGAGCAGTGATACATGTTCCAATATTGGCCCCAAGAGTAAAAGGATAGACTTCTTTTACTTTTAGTACGCCAGACCCTACCAGAGGAACCATAAGACTGGTTGTTGTTGAAGAGGATTGAACCAATACAGTGACAACTGAACCCGATAGAATACCGTGCAGTGGGCCTCGGCCAATTGCACCTTTTAGAATATCCCTTGCGCGGCCTACCATTAACTTCTTCATCAGTTTCCCCATGAATGTAATGGCGATAAAGATGGTTATGATACCGGCAGCAATTAGGAGAATACCTCCCACAGTATCGCCAAAGCTGCTAAGAGGGGTTTTAACCGCGGAAATCACAGGACTGGTTATAGGTTTGATAAAGTTTAAACCTTTCATGCTCATATCGCCGGTGGCAAGTAGCGGGGAAACAAGCCAATGAGAGATTTTTTCTAACAGTCCAAACGCCATTTCCAATGGAAGGAAGATCACTACGGCTAGGACATTGAAAAAATCGTGAATGGTTGCACTGGCAAATGCTCGCTTAAATTCAGTATTACAGCGAACGTGACCAAGGCTAACGAGTGTATTGGTCACCGTCGTGCCGATGTTTGCTCCCATAATCATAGGAATCGCCAATTCAACAGGTAAGCCACCTGCAACAAGTCCTACAATAATCGAGGTAACCGTACTTGATGATTGAATAAGCGCTGTCGCGACTAAACCAATCATAAGACCAGCAATAGGATGCGATGCGAATTCGAACAGTACTTTGGCTTGATCAGCCGTTGCCCATTTAAAGCCACTTCCTATCATACCAACAGCTAAAAGCAGAAGGTAAAGCATGAACGCCAAGTTGATCCAGCGAAACATCAGTTTCCCTGTTGATTCTGACGGTATTGTCGTCGTTGCTTGGTTCATCATCAATTTCTCCGGGGTCGTTTAATCGAGACCTGTTGTTTAATCTTCGCGGATAATAGAAGTTGAATGTTTCAGTAATATTACAGTCGCCTCTCTAATTTTAATATTTATTAAAGTTAACTTGGTTTTAATTTAAGTTTATGATTTTATTGGTTTTTTATTTAATTATTATCACTAGTCTTTTATGGAAAATTGAATGATATTAGAAAGTTAAATGAAATCAATGTAATAATAAACTTCGTAATAACCGTGTTTTTTTGTAGATTAGTACGATATTTTCGAGTTATTTGTTGTCATATATGTCAATGTTGTCATGTTTTTCTTGTTTGTGAGAAAGCATTTATAGTCAGGAGTGTTTTAGATGGCTCATCTTAATTACAACCACCTTTATTATTTTTGGATGGTGTGCAAACAGGGCTCAGTAACCAAAGCAGCGGATGCTTTATTTTTGACACCTCAAACCGTGACTGGGCAGGTTAAAGCCTTTGAAGAGCGAATGGGTGGGAAATTAACTAAACGCAATGGACGAAAGATAGAACCAAGTGAGTTAGGACAACTGGTCTATAAGTATGCAGATCGAATGTTTGGTTTAAGTTATGAGATGCTTGATATTGTTAACTATAGTCAGCGTTCAAATATTCTCTTTGACGTGGGAGTCGCTGATGCACTTTCTAAAAGGTTGGTCAGTAAGATCTTACTTCATGCGATACCCGAAGATGAAAAAATACATTTGCGTTGTTTTGAGTCTACTCATGAACTGCTATTAGAACAGTTATCTCAACATCAACTGGATATTATTATTTCTGATTGCCCTGTTGATTCAGCACAAAGCCCGGGTTTGTATAGTCGTAAGATCGGAGAGTGTCAGATGAGTTTATTCTCTTTTGGAGAGGTCGAGGATTGTGATTTATCCAAGTTGCTTGCTGAGCGCAAGTTATTAGTGCCTGGAAGTAGAACTGCGATGGGGCGTAACGTACAGCAATGGTTTGACCAACAAGGTTATACACCGGATATTTTAGGTGAGTTTGATGATGTCGCTCTACTTCAGGCTTTTGCCAGATATCAGCCAGATGCTCTTTTTCTTGCACCGAATGCATACCGTGTTGAAGTAAAGCAGGATCTGCCGATGACCTTTATTACGACAATAGAAGCCTTGCAAGAAGAATACTATGTGATTTTTGCTGAACGAATGATTCAACACCCTTCGGTGAAGTGTATTTGCCAAGCGGATTATCAAGGGTTATTTGCATAAGCTATAATTGTTAATAAAAATAATGTGTGATGTTAGTGTAACTTTACAACTTCAGCTGTTTATAGCGTTTTCGTTAACTTTATTTTGCTGTGCTAGACTGGAAGTGATAAGCATTATTGATTAAACTATCGAGAATATATTTTGAACGCGATTATTTATCGAGGAATCATTTTATGAATCTTCATGAGATGGAAAAGAATTCAGCTCAAGCTGTAGTGTTACTGAAGGCAATGGCAAATGAACGCCGATTGCAAATTCTCTGTATTCTTCTTGGGCATGAATTGTCTGTAGGAGAACTGTGTTCAAAACTTGAGTTAAGTCAGTCAGCGCTATCACAGCATTTGGCTTGGCTAAGGCGTGATAACCTTGTATCGACTCGTAAAGAGGCACAAACCGTTTTCTATTCATTGAAAAGCGGAGAAGTGAAAGAGATGATAGAGCTATTGCATCGTTTATATTGTCAAACCGAAGAAGATGTTGTCTGACTAAACTGAATGTTTGATTGATTTAAATAAGCTAGAAACAAAAAAACCGGCAAAAGCCGGTTTTTATTTATTTATACTTTATAAGTATAAAACAAAGCTAAATTAAAGCGCTTTGATTGCAGCTACGAAGCGAGCTTTATGACGTGCAGTTTTGTTCTTATGAACAAGACCTTTAGTCGCTAAGCGGTCTAAAATCGGTGTAACAGCAGCCAATGCAGCAGTTGCAGCTTCTTTGTCGCCTGCTTCAATAGCAGCAACAGTTTTTTTCATGTAAGTGCGCATCATTGAACGACGGCTAGCATTGTGCTGGCGACGTTTCTCAGCTTGTATGGCGCGCTTCTTAGCAGATTTACTATTTGCCAAGGGTTTAACTCCCAAAAACTTAGTTCGGTGACATTTTAAGGGCACGAAATATCCCTTATTTGCACTCGAATGTCAAATGATTTGTGCAAAAACCACTCTACCAGAAACAAAATTTTGGTATAGCAGCTCTTCGCGGTTAAGATGGCGGGGATTCTAACAGTATTTTTTTTTTAATGCTAATACTTATCCGCTCCTATCCCTAGATATTTATTATCTTACCTTTTTAGGATGGAGGCGGGTGTGTTTCTCTACTTTTTATATTGAGGTTGCGGTGAGTAAACGACTGCTTAAGTCAGGCATAGTAGTAAGTGCTATGACCTTGGTTTCACGAGTTTTGGGATTGGTGCGTGACATTGTTATCGCGAATTTAATGGGAGCGGGAACAAGTGCAGATGTGTTCTTTTTTGCCAATAAGATTCCAAACTTCTTACGCCGCTTGTTTGCCGAAGGCGCATTTTCTCAAGCATTCGTACCTGTTTTAACTGAATATCATGCTCAAGGTGATAAGGAAAAAACCAATGATTTAATCGCAAAGGTCTCTGGAACCTTGGGCGGAATTGTCACCATAGTGACCTTATTAGGGGTTCTATTTTCTGGTGTTGTTACCGCGTTATTCGGCGCTGGGTGGTTTATTGATTGGCTGAATGGTGGTCCAAGTGCTGAAAAGTTTGAACTTGCGAGTTTGTTATTAAAAATTACCTTCCCTTATTTATGGTTTATTACCTTTGTTGCGTTATCAGGGGCAATTCTTAATACATTGGGTCAGTTTGCAGTGTCATCGTTTACGCCCGTATTTCTGAACGTCATGATCATTGGGTGTGCTTGGTTTATCGCGCCCAACTTAGAGCAACGAGAACTTGGGCTAGCACTTGGCGTATTTTTGGGCGGAATGGTGCAGTTCTTCTTTCAACTGCCTTTTTTGTGGCGTCAAGGAGTGTTGGTTAAACCAAAGTGGGGCTGGCGTGATCCCGGCGTGGTAAAAATACGGACGTTGATGATTCCGGCTTTGTTTGGCGTATCAGTAAGTCAGATAAACTTGCTGCTCGATACCTTTATTGCGAGCTTTCTCGAAACTGGCTCTATTAGCTGGCTTTATTATTCTGATCGGCTACTGGAATTTCCATTGGGTATTTTTGGTATCGCCATCGCAACTGTTATTTTGCCCGCTCTTTCTCGAAAACATGTTGATGCACAGAATGATGGTTTTTCTCACACCATGGATTGGGGCGTTCGAATGGTGTGTGTACTTGGTATTCCTGCCATGTTTGGTTTAATGGTATTAGCGAAGCCAATGATCATGGTGTTGTTTATGCGAGGGGAGTTTGGGGTACATGATGTTAATCAGGCTTCATTGTCATTACTTGCCTATGGTGCAGGTTTAACTAATTTCATGTTAATTAAAGTATTGGCACCGGGGTATTACTCGCGACAAGATACGAAAACGCCTGTTAAATATGGCATAATTGCCATGGTTTCCAATATGGTTTTCAACGCTATTTTTGCTTGGTTCTATGGGTATATTGGTTTAGCCATCGCAACGTCGCTTTCTGCTTTTATTAATATGGCTCTTTTGTATCGAGGATTGCATTTAACCAATGTATATCGTTTATGTCGCTCCTCAGTGTTCTTTATTATAAGAGTGATTTTGGCGGGCATCATCATGAGTAGCATTGTGTGGTATTGTCTAGACGATATATCGGTATGGACTACGTGGGATCAATTAAGTCGCAGTGGACATTTGTTTTTACTGATTGTTATCGGGGCATTTTCATATATTGTTATGCTTCTCTTGCTCGGAATTCGACCAAAGCACTTAAAAGCCGCGACAGATTAAACGGGATTGGTATATAATCCTGCGGTTTTATCGAATGATAGATACGAAGTGACAGGTTATAAGCTAATTTCATGGAACTGATCCGCGGTACTCATAACATTCAAGCACAGCATTATGGCTGTGTTTTGACGATCGGAAATTTCGATGGTGTTCATTTAGGGCATCAGCGAGTATTGGCGCAAGTATCAGAAAAAGCTGAGCAACTTGGGTTGTCGTCTGTTGTAATGACGTTTGAACCACAACCGATGGAGTTTTTTGCAAAAGAAAAATCCCCAGCACGGTTAACTAAGTTACGTGACAAGTTTGTTCAGTTAAGTAAGTTGAATATCGACCGAATGCTGTGTGTTGGTTTTGATTATCAATTTGCAAATGTTGAACCAGAAGCCTTTATTCGTGACTTGTTGGTAAGACAATTGGGTGTTAAGTTTCTTGTTATCGGTGACGACTTCTGTTTTGGTCGAGAGCGGCGTGGTGATTTCGCATTATTACAGCGAATCGGTAAAGAGTTAGGCTTTGATGTGGTAAGTACGCAAAGTTTTTGTGTAGAGTCCAAGCGAGTCAGTAGTACTTTGATTCGAGAAGCATTAGCAAATGACCAATTACAACGAGCTGCTGAGATGCTGGGACGAGACTATAGTATCTCTGGTCGCGTTTCACATGGGCGAAAGTTAGGACGAACCATTGGTTTTCCAACCGCAAATATTCCAATGAAGCGATGCGTGTCTCCCGTTTCTGGTGTTTACGTTGTGCAAGTTAAGGGATTAGGACAGTCCGTTGTTGATGGTGTAGCGAATATTGGTCAACGCCCAACAGTGAATGGCATGCGACGGCAGCTTGAAGTACATTTGTTCGACGTTTCAGAAAATTTGTACGGAAAACAGCTCGAAGTCATATTGCTGCATAAGCTGCGTGATGAACGAAAGTTTGAATCATTTGACGCTTTAAAACAACAAATCGAATTTGATGCACAAGCAGCAAGGGTGTGGCTGCTCGAGCATAACGGTTAAGTGCATTACTGCTACTTAGCATCATGTTTAACTCCGCCCACATTTACGGAATTAAGAATCAATGAGTGAGTATAAAGATACCCTGAACCTACCTGAAACAGGGTTTCCAATGCGTGGCAATCTGGCGAACCGCGAACCAGAAATGCTTAAACGTTGGTACGAGCAAGATTTATACGGTGCAATTCGTGCAGCTAAAAAAGGCAAAAAATCTTTTATTTTGCATGATGGTCCTCCTTATGCAAATGGCGATATTCATATTGGCCATGCGCTAAATAAGATTCTTAAAGACATTATTATTAAATCAAAAACCCTAGCTGGCTACGATGCACCTTATGTACCAGGTTGGGATTGTCATGGTTTACCTATTGAGTTGATGGTAGAAAAGAAAGTAGGGAAACCTGGAAAGAAAGTAACTGCTGCGGAATTTCGCGAGAAATGTCGTACTTACGCTCAAACTCAAGTTGATGGTCAGCGCGAAAGCTTTAAGCGCCTTGGTATTCTTGGTGAGTGGGATAAGCCATACCGCACGATGGATTTTGGTACCGAGGCAAACATTATTCGTGCCTTAGGTAAGATTGCCGATAACGGTCATTTACTTAAAGGGTTTAAACCTGTTCATTGGTGTACCGATTGTGGTTCGGCACTAGCGGAAGCTGAAGTTGAATATCAAGACAAAGTATCTCCTTCGATTGATGTACGTTTTAAGGCCGCTGATGAAGCTGCATTGCTAGCCAAATTTGAATGTGGCTCTGAGCAAGGTCAAGGCGATATCTCTATTATTATCTGGACCACAACGCCTTGGACTCTTCCTGCAAACCGCGCTGTTTGTTTACGTGAAGACTTAGAGTATGTTCTTTTGCAAGTGAAAGGAGACAACCCAGAGCGAATTATTGTTGCTAGTGAATTAGTTGATGATGTTGTATCGCGTGCTGGAATTGAAGAGTTTGAGAAGCTTGGTTTTGCAACTGGTGTTGATTTAGAGCTTAGTCAGTTCCAACATCCATTTTATGATTTCTCAGTTCCTGCTGTATTAGGCGATCACGTAACGACTGACTCGGGTACTGGTGTGGTTCACACTGCTCCTGGACATGGTCAAGAAGACTTTATTGTAGGCCAAAAATACGGTTTAGAAGTTGCGAACCCAGTGGGCTCTAATGGTGTTTATCTTTCAGATACAGAGATTTTTGCTGGGCAACATGTCTTTAAAGCGAATGCCAATGTAGTCGATTTACTGAAAGAGAAAGGCGCATTATTGCATCATGTTGATTACACCCACAGCTACCCACATTGCTGGCGTCATAAAAGCCCAATTATCTTCCGAGCAACACCTCAATGGTTTGTTTCTATGGAACAAGCGGGCCTTCGTGCAAAGGCTCTTGAATCGATTAAAAGTGTTCAATGGATCCCTGAGTGGGGTCAAAGCCGCATCGAGGGTATGATTGAAGGGCGCCCAGAGTGGTGTATTTCACGCCAACGTACTTGGGGTGTTCCAATTGCATTATTTGTTCATAAAGAAACTTCTGACCTTCACCCTAAGTCACTCGAGCTTATCGAGAAAGTTGCACTATTGGTTGAAGAAAAAGGCATTCAAGCGTGGTGGGATGTTGAGCCTGCTGAGCTATTAGGTGCTGAAGATGCCGAGCAGTATGAAAAAGTACTCGATACTTTAGATGTATGGTTTGATTCGGGTGTGACTCATTACTCAGTTGTTGATAGTCGTCCAGAATTTAACGGCAATGCCGCAGATATGTATTTAGAAGGATCGGATCAACACCGTGGTTGGTTCCAATCGTCATTGATTTCTTCGATTGCGATGAAAGGTAAAGCCCCTTACAACCAAGTATTGACTCATGGTTTCGTGGTTGACGGCCAAGGTCGTAAGATGTCTAAGTCTGTGGGTAACGTGGTTTCACCGAAAGATGTCACTAACAAACTGGGTGCAGATATTCTTCGTTTGTGGGTTGCATCAACTGACTATACCGGTGAAGTTGCTGTATCTGATGAGATCTTAAAACGCAGTGCAGATGCTTATCGTCGTATCCGTAATACTGCTCGCTTTTTCTTAGCGAACCTTAATGGGTTTAATCCACAAACAGACATGGTTGCCCCAGAAGATATGGTGGCTCTAGACCGTTGGGCTGTAGGTCAAGCGTTCTCAGCGCAACAAGATATTGTTAAGTCATTCGATGAATACAACACGCATGCTGTTGTTCAGCGCTTAATGCAGTTCTGTTCAGTAGAAATGGGCTCTTTCTATCTTGACGTGATTAAAGACCGTCAATACACCGCGAAGCAAGGTAGCCACGCGCAACGTAGTTGTCAGACAGCGCTCTATTATATCGTCGAAGCGTTGGTTCGTTGGATGGCTCCGATTATGTCGTTTACTTCCGATGAAATTTGGAATGAAATGCCGCAAACACTGCCTTCAGGTGAGAGCCGTGGTCAATTTGTATTTGCGTCAGAATGGTATGAAGAGCTGTTTGCTTTGTCCGCAGAAGAAGCATTAAACAATGACTTTTGGGCACAAACTCAGCAAGTCCGTAATGCGGTGAATAAGTTACTTGAAGTCGCTCGAAGCGAGAAAGTCATTGGTGGCTCTTTACAGGCAGAAGTAACGCTTTATGTAAATGATGCTTTAGCGACTCAACTGAACCAACTTCAAGATGAGCTACGCTTTGTATTATTAACCTCAAAAGCGCTTGTGAAACCTCTGAGTGAGAAAAGTGACTCTGCAAATGAAACTGAAGTTGAAGGTTTATTTGTTGAAGTGACGCCTACGTCTGCTGCGAAGTGTGAGCGTTGTTGGCACCATACCGATGATGTTGGCACCATTGCAGGACACGAGCAAATCTGTGGCCGCTGTGTAACTAATGTTACTGGTGAAGGCGAAACTCGTCAGTTTGCGTAACTAGCATGAGTATGAACGACATTAAACAATCTGGATTGCGTTGGCTTTGGTTAGCGCTCCTTATTTTTATTGCTGATATTGGTATTAAATTACTGGTGATGGATAAGATGGGGTATGGCTGGGCAAATCGAATTGAAGTGACCTCATTTTTCAATTTGTTGTATGTTCATAATCACGGAGCAGCCTTTAGCTTTCTCAGTGATCAAGGCGGATGGCAACGTTGGTTGTTTAGTTCGATTGCGTTTTTTGTCGTTGCTATGCTGATGTTTTGGATGGGCAAACAATCGGCTGCTGAAAAGTGGAGTAATTGTGCTTACGCCTTAGTGATTGGTGGTGCTGTCGGCAATGTATTTGACCGAATCGTTCATGGTTTTGTCGTCGACTACCTCGATTTTTATTGGGGAAGCTACCACTTTGCTGCATTCAATTTGGCAGATAGTGCGATTTGTATTGGCGCTGGAATGTTGATTTTGGACGGTTTTCGCACCAAGAGCACTGACGATAAAAGAGTGAGTTAAGTTCACTAATATGAATAACCACAAGCGCTGTCTGTTGATTCAGGTGGCGCTTTTTGTCATAAAGGGATATATCTATATCGCTTTTACTTTTTATGACTATTTTGGAGCACTTCTGTGACCAGTATTACTCAAAATTCGACTGTAACACTTCATTTCTCCATCAAACTTAAAGATGGTTCGGTGGCGGATTCAACCCGCAATATGGACAAGCCTGCGGTGTTTGTTATGGGTGACGGAAGCCTTAGTCCCAACTTTGAGCAGAGCTTGCTTGGACTAAAAGAAGGTGATGCTCAAGCTATTGAGCTAAAAGCGGATGATGCGTTTGGCCAGCCTAACCCTGATGCGATTCACTATATGGATAAATCAAAATTTGTCGGTGATGCTGCTGTTGAAGTCGGAACCATCATGGCTTTTACGGGAGCTGACGGGGTTGAAATTCCTGGAATTATTACGTCGATTGAAGGTGAGTCAGTTAAGGTGGACTTCAATCATCCTTTGGCGGGGCAAGATGTAATCTTTGATGTAGAGATTTTATCTGTACAATAAACAACACTTTTAACAAACTGAAATATCGGCAGATTAATTAGTATGAGCAATAATATGAAAATTTTACTCGCTAACCCGCGTGGCTTTTGTGCCGGTGTTGACCGTGCTATTAGCATCGTCGAGCGAGCGTTAGAAATGTATCAACCGCCGATTTATGTTCGCCACGAAGTGGTTCACAACCGATTTGTTGTTGAAGGCCTAAAACAGCGTGGTGCCGTTTTTGTCGAAAATATTAGTGATGTACCCGACGATAATATTGTGATCTTCTCGGCACACGGGGTATCACAAAAAGTACGTAATGAGGCGAAAGATCGTGACTTAACGGTTTTTGATGCAACGTGTCCTTTGGTAACAAAAGTGCATATGGAAGTCGCTCGAGCAAGTCGTCGCCATATGGAAGTTGTATTGATCGGGCATGCAGGACACCCTGAGGTTGAAGGCACGATGGGGCAGTACTCAAGTGACCAAGGCGGAATGTATTTGGTGGAATACCCTAGTGATGTTGTGAATCTATTGGATAAAGTGAAAGATCCTAATAATTTACATTACGTCAGCCAGACAACGCTCTCTGTCGATGAAACTTCTGATGTTATTAATGAGCTACGTAAGGTCTTTCCTAATATCCAAGGTCCCCGGAAAGATGATATTTGTTATGCGACGCAAAACCGTCAAGATGCGGTACGTATTTTAGCGAATCAAGTTGATGTGATGATTGTCGTTGGATCTAAAAACTCATCCAACTCAACACGGCTAAAAGAGTTATCGGAAAAGCTGGGTACATCGAGCTACCTTATTGATTGTCCAGAAGACATTGAAGCAAATTGGTTTGATAATAAAACCTTGGTCGGTGTCACTGCTGGAGCCTCTGCACCAGAGGAACTTGTGAATCAAATATTGGCTAGAATTCAAGATCTTGGAGCTACTGATATTGAAGAAGTGCTTGGTCGAGAAGAAAATATGTTCTTTGAAGTGCCTAAAGAGCTTCAGATTAAACAGGTTGAATAGAACTTCATCGCCGCTAATTATGCGGCTATAAAGTTGTGAATTCTAACGTTTAAATGTTAAGTCCGATTAGTCAGTGTTCTAATTGGACTTTTTATTTTTTAAACGGTGAAATCGTTTGGATATACCGATTGCCGGTCAAAAAGCTCATTAATATGACAGCTGATACATGAATGCAGACACAAGTAAACGTTACGTTTGCCGCCGTTTCGTGTAATTCCTCGACCCAAATCTCGGCCCAGAACATATCCGTTTCCATCATCCACCCAGATGTTCCCGTGGTAAGTAGACCTAACCACATAGCCCAAATCATTATGGCTCCAGCGGGATTGTGTCCTTCATGATCGTCTTTTCGAGTTTTTAGGACTTCTTTTAAGTGTTTTAATGCTGAAAAAGGAGAAGGAAAAAAGGACGATAGGCGTGCAGGGGAATGGGTTACTAATCCCCAAAGTAAACGAAGTCCCACCAAACCGAGAATGCCATAGCCACACCAGATATGAATATCACCACCTTCGTCTGTGAAGTAAAAGTTAGCAATAAATAGTATTGCCACTGACCAGTGTGTGATTTTGACTACCCAATCCCATTGAAAGCCTTTCGTCATTGTCTACTCCATATTCGATTCAGTAATGGAGATAACTTGCGTTTTTGTGAGGCTAAAGTCAAGTTGAGTTGTAGACAATAAAAAAGGGCTCATTTCTGAGCCCAAATGATCAATGTTGTTATATAAACTTATACTTTACTCGGAGTTGCGGGTTCTGCGTCTGATAGATCGACACCGTCAGTTTGTTTCGCTTTTTTGATAACAAAGGCAAACATTGCAATAGCGCCTAAGAAACCTAGGACAGTTGATATTTGCATTGGTAGACCAAAGCCAAGCTTCGAGCTGCTTAAGATAAAGCTAAGAACGACTGTATTCATGAACATAGCAGGTATCGTTGTAATCCAGTGGAACTTATTGTGACGAATCAAGTAGGCACTTGCAGTCCATAGCATGACAACAGCTGTACTTTGGTTGGCAAATCCGAAGTAGCGCCAGATTATCCCAAAGTCAACTTGCGTTAGTACTGCACCGATAACAAATAGTGGTGCGGCCATCATTAAGCGACTTACTAGTGTTTTTTGCTTCATGTTGAAGTATTCAGCAAGAATCAAGCGGCTAGAGCGGAACGCGGTATCGCCAGAGGTAATTGGAAGGATAACCACACCAAGGAATGCAAGGATACCACCGAATACACCAAGTAAGCCAAATGATGCAGAGTAAACAACATTACCAGGGCCACCTGCTTTAATGGCTTCTTGTAGGCCTTCAAGCGTACCGAAGAACGATAGAGCGATTGTACACCAGATAAGTGCAATCATACCTTCGCCAATCATCGCACCGTAGAATACGAAGCGACCATTGCTTTCATTTTCCATACAACGAGCCATCATTGGAGACTGAGTTGCGTGGAACCCAGAGATAGCACCACATGCGATGGTGATAAATAGGCCAGGCCATAAAGGCATGTCATTAGGGTTCATGTTGCTGAACATATCAGAAACTTCAAATCCACCAAGAACTGTATGTTGGTCAGAGAAGCCAATTGCGGTCATGAGTCCAACTGACATAAAGATCAGCAGAGCACCAAAGAATGGATATAGGCGACCGATGATTTTATCGACGGGAACGATAGTCGCAATGATGTAGTAAGCGAAGATCCCCAGCACCATTACAATTGAACCAATACCAAGATTGAATTGATCATTAACCAGTTTGGTTAACATACCTGCTGGAGCTGATACGAATACAACACCAACTAGAAGCAGAAGGATAATGGCAAAGATGTTCATGAAATGTTTTGCGCCATTGCCTAGGTAACGCCCAGTTAAAGTAGGGACGGAAGCACCACCATTTCTGACCGATAGCATTCCTGAGAAATAGTCATGGGTTGCGCCGGCAAAGATACAACCGAGGACAATCCACAACATTGCAGCAGGACCGTATAGTGCACCCATGATTGGGCCAAAAATTGGGCCAACACCTGCGATGTTGAGTAATTGTACGAGATAAACTTTGGGAGTTGACATAGGCACATAATCAACGCCATCTTCCATGCTGTGAGCAGGAGTGGTGCGTTTATGATTGATACCAAATACTTTTTCGACAAAGCTTCCGTAAAGGTAATAGCCACCTAGGAGGGCGGCCATACAAGTTAAGAACCATAGCATAGGATGTTCCTTCTATTTTTGTAATTTTGTGTAGAGTGTAATCAAGGTCAGATTGCACAATATCGCTTTGATGAAATAGAAACATTAGCTATTGAGGTAAGTGGTCGAATATTAAAATAAGTGGTCTTTGGAGTAATTAAGTGGTTTGTCAATTAAGCATTGTGTGCTTAATTGACGGATATCAATGGTGGCAAAGGCGCTACTTGGGTTGAGAAGCGTGACGTAGAACACCTTCATTTTTTTCTAATTGAGAAACAGCTTGTTGATAATCAAAACCAGTCAACTGCATCAGTATTGCTACTTTGGCATTGTTGTTACTTTGATTGAGCAAATGTTCTGCCGTTGTTTTGTCGCAGTCGGTGGCTTGCATGACAATTCTGATTGCTCGAGCAACTAATTTTTCGTTGGTGGCTTTTACATCGACCATAAGGTTTTGATAGCTCTTGCCGAGGCGGATCATACTGGCGGTAGTGAGCATATTCAGCACCAGTTTTTGAGCGGTTCCTGACTTTAATCGAGTTGATCCTGTTAGCGCTTCAGGTCCCACAATCGGTGAAATGGCAATGGTTGCCATATTCGCAATCGGAGAGTCTGGATTACAAGATAGCGCGATAGTGGTCGCGCCGAGTTGATTGGCATAATCTAATGCGCCAATGACATAAGGGGTACGTCCACTTGCGGCAATACCAACCGCAATGTCGTTCTGTGAAAAATTAATACTACGAAGATCGTTTTCTCCGAGATCGCTTGAGTCTTCTGCGCCTTCTTGGGCTTTAAACATCGCAGATTTACCACCGGCAATTAACCCCATTACCATCTCATCGCTTACGCCAAAGGTTGGCGGGCATTCTGAGGCATCAAGAACACCTAATCGCCCACTGGTTCCCGCTCCAAGGTAAATTAAGCGGCCACCCTTTTTAAATGCTTGAGTGATATGGTCAACCGCTGTCGCGATGTTGGGCAGTTCTTTTTCTACGGCTAAAGGCACGAGTTTGTCTTGTTGATTTAGTTTTTCGACCAAAGCGAGCGTCGGGAGTAAATCAATATCCATGGTGTCAGGATTTCTCCCTTCGGATACGAGTTGAGATAAGGTAGAAAGTAGTGTGTCGTCGGCCATGGTTATTCTCAAATTAGTTATGTGTAGAATCTAAGTTAGTTACGATCGATATCTGAAATGTTATCGGCTGGGTAAATAACCCCTAAACTTACCGCTTTGCTTGCCCCTGTAACCAGCGGCAAGTTGCTGGGTAGGTTGTGAACTCGTCGATAGGCTAACCAGGCAAAAGCCATCGCTTCCATAAAGTCGGCATCAATACCTAGCTGAGAGGTCGTCATTACTTGCCACGCTGGAAGTTGTTGTTTTAGCTGTTGCATGATTAAAGGGTTTTGTACGCCTCCGCCACAGACCAATAATTGAGGAGAAGAGCCTGCTTGATGAGAGACGGCTTCAGCAACAATACTGCTGATTGTCAGTTCGGTAAGGGTTCGTTGCACATCTTGCTGCGTCATTTCTTCATCGCACAATTCGATTTGGTTGCGAATCCAATCAAGATGAAAATACTCTCTTCCAGTACTCTTAGGAGCGGGTTTACTAAAAAAGGGATCGCTAAGCATTTGCGACAAAAATGCCGAATTTACCTTTCCTTGTTGCGCCCATTTGCCACCGCAATCAAATCTATTTCCAGTGTGTTGATAGCACCAACTGTCGATCAAACCATTGCCGGGGCCGGTGTCATAGCCCACGACCTGACCATCTGGCGTGAATACGGAAATATTGGCAATGCCGCCAATATTAAGCACAATCAAACTCGAGTTATTGGATTCAAAAAGCGTTTGATGAAAAGCAGGAACAAGCGGCGCACCTTGACCTCCAAACGCCATATCTTTGCGGCGAAAGTCAGCAATGGTTTCAATCCCTGTTCGTGCTGCAATAATATTGGCATCACCCAATTGCAAGGTAAATGGCGTTTCACCTTCCGGTTGGTGGAATACTGTTTGGCCGTGGTTCCCAATTGCTCGAATCTTTGTGTGTTCTATTGTGCATTCGGGCAATGCCAGCAATGCGAGTACGGCATCGGCAAAGAGTTGGCCAAGTTGGTGGTCAAGTTCGCCGAATGTTTTAATAGACAGTGCTTGTCCAGTGCTAATTTTAGTGACTTGCTGCTTGAGACTATCTGGCATCGGATGACAATAGTGCGTAATGAGACGAGACGATGACTGTTGGCATTCGACTAAAGCGACATCGACACCGTCTAAGCTCGTGCCAGACATGACGCCAATATAGTATTCGGGTTCGTTCGTTGCCATTTTTAGTTGCCTGTTTAGATTGGAATGTCTGCTGCCAGCGGTGTCACCAAAGCCTTGCTGAGCTATTTATGGTGCAATAGTCTCACTAACATCGTTGAATCTCAAGATAGTGCTCCAATGCCAACGTGTTGCTTGCTAGAATAGAATCATAGATTTAGATAGCAAGGATCAGATATGGGCCCTTTGTGGTTAGATGTCGCGGGTTATGAATTAACGGCGGAAGAGAAAGAGATACTCGCACACCCAACGGTAGGTGGTGTGATTTTATTTGCGAGAAACTATTACGATAGTGAACAGCTCGTCGCCCTTAATCGTTCAATTCGCCAAGCGGCAGGATCGCCGATCATTATTGGCGTCGATCAAGAAGGTGGGCGTGTTCAGCGTTTTCGTGAAGGTTTTACTCTTCTTCCGGCGGCGCAAGATTACGCGAATTACTCAAAAGAGGTTTCGTTTGCTGATCAGGGGGGCTGGTTAATGGCTGCCGAATTGATTGCTCATGATATTGATTTAAGTTTTGCCCCAGTTTTAGATAAAGGGTTCGATTCAAAGGCGATTGGCAGTCGCTCTTTTGGAGAATCTGTTGAGCAAGTGATTCGCTATAGCACGGCTTTTTTAAATGGGATGAAAACAGCGGGTATGGCAACGACCGGTAAGCATTTTCCCGGCCATGGTGCCGTATTGGCTGACTCACACTTTGAGTTACCTTCAGATCCAAGAGACTCAGTATTTGAGCAAGATATGGCGATATTCAAGGCTCAAATTGACGCTCAATTACTGGATGCGGTGATGCCTGCACACGTGGTTTACCCACATTATGATGACCAACCTGCAAGTGGCTCTACGTTTTGGTTGAAGCAGATATTACGCCAACAGGTAGGCTTTAACGGTATTATTTTCTCAGATGATCTTAGTATGGAAGGGGCATCGGTGATGGGCAACGTGGTCGAACGAGCTCACCAATCGTTAGCGGCTGGGTGTGACATGATCTTGGTGTGTAACGATCCGACTAAGGCGGTTGAAGTCATCGATAACCTACCAATAATGGAAGTGCCAACAGCCACTAATATGTTAAAAAGCACCGCTTTTACGCTGGCAGACTTAAAATCCAGTACTGAGTGGAAAGAGGCAAGTGAGACAATGAAACTAATCATCAATCAGTAACTAGTGCCCATCTTATTTTAAGGCTTTTGAGTGGCAGTTAGATCATTCCCAGAGACTCTTTGAGGAGTTTTAGGTAGCGTCGGCTTACGGGAACTGAATGTTGACTTCGGGTGATGACTTCCGCCAAACCATTTTCCAATAGCTTAATCTCATGAATGGCTTTTGGATTGATCAAATACTGGCGATGACAGCGCAGCAGTGTTGTTTTGGCTTCTAATTGCTTTAAGCACAATTGACTCGTTGCTTGTTGTTGCATGGTTTGAACTTGAACACCTGATACGTCACTAAAGGCAAACTCCACATCATTGGTGGCAATCAATAAGATTCGATTTAGGCCAATGCAAGGGATTTGATCTAATGTTGGTGTAATGGCCGAAAGATCTTGTTTATGATGCGTTTGTTTTACTAAACGCTTGATGGTCTTTTCCAATCGTTTTTGGTCGATAGGCTTTAGCAAATAGTCGAAGGCGTTGTCTTCAAATGCCTGAACCGCATACTGGTCGTAAGCAGTAACAAACACAACATAAGGCATAGTTTCAGGGTCGAGCATTGCTAGAAGTTCTATTCCGGTCACCTGTGGCATCTGAATGTCGAGAAATATGATATCCGGCTTTTGGCGCTGTATTGCCTTGAGACCTTCTATCGCATTGCTGACTTGACCTATTATGTCAATATGATTGCAATGCTCCAATTGAGCAATAAGCTCCTCTCGAGCTAACATTTCATCATCGATAATAAGCGCACTTAACATGAATGATTCTCTTCGTGTTGTGGAGTGTGATTGGAGCTTTCTATTGCATCGCTAGGGATAAAGAAACTCATCTGAGTCGATTTGTTGAGTATAGATTCGATGTCCAATTTTGAGCTTGATCCAAATAGGTTTGTTAATCGTTTTGTGACAATTTCCATGCCCAAACCATCATGATGTTCATCTGGAGTCACATAGCACCCAGCATTATCCTCGACGATGATCCAATATCCATCTTGTTGTGCTTCACTATAAATTTTTATAACGCCATCGCTGAGAAGGTTTGATACGCCATGTTTTATCGCATTTTCCACTAGAGGCTGTAATGTGAAGCTAGGTAGGCGAACTGAAAGTAAATGTGGTTCTATGTCGATAATCACGGTTAAACGATCACTAAAGCGTGCCTGCTCTATAGTGAGGTAGGCGTTTACGTGTGCCAGTTCTTCTTTCAAAGTGACGTTTTCGATGTCCTGTTTGAGATTACTGCGAAAGAACTGGGAGAGGTGTTGAATGAGTTCTCTTGCTTTATCAGGATCTCGTCGAGTAATCGCACTAATTGTATTGAGTGCATTAAACAAAAAATGCGGGTTCACTTGTGCTTGCAGTAATTTGAGCTCAGCGCGGCCGAGCAGGCTTTGCTTCTGCTGATATTGTCCATAGAGAATTTGGCTTGAAAGCAGTTCTGCGATGCCTTCTGCCATGGACATATTGATTGAAGAGAATAGTTTACGTTTTGGTTCGTAAAGCTTAATGGTTCCCACGACTTGGTCCCCTGAACGCAGAGGAATAATCAGCGCCGACCCTAGTTTACATTCATGACTAAGAGAGCATTGATAAGGGTGTTCGTTACCATCAAGGTAGATAATAGTATTGTCGTCTATTGCTTGGCGGGTGCTATCAGAAGAGATTGGTGTGTTTGGTTTATGGTGGTCATCACCAATACCGATAAAGGCTAAAATTTTATCCTGATCAGTAATGGAAACGGCTCCGACATTGGTTTCTTCATAGATGATCTTGGCGACTTGTTTGGCACTCTTTGCTTCAAATTCTTCCGCAAGTAAGCCGATAGACCGTTCTGCAATTCGCAGTGCTCGGCGTGAAAATGTTGCAGAGTATTGTTCAAAAATAGTTCGCTTATCCTGCAAAATACTCATAAATAGTGCGGCACCAATAGAGTTGGCAATGAGCATAGGTATCGCGATAGTTGAAACCAGTGCATAGGCTTTATCAAAGGGCTGCGCTACAGCAAGAATAATCGACATTTGAAGGACCTCGGCGACCAGTGTAATGCTAAACACAATCCCGGGATTAAATAGCCACTCTTTCTTATTTCGACTCATCAAGTAACTGTGCAGTAGCCCACCAACAAGTCCTTCTGTTGTCGTCGATATCGCGCATGCGAGATCGGTAAAGCCTCCGAGTGAGTATCTGTGTAACCCTCCAGTTAATCCTACAGCAACGCCAACGACAGGCCCCCCAAATAACCCACCCATAACCGCACCAATTGCTCGTGTATTGGCGATGGCATCGTCTATTTGTAGGCCAAAATAGGTTCCCATAATGCAAAATAGAGAAAAGAGGACATAAGTAGCGAGCTTATGGTCGAGTCGAGTAGGGACATTGAGCAATGGCAAAACCAATGGGGTTTTACTTAAGAGGTACGCTAAAACCAAATATACGCACATCTGTTGCAGGAGAGAGAGGATTAAGTCCATAGCAAGGTTATTTGAATAAATGATAATTATATTTTACTCAATTATGGGAAAATAAAAGGGAGACGTTTCAAAAATACACAAAATTTACATGTGTATATTATTTTGTACGAAATATGCTTCTATTTTCTATAATTATAAGTGTTTCTATATTAATAAACAGATAGTGTAAAATAATATTTACACTTTCTGTTTTTATTATCTTACACTTGTAATGTTCAGTTAAAATGATATTGTTCACCTCAAGAGCTGAGTAACAGCTAAAGAGTTTCGAACAGGAACATTTGTAAAGAATTATATACTGGGTGAATAGCATGGCTAAAAGTGACTTATCAGATATCAATATAGTGGACCAACAAGTTTTGATTACACCAGAACAACTAAAGAAAAAATTGCCATTAAGTGCTAATGCTCGGGAATACATTAAGCAATCTCGTCAAACCGTTGCGGATATTATCCATAAGCGTGACCATCGACTCTTAGTCGTATGCGGTCCTTGTTCTATTCATGATCTTGATGCGGCGAAAGAGTACGCTCGCCGCTTTAAAGAGATTGCGGAAGAGTTAAGCGATCAATTGTTCCTCGTTATGCGAGTGTACTTTGAAAAACCTAGAACAACAGTTGGATGGAAAGGCTTGATCAATGACCCACATCTTGATGGTAGTTTTGATATCGAGCAAGGACTTCATATTGGTCGTCAGCTATTAGTTGAGTTAGCTGAAATGGAAATTCCGCTAGCCACTGAAGCACTTGATCCGATTAGCCCACAATATTTGGCCGATACGTTCACTTGGGCTGCGATTGGTGCTCGTACTACTGAGTCACAAACTCACCGTGAAATGGCAAGTGGCTTATCGATGCCGATTGGTTTTAAAAACGGAACCGATGGTAGCCTAGGAACTGCGATTAACGCGATGCAAGCTGCAGCGTCTGGTCACCGTTTTATGGGCATTAATTCAGAAGGTCAAGTTGCATTGCTGACAACACAAGGTAATGCGAATGGGCATGTAATTCTACGTGGTGGCAAGCAGACTAACTATGATTCAGTATCGGTCGCAGAGTGTGAACAAGAGATGGCTAAATCCAATTTGGAACCTTCTCTTATGATAGACTGTAGTCATGCTAATTCTCGTAAAGATTACCGTCGTCAGCCATTAGTAGCGGAAGATGCTATTCAGCAAATTTGCAATGGTAACCAATCGATTAATGGTCTAATGATAGAAAGTCACATTAATGCGGGTAATCAATCATCAGATCTCCCTCTTGCGGAAATGGAATACGGTGTGTCGATTACCGATGGATGTATTGATTGGGAGACAACTGAAGCGCTACTTCGCAAGACGCACCAAGAATTGGCTCCATTTTTAGCAAAACGTTTGATCAAAGAGTAAGAGAGGTTGGAATAAATGGCTGTTGAACTCAACGAGTTACGTGACCAAATTGATGATGTCGATAAACAGATATTGCAACTTCTTGCTCGTCGTTTGTCACTGGTTGAGAAGGTTGGGGAAGTAAAAAGTAAACATGGGTTACCCATTTACGCCCCTGACCGTGAAGCGGCTATGTTGGCTTCACGCCGAGAAGAGGCGACTCGTCAAGGCGTGCCACCCCAGTTGATTGAAGATATTTTGCGTCGTACGATGCGTGAATCTTATGCGAGTGAAAAGGATGCTGGCTTTAAATGTTTAAAGCCAGATCTACGCTCTATCGTGATTGTTGGTGGTAAAGGACAGCTTGGTGGTTTATTTGCGAGAATGTTTACCCTTTCTGGCTATAACGTCAAAATCCTTGGTAGCCAAGATTGGGATCGTGCTGATGACATATTGAAAGATGCAGGCTTGGTGGTTGTAACCGTACCGATCTATAAAACGGTCGATGTTATTTCTCGCTTAACCAATCTTCCTGATGATTGTATTTTGTGTGATTTGACGTCTATCAAAGGTGAGCCGTTAACTGCAATGATGGAAGCTCACCAAGGTCCTGTTGTTGGTCTTCATCCTATGTTTGGTCCAGATGTGCCTAGCTTGGCAAAACAGGTCGTTGTCTATTGTGACGGCCGAGGTGAAGAGCATTATCAATGGTTAGTAGAGCAGATGCGGATTTGGGGGGCGTATTTATGCCCGATCAATGCAGATTCTCATGATCAAGGTATGAGTTTGATTCAAGCATTACGGCACTTTACATCGTTTGCTTACGGGATGCATTTGTCACGAGAGAATCCTGACTTGGATAAACTACTGACCTTGAGTTCACCAATCTATCGGCTTGAGTTAGCGATGGTTGGACGTTTGTTCTGTCAAAACCCAGATCTATACGGTGATATTATTCTGTCGTCTACAGAGAATATTGAAATGATTAAACGCTTTCACCAACGTTTTACTGAAGCGTTAGAGTTGATTGAAAATCGTGATAAAGAAGGTTTTGTATCCAGCTTTAATGCGGTAAGTGATTGGTTTGGGGATTACTCTCAGCAGTTTATGTCAGAAAGTCAGCATCTGTTGAAGCAGGCGAGTGATTCAATTCAGCGCTAAGCTCAGATATAAATTGAATGGAACAACTGCATAAAACCCTGCAATCTGATTGCAGGGTTTTATTTTTGACGGTATCAATAGAAAAGGATCAATCTTCTTCCATATGATCGGCTAAATCGGTTAAATGCTCTAACTCTCGATGTAAAAGAGAATCGTCACCGACATTGAGTTCAACGAAACGTCGCAAGTAACTAATACTCTCAATATCAATATTGCCAAAACGAGCTCGAATTGTGGTGTTGTCAGTTTCAACTACATGAGCGGCAATATGAATCATAATATCACTCTCTGGTAACGTAAGTTCAACCTCTACTTCGTCTCCACAATTAAAGGTATTTTCACCATTCAAGAGTAAAAGAACCCCATGTAATGAAAGGTCTTGAACGGTCGATTTGATAGTTTGCCCTTGATAAGTAATCAACGCTGGAGCTCGATAAATAATTCTGGAAAAACGTCGTCTTTCAGTCATGTGAATCTCTCTTATTTGCTCTAAATAAGGTGGTTATCGTGTCTAGAAAACAAAAAAAGGGCTACCTAAAACGGCAGCCCTTACATCAAGTCATGATATCAAAGCATCACTTAGTAATGCGTTTGTATTTGATTCGATGTGGTTCAGCTGCCTGAGCACCTAATGTCTGTTTCAACCACTCGGTATATTCAGTATAGTTGCCTTCGTAGAAGTTGACCTGACCTTCATCACGATAATCAAGAATATGTGTCGCAATGCGGTCGAGGAACCAACGGTCGTGGGAAATAACCATGGCACAACCAGGGAATTCAAGTAAGGCCTCTTCCAATGCTCGTAGCGTTTCAACATCTAGGTCATTGGTCGGTTCATCGAGAAGCAATACATTGCCTCCAGCCTTAAGCAGTTTCGCTAGGTGAACACGGTTACGTTCACCACCTGAAAGATCGCCAATCCGCTTTTGCTGATCCACACCTTTAAAGTTGAAACGAGAGCAATAAGCACGAGCTTGGATTTCAAAGTTATTGATGCGAATAATATCGCTACCTTCTGAAATCTCTTGGAATACGGTGTTACTGTCGTTCATGCTGTCACGGAACTGCTCAACGGAAGCAAGTTTAACCGTGTCGCCAAGTTCAATGCTACCTGAGTCTGGTTGTTCAGTGCCGCTTAACATTTTGAATAGGGTAGATTTACCCGCACCGTTGGCACCAATGATACCGACAATTGCCCCTTTCGGCATACTAAACGATAAATCATCGATTAATACACGATCACCAAATGATTTGGTGAGGTTGTTGACTTCAAGAACTTTATCTCCAAGACGCTCACCTGGTGGAATAAATAGTTCATTAGTTTCGTTACGTTTTTGATGATCGGTGGTAGTCAGTTCATCAAATCGAGCCATACGAGCTTTTGATTTAGCTTGTCGGCCTTTCGGGTTTTTACGCACCCATTCTAATTCTTTCTCGATGGTTTTCTGACGAGCGCTTTCTTGTGATGATTCCTGTTTTAAACGTTCATCTTTTTGCTCAAGCCATGAAGTATAGTTCCCTTGCCATGGGATACCTTCACCACGGTCAAGTTCCAATATCCAACCCGCTGCATTGTCGAGGAAATAGCGGTCGTGGGTAATGGCTACAACAGTACCGCTGTAATCAACTAAGAAGTGCTCCAGCCAAGCAACGGACTCCGCATCTAAGTGGTTAGTTGGTTCATCGAGCAACAACATGTCGGGTTTTTCGAGTAGCAAACGACAGATGGCAACACGGCGACGCTCACCACCAGAAAGTACTGCGATTTTTTCATCCCATTCTGGTAGGCGTAAAGCATCTGCCGCACGCTCAAGCGCATTCTCTAAGTTGTGTCCATCTTTGGCTTGGATTAGAGCTTCCAATTCGCCTTGCTCTTTTGCTAAAGCATCAAAGTCAGCATCTTCTTCAGCATAGGCTGCATAAACGGCATCGAGTCTGGTTAATGCATCGGCAACATCTGAAACAGCTTCCTCAACAATTTCACGCACTGTTTTTGATTCATCAAGGACAGGCTCTTGGGGAAGGTAGCCGACATTGAGTCCAGGTTGAGGACGAGCTTCTCCATCGATATCTTTGTCGATACCAGCCATGATACGAAGTAAAGTTGATTTACCTGCGCCGTTAAGGCCAAGTACACCGATTTTGGCACCAGGAAAAAAGCTAAGAGAGATATCTTTAAGAATTTGTCGTTTCGGGGGAACAATTTTGCTCACCCGTGACATGGTATATACGTATTCAGCCATTGCCGATCATTCCTAATGGTAACTAATGAATTAAGCTAAATATTTTATACTAAAGCATTCGCTATTGTTACTATCTCGATCTAATTTAGCTATTGAAAAGCAGTAATTACTCTTATTTAAATGTTGTTAAGAATACTGTTAAGTGAATGTTTTTCTGTGATGTTTGGTGAATGTGATTGGATTTGTACAATTAATTTTGCAAGATAGGGCACGGTTAGCTTCGACTACGGTCTACAATTAAAATATCAATTTATTTCATTAGTAAGGTTGTTGCGGAATATGAGTAGGATAGATTATCAGTGTAAGGGCATCACAAAGACGTTGATTCTAGTTACGCTTATGGGTTCTTGGCAAACAGCAAGCGCCGCATTGGCGAACAGCCAACTTGAGCAGCAACGAAAGTTGTACGACCAAGCTCAACAATGGTTTGATGCCCGCACTCCGCAACGCTACCAAAAAGTAAAAAGTAAACTGGCAAGCTATCCACTTACGCCTTATTTAGAATATCGGTCGTTTCTAATTGGTTTGGAGCAGCGGTCACCGCAAGAAGTACAACGCTTCATTGAAACATATCAAGAATTGCCCTTTTCTAATGTGATTAGTAAGACTTACCTGCAGCTGCTTGGTCAATCGAAACAGTGGAACAAACTGCTTCAATTTTCTCGTACAGAGCCAAAAGGAGAAGTGAGTCAATGTTTCTACAATACTGCACAGTGGCATAAAGGTGACCGTCAGCAAGCTCTAGATGGCGGGCTAAAATTGTGGCTATCAGGTGACAGTGTTGCCAGTGAATGTGACCCGTTATTTTCTCAGTTGTTTAACCAGAAGAAAATTACTAATGAACATATTCTCCAGCGGATTGAGTTAGCATTTAAAGAGAATAATCCGCGCTTGATGGGATATTTAGCCAAAAAGTTAACGAGTTCTACAAGTAAGAAACGCGCACAACAAATATCTAAGTTATACGAACAACCTCAGTTGGTTAAAGGGTATATCAAGGTCGTTAATACCGGTAAGAAGTATGACTGGGAAATGATTGATTTGGGTTTAGCGCGACTTACCCATGTTAGTACGAAAGCTGTTCAAGCAATGTTAAGCGACATGAATTCGACAAAGCTAAAAGAAGATGAGCAAGGTGTAATTCAAGCATTGAGTGAAAAAATAGCACTTCGACTTATGGAAACCCAAGATACGAAGCTTGCTAGTTGGAATGATGAAATTTTTAAGCAAAGTCCCAATATAAAAGTCGTATCTCAAAGAATTCGTTATGCAATTGAGCTAACTGATTGGACAACAACTCATCAAATGATCTCTGCATTGAGTGACGATATTCAACAAGAACCAGAGTGGCAATATTGGTTGGGCCGTTCCGAAATTGCGTTAGGCAAGACTATTTCCGGAAAAGAGCGGCTACGTAAGTTACTTGGGTTACGCAATTTTTACAGTGTTTCAGCAGCAAATATTCTCGATAAGCCCGTTGAATATCCAACGGATCAAATTGAATACCAACCTGAATTGCTTGCCGAATTTGATAGCAGTTTGATTCGTATTGAAGAGCTGTTAGCTCGTGATAAAGGAAGTGCGGCGCGCAGTGAATGGTACTGGTTATTAAAACGTTCGTCGATTGAACAAAAGGCGATGCTTGCACAATATGCATTATTAAAAGAGTGGTCACATTACGGTGTTGTCGCTTCTATCCAAGCTAAATTATGGAGCAATGTAACGCTGCGTTTTCCTGTTGCTCATTTAGATAACTTTACCGAGGCAGCACAAAAACAAAAGTTAGATCCTATTACATTGTTGTCGTTGGCCCGCCAAGAGAGTGCGCTTGATAATATTGCCCGCTCTGGTGTTGGCGCTCGAGGCTTAATGCAATTGATGCCGAAAACGGCTCGCTATACCGCGAAGAAATATCAAGTAAAACTTCAAAGTAGTGAAGAGCTCTATGAAGCTGATAAAAATATTGAGTTAGGTTCAATTTATTTTGCCGAACTAATGAAGAAATATAATCAGAATCGTATCTTGGCACTTGCAGCCTATAATGCAGGCCCACATCGAGTCGATCGCTGGCTGAGTGAGCGTGCTGGTCGGCTTGACGCGTATCAGTTTATTGAATCGATTCCTTTTAACGAAACGCGTCGTTACGTACAGAATATCCTAATGTTTGAAACCTATTACCGTGATCAGCTAGGTATAGAGCGTCCATTTCTAAAAGAAAATGAAATTAATTCAAAATATTAATTCCATTACGGATACTTATCTCTAAAATAGAGGTGTGTATCACCTAGCGAGTACAAGTATGACATCAACCCCTAGTTTCGAAGACTGGTCTGCATTTATTGAATTGGTTAGAGAGGCCGTGAAAAATGGTCAAGAAGAACAGCTACTAACCATCTTGCTGACTTCTGATGAGCGCGATGCATTGGTTTCACGTGCCAATATTATAGTTGAGCTGCTGCGCGGCGATATGTCGCAGCGTCAAATCAGTCAAATGTTAGGTGTGGGTATCGCGACCATTACTCGAGGTTCAAATGAACTTAAAGGCCTTGAAGAGTCGCAAAAGGCCCAAATAGGGGAATTATTCAATAGTACCCAAAAAAGTTAATATAGCTCTGGATTCTGAAAAGGGATTAACGCCAAAATGAGTGCTTGCTCGTACACAGAACTTCGAGTCAAGAGTTGATGAGTGAGCAAACCAATCGCCCCTCCTTTCTGTTTTATATTTGAAGTATTAAATACCTCATCCATTACCTCTCCCAGTTCGTTGTCGTCATTTAATTTTGAAAGCACAACAGGAGGTAACATTAAACTTGCTGAACGTGATTCACCGCGTTGGCTGCTACTGTCAATGATCATCCAGGCAAAGGTTGCGTTTCCTTCAATACCCGCCTCTATGCCGACATAGTAATGATTGTCAGGGTATTGTTGCTTAGCGTTTTCGATACGATTTACAGCACCTTGGCGAGTCTCTTCATCGCTCATTGGTTGATCTCGAACGTCACTTTCGACCTTGATACCAATAAACTGAAACTCTTCATTGGGAAAGCATGTTGTAAATGCGTTACTAACTGCCGATATTTTAGCGGGATTACGCGACGTTATGATTACTTGCATCATCGTTAGCAATTACCTTAATTGTTTGAATCCATTTAGGAAGCTCTTCGAGTGTCATCGGGCGGCCGAAGTAGAAGCCTTGGAGATAGTCACAATTATAATCAATTAGCAGCTTATTCATCTCCTCACTTTCAATCCCCTCAGCAGTCACTTTCATATTTTGTGAATGACATAAATCGATAAGTGGTTTTATAACCTGCTGTTTTTTACTGGCAATTAAAGTATCCAGAAAAAGCCTATCGAGCTTAATTTTCTGTACTGGATACTGCACCAATTGAGAAATCGAAGTATAGCCAGAACCAAAATCATCAATGGTGAGATCAAAACCAAGATTTGATAGTTCATGTAACAGTGGAAAACTTTGTGATTCTGACGCAAAAGTTTCAGTGATTTCAAATTCAATCATTGCTGGGTCAACATCGTAGGTTTCGGTATGTCGTGCAATATACTCAGAAAGCTGCGTTGAGTTTAATTCAGCCGACGATAAATTAACGGCTAACTTCTGTGGTTTGCTAAATAATGATTGTACTTCGCTGAACTGTTCGAATGTTTTTTTCACTACCCAACGATCAATGGTTCCGAATAACCCTGTTTGCTCTGCAATCGGAATGAACTCTTCTGGAGAGATATATCCGAGGGATTTAGATTCCCAACGCAGTAATACTTCAAATCCCGCAAACCAACAATTTTTACAGGTAAAGTATGGTTGATACACAAGGCTAAATTCTTCGTCAAAGTTGCTTGCACGTAACGCTCGCTCAATACTTCCTCGTCGCTGAACCACAGTATCTAGCTCTACTGAGTAATGTGCGATTTGGTTTTTACCTGCACGTTTAGCTTGATACATTGCAGTATCAGCGTTTGAGAGTAACTTCTCGATATTATCACCATCTTGTGGGTAGGTTGCGATGCCGATACTTGCTGTTATGGGGTAACTCCCTTGCGGTGATGTTATACGATGTTGAATAGAACTCAGCAATTTTAAGGCAAATTCATCGGCACAATCCGGCTGGTGGAATGGCGTATGAAGCAAGATGGCAAATTCATCTCCGGATAAGCGCGACGCTAGCCCAAACGTATGATGAGACGCGTTAAATTCAGAACAAAGATCATGAATATGGTTTGCGAAACTTATAAGTAACGAGTCGCCAATTTGATGCCCATATTTATCATTGATGTATTTGAAGTTATCCATATCAATATATAAGACCCAAACGTGGATATGTTCTTGAGTCAAAACAGCTTCAGTGTGTCGTTGAAACTGATGTCGATTGGCAAGTTTGGTTAGATGATCCCGTTCTGCTAGAATTTTTGTCCGATGATAAGCATCTTCCAATTCGCTATACATGGCGTAGAAACGAGCAGAAAGTCGGCCAATTTCATCTTTGGAGTCAAGAATTTCTATATTTTTGCGTTTATTACTTTCCACTTCTTTCAGTTGGTTATCGAGCCGTGAAATTGGTTGGATGACATGCTTATACAAAGAGATAACAAGCAGCAATACGGTTAATAAAGCCGAAAAACTAAATGCAATAATGAGCTGTTTTTGAATGTCGTGTAATTTATTTTGCAGAATGTATGGCGCAGGGTCGAGGTTCGCATAGAAATTTGACTGCAATTCAACGCTTTGGTGTAACCCGACTTTCTCAGTAGGCTTAGTAGAGAAATATATCGAGCTTTTATTGCTGTTCTCTAATTCTTTACGCTGTTGATTAAATCGCTCTAGCTTTGAGTAGACAACAACGAAAATAATCTCGCTCTTTTTGTAACTCAGCGGGGGCTTTAGCGTTTTAATATCAAGGGCTTCGTAACGCAGTAAGATGCCTTCTGCGTCTTTATTTTCACTGTAACCAACAAAACTATTTTGGTTTGTTGTGTCATAGACTTCACTGAAGTGATGCAGAACGAGGGGATCCATCGTTGCGAACGGATCGTCACTGTGCTCTGTGTAGTACATCGGTTTTTTTTGAGCATCTAAAATCGAGAGAGCAATAAACTGATCATCTTTGGGTTGAAAACTGCTAATTGTTTGCTGCAGGTTATCAATCAGCTCTAGTTCACGAATTGGATTGCTTTCATGGGAAAAGTAGCGTTGAATTATATCACTTTTAGTCAAGGTATAGGTGTAGCCGCTCAGAATAGAATTGGTCTGACGATAATGTCCTGCCAACTTTTCCATATTGAGTTGTAAATAGCTATCGGTTCTCTTGAGCAGCGCATCTTTTTGGATCTCATAAATAATGTAACTTGATGCCGCCGCACTGAAGAGAATAACGGGTGCGATAAGTAATAAAATTCTACGGTTGAGCTTCATACTGATTAAACAAATTATTGGTGATTTTGGCCCGAATACTTAGGTTTTCAGGAGTAAGTTCTTGGTCAAGAGTTGCGTTGCTTAAACGAGTTTTATCCAGAAAAAAACTGGGATTATTTTTAAAGCTATCCGGAAGAAATTCCAGAGCAGCCTTATTAGCCGGAGAACTACCGATATACAGTGCATTTTCTGCGGCTACATGAGGAGACATCAGGTAATTAAGAAATGCTTTGGCTTGCTCCTTTTGTTTCGAATTGCTGTTTATCGCAATACAATCAACCCATATAAATGGTGAACCTTCGGGAGTAACAAAGTCCCATTGATCGGAGTGAAAAAAACGATTTAAGGAGAATTGGTCACCACTGTAGGCTAATGCCATGTGTAATGCGCTACTATCTTGATGGCTTCTTACATAACTAAGGGCGTATTCGTAGGTTAACACATCTTTGTTAAATTCAGTCATTAGGTGATAAGACGCTTTTAGCTGGTCAATATTGTCTGTATTAGGAGAGTATCCCAGTGTTTTTAATGCTGGTAGCAAGGTTTCTACACTGTCTTCTATCAAACCTATGTGTCCACGGTGTTTTTCTTTGGGCTGAATCAAATCGCTCCACGTTTGTGGTGCTGGGCTTACAAGATCTTTACGGTAAAGGATGCCGACAGTTCCCCAAAAGTACGGAATTGCATTATTGCCGCAGGCTTCATTCCAGCGAGACTCATTGTATTTCCGGTTGCTTAATGTTGATAGGTCTTCAAAAGCGTCTTGTCGTGAAAATATTTGTGCAGAAACGTTATCAAGTAAAACAATATCAAAAGGCAGCTCAATACTATTGAGCATCAATAAATTGCGTTCATCATCATTGTCAAAATGTGAGAGTGAAATCTTAGTGTCACTTAGGGCCTCCCAACTAGCGATGATATCTGGTGATAGTGTATCTTCCCAAAAGTAAAGGTTTAGCGCTTTCTCATTTGCGAATACAAAAGAGAAAGGTACTAGTGATAGACAAATATAGATCAGATATCTCATCGTGCAGTAGGAGCTCTCTAGAAAAAGAAACTGCCTTAATCAAAGACAGCGAATATCAAACATTGATGGATAAATTGATATTTATATTAGTAAGTCATCTATTGTATACAGTGTGCTGAATACTGTCAGCATACCTATTCCTCAAAAGGTGATCTCGTCTTACTTTTGCATCACTTGTGTAGGAGCTACATTGTAAATTGGGTAGCATCCAAGAACTTTTAGATACTTAGTAATCTCTGTTAATTCCGTGATCGCTTTTTGCATTTCTGGTGAATTTCTATGTGCTTCGAGATCAACGTAAAACATCTCTTCCCAGGGATTTCCAATAATTGGTCTCGATTCTAATTTAATAATATTAATACCAAATCTCTGTAGTACTAGTAGCGCCGAAACTAACGAACCAGCTGTTTGCGCGGTCGACATTATCAAGGTGGTTTTTGCTGGGATTTGGGTGGATACCTCAACGGGTTTTCGAGCGACAACGATAAAGCGAGTATGGTTTTCAGTTTGGTTGGCGATGTTACCTAAAATCGGTTGTAAACCATAAAGCTTGCCACTAGATGCATTACCAATAGCGGCAATATCGTCACGGTTTAATTCTTTTACCTTTTTCATTGCATCAGCGGTGCTTACACATGACTCTAGTTTGATGTCTCCAAGGCGGTGTAAGAACTCACTGCACTGTTGATGGGGTTGAGGATGAGAATAGAGAACCTTTATATCATCAACATTAATTTCTTTGGTTGCGACTAGACAGTGCTCAATGGGCAGCGTTAATTCACCTACAATATACAGCGTAGTATGTTGGAGTAGGTCATAGACTTCATTGATTGACCCTGAGCTGGTGTTTTCAATCGGTAGAACCCCAAAGTCAGCATAGCCAGATTCAACCTCTTTGGTTACACCTTTGAATTGCTCACAATTTAACTCAATGAGATCAATGTTTTTTCGACTGAAGTATTCGCGTGTCGCTAGGTGTGAATAGGATCCTTGAGAACCTAGGTAGGCGACTCTTGCATGTGGTTTTCGGTTTTGCTGTGGGTTAGCAAGATGTTGTAAATATGATTGCTGAAGCAGCACAGAATCTTCAATGATCGTGTGGTAAATCTTAGTAATATATTCTGCATCAAGTTCGTATTCATCTTTACCGTTGTGGATAAGTTTTACTAATAATTGTTGTTCACGTTCAGCATCTCGAACTGGCTTTGTTGTTTCGACCTTACTTTTTGCTACTTCAATACTCAATTTTCGGCGTTCAGAAAGCAAACTAAGAAGTTGATCATCTAGTTCGTTGAGCCGGAGGCGAATTTTTTCTAAAGAGTATTTCTGACTTGCCATAGTAATTTCCGTAAGTAAAACAAGAGCATTCGAGGGAATTGCCGATAGTGGCTTATAAACAACCGATAGTGCAACAATATGTCGAACGATTTTAGTCTGAAATACAAATTAATAAAATAGATAAGAGGGGATATTACAGACAAAAGAATAGCGCCGGTCGGCGCTATTCTTAGTATTCATTCTTCTTCGTTATCAATCGCTACTATTTTTTCGGAGCGACGTGCTTCTGGTTTATGTCGAATTTTATTGAGCTGACGTTCTAATTTCTGTTCCACATCATTGATCGCAACATAAAGATCTTCGTGATGTGCTGAAGCATTTAATTGTCCTTTAGGTATGGTAATTGTTGCTTCAAATTTTTTCTGTTTGTTGGGCTCTTCACTAAAACTTGCTTGGCATCCAATAATGTCGACTTGCCATTTTTCTAGTTTTTTTAACTTACCTTCTATATGGTCTCGGATTGCAGAGGTGACTTCGATGTTCTTACCTGTGATATTTATTTTCATATAGCATATTTTCCTCTGTTGCCTTCCCTTATGGGTTAACTTCAGATTACCGATTTAACAGTAAATAAATGTGATATAAATCACATTTTCTGGGCTATTTATTATCGTGCAAGATAAACGTGATCACTTGCAAAAAGTAGAAATTTATTTGTGATGATAACTTGAATTTTCACCGATAGTCGTTAAGTTGTTAATTAGGGTTCGCTAAAAAATCACTTGTTTTTTAGGGAGTTAACTCGATTTTTTTTGAAGGTTGTGCTACTTGGTTTGTATGCAATATGATTTATTCTACCTTCTTAGCTCTCACTCTCCTCAGTTGATCATATTCGATCAATAGACCCTGAGTTATTTTGCCTCAAATAGTAAAAAAGCGTCCAAGATATTAGGAACGCTTTTTTTAATTAATCGTATTGTCAGAATTACCATTTAAAACATCAAATTGGGTTTAACTCAATTAGCGTTTTCGTATGCGCAGCCGCTTTGGATAACTTTAATTGCTCATAAGCTTTAAGTTGAATATTAAGTGCTTTTCTTGCGGCAACCGTGTCTGGATAAGATTTTTGTAGTTCCTGGCAACGGTTAATGGCCGATATCCAAGCTTCTCTACGCAAATAATATTCAGCTGTAGCTAGGTCATAATTCGCTAATCGATTCTTCAACGCCAACATTCTTAACTGAGCATCTTTCGCATAAATGCTAGAAGGGTAGCGCTGTAGTAATTGTTTAAAATCATTAAATGCCGCTTTAACTGGTTCAGGGTCGCGATCGCTTCGATCAACGTTAAATAGATCATGCATCATGCTCGAATCTTGAGACATATGAGTCAATCCACGCATATAGACGACCCAATCAATTTTTTTGTGAGTTGGATTGAGGCGCACAAAACGATTAATTGCGGCCAACGTTAATGCCCAGTCTTCCGATTTGTAATACGCGAAGATTAAATCGAGCTGAACTTGTTGGGAGTACGCACCAAATGGATAGCGAGAATCGATCGCTTCCAACTGTCTAATGGCTTCAGTCCAACTTCCTTTTTCCAAAGAAAACTGTGCTTCTGCATAAAGATCCGAGGCTGGAATGTCGGGGACCATTACTTTTTGTGTTGAACAACCAGCTAATAAAGCAAGCGTCATTAATCCAGTGATTGCGCGATATTTCATGTCAGAAGTTATTTCCTAATTATTCAAATAGTCCAGAGACAATGAATGTTTCAAAAAGGTTTCGTTACTTTCTGTATAGTAACAGATAGAATAAGCCATCATTTTATCCCTACTAGAGGCTTTTAGTCTCTAGGTTTATGAAAAAGTTCGATATGGCTCAGCAGATTGAATTAAAAAGTACAATAAAAGATAGTCAACTAGGTCAGCGTTTGGATCAAGCGATCGCTGAAATATTTCCTGATTTTTCTCGTTCTCGATTAAAAGAGTGGCTTGTCGATGGCAAGGTTCAAGTCGATGGCAAGGTTATCACCAAACCAAGAATCCGCGTATTTGGCGGTGAGGAAGTGGTGCTCCAAGCGGAATTGGAAGATGAAGAACGTTGGGAAGCTCAAGATATTTTTCTAAATATCGTTTACGAAGATGACGATATTTTAGTCATCAATAAGCCTCGCGATTTCGTGGTTCACCCAGGAGCCGGTACACCAGATTGTACAGTGTTGAATGCACTACTGTTTCATTTTCCTCCGATTGCGGAAGTTCCTCGAGCTGGAATTGTGCATCGTTTGGATAAAGACACAACTGGACTTATGGTTGTGGCGAAAACAGTACCCGCTCAAACTAAGCTGGTTCGAGAATTACAAAAACGCAATATTACGCGTGAATATGAAGCGATTGCGATTGGTAAAATGACAGCTGGTGGTTTGGTTGATAAACCAATTGGTCGTCATTCGACGAAACGGACATTGATGTCTGTGAGTCCGATGGGGAAACCCGCTATTACTCATTATCGTGTCGCAGAGCATTTTCGAGAACATTCTCGGATTCGCCTTCGTCTTGAAACCGGGCGAACGCACCAAATTCGTGTTCATATGTCCTATCTTCAACATCCTTTGTTGGGCGATAGCGCATATGGCGGGCGTGCACGCATACCAAAAGGCGCTTGCGACGAGTTAACGGACATGATTCGTAATTTCGATCGCCAAGCACTTCATGCTGCTATGCTACGTTTCGCTCACCCTATCACAGGTGAAGAGTTAGAGTTTCATGCTCCAATTCCAGATGACATGGTAGAGCTTACCGAAGCATTACGTGAAGATACCGTGCTTTATGGTCGAGATGAGTTGCTTGATTAATGATTACGCCTAATTGGAATGCCCCAAAAAATGTAAAAGCGTATGCAACGATGCGTGCAACCGGGGCATCTCAACTTGAGTATAAAGGTCTGAATTTAGGTATGCATGTTGGAGACGATCCAAACCGTGTCATGCAAAATCGCCAATCGGTTGTTGACCAACTATCTATGCCCAGTTCTCCGGTGTGGCTGAATCAGACACACTCTACAAATGTTGTTGAACTCACCAAGCCGACAACGCAAATACTGGATGCCGATGGGTCGTTCACTAAGTGTTCAAACCTTGTCTGTGGTGTAATGACTGCCGATTGTCTTCCAGTTTTACTCTGTAATAGTCAAGGTTCTCAGGTTGCTGCGGTTCATGCCGGTTGGCGAGGTTTATCCGACGGAATATTAGAACAAGCTTTATCACATTTTAATGATGACGTTTTTGCCTGGCTTGGTCCGGCAATTGGCCCGAGTGCATTCGAAGTGGGCGAAGATGTCGTTGAAGCATTTTGTCAGTTTGATGCTGGAGCGAGTACTGCTTTTGTTTCTGGTCGAGGTGAAGGTAAATGGGTGGCGAATATTTATCAATTGGCAACGCAACGGCTAAATCGTGCAGGTATTGGTCAAGTGACGTCATGCGATCTTTGCACTTACAATGACTCTGATTCTTTTTATTCATACCGACGTGATGGTGTGACAGGGCGTCAAGCTACATTTATCTGGTTTGAATAGTTCATACTGAATTCACCATTATTCATTCTTTTCCTTTTTCCCCCTTGAAAACTGCTTAATTCGTATCCATTTTCTTATCAGTTGCTTATCAATTTAATAGCAAAAACAGAATTAGATGAGGAGTGTCTTATGCGCCTTGACCGTTTTACAAGTAAATTCCAAATAGCAATTTCAGATGCCCAATCTCTAGCGCTTGGGCGTGATCACCAATATATCGAGCCAGTACATTTGATGGTTGCTTTGCTCGATCAAAATGGCAGTCCAATTCGACCTCTATTTACACTACTCAATATCGATATCATGCAATTGAGATCGAAGTTAGGTGAAATTCTCGACCGTCTTCCGAAAGTGAGTGGTATTGGTGGTGATGTACAACTTTCTAGTGGTCTTGGCTCGTTGTTCAACGTGTGCGATAAGGTGGCACAGAAGCGTCAAGATGCATATATCTCTTCGGAAATCTACCTACTGGCAGCACTTGATGATAAAGGCCCACTAGGAAAACTGCTCAAACTGGTTGGATTGGATGAGAAAAAGGTTTCTAGTGCGATAGATCAGATCCGAGGTGGACAAAAAATAAATGATCAAAATGCTGAAGAGCTTCGCCAAGCGTTAGAGAAATATACGGTAGATCTGACAGAACGAGCAGAGCAGGGCAAACTCGATCCTGTTATTGGTCGTGATGATGAGATTCGCCGGACCATTCAAGTGCTTCAGCGTCGTACCAAGAATAATCCCGTTATTATCGGTGAGCCTGGTGTCGGTAAAACGGCAATCGTTGAAGGGCTTGCTCAGCGTATTATAAACAACGAAGTTCCAGAAGGGTTACGCGGAAGGCGAGTATTGTCACTCGATATGGGATCATTGGTCGCAGGAGCAAAGTATCGTGGTGAATTTGAAGAAAGATTAAAGTCTGTTCTAAATGAATTGGCCAAAGAAGAGGGGAATGTGATTCTCTTCATTGATGAACTTCACACTATGGTTGGTGCTGGTAAAGGTGAAGGCTCAATGGATGCCGGTAATATGTTAAAGCCAGCGTTAGCTCGTGGAGAACTTCACTGTGTTGGTGCCACTACGCTAGATGAATATCGTCAGTATGTAGAAAAAGACCCTGCACTTGAAAGACGTTTTCAGAAAGTGTTGGTGGATGAGCCAACGGTTGAAGATACGGTTGCTATTTTGCGTGGCCTTAAAGAGCGTTACGAGCTTCACCATCATGTTGATATTACCGACCCTGCGATTGTTGCCGCAGCCACACTTTCACATCGCTATGTATCTGATCGCCAATTGCCCGATAAAGCGATTGACCTGATTGATGAAGCAGCGTCGAGTATTCGTTTACAGATAGATTCAAAGCCCGAGTCACTGGATAAATTAGAGCGACGCATTATCCAATTAAAGATAGAGCAACAGGCGCTTTCTAATGAGCAAGATGAGGCCAGTGAGAAACGACTCAATATCTTAAACGACGAATTGAGCGAGAAAGAGCGTGATTATGCTGAGTTAGAAGAAATTTGGAAGGCGGAAAAAGCAGCGTTATCCGGTACTCAACATATAAAGACCGAGTTAGAACAAGCGCGAATGAATATGGATGTTGCACGGCGAGCTGGCGATCTAAATCGGATGTCTGAGCTGCAATATGGTCGAATTCCTGAATTAGAACGACAGTTAGATCTTGCGGCGCAAGCTGAAATGCAAGAGATGACGCTATTACGCAATAACGTTACGGATGCAGAAATAGCAGAAGTGTTATCAAAGCAAACCGGAATTCCCGTATCCAAAATGCTAGAAGCTGAGAAAGAAAAGCTCTTACGCATGGAAGAAGTACTGCATAAAAGAGTCATTGGTCAAAAAGAAGCGGTAGAAGTAGTTGCCAATGCAATTCGACGCAGCCGAGCTGGATTATCAGATCCGAATCGTCCTATAGGTTCATTCATTTTCTTGGGCCCAACGGGTGTCGGTAAAACGGAACTGTGTAAGACATTAGCAAACTTTATGTTTGATAGTGAAGAAGCCATGGTTCGAATTGATATGTCAGAATTTATGGAGAAGCACTCTGTTGCGAGACTTGTCGGAGCTCCTCCTGGTTATGTTGGTTATGAAGAAGGTGGTTATTTAACCGAGGCTGTTAGACGTAAACCTTATTCCGTTATCTTATTAGATGAAGTAGAAAAAGCGCATCCGGATATCTTCAATATCTTATTGCAAGTACTCGACGACGGACGATTAACGGATGGCCAGGGGAGGACGGTAGATTTTCGTAATACTGTTATCATTATGACGTCCAATTTAGGATCTCATCATATTCAAGAAAATGCTAACGATCTCGATTACGATCAAATGAAAGAGAAAGTTATGGATGTGGTTGGTAAGCACTTTCGTCCTGAATTTCTAAATCGCGTCGATGAAAGCGTAGTGTTCCACCCGTTAGGTAAAGCACAGATCGCGTCGATTGCATCTATTCAAATAGAACGCTTGCGTAAACGGATGCAAGAAAAAGATTATGACTTAAATTTAAGTAAAAATGCTCTTGAGCTTATCGCGGAAGTTGGGTTTGATCCTGTCTATGGAGCAAGGCCGTTAAAACGAGCAATTCAACAAATGGTAGAAAACCCCCTAGCTAAAAGTATTTTGAGTGGGCAATTATTACCTGGCAAAGCTGTCAATCTAAAAGTGAAAAATGGCCAATTGGTTATGACACAATAAATTTAGAAAGGTTATTAGAAAGAAAGGCGAGTGTAAATTTGCCTTTTCACTAAAATAAAGAAGATAAAATGGGCAGATTGTCTACTCTTTAACCTGTCGGTTTGAAAAGTTAAAAAATAATGGTTTTTGCTATTGCCAAGTTTTGTTAACTCCCTATAATGCGCCAACACCAACAGGGCGGTACGTCAAGTTGGTTAGGTGTTTAAGCTGATAAAAACTAAATTGTAAAAGTGTTTGACACTTTAAGTTATATCGCTAGAATAACCGCCTCTTCAGTGATGACTCACGAAGAGCGCTCTTTAAAAATTTAGACCTATCAATCTGTGTGGGCACTCGTTGATGATAATCAATTTTACTTCTTAGAAGTAACTTAGGTTTCAA
>CANNGN010000009.1 GCA_947504195.1 uncultured Vibrio sp. | reverse complement strand
GAGCCGTATGCAGTGAAAGTTGCACGTACGGTTCTTAGAGGGGCGGCACTTGGTAACAAGTGTCGTCTACTCGACCATTACGTGTTAGCAATTCGCACATCACTCAAATTAACACACGTCAATAAATATGCATTGAGTTTATTATTTTGATGCGCAGTTAATCGAAATAGAATACGATTCTTACTTATAACGACATTGTTGTCATTTTTTGGTATTCAGACTCACTAAGTTGTCGTGATACAGAGTTTTAGATAGTCTGGTTTCTAATTATATGGACATTGTCACGTGTACAATATCCATATAACAACTGTTCAAGGTATTTATCCATTGTGCTTCGACAACCGATAAATACTTAACTGTTAGGTTTCAGAACGAATGGAATTATCGATTCAATCATATATATCAATTTTCAGTGTCGTTATATCAATAACCGCATTAATTTTGGCCTATTTAAAATTTAGTAATGATAACCCAAAAATCGAGTTTTCATGTGAGATAGGAGAAAAATCTGTTCGCATAACTCTTTTTAACACAGGTAGGCGCCCAGTATTTATAAAATCAGTTGGCGTGTTTGAATGGCCTAAAGGCACACACTTTTTTGGAGCAAATAAATCTGTAGATAAGCTGCTCAATGAAGCAGAGTCATTTACAGTAGAAGAACCTTACACTCTAGTAACCATATGGAAAATCAAACACTTTGTTGCAGTGGATCACAACAATAGAATATGGATTTCTTCAATGAAGCAGATGAGAAATCTGTATGAGATAGCTCATTTTAAGCCAATAGAGGGAACGGACTACTTTACTTCTGGAGGCAATCCAAAGAAAGCTGTTAAAGCCAGTAAAAAAAGAGAAAAGAACAAAGAGAAGTCGATTAAGCAATACCGAAAATTCGCCAAGAAAAATCTCTTTGATTCGAGGCTAAAGTGAAGAATAACCTAACAAAAAGTCAACAACGCTCGTTCCTCGCTCGGACAGCCTACGCTGCGCTCCGGGTGCCGGTTAACTTGGCGTTATATTATTTTGGTGAATTATGAATAATTTGTTTAGTCACTCTCCTAAAGAGTTAACAACTGATGGTTTCTTAGCTTGGTTGATTCTTGAAATCAAAGACAACAATAATGAAATACTTACATTTTTTAAGCGTCTAGATTTGTGCTCAGAACAAGCTAATGAAATTACAAATGTAGAGGTTAGTCGACAAGAAAAAAATACGGATTTGATTGTCAGGTATGATGTTGACTCTGCATCGTATGGCGTTTTGTTTGAAAACAAAACATATTCTAGTATCCACTCAGATCAACTTCGAAGGTATAAAGAAATATTCCCAAATTTCCAACACTATAAGTACCTTAAGTTGGCAAGAGTTAACTATGAAGAAAAAAAAGAAACTAAAAAGAACGGGTATGAAGTCATCGACTCGAGAAGCTTATTGAAAGCTCTAAATGGCTTGTCGTTGAATAGTGAAATTATAACGCAATACAAGAGTTACTTAGTGGAGCAGTTTGTTGAACCTATTGCAGAAATTGAACTATCCATGGTGCCAGAGAATAAGCATCACTTACTTTCTAGCCGCCAAGCACAACAGCATTTAATTGATATCCTATATCAATCTGTAGATGGAATTAATGATTCTATTTACTTTAAATCACGATCTAATGTTGGTGGCTCTGCGTGGACTCAGCTAGATATTGCGCATAAACTGAATGCTTACGGAAATATACCTGAGTATATATTTTGGCGTATTGACAAGAAGTCGGGTGATTACTATTTAAGGCTTAATCAATACGCAGGTATAGACAATGAATATAAGTCCAAGAAAAAGGCAAACCTAACAAAACTCAGAGACGTGGTTGAACCCTTGTTCAAAGAATATGGCTTAACTACATCTAGCCCTTCAAACCGTGGGGTAAAAGAATCTGAAATTAGTATTATCTTCTTTAAAGATAACAGTTTGGAAAGTGTAGTTGACGCATTAGCTCCATTAACAAAAAAGGTAATTGCTCTCTATCAGTGTGTCGAGTATCAATAATATAACAAGAGCGTAAGGCTTCAAATCTTTTGCTTATATAAAACTAATATGTGATAGTCGCCAAACTCGTTCCTGTCCCATTGTGTGTTAGCAATTCGCACATCACTCAAATTAACACTCGTCAATAAATATGCATTAAGTCTAGTATTTTGATGCACAGTTAATCGAAATAGAATACGATTCTTACTTATAACGACATTGTCGTCATTTTTCCATATTCAGACTTACTAAGTTGTTGTGATACAGAGTTTTAGATAGTTTGGTTTCTAATTATATGGACATTGTCACGTGGACAGTGTCTATATAACAACTGTTAGAGTGCTAAGGAGAGTTCAGTGAAAGAAGTCGTCGATGCTGTAAATAATCGTATTAAAACGCCGTATTTTGGTTATGCAATCCTTGCATTTATAGCTTTAAATTGGAGGGGGTTTTTCTTACTTATACTTTCAAAAGGAAAGCCTGAAGAAAAATTAGCTTTGTTTGATGCTCAAACTGATATTTATACACTATTGATCTATCCCTTAGCTATTGGAGCTCTTGTTGCTGCAACAGCACACTGGCTCAAATTCCTCTTTGGTATTGTCGAAAGAAAACCAAAGGAGCTTGTCGAAAATCTTCAGCTTGAAGCCGAACATAAAAAGACAATCAAACAATCCCAATTAGAGCAATCTCGTTCAAACTTATTTGCTGTAAAAGAGAATGAACTTATCGATAGAGCTAAAAGGGATGAAGCTGTCGCAGATATCGAAGATTCAGAAACAAAAGAGAAACTTATTAAGCAACTTGATTCCATTAGAGCCGAACGCGATATGTTATCAAGTGAGCTACAAAACAAGCAGCAACCTGAGAATATGCTGACAAAAGAAGCAAAGGAAATACTAATTGCAGCTTCTTCTGACAAGAACGGAAATATCATGAAAATTAGTACGCTGAGCGATAGAACAATTCAAGCAGGCAAAAACGCCTTTGGTTCTAAAGATCAGAAATCATTTGTAAAATATGAAGCAGCTTTAAATCAATTAGTAGACCATGACTTTGTAAAACCGCTTGGGCATAAAGGTGAAATATTTGAAATAACTCACAAAGGGTGGGAATTGGTAGACGCACTCTAACAAGCTGTTCAACAAGGAAAAGAAACAGTTGGCTTTTGCTCCTTCGTCGCTTATTTTAGCCAACTTATTTTTGCCTGTTAACAGGGCGTTAGGCTATGTAAGCTGAATTCACAGACCAAGTGCAACACTTTTGCTAGCTAATTAGGCAAACTGAATATGAAAATAATACTGACATTACTATCAATGGTTGCTGCGATAATTGCTATTCGAGGGGATACATGGCATTCCGAACAGCAAGGGTTAAAAAAAATATCGAAGGCTGGCTTAGCCCTGTTTTGGGTTGCAGTTCTTTCAGCTTCTCTATCAATATATATTGACTTTGAGGAGTGGACTGAAATAAAAGATCGAAAAGTGAATTCATTAGACAATATATCGAGAGAGCTCCATGGAATAGAGTTGCTGTTTTCGCAAATAGAGCAAAATAAAGATGTCGAGTTATTACTTTCACAATTACGATTACATGTGGATTTACTTGAAAATAATATTGAAACTAACTCACAAGTTTTAGATTCTACAACTGTACATGAAATTTCAGTATATTTGAGATTAATTAAATCGGAGATAGAAGAGCTAACATTTGGCAAGCAGTTTTTGAACGATTCACCTGCAATCGAGGTGTCAAAATTTGCGAGAGAGCTTAGATTTAAATATTGTGAAATGATACTTCTAAAAAGTGGGTTTTGTTATCAAACTCAGGCTAATTTAACTGCACATGAATTTTTTAAAAGAGATGATCCAAAAATAATTAACGCTATAAATAGTGCTAAGTTGTCATTTGTAAGTGTAATTAAACATCGCGATTGGATAGAAGAATCTGGTGCAGAGCTTAGTGTGAAAGTTATAATTCCTTTTGGAGATGGCACGTATGAGCATATTTGGATAAATAGTATAAATATTAATGAAGATAACATTGTTGGTGAAGTTGCAAATAATACTTTGTCAGGATTTGTCAATTTAGGTGATACATACATTACTCCAATGCGTGGTGTTGAGGATTGGATGTTATATTACAATGGAAAAATGTATGGTGGTTTTATGCTTAGAGTGGACTTCGAAAGAATGCCAATTTCTGAAATTAAAAGTTTCAAAAAGAAATTTAAGTATATTATCCAGCCTATTGGTGAACTCCCCCCTTGGGAAGCCTAACAATAGACTATGGTCTCAATAGTTAATTTAGAGCTTTGGTGCTTCCCACATTACGCCATCTCTCAACATTGAATTTAAGATCGCAACCATCTTTCTAATACAGGCAATGATAGCTACTTTCTTGGGCTTTCCAGCCGCGACGAGTCGCTGATAAGTCTCCTTAAAAACGGGATTGGACTGTATTGCGGACATCATCGCCATGTACGAAACAGTTCGAACCTGATGCCGTCCTCCTTGGATTTTTCTATGACCTTTGAAGCGCCCACTTTCTTTGTTCATTGGAGCAACACCAACCAAAGAGCTGGTTTGATTGTCATTGCCAAATCTTCAACAAATCTACAAGTTGCCAAATGAGTAAAAAAGATTTAATTTTTACTCATAGTTAAGTTTTAATTTGATGATTAAAAAAGCAGGTCGAACTTTGAGAAGCACGGAATTGATTTCTATACAGCTCAAGGTTTGTGGAACGACTCTGATCTTATCGAGATACCTGCAAATACAAGTGATGAGCCTAGATATTTGGTCATCGGTATGCTGAATGGTAAGCATTGGTCGGGTGTCATTACATATCGTGGGTTAAATATTAGGATCATTTCAGTCAGACGTTCACGTAAAATGGAGGTGAGCTTATATGAAAGCGCATGAGTTTGATGCTAAGTTTGAAAGTGACGATGATATTTTAGGTGATTTAGATTTATCTAAAGTTAAACGTCCAATGCAAAAACAAAAACGAGTAAATGTTGATTTTCCAGCATGGATGTTAGAATCATTAGACCGTGAAGCTAGCCGAGTAGGTGTTACACGACAGTCGATTATTAAGATTTGGCTAGCAGAAAGGCTTGAAAATGTAGCACATCACCACACTTCAGACTAAACGGCTATCAAAGTATTTAAGAGTGATTCCCAACGCTTGGCATTTTTATGTCATCGTTGGGTTTTGTGTTTATGGCGCAGTGCATTAGGTTCGTGTTAGCGTTGCTCTCACCTTAACAGGGCGGTTGAGGCTGTAGGATCTCTATTTTGAGCTGGTTTTTTAGTTCTGTTGCTGATTTACTCAGTAATGAATTAAGCAATCCTTATCACTGAAATTACTTTTTAATTTAGGCTCATTTAAAAATGATTAATTTTTCAGCATTTAAACAGAAAATGAACGAAAAAGTTAGAATCGATTGGGAAACGCGGATGCAATTGCCTTTCTATAAGAGGGTTCTGTATTACAGTCTGCCTTTTACATTGATATTTTGTTTAGGAAGCAGCTTCCTGTCATATGATCGAAGTTGGGATACTTTAATGGTTATTAAGCAAATTCTTATAATTATTATTGGTTCGATAGTTTTTGAGTTGATTTTGAGCTTTAAATCAAAAGACTAAGCTTGTTATCGTTAAATTAATTGCGTGTTGATAACCTATTGTTAGTTGACCTAAGAGCTAACTAAGTCATCGCCATCAAACCCTTTTTCAGAGGCGTTAAGTGACAGCGATGGTTTTTTTGATTTTAGGCCGTATGTGATTAACCTTCCTGGTAAATCCAGCATAAATCCTCGTAGAACTCTGTCCCGAAATTCTTTGAATAAGAGATATGATCAGCACCATAATTACCGGGCATCAAGTTAAATAAATATTCCATACTTGAGGTTATTTGTGTTGCGCTAGTTTAAGTAAAAAACGCTAAGAAGACTCAACCAAGAAGCAATTTTGGTGGCACAGGGACAGTCTGTACGACTAGGTCTCGCTTCACCACCAAAGGTGTCAGATCGTCAATGAATCAGTATATATAAGGCTTAATTATCTTTTAGGTTTAACAACTAAAACGTTAATCGGAGAATGCTCTACCACTTTGCTTGCAACAGACCCCAACACCACTCGGTCTACTTTTGAACGCTTATGGCTTGGAATCACAATAAGATCAGCACCGACTTTTTCGCTGTAGTTTAATATGGTGGTGTAGGGGCGCCCAGTATCAACTCGCATCGAATATTTCACTTCGTCACCAATGTGAGTTTCGGCAAATTCCCGCAGTTTTGTTTCCACTTCTTCTTTCATTCGTTCAGCGGCTTCTTTGGGAAAGTAGGTTGAAACCAGAGGCATATGAACGCCTGGCATTACATTGAGTAAGTAGAGTTTTCCACCCGAACTTTTGGCATGTAAAATGGCAAGTTCAATCGCTCGATCTGAAAAACCTTTGTCGTTTAGATCAACAGGTACTAGAATTTTTTTAAACATTTTTTATCTCCTTGAGAAAAAGTTAACGTATTAATTTTTCACGTGTTTTCTATATTTGGAATATGCGCCTAATTGTTGGCTGTATCAAGCGATTTATCTATTAATTCTAGAATAAAGTGGTTATTAAAGATGAACTTATTTGCATAAATAAAGGGATATATTGATGTAGCGCCTGTTTCTGCTCTAATTTAGGTTGGTTTATACACATGTGCTCACTACGCCGAGTTAGGTCAATCGAAAATTTGTTCAATATTCCACTATAAAGCCGCTCTATAACAGCGTAGGATCGAGCCACTTTCAATTAGATCAGGTATGCACTTAGGTGCAATTTCAGTAAACATTATGCACCCAACTGCAAAAGCGTCACTTAACAATGCACTACTTATCTCTATTCGCACACCACAGTTTAAAGGTGATGAAGCGCAAGAATCTTTGGCGGAATTGGCTCGCTTAGTGACGACCTTAGGGTTTAAAGTTGTTGGTTCTCAGTCTCAAAAACAAAATTCAACTCAAGGCCTCAATGTCTTGGGAGTGGGTAAGTTGGCTGAAATCGCACATCTCACTGGTAACCGAGGACTTATTAAAGATACCGGCGAAGATCTTGATGACGATTTATTTGATGAGTCGTCATTTGACGATATGTCCTCGGACTATATGCCATTGTCTTCTGTTGATGTCGTGGTGTTTGATTGCGATTTAACTCCGTCTCAGCTGCGTAATGTCGAGAATCAACTTGGCGTTGAAGTGTTTGACCGCACCGGTATTATTATTGAAATATTTAGTCGTCATGCTCGGACTCGGACCGCACGACTTCAAGTTGAAATTGCCCGCCTAAATTATTTAGCACCACGGCTTAGAGAATCAACCAGCGAAAATAACGAACGCCAGATGGGGAAGGGCTCAGGTGAAACGGCTTTAGAGCTGGATCGTCGTAAAGTTCGTGACCAATTAGCCGAATTAAGGCGTGAACTGGTGAGCGTTCAAGATGAATTGAAGGGACGTAGGACCCAACGTTCTGACCTCTTTTGTGTGGCGTTAGTCGGATATACCAATGCGGGTAAGTCGTCGATGATGCGCGCACTGACGGGTAGCGAAGTCTTGGTTGAAAATAAATTATTCGCGACGTTAGATACCACGGTACGAGCTCTGCACCCAGCTACTCAGCCAAGAATCTTAGTGTCTGATACGGTTGGTTTTATTAAAAAACTGCCTCATGATTTGGTGGCTTCTTTTCATTCGACGTTAGCAGAAGCCCATGACGCTTCGTTATTACTGTATGTCGTCGATGCGTCGGATAAAACGTTCCGTACTCAACTTGATGTTGTACACGAGGTATTAGAGCAAGTCGGTGTTGATGGCATTAAACGATTATTGGTGCTGAATAAATCTGACCAATTGAGTGAAGAGCAGCAACACGCGCTAATGGAAGAATTTCCTGATGCGATGATGACATCAACACGCAACCCACTCGATGTGGCACAGTTACATAAGTATATTGTCGGTGTCGCTGAAGAAGAAATGATTGAAGAAGAAATCATCGTCCCTTATACCGCGAATGGGATTATTGGTGAAATTCGTTCGACAATGAGCGTGGCGAAAGAGGAATACGACTACAACCATATTAAATTGACTGTTCGTTCTAATGCTATTGATTTAGCAAGACTAAAAAAGCGGATGCTGGATAAAATCTAGAATAAAGCGGCTATTAAAGACGGAAATCAAATTATTGAGCAAAACGGTTACAACCAAAGTGTAACCGGTTACATTGCATGCTATTATTACCATAATGATTTAGAATTTAGATCGGCTATTAATTTGTCTGGTAAAGGTAAGGGCGCGAATGAGTACTATCGTTGATGTGTGTAAATTGGCTGGTGTTTCTAAAGCCACGGTATCGCGTGTAATTAATGGAACTGGACAAGTAAAAGAATCCACGAGAGAAGTGGTTTTTGCAGCGATGGATCAACTCGGTTATCGTCCAAATAAGCTAGCACAAGCATTAGCGACGAATCGCACCAATAATATTGGGTTAGTTGTTTCGGATTTTGATGGAATTCACTTCGGGCTTCTACTCAAACAGGCTGCCGCGAGTGCTGATACCGCGAGTAAGCAGCTTCTGGTTACCGACGGTAAGAATGATCCAGACCAAGAGTATGAAGCGATTCGCCAGCTTGAAGGGCGTTGTGATGCCGTTGTACTTTACAGTCGAACTTTGTGTGATGAACATATCAAAAAACTCTATAGTCAACTTTCCATACCTTTGGTGATTCTGAATCGATATTCCATAGAGCCTGCATACCATACTGTCTCCTTTGATCAGGAGGGCGCAGTGACTATGGTTATGGAACATTTAATAGCGCTTGGGCACAGACAAATTGCTTGTATTACGGGGCCGCTTGAAAACTTAACCGGTCAAGCTCGTCTATCAGGATATAAGAATGCATTCGAGCCTTATGGAATCCCATTGGTGAATGCTCTTATTGAAAGCGGAAATTACCATATGACAAGTGGTTACGAAGCGTGCAAGAGACTTATTGCCAAGCAAGTTCCTTTCTCCGCTATCGTCGCATTCAACGATAATATGGCGGTTGGGGCGCTGAAAGCATTGGAAGAAGAGGGGATTAAAGTTCCTGAGCAGGTATCTATCACTGGGATTGATAATGACCCGGTCACTGAGTTTTTTAATCCGACGTTAACGACAGTAGAGCTTCCGATTGAAGTGATGACGAAACAAGCCATGGAGCTTGCATTGGAGCTCGTTGATACCAATATTTCACCCACGTCTCATCACCATCACGGTCGGTTAATTCAGCGTAATTCGGTGATACCGTATCACGCTGATAAGAGTTGGTTAGACTTGTAGTTCCTTTCACCTAACCAAGACTTAGAGAATAGTTTTTATAGGGCCGTTTGGCTCTCATGGTGACAAAATGGTAGACCGCGCCGATTAGGCCATTATCATTGTTAAATGAAGTTGGCTCGATGGTAACCAATTCATCGAGGTTAAGTTTGTCTATAACCGCAATAGCTGCGATTAACTTCTTCATTTCTTTCGTCACGTTAGGAATCAAATCGGGTCTGTTACTGATAGCACCACCAATGATGATTTTTTTAGGATTCAACATAAAGGTGAGGTTATGTAATCCAACGGCGATGCTCTTGTAGAACTCGTCAACCACTTTGATGGCAATCTCATCACCTTCTTCGGCCAACGAAAAGATATCTTTGCCTGAGAGATTATCAAAGCTCGGCAAATGTTTATATAACGCATACCGGCGACGCAAACCATCTCTCACCGAGGCCGTTTGATTCATGGTCTCAGAGTTTTTATCAGCGGTGGAGTGTGCATAGTTAATGAAGGTATAGCCAAATTCTCCTGCCATAGAACTGTGTCCGCGGACTAAATGATCATCAAGATAAATAGCGCCACCAATACCTGTGCCTAATGTAATGCAGATGAAATCACGCACTTCTTTAGTTTTGCCTAGCCACTTTTCAGCGAGGGCAACGCAATTGACATCGTTTTCGACTTCGACAGGAAGCATCAGTTTGTCAGTAAGAATCGTTCTAAAATCGAACTCGCAGAAGTCTTTAATCGCACCTCCTGCTTTCAAATAGCCAGTGTCAACATTGACAAAGCCGGGTACAGAGAAAGCAGCACCATCCAAGCTAAACTGAAATTCTAACTCTTGTTTTATATTAACGATGGTTTGAATGATCGCTTCGCCAGTGGAAGCTGTCTTTACTTTTCCCTGATGACGAATATTTCCGCGATCATTTACGACACCAAATTTAATGTCTGTTCCACCAATATCAAACGACAGATAGGTTGCCATAATGCTGTTTTCTCTCCGGTTTTGTAATGAATTAGACTTCTTCGGTACGGTTGGCGATGACGTCTCGATACCAAATGAATGACGCTTTTTTCTTACGCTTCAGTCCATCTTTATGATCGACATAAATGAAGCCATACTGTTTTTTGTACCCGTTTAGCCAGCTCAATAAATCGATCGCTGACCAAGCGAAATAACCTTTAATGTGGACACCATTGGCAATCGCTTGTTTAACGGCCGATAGGTGATCTTTAATAAAGTGAATTCGAGCGATATCGCAGACTTCACCTTCAATAATCGGGTCTTCGTCCCCTAGGCCATTTTCTGTGATGTACATTTTTATTTGGCCATATTGTTCTTTGAGAATATTCAGTCCTTGAACAAAACCTTCCGGAGAGATCTCCCAATCCCATTTAGTATACCGCTTGTCATCCATTTTTACTGTTCGATAGACACCATCGTAACTCGGATCGCCAGGAGAGCCGGTCGCATTTTCACGAGACATATCACGAGTTTTGACTTGGCCGTCTGCTTTTTCAACACGCATAGGTTGATAGTAATTTAAGCCAACAAAATCATTTAGCGGCGCTGCTTCAAAAATGGTCTGCAATTCTTCTTCAGTCCACGTTGGTAAATTGCCTTCTTGCTTGAGTTGTTTGACGACATACTCAGGGTATTTTCCAAGCAAAATTGGGTCAAAATACCAGTTCATTTTAAACTTATTTGCGTGCTCTTGAGCAAATAGATTTTCTTCGGAATTATCGACGGCAAACGCGGGATTGAAAACATGACTTATACCAATCTCACCGAACAGATTTAACTTCTTATATTCGATCACCGCTCGCGCATGCGCATAAAATACATTGTGTGTCGCTTGAAAATATTTTTTCGGGTCGTTTTGAATGCCTGGTGGATGAGCACCTCGCATATAACCAAGTGAACAGAAGACCACCGTTTCATTGAAAGTGATAAAGTGCTTAACGCGATCACCAAATTCGTTAAAGCAGAGTTTGGCGTACTCGATATAGGCGTCAGAGGTGTCTTTGCTTAACCAGCCACCTTTTTTCTCTAGTGTGAGTGGTAAATCCCAGTGGTATAACGTGATAAAAGGGACAATGCCGTACTTTAGACACTCATCAATCAGGTTATTGTAGAAATCGATGCCTTTCTGGTTAATTTTACCTGTGCCATCCGGAAAAATACGCGCCCAAGAAATGGAGAAACGGTAGGATTCGAGTCCCATTTCTGCCATTAGGGCAATATCTTCTTTATAACGATTGTAATGATCAATCGCGACGTCGCCATTTGTACCTTCGAATGTTTTTCCTGGAATTTTGGTAAATTCATCCCAGTTCGTCAGACCTTTTCCGTCTTGATCCCAAGCCCCCTCGACTTGATAAGAAGCCGTCGCAGCGCCGAATAGAAAATCGTTGGCAAATTTCATACTTTATTTCCATTGAATTGAGCTCCTGAAAGGTACGTAACCTTTCAGGAGTATGGTTGGAAGGTTCTTTATAAGCTATTGTTTGTTATTATTTTTTTATACCAATGGTAGCTTTGTTTCTTAGATCGTTTCATTTCTTTGAGGTCAAACTCTTCTCTGTCGACATGAATAAAGCCATATCGCTTAGAACAGCCTTGGTGAGTGCTCACCAAATCAATCGCAGACCATGGGCAGAATCCGAACATTTCAACACCATCAGTTATCGCAAGTTGTACTTGTTCGATATGTTTCTGTAGATATTCGATTCGATAATCATCATTGATAGAGCCGTCTTGTTCGACAGTATCAAATGCCCCTAGACCATTTTCAGTGACGATTAGTGGTAAGGCATAACGCTCGTAAATTTCACGCATTGTGGTACGAAAGCCTACAGGGTCAATTTCCCAGCCAAATTCATTTTTTGTAAGATGCTCATTGCCAACACCTTTGTACGCGCCGACTTCGCCAATCGTGATTTGTTGATCGCCTGTTGAGTTAATATCACTTTCATCACCAGTGCTGGCAGCAACAGTTTGAGAGTTATAATAGTTAAAGGCGATAAAGTCGGGCTTAGCGGTCGCCATGATTTCCATATCACCGGGTTCGATGTCTGGAAGTGCGTCACGCTCTTCTAAGAAACGAAGGGCTGTTTTGTTGTAACGTCCGTACACGGCCATATCCAGATATAACCAGTTGCGCAGCGCGGTAAACGTATTGGCCGCAAGAATATCTTCTGGTTTTGAAGATGCAGGGTAAATGACCGAAATATTGGGAGCAGGACCGATTTTGGCTTCTGGCAGCATTTCGTGAAATAGGGTCATGGCTTTAGCTTGAGCCAGTAACATATGGTGGTTTTGTTGATAGAGATCCTTCATCGGATTCTCACCAGCAACATGTTTTGTCCCTAAAGCGTCACCATGCAAAATCATCATATTTTGCTCGTTGATAGTCAGCCAGTATTTAACGCGATCGCCAAACAATTCAAATAAGGTCTTGCTGTAGAGCGCAAACGCATCGACAGTACTGCGATTTGACCAGCCACCCTTTTCTTGCAAAGCGTAGGGTAGGTCAAAGTGATACATCGTGAGGATCGGTTCAATATTATATTTAAGTAACTCATCAATCAGGTTACTGTAAAACTCAATGCCCTTTTGATTAACTTCACCATCGCCATTTGGATAAATACGAGTCCAAGCGACGGAGAAGCGATAAGCTTTCAACCCAAGTTCAGCAAATAATGCAACGTCTTCTTTGTAGCGATGGTAGTGATCACTCGTGACTGTAAAATCGGTTGTGCCTTCAACCACGTTTCCCATATCAATGACTGACGGGCCTTTGCCATCTTCATTCCAAGCACCTTCAACTTGGTAAGCAGAGGTTGAAGCTCCCCAAAAGAAATCATCAGGAAAATTTTTCAATTTAGTTGTGTCCATTGTTGTTCCTAGTTAGTTAAATCTTGTTACGCGCCTTGCATTGAGCGATGAATATTGATGAGCTCTTCTATAAGTTCTCGCGCTAACATAGAGGTCATGATGTGGTCTTGAGCATGAACCATGATTAGGTTGACGGGGACTTTTCCCGTTCCTTGATCCATACCAATTAGTTGTGTTTGAACGGTATGGGCGCGCTTAGCGGCAGCTGTGGCATCATCTAAAAGTCCGTCAACTTCGTCCCATTTTCCGGCTTTTGCGGCGTAAAGAGCTTGCATCGCACAACTCTTAGATTCACCGGCATTAATAATTAGCTCCATTACGGTTTCTTCTAAATCTTCGATAGGAGAGTCCATTTCGGCAGGACTTGCTTGTGTCATCATGTGTGTTCTCCGGTTAATAATTGGTGGAATAAATGGGAAGCGGCCATGGCTGAATCCCATTTTTATTCGCTATTTTATTATGCTGATTGCAAGCTTTGGGATTCTGATGATTGCTCGGTTACCGCATTTTCTTCTTTCAATAACTGTTTTTCGTAGATCTTGAATAATGGGTAGTAGATAACGATATCCAGTACGATCAGTCCAATGACTAATAAGCCATTACTCATTTCCCAACCGGCACCCCATGCCGCACCAATTGGAGCTGGAGCCGTCCAAGGTACGAGTGAAATCACCTTTCCAATCATGTCTGTTTGAACAGCGGTGTAGGCGATAGTGGCGTTGATCATCGGTGTGCCTACAAATGGAATGAATAAGATTGGATTCATTACGATTGGGCTACCAAAAATGACGGGTTCATTGATATTAAAAAGAGTTGGAACCGCACAAAGCTTACCAATGGATTGGAGGTGAGCTGATTTACTGCGTAGATAAAGTAAGACAAGCGCAAAGGTTGCGCCAGAGCCACCCAGTGTAATGAAGAAACTCCAGAATGGTTCAATAAACGTTGCGGGTAATTCGCCACCGGCCGCGAGTGCATCTTGGTTTAGTCCTAGGTTCACTAACCAGAAAGGAGCCATGATTCCACCCACGATGGCTGCTCCATGAATCCCTGCAAACCATAATGCGTGTGCAAGAAATGCCGCTAAGAGAATGGCGGGCAATGAATCAGACGCTGAAATTAGTGGTGCAAATAACGACATGATGGCGGCAGGCAAAATCATGTCAAACTGCCCTTGTAGTAATAGGTTTAGTGGATAGATGGTGAAAATAACCACGAGCGCAGGAATTAATAGATCGAATGACTGACGTATCTTTGCAGGAACTTGTTCAGGCAGTTTTATCCCAATATTTTTCTCTTTTAGTATGCGAGTCAGCTCGGTAACGTAGATGGAGACGATAATACTGGTGAAAATACCGGTACCCCCCATGAATGAGGCGGATAACTTGCCTTCTTCCATTGGGGCCGCGACTAACAAGAAGGTCATCAGCGAAAGTAGTCCAGTAGGAAGCGCATCTAACTTATAGTGATTTGCTAAGTTATAGGCAATCCCCACACTGATATAACAGGACATGATCCCCATGGTCATATTGAAAGGGGTCATTATTTGTTCAAGATACTCTTGCGATAAGCCGAGCCACCATTGTCCAAACGCGAACGAAGTATCAGGAGAAAAGGGAGGAAAAGCGAACACGAGTAAAAATGAACCGACGATCATAAAAGGCATGCCGCCGATAAATCCATCACGAATTGCACTCACGTGACGTTGTGACGCAAATGCACCAGCGACTGGAGCTATTTTGTTTTCTATGAAATCGAAAAACGGGTTAGACATAGTATTTCTCCGGGGTTAAGCGAGTAGAGCAAGAGCATCGTTGAGTATTTTTTCGCCTTTCATCATGCCGTAATCCATGGCATTGATGACAGCAACGGGTTTGCCTACAGCATCCGCTTTAACCTTAAAATCATTTAATTTGTACTTGATTTGAGGGCCTAAAAGAAAGCAGTCATAGGTTGCTAGATTGGCATCAAATTCATCCAATCCGACGGCTTCGACTTCAACTGAAAGGTTTTTATTGGCAGCGGCTTCTTTCATTTTTTTTACGACCATACTGGTAGACATACCAGCCGCGCAGCAGAGTAGAATCTTAGTCATATTCATTATCCTTTTTTGTCATTCTTGTTTTCTACGATAGGTTACATCTTGTTTCCGAAATAAATGTAACCGGTTTCGGAAACCGGTTACAGTAACCGGTACCATTTATGTGATTGATCTCTTTTTTTTATGCTAATTGGCGATGAAAAGTTTCGGTGGGATCTAATTTTTTCATAGCTGGATCACAAGAAAATAGAATTGGAGTAAAATTTGAGCTGGTTTAGAGCTTTGTGGTCTCGGTTTCTTTATGTAGATCCTAAAGGTCAACGAGTGGTATACACAGAGTGATGTTGGTTGGAAGATTAAGGCGAGTTATTGATAAAGGTGAATAAAAAGGTGACAACAAAAACGAAAAAAGGGTGCAGATTTGCTGCACCCTTCTTGAATTGATTACATTGGGAAGTCTAGGTTTCTATTTTGAAACCACATCCCATTGCTTTAACGTGGTATCAGCTTCACTACACTCTACTAATTGTAAAGCACGCTTAACCCAAGGTCCTGCTTCTACAGTCTCAGTCGTTACGGCAATACACTTTTCGAGATCTTCTGCGAGTCTAAACGTCTTATCGTCTGATTGATAAACAAATTTTTGATGAGGATGGTCACTACAGTCAAGTAAGGCAAATTCTGATTTACCTTTGGCGATTAGAACCTGCATACAATTGCCTTCAAATGCATAAGATTCAATCTGCTGTGTCTCAGCTTTATATTCAAAACGGACATCATGACCAGAGTGATCTCTTGGTGATCCTTCATCGGTTTTTGGTTTACAAGTATGTGTCTGCATCAGTTCTGACAGGCCTGCGCCATATGTATCTATACAGAAACCGTACCCGTTAGGTTCATCGATATTATCGGTTAATACAATATAAGGAGCAGCGGTAGGGACATCTGGTGCAGCGGCGGATGCATATCCAGAAACACAAACAAATAGAGATAAGAGTGATATTTTTAGTGTAGAGCGGTTCATAGGGCGTCCTTCTGTTTAGTTATTATAATCACAGCGTGTTTTTACTATAACAGTAGAGGGCAACGTTTGCTACGTAACCCACGGCAATTGACTTAAAGGGCATGTAACGAGTTCTCAAGAATTGCGTTATTTTAGGAAGGGAACGGATTTGATTGAAATAGAAAAAGAAGAAAAAATTATCGTTAACATTCAAAATGTTAACGATAACTTATAGATAGGTATCAATGTCGTCCTATTTTGAAACTACGTCCCACTGCTTTAACGTTGAGTCAATTTCATCACACTTAGCCAGTTGCAAAGTACGCTTAACCCAAGGTCCGGCTTTAACTGTTTCTGTATTTACGACAACACATTGCTCGAGTTCGTCTGCGAGTCTAAATGTTTTGTCTTCTGATTGGTAAGCAAATTGTTGATGTGCATGGTCGCTACAATCAAGTAGGGCAAACTCTGACTTTCCTTTCGCGATTAAAACCTGTACGCATTGATTTTCGTAGGCAAACGAACGAATCTGTTTTGTTGCTGTATCGTATTCAAAACGAACATCATTGCCACCAGCATATTTTGGTGAATCTTTTGCTACTTGTGGTTTACAAGTATGAGTGTGCATAAGTTCTGATTGACCTGCACCAAAAGTATCAATACAGAAACCGTATCCATTTGGCTCATCTAGGTTATCAGAAAGTACGATATAAGGGGCTTCAGTCGGAACATCTGGTGCTGCCGCAGATGCATAGCCAGAAAAGCATACTACTAGAGATAAAAGTGAAACTTTGAACATTGAGCGGTTCATATATCTTCCTTATTTATGTCGTTATTATAGTTTTAATTTTCGCGCCTAACTATCATGGTAGGGGCTTTGATTTCTACGTTGATGCCTTTTTGTTTGTAACGGCTAATAGTGCTAGTCGCTAAGATTAAGGCTTTTTGTACGTAGCTTGTTATACCGTTGCACGGTTGAGTGGTGCATATACAACATTATTTTATTAAAATATGGCATAAATAGCGAATGTAAATTATTTCTATTTATGAATTTTCCAATTTCTCAATTAAGCGGATTGACTCATATTAGATTGTTGCTCTTTCTTCATCGAAACCACAAGTGCCACAACGCTAATGCCTAACATTAACAACGCTAGAATCCATAACCCTTGAATCAGTACCAATGTGGAAAGTGCAGCAACGACGGCACTAATAATCGATTGGGAAGCGCCAATATACGCAGATGCTGTCCCTGCATTTTTCTTAAAGTAAGCCATAAAACAGGCATTTGAATTGCCCATTATCCCACCTAACGAAGAGAGCGCTATCGCAAAGCCGATAGAGGTAATAATCCAAAGGTCGGGTACCACTAGCTGCGAAATCAGAACGACTAAAACCCCAACTACCTGCATTCCGATAAATAAGCTGAGCAGCTTTTGCGGAGAGTGGCTACTTAGTAGGTATGAGTTAATTCTATTTACAACAATACTGCCGCTGGTATTAATCAGAAACAGAGCCGAAAACAGCTCTTCGCTTAGTTCATATTGTTCAATAAAAATCAACGAAGAGTTGGTTAAAAAGATCATGAGTATAGAAAAAGTTGCTGCTTGAATGACAACGTATTTTCTAGCTTCTTTGGTATTAAATATTTCTACAAAGCTACGTACGATACTTGGATTATCTTGTTTCTCGTATTTATAGTTATTTGGAACAATCAGTAACCCTGCAAAGATAACGACTATCGAAAAAATGGACATGAGTATAAAAACCCAATGCCAACTCAATAGTTTTAAAATTAAGGTACCGACGGTTGGTGCAATAGAAGGCGCGACCATCATAATCAAAGAGATGAGTGTAAATAATTTTGCGGCTTCTTTACCCGTTGCGGTATCGCGGATAATCGCAGGAACACAGACAAACGCCATCCCACCGCCGAGCGCTTGAATAACCCTACCGACATAAAGACTGGATAAACTTCCTGCTCCAGCAATCAAGAAACCGCCAATGGCAAACATAATCAAGCCGAGAATAACGGTGACGCGTCGTCCTGCTCGATCGCATAGTGGACCACCAAATAATTGCCCAAATGCCATCGCAAATACATAAATGCTCACCGTAAGAGCAACAGGCCCTGAGTCAACATTCAGGTCTTTAGCCATTAAAGGTATACCCGGTAAATAGCTATCGGTAGCGAAAGGGGCCAATGCAAAAACACTGGCAAGAAATAGAACTAACTTAAAAGGAACTGTTTTCATTAATTACTCATTATTCGTTGAAGCTTTTTCATGTACATAACTTGACGTGTATTCATCGTTAAATACAAGAATAAGGTTACGCAGTGCGACGCTGTGTGTATTAACTTGAAATGCATCCAAGTCTAATACGGAATATACTATAGTGAACTGTAGCACTTAGTTGTTGCAGGTGCAACGATGGTCATTTATAGTGTTCAGTCTATATTTCCCCTAGTTCATTTTTGGGAAACCATTATTTTAGAAGAATTTCAATACTTTCAGCACAATGCTATTTGCAGGTCACTCTATTATGAAATCTATTCACAATGACAAGATAGAACACCAACCTATGTTTATTTGTGGTGCCGTACACCGACAATTTAGAAATAACGTAACCACAGCCTTGTCAAAAGAGAAGCTGATGACTTTAGAAATGTCTAGGGCACTGGCCGCTGTTCAGGAAAACCAACCACTAAGTCAGCAGCAACTGGCAGATATTATTCAGAATGAACGCAGTGCGACTAAGCGTATGGTCGACAACCTAGAAAAACGCGGTTATTTGGTTACATCAAAGGCTGAAAATAATAAGAAACTTAAAATGTTAAACCTCACCGAGCTTGGTGAAGCAGAGCTTGAGATCGTAAAGACAACGATAACGCCTATAGAACAAAAATTTTATGATTGTTTCAGTGAAGAAGAGTCAAAAGAATTCTTGCGGTTGATTCGTAAACTGGGTGCTGAACATTTACGCTAGTGTTGGCGTAAGCAACATCACTTAGAGCGGGTTAAAGACAATTTAGAAAAGCAGTAATTAATGTTAAGTAAAAAAATGGCGGTCATATGACCGCCATTATTATTTTGAGTGTTTAATTAAGCACTCTCTTTACTCGCTAAGTATTCCATTTCGCCAGGGAAACGGGCTTGGTGTAGCTCTTCATAAGGCTTAGAAAGATCAGGCTTCCATTCTTCAGGAATTGGACGCTTAGTACACTTCATCACACCATTTTCTTGGCTGATGATAACCCAAGCTAGCCAATCTTGGTCATTACGAGCTGGGATATCTTCACGGTAATGCGAACCACGACTTTCATCACGGAATAGTGAAGCGCGCAGCTTCATTTCTGCATTGAGCACCATGTTGATGGTTTCATGAACAAGGCGCAATTCGTGAGAATTACTTGCTTTCATTTTAGGAAGAACACTTTGTTGTAAATACTCAATGTTCATAATTGCCGCTTCTAGTGTTTCTTTACGTTTTGCATAAAGAACGAAATAAGGCGTCATTATGTGCTGTAAATATTGAGTAACCCAAGTCGGTGAATAACCTCTCTCGCGCTTAAGCGGAGCGAAGGCAGCATCGATTTTTTGTTGAATCTCATCGTCACTTACTTCTGGTAGTGTTGATAAGCCTTTGATGTATTCTGAGGCTTCATTACCTGCGCGCGCACCTTGTACCGTTGAGCCACAAGAACTTACACCTAAGCCATTGATAGCAGAATAGGTAGAATCACCCGCTGCATATAGGCCGTTCACACCAGCTTGATGACTACCGATTTTAGTGAAGATACCATCGAAACGGTGTTGTGCCATACCTGACGTCGCCGCAAAGTACAGTTCTTCATCTTCGTCTAGAATGTGTGGGCCTTTCTGACCTTTACTACCGAACATCACCTCTGGCGTAACAGGGACATCACCACGCATTGCTGCATAGGTCATATCATCACCACCAATCATCGGGAATGGCGGACGAGGCGGTCTGAAATCCGGATCAAGTGGCACATAGTCAGGGTTATCTGAAGGCGCTACGCCATCGATAATCGGTTTTCCGTCGACAAATGGTGGTGGAAATGCGTCGAATTTGACCATTAGGGTCAGTTCAAATTCAGGGCCGAATGCGCCCCAAGGGTGACATAAGTGACGCTTCTTAGTTTCATGCGGATCGACGTTTTCTTTACCAGAAATTTCAGCACCTAAACGGTAAGCCATGGCTTGTCCATCGTGGGTTAGGGCACCAATAGGGTAACCTGGTACTTTAAAGCTACCAGCACCAGTACACAGAATGACCGATTTTGCTTTAATCACAACCGCCTGTTCACGCTGGTTAAAGAAACCAATCGCACCGACGACTTGTCCATCTTTTTCAATCAGATCAACAATTGTGACTTTTTCTAATAATTTAACGTCGTTCTCGCGTAGCTTTTTACGGAATACATCGCCTTGGTTTTTGTCGCCATCGGGTCTGTCAACTGCGCCCCAGTCAGCCATCTCGCGGTAACGATCAAGTGAATCTTCATGCCACATTTCAACGATATCGCGGCGTACCAAGTAATCGCTGTCACGCGCGGTACTTTGAATGGTGTGTTCTCTTGGCTGACCCGATTTCGGATCGAAAACTTGGAAACCAACAGCCCAAGGAGTTTTGCCACCCATCCCTGCACGGCCTTTATCAACCACTAATACATCAAAGCCTTGCTCTTTAGCTTTAATCGCAGCAAACGTTCCGGCATAACCACTACCAATGACTAAAATGTCGGTGGTGTACTCTTTGTAAGTTGTATTTGTATTGTTCATTTTTTCGCTCCTTAGCCCCAAGCTGTAATTGGTGGGAAGCTACGTTCCGGCGTAATTTCGATTGCGTCTACTGGGCAGTAATGCGCACAGATGTTACAAATTTGACAATCCACTTTGAATGCGATTTCTGCATTACTACCACAGGTTAAGCAGCGTTCAGCTTCTTTTGCGGCTTCGTTCCAATCGAACGATTTGAGTGTTTCTGCGAAGCTCGTTTTACATTCTTCGATCGGTAGGCGACGACGTTCTACACGAGGTGCTTTAGCGACTTCAGCGCATGCTTGTTGGGTTAAGATACTGATATCAAATTGCTTAACTTCAGTCTCTAGACCTTGAGCTAATTCTTCACCTTTTAGGAAGCGGTCAACAGTTAGCGCCGCACGTTTACCAGCGGCTGCTGCTACTACAACTGTTGTTGGGCCAGTAACCGCATCACCAATGGCGAAAAGACTATTGGCAGCTTGCATGGTCACTTTATCAGAGAGGATTTGACCACGTTCGTTGGTTGCAAAACCCGTTGGTACGAGTTCAGCATCAGCGGTTTGACCAATCGCTAAAATAATAAAGTCAGCATCGATAGTTTCATCTAATACCGTTTCACCGTAGACAGGGTTAAAGCGGCCATCATCGCGAACACTTAAACATTCAACCATCTTAACAGCACTTACGTTACCAGCTTGTGTTTCAAAAGAGCTGACACTGCGAGATGTATTAATCACAACGCCTTCATCGATGGCATCTTCAATCTCTTCAGTCAGCGCTAGCATTGTATCTTTATGACCGGGCTCAACACGCTCAAGACAGATCACATTTACAGCGTCTGCACCTAAACGAACGGCGGTACGAGCGGCATCTAGCGAGACACTACCACCACCGATGACAGCCACTTTTTTACCTGTTAGGTCAGCAGGAGTACCCGCTTTTACATCATATAAGAAGGAAATAGCGCTTGTGATACCTTCTGCATCGTTACCTGGAACTGAAAGAGTAAATGGCTTAGATGCGCCAGTTGCAGCAATTACCGCTTTATACCCTTGAGCTTCGAGTTCTGAGGCATCACTGATAGAAACGCCGGCTTTAAACTCAATGCCCATTTGCTTGTAGGCTTCGATTTGCTTATCAAGTACTTCTTCTGGTAAACGGAAAGAAGGAATAGAAGTACGTAGCAAGCCACCGAGTTTTTGTTCACGCTCGAAAACCGTGACACTGTAGCTTTGTTGTGCAAGGTGATAAGCCGCGGCTAAGCCAGCAGGACCTGAACCAATAACGGCTACCTTGTCTCCTGAAACGGAAGCTGTTGATCCCTGCTCTAGTAGGTAGTCGCCCAAATACTGCTCTAGGCCATTGATGTTGATTGCGGAATCAACAATTGCACGCGAGCACGGAGTTTCACATGGGTGAGGACAAATACGGCCAGTAATAGACGGCATTGGATGGTATTTTGCCAGTAATTCAGCCGCTTCATCGAGCATATCTAACTCAATTAAGTTGTGGTATTCACGTTGGTTTACACCAAGCGGGCAGGCTGCGCTACAGGGCGATTGTTCTTGTTTCACTTCTGGTTGGGTATTTAGTCGCAGAATATCCATTGGGCAGCGGGCCACACAGGTACCGCATCCAATGCATAAATCAGCATTAATACTTTCAATAGGCATATCGTTTTGCTTCCTTATCAGTGTGAACCGATAAATGACACCTTTCGGTGACATTTATCGGTGCTTATTAGACTAAAAATAAATTTTTAATCACTGAGGCTTTATTATTTAGCCTCTAAATTCGAGTTAGACGGCATCGAGTGTATCGGTATGTTTTTCGTTGCCGGTTGAAATTAGAAATGCAGTGCCACTTATTACTAGCATCATTATTGCTAGCGTCCATATTCCACTTGATAGGAGTAAGGTTGATAGCGCGGCGATAATGGAACTGCCGATAGATTGAGATGCACCAATGAACGCCGATGCGATTCCTGCTTTTTCTGGGAAATAAGCCATAAAACAAGCGTTGGAGTTACCAAAGATTCCGCCAAGTGAACCACTCGCGATAATAAAACCGGTGGCCGAGAATACCCAACTTTCAGGCATCAACACTTGAGAGGTGAGCAGTATTAACAGACCGAATACTTGCAAGCCTACAAACAGAGACAAGAGTTTTTGTGGGGAATGATTATTAAGAAGAAAAGCGTTAATACGGTTCGCAACGATGCTAGCAATGGTGTTGACCAAAAGTATTCCTGCAAACATCTCTTCACTCAAACCGTAGTGCTCGATATAAATCATGGAAGAGTTTGTTAGAAAAATCATTAATGCAGAGAATGTCGCAGCCAGAATAATCGCGTATTTTCTTGCTTCGCGAGTGTTAAAAACTTCAATAAAACCTTGGATAATACTTGGTGATTTCTGGTGCGCCGGTTTATTAGTTTTAGGAATAGATACTGCCCCGATAAAGGCTGTGATAACGGCAAATAGAGACATTAGGATGAATATCCAAGTCCAACCTAGTGTTTTTAAAACCAACGTACCGAATATTGGTGCAATAGCAGGTGCAACCATCATGATTAGAGCGACTAGTGTGAATAGTTTTGCGGCTGCTTTACCGGAAGCAACGTCGCGAATAATGGCCGGAACACATACAAATGCAATACCGCCACCAAATGCTTGAAGGCATCGACCAACATAGAGGATTGTTAAATTTCCAGCCCCAGCAATAACAAAACCGCCAACGACGAACAGAGTCAAACCTAACATCATGCTAAATCGTCTTCCCGCACGGTCACACAGTGGGCCACCGAACATTTGGCCAAGTGCCATAACAAAAATGTATATGCTAACCGTAATGGCAACAGAACCTGTGACGACATTAAGTTCGCTAGCCATTTGCGGAATCGCCGCTAAATAACTATCGGTTGCTAAAGGAGACAGTGCAAAAACACTGGCAAGAAATAAAACTAAAATAAAAGGGACAGCGTTGGACTTCATAGTTATCTCATCTTTGTAAAAATATTTATTGTTGCATCCACAACAAAAATAAACATAACACCTAGTTGTTGTGCGTGCAACAAATGGGAATGCTAAAGAGAGAATTACGAATAAGAGATTGATCTTAAACAATTGTGTTGCGTATTTATTTAACAGATGTTGGCAAAAATGACTGTATTTGTATCGGGATTGTTGCGTAATCCTTTCGTTGAATTTGCGTCTAGCTTTTCATTTCGGAGAGTGAATTTAAGGCGTAACTCTCCAACCATAGTGAGGCGGAGAGTCGTTCAGGTTTTAATCATTTTTTACTCAGAATATTGGTGTTGAAAGTGCGCGCGATTCGTTTCAATGTCTATGTCCTAGACTGGTGCATAATGTTGGGTAATCACTTAAATAGTGCGGGGATTAACATTAATACCATGAATTTAGGGGTATTTTAGTGGCACGAGGTTTGCTAATCATTTATTCAATGACTCACAGTAATATCTCATAGTGAATTGATAATCCTGGAATAGTAATGACTGAAAACCTTGTCATCTAATTCCTGAAAATGCTGATTATGGTGATTTCACTAGCGTTTATTATCACGATCTAAATTAGAGGGAGCTTTTTTGGAAATGATACCAGTTTGGGATGCTCATACCTGTGTCCCGTTAAATCCCACATACGATTTAGCCTCCCTTGAGCGCCATATAAGCAATGGTGCGTATTACATTTCAATTAATATTGGCATGGATTTTAATCCCCTTAGCGAAATTATTCAGATAATCGCTGGTTTTAGAAAACGCATCAGCGAATTAGATTTTCTTGTTCAAGTAAACAGTTTTGCTGATGTTGAACGTGCCCAACGTGAAGGTAAATTAGCCATCTCTTTTGATTTAGAGGGTGGAATTCCTTTGCATGAAAGTCCAGCTATGGTGGATTTATTTGCCCATTTAGGTGTGAGACAGGTTCACTTGGCGTACAACCGTAGTAATTCTTTGGCTGGTGGATGTCATGATGAAGACTCGGGGTTAAGCGTTAAAGGACGGGCGATCGTCGATGCAATTAACGCAAACAATCTATTTATGGATGTTTCGCATACTGGTTATCGAACCTGTATGGATATTTTTGAATATTCATCTAAGCCAGTCATTATTAGTCATGGTAACCCTCGAGCGTTAAAAAACCACGGTAGGAACTACCACGATGATCAGCTACAAGCCTGTGCTGAAACGGGTGGTGTTGTCTGTATTAACGGCGTAGCGCGGTTTCTCAACTGTGAGCAGGCTAGTGCACAAAGCATGGTTGAGGCGATTGACTATGTGGTGCAACTTATTGGACCTAAACATGTTGGGTTAGGGTTGGATTATGTGTATGACGAGCATCTTGATACAGGGCCTGAAGGGTTAGATCTCGGTTACTGGTGGCCGAAAGAGCACGGATACGATAGTGCTAGCGATGGATTTTTGAATTTATTGTTTGCGCCTCCAGAACGTTTTCAGGAGATTGCCCGTCTGCTTGGACTGCGTGGGTATAAACAGTCAGATATTCATTCTATTATGGGCGGCAATATGCGTGCACTTGCAAAAGAAGTTTGGAGTAATTGAGGAGGCATAAGAAACAACACAAAGTTAATGACGATTAAGGGTCAGAAAATGACATGGACAGAATATTTTCGGAGGCACAATGAAGTTACTTGTTAATAAAGCCCAGCGTTTGCTTAGCATCGCAAGTTTAGCTCTGGCAATTTCCTCGGGGGCTGCGTTCGCTGCTACCCCAAAAGATTCTCTTATCGTAGGTTGGCAATTCGATGACATGATTTCGTTAGATACAGCGGAAGTTTTTGAATTCTCAGCGGCAGAAATTATCGGCAATAGCTACGACAGACTAATAGGGTTTGATCCTAACGATGTGTCAAAAATTCATGGTGTCGCCGCAGAAAGTTGGACGGTGAGTGAAGATGGCAAAACGTTTACGTTTAAAATGCGCAAAGGAATCAAGTTTTCATCAGGTGATGAGTTAACAGCAGAAGATGCCGCATTTTCACTTCAACGCGCCGTGATCCTAGATAAGTCTCCCGCTTTTATTTTAACCCAGTTTGGCTTTAGCGCTGAAAACGTCATGGACAAGATTAAGTTTCTTGATGATGACACACTCGTAATTGAAACCGATAAAGCGTATGCACCGACATTTGTGCTTTATTGCTTGTCTGCCACTATCGCATCGATTGTCGATAAAGACGAAGTAATGAAACACGAAGTAGACGGTGACATGGGATTTGCGTGGTTGCGAACGCACTATGCAGGTTCAGGACCGTTTAAAATCGAACAATGGAAACCGTCAGAAATTGTTGTATTAAGTTCCAATAGTGACTATTGGAATGGTGTGCCGCAGATGAAAAACGTGTTTATTCGTCATATCGGTGAGTCTTCTGTACAGCAGCTACTATTGGAAAAAGGGGATATCGACATTGCTCGTAATTTAGAAACTGAGCAGTTGAAGAGCGTTGAAGGTAACGAAGAGATCAAGTTACTTAAAAAAGGTAAAGGCGCACTTTATTATCTTTCAATGAATTTAAAAGATCCTATTTTAGCGAAACCAGAAGTACAGGAAGCCTTGAAATATCTGATCGATTATAAAGGATTAGCAGATACAGTTTGGGCTGGTCGTGGACAAGTTCAGCAAGCATTTCTACCTAAAGGGTTCCTTGGTGCGTTAGAAGAGCAACCGTTTTCTCTAGACATAGAAAAGGCGAAAGCACTGCTCGCAAAAGCAGGTTATCCTGATGGTTTCGATATTGAAATGATTGTGCGTAATGCTCCTATTCGTATTGACACGGCTAAATCGATGCAAACTACTTTTGCGAAGGCAGGGATCAACGTCAAGCTTGTTCCGATGGACGGTAAGCAAGTGTTAACCGTATATCGAGCTCGTAAACATCAACTGTTTTTTGGCGCTTGGGGACCGGATTATCAAGACCCACATACCAATGCAGATACGTTTGCTAAGAACGTAGACAACAGCGATGATGCGAAATCGAAACCTGTTGCATGGCGTAATGCTTATGCACCAGTAGATATGACTAAAAAGACATTAGCTGCAGTTACTGAACCAGATGCTGAAAAACGTGCAAATATGTATATTGAACTTCAGAAGCAACACCAAAAAGAAGCTCCGTTTGCATTTATTATGCAGGAGCAAGAAGTATCAGGAATACGTGCAAACGTGGATGGCTTTGTGTTAGGTCCTTCATTTGATAACAACTCATACAAAGATGTTGTGAAGAAATAATGGAAAAATCAGTATCAAAAGGCGGCATTATGTCCGTCTTTTTTTCTTCAACTTATACCAAAAAAGTTAAGCCATTCATGCATTTTTTTGCCATGTTAGCGTTAACTTTTTTGGGGTTACTGTTACTCACATTTGTCATTGGCCGGCTGATGCCCACCGACCCTGTGATTGCGGTGATAGGTGATAAAGCGCCGGAAGCTTTGTATCAGAAAACGTATCTCGAAATGGGTTTAGATAAGCCGATAGCGGTTCAATTTATTTATTACCTAGGTGGTGTTGTTAGTGGTGATTTAGGGACGTCTGTCCGTACTGCGAATCTTGTGTCAGATGACATTCTAACCTATTTCCCGGCGACCTTAGAGCTTGCGACATTGGCGACGTTTTTTGGAATTATATTTGGTATCCCTGCTGGCGTATCGGCTGCAGTTAATCAAAATAAGTGGATCGATAATCTCGTGAGAGTACTAGGGCTTATTGGCCATAGTGCACCGATATTTTGGTTAGCCATGTTAGGAATCGTGGTTTTTTACCAGCATTTAGACTGGGTTGCCGCTCCGGAAGGTCGATTGAGCGTGATGTATGAATATACTCTACCAAAAGTGACAAATATGGTGTTGGTAGACACGATACTCGCCGGAAGTTGGGATGCATTTAAAGATGCATTTTCCCATATCATTCTACCCGCATCGCTGCTTTCTTATTACAGCGTTGCGTATTTAAGCCGCATGACTCGTTCTTTTATGCTCGACCAACTTAAGCAAGAATACGTTACCACTGCACGTGTTAAAGGTGTGTCGGAGAGAGTGATTATATGGCGACATGCTCTTGGGAATGCATGGGTACCACTTATTACCGTCATTGCACTGACTTATGCCACATTGCTCGAGGGCTCGGTACTCACGGAAATTGTATTCTCATGGCCTGGTTTAGGACGTTATATTACCGACAGCCTGTTGGCCGCCGACATGAATGCGGTATTGGGCGGCACCATAGTGGTGGGTTTAGTGTTTATCTTATTGAACTTAACCTCTGATTTACTTTATAAAGTTCTTGATCCAAGAGCTAGATAACTACCAAAAAGGCTTGTTGATATGACCAAGTTAAAGGGTTGGCTACTAGCTGAAAACCCAGTTTCTAGAAATCAAGCTGTGTTAGGACGCAGTTATCTAGGGTGGTTGCGTTTTTTTCATAATCCACTCGCAATGATAGGTTTTACCATAGTTGTCGCCTTGTTGTTGCTCGCACTATTCTCTCCTTATATTGCCCCGGAAGGCGTAACCAGTGGCTTAACAGGCGATGCGCTAAAACAGCAACGTTTTCTTCCACCGTCATCAGAACATTGGTTTGGGACTGATGGCCAAGCCAATGATGTTTTTAGTCGCATCATTCTAGGTAGTCGAATTACGCTCTTAATCGTTGGTATCGTTATTTTCACCGCGCCCTTATTAGGCTTTGTGATTGGAACGGTCGCTGGGTATTTTGGCGGTTGGGTTGACACGTTGTTAATGCGTATCACAGACGTATTCTTAGCATTCCCTAAGTTGGTTCTAGCACTTGCTTTAGCGGCAGCGATGGGGCGAGGGTTAGAATCTGCAATTTTTGCAATAGCGATTACATCGTGGCCTGCTTATGCGCGTCTAGCACGGGCGGAAACACTAACAGTACGTAAAATGGATTATATTGCCGCAGCGAAACTACAAGGGGCAGGACATTGGCGATTGATATCAAAGCACATAATGCCATTGTGCATGTCGTCGTTGATTGTTCGAGTAACGCTGGATATGGCGGGAATTATCTTAACGGCAGCCGGTTTGGGATTTTTAGGATTAGGTGCGCAGCCTCCAACGCCGGAATGGGGCGCAATGATCGCCGAAGGTCGAGATTATATTCTTAGCTATTGGTGGCTTGCGACTTTTCCAGGTATGGCAATTTTTATCGTTGCACTCGGCTTTAACTTACTTGGCGATGGACTTAGGGATGTACTTGATCCAAAGTCTGGAGGACAGCATTAATGACTTCAGCATCCAATTTTTCAGGCGATCTACTTGAAATTAAAAATCTTAGTGTCGAGTTTCCTTCAGTTCATGGGCCGGTAAAGGCGGTTCGTGATGTGTCTTTTAGTATGGGGCGTGAAAAAGTTGCCATAGTGGGTGAATCTGGTTCAGGGAAGTCTCAAACTGGGCGTGCGATACTCGGACTGAGCCCCGGTATTGTAACATCAGATACATTGCGTTTTGATGGTATTGACTTGCAAAGCTTATCGTTGAAATCCTATCGGGAAATACGAGGTAAACGTATTTCTATGGTGATGCAAGATCCTAAATATTCACTTAATCCCGTTATGACGATTGGCAAGCAAATGATTGAGGCGTGTCAAGTTCAGATGAAGCTATCGAAAAGGGAATCGAAAAAACGCTGTATCGAGATGTTGGAGTCGGTTCGTATTCGAAATCCCGAGCGAGTATTTAAAGCGTATCCACACGAGATTTCCGGCGGCATGGGGCAGAGAATTATGATTGCCATGATGTTGCTTTCGAGTCCAGATCTACTGATCGCCGATGAACCGACTTCCGCATTAGATGTCACCGTACAACTTCAAGTCTTAGCAATCATGGATGATCTCGTCCAAGAACGTGGTATGGGACTCATTTTGATTTCACATGATTTACCTTTGGTGGCGAGTTTTTGTGACCGAATTTTGGTGATGTATGCTGGGAGAATCGTTGAAGAACTGGATGCAAAACAGCTTGATAATGCAAAGCATCCTTATACCCGTGGTTTACTTTCTTGCCTCCCAAGTAACGCAATCAAAGGCGAGCCTCTCTCGACACTAGTGCGACAAGAGAGTTGGTTAGATAGCACATTGGATAGAAAAGGAAATCTAGTATGACGTCGTCGATTGAGCAGTCGAAATATGCAATCGAGCTTAATGACTTATCAATTCATTTTGGCCAAGGTGATGACCAAGTTAAAGCAGTAGACAAAGTGAGTTTTGCAGTATTAGACCAACAGTCATTCGGACTGGTTGGTGAGTCTGGCTCAGGAAAATCGACAATCTTGCGTGGACTAGCAGGGCTGAACCAATGTTGTGGCGGTGAAATGATAATTGGTCAACAGCGATTAGACCACAAACGGACTAAAGCGTTTTATAAACAGGTGCAAATGGTATTTCAAGACCCCTTTGCTTCTCTTCACCCTAGACATACGATTGATAAGATACTGTCTGAACCCGTGGCTATTCATGGGTTAAAGAATTCAGAAAAACGAATCACTCAAGTAATGGATCAAGTGGCGTTACCGCGTCGATTTCGATTTCGCTATCCTCACCAATTATCAGGTGGTCAACGCCAGCGCGTAGCCATTGCGAGAGCGCTGATCTTGGAACCGAAAATTCTATTGTTAGATGAACCAACCTCAGCACTTGATGTTTCTATTCAAGCTGAAATATTGAACTTGCTTAACCAACTACGAGAAGAGTTATCGTTGACTTACTTATTGGTTAGTCATGACTTAGGTGTTGTCTCGTATATGTGTGAAAAAGTTGCGGTGATGCAACACGGTAAATTGGTCGAAATACTTGATGTTGACAAGCATGGTGAAACCCACGCGAAGAATCCTTATACCATTCAATTGAATTTGGCCTCTAAAGGATACGACCGAGCCGTTATTGATCAATTTATTGATCATAGTTGAAGTACAGCTAGTTGTTTTCTTCACTCCATTTAGCGATCGCCGCAATATGGCTAGGGCCGATGCCACAACATCCGCCGAGAATTGTCGCCTCAGCTTTGTGCCATTGTTTGACGAATTCGAGATACTCTAATGGTGATAAGTCGCGTGTTGTTTGAATGGTTTCATTCGCTTGATGTTGTGTTGATATTGGAGTGAAATTGTTGGCAAACGCCCCTGTTGAAATCGTTTTGTTGTGTTTGCTCAATACCGTATTTGTCACCTCCAATGCTTGGGTGATTACTTCAGGGATGGAGCAATTAAATAAAATTCCATCAATATTGCTCTCAATAATGGCTTCTATCGCGTCGGTGACCGATTCACCAGATCGCAGCATTGCAGGTTGCGCCGTGTCATCACTGAGAGAAAAGGCGTAGTAACAAGGGAGTGATGTTTCTTCTAAAGCGTGTGCAATAGCACGAGCTTCTTCTATGCTCGAAACCGTCTCCGCAAGCCACAGATCAACATATTGGTGTTGTGATTCAACCAGTGTATTTAGAATGTCAAAAGCACGTTCTGGTTCAAATAGATCGGGGCGGTATGACCCGAAAGGAGGTGGAAGAGAGCCTGCAACGAGGACATTTCGCGTCGCGTTTTCTGCTTCCTGTTTTGCGATACTTGCCGCGAGCTGAGTCAGTTGAGCTCCTTTTTCAGAATACAGAGTTTCACCTAGATGAAAGGGGACGCATGCATAGCTATTGACGGTGATAATATCGGCACCCGCTTCAATAAATCTGCGGTGAGCAAGAGCAACGAATTCGGGCGCTTCTATTAGTGCTTGTGCACTCCAAAGTGGGTTCGAAAAGGGGGCGCCAATATTTCGGAGCTCACGTCCCATGCCACCATCTAAAATCGTTATCTTTTTCATCTGCTGCGTTCTTTGTGTATACCAAATTAAGTGGTGCTAAACCTAATCTATCAAGCCGAATAAATGAGTTGTGATCCGAATGAATAGAGTCAAGTGCGGCGAAGTGTGCGATGTCGAATTGTTATAGCTTAGTCGATTGACGACGATCGCGAGAGAATAATAAAGTGTTCGTACTTGAAATGAAACATACGATTTGTGAGAAAGGTAACAACAGTATCGTCTCTTAATCTAAGTGGGTGACTAAGAGACGGTAATATCAAGTTAATTGAGGCTACAGGCCTAGCTCAGATTTTAATTGACTCACCCATTTGGTTACGCGTGCGTCAGTTTGATCAGCTTGGTTGTCTTGGTCGATAACTAAACCAACAAACTCATCACCATCAAGCGCGGTAGACTCTTCGAATGTGTAACCTTCACTTGGCCAGCTACCAACGATCTCAGCATCAGTGTCAGCAAATAGATCGAATAACTCACCTAAGCCATCAACGAACTCTTCTGGGTAAGTTACTTGGTCGCCTAAACCAAAGAGCGCCACTTTTTTGCCAGATAAGTCTTGTCCTTCAATTTCAGGGATAAATTCTTCCCAGTTTTCAGACTCACACTGTGTCGATAACCCTGGAAGTTCTCCTTCACCAAGAGTTGGAGTACCAACGATTAAGGCATCATACTGCATTAAATCAGCCAGTTTACAGGTGTTGATATTGACAGGCTCGGCAACGTCGCTGCTGGCGAATTTCTCGTGAATCAGTTGGGCTACGGCTTGTGTCTTTCCGGTTTCACTACCAAAGAAAATGCCTATTTTGCTCATAATTGTCTCCGTTAAATGGTTGTATAACCGCTACGTTAAAGTTGTTCTATGTAGGGTTTGATTTTAATGTTTTGATTTATTGTGTATTCATTCAAATAAGAGTTAAGGTAAGCCTTGATGCTTAACTCTCATCGTCGTTATTTTTGCAGCGAATAGGGACGTAGATTTCGACTCTGTCACCTTCTTTTACCATGGTGTCAGCGGGTAAAACCTTACCAAATATGCCAAATTTACAGCTGTCTAAATCCAAATCTGAGTAGAGTCCCATTAAAGGTGAAGCGTTTATCGCTTCACGCAAACTGATGGGTTCTGGAAGATCCATTTGAATCCAGTGCCCTTTATCACCTTGAGCATGCGCGACTGAAAACTTCATGCCTTCTCCTCCAACGTCGTATCATTTGTCATCGATGCGGGAATTTTTTGTTTGCGTTGCATACCACGATCGAGAAGGCGTTTTCCGACCAAAAGTAACCCTAGGAAGATAAATCCACCGCTAGGAAGCAGAGCTGGTAAGAAACCGCGGTAGTCGGGAATCAACGTAAGCTCGATGATGCTAAAACTGTCACCAAGAAGCAGCGCAGCATGAGAAAATAGGGTGCCTGAGCCGATGATCTCACGGAATCCACCTAAGAGAACTAAGGCGATGGTAAAACCAAGACCAATACCGGCACCATCAATCAAAGATGCAAATGGTTTATTTTTAGAAGCAAAGGCTTCAGCTCGTCCTAAGATGGCGCAGTTAGTTAGTATAAGTGGGATAAAGAGTCCGAGTACTTTGTGTAGATCGTGGAGCCATGCGTTCATTCCTAAGTCAACTACGGTCACTAGACACGCGATAACTAGGGTAAAAACGGGAATTCGAATCTGTGGCGTAACCCAATGTCGAATCAGTGAAATACTAATATTAGATGCAATAAGTACAACGGTTGTAACTAAACCCATTCCCAACCCATTGGTTGCTGAACTGGTGACGGCGACGAGTGGACACAGAGCCAATAGTTGACTGAAAACAACGTTATTGCGCCATAATCCATCGATAAACTGGCTTCGCAGAGACAACTTAGTCATCAAGACTCTCCTCAGAATGCGTTTGACCAATTAGGTCCGATTTATTGTTTTGGATAACTTCTAATGATTGCTTGATGCCTGCCACGACGGCTCTTGGTGTTATCGTTGCGCCTGTAAAACTATCAAATTGTCCCCCATCTTTGCTTACTCCCCATTGATCTGGAGTAGGGTTTGTTAAAGAGAGACCATTAAATTGAAGAATCCAATCACTTTTGCTGGTTTCGATATTGTCACCAAGACCCGGTGTTTCATTGTGTCCGATAACCCGTACACCCGTGATAGTGCCGTCAGGCTTGGCCGCGACTAACAGATTAATCGCACCCGCATACCCTTGAGGTGCGACTTGCATCACGAGAGCACTAACTTCACCGTTGAGTCGGGCACGGTAGTATGTGATGGGGGCGTCATCAACAAGCACACTTTCTTGCTCTAAGCTGGGGTCATTGTCGTAGAGTGAAATAGGTAACACTTCTGCGAACATTGCTTGACGATCTTCTTGAGCACGAAGTTCAACAGTGGGGCCAATAAAAACATCACAAAGCATCACAATAAACGCAACAACAGTAGCAAAAGCCGCTAAGCGAAGAGCTTGCTCTTTAGGCGGTCTGATCGTTGAGCTAGGAGTAAGATCGGTTTTTACCTCGATTGTTTCTGGAGTCTCGCTCATACATCCTCCGCTTGAGGCTTTTTCTGATTCATTTTCTTGTGACCATAAATAGTTGGTCGGGTAAATTGCTCAATGAGTGGATTACACATATTGCATAACAGTACTGCAAACGCTACGCCTTCTGGGTAGTTTGCAAAGCTACGAATGATCCAAACCAAGAAGCCAAACAAAAGACCGTATACCCAACGTCCTCGCGAGGTAGAAGGGCCCGTAACGGGATCGGTTATGATGAAAAATGCGCCGAATAGTAAACCACCACTCACAAGGTGTTCGATCGGTGGAAACGACGACGAATCAATACCCCAAGCAATACCCGCAGGAACTAAGCAGCCTAAGAGACTTGCAACGGGAAGTTGCCAATGAATGACTTTTGTGTAGATAAGATACAAGCCACCTAAAATTAATAGTATTGCGGATGTTTCACCCATACTGCCGGCGACTATACCAAGCCCGCTATCGACAAATCCTGTGGTCGATATACCGTGACTCGCTAATGCCGTTGCACCTGTAAAACTGTCTGCCGCGCTGGTATACCAAGTCGCTTCGCTAAGTTGACTAAAGGGAATTGGCCATTGAGTCATTTCTAAAGGAAAAGCAATCAGTAGCAGCACGCGTGCTAGCATTGCTGGGCTAAACAGATTTTGGCCCAAACCACCGTAACTGTGTTTACCCAGTGCAATAGCGATCGCGCTGCCCATAATACCTATCCAAATAGGAGCATGGGGAGGCAGGCTCATTGCCAGAATTAACCCTGTGAGTAACGCAGATCCATCTTGCCATTCACCCTTAGTTTGAGGATTGATTCTGTGACAGATAATTTCTGTTATTACTGCAGTAAAAACACAAGCCGCAGTCAGCATCACCGCCGGCAAGCCAAACTGCCAGAAACCAAATATAGCCGCTGGTACTAAGGCATAAACAACTTTATACATCAGATCTCGGATGTGAACGCCCTGATGAATGTGGGGAGACTGTAGCATTACTTTTGATCCTCTACGGTTGTTTCAACCTTAGTACTACGGGGTTTTCTCGCAGCGCGTTTACTCGCTTTGGCGGCTTTTGCTGCTGCCTTCGCCGCTTTTGCCGCCGCTTTGGCTTTGGCTTCTTCTTCTACTCGGATACGACGAGCTTCACTGGCTTTACGCGTAGAATCGGCTTTCTGTTCTTGTTTGGTTTGTAGCGCTATCTGCTGTTTACCCCACCCAAATGTTGCGGTAAGTGGAAGAGAAGCGGGGCATGAAAATGAGCAGGCACCACACAATAAACAATCCATTACACCTGCGTCTTTCGCGGCATCGATTTTATCGTTCTGAAGGATTGGGAATAGGTTTAATGGTTGAAGTTGCATTGGACACGCGTCGGCACATTGACCACAGCGAATACACGATTTTGGTTGATCGTCAGCAATTTCGTTTTTATTCAGCAGTAATAGACCGCTGCTGCCTTTGGTGATAGGAGCTTGTTTATCAGTCACTTCTCGCCCCATCATTGGGCCACCAAGGATCATGCGTTGAGGTTCAGTTGTGACACCACCACATTGGTCGATGAGGTGCGAAATTGGCGTTCCTACTGGCGTCCAAATATTGGCTGGTCGAGTGATAGAGCCACCACTGACGGTAATGGCGCGGTGAGTTAAAGGTTGCCCTTCATACAAAGCATTATAAACCGCTTCACAAGTCCCCACATTTTGAATAATGATGCCTAATTCAGAAGTGAGTTTGCCCGAAGGAACTTGCTGGCCAGTTAATGCTCTGATCATCTGCTTTTCAGAGCCCATTGGGTATAACACAGGAAGAGGTTTCACCGTAATAGAGCCATCGTTTTCACACAACGCTCGCATACGTTTGATTGCTTCAGGTTTGTTCTCTTCAATTCCGATGATTGCTTTCTTAGCTTTGCACGCTCGTAACAGGATTTGAATACCTTTTAAGATATTCTCGGCACGCTCACGCATTAATCGATCGTCACACGTTAGGTAGGGTTCGCACTCACCGCCGTTAATGATTAGAGTATGAATATCATTGGTTAAGCTTAGCTTCAATTTATCCGCGGTTGGGAACATCGCGCCACCCATACCGACCAAGCCGGCATTGTGAATCGCTTCGATTAATGTTTGCTGTGGTTGTTCTTCAAGCGAAAATCCTAGGTTTTCGTTGTAAGCGGTTTGCTGACTCGCTGGAATCAGCTCTATATAAGGTTGAGAACCAGTGGTAACGATAGATTCGATCACGCCATCTAAAGGCGCATGTATCGGTGCGCTAAAACGCCCATTTGCGTGGGCAATTAAGTCGTTCGCTTTAACGTGTTGGCCAATGCTCACGTCTGGAGTGGCAGGTTGCCCTAAGTGTTGTTTGAGCAAAAGAGTCAATTTGGGTGGCAAGGTTTTAAGAGACTCTATTGGCGATTCTTTGCTAAGAAACTTGGTGTCTTTTGGGTGTACGCCACCCTGAATGCGTTTGTTTAGGCTAAACATGGTGCACCCCTATTTGACTCGTTGAAGATGATAGTACTGTCGGTTTTTGGGGCACGGATGCAAAAATAGGATCCGGTTTAAGCATAATGCCATTGTGTGGGCAGACTGGAACACATTGTCCGCAACCGGTACAAGCATCAGATACAACGCCATGAAGTTGAAAATTCGCGCCAACTATGGCGTCGAATGGGCAGGTCTTAAAGCAGCGACCACAACCATCGCATGTGTCGGGGTCGATTGCGGCAACCATAGGAATAGCGAGGCCATCTTGATCCAGTGGAATATCAAGCTTTTCAGCGATTTGGCTGGCAACAAGGTTACCGCCTGGTGGGCAAAAGCTAGGTGGAATTTCACCTGCAATAACCGCTTTTGCCGCTTCTCCGCATCCTGGGTATCCACATTGTCCACATTGTGCATTCGGTAACATTGCCGTGATGGTTTCAACTAATGGATCAGACTCAATGCGCCAGTGCTGTGCTGCGACACCTAATAAATAACCAATTGCACCTGCTAGGATAGGAAAAGCCAGTGTATAAATAATCATAAGTTTAAGCTCCTTATCCTGCGATGCCAGCAAAACCAGCGAACGCCATTGCCATGACACCCGCAGTTATAAAGGCGATAGGTGAGCCAGCGAAGAGTGATGGAACACTATTGAGCTCTAAACGAGTTCGAAGACCGGCAAATAAAGTGATGACTAAAGTGAAACCCACAGCGCTAGAGAAGCCATAAAGTAAACTTTCAAGAAACGTTAACTGCTCTTGAATGACCAAGATTGCGACACCTAATACAGCACAGTTTGTCGTAATCAAGGGCAGGAAAATACCTAAAATTCTATGTAGGGAAGGGCTCTGTTTCGCAATATATAGCTCGGTAAGCTGCACCATTGATGCGATGACCATGATAAGCCCAAGAAGACGAAGGTAATCAAGTCCAAGCGGCTGTAGAAGCCAATGTTCGAGCATCCATGATGCGCCTGACGCCATCGTAAGCACAAAAGTTGTCGCAAGCCCCATCTCAAACGCAGATTGAACTTTATTGGAAACTCCCATGAATGGGCACAAACCCAAAAATCGAGAGAGTACGACATTATTTACTAAAACATTGGCAACGATGAGTAGCCCTAATTCCTGCATTCTAGCGGTCCTATAAAATAGTATTGATTAAGACTGGCCAACACAGAGTTGGGCCAGTCGAAATAACGGGTTAAATAATGCAATAAATGCTTAACCCCACCCGAGAATTGCTGAACGTACGGGACCGGCAGTTACGGTTAATGCACCTTCTGGACAATCGGTACAAAAACCACAATACATACAGTCTTCTACGTAAGTAATAACGGCAAGTTCTTTCTTTTTATCTAAACGAATGACATCCATCGGACAACTTTCAACACATTTGCCACAGCCAGTGCAAAGGTCCTTATCGATTTTTGAAATAGGCATAAAGTTTCCTTTATAAAATTTAAATTCTCTGTTGGGTAAACCAAGGCGTTGTTACTTCCATTAACGCCTGATTTATCCCTTTAATAAAATCAGTTAAGCAAATAAACGATTCGCTCTAACTGTGTTAGTGAGTTGGAAACTCCATTGGATATTTCTCTTCGTAAGACTTATCTTGTTTAGGCTTCCACGAGTCTGGTATTGGTTTCTTAGACGCGACCATTTGTCCGTCGACATCTTCCAGTACAACATGGGCTAGCCAAGAATCGTCGCGATCAGGGTAGTCTTCACGGTAGTGGTTACCACGGCTTTCCGTTCTCATTAGCGAAGAACGTAGTTTGAGCTCAGCGTTAAAAACCATGTTTTTCGTTTCATGAACAATACGTAGCTCATGTGGATCGTTAGCGACCATTTTTGGCACAATGTGGTCTCTAATGAACTCAACACTATCGAGGGCATTTTGCAGTCGTTTGCCATGCTTGATGTACATAACATAGTACGGAGTGATGTAGCTTCTTAGCGTTTCAGTTACCCAGCGTGGGCTGAAACCGCCTTTGCGTACGAGTGGAGTCAGCATTTTAGTGACAAGCCCATCGACTTGTTGCTCATCAAGCTCTACGTCGTTGGAATCCAGTGCAAAAATAGCAGCTGCGTTTCCAGCGCGAGCTCCGGTTGCACTAGCATGAGAAGTTGCACAACCAAAACCAGAATAGGTTGCGCCGACAAAATGCGAACCTAAGCTATCACCAGCAGCGTACAATCCAGGAACACCAACACTGCAGTCAGTGTCTACTGGAACAAGTCCATTCGTTGCGTGCCCATGTGACGATCCTGCCGATCCTGTTCCTGCGATAGGAACCTGAGCACCATTGCCCATTACAGCGTGGATAGGGCCTCTACCTTGGTGGATTTCGTAGTGAGCATCAATCCAACCGTGCCAAGATACGCCACGGTGAGGCACTTCATCGCCCTCTGCATTAAAGTAAGGATTCAAAAATGGAATAAATTTGGTTGCACCAGGAGCCGCTGCAGTAGCGCCACTGCTGAAGTGTTCATATAATGATTCAAATTTAGGTGCGTCTTCAGAATCAGGGAGAGGGCTAACTTCCATACTGTTTGGAGTCATCGAGCAGACCCACTCACAGCCGGTAATTTTTGCACCAACATTATAACCAAGCGCCATACCATCAGCAGTCAATCCATGAGTTGGGTAGCCTGGTGGTCTAAAACCACCGCCGCCCGCTGCAACGACAACCGATTTAGCTTTGATGATGATAGGTGTGTCGCCATCAACCGGAAGGCCGACCGCACCGACAATGACGCCGTCTTGTTTGATCAGGTCGCAGATGATTGTTCTTTCCATCAATTTGATGCGGCTTTTCTTCACTTTCTTGCGCATGGCTTTCATCCAGCCTGGTAGCCAATGCACAACTTCGCTTACTAATGGTGGGAACTTGTCTTTATCAGGTAGGTCAACATGATTATTAGGGTGAGCAAAGCGGACAACCTCGCCATCTTTTTCTTCGAACTTGACACCGTAAGATTTCAAATCAAGGAATCGCTCATAAGAATCACGACATACGATTTCATTCCACTCACGGTTGTTCATATACTCACCTAGTGCTGAGTACTGATCTAACCAAGCTTCCAAGTCGTGGCCCCAATCTTCATTGAACACCATAGTGTCACCGGCATAAGGCGTTCCGCCAGTTTTACCGATACGACCTTTATCGACAAGAATGACTTTTGCTCCTTGTTCCCGAGCCTTAATACCTGCAAAGCAGCCAGCAAGTCCCCCGCCAATGACGAGTACATCTGTTTCTACAACATGTTCAGCATTCACTAATGCTTCCTCCAGTTAATTGTTTGGGAACGTTATATAAGGGATAACGCTCTTTGCTCACGATTGTTAAAATTTTATTAAGTAACTTGTTAAGTTTTGGGAAACGTATTATTTAGCTACTCTTACTATATAAGTTACATATTGCATCTATTGTGCCAGACTAATTATTATTTAAAATCAATAAGTTATATGGTTATTTTTCAATAATGTAGCATATCTTCTAAATGTTATTTGCATATATGCTAATGAGGAGTTAATTAGCATATATGCAAATAAAGAGGACCGTATAATTATTTGGTTAATTACGCATTAAAGTTAATAAAAGGTTAATGATAAGTTGAATATAAAATTAAATATTCAATTACTAATAATTATATTTTTATGTATTTGTTCGTTAAAAAATATATGAGGTATCTGAATGCAATATTCGGATACCTCATTATTTAAGTTAAATTATTATAAGCCTTAGCCTAGGTTTAAATTAAGTTGTTGGGTTTAAGCAGAGGTCTCGATTGTCTTGTGGTTTAATAAGTAATATCAATAAAGCTGACGCAATCGACATACCGATGAATATCATATATGTGAGGTCGTATGAACCGTAGTGGTCAAATAGAACGCCCATCGCGACAAAGCCGAAACTTCTGAAAATACTTACACCAACACGAACGTAACGCGTCACATGAGCAAATTCTTTTCGTCCATAAATTGATATGATCATCGAAGCATCAAGGTTTGGTAATCCACCGATGAGTGACGCGACACAAACAATGGCGAGAATCATCACAAACATGTTGTCTGCAGAACCAAAAAGGAAGGATAAGCCTGCTAAACCAAAAGTTAGTGATAGGAAGAAACATGCAGTTGTCGTTGAGAATTTATCATCCAACCAACCCCAAGCATAACTAAGAACCATACCCAAAAGTGAAGCAAACGTTAACGCAAGTAAAGCGGTAGGCATTGTTAGACCGACATCCAAAAGACGTGGTATTAGTTGGCTCATGACACCAGTGATCATTAAGTTCAATAAACCAAATGAAACAACGTACAACCAAGTCTTTTTGTTGGTAAACATTTTTATCAGTGGCCAATCGGTTTTAGTACTTTCCATTTCGATTTTTAGCGCTTGAATCTGTTCTTCAGTTAAGTCAGCACCGTCTGGAGCAAGCCCAACATCTTCTGGCTTATCAACGATAACTAGGAAGCCTATGATGGCAAGTATAATGACTGCGATACCAACACCGGTATAGGCAAATGCAAAACCTTGTGCACCCATTACGTTACCAACAGCAAGGTTAAACGTTGCGCCACCAAAAGGTGCGCCTATTGTCGCTATGCCTAAAGCTCTACCTCGTTTTTCAACAAACCAGTTTGAAAGAAGGACAGGAGGGAGGGCGAATAAACTTGCTGCAAAGATTTGAACAATTGCAATATATAGAGAGAATTCGCTAAATACCCCAGCTTCACCAGATTGCGCCATAAATATTGTTACGATACCGAGCAAGAGCAAGGAGGTTGACAATACTTTACGCACACCACCTTTGAGAACTAATGTCCCCAATAACCAGATCGAAAAGATAGAAATTATCGCGCCTATTGATACAGCGGAAGTTATCTGTCCTCTAGACCAACCATTCATCTGTTCTAATGCAGGGAGAATAGTGTTTAGAGCATCATTTGTAAGAGATACTGAGAAATAAAAAGTTAAAAATGAAAAGACAACGTTAATTATGCTGTAATATTTAAAGCTTTTTCTTTTGTTCATATTAAATATATTCCTGTTAATTATTAAAGTAGGGTATTTGTAATCACGAATCATTCTTATTTATTTAAATTGCAATAATTTTAATTAATAAATATATGTGACCTATATCTATTTATTGAAAAACTCTATATGTGACGAAGGTCTATTTATTGGAAAATAATAATTATTGATATTTTATCTATTTATTTATTGTTATTTATATAGCATATTTCGCGCCAGATAATATTATGTGTAAAAACAGCGAGTTAAAAATATATAAATTAGATTTTGTATATATGCTAATTGATATTTGAATATTTACTAAAACTAACTCCAATAATTGCATATATGCTAATTTATTGCTTTTTGCGAGTTCATTTGAGATAACTAGATGAAATTAAGCCTTAGAAGAATTAAATATGATGAACAGAGATGATTTCTTTAGGCAGGCTACATTGGCTATGTGCAGTAGCCTTGATAGTAATGTAGCGCTTTACCGGTGTTTTAAGTTTCTGAAAAAACATATTCCTTTGGATTTAATCCAAATGAACAGTCACGATTCAGAGACGGGAAGTATGAATTACTTTGCTGAAGCTGATAATCGCGGTGGAAGACCGTTAGAGCGGTCAATTAATGTATCGAACAGTATTATCGAGCAGATGAACCATGGCTACCAAGATGTTATTTACACCAATACACCGGGTGAAGGTGATATAGAGAACATAAAAAGACGCGCGATTGATCTTTGGGATTCATCAATTTTAACCCTTATATTGAGATCGGAAGGCCAATTACTCGGCGCTATCGATTTTATCGCAAAAGGCGCGAATAGGTTTAGTGACGAACACGTTGAACTTATCAGAATGCTAAAAGACCCGTTCATTATTTCTATGTCCAACTGTTTAATCTACATCGAACTGTCAAAGCTCAAAGACAGTCTTGTGGATGATAATCGTTACTTTAGTAATGAACTTATGCTACAGGCTGGCAGAGAAATAGTTGGTGAGCGAGCGGGCCTAAGTCATGTGATGGAACAGGTTGCTCAGGTTGCGTCTCTTAATACAACGGTGCTTATTTTAGGTGAAACGGGTGTCGGTAAGGAGCTGATCGCGAATGCAATTCACAGCAGCTCGCAGCGAAGAGATGGCCCTTTTATTAAAATTAACTGTGGTGCTATTCCTGAATCATTAGTTGATAGTGAACTTTTTGGCCATGAGAAAGGCGCGTTTACCGGAGCGGCTACGTTAAAACGTGGGCGTTTTGAAAGAGCAAATGGTGGGACTATCTTTCTTGATGAAATGGGTGAACTGCCTTTAGAAGCACAGGTTAGGTTGCTTCGAGTCATTCAAAATCGAGAGATAGAGCGTGTTGGTGGAACGAGTACCATTCCAGTGGATATTCGTATTATTTGTGCAACACACCAAAATATCGAGGCTCTAATTAAAGAAGGTAAGTTTCGTGAGGATCTCAGTTTCAGGATTAATACATTCCCTATCGTTGTTCCGAGTTTAAGGGAGAGAAAGAATGATATCCCCGAACTTGTGAACTATTTCTTGAATCGAAAATCCCAAGAACTCGGTATAAAGTCATACTCTACGTTAACGAAAGCAGCACTCGATCGTCTTGTTTCATATAACTGGCCAGGTAATGTTCGTGAGTTGGGAAATGTGATTGAGCGAGAGCTAATCCAAAATAAAACGGGAACGCTGCAGTTCAAAGAGATCAATGCGTCTAGACGCACTATCGAACCCATGAAAAATGTGGCTAGCTTTGAACAATATGCCTCACTAGATGATGTAATGACTCAACACATCAAAGATACGCTTAATAAGACGAAAGGTAAGATTCATGGTCCAAACGGCGCGGCGGAACTACTTGATATTAACCCTCATACGTTAACTAAACGTATGGAAAAGTTGGGTATCCTTTACGGGCGGAAGTTCAAAAAATGCAGCGACTCTGAAAGTTCTAATCAATCTAGAGTGTAACGACTGTAAGATATGAATTAAAAAGAGAGCACTAGGTATGAGACATGACCTGGTGCTCTCTTTTTTATTGAGACAGCTATTCACACGGTGGGGCTAAGTGAATGACGGCTAATCCGCCTTGCGATGTTTCACGGTATTTCTTATTCATATCTTTTCCAGTCTGATACATAGTCGCGATGATATTATCCAATGAAATAATGTGTTTACTGGTTCTTTTTAGAGCCATGCGAGACGCATTGATGGCTTTAATTGCTCCCATAGCATTCCGTTCGATGCATGGAACTTGCACTAAGCCACCAATTGGATCGCAGGTCATTCCAAGAGAATGTTCCATTGCGATTTCGGCGGCGACACAAATCTGTTCGTTACTGCCACTCAGCAGTGCCGTTAATCCCGCAGCCGCCATCGATGATGACACGCCTATCTCCCCCTGACAGCCGACTTCTGCTCCAGAAATAGACGCATTCATTTTATAAAGCATTCCAATTGCACCAGAAGCGGCAATAAAATCTTTTAATTGTTTGGTATCAAGAGGGCGGATAAATTGGTTGTAATACATTAAAACAGCGGGAATAACCCCTGACGCACCATTTGTCGGTGAGGTGACGACCTGACCACCACTCGCGTTTTGCTCACTCGCAGCAAAAGCATAGCCATTAATCCAGTCCATAATTTCCATTGGGTCTTTGGTTAATGCTTGATTCGATTCTAATTTTTTGAACAATGCGGGAGCTCTACGGGTGACGTTGAGGCCGCCCTCTAAAATGCCTTCAGTGCTCAATCCGTCATTAACGCACGTGCGCATTACTTGCCAAATATAGTCTACCTTTTGATCGATTTCTGAGTTATTCCGAAATGCCAATTCGTTACGTAAAACCAAACTACTAAGACAGTATCCATTATCATCGGCCTGTTGTAATAACTCTGATGCAGAGTGAAATGGAAATTCAACATCAATATTATGTTGAGGATCGCCATGTTTTAGCTCTTGCTCAGTTGCAACAAACCCACCTCCAATTGAATAGTAGGTTTCTTTGTCTACGAGTTCACCAGCAGAGTTAAACGCCGAGAAAGACATGGCGTTCTCATGCAATGGCAAATAATGACTATGAAATAAAATGTCTGCCGTAACATCAAAGGTAATGTTATGTCGGCCTATAAGAGGGAGAATGTTAGCGCTGACACTCTTCTCCATCACTTGATGGGCAGTAGCTATGTCGATAGTGTCTGGTCGATTTCCTAACAACCCAAGAACGACCGCTTTGTCTGTGTGGTGTCCTTTTCCCGTTAGAGACAGCGAACCGTAAAGTTCTATCTGAATCCTACTTATTTTCTTGAGCACCGGGAGAAGTTTATTCCCAAATTGGTACCCCGCGATCATAGGTCCATTGGTATGAGAGCTGGAAGGGCCAACTCCGACTTTATAGATATCAAATATGGATAACATAATTTTATCCTTACCACCTTTGTACAAGGGAGTGAAAACTGAGAATTCAGAGTATGTTTCCAATAGTAAACAAAATGAGGGTGGAATCAATAAATATCATAGAAGAAAATATAGGATATTGCACAATACAATATTAATATTTACTCTAACTTATTGTATTTTGGTGATAATGACTGTTGATTTATGAATTTTGTCATGGTTTTTCTGTGTTTCCAATAGGAAATAAATTTCTTGCTGATGGGAGGGGTGATGAGTATAGTGAATAAAAACGCATGCTCTGGCCGAGACTATCAAGAGGAATTTGAAATGGGATATTTGTATAACAACTATGATCTACAGGCTTTCTTCTCAACCAACCTATCAAATACTGATGGTGTAGTTTTCTCTGCCATCGAATCAGAGTTACAGCGTCAAAATAATCAAATTGAGTTGATAGCATCGGAAAACATTGTGTCCAAAGCCGTGATGCAAGCTCAAGGCACATGTTTAACCAATAAGTATGCAGAAGGTTATCCGGGTAGGCGCTATTATGGCGGTTGTGAACATGTGGATGCGGTGGAACATACCGCGATTGAACGAGCAAAGCATCTATTTCGTTGTGAATATGTCAACGTTCAGCCGCATTCTGGTGCCCAAGCCAATGCCGCAGTGATGTTGGCATTGCTGCAACCTGGAGACACCATTCTCGGAATGTCGTTAGATGCTGGTGGGCATCTGACTCATGGCGCTCGTCCTGCGATGTCAGGTAAATGGTTTAATGCAGTACAGTATGGTGTCACGAGAGATACTTTTGAGATTGATTATGAGCAGGTCAGGGAATTGGCTCATCAGTGTAAACCAAAAATTATCATTGCGGGTGGCTCGGCGATTCCTCGTCAGATTAATTTCGCTCATTTTCGTGAGATTGCAGATGAAGTGAATGCTTTGTTAATGGTTGATATGGCGCATATTGCCGGTCTGGTTGCAACAGGAGAACACCCAAGCCCGATACCATTTGCCGATGTGGTGACGACAACAACTCATAAAACCTTACGCGGTCCCCGTGGCGGTATGATTATGACCAATGATATTGAAACTCATAAGAAGATCAATTCGGCGGTTTTTCCTGGTTTGCAAGGAGGCCCGTTAATGCACGTTATCGCGAGTAAAGCCGTTGCGTTGGGGGAGGCATTACAGCCAGAATTTTCACTGTATATTCGTCAAGTTGTTCGTAATGCTAAAGCGCTCGCTCAAGTACTTGCGCAACGTGGTTGTCACATTGTTACTGGTGGGACTGATACACATTTAATGCTTGTTGACCTTCGCCCTAAAGGGTTAAAAGGTAATCAAGTAGAAGCGGCGTTGGAACGTGCGGGTATCACGTGTAATAAGAATGGCATTCCTTTTGACACCGAAAAGCCAACGGTCACGTCAGGCATTCGTTTGGGAACTCCAGCTGGCACTAGTCGAGGGTTTGGCGAAGAGGAATTCAGACAAATTGGTGAATGGATCTGCGATGTTCTTGATGCGTTAGCAAGCTCCACAGAAGATGCCGATGTCGTAGAAGCACACATTAAGAATCAGGTCCAAAAAATGTGTGACAGATTCCCTTTGTACCAATAGTGATTATGTGAAAATGAAAGCAGAAAATTATTTAGAGCAGAGTTTCGCAGTAATCATGCGCGTGAATTGATCCATAAGGTAGCCGTTACGAACTAACTCGATGTAACGGCGAATGATTTCACCAACACAGCTTACGCGCATTTCACCTCAACCGAAACGCTCGTTTTTAGTGCTGAACTAATAATGATCACCGATACGCTTTAACCAAAATAATGCGCCTGTTCGACGCTGAAATCTAAACATATGTTGATATTGATCAAGCAAATAATATTGTTTCCTAGTTAACTACTTTATACACCTTACTAGGAAGTGATACACCTCAAATTATGCAATAAAAGTCCTTTCTCTTTTTTTATGTTTGTTTACTCTGATAGTTAGATAGCTAACTAGTAGGTATCTAACGGTTTGTTGATAGTAGGTTGTTAGTTGGAGAGAAGTAACAACCTGGATATCAACAAATTGAGCATTGATGAGTCACTTAGTATTACCGAGTTGAAAATAAATGAAGCGTTTTACAAAACTAAGCAAACGTATCAAAAATTACAAATTGCTGGTATCTCGTTCTTTAGTCTTTCGAATCTCCTTAATTGTTAAATTTAGTTTCCATGAAGTGAAAAATATGGTCATTAAATAATAAGAGACGTCACACGCATTGTTATGAGATTTAACATTTAGTTATCTCTTTATTTTTTAATTAATCACTTTAGCTTTAATAATTTACATTTAGGACGTATTTAAATGGAACGAACCCCAAGCACATTCAAAGTATTTGCGATATTTTTAATATTTTACTTGTTTGTAGTTTATTACTTCATCATGGCGACAGCTGGCCCTGAAAGTATGAACCTTATCTTACCGTCACTGGAACAAAAATTTGGTTGGAACCCGAGCGACGTTGTTGCCAAAGTATCTATTGTGAAATTGCTTGCCGTTATTAGTGGCGTAGTTCTTAGCACGCTTATGGTTAAAAAGGGGATTAGAAATGTAACTGCCCCAAGTATTACTTTGGTTGGTCTGGCAATTGCTGGAATGGGCATGTCGCAGACCATGGGGCAGTTTGTTGCTGCCAACATTATTATTGGTATTTTTACACCTGCAATATTCATATCTCAAGGCGCTTTGATCTCGAATTGGTTTGTCCGAAATCGTGGGAAAGCATTTGGGATTGTCACCATAGCTGCGCCTTTTAGTACTGCTACGTTTACACCGATCGGCTACCACTTGATTGAGCATTTTAGTTTTACTGCACTATATACAAGTGTCGGTGCCATTTTCACTGCCATGGGATTGATTGGATTTTTTGTTATAAAAGACGCACCAGAGCAGGTTGGTCTTGACCCAGATGGTATCCCGTTTACGGAAGTGGAACTCAAACAAATCAAAGCAATGCGCGAATTTAAATCAAAATGGTCATTAGTTAAGGTATTAAAAACTAAGGAAATATGGTTTTACTGTTTTGGTTGGGGGTTTGTCACCATCGTGAATCTTGGATTAGTCGTCCAAATCGTGCCGGTGCTCACATCTGGTGGCATCGAGGTCAATAAAGCATTACTTATGATGACGGTAGCGTCTCTTATGGGGATCCCTCTAACGTATTTTTGGGGATGGTTTAGCGACAAAGTTGGCACAACAAAAGCGTGTGTTGTCTTTGCTGTAATTACTATTTTCGGTCCTATTGGCTTTGCATTTGGTTCGGCTGAAAGCATTGGATATTACTACCTATCAATACTCTGCATTGCTATTGGGACTGGTGGAACTCCGAACTTAATGCCATCTCATCTAGCCTACTTGGTTGGTCGAAGAGAGTTCCTAAATGTAAATCGCTATTGGATCATATTTCAGTCACTCGCGATTAGTTTCGCGTTTGCTTACGTACCGATTATGTTTGGGATTTTGGGTTCTTACGAAACCGTTTTCCTTCTTCTAGCGCCGTTCTCGATATTAGCAGCGGTGTTATTTGCTTTCACAGGTAAAACCCATGATGCAGAGAATATGGAAGTTGATAAAGAGCGTGAAAGAAATAATGCAAAGCTAAAAGTGGGGCAAGCAATAACCGAATAAGCTAGCGTGGAAAATTGAGTACATTGAAATATTTTCTGTACTCGATTTTTAACTCAATCTAGCCTTTTAAAATTTAAAATGGTTTTTATAAGTTTAATTTTAACTATATCGATGAACTTTATTTGTTCTTAAAAAACAATGTTGTTAAAGCTTGTTAGTACAATTGTTAAATTTTATAAACTGTAAATTTTTGTTCTTATTTGGAATTAATAGCCAGTCGAATTTAAATATTTTTGGTTATTAGATTTCTACGACAAATAAAGAGGATTTATGCCAGTAGCGAGTATTGACCAAGAGCTATGTATTGGATGCGGAACGTGTATTGAGTCTTGTCCAATGGATGTCTTTCGCTTGGATACATCAAGTCGTCGAATTGAAGTATCTCCGTGTAGTAATGATTGCTCATTAGGACTTGACCAACGGGAATATCACAACTTAATGAAGCAAGGCAGGATGAATGAAGCCGCTACTATACTGCAGCAACGTCACCCTATGCCTTCCATCACTGGTCGAGTTTGCCCTCATCCATGTGAAAGCAACTGTACCCGGCAACAAGTTGACAGCCCAATTAACATTAATGGTCTAGAGCAGTACCTAGGTGATTACATGTTGAATAATATTACGGCGGGTGGAAATGGCTCAGGAGATAAAGTGGCCGTTATTGGGTCAGGTCCCGCTGGATTGAGTGCTGCATTTAATCTCGCACAAAATGGTTATCAAGTAACAGTATTTGAAAAAGACCCTAAACCTGGTGGACTTTTACAATACTCAATTCCTGCATTTCGTCTTCCTAATGAAACCATCGAAGCGCAAATAAACTATTACAAAGCGATGGGTATCGAGTTTCGTCTCGGGACCCAAGTCGGTAAGGATGTTTCGAAGAATCAACTAGAAGCCGAGGGCTTTAAAGCCTTTATCGCAACAGTTGGTGCCGCTAAACCTATGACGCTAGATGTTCCTGGTTGTCATGCTGCAAATATCACCAGCGCGATTCAATTTCTTAAAGATGCCCGTACTGACGTTTCTCAAAATATACCAACGAAAGTTGCGGTGATAGGTGGTGGGTCTGTATCTCTTGATGCCGCAAGAACCGCGTTACGTATAGGCGCGAAAGAAGTTCATGTGGTTTGTTTAGAACGCATTCAACCAGGTCACAAAGATACCATGCTGGCGTTGACCGAAGAAATTGAAGAATGCCACGAAGAAGGCATTATCTTCCATACTCAGCGTTCGGTAAAAGCATTCAAGTTAAACAAGGATCAAGTGCACGCCATTTCTCTGGTTGAGTGTTCCTCTGTGCGTAATGAAGACCGCAGTTTTAATCCTTGTATTGGCAGTGATGTTGTCGAAGAACTAGTCGTAGATGGCATCATCATGGCTATTGGTCAAACTGCCGATGGTGAGCTGGTTCCGACAGATTTTAATACAACTCAACGCGGTTTTATCAATGCAGACAGTAAAACGTTGCAGGTTTCTAACAACCTATTTGCCGCGGGAGATGGGGTTACCGGTCCAACAACGGTCGTCCGAGCTTTAGCTTCGGGAAAACGGGTTGCTGCGGTTGTTGATCAATATCTCAAAGGTGAAGAGTTAGCCGTTGGTCTTGATATAGAGCGTCCTATGTCTAAGGATGTACCTGAAAATCACAACCTCTACACCGACGTTCGCCAAGAGCGCAATAAGACGTGTGCACAAGAACGGATCAATAATTTCAAAGAAACATCGCAAAACCTTACTAGAGCTCAAGTCCAACGTGAATCTGAACGCTGTCTCACTTGTGGTAGTCGTTCAACCATCGCCGCTGTCGATGATTGCCAGGTGTGTCGCTTGTGTGCTCATTACTGCCCGGCAGACTGTATTGAAATCACCGATGGTGCTTATATGACCTCGTTACACAATTTTGATGTCGTGCAGCTTGGCACCGCATTAGCAGATAAGTAGGAGTTCAGTCATGAAAAAGAAACAAGATCTTGAGCTAATTACGTTAGAAACCGATGTGTTAGTTGTCGGTGGTGGTTTTGCTGGTTGCTTTGCTTCGATTAAAGCGGCAGAGGCCGGTGCTAATGTGATTATGGCGGTTAAGGGACGTACCGGTCGATCGGGTTTAACACCTTGGGCAAACTCTTGGTTTGTATGGGATGACTTTGATGGTGCGCTAACCCGAGAAGATTACATTAAGCAATTTGTATTGTCAGGCGAGTACCTTAATAACTTAGATTTTTCCAATCTGTTGATGGACGAATCGATGGATCGTTTGTTAGAACTTCAATCTTGGGGCACTAAAACAGGGCTTACCCATGAACATGAAGGTGGACGTCCATATTACTACCAACCGGGATCAGTATCACGTTCGGTAGAGCATGTTGGTGGTGGTGACCCAATGCGTCGTAAAGCGCTCGAGGTTGGCGTCGAAATGCTTGAACGCGTCATGTTTGTCGAGTTACTTAAAGATGAAGATAAGGTTATTGGCGGGATAGGGTTCCATATGGAATCGGGGCAACCTTATGCTGTATTAGCTAAAGCGACTATCCTCTGTACCGGACCATCGTCGCTTAAACCAGTAGGAATGGGCTACCCATGTAGTTCGGCAACGGCTGATGGTGATGCAATGGCCATTCGTGCCGGTGCTCAAATTTCAGGCAAAGAGTTCAATGATGCGCACCCATCAATGCCTTATAATTATCTCTATCCAGAAAGAAAAGAGAAAAAAAGCGCACTTAGCTTAGGTGGTGGTCCGCCGAGCCAAGATGGTCCTTTTGATCCAAATAAACTCAATGGTTCTGCTCTAGGTTTAAGAACCGATATGGCAATCGGCTTTGATCGCGGAGGATTTCCTATCCATCCCGATTATGCGCGACCACCAGGGGTCGCTCAAGGCGAGAAGCCGCCTATGGGCATACCTGATGGTTTACCGCCACCGCCTCCAGGGCACCCAGCGGGCGGTCCTCCTCCTTTTAAAGGATTCTCAACCGTCGGGATGGGAAATCACAAAGGAGAAGGTGTTTTCCCTCGAGATATCAATGGACGCTCTAGCGTAGAAGGTCTTTGGGCTGCAGGCGATGCGATGTGTTCGATGCAAAATGGTGCGGGTTATTCAGGCTTTGGTTCCTCATCTTCCGGTTCATCCGTTCAGGGTGCTCGCTCTGGATGGGCTGCCGCGGAATACATTAAAACCCAAGAAGCGCCCAAGCTTACTTCTGAACGTTTGAATGAATACCTGCAAGCTGTGATTTTTCCATACAACAATCGCCAGGGCTATAACCCTAACTGGGTGACGCGTTTGATGCAGGGGATCATGTTCCCTTACTACGTGCTGTATGTAAAAGACCAAGATCGTATGGAGATTGCACTCAAACAGATTAAGTACCTACAAAAGAAATTTGCCAACAATTTAAAAGTCGAAAACTTTCATGAGCTGCGCAACGCACACGAGTGTCGCAACATGTTGCTCAATGCGGAGATGAAATTAATAGCTGGTATGGCTCGTAAAGAGAGCCGAGGTACTCACTATCGAGAGGATTACCCATACCGAGATGACAAGAACTTCCTTGCGTGGGTGACACTCACTTTAAATGAGGGTGGTCATGTTGAGTCTGATTTGGAGAAAATCCCCGAGAAATGGCACCCATCTCCAGAGTTAAGTTATCGCGAGAAATACAATTTCGCGTTTCCTGAAGAAGAACAATATATTGAAGAGCTTGGGCTAAGTTAACCGAGATTTGTTCTACCAACGCTCTGAAGTGTTTGTTTAGTAATACTGCCATTTTCGCCCAGTTATGCTGGGCGATTTTTTATACTATTGCGATTATTGATAGCTTTATTGGTACTGAGTTCTAATAGTTATTTATGAAATCGCAGAGTTTTTAACTATGCATTTTTTATAGCAAAATCTCTCAGAAACTCTGTTAGAGTTGTTACATCTGAAAGAGTTATACCGTTATACAAGCTTGCTCTAAGATAATCTCCAACGCCAAAGGGTGTTAGTGTTCGTAAACCCACTATTCCTTTTTCCCAGCTTTCGATTAGAAATTTGTTAGTGAGTTCCTCATTGCCACCATTTACATTGAAAGGAACATTCATACGACTGCGTAGGTTTTTATCCACTATTGGGGTGCCATAGAAACCATTGGAACTGTCGATCACGTCGTAAAGAACGTTTGACTTCGCGATAGAGCGTTGTTCACAAGCATCAACACCACCATTTTGTTCGAGCCAATCCATTAAAAAGCCTACAACCTCGATATTGAATGTTGCAGGTGTATTCCATAAGTTCCCAGTATCACTGCTGATCGTATAGTTAAATACGCCTGGACACAGTGGTGATGCATTGCCTAACAGATCTTTACGAATAACCGTCATTGTCAAGCCTGGATGTCCGATATTTTTAGATGCACAGGCAAATAGCACACCAACATTCGCATTAATCCAATCTATCGGTTTGGTTGAGAAATCAGAGCTGGCATCGATGACCAACGGAATATGTTGGCGAGATTCTGGTAGTTTAGGTAAGCGGTAAAGCTCGATACCATTTACCGTTTCATTAGAGCAGAGGTAAAGGTATTTGCTCTTCGAATCAATTGCGTCTTCAGTGAGTTCCGGAAAAGTGGTGTATGTACCTGTACTGGGATCTTGTGCATCTATCGTTTGAACATTGCAGTATCTCCCAGCCTCATCTCTTCCTCGTGCAGACCAAGTACCGTTGACAACATACGTTGCAATATCCGACTGGTTCTGACAAAGGTTGAGAGGAAGAGCGGCAAACTGCCCATGACCACCGCCATGAGTAAACAGGATTGCGTAGTCATCGGGTATTTTCATTACACGTCTAGTCGTGGCTAAGGTGTTATCTAAGATTTTCTGGAACTCTGGTGCACGATGAGACATTGCGAGCGATGTAATCCCAGTAGTTTGAAAGCTTGCTGCAATCTTCGCTTCAACATCCTTCGGCAGTCCGGTTGGACCTGGGCTAAAGTTGATTACCGCATCAGAGGGTGCGGTTGAGCTAAGGGCACCAATAAGAGCTGGATGATTGTGTATGTCCATATGCTTTTCTTCCATAGTTTTCTCAATTTATCTTACTTAATACGTAGTTAATTCATTTTTTGAATTGAAGCGCTAATGCCAAATATCGCAACCATTGTCATAATAGGGAGCGCAAAATGCTTGAGCGATTTGGGAGGGTAGCGATTGAACATAGACTGTCCAACTTTAACCATTATTAATGTAGGCACTAGCAGAGTTAATAGTAGAGTGGTGATACGCCAATCTATAAGTCCTCCTGTGAACAGGGCGATAAGTGCTAACGTTTCACTGATAATGAAAAACAGAATCATTGTTGCTCTTTGTGTAGCGGGAGCAAGAGAACTTGAGAGCATGTAGCTGACAATCATTGGTCCACCGACAGAAGCTCCAGCTGTACCAATGCCACTTGCCAACCCAAAAGTCAGTTTCGTCCATAATGAATCTGCATTCTGTAAACGAAAATCAAAAATTAGGATCAAGGCAAAAATTAAGATGACTAAACAAATTAAAAATTTTAGTAATTCTGGGGGGACAAGGATAAGCAAGCTGAACCCAATAGGGATACCAACCAATGAGCCTAATGTAAGTATTTTAAAGGTAGCTATTTCCGCTTGCTGACGAGCTTGCTTCCACAAGCTAATGCTGCAGAGTAAATCGAGCCCAAGTATAATCGGTATACTTTGTTGAGGAGTCAGAAAAAGATTCATCCCAACCACTGCAATAGCCGCAAAACCAAAACCAGCATAGCCTCGAACCAACGCAGCGAATGCGACAACCGGCATTATTATCCATAAAGATTCGTGCACGAAGATTCATCCTGTTCTTATTGTTTTAAAATTTATATTGGGTTTCATCACGAAGTTGGTGGCATGTTTGCGCCAACTTTGAGCGTTGGTTTGGTTGATATGCCGCAAGCAATTGTTGCGACATAGAGAAAATACGACTTGATATTGCTATTAGTATCCTTTCCAAGGGACTAATTTGGTCTCAAGGTAACGCATAAATAGATCAAAGGAGTAGGCGACAACACCAATTATAATAATGCCTGCAATAACGACATCGGTAACTAAGAACTCTGCGGCGTTTAACACCATATAGCCAATACCTGCTTCAGCCGCCACCATTTCACTGGCTACCAATGTTGTCCACCCGAAGCCGATACCAATGCGTAGTCCAGTTAATATTTCAGGCATCGCGCTTTTGATAATGACGTGGTAGAGAACTTGAGATTTCGAGGCACCCATAGAGTATGCCGCTTGTATCTGTTCACTTTTGGCGGATGAGACCCCAGCACGTGCGCTTAGAGCAATCGGTGCAAACATCGCCAAATAGATAAGTGTTATTTTGCTAGTTTCATCAATACCTAGCCAAATAATCACCAAAGGTAGATATGCCAAAGGAGGTAACGGACGGTAGAATTCAATTAATGGATCGAATATACCTCGGACCCATACATTGCATCCAATTAAGATACCAACGGGTACCGCAGTAATAACCGCAAATATAAAGGCTCCGAATACTCGCGTTAAACTTGCTGACATATGTTGACCGAGAGATACTCCGGCAAACCCTTCTGTCCATAGATCACCAAATCGAGCCATCACATCGAAGGGAGAGGGAAGAAACAAAGGCTTAATCAATCCTCCTTCTGTTACTGCCGCCCAAAGTAAAATAAAACTTATTGCGGAAATTACAGAAACGATACGGGAGTTACCTTGTCCTGGTTCACCATAATAATCACCGGGTGTCAGAGTATAGTCTTTGAGCTTTTTAAATAATGTGTTCATTTGAGGCTCGGTAGAAGACGTTTCTTCCGTATAAGATTTTACTGGCGTATACGTTACTTCTTTTAATTCTGTAGTCGTTTGTTTGTTTTTTATCTCGACGTTTTTTTGAGTACTCATGCTGCCTCCTCAGAATTTTCATCCTGATGAATGATCGAAAGAATTTTTTCTCGCATTTCAATAAAATCAGGCATTGATTTTACTTTGCGAGCATCACGACACTCTAAGAATCGTCTATTAAAATCTAGTTCGAAACTGTGTGTTATTCGTCCCGGTCTCGGCGACATGACAATAAGGCGGGAAGCCATAAATAAAGCTTCTTCTACGCTATGAGTAATGAAAAACATCATTTTGTTTGTCGTTTCCCAAGCATCAAGAAGTAACTCTTGCAAGACTTCTCTAGTTAGGGAGTCCAACGCTCCCAATGGTTCATCCAATAATAAGATACTTGGATCGTTAGTCAGCGCACGTGCAATACCGACGCGTTGTTGCATGCCACCAGACAGTTGATAAATCTTATGATGGTGGAAGTCTTCAAGTCCTACCAATTTTAGATATTTTTCAGCACGCTCTATACGTTCTGCTTTACTAAAGCCTTGTAGCTTGAGACCAAACGCCGTATTTTCAATAACATTCAACCAAGGAAATAACGCATTTTTTTGGAACACGACTCCACGCTCTGCTCCTGGGCCAACGATTTGGTCACCAATATCTCGGCCCATCTGAACACGAGGAAAACCATCAATATTTGAGCTTCCTAATGTTAAATACCCCGTTGTTGGTTGAATAAACCCAGCCATAAGATTGAGGAGCGTCGTTTTTCCACAGCCAGATGCGCCTAACGCAACGACTAAATCGCCTTGTTCTATTTCCAAATTGACACCGGAAAGAGCCGTTACCGGGTCACCGCCTTGACGGTCTTTATAGATAACTGATACATCCTGTATCTTTAACTGCTTTTTATCTGACATCGTTCTCTCCCTGAATGTGCTGTTATTCATATGCTGGGTATTTCTAGTTTTTTACGCCCCTCCTATCAGACTATGCTGATTAGGAGGGGCGTACGCAAAATCAGCAGTGATTACATTGATGCTTCTTTTGCTTTCATTGCAAACGTTGGGTTTACGTATAAGCTATAGTCGGGTTGTAACTCTGTGATTTTCTTTTCTTTTAATAGAAATTCAGATGTTGATTTTATCGCTTGAGTTGCACCACCTTCAGCGCCACATCCTAACCACTGACATGATAGCTGTGCGTCAAAATCCAAGAACTCATAGAGTTTCATAGCTTCTAGAGCACCTTGAGGATCTCCACCAGCAATCTTCGCTACTGAAATAGCAATTGGAGATTCGGCTGTCATACTGTCTTTACCTGCGATATATTCTGCATCAACACCTTGAAGTGTCTTTAAAAACTCAACGACAAATTCTTCATTTTCCGATGTGAATTGTTTGCTTGCGATCATGCCGTCAAATGTAGGTTTACCCCAAGAGCTAAGTTCTTTAGAGGTTACCAATACCTTCCCATCTGCCTTGATTTTCGCCAATGCTGGATCCCAAATAAACGCACCATCGATATCACCTCGAATCCACGCGGCCATAATAGAATTAGGCTGCATGTTGATGAGTTTTACTTCTTTTTCAGATAAACCGAATTGCTCAAGAGCAAACAACATGTGGAAGTGAGTGGTTGATACAAACGGAACGGCAATTTTCTTACCAACCATGTCAGCAGGAGCAATAATGCCGCTACCATTCCGCACGACTAAGGCTTCCGCTTCAGCGATGTTTTCCATCACCCAAATTAGCTCCATTTCGATGCCTTTACTTGCTGCACTCGCAATTGGGCTAGATCCTGCAACTGTCATATCTACTGCACCAGCTGCCATAGCTGTGATAGCTTTTGCGCCAGAATCGAATTTGCGCCATTTAATTTCATAACCTGTTTTCTCTTCGAACAACTTAGTATCAATGGCATATTTCATCGGGTTATACATACTTTGGTAACCAATGGTTACTTCTTTCGCTGCCATAGCTGAGAGTGAGAAGAGCATGGTAGAAGCAAGCGCTACCGACTTCACTAATTTAGATTTCATAAACATACTTGTCATGGTTGTCACATCCTCTTTGTGTTGATTACCTTTATAGAATACTGATTACAATAGGGCCAAAGTAGAGCCAAATTTAATCTTTATTGGGCCAGTTTCGCACTGTTCTGGCGCACTTTATCGGTGCAATAAACGTGCGCTTTGTTAAAGAAAGATTGTGAATTAGGTCTCTTATTCGATAGTGATGATCAAAAAAGTCCTTCGGTAACATACCAAAGGACTTTTCATGTTGTTTACAGCATTTTTACTGAGTATATAACGAAACTTATTAAGATTGACGCATCGATTTCGCTAATATATCAATAATACTATCGACTTGTGACTGAGTTATCGTTAACGCTGGGCTGAAACATAATGTATTATTGAACTGTACGAATGAGCGATTAGTACGCCCTATAATTAAGCCATTTTTCATGCATTTAGCCGCTATGCCTGCCGCGATGGATTCATCTACTGGCTCTTTGGTTTCTCGATTTTTAACCAATTCAATACCTAGAAATAACCCTTTGCCACGCACTTCACCAATGATTGGAAATTCGTGTTTAAGACCTTCAAGTTTAGTAAGCATGTATTCGCCCATATGAGCTGCATTTTCGACTAGGTTTTCTTCCTCAATTATTCGTATATTTTCTAATGCCGCTGCTGGTCCTGCTGTACATCCACCAAAAGTACTGATATCACGAAAGTAACTTTCTTTATCCGCTGGGTCATCTTTAAATAAGGTGAATACTTCCTCAGTTGTAACAGTACAAGATATTGCGGCATAACCAGAAGCGACACCCTTGGCCATAGTAACAATATCCGGTTTTACACCATAATGTTGATACCCAAACCATTTCCCAGTACGGCCTAATCCGCATACAACCTCATCGATGTGCAGTAAAATATCGTATTGACGACAAATACGTTCAATTTCCTTGAAATAACCTTTTGGAGGTGTGATCACACCGCCACCGGCAGTAATAGGTTCTAATACAACGGCACCGACAGTTTCTGGTCCTTCGCGTAGAATGACGTCTTCAAAGGCTTTGGCAGCTCTAATCCCGTAATCTTCAACGTCACCAAATTGGCTTCGGTATTCGCAACAGTGAGGAAATTCGACGAATCCAGGCACAAATGGACCATACTGGTTCTTTCTTTGTTCCTGGCCGGTAGAGCTTAAGCACGCAATTGTGGTTCCATGGTAATCTCTTTCACGAAAAAGGATTTTATGTTTCTTTCCTCCATATTTTCTGTGGGCAATTTGTCGAACCATTTTATAAGCTTTTTCATTGGCTTCAGAACCAGAATTAGAAAAGTAGACGCGCGCCATATTGGGCATTTTTTCTAATAGTTTTGCCGCAAATTGCGCCCCGACTGGTGTCCCTGTCGTTCCAGCAAAAAAGTTTAATTTTACTAATTGTGCTCGTACTGCATCGGCGATACTTGTTCGCCCATAACCTACGTTTACCGACCACACACCGCCAGAAGATGCATCCAAATATCTATTCCCTTTAATATCCCAAACATATAAACCACTGCCATGTTCCATCATCATAGGAGTTTGATCATCGTAACTTGCGTGTTGTGTAAGGTGGTGCCAAACCGTCGTTTTATTCATCTCGAGGATTTGTTCAGTAGTCATATCGTCCATTAGGAGCCTCCATGCGTTTTCATACCAGATTAAGGTAGTCGCTTATCTGGAAAGTCCATAGAGCCAGCTATATTTATTTGTTGGTACAGATAAGAAAATCATCAGACTTTAGTCGGCATGTTTTCTGCAGAGTACAAAAATATAGTCCTCCGTGTATTGGAATCGTTATGAAAAATGAACACTTGATACATATTCAATTCACTCCTGAACGTAGCCTTCAAGAACAAATTAGAGAGCATCTAATTGAAAATATTCGACAGGGAATTTTTGCCAATAATGCGTTGCCTTCTTGCAGGAAAATGGCCTCAATGCTGCGTGTATCAAGGAACACAATTGTATTGGTCTACGATCGCTTGGTGGATGAAGGATACTTATTTTCACATGAACGCAGTGGATATTATGCGACCGAAGCTGCGAGTAATCTAAATGAGTTAGCGGCACCACCACCACAGAATAATACAGAGGCGTATAATGCGAAACCTGCACAATTTTGGCGCGCTCGCTTTAAAACCGACCTCGAATCTCAGCGAAATATTGAAAAGCCCAGAAACTGGAAGCAGTTTCCATATCCGTTTCTTTTTGGTCAACCTGACCATTCGCTTTTCCCGTTAGCACATTGGCGCGAGTGTGGTCGATTAGCACAACGAGGTAGCGTTATAAAAGACTGGATTTCAGATTCGATCGATAGTGATGACCCAATGTTGGTTAAACAGTTGCAAGCGAATGTATTGAGTAAACGAGGGATCAGTGCAAAGCCAGAAGAAATTTTAATTACCATCGGGACACAAAATTCTCTGTATCTATTAGCCAACCTTTTGGCAGACAAACAGACAACGTTTGGAATCGAAGACCCAGGCTACCCAGATGTACGAAATATTTTTGCTCATCATGGTGCGCATATCCAGACCTTACCGTTGGACCAGCAGGGGTTAAAAATTTCAACGAAGTTGGCCAGTTGTAATCTGATTTATACAACACCTAGCCACCAAGTTCCGACCAATGTCACTATGTCAATGAAACGTCGAGAGAAACTACTTGAATTCGCAGAAGAAAAAGATCTGATCATTATTGAAGATGATTACGATAGTGAGATTAATTTGGTTAGTCAGCCATCTCCTTCGTTAAAAAGCTTGGATAAAAATGGTCGGGTAGTTTATGTGGGTAGCCTATCCAAAACGTTATCTCAGGGTTTAAGAATAGGTTTTATGGTCGCGGATGAAGCGTTAATTGAAGAAGCTCGCAAGCTACGCCGCTTAATGTATCGTCATCCACCAGCCAATAACCAGCGTACTTGTGCACTGTTTATTTCTCTTGGGCATTACGATACTTACCTACGCAAACTGCGTAACAGTTACAAAGAAAAATGGACGGCAATGCGCCAGGCGATTGAAACTTATATGCCCGAGTGTATTACAACCGAAACATTGGGAGACAGTGCCTTTTGGCTTAAGCTTCCAAAACACTATCCCGCAAAAGAGTTTGCTAAACGAGCTCAAGAAATCGGCGTGCTGGTTGAACCTGGCGATATTCATTTTCATCGGTACTCGATACGGTCGGGCAATTACATTCGTATGGGGTATTCGGCAATCGATTTGAACAAAATTGAACCAGGGATTAAGAAATTATCGAGTTTATTTGGAAATATATGATTGAACTGAATTAGCTGGCTCTAAAAAACGAGAAAGCTGGCTCTAATGAAAGCACATAAAACCTGATACGTTCTTTGAGTTCTTTGAGAACAACGTATCAGGTTTTGTATTTTTTAAATTATGTAGATTTACTTCTAAATACAAAATATGTGAATAATTTACGACTCGTAGGAGAGAGGAATGCCCGATCTTATTTTACCCACGGTATTGATAACAGGTGCAACGTCTGGTTTTGGTTTAGCAACGGCGAGAAAATTCGCAGATAACGGGTATCCTTTGATACTTACTGGGCGTCGTGAAGAACGCCTACGAGCTTTGTCTGATGAGCTTTCTTCATTGACCAAAGTCCATGTAGCACCTTTAGACGTGCGCAATTCAGAAGCTGTTGTTGAGATGCTTGATGCGTTACCGGATAAGTTTAAAAATATCGAAATATTAGTCAATAATGCTGGCTTGGCGTTAGGGGCTTCTCCTGCAGATAGCGCGGACCTAGGTGATTGGCATACTATGATTGAAACGAACGTTACAGGGTTAGTTAACGTTACCCACGCTCTTCTATCGACACTAAAAGCTCAACCTAAGGCGAGCATAATTAACCTAGCAAGTATTGCGTCAAATTGGTCTTATCCTGGGGCCCATGTATATGGTGCTACCAAAGCATTTGTTCAACAGTTTTCGCGTAACCTTCGTTGTGACTTTGCGGGAACAGGACTTAGAATCACAAGCTTAGAACCGGGTCTTTCAGAAAGTGAGTTTAGTCTAGTTCGATTTGGAGGTAATCAAGATAAATATAACGATATTTACGAAGGAACAAATGCCATTCAACCGAAAGATATTGCTGATATTATTTTTTGGATCGCTAACCAACCAAGCCATATCAATATTAATAGTATAGAAGTAATGCCAACTAGTCAGGCATGGGATAACTTTAAAGTTGTAAAGCAGAAAGCCACTTAAGTTAGATTAGATGCAGTCAATAGTTTATGTTGCTCAGAATTTCACAAAGTTGACTGTATCTGCTTATACCACGTTCACTTTTTGAATTTCTTTGAATAAGGTTTGAAGTTATGTCGTTCTACTAACCTTAAACATCTTCCTCATAAACAAGAGACAAACCAAACCCTTCTTTAAAGCTAGCGAAAAAGGTTCTCTTGTTTCTTATTCGTTCTACCTGTTCAAGCTTTTTAGTTGGCGCTCTCCACACTTGAATTCCTAGATAAATTAAATATAAACATCCCATTATCTTCATCGTATAAAATAACGAGTGAGATGCCATAATAATTGCACCAAGTCCTAATGCTGAAACTGAAGCCAGAATTACCATTGCAATAAAAATGCCTAACTACTGAATTTTTTACGATTTTACGATAGTAAAAAGAGTCAATTTCATTGATTTTTTGGTGTGACTTTATTAGGAGTTGCAGGCACACTTAAATCTGCAATTAGGGGCAGCATATTTTTAATATGAAGGTTTTAATTAGATCAAAACCTTCATATTGAATAGAAATGTTTCAGATGTATGTTTAATTTATTGGTAGAGAACATAGGAGAGTACTGAGTGATGAGCACAGGAATTATCATTTTCGTTGTTGTCTTAGTCGTGGTCGTAGCATATTTCATTGTGACTTATAACGATTTTATCCGGCTGCGTAATAAAGTGGAAGAGTCCTTTGCAACCATGGATGTTTATATGAAAAAACGCTGGGATCTCATTCCAAATTTAGTTGAGACGGTGAAGGGGTATGCCTCCCATGAACAGGAAACACTTGCTCGCGTTATTGAAGCTCGAAGCATGGCGATGAACTCTTCAGGACAGGCAGAACGACAGACTAACGAAAATGCACTGTTTGCAGGACTTAAAAATTTATTTGCGCTGAGTGAAGCTTATCCAGACTTAAAAGCGAACGAGAACTTCATCAATCTTCAAAACCAGCTCGAAGAAGTTGAAGATGACATCATGCAAGGGCGTAAATACTTCAACGCGGTAGTCAAAGCGTTTAATACCAAACGCGAGCTATTTCCTGCGTCAATTGTTGCGGCGATGATGAAGCTGGAGAAGCGTGATTATTTTGAGATTGACGCTGCTGAACGCAAAAATGTAGAAGTAAAATTCTAATGAATATATTGAGATCGATTTTACTCTTTCTGCTAGTTAGCTTATCCACATGTGCTGCCTATGCCGATGAATACTTTGTTATTGATCATTATCAGGTTGATATCGAGGTATTGGAAAACAATGCCTACAATATTACTGAAGTTATAGAGGTAGATTTCTCGGCACAGCGACATGGTATTTTCCGGGAGATACCATTGCAGTTCGACGATATGCGAGTCGAACTTAGCAATGTTTCCGTACAAAATCATCATTTCACCGTTAATCAAGAGCGCGACTCTGCAACGATACGGATTGGCTCGGTTGATACATATGTTATGGGCGAACAACGTTACGTCATAACTTATACCTATGATGTTGGTGCAGATGCTCTTTCTGATATGGATGAATTTAACCATAACCTGATCGGAAATCAGTGGGGAACCACTATTGCCAATGTTGAATTCAAGGTTCGGTTGCCTAAATCTTTCAACGCTAAAGATATCAACGTTACCTCGGGAGACTTCGGTTCAACGGATAATAGTAAGGTAGAATGGCAAGTAAATGGCAATGTGATTTCTGGCCGTACCTTGAAGCCGTTAGATCATTATCAAGGACTAACGCTCGCGTTGCCTCTACCTGAAGGTTATTGGGTCGGTGCGGTGAAACACCGAGAACCAGATTGGTTGCTCTCCCTTATCCTAGGTTATCCCCTGTATTTACTGGTTATTCTCATTTCAGCGGCTATTTGGTATTTAAAGGGGCGAGATAATACATTGTTTCCTACTGTTGAGTTTGATCCTCCACAAGGTATGACTCCTGCTGAAATTGGGTATGTTATTGATGGCCGAGTGGATAATGAAGACGTGACGTCGTTGATTATTTATTGGGCTGAGAAAGGGTACCTAGAGATTGAAGATGATTCAGTGACGGGGTCACGATTTAAGGATAAATCACTTAGACTGACACGATTAAAGAGACTCGGTAACGATGCAAAAGATTATGAAAAAACGCTGTTTGCCAAACTGTTTCAATACGGTGATGGAAACTCTGTTTCGACGCTCGACTTAACGCATAAGTTTTACACTACTGTGCGTCAGGTGAAAAAGGAGATCACTAAGAGCTTTACTGATCATAAGCAACGCAGAATATATGCGAAAGGTACGGAGCGTTACAGCCGGTTAACCACCGTACTTGCGGCCTTACCGATCATCACGTTACTGTTTCAAGGCTTTTTAGATTTTATGGGTGATCTGGTGCCAGCACTTATATTTTCTATCCCTTTTAGTTTGTTCCTCGTGATTCCGAGTTTAACACTTGGAGCTGTTCTCTCCGGTGAAGGGAAGAAACGCAATATTATATTTGTTGCGATTTTCGGTGGCTTCTCATTAGTCTTCTTCGCGATACTTTGTACTGTTGAAGGGGATATTTCCTTGGTTCAGTATGGCGTTGCTATTCTTGCGAGCGTAATCACCAGTATTTTTGTTTCGATTATGTCGCGCCGTACTCGATATGGAGACAAGGTACTTGAGCAAGTTCTTGGTTTTAAAGAGTTCATTAAGACGGCGGAAAAAGACAAGCTAGAAGCTTTATTCGAATCAAATCCCTCATATTTCTATAATATTTTACCCTATGCAATGGTTTTTGGACTGAGTGATAAATGGTCAACTCATTTTGAGGGTATGAGTGTGGAGCCACCAAATTGGTATCGTGGCGCAAGCACTTCCGCAATGGGGGCCGTGGCTATTACCAGCACGTTAAATAATCGCTTTAGTTCTATGACTTCGTCGATGACCTCCGCACCTTCTTCAAAAGGGACTAGTGGAAGTTCTTCCTCTGGAGGTTCGTCTGGAGGTGGCTCAGGCGGAGGTGGCGGTGGTAGTTGGTAAGGGAGCCTTGCAAGTAAGTTTGGCGCTTTAATGCGAAAGTAATCGTCTAATATGTATTATAAATAATTGTTCAGGTTAATTTTTTCGAGTGCCAAACTTAATTCAACATTCGCCTGACACAAGTATCAATTCTCTACTATATATACATTACTAATATAAAAATTTGTTGAATGGGTAGAGTTAACGTGACCAGATCGGCTCACGCGAATTCTGCCCATTTATGCTATCGATTTTTATCAGTTTATTGTTACACGCTATGGTTATGTAGAACTTGATTTTCCAAGTTTCAGTTAAGGGTATTTAGTATGTTTTCAAATTCATCGAATGAGCTAATAACAGATGATGGGTTTAATTTTCATAGCGGCATAGTCTTTATGCTATTGCTGTTTTTATTATCGTGGACACACTTTGTTCGCGCTGAAGCGAAGGTTGATATTTCTGAAAATGCGTCGTTTACTCGTCAGACGGTTGTTGATACCGCTCGTCGCCTTTCTCAGCATCCTTTTGTTGAACCTCAACGTGCCCCAGATGCGTTGAATCAGTTAGATTACTCGAGTTACCGCCAAATAAATTATCAACAGCATGCTGCGATTTGGGGAAAAGCATCAACGCCTTTTTCGGTTCAATTGTTCGCTCCTGGATATATCTATCGAGAGTTAGTTGATATTGACGTAGTAGAAAACAGTCAATCTATCCCCCTAGAAATCACTGAATCGTCATTTCAAGTCCCAGATGAGTCGATCGGAGAGTTGTTAGAGCAGGTAGGTAAATATGCTGGTTTTCGCTTGCATTATCCGATAAATACGAGTGATTACAAGGACGAATTTCTTGTATTTCAAGGAGCAAGCTACTTCCGAGGTATCTCGAAAGGGCAAGCTTATGGTGTTTCAACTCGTGGACTGGCGATTGATGTCGCCGGAGAGAAAGGAGAGGAATACCCGCTATTTAAGAAGTTTTGGATCGAACGTCCTTCTAGCCGCCATCAAGCCATTGTGGTCCATGCTTTATTAGATAGTAAAAGTGTCACTGGCGCTTACCGTTTTGCGATTTATCCCGGCGCTCCTACACGTATGAAGGTGAAAGCAGAGCTCTTCCCTCGAGTCGATATTCAAAATGTCGGATTAGGTACGCTAACGTCTATGTTTATGCATGGCGGAATCGATCGTTCTGATGTTGCAGATTATCGCCCGGCCGTACATGACTCAGAAGGCCTATTCATGGTGAGAGGCAATGATGAGAAGCTATGGCGACCATTAAGCAATCCACGTCGTTTACAAGTAAGTACATTTATGGATAAAAATCCGAAGGGGTTTGGGTTAATTCAGCCTCACCGTGATTTTGAATATTATCAAGATCTTGAAGCGAAATATCATTTGCGACCATCAATCTGGGTTAAGCCTTTAGGTGACTGGGGAGAAGGCAGCGTAGAGTTGATTGAGATCCCTTCGGACTTTGAGGCAAACGATAATATCGTTGCGTATTGGAAGCCTAAAAATGGCTTGAAGAAAGACCAGGTTTATACCTTTGCTTATGAGCTCACATGGCTGGATAGCTTTCCAAAGTCTAAGGATAATGTAACCATCGCTCGTACTTCTGGCGGGAAAAAATTATCCGAAGAGAAAAACGAAATTGTGATTGATTATAGTCACCTAAATTTTGATGATTTCAAGAATATTAAAATATCTGCTAGTGCAAGCAATAACGTGATTCTAGAGTCTCGAATCGAGCCTAATCCAGGTGTCGAAGGTGCACGTGTTTTTATCACGTTTTCGCCTGAAGACACGGAAGTATCAGAGTTTCGCGTGCAGCTTTTTGAGGACAATGTGCCAATAGGGGTTACTTGGCTCTATCGTTATGTAGCTGAGGATTGGGCACAATGAAACCAATAAACAACAATACGTTTAATGAAGTCGCGTTACCGAAAGAATCGCGCCTTCAGATGAATCGTCATCAAGTATCAGAAGCCGGCACCAAACTTAAGCGTTATAAGCAAACTTTACTCTACAGCCTATGGACATTGCTATCGCGATTGATCGTACTAGGAGTAACGGTGGGGTTATCTGCATATGGTATTACGGAAATGCACGGGGTGCTTAATACCAATAAGATCACCAATTTGCAGTTGCTTTTTTTAGTACTGTTCAGTGTGAATTTTATTTGGGTATCGTTCGCTTTTGCGCAAGCATTGCTCGGTTTTGTAATACATCTTAAACCTCGAATTATAAAGCATCAGGAGGTTGAGCCAGAATTTAAGACTGCAATTCTATTGCCTATCTATAATGAAAACCCTATCCGTATTAAGTCGACGATTGAAGCGATGAAAGCGGACTTAGTCGAGAAATCGCCAGGTAAGTATGCTTTTTTCATTCTTAGTGATACCAATCGGTCGGATGCTTGGATAGCTGAAGAAGAAGCTTTTTTAGATCTCATGGCTGATAGGACAGAAGATTGCCCGGTTTATTATCGTCGCCGACATAAGAATGTTGAACGCAAGGCTGGAAACATTGGTGATTGGGTTCAGCGCTGGGGCGGTGAATATGAAGCGATGATTGTGCTCGATGCCGATAGCATAATGAGCGCTGAGTCGATGATTACTTTGTCACGTCGTTTAGCCGCAGCTCCAAATGTTGGGTTGATCCAAACTCTGCCAAAACTGGTGTTTGCGAATACCTTATATAGCCGTTTGCAGCAGTTTGCCAATCAGTGTTTTGGGCCTATTTATGCAGAAGGTTTATCGGCATGGCATGGGTTATCCTCAAACTTTTGGGGACATAATGCGATTATTCGATCTCGCGCGTTTGCCGAAGCGGCTCATCTTCCTATTTTATCGGGTAAAGCTCCATTTGGTGGTCACGTACTCAGTCATGATTTTATAGAAGCCGCTTTAATGCGACGTGCTGGATGGGGCGTTCGCTTTGATACCGATATTGAATGTTCGTTTGAGGAAGCGCCACCTTCATTAAGTGACGTCATGGTGCGTGATAGACGCTGGTGCCAAGGTAATTTACAACACAAAGCGTTTATCTTCGCAAAAGGATTCTGTATGCCGACTAGGCTGCATATTTTTGCTGGAATTATGTCGTATTTGAGCGCAATTTTTTGGTTGGCATTGATCATTGTCGGGCTAGCCATTGCGATTCAGGCTAAGTTTATTCGTCCAGAATATTTCTCTAATCCATCATTATTTCCGACTTGGCCAATATTTGATTCAGAGCGTGCATTAAGTTTATTTGCCATTTCAATGTTGATTGTTCTTGCTCCAAAGATATTTGGTTGGTTTGCTGCAATGGTGAATGTCCGTCGCTGTATGCAATTCGGTGGCCCGATTTTATTGACTCTGAGTACACTATTTGAAGTGGTGATGTCTGCCTTGTATGCCCCGATACTTATGGTCTCACAACTTGGCGTGGTCATTGGAATATTTCGAGGGAAAGACAGTGGTTGGAAGCCTCAGTCTAGAGATGATGGTGCGATAAGTTGGGCATCTGCGAGACGTGGCCACACTTTACACACTCTGTTTGGGTTAGCGCTATCAGCTATTGCCTTTACTGTCAGTAATGCACTTGTATTTTGGATTTTGCCGATCACGATAGGGCTCGTATTATCGATACCGCTTTCTTGGATTAGTGGCGGAGAAAAACGCACTAAATATTTGAAAGTGTTAGGGCTACTTCGAGCTCCAGATGAAAAGCGGCCAGCTAAAATATTGGTTGAACTTGAAAAAGCAATGGCTAAAAATCCGCCGTTAAAAGAGGTTCACGCATTAAATCGTTTGGTTAAAAATGAATCACTATATAAGTGGCACAAAGCACAGTTACCTGTATTAAGTGATCAACCACCGGAATTTGATGCGGCTAGAGTTTTGGCTGAGTGGAAACTGCGTCATGCGTCCGATTTAGATCAATTGGATGAATGGTTGGAGTCTGACGAAGCATTGGCGCTGCTTAATGATAGAGCTTCTATCGAACAATTAGATGCTGTAACACGTTAACTTTGGTTGTTAACACTGAAATCACGACTACACTAATATTATAGTTACTTGTAAATACAGTGGTTATGAAATTTATAAATGTAGTTGTAATTTTAATAACTTAGCGAGACTTATGAGTTGTTGTTACAAGGTTAAGTTCGTGTTACGTTGAATCTGATTAAAGCAAGAATGACTAAATTCATAAAGCCCGAATTGAGTAATTAGTTAGGCCACTCTGACAGTTTATTGGCGCCAACTGATTGTATAGATCTTTTGAAGAAAATAGGTTCTTGGTGTATTTCTAGATGAGAGTTAATTTTAAAACGTTAGATTATAGGTTAGACGTCATTAAATCTTGTGTTCTGTTTGTCTTGATGATCTTTCTGACAGCATGTGTTTCCAAGCCCCGTCAGGTTGTGGCTGAGACTCAGTTGGTGGTAGGAGAAAATAGATATCAATCTATGGATGAAGTCCCTTCCGATTATTGGGAAGCTTTAAACCTTACGTCTAGCGAATCTCTTGATCATGTTAACTATCACATTAAGCTTGGTCCCATTTATACTTCTGCGCTTGGCTCTGAGTGTCGCGTAGCCGTCATATCCCGTAAACAAACGTTCATTTTCGGAGATTATCGTAGTCAGACTCGAGTGTTTTGTTCGACACTTAGAGTTGATGATGATGAAACGATTAAGACATGGTATTTAGTGAAGAGCCTCCGAGATACAGCACCGGATATCGAGTTGTGATCATGAAAAAGATAAGTACATTTTTAAGCTGCATATTTACCCTCATGACAATTGCTGCATCACCCAGTTATGCAGCTGATTTTGTTGACGATCAAAAGAGCCCAGCTACCACACATTCACTTAATATTTCGCCGAATCAATCACTTGAGTCGGGTGATTATACTTCAGAAAATAAGAGCAATTTACTGTTACCGGCTGAAGTGGATATGCGTGAATTACTGCCTTCATCCGGTGAGCAATTCCCACCTCCTTATGGGGCAAATCTATTCGCAGGCGGTGTTGAAGCCGAACGCGTAGATGGGTTAAATGATAATTATCTAATTGCTTCAGGCGACAAAATTAATATTTGGCTTTGGGGGGCGGTTAATTTCTCTGAAGTACTTACCGTCGATACTCAAGGTAATATCTTTATTCCTAATATCGGGCCGGTATATGTCGCAGACATTCGGGCAAACGAAGTCAACGCATTAGTGACGTCCAAAATTAAAGAGATTTACACGAATGTTAGTGTCTACGTTAACTTACTCACCGCAACCGCTGTGAATGTTTATATTTCAGGACCCGTGATTCGACCGGGTCAATACGCCGGGATGGCATCTTCAAGTGTTCTTTATTTTCTCAAAAGAGCAGGGGGTATTGACTCTGAGCGAGGCAGTTATCGCGAGATTGAAGTAAAGCGCCGTGGCCGAGTGATAGCAACTGTTGATCTTTATGAGTTTATTCGACTTGGCGTTATGCCTGTTATTAACTTTAAAGATGGCGATGTTATTTTAGTCAAACCACAGAAAGCCGCGATAACCGTTGCTGGTGGAGTGCGCAATCCATTTCGTTTCGAATTTAAAGACACCGAAGCAAAAGGGCAACAGTTGATCGATTATGCCCGCCCACTAGCAAAGGTAAGTCATGTGGGAATAGTGGGTGACCGAGCTTCCGGCCCATTTTCTGAATATATTCAATACTCTACCTTTAAAGACTTTATCCTTCAGGATGGTGACAAAGTCGTTTTTAATGATGATCAACGTGTTCAGGTCGTCGATGTTCAGATTTCTGGGAGTTATCAGGGCCCTTCTTTCTTCTCGGTTAAAAATACCACCCGTTTGTTTGATGTGCTTAGTTACGTACCCATCGATAGAGATTTGGCTGACATTAATGCCATCTATATATTAAGAAAGAGTGTCGCAGAACGACAAAAGGAAATGATCGAGGAGACGCTTGAACGCTTAGAGAGAAGTGTTCTCACCACGTCAGTTGCTTCCGGTGATGAGGCAGAAATTCGTGTTAAAGAAGCGCAATTGATTATGCAGTTTACTGATCGAGCAAGGTCTATTGAACCTTTAGGAAAAGTTATTGTTTCTGAAGATGGAAATTTAGCCAATATCATGCTTGAACAGGGGGATCAGATTGTTATCCCACCGAAGTCAGACCTAGTACAAATATCCGGTGAAGTACTCATGCCTCAAGCTGTCGTTTTTAACCCTGAAGCTAAGATAGACGATTATGTTGCTTGGGCCGGAGGCTTTACTGAGAGAGCAGAAGATAGCCGAATTGCTGTTATTCGAAGCAATGGTATGGTGGTTATCGACAAGCAAGTAAACATTCGTAAAGGTGACGAAATTTTAGTATTGCCAAAAACAGATACAAAAATACTGCAGGCTGTTAAAGATATCACTCAGGTTATTTATCAAATTGCTATTGCCGCAAATGTTGTTTTGTTGGATTAACCACAGCGCAAAGTATCAGGTTTCCTTTTCTATAATTTGAGGGCCACAATGAGGCATTACTTATAGTGATGGCTTTATTGTGGCCACTTTCACTGATTTCGTGTAGATACAGCTTTTCGGTCTTTTCTTAATATTCACGAACTCTCTCAATAAACATTTCTCTGTTAATTCATTCTTTCTATGACGGTTATCTCAATTTAAGTAGGTTAGGGTTTGTATCGCACAATGTTGCGGTTAATTTGTTACCAGTAACATTGACTGAGCATCGCGAAATCCACGCAAGCCAAACACCAGTAATAGGAGATAAAAAAAATGGGGTCACTAGTTGGAAAAAAGGCATTTGTTACAGGTGCCGAGCAAGGGATTGGTTTTGCTACAGCTAAAGACTTAATTGAGTCTGGATGTGATATTTATGTCCACTATTTTATGGGTGACGAAGGCCCCAAAGAGTTGGTGAAAATAGCGGAATCAAAAGGTCAAAAAGCGATGATTGGCTACGCCGATTTAACCGATGCTGAAGAAACCAAGAAGTGTATTGCAGAAGCCGCTGAGTTTTTAGGTGGAATCGATATTTTGGTTAACAATGTTGGTGGGATTATCGCTAGAAAGTGGTTGGCTGAGATTGATCAGAAGTTCTGGAATACAGTAATTGATGTCAATATGACCACTATGCTTAATGTCACCCAAGCGGCACTACCGTATTTAAAACAGGCAAGTGATGGTGCCAGTATTGTTAATCTAGCCTCTCTTGCAGGGCGTTGTGGCGGACATTCTGGTTCTTTGGTGTATTCGATGACTAAAGGAGCGGTATTGACTTGGACACGTTCTTTAGCTGCGGAGCTTGGTGAGCACGGAATTAGGGTTAATGCTGTTGCTCCAGGGTTAATTTTAGGAACAAGATTCCATAATACTCACACCACAGAAGAATCTGCGAATGAGACGGTTAAAGGCATTCCTCTTGGCCGAGCAGGTACATCGGAAGATGTTGCGCATGTGATTACGTATTTGGCGAGCGAATATAATGGTTTTGTATCCGGAGCGACGATTGATGTGAATGGTGGAGTTTACCGAATGTAAAAGAAATTAAACTCAATGTCCTCCTTTCAGATACATTGATGCAAATGCCGATAGTACTATGATGACGACTCGATGTTGGTATTGTTTGTAGGTAAGCAACGCCGTTTTGCCAACCTAATATTCACCGTTGGTGTGGTTTGTTAGTTTCGTGGTACAAATATAGCTACGTATAAAATGACCATTTTTATACGTAGCTCACTTTTTTCTTTTCTTTAGATTCGGGCTATTATTTTAATTTTTCCTTGCGCAGAAAAAAGCATCTATTTGATGTCAAACTGTTTATTTATAATAACTCCAAAGTTCGACAGGGTGAGTTGGAGAGTGGTGACGTATCATTTATCGATGTATCCCAACACCTAGTTCAATGGTTCAAAGCTGTTGCCTGGAATGCTTAGTCTAGTTTAGAAAAGAAGCGAATCGTATCACTGGAAATAGCTATTTTCTTGTCTTCAGTCATTCTATCGTAGGTACTATACATCATTTTTAAACGATGATTTTGAGCCAGTTTTTCTCGATTTCTCGTGAGGAAATCCCAATATAAGTAGTTAAAGGGGCAAGCGATTTCTCCATTTTTTACCGATACTTTATAACTGCAATTTATACAATAGTTAGACATTTTGTTGATGTATGATCCACCGGAAGCATACGGTTTACTTGCTAGGTAACCACCGTCGGCAAATAAAATCATTCCAGATACATTAGGAAGTTCAACCCACTCGAACGCGTCGGCATAAACGATAAGAAACCATTCATTGACCTGCTTTGGCTCGATACCCGCAATCAAGGCAAAATTACCTAATACCATTAATCGCTGTATATGATGTGCATAAGCATTACGCCGGGTCTCCTCTACACATTGACGTAGACAATTCATCTTCGTATCGGCGGTCCAATAAAAATCAGGTAAATTATTGTTTGCATCGAGATAGTTTTTATTGGCGTAGTCCGGCATCTTTAACCAATAAATGCCTCGAACATATTCACGCCATCCAATGATTTGACGAATAAATCCTTCAGCCGCATTTAAAGGGACGCTGCCATCGATATAGGCTTGTTCTGCAGCCTGCACGCATTCAATTGGAATCAATAAACCAATGTTGAGATAGAAGCTAATGTGCGCGTGAAACATCCATGGTTCACCTTCAATCATTGCATCTTGATAATCACCAAATAAGGGCAACCGTTGTTTGATGAATTGATCCAATACGATTAACGCTTTTTTTCGGGTAACTGCAAATTGAAACGGTTTTAGATCACCGAAATGGTCACCGAAATGTTCAGCCACAAGCCTTAATACGTCAGATGTTATTGCGTCGGGTTTAAAAGTGCTGGTTTGAGGAATGTTAATCTCAACGTTGGGCGGCTTTCGGTTATCGGCATCAAAATTCCATTGCTGACCCACCGGCTTATCATCGTTCATTAGAATATTGTACTTCTTACGCATCATGCGGTAAAAATACTCCATTCTGAGCTGACTTTTGGATTTCGCCCATTCAGAAAACTCCTTAGGCGAACAAAGAAAACGATCATCGGCGCGAACTTCGACCGGAACAAAAAATCTTTTTTCCCACGTTTCTATATCTTTGAGAACGCGATGTTCATTCGGATGGGTAACAATAATCCGCTCAGGTTTACATTCATTGATACAACGCTCTATTTCTTGACAAAAGTTTTGGCTATTAAGAGGATCATCAAGCTTGATATAACGAACCTTGAACCCAGCATTTTTTAGCTCTTGAGCAAAGTGGCGCATAGCCGAAAAAATAAACGCGATCTTTTTCTTGTGATGTTTTACATATTGGGTTTCTTCTCTTACCTCACACAGAAATATCGTATCATTTTTAACGTCGATTCCTTGTAAGCTACTTATCGAGGTCGATAATTGGTCTCCTAAGACCATTCTTACTGCTGTCATGGCTGAATCTCCTTTCCGTCCCAAGCAAAACAACCACCACTATGCTCGTGAGATAGATTGTTTAAGACATCTAATAGGTGCTCGGCTGAATACGCTGGAGAAAATAGCTTACCTTGCTGAACATTTTTCTGAAATGGTTTTGATAATGAACTATCGACAGTGCCCGGATGAACGCCCACTATTATTGCGTTCTTATTTGATCGGCCCACTTCGATTGATGCCGACTTTATGATCATATTAAGCGCCGACTTAGACGCTCGATAAGAGTACCAACCACCCAGCTGATTATCGGAAATGCTGCCAACTCTAGCTGATATAGCGGCGAATACAGAGCGATTAGATTTGTTCAATATGGGTAAAAAGTGCTTGGCAATTAATGCAGGTGTTACGGTATTAGCGAGAAATATTTTAGTGAGGTTCCCACTAGTAATATCTTTAAGCGCTTTTTCAGGAGCTAAGGTATCGTCGTGTAATAGACCAGTTGCAACGAAAACAAGATCGAGCTTCCCATTTTTACTGGCGATTTCCGCTGCCGTTGCAATACTTTCTTCACTCGAATAATCGATCTGATGGGCGAGCACACGCTGATGTGTGCTCGCTGAAGGATACCGAGAAAAAGTATGTATAACGGCCATCGGATAGTTCTCAATAACTAACTGTGTAAAGGCTTTGCCGATGGCTCCCGAGCTTCCGATTATAGCGATAGTGTTGTACATGTTTTCTTTACCCTATGACTAGACGGATCATAAATCCTACTATTGTAAGTGCTGCAACGCTCGCAAGCCAAATCCCCATAAGCCAGCACAATTGTTTCGTTTTTTTATACATTAGTGATACCCCTCATCTGGGTTGATCCTTCCACGAAAGACCCAATAAGCGTAGGCGCTATAACCGATAATGGTCGGTAACAGTACCACCGTCCCGACGAGTAAAAACGTCAGGCTTGTGTCTGGTGCCGCAGCATCTGTGTAGGTGACCGAAAAGGGAATGATGTAGGGAAACGTACTTAACGCAAATCCTAGTGCAGAAACCAAAAACAAACCCACACCGTATAAATAGGCCCGCAGTGCTTTATGTTCTAGTAATGATTTAAAGAGTTTCCATATAAAAATCCCAGCTAAAATAGGGACCGAAAGGTAAAGTAATGAGTTTGGTAAACTAAACCAACGTTCGAAAATAATCTCGTTAGTCAGAGGTAACCAGATACTTACCACGATGATACATGCAACCATTCCCAACCCCCACCGACGTGTTAAACCATAGTAGCGAGAAGCCAATTCCGTAGGAAGCTTCATAATCAGCCAACATCCACCCAATAGTGTGTAAGCACACATCGTTGCTAAACCACAAAACAAGGTGAAAGGTGTCAACCAATCAAACCATCCGCCAGAATAAGCGCGGCCTTCTACCTCAATACCTTGGAGTAGTGTACCTAACATTATCCCTTGCATAACGGTGGCGCATAAGGATCCTAGAAAAAAGGCGGAATCCCAAATAAATTTGCCTCTTTTGGTTTTGAAACGATATTCAAAGGAAACGCCTCGAAGTACTAACCCAAGTAACATGATAATAAGCGGAGCATAAAACGCGGGCATGACCACTGAATAGGCGAGTGGGAAAACGGCAAACAAGCCGCCACCTCCTAATACTAACCATGTTTCGTTGCCATCCCAAACAGGAGCGATACTGTTCATCATCATGTCACGTTCTGATTCGCTCGAGGCAAAGGGAAACAAAATCCCGATACCTAAATCGAAACCATCTAATATGACATAAATGAGAACGGCTAACCCGATAATGCCATACCATACTAGTGCAATATCCATGTCTTTACTCCATTAATTGAGACGGTTAGGGTGAGTTGCAGGTGGAATTTTGGTTCCATCTGGCAATTTTGGATCTGGTGCTTCTTCGTATTTCGACGGTGATTTGCGCATTAGCCGCAAAAGATAGAAAAAACCGGCGCCGAAGACGAGTAAATAGACGACAACGAACGCGGTTAGTGAGGCACTAACGGCAGAGGCGTCTATGGGTGAAGCCGAATCGACGGTTCTTAGCAACCCATACACCGTATAGGGTTGTCTACCAACTTCAGTGGTTATCCATCCAGCGAGTACCGCAATAAAACCAGCAGGACCGAATGCAACGCAGATACGATGAAATAATGGTTTCTCGTATAATTGACCTTTTCTTCGTAACCATAAGCTGGTTAAACCAAGAGCAAGCATACCGAAGCCGATTCCTACCATGATCCTAAAACTCCAGAACACGATAGTGACAGGCGGGTGATCTTCTTTCGGAAAGGCGTCTAAACCTAGCACTGTTCCATCTAAGCTATGTGTGAGGATTAAACTTCCGAGTTTAGGGATGGCGATTTGATATTTCGTTTCCTGAGCTTCTTCATCAGGAATGCCGAAAAGGATTAACGGAGCTCCATCGTGAGTTTCAAAATGACCTTCCATTGCGGCCACTTTGGCTGGTTGATGTTCGAGAGTGTTTAAACCGTGGAAATCCCCCGCGACTATCTGGATTGGCGTTACGATAGCTGCCATCCACATCGCCATTGAAAACATCGTTTTTGCTAGAGGGTTGTTTGGTGCTTTGAGTAAGTGATAAGCACCCACAGCAGCGACAACGAACGCCGTTGTAAGATAAGCGGCAAGGATCATGTGGACGAGACGATACGGAAAGGAAGGATTGAACACAATTTCCAACCAATCTTCAGGTACAAATTGTCCCACCTCATTTATTGAGTAACCTGCTGGAGTTTGCATCCAACTGTTTACCGCTAGTATCCAAAAGGCTGACAAAAATGTACCGAAAGCGACGACACATGTAGAAGCAAAATGTAACTTTTTACCTACCTTGTTCATCCCGAATAACATGACACCAAGAAATCCAGCTTCCAAAAAGAAAGCAGTAAAGACTTCGTACCCCATAAGTGGCCCCAAAATCGGACCAGTTTTGTCCGAGAATACGCTCCAGTTGGTGCCAAATTGATAACTTAGAACAATACCGCTGACCACACCCATACCAAACGTGATCGCAAAAATTTTGCTCCAGTATTTATAGAGTTGTATATATTTGTCTTGGTTCGTTTTTAACCATAGCCCTTCAAGAACAGCAAGAAAGGAAGCAAGGCCAATCGTAAACGCTGGAAAGATAATATGAAAAGAAATGGTGAAGGCAAATTGAAACCTCGCCAAATCTATCGCTAATGTATCCATTTTCGCTCCTGATTCAAAATAACTAAACATTCTTACGACTTTATTTGAAAGATGGATCACTCACTAAAAGCGAATTTTTTTAAAGTAAAGTGATCCTTAATTTGAAGAGGCTCGTTTGTATTGACGGAATGTTCATTTCTCTGAATTCATAATTTTATGATTTCATCATCGATAAAAGGAACGACAGAATGTTAAAGCAAATACTCACAGTAACCACTATTACGATGGCCTCTCTATCTTTCGCTACCGCGTCTTTTGCTAACCACCATGAAACTCACAAAGATATCGTAGACGTTGCCGTAGAAAATGGCTCTTTTACGACGCTAGTGGCGGCAGTTGAAGCCGCAGGTTTGGTAGATACACTCAAAGGCGATAGTGATTTAACGGTATTTGCACCAACGGACGAAGCTTTCGCTAAGCTTCCTGATGGCACGATAGACGTGCTTCTTAAGCCTGAGAACAAAGATAAGCTAGTGAATATTCTTACTTACCACGTCGTTGCCGGAAAGGTCATGGCGGAAGATGTGGTTGGGATGGATAGTGCTGCGACGGTACAAGGTTCAAATGTCGATATTTCCGTCAAAGGTGACACAGTGATGGTTGACGATGCAAATGTCATCATGACCGATGTGAAGGCGAGCAATGGTGTCATTCATGTTATCGACTCTGTATTAATGCCATAGTATTCGTATACTGAGTGCGGCAAGTCACCGCACTTACATTTTTCTTGAAATATTCCACAAACCAATAAAAATCCTCAGGTCCTAACGTTATGACAACAGCCAAATCAAATCCGCAGCCCAGCGTTCAATTTTCAAACTTGAAAGAACAGTATCCAATATTTCCCCTACCTATCTTCCTATTGTCTGGTGGTGTTCAAAGATTACGTATTTTTGAGCAGAAATATTTGTCAATGGTCTCTAATGCTAACGATACCGATGGTTTTGTTCTTTCTTTATATAAGAAAGAAGAGGATTTTAGTTCTTCGAAATGGGGTGTGCATGTCAACATCATAGATTTCACCCAAGGAGAAGATGGTATTTTGGAGATTGATGTTCAAGCTCAACAATTGGTTTCTCTAGACGGCTTTTTCCGACAAGATAATGGATTGCTCAATGCGAAAACTCAATTATTACCTCATTGGTCCTCGGGCGATGGAGAGCCGAATCTAGATAACACACAGATACAAACCCTGACGCTCTTTCTCGAACAGGTATTCAACGATAATATGGTTCTTAATCAATTGTACAAAATTCAACATTTTAACAATTCAAGTTGGGTGAGCTCTCGCTTATTAGAAGTTATGCCGATTCCTGTAGATGAAAAAGAAAAGTTTGTTCACCATTTGGACCAAAGTCAATTGAACCAAATGCTATGTGATCTATGCGAAAAAAACTCAACGTAATAATGATCGTTCTGGTTGACTACTGCGTTATGGTTTAATAACGACTAATATGAGTGCTCATTTATGGATCAGACTGAGTTAAGAACAGCCACGATGAAAAATAGCCAAACGGGGTCGATCACGAAGACTACCTCACTACACTCAGAGTTGTCTCTTTGGCTCAGGCGTGTTGCAGAAGACCAAGATAAGGTTTCTTTTACGAAGCTATTTAAGTTTTTTGCTCCCAAAATAAAGAACTTTGGTATCAAGCAATTTAACAATGAAGCTCAGGCTAACGATTTAGTACAAGAAACAATGACCAACGTTTGGAAGAAAGCACATCTATACGATGATTCGAAAGGTGCTGCAACGACTTGGATTTATACCGTAATGAGAAATGCATCTTTCGATTACTTGCGAAAGCAGAAAAGTAGAGATGAACAAATGATCGGTGATGATATTTGGCCTATTGAAAATGCGTTAGCGAATGATCTAACCCATCCTAATCACACTGTTTTTCCAGATCATCTACTTTCGAAACAGGTAGAAAAGTTAGTGATAAATTTACCTCAAGATCAACAGGCCGTGCTCCGAGGTGTTTATTTTCAACAGCTCTCGCAAGAGCAGTTATCCAAGCAACTCGGTGTACCTCTTGGCACAGTAAAGTCACGTTTGAGGTTAGCTTTAGAGAAGATACGTTCTCAGATGGGAGAAGATATAAATGATTAACTACCACCCAAGTACGGAAGTTATAAAACAATTTGTTGAAGGAAAAACTTCTGTTTCTGTATCTGTCGTTGTTTCAGCACACGTAGAGATGTGCCCAGAATGCCAGAAACTGGTTGAAGAGCACACGCTTTATTTGGCGTCCATAGCGTTCGAGTCGGATGGCGACATGGCCGATGTTGGTTATGATACTTTTAAGTTTGGTGACTCCTCGGATGATGACTCATTATTAGAAGAGTATGCGATCGACATGATTGATGAGATTACGTCTGATCAGCCCGAGAAATTGAGCCCATGTTTGTCTACTGTTACCGAAATAGATGTTGCTGGCAAACGAATTTCATTACCACGTTCAATGCGATCGGTTTTGGTCAAAGATTGGAAAGGGTTTGGTAAGATATCCCGAGCGCGTCTACAACTAGATGATGGCGCTAGGCGTGCGAGCCTATTGCATATTAGTGAAGGTGGACTTATACCAGCTCACACTCATCGCGGATTTGAAATTACTTTGATATTACAAGGTAGTTTCGAAGATGAGCTAGGTCGATATTCTGTAGGAGACTATATTGAACTAAACACAGCTCATACCCACACCCCTATCACACATGAGGGATGTGTCTGTTTGACGGTTTCAGATGATGCTTTACAGTTTAAGCAGGGAATGAGTCAGGTTATTAACCCGGTAGGGAAGCTAATTTATTAGGGAATAACTAGCTTTTTGATTCAGTAGTGAGAAATCAATGAAACTGATATTGTTTACAGTTGCGTTTTAATCGCTGGTTGGCCCGTGAGAGCCCGTTCGGCTGAAGTAAAAAACGAATTTGTCGGGGAGCTCAAGTACGGCTAACCAAGAATATTTTTAGTATCAGTGTATGGTGGCAGTGAGAGAGTTCTTAGAGACATTCAAATAGATAATCCCAACAACCAACCCCCATAATGTTGCACTCACACCGAAGGCGTTTACTCCAGATAGGGTAATTAAAAAGGTAAGTAGCGCAGACTCTCTCACTAACTCGTCCTTAAATGCAGATTGCAAACACATCAGTAATGTCCCCAGGAGTGCGAATCCAGCCAGTATTGCGGTGACTTCTTTAGGAAGGGCGAGAAATACTGTGACGACCGTGGTCGCAAACACACCTGCACTGACATAAAAAATGCCAGCCCAAATAACAGCACGATATCGTTGGGTTTTATCGGAATCGACCGACGGTGTCATGCAGATAGCCGCAGAAATGGCGGCTAGATTGACACTGAATCCACCGAAAGGCGCAGAGATGATATTGGTTATCCCAGTACCGATCAGAATTGGTTTTACCGGTGTATCATAATCGTAGGTCTTCATCATCGCGATGCCAGGGAGATTCTGAGAAAGCATGGTCACGAGATAAAGTGGGATTGAGAGATTAACAATAGCTGGAAACTCAAAGTGCGGCATGATCCAAGTAGGCATTGCTATCGACAAGTTAGTGACCATCAATGGTGTATTGTTAAATATGGATGCGCAACCAAAGCCAACGATTAACAACACTAGCATTGTATATTTGGGAGAGAGGTGTTTTGCTAGCAAATAGGCGGTAAACATAACGAGAAAAATAGATGGGCTCGTTTCAATGGTTTCGAACCCTTTTATACAAAAAGGCAGTAATATCGCAGCCAACATTGCAGTGCCTAGTTGCGAGGGGATTCGCGCTAGCATCTTGCTCAATGGTGTGATCAAACCGGTTAAAAAAATAAGAAATCCTGATACAACAAAAGCCCCAACTATGTCAGCCATCTCATAGATCGCTTTATTTCCATTTCAAGCTGATTCAGGTATGGAAATGTTTGAGATTCCATTGAGCGACTATCATCAACAACTATCGACCCCACACGGCGCTGGTGTGATTGAACATATAGTGGTATTAGCTGGAACACTGAATGTCTTATTTAATGATGTCTGGCATCCGCTTAACCCCGGAGAAAGTATTCGCTTTTTTAGTGACCAACCCCACGGCTATGAAGCGATAACCGAGTCGGTCACTTTTCAAAATATCAATTGTTACCCAAGGTAATGTATTTTGACGAACCACTTATCATCAAAGTGGCTCGGGAAGTTTAATTTACTTAAAGCGCTGAAGCTTTGTTCAGGCGCTTATACTCAAACCCAAACGCAGAGACGAAAATCAATATTGCGAACGCCATATTCTGGCCAATGAATAAGACCGTAACTAGGCAGCTGACAAGTGCAATGATGGCGATGACTTTGGACGTTTGGCTAACCAGTTTGACTGCCGCTAAGCATGTCAGAGTATAAATGGTAAGGAAACTGCCGTTGGTCATTTCAATAAACCACTCCATTTTCCAGCCTGAAAACTGAGCAAACAGTAGTGAAAATAATGTAATCAATCCAACTAAGAACACCGCTTTCACTGGTACACCGTTGTGGCTGAGCTGAGAGAACGATGGCGATAGCGTGTGTTGCTCTGCCATCGATTGAACCATACGAGAGAATCCTAATATATAGATCGCGACGTTAGCAAAAGCGACCACATAAGCTCCGATGGCAAATACACGGCTGTAAGTGCTATTGGTGAGTTTTTCTACGAGCAATGCGAGAGACTGACTATTTGTAAACTCATCGCCATAGGTATGATGCCAAGCGATCAATAACACTAAGCTGAGATAGGCGAGAATCACCAAGGTTATGCCCCCGAGTAACGCGATAGGAAAGTCTCTACTTGGATTTTTAAATTCAGCTCCCATGTGTGCCATCACTTCAATGCCGAGAAAACACCAGAAAATAACCCCTGTCGCGTAAAGCGTTTGCTGCCATTCACTCTGGTTGACTGGAGTGTCGATAACACTAAAGCTAGCGTTGATATCACCGGCAATACAAAGCCAAGCAATCACTGCAATCATCGCAATGACGATACCAGTCTGAAAACGAGCGGAGGTTTTCATCCCCATAATTGAAAAAACCAAAATTCCCAACAAGGTTAAAATACCAAAGGCAGGTATCCATTGTGATGAGGTATCGAAGATAATCGCAAGATATGCAGCAGCCACTTTAATGGCGACGGCAGGGCCAACCAATAGAATACTGAGAAACAGCCACCCAACTGCTTTTTCGAAAAGTGGGCCGAACGCTTTACCGATATAGTGAGAAGCACCTCCTGCAGACGGGTACTTTGAGCCGAGTAGAGCGAACACATAAGCAACAGGAATAATCATGATTGCCGTAATTAACCAGGCATAGAAGGCGAATGATCCAGCTTCGGCTACAGACATTGCGGGTAAAATCATCAGCCCTGTGCCGATAAAGGTGGTGACCGTCATTGCGATCCCCTGAATTGGGCCAAGCGTTTTTTGGTATTGAGACATAATTTGCCCTTTAATAAGAGTTGTTATCTTGCTGATTTTTCTTAATGATAAGGATAAAATAATCACCCTAGAAAAGCGCTAAGCATATTGACTGTATTAAGGCGCAGTTTAACGGAAATAACGTCAAAGTGACGTGTGAATGGAGAATCAATGTGTCCGATCAGTATGATCAAAAGATATTAGGATTACTTGTGAAAGATGCGCGTTTGTCGGTGTCTGATATTAGTCGGCAAGTGAATCTTTCTCGGTCGGCTGTGGCTGATCGGATAAAACGCATGGAAGAGAATGGCACGATTACGGGGTATCACGCCCATGTATCCAAGCTACAAACAGATGGGGTCGATGCGTATATTGCGTTGACATTTCGGCCACTATCGTGTGATCAAGTTGTGCCGTTAATTGAAACCATACCCGAGGTCACTCTTGCACATTCGATTAGTGGCGATCTTGACCTTTTATTGTTAGTGCAAGCCCCTTCTATGCAACGCTTAAATGATATTAGACAAGCGATTGAGTCTTGGCCAAACCTCGATAAAGTCGTTACACATATGTGTTTAACTAAGCGAGTGGATAGATTGTAGTTCTTCATGTGACGCGGTCACGTTAAGTGTGAGTCGCGTCTATGTGATGCTTACATATCATGCATAAACTTCTCACTGTTAAACACTGCGATAACGTCTTTCTGGACGACCGACTGTACCATAAGACACTTCCGCAATGACTTCATCAGTGCTCACCAAGTATTCTAGATAGCGCCTTGCTGTCGTTCGGCTTGCGCCAATAATCTCTCCGACCTCTTCGGCACTTAGCGGTGACGGTGATGGCTCGAAGACCAATTTTACTTTTTCTAGTGTTAACCCATCCACACCTTTTGGTAGGCGAGCATCAGTCGAAACTTGCGCAGTCATGGTTCCTTGATTGCGAGGTAATACGATATCAACATCAGTTTGAGCCAGCTCCTGCATGGCTTGAAATTTGCTGATGTGCTGCTGGTAGTTGTGGAGCGCTTCTTGTAAGCGTTCAAATACTAAGGGTTTTAAAATATAGTCAAACACGCCGCCATGCAGAGCTTCACGCAGCGTATCCACTTCTTTTGCCGCTGTGATGAGGATGACATCAACGGCGCTATTGGTGGCACGGAGCTTTCGTAATAAATCTAACCCAGTGCCCGTAGGAAATTGGACATCGAGCAGGACTAACTCAGGTTGCATTACTTCAACTAAGTCTTCCGCTTCTTGTAGGCCATGAGCGATGCCAACTAACTCGAAACCATCAATACGCTCTAGAAAGCGCTTTTGTATTTCAGCAATTTGTTGGTCATCTTCTGCAATTACGACTTTTATCATCGGTCTAATCCTATTGAACACAGTTATCGCTTTGGAATATAAACAATAAAGCGGCTACCAAGGTCGCCAGCAGGCTCGATTGTGACGGTTCCACCAAGCTTGTTCAATAAGCTTTTCACTAAATGGAGACCGTAGCCATGGCCTTCAGCCTCCTTACTCGAGTAGCCTTTTTCGAATATCTGTGCTTGTTGTGCGGGTGAAATACCCGGTCCTTGGTCTTCAATTTCAAAAATCAAATCATTACCTAAGTCAGTCATCGAAAGACTGACTTGACCACCATGTCCTTTATGCATCCTTGTCGCCTCAAGCGCATTATCAATCAGGTTGCCAATGATACTGACAAGATTTTCCCGCGGCAGTAGGTCCGGGATTTCAGTCATATGGCTGTCTTGATCTATGACGAGCTTTAAGCCCATTTCACGAGCTCGATTATATTTACCCAGTAAACAGCCAGCAAGTATTGGGTCGGGTACAGCCGCTAAAAGGAGTTTGATTAGCTCTTGATGACTTTGGGTTTCTTGTCCGATCAAGGCTAAGGCTTCGTCAGTTGCGCCAATTTGAATTAATCCTGCGATGGTATGAAGTTTGTTGGAATATTCATGAGCCTGGCTTCGTAAACTGTCGGCATATTGTTGAATCCGTGTGAGCTTTATACTCACCATGGCGACTTCATCTTTACGTCGAAAACTTGAGACTACGCCAGTGATTTTGTCACCTTGAATCAAAGGTAGGCGGTTAGCAATAATACTGTGGCCATCGCGCCAGACTTCCTCGTCAAATTGGGGGATGCCGGTTCGCAGCACTTCCATAATGGCACTGTCTGGTAGTACTTCTGAAATGTGTAATCCAGTTAGCTCTCGATCTTTTGGTAGACCCAAAGTCTCTATGGCCGTTCGATTTAGAGTGGTGACACGACCCTCGTTGTTAACGGCAATTATGCCTTCACGAACCGATTCTAGTGTCGCTTTTTGTTCTTCAAATAGATGTCCGATCTGTTCCGGCTCAAGGCCAAAAATGGCGCGTTTAAAGTGATTGGCAAACCATACGGCGGTAAACACACTCAATAAAAATGTGATCATAATTACGGCAATGAGTACGATCTTATAGTGGAAGGTCACTTTGGCGACTTGCTCTAAGTGGTAGCCAACAGAGACAAGGCCAACAATGCGTTGACCATCCAATGAAAAAACGGGTGCTTTGCCTCGAATCGACCAACCTAAACTACCGAGTGCTTTGGATAAGTAGGCTTGTCCATCGACAAGAACTTGCGCATTATCATCGCCTTCGTCATCGGACATGGAGTGGCCAATTTTTTTGGCATTTGGGTGTGCTAGGCGTATACCATCGCCATCGCCAATTACGACAAAACGTGCTTGTGTTTCGTGGGCCAAGTTTAGGCTAATTGGTTGAAGATATTCACTGTCTCTACGTTCTATCGCACCAACAATTTGAGGCATAGCCGCAATGGTTTTTGCGACATCTAGTGCTTTTTGGCCAATCTGCTCATCCAACGATTTATGCAAATAGTTTATCGCAAAGGCGCCAATTACCACGGTCTGAATTAACGCCATCAACCCTAAGATTAGGATCATGCGACCTTTGAGTTTTAATCGTCGGAATTGCTTCATCTTATGTCCTTATTCATTTCATCCTTGATGCTATTCAATAACGTGGCTAAAGACCCGTAAACAATATGAACAAAATCGCCTTAATAATTTAAACGCCCTTTAAATGCACAAGCTTCTACCTCCGTATTATTGAACTATATTGGGCTCTCCATAAAAATAAAGACGAGGTAATTGTGATGCTCCGCAAACTAAAAACGAGAAAAAGTGTATTGGTATCTGTGTTAGCGACCTGTTTAGCTGCTGGTACGACGTTTAACGTCCAAGCATTAGATAGTGTTCACTTCTTGATTCCCGGCGGCGCTGGTGGTGGATGGGATGGCACAGCACGCGGTACCGGGGAGGCTCTGTCGAAAGCTGGCCTCGTTGACTCAATTTCCTACGAAAATATGTCTGGCGGTGGCGGTGGTAAAGCGATAGCGCATCTGATTGAAACCGCCCAGCAAAAGCAAGATACCTTGATGGTGAATTCGACACCGATCGTCATTCGTTCACTTTCAAAAGTGTTCCCTCAATCATTTAGAGACTTAACGCCTGTTGCCGCGACAATCGGTGATTTTGGCGCGTTTGTAGTACGTAAAGACTCTCCTTATACCAGTTTTAGTGAAGTGGTCGCAGACTTCAATGAAGATGCTCGCTCGGTCAAAATAGCCGGTGGCTCAGCTCGAGGCAGTATGGACCATTTGGTTGCCGCGATGGCGTTTAAGTCTGCCGGTGGTGATGCTCGTAAGGTACGCTACGTGGCCTACGATGCAGGTGGAAAAGCGATGGCTGGATTGTTATCCGGCGAAACGCAATTGCTATCAACGGGTTTTTCGGAAGCATTAGCATTAGCTGAAGCCGGAGAAGTGCGAATTCTTGTGATGACGGGCAGTGAACGAAATGAAGCGGCGCCTGATGTTCCGACGTTAAAAGAGCTTGGTTACGATGCTGAGTTTGTAAACTGGCGTGGATTCTTTGCGGCACCGGGCATTTCTAGTGAACAAAAAGCAGAATTTATCGATGCGTTAGAGAAAATGTACGAAACCGAAGAATGGGAAACCGTTCGTGCTCGTAATGGTTGGACAGAGATATTTAAGCCAGACGATCAGTTTATCGCTTTCCTAGAAGAGCAAGAAAAAGAAGTAGGGGATTTGATGCGTGAACTGGGTTTTCTTAAGTAACTCATTAGCCAAAAAATCATAAATTCGGCCATTCGGTACGCAGGTTTAACGCGACTGAATGGCGCTTTTTATAGAACAAGCATTAGGTTGATACCGCATCAGGAGGATTCGATGACACTTAGTAAAGATCATATTGGAGGCTTAGTGTTTCTTGGGCTATCCGCTGCCTACGGATATTACGCGGGCGATATTCATCTTCTTCCCGGCGATGAATTTGAACCTTTTCATGCTCAGACGGTTCCCAAGTTTTTAGCCATGATGGGCGGGTTTCTGTCGCTTGTGCTGCTGATTACAGCAAAGCGCGATGGAAGTAACTCGCTCTCTCTAAAAGGTTATGACTTTGCTTTAGTCGGCAAATTACTCGTGCTGGTGGTGCTTTTTGCCTTAGCGCTAGAGTGGGTCGGTTTTCTTATTGCTACCGTAATCTTTTTAGTCGGTGGCTATTGGATACTCGGTGTACGAAGCGTCAAGCTACTCTTTGTATCCTCAGTGCCGTTCGCGGTCGCGATATGGTTTGCACTAACGCAGCTGCTCGATATCTATTTGGCACCGGGTAAGCTCATCACCCAAGTATTCGGAGGATAATCATCATGTTAGATGGAATTATGACGGGGCTATCCACTGCGGTGATGCCTTTTAATTTAATGATGGTGGTATTAGGTTGTTTTGCCGGCACGTTTATTGGAATGTTACCCGGATTGGGGCCCATTTCGGCGGTGGCGTTGATGATACCGATCACATACGGCCTTGATCCTTCTTCAGGCATTATTTTGATGGCTGGGGTCTATTATGGCGCAGTGTTTGGAGGTTCGACGTCGTCGATTTTGATTAATGCGCCCGGTTGTGCGAGTACAGTGGTCACCTCTTTCGATGGTTATCCGTTATCACAACAAAAGCAAGCGGGGAAAGCACTCGCGCTCGCAGCATATTCGTCGTTCACTGGTGGTACTGTTGGTGCCATCGTTCTGTTGTTTGCCGCACCTGCGTTAGCCTCGGTATCACTGAGTTTTCAATCAAGCGATTACTTTGCATTGATGATTTTAGGTCTTACGGCCGTCGCGGCATTTTCTGGTAAAGGGCAGGTGATCAAGGCGTTGATCATGACCATCTTTGGCTTGATGATCGCAACCGTGGGCACCGATGTTACCTCGGGTACGACGCGTTTCACTTTTGGCAGTGTTGACCTTATTGATGGAATTAGTTTCTTGTTACTCGCAATGGCAACCTTTGCCTTAACCGAAGTGGTGATGACGGTATTAAAAGGTCAGCATCGTGAGGAAGAAGAGCAAGTGGACATGAGCCAACTTGGTAGCATGAAGCTGAGTAAAGAAGAGATGAAACAAGTTGCGCCAACGATTGCACGCTCATCTGTCTTTGGGTTTATCGTCGGTGTGTTGCCCGGAGCAGGCGCTACGATAGCCTCTTTTCTTGCCTATGGGCTTGAACGAAATCTAGCGTCAGCTAAAGAGAAGCTTAAGTTTGGTAAAGGTTCGCTAAAAGGGTTGGCGGCTCCAGAATCGGCAAATAATGCTGCCTCAACGGGGTCATTTGTACCATTGCTTACATTAGGGATTCCGGGCTCAGGTACTACGGCGATAATGTTGGGCGCTTTGATTGCTTACGGTATTCAACCTGGTCCACGTTTGTTTATCGACAATCCCGATGTGTTCTGGTCGGTGATTATATCAATGTACTTTGGCAACCTTGTACTTTTGGTTCTTAATTTGCCGTTGATACCGTACATTTCACGTTTGTTAGTGATTCCACGTCCAATCTTGATTCCACTGATCTTGTTCTTCTCGATCACTGGTGTGTATCTCGTGAGCTTTAACAGTTTTGATATTCACATGATGGCGATTATCACTGTGATAGCGATTTTCTTGAAGCTGCTTGAGTTTCCGATGGCCCCGATGCTATTAGGTTTCATTTTGGGCGGGCTAATGGAGAATAATCTCAGCCGTGCACTGACAATTTCCGATGGTAGTTTCTCATTCCTGTGGGAGCGACCATTGAGTCTAAGCATCGTAATCACCGCGGTTGTGGTTTTGATTGTGCCACCACTAGTCGAACTGTGGAAAAGTAAAAGAGCGAACTCGCAAGAAACCAAAGGCCCTGAATCGACAATATCTGAAGGGGAAGGATAGAATAGAATAGATATGAACAAAATGAGGTGATGTTTTAGCATGCAGCGCATACGCTGTGTCCTAAAATGTCACCTCATTTTTGATTTGGCACTAATGATAGTGTAATGAACCTACATACCCAAAGCTCAATACACCCAATAGTTACGTTTTCTTATCGCACGGAGTTACGTTGTGACTTATTAGTGGCGATTAAATACGACTAAGTAAATCTGACTTCTTAAGGTTATACTCATCTTCGGTTAATGCGCCAAGATCGCGAAGTTGAGCAAGTTTTTCAATGATTTGCAGTGTTTCATTAGTAGAATACTGTTGTGACGAATTCTGTGAATTTGATTGATTGTAATCGTTCATGATCACCGGCTCAGACATTGGTTGTGGGCTCGGCTGAGTTATTTGAGGTTCGGCAAAATTTTGTTGAGGAGCTTCGACATGCTGGCCGCTTAATAACGGTAAGCTAGCCACACTGATCGTTCCCCATTGACTACTGAAGGTAAGTGACGTATTTCCACCTTGCTGTTGGCTTACACCGCCAATGTTATGATCAAGGGTATCATAAATCGAAACTTGTCCATTCAATTCAACCGCTAAACGATTGGGGAACACGGCATAACGAATGTCATTTTGTCCGCCACTGCTAAAAGGCGCACCTAAGTCCGCTGGCCACCATTGGTTACTTCCCGGTGTCCCCGCTGGAATAACCGGAAATACTTGGTTGTTGAGTAAGATACCGGCTAATTCGCTGCATAAGTTGTCCACGGTATTTTTTAAACCGTTATTGAACATATCACCAACCATGGTCATGCCGCCTTGCATCCATTGACCTGAACCACCGAGTTCAGGGCAGTTGAATTGTGCCATAGATCCGCCGCCATTGTTTACGGCAACGAGCATGTGGACGACGGCATCGTGACTCAAACCATAACGAGCCGCGACGTTGTTCACCAAATTTTCGCCAATATCAGTTAGCTTTTGCATATAAATATCCTAATAGTAAGAGTTCGATTTATCGTATTGATGCTGTAGGTGAGTACATGAATTACGTCGTCGACTTGAGGGTGAGTAAGCTAATGGAAATAACCATAAACCGCTAGTTTGAATTATTTTAAGAACATTATGCGGTCAAATTTTGTGCTAGTGTAGCACCGTTACGGGGTGCTGTTCTGCTTTTATTGTGAACTATTTGTGATTGCCGCTACGTCCGTGATTGAACCGATTTTTATATGGGCGATTACTCAAAAGTTTGATGGGCAATATGGATATGCGATATCCGTGGATAAATGGTTGCAAATGATAACTATTCCCATTAGTATTTGTCGCGACATTTCATCGCCTACAGTGCTCTATAAGTTGGAAATCAGAGAATTAAACGCTCAAGTTTAGGTCACTCATTACTTGTTCCGTTAATGTGGTTATTATCCTTAAATAAAGTAAGTGATTTGAGGGCGATTTAAATTGTCGGTAAACTGACGTTGTCATTCTTAGTTGAACGATATTGTCTTTTCTATTTTTGTTCCATCGTAAGCAAGCGAGTTAATTTCCACCATGAATAACATCGTAAAACCCATGCGACTTTCTTTATTAATCACCACCATTGCGGTAGTCGGTCATTCGTACGCGGCCTCCATAGATTCGTCTTCAAAGGTAGAGCAAACGATCCTCGCCAATGCTCAGAAAAGTCAAACAACGATTTCAAATAGTTCGGATCGTAGTTTCGAACTGCAAAACGATATTAAAGCGCTTAGCTCTGAAGTGAACAACTTAGAAGTGTACAAACAACATTTAGAAACGCTCATCGAAAACCAGAACCAAGAATTGCTCAATCTCGAAGTACAGCGAAATGAGATTATAGAAACTCGGCAAAGTATCGTGCCGCTAATGTACAACATGCTCGATGGTTTAGAAGCGTACATCGCACAAGATATGCCCATTCGTAAAGACGCTCGTGAACAGCGAGTGGCAACACTCAAGTCTTTGATGAGCGAAGCAAACATCAGTGATTCCGAAAAGTATCGTCGTATCTTAGAGGCGTATCAGATAGAACTTGATTACGTTAATAAGATGGGCATCTACACCAGCGCGATAAACATTGATGGTGAAACTCGTGAAATTGAACAGTTGTACTTAGGCCATATCTCGCTCATCGCAAGGAGCCTAGACCAGCAACAATATTGGTATTGGAATAACGATTCGAACAGTTGGCAGGGGCTAGACGTGTCACTGAATATGGATCTTGAGAAGGCCTTTATGGTTGCGAATAAAGAAGTTACGCCGACTTTGCTTATGTTGCCGCTTTCTGTCAATGAGGCATCTGCTGAGGAGGTTTCCCAATGAAATGTTATCCAATGAATTTACGTAAACACGCTACATTAGCGTTGTCCGTTTTATCTCTCTCCACTTCTTCTCTGTTTGCATCATTTGTATTGGCAGATACGTCTACGCTACTTGCAACGACTGAGAAAGCGAAAGCAGAAGAACAGGCATTGAACAAACATCGTGAAGCAGAGTTTTTAGGGCAAGAGCAAAACTTAACATCGCAGAAAAACGCTCTGACATCACGTAAGAATCAACTTCAACAAGAGATTGATGCGCTAAGTGAACAGTTCAGTCTCAATGAAGAAGCACTCTCTGAAAAAGAGAAAGAGCTTCATTTAGAATCAGGAAGTCTCGGCGAGTTATTTGGCGTGGTTCGTCAAGTCGCGAAAGAACTGCAAATAGAGCAAAAAGATCTTGTTACGTCGATTGGTAGCGATAGCTTAAAACAAGTCGATGCGATCGTCGAAGCGAAGACGTTACCATCAACACCGCAGTTGATGGCGTTATGGCAAGCATTTGATCAACAGATCGAAATGGGTTCTTCATTAAGCCAAATTTCGGTTCCGTACGTCGAACAAGACGGCGTTATGAAACAAAAAGACGTTGTGCGAATTGGTGCGTTTGGGCTGGTGGATGAAAACGGATATCTGCAATGGAATCCACAACAAGGCGGGGCAAAATCGTATTCTGTTCAGCCCCAAGCAAATCCGGTTAGCTCGGGTACGGGAGCTTCATTGGCTCTTAGCAAGCGTCAGCTTATCGCCTTTGATCCTTCCAAAGGTGAACTGTTAGAACAATTGGCACAGCAACCGACGCTAGGCGAACGTTTAGCGCAGGGTGGCGTGGTTGGTCGCGTAATTCTCGCGATACTGTTTATTGGTTTAGTCATAGGTGTTGCTCAAGGTGGTTTCTTATTCATAAGCCGAAGTAAAATTCGCGCACAGTTAAAAAACAGAGAAGAGATAGGCAACAATCCACTTGGACGAGTGTTGAGCGTTTACAAATACGACCAATCTCCTAACGTTGAAGCCCTTGAGTTGCGCTTGTATGAAGCGATTCTAGATGAACAACACAAATTTGAGCGCGGACTGTCGATGCTGAAACTCCTTGCGGCTCTATCACCAATGCTAGGTTTGTTGGGAACCGTGACAGGGATGATCGAAACCTTCCAGGTGATTACTCAATATGGTAATGCCGATCCAAGAATTATGGCTGGTGGTATTTCAACGGCTTTGGTAACGACAGTGCTTGGTTTAGTTTCTGCGATGCCACTGCTGTTTATTCACAATGTCCTTAGCTCGCAATCAGAACACATTCGTACTCTGTTAGAAAAACAAGGCGTTGGTATGGTAGCGCAGCGAGCTGAACAGGATATGGGAGCGGCATAGTTGTGGATGGGATTAGCATCACATCGATATTCAGTGTGCTCCGAGAGATCGGTTTTTCACAGGGCATAGAACAGTTTATGTCACGTGGAGGGCCGGTTATCTGGTGGCTAGCCGTGTTGGTTCTCATGTTTTGGTTGATTGCATTTGAACGTATTATCTACCTTGCCTTCACTTATCCTAAGCAGAAGCAGCAATGGCTCGATGCATGGAAAGAGAGGCAAGATCATCAATCGTGGTTCGCACGTAAGCAGCGCAATGCATGGTTGAGTCAGGCTCATTTGCAACTGTTTAAAAACGTTAATTTATTAAAGTTACTAATTGGATTATTTCCGATGTTAGGTCTGTTGGGAACGGTAACTGGAATGATTTCGGTGTTTGATGTTTTAGAAGCAGAAGGCACAGCACAACCACGTTTGATGGCGGCCGGAATCTCGATGGCTACATTGCCGACAATGGCAGGAATGGTTGCTGCATTAGCCGGATTCTTTTGTTATTCACGTTTGATGGCGGCCATAGAGAAGCGGGAAATTCATTTGGAAAAATTAATGAGGAGCCGAGCGTGAGATTAGGCAATCGTTCAAAACAGCAAGAAGAAGCACAAATCGACATGACGTCGATGCTCGATATTGTGTTTATCATGCTGATATTTTTCATTGTGACCAGCTCATTTGTTCGTGAATCTGGTGTGGAAGTAAACCGTCCCCAAGCGAGTAACTCAACCAGCCAAAAAGACGTCAGCGTGTTTATTGCGGTGACGGCCGATAACGAAATTTATATTGATAAACGAGTAGTGGATAAAGAACGCGTTCAACCTACGCTCGAGCACATTATTATTGAACAACCCAATGCTGCTTTGGTTATTCAGGCGGACGAATTTGCCTTCAATGGTACGGTGGTTGCAGTTATGGACGCAGCGAAAAGCGCTGGCATCAGTAATATAGCGTTAGCAACGGAACAGAAATAAATGACTCGTTTGTTGATTGCATTTCCTCTGGCGTTAGTGGTGTGTTATAGCCTAATTGGGGTCATGGCTTGGTTGGTGGATTTAAACAGTAAGCCGGTTGAAAAACAGGATGAACCGTTGGCGTTCAATATTTTTGCTGCTGACAAGGAACAAAGCAGCGAACGTCGTAGTCGCATATTACCTGATAAGCCTGAAATTAAACCCCAAGCACCAGAGCCCGAAGTTGCACCTCAAAAGGTAACGCCGACTTCGATGGCAACGCCAACGTTGGAGAATATTCCTGATGTTAAAATGGATTTCTCTGTTTCTGGTTTATCGGTGACAGCACCGAGCTTACCCGTGAGCGAGCCTGTGCCTACGGCTGATCCTGTTGCCTCCGTGCCGGTCACTCAGCCAGCTAACATTGGGCAAAATCAGCAAATTATGCCTTTACACAGAGCAGAGCCGGTCTACCCATCTAAAGCGATTCAGCGCAGAATTGAAGGCTATGTCATTGTAAGCTTTGATATCAGTGAAAGCGGGCGACCAATCAATATTAAGGTTGTTGAAGAACAGCCCAAGCGGATTTTTAATCGCGAAGCAATTAAAGCTCTGAAAAGGTGGAAGTATCAGCCAAAGATGGTCAATGGCAATCCTATTGCGCAGCACGACCAGAAGGTAAAGCTGGAGTTTAAACTAAACAAATGAGAATAATGCTCAATTTACAGGCTCTAAAGTGTCGTTTTCACTTGGTCAAATCCACGCTTGCTTTCGGTGTGGTGACGATACTTGCCACAACGACAGCGAACGCTGCGAACCTTACTGAATATACTGTTCGTCATGTCCAGAAAGCGTATGCGTTGCAGCAAGAAGAACGTTTATCCGATGCCGTTGCGACGTTGCTCAGTATTGAATCGAATAAGCCTTACGACAATGCGTATGTTAATCGCATGCTTGGTTCACTATATTGGCAGTTATCGAAGCCGAAGTCGGCGACGAAACATCTGGTGCTGTCGGTAGATTCAGGCGCGTTATCCGAACAAGAGCAGCGTGAGTCGGTGAGGATGTTGGCCGATCTTCGAATGATGGAGCCGAGTTTTCCTAAAGCGGAAAAACGTTATAAACAGTTACTTGCGTTAATGAGTGAAAATTCGTCGACGACATCGAAGAGCTATGAAATGGTGTGGCTGCGTATAGCACAGGCACAGTATCAACAAGAGAAGTGGTCATCGGTTGAAGCATCGGTGGATAAACAGCAGCATTATCAACGTAAAGCTAAGCTTAGAGCCAAAGCTGAACCGTTAAAAATGAAGTTGGGTGCTCAACTTGCTAAAGAAAAATGGAAATCGGCTATTAGCACCACAAGGTCACTTCGCTCGATAGAACCAAATGAAGCGCTTTGGTGGCGTCAACTTACAGCGTTATACATGCAAACAGAGCAACACTCTCAAGCTCTTATCACCTTGCAGCAAGCCGATCGTGCAGGCTTTGATATGAGCCAAGAACAACTTACCTTGATGGCACAATTGTATGGCCGGTTAAACGCACCGTATAAAGCCGCGGAAACATACGGTCGTTTAGCTAAGTTGGACTCATCGGCAAAACTGTTATCTCAACAAGCATCATATTGGCAGTTATCTAAGGAATGGGACAAGGCACTCGTGAGTTGGAAGAAAGCCGCTAACCTTGATTCCAAATTCAACCGTCAATACGCGTTATTGCACATGCAGCAGCAAAACTACGCAAGTGCTCTTCAAGCGATCAACCGTTTGAAGAAACCTGATACGACTACCTTATTGACTAAGGTACGTGCGCTAAATGAGTTAGGGCAACCAGAAGAAGCGTTACGCATCGCAACCGCAATACATAAACATTCCCCTTCAGATAGTACGCTCAGTTGGATTAAGTTTTTATCTGAGGGGCAGTAGTGTGAAGTAAGCTAACAGCGAAACGCTGGTGGAATGTTCGATCTTCTTAAGTATTAAGTGCCATAGTGGTAACGCAGTTGTGCAATTAAAATTACGTCATCTTGGCTTTTGTAGACGATTCTGTGTTCGTCGTTTATGCGACGTGACCAGTATCCTGATAATCCGTGCTTAAGAGGTTCTGGTTTCCCGATTCCTTCTGTAGGGCTACGCTGGATGTCCTTGATCAATAAATTAATACGTTTGAGTATCTTTTTGTCGGTCGTTTGCCAGTACAGATATTGTTCCCAAGATTTAGTAGAAAAGACCAGCTTCATTCTATTAGCTTCTGTTCAATCCCATTTCCAGATTCGAGTTCGGCAATCGACTCCAACAGTTCACGAGCATTTTTGGGTGATCTGAGTAAATAGGTTGTTTCTTGCATTGCGTTGTAATCTTCTAAAGAAATCATCACTACAGGGGCTTCGCTTTTACGGGTAATAATAATAGGAGCGTGGTCATTACAAACACTCGCCATTGTACTTGCTAAATTTGCTCTAGCGGATGTATAGCTTATTGCATCCATGTTAACTCCAAACTGTTCATGTACGTTTATCTGTACATAATAATATTGAAGAGCACAGAAGGCAATAGAGTTTGTATGAACAGTGGCTTTCTTCGTTTACTGATCGTAGCGTAAAGTAACGCAGCGTTACGTACTTAACATCGTAATGCGAATTTCGTAAACGAATCATGATGGAATATACAGTACGTGAAATTCAAATCGTGAAAGTTTGGTAAAAGTGTGTAATCAATAGCTTGGTGATCACCGTTGACAAACCCGATAAAAAGAACAATTCTGAGCCCTTTTTTAAACCGGACATAATTAATGATTAAAGAATACTTTCGCTTTACCAAACAGAGCTGGCCAATACTCACCTTTGGGATTATTACGGTGTTTATGGGCAACTTCGGACAATCATTTTTTGTCAGTTGGTTTGGAGACAGTTTTCAAGAAAGCCTCGGTCTCTCGGCAACCAGTTATGGTACGGCTTACTCAACCGCGACTTTTGTAAGTGGTTTGTTGTTGATGTGGATCGGTGGTGCGATTGATAGGGTGTCATTGGTTAAATTTATTCTATTTTGCACTGTTGGCCTTTCAATCGCCGCTCTTACGCTTTGGCAAACCACTAGTTTAACGATGTTGATTGTTGGCTTATTTTTTCTGCGTTTTTTTGGCCAAGGGTTATTTCCTCATACTGGGGTAACAACCATGATGAAGAACTTTTCCTTGAACCGTGGGAAAAGTATTAGCATTGCCACAAGTGGGGTGCCGTTGGGTGAAATCTTACTACCTTCATTTGCGGTTTTATTGATTACGCAATTAGGTTGGCAACAAAGTTGGCTAGTGATTGCTGTGCTGATCCCACTGCTGTATTTGCCTTTAGCTCTGTTTCTTATTAAAAAAGGTAAAAATGAAAAATATCTAGAGCAAGCACCTGCGGTTGAAAATAACGCTGAGCAGCCGGTAAAAGGAGATATTAACAAGCAGCAACCACAAGATGGAACACGCAGAACATTGTTGTCTGATTACCGTTTTTGGTTAGCTTTGCCGACCGTGCTATCTGCGCCGTTTATTATTACGGGCATCTTTATTCACCAAGGATTCTTTATCTCACAAATGGGGTGGACAGCAGCATTGTTTGCGAGTTGTTTTGCCTTATATGGCATTGCACATTGGTTATCGTCGATGTATGCAGGAGTCTGGGTCGACAGATTCAGTGGTCGGCAATTGTTAAAATACTATCCGATTCCGATGTTTATCGCGCTTTTGATTGCATCACAATTTAGTGGAAATTGGATTGTCTATGTGCTGCTTTTTGCGCTTGGATCGGCAATTGGCTCAAGTAGCACGATCATTAATGCATTGTGGGCTGAAGTCTACGGGACGAAATACCTGGGTAGAATACGCGCATTAATGGGATCCCTTGGCGTGATCTCTTCGTCGCTCTCACCGATTTTATTTGGGTTTTTGATTGACCACGATATTACTGGCGCGCAACTGTTCTTTTGGCTCGCTTTGTATGTCTTTGTAGCCATGATATTGACGTTATTTTCGTATTCGAAAGAGAATTAACCTTGTTGATAGAGAAGAGCTTTGCGGGTTCTAAAAATAAACAGCGCCAAGAATGAGATCGACTTGGCGCTGCTTGGGGTGAGTTAAAGGTAATTACTCGATATTAAATTGCAGCATTTGCTTCTTCGAGTCTTTCTTTTTCTTCTTTCTCTTTGTGGAATTTTCTTTCGCCAAAGTAAGCGTAGAAAAGACATAGAATCGAAATACCACAAGACGCGGTTAATAGAATGAAACCGCCATCCCAACCAAAGTGGTCAACGGTATAACCAAGTACAGCATTCGCAGCGACTGCGCCACCCAGATAACCAAATAGACCTGTTAAGCCCGCTGCGGTACCCGCGGCCTTTTTAGGCGCCAGTTCAAGAGCATATAAACCAATTAGCATCACAGGCCCATAGATAAGGAATCCGATAGCGATCAGTGCGGCCATATCGATACCTGGGTTTCCTGCTGGGTTAAACCAGTACACCAATACGGCAATGGTCACCAATACCATAAATAGGATACCGGCTGGAGCACGGCGACCTTTAAATAATTTATCTGAAATCCAACCACATAATAATGTTCCAGGAATACCTGCCCACTCATACAGGAAGTAAGCCCAAGATGATTTATCGACTGAGAAATCTTTTGCTTCAGATAGGTATGTTGGCGCCCAATCAAGTACACCATAACGAATCATGTAAACGAACGCGTTAGCAATAGCGATTGACCAAAGTAATTTGTTGTTGAATACATACTTAAAGAAAATCTCTTTTGCGGTCATTTCCTTTTCGTTTGACTCATCGTAGTTATCAGGGTAATCGTCTTTATATTCTTCAATCGCTGGTAATCCGCACGATTGAGGGGTATCGCGCAGCGTAACCCAGATAAAGATAGAGACTACGGTTGCGAAAAATGCTGGTACGTAAAAGGCGGTATGCCAATCATCGTTGAACAGCCACAGACCTAAAATAAACATAGGGCCGATCAAACCACCACCAACGTTGTGGGCAACGTTCCATACTGAGACTAATTTGCCGCGCTCTTTACGAGACCACCAGTGAACCATGGTTCGGCCACAGGCTGGCCAGCCCATACCTTGGAACCATCCATTTAAAAATAAAAGAACAAACATAGCGGTAACACTGCCAGTTGCCCATGGCATAAAGCCGAAACAGAACATCACGGCGGCCGACATTAAGAGGCCAAAGCTTAAGAAATACCTTGGATTTGAACGGTCAGAAACACTTCCCATTAAAAACTTCGATAAGCCATACGCAATTGAAACAGCAGACAATGCCACGCCGAGTTCACCTCGAGTAAAACCTTGCTCAATAAGAAATGGCATCGCAAGACTAAAGTTTTTACGTACAAGATAATATCCTGCATAGCCAAAAAATATTCCCATGAACAATTGCCAACGAAGACGGGTATAAGTGGGTTCTATCTGATTTTCAGATAATCGCTCTATATGCGATTTAGGTTTAAATATTCCAAACATAGCTGTTACCTATATGTTCCATTGTAATTTTAATTTGTGAGTTAAAACGAACTTAAATGCTCGAACGAGCGGATTATGACGATTTTGATAATTAAAAGTGAGACATAAGTTCGTTTTATTTAATTTGTGATAAGAATTAAATTAAATCTAATAAATTCAATATATTTGAAATTAATGATTGTGATTATGATGCATTTGAAACTGATCGGTGGCAGATCAATGTTTGGTTAGATAAGTGTTGCAATGCTCGTTTTGGTTTCGATAAAATCTAAAAACGAAAATAAACGTTCGTTTGTTTGCTTTTCTTATTTTCTTTGAGTGTATTATGAAAACGTATATTCGGCTCGAAACTGATGTAGTCATCATCGGCGGTGGTGCAACGGGAACTGGTATCATGCGTGATTGTGCTCTCAGGGGCATACCATGTATCTTACTCGAACAAGGGGATATTGCTTCTGGCACTACTGGGCGCAACCATGGCTTACTTCATTCTGGAGCTCGATATGCAGTAACAGATCTGCATTCAGCCAAAGAGTGTATTCAAGAGAATAAGATTCTTAAAAATATAGCTCGTCACTGTGTCGAAGAAACCAGTGGTTTGTTTATTACCCTTCCTGAAGATGACATCAACTTTCAACAACAGTTTATGCAGTCTTGTTCTGCAGCAGGCATAGAGTCGAAACAACTGAGTACAAAAGAAGCACTGCGCCTTGAGCCAAATGCCAATCCTGCCATGCTCGGTGCCGTTCAAGTTCCAGATGGCTCGTTAGATCCTTTCCGTCTTTGCACTTCAAATATTATTGATGCCAAGCAGCATGGAGCTCGGTTATATACTCACACCACAGTGACGTCATTAATTATTCAAGCTGATCGTGTAGTTGGGGTTCGATGTTTTAATACTCAGCTAAACCAAGGCTATGAAGTCTATGCCAAAGAAGTCATCAACGCTGCGGGTATATGGGGGCAAACCATTTGTGAATATGCTGACTTAAGCATCAAGATGTTTCCTGCAAAAGGGTCGTTACTGATTCTCGACTACCGAATTAATAATCTGGTGATAAATCGATGTCGCAAGCCTGCCGATGCCGACATTTTGGTTCCCGGCGATACTATTTCGTTAATCGGAACTACATCCGAACAAATTGAGTATGACCAGATCAACGACTTAAAAATCAGCTCCGACGAAGTCGATATATTACTCCGCGAGGGCAGCAAGTTAGCGCCTGTAATGCAAAATACAAGAGTACTGCGAGCTTATGCTGGTGTTCGTCCACTCGTAGCCGTCGACGGAGACACCACTGGTCGAAATATCAGCCGTGGAATTGTTTTGCTCGACCATGGAGAAAAAGATGGTCTACAAGGACTGACGACGATTACTGGCGGTAAGCTAATGACCTATCGTTTAATGGCTGAGCAGGCAACAGATATTGTGGCTAAGAAACTCGGTAATACGCAAACTTGTACTACCGCAACACGTTCACTACCGGGCTCTGTTGAGCAACCCAAACCCTCGTTACGTAGCGCCAGTATTGCTAAGCCGGTTTACGAGTCCGCCCTATACAGCCATGGTGAACGCGCACTTTCATTTTTAAGTGATGAACCAAAGCGGAGTGCGATTATATGTGAATGTGAAATGGTGACAGCGGGTGAAATTGAATATGCTCTGAATCATCTAGATGTGGAAAATATTGAAGACTTGCGCCGTCGTACTCGTGTTGGAATGGGGCCATGTCAAGGGGAAACATGTACCTATCGCGCAGCCGGGCTATTTAATGAGTTCAGCGATAAAAGTGGAGTCGAATGCAGTGGCTTACTAGTTGAATTTATGGAAGAAAGATGGAAAGGAGCTAAGCCAGTATTATGGGGAGATGCGTTGCGAGAAGCGGAATTTAGTTACTGGATTTATGAAGGCCTACTTGGTACTTCCCAGTTAGAAACGCCAACGCGAGACACAGCAAACCAATATGTGAATCAAGCGCAAACATCGGGAGAAGCGGAATGAAGTACGATGTGATTGTTATTGGTGGTGGCATGGCGGGGTATTGCGCGGCCATTCGAGCGTTAGAGCTAGGTCAGAAAACGGCTTTGATTAACAATGGTCGCAGTGCACTGCATTTTGCTTCTGGATCGATAGATGTCTTGTCGACATTGCCTTGTGGTGACGCGGTTCAGTTTCCTTATCAAGCGATTGAGCAATTTCCGACGCAATTTCCGACTCATCCTTATGCTAAGTTAGGCGCAAACAATGTGGAGTCAGCCATAGAGTGGTTTACCCAGATGATTAATCTCGCGGGTGTTCCATTGCATCACTCTCAGCACAATGAGAATCATCGGAGAATCACCACTCTCGGTGCCTTAAGTGCCACTTTTTTATCTCAACCGTTTGTTGAAAAAATTGAGTATCAAGAGACACAACCAAAATTCGAACGCGTTGTTGTGCTTTCACTTGAAGACTTTCGTGATTTTCAAGCAAATGTTGCTGTCGACAATTTGAAATCTAATCCAAGGTTTAATGACACACCCATACTCAGCTTATCGGTGTCTTTGAATAATTTAAACCACGGTTCTATAGATGTTGCCAACTATCGTTCGTCCGATTTTATTCGGTTGCTGAAGAGTGATGACACGTTGGCGGAGTTTGCTAATCAAATTTCGCTTGGAGCGAATAAAAATGACCTTGTGATAGTACCCGCTATTTTTGGAACCGCTGAAGGGCTAGAAATATTGACGCGTTTAAAGGCGATGACGGGCATAAGCTTCAATGAAATACCAACCATGCCACCATCATTGATGGGAGTTAGACTTGAAGAAGCGCTAGAGCGTCAATTTATTACTGCAGGCGGTGTATTGTTGAAAGGGGACTGCGTTACAGGAGGCGAATTTGTAGAGCGAAGCAATGGCTTGGTTCTTAATAAAATTTGGACGCGAAAACTACGAGACTATGCACTTTCGGCGGACACATTCGTGTTGGCCAGTGGCAGCTTTTTTAGTAACGGCTTACGCGCAGAATACGATCGTATAAGTGAGCCTGTATTTGGTTTTGATGTGTGTACCACAGGCTCTCGTGATAAGTGGTATCAGGAGACGTTTTTCTCACTAAAACCCCATGCATTTATGTCGTTTGGGTTAGAAACTAATGAGCACTTTAATCCGTCACTCAATGGCGCTACGGTGAGTAACGTTCACTGTTGTGGCTCAGTATTGGCACACTATAACCCCATTGCAGAAGGTTCTGGAGGAGGTGTTGCTATATCAACTGCGTATTATATTTCAGATAACTTCACTGTTAAGCAGACAGAGCAATTGAATGTGGAGAGTGAACAATGTTAGACGTAACCAGCGACACCAGTTTTGACCAATGTATCAAGTGCACTGTGTGTACGGTTTATTGTCCCGTCGCAAAAGCCAATCCCGACTTTCCGGGACCGAAGCAATGCGGTCCTGATGGCGAACGGTTGCGTATCAAAGATCCTCAATACTACGATGACATTCTGAAGTATTGTACCAATTGTAAGCGCTGCGAAACCGCCTGTCCTTCGAACGTTAGAATCGGTGATATCATCGCGATAGCCAGAGGAAAATATGGCAAGTTGTCTGCGAGCCCTAAGACAGTTAGGGACTTTATTCTTAGTCATACGGACTTATTTGGATCACTTGCAACACCAGTAGCACCCATCGTTAATGCTGCGACCAGTACGCCATTGGTTAAGAAAATCATGCATAAAACGGTGGGGGTACATGACCATAAATCGCTGCCGAAATATTCTCACGGGACGTTTCGCAAGTGGTATAAAAAGTCTTGCCCAGATCAAACGCAATTTGCACGTGGTGTTAGCTTCTTTCACGGCTGTTATGTCAATTACAATCACCCGCAGCTAGGAAAAGATTTGGTTACAGTACTCAACGCGATGGGAATAGGGCTTCATCTTCTAGAAAATGAAAAGTGTTGCGGTGTTCCTCTGATTGCTAATGGATTTCATAAAAAGGCGCAAAAAAATGCTAAGTTCAATGTGCGCCAACTCGAAAATTCTGTCGAAATTCATAAGCGGGAAATTGTCGCGACATCGTCAACGTGTGCGTTTACCTTACAAGATGAATATCCGCATGTTCTTGGTATTGATAATGAAAGTGTAGCCGACCGTATCCACTTTATTACCCGTTATTTACTCAAAGAGTTTATGAATGGAAACGCGCCAGCAATGAAACCGATCAATAAAAAGGTGGTATATCATACACCTTGTCACCTAGAGCGCAGTGGCAATACTATGTTTACGATTGAGTTATTACGATCGATTCCTGGCTTAGATCTTCAAGTTTTGAATAGTGAATGCTGTGGCTCGGCAGGCACTTACGGTTTTAAGGAAGAAAACTACGCCGCATCAATGACTATTGGTTCTGGTTTATTTGCTCAGATTGCTGCGGCAAATGCAGATTTGGCGATTACCGATTGCGAAACCTGTAAATGGCAGATAGAAGAAAATACCGACTTGGAATGTATCCACCCAGTGTCGTTAATTGCAGAAGCGATTCGCGACTAATCAGCGTCTATTGGTAACTCCAAATAGCGAAACAGCCCGCCTGGTTATTAGGCGGGCTGTTTCGTTATTTTTGGAAAGAAAAAAGCAAATTTAATACAGGAAAAATAAGCAGGAAAGCGTGTGTTATACAATTTGTACCGGCTCAAGTTTCACTATTTGAGAGTGGGAAACTTTGACTCGATAACGCATGATTTTATTATTGTTTAAGCGAAAGATTAAATTGATGTCATGCAACATGGAAAACCGATTACTGACCAATTGGCCCTTGTCATAGGCAATGTGCTTTAGTGCAGTTTCTGGCAGTAATTCAAGTAAGCTGTGCAGGTTGATATCCATGGTATCGCGCAATTGGGTAAACCCATTCATAAACCGGTTAGTCATTGAGTACTTTTTCTTATAACAAATGACCACTTCATCCGCGTCTTTTTTGGTGTATTTACCGCGCCCACGTACGTTGAGAATATTTTCATCTAAGTTGGCATATTCAGCCAGCTCATAACAACTACCAACGACAACTTCGTCACTGTCGTAGAGCGTCGTCTTAAAGCTAAATTTTCCTTTACTGAGTTTTTTGGCGATATAGATCCGAAACAACTCTTTAAAACGATCTTTGAAAATATAACTGACACAGAGCGCCATCAGAAGCGCAAAAGAGAGGTTGCCGTAACCTAATTGAACATAGAAGACGATAAGAGTGGTGATTAACATAGATAAAAAAGCAGCGAGGCTAAAGGCTGCTTGTTCTCGAACCACACCGAGAGTGGTGTTTTTTTGGCGAATATTGATCGACTTACAAAAGAAATTTTCTTTGCGGCGTATGTATTGCGCTTCCTTAGACTTTAAGCCATAAGTATCGCGTCTGTACATTCGTTCTTCACAGGCTAAATTAATCAAGTCATCGTAAACTGTGTTGATATCGTTCTCGGATTCCTTTGTGTTTTGATAGCAAAAAGACAAGGTAATCTGCTCAGCATAATACGAGCAAAGCTCATCGGCAGTCCGAAAATCTTTGATGTTACCTTCATTGGTTGGCGTGTTTCTAAGGTCGCTCAGTAGCGATTTCACGGTTGCCAAGTAATCATCAATCGAGGTTTTTGCGTGATCACTGTCTTGGGTTAGCCGCGATAGCTTTAACTTAAATGTCTTTAGGAAAAGTGGAAAATCAAGACCACTGTCGGACCGATCTGATTGTTGTTTTAGCAATGGGAATTTGGCTTTCGAAACGGAATAATGATATCGAGAGGCTTTTAAATCTAATAATACATTTGCGCAGATATCGCGCTCTTTCACGCCCATATCACTCGGTAAAAACATATACATTTCGAGAATTGAATCTTTGTCTTTGCTGACAGTCGTTCTGACTTCCATCGATGTATCTGATATTTCAAGATCCAAGTTCATTGATTCGACTTGTCCTAATTGAGATTGGTAAATGTAGTGACGATTTTGAACAAAGAGAAAACAATCAATGCACTAAAAGTTCGGAGTGTTTGTGATTGAAATGTTTAACCTTTTCCTTTTAATTGTAGTAGGTTATCCGTGAATTCTGCAAACCCATATCCACCTGAATTTTGCGTAATAACCGTCGGAAAAGCAGTCAACTGTTCCCAATAGCGTGTTAAATTCGCCACACCAACACTTTTGGATAAGGTCGCGAACATTTGCTCGTCATTGAGAGAATCGCCGACGTAGCAACATTGTTCTTGAATGTCGCTGTCTGATAACCCTTTTGCCTTAAGAAAGTGAAGGGATGTGGTAATTTTAGAGTGGTTGCCATACCACGCATTTATATGGATCGAACTGGCGGTCGCATGAGCTCCGAGTGCCTGAATTTTCTCGACTACGGTGCCAACGGTTATACTGTCGACTTTGGGTCGATTTTGGCCAATATCAATCGCCACTTCGCACAAGCGGTAAGATTGATCGAGCGTTAGGTTTAAATTGGGATAGGCCTTCAATATGTCCAGTACTTGAGTCTCTAATTTTATTTGCTGTTGCTTAAGTACTTCACGGCTAAAATCCGCTTTTAGCGCCAAAAAGCCGTTTTCTTTTTCAAGGACAAAAGCCCCATTTTCACCAATAACCGCATCAACAGGCCAAAGCTGTGCGATGTGGTCGCACCAACCCGCACAGGCTCCCGTAACCGCAATAACTTTGATTCCATTTTGTTGTAGTTGGTTTAACGCGATAAGAGTTTCGGGCGGAAGTTTCCCTTGCCACGTTAGCGTATCATCAACATCGGTTAGCACCCACGAAATAGATTCCCATTCGGAAGGGAGCTGCTGTGATGGTAGTTTCTTCATCTGTATTCTCTAGAAATGTAATAATCTTGGTAAGAACAACACGATATCTTCGGAATAAGTCAGAATCATTAAGACCGTTAATAAAGCAAGCAACAATGGCGCGACTTCGCGTACAAAATCCATAACTCTTACGTTGAGAATGGTACATACGGTAAACATCATGGAACCAAACGGCGGGGTTACACCACCAATCATGATGTTAACGATGACGACGATACCAAAGTGAACTGGGTCGACACCTAAGTTAAGCACCGCAGGTAGCAGTAGTGGGGTCAATATAATCATTGCTGCGCCGCCTTCAATAAACATTCCGATGACGAGCAGTAGAACGTTAATTAAAAGCAGTAAAACCAATTTATTATCGGTTACGCCAATCAGGGCAGAAGCAACTTGTTGTGGAATTTGCTCTAACGTCATGTAGTAACCAAATACCATGGCTCCGATGATGATAAACATCACGCTACTGGTACCTTGAATCGTTTCCTTCAATATAACCGGAACATGCTTTAGTTTTAGATCACGATAGACAAATGCACCGATAATAACGCAGAGCAAGATAGCAATAGCGCCAGCTTCTGTTGGTGTAAACAGGCCAAAGCGCATACCAAGGATAATGCCGAATGGAATAAGAAGCGCAGGGATTGCGCGACCAAAGTGCCCAAGTCTTTCTTTTGCTGATGCCGGTTCCGATCGTGACGGCTTGTAATTACGTTTACGAGCAATAATAGCGATGGCGATCATCAGTGAACCTGCCATCATAAGCGCAGGAATATAACCCGCAACAAACATGGAGTGGACAGATACATTTGCGAGTAGGGCAAAGATAATGAGGTTAATTCCTGGTGGAATTATCGGGCTAATACTCGATGAGGCCGCCGTGATTGCTGCGGTAAAAGGGAGGTCATAACCACGTTTTGTCATTTCAGGGCCAAGGATTTTAGACTGCATCGCTGCATCGGCGTTGGCGGAGCCGGAAATTCCACCCATTAATGTACTTAATAGAACATTTACATGAGCGAGTCCGCCAATTTTGTGGCCGATTAATGAATCTGCAAACTTTAGCAGGCTTCTACTTATGCCTGCATAATTCATAATGGAACCGACCATTATGAAAAAAGGAATGGCTAATAAAGGGAAAGAAGACGCTGACGATATAAACCGTTGCATGACGAGACTTACAGGAAGAGAGGTGTTGAAAAATAGGAAGTAAGTCATCGCCGAAGCAATAAGTGAAAATGCAATCGGAATATTCAACAAGAACAGAACAAATAAGAGGATAATGGGTAAGTAAATTTCCACTGGGGTTACCTAATAGTTAATTTAGTGGTGAATCTTCGTCTGAATTTATTAAATCAATTTTGATAAATTTCAGAGTATGAATGGCCATTAATGAGAAACAAACGACTAATACACTATTAATCGTGAAATACGACATGCCCATAACTGGAGTGACTTTGGTTGATAGCATGGTGTAGTCGTAACTTAAGTACGCCATTAGTAGATTTAGTCCCAACAGGAACGTTGAAACCATTAAACGAAAAGGTCGTTTTGCTTTTTCAGGTATCATACTAACGATGATATCGACACCCATATGTAACCTGTGCTTATAACAAGAGCTAATGCCGAAATAAACCGACCAAATAAAACAGATAACAGAAAGTTCTTCGCTCCAAGGAACGACAAAACCGAAGCCATAACGCAGAAAAACATTCACAATGACGGTTAATACCGTCACCGAAATGGCGAGAGAGGCTAGGATTTCTTCAAAGTTAATTAAAAAGCGCATTGCTGCTCCATACAGTTGACGCAAGCTAGTTGATATACGCCCTTACAAAATCATAAGGGCGTCAGATTGAAGCTATTATTTGGCAGCGCGGATAATATCGAGTTCAGAGTTGATTTTCGCGTGTACACCTTCGCTCCACTCTGGGAACTGAGTATAAACTTCAGCCGTTAGCTTACCGAATTCAGCATTATCAACTTCGTTGAACTTAACGCCTTCATCTTTAAGTTTTTGCATATATTCAGTATCAAGCTTAACCAGTTGTTCAGTGTTAGACTCAGCACCTTTTGCAAGTTCTTCCATTACGATTGCTTGTTGTTCTGCGTCTAATTTAGCCCAAACTTTTGGAGCAATATACAGACCAACAGTACCTAAGAAGTGCTTAGTGAGTGACATGTTTTTTGCCACTTCATAAATTTTGGTTGAGTACATAGTTAGGATTGAACCTTCAAGTCCATCAACTACACCCTGCTGTACACCGGCATAAGTTTCAGTAAATGGTAATGCTGCTGGAGATGCTCCCATCGCTGATAGCGTGCTGATAAACAGTTGGCTACCAGGTACTCGAATACGCATACCCTTCATATCAGCTGAGTTTTTAATTTCTTTATTTGTGATCATATGTCTAAAGCCGAACATATAATCTGCTGTTAAAATCTTGATGCCTTTCTCTTCTGCTTGTGCGGTCAAATCGGCAACAAAATCGGTTTTCATCATCGCAAGATATTCGTCATAAGAGTTATATAAGCTTGGTCCTGCAAGTGCAGCGAAATCTGGTACGAAATCACCTAAGTAACTAAGGTCTTCAACGGCGATCCAATCTGCACCGTTTACGACTTGCTCAAGGTTGTCTTTATAGGTTGGTAACTGACCACCTGGGAAAACTTTTATATTTACGCTACCGTCGGTCCGCTCACGAATACTGTCAGAAACTTTAATGAGTTCCTGCGTTAGCAATTCATTTTGGCTGAATATTAGGCTCATATTAATGTTGAGTGGATCTTTATCAGCTGCTATCGCCGCGGTACTTCCTGCAATGCCCATTCCAAATAATGTGGCTGCGGATAATACGGTTCCTAGAAGTAGCTTTTTCATTGTTGTAACCCTCGAATAAGTAGGTAGGTGTTTATGTTCCATCATCGCCCAGAAATGGGCCCGTAGTATGCGTATTGCATGTAATGATATGTCGTTTTTATTGTAATACGGAGACACAATATAGCGTTTATATTGATATTCATATGAACATTGAAACTTTCATTATAATGTTGTGATCGTGTTAACAGCTTGAGCTTTGATATGCCTTTTTCATATGTAATTGCTGGTATAACCGAAACATATTCTAGATCAATCGTAGTTTTACTTAATGTTCACTTGAACAAAATGAACATGCTTGTTACAAATGTTTGACGATAAACTTTCAGGAGCCTATGCACATGCTGACCGAACGCCAGCAACAAATTTTAGATTACTTAAAGCAACGTAATGATGTTCAAATCGATGAGTTGGCCGTTATCTTCTCGATGACGACACAAACAATTCGTCGTGATGCGAAGCTGTTATGTGAACAAGGTTTGGCGAGACGGGTGCACGGTGGATTGAGTTTACCAACGACTCTGACCAACACGACCTATCAATTTCGCCGTGAGGTTGAATCGACGATTAAACAACGAATGGGAAAAGAGGTCGCGCAGCAAATTCCAGAAGGTTCCACAGTTATGATGGGGATTGGTACCTCCGTTACCTATGTTGCGCAGTTCTTGACTGATATATCGTCACTTCGTGTGATAACAAATAACCTTCAAGTCTCGAAAATTCTGGAGTCTAATCCCAATGTAGAAGTTTACCTATGTGGGGGCGTCGTTCGAAGTGAACATCAAGATCTTGTTGGTCATAGTACGTTACAATTTTTAGGTAATTTTGAAGCGGATATTGGCATTGTCGGTTGTGCCACTATCACGCCGTCTTTATTGGCGATGGAGCATGAAGTGCAAGAGTCGGAAATATCAAAAACGATTATGATGCAATCACGCCAAAGCTGGTTATTGGCCGATGCGAGTAAGTGGGAACGCCTTGCTTCAGTTAAAGTCGCGAGCTTAACCGATTTCGCAAGAGTGTATACCAATAAAAAGGAGTTATCCGATGAATGCTCTTTGTATTTTGTTGAGTAATAAGCAGTTGTGTTATTAATCAGAAATTAAGCCAATGTTACCTGCCATAGATCTTCTTGTCTTAGATAGATTAATGTCACTCTCATTTGAGTAGCTTTTATGTTCGTAAAAGCGCTGTTTTACTTGTATTGAGAGTTCGTCAACAACCCAAAACCAAATTCATATAGCCCTACACGATAATGTGATTTCCTCACATTGGTTAAATGATATGTGAACTAATCAAACATGTACTAATATTCATTATCTCAACTTAATTTATTGATTATATGTAAATTTCATAAAGGAAGTAATTATCGTGTCATTACAACTTAGAGTTATTCGTGATAACCAAACCTCTTACTGGCCACTAGATGTATCTTTAAGCTATGGAGTCGAATCTGGTGCGATTTATACGCTGGTAGATGAATTAGGAGTGGCAGTCACTGATGGTATAGAGTTAATTCGTAAAGACGATGATTTAGAGCTGGTTAGATATGGCGATATTGCCGCTGAAATTGTTGGTTTTTATAGTGATACAGATATCGCTGCCTTTTATTGGGTTGAAGGTGGCGAACTGCCTGTCGATCCTTCTTCTGAGGTTGCGGGAACGTTTATTTCAAATCATGACTTTGACATTGAGCAAGGCTTAGTTTGGTCGTTCGAAGCAGGCAACACGAGCGGTAACTCTAATTTCGTCACAATGGGCGTAGTTGCATTATTGGGTGGCGCTGTAGCCAGTGGTTCAAGTAGCTCGAGTAGTTCAGGTACAACTAACCTAGAAACAGCAGGGTACGATATCAATTTAACCGCTGCTGCGGGTACATTTATCTCAACAGTGGGCGTTAAAGTGTATGACGAGAGCGGCAATCTTCTTTATAGCGATAACTGTGATCTGTCAGCCAGCACAGCATCATTGACGATTGACTCAAATTATGTCGGGCCAATACTGGTTGTGATATCCGATAATAATGGAGCGAGCGGTGACTATATCGATGAAACTACGAATACAAGTACCAGTCTGAAGACTTCTTTAAGTGCAATGACAGTGGCCGATGGTAATGATGTGCGTGTGAGCGTTACCCCACTTACAGAGTTGGCCGTACGTAAGGCTGGGATAGAGAGTAGTAATGTCAGCAGCTTATCTTTGACCACAGCGGATGTCGCCATCAATGATCAAATAGGAGAACTATTTGGGATTGATGACATTACCGGTGAGGTCGTTACTGTACTCGATGATGACTATAACACTGGTGATGGTACCAGTAATGCTGAAATTTATGGAGAGGTATTGGCAGCACTTTCCGGGGCGGATTCCCTCACCATCAACGGTATTGGAGATACACTCGATTCGCTTGAAGCTAAAATTACAACTGACTCAAGCGGTGTAACCATGAGTGCTGATGGGGTCTCTGTGGTTACTCAAGGTGTTGATGCTTATGAAACAGCAATTTCGGAAGTGTTAAGCAGTACAGTGCTTGCAGTGCCAATTATTGAAGCAGCTTCTGGTGGTGTTAGTGCATCTGAAGCAAGTGCTGGTGTCGAGGTGATAGCCGCATGGGCCGTGATTGGGGACAGTGTAACTATAAGATGGGGAAGTGAGCAATATATTGGTATTGCCAACTTGAATAGCAATGGTGATGTTGTAGTCACGGTACCGGAGAGTACGATCATTGCAGCCGGAGAAGGTGAAATATCGGTAACCTCACAAATTAGTGGGGCAGATGAAAGCCCAGCGATCATGATTGAGGTTGATATCACTGCACCGACTGTTGGTTCAATCAGCGCTACAGATGATGTAGGTTTGCAAGTCGGGGCATTAGTAAGTAGCGACACTACTGATGATTCAGGCTTAGTGCTAAGTGGGACAGGTGAAAGTGGCAATACAATCACGCTATACAACTCTCTTAGCCAGTTGACGATGGTCACGGTTGCTGACAATGGCACTTGGAACTATACGGCGGCAGTTGCTGATGCCACCAACTACAGCTTTACGTACACTGAAACGGATACCGTGGGTAACATCAGTGCAGCAAGTGGACCTTTTGAGGTGACAGGCGATATGACAGCACCAGTTAGCCCAACGATCGATACAACCCAAGGAACCGTGGATTACCTTGAAGGAACAGCAGAGCCAGACTCAGTCGTCACTGTGAGTTTTACAAAAGACAGCACCAATTACAGTTACACGACCACCGCAGATGGAAGTGGGGACTGGTCACTAGATGTTACTAGTGCAGATAATAATGGTGCTACACCCGAATTGGTTTCGGGGAATGGTTTGTCTGTCATGCTGAACAGCATCGATTCGGCAGGGAATACAACGACATCGACCGCGAATACCACGGTAAGTATCACTGACACGAGCGTGGTAGTGTTCGACCTTACTACTGGACTGTCATCGGATCATAGTTCCCGAACGTTCGATACGGCGACATCGTATACGATATACATAATGGTGTCGTCGGAGAGTGAAGTTGTGAATTTAAACGGATCAGAGAAGTGGCAGCAAGCAGGTAATTTATCCAGTGATGATACATTTGTGATTGTGGGGGATGGCAGTGCCATATTGGGTGATGAAGGTTTGCCAGCGACTGGTTGGTCCATGAGCTCATGGACGACGTCGAGTACATTATTTTGGTATTTGGGATCAGGTGGAGGTATGGCGCTGGCTTTGTTTTCCGCCGGTAATGTGTCTCGTGACTACAACTACCAAACTGAAAGTGTGGACTTATGGACAGGAACTATCTCTGTTCCTGGCTTTTCTAACATCAACAAATCATATGTTACAACACTTCCATCGTCAGTATCGGTGCCCGCGTAACGTACTACCATACATTGCAGCGCTATATTTTTTGAGTTGGTTATTTTTGAATAGGATATTGAGAATGTCCGTTGATTATTTTTACACTACAATGAACCCTACCCAAGAATAATGAGAATAACTTGGGTAGGGTTCAGTATTTACTTCTTATTAATCACATCACGATAATGACGTTGCTGCTTTATCACCAAATGCAAAACGTCTCGCTTCAACAATGACATCAACGATTGAATATATCAGCATAATCATTGAAGAAATTGGGATACATGAATAGAGAATCCACTGTTTGATTTGAAATACCGTGGTAACTTGATTCGTTCTCATGGTGAGTTTTAGCGAATACCAAAATAGTATCGCCATAAAGACAGCCGAGATAATCACAATAACCAACTTATAAAAATGCTTTAAGCGCACATTTTTAATGCGTGCACTGATCCAGTCTCCAACTGAAAAGTGAAGTTTCGAACACCATAATCCGGCTGCTCCATAAAACACCAATGCTGCAAAGCTGAGTTCGATGATTTCGTCAAACCAATGGAATGAGCTAATCGTGACAACGCTTTGAATCACGCCAGCAATGCCATCGAATCCATTGTTAAGTAAAAACTGAACGAAGTCATTAATCAATCTCAACATGATATTCGCAAACAAAAGAGTTCCAAGCACGGTAAACATGGTCATCGCGATATAACGCAAAATTCTCTGAACCCAAATGTCGGCTGTTTTCAATAAACTAATCATTACATTTCTCCCATAATTAGGTTAGGTAAGAACAGCGATATGCTAGGGACAAAAGCAATCAGTACCGTTATTAAGAAGATCATAAGTAGGTAAGGCCATACTCGCTTGGCCAGCGCGGGCATTCCGACTTTGGCAAAACTGTCGACTGCGAAGAGACACATTCCCACCGGAGGCGTTAGGTTACCAATCATGATCAGCAATACCATTACGACACCAAAGTTGACGAGATCGATATCGAACATCTGGGCAATCGGCATAAACAATGGCAGCGTAATTAAGAAGATTGCGTTACCTTCCAAAAATAGCCCCATGGTTAAAACGATACCGATAACGATCCACATAACAGTTGATTGAGTAGCACCGAATCCCACCAAGGTTTCGATAATACTGTCTGGTAGTTTCTGGTGAATGATCAACCAACCAAAGAAGTTCGCTGCTGAAATGATAAACAGTAAGCTGACCGATTGCGTGATCGATTTATAGATGATTCCAGGAACTTCTTTGAGTTTGAGATCTTTATAATAGAAACCAAGAAGAGCCGCATAAACACACACTACTACTGACGCTTCGGTTGGCGTAAAGAAACCACTCATAATGCCGCCAATGATAATCACTGGAGCCATTAAGGGCCAAAATGCACCGTTGAAAGCAGAAAAGCGTTCTCTGATTGTTGCTTTATTTGGATCGCATGGGTAGTTCTTTCGCTTGGCTAATATGCTTAATGCAATCATCATCCCAATCGCCATCATGGCTCCGGGAATAAAACCTGCGAGGAACAAACGAGCAACCGAAACGCTGGTGATGGACCCATAAAGTACAAAGGGAATACTAGGTGGTATGACAGGGCCAATGACAGAAGATGCGGCAACAAGTGTTGCAGAATCTGCTGGGTCGTAGCCTTGATCGACCATGGCCTTGTGTTCGATTTGTCCTAAGCCTGCAGCGTCAGCCACTGCAGAACCAGACATACCAGAGAAGATAACACTCGCAACGATGTTAACTTGCCCAATGCCGCCAGAGATATGTCCGACCATCGATTTTGCAAAACGGAATATACGGTCGGTAATTCCGCCGGTATTCATTAAATTACCCGCCAGGATAAAAAATGGGATCGCTAAAAGAGTAAAACCTGTCGTACCGTAATACATACGGTGAGGTAACATGGCTAAAAGGCGAGCATCGCCCAAGCCAACAAAAAACATTACTGATGTTAAGCCAATCGCGACCACAACGGGCACGTTAATCAGTAGTAGGAAAATAAGAACGCCGAATATAGCTAAGGTCAACATGCTGAGTGCAAACTCCCTGTTTTTAAAACAGATTTCGCCTCAAAAGAGGCGAAATCGAACAACATAAAATGTCTAAATTGTTGAGTTATTTAACCGATTTAGTCATCTCAATCCATTTATCAAAGTTTTCAGCGCCTACTTTCGCTTTGATTTGGTCATATGCAGGACCCATCATCGCTTGGAAAGGTGCAAGATCAGGTTCATCAATTTGGATGCCTTGAGCACGCATCGCTTCGATTTGTTCTAATTCTTCAGCGCGTGATAGTTTACGCATCAATAAACGAGCAGAGTCAGACTCTTCACGAACAATTTGTTGCTGTTCTGCGTTCAAATTAGACCAAGCATCTTGCGATACAACGTGAACCATAGAGCTGTACAAGTAGTTGATGATCGAGATGTATTTCTGAGACTCGTAAAGTTTCAAGTTGTAAATCACGCCGATAGGGTTTTCTTGTCCATCAACAACGCCTTGACGCATTGCCATGACAAGTTCGCTGAACGAAATGGTTTGAACGTTAGCACCGATCGCGCCCATTGCTGCTTGATAAGTCATTGCAGGTGGAGTTCGAATTTTTAAACCTTTAATATCTTCAGGCGTTAAAATTGGACGTACAGAGTTGGTTAACTGACGGAATCCCCAATCCCAACTAGAAAGATAAACAAGGCCAACTTTCTCAAGTTCTGGTGCAGCCCACTCTTTGAATGGTCCATCCAAAACGCGGTCAGCATGTTCAGCATTACTTAGCGAAAATGGGATGCTAACAGTGTCAAATAATGGAACATGTTTTGCTAATTGGTCTTGTCCAGAGAGGCTCATATCAACTACACCTAACATTACCTGCTCTAGTACTTCTGGAGGACTTCCCAATGCATTATTAGGGTAGAGCTCGACTTCAACTTCGCCGTTAGTACGTGCTTCTACGTTTTTAGCAAATTGCATTGCAGCAATATGGGAAGGGTGCTCTTCAGATCCAAAGTGGCCAAGCTTGAGTTCAACAGCAGAAAACGCTGTTGATGCCCATGCTAAACACATAGCCGACACTAAACCTTTTTTTAATTTTGAACGCATAGTTAACCTCTAATTTATTATAAGTTTTCTTGCTTTGGTTCTAATGTTTATATGAATAAACACATTAACTCTGCACGATTTTATCTAATTCTTAAAACGTACAAATATTTATTATTATTCAACTGAATTAATAGTGATATATTTGAAAATACATCTATATTTTTAATACATAAAAGTGGTCACAAAACACAACTAGTAATACAGTTCACTACTTAAATCATTTAAATAGATTGCATATGAAATAAATAAAAACATTTATATGCAATTAAACTACACCATCATTCTCAATGAATGCCTATGTGTTGCAATTTTGTAGTGTTTGAGAATATAAATCCTTTAAAAACAGCTTGTTAGTCTATATCTGATCTGAATTTATAATCATCTTGTATTACAATTACTATAACAATATTTTATGAGAGAAAACTAAGTTATAGATCTCATTTCTAGTTTAAATTCAATCTGAAATATATTAAAAACATGATGTACAATATATGAGAATCATCAATATATGAGAGAGTGTGAATAACAATTAGATTAGATTTTGTTGATATTATGAGTGTTGTGTTTCGTATGTCACAATAAATAAAAAATAAAGCTTTTGTTAAATTAACTTTTAGTGCGTTCTTAGCGACAGCGTAAAGAATAATAAGTGTGACTGGTATCTCTAATTAGTGCGATTATATTAACTTATTTAATTATTAGGCCAGTTTTCATGTAATGGCTAATTATTTCATCACTTCTTAATTGTATTGAGTGGTCGGGTGGTGGAAGTCAAAATGGGTGAGTCAATACTAGCTAGCTGTGTTCAATGTTCTTTGTGAATGGAGATTCATGAGCCACTGAGGGAGCCGAGTTAGCCAGATTTTGGTTTCACGTTTCTTGATGTGTCGTTGTTATAAATTACCTGAGTAAGTTCGGTACGTCGCTTCGCTAGAGACTTATAACGGTTCTGGTTTAGAAAAGTAATGACCCTGTGCATAATCAACGCCTAACATCGTTAAGGCTTCGACTATATTTTGATCTTCAACAAGTTCAGCAATAACTTCTTGCCCAGAGGCCTTTGCTATATCACAAATCGACTTAACGGCTGTAAAGTACATTGGGTTTTCCATCATGTTGCCAGTAAAAGCACTGTCAATTTTGATCTTATCGGTCGGAAATTCTTTTATATGGGTATAGGACGAATGTTCACACCCTAAATCCTCTAAAGTAAACTTACAACCAAGTTCCTTTATGTTCGAAATAAAAGAACGGACACGTTTTGTATTGTTAATTGCAGTCGTTTCAGTAATCTCAAAACAGATCTTTTCAGGAGGTATTATATTTGATTTAACTTTATCTTTAATAAAATTTTCTAAACTATCGTCTATCAATGAATGATCTGAAATATTAATAGCAATAGTCGCTATATTACTTATTTCTTGGCTGGAATTTTCATAATGTTTATAGACAGAGTTAATTACCCACTGATCTATTTTGCTACTTAATTGATACCGCTCTGCAGTTGGGAAAAAGCAATCGGGGCTGACGATATTACCACTGTTATCATGCATCCTTAATAGAACTTCGAAATGTTTACCAGGCTGTTGATTTTGTAATGAAACTATATCTTGTTTATACAAAATAAATAGATTATTACTTATGGCATTATTAATCTGATGAACCGATAATATGTTTTTTCTCTTATCAGAAGATTCTTCGCTACTGATATCAAATAATTGTACGGAATTTCTACCTGATTCTTTAGCTGAACTACATGCGATATCAGCAGAATTTAATATACTTGTTGTGGTACTACTATTAATTTTAGGAGCCAAACCTATGCTTGCACTTAATTTAAAGGTTTCTTCCTCCCAGTGGTAAGTTAAACTTTGAATATTATCTTTTATAGTATTTGCGACAAGTAAAGCACTGTTTTCTGAATAGTCTTTAAGTAAAATTGCAAACTCGTCGCCACCCAACCTAGCAACTGTATCAGAATTGCTTACGTTATCTTTGAGTATACGGGCAACGCTTACTAGTATTTCATCTCCAGCGGCATGTCCGCAGGTATCATTGATCGTTTTAAAATAATCTAAATCAATAAAACATAAGAAGTAACTATGCTCGTCATCTTTGATAATGTCATTTAAGTTGCGTTCAAATGCTCTTCTGTTATGCAATTCTGTGAGAGGGTCATGCGAAGCTTGATGACACAGAGATTGGGTTAATAACTTAAAATCATTACTTAACTCGATAATTTCAGAAGGAGCATTACTGGTCGATTGAAAATCGCTACCTATTATTGCTTTATTCGCTGAATTAATTAATTCGTTTAATGGCTTACAAATTCTTCTATTTGCCCACCACCACAATGCAATTATTAATATAAAAAACAAGATGCGTGAGACTAAACTAACATCTTGCATAAAGTCTTTTTCTTGTTCGAGAAGAATAGAATCTTGTTCTATGTTATTTTTAGTTTCTTCTATAATAAATGAGATATCCTGAAATAAAGCGAAGCTGACAGCGTCATACTCTGATAATAACTCACGTAAACGATTATTAAGATTTTCTTCAGTTGTATTTCCTATAATATCTAAATAGCCATTTATTGTATTAATATGAGTGATCACATTTTCTATTTTTATATTTAGATGGTTGAAAGGGTTTTCTTTTTGTATTATTGATAGCTCATCTGTTATGTAATGACCCATATTTTGTGCACCAAAAATCAGGTAGGTATTACCAGAGGCTATAACAAGATCGGTTGAAACAAGAAATTGAGAAACACTATTATCTATTCTTTCTAAATCTTTTCCCCATAAAAGACTTTTGGTGTGTTTATCAACAGAAGCTTGGACATGATCAAAATGATAATTTAATACCTTCTCCAACATATATGCGCCGAGTAAACAACTTAAAACGAGGACAGCTAAATAGCTTCTTATTCTCATAGGAGTCTTTTAATCAACTTTATTCGAAGTAAGTAAAAGATTTTTGTTCCAACTTATTTCGGTAATTGCTAACGTTTTAAATGCCGATCGAAGCGCTAAAAGCACGATAGGTTGCGCATTAGGAAAGGTTTCCTTGCCTAACTCTGACAATGATTCACCATCTTTACTTAAAAAGGTTTTTAATTGTTCAAATGTTTTGTTTTGTACGTGTTTAGTAATATTCTGTACCACATTGTCGTTACATTCAGGACTGCGACAACGCTGAAAATAAAAGCCTTTTAGTGTTTTATCGACATTAATTGCCCATGCGATTTCAATTAATCCCCACTTTGCCCACTCCGATCGCGCTTGTAGGAAACCAGTGTGTTTTTTATCTTTATAAAGTAAGTATAAAGTATGCTTACCGACTTCATTTTGGTGAATGGTAAAAGAGAGTTTATCTTTAACTGATTTTCTGTCTTCATTTGTAATAGGGGTCACTAATGACCGAAATTCGTAACCTTGACCATAAAGTATTTGGATCGCTGAAACAGGATCTCTTAGTGAACAAAAAGCCGCATTTGCATAAGGTACGGTTATTGTTTGTATTAAGGTCAATACAAGTAAAGTTTTGAGCTTAGTGAACATACGTTAACACCGATGTGTACTGGTTATCATAATCTAAACCTGATTTGTAAATTAAAAACTGGGTCTATCTCTATTGTAGTTGTATCTTTTAGTTTATGTTTGTATTGAGCGCTGATATCAAAACAATTGTGGCTTAACCACTGCACACCTGCCAACCAATAACTGGTAGATTGAGTATCGCTACCGACTTGATGATCAACTTCTGTACTTTGATATCCTAGTTGAATATAGCTTGAGAGACTTTCTTTGGAGCTCATCCATAGCGTTTCTGCTAGGGCATTAACCGTGTCATTATTTGCCGTTGAGCCGATAGATGATTCAGCTCTGAACTGCCACTGATAATAATAGTATGAAGCATCTAACCCTATTTTTTTCCTTTGAGTTGTACCATTTCTTCCCAATACATCACCGGAAAACCAAGACATGCCTAAAATCGTATTTTTATTGCTGAGAGTGCCTATTCTTCCAGAAAAAATGTGGGGGTTATCTCTAGATGTGATCTCATTCCCAGAACCTCGGGTTAGTGCCACCTCGTATTCTAACTGAGGCAGTATGCCATTAATTGAAACTCCCCAATCGGCCTTGATCCCTCTATCACTGTAGGTAAATTGACGTAAAGTACCATTGGTATCTAGCTGATATTCTAAACCGTAAGGAATTTCTAAATGACCCAATTTAATATTGAACTGACCTTGACTTAATGCCGTATAATTGAAATTAGCAATTCGCCACGTAAGTTCGGTATCGTCACCATCTTCAAAGGTAAATCCAGGATTGCTTACATTATCTAACTTAACAACATAGGGTTGAAAAGTTAGCGTACCTATATCAGATGTTTGGTTACTAAATACTTTGTGGATATCTAGACCAATAGATGTCATTAAACTGTTGTGGTTTTTATCTATATTACGTGTTGCTCTAGACGCAATATCGATTGCCCACCGGCTATTTTCACCTAAGATTTGAAACCCATTCGTTTCAGCATAGGAGAGGTGCGGTATAAAACCGATAATAGGCATAAATAAAGCTGTAAGTGTTTTTCGCATAGGTAACAGTTTTCTCGGAATAATCTGGCTTAACCTAACTTTGATGTTAACTGTCGACAATAATCAAAAATAGATGAAAAAGTTTAACCTAACCTGAGTGTAGTCTAAGTTTCGAAAAACACACTTAGTGCTCAGTCTTAATGTTTCAGAAATTCGTTGATTAACTCTATATTGATCAGTAATTTATTTGATGTGAATAGTGAGCTTCTGTTTTATGAAAAACCAGTAGAACTTGTTTTTATAAAAGGAGCTAAAGCTGTGCTGGTTGTTCCTGATTAACAATTGTTCGAAAACTATTGAGGAACTAGAGTTCGGTTGCCCATAGTCAATAATCCCTCAATATGTGCCGCTTTTATGGTTACCTAATCATGTGGCTTTTTCGTTTAAGTTAGTATTTCCGACCTTAGTGCTGGTTGGTTTCACGATGACACCAATCCCGACCAGAAAAAAAGCAGATGCGATAAGTTGGGCTGGTGACAATGCTTCTCCATGCATGAAGTTCCCACTGATTAAAGAAAATACGGGTACCAACAAAGTAAGTGGTGCAGTGGTACTTAAAGGGTATTTAATTAGCAGTAAATTCCATATCCAATAGCCTAATAAGGTGGTTGGATAAGCTTGAAAAACAACCGCTATTGTTGTGTTCCAGTCCCACAGCTCTACTGCTTGCCATAGTATTTGCTCGCCATGTAAAAGAGTTGCAAATAACACTAATGGTATTGGGGCGAAGAGCATTCCCCACACATTAAATGCGAATGCTTGTGTGGTTTGTGAGGCTTTAACAATAACGCTCATCAATGTCCAACTGCACGCCGCAATCAGAATTAAAATTACACCCTCTAAGGTGACATTGCCAGAGGCATCAAGAAGTAAAACCACCAAAGCACATAAGGCAAGCAACGCACCGATCAACTTTCGCTGAGAGGGACTTTCCTTTAATACCCAAATGCCAACAGCCATACCTATTAACACATTGCTGGAAAGCAATATAGATGAAATTCCTGATGATAATCCCGCGGTAATTGACCAAGATGCCATTCCCCAAATCCCTACACCAAAAACAACGCCATATCCGATTAAATAGCGCCATTGAACATTGGGTTTGGCGATAAAAAAGATCGCTGGAATAACCGCAAGTGTAAAACGTACCGCCGTTGCGATAAGCGGGTTTACATTGGTTACCCCTAATTTGATCATCGAAAAATTAAAGCCCCAAATTGCCATCAATGCAATCGCAAGTAATAAATCACGTCGTTTCACTCTTATCTTGCTCCATTTAGTTGTTTATTGAGCTGAGTATCGCTTGTGTACTGGTTAGGGTACAGATACAATTTTTAAAATAATTACCAGTACAGTTGGGTGTGTATTCGATGAGTATTTATAAGCAACTCGCCAATCTCTTCATCGAAGAGATCATCAATGGCAAGCGAAAAGAAGGCAGCAGAATGCCGTCACTTCGTACCCTTGCGCGTCAAGAGGCCATTAGCATGTCGACAGTGGTGAGCTGTTATCAAGAGCTCGAATCTCAGGGTTGGATTCACTCACGGCCACAAGCTGGGTATTTTATTTCTCCAAGTTCACGAGCTCATGCCACACCAGACCTTGTGCAGTTTGTTAGCCAAGTTTCCACCGTTAAACCTAGTCCAATTCTCTATGCGACGAAAAATGGGCCATTAGGAGAGTCGAATACCCCTAATGATGAACAAACTGTTCTTGAATTAGAGCGATCGTTTCGCCGTACGTTGAAACGCTTAGGCAGCAAGGTCGATCAATATCCAGATAAGCAGGGCGAACCTATTTTTCGGCAAGCGTTATCGTCACATTTTTCCAAGCTTGGCCTGCACTTCGATTCATCTGAACTGGTGATAACAGCCGGGTGCATGTCGGCGGTAAAAGTTGCACTAGAGTCTTGTACACGTGAAGGCGATATCATTGCGATCAGCTCTCCTTGCTTTAATGGCATCATCGAACTTCTCGGTAGTATGTCACGCAAGATTGTTGAAATTCCTTGCCTAGAAGAGGGTATTGACCTTGAACAGTTCGAAGCACACCTTAAGGAGAACAGTATTGATGCGGCGGTGTTTTGTACATCACACATGAATCCGCAGGGCATTACGATGTCATCGCAACAAAAGCAAAAGTTAGCTCGGTTAGCAAACCATTATCAAGTGCCAATCATTGAAGATGACGTTTATCTTGAACTTTCATATTCGTCTCAAATTCCGTTGCCGGCAAAGTACTACGACAAAGGCGGATATATATTATGGTGTGGGTCAGTTTCAAAGAGTCTTTCCCCTAGTTATCGTTTGGGTTGGTGCTTACCGGGTAAGTTTCAAAAGACCTATCAAAATATCATCGCTGTCACTGGCTTTGGTGTTACGATGCTCACACAACTGGCTATCGCCGATTTCATTAGTTCGGGCCAATATAACAAGCACCTTAGGCGAAGACGCGCTCAACTATTGGTATTGCGTCAACAATATTTGAGTTACTTAATTACTCACCTATCGCCAGACGTAAAAATCAGTAACCCACAGGGTGGAATGGTTTTATGGCTACAAATTCCCTCTTTAAATCGACAGGCATTTACTAAGGAAATATCGGAGTGTAACTTAGATATTCGCGCGGGAACTCTGTTTAGCACACGAGCACTCTATGACGAGTGTGTTCGAATTAATATTGGTCATCCATTAGCAGGGCATGCAAAAGAGGAACTCGATAAGATGATAGCAATAGTTGGTCGATGCTCGTGATATTGATATTTTTTCCATCAGCATTTAATGACTCTATTGTTACTGTCTGATTGTTCGGGTTTTTTAGGTTAATTGTGCTTATCTGTTGGAAAGATAATTATGATGGAAAATGATCGTTTTAAAGTGAGGTAAAAAGTGACTCTGTATCAAAGCATTGGATTAATATTGTCGATACAAACCGTTGCATTGCTTATTCCTGGGCAAAATCATATGTTATTGATGACAACCGTTTCCTATTCGAAATGGTATCGGGCGTTTACCCTGTTTGGTATTGCGAGTGCAGGGACGACGTTTGCAGTACTAATTGCAATGTCAATTTCAATTGCGGAGAATCAATTCAGTGAAACACTTTTCTTAGCGTTAAGTGCATTAGGTTGTTGTTATTTAATATATTTAGGCTTAACGCTTTTTAGGGCTTCACTGATTTCTAGAGCAAATGCTTCTTCTCGCGTTTTTTCTCAAAAGTTGCTGTCGAAACATCCCTTTGCAGTTGGATACTTGATCAATATTTCTAATCCTAAGACTATGTTGTTTTTTAGCAGTATTTTTATGACAACGTTGCCGGTTACAACGACATCGTTGCTTGATTTTGCTTTTGTAATAATACTCATATTTCTCAATTCTTTGCTAATGCACGGTATAATCGCGACGGTTTTTTCATTACCGCTGATAAAACCTTGGATATTGAGGAACCAAACTAAAATTGGTTTAGGTGCCGCGTTAATCTTTACATGTTTCGGGTTCATGAATGCATGGCGAATTATTCATCTTTTATAAGTTGAAGGGGCTAATGTGGGGGCTAACGTGCTATAAGTGGGAATTCTATATAATCGTGAATTTCTGGAGCGAAACTTGATGATAAATGAAACACGATGACAAAACTATTTGCGCTAATTTTCGCCTATTTTTTTCTGTTCTTAGCCTTTATCGGAGTGTTTCTCCCTGGCTTGCCAACAGTGCCATTTCTGCTTCTCGCGGCTTGGCTTTCAGCGAAGGGTTCCGAACGCCTACATAAGTGGATCTATGCTCACGCGATTCTTGGGCCATTGTTGATTAACTGGGAGCGGTACGGCACTATTTCGCGAAAAAGTAAAATTATCGCCGTGTTGATGTTAATTGTTAGCTTGTTCTTTATGTATCAACGGGTAGAGGTCGTATGGTTATTGGTCGGGGTTACAGTCTTATTTATTTGTGTTGCGACGTTTTTAATTACAAGGCCTGAGCCCAGCGAATAAAATACTAGAATCCGAGTGTTAACCTAGTGCTAATCCGTATTCGGTACAACCAACTCAAAACACGCGCCATCAAAACGTGACGTTGTAATGTTAAGTTCACCACCGTAGCTACTCAAAATGTCTGTCACTACCGCCAGTCCTAATCCTTGTCCTAAGCTTGCCGTATCTGAGCGAGCACCACGCTTAAGAATTGAAGTGCGCAGGTGAGGAGCAATACCAGGGCCATCATCTTCAACAGTCATTTTTAACCCTTTTGCGGAAATTTCCACCGAAACCACAAGTTTACTTTTTCCGTACTTACATCCGTTTTCGATGACGTTACCCATCATTTCCATTAAATCGCTATCATCACCATGAAAATGGATATTGTCAGCGATGTTCAGTTGAATATCGATATGGGAATAGATATCGAGCTTGCGCAAAGCATCGGTGAGACGCTGAATCAATGGCAATACCGCTACGTTTCCAGTAAGAGGTTGATGGCCTAAATGTGCCCGACTGAGATGGTGATTAATGATATTGCTCATACGCGACACCTGCTCCCCAACAAGCTCGTTCTGTTTTGTCGGTTCACTGCCGTGATGACTCGATTGAATGATGGCGAGGGGGGTCTTAAGGCTGTGAGCAAGCTCGGATAATGTGTTTTTAAAGCGCTGGCGTTGAGACTGTTGAGCATTAAGCACTCGATTTAAATTATTGATAACTGGCTTTAACTCTTTTGGATATTTTCCATCAAGACGCTTAATCTCACCTGACTCCAAACGCGAAAGTTCATCGGCGACATTATCGAGTGGTCGCAGGCCCCAACGAGTGATCAAATATTGGATGACGAGAAGGGCAAGTGTCAGCCCTAAAATCCAAAGAATAATTTGGCGACTGAAACTGCTTAACTCAGCTGCGAGAGTTTCGGGCGTGTGTGTGACGACAAATCTCAGCAAGGCTTCATCATTCCCAGATTGCCAGCTCGTATCATAAGTTAATTGGTAGTAGGGAAAGTCATTTGATGGTATCTGAAACTGTACTTTTCCGGGAATAATTGGCGAGTGTGTATGAAGCATAGGCTGATTTAAAACAAGACTCGACTTTGAACGCCACAATGGTTTCGATTGGCCGGTAATCCACGCATACTGACCACTACTAGGTTGTGTAAAGCTAGGCTCAGCCATAACGTCTGGCATAAACAACCCATCTTCTTCCAGCTCTGCATCGCTCATTAAGGTGTAAGCCTGACTCTGCATCTGGTTTTGTAATGACGTTTCTAAGCTGGTCTTAAACGCGCTATACAGCATTAGCGAACCTACAATCATAAACGCAGGTAAGACGAGCAGAGAGGTAAGCAACAGTCGATTTACTAGCGAATAGTTACCGGTGAGATGCAATTTGGATTTCGAGGGGGTTGTTTTAGTCATTGATGACAAACTTATATCCTTGCCCACGAACGGTTGCGATGGGCATTAACTGATTAGTGGGATCGAGTTTTTTTCTCAATCGACCTATAAACACTTCAATCACATTGGAATCTCGGTCGAAATCTTGATCGTATAGATGTTCGGTTAATTCAGTTTTTGACACAACCTGCTGCGGCTTTAACATTAGGTATTCCAGCGTGCGATATTCGTAACTGGTGAGCTCGATAGGTTGATTATCAAGTTCGACAGTTTTTGCTGATAGATCGAGACGAATCGGCCCTTTTTTTAGCTCTTTAGTTGCACTGCCATTGGCTCGTCTTAACAAAGCATCGACTCTTGCTTTGAGTTCTTCAAAATGAAACGGTTTGGTTAGATAATCATCGGCTCCAGCTTCTAGCCCTTCGACTTTTTCATGCCACAAGCCACGCGCCGTAAGGATTAGAATAGGAAAATTAATTCCGTGACCTCGTAACTTATTCGTAAGTTGAATTCCATCTAGTTTGGGTAAACCGACATCGATAATCGCAAGATCATAGTTGATCTCTGACCCCAAAAACCAACCCTGTTCGCCATCTTGCGCAGAATCCACCGCATAGTTTTGTTCTGAGAAGAAGGTAGTAATATGGTCAAGCATTAAAGGCTCATCTTCAACAATCAGAATTCGCATACTTACTTACCTTTCCGTTTACGCGAGTTCGATTTAATAGTCACGATTTTTACTGAGCCTTTATCAGTCAAGAGTTTCACTCTATATTCTGCTGGTTGTTTTTTCGTGAGGCGTTCAACCTTTAGAACCTTGCCGCCATAGTTTCTTTGTGCGATTTGTGCAGCTTCAGACTGATTCGATGCGGTTAGAGGCCGATCTTTCGCATTAGCCATGGAAAAGCATGAAAGCGTAATCGAAATCAACAAAACGTGGAAAATGGTTCGCATAAGTGGCCTCAAAATTGTGTTCTTGGGTTCGTACTAGATTAATCTTATGCGAACTCACTAAAGTTGACAGCTTAAATTTTCGTTCCGAACACGAAATTGCCATTATCTAGCTCGATGCTGATCGTGTTTTTGTTTAAAGACCAACTCACTTGAGTGTCTTCGCATTTGCTTGTGATGGCGCTTTTGAAATGGTACCTGAATACGTTTTCCAGGATGGTGTTTGGTATGGGTATGGTAGCGATGTCCATTGTATCGATACGTCACATCATACCCAACTAATACGCGTTCATGGTTGACTTGAAATGATGTTGAACAATGGCGGGTCGGGCTATGGTGCCCATTGCCGTGACTTATGTTTGCGCCAATGGTCGCGCCGATGATCGAGCCTGCAATTAGGCCAACTTGTTTATTTGCTCGGTTTGAACCAATTGCATGACCCACGGTGCCACCAATGACGCCTCCTACAATTGCTGGACCAACTGACGTATGTTTTGGGTTTGAAAGATGGCGAGAGCCCCCATTTTTACGACACGTTTCAACCGGTACACGATGACGAATATGCTCGTATACAGGTGTTGCTTTAACCACTCGCGCGTAATCATAATGGGATGAGCGCTTAGCCATAACAGTTGGACTTAAGCAAATGGTTATGAGTGCTGTTGTTACAGTAAAAGCTGTGGTTAATGTTTTCATCTCTGTTCTCCAAATGAGTATCGACCTTGAAATTCATAATAAGGAGTAGAAGCTGAACATAACCTGAATGAAAATTATTTTATGAAGGATTAACCATCAATGTTGATTATTAGTGATCTAAGGTTAACTATTTCTACTGGTTTATTTGCTTTTCAAAGCGTTACTCAGTCAGTAAAGTTATATTAAACAGCTGCGAGACATTAATTTAAGCCTCATGGAGAGAGCATGATCATTCGAGAAGTCACCGTATTAGATGCTGAGCGAATCGCCGAGATCTATAATTATTACATCGCCTCAACCACTATTTCCTTTGAAGAAGCGCCAATATCTGCTCAAGATATGATGCAACGTATCGAGACCATTACGGCATCAGGGTTTCCTTGGATCGTTGCGTTAGTTGACAATGAGATCGTTGGATATGCCTATGCGAATCATTGGAAAATGCGCTCAGCGTACCGGTATTCCGTCGAGTCTTCGGTCTATCTTGTCCATGACTCGACGGGTAGCGGAGTTGGGCGAGCACTCTATGGTGAGCTTTTAACACAATTACGAACACGTGGCTTCTCGACAGCGATTGGTGGAATTGCTTTGCCAAATCCAGCGAGTATTGGATTACATGAGAGTCTAGGTTTTAAAAAGGTCGGTGAATTTTCGAATGTCGGTGTTAAGTTTGGTGAGAAAAAATCGGTCGGTTACTGGCAGTTAGAACTCTAACACCAATAGTGCGATTTATAATTCTGGGTCACCAATATCAAAGGTAAATTTTATGATCGATTGCAATGAGTACGATTATATTGAACTAAGCTGCTTATATCGTTTTCCAGTGCGGTTAACGATGAAAGAGGGTGACTGTATAGAAGGAATTGCACGTGATACAGTTCGTAATGCAAGCCGTCACGAATGCATCAAGCTTAGTTCGAATAACGATGATATTCTGATTGAATTAGAGTCGATATTAAAGTTAGAAGTGTTGATTGATAATCCACATTTTTCACAAGTTACTTTTAAATAAGCTCAAGGAATTGATATGAAAATACTTAATGTACTTTTACTCGCTATGTCTTTGGTGGCTTGTGCTGGAATTCCAGAAACTATTGAGCCTGTTACCGATTTTGATGTAAATAAATATTCTGGAAAATGGTATGAAATTGCCAGGTTAGATCATCACTTTGAAAGGGGGCTAGAGAAAGTCACTGCGACTTACTCAATAAATGATGATGGCGGTGTGCGGGTTGTAAATAGAGGATTTTCAACCGAAGCTAACGAGTGGAAAGAGGCGATAGGTAAGGCTAAATTCGCTGGAGATGAAAATATCGGTCACTTAAAAGTGTCATTTTTTGGTCCGTTTTATGGCTCTTATGTGATTTTCGATCTAGATAAAGAGAGTTATCAATACGCTTTTATCACCGGTAGCGACGATTCACTTTGGTTTTTATCAAGAACTCCAGTTGTAAGTGACGAGCTGAAAGAAAAGTTCGTTACTATGGTCAAAGAAGCTGGGTATAACGTTGATGAACTGATTTTCGTTAATCAGGAATGATGTTACTTTTCAGGACATTTCGTAGGGACGACCCTATGAGATCTTTATTCAAACGGGGACGACCCCATTTCAAGGTGTCGTAATGAGCTGGTTAGTTCTTATATTTGCTGGGTTACTTGAGGTTGCTTGGGCGGTTGGACTCAAGTACACAGATGGTTTCACTAAGCCTTTCCCTTCTATTGCAACTGTCACAGCGATGGTCGCAAGTTTTTATTGCCTCAGCATTGCAATGCGTACACTGCCGTTAAGTATTGCGTATACCGTATGGGTTGGAATAGGTATGGTTGGCGCAGTTATCTTTGGTACTGTCTTTCTTAAAGAGCCTTTGAGCACGTTAAAAATGATCAGCTTACTGCTCATTATTATAGGTATATTAGGACTGAAAATATCGTCGGCCGGATGACCAGTAAACATTAATTTCATACAATCACTATCTTAAATATGTATAGTGTTTTATTCGATGTACCCATTGGTGGCCAACACGTCACGAAGAACTATTTAGGAGAAGATATGGATATCGCGATACTCACTTTTGATGGATTTAACGAGCTGGATTCCTTTATTGCAGCGGGTATTCTGAACCGAATGAAAGATGCCGGTTGGAACGTACAAATTACAAGTCCGTCAGAATACGTCACGTCGATGAATGGCGTTACTATTCAGTCTCAACAAACTCTAGAATTTGCGAACCATGCAGACGCCGTATTGTTTGGGAGTGGTATGCTAACCCGAGACATTGCCCAAGACAGTAATTTACTATCAAAGTTAAAGCTTGATCCTCAATCTCAAATAATTGGTGCTCAATGTTCAGGTACGTTGCTGATGTCTGTACTTGGTTTATTGCATGATGTGCCAGCCTGCACAGATTTAACAACGAAGCCTTGGGTTGTCGAATCAGGAATTAATGTTTTGGACCAGCCTTTTTACGCGAAAGGGAATCTTGCGACAGCAGGAGGATGTATGGCGTCACAGTATTTGGCTGCGTGGGTGATTTGTAAACTATCCGGAAAGGCTGACGCAGAATCGGCCATTCATTATGTTGCGCCAGTCGGTGAAAAAGAAACTACAGTCGAACACAGTATGTCAGTTGTCGGAGCGTATTTATAAATCCGATCATCAAGCCGATCTACGTGTCATCTAAAGTTGGGTTCACACCAAAGGAGTTCAATCTTGTCTAAGGTTATATTGCAAGGGTATATCGTGGTACCAGACTCGGATCTTGCGGTGGTGAAAACGGAATTAGTCAATCACAAAAGGCTGACGTTAGAAGAGGCAGGGTGTTTAACCTTTACTGTTACACAAGATGTTGCCGATGTGCATCAATTTCATGTGTACGAAGAGTTCGTCGACCAAACCGCGTTTGATCATCACCAAGCCAGAGTAAAGTCCTCTACGTGGGGAAAAGTGACCAAAAATGTTGAAAGGCATTACCAAATAAGTCGCACTGAATAAGCGTATTCTAAATAAGAATGGCGCGTGCAGACGCCATCTTATATTAGTGTTCAACGATGTTTAGCATTGCCCCATTGCTTTTCTGGTCGTCATTTGAAGCACGCCGAAAAGTCCTACCAGAGCAGCAACAGCACTGGCAACTACAATGCCGCTTGTGGTTGTGATCCAACATCCTGAGATGATTAGCACTAATGATGCAATAACCCAAATATAGTCACCCCCAGAAAAATACAATACCAGTGCCTTTTTGGGTACTGGGATTCTTGACGCCCAAATTAGGTGAAGACCATTCACTATCAGTAGAACGCCTAAAGTGAATATTGCGAGTGCTGGAGCGGGGAAGTCACCACCTAAGAAGGTCGCTACCAAACTCGGTTGCAGCGCAAATAACGCTCCGAAACCTAAACAGCTCGTCGCGTTTGCGCGCATGATATTTTTTAGACTTAACATAATCACTTTCTCTATGTACACTTGGTTTACATGCAGAATAATGAATGAGTATTATTGTGTCAACTAGGTTTACAAAAAAAGGTACTCCATTGGTGGAGTCTCAGTCACTACAGCTGATCCAAAGCGCATCAATGCTAAACACTGTAATTACAAAATATCTTTCTCAGCGTTTGGTGGAAAAGGGGTATGTCTCACTTACTCCTGCACTTCTTTCATTTCTTGGAGTTCTTGAGTGTGGTGTGAACTACGGTTCTGAAATAGCGAGAAATTTAGACGTCACAAGGCAGATGGTCGCGAAAACCGTGAAACATCTGTGCCAGCTAGGGTATCTTGAGCAGAAAGATGGCGTTGGGAAACAGAAGGAAATTCATTTTACAGAGACCGGTGAATGCCTAATGGCAGACGCAAGGCAATTACTAGCCGAAATGGATAACATCTTATTTGACGATAAAGGTGCGGAAAAACCGCAGACGATAATTAGCGATCTTAATACTATGATTTGTGCCGTTAAGGAAAGCGAACATAAATAATCAATTACAAATTGGTAGACTCGTCATAACGTTCCCAACTTTTGGTAAGTCAGGTGGAAGGCGTTTTTTATAGTTAGATTTAACCTCGTTTTGTTTATATGGGAGTTATTGATTTATGGAGTGTGCGATGAAGAAAATAGCAATCGTAACGGGTGGTGGTCGAGGGATAGGAGCGGCAACTTCGATGTTACTGGCCTCTCAAGGATATTCAGTGTGTGTTAACTACCGTACGAATGAAGTACAAGCTCAAGCGGTTGTTGACGCAATTTCAAGTGCTGGAGGGACTGCATTTAGTGTTCAGGCCGATGTGTCCAAAGAGGCAGATGTACAGAACTTATTTGCAGAAGTGAATGATACGGTTGGGATAGTCACTCATTTGGTGAACAATGTCGGTGTACTCTTTTCCCAATCCACATTATCAGATATTAGCTTCGAACGTTTTAATCAAGTTATGGCCGTGAATGTTGGTAGCTGCTTTTTATGCTCAAAGGCATTTGTGAACCAGTCGACAGGGCCTGGAGCGATTGTCAATGTATCTTCGACTGCGGCTAGAAGTGGTGCTCCATTCGAATATATTGACTATGCCGCATCTAAGGGCGCAATGGATTCATTAACAAAAGGGCTCTCATTGGAACTCGCGCCTAAGGGAATTAGAGTTAATGCCGTTAAACCAGGTTTTATTTATACGGATATACACGCTGATGGTGGCGAACCCAACCGAGTTGAGCGGCTGTCATCACAAATTCCTCTCCAACGTGGTGGTACGGCAGACGAGGTTGCGAATGCCATCGCTTGGCTACTCTCAGATGAAGCGTCCTATATAACTGGTTCGTTTGTTGATGTAACGGGTGGAAAATAGCACACGTGAGATTCCGCTGCTTTCACATTCGGAATGGAGGTTTATTTGATTCAATATAGAGAAATTTCTAGTGATAGTGTACCGATAAGTTTGTTGCTTATTGCCGATCCTCAAGAATCTAAAATTCGAGACTATTTACATCAGGCGACTTGCTTTGGTGCTTTTGTAAAAGATGAGTTGGTATGTGTCTGTGTTTTAAATTCAAATCCTCATGGTGAAATAGAACTGTTTAATATTGCTTGTTTGGAAGCAAAGCAGGGCCAAGGCATCGGCACTATGCTGCTTGAGTTTGTTATTGGAGAACTCAAGAATCGAAATGTCACTAAATTGGTATTGGGGACCGGTAAATTTGGTCATCAGTTAGCGTTTTATCAACGACTGGGTTTTCGAGCTGAAGAGGTTTGGAAGAACTTTTTCATTGATTATTATGATGAGCCAATCTACGAAAATGGAATACAACACTACGATATGCTGAGATTTACTTTAGATATGTAGATAAAGTATGACTAATAACTCAGATGCAATAAACCTAAATACATCTAAGTTATACCACTAGGTACTATTGACCTTGTTGCTACACATCATCTAATCCACATATAAAAATACTTAAATATCAACCACAAAATTAATATGCTTTGTAGAGTTATGATCTCTGCCACTTTTTTAACGTAATGGCATCGAGTCGATCTTTATTTTCGTGCTAGTCGAACCTACGCTCAACTTACGGAATCGAATTGACAACAATACGATGTACCAGTGTCGCTGAATGTCAGTGCCAATAAGCCGATAAACAGCATAGTTAGTTAAAAATTTTGTTAGGTAGTTAGTCAATGTCAAACTCTAAAATATTAGTTGAATCCGGGACCAATGAGCTTGAAATAGCCGAATTTCAAATAATTAAAGAACTGCCAGACGGATCAACAAAGCATAATAGTTACGGTATCAACGTCGCTAAAGTACGTGAGATCATCAGAATTCCTGAAATGACTGATTACCCAAAAGGGGACGATAATGTTGTCGGGGTATTTAAATCTAGAGATACAGTCACCCCCTTGATTCATCTTGGTAAATGGTTAGGGCTATCTAAAAAACCGCCCACAGACAATCAATACGTTATCGTTACTGATTTCAATGGCGTAACGAACGGCTTTTTAATTGACTCTATTAATCGTATACATCGAGTTTCTTGGAACGATTTAGCGGCGGCGGGGGAAATATCACTCGCAGGTGAAGACAACTGTATCGTCGCATCAGTCACCATCGAAGATCGATTAGTTTTTATTTTAGATTTTGAAATGATCATTGCTGAAATGAACTCTGATATCAACATGAGTCAATATAATCTTTCGGCAGACAGTAGTGTCGATTTGTCGGTCGAGAAAAAGAGAGTGCGAGCACAACATACTGTGTTAATTGCCGATGACTCTAAATTTATACTAGAACAACTGAGTAACGTCGTCTCTCAGGCAGGATATCGTGTTGAAACAGTGACCGATGGTGCTCAGGCTCTAGAGTATTTTGAATCAAACCGTAAAGACATCAGTGCGATTGTGTCTGATGTAGAGATGCCTAAAGTTGACGGGTTATTCTTATGTAAAACGGTCACTGGTCAGCCGAACCCACCGCCAGTACTTATTTTCTCCTCGACAATGACAACAGAAAATAAGGTCAAAGCAATGGATGTTGGCGCGTCAGAAACACTCACCAAGCCAGAAATCCACCGATTGGTTCCTTGGCTCGACGAAACATTACTTTAGGTCTTAACTTACATGCTAATTTAGACCATCGAAATCCATAGTTATATAAAGCAATTGAGGTTATTTTATATGGCTATGGAAGTAATCAATTCATTATCTAAGCCCAATATCTAAACGATAAATCGCTCTAGACACCAATCACTACTGCCTTATTTCGCTCCCACATCTCCAAGTTTCAAGTTCTTCGTAATCTTTGATACATATAACCTTTGATACATATAACAAAGATCGCTTCTTTACTATTAATGTGTGTATTATCTTGTACCAAGTTTATAAACACTCGCGAGGACCATATTGATATGGGAAACAAATTTGAACCAACTAACAGCGATCAATTCTCAAGCGGACTTCAAATTGTAGAGCCAGACGACATTAACCGTCGTATCGCCTCGGGTGATACTTTCGTCGTCAATGTTGTTACGGCATGGTGTCCTGATTGCACAGAGAGACAAGCGTTACATATAGGTCGTTTTACTCAGGAAATGCATTCTCACGGCATTGATGTGTTGCAGGTGACAGTGCAATTATCTAAAGGCAACTTTATTAGCGTTGCACATGAAAAATTAACTGAGTTATTTGGTGGCCACGGGTATCCAAGAACGGTGTTGATTAATCATGGAAAAATAGCGGATCAAGATAACGTTGAGGTAATCACCGAAACCACGTTGTTAGAGTTAGCGAAGAAATTTGTTCAAATCACTGTTCAGTCTTAATTCTGTAATTGGGAGAACGTGAGTGTTAAAAGGAAAGTTTATGTCAAACCTGTTGATTCAATCAGTCATTGCCTTCGTATGCTAATGAATAACCTCAATCATTTTATATTGATGGCAGAGTATAACCATCGTATGAATAACCAGATCATAAATGTGATATCAGATTTATCAGATGAAAAGCTTAATCAGGACTTAGGAGCATATTTTTCTTCCATATTGGGGACGTTAAATCATATTTTGGTTGGTGATATTATATGGTTGTCGAGGTTTTGTTCCCACTCAGCTGAATACGTGACGCTTAGAAAAATTTTAGATCTTCCTAAACCGAGTGGATTAAATGATGTACTCTGTTCCGATCTTGTTTCTTTCAAGCTGCTACGAAACAACGTTGATACTTTAATTTCCGACTGGCTCAAGAATGAGGTCAATGTGAATGATTTCTTGAAAAACGTAAAATACTCAAATACAAAGGGTGTTGTTAGCGTTCGAAATTTTGGTGAACTGTTATCCCATTTGTTTAATCACCAAACGCATCACCGTGGTCAATTGTCGACCTTGTTATATCAACAAGGGATAGATGTTGGCGTGACTGATTTTTTGTTAGAGATTCCAGAAGCGTCGGTGTGACAGCTGGGTTTATTATTTAGATAAGAGATTATGCGTAAAACAGATAAGAAAATTGAAAATCAACTTCGAGAGAGTTTAACGGACATTTGTGATGCTGCGACACGAGATCTAAACGGATTTCAATGGATAACACATAACGTTAATTATTCTAACTTTCCGCAAAGCCTGAAGGTGATATGTGTTTTCGATACTAATGATAATCTCGACGATTATTTACAATCGGACCAAAGTTCAACATTGGCATCACTTGTTCAGGCCGAATTCAACAACCTCAGCATCAAAGTTAAGAATATTAATAACCATATTTCTTACGACACCGAAGAGAATTGCGACAACCAGAACAACGGAAATTGGGCGAATAGGCTCGGGTAACAGATTACCAACGCGCTAATTAAACGTTTTAATGTAATTTTCTTTGCGGTGTATTTCTGTTGCGCGGTTTGAATTATCGTCATGCCACTAGGAAAAAATATGAAACCTTTGATCGTTACATTATGTGGAAGTATTAAATTTGAGCAGGCGTTTATTGATGCCAATTTGAATGAAACGATGGCTGGCCGAATTGTTTTGAGCGTGGGCGGGTTAGGTTCAGCAAAAGCCGCGACACTTACTGAACAAGAAAAGCTAATGCTAGGTGAACTTCATAAACGTAAGATAGAAATATCAGATGAAATTCTCGTCATTAATGTTGGTGGTTATATTGGAAAGAGTACCCAATCTGAAATTGAATTTGCGACTCAATTAGGTAAAACGGTTCGATATCTAGAAGCACATTAGAACCATGAAATTGTATCGTAAGAATGAGCCTTAGATTGAATACTACACTATAAAATAGATATACCGGAGCAATAATGATAACGGTTGAAAAGCTTAATAATTCGCACTTGGAGCAAGTGCGTTCAATTCGGCTAGCGGATGAACAAGTAAAGTTTGCATGTACAGCAGACGAGTTTCTACGAGATGATTGTAAAACGATTCACTTACACGTAATTAAGTCTGACGATGCTGTTGTGGGTTTCTTTAAGCTCGATATTGCCTATTCGTCTCACTACGAGTTTTGTCCAGAAAATAGTATCGGTCTTAGGTCATTTGCACTGGATAAAAACCAGCAAGGTAAAGGGTTAGGGGCTGGTTCTGTAAAAGCGTTATTTGCTTATCTAAAATCTTTCTATTCGGACTACCACTCAATTTATCTTACCGTAAACTGCAAAAATCCGATTGCATTTAGTTGCTATCAAAAAGGTGGTTTCGAATACACCAATGAAAAATATCTTGGTGGAGCCGCTGGGCCTCAGTTCATAATGTGTCGGAAGATTTAACCCCAAACTCTTGTTTTTATCTAAAGCGAAAACGTTACTTCTGCCTTGTAATTAAAGGAGCAAATAGTGGAAAAGGTTTTAGTCAGTTCATGTTTAGTTGGAAACAACGTTCGATATAACGGCAGTTGTTTGAATATATCAGAATTAGATCTTAACTGGCTCCGTACTCATGTTGATATGGTTGTTTTCTGTCCAGAAGTATCGTCTGGTTTGCCGATTCCGAGGCCGCCCGCTGAAATAATCGATGGTCAAGGTGGCGATGTTATCTTTGGTGCCGCTCGTGTTGTCGCAAATGATGGCGTAGACGTAACAGAACCGTTTCTCGCAGGCGCTAAAAATGCATTGAAAGCATGCCAAAATAACGATATTAAATATGCGATACTCGCCGAAGCAAGTCCGTCGTGTGGTAGTTCAAAAATCTATGACGGTACGTTTGGTGGAGTTAAAATCGACGGTATCGGAGTGACGACTGCGCTATTAGAACGTGAAGGGATCAAAGTATTCAGCCAGTATACTATTGCTATTCTTAGGTCGGAATTGGAGTCAGATAAGTAAACCAGCTAAAGGAAATCTATCGATGATCAAAACAGTCGGAGTAACACAAATACAAGAAAAGCATATCGCAACATGTCACTGTGGTGCGGTCAAATTGGAATTGTCGTTACCAAACGGAATTGAAAAACCTCGACGTTGTGATTGTTCTATCTGTCGAAGAAAGGGCGCAATGGTTGCTTCTGTCGCTTTGGATGGGATAAAGATTCTAAAAGGGAAAGACGTTCTAAAGCTCTATCAATTTAATACCAATACCGCGAAGCACTATTTCTGCTCAAATTGCGGCATCTATACTCACCATCAACGCCGTTCGAGTCCGAATGAATATGGGTACAATATTGGGTGCTTAGAAGGGGTTAACCCTTTTGATTTAGGTGACGTGGTCACTAATGATGGAGTCAATCACCCAGCAGATAGATAACGGATAACGCTACAAATATCTGATCATCAAAAATTTCAATCGATGGAGATTTTAATGTTAATTCGATTTATGCAAAGTTCTGACCTTGAACAAACCGCTCAAGTACACAGTGAAGTATTCACGAGACAGACAAAGTCACGTGAATGGCTACAGTGTAACTTTAATGCAAGCCCCCGGTTCTTAAGCTTTGTCGCGGTGATTAGTGACGAAGTAGTCGGCTATATTATTTGGGCGCAGAAAAGTGGTTTTAGGCCCGAAGCGGTTGTTGAATTGGAGCAATTGGCTGTGGCACCTTCGTTTCAAGGACAAGGGATTGGGCGTCAGTTGATTGTAAAATCGTTGCCATTGGTGAATCAAACGCTAGCCGAAAACGGATCGACGTTAAAACATATTATGGTAACCACACGAGCGGATAACTTTGCTCAGAAACTCTACAAAGAGACATTAGGCGCAGAAGTTGAAACGACGATCTCAAATCTCTATTCTGCCGATGAAGTATTAATGATTGCACGTAACGTAAATTAACCAATCGAGCTAGCCAGAGCAAAAATTGCACTATGGCAAAGGAGGGGTGATGTCTAAACTCGATATTAGAGAAGCAGTAAAAAGTGATGCTGGTGTATTGTCAGGGTTGCTGGTTCAGCTTGGCTATGACACTGACGCCTCGACAATCGACGCATTTCTATCATCATCTACAAATGATCACAGTAATGTGTATGTGGGCGTTTTGGAAGGTCACGTTGTTGCGGTGATGTCGATATTGTTTTTTGATTACTTTCCTTCTGGCAAAAGGTTTTGTCGAATTACTGCACTCGTTGTCGATGATTCGATGCGAGGAAAAGGCGTTGGTTCAACACTCATTGAGTATGCAAAGTCGAAGGCAATTGCCGAAAAGTGCAGCATACTTGAGTTAACCACATCGCTTAGTCGCGTGCAGACACAGCGATACTATGAGCGAATCGGCTTTGAAAAAACATCGTATAAATATGTGCAAAAGTTAGACAGGAATGGGTAAGATGAAAATATGGGATTCGTGTCCCTGTTTTGTTGGTTTAATCCGCCAACCATTAAACAGCTTTTATTGGGTAACACTATGATTGATCAAGCAACACTCATCACCTATTTAGCCGTGTTACTCGGCTTTGTATTCATTCCGGGGCCAGCGGTACTTCTTACCTTAGCGAAGGCAACGAGCTCTGGATCTCGAGCGGGAATCGCCACTGGGTTAGGTATCGCGCTAGGCGATTTAGTTCATACATTTATGGCCGTGGTTGGGATTTCTGCGGTGATCATGACGTCAGCGCTTTTGTTCAATATCGTTAAGTTTATCGGTGTTGCTTACTTAGTGTATTTAGGTGTGCGTGAAATATTCTCTAAGTCAGAGGGGTCATTGGTTCGAACCACATGCAAAACAACCTCGAAGCAAGCGTTCAAACAAGCGGTGATTCTAGAGGTATTCAACCCCAAATCGGCGATGTTCTTTCTCGCGTTTCTGCCTCAATTCGTCAATCCAGCAAACGGGTCGGTTTCATCACAGGTTTTCATCCTCGGCGTGCTATTTATCTTGATGGGGCTGTTGAGTACGATCACGGTCTCTATTAGCGCAGGTAAGGTGAGTGCTTATCTGAAAAGTAAGCCGACCATTATGAAGTGGCAAAACAAGGTGATTGGTTCGATTTACTGTTCTCTTGGTTTACGTTTGGCACTGCAAGACCGAACGTGATATTGGTGGCGTTCTTTCTTGTTGATGGAGCACTGAATATCAGGGCGTGCCATTGTGCGCCTTGATAAATTTGTCTGCAAAAGTACCGAATTAACCAAAACCGAAGCGCTTCAGCGTATCCACAGTGGTGACTTGAGTGTTAACGGTGACATACTCACCGACGAAGCGACTCAAGTACACGAAAATAATACCGTTCAGCTTAATGGCGTCACGTTAACCGCGCGCCCGTTTCGTTATATCCTGATGCACAAATCCGCCGGTACCGTCTGTTCCAATATCGATGAAGTCTACCCATCGGTATTCAATTGCTTGAAAACAAACATTTCAGACATAGAAAGCACATCAGAATTACACATCGCCGGTCGTTTGGACGCTGATACCACAGGCATGGTGTTAATCACAGATGATGGTCGCTGGTCTTTTGCTATCACCAATCCCAAGCACAAATGCAGCAAGGTCTACCGTGTTGGGTTGTCCCGAGCAATCTCCGGCGATGTTGCCGCTCTGTTTCAGGCTGGCATCTTATTGCAAGGCGAACAACAAATCACTCGTCCCGCAACGTTAGAAGTGATTAGTACGAAAGAGGTGCTGTTAACCATTACTGAAGGCAAGTTCCATCAGGTAAAACGCATGTTTGCGGCGGTCGGCAATCGTGTTACATCACTTCACCGTGAAGCGATTGGCAGTGTTCATCTTGATGTGGAAGTCGGTCAATGGCGCTATTTAACCGATGATGAAGTTCGGTCATTATCGACGTAGATCAACGCACAAATAGGCGATTATGAAGCAAGCGATTGTTGGCTATCACAAAGACGAAGAAGATGACTGGGTTGCAGAACTGCAATGCGGTCATTTTCAGCATGTGCGGCATAATCCACCGTTCGTATGCCGTCCTTGGGTCGTTACCAAAACTGGTCGAGATTCAAAGTTGGGCTTTGAGTTAAATTGTAAAAAATGCGATCGGGATGAACCCATCGATACTATTGGATGAAATAAACGTGTTTAGCTTTTTGTTTCTTGTATTTGCGAGTGCGGCGGTTCTTTTATTGAATCAGCCAACGTATCTTATATTTCTGTATTTAGGCTCATCTGTTGTTACTTACGCAATGTTTGCCAAGGATAAAAGGGCAGCTCAAAACGGGCGTTGGCGTACACCGGAAAATACGTTGTTAACTCTGTCACTGATTGGCGGCTGGCCGGGTGCTTTATTTGCTCAACGTCGGTTACGTCATAAGACCAAAAAGCAGCCCTTTAAAATGTTGTTGTGGTTAATGGCCATCATCAACATTGGTACATTTGTCTGGACATTCACGCCAAAAGGCAGTGTTTTTGTTCACTATTGTTTAGATGTATTCAAAAGCCTTGTCGGTCATTTAGGTGCTTTTTAAGGAGTGGTTTTAATGAAATTTATTTGGTTAAAAATAGCGATAACCGTTTTAGTTTTCGCTGGGTTGTTTGGTGTTGTGTATTACAAAGTCGCGAGTGGGAGTATGTGATTATGAATGTCTCTTTATTAATTATGACTTAACTGGTTTACGCCACATTGTGTGTTAATTCGCACATCACTCAAATTAACACACGTCAATAAATATGCATTAAGTCTAGTATTTTGATGCACAGTTAATCGAAATAGAATACGATTCTGACTTATAACAACATTGTCGTCATTTTTCGACATTCAGACTCACTAAGTTGTTGTGATACAGAACTTTAGTGGTTCTGCTTTCTAATTATATGGACATTGTCACGTGGACAATGTCCATATAACAACTGTTATATGCTAGGGCTAAAAATCAGGTCAGGGGATGAAAAGAATCAATGTAATAGGCACTAGTGGTAGTGGAAAAAGTACTTTCAGCCGTATGCTCGCGAGTGAGCTAAAGTACCCTTATGTTGAAATGGATGCCTTATTTTGGAAAGCTAATTGGCAAGAATCTTCAGATGAAGAGTTCTTTGCAAATTTGGCTGACAGGTTAAACTCCGAACACTGGGTTCTTGATGGTAACTACAATCGAACTGCTGAAATTAAATGGAGTAGGGTAGATACTATTGTTTGGGTTGATTACTCCTTTGCAAGAACACTGTTTCAAGCTGTGAAAAGGGCTCTAGTACGTACAGTGACCAAGCAAGAATTATGGGATAAAACGGGTAATGTTGAGTCGTTCAGAAAGTCTTTTCTTAGCAAAGATTCTATTATCCTTTGGACGCTGAAAACGTACAGTAAAAATAGGTCTCGCTACACAGAATTGCTTAACGATCCAAAGTATAGTCATATCGAGTTTATAAGAATCACAAGCCCTAAAAAGGCAAAGGCGTTCATGGGTGAGATACGCACATAACAGCGTTTAAGACTGATTCCCAACGATTGGCACTTTTAGTGCTATCGTTGGGTTTTGTGTTTAAGGTGGTATGGATAGGTTTCGTGGTGGCGTTGCTCACTACTTAACGCGGCTACATGGATTCCCCCGGTTGTCAAACATCCGCTAAACTAACAGTGATGAGTTTTGGACTGCCGCTCTACATTCGGCCTACTTATCGGCAATTTTATGTTTACCGTGGCCCTGTTGACTTACGCGACTGCGGTGCCTTATTCGTTAGATGACATCTAGTGTGTCCGCCGCATTAACAGGCTCTCCGCAAGTGGTCTTAACCTATCTCCATCATTAGCATCTGCAATGACCCGGTGGGTTCAACTCTTAATGATGCAGCTTAACCGCTTTAATGGTTAAGCAGCATAGTTTTCATATTCAGTTTGGTTGTGTAAAAGAGACCAGATGATGCGAGCATTTGGCAGCAAGTGCCACAATTGCGCGTTATTTAACCCTCGTCTTTCTTTAATTTGTCGGCACCACTGGCTCAGGCGGTCTTGTTTGTCACCAATCGTGGTAACAACGGCTCGTGCCCCGTGAACTAGCAAAGTACGAATATACTTGTTACTATGCTTCGTTATCCTCCCTAAGCGATTCTTCCCTCCAGTAGAGAACTGTTTGGGGACAAGACCTAACCAAGCAGCTAAATCTCGACTCTTATCGAACTGACTACCATCGCCAATCGCGGCAATGATGGCAGTAGCCGTTTGTGGGCCAATACCTCGAACCTTAAGAAGACGTTTGGTGTTTTCATGTTGTTTGGCCATAGATGCAAAGGTTTTTTCAGTATCATCAATTTGCTGGTTGAGGCTTTGAAGGTGTGAGTAGGCGTCATTAATAATGTGTCTTGCCTGGTGGGGTAGCAAGTTTTCGGCATCCTCTAAAAGAAGAGGGACTTCTCTCATGAGAGTTGCTTTCCCTGTCGCCATGACAAATCCAAATTCGGATAAAATGGCTCTGATACGATTCATTAACGCCGTTCTTTCGCGAACCCAATGTTCACGCATTCGATGAGTAGCAAGAACGGCTTGTTGCTCAGGAGACTTAATAGGAACAAATCGAGTAGATGGTCGTTGAACCGCTTCGCATATAGCAGCGGCATCATTAAGGTCGTTTTTCCCCTTCATTCGGTAAGGTGCAACATATTTAGCAGCCATAATACGGCAGTCATGACCGAGTTGATTGAATGTTCTTGCCCAATAATGGGCGCCACCGCAAGCTTCTATACCTATACGCATGGGGGCAGTTTTGCTATGGTATTAAGCAATTTAGAGCGGGTGACATTCTTGTGAAGAACGACTTTGCCATGCTGGTCAATAGCATGAACACTGAAGTGATTTTTAGCGAGATCAATACCGCAATAAGATAGATTAGACATGGTGCCTCCAGTAATAGTGTTGACCACTTAAGTGTGGCAGATCCTTGGGAGGGGGGAATCCATGTCATTCGTTATGTTTTTTCTTAGGGAGCCAATATTGACTAAAAGTGTATTATTAGTTGGGCTAGATTATTCAGGTCCAAATATTAAAGATGTAGAGATTGAAACACTAGGACTTTGTCGTCCAGAAATTGATGAAGGTCGTGCTGCTTATGCTCTATATGAGTATGATTTAATAATAATCAATCCTCAAAGCTATTCTCATTTTATATTTGGTTCTGAGGGGCAGTTTAGCAATTCGGAATATGAACTCTCTTCGTTGAAAAGTGAAAATAACTCTTATGATCTTGATTCAGTTTTTGATTACCACGACAGGTCAGAAGAATTAAAGGCTGCTTTAAAGAATGGTTGCCGTGTAATTTGGCTTCTAGCTGAAGAAAAAAGAGAGCAATTTTTTGGGTATAGAAAAGTTTGGATATCATACTTAAATGAACAAGTTGAAAAGCTAGTATCTAGAAATGATCTTTACAGAAAAAAATCACGACAGTTAAAGATTACTCCAGACGGGATTAAGTTAAAAGCATATTTTGACCAAGTGGCCAAAGATGGATGGAGGTTGTGTTTGGATCCTCCTTCGGGATCACATAAAAGTCTGGCCAAAACTCCCGAAAATTATGAATTGGGTATGGAAATTGATTTAGGTGGGAATGTTGGGTGGTTACTAACTCCACCAAGATCTACCGAAGCAATAACAGCTTTGCTCAAGTGCGCTTTAGAATTAGATGAAGATGATGTGATACATCATAAATATGACGGTGTTTTTCTTAGCCATACCAGTGAAGATAAGCCTTTTGTCAGAAAGTTAAAAACTAGCTTAGAAGAGCATGGCGTAAAAAATGTTTGGTTGGACGAGGCTGAAATTCAAATTGGTGATTCATTAATTAAAAAGATTGATGAGGGGTTAAGGATGACTAAGTATATAGGTGTCATTCTGTCTCCTAGGTCAATCAAATCTAGTTGGGTTGAAAAGGAATTAGATATTGCAATGAATAAAGAAATAGGAACTGGAGAGGTAGTTGTACTCCCCTTAGTTATGGAAGAGTGTGAATTACCGACTTTTTTACAAGGTAAACTATATGCCGATTTTTATACACCAGAAAAGTATGAAGAATCACTACAAAAATTGCTAAGGCGTTTACGTAAGTAAGCACCAAAAATATAACAAGATAATTGGACTCCCGCTCTAATACGAAGCTAACCTTAAAGGTGGCAAATGAGTCTGGGAGAAGACGATGA
>CANNGN010000008.1 GCA_947504195.1 uncultured Vibrio sp. | reverse complement strand
AAGCACAAGCCGCTGCCGAAGCACAAGCCGCTGCCGAAGCACAAGCCGCTGCCGAAGCACAAGCCGCTGCCGAAGCACAAGCCGCTGCCGAAGCAAAAGCCGCTGCTGAAGCACAAGCCGCTGCCGAAGCAAAAGCCGCTGCTGAAGCACAAGCCGCTGCCGAAGCAAAAGCCGCTGAAGAAGCCCAATTTGCCGAAATAGTGAAAGCTGCTGAAGAAGAACAAGCTGCCGCTGAAGCACAAGCCGCAGCTGAAGCACAAGCTGCTGCCGAAGCACAAGCTGCTGCCGAAGCACAAGCTGCTGCCGAAGCAAAAGCTGCTGCTGAGGCACAAGCTGCCGCTGAGGCACAAGCTGCTGCTGAAGCACAAGCCGCAGCTGAGGCAAGGGCAAATCGAGTTTTGAGAGTGAAAAATATCGAATCGACAATTGCACCAAATATCAAAGCTCAAGTTGAAGATCCTGCAGTAACTCAGCAGAGAATTGATAAAGCAGAAATCGATCTATCAGAAATGACCGAAGAAGAAAGAGTTATGTACCAAGCGATTCAAGAAACGCTTGAGAAAAATGCGCAAGCTCTTGAAGCTCTGGGTAAGACTCATAGATAGTAGTCATACTTCCGAAAGGTAACGGATTTATTAAGGAATATAAATGGCAACGCCCAGTGATTCATGGAAAGAAACAATAAAAAGTTATGCTGATCGTCGATTAGCTTGGGTTTTTATGCTGGGCTGCTCAAGTGGTTTTCCGTGGGTTTTGATCGGTTCAAATATGTCAGGCTGGCTGACAGATGCCGGTCTAACCCGAGCGGCAATTGGGTATTTTGGTAGCGTCTTTTCCGTGTACGCGATCAATTTCCTTTGGGCACCATTAGTCGATCGAGTACAAATCCCGTTTCTAACCCAGCGTTTAGGGCAAAGAAGAAGTTGGGTTCTTTCTTGCCAATTGGTTATTTTTGTCGCCACCTTATGTATTGCGGGTATAAATCCTGAGATAAATTTGATGCTAACATCATTAATTGCATTAATGATTGCGATTGCATCAGCTACACAAGATATTGCTATCGACGCTTTTCGCATTGATTCATTCAAAAAAAGTGAAGCCTCTAAGCTACCTCAAGCTTCAGCAATGGCAGTAATTGGATGGTGGACTGGGTACTCACTTCCTGGATTTTTAGCCTTTACCAACGCAGACCAATATGGCTGGAATGGTGTTTACTACGGCATGGCTGGAGTGGTGGTACTTCTGATGATATTCACCCTATTCACCGGTGAACCTCAAACAGAACGTGAAGCGCTGCAACAAGAAGCTGAAAAGCGTCATGGTAAAGTCGTTGGTTCTAGGTTCATAGCATGGATATCGGTAACCTTGCTCGAACCTTTTTACGACTTCTTCCGTCGCAATGGCGTACAGGTCGCTGTGACTCTTCTATTATTCGTGTTCTTATTCAAAATAGGCGAAGCCTTTCTTGGAAGAATGTCGATTACATTTTACAAAGAAATTGGTTTCAGTAACGAACAAATTGGCTATTACTCCAAGCTCATCGGCTGGGGGGCTACCATGTTGTTTACCTTTGTCGGTAGCATGTTTAATGTTCGATTTGGTATCGTCAAAGGATTACTGATTGGCGGGATAGCGATGGCTGCCAGTAATTTAATGTTTGCTTGGATCGCTCACGTTGGACCTAACGAGCATATATTCCTTGCGACAATTATTGTCGACAACTTTACCACTGCGTTTTCAACGGTCGCATTTGTTTCATTCTTGACTCTATTAACTGGGCAAGCGTTTTCGGCGACTCAATATGCATTGCTGGCATCATTAGGAAACTTTGGCAGAACGACCCTAGCCTCCTTTAGTGGTGAACTTGCCGACATGCTTAATAATTGGTCTCTTTTCTTTATCTTAACCGCAGTAATGGTGATCCCTAGCTTGATAATGCTAGTGTCTTTAAGTGGCTACTTTACACGACTACTGGATAAAGCACGGGCTGAGCGCGCAGACCAATAATTAATTTGTGATCAGTTAAGTGAATAAAGCATGAATATTGTTATCGTTGGCCCAGGGGCGATTGGATCACTCTGGGCATTTCATCTTAGCCAAGCGGGTCACTCAGTATCGGTGTGGCTACGTCAACCTGAACCTCAATTCATCGTGCAATTGGATGATCATCCAAAACTGCCTTTACCACATAACAATCGAAACGACTTAGAAAACGCCGATCTTGTCTTGGTCACAACAAAAGTTTGGCAAGTTAAAAGTGCTTTATCCCCTATAATTCCTTACTTGTCTTCCGATACCATCATTCTGTTAATGCACAATGGAATGGGTGTTGTAGACGAGTTACAAACCGAACTTGCCACCTTCCCTTTTTTAATTGCGACAACAACACACGGAGCAAAAAAAGAAGGCACCAAGATCAATCACACCGGAATAGGAAATACTCAAATCGGTGCTTTAAATGAAAAAGGGAAACAGTGCACCTTTCTCGAAGAGGTTTTACAACACACTCTTCCAGATGTAACTTGGAACTCTGAAATCAATAATGCTCTTTGGCTCAAGCTAATTATTAACTGTGTTATCAACCCCTTAACGGCATTAGAGCAATGTAAGAATGGCGCGTTAAGCGATGATCGATTTACTCTAGTTATTGATAAACTGGTCAGAGAGCTAGTTTCTGTTGCTCAAGCTGAAGGCATCTACTTTGAGGTTGAAACGATAACAGCCCAAATTTATCAAGTCATTTCCTCGACTGCTGAAAACCGCTCTTCCATGCATCAAGATATCTATTATAAAAGAAAAACAGAGATCGACTTTATTACCGGATATTTGCTTAAATGTGCTGACAGGCATCAAATTTCGATTCCAGAAAACAGACACCTCTATCAACAAATTAAGCAGATTGAACCAAGGACATTATCATGAAAAAACGAATCTTAGTTCCCATCGCGACTGGTGTTGAAGAGATGGAAGCGATCACAATCATCGATATCTTAGTGCGAGCGGGATACGAGGTCATCGTTGCGAGTGCTAATGAAGATGGCTGCTTAACAATGAAAGCATCTCGCGGAGTGACATTAACCGCCGATTATCGCTTAATTGATGTGGCTGACGATGAGTTTGATGTCGTTGTTCTTCCCGGTGGAGTTCTTGGCGCAGAGAATTTCCGTGACAGTACATTACTTGTTGAAGTCGTGAAGCAACAGAAAAATGATGGCAAGCTTGTTGCCGCAATTTGTGCCTCACCTGCTGTCGTGCTTCAGCATCATGATATCTACCCTGAAGCACTGATGACGTGTCATCCAAGTTTTCAAGATCAAATACCAGAAACGCTATGGCGACAAAGACGTGTTACCTATGACATTATCCATAATCTTTTGACAAGCCAAGGGCCGGGCACCGCATTGGAATTTGCTATGGAGATTGTAATTTTGCTTTCCGGTAAAGAGCATGCATGGTCGATTGCCGAGCCTATGGTGACAATGCCAGCGTTGAATTATCAGCAAATGAGCAGTAAAAATGTTTGATATTTCAGCCATCCGCTCGCAGTTTCCAATACTCAATAATGCAGCATCACCTCTGGTGTATCTAGACAGTGCGGCAACCTCACAAAAGCCAGAATATGTCATTAATGCTTTAACCCGCTATTACCGCGAACAAAATGCCAATGTACATCGCGGTAACCATCAACTAACGGCAACGGCAACCACTGAGTTTGAACGAGCTCGTGGAGTTGTAGCCCAATTTATCAACTCTCCCAGCTCAGAGAACATTATTTGGACTCGAGGTTCAACAGAAGCAATTAACCTTATCGCGCATTCTTATGGTGCTTTATCCCTTCAACCACACGATATTATTTTGGTAGGCGAAGCCGAACATCATGCCAATATTGTTCCGTGGCAATTAATTGCAGAACAGACCCAAGCAATAGTAAAGAAAATCCCTGTCGACTCTAATGGTGAATTAATCTGGTCAGAATATGTCGATCTACTTTCCGATAAAGTGAAGATCGTTGCTCTGGCCCATGTCACGAATGTTACTGGATGTCGCCAACCGATTGAAGATGCCATTGAATTTGCTCACTGTTTTGGGGCGGTTGTCGTTGTTGATGGCGCTCAAGGAGTTGTCCATGAAGAAGTGGATGTCGTGAAACTCAATGCCGATTTCTATCTATTTTCTGGTCATAAACTGTTTTCACCTACGGGCATTGGCGCGCTTTATGGGAAAGCAAATCTACTCGAAGCTATGTCTCCCTGGCAAGGCGGCGGAAAGATGGTTGAAAGCGTTTCATTTGAAGAGACCCACTTTGCCCAAGCCCCAAGTAAATTTGAAGCAGGTACTCCCAATATAGCCGGAGCAATAGCACTTGCAAGCGCCATTGAGTGGTATCAGCAATGGCCTATCGACCAAATCGAACAGCACATAATCAAGTTGCAGCAATACGCCTATCAAAAGTTAATTGAGCTAGAAGGCGTAAAAGTGATTGGTTATCAGAAAAGTGCAAGCTTACTCAGCTTTGTGGTTGAAGATATTCACCATCAAGACATCGCTACTTTACTGGATCAGCAAGGCGTTGCCATTCGTTCTGGCCACCATTGTGCTCATCCATTAATGAAGGCGTTAGGACTAAATGGAACGGTTCGAGTCTCGTTTGCAATTTATAATACTCAAGAGGATGTTGAGCTGTTTATCCAAGCCTTAGAAAAAACTCTGTCTCTTCTTTAGTGTTCCAAGTCATCGTCCTGACTAGGGTTCAATGACTTTTTATGTCGATGGTTATGATGATAGCGAGTTTATTTGGATAGGTTTTTTATATGGCTGACAATCGCCTTTAAACCATTTCCACGAGAAGGGCTTAAATGACTAATGAGTCCTAATTGTTCAAAATAATTATCGATATCGAACTGTTCAATCTCTTGAGCGCTTTTATGATTTAGCGCTGCGAAAACAATGGCAATTAACCCTTTCACAATTCGCGCATCAGAGTCACCACTCAATAATATAACGCCATCGACCTGTTCTACACACAACCAGACCTGACTTTCACATCCTGATACTAAGACAGTTTCCGACTTTAGATCTTCAGGCATCGGTTCCAACTGTTTACCCCAGATAATCACTTGGCGATAACGATCTTCCCAACTGTTAAATTGACTCATCGTACTGACAACCTGTGCGGCTGTAACCTCTACACCAAACTGTGAAGCTATAAATTGGGTCATTGCTCTATCTCTTACTACGACTATTTATTACAACTATGGACTACAAAGAATGTTTTTTAATCAGCTTATCAACCACTCGTGCTGCAGCGACAAAACCAAAGCTAGCCGTCACCATAGTTGCAGCGCCAAAACCTGTTGCGCAATCCATTTTTTTCGGTCCTTCTGCTGTGCCTTTAGCTGCACAAACAGAACCATCCGCTTGTGGGTATTTCAATTGTTCAGTCGAAAACACACATTCAATACCAAATTTTCGTGCTGGGTTGGTAGGAAAATTATGGTCTCGACGTAACCGATCTTTCAACTTCTTGGCGAGAGGATCTTGTATCGTTTTCGTCAAGTCGGCGACTTTAATTTGGGTAGGATCGATCTGTCCCCCGGCTCCACCAATGGTTATCACCTTAATCTTATTACTACGACAATAGGCTAACAACGCCGCCTTAGCTTGAATGCTATCAATCGCATCGATAACGTAATCGAACTCTTTACTCAGATACCGATCTTGATTTTCAGCAGAGATAAAATCATCAATAATATTAACCTTACATTCAGGGTTAATTGCGTGAATTCTCTCCGCCATAACCTCGGCTTTGCTTTGCCCTACAGTTGTGGTCAATGCATGGATTTGACGATTAATATTAGTGACACACACATCATCCATATCAATCAAGGTCAATTGGCCAATACCCGTTCTTGCCAACGCTTCGGCAGCCCATGACCCAACGCCTCCAATTCCGATAACGCATATATGAGCAGCACGTAAGATTTCAACAGGTTGTTGCCCGAAAAGTCGTCTCGTGCCGCCAAATCGCTGGTCGTAATTGTCTGATGCTGGAGTATCAAGTTGACGCATAAAAGATCCAATTTAAGTAGGTTAATACTTTGCGTGAGCGCAGATAAACAAAGAGTGCGTTTTATACGCACTCTTGAATAAAAAGTCTAGCCAACTAGTCGAGTTTTTCTGGAGGAATAACCCAAGGTAACTGCGTTGCTGAACCTTCGAGTCCAAGCTTCCATACTCGTCCAAAATGACGATAATGCCCGGCCTCAATTCCTGCTCTTGGTCCAATCCCATGATAAAGGTCAAGATGACCATCAGTCACCGCTCCACCAGTATCTAACACAATCAACAACCTGAGTTGATGAGCCCCACTCCAACTGCCATCGGCGTTTAATAGTGGAACTTCCGCTAGAATTGGTGTTCCCATTGGAAACAGACGTCTATCTCCTGCCACCGACGCCATCGGCAACAAAGGAACCCCTGCAGAGCCGGTAACTGGTGCAGCATCTTTCGGCTCAAAAAATACATATGACGTATTTTGCTCAAGCAGTTCTCGTACTGTGGCTTCATCTTGCTCTAGCACCCACTCCTTGATCGCCTTGAGAGACATTTTCTCTCTCGGTACTTGGTCGCGTTCAATTAGGATTTTGCCAATACTAACGTATGGATGGTCATTTTTACCTGCGTATGCAAAATACTCTAAGGTGTCATCTTCAAAATGTACAAATCCACTGCCTTGAACTTCCATAATAAAAGGATCAATCTGATTCGCCGCATAGCCAAGTTCAAGCCCTAATCTATTCAATGCACCTTGATTGATTTGAGCTCGATTTGGGCACTCCTCGATACATTCAGGCTTGGCGTACACAGGATAGCGAAAGATATCATCTGCTTGGTGTCGCAGCTCAATTACAGGAGAGAAATATCCGGTAAAAAGAACATTTCCTTTCGTATCCGCACCACCAAGTTGAGCAGATTGAATACCAAATTGACTTAATTGTGCAGGATCGCCACTTGCCATAACCCATTGATTAAGTTGATCATACAAAGGTTGAAACGTCTCTTCATAACGTGGTGATTGCTCAATAACAAGCTCACTTTGTTTGCTAAATTCACTATAATCGCGCGGAACATTTGATTCGATAGAGTTGCGTTGGTTTAACCCCGACTCCATTGTGCCATCTAAATATTGCTGAGCGCGCTCCGTAGGTTGAGTACAAGCAGCAAGTAATACGGTCATCGCGACGAGAGAAATGGCCTTCTTCACAGTTAATTCCAAGTTAGCGTTATAATGAATTGAGCATCTCAAACTCATCGTCAAAGCGCAATCGTTTGTCGGTCAAATCGAGGTGAGATTTGAATATTTCAAATACCTCGCTAAAGAACGGTTATATTTCATCCGGTACTATTATGGAATAGGGTTTTCTTTGTAAGAAAATGAAAAAATCACTTGTCTAAAAGTGAATAAAAAGTCATCATTTGGACATAATTAAACAGATGAGTTTCTATTGTGAAAATTCGTAGTACTGCTCTTGTTAAAGGCTTTCGCCAATCAGCCCCTTATGTCAATGCTCATCGCGGTAAAACCATGGTGATTATGTTAGGCGGTGAGGCTATTGCCGACAAAAACTTTGGGAATATCATTAGTGATATCGCACTTCTGCATAGCTTAGGTGTCAAGCTCGTGCTGGTTTATGGCGCTCGTCCGCAAATAAATGACATTCTTGCAGAGAATCAAATCGAAACGCCCTATCACAAAGGTATCCGAGTTACACACGAAAAAGCACTACCGCTGGTTATGCAAGCAGCAGGGCAACTTCAGTTAGCGATCACAGCTCGTTTATCACTCAGTTTAAACAATACCCCAATGGCGGGAACGGAACTCAATGTTGCGAGTGGAAACTATGTTATCTCTCAGCCTTTAGGCGTTGAGGATGGTCTTGATTATTGCCACAGTGGTAAAATTAGACGCATCGATATTGATGGCATCAACCGCTCTCTTGAACATGGTTCAATCGTACTGCTTGGTCCTGTCGCCAGTTCAGTCACAGGTGAGTGTTTTAACTTGTTGGCTGAAGAAGTAGCGACTCAAGTGGCTATAAGACTAAAAGCGGAAAAGCTGATTGGTTTTTGTTCTGACCAAGGACTGATTGACGAAGATGGCAACTCCATTCCCGAGGTTTTTCCGTCTGATATTGAAGGTATCCTAAAAGAACTAGCAGCCGATACAGAGAATCCTGTCAGCATGGAAAAAATACGCTTCCTGCGCTCCTCTCTTACCGCCTGTCTTGCCGGTGTGCCTCGTAGTCATTTGATTAGCTACATAGAAGATGGCGCTCTTATTCAAGAGCTGTTCTCTTTTGATGGGATCGGTACTCAAGTAGGAATGGCAAGCTCTGAACAAGTTAAACAAGCCAGCATTGATGATATCGGTGGTGTTTTTGAACTTATCCGCCCTTTAGAAGAATCAGGTATTCTGGTTAGGCGATCACGTGAACAGCTTGAACAAGAGATTCACCGTTTCACCATTATCGAAAAAGACAGCCTGCTGATTGGTTGCGCGGCATTATATCCTTATCCTGAAGAAAAAATGGCTGAAATGGCCTGTGTGGCAATTCACCCCGAATACAGAGATGGGAATCGCGGCTTAATTCTACTGAAACACATGAAGCAAATCGCGAGACGTCAGGGTATTGAAAACCTTTTCGTGTTAACCACCCACAGTGTGCACTGGTTCCGAGAGCAAGGCTTTATAGAGGTTGGCGTTGAAGCGCTGCCAATGGCAAAACAGAGCTTATATAATTATCAACGTCGCTCTAAAATTTTAACCCTAGCGTTGTAAATTTTTCGAAGTAGTATTTGCAAAGTTAAGGTACCTCTACTGGTCCCTTAACTCATTCAGCCAAAATACATTTCTCAAGCCGATCCGTTAAACCGCTTACTCGTTCAGTTTTTATCCCAACCGCTCTACGAAACACACCCATATCGGTGTAAAGGTAAAGCTCTGATTTTGCCCGCGTAATTCCGGTATAAACCAATTCACGAGTTAACACCGGCGAGAAATTTTTTGGCAGTACCATTAGTGTCGTTGCGAATTCACTTCCTTGGGATTTATGGATGGTCATAGCATACGCCAATTCATGCTGTGGAATACGGCTAGGTAAAATTCCTTTTACAGTTCCATCAGGTAGCTCAAAGTAGACTTTCAAACGAGGTTCATCACTGGTTAAATCCGGTAGACAAACGCCAATATCGCCATTATAAAGCCCGAGGTTATAATCATTTTTTAAGATCATAATCGGCCGGCCAATATACCAAATGTCATCACTTGGAGAGATTAAACGATGCTTAACTAACACTCGCTCTATCTGTTGATTAAAACGCATTACACCATACTCTCCCTCCCGCACCGCGCACAGTAATCGGCATTGATTAAAGGCTTTAAGTATTGGTTTTATCAAGAGTTCTTGCGCCGCTAATGTTGTATTTGCATTTGATAACGGAAGTTGGTGAGCAAGTTCTAAATAACATCGATATTCTTGGTGGAGTAAACTGAGCAGCGAAGAGAGCCCTTCTCCCGTCAAACCATTCATCGTGATGTCTTCAAACTCTCGATCAAAAACAGCCTCTGCAGACGCTGCATCACCTAGATTGACAGCCTTTGCCAACTGCCCAATACCTGAATACTGATCAAAACGGTAGCTCTTGCGCAACATACATAAGCTATCACACACCTGTGGCGTCATGACCAAGGCTTTTTCCGGCTCAATCGAAAACCCCGTAAGTGTCGATAACAGCGTGGATTGTTTTGCACTGTAACCAACACTTAAGAACGAACAAATATCCCCAAGAACAGCTCCAGCTTCAACCGATGCGAGTTGATCTTTGTCTCCCAGTAAAATGACTCGAGCATGGGAAGGTAACGCATCAAACAGTTTCGTCATCATTGGGAGATCAACCATCGAGGCTTCATCAACCACCAAGATATCAAGGTGGAGCTTATTGTTCGAATGATGACGAAATTGAGTGGAGTTCGGAATACTACCGAGTAAACGATGAATTGTGCTTGCTTTAACTGGTATCTGACTTTTCGTTTCACTGTCGATTGGCAACCGTCCAATCGCGTTGCCAATCGATTCTGTCAAACGAGCGGCAGCTTTGCCCGTTGGAGCTACCAAACAAATATTAGGACATTGCTGCTCTGTTTTTTCCTGTAGCACTAATGCTGCAAGGAGCTTGGCTACTGTGGTGGTTTTTCCCGTTCCTGGCCCACCAGAAATAACAGTAAAACGACGGGAGAGTGCCACCGCAGCTGCTACTTTTTGCCAATTTAAACAATTACTTTGAGGAATAGTTTTATCCAAAAATTGAAGATCATCACTGGTGTTTACCTTCATTAACTGAGCATCGACCAACTCCCAGTTAATTCCGTTTTGATTGACCACATCCAGAATGTCACATACTAAATTTTGACGTTCCTGGTACTGATTTTTACTCTGACACTGCCCCAAAGCTTGATGAAGATAACCATACTCTCGACCAAAAAGGCGATCGAGCATAAGCGATAACTTGTGAATATTATTGTCGTCTAAATCGATTGGTGAACCAAAATGATGTAAATGACTCATTAGGCTAGTTTCATAGTGCCAATAACGATGAAAATAAAGCCTTTCACCGTCAAATACTAAAGGTTTCTCTTCCCCTTCTTTGCCAATGACATCACTCTGGGTTAATACACTCAACCAATCAATCGCAACCACTTTTTCTTTTAATCCGACAAATTCGTGAAGATTTAAGCCAAAGGTAAGAAGGTGAAAATCAAATTTGTTTTTATGATCAATTAATTGAATACAACTATGCCCTAGCCCAAGTTCTCGACTCAATAGTGCCGTTAACCAAGCAATCGCTTCTGATTCTGTCGATTCGATATTTGAAAAGAACCGTGCACTTTGCCGATCAATCTGACGAATGATGCCATGATTAAGTAATGTATCTAGGTCAACTAACAGATCCATATTTTCTAACTCGCTCATAGCCCTAACTCCAGTTGGCCTTTGCTCTCATCTAAAAAGGTTCTACCTTCAAGCCAAGCATCTAACTCATTAATCAAGCCTTGCTTCGGGCGCGCAGAAAAAATACCATTTGATGACCCACCAGTCACACCTCGTAAAAAGAGATAATAGACACCACCAAAATGAGTTTCATAATCGTAATCAATAATACGACTGGCTAAAAAGCGATGCAGAGCGAGAGTATAAAGCTGATACTGCAAATCATAACGATGATCAATCATGGCATGATCAAGATGAGCTTGTTCATAATCCTCACAGTGATTTCCCAAGTGATTCGATTTCCAGTCAAGAATGTAATAACGGCCTTGATACTCAAAGACCAAATCAATGAAACCTTTCAACATACCTTGTACCGGTACAAAACCAAGTTCATCAGCACGTTGCGAAAGAGAGTCATATCGAGAGATAACGCGATTCAACTGAGGGGAATCCAACAATTCGATCGGTAATAGAAATTCCATCTCAACTAAGCGCTGTGAAGGTGCCAACCCTCCCAGTTTTAGCCGTTTACCATCAAGCGGTGTTGACATCACCTCATCGATCATCACCGCAAGAACATCAAACCATTCGGGGTCAAGTTGCTCCTGAAGCATCAACTCTTCGATAACAGATCGATTGTGATCTGAATTAGCCGGTAACGTAAATTCGATCTCTTCAAACAAAGCATGAAGAAAAGTGCCCGGGCGCGCGCCTTTAGGAAAGCTAAAGATCGTTTTTTCGTCAGACACGAGAGTCAACTCATCACTTTCAGCAGCCGAATCTACATCCAATCCGGGTAACTCAAACTCAGCAGAAATCGATGAACCATGAGAATGCTGTTTTACCAAGTTGGAATAACTTGTCATTCTCCAGTTACGTGAGATGGCTCGATTCAGTCGAGAATAATCCAACACTTCAGGAGTTGAATTGGTTGCAACATAGCGTTGAGAGGTTAACTCAGGAGGTGCAACGAGCGCGACATGATCCACTGTATTTACAAACTCATTTAGAGCGTGGTGCAGCACATCTGCTTTTCCTGCTTGACCATCTTGTAATAAATATCCGAGCGCACAACGATGAACAGAACTTTCCCCATCTTGCTTTCTCGCATGAGGTTTCAGTGTGGCTTCGACGCCAATGTAACATGCATATACCGCTCGAGTAACAGCCACATAAAGTAACCTCAAATCCTCTGCTAGCCGCTCTTTTTCTGCCTGCTCTCTGCTTTCTGAAGTCGCATTTAAATCTAATATGGTTTCATTGTGATCGCTGTCGTGATATTTCGCTTCGCTCGCTTCTCGGTAGTTCATCGCAAATGGCAAAAATACAATGTCGTACTCTAGACCTTTTGATTTATGAATCGTGACAATTTGGACTAATTTATCTTCCGATTCCAAACGTAAAATTTGTTCGTCGCCGCGACCTAATCCACTGTGAGAATCTTCTATCGACTGGGAAAACCATCGTATCAATGCCACATCACTTTCAAATTCTACGCTGGCATTTTGCAGCAATTCTCCCAAATGGAGGTAATCTGTTAATAAGCGCTCTCCCTCATCTTGGGCCAACCATTGTTGCGCCAATTGACGCTGATTAAGTATCGCCCTCAACATCGGTAATACGCCACGTTGTTCCCATAATTCTCGATATTGACGAAATTCGAGATTGACGCTTTCCCACAACGATTCGTCGTAGTTGAGTTCGTCGATATAGGTCAAGGGTAAGTCGAGGGATGCTGACGCAAGTGCCGAACGAACTAAACGTTCATCGTCAGGAAGATGAACCGCTTGCAGCAAACGCAGCACGTCCACTGCAATCGGGACGCTAAAGACACTCTCTTGATTTGAAAGATATACACTAGCAATTCCTTGTTTTGTGAGAGCGTGCTTAACCATTTGACCTTCGTACCCAGTTCTCACCAGCACCGCGATATTATTAGGGGTGATCGCTTTTTCGTCACTGGAACGTTTTAGCTGAACCTGACCTTGGTCGCTTGCAGTGAGTAGAGATTGAATCTGAGCTGCGGTTGCCTCAGCCATTCTAAGGTTGTAATCAGAACGAGAAACTAACAGATCTTGCTGCGAGCACCAAAACGTTACCGCAGGTTGAATATCGCCCTCAACTAGCCATTCTCGCTCACTGGGTTTAGTCGCACTCTCTACCGAATAAAAAGGAATGTCTTGCTGATAAATAAATGGTGCACTGCAACGAGCGAAGAGCTGATTGATACCGTTAATCACCTCTGCACTTGAACGCCAATTTTTACCCAATGTATAGTGATTCACTACCTGATTACGGGCTTGAATGTAAGTAAAGATATCGGCGCCACGAAAGGCATAAATCGCTTGTTTAGGGTCGCCGATCATAAACAAACCACAACTCGGGTCAGGCAAATATATACGACTAAATATGCTGTATTGCAGAGGATCAGTATCTTGAAATTCATCAATTAATGCGACGGGAAATAACTCGCGAATTCGACTGGTTAACTGTTCTTGTTGATCAACATCGAGTGCATTCGATAGTTGCAACAATAAGTCATCAAACGAAAGCCATTGCTTCTGTTGTTTCGCTTGTTCGAGTAAGTCGCGACAAGTAGAAATTGCATGAGCAAGTAATGAAGGCTCAAGAGAAATAGGCTCTGCTAAAAAGGTCTCGATCGCGGTAAACAAAGCGTGAGATGGGGTTTCTTCTCCTGAGCGTGTTTTTTCGATCAGCATCGATTCACTAAAACGCTGCAATGCATCAGGAAACACATAATCTTCTGTAGCGCTATTGGCCCAATCGGAGACCCGATTACACCAGTTAGGATAATTTTTCTTCGTGTAGCTACGAAGGTCGATAACTTTATTATCAAGTGCTTGTTGAAGCTGTTCCAACGCAACACAACTCTCTTCTCGCCATTGTTGTTTAAGAGCTTCAATACGGTTCAAGTTTTGTTGATGCGCCGACTCCAAGTCAGTATCCAACGCTGGAACGGAAAGCCGGATTGCTTTACCACCTAAATAACCACTAATCTTGCTATACAGTTCATTAGGTGTTGGCCAATAGCTGCGAATGAGCTTTGCTACTGACATAGGCAAAGGGTAAAACTGACTTCGCCAATAATCAGCCACGACTTGAGATTTTATTCGTGTTTCATCGGTAATAAATTCGTTTTCAAATCGAGCACCGGATTCAAACGCATTCTGCACCAACATTCTCTGACAAAAGCCATGAATGGTGAAGATCGCTGCGGCATCCATTTCGCGCTCAGCGTTCAACAACAACATGGCAGCCATTTGATGATCATCGACTTGATCGAGTAACTCTTGTATCACGGCATCATGACTAGAGCCTCTGAGGAAGGCAAGACGTGAAGCATGAATTCTTTGACGAATACGCCCTTTAAGCTCAGCGGTTGCGGCTTCAGTAAATGTCACCACTAGAATTTGTTCGACACTTAATGGCCTACCGTGGCCATATTGGTCTCCACCGTGTCCAAGTAGCAAGCGAATATATAGGCTCGCGATTGTATAGGTTTTTCCTGTCCCTGCAGAGGCCTCAATCAGCCTTGCGCCAAAAAGTGGAAACGTCATTGGCTGCAACAGTGTTACGTCATGTTCGAAGCTCTGATTACCCATTTATACAACCTACGATTTAAATTTTGATTATAAGTGTGACTCAAACCAACTATTGACGAAAAGAGTGAGACCTTACTCACGGTAGAAGCACGTAAAACTCACTACTATCTTGGCTCGCAATTGGTAAGCATCTTTAACTTATCTATCCAAACGGATATTGCAAACAAACAACGGTCCCTCTGACCATGGCCGCACAGCAAACGCCCTACACATAACTAGATTTACTGGCGGCCGCCCTTTCTTATTTTTCTTCACCTTTTGGTGAAATCATCTTTTTCTTTTGCCAATGGTTACATACCCCATTCATGATTGCTCTTGCTCAGCTAGCGCCACACAAATTGGGGCTAATACGTCATTGCCGATCTCAAGCAAACGGGCTTCAATGTTTGGGGTAAGTTCTGGCCACAATCGAGAATAGTAGGGGTTACTTCCTTCCCCTGAGATCATTTGACTCCCGTTATACGCATCAGCCATTTTTTTACTGAGCTTAACGTCATCTTCCTGTGCTCGTTGAGCTTCGACACCCACCAACGCGGTTTTAGGAAAATAAGCGAGGGGCTGATTCATACCATTAAAGAAATACCTTAGTAGTCGTTCAATATAATGTCGCGCCACATCGGCATCGATGGGAGTAAAGGTGATATGTTCAATCCCTTTTTTCTTATCAAAACCAATAAGGTGAGTTGATTGATCATATCCAGCAAGATTCAACAGCAAATGATCTACCCACCCTTGCAGCTTATCTGCTGATCGAATAGCACCCGCTCGGTAACGCAGCATACCCATTTCATACCTCTGAGTTAGCCAACCATTGACCTGAACAGAGCGCTCATCATCGAAAGGATAAAACTCTAGAGTCAGTTCAACATCATCTAAAGGAGTTTGCGTTAACTGCGTCACTTTCTCAGCCACTGGTGTTGCTTGCACAAGATGCGACTCAAATTCTATCTCCCCAAATGCATTCTTTGGCAGTAAGCCTTGAGCTCGCTTGACCTGTTTAAGTGTTTCAACATCCTCATTTTGGCGAGTAACTAGATGCTCTATCACCTCGGCACGTAAGCCAAAGCTGGTTAGTGAGTCAAAACTAAACGGCTCGATATCTTCTACAATGATGGAATAATCTTCATAGGCCACATTTAGACGCCGGTTGAAAAAGAACTTTGCTGGGTTTCGCCAAAAGGCCTGAAGCTCCGTTAAGTCGATGTTTATGGGCGATTCAAGTTCCAGCAAGTAGTCTCGTAATTCCATTGAACCTTCTTGTTTAGATTCTGGTTCAATTCGTTTGGCCACAGGAAACCACTCTTGCGCGTAACTTGGCGACACGCCAGTGAATGCTTGAGGACTGTAGGGAACCATCGGATGGTGATGGGTTAAAAAAGATTCCAAACGTTGAGCTGAGTCGTCACTGTCATTTTGTTCATCGCCAGATACACAGTAATTTTGTTGGCAATACTCAAGCAACTCTGAAACAAAAATAGAAGGCAGCCGCTCGCTGTTGTCCTTAATCGACTGACCAATGTAACTGACATAAAAACGCTGTCGAGCCGACAACAATGCTTCTAAAAATAGATAACGTTCATCATCTCGGCGTGATCGATCCCCAATACGACTGCGACCATGCATTAAGTCAAAGCCATCAACTTGATTGGCTCTTGGGTAAGTTCCTTCATTCATCCCCAATAAGCAAACGACTTTAAAAGGAATCGAACGCATCGGCATTAAGGTACAGAAGTTTACTTGCCCAGCCAAAAAGCGCTGACTCACACGCGTCGTCGATAACTTTGTTTGCAGGTAATAGCGAACAACATCCGGATCAAGTAACTCTTCATATTGAGCATCAGACAGTTGTTGTTCTAGTTGGTGAACCGTTTCGCGAACCATATTCAACGCGACATCATCTTCTAAATCGATCGTAAAGAAATCATCAAGCATAGTCGCAAGTAGCGTACGCCAATCATCGATAGAATGAGTCTTAGACAGCGCCGATCGATAATGACTAATTGTTTCAATGTAGTGCGCGAGTTTACCCGCCAGTTCTGCCCCCATTCCTTGAACATCGTTAAAGGGTGCGAATTGCTCTGTACCTAGCGACACTATTTCAACATTTTCTGCCATAGAATACCCAACAAGCAATCTTTCGATGCCACTTTGCCAAGTATTTTTCTCGCTAATTTGAAAGCCAAACTCTTCACCTGATTGATGATTCAAACCCCAGCGAATGCCTGTTTTTTCGACCCAACGTCGTGCTAATTCAAACTCATCTTGTGCGATGCCGAAACGACGTAGAATTGCCGGTGTTTCAAGCAATGCCAGTAGCTCACTAGCCAAACAGCGCGATTGTGGTAGGGCGAGTAGTTGGAGAAATGCGGTTAAAATTGGACTTTCGTGATCCGTTGTGCGATCGGAGATGGAGTAAGGAATATAACGTTCATAAGGCGCGTTACCAAATACCGCTTCAATCGCCGCACTATAGCTATTGATATCGGCGACCATCACAATAATATCGCGAGCTTGAAGCGTTGGGTCTTGATCGAACCACGACAGAATCATGTCGTATAACACTTCAACTTCTCGAATCGGGCTATGACATGAATGCAATGATACGCTCGAATCCGTATCTTCTATCTGAGCTTTATGCTCGCTTGTTTCTAACGCTTGATCATTGGCACGCTCATCAAGATTTAAAATATCACTTTGAATTTGATGCAACAGGTTAGTATCTTGAGGAGCGATAAAATACTCATGCTCTTCAAGCTCAAGTTGCGATAACAAGTAAAGATTATCTCGCCCCAACTTCCCCATTGAAGCCAGTAGTGAATTCCCCATTTGCTGTTCAACGTGCAGAGAATCATGCTCAATTTCAGATAAGATTTGTGGTTTGACGATACTCACTTCTCCGGATATCGCCAACCGTTCTCGATCAAGCATGATTTGTTTGCGTTGCAGTGAAGCTAAGTATTTTTGGTCTCTGATTTCACCCCAATAATGCTGACTAGGATTCGCAAACATTAATGAGATATCGATGTAGTTACTCAAGGCTTTTAGCGCATCAAGGTAGCGTGGAGGCAATGCGGTAATACCAAAAATAAACAATCGTTTCGGCAGGCGGCTGGTGTCTATCTCGCCTTTTTCAATAGCGTCAATAAATGCTTGATACAAATTGCCACGATGATAATGGGACTGATCTAACGCGAGTGTTTCCTGATAGAGATGTCGCCAAAGAATCGGCTGCCAAGGATGTTCCTCTTCAATCTCCAAAACGGGAATGTCTTTCTGCCATGAGTCAATCCAGTCAGGTCGATACACCAAATAGCCATCGAAGATATCAGCAATTTTTCCTGCTAATTGAAACAATCGTAATGCAGAATCGTCACGGGACAAATACTGTTTTAGCGGGGAAAATTCATCCAACTCCAATAAGGTGGGAATGATCGTCACTAACTTCCAGGTCATAGCCTCTTTATTGAAAGCACTACGCTTGGGAACATCAGGAAGCACTTGGCTAAACATGTCCCATATAAACGTCGCGGGCAATGGAAAGTCGATATTCGCCGCGACGCCAAACTCGTTGGCAAGTTCCATTTTTAGCCATTGTGACATGCCAGGACTTTGAACCAATATGGTTTCCGGCGTGAAAGGATTATCGAGCGGGTCCGCTTTAATTAAGTGGACTAAGATAATTTTTAAGGTTTCAAGCTGATTCGAGTGAAATACAGAGAACAATACGATCCCAACCGATTACGATAAATGGAGAATTAGATTAGCACATCACTGTTTTTAAAGGGAGATTTGAACAAAATTCTGCTACTGCCATAATATCTTATTTACCTACATGGTTGAATAATCGTTACCGTTCGAAATCAGCTAGACATTTGCCATTCAAGGCTGTATAAAAAACCAGTATTCAATTTTAAAAACTAGAGGAACTACCATGGCTGTAATCGTCAAGTACGTGGTTGAGCGTAACGGAGAAGAGAAGATGACATTCACCTCAAAAGCCGAAGCTGATGCCTATGACAAAATGTTAGATATGGCAGATGAGCTCTTTGCACTACTGAGTAAGAGTGAACTGTTACCAGACGAAGATATTCAAGAGAAGCTTGCTCTTCACTTAGCTCAAAATAAAGACGAAGTTCTCTTTGCGTTAGGGGCAAAACGCCGCCCAAGCCCAAAGAACACCAAAGTCGAAAAAATTTCAGATGCTGAAACTAACGCTAAGCCAGATTCTGATCAAGCAGCGTAGTTCGAATAACCTGAAAACCCAGAACGAAAAAAATCAGGAGCTCATCAGCTCCTTTTTTAGATTTGATAATTTCTTAGTGAAGATATATATATCTAAAACGACAAAACATATCGTTTAGCAGACTTTATCTTATAGAAAGCTTTCCAGAGAAAGACATGCTCTTTATCATGTCCCACATAATAGTTTTAGTGTCGATGACGCATCGGTACTCAATGAAAAAATAATTGGAGAAAATAATGGCCAACTTCGCACTTGCTCTCGGAACCACCACAAAGAATCGTGATGGAAAAATTATCGAAGCTTTCTTCCCAGCACCTATCCTAAATCCTAGTGATGCTTTAATTACAGGTCTAGCCGTTCTTGTTGGCTATACCGATGGCAACAAAGCAATCGAAATTACTCCTAGCCAATGTGCTGATATTGCTCAAGCGTTCGCGGCAAACGGTCAAACTGATACTGCGGCATTTGCAGAGAAAGCTGCTCAATCGGATCAATCGTTAGTGATTGTTATCCTGAGCACAGATGAAAAGCCACAGTCTGTAGCTGAAGGCTTCTTAAAGCTTCAACTGATCTCTCATCGCCTTGTTCAACCACACGGCACAGTACTTGATGGAATCTTTGGCTTACTGCACAACATCGCATGGACAAATGAAGGCCCAATCGACCTTCCAGAACTTGCTGAACGTCAAATTGAAGCTCGCTTAGCTGGCCGTACTCTTAGCGTTGATTGTGTCGACAAATTCCCGAAAATGGTGGATTACATTGTTCCTGCAGGTATCCGTATTGCTGATACTTCTCGTGTTCGCTTGGGCGCACATGTGGGTGAAGGTACGACAGTGATGCACGAAGGCTTCATAAACTTCAATGCTGGAACAACTGGCGTGAGCATGGTTGAAGGTCGTATTTCAGCAGGCGTTCTAGTTGGCAATGGTTCAGATATCGGTGGCGGTGCTTCTATTATGGGTACACTATCTGGCGGTGGTACTGTGGTGGTTTCTATCGGTGAAAACTCTCTACTTGGCGCAAATGCCGGTTTAGGTTTCCCTCTAGGCGATCGTTGTACCCTAGAGTCTGGTCTATATGTTACAGCTGGTACAAAAGTTCAGATGTTAGATAAAGAAGGAAATAAACTGGAAACCGTTAAAGCTCGTGACCTAGCCGGTGTTTCTGACCTTCTTTTCCGTCGTAACTCAATGACAGGTCAGGTTGAATGTCTAGCAAATAAATCTGCTGTTGAACTTAATTCTGAGTTGCACAGCAATAACTAGTTCGACGACTAAAATTATACGATAAATCAATAAATTAATTAGGCTAGCACACGATGTGCTAGCCTTTTTATTTGCCGATAAAATAAGAACTCAACCTAAATTAACCGGGGTTACCATCAGCCCGAGTTTGAACCAACATTGGCGCGAACTTGAAAATAAAGATCCCAAATGCCGCTATCCATACCGTCGCTGTTATATCAATGATTGCAAAATAAAACTGCGGGAAAAGTGGTAAGGCGAAACTCCGAATAATCGCAGCACTAAAGAGCAGTACAAATGCCCACTTCATATTGGGTCCGGCGTATACGTTCCTTCCCGTATGACCCAGAGTAACACGACTTATCATAGATAAAATAATCCCACCCAAAGCACCAATAACAAATAGATGAAGTAGGTTGTGAGAAAGGAAACTGTCTCCCAAACCCGCTCGCAGTATTAACGACAAGGGAATACACAAATACCCCAAATGTAGTGACCAAACTAGAGGTTCAGAGAATGTTTTCAATGGTTGCCAACGCCACAAACGAACTAACTGAGCAACACCAGAAATCAGCATCAATACTGCCACGAGAGTATTATGCTGTGTCGTAATAAAGCTGCTACCGAATAAAATGATCAGTGGAGCATTTGATAAAATATCAAGCCATTTACTGTTTTGCGGTTTCTCAAACTGAAAACGACGAGCGGTAAAGAAAGGGATGACTCGAGCCCCCATCACTGATAGCAGTAATGTAAACCACCATAGCATTGCCATCCACACATCTGATGAACTAAAAGGTGCATCTTCTGCTAGTGTTCTAAAACTGGCAATATCGGCAATAAACGCAAGTATGAATAAACCAATAAAAATAAGGTTGTTCCAACGTTTGGCACGAACAACTCGCCAGCCAATTTCGTACCCACACAACGCAATAAACACAAGTTCAAGCGACAAAACCCAAGCAACTGGAATATCAACCCAGAACAACACTCGAACCAACAGCCACAGCGATGAAAGCAAGATAAGAAAATAGTGCTTAGTACCATTAATACCCGTCCAATTTTGCACTGCGGTTAATAAAAATCCCACTACGATAGCAAAGGCAAAACCAAAGAGCATTTCATGTACATGCCACCATAACGCAGGCACTTGAAGTTGTTCTGGTTGACCTAAATGAAGCATGACAACCCACAAAATAATGGCAATCACTGCATAAACACTTCCCAACAGAAAAAAAGGACGAAATCCTAGCCGAAACAATGGTGGAATTAATAACTCTTGCTTGCGATCAACGATATTCACCATCTCTACCTTCCCCAAAATAACCGTAACCATAAAAATAATAATTCATTAATGCAAAAATCAATCCAGATAAAAACTTAATACATATCAATAAATTAACAATAAAATCAATCTAATTTGAGTCTTTTCAACACAACAATAGAAAGTTAAAATGACTACTTAATGTTTAATGGACACAAAATTACAAACCTATCAGAAAGAGGAAAACCCAAAACAGGCTTGATATTACATACAAAGCCTCTAATCTAACTAACCCATACTGTAATGATAAATAGGAGAAAATGTGGCAAATTATATCTTTGGTTATGGAAGCCTAATGAACTCATCATCACGCCAACTAACAGGACAAACTGGGCATGCCCTACCAGTCATTGTGCATGGATTAGTTCGTCATTGGGGGAAAATTGATACCACGTTAGTAGCTTCGCCTTTAGTCGTCGATATCGGTGAAGGACAAGTGAACGGTGTGTTACTTGAAATTAACCACGATGAACTAGCGAACTTTGATAAACGTGAACATGGATACCATCGCCACAAAATTGACCCAAAAACCATCAACTTCAATACACAACCTCTCGGTACAAGCAAACCTAATAAAATATTGAAAGACGATGATTTGGTGTGGGTTTATATCAAAAATAAACCACTCCCACCATGTGAAAAAACACCAATATTACAAACTTATGTGGATACCGTATTGGAAGGGTGTTTGGAAGTTTCAGAATCTTTTGCTCAATTTTTTATCGATAATACACTTGGTTGGCAACACCCTATTGCGAACGATCGTAGTAGCCCGCTTTATATCAATTATGCCGGCGTTAACCAGACTAAGTTAGCGATGATCGACAGACTACTCCAACCCATAACGGGAAATCGTTAATTCATTATACAGGCTTAAAGAGACTCTAAAAATGTACGTGAGTTTCTCTATTTTTAACCAAACCGTGTAGTAACAAACATTTCTAGACTCTAAACCTCATTTAGTTTACTAAAAACGTTTACACTAAGATCAACGCCTTATTCTATAAGGTATTGTTCTTACTTCATCCTTAAATGTATGGCTTTATTTTTCATTACGTTAAATAGCCATTACATTTAAAGAATTGTTTACGGATTAAACTGCTATGGCAACCATTAAAGATGTCGCACGACTCGCTGGAGTATCTGTTGCAACGGTTTCACGAGTCATTAACCACTCACCGAAAGCAAGTCAGTCATCGATAGATTCTGTAACGGTCGCAATGAAATCGTTAGGCTATCGCCCTAATGCCGCTGCTCGAGCATTGGTCAGCCAAAGCAGTAATACGATTGGCATCTTAGTGAGTGACGTTTCCGATCCATTTTTCGGCTCACTGGTTAAAGCCGTTGACAATGTTGCTCAAGAAAATGGTAAGCAAATTCTTATTGGCAATGGTTATCATGAAGCAGATAAAGAACGTAAAGTCATCGAACTGCTAATCAACAATCGTTGTGATGCACTGGTGATTCATTCGAAACGCCTTTCAGATCAAGAGTTAATCAGTTTCTCTAAAGAGATCCCCTCTTTAGTTCTGATCAACCGTCATATCCCCGAAATCGCCGATCGTTGTATTTCTTTGGACAATGAAAAAGGTGCATATATTGCGACGGAATACCTAATTCAGCAAGGACATCGGAACATCGCTTGTATTGCATCGACCCACCATATTGAAGATGCTCAGCAACGAATCAATGGCTATTTAGCTGCCCTCAAGGCGCACGGAATTGTGTTAAATTCTGATTATATCGAAAGTGCTGAACCTAATTCAGAAGGGGGAGAAAAAGCGATGTCTGACCTGCTTTGCAAGTCAATTGATATCAGTGCAGTAGTCGCTTACAACGATAATATGGCTGCTGGAGCAATTTCTGTATTGGAGGAACACAATGTGGCGCTTCCGGATGCTATGTCGGTTATTGGATTTGACGATGCGACGATTGCTCGCTATGTCAGACCTCGGTTAACAACTATTCTTTATCCTATTCAAGAAATGGCTGAGAAGGCGACAACCCTTGCGTTAGAGCTCGCCAGAGGAGAAGCTCCCGATAGCGACCAGCTTCAGTTCACACCAAGCTTAGTTCAACGCGATTCTGTTTCTCCATTATAAAAAGCCATTCGAGCTTGCGAATAGCATTTAATTTACATGATTTGACGTTCACTTATTAAGAAACGTCAAATTGATATACTGTTGTAAAACAGTACTCGTCACCGGGTTCTAAGATCGAATTGGAATGTGGCCATTCTGGATGATTGGGAGAATCTGGCAAGTACTGCGTTTCAAGCGCAACACCCGCATGATCTGCATACACTCCACCTTCACGCCGAGGTGTACCGCCTAAGAAGTTCCCTGTATAAAGTTGAATCGCAGGCTTATCAGTAAACACTGTCATCGTCACTTCATTATCAGGTGACGTCAGTGTTGCCGCTGGAGAATAAAGCGAATTTGTCTGAGGTAAAATAAAACTATGATCGTAACCATTCACGCTTTTTTGTTGCTCATCCAACAGAAACTCTTTCGCTATTTGCTTAGGCTGACGAAAATCAAAACCATTACCTTCAACCGATTCATTGATTCCCAACGGAATCCCCACATCATTGATTGGTAGAAAAGACTTCGACTCAAGCTTCAAGGTATGCTCCAAACACAACTGGTCGGAATCAGTGCCCAGTAAGTTAAAATAAGCATGATTGGTTAAATTCACTGGGCATGCTTTATCGCACTGAGCGCTGTATTCTATTTCAACGCGGTTCTCTTCGGTTAAGGTATAAGAGACTTTAGCCTCTAGGTTTCCAGGAAAACCCTGATCACCATCTGGCGATGTAAACGTCATTGTGACTGTGTTGTCAGCTTGCTCAATAATGTCCCAGCGCTGCTTATCAAAACCGACTTCACCACCATGTAAGGTGTTTCCACCTAGATTTACTGAAAGTTGATACGCCTGTTCAGCAATTGAAAAGCGGCCTTGTTTAATCCGATTCGCATAGCGACCAACACTCGCCCCTAAATAAGCACCTTGAGAGAGAAACTGCTCCATGGTTGCGATGCCAAGTAGCACCTCTCGACGCTCGCCAGATTTTAAAGCCAGCGAACAACTTAGCCAGGTTGCACCAATGTCCATGACAACAATCGAGCTTCCTTGACTATTGGTAAGCTCCACAATATTTGCCATATTTCCATCAGAAGCAAGGGTTAAAGTCATTGATTGAAACAGTGGAGAACTCATTTTTATACTTCCTCGACTAAGCCAGCGCCCGGCGTTGCATGACAAACGTAAATTGAAGCGTGCAAACCGGTTTCAGCATGGTATTTTTCTTCAATAATGTTTTTAACGGCGTCCACCAAATGAGGAGGAACAACGGATACCACGCAGCCACCAAACCCGCCCCCCGTCATACGTACTCCACCTTCAACACCAACCACTGACTTAACTAAATCTACAATGAAATCAATTTCCTTTACGGTTATTTCGAAATCATCTCGCATTGAAATATGCGATTGCTCCATCAACTCACTTAACAATGCGATATTACCTTCGCGCAGTGCCTTTGCGGCTCTTACAGTGCGTTCATTTTCACTAATAACATGTCGAGATCGCATAGCAACAACATCACTTAGCTCATTTCTACACTCTGAAAACTGTGCCATATTGACATCTCGCAATGCTTTAACGCCAAATATTTTAGCGGCCTCTTCACACTGTTCACGGCGTGTATTGTATTCACTGTCCACTAGGCCACGCTTTTTATTCGAATTAATAATGACCACAGAAAGGTTATTTGGCATTGAGACCGCTTCGGTTTCAAGGCTACGACAATCGATCAACAATGCATGATTTTCTTGCCCTTGAGCAGAGATAAGTTGATCCATAATCCCACAGTTACAACCAACAAATTCATTTTCAGCTTGCTGGCCATTAAGCGCAATATCAGCTTGGCTAATTGGCAGGGTGTAGAGCTCTTTAAAGGTTTGGCCGATAACAACTTCAAGTGCCGCCGATGAACTAAGCCCCGCACCTTGAGGCACATTACCACTGACCGCGATATCTGCACCGTTAAATGAGTAGCCACGTGCGAGTAAAAACTTCACGACACCGCGGATGTAATTGGCCCATAACTTTCCTTCCACGAAGGTGATAGGCTGCGAGATATCGAATTGATCGACTTCATTATCATAATCGACCGCAACGACACGAACGATAGAATCTGCTCGGCGAGAAGCGGCGACCACAGCTTGATAATTAATCGCACAAGGCAAGACAAAGCCATCATTGTAATCAGTATGCTCTCCAATTAAATTCACCCGGCCTGGAGCTTGAATAAAAGAGTGAGGAGCTGAACCAAATCGCTCTAAAAATGAATTCTTTACCGCTTCGACAAGCTGTTTCATGACTCTATTTCCTAAATTATTTCACATTAATTTTATGGTATCTGGCTACGCTTCTTTATAGTGGATATCGCTTACAGCTCTTAGACGCTCAGCGGCTTGTTCTGCGGTTAAATCTCGCTGAGTTTCAGCAAGCATCTCGTACCCAACCATAAACTTACGGACCGTGGCGCTACGAAGTAGCGGCGGATAAAAGAGAGCGTGAAGCTGCCAGTGTTCTGTTGCCTCTCCTTGCGAAAAGTAAGGTGCATAATGCCACCCCATTGAGTAAGGAAAAGAACATTCAAAGAGATTGTCATATCGACTTGTTAACTTTTTCATCGTAACGGCTAAGCTGTATTTTTGCGCTTCGGTAAGTTGTTCCATTCGAGTTACTGCAAATTTCGGTAGAAGCATGGTTTCAAACGGCCAAGCAGCCCAATAGGGAACAACAGCAATCCAATCATCTGTTTCAACGACGGTACGTGCACCATCTGCACTTTCCGCTAACGCATATTCAAGCAGTAAATTTTTCCCATGATTAGAGAAGTAAGTTTTAAGGTTTTCTTCTTTGCGAGCGATCTCATTGGGCAAAAAGCTATTAGCCCAAATTTGGCCATGAGGATGTGGTTGTGAACACCCCATCGTCTCACCTTTATTTTCGAACAATTGAACCCAGAGGTATTTCTCTCTTAATTCTACGAGCTGCTCACACCATGTTTCGATCACTTGATAGATAGAGTCAACCGGCAATTCTGGCAATGTTTTACTGTGATCGGGCGAAAAGCACATAACTCGACTTAAGCCTTGAGCACCTTCACTTCTAAACAATTCATTATCAGACTTAGGAGCATCCGGCGTATTTGGCATCAAAGCACCAAAGTCATTAGAAAACACATACGTTCCCTTATAGTCTGGGTTTTTATCTCCAGAAATTCGGGTATTGGTTGGGCAAAGAAAGCACTCTTTCTCATACGAAGGAAGATAACCAACCGCTGGCTTTTCATCTTGACCACTCCAAGGGCGTTTCGCTCGGTGCGGTGAAACTAAAACCCATTGTCCTGTTAATGGGTTAAACCGACGATGTGGATGTTCAACTGGATCAAATTCGTTCATGCTTTTTCTCTAAACAGCCATTACTAAGTTCAAGGCAGAAAACCTAATAGACATAACGTTCTGCAGGTTTGTCATTGCCAATTAAGATCCATTCTAACAAGGCCTATTTATCACTTTTGTGACCATAGGCCCAAGGTGTAAACGTTTCCACAAATCTCATATAAAAACTGTGAGATACATTTTAGTTACTCAACAAACACGCTTCTTATTTATTCAAAACCGGATCTATCACTTCAATAAATTTCGATCTAAATACCAAAATTTAAACGCAAAAAAGCCCCGATAAATCGAGGCTTTCAATTACGAAAAAGAAATTCTAAATATTATTTAGCTTCTTTACGCTCTTTCGCTTCAGCGATGATAGTTTCAGCAACGTTTGTTGGACATGCTGAGTAGTGTGAGAACTCCATAGAGAACTGACCACGACCAGATGTCATTGTACGTAGTGAACCGATATAACCAAACATTTCTGAAAGAGGTACATCTGCTTTAATACGAACGCCAGTCAAACCAGCTTCTTGGTCTTTAATCATGCCACGACGACGGTTCAAGTCACCGATAACGTCACCAACGTGATCATCAGGAGTGAACACATCAACTTTCATGATAGGTTCAAGCAACTGAGCGCCTGCTTTAGGCATAGATTGACGGAATGCACCTTTCGCTGCGATTTCAAATGCGATTGCAGATGAATCGACTGCGTGGAAAGCACCATCGTACAGTTCAACTTCAACGTCTAACGTTGGGAATCCAGCAAGAACACCTTCTTCCATCATTGAACCAAAGCCTTTTTCAACTGCAGGCCAGAATTCTTTAGGTACGTTACCACCAACAACTGTAGAGGTAAAAGTAAAGCCAGAGTTAGCTTCACCTGGTTTGATACGGTAATCGATCTTACCGAACTGACCAGAACCACCAGACTGTTTCTTGTGCGTGTAGCTATCTTCGATCTCTTTCGTGATAGTTTCACGATAAGCTACTTGAGGTTTACCTACTTCTAGATCAACACCGTAAGTACGCTTCAAGATATCAACTTTAATGTCTAGGTGTAATTCACCCATACCTTTAAGGATGGTTTCACCTGAATCTTCATCAGTTTCAACTTGGAAAGATGGATCTTCAGCAACCATTTTACCGATGGCGATACCCATTTTCTCAGTTGAACCTTTATCTTTAGGCTTAACTGCGATTTCGATTACTGGTGTTGGGAATACCATTGGCTCTAGAGTTACTTGATCTTTAGGATCACATAGAGTGTGACCTGTCTGAACATTTTTCATGCCCACAATCGCAATGATGTCACCCGCTTGCGCGCTAGTAAGTTCTTTACGATCATCAGCTTGCATTTCAACCATACGGCCAACACGCTCAGTTTTACCTGTAAATGAGTTAAGGATGGTGTCACCCTTGTTTAATTTACCAGAGTAAATACGTACGAAAGTTAACGCACCGAAACGGTCATCCATGATTTTGAATGCTAGTGCTTTAAAGGTTTCATCAGCAGATACAATTGCATGCTCGCCAGTCTCTGCACCGGTTTCGTCCATAAGAGGCTGAGGATCAACTTCTGTCGGAGCAGGTAAGTAATCAACAACAGCATCAAGAACTAATTGAATACCTTTGTTTTTAAACGCTGAACCACAGTAAGTTGGGAAGAACGCTAGGTCACGAGTACCTTTACGGATACAACGTTTGATGTCTTCCAGTGAAGGCTCTTCACCTTCCATGTATGCCATCATAAGATCGTCGTCTTGTTCTACTGCCATTTCGATTAGTTCTTCACGATATTGCTCAACATCGTCAACCATATCTGCAGGAACATCTTCAACTGTGTAGTTTTCTGGAAGACCTGTGTCATCCCAAACGTAAGCTTTACGGCTTAATACGTCAACTACACCTACGAAATCATCTTCGATACCGATTGGAAGTGTCATTACCATTGGGTTAGCGCCAAGTACTTTTTTCACTTGCTCTACAACACGGTAGAAGTCTGCACCCATACGGTCTAATTTGTTAACGAAGATAACACGAGCAACTTCAGAGTCATTCGCATAACGCCAGTTAGTTTCAGACTGAGGCTCTACGCCGCCTGAACCACAGAATACACCGATACCGCCATCTAGAACTTTCAGTGAACGATATACTTCAACTGTAAAGTCTACGTGTCCAGGGGTGTCGATTACGTTAAAACGGTGATTATCCCAGAAGCAACTTACCGCAGCAGATTGGATTGTAATACCGCGCTCAGCTTCCTGTTCCATGAAGTCTGTAGTTGATTCGCCATCATGTACTTCACCAGTTTTATGGATCATACCAGTCAGCTTTAGGATACGCTCAGTAGTGGTAGTTTTACCCGCGTCTACGTGCGCGAAAATACCAATGTTTCTGTATTTTGATAAGTCAGTCATTGTCTTACTCTGTTAATAAGGTATAAAGTGCGCGCAGAGTATACCACAATCTTTTCAGACTGGTAGTCCCACGAGCACTTTGGATTAAATTATTTTCACCCGAATCCTATCATGATTCAGGGACACTTTTACATTCTTTTGAGTACGTAATAAGCGTAGCGATCTTTCACCTATTTGTTTACTCTTTCTGCAATTTATAGCTCATCAAATGCACTAATTGCATCCGAAAGCTTCTTCACCGCATGAATTTGCATTCCTTCAATACCACCCTTGGGCATATTGGTTGCGGGAATAATAGCCTTTCTGAAGCCATGCTTAAAGGCTTCATTTAAACGTTCTTGCCCACTTGGGACTGGACGAATCTCTCCAGCCAGTCCGACTTCACCGAAAACCACCACATCTTTTGCCAGAGGTTTTCCTTTAAAACTAGAGAGTAACGCCATTAATAGCGCCAAATCTGCTCCTGTTTCGGTGACTTTCACTCCACCAACGACATTGACAAATACGTCTTGATCAGCCATTTGCAAGCCACCATGTTTATGCAAAACGGCCAATAACATAGAAAGCCTATTTTGTTCTAACCCGACTGCAACACGACGTGGATTCGCAAGTTGGGAGTAATCGACCAACGCTTGGATTTCGACAAGTAGTGGGCGAGTCCCTTCCCAAATGACCATTACAGAACTGCCTGAGGTTTCTTCGTCACCTCGAGTTAAGAATATAGCTGATGGATTTTTTACTTCACGCATCCCCTGCTCTGTCATGGCAAAAACGCCAAGCTCATTCACGGCTCCGAAACGGTTTTTATGACTGCGCATGGTTCTAAAGCGGCTATCAATACTGCCATCCAACAAAACTGAGCAATCAATAATATGTTCGAGCACTTTAGGGCCAGCAAGCGTTCCATCTTTAGTAACATGGCCAACAATAAACACAGCAACATTATTCTGTTTGGCGTATCGAGTTAATGCACTGGCTGACTCTCTTACTTGCGATACCGTACCAGGAGAAGATTGCACATCAGAAACATGCATGACTTGAATCGAGTCAATGACCATAATCTTCGGCTGTTCTTTATCAGCAACAATACAAATATTCTCGACATTGGTTTCAGAGAATATCTTTAACTTATCATTAGGTAAGCCAAGACGAACCGCTCGCATGGCGACTTGCTGCAATGATTCTTCACCGGTGACATATAGTGTCGGCATGTTCTCAGCGAGATAACACATGGTTTGCAAGAGCAATGTCGACTTACCAGCTCCTGGACTACCACCAATTAATATCGCAGCGCCAGGTACAATACCACCACCAAGAACGCGATCAAATTCAGCGAATCCACTGCTAAAACGGGGGACTTCTTGAAGGTCAATATCATCTAAGGTTTGAACTTTATTCTCACCTACCGCGCCTGCATATCCAGAATGCCTATCTTTTAGGCCACCTTTTGGTTGAGCTGCCAGTCTAACTTCTGAAATGGTGTTCCATGCCCCACAAGCACTGCATTGTCCTTGCCAGCGAGGGAAGTCTGCTCCACAATCATTACAGACATACGCGCGTTTTACTTTAGTCGCCATTTCGCCTCTTTTACTCTAATTTGACTCGACAATTTACTAACAAACATACTTTCGAGGCTACTATAATGAATAATAGAAACAAGCCACTAAAGATAATTTTCTCAATGCCGATAGTATATCTAACCGGTACATCTTAACAAAGAACTATGCAATCGACTGAAATTCTATCAATAGCTGAACGATTAATTCCTGTTTACCACTCCGAAGATTTTGAAGGCATACTTGATCAAATGACATCGGGGAAGTCTCCTTCTCTTAAGTTACTGGTAAAAATGGAGCTTAATCGACTCATGACACCATGTAATCGCAACGTTGATTTGCGAGGCCGAGTTGCGGGAGAGTGTCATGAATACCATTTAAATGGAATTACGCATTGGCTCGATGATGTTGCATTTAACGATTACCATCGCAATTATAAAAAATTTGGTTCATATACGGACGGTGTATGGGAGTCTCTCTATAATACCCGTAATAACCTTCGTGTTATGCGTGAGCGAGGAACAGAAGAGCAATACAGTCAAGAAGAAGAAACACTCCCCTTTGAAGTTGAAGCAATTCATCTTGGCTACGACTTAAAACGCAAAGAAAATCGTCTTAAAATTCACTCCCAAGTTGAAATTAAACTCTCAAGAAACCAGAAAATTTACGGTGCTACCTCTGACATATCGCCTTCTGGTGCTCGATTCAAAGTCCCAAGCACCTTTGAATATGGATTAGGCGACATTATTGACGTTGAATTTAGTGAGTTCATTAAAAAGCTTGGTATTTACGGCCATCAAGATCCTGTCTCGTATCGTATTCTAGGTATTGATGATATAGATGAAACTGACTCCGTAAAGTACTTACGCGCAATACAGGTAAACGACTCTTCTTTGGTTACACAAATCATTGATTTATCGTTAAAAAATGAAGCTCAACGCGCACGCCATGACAATCAAGATAAAATCATTCGAGCCCGCACTCGTGCGTTTGAACATATGTTTCTTAAGCATGCGTGCCAACTGCCGGTTTTTTTCAGCAACAACGAGCTCAAGGCTGTATTACTGACAGAAAGCAATCAAGATATTTGGCAATACTGGAAAGACGAAAGAAACCAACAGACCTTAAGTGCCATGTTTAACCAAGAAAGAATGGCGTTACTTGCTAAACCTGGTGTAAAGGGAAGCAGCAATACCATTTATAGTTTTAAACATGAGCATGATACTAAAACGTTATTTTTTTCTATGATGATGCCCGAGGCCTCTCCTGAGATTCGTAAGCTATTTTGGCATTTAGGTGCTAAAAGACCATCGTGGCGCGTATTTAAAGTCTCAATATTTGAACTTTCTGAGAAAGAACGACTAAGCCTTGAAACTGAACAACCTGAGTTGACTGAAGATTTAGCCTCGCTCACTCATTTTGGGTTATTGCAGGAAATTGGTGGGCCATCTACGGCTAATGATTACCAGCTCGTCGATAAACCAAATCTTACCAGCAAAGCTCTCGCACCGTTTCGTCAATCGCGAGCCGTCACTGCGACTCCAATGTCCGTTTACTTTGACGCTCGCCCACAGCGTAAAGAACCTCGCTATACCTTACATTCTCCGATCTCATTTTCATTGGATGACAGAGAAATAAATGGATTATCCGTGGACATTTCAAAACGGGGGTTGTGTTTAAAACTCGATGAGCCAATAAGTTCTAAAATTGGGACGACAGCCCTAATCGATTTTAAAGAATTAAAACTATATAACAAAAAACTCCCACTACATCGAGTGGAATACAAAATAGTCCGCGTTGGATCAAATGGTAAAGAAGTTCAATTAGTTATTTTAGACACACCATGGTCGTTAAAAATAATTAACTTCTTCAATCGCCTCATCGATATTAATTTAGATAAGCTAACGATATGCCAAGAAATGTTACCGAGCGACAAGTTACTTGAAGCTTTACACCATATTTTACTTGCTCGTGTAATGTGCTCTCCACTTTTTGTTGAACGAAAACGAACAAATTTGCAAACGAAGGCTATCGGCGTCAATTACCCGTTAGATTCTTGTATAATGATGTTTGCAAAACTAGGCCGTAACGAACGAATTTCACTTGAACCTATTTTCAAAGGACATACTAGTAGTCTTTTAGCACTTCCGATGAAGCATGTTGATGATGCTCACCCTCAATATAATGAGATTTATATTGCCGTTCGGAAATTTGGTGACCGAGTTCGATCTGTTAATGTCAAATTACATAGCGAGTTTGTTAATGTGCGAGAGCGTATAGCGTTCATTGAAGACTCTAAACTGCTTGGAGATGTTTTTGTTATTAGAATGAGTGGAACCCCTGTTTTCGACCCAATAACATCACTACTCAAGCAGGACTTAGCTGAACTAAGCAATATTAGTAGTTATCATGCAAGAACAATTGAGAAAGAAATGTCTACGATTACAGGGTATGGGGAAATCATCGATATTACCGATGAAGTATTAATACGTTTAGAGCTTGCTCGTTAAAAACTAACATGAAAGCCGGGCAACATTTCTTCCCAGCTTTCATCATGGATCTATCTAAATTAGCTGCGGTCTAACCAAGATAGCTTATTTTGCAATGCCAGACTGGCTGACAAGATACATAGTACTCCACCTAACCCAGCATATTTAACCGCGGTTTGCGCTTGTTGCTGAACTTTTGGTTTTGCATGAAAAGCCACCCCTAGCCCAGCAGCAGACATCATCACTAAGTCATTTGCACCATCACCAACGGCAACAGTATTCGCAATATCCAATTGGTATTCATTTGCTAGCTTAAGTAAAATATCGGCTTTAGTCTGAGCAGAAACAACATCACCCAGCACCTTCCCAGTCAATGTTCCATCAATTATTTCAAGGGTATTTGATTCTGCATGATCTAAACCAAGGGTTTGCTGTAAATGACCGGAAAAGTAGGTAAATCCACCGGAAGCAATCGCCGCTTTCCAGCCTAGTTGCTTTAGTGTTCCAACCAATTCCGGTAAATCTGGCATTAATGGCAAGGTACTACGTACTTCCTCAAGAATAGATTCATCTGCACCAGCCAGCTTTCCAACCCGTTGACGTAAACTTTGTTCAAAGTCCAATTCACCTTGCATTGCTCTTTCAGTAACTTCAGAAACTTCTTCGCCTACACCGGCCAATTTAGCGATCTCATCAATACATTCAATTTGAATCGCCGTTGAATCCATATCCATTAACACAAGCCCTGGCTTGGTCAAATCCGGTAAATCGGCGGTTGAAGCGGCATCTAGCTCTAACGCATCAATAATTTCCAAATGTTGTTCTGTCAGTATCCCTGACATAAGAGCAACTTCATAGTGTCCTACTTTCCATGCAGCAACGATGGTGTTTTCAATACCGGTGTAGAAGTCAATCTGTTCAAATTGATCTTCCATCAAAATATCACCAAATAAAATCCAGCCACCTTCTGTTTTGCCCGTTTTGACAACAAAACGTTCAAGTGAGATTCTCTGTAATAATGTCGTATGTTTTTTAATCGACAGTGTTTTCAATGCGTCCATGTAGATAACCCTTGTTTAATTTATCCAGACGTTACCCTATTGCAATTTACAAACGCAAGTCTCAATATGGACAAAATCTGAAATTCTTTACATTTGGTGCTGTATGGATGGTTCTCTTTTCTCATTTCGCGTAGTAATTCGAGGGATTGCGGTTCTCTTGGTTTCTCTGATCTTTTTCTTTACTGTGCAAAATAGCGTAATGATCACTAAGGGTAACGAGCGAATCCAGACCAATCAATTAGAAACTTTAACCAAACTGCTCATTTCTCAAGCCTCACATAGCGCAAGTGAGCCTCTCGCCAATTTAGATCAGGAACGTTTGTTTACTCTAACCAATCAATTAGCAGAAGATCGCCTTGTCTTTGATGCCACTATTTATGATGTTGAAGGCGTTCCATTAGCCGCAAGTGACTCAGCCCGCTCAGTAAGAGATATATTAGGTATTGATACGCCATTAGAAACGGCAAGAATTGGGAGGCAGCAACTTCTCGATCCTATTTTATTGGATAATCGAGTCATCGGGTTTATTCGAATTACCTTTGAGACAGGTAAAGTGACCGCAATTTCCGACCATCATTACCGTAAAAGTGACCGCTATATGTATTTAATGATTTTGGTCAGTTTTATCAGTGGAATATTGCTTACCGTGCTCATCATCAGCAAATCGAAAAACGACAGTAAACAAGAAAACTTATTTCTAAAACAGTAAAGCAAAATAGCAATGAGATAGTATCTCACTATCTCATTGCCGAATAACGACAGTATCGTTACTCCCAACTATCACCCAAAATAATTGAATCAAGTGCAATTTCAATCATTTCATTAAATGTTGTTTGACGCTCTTGAGAGGTTGTCTGCTCACCACGTTTAATATGGTCAGAAACCGTACAAATCGCCAGTGCTTTTGCTCCATACTCTGCCGCCACACCATAGATGCCAGCTGCTTCCATCTCAACACCAACGATGCCGTACTTATCGAGCACATCAAACATGGATGGATCTGGAGTATAGAAAAGTTCAGCCGAAAATAAATTCCCAACTTTCACATCAATACCACGCTTTTCTGCCGCCATCTCAGCCGCTTTCACCATTTTATAATCAGCAATTGCGGCGAAGTCATGATCTTTAAAGCGCATACGGTTCACTTTAGAATCCGTGCATGCGCCCATTCCAATAACAACATCACGCAATTTAATATCGTCACTGACTGCACCACAACTTCCAACTCGAATCACTTTCTTTACGCCATAGTCTTTGAACAACTCGGTTACGTAAATAGAACATGATGGAATTCCCATACCATGCCCCATGACAGAGACTTTACGACCTTGGTAAGTTCCCGTAAATCCAAGCATACTGCGCACATCGCACACTTGTTTTGCATCTTCAAGAAAAGTCTCGGCGATATATTTAGCACGTAAGGGATCGCCAGGCATTAAAACTACGTCGGCAAAATCGCCCATCTCTGCGTTAATATGTGGAGTAGCCATGATTTATTCCTTTATTAATATCTATGTTAATTTCTATGTTTATTTAATCGTTTCGAATGTAATCGTATATGGTAGGAGCAACAGTTTCTTGCTCTCCAATTGTGATTGCTTGAGTTAATCGTTCTGCTGCTCTGTTCCAAGCCTCTTCACTTTGTGCATGAATCATTGCAATAGGTGTTGCGGTATCGACTTGCTCTCCTAATTGAACGATTTGATCAAACCCAACCGCATAGTCAATATTATCCTCTGCACGTTGGCGACCACCACCAAGTTCAACCACAGCCATACCAATGGCATAAGTGTCCATTCGGTTTATAGCGCCTGCTGATGATGCCATCAGTGGTTTACTAATTGCGGCAGGTTTTAAGTAGCGATCATAATGTTCAACAAAATCCGTTGGACCACCGAGTCTGCCAACCATCAGTGAGAACTTTTCTGCAGCCGCACCACTATCTAATGCTCGCTCAAGCTTAATCATTGCGTCATTTTTTGATGTCGATAGACGCCCCAATTGTAGCATTTCCGCCGCCAGCTCCATCGTAACGCTCTTCAGGCGAGGATTTTGATAGTCACCAGTAAGGAAACGAACGGCTTCACGTACTTCAACGCTATTACCGGCAGAACTGGCTAACACTTGGTTCATATCAGTTAAGATTGCAGAGGTTGCGGTACCAGCGCCATTACCTACTGCAACGATTGATTCCGCTAACTGTTGTGACTTCTCATAGGTTGGCATAAACGCACCTGAGCCAACCTTTACATCCATAACTAAACCATCTAGCCCCGCAGCTAACTTCTTGGACAGTATCGATGCGGTAATTAATGAAATACTCTCAACGGTTGCGGTAATATCTCGTGTCGCGTAAAAGCGCTTGTCTGCGGGAGCTAAATCACCGGTCTGGCCAATAATCGCTACTCCCACCTCATGAGTCACTTTTCGGAACAGGTCATAGCTAGGCATAACTTGATAGCCAGGAATTGCAGAAAACTTATCCAGTGTTCCACCCGTGTGCCCCAGCCCTCTTCCTGAAATCATTGGAACATACCCGCCACATGCGGCAACCAATGGGCCAAGCATCAGTGAAACCACATCACCCACTCCACCGGTCGAATGCTTATCCAAAATAGGGCCATCAAAATCAAATGCTGACCAATCAACCACAGTGCCAGAATCTCTCATCGCACAAGTCAAAGCGACACGTTCATCCATCGTCATATTTTGAAAATATACCGCCATGGCAAACGCAGCAATTTGCCCTTCCGAGACTGAATTATCAGTAATCCCTTGAACAAACTGTGATATTTCAGCTTGGTTTAACACCAAACCATCTCGTTTCTTTCGAATAATCTCTTGAGGTAGCAACATGAACTATCCTTAGTGGTTAATATTTAGAATCTGAAGCCACCACATCTTCCCCTAACGTGATCAGAAGATTATTTAATAGGCTCGATGCACCGAAACGGAAGAAGCGTGAAACAACAAACTCTTTCCCCATCAGCTCTTGTGCCATATCCATATAGATACGCGCATCTTCGGCACTTTTAACACCACCTGCCGCCTTAAAACCAACAGTATGAGTATCGCGATATTCACTGATCACTTCCAACATCATCCGAGCAAATTCGGGCGTTGCGTTTACCGCTACTTTGCCAGTAGAAGTTTTAATAAAGTCCGCGCCAGCTTCAATTGAAATTCGAGACGCTTGCTTCACCAATGTTTCTGTTTTCAACTCGCCGACTTCGATAATGACTTTCAATTGAACATTGTCACCACACGCTTTCTTACATTGGCTCACCAATTCAAAACCAATATCTTTATCTCCCGCAATCAGCGCTCGGTAAGGGAAAACAACATCGACTTCATCTGCACCCGCTTTTACTGCCGCAGTCGTTTCCGCAACAGCAACATCTATGTCTGCGTTTCCGTGAGGAAAGTTGGTGACGGTTGCTATCTTAATATCGACAGAGCCAAGCTCTGCTAGTGCCGCTTTTGCAACTTCAATAAATTGCGGATAAATACAGATTGCGGCTGTAGCACCATAGGGTGTTTTGGCTGACTGACACAATGCAATAACTCTTTCGTCAGTATCATCAGAATTTAAAGTGGTTAAATCCATTAAAGTTAACGCTTGTTGCGCTACCATTTGTAACTTTTCCATCGCTGTTCTCCGAGTGCTGTTTCTCACAACTCAATTTGTACCTATAACAATAGGATTAGAGTAACGACTTTATCTATACAACCCTAGTAAAATAAAAAATGTAATCGTTTGGCATAGAAAAATAATGATTTTTTGATGCTTTTTTGTTCAACTTAAGACCACCATCGCCATCAAAAGCCAGTGCATGTCATCATTACTAATACTCAAAAACGAAAAATGGATACAAGCTAACTTGTATCCATTTGAGTATTAATTTGCTTTGAGAGCTCGCTAAATGACCAAATTAAACTCAGGACTATATTCTACCAATCCGTGAATTCCATCTGATGCATCTTGCGTTAACTCGCAAAATTGAAATGCGCCTTTTGGTACATCCCATGGGCATCGAAGACCGATATTTTCTGCCGCTTGAAAACCAAATTGACTATAAAAATCCCCATCACCCAATACAACACACGCTGGATAACTAAAATCGGTAAGAAATTCCAGCCCTTGAGTGACCAGTTGCTTTCCAATCCCTTGATGTTGATGTTCAGGATCAACGGCAAGTGGCGCTAGGCCCTGCCAATGTGTATCAACCCCCTCTACAGTGACAGGACTAAACATAATGTGGCCAATTAATGCCCCATTATCATCACATGCCACAAGGGCCAGGGTAAGATTTGAATTTTCTCGCAATGCCATGACCAATTTAGCTTCTTGATCTCTGGGAAATGTACGCTTTAATAAGCGGTCGACGGCGAGAATATCAGCAGGTGCTTCAGTTCGAATAAGCATTGGTAACCTCATTATGGGATTGAGGAGATTGTAATCCTTTATGCACAAATTCGGCTAGCTGATTTAACATTATTGTTAAGGTTTTCGGTAAGGCGTCAAGATCAATACTGTCCATAAGGTTTTTCACTTCGAGACCAAGTTCGGTATCTCCTTCAATCGACAAGCGGCGTTGAAAGAAAAGTGTATCAGGATCTTCTTTTCGCCCAGCAATCAACACCAAGTCATTTAGCGTGCCACTAAAGCACACATCAGCTATTTGCTCCTGCTCAGATACTACTAATTGTTCATCATTAAAACCGATATACCAATGTAAATCCAAATCAGTCACTTCAACTCTTAACCATTTGCTATCAAGAAACTCAAAATCCCCATCTTCAAGTGCTTCTTTAAATACCATCCGTAGCGCTTCAAGCATGGTTAACCGATGAACAAATTTTGGTAATAACTGGACTGGAGATTTCAAAAGTGTCGCTGCATTTTTAACGATTCCACTATGTATCTTATTAATCACGCTCTATTATCCATTAGGTTGTTAGCGAATATTTCCTATCATACTGAAAGAGATTACGTTCAAACCTGTCTTTTATCAAAAAATCGATCATACTAAGTAGACGACTTTCTAAAACCTATACTCATCACAAGAGTGATGCTCGCTGATTATTTGATGCTAAGCCATTGAATACTAAATAGTGGGAGATAATAAAGGCGACGCCTTCGGAGCATTGATAGTATCGAATATGGTTAAACAAGATATCAAAGATTGGTTCGCTAAATTCACATCGCATAGTCCTTTTTTCTTTGCGATTCTAGACTCACAGCATAATTATGTTGCGGTCAACCAACGCTATATGGATATTGCTGGCTTAAGTAATGATGCGTTAATTGGAATGAATGACAGTAAAGTGTTAGGTGAAAATATTTACCAACACCTTGCTCCTTATTATGCTCGTGCAATTCGAGGTGAGTTGGTTGAAAGTGAGGTGACAATACCCGATCAAAATATTGAAACGACATTGCACATTTCCGTAGCTCCGTTACTCGTTGGAGAAGGCTCGCCATTAATCACCTTTCAAGCATTTGATACGTCTGAAAAACAAATATTAATAAAATCGCTACAAGAATCGGAAAGCAAGTATGCCACACTAACCCACTCGCTCCACGAAGGTTATCTACTTGTTGAGAACGATATAGTGATCACCGCGAACCCTGCAGCGGGGACAATCCTTGGGTTCAATAACTCGAAAGATTTTCTTGGCGAAAAAATTGATGATCTTTTTGTTGATCCTCAAACTCAAACCGCTTTTAAGGCTCCATTTATTGAGTTGTTATCTGACACTCCTACTGACTGCTTATTAAGCACTACATGTCTAACTGAGCGTGCGGTCAGCCTAGTCGCAAAAAAAACGTTGATATTGGGCTCTGAGGCAACGTTAGTTTTGATTAATGCTCCATTAGAATGTGTATCGGATAACAATCAAATAATTGCGTCTGACCCAATGGTTGATCCACTTACTGCACTTTATAATCGTACTGGGTTTACCAAAAGGTTAGATAAGATAATCAGCAGTGATACCCCGTGTATCTTGCTCTACCTAGATATTGATAATTTTAAAAATATTAACGACTCTTTGGGACATCACATTGGTGATAAAGTTATCTGTGAAGTGGCGAATCGCCTCAAACGGTTAATTCCAAAGTCTGCAATATTGGGGCATCTTGGTGCCGATGAATTTGGCATCATTATACCTTCTCCAGACTCAAAAAATGTCGCAGAGCAACTCTCTGACCGAGTAATCTCCGTAATAAATCAACCTTTTGATTTAAATTACTTTAGTAAGCGACTTTCTTGTTCAATTGGCAGTGTTAACTACCCTGGTGATGGCAATGATGCTCGAATTCTATTGCAAAATGCCGATACTGCAATGTACGAAGCCAAAGCTCGCGGGCGTAATAGACTGATTCATTTTGACGATCAAATGAATAAAGAAGCACGAACTCGCTTATGGCTAGAAATCGAGCTGCAAAAAGCACTACAGCAAAGTGGATTAGAAGTTTGGTATCAGCCTAAAGTTGATGCAAGAGACTTTAGTATCAGCGGTGCTGAAGCTTTAGTTCGATGGAAACACCCTGTTGAAGGCTATATTAGCCCTGCAGCATTTATCCCTGTCGCAGAAAAAGCCGGCCTCATAGAGCACCTAGGTCGAGTTGTAATGCGCGAAGTCTTTACCACGATTAAGCGTTGGAAACGTCAAGGGATCTTGCCTGGACGAGTTGCGATTAACCTATCTCCAGAACAATTTTGTAACGCCAAATTGATTGAATATATGGAGAAGTTGCTAAAAACTACTCAAGTTGATGCGAATTATATCACTTTTGAACTGACCGAAAGTGCTGTTATGAGTAATGGTGAGCATACTTTACAGATGCTTAACTCAATTAAAAAGTTAGGTTTTTCCCTCTCAATCGACGACTTTGGGACTGGCTATTCATCATTAGCGTATCTTGCACGTTTCCCAATTGATGAGCTAAAAATAGACCGCTCATTTATTACCGAGCTTGATGTTCTGCCAAAGCAAGTAACGGTTATTGAAAATATCATCAACTTAGGCCGCTCTTTAGACTTACTTGTCGTTGCAGAAGGTGTCGAAACGAAGCAACAGGCAATGTTGCTATCGAGTATGAAGTGCAACTCTATTCAGGGGTTTCATTTCCACCGACCTCAGCCGAAACATGAGATAGAAGCTCTCTTTGCAAAGAACCGCCGAGCAAAAAAGCAGTGATCGAATATAACCACACATAGATTTACGCAAACCTGCCTTATGTCAAAATCATATATGTATTTTTTCCATAAAATACATATATTTCCTGCATATTGGTACAGACTTTCATGGAACTACTCTGCCCTGCTGGCAACTTGCCAGCTCTTAAAACCGCTATCGATTGTGGGGCCGATGCCGTTTATATCGGCTTCAAAGACGAAACGAATGCACGTCATTTTGCTGGCTTAAACTTTACTGGAAAAAAACTCGATAAAGCCGTTCAATACGTCCATGATCGTGACAAAAAAATTCATGTCGCATTAAATACATTTGCCCACCCTGAACGCTTTAATCGGTGGACTCAAGCCGTTGACAACGCAGCAGACCTTGGTGTCGATGCATTAATTATCGCTGATATAGCACTTTTAGAATACGCGGCAAATCGTTACCCAGATCTTGAACTCCATTTATCGGTACAGGCATCCGCAACGAACAGTGCTGCAATTGAGTTCTATAAACAACAATTTAACGTAAAACGCGTCGTATTACCGAGAGTACTCTCCATTCATCAGGTTAGACAATTGTCTCAATCGATACCACATGGGGTCGATTTGGAGGTTTTTGCCTTTGGTAGCTTGTGCATTATGTCTGAAGGTCGATGCTACCTATCTTCCTATATGACAGGTGAATCTCCGAATACTGTGGGAGCCTGCTCCCCAGCTAAGTACGTCCGCTGGCAAGAAAAGCCAGAAGGCTTAGAGTCGCGCCTCAATGAAATCCTAATCGATAAGTATGCCCAGGGGGAAAATGCGGGGTATCCAACTTTATGTAAAGGGCGTTTTGTTGCTGAATTAGATAATCAAACTAAGCCATATCATGCTCTTGAAGAGCCCACAAGCCTTAATACATTATCGCTGTTACCTGAGCTTTTCGCCGCTAACGTCGCATCGGTAAAAATAGAAGGTCGCCAGCGTAGTCCTGCTTATGTTGAACAAGTGACAAGAACATGGCGCGCTGCAATTGATACCTATATCGCCAACCCACAAACCTACCAGGTGTCTGATACTTGGAATTCAACCTTAGCCAACTTGTCTGAAGGGACGCAAACTACGCTTGGCGCCTATCATCGTCAATGGCAATAAAAGGAAGTTAATTTAATGAAATATGCACTTGGCCCTTTACTCTATTTTTGGTCGAAACAGGATACCGAAGCGTTTTACAACAAAACAAATGAGTCACAAGCTGATATTATTTACCTCGGTGAAACAGTGTGCTCTAAGCGTAGAGAGTTCAAACCTGAAGATTGGCTTAGTACCGCGAGAACTCTTGCTGACAATGGCAAACAAGTTGTGCTATCCACAATGGCTTTACTCGAGTCACGAAGTGAACTCAGTGTGATGAAGCAATATATTGATAACGGTGAGTTTATTATTGAAGCCAATGATATTTCTGCGATACAACTTGCTCAACAGGCAAAGATTCCTTTTGTCGTCGGCCCCGCCGTCAATGTCTACAACGCTCAAACCTTAGCACTATTTTTAAAACAAGGAATGATACGTTGGTGTATGCCGGTAGAGTTATCGCGTGATTGGCTGATCAACACGCTAGCCGGGTGTGATGAACTTGGAATAAAGAACAAGTTCGAAATAGAGCTGTTCAGCCACGGTTACCTGCCTCTGGCTTATTCTGCTCGTTGCTTTACTGCTCGCGCAGAAGATAAACCCAAGGATAAATGTGAAAAATGCTGCATCAATTACCCAACTGGTATTCAAGTGAACAGCCAAGAAGGGCAAGCGGTATTTAATCTAAATGGGATCCAAACTCAGTCTGGATATTGCTACAATTTAATCAATGACCTACCAAGTATGAAAGGGATTGTCGATGTAGTTCGATTAAGTCCTTTGGGGGTCGAAACCTTTAGTCAATTAGATAAATTCAAAGCTAACGAAGCTGGCTTACATCCAGAAAAGCTGAATAACTATGAATGCAATGGATATTGGCATCAGTTAGCGGGACTAGAAATCTGCAACAGCTAGTTCCAAATAGCGACAGTCAAAATCGCAATAGAAATAAAATAGCGATACTGCATCAGGAGTGCAATATCGCTATGTTAAGAAACGTTTTAGCCAACCTCAAACGAAGCAGAATTTTTGAGTCTTATTCTCATTCCACCGGTAATTCGTCAAGCTGCTGCAATTGGAAGTAAATACCTTCTAATTCAAGTGACGCATACCGATGCTCGACATACTCGTATACATTAAATGCCATCGCTAATTTAAATAGAGAAATGGCACTTGCATACTTTCCTAACAATGCATCTCGCTTTCCTAGGTAAAAGTACACCTCGGTTAATCGCTCGGCCAATACTTGATTATCTCGAGTGCCTTCCAATGTTTCATTGAATAAATCAGTCGCTGACAAATTACCCAACATCATGGCGACAATGTTCCATCCCCACTCTTCATCATTTCCATAATTAACGTAAGCTTGATTCAAGTTTTTATGGGCATCAACAGGGTCAGTTTCAAATTCTATCAAGTAGTACCATATAAAGGCGAATGGGTCATCGACCTGGGCATTTTTTAACTTATTGATTTCTTCTAAAGCAATCGTAGGGCGATGACCATAATAAAGGGCGATAGCTTGATTACGCATTGTAAACACATTGTTTTCATCCAGCTCTAAACTTGAACCAAATGCTTCATACGCGGAATCGAAGTCTCCAACCTGAGTAAAATATACGCCAAGCATATTAAACACTTGTGACTGAGCCGGATTGTAACGTAGAGATTGTTCAAAATCGTAACGTGCTAAATTTCTCAGACCAAGAAGATCGTAATTATTACCACGTTCAAAATAGATTTTAGCTCGCAAATCGTCCGAAAGGTCGTCACGCTGGAGTAATTGGCTAAGACGAACAAGCTGTACTTCTTTGTCAACTGGCGCTTGAAGGGGACGTGCCATAGGAGGAAATACCCAAGATGATGATGGTGGTGTTGAGGAACAACCGACTGCAAGCAATACAGTTAAGCTCAGCACAACCGCTTTAATCCAATTCAATTCAAACTCCTACGTAATTCCACTGCATTACAGTTTTTCACTAATCATATTAGTAACTATAGCATCGTTCTATTAAAACTACTGATACAAAAGTATCAATAATTGCGATATTAACATATTGAATATAGGCTACTAATCATAAGAAACCTACATAAAAAAAGGGAGCCAATGGCTCCCTTTAGATACTTTATTGTTGAATCATTTACTCGGCATCAGCTGCTGGCTTTTCAGCACCTTCAGCTGGCTTTTCAACGGCCTCTTTCATGCTAAGACGTACACGACCTTGACGGTCGATTTCAAGTACTTTAACTTGAACTTCTTGACCTTCAGCTAAGTAGTCAGAGACTTTCTCAACACGCTTATCTGCAATTTGAGAAATGTGTACGAGACCATCTTTACCAGGAAGAATTGTCACAAATGCGCCGAAATCAGCAAGACGTGCAACTTTACCCGTGTAGATACGACCAACTTCAACTTCAGCAGTGATCTCTTCGATACGACGAATCGCTTCTTTTGCAGCTGCGCCTTCAGTGGCTGCAATCTTAATGGTGCCATCATCACCGATTTCGATTGTAGTGCCTGTTTCTTCAGTCAAAGAACGAATAACTGCACCGCCTTTACCGATAACATCTTTGATTTTCTCAGAGCTGATCTTCATCGTGTAGATACGAGGAGCGAACTCAGAGATTTCTTCGCGTGAGCTAGAAAGAGCTTCATCCATAACAGAAAGAATGTGCAAGCGAGCACCTTTTGCTTGGTTCAACGCCATTTGCATAATTTCTTTGGTGATACCTTCGATCTTAATGTCCATTTGAAGTGCAGTAACACCGTTAGAGCTACCTGCTACTTTAAAGTCCATGTCACCTAGGTGATCTTCATCGCCAAGAATGTCAGAAAGAACAACGAAGTCATCGCCTTCTTTCACAAGACCCATTGCGATACCCGCAACAGATGCTTTAATTGGAACACCTGCGTCCATAAGTGCTAGAGAAGTACCACAAACCGAAGCCATCGAAGATGAACCGTTTGATTCTGTGATCTCAGAAACAACACGAACGGTGTACGGGAACTCTTCTGGAGTTGGCATTACCGCTGCGATACCACGTTTTGCTAGACGACCATGGCCGATTTCACGACGCTTAGGCGAGCCAACAAATCCAGTTTCACCAACACAGTATGGAGGGAAGTTATAGTGAAGCAAGAAGTGATCTTTACGCTCACCCGTTAACTCATCAATGATTTGCGCATCACGCTGTGTACCAAGTGTTGCGGTAACGATAGCCTGAGTTTCGCCACGAGTGAACAAAGACGAACCGTGAACACGTGGAAGTACGCCTGTACGTACGTCAAGTGCGCGAACCATGTCTTTCTCACGACCATCAATACGTGGAGCACCAGAAATAATGCGACCGCGTACAACTGTTTTTTCCAGTGAGTGGAAGATATCTTTCACTTCAGCAGTATCGATGCTCTCATCTTGAGCGACTAATGTTTCAACAACTTGATCACGAATTACGGCAACTTGGTCGTAACGAGCCATTTTATCTGTAATTTGGTAAGCTTCAACCAAGCCAGTTTCGGCTAGTTCTGCTATTTTTGCTTTTAGCTCAACATTTTCAACTGGTGCAACCCAATCCCAAGATGGCGTTGCAACTTCAGCAGCAAACTCATTGATTGCATTGATTACAGCTTGTTGTTGATCATGGCCGTAAACAACTGCAGCAAGCATTTCTTCTTCCGTTAGGATATCGGCTTCAGATTCAACCATTAATACGGCATTTTGCGTACCAGCGACAACAAGATCCAAGCGAGACTCAGCTAACTCAGTTTGGCTTGGGTTTAGTACTAACTGACCATCAATATGACCAACACGAGCTGCGCCGATTGGGCCATTGAATGGTAGGCCAGAAATGCTCAATGCAGCAGAAGTACCAATCAATGCTGGAATATCAGGTTGAACGTCTGGGTTAACTGCCATAACGGTCGCGATGATTTGAACTTCGTTAGTGAACCCTTCTGGGAACAGTGGACGAACTGGGCGGTCAATCAGGCGAGAAGTTAAGGTTTCGCCTTCTGATGGACGTCCTTCACGCTTGAAGAAACCACCAGGGATTTTACCTGCTGCGTAAGTACGTTCTTGGTAGTTAACCGTTAGCGGGAAGAAATCTTGGCCTTGTACCGCATTTTTCTTACCAACAACTGATACAAAAACAGAAGTATCATCCATTGTAACCATAACACCAGCGGTTGCTTGACGAGCAATCACACCAGTTTCTAACGTTACGGTATGGTTACCGTATTGAAATGTCTTAACGACTGGTTTTTCGAACATTAATATTTCCTTTTCTAGGAGTTCCTAGATATTTATTATCAATACTCCAAACACTACTAATCGCGACTAATAAAAAGAGTCTATTTTAATTAAAACCCTTTTGAGTAGTCGCGACCTGCTGGCCGACTTCGGTGACTGTAATGTTTGAGCCTAATTGTCTTGATTTAAAAACAAATAAAGACGCTGGCTAGTATAAACTACTAACCAGTAAATGTGCCAAGTTTAGGCATTAAAAAAGGGGCATTAAGCCCCTTTTTTATTAAAATCCAGTTCTTAGCGACGTAAGCCAAGACGTTGGATTAGAGTGTGGTAACGATCTAGATCTTTACCTTTAAGGTAATCTAGAAGTTTACGACGGCTTGAAACCATGCGTAAAAGACCACGACGGCTATGGTGATCGCCTTTGTGCTCTTTGAAGTGACCTTGTAGGTGGTTAATAGAAGCTGTAAGTAGTGCTACTTGTACTTCTGGTGAACCAGTGTCGCCTTCGCCACGTGCGTAATCTGCTACGATAGCTGCTTTAGTTTCTGCATTCAGAGACATAATTCTCTCCTGAGAGTTAAAGTTTAAAGTTTGTGTAAGCCAATCTCTGATTCAGCCTACACGAGGAAGCGGGATTATAGGGAATTCCCCTCAATATAGCAACTAGCATATTGAGTATTTAAAGTAATTAAGATCAAGCCTCTTCGTCTCGAAATACAACTAAACGTTTCGGTGCCACTTTGCCATCATTATCAATAATGCCAACACCAATAAACAAACGCTCATCACCGGCGGTAATTCGGACTTGCCCAGATGTAGGTGCTCCAAATACTTGTACTGGTTGACCGTGTAATACATGATCAGCTAGCTCTGGTATCACGTTCACTTCTACGAGGTCTTGAACGGCGGTGTCCATCGACAGTAGTAGTGGATCTAAAAGCTCTTTCGGTGCAATATCTTGCTCTTTTGCTTGCTCAAGCAATTGATTAAGTTGCTCTAAACTCACCATTTGTTCGTAAGGGTAATTGGCAACTTCAGTTCGCCGTAAATCAATCACATGTGCACCGCAACCTAGCATTTCGCCCAAGTCATCAACAATGGTTCTGATATAAGTGCCTTTTGAGCAGTGCACTTCCATTTCGACTTCAACGCCTTCAAAGCGCAGCAAATTGATATCGTATACGGTAATTTTTCGCGGCTCACGAGGAATATCAATCCCTTCACGGGCGTATTCATATAGCGGTCGGCCTTCAAACTTCAATGCTGAAAACATCGAAGGAACCTGATCGGTTTCGCCACGAAAGGTTTCTATCTTTGCTAATAAATCAGTTTGATCGACATTTACGTCACGAGTTTCAACCACTTCACCATCGGAGTCAGATGTATTGGTCCGCTCGCCAAGCTTAGCAATAACACGATATTTCTTATCGGAATCAAGCAAGAACTGTGAAAACTTAGTCGCTTCTCCCAAACAGATTGGAAGCATTCCTGTCGCCAAAGGATCAAGAGCTCCAGTATGCCCTGCTTTTTCTGCAAAGAAGATACGCTTTACTTTTTGTAGAGCATCGTTAGATGAGATTCCCGTAGGCTTGTCGAGTAATAACACACCATCAATAGGTCTTCCCTTACGACGACGAGCCATTATTCTTCTTCTCCACGACCTGCTTCAGCTTTACGCTCATTGTCTTTTGCTACAGTATCAGAGACTAAGTTAGACATGCGCATCCCTTCAACAAGCGTGCTGTCATAGTAAAAGCGAATCTCAGGGGTTAAGCGCAAACGAATTCGTTTACCTAACGTCATCCTAATCGACACTTCATGCTCACGCAATGCCGCTAAAGAGCTTTCTGGTGTTTGCTCTCCAACACATAAAAAGGTAACAAAAACCTTAGCATAAGCGAGATCTCGAGAAACTTCGACATCAGAGATCGTTACCATACCAAGGCGAGAGTCACGAACTTCTCGCTGTATTATCATCGCAATTTCTTTTTGCAGCTGTTGCGATACTCGCTGCGTACGACTAAATTCTTTCGCCATCTTATATTTCTCTCACATAGATAGAAAGAATGGGGGGATGGATAATGTCCAACCCCCCATGGTGTATTCAACAACCGATAGTGATATACCTCATGCTGCTATTAATAGTTAATAGAGCATGAAGTTGCCATCATAGTCGATTAATCAATGGTACGTTTAATTTCAACAATTTCGAATACTTCGATTTGGTCGCCAACGCGAACATCGTTGTAGTTCTTAACGCCAATACCACACTCGTAACCATTTTTAACTTCTTGTACGTCGTCTTTGAAGCGGCGTAGGGATTCTAACTCACCTTCGTAGATAACAACATTCTCGCGCAAAACGCGGATTGGGTTGTTACGTTTGATAAGCCCTTCAGTAACCATACAACCAGCGATTGCGCCAAGTTTAGGTGATTTGAAGACATCACGAACTTCAGCAAGACCAATAATATCTTGTCTAAATTCTGGAGCTAACATACCGCTCATTGCCGACTTAACTTCATCAATCAATTGATAAATGATTGAGTAGTAACGTAAGTCTAGGCTTTCAGCTTCGACGGTACGACGAGCAGATGCATCTGCACGAACGTTAAAGCCAAGTACGATAGCGTTTGATGCTGCTGCTAATGTTGCATCAGTCTCAGTGATACCACCAACACCAGAGCCAACAATATTCACTTTCACTTCATCGGTAGAGAGTTTCACCAATGCATCAGCAATTGCTTCAACCGAACCTTGTACATCCGCTTTCAGAACTACGTTCAACTCAGATACTTCACCAGAATCCATGTTCGAGAACATATTCTCTAATTTCGATTTCTGTTGGCGAGCAAGTTTCACATCACGGATCTTACCTTGACGGTAGTTCGCAACTTCACGAGCTTTACGCTCGTCACGTACGACTGTCGCTTCATCACCGGCTGAAGGAACCCCAGAAAGGCCTAATACTTCAACAGGAATAGATGGACCTGCTTCAAGAATTTCTTTACCAGTTTCATCACGCATAGCACGAACGCGACCGTATTCACGACCACATAATAAGATATCGCCTTTACGCAATGTTCCTGATTGAACAAGAATCGTCGCAACAGGACCACGACCTTTATCAAGACGAGATTCAACCACAACACCAGATGCCATACCATCTGAAATAGCTGTCAATTCAAGAACTTCTGCTTGCAGTAGAATAGATTCTAGAAGACCTTCGATATTTGTTCCTTGTTTAGCAGAGATATGAACAAAGATATTGTCTCCGCCCCACTCTTCAGGAATAACATCATGCTGCGCTAACTCAGTCTTAACGTTGTCTGGGTTTGCATCTTCTTTATCGATTTTGTTTACCGCAACGATAAGAGGCACACCAGCCGCTTTAGAGTGTTGAATCGCTTCAATTGTCTGTGGCATTACGCCATCATCTGCAGCAACAACAAGAACAACGATATCCGTCGCCTGAGCACCACGAGCACGCATTGCTGTAAACGCTGCGTGTCCAGGAGTATCAAGGAAAGTGATCATACCGTTATCAGTTTCTACGTGGTAAGCACCAATATGCTGGGTAATTCCGCCGGCTTCGCCTGATGCAACGTGTGCACGTCGAATATAATCAAGAGTCGATGTTTTACCATGGTCTACGTGACCCATGATAGTAACAACAGGAGCTCGTGGCAGTGCATCTGCAGAATGATCACGATCTTGCATTACTGCTTCTTCAAGTTCGTTCTCTTTACGCAAGATAACTTTATAACCCATCTCTTCACAAACAAGCTGAGCTGTTTCTTGATCGATGACTTGGTTGATCGTAACCATAGCACCCAACGACATCATAGATTTAATAACCTGAGTCGCTTTAACAGCCATTTTCTGAGCTAACTCAGAGACAACGATCGTTTCGCCAATGATAATGTCTGGCTTGGTATGCGTCGCATTTTTATCAAAGCCATGTTGCATTGAAGTCGGTTTAGCTAACTTACCTTTGCGAGCACGGTTGCCTTTACCAGCTTTTCCTGCTTTTCCACGAGGCTTTGTATCGCGCTCTTGGCGTTCAGTCGCTTTACGTTTCGCTGGTTTAGCCACTCGTCGAGGTGCTTCTTCAACGCTATTATCCGCTTCATCTTCAGCTGCACGCGCAGTTGCTGAAGTCGTTAAATGATAATCGGCATCTTGTGATTCCATAGTATCTTTTTTCGCTTCTTCAGCAGACCAACGCTCTTTATTCTTCTCGGCCATTTCACGAGCGAGTTCAATTTGACGTTGGCTTTCTTCTTCAGCTTTGCGCAGTGCTTCTTCTTCTTGACGACGTCTAAGTTCTTCAACTTCTTTACGCGCTGCTTCTTGCTTCAATTTTTCTTCATCACTAATTGCAGGTTGTTTTGCTGCTTTAGCGGCTTCTTTTTTCGCTTTTTCTTCCGCTTCACGTTTCGCTTTTTCTTCTGCTTCACGTTTTGCTTCTTCTGCACGTTTCGCTTCGGCTTCGCGTTTTGCTTGTTCTTCTGCTTCACGTTTCGCTTCAGCTTCACGAGCAGCTAGCTCTTCCGCTTCACGTTGTGCTTCTTCATCTACAGCACTGCGCTTAACATAAGTGCGCTTTTTACGTACTTCTACCTGAACATTCTTACTCTTACCACCACCCGCATTCACACTTAATGTGCTACGAGTTTTGCGTTGTAACGTTAAACGAGTTGGCTCGCCATCTGATGACTTATCACCATGCTCTTTACGTAAATGTGAAAGCAACTGCTGCTTTTCATCATCGGTAACACTATCTGAACTCGTTTTTGTCATGCCTGCATCAGCAAGTTGTTCAATTAAGCGGTCAACCGGAGTACCAATATCTTCACTGAGTGCTTTAACTGTTAGTTGTGTCATGCCGCTTCCTCCCCTGCTGAAAAATTACGCATCGTCGCCGAACCAACAGATATTACGCGCAGCCATAATTAGCTCTCCTGCACGCTCTTCTGTTAATCCATCGATCCCTTCAAGATCGTCGATACCTTGATCAGCTAAATCTTCTAATGTAATTACACCCTTCGCCGCCAGTTGGAATGCAAGATCACGCTCCAACCCTTCAAGAGCTAGCAAATCCGCTGCTGGCTCTACGTCGCCGTAAGACTCTTCTTTTGCTAATGCCATTGTGGTTAGTGCATCTTTCGCACGAGAGCGAAGCTCTTCCACAATATCTTCATCCATACCATCAACTTCAAGTAACTCATTTACTGGAACATAAGCAACTTCTTCAAGTGTCGAGAACCCTTCCTCAACCAAAAGCTCTGCAAAGTCCTGCTCAATATCGAGGTACTTCATAAACTGTTCGATTGATTGAATCGATTCTTGTTGATGTTTATTTTGTAAATCTTCAACTGTCATTACGTTCAATTCCCAACCAGACAGTTGAGAGGCTAAACGAACATTCTGACCATTACGACCGATAGCTTGAGCCAAGTTATCTGCTTCTACTGCAATATCCATTGAGTTTGCATCTTCATCCATAATGATTGAAGCCACATCTGCAGGAGCCATTGCATTGATAACAAATTGTGCTGGGTTATCATCCCAAAGGACGATATCAATACGTTCACCACCAAGTTCACCTGAAACAGCCTGAACTCGAGCACCTCTCATACCGACACATGCACCAACTGGGTCAATTCGGCGATCGTTAGTTTTCACTGCAATTTTTGCACGAGAACCCGGATCACGCGCTGCCGCTTTAAGCTCAATTAGCTCTTCGCCAATTTCTGGCACTTCTACACGAAACAATTCAACTAACATTTCAGGCTTAGAGCGAGTAACGAATAATTGGAAACCTCGAGCATCAGGTTTAACTGCATAAAGCAATCCACGAACACGATCACCTGAACGGAAATTCTCTCGTGGAAGTTGATCTTCACGAAGAATAACAGCTTCAGCGTTGTTACCTAGATCAAGAACGATTGCATCACGATTCACTTTTTTAACAACACCAGTGACCAGTTCACCTTCGTTATCAATAAATTGTTCAACTATTTGGGCACGCTCTGCTTCACGAACTTTTTGTACGATAACTTGCTTCGCAGTTTGAGTGGTGATTCGGTCAAATTTAACTGACTCGATTTCATCTTCGATATAGCCGCCTAATTCAATAGACTCATCATCATAAACTGCCGCTTCATAAGATATTTCCTTGGTTGGGAACTCAACTTCTTCAACCACCAACCAACGACGAAATGTCGTAAACTCACCGGATTTGCGGTCAATTTCTACGCGAACTTCAATTTCGATGTTGTGCTTCTTTTTAGACGAAGTTGCCAAGGCAACTTCAAGCGCTTCAAAAATACGCTCACGAGGGACAGCTTTCTCATTAGAAACCGCCTCGACTACCGCTAAAATCTCTTTACTCATTACTTCTAGCCTCTAAGACTTTAAAATTTAGGGATCAGGTTAGCTTTCGATATATTGCTAAGTACAAATTGCTCTTCTTGCTTATCAACAATAAGAGTAATCGTTTCACCTTCAATAGAATGGATAGTCCCTTTCCATTTACGGCGATTACCTACAGCCATATTTAAAACGATGCTGACCTCATGACCAATAAATTGCTCGTAGTGCTCTACTTTAAAAAGTGGTCTTTCTAATCCCGGTGATGATACTTCAAGGTTATAAACCACCGAAATTGGGTCTTCAACATCAAGTACTGCACCAACTTGGCGACTCACTTCTGCACAATCATCGACATTGATACCATTCTCATGGTCAATATAGATACGCAATGTAGAATGCGCTCCAGCACGAATAAACTCTAACCCAACTAATTCGTAGCCCGATGCAACGACTGCTGATTCTAATAAATCAGTCAGTTGTTTCTCTAAACCAGTCATTAAACCACTCCAGAAACAAAAAAAGGGCTCAGAGCCCATCAACCACTCCATGCAAGCATCTGATTTTTATAGATAAATATCATCACATAAAACATTCAGATAACAAAAAACCCCGATAATCGGGGTTTAAAGATGCTGGACCCTGAAACATTGAATTGATTATAAAAATCACTTCAATTGCAGTGAGGTTTACACTGCAGAAACTTGCTACCAATCAGAATATTAAGATTGGTTGCGGGGGCAGGATTTGAACCTACGACCTTCGGGTTATGAGCCCGACGAGCTACCAAGCTGCTCCACCCCGCGTCCGATTGCGGCTATTATACGCCGTCAATGTTATATTACAAGCTTCTCAAACAATGGTGCCGAGAGAGGGACTCGAACCCTCACACCTAAGGCACTAGCACCTCATGCTAGCGTGTCTACCAATTTCACCATCTCGGCTATATTCGATTTATTCTATAAATTACTCTGGGATATCATCGCCAGTTGGTTCAACTGGGATATCATCCACTGCTTTTACAACATCAGTTTGCTCAGTCGCTACTGGAGCCTCAAGGTCAAGCCATTGAGAATCTGTTTTGTGAGTTGAGAGGTTACCCAACACCAAACAAGCGATTAAAAATACTGTCGCAAAAACTGCGGTCATTCGAGACAAGAAATTGCCTGAGCCACCAGCGCCAAATACTGTATTTGATGCACCAGCTCCGAATGAAGCTCCCATATCTGCGCCTTTACCTTGTTGAATCAGCACTAAGCCGATAATAGCCAACGCTGCCAACAGGTAAATCACAAGTAGAACTGAAAACATGTTTTCCACCTATGTCAAAATTGTTGAGCCAGTGCCGTTATTCTTTCGAAAAAACATAGCTAGCGCGACCCTCATTGAGGGAGGACGCAATACTATCGAAAGCTTACAAAACTGACAAGTGAAGAATTCATTTTTTTTCTGTTTAATGCTTCACATGGTTAAAAAAAGGACAAAGCTCTAACCAATAAGCAAATTAATCAGCATAATCCCGAAAATAAATGCAATTTAATCTAGCAATTGGCTTTGATTGCATCCGCAATGTCATGGGCCGAACGTTGAACTAATTCTGAGTCTTGACCTTCAACCATGACACGCAATAAAGGTTCGGTACCTGATTTTCTAAGTAACACACGTCCGTTACTTCCTAAGTTCTTTTCAACTTTTGCGACGGCTTCAAGAACAGCTTCGGCTTCCAAAGGATTACTATCACCGCTAAATCGTACATTCTCTAATACTTGAGGATAGAGTGTCATGCCTTTTGCTAAGTCGTGAAGTGACATATCGCTATCAATCATAGACGACAACACTTGCAACGCCGCGACGATCGCATCTCCTGTGGTCACTTTATCCAGTAATATCACATGACCTGAATTTTCGGCGCCAATTTTCCAATTTTTTTCTATTAGCTTTTCCATCACGTAGCGGTCGCCCACTGCAGCACGGACAAATGGAATACCGAGTTGTTTCAATCCAACTTCCATTCCTAAGTTGGTCATTAAAGTACCGACAACCCCACCTTTCAATTCACCTTTACGCAGTAAATCCCGTGCAATGATGTATGCAATCTGGTCGCCATCGACTTCATGACCCAGTGCATCAACTAAAATAATACGGTCGCCATCACCATCAAAAGCTAGTCCTATGTCCGCTTTTTCTTCAAGCACTCGCTGTTGCAATAATTTAACATCTGTTGCCCCAACTTTATCATTAATATTGGTGCCATTAGGTTCAACACCAATTGAAATAACTTCAGCACCAAGCTCCTTAAAGACACTTGGAGCAATGTGATAAGTTGCACCATGCGCACAATCGACAACGATTTTTAACTTTTCTAAACCATGATGTGATGGAAACGTACTCTTACAAAATTCAATATAACGTCCTGCTGCATCGGTTAAGCGCGCTGCTTTACCAAGCTCAGAAGACGGAACGCATTCAATATCTTTATCGAGTTCTTTTTCAATGGCTAGTTCAACCTCATCAGGCAATTTGGTCCCTTCCGCAGAAAAGAACTTAATACCATTATCGTAATAAGGGTTGTGCGATGCTGAGATAACAATTCCTGCCTCAGCACGGAATGTTCGTGTTAAATATGCTACCGCAGGTGTCGGCATTGGCCCGGTGAAAATTGCTTTTAACCCAGCAGCTGCAAGTCCAGCTTCTAACGCCGACTCCAACATATAGCCAGATATTCGAGTATCTTTACCGATAATAACTTTCTTAGTGCCTTGTTTAGCAAGTACACGCCCTGCGGCCCAGCCAAGTTTTAATATAAAATCGGGAGTGATCGGAAATTGCCCTACTTTTCCTCGAACACCATCAGTGCCGAAGTAACGTCTTTTCTCAGACATATTGTACCTTTCGTTTTATTGTTTTATCGCTATCGTTGCCTAACGATTATTGTGAATTAACTTCGCAATAGTTAATGCATCTAAGGTTTCTTCAAAATCATGGACTCGAAGAATCTGAGCACCTTTTTCATAAGCGGTTAATGCAACCGTTAAACTGCCAGCTAAGCAATTAGATGGCGACTTATTTAGAGGCTTATATAACATTGATTTACGTGACATTCCAGCCAGTATCGGCAGACCAAAAGCATGTAATTCATTCAGATGCGCGAGTAAATGATAGTTGTGAGATTCTGTTTTACCGAACCCAAACCCAGGATCGATAATAATATTTTCTTTCTTTATACCTGACTCTTCGCAAGCTGCGATTCGTTGCTGTAAAAAAATGCGAACCTCATCCATAACATCGGAATATTCTGGATTGTGTTGCATTGTTCTTGGCTGACCTTTCATATGCATGATACAAACCGGAACTTGAGCTTTTGCGGCGACTTCCAGCGCTCCCGGCTCTTGTAGTGCACGGACATCGTTAATAATGTCAGCTCCAGCCGCAATAGCCTGTTTCATAACTTCCGGTTTACTGGTATCAATCGAAATCCAAACATCATGTTGTTCACGTATCGCTTTGATAACAGGAATAACTCTAGATAACTCTTCGTTTAACTCAACATCAGGAGCTCCCGGTCGTGTAGATTCTCCTCCGATATCAATAATCGATACCCCCGAGGCAATCATACATTCAGCTTGTTTTAAAGCTCGAGTAACAGATGTAAATTGGCCACCATCAGAAAATGAATCAGGTGTCGTATTTAAAATACCCATGACTTGAGGGGATGATAGATCTAGCGTCTTGGTTGATGTGGATATTTGCATTACTTTCCTATCTAAACGTGTTCCATCTCTTTTGCTTTAGCTAATAAAAAGCCCCGAGTAAACTCAGGGCTTCATTATCTCCAAAACTTTATTCTTCGTTTTGGTCTTTTTTCGATTCTTCCTTCGTTTCTTCTGGTTTTTCTTCTTCAGAATTTTCGACAGTTGAATCTACTTTTTTATCTTCTTCAGCTGCATCTCGCTTTTCTTGCGCAGCTTTATCTTGCTCAACCCAACCGGCAGGTTCACGAATCTCTGACTTACGTTCCATCAAATCATCGATTTGACCAGCATCGATTGTTTCATATTTCATTAATGCATCTTTCATTGCATGCATAATATCCATATTTTCTTCAAGTATCTTTTTAGCTCGAAGATAGTTGCGATCGATTAAGGTTCTAATTTCTATATCAATGGCTTTAGCTGTGTCATCAGACATATGCTTAGATTTGCCTGAACTGCGTCCTAGGAAAACTTCACCTTCCTCTTCAGTATATAAAAGCGGTCCTAAAGTTTCAGAGAAACCCCATTTAGTAACCATTTTATTCGCAATATCAGTCGCACGTTCGATATCGTTCGAAGCACCAGTTGAAACTTGATCTGCGCCATAGATTAGCTCTTCAGCCAATCGACCACCATATAAGCTTGAAAGCATCGATTCCAAATGTCGACGAGACATACTTACTCGATCTTGCTCAGGCAGGTACATCGTCACACCAAGTGCACGGCCACGAGGAATTATAGAAACCTTGTAAACTGGGTCATGCTCTGGAACTAAACGCCCAACAATAGCATGGCCTGCTTCATGGTACGCCGTTGATTCTTTGACTTCTTCCGACATAACCATAGATCGACGCTCAGCACCCATCATGATCTTATCTTTTGCTAATTCAAACTCAACCATAGAGACATTACGTTTGTTTCCACGAGCAGCAAATAGTGCGGCTTCATTTACTAAGTTAGCTAAGTCAGCACCAGAGAAACCTGGTGTACCACGAGCAATCAATGAAGGTTCAACGTCACCTGCCAAAGGAACTTTACGCATATGAACTTTAAGAATTTGCTCACGTCCACGAACATCTGGTAGACCAACAACAACTTGTCTATCAAAACGACCGGGGCGAAGTAATGCTGGGTCAAGTACATCAGGACGGTTGGTTGCAGCGATAACAATAACGCCTTCGTTACCTTCAAAACCATCCATTTCAACCAACATCTGGTTTAGTGTTTGCTCACGCTCATCATGACCACCACCAACACCAGCACCACGCTGTCGACCTACTGCATCGATTTCATCGATAAAGATGATACATGGTGATGCTTTCTTGGCTTGTTCAAACATATCACGAACACGCGAAGCACCGACACCAACGAACATTTCAACAAAGTCAGAACCAGAAATTGTGAAAAATGGTACTTTCGCTTCACCAGCAATTGCTTTTGCAAGTAAGGTTTTACCCGTACCAGGAGGACCAACCATTAAAACACCTGTTGGAATTTTACCACCCAGCTTTTGGAAACGACTTGGATCACGTAGGTAATCAACCAACTCTTTCACATCGTCTTTGGCCTCATCACAGCCAGCAACATCAGCAAAAGTAGTTTTGATCTGCTCTTCTGTCATCATTCGAGCTTTGCTCTTACCAAATGACATCGCACCTTTACCACCACCGCCTTGCATTTGGCGCATGAAGAAGATCCAAACACCAACAAGAAGTATCATTGGGAACCACGAAATAAAGATAGTCCCTAATAAGCTTTGCTCTTCTGGTGGAGTGCCTTCTACTTTCACGTTTTGATTGATCAAATCATCAAGCAGTTTTTGGTCATAAACCGGCATATACGTAACGTTACTAGTGGTGCTACCACGACGAGTGAACGTAATTTGACTGTCTTTGAATTGCGCTTCTTGTATTTGCCCTTGCCCAACTTCACTAACAAATGTGGTGTAGTCAACCGATTTCCCTGTTGCATCACCAGGGCCAAAGCTCTGAAATACAGACATTAAAACGACAGCAATAACAAGCCATAAGATTAAATTTTTTGCCATGTCACTCAAGGTGCAAGCCTCTCGATAACTAGTTGTAATTAAAGGTAGGGTACTACAGATTATAACTTGTCGCTATAGTGTTCTCAGTGCCCTATCCCCATAAAATGGTTACCCTTTGTAACCAGTCGCAACAACATAAACTTCTCGTGATCGTGCACGGGAAGAATCTGGTTTGCGAATTTTTACCGCTTTAAACATATTTCGAACTTCTTGTATGTATTGATCAAAGCCTTCGCCTTGAAAAACTTTCACAACAAAACAACCATTTGGACCCAGAACTTGGCGACACATATCAAGTGCCAGTTCAACTAAATACATTGCTCTTGGCTGATCGACTGATAAATTCCCAGCCATATTTGGTGCCATGTCTGACATAACAACATCAACCATATTTGGTCCAATTCTTTCTAAAAGTGCTTCCAGAACCGCATCTTCTCGAAAATCCCCTTGAAGAAAAGCTACGCCGGCTATCGAATCCATAGGTAGGATGTCACAAGCAATAACTTGGCCTTCTCCTCCAACGATATTAGCAGCATATTGAGACCATCCGCCAGGAGCTGCCCCTAAATCGACAACCGTCATTCCTGACTTAAGTAACTTATCTTTATTCTGAATTTCTTCTATCTTGAAAATCGCACGCGAACGATAGCCTTTCTTCTTAGCCTCATTGACATATTTGTCATCGAAGTGTTCTTTTAACCAACGACCAGAACTTGCTGAATGTTTTTGTTTACTCATCGAGGACCTAATTAAAATCATGTCTATTTAAGAAAGTAGACTAGAAAATATAGTCTTCCTGCATAGATGGCGTTAAAATGCGACTTTTCAACCCTAATCAAAAATAAATTGGCCGCACAATGAACCTAAGTACGAAACAAAAGCAGCATCTTAAAGGCCTAGCACACAGCTTAAAACCAGTTGTAATGCTTGGAGCAAACGGGCTTACTGAAGCTGTTCTGGCGGAAATCGATCTCGCGCTCAATCATCATGAGCTAGTAAAAGTAAAAATAGCATCAGAAGATAGAGAAACCAAAGTATTAATTATCGATGCTATTATTCGCGAAACGCGCGCAGAAAAAGTTCAAACTATCGGAAAAACACTCGTGCTTTATCGTCAGTCTGAACAACGTAAGATTGAACTTCCACGTAAATAAATGACATTTATATCATCGTTTACGCAAAAGAGGTCGCTAATCATTAGCGACCTTTTGTCATTTAAAAGTGGCTCAGTTAGCTGATTAAATATAGTCAACTTTGTCAATTTCAAACACTTTCTCACCACTTGGCGTCACGATGGTAACTTCGTCGCCTTCGACCTTACCGATGACTCCTCGAGCGATTGGAGAGCTAACCGATATACGGCTCGCTTTAATATCAGCTTCATCGTCACCAACAATTTGATAACGATTTTCTTCATCGGTATCAACATTGATCAAGGTAACCGTAGTACCGAAAATAACCTTACCGGTATTTTCCATCGTGGTTACATCGATAATTTGAGCAACTGAAAGTTTATATTCGATATCTCGAATTTGAGCTTCGCAAATCCCCTGCTCTTCGCGAGCAGCATGGTATTCGGCATTTTCTTTTAAGTCACCGAGTTCACGAGCTTCAGCAATAGCTTGAGTAATTTTAGGTCTAAGCTTTAGTAATCTATCTAGTTCAACACGCAGTTGTTCAGCACCGCGTAATGTCATTGGAACGTTTTCCATAATATACCTCTATGCCAAAACTGCTTTTGGATCAAACAACTTTGGACAAAACAAAACTACCCAACCGATGGGGTTAGGTAGTTCAATATCAATTTCTTAATTTCAGTGTAAACAAACATGGGCATTAGATCACTTGAAATCAAGAGATGGCTCAGAAAATTTTCGAATTTAAAACAACTTTCACGCTTTTACTCCATGATCACTGGCTAGAATCATGACTGACTCACTTCAGTACATTGATTTCAGATCTGCATTACATGGCAAAACATACCTAAAAACCTAAAATTCCGCCTTCTCGATACGACAAAAATCACCAAGCACTTAATTTTTTAGCATGAGTTAAACTTAATCACGCGCGAACAAATTCAAGGCTGCCATACCGAGTAATAACACCAACACACCATAATTCAACTGCTGCCAATCAAGCCAGTTTATCAGCACCCCTCCACCAATCACTGCGATAATACTGGAAAACGCAATAATCAGCTCAGCAACGCCCTGTCCTTTACCTTTCTCATCTACATCTATTGCCGAAGAATATTGGCCAGTACCAGACATATATAAAAAGTTCCACCCTACTCCAAGTAGGAACAAGCTGACATAAAAGTTCATCAATACCATACCGAAAACGGTAGAAATTGCGCTTAAAGAAAATATAACTAAACCAGCGTAAACTATCGCGTTGGTACCAAAACGATCAATCAATTTACCGGTGAAAAAGGAGGGAAAAAACATACCAATAATATGCCAACCAATCACAGAAACACCCTGATCTGTTGAGTATTCATGAGCGTGCATCGCAAGCGGCGTGACGACCATCATTAGCATCATCACAAACTGTCCGAAAGCCGTATTGATCACTCCGACACGGTAAGTTGAATTGCGTAAAAAGCGACGGGTATTATGCGCAGGCGTGTTGTTATTGATCACAGGGTTACTCAACACACCAAGCAATAAAAAGGCAATCACGGCAAAAATGCCAACAAACAAATACGCGCCAAGGTAAGGTGGCTCACTAAACCATTGATTTGCATAGTTAGCCAATGTTGGGCCTAAAACGGCCGCCAGTAAACTGCCTGACAACACCCACCCCATCACGCTACCTTTTTTAGATTCTGGCGCTTCGTCCATGGCTGCCAAGCGGTAAAAAACCGAAGAAGCCTGATACCCCCCCATCAACAAACTTCCCAAACAAAACAGAGAAAAGCTCTCAATATAAATTGATACTGCACATATAAACGCAGAACAAGCTCCAGAAAATGCTCCCAGTCTCAATCCTAATCGACGTCCACGCTGCTGCATCAGTACAGATAACGCATAAGTACTTATCAATGCCCCCAAGCTTACTAACCCAAATGGCAATGTCGCAAGAGAAGCGTGGGGAGCTAACTTAATACCGATAATAGAAGATAAACTGATACCAATCAGCACCGCGAACCAGTAGCAGCTCTGAGCAACCGCTAGAATAATAATTTTTGGGGGCATAATGCATTCCTATAGTTAGGCGTGAACGTGAAATAATTAAGCGTTGACATGAAAGCGTTTACGATATTCCGAAGGAGATACATTCAGCTCTCGGGCAAATGAACGACGTAGAGTTTCACTATTGTGGTAGCCACAAACACGAGCCACCCTACTAATGGAATAAGTGCTTTCTTCCAGCATTAGCCGAGCTTTGTTCAAGCGAGCGATAGCAATGTAACGTGATGGTGACAGACCTGTTTCTTGGGTAAATTTGCGCGAGAAATTACGCACACTCATCGCCGCAATTTCAGCCAATTGAGAAACTTCCAAGTTAGAATCAAGATGTTGTTCTATCCAATCTTGGACCTTAATTAATATTTCAGTTTTGGCGGGTTTCATACCATCAATACTAGAAAACTGATTTTGTCCACCAGGGCGATGATAAAATGCCACCATCTCGCGGGACGTTTCTAACGCAACACGACGACCGAAATCTTCCTGCACCAAGTTCAATGCAAGGTCAATTCCCGAGGTTACACCTGCAGAGCAATAATACTTATCGTCCTTTGTAAACAAAGCATCCATTTTTAAACGCACTTTGGGGAAGCGCTTAGAAAATACCGGAAAGCGTTCCCAATGTGTTGTAGCTCGACGGTTATCTAGCACTCCACTGGCTGCCAATATAAAAGCACCACTGCACACCGAAGCGACACGTCGAGTCTGATGAATATGTGGAATGAGTGTATCCATAACTTGACTCTGAGAGGCAACCTCCGGAGCTTGGTGTCCTCCTGCGATGACTAAGGTATCTGGTTTTATTGTTGCCATTTCATCAATCAAAGCATCAGCTATAACACGGGTTTGAGTATCAAGCTGAAACTGAACGCCTGTCAGGCTAACGAGGCAAGTTTGATAGCCAACGATATCGCGCTCAGGGTGCATTTTACGCAGAATATAATTGGCACTGGAAAAGACCTGCAATGGCCCGAACACATCGACGGCATTCGCTCCATCATGAGCAATCAATGCAATTTTAATGACTTGGTGTTCTAGCATAAGCACCTTTCAATCGTATTTGATGAACCCAGTATAATCACAAAAACTCTGGCCGATAGGACATAATCACCACTAAACCGGACAAAAACGGTGTTTCTCATTCGATTAAAACTAAACATTATAATTTTTCACTCTGGCTTGATGGCACTCACTTTTTTTAACGTTATACTAGACAAATAATTCTTAAACTAAGATGGTTCTGTGGCTAAGTTTATTCGTTGTTTTTTTTACATTATTCCTTTTCTTGCTCTTTCTCCTATGATGGTTAATTCTGCGCAGCCATCGACTTACAAGAATTTACAGAATATCCAATTGCCCGCTCGCTATACTGCGACAGTATCTCCAGTGGGAAAGCCTAGCTTCCCTACGCAGACATTTGGTTCTGCATCAAATGAACTGTTTCCACCAGCAAGTACATTAAAATTACTAACCGCCACAGCTGCTAAGCTCGTCTTAGGGGACAGTTTTAGTTTCACCACATCATTACTGCGAGCCAATAACGACATCATTATCAAATTTAGTGGCGACCCAACCTTAACGACAAAAGATCTGTCTCAACTGCTCTCTAAATTGACCTTCAGTGGTGTTAAGAGAATTAAAGGTGATATTTGGATTGATAATAGCCAATTTGATGGGTATGAAGCCGCAGTTGGCTGGCCTTGGGATATCTTAGGGGTATGTTATAGTGCGCCATCAAGTGCTGTAACGTTAGACCGAAATTGTGTATACGGCTCAATCTATACAAATGATGATGGTACGACCCGAGTTTATGTCCCTAAAGCCTTTCCTGTTGTCGCCACAACATCAAGTGTTGCTGTATCTCTTGAAGAGCAAAAGAAAAAGCGCTGCTTTCTAGATTTATATTCCACGAGAGAAAACCACTATCACCTCGACGGTTGCCTTGCTTTTCGTAACGACCCTCTCCCTTTAAAATTTGCCGTACGTGCTCCATCTCTTTATGCAAAAGAGCAAGTTGTTTCCATCTTGAAGAGACTAAAAATCAAGCTTGATGGCGACATAAAAATCGGCACACCTACGAGCAAGAAAGAAAAGCAATTACTCGCGATTAAACGTTCTCCAGTACTATCAGATTTGATCACCACAATGCTGCATAGATCGGACAATTTGATAGCCAATAACATCGCTAAAACAATTGGCGCAAAGTTTTACAACCAACCGGGTAGTTTTTCCAATGCGGCTTTAGCCATGAAAGAAGTATTGGGGAAAGAAGGCATTAACTTAGATACGGCTCAAATTTATGATGGGAGTGGGCTTTCACGCAGTAATCGACTCAGTGCCAAACAATTGGTTGACGTCCTCGAATACATCGCTGAAAACGATAGTAAACTTCATCTTGTCGCATCAATGGCAAAAGCGGGAGAAAGCGGCACTCTTCGTAATCGGTCCAGCATGAGAAAGGCACCAGTGAAAGGCGCAATTATCGGCAAAAGTGGATCGCTCTATGGAACGTATAATATGGCTGGATTTGGTTTAGACAAAGCTGGGAAGCCAAGTTCTGCATTCGTCCAATTAGTCACTGATTATTTTCCAGAAACCAAAAAGCAAAAATCGCAGCTCCCTCTATTTGAAAGGGAATTTTATCAATATATTGTGAAAAGCTCTAAATAAAAAGCCAAAGTCGACGACTCTGGCTTTCATTAAAACAGCAATGATATCTATGCAATAGTCACGCGAGCAAACTTACGCTTACCCACTTGAAGTACGTAGGTCCCTGCTTCTGGTACCCATTTAGTATCTTCTACTTTATTACCATCTGCTTTAGCCGCACCTTGGCGAATCATTCGCATCGCATCTGATGTTGAGCCAACTAACCCAGATTCTTTAAGTACATTGCATATCGCAATACCATTGTCGTAACTGAACTCAGGCATCTCATCTGGAATCGCTCCTTTTTGGAAACGATTAATGAACTCTTGCTCAGCAGCATCAGCGTCAGCTTCACTATGAAAACGAGCAATAATTTCTTTTGCTAACAAGATTTTTATATCACGTGGATTCGTTCCAGCTGCTACTTCTGATTTAAACTGCTCAATTTGCGCCAAAGGACGGAATGACAGCAGCTCGTAGTAACTCCACATTAAATCATCAGAAATAGACATAATTTTACCGAACATTTCGGTCGGGACATCAGAGACGCCAATATAGTTATTAGCAGACTTAGACATTTTTTTCTCACCGTCTAATCCCACCAACAATGGCATCATCAAAACAACTTGTGGTTTCTGACCATTTGATTTTTGTAACTCTCGTCCCATCAACAAATTAAACTTCTGATCAGTACCACCAAGCTCAACGTCAGTTTCCATCGCAACCGAGTCATAACCTTGAAGTAACGGGTACATGAATTCATGAATCGCAATTGGCTGCCCACCGGCATAACGCTTTTTGAAATCATCTCGTTCTAACATACGAGCAACCGTTTGGTTTGCTGCAAGACGAATCATTCCTTCAGCACCAAGTTCTGACAGCCACTCGGAGTTAAACTGAATCTTAGTTTTAGCTGGATCCAAAATTTTAAATACTTGCTCTTTATAGCTCTCTGCATTTCGCAGAACATCTTCACGAGTTAACGGAGGACGAGTTGTGTTCTTCCCTGTCGGATCACCGACCATGCCGGTAAAGTCTCCAATCAGAAATGTAACTTCATGACCAAGATCTTGAAAAGTTCGTAATTTATTTAAAATCACAGTATGACCAAGATGAATATCTGGTGCTGTAGGGTCGGCGCCTAACTTAATGCGAAGTGGGCGTCCTTCTTTAAGCTTTGCAATCAACTCTTCTTCTGGAATCAGTTCATCGACACCACGCTTAATCTCAGCTAGCGCTGTTTCAATATTCGCCATTCTTGTTCACTCCCGCAGATTTGGCATAAATTTGATAATGCGACAGTTTACTTGAATAGCACTGCATTTTGAAACCAGTTAGACTATGCTTTCTAAGATTTTATTAATATTGGTAGAATGAAACCGAAATATGCTGTCAATTTTGTCTACACTTCCGTTGCTTCATAGGCTCTTAATTGGTTTTTTTACCACGTTAATTATTATCGCGCTCTTTTTTCTGCCTGATCCTCGCGATCTCGATCCCGATGGGAGTCATTTTGAAACAGGGCGTCATTACCCATTAACAATCAATAGTGAAGCTCTCTCTCCTGGCATATCCATTCCTCCGACAGCGACAATTCGCTGGGAAAGCTATAGCGTAAAATCCGGTGAAAGTGCTTCTATTTTATTCCAAAGAGTGGGCATTTCTTCGAAAGTACTGCATGACTTAACATCCAGCAGCAGTGGAATAAAGAAACAACTATCTAGACTGCAGCCCGGAGATAAATTGCAATTTGGGTTTGACTCTAACAACGCTTTAATTCAACTAAGACGTGTCGTCAGTCCCTACGAAAGCATCGTAATAAGTAAAAATAAAGATGGTGGATATCACTCAAAAATCGATAAAAAAGAGATCCTCTACCAATATAATTACGCGCAATCTGAAATTCGGTCTAATTTCTGGAATGCCGCAAGCAGTGCTGGATTAACGGCCAACCAAATTATGCAACTTGCAGGCATTTTTGGTTGGGATATCGATTTTGCGCTGGATATTCGTAAAGGCGACAGCTTCAAAATACTCTACCAAGAAAAAGTGGTTGAAGGCGAGGTAGTTGAGCGTGGTGATATCATCGCAACAGTCTTTGTAAATCAGGGGACAACCTTCACTGCAATTCTTGATGATAAAACCGGTGATTACTACGATGATAAAGGCAGAGCGATGAAAAAAGCTTTCCTTCGTTCCCCACTCGATTTTCGACGTGTTTCATCGAACTTTAACCCCAAGCGCTTACATCCCGTAACTGGTAAGGTAAAACCTCACCGTGGAACAGATTATGTCGCGCCCGTCGGCACTCCTATTTGGGCTGCGGGTGATGGTGTGGTTCTTAAGTCAGCAAGAAACCAATTTAACGGTAACTATGTGTTTATTAAGCACAGTAATACCTATGTCACCAAATATCTTCATTTAACCCGGCGTTCTGTGAAAACTGGACAGCGTGTGAAGCAAGGTCAAACCATCGGAACGTTAGGAGGCACAGGCAGAGTGACTGGGCCACACCTTCATTATGAATTTTTAGTACACGGCGTACATAAAAACCCAAGAACAGTATCTCTTCCTTTGTCTAAGTCACTCACAGGAAAAAATAAGACTACCTTTTTAGCGAATGCAAAAATACGTTTAGAGAAACTGGAACGTTACGCTAAATTTCTCTACTCAAAATAGAGCGACGAATAAACAAAATTAAAAAGCCCATAATTACGCGAATTATGGGCTTTTTTAATATAAATATGATTAACGGTTATACGCTAAATGATGCTCCACAACCGCACGTTGTGGTCGCATTTGGGTTATCGACAAAGAAACGCGCGCCTTCCAAACCTTCAGTGTAATCAACCTGACCACCCATTAAATATTGGAGACTCATCGGATCAACAACCAAAGTCACACCACTATTTTCAATTGTCATGTCGCCTTCGTTCACTTTCTCATCGAAGGTAAACCCATATTGAAAACCACTACAACCACCACCGGTTATATATACTCGCAACTTAAGATCTGGATTTTCTTCTTCTTGGATTAGCGTCTTTACTCGAATTGCCGCAGCATCAGTAAAAGACAGTGGCACGTTTAACTCACTCACTACGACCTCACTTATATAATATTCTCGCTTCACATCAGCCTAGAATATAGTAATTATTTATAAAGTATTTCCATTATCTAATACCTCAGTGAGACGTTCAAGTATTGTTAGTGATTTCGCCTCAACTCTTTCACCCTCTCTTCAATCAATAAAAAAACATCAACAAATCTGACTAATTGAATGAAAAGGGTTTTCCTGCGCCAATGGTAGAGTACAATGCTCACAAATTGATCCAAATTTAAATTTTAGAGGATACCCCATGACCAAATCATCCGATTTGTATCAAAAAGCTCAAGCCTTCATTCCTGGTGGCGTTAATTCTCCTGTTAGAGCCTTTAATGGCGTTGGCGGATCACCACTTTTCATTGAACGAGCAGATGGTGCGTTTCTTTTCGACGTCGATGGAAAAGCTTATATCGACTATGTCGGTTCATGGGGGCCAATGATTCTGGGTCATAACCATGCGTTAATTAGAGATGCGGTGGTCGATGCTGCTCAGCGTGGGCTAAGTTTTGGTGCTCCAACCGAAACTGAAATTAATATGGCCGAGTTAGTCTCCGAGTTAGTACCATCAATGGAACAATTGAGAATGGTAAGCTCAGGTACAGAGGCGACCATGAGTGCGATTCGTTTAGCTCGTGGTTATACCAACCGAGATAAAATCATTAAATTTGAAGGCTGTTATCACGGCCATGCGGATAGCCTACTGGTTAAAGCTGGTTCTGGCGCATTAACCTTAGGTCAGCCAAGTTCACCAGGTGTTCCTGCTGATTTTGCAAAATATACACTGACAGCACGCTTTAATGATCTCGAATCAGTAAAAGCACTTTTTGCCGCAAACCCCAATGAAATTGCCTGCATTATCGTTGAGCCTGTTGCTGGCAATATGAATTGCATTCCACCCATTCCAGGTTTCCATGAAGGGTTACGTGAAATTTGTGACCAAGAAGGTGCATTACTTATTTTTGATGAAGTAATGACAGGGTTTCGCGTTGCCTTAGGTTGTGCTCAAGCTCATTACAACATTAAACCTGACCTGACGACACTTGGTAAGATAATTGGTGGCGGCATGCCGGTCGGCGCGTTCGGCGGACGTAAAGAAGTTATGCAGCATATTGCGCCTACTGGCCCTGTTTATCAGGCTGGAACATTATCTGGTAACCCGGTAGCCATGGCAGCTGGGTATACTTGCCTCAATGTACTGCGCAATAAAGGAAATGAAGAGCGTATCGCACAAACGACTAAGAGCATTGCTGACGGTTTCAAAATGTTAGCCAACAAACACAATATCCCACTACTTGTTCACCAAGTGGGTGGTATGTTTGGTTTTTTCTTCACCGAACAAACCAGTGTGACTTGTTATGAAGATGTCGCTCTTTGTGATACCGAGCGTTTCAAACGTTTTTTCCACCTAATGCTTGAGCATGGCGTATACCTAGCTCCTTCTGCGTTTGAAGCCAGCTTCACCTCATTAGCACATGGTCCAAAAGAAGTTGAAGCGACTCTAGAAGCAGCCGATCGCAGTTTTTCCATTATTGCAAAAGAGATGAAATAACATTCGATGATAAGCTGGAAGTGGGTTCTAAATATCACTTCCAGTTTACTACCACTAGGATAACCAAAATCCCAATCGCAAGTTTAAACCAAGGTATTTTTTGTTTTCGCTTTTGCTTTGACTGGTCACAGTTTCCACCGCCACAACAAGCCATATTTCACTCCTAATTGAAAAGTGTTGAATTACCCGTCATTATACTCATAATTCCTTAGTGTCATATGGTAACTATTCATGTCAAACCCTATTAAAATAACCTCAAACCACTGGGTTATTCTTACCGCCTTATTAGTTGCTGCTCTCTTTTGTTATTTACTGATTGAACCCTATGTACATATTCTTGTACTCGCCTTCATCATTATGATGTTGATGTATCCGATACATCAGAGAATCGAGAACAAAATACCCACTTACCCAAACCTAGCGTCGCTACTTTCGTGCCTCCTTCTTACCTTTATCATTGTTTTACCATTACTCCTCGTTGCTGGAGCGATCTCTCAACAAGGGGTAAAGTTTTCCCAAAGCGCATACTCCTGGATTGAGCAAGATGGTTTTTCTCATTTAATGGCTCAAGATTGGGTTACCGAAGCCTTTGCGTTTGCCAATAGCTACCTTCCATTTGACGATATAACGCCTGCAACCATTGGGGCAAAAGCAAGTGAATTGATAAGCCAATTCGGAACAAAAATGGTCGGCAGCAGTGCCAAGCTTCTAGGCAATGCCACAGGCTTTTTGGCCAGTTTTCTTCTTATGTTATTTGTGCTCTTTTTTCTATTGAGAGACTACGACAAAATCATATACTCCCTGCGTCACATTCTACCGTTATCACGCAGCCAAGAAGATCGTCTACTCAATGAGATCGAGACAGTATCAAAGTCGGCTGTGTTGGGGTCATTTCTAACGGCTATTGCTCAAGGAGTCGCCGGTGGCATCGGTATGTGGGTTGTTGGCTTCCCTGGATTATTTTGGGGAACGATGATGGGTTTCGCTTCGTTTATCCCTATGGTTGGAACAGCTCTAATTTGGCTTCCTGCGGCATTCTACCTCTTTGCAACTGGTGATACTGGGTGGGCCATTTTCCTTATAATATGGAGTGTCGTCGTTGTAGGCTCAATTGATAATGTTCTCCGCCCACTGCTAATGCAAGGAAGCTCAGGTATGAGCACATTACTGATTTTCTTCTCTTTGCTTGGCGGAATTAACTATTACGGTTTAATGGGGATCATCTACGGACCATTGGTTTTTGCCATTGCATTAGTATTGTTTAATATCTACGAAGAAGAGTTTAAAGACTTCTTAAATCGGCAAGACAATAGCTGATATTTTACGAGCAATGTGCGACAATCCGCGCCAATTTTGAGTCACCTTTATGGATATCATTGTGTTATGTCGAGTTTAACCGCGCCCAGTCAAATTTCTGAACGTCAATTGGCTTACTTTGCTGGAAAGAAGGTACTGGTTGCGGGGGAAGTCGAAGATGATTTTCCTAAAAAGCTAGAAGCTAGTTGCGAAAGCGTCACTGTCTTTACGACACACTATGGCTATTACTCGAACCTAAAAAAATACTCGTCTATCAATTCGATATTTTCTGAAGAACTCGACGTACCTTGTGACGCAGACCTTTTGCTACTCTACTGGCCAAAAGCCAAGCAAGAAGCGCAATACCTATTGGCAATGTTAATGGCGAAATTGGGAGAAGGTACCGAGGTAGTCGTAGTGGGTGAAAATCGCTCTGGTGTGCGTAGCATCGAAAAGATGTTCGCTCCGTATGGCTCAATTAAAAAATACGATTCAGCTCGACGTTGCTCATTTTATTGGGGGCAATGTTCTATCACCCCCCCACCTTTTATTCTTGAAGAGTGGTACAAGAGTTACTCGATTAATGTCGCTGATGAAGATGTCATCGTAAAAACACTTCCCGGTGTTTTTAGTCATGGTGAATTGGATATTGGCAGCCGACTACTGTTAGATACTCTCTCAACACTGTCGGGCAAAGTATTGGATTTTGGCTGTGGTGCGGGAGTGATTGGTGCGGTTATCGCGAAAAAGAACCCAGACATCGAACTGTCGTTATGTGATGTCAGCGCATTAGCTATCGCTTCAACAAAAGCCACGTTAGAAGCCAATCACATCACCGCAAATGCGTTTGCTTCAGATGTGTATTCAAGTGTCGATGAAACATACGACGCCATCGTGAGTAACCCGCCATTTCACTCAGGCCTTGAGACTCATTATGATTCTACGGAAACGTTATTAGCACAGGCTCCAGATTACCTAACTCGAGGTGGTCAACTGATAATAGTTGCTAACAGTTTCCTTCAGTATCCACCTATTATTGAGCGTCATTTTGGTCACTGTAACGTCGATGCAAAAACCAATAAGTTTAAAATTTATTCAGCGCAAAAAGCGTAGCCATATTTTCTCGCAAACAATGCCACGATTTTTAAAGGAATTAGCATGTCTCAAACCAAACAGTTAATTTCCGAACTTAAGCGACAACTCAAGCTTCATGGGAAAAGCTACAAAGATGTTGCTCAGGTACTGGAACTCAGTGAAGCTTCAGTCAAACGTCTACTCACCAGTGGCAACTCTCTCACATTGGATCGGCTTGAAAGTATTTGTACTATGATGAGTATTGAGTTGGATGAACTCTTTACTCACTTCTCTTCCCGTGATACCCGAATATCATCATTAACGATGGAGCAAGAAAAGATGGTGGTGTCCGATCCCGTTTTATTGCTTATCGCAGTATGTACTCACAACGGGTACACATTTGAAGATATTACTTCTCAGTACAAACTACCTGAGCACACTCTTATCCAAAAATTAGCCCTGCTGGATAAAATAAAACTCATTGAGTTACTACCAGGAAATAAAATAAAGCTCATGGTGTCACCCAACTTTAAGTGGTTACCAGGAGGCCCCATTCAAACCTACTTTCAACAATGGGTGAGAGATGAGTTTTTCCGTTCTTTTTTTACTAAAGAAGGAGAAAAACTCAGTATGGCAACTGGATTACTTTCTCTCCACAGCACGCCCCGCTTACACAAGTTGATGGATAAGCTCGTTGCCGAATTTTATGATGCGTGCCGCGATGACAGCACTCTACCAATGGACAAACGGCACGGAACTTCCCTTGTTGTCGCCATCCGGCCTTGGCAATTTAGCCAGTTTGAAGACATTGCTGACAAAGAATAAGTCGTACCCCATATAACTTTAGGTCGCATATATTGCGACCTTTTTTCTATCTCTTTTCTTTCCTTATCAAACGCTGCATCTTGCTTGTGAAGCACAGCAAATGACTTAAGTTTCCAACCGTGGGGACTTAAAGAAAAGGAGATTAGAATGAAAATCTTAAACCGATTTAAACAAAAGATTACCCTCGCACTCGCCGCATTAGTATTGGCTCCATTCGCATCAGCAAGCGGCCTTTTAAAGCCTGTTTCTAGTCAATATCAAGATCTGGAAATTGAACAGCATCATGTTGATGTTGTGATAGAAGATAGTTATGCCACGACCAGTATTGAGCAAGAGTTCTATAACCCTAACGACACTGACCTCGAAGCAATTTACTCATTTCCAGTACCTAAAGGCGCGGTGGTTGGAGAGTTTATGTACTGGATCGATGATAATCCAGTCATCGCGGAAGCCGTGAAAAAAAACCAAGCCCGCAAGATTTATGAAGAGCAAAAATCACAAGGAAGAGCGACGGCGATCACCGAAAAAGATGACTACAAGACATTTGATATTAGTGTATACCCAGTTCGAGCGAAACAGTCGGTGAAAGTGAAACTCGTCTATATTCAAAATGAGCTCATCGATCATGGCATTGGACACTATGTTTATCCGTTAGAAGAAGGAGGCGTCGATGAAGCTCGTGATTCTTTCTGGAGCAGAAATGATGACGTCAAATCTCAATTCTCATTCAATATGCACTTGCGCTCGTCATACCCAGTCGACGGAGTTCGCCTGCCCGCTCATCCTCAAGCCAATGTTACTCAGGTTACATCGCAAGAATGGAAAGCAACCATTGGTAACGTACAACCGGTTAACAGTGAAGCAGCTTTCGATAATGCTGACGAAGAAACTCCTACACTCCAAAGCTCAGCGAATCCTGTCTATACCCTAGATAATGATATCGTTTTTTACTGGCGACAAACTGAAGGGCTCCCAGGCCGATTGGATATGGTGACTTACAGAGATCCTTCAGAATCTTCAAAAGGGACTTTTAAACTGACCTTTACACCAGGTGATGATCTTTCTCCCATTAGCTCACAGCGAGATTGGGTCTTTATTCTAGACAAATCAGGATCAATGAACGCGAAATACGCCACCTTAGTCGAAGGAGTGAAACAAGCAATGGGGCAATTACCGAGCAATGACCGCTTTCGTATCGTTGTCTTCGACCAAGGAGTCACTGAAGTCACATCAGGTTATGAAGCCGTAACACCAAACAATGTACAACAAGCCCTTCTCGCCGTGGAAAATATTGGAACAGGAGGTGGAACGAACTTGTATGCAGGACTCAAAGAAGGTATGTCCAACCTCGATGACGATCGCCCAAGTGGCCTAATATTGGTAACCGATGGTGTAGCCAACGTAGGTGTGACACAAAAAGAAGAGTTTATCGATCTCATGAAGCAATACGATGTCCGCTTATTTACCTTTATTATGGGTAACAGTGCCAATCGTCCATTGCTTGAATCAATGACCAAAGTGTCAAATGGTTTCGCTCAAAGCATCTCTAATTCCGATGATATTATGGGACATTTAATGAGTGCGACAAGTAAGCTAAATCATCAAGCCTATCGCAACGTTAGAATTGATATCGATGGCACAAAAGTGAAAAACTTAACCCCAGAAGAAATCCGTACTCTATATCGTGGCGAGCAATTATCTGTATTTGGCCACTACTTTAAACCAGGCCAGGTAAAAGTAACGTTAAAAGCAGACATAGGAAGTAACACTGAGGAATACACAACGACAATAGCACTACCAGAGCAATCGACTGATAATCCCGAATTGGAACGTTTATGGGCATTCTCTGCGATAAAAGATATGGAAGCCAGCATGAACTATCTAGGCGTTAAGGATGCAGATACCGAGCAAGCTCTTGAAGAATTAGCTCTAGAGTACGGTCTGTTAACCGATTACACCTCGCTACTTGTCGTTGAAGAGGACGTATTCGCCGAAAATGCTATCGACAGAACAAACAAAACACGTGTTGAGAAAGAACAAAAAGCGAGAGAACTAAGAAAAACTCAAGATGCAAAACCAACAAGGGCAGATACACAACAACCCGCGTATCAAACACCAGTCCCTAGTTATAGTGGCGGTGGTTCAAGTGGTGGCAGTACCGGAGGCATAGCCTTAGCAATGTTACTTCTTGTTGCTGTATTTAGAAAAAAACAGATGTCGTAACAAACTTGAAAGTTAGAGTTGAAGCTTCATTTTGAAGCTTCAGCTTTTTTATTGTGCAAACACCAATACACTCTCTGCATCAACTTCAACATTCACAGATTGACCAACGACAAGTGGTAATGATGATGTAGCGACTAACCGTTCACCTTTAACGTCGATAATATAACGACAATGATCGCCTAAAAACTGCAATTCTAGAACATGAATGTGGCTAGTTTGGGTTGGGATTAATTGAATGTGTTGAGGACGAAACAACAGGTGACAGGATTCACCGATGCTCACTTCCTTTTCCGGTACTCCCCCCTTAATCAGCCCCAATCCTGAGTCATACTGATGTTTCGCTACACAAGTCGCTTTTAAGTAACTGCCTCCTCCTAGGAAATCAGCAACAAACCGACTTGAAGGCGAATAGTAAAGCTCAGAAGCACTGCCATATTGCTCAATCACTCCTTGATTCATTACTGCCATTTTGTCGGCAAATGCAAACGCCTCTTCACGCGAATGAGTCACAAAAATAGCGGTAATTCCTTGTTGCTTAAACAACTGCCTAATTTCACTGATTAACTCATGGCGAACTTGAGTGTCGATATTGGAAAATGGCTCATCGAGCAATAAAAGGTCTGGGCTGTACGCCAGAGCTCTCGCAATCGCGACACGCTGTTGCTGCCCGCCAGATAATTGGTGAGGATAACGGTTTTCTAAGCCCTGTAGATGAACTAATTCCAACATTTCAATAACGCGTTCACGCTGCTGTTTCTGACTTAAATTACTCAGACCGAACGCGATGTTTTTTTCCACTGTTAAATGTGGGAACAAGGCATAATCTTGAAAGATCATCCCAATGTTGCGTTGTTCAGGCACTAACCACTGCTCGCCATCATCGATCACTTTATTATTCAGTTTTAGGCAACCATCAGAAAGCGGAATTAAACCCGCAATCGCTTTTAGCAATGTCGTTTTCCCACAACCACTCGCACCAAGAAGACAAATGATTTCTCCTGATTTCACGTCAAATGAAAGTGATTCGAGCACCCGTGTTTTATCGTATTCCACTGTGAGTTCTTCAATGGATAAAGCTATCGACATTAGTGGGAGTTCTCCAATGATCGGTTAATCATAACTAATGGCACCAACCCCACAAGTACCAATAGAATTGCCGGTAAGGCAGCAAGTTCTAATTGTTCGGTAGATGCATAGTTATACACATGAGTGGCAAGTGTTTCAAAATTAAATGGTCGAAGCAACAACGCTGCATTTAACTCTTTCATTGATTCGATAAATACCAGCAATAAAGCCACCAAAATTCCACGACGAACCAATGGAAAATGAATGCGCCGTAGCATGGCGTCAGGCTTGCTTCCCATGGTACGAGCAGCCATATCGAGAGAAGGGGAAATCTTATTCAAACCGCTTTCAATACTACCAATTGCAATCGCACTAAAGCGAACCACCAACGCAAAAATCATCGCAAAAACAGAACCAGAAAAAAGCAATCCGGGGCGCTGCCAATCAAACCATTTCGCAATATCGTTTATCGAATGATCAAGAAATAGAACAGGAACCATAACACCAATCGCCAATACCGTTCCGGGCACTGCATAACCCATTGATGCAAAGCGAAGATATGCGGTATTTAAACGGCTCGACTTCAATCTATGATTAAAATTAATCAGAAGAGCAATTAGTGTCGCTAATATCGCCGCAAATATCGATACATAGAAGCTGTTCCACGCCAATACTCCAAACGACCCACTCCAACTTTGGCTAAAATACACCACACCGTAATACGCAAGCTGCAATATTGGGAGTAAAAACGCCACAACGACAAGAGACCAGCACCAAAGTAATACTCCATAGCGCCGCCATCCCGTTAATTTATACACAAAGTCATCATGGCTAGAAAATTGATTTTGAAATAGTTTAGTTCGCCTTCGGCTATAGCGTTCAAGGCTCAAAAGCAGCAGCACAATCATCAACATCATCGCTGAAATTTTCGCCGCAGCATGAATGTTGGAATAGCCCAGCCAAGTATCATAAATGGCCGTAGTCAGTGTATTAACCGCAAAATAACTCATGGTCCCAAACTCACCAATCGTTTCCATTGCCACTAATGCCACCCCCACAGCTAATGCAGGTCGAACTAGAGGTAATGATACACGATAGAAACTTTGCCAAGGTGAACACTTTAACAACCGAGCCGACTGCAACAGCGACACACTCTGTTCCATAAATGCTGCTCGACACATTAAATAAACGTAGGGGTATAACACTAAGGAAAGAACAATGCTGGCACCGAAAACAGTACGGATATCTGGAAACCAATATTGACCAGGTTGAAGGTCAAACCAAGCTCTGAGCATCGTTTGAATAGGGCCGGCAAAATCGAGCCAATCAGTGTAAATATAACCGATAACATAACCCGGCATCGCTAATGGAAGCACAAGGACCCATTGTAAAACAGCTTTACTCGGGAAGTCACACATGGCAACAAACCATGCAGTGGGAACACCAAGCAATAGAGAAATCACAATGACATTAAATGTGACCACAATGGTATTTGTAATGTACGTAGGCAATACCGTCGACAAGAGATGAGAAAAAAGCTCATTGCTCTCCCCTATCGAGGTATAAAAGATAGAAACAATAGGAAGAATAAGCAGCCCTGCGAACAGAAAGCTGCTTAAATGCCACTTAACAAATGTTTCCTTCATCGAGGCTCGCTATAGATCAAACTTCACCTGATCCAATAACGTTACCGCTGCCGAATGGTGGTCAGCAATTTCATCTAACGGTAGTGTATCCGCAGTAAACTCACCCCATGATGCGACTAATTCTGACGTTGGAACACCAGACTTCACTGGATACTCATAGTTCACTTCAGCGTACATTTTTTGTGCTACATCTCCAGTTAGAAACGTCATTAGTTTCATTGCGTTATCTTGGTTTGGTGAGTATTTCGCCATCGCCATTCCGCTGACATTTACATGTGTCCCGTTCGCTTGTTGTCCCGGAAAGTTGATATAAACAGACTCTGCCCATGATACTTGCTCTGGGTCATTGAGCATTTTACCCATATAATAACTGTTTCCCAAGGAATAATCACATAGCCCTTCTTTAATCGCTTTAACTTGGCCACGATCGTTACCTTGCGGTTTACGAGCTAAATTACCTTTAACACCTTCAAGCCAAGTTAATGTTTCTGCTTCACCGTAGTGAGCGATCATTGAAGCTACAAGGGCCACATTATAAGGGTGTTTACCACTTCGGGTACAAATTTTCCCTTTGAATTCAGGTTTTGCTAAATCCAAGTAGTCAAATGATTCAGGCAGTGCGCCTATTCGTTCACGTGATGAATAAACACTACGAGTACGTTGAGTTAAAGCAAACCATTCATTCTCAACGTCACGAAATTTTTCTGGAATATTAGCATTAATAACATCATTATCAACAGGTTGAACTAATCCTTTTTCTGACAGTTCAAATAGACGGCTAAACTCGGATGTTAAAATCACATCTGCAGGGCTGTATTCACCTTCATTCTTTAGTTTTTCAGCAATCCCTTTGCTCGCAAACATGACATTAACTTTGATGCCAGTTTCAGCTGTAAACTCTTTAAACATAGGCTCTACCAAAAAAGGCTGACGATATGAATAGACGTTAACCTCTTCAGCAGCAAAGCTCAGTGTTGGTAAAGATGCTACAACCAGCGATAGACCTAGAAAACACCTTTTCATATTACGTTCCTTCATACTATATCTCCTTCTATTCGATTTTATTTAGAACTGCTAATGATAATAGTTCTCAATTTCATTCGTTTTGATTATATGGAGGAAGATATAATAAATCCATAGTAAAAACAAAAAACCTGCCTCGAAGGCAGGTTTTAAATATTACATTTTGTAACTAACGAGTTTAATTATCTAACCGATACAAACTCTGGGTAAGCATCAACACCACAATCGTGAATGTCCATACCTTCTTGCTCTTCTTCATCAGTAACACGGATACCCATTGTTGCTTTCAGAATGCTCCAAACTACCAAGCTAGCGATAAATACCCAAGCAAAGATACATACAGCACCTAGAATCTGAGCACCAAATGTTGCATCGCCATTGCTTACTGGAACAACCAATAGACCAAATAGACCACATACACCGTGAACAGAGATAGCACCTACTGGATCATCAATCTTGATTTTATCTAGAGCAATGATGCTGAATACAACAATTACACCAGCAATCGCACCGATAAGAACCGCAAACATTGGTGATGGAGATAGAGGGTCCGCAGTGATAGCAACAAGACCTGCTAACGCACCGTTAAGAACCATAGTTAAATCCGCTTTACCCCAAGTTGTTCTACAAACAAGTAGAGCAGCAATCGCACCAGCCGCAGCCGCAGCATTGGTGTTAAGGAAAATCTGACCTACAGCAGTTGCATTCTCAAAGTCAGAGACCATTAACTGAGAACCACCGTTAAAACCAAACCAACCGAACCATAGGATAAATGTACCCAAAGTAGCTAGAGGCATGTTTGAACCAGGAATTGGGAAGATTTCGCCGTTTTTACCGTATTTTCCTTTACGAGCACCTAGTAGTAAAACACCTGCAAGAGCTGCAGCAGCACCAGCCATGTGAACGATACCAGAACCTGCAAAGTCACTAAAGCCAGCATCTGCAAGGAAGCCACCGCCCCAAGTCCAGTAACCTTCAACTGGGTAAATTACGCCAGTTAAAACAACAGCAAAAATAAGGAAAGCCCACAGCTTCATACGTTCAGCCACAGCACCAGAAACCACTGACATAGCAGTTGCAACGAATACTACTTGGAAGAAGAAGTCAGACTCTAGAGAGTGATCTGCTCCTTCGGCTTGTGAACCAATAAGTCCACCAATTGAAGGTAACCAACCTGCTTCGGCATTGTCGACATACATAATGTTGTAACCAACAATAAGATACATAGTACAAGCAATTGCATATAGTACGAAGTTCTTAGTCAAAATTTCCGTTGTGTTTTTAGAACGAACTAAACCCGCTTCTAACATGGCAAAACCTGCAGCCATCCACATTACCAGTGCGCCGGAAATTAAGAAAAAGAAGGTGTCAAGCGCGTAACGTAACTCTGCTACGGTTACTGAAAGTTCCATAATTTATTCTCCAATCCTTAGAATCTATTTAAAGTGCTTCTTGGTCAGTTTCACCAGTACGTATACGTACTGCGTGACTTAAGTCATATACAAAAATTTTACCATCACCGATTTTTCCGGTATGTGCTGCTTTAATAATTGCTTCAAGAACACGATCAACATTCTCTCCTTGAGTAGCAATCTCAAGTTTAACTTTAGGTAGGAAGTCAACTTGGTATTCTGCTCCGCGATAAAGTTCAGTATGACCTTTTTGACGACCGAAACCTTTTACTTCCGAGACAGTCATCCCTTCGATACCGACATCGGATAGTGCTTCGCGTACATCATCTAATTTAAATGGTTTAATAATTGCGTTAATTAATTTCATGGCATCCTCTTCTACAAACTGTAGTCCGTTTACACAGTTCATAATCCAAGGTACGTGCCAACTTTTTAACTAACTGAATCTATTGAAATAGTTATAAGGAGAGGAGGAGTTTTTGATAACAAAGCACCACAATAGTGCAACAAATTCACAATAATAACGCAAAGAAGATTTAGCTCACCACGATTGTGCAAGTTACTTTAGGAGTTTTGTATAAAGTCATTCCATTGTTTAAACATCAAAGTAAAGTCATCAATACCACAAAGGGCGCTACTTTCACTCGTATAAATCGAAAAGTCAGACTCTAATTCGCTTTCAATACATTGGTTTATAGTATTTTCTTCGATAGTAACTTCATCTTGCAAAATGATCATGCTGATTTCATTTCCAACTAACAAGTGCTCTTTTGTTGGAAAGGTGGATGCTTGTTGTAAAAGTTGATAAACCTGCTCAATCATTGTGCGATCATGACCAATTTCTTCCACTAGCCAGCGGCCAACGATTTGATGTTCAAGGCTAAATTTTGCGTGATACTCATTCAAAAAATTATCTTTTATAAATTCATAATCCATAACAACCGCCTTATATAATGATGAATAATATCGCCACTTGCTCTTTTAACATTAAGAAAAGTCAAACCCCAGTACATAATTCATAATGATAGCGTCTTCTTTGCCATTTGAGGCTGGGTAATAATCTATTCGACGATCGATTTCGTTGAATCCCAATGAATGATATAGCGCTTGAGCAGCATTATTACTCTCCCTCACTTCCAACCAAATACTTTCACCACTTTGCTTTTCTGTATAACTAATTAGAAATGATAAAAGTTGACGCCCTAACCCTTTCTTCTGATATTCGGGTTCAATAGCGACATTGAGCAATGTTACTTCGCCCACAATGTTTTGGGCATAAAAGTAGCCTGCCACCTTTCCTTGATAGAGCAATGTATGATGAATTGCGCACCGACTATTAAGGTCGAAGATCATGCTTTCCTTCCAAGGATGAGTATGTGCTTGTCGCTCTATCTGCCATATATCGGGCAAATGAGCTTCGTTCATGGGAACAATTTTAATCGACATTTTCTAAGACTCTTTATAGGCAACAATTTGATTCCATAATTCTTTCTTCAAACTTGGATTAGCACTTACTTGATCTAATTTGGCTGACGCAAGTGATTTGAGAGAATCCATCAGTTGAACTGGACAATCAATAAACCAAATCCATTCGAGTTGATGCGATCCCAAGCGACATAATTGATGGGGTTGGACTGTCATGACTTCCTTCAACCCAACGCCAAAACTAGCCAATACTTTTTCTAGAAAAATGACTTCATCAGAGGTAAATGGAAGATGGCTAACAAGTAATAACTTAATCGTTGGATCAAGATCATCCCTCTCAATTACCATCCCTTGCATTCGCTCTGGACGACAGAGTTGCCAATGTTCGATCTCCATTTCAGATAGATAAGCTTTTTGTTTCGATTGCATAGCTAGAATTCTTTGCTTAGACAGGCTCAGATAGTAACAAAACCGGAATAACGAGTCATCTTAACCAATACCATTCGAAGTTTTAGCCTTAGGACTGAAGTTTTCACGTAGCATTTCGAATCATTTTTCCTCTTGTTTAAATCAGTTTTCTAATAATATTCACAAGCAATAAATGTGATGAACATCATGTTTATTTAAATTAGCAATGAATATCTCACACTATTTATTGATATCGATCTCATTTATTGAGCATTGTTACTGTGTTTCGATGATATAATTCACAAAACACGAACAAATAGTATTTCGTACTATAAAAAGAAACACGGTTTGCGTGAACCAATCGATTTCTTTTTTTATTGAACACGATAAACTGGTTATTAATGAACCTTGCTTCATGCCAACCGTTGGCAACATGAGCATCACAATAGCGTTATCACAACCATAAGGATTTCACTGTGAAAAATTCCCTAATAAAACTTTCAGCGATCGCGCTAGCGATTTCTTCTTTTAGTGTATTTGCCGAATCAAAACCAGCCGTTGTTTACGATACCGCAGGTAAATTTGATAAGTCGTTTAATGAAGCTGTTTATCAAAATGGCGTAAAAGTCATGCAGGAGAAGGGCCAAAAGGTTTTCGAATTTGAACCACAGAACGAAGCACAACGTGAACAAGGTTTACGTCGTTTGGCGAGTCGTGGTTACTCTCCAATCGTTGCTGTTGGCTTTAATATGGCTTCATCAGTAGAAAAAGTGGCAACCGAATTTCCTGATATTCAATTTACGATTATTGATGCGACCGTAGATAAACCAAACGTGCAATCTATTGTATTTAAAGAGCATGAAGGGTCTTTCCTTGTTGGTGCTCTAGCAGCAAAAGTATCGAAAAGCGGAACTGTAGGTTTTGTTGGCGGCATGGACATTCCACTGATTCGTAAATTTGAGTGTGGCTATCAGCAAGGGGCAAAATATGCCAACTCAGAAATCACTGTTCTTCAAAACATGACAGGTTCAACACCAAGTGCATTTGCTGACCCAGCTAAAGGTTCTGAATTAGCAAAATCACAATTTTCTAAAGGCGCTGACGTAATTTATGCAGCAGCTGGCGGTACTGGACTTGGCGTTTATCAAGCAGCAGCTGATGCTGGTAAATATGCTATTGGTGTTGACTCAAACCAAAACCACATTCAACCTGGCACAATGCTAACGTCGATGGTTAAGCGCGTTGGTGTCGCTGCGGTTGATAGCTGGACTCAAGGACTAGAAGGCACTTGGAAACCAGGTCTACAAGCGCTAGGTTTAGAGCAAAATGCAATTGGTTGGGCTTTAGATGACTATAACAAGCCTTTAGTAAACGAAGAGTTAGTCGGCTATATGGACCAATTAAAAGCAGACATTATCAGCGGAAAAATTAGCGTTCATGACTACATGTCTGACAACACTTGTACCTACTAATTCCTAGTAAGTATTAGCGTGACCAAGAATACCGCTGTCGTTCAACAGCGGTATTCTTCGTATTTTGAACCAGAATTTAAATCGACATTCATGAAAACAAGTGCTTATTAGTTAGGAAATGCCCAACGTGATATCTACCCCAAATTACGCTATTGAGCTTAAAGGCATCAATAAACGCTTTGGCGCAGTGCATGCCAATCGAAATATTGATTTACAAGTCCCCGCAGGCACTATTCACGGTGTCATTGGTGAAAACGGAGCCGGTAAATCGACTTTAATGAGCATTATCTATGGCTTTTATACGCCTGATACTGGTCAGATGAAAGTTAAGAATGCTCAATATCAACCAGCGAATTCTCAAGATGCCATTGCTTCTGGAATTGGTATGGTGCACCAACACTTTATGCTTGTGGACTCTTTTACCGTACTAGAGAACATAATCTTAGGTGCGGAAAGTGGGTGGAAACTCGAAACAAGTATCGAAGCTGCAAGAGCAAAGCTCCAACAGATTAAAGATGACTATGGCTTAGACGTTCCACTCGACTCACTCGTCGGTGATCTGCCTGTTGGACTGCAGCAACGAGTGGAAATACTCAAAGCGCTCTACCGAGATGCAAAAATATTAATTCTTGATGAACCAACCGGTGTATTGACTCCTCAAGAAGCAGATCATCTATTTAATATACTTGATAAACTTCGCAACCAAGGCACGACGGTAATGATCATCACGCATAAATTGCGTGAAGTCTTAGCGATTACCGATAACGTATCAGTGATGCGTCAAGGCGAAATGGTCGCTCATGTCAAAACCAAAGATACCGACCGCGAACAACTCGCAGAATTAATGGTCGGGCGGAAAGTTCGCTTAAAAGTAGATAAAGAAGCGGCAACACCGACTAACACACTGTTGAATGTAGAAAAACTCAGATATGTCGATCCCACTGGCGTTACCCGTGTCAAAGATATCAGCTTTTCTGTTAGAGCCGGAGAGCTCGTCGGTATCGCAGGCGTTTCCGGAAACGGTCAATCTGAGATTCTAGGATTACTCTCAGGAATGCTCAACCCTACCTCTGGCGCCATTGAAATGAATGGCCATACAATTGACGCAGATAACCCAAGCGATCCTCGCCAAGTTCGAGCTATGGGTGTCGGTCATATTCCAGAAGATAGACACAAACAAGGGCTTATTAATAAGTTTGAAGCGAAAGAAGCTTATATTCTCGGTTATCACCATTTAGAGAAATATAATAAAGGCCTCCTTCAGGATAATGCTGCGATTGATCAAATCACGCAACAGAGTATGGATAAATGGGATGTTAGGCCAAACGACATTCACCTTAAGACCGCTAACTTCTCAGGTGGGAACCAACAAAAACTGGTCATTGCACGTGAAATGGAAGAAAGCCCAGATGTACTTCTCGTTGGACAACCCACTCGCGGTGTCGATATTGGTGCGATTGAATACATTCACAAACAAATTATCGCTAGCCGAGATCAAGGCAAAGCGGTATTACTGGTCTCTGTTGAACTGGATGAGATTCTCTCTCTTGCCGATAGAATCATCGTCGTTTTCGATGGTGCTATTGTCGGTGAAGTCGATGCAAGCCAAGCCGACGAAAAAACCCTTGGATTAATGATGGCTAACATTGTTCCCGACCATCTTAAAGCGCAACAAGGAGAGAAATCATGAGCCAAGCTAAAGTACCCGCTTGGGTAACCGTCGCGCTTCTACCTGCAATCAACGTTTTGTTTGCATTTTTAGTTTCAGCTTTACTTTTTATCTACATTGATATCAGCCCTATAGATGCCATAAAAGTCATGTGGACTGGTGCGTTCGGTTACTCCGAAGGCATTGGCTATACACTTTACTATACTACTGGGTTTATCTTTACCGGTTTAGCGGTCGCAGTAGCTTATCATGCAGGTTTGTTTAACATCGGTGTCGAAGGACAAGCCTATATTGGTGGCTTAGGTGTAGGACTGGTGTGCTTAACCTTAGGCGAAGTTGCCCCTTGGTATTTCGTTTTTCCTGTTGCTGTAATTGCGGGTGGTGTTTTTGGTGCAGCTTGGGCATTCATACCTGCTTACCTTCAAGCAAAGCGTGGATCGCATATTGTTATCACTACTATTATGTTTAACTTTATTGCTGCTTCCTTAATGGCTTACCTCTTAGTTGATGTTTTGAAGCCAGAGAGCTCCATGGCTACAGAAAGCCGTGTCTTTGCGGCAAGCAGTTGGCTACCAAAATTGCATGAAGTTTTTGATCTTGTAGGGATTACATTAGCGGCAAGCCCACTCAATCTTAGCTTTATTTTTGCTCTTCTATGTGCATTGTTTATGTGGTTTTTTATCTGGCATACCCGCTGGGGCTATGAAATTCGCTCAATAGGTTCCAATGCCTCTGCGGCTTCATATGCCGGAATTAGTTCTATTAAGATCATCGTACTAACTATGCTCATTTCAGGCATGCTAGCAGGGTTCTTTGGTCTTAATGTTCTTCAAGGTGAAGTGCATCAAATTAAGCTCAACTTTGTTGAAGGGTTTGGTTTTACAGGTATCGCAGTAGCCCTAATGGGACGAAATCACCCTATTGGGGTTATTTTGGCGAGTCTGCTCTTTGGTTTCTTATATCAAGGAGGCGCTGAGCTAAGCTTTGAATATGGTGTCGATAGAAATATCGTCGTTGTATTACAAGGTTTGGTTATTCTATTCTCTGGTGCATTGGAGCAAATGTTTAAACCAACATTAGAGCGCACCTATCTCAAGCTTTTTGCTAAATCACCAATGCAGGGAGAAGCATAATTATGTTCGAGACAATCATATTAATGCTAGATGCAACAATTCGTGTTGCAACCCCGCTTATTTTAGCTTCATTAGCTGGGATGTATAGTGAACGCTCAGGTGTCGTAAATATTGCACTCGAAGGGAAATTACTCGCGGCAGCATTTGCTGGAGCTGCAACCGCTCATGTAACTCAGTCAGCCTGGCTAGGTATGTTTGCTGGTGTTGCAGTATCTGTCCTACTAGCTCTTTTACATGGTTTTGCCTCAATTACCCACAGAGGCGATCAAGTTGTGAGCGGCATGGCAATCAATATTTTAGCCTTTGGTCTGACAATCACGCTTGGACGCTATTGGTTCCATCAAGGCGGGCAAACCCCTGCACTATCTGGTGATGGCCGCTTTGCACCAATCACGCTACCTGGCGCAGATGCACTTGCGGACACACCTATAATTGGTCTGTTATATTCAGAGCTCATTAGTGGTCACTCATTTATCGAATACCTCACGGTGCTCATCGTACCTTTGTCTTGGTACCTACTGTTCAAGACTCGCTTCGGTTTGCGTTTACGTGCTGTGGGTGAATCACCATCTTCAGTTGATACCGCTGGTATTTCCGTTGCTTGGATGCGTTATAAAGCGATGATAATTTGTGGAATACTCGTAGGGCTGGGAGGGGTTTACCTATCCGTAGGGCAAACGGCTCAATTCATTCCAAATATGAGTGCTGGTAAAGGCTATATGGCACTTGCTGCTCTGATTTTTGGTAAGTGGCGTCCATTTACTGCTATGGCGGCTTGTTTGTTATTTGGTTTCTTAGATGCACTCGCTATTCGTCTTCAAGGTGCGACCATTGGAGACTTCCCAATTCCAGTACAAGCGATTGAAGCGATCCCTTATATTCTTACGGTATTCTTGCTTGCAGGCTTTATTGGTAAAGCAACAGCGCCGAAAGCAATTGGTGTGCCTTACACCAAAGAGCGTGAATAATCAGCGTAACGGTCATTCATGAATATATAGCTTAAAATGCAAAGCGGCTCAGTAAATAGACTGAGCCGCTTTTTTGATTTCATTCTCTTTTACTGACTTCCTGAACGTCTTATCAACCTCAACGCCTGAAAACTATTCTTCATAAGTATTTCGGCAAGCTCTACTTCGCACATATCTTTCAAATCCGCTAACTCTCTTAATATTAACGGCAAGCGCTTAGGGTGATTTGCTTCTCCTTGATACCCATTAATTGGCATATCTGGAGCATCGGTTTCAAGCACTAAAGTTTCAATGGGTAACCCTTGTATCGCCGCGCGCGTTTTCTTTGCTCTAGGATAGGTAATTACGCCACCAACACCTATTTTGAAGCCTAGTGCGACCCATTCTTTGGCTTGTTGTAAACTGCCCGAAAACCCATGAATAATCCCACCGTGAAAAAAATTAGAACGCTTTAAGAGACGAATAATATCAGTGTGGCTTTTTCGAGAGTGTAAGATTATGGGTAACTGATATTGAATCGCTAAATCAACTTGTCGTTGAAAGATCTCTAATTGAATCTCTCTATCGATCTCTATGAGCCAATCTAAACCACACTCGCCAATGGCAACACAATGAGGGTCTCGATGCTGTAAAAGCTGCTCCAATTGTTGCCAATCTGCCTCGCTAGGCCTCTGCTCGAGGAAATAGGGATGGAAGCCTAACGAGAAATACAATTGTTCGGGGAATTGATTCACGAGTGAGCCGACAGACTGCCAGTTACTCACTCCTATTGCTGGGATTAAAATAGATTCGACACCAGAGCTTAAACACTGTTGTAGATGATACTCATAATCTTGGTTAAATGGCGTAAAGTCAAAATGGCAATGAGTATCAAATAAAACTAACTTACCTGACATTGTCCGACGAATTATCAGAGTTCTCAGTACGATGCGCAACACAACAACGCTTCTGCTCAGGGGTTAAGCCCATTGAGTGACACCAGGTATCATACTTTTTCAACCAAGCTTTCAATAGTTTTATCATTGTATTTTACTCCCACAAAATGAGGATTATTGCTCCCGACGTTTAAACACTAAATCCGTCGCACTTGATTCAGCTTCAACGAAAAAATACCCAGCACTATCGAATGCTTTCAGTCCTTCTATTGAATCGATCTTATTTTCAATAATGTATCGCGCCATCAATCCACGCGCTTTTTTTGCGTAAAAGCTAATGACCTTAAACTGGCCATTTTTTTCATCTTTGAAAATCGGAGTAACTATAGAACCGGCAACGTTTTTTTTCTTAACCGCTTTGAAATATTCATTTGATGCTAAATTAACAACAATATCATCGCCTTGTTCATTGAGTGCTGAATTTAACTTATCCGTAATAATATCTCCCCAGAATTGGTACAAGTTCGTCCCACGTAAATTGGCGAGCTTTGTTCCCATTTCAAGGCGATAGGGTTGCATTAAATCTCGAGGTCTCAGTATGCCATATAATCCAGAAAGCATTCTGAGGTGTAATTGAGCATAATCTAGCGAATCTTCTGATAAAGTCGCGGCATCTAATCCAGTGTAAACATCGCCTTTGAATGCCAATATCGCTTGTCGGGAATTATCGAGGTTAAACTCTGGGCTCCATTGCTCGAAACGAGCCACATTTAACCCAGCAATTTTATCACTCACTGACATCAATGATGATATATCAGCAGGCGTTAACTTACGGCACTCCTCTATCAATAACTGAGATTCTCCAATAAGCTCAGGTTGAGTATACTCTTGTGTCGTTAAAGGCGATTCATAATCGAGAGTTTTCGCAGGTGAAACCAAAATTAACATGCTGACAATCCTATATTTCTTATACTATCTTTCTAGAATACAAAAAAAGCCGTACCCTGTCTGCACGGCTTTACCAATCAAATCAATAGAATGAATTAATCATCCCTTTTTGTATCCCAAATTCCTTTTTCAAGCTGGGACTTTAGTTCTGGATAATCTCGGATATCAAACCTAGGAACCTTACCGATACTCAACTGCTGATTATAATCTTTAGCCAGTTTAACGACGATTCCTGATAAGAGTAATATCGCGATCAAATTGACAATTGCCATCAAGCCCATTGATACATCGGCCATGGCCCATACTGTGGGTAAAGTAGCTAACGACCCGAACATAACCATAGCCAGAAATACCAAACGAAAGACCAATAAACCTGTTTTACTCTTTTGTTTCAAAAACACCATATTTGTTTCGGCATAAGAATAGTTAGCGATGATCGAAGTAAAGGCAAAAAAGAAAATAGCGCACGCAATATAATCCCCTCCCCAATCCCCCACTTGAGAGTTCAGTGCTCGTTGAGTTAACTCTACTCCCGTAATTTCCCCATGCGGTACATACTCACCAGACATCAGAATAATCGCGACCGTTGCAGTACAAATCACAATGGTATCAATAAACACCCCAAGCATTTGAATATAACCTTGAGATGCAGGATGGTGAGGGTAAGGTGTCGCAGTTGCTGCTGCATTTGGAGCGGAGCCCATACCGGCTTCATTCGAAAATAGACCCCGTTTAATGCCATTGATCAACGATTGAGCTATCATATACCCAAGCCCACCAGCAGCGGCTTCTTGCAGGCCGAAGGCACTTTTAATCACTAAAGCTAAGACATCCGATACTTTGTCTAAATTCGTTATCAATACATAAAATGAGATAATAAGGTACATTAACGCCATAAATGGAACCACAATTTCAGTGGTGCGGGCGATAGAACGAATACCCCCAAATATAACTAGCGCAGAAAGCAACACAATGGACATCCCTACATAAATAGGTTGAAATCCAAAAGCATTATTTAGGGCATTAGTAATTGAGTTTGCTTGTACAGCATTAAAGACCAATCCAAATGCGATCATTAAAAACACAGAGAAAAGCATCCCCATCCAGCGCATGCCTAGCCCTTTTTCCATATAGTAGGCAGGCCCACCTCGATAATTCCCACTCTGATCGCAAGTTTTATACAATTGTGCCAATGTGCTTTCCGCAAAGGACGTCGCCATACCTACCATTGCGGTAACCCACATCCAAAATATAGCACCAGGCCCACCGACCGTAAGTGCTACAGCAACGCCAGCCATATTACCGGTGCCAACTCGGGCAGCTAAACTCATACAGAGCGCTTGAAATGATGTAATCCCTGGTTTATCAGAATATCGACTGTTTTTAAGCACTTGAAACATATGTTTGAAATGACGAAATTGAATAAAGTCGAGACGAAATGTGAAATAGATACCCACTCCAACAAGCAGGTATACTAAAATTGAACCCCATAATAAGTCATTCATTAAATTGACTAAATCTGTCACTTATTAATCCTTTAAAACTCGCCGAATTCTCTGTTGCACTAAACTTTAGCCTACTTATCGATTATCTAGTATTTCCAATGCTCTCATTAAATCGAAAAAATCAGAAAAAATTTCCATTTCACTATGAACTGATATCGTTCAAAATGCACCAATTTGTACCAATTCAGACAAGATAATAACCTTAGTAAATTTACCCGCTAAAGCACTATCAAATAAAATCAATTAGTTATCTACAGAAATCGAAAAAGAATCACGTTGGTATCAATTTTGCTAAATTAAAAATATCCATGGTCAAACGAGAGTTATATTTTTTATTTCTTATGGAGTTTATTCATCAAAACTGGACAAGAAAATACTTTGATATTGTGTAAATAATTTCTAAATATGATAGGTGGTAGACGAACTCATCAAAAACCTGTCATCGAATAGAAATAAATGAGAAACATATCATGGTTAATCTAAGTTGAGATGTGATATTTAGATCTTAAATAATAGCGTTGGTAACGATAATTAGAGAGGCAAATTATGGATGATTCATTGTTTGAAGAAATACTAAGTAAAAATATTACCAAAGCCCGAGGCACTCGCTCAAAACCGACTAAAAGAAAATGGCGCGAAATTGAAGAAATACGAGACAGGCAGCGTCTAAAACAAGAATTAATGGAAATGGATGGTTGTTTGGAATTAGACGATTTCGATTTCTGATCAGAAAAACAAAGGCTCTTTTATAGAGCCTTTGTTTTTTTAACATACAACTACTGCTCTTGGCGTACTCGGTTTGCCAATTGTTTGTATCGTACTGATATCGATTCCCCGAATACCGGGTCATCATCATTATGATCCCATTGAGATTCAACATGAACCCAATCATCATCAGTAAACGTCTCAAGGAGTAATGGAATAATCTCTTTCTCTTCCATATCTAAGTGTGTTTTTTGAGATTTGATAAACTCAGAAAGTTGAGTAATGAGGATATCTTGCGGTACGACTGCATCTTGCAAAACCATCTCGATCAAGTCCAGAAACTCATGCGTTTTCGCAGACAGAGCTTTATGGTCTTCTTCTAGATCGGTTACATCTGCTTGTTTGCCATATTTTTCAACATAGTAATGATAAATAAGATCTTCTTTTGGGTGGTGTACCACCTCAGAGTGGCTAGAAAGATAATCAACAATTTCTTTAACTAGAGAGTAATTAACACTTTCTTCATCTTTAAGAAGCACGAGCTTACGTCTCAAAATCGCTAATAATCGACTCATATAACCATGTTCTCGCCTAATCCTTTCTATTATCATCATGCACCTCCAATGCAAGTTTGAGAAATTATTGTATAAATCTCATACAAGCATTGTTTTGATTCTGATCTTAAAAAAGAGAACTTTGTCGTACAAATGGCTAATTTTGCGAAACCAGTACCATATTAATTAAGCAGCCCAACTGCATTTTTCCGACAACGTTATTGTATTTCTTTAGGTTGCCAGTCAATCGGAGCTAGCCCTAAGGAAGTTAAATATTGATTTGCTTGGGAGAAATGACCACATCCGAGAAAACCTTTATGAGCAGATAGAGGAGAAGGGTGAGGCGCGGTTAATACTTTATGTTTATCACGGTCTATTATCGATCCTTTTCGCTGAGCATGTGCCCCCCACAGTAAAAAGATAACCTCTTCACGTTGGCGGTTAATCACATCAATAACTTGGTCGGTAAAGGTTTCCCAGCCTATTTTGGCGTGAGAATGAGCTTTCCCCTGCTCTACTGTTAAAACGGTATTTAACAGTAATACACCTTGCTCGGCCCAGTTTTGTAAAAAGCCATGATTAGGAGTTTCAAACCCATCGATGTCATTGGTCAGCTCTTTGTATATATTTCTTAGTGATGGAGGTATTTTTACACCGGGTTGAACTGAAAAACATAAGCCGTGTGATTGATTCGGCCCATGATAGGGATCTTGCCCAAGAATAACCACTTTGACATCACGAAGCTCTGTGACTCGAAATGCATTAAAGACATCACTTTCTTCTGGAAAAATAGTTTTTCCAGCGTCACGTTCACTCTGAACAAACGTTATAATTTGTTTGAAATAATCCTTCTCTTCTTCAAGAGAAATCACATCTTGCCAAGTTAGTGGCTTTATCATAGAACACCCAAAATTGTACCATTTGTGACTATTCTACCTAAAAACGACATAACTCAGCAGAAGAAGATCAAAAAGAGATTAATGTGGCTTAGTTGGAGCTGGACGGTAATGGCCAGGCCCCGTCACATGACGATTCGGAGTTGGCAGACGTACAGGCGTTGGGGCTGGGCTAGAAGCAGTGCATAAATTTATCATCGTAGAGTCCTCACAGTTCTTATGGCTACAAAAACCTCTATACGAAAATTATGCCAAGTTTACACTTTTGTGATCTTTTTATGATCCAAGTGAATTGTTTGCAACTTCTCAATTTCATCCGACCAAAGATCTGGGTTAATTGTCTCTAGGATTAAAGGAATATGGTCAAACCTTGGGTCTTTGGCTATGTACTCAAAGGCTTCCCAGCCAATAAAGCCTAGGCCTAGCGAGTGATGACGATCAACACGAGAACCTAGTTCAACCTTTGAGTCATTAATGTGCATCGCTTTGAGGTAGTGCATTCCGACAACTTGATCAAACTCGGCAAATGTAGCATCACATGCAGTAGATGTCCTTAGATCGTAACCTGCGGCAAAGAGGTGGCAAGTATCAAGGCACACTCCGACCCGATCTTTATTGTCAACGAGGCGAATGATTGCCGCTAATTGCTCAAATGTGTACCCCAAGTTGCTACCTTGTCCTGCTGTATTCTCAATCACAGCAATAACATCCGGAACTGCTTTATGAGCTAGGTTGATCGATTCAGCGATCTTCTCAATACACATTTGTTCTGATATTTGATTTAAGTGACTTCCTGGATGGAAATTGAGCAAAGATAAGCCTAACGCTCGACAACGTTCAAATTCATCAACAAATGCAGATCGAGACTTTAACAACTTTTCCTCGTCAGGCGATCCAAGGTTAATCAAATACGAGTCGTGAGGTAAAATATGATCAGGTTGAAAGCCAAGCTGATTGCAATTGCGCTTAAACTCATTAATAGAATTTTCTGTTAGCGCTTTCGCATTCCATTGTCTTTGGTTCTTAGTAAATAGGGCAAATGCATTTGCGCCAATTTCCTTTGCTCTTATTGGTGCATTCTCTACTCCGCCAGCAGCAGAAATATGTGCCCCAATATATTTTGTACTATGACTCCGTAATGTCGCTTTCATTTGATCTCTCGATTCTTTCAAGTTGTTCTATAAGCTATTAATTATTGGTTTAGGTATCACTAATTAACATAAAAATGTAGTTAAATTACTACAAAAACAGCAATAAACTATTTTTTATAGATTAAAATTTTGTAGAGCTTGATGTTTTTACAACATTTAGTTGATTGAAATCAATTAACTGACCGCGAAAAAGATCACTAGTTTGCTGATTTGTTGATTTAAATCAATATTATCTTTGTGGTTATTGGCTATATAATAGGTAACTCAACAAAAAATGAAAATTAACACCATTTCACCCAATATGGGCAAGGAGATAGTAATGATTCAAGGTATCCAAATCACACAAGCCGCTAACGATAATCTAATCAACTCAATCTGGTTACTCGATGGCGAGAAAAATGAAGCTCGCTGTGTTGTTGCTAGCGCTGGCTACGAAGCTGATCAAGTTATCTCAACAACTGAACTTGGCCAATTTGAAAGCCGTGAACTAAACGTTGAAACAGCACCACGTATCGAAGGTGGACAACACCTCAATGTTAACGTATTAAAACGTGAAACTCTTGAAGATGCAGTGGCTAACCCAGAGAAATATCCTCAGCTAACGATTCGTGTTTCTGGTTATGCTGTACGTTTTAACTCTCTAACGACAGAACAACAAAAAGACGTTATCGCACGTACTTTTACTGAATCTCTATAATTCATTCAGTTTACAAAAATTGATAAACGGCGCCTTTGTAGGCGCCGTTTTATTTTTATTAATTTGATCTGGATTATCCAATCAAATAAAAAGAGCATTTGTTTAAATGCTCTTTTCTCGTTACAAGTGAATCAATATCAATTATTGAACACTGCGTAGTATTGCTTTCAATGCATCAAAATCAGGATCAAGATCCTGCGATAACAATTCCATCTCAGCATGTTTCGCAAGTGTCGCTGGTAACGGAATATCGGTCGCCAGAATATCATCGACCACATCTTTAAACTTCGCTGGATGAGCCGTACATAAAAACAGACCGGTTTCGCCTTGTTGAAGTTGCTCACCTAACACTCGATAAGCTATTGCACCATGAGGTTCACATAAGTAGCCAAGCTCATTAAGCTCTTTTACAGAAGCCGCACTTTGTTCATCAGTTACAGAGCCTTTTCCTAAGGTGTCTAGACCCCAACCCTTAATACGACAAAGCTCTTCAATACGTGGCCAGTTGTTTGGTTGACTGACATCCATCGCATTTGATGTTGTTGCGACTGTCGGCTTAGGATCCCATTGACCAGTTTCCAAGTAACGAGGAACGGTATCATTGGCATTCGTTGCTGCAATAAAGCGTTTAATTGGTAAACCAAGTGCTTTCGCTAATAAGCCAGCAGTAAGGTTACCAAAATTGCCGCTTGGTACTGAAATGACTAAGTTTTCACGCTCTTGTTTCGTCATTTGAGATGCCGCTTCAAAGTAGTAACAAATCTGCGCCATCAAGCGGCTGATGTTAATCGAGTTGGCTGAATTTAATCCCACATCTGAACGAAGTTGTTGATCATCAAATGCTTTTTTCACCAATGCCTGACAAGCATCAAAATCACTATTGATTGCCACGGTGTGGATGTTTTTGCCTAATGTGCAAAACAGCTTCTCTTGTAAGGAGCTGATTTTGCCTTTGGGATATAAGATAACAACGTTGATATCTTCCATACCGTAAAATGCATGAGCAACAGCAGCCCCAGTATCACCGGAGGTTGCGGTAAGAATGGTAATTTTGTTGTTACTTTCGGAAACCGCCATTAAAGACTGCGCCATAAATCGGCCACCAAAATCTTTAAATGCTAGCGTTGGACCATGGAATAGCTCTAGAGCGTAAACACCCTCTTTTACCTTATTAATCGGAGCTGGGAATTGAAAAGCGCTTTCAACCAGCTCATTTACTTTTTCAGCCGATAATTCATCACCAATTAGAGCCGAAAGTATCTTGCCACTGCGGCTGACGAAATCTTCTGCAAGTAGTGCATCAATATCATCAAACTTCGGTAGTTCTGATGGGAAAAATAGTCCTTGGTTACGACCTAACCCTTGGCGAACGGCTTGGCCAAAGGAGACTTGTTCATCATTTTCTTTAATATTGTAAAGCTTCATAGCTCACTTCCTGTCAATTTCGAACCTTGTTTATCTAAGCGACAAATATGAACGAACCCATCTTCATTTTGTACGTAGTTCTGTTCTAGCCAGCGTGCAACACGCTGAGCAACATCTTTGTCTTTGCACACACTAAAGAGCGTCGGACCACTCCCTGAAATTCCTGTCGCAAGTGCGCCAGCTGAATCCGCGTATTGACGAGCATTGGCAAATCCGGGCAGAAGTTTCTCACGATATGGCTCCGCGATCACGTCATTGATCATTGTTGCGGCAAGTTGTGGTTGGTTTGAGTGACACGCATGAATAAACCCAGCAAGGTTTCGTCCATGGGCAATCACGTCCTGACGGCGATACTGTGCTGGCAAAATAGAACGAGCTTCGGCAGTTGAAACGTTAATTCCTGGATATGCCATCACCCAATACCATTCATCGAAACAAGGCACTTCTTGGCTGATAATACCCAACTCTTCCAACATTAATTGCAAGCCACCTAAATAGCATGGCGCAACATTATCATAGTGAATACCACCAGAAATTTTCCCTTCCATCTCCCCCATCAATGCGAGTAATTCCATTTCGCTAAGTGGGTTATCATGAAATTGGTTCAAGGCATCTAATGCAGCAACAATTGAACAAGCACTAGAGCCCAATCCGGAGCCTATTGGCATATTCTTTTCAAGCGTCATTTGCAATGGCTTGAGCGTGACATTCTTCTTATCTAACTCACGAGAAAATACAACCCAACAATCGTAAACGATATTCTCTTTTGGATCTTGAGGCAGTTTTTTTACAAAACGGCCAACGAGATTTAGGCTAAATTGCTCGGAGCTCGCCTTAACTTCAACGCGATCTCCCAATAATGTTCCATCTATAGGAGAGACAGCTGCACCCAACACATCAAACCCAACACTAACATTCCCAATCGAAGCTGGAGCGTATACAACAACGCCTTTATCACTAGAACTCATTTTAGACTCCTAATTTCCAGCCTAGAGTACGCATCACATCTGCGAATACACCTGCCGCTGTTACCTCAGTACCAGCACCATATCCACGCAGTACTAATGGAATAGGCTGGTAGTAACGACTATAAAACGCGAGGGCATTTTCACCATCTTTAATTTTGTACATAGGGTCATTTTCATCAACCTGTGCAATCCGCACTCGGCACTTCCCTTCCGATATTTCACCGACATAACGTAATACTTGATTGTTTGCAGCAGCTTGATCGACGAGTTGTTTGAAGTAGTCATCTGCCTGAGGCAAACGAGCGATAAAGTCATCAACCGAGCCAGAAATATCAAAACCTGGTGGCAGTGCAAGGTCAACTTCCACATCATCCAGTTCCAGCTTCATTCCAGCTTCACGTGCAAGGATCAGTAGCTTACGCGCAACATCCATACCCGAAAGGTCATCACGAGGATCAGGTTCAGTAAAGCCTTTTTCTTTCGCAACTAATGTCGCTTCACTTAGGCTTAGCCCTTCATCTAACTTACCGAAGATAAATGAAAGTGAACCAGACAAAATACCATTAAACTTCTCAAGTTCATCACCCGCTGAAATGAGATTTTGTAAGTTTTCGATAACCGGTAAGCCCGCGCCAACGGTTGTTTCATACATCAGCTTACGTCGAGAAGCACGAGCAACTTTACGCAACTGTTGGTAATACTCCATACTTGCAGTATTCGCTTTCTTATTCGGTGTGACGACATGGAAGCCTGCTGCAAGAAAATCAGCGTATTGATTCGCAATATCTTCACTAGAAGTACAATCAACTAATACTGGGTTAATGATATGGTTGCGTTGAACCAGTGCCGCTAAGCTCCCTAAGCTAAATGATTCTGTCGCATCTTTAATACGATCACTCCAGCTATCCAGATCAAGACCTTCAGGGTCCATGAGTAACCCACGGCTATTGGCTAATCCACATACCCGGATCACAATGCCTTTTTCATTTAACTTGGGTTGCTGACGACGAATTTGCTCAACAAGTTCACCACCAACACCACCAACACCGACGACGAAGAGATCAAGGTAATGATTAGAGTTAAAGAGATTTTCATGGCACGCTTTAATTGACTCAGACACTTTATCTTCAGGAATCACCGCAGAAATAGCTCGCTCTGATGAACCTTGAGCAATCGCCACAATATTAATATGAGCTTCAGTTAGTGAAGAGAAGAACTGAGAAGCGATACCTCGTGAGGTTCTCATTCCATCACCGACCAAAGTAACAATAGCGACATTATCGATAAAGTCGACAGGCTCAAGTAAGCCATCTTTAAGCTCTAACTCAAATGAATCACTCAGTGCCTTCGAGGCTTTTAATTTGTCATCGGCTTCTATACAGAAGCTAATTGAGTATTCAGAAGACGACTGAGTAATAAGGACAATAGAAACTCCAGCTGTCGACATCGCTCCAAAAACACGACTCGCCATGCCAACCATGCCTTTCATACCTGGTCCAGAAACGTTCACCATAGTGAGATCGTTTAGAGTCGTAATCCCTTTGATTGGAAGATTATCTTCACCAGTATCTTGACCAATAAGTGTTCCAGCACCTTGAGGATTAAAACTATTTTTGATCAGACATGGAATGTGAAAACGGGCGATAGGAGCAATTGTTTTAGGGTGAAGAACTGACGCTCCGAAATACGACAGTTCCATTGCCTCTTGGTAGCTTAGTGATTTCAGTAAACGAGCATCACGAACCAAACGAGGGTCACAATTATAGACGCCATCGACATCCGTCCAAATCTCACAACAATCAGCTCGTAAACATGCTGCCAATACTGCTGCTGAATAGTCAGAACCATTACGCCCTAAACACACCAACTCACCTTTTTCATTTCCAGCTGTAAAGCCTGGCATGATATGAATATGATTTTTAGGCAGTGGATTTTGTTCGAAGTTAAGCGTTGACGCATCAACATCAACCATAGCCTCAAGGTGATCACCATGAGCCACAAGGTATTTAGTCGGGTCTATCAGGTTAGAATCTAGCCCTTTTGTTGCCAATACCGCTTTCATCAACTGAATTGAAATGCGCTCACCTTTGCTGATGATTCGTGCATTCACGTTATTTGGGCACATTCCAAGCAAACCAATACCATTTACAAACTGACGCAGTTGCTCTAGCGATTGATTCACTTGAGCAAAATAAGCCGTCCCATCAATATCTGATACTTCTTTTTTTATCGACTCAAATAGTGATTCAAACGATTGCTCTAGTTCTGCTAATTGAATATCAGCAGCCCCATTTTTCAACGCAGCTTCAATAATCGCGACCAATTTGTTGGTCGTCTTACCAGGAGCCGAAAGAACGACGGCAACCTCTTCTTGTTTGGCATTATTAGCAACAATCTGGGCTGCTCTCAAAAAACGGTCTGCGTCAGATAATGACGAACCACCGAACTTTAGTACTCGCATTCGTTCCTCCAGTTAAAAATAGTTAAAAAAAAGGCCCGCATCTTGTTGGATGCAGGCCTTTTTTTTGAAGTTCTTCGCTCAGCAGCCTGCCCCAACAGCGATAATGTCTGTCGTAATAATAATGGTTGTCATTACTACTTGGCGGCTAGATAGCATTAAAAACGTCTCTCAAACTTATGAATGCCCTTACGGTAACCTTAGTTACTAACCAAGGTCAATGAAAATAGCCGTTTTAATGTTAATTTGGCAGAAATAGTAGATAAACGGATAAAATAAAGATTGAGTGTAACAATAAGAGTGACATCAATTTGAAATATTCAGTGTAAGTGGTAAGACTCAAGTAATACAGCGGCCTAAAGCCGCTGCATGAGTAAGGTTCTATTTGAACAAGTTTAGAGTGTGCTCTGGTCTACAGATCAATATCCAATTTAGATTCTGCGATTAAAATAGCATTCCAATCAGAGTACAAATAATCTCCAGGTAAAATTTGCTGCTTCGCAATACAAAGTCGCACATTGGCCTGCCCAGAATCATGTCGATGAGTTTTAAATGGGCAAGTCGCCAGTGCTTTTATGCCCAAATACATTTCACTTAGCTGAGCGGCATCTCGAACGGCACCATAAATAACGATGCCTTCCCATTCGTTTTCAATTGCCATTATTGCCATCTGAACGCCAAATAGAGCTTTTTGACAAGATCCGTTTCCATCTACGACAAGAACTTTTCCCTTACCATTTTGGCTTAATACCTCTCGCACTACGGAGGTATCATGATAGCAACGCACCGTCACCACCTCGCCCCAAAAAGTACTTTTTTGACCGAAGTTATGAAGAGGTACATCCAACATCGTTACCTGAGATTCAAACTTATCACAGATATCTGGTGTAATATCTTTCATTATTCCTCCTTGATTTTTATAAAGATTCTAAACTGACACATGGGGAAGATACCTGTTTAGGTGCTCCCCAATTTAATAATGATTGATTTTTGAGTGTGGGTATAACTCCTATTCATCCATCACTATCAAGTAAGCTACAAGTAAATCACTGTCTAAACTATCAATGACTATTGGCTTAATTTCGATCCATTTGAAATTAAAACCACCGCAACGATTGACTGTGATTATAACGATTGCTGTGCCTCTGTGTGCTTCTTCCTCCCCTAAAAAACCGGTGATGGAACAAAGCCGCACATATGTTACTCAGCATAAAGATATTAGCAAAAGACAATAAAAATAAAAAAAGAAACATTAAAAACAAACAGTTAATAAACGGGCACTTAATAAAAAAAGAAAATTAACATTAGTGATATTGGATACTTTACCATCAGTATTTATAATAGTGTTATTTATGATTTTAGTTCTATTGATGTAAATCAACAAAATTAACAGTAATATTCTCCGAGTGTTGTTAGCAAGCTGTTAACAATATAGAATCCACCGCAACACAGGTAATAACATAAGTTGGGTCTTACTCGTGATCTTGACTCATACAAAAATAGTAATAGAAGCTAAAACCCAAGGTATTTAAGGCTTGGCTTACCATCACAAATATATTACGAAAATGTTATTTTTTATCTAGAATTATATATATTTACTACATTTCAATTACAAAGTTTAGGTGCCGCTAATGCAAACTCCGCAGATTCTGATTGTTGAAGATGAGCAAGTAACTCGAAACACGCTAAAAAGCATATTTGAAGCAGAGGGATACAACGTATTCGAGGCTAGCAATGGAGAAGATATGCATAATATATTATCAGATAATTCAATTAATCTGGTCATTATGGATATCAACTTACCAGGTAAAAATGGGCTTCTTCTGGCTAGAGAATTGCGAGAGCAAGCTGATGTTGCGCTAATGTTTTTAACAGGCCGTGACAATGAAGTAGACAAAATTCTCGGATTAGAAATTGGAGCCGATGATTACATTACCAAACCATTCAGTCCTAGAGAGCTGACGATTCGAGCTCGCAACTTACTAGGTCGTGCAATGACCCAAAATACGACTTTCGAAGAGAAACGTACTGTCGAAAGCTACAAATTTAACGGGTGGGAATTGGATATAAATAGCCGTTCTTTAGTTAACCCGGCTGCGGATAGTTATAAACTACCACGCTCAGAGTTTCGTGCTCTACTGCATTTTTGTGAAAACCCAGGCAAGATTCAAACTCGTGCTGACTTATTAAAGAAAATGACCGGGCGTGAATTAAAGCCGCATGATCGAACTGTTGATGTAACCATTCGTCGTATTCGTAAGCATTTCGAATCCGTTGCAGGTACGCCTGAAATCATAGCGACCATTCATGGTGAAGGTTATCGATTTTGTGGTGACTTAGAAGATTAACCACTTTCTAACAAAGTCATGTCAATATAAAAACCCCCTATCTCAGGGGGTTTTTATTTATCCACTCAAATAAACTCTATTCCACTTCTCAACGCATTGAAATCCAGTCCCTCAATAAACGAATGTCATTGTGGTATTCATTTTTAATTTCGTTAACCCAATCATCGATATTTTCCCACCATGCTGGCGCCTCGGGTGATTGAGCCTTTTGAGCAACACGTTGAATTCGAGCTAACCCTATCGAACCAGCTGCTCCTTTAATTTTATGAGCTTCAGAGACAATACCATCTTGATCTTTAGCGATCATATTTGAGTCAAGTATTTTGATGTAATCAGGCATCAACGTTTCAAACATATCGATACTATCAAGAACTGGCTTATTACCGACAATATCGATATAAGAAGTTAACATATCGATATCTAACATTTTTGCCACTTCGCCATCAGATAGACCATTTTTCTCTATTTTGGCAATCAAGTTAGTTTGGGGAGCCTCAATAGAACCAGTCCGAACACAGAGTTTATCGATAACCGATTTGATATCGACAACAGACAGAGGCTTACTAATGGCATCATCTAGCCCTTGACGTAAATATTCATTTTTGTCTTTCAGTAAATTAGCCGTTAATGCAACTAAGGGAGGTAACCCAATCCCATTCGCTTCGTAAGTTTTTCTGTAATAAGCAGCTACATCAAAGCCCGTCATGTCCGGAAGTTGAATATCGAGAAAAACCAAGTCATACATACCTGGAATAAAGAGGTTCTTAGCATCCTCTCCACACATCGCAACTTCAACACTGTGCCCCATACTCTCTAATAAAGACCGGGCAACCGTTACATTTAACTCAATATCTTCTACCATGAAAATGTTCAAGCTTTTACATGAAGAGATAGGCTCTGCCTGAGAAAACGGATGTGGCATCAAAGGAACACTAAATGTGACACTAAAAGTACTGCCAAAACCATCTTCGCTAGAGACGGAAATATCGCCTCCCATCAACTTCATTAGCTGTTTTGAAACTGACAAACCAATACCCGTACCAACCGCATGCAGATTATCTTTGCCACTTTTCACTTGGTAATACATTGCAAAGATTTTCTCGAGTTCTTCCTCTGGAATGCCAATACCACTATCTTCAACATCAATAATTATATGCGCCTGCTCAGCTTCAATATCGGCGCTAACATTCACGACAACCCCACCTTCTTTAGTGAACTTAATCGCGTTGCTAAGAATATTCCAAAGCACCTGACGTAAACGAGTACCATCGACTTGAACGTAAGTAGGAAGATCGCTTAAACGCTCAAGATCAAAACGTAGCCCTTTTTGCTGTGCCATTAACGCAGCAAGACTCTCAAGCTCAGCGACAAATTCTTGAAAATTCAGAGTTTCAGGTAGTAAGTCCAATTTGCGACGATCAAATTTATCAATATCAATGATGTCATTAAATATATTGCCTAAAGTCACAGCACTAACGTGAATAGTTTGCATATATTTACGCTGTTCTTCTGACATGGTTGTATCAAGCAACATACGGCTTAAACCGACAATCCCATTCAGTGGGGTTCGTAATTCATGACTGATTGTCGAAATGAATGTCGTCTTATCTTGGCTCGCTTTTTCAAGGGAATCTTCATGACGCTTGCGTTCGGTAATATCACGCCCAAAACCAACTAAGCCTAAATGACGACCTTCATTGTTGTAAAATGGCACTTTACGTAGTTCGAAATAGTTTTTATGCCCATCAGGGTACTCTAGCCATTGTTCATAAGTGATCGAGCGATTTTGAGTGAATACCAGTTCATCAGTCGCCACAATTTCTTTTGCGATCTCCTTACGATATACATCCCAAGGAGTTAACCCGACTAATTCACTCTCTTTCTTACCGGTTAACTCTTCAAGTGCGAGGTTACACCCTGAAAAGACACCATCGGCATTTCGGTAATAAATTAAATCCGGAGATGCATCAATAAATGAACGCAGCAATGCGGTTTGCTCCGCTAATTCAAGCTGGGTGTTCTCTCGCTGACGGACTTCACTTTCTAAATCCACCATTGCTGCTTTACGAGCATCTTCAGCTTTAATTCTTTCTTCTATCTCCAAATTTAACTTAGCAATGTTCTGTTGGAGTTGTTGATTGAGCTCTTGATCTCTAGAGCGCATATCTTTTAACTTTGAAACCAACTTCGATAGTCGTTGACGAGACTCTTCTAGTTGATCGACGACAACAGAAAGAAAATAGACGGCCCATGGTGTAATGATCAATCCAAAGAAAATCGAACGGATAATCACGACATTATCCACTGACCCATGAAGCGCTAACGTTATACCAACCTGAACAACAACAGCCAAAGCAACGAATGCTAACGCCAATAATAAAGAAAAACGTAAAATGCCCAATTTAACTAAAAGATCGACATAGTATTGAGCAAGGTTCTTCATTGGCTTCATGCCATCACTCCGAATCTAATTGAATGTAGGAAACCAGATATCAAACGTTAAATACTGAATACAGTATAGCTACTGGCGAGTTCAGGTCAGTATAAGACAAAAAAAGTCAGTTATGTCTAATCACGTGTTTCTATTTGTTCGACATCACTATTTTGGGTAGCCAACGATCCTTGTTCCCCATCGAGATTAAGTCGATTCGCAATTTCCATCATTGCTAACCATCGGTTTTCACACCACATAGGAGCAAGTAGGGTTGGCCGACGCGCCGTCGAAACAACTCGATGATAAACAATATCTCTGGGAGTGCGACGAATCATTTCGCTCGCTGTCGTCACATATTGCTCTAAGCTGGGCGCTTCCAACTTTCCAGCTTTCCATGCCTTTGCCATAGTACTTCCTTCTACAATATGAAGACCATGGAGCTTTATTCCATCAGTACCAACCGCAAGCACCTGATCCAAAGTCATTATATTATCCTGATGAGTCTCTCCAGGTAACCCGATAATAAGGTGAGTACACACTTTGATTCCTAATGCGCGCGCTTTCTCTGTCGTCGCTTGATAACAAGCAAAGTCATGACCACGATTAATTTTTTTCAGAGTATGATCATGAGCGGTTTGTAACCCTAACTCTAACCACACTTCATAGCCTTGAGTATGATAATTACTTAAAAGATCCAGTACTGCCGTAGGCACACAATCTGGGCGAGTCCCCACGCACAAACCAACAATATCTTTACCGAGTAGCGCCTCTTGATACATTTTGTCTAACACTTGTACTTCAGCATAAGTGTTCGTGTAAGCTTGAAAGTAGGCTAAATATTTCTTAGCACGCGTTACCTCATTCGCTCTGGCTTCTAATTGGTCTGGAATCGAGTCTTGCTGGGTTGTTTCATCAACGAAAGAAGAGACATTACAAAAAGTACATCCGCCTTTTCCAATCGTCCCATCACGGTTGGGACAACTGAAGCCACCATGTAAACCGAGTTTATGAACTTTTTCACCATAGCGGCGTTTCAGATCTTGCCCTATGGTATTAACCATCTCGTGTAATTGCTTCACTAATTACCTCAAATGCATAAATAGTCACATTGCTTCACGTAGCTGTTTTTCTGCTCAGCAATTTTGAGGCGCTAGTTTAGCTCGCTCACCCATTGTAAAACCTAGCAAACATCAATAAACATACGAAATTAAACGAATTAATTCCCAATGCTGGACAAACGAAAAGCTAGTCAATTTAAACGAACGAAAAAAATGTCAGATAAAAGCGACGTTTTCGTTGGAATTTATAGAAACAAAATTGTAGGATACGTACACTTTGATGCTGTTACAGGTGATTTCTCACCCTATTTCACCAGCACAAAATTCGGTGATATTTATCCCCACCTATATAAAGCTCTATAAAAGAAGCAATAATAACTTAAATATCACTAAGGACTGTTTTTCTCACGCTATTTTTCTGTGAGATACGGAAAGGACTCGAACTAATGACACATCATTAGTTTAGAACCATAACAATGATAAAATCGGTCGCGCTTTCAGGCTAAGGGCTTATTTCCCTTGGCCTAAATGTGCCTCGATTAAACTGGAAGGATGTATCTATGTTAGATAGAGAGCAGAATTCACAAGGACTATATACTCCAGAATTGGAGCATGATGCTTGTGGTATCGGTTTCGTCGCTCATCTGAAGAATCGTAAATCTCATGAGGTCGTCACTCAAGCATTGGAAATGCTAGCGCGCATGGAACACCGTGGCGGTCAAGGTTGTGATCCTTGTAGTGGTGATGGTGCAGGTATTCTTTTACAGAAGCCTCATGAATTTCTTCTTGAAGAAGCGGTAAAACTTAGCATTAAGCTTCCATCATTTGAGAAGTACGGTGTCGGTGTCGTTTTATTCCCGAAAGACGAATATAAGCGCGATCAGTGTCGTGATATTCTAGAACGCAATGCTAAGCGTTTAGAGCTAGAAATTTTAGGCTATCGAGTATTGCCGACCGACAACTCTATGTTAGGTGCCGATCCGCTAAGCACAGAGCCTCAATTTGAGCATGTGTTTATCTCTGGTGGCCCTGGTGTTACGCCAGAAGAGTTAGAACGTAAACTGTACGTATTACGTAACTATACTGTCCGCGTATGTCTAGAAAGTATCTCTAATATTGCCGATGAGTTTTACATTAACTCAATGTCTTACAAAACATTGGTATATAAAGGTCAGTTAACAACTGAGCAGGTGCCTCAATACTTCCTAGATCTTCAGAACCCAACGATGGTTTCTGCATTGGCTCTCGTTCACTCTCGCTTCTCTACCAATACATTCCCAAGATGGCGTTTGGCTCAACCTTTCCGTTATATCGCTCACAATGGTGAAATCAACACTGTTCGCGGTAACTTGAACTGGATGAAAGCACGTGAAGCGATTCTAGAATCAGAATTGTTCACTAAAGCTGAAATCGATATGTTGCTGCCGATTTGTCAAGAAGGCAGTTCAGATTCATCGAACTTCGATATGGCTCTAGAGTTATTGGTTCTTTCTGGGCGTAAATTGCCACATGCTCTTATGATGATGATTCCTGAAGCATGGCAAGAAAATAAAAACATGGATCCAAAACGTCGTGCGTTTTACCAATATCACGCCAACATTATGGAACCGTGGGATGGCCCTGCATCAGTATGTTTTACCGATGGTGTTACAGTAGGGGCAACTCTAGACCGAAACGGTTTACGCCCATCTCGCTATACCGTGACTAAGGACAATTTCCTCGTCATGGCATCAGAAACTGGTGCGGTTGATATCGATCCTGAGAACGTTGAGTATCGTGGTCGTCTCCAACCTGGTCGTATCTTTGTTGCCGATCTTGAAGAAGGTCGAATCATTTCTGATGATGAAGTAAAAGATTCTATCGCAAACTCGCAACCGTATGAGAAATGGGTGAAAGACAACCTACTTCGCATGCGTGAATTACCTGATGCTGACACCGGCCACAGCCAACCAAAACCAGAACGTTTATTGCACCGTCAACAAGCGTTCGGTGTGAGCAGTGAAGAAGTTAATGACATCATTAAAACACTCGCAGCAACTGGTTATGAGCCATTAGGTTCAATGGGGGCAGACTGGCCTCTAGCGGTTTTATCGCATCAGTCTCAACATCTATCTCATTACTTTAAACAGTTATTTGCTCAGGTGACAAACCCGCCTATCGATCCGATTCGTGAGCGTATGGTAATGTCGCTGAAAACCTACATAGGTAAAGAGCAAAACCTGCTTGCAGAATCACCAGCACACTGTCGTAAGGTTGAACTGGACTCTCCGGTTATTTCGAACCAAGAGCTTGAAAAACTTCGAGCTATCGATAACGAGCACCTTCAAGCGAAAACATTGGACATTGTATTCCAAGCCAATGGTGATCAAGGCAAATTGCAACGCGCCTTAAAACGTATTTGCCAATACGCAGAAGATGCAGTGACCGACGGTTACTCTATCATCCTATTAACTGACCGTTCAGCGAACTCTAACCATGCAGCTATTCCAGCGATGCTTGCTGTTGGCGCTGTACACCACCACCTTATTCGTCGTGGTTTACGTGCGAAATGTGGCATTGTTGTAGAGACTGGTGATGCTCGTGAAACGCACCACTTCGCAACACTCATTGGTTACGGTGCAAATGCAGTTAACCCATATATCGTTACTGAAACGATTGTTGATCTTCAACGTCGCAAGAAGCTCGATGCTGATACCCCTCTTAATGACTTATTCGATAACTATCGTAAAGGCGTCAATATGGGTCTGTTGAAAATATTCTCGAAAATGGGTATTTCAACATTGCAGTCATACCATGGCGCTCAGATTTTTGAAGCACTTGGAATCAGCAAATCCGTAGTAGATAAATATTTCACCGGTACTGTTTCGCGTATTCAAGGTCTAACTCTAGACGACATTGCGACGGAAGTCTTAGTCCGTCACCGTGTTGGTTACCCACTACGTGAAATCCCACTTAAAACGCTCGATGTCGGTGGTGTATATCAATGGAAACAACGTGGTGAACAGCACTTATTCAACCCTGAAACCATTAGCTTGCTGCAACAGTCGACGCGCAACAAAGACTTTGCTCAATTTAAGAAGTACACAAGTGCAGTGGATACTCAAGGTGATAAAGCCGTTACATTACGTAGCCAATTGGACTTTATTAAGAATCCAGCAGGATCAATTCCGTTGGAAGATGTTGAGCCAGTAGAAAACATCCTTAAACGTTTTGCGACTGGTGCAATGTCATTTGGTTCGATTTCTCACGAAGCTCACTCTACGCTTGCAGTGGCAATGAACCGCATTGGCGCGAAGTCAAACTCTGGTGAAGGTGGTGAAGACCCTATTCGTTTCTCTCCAAAAGAGAATGGCGATTCAGAACGTTCTGCTATCAAGCAAGTTGCATCTGGACGATTTGGTGTAACGTCATACTATCTAACGAACTCTGATGAAATTCAGATTAAGATGGCTCAGGGCGCGAAACCTGGTGAAGGTGGTCAACTTCCTGGTGATAAAGTCGACGACTGGATTGGCGCGACGCGTCACTCAACCCCAGGGGTCGGACTTATTTCTCCACCACCACACCACGATATCTATTCTATCGAAGATTTAGCTCAGCTAATCTACGATTTGAAAAACGCTAACCGTGTTGGCCGAGTAAACGTCAAACTCGTTTCCGAAGCAGGCGTCGGTACTATCGCCTCTGGTGTGGCAAAAGCCAAAGCGGATGTTGTCCTGATTGCGGGTTACGACGGAGGAACAGGTGCATCACCGATGTCATCGATTCGTCATACCGGCCTTCCTTGGGAATTAGGTCTAGCAGAAACGCACCAGACACTCCTGAAAAATGGTCTGCGTAACCGTATCGTTGTCCAAGCCGATGGCCAAATGAAAACACCTCGTGATATCGCGATTGCGACGTTACTTGGTGCAGAAGAATGGGGTGTTGCAACAGCAGCTCTTGTAGTTGAAGGCTGTATCATGATGCGTAAATGTCATCAGAATACCTGTCCTGTGGGTATTGCAACTCAGAACAAGACTTTACGTGAGCGTTTTGATGGTCGTGTTGAAGATGTTGTGACCTTCTTTAATTATATGGCTGAAGGCCTACGTGAAATCATGGCTGAACTTGGTTTCCGCAGTGTTGATGAAATGGTTGGTCAAGCACATAAACTGAAAGTGCGCGATAACATCAATCACTGGAAATACCGTAACCTTGATCTTTCACCTGTTCTATACATCGAGCAAGCTCGTGCAGAAGACGGCGTGTACTGTCAGACAAATCAAAATCATGGTCTTGATGATATTCTCGACCGTAAGTTGATTGAACTTGCGACTCCAGCACTAGAGCGTGGTGAAGCGGTAAATGGTGAATTCCCTATCATCAATACCGACCGTAGTACGGGTACCATGCTGTCGAATGAAATATCGAAAGTATACAAAGACCAAGGACTACCACAGCCTCTAAATGTGAAATTCAATGGCTCTGCAGGGCAATCATTCGGAGCGTTCTTAGCGAAAGGCGTGAAGTTTGAAGTCGAAGGTGATGCCAACGATTATTGGGGTAAAGGGTTATCCGGTGGTACGATCGTTCTTTATCCTGACGCGAAATCCTCTTTAGTGGCTGAAGACAACATTGTTGTTGGTAATGTCTGTTTCTACGGTGCAACCTCTGGTGAATCCTACATCCGTGGTAAAGCTGGCGAACGTTTCTGTGTTCGAAATTCAGGTGCCAAAGTAGTAGTTGAAGGTGTCGGTGATCACGGTTGTGAATATATGACAGGTGGTATTGCGGTCATCCTTGGTTCAACTGGTCGTAACTTTGCCGCAGGTATGAGTGGTGGTATTGCTTACGTTTGGGATAAAGCTGGTGACTTCAACACCAAACTCAACCCTGAATTGGTCGACCTTGACGCGCTTGAGCAAGAAGACAAAGATCTCCTTAAAGAGATGTTAACTAAGCACGTTGAATTCACAGGAAGTGAAGTTGCACAATCATTCCTTACTAGCTTTGAAGACAACCTCAAGTCGATGGTAAAAGTTATGCCACGTGACTATAAACGTGTCCTTCTTCAACGTAAGGCAGAAGCAGCACAGCAACAACAAACGGAGGCAGTATAATGGGTAAGCCTACTGGATTTTTAGAACACGGCCGTGAACTACCAAGTAAAGTAGAACCTTCGGTACGTATTCAAGACAATAAAGAATTCGTCCTCAACAAAGAGTTTGGTAAAAAAATAAATACCCAAGCTTCTCGTTGCATGGATTGTGGTGTGCCGTTTTGTCACAACGGCTGTCCAATTGGTAACATCATTCCAGAATTCAATGACGCGGTTTATCGCGACAGTTGGGAAGAAGCTTGGGACATTCTGAGCTCGACCAATAACTTCCCTGAATTTACAGGTCGAGTGTGTCCTGCACCATGTGAAACTGCTTGTGTTCTTGGTATCAACCAAGATCCAATCACTATCTGTAACATTGAGAAAACCATCGTTGAGACTGCTTACCGTGAAGGTTATGCACAACCGAAAACGCCACGTAGCCGTACTGGAAAAACCATTGCTATCATTGGTTCTGGTCCTGCTGGTTTATCTGCTGCAGAGCAGTTAAACAGTGCTGGTCATACCGTAACTGTGTATGAGCGTGATGAAAAAGTCGGTGGCCTACTCCGTTTTGGTATTCCTGACTTTAAACTGGGAATGGATGTCATTGATCGTAAAATCAATTTGATGACAGAGGCAGGTATTAAGTTTGTTGTTAACGCTCATATCGGTGTCGACATAAATGCTCAGCAATTACGTCAAGAATACGATGTTGTATTGCTGACTGGCGGATCTACAGTTCCTCGCGATCTACCAATCCCGGGACGTGAACTCAATGGCGTTTATTTTGCGATGCAATTTTTAGGTCAAAACAATCGCCGTGCTAATAATATGGACTTAAAGACCGAAGAAATTTATGCAGAAGGTAAGCACGTCGTCGTCATCGGTGGAGGTGATACCGGCTCTGACTGTGTGGGAACCTCCAACCGTCATGGTGCAGCAAGTATCACTCAAGTTGAGATCATGCCAGTACCACCGGAAAAGCGTACTGCGAATATGCCTTGGCCTCAGTATCCAATGATTATGCGTACTTCTACTTCTCATGAAGAAGGGTGTGAGCGTCACTGGAACATTCTTACCAAAGAATTTATCAGCGACGACAATGGCAATGTTAAAGGCCTTCGTATCGCCGATATCGAATGGGAAGAAGCTGAACCAGGTGTTCGCCCTAACTTCTGTGAAATCCAAAATACGGAACGTGTTATCCCTTGTGACATGGCGTTCTTGGCTATGGGTTTCTTACACCCAGAGCCACATGGGACTCTTGCTCAACTTGACATCAAACTCGATGACCGAGGCAATGTTGCAACCAAAGATTTCCAGACCAACCAAGCGGGTGTTTTTGCCGCAGGTGACATGAGAACAGGCCAATCTTTAGTCGTACGTTGTATTAACGAAGGTCGAGAATGTGCTCGTGCTGTCGATGAATACCTAATGGGTAATACTAACTTAGAAGCGAAAGCAGATTCGTTAATGTTATCTAACTAAATGTCGACTCTGCTTGATAACTTATTAAGCGAACATTAATAGCATCACCTAAAGGTCAGTCGCTCGCGACTGACCTTTTATTTTTCCGTCTGACGGATGCTCCTAACTATAAATCCTCTATCATTTTTCCTACGACTCCGCTCAGCATAAAATATTTGAGTAACACTCTCGTTAACAAATCAATAACTTATGCAACAAGTCAGCATGATTCTCTTGACGTTTTGTCACTTTAGCTCTAGCTTAGGTGGTCATGATAAGACAAGCAACTCGCATTTATACGCTCAATAAGTGCATATAAACTCAATAATAGCGAGAAATAAGAATAGTTAGTCACTTACTGTGTTATAACAGATTAGCAAAAGGAGAATTGCAATGGGGCTGTGTCATCCAAGTTTCGAACGAGACAACTGTGGGTTTGGTTTGATAGCACATATCAAAGGAAAACCAAGCCACAAACTAGTCCGAACGGCTATTTCAGGATTAGATAGAATGACGCACCGTGGCGGAATCGCTGCGGATGGGAAAACCGGTGATGGTTGTGGCTTACTGCTACAAAAACCAGACAGCTATTTTCGCATTATTGCCGAAGAAAACAGTTGGACACTGGGTAATCAGTATGCGGTTGGCATGGTGTTTTTGAGTCAAGATCCTATAAAAGCTCAAACTGCCCGTGACATCATCAACCAAGAACTAAAACAAGAGACACTAACCGTTTGTGGTTGGCGTCCTGTTCCAACCAATGACAATGTTCTCGGTCCCATTGCGCATGAGTCGCTACCAGACATTCAACAAGTTTTTATTACCGCTCCTGCAGGTTGGAGAGATCGAGATATTGAACGCCGCCTTTATGTTGCTAGAAGACGAATAGAAAAGCGTATCACCGACGACTCTGATTTCTATATATGCTCCCTATCCACTCAGGTCATTGTTTATAAAGGACTCTGCTTACCTGCGGACTTACCACGTTTTTACCTTGATCTCGCCGATCTGCGTATGGAGTCGTCGATCTGTTTGTTCCACCAACGCTTCTCAACCAATACTCAACCCCGCTGGCCTTTAGCGCAACCATTTCGCTATTTAGCCCACAATGGTGAAATCAATACCATTGAAGGAAACCGAGAATGGGCACGAGCTCGTGGCTATAAATTTGCGTCTCCTCTGATTCCAGACTTGCAAACCGCAGCACCGTTCGTGAATGAAATAGGCTCCGATTCTTCGAGCTTGGATAACATGCTCGATCTCTTTCTGGCCGGTGGTATGGACTTATTTAGAGCAATGAGAATGTTGGTTCCACCTGCATGGCAAAATCACCCAGATATGGATCCTGAACTTCGCGCGTTTTACGACTTTAACTCAAAACATATGGAACCATGGGATGGTCCAGCAGGAATCGTGTTATCTGATGGTCGTTATGCCGCCTGTAACCTCGATCGAAATGGCTTACGCCCTGCGCGCTATGTGATTACAAAAGACAATCTGATTACCATCGCCTCCGAAGTTGGAATTTGGAACTACGCTCCCGATGAAATCGCAACAAAAGGTCGTGTCGGCCCTGGTGAGTTATTTGTCATTGATACCAAACTAGGTAAAATTTGGCAATCCGGTGAAATTGATAATGAACTCAAATCACGTCACCCATATCAAGAGTGGATGACGAATAACGTTCATCAATTAACGCCTTTTGCCCAGTTGGACGATACGCTCATCGGACAAACAAACCTTTCGGTGGAAGAGCTAAAAGTCTATCAAAAGCAATTTGCTATGAGCAACGAAGAGATAGATCAAGTATTGCGAGTTCTTGGCGACATGGGACAAGAAGCAGTCGGTTCAATGGGCGATGACACACCAATGGCGGTATTGTCTTCGAAAGAGCGCTTAATCACCGATTACTTCCGCCAGAAATTTGCTCAAGTAACGAACCCACCGATTGATCCGTTACGCGAAAAACACGTCATGTCTTTGGCCACGAGCATTGGCCAAGAGATGAATGTCTTTAATGAAACCGATGGCCATGCTCATCGAGTTACATTTGATTCACCTGTATTAATGTACTCCGATATGCGCCAGTTGTTGCGCCTCGATAACGAACATTACCAAAATACCATTCTCGATATTAATTTTGATCCCAATGAAAAAGATTTAAAACAAGCGATCTTAGATATTTGTGACCAAGCTGAACAGGTCGTTCGAGAAGGGACCGTGCTACTCGTTTTATCTGATCGAGATATAACCAAGGACAAGCTCCCGATTCCTGCCGCTATGTTAGTGGGCGCTGTTCATTCTCGCTTAGTGAATACTCAACTACGTTGTGACGCTAATATCGTGGTTGAAACCGCAACCGCACGCGATCCTCATCAATTTGCGGTACTTATCGGATTTGGCGCTACCGCTGTCTACCCGTATTTAGCGTATGAAGTACTTGGAAAAATGGTCGCTGACGGTTTAATCGAAAAAAGCTATCGCGATGTGATGCAAAACTACCAATACGGCATCAACAAAGGACTGTTTAAAATCATGTCCAAGATGGGCATTTCAACTGTCGCTTCCTACCGATGCTCACGCCTGTTTGAAGCGATAGGTTTGAGTCAAGATCTAGTCGATCTCTGCTTTAGTGGTGTGACAACTCGAATAGAAGGCGCCACATTCTCTGATTTCCAACAAGATATGAGTAACTTATCGCGTAAAGCATGGGCAACTCGAAAACTGATTGAACATGGCGGGTTACTCAAATATGTCCATGGTGGTGAGTATCACGTCTACAACCCAGATGTGGTCAGTACTTTGCAAAAGGCCGTACAAACTGGCGAACCGACTGACTACACTACTTATGCGGCTCAAGTAAACCAGCGACCAGTTTCAATGCTGAGAGATCTATTTAGCCTGAGTTCAAATACCTCGCCAATTCCATTGGAGCAAGTCGAAGCATCTAAAGCACTCTTCAGACGCTTTGATTCAGCGGCTATGTCGATCGGTGCACTAAGCCCAGAAGCACACCAAGCTCTTGCAACGGCGATGAACCGTATTGGCGGTTACTCTAACTCTGGAGAAGGTGGAGAAGACCCAGCTCGATTTGGTACTGAGCGTAACTCTCGAATTAAGCAAGTTGCCTCTGGTCGATTTGGCGTCACACCACACTACTTAATAAATGCTGATGTATTGCAGATTAAGGTCGCTCAAGGTGCAAAACCTGGCGAAGGTGGACAGCTACCAGGCCATAAAGTCACAGCAGAAATAGCCAAACTTCGTCACTCAGTACAAGGTGTCACGCTCATATCACCGCCACCACACCATGATATTTATTCGATAGAAGACCTCTCTCAGCTGATCTTCGATCTTAAGCAAGTAAACCCAAATGCATTAATATCGGTCAAATTAGTGTCTGAGCCGGGAGTTGGAACCATTGCAACCGGCGTGGCTAAAGCGTACGCAGATTTAATCACGATATCCGGTTACGACGGAGGCACCGCTGCGAGCCCACTAACATCGGTGAAATACGCGGGGTGTCCTTGGGAACTTGGTTTAGCAGAAACACAACAAGCCTTAGTTGCCAATGGATTACGCCACAAAATACGTCTTCAAGTTGATGGCGGCTTAAAAACTGGCCTCGACGTCGTAAAAGGCGCGATATTAGGCGCTGAAAGCTTTGGTTTCGGTACCGGACCAATGGTCGCAATGGGGTGTAAGTTCCTTAGGATTTGCCACCTCAATAACTGCGCAACCGGCGTGGCCACTCAAGATGAAACCTTGCGCAAAGAGTACTTTAAGGGTCTACCAGATATGGTAATTAACTACTTTACTGGTATTGCTGAAGAAGTACGTGGTTATCTGGCTCAGCTTGGCGTCGAGAAACTGACTGACCTTATCGGCCGAACTGATTTACTCGAAGTGCTAGAAGGCAATACAGCCAAACAACGTAAGTTAGACCTTTCTGCTATCTTGGAGAAACCGGTCTCGAAACATCATTTACCGATGTTTTGCACCGAGCCAAATATCCCGTTTGATAAAGGGTTGCTCAATCAAAAAATCGTCGAAGATGCCACTCAAGCGATTGACGCTCAGCACACTGCCGATTTCTATTACAACATCATCAATACCGATCGTTCGGTCGGCGCACGGATATCGGGTGAAGTGGCTAAACGTTATGGGAATGCAGGGGTTGCTTCATCACCAATTAAGCTCCATTTTGAAGGTACTGCCGGACAATCTTTCGGAGTTTGGAATGCCGGGGGTATCGAACTCTATCTGACTGGTGATGCAAACGACTATGTTGGTAAAGGCATGGCTGGGGGGAAAATTGTTATCCACCCTCATCAAGGAACGGCATTTAAGTGTAACGACGCCACGATTATGGGTAACACCTGTTTATACGGCGCAACTGGCGGAAAACTGTTTGCCGCTGGGACTGCCGGCGAACGTTTTGGTGTTCGAAACTCTGGCACCATAGCCGTAATCGAAGGCGCTGGTGATAATGCATGTGAATACATGACAGGCGGAATTGTCGCAATTCTTGGCGCAACTGGCGTAAACTTCGGTGCAGGTATGACCGGAGGGTTTGCTTATGTACTCGATCAAAATGGTGATTTTGCTGGACGAGTCAACAATGAATCTGTCGAAGCACTCTCATTAGAAGATCTCTATATTCATCAAGAGCACTTACGTGGCTTGATCGCAGAGCATTTGGAAGAAACACAATCTGAATACGCTGAAATGATTTTAGCAAATTTCGATGATTGGATTCCCAAGTTCTACCTAATCAAACCTCAAGCCGCAGAATTAAGCACACTACTTGGCCACCAAAGCCGCAGTGCTGCTGAACTTCGCGTCCAAGCTCAATAAATAGAAGGAGTTTTTTGATGAGCCAGAATGTATACCAATTTATTGATGTGAGTCGCGTGGATCCGGCTAAAAAACCGCTAACGATTCGAAAAATTGAATTTGTTGAAATTTACGAGCCCTTTACTAAACAACAGGCATCTGCACAGGCCGATCGATGTTTAGATTGCGGTAACCCTTATTGTGAATGGAAATGTCCAGTTCATAACTATATTCCTCAGTGGTTGAAACTGGCCAATGAGGGACGAATTATTGAAGCAGCAGAGCTTTCTCATCAAACCAACAGCCTGCCTGAGGTCTGTGGCCGAGTCTGTCCGCAAGATCGCTTGTGTGAAGGCTCTTGTACCCTAAATGATGATTTTGGAGCTGTCACCATCGGGAATGTTGAAAAGTACATTACCGATAAAGCATTTAAGATGGGCTGGAAACCCGATATGTCTCATGTGACTTTCACTGATAAGAAAGTCGCAATTATTGGAGCTGGCCCAGCAGGACTCGCGGCAGCAGATGTCTTAGTTCGCAATGGCGTTCGTCCTGTGGTCTATGATCGTTACCCTGAGATCGGTGGACTGCTTACATTTGGGATACCATCATTTAAACTGGAAAAAGACGTGATGACCAACCGCCGTCGCATATTCGAAGAAATGGGCGTAGAGTTCAAGTTAGGTATAGAAGTCGGTAAAGATATCGAACTTCAAGCCTTGATTGACTCTTATGATGCCGTTTTCTTAGGCGTTGGCACGTACAAAAATATGCGTGCAGGTTTGGAAAATGAAGACGCATCTGGGGTATATGATGCGTTGCCATTCTTGGTTTCAAACACCTATCGAGTCATGGATCTTGATACTCAAGAACCTTTTATTGATATGGCAGATAAAAAAGTGGTTGTGCTTGGTGGTGGTGATACGGCAATGGACTGCGTCCGTACATCAATACGTCAAGGTGCATCGAACGTTATTTGTGCTTATCGCCGTGATGAAGCGAACATGCCGGGTTCTCGCCGTGAAGTGAAAAATGCAAAAGAAGAAGGCGTGAATTTTATGTTTAACCTTCAACCTTTAGGCATTGAAGTTGATGCTCACAACAAGGTCGTTGGCGTTAAAGTTGTCAAAACAGCGTTAGGTGAACCAGATGAAGCTGGTCGTCGTCGTCCTGAGCCAGTAAAAGGTAGCGAACATATTCTTGAAGCCGATGCGGTTATTATGGCATTTGGTTTTCAACCTCACGCGATGCCCTGGCTTGAGCCTTTTGGTGTGAAATGTGACCAATGGGGACGTATCTCTGCTCCGCTCACTCAAGAGTTCCCATTTCAAACGAGCAATGAAAAAATCTTTGCTGGAGGTGACGCAGTAAGAGGATCCGATCTTGTTGTCACTGCTATCGATGAAGGACGAAAAGCCGCGGATGGTATCTTAGATTACCTCCAAATCTAACCATAAAATTAGCCTTGGGTGCCTAGTACCCAAGGCTAAATAATATTCAATTTATCAACAAGTAACCGCCCTTTAGGCTTTATATCCACTCTAATTGACCCAATCTCCTTTCTCAAAATTCAAAATAGCGCCGAGAGTAGTCCACTAACAAATTTCCGTGCTAAACTTCCTCTAACAATACGCTCAAATTAAACACAAAGAGAACATTATGAAGATCGGTATTATCGGCGCAATGGAAAAAGAAGTCGCAATTCTAAAGTCAGCCATGGAGAACCTTTCGGAAACAACGAAAGCAGGTGCAAACTACTTTTCCGGTCAAATAGATGGTGTTGATGTTGTACTACTGCAATCTGGAATTGGAAAGGTTTCTGCGGCGCTTGGTACTACGCTATTGATTGATAACTACCAACCTGATGTCATTATTAATACGGGTTCCGCCGGTGGATTTGCATCGTCTCTTACTATGGGAGATGTTGTCATTTCATCTGAAGTTCGTCATCACGATGCTGATGTGACCGCATTTGGCTATGAGATTGGACAAATGGCCGGACAGCCAGCCGCTTTTATGGCAGACGAAAAACTCATAAGCGTAGCTGAGCAGGCTGTTAAGCAGACAGAAGACCGTCACGCAGTTAAAGGACTAATTTGCACCGGAGATGTCTTTGTTTGTACGCCCGATAAACAAGCTTTTATTCGCCAAAACTTCCCGAATGCGATAGCCGTTGAAATGGAAGCCTCCGCCATCGCTCAGACTTGTCATCAATTTAACGTTCCATTTGTTGTTGTTCGCGCTATCTCGGATGTCGCTGACAAAGAATCCCCGATGTCATTCGATGAATTTTTACCCCTCGCCGCTCAAAGCTCGTCAGAGATGGTGCTAAAAATGATTTCGCTATTAAAATAATCAATCTATCACGAGGGATAAATGAGCGAACAACTGATCGACATCCTTACCACGTTTAGTCCACTAATTGTTATGTGGGCGGCGGTGCTTGCGAATCTAGCTCTCCCTATCCCTTATGCTGCTCACCCTGCAAGGGTATGGTATCAATTTGCCCAGTTGCTCGCTTCTAAAGTTAATTTGCACCGTAGTTATCAACAAGATTTGATCTCTGGGACCCTGGCTTGTGGGCTAATGCTCTTTCCTGCGTTTGTCTTACTTTTAGCAATAAAGACCCTTGCTTGGGAGCCCCACTACTTTGAATTTGCATTGCTATTATTAGCTCTAGACTGGCGTCATCAACTTCATCTCGCTAACAAAATAGGTCAGTTTCTTAGCCAAGAAGATAAAGACAATGCTCGATTAGAGTTATCCCCTTTACTGAACCGTCAAGTAACAACACTTTCAATTGTTGGGTTAGGAAAAGCGACCTGTGAAACATTGCTTTCGGGTCATAGTCGACAAGTGATTAGCGTACTATTTTGGTTTGGAGTAAGTGGTGGAATCGGTGCATTCACTTACCGCCTTGCGTGTGAACTACATCGTGCTTGGTCACCTTCTAGAACGGAGTTTCGCCCCTTTGGTTTAGCATCTGCTCGCTTGGTCTTGGTGCTAGAATGGCTACCTTTGCGCTTATTTTTAGTATTGACTCTTCTAGGTAAGAACAGTAAAACGATACTGCAACAAGCTAAAACTCAAACGCTAGGTTGGCCTTCTCCTAATCAAGGGTGGCTACTCGCTATTGTTGGTCACAAATTGCAACTAGCAATGGGCGGGCCCGCAATTTACCAAAATAAAAAAATGGTTCGAGCCAAACTAGGCGGACGAATTGCCCCATCAGCAATTCATATTTCACAGGTAATGAAACTGCTTAATCAAAGAACACTTTATTGGTTGGCAATACAAAGTATCATTATAGCTCTCATCTGTTTGGTACCTCATGCATAAACTCATCTTTATTTTAACTCTATTTGCAACTCAAACAGCCGTTGCTAACCAATATCAACGTATTATTACCCTTGCCCCTCATGCTACCGAGTTAGCATTTTCTGCGGGATTAGGGGATAAAATTATAGCGGTAAGCGCGCACAGTGATTACCCAGAAGAGGCACATAATCTAGAAAAAGTCGCCAGTTATCAAGGTATCAAGTTAGAGCGTATTCTTGCTCTCAATCCCGACCTCGTTATCTCATGGCCCGCAGGCAACCCAATGAGAGAACTCGAAAAGCTCGAAAAGCTAGGGGTGGAAGTCTATAAATCTCAAGTAACCACCATCGACTCCATCGCCGATAGTATCGATAAACTCAGTCAATACGCTGATGATCCATCGATTGGTCAACGCAATGCTCAAAAGTTTCGCGATCAACTGCTGTTACTTAAACAAGAGTATCAACACAAACCGAACGTAAATTACTTTTATCAATTGAGTGAAAAGCCGATCATTACGGTGGCGCAAGATAACTGGCCCAGCGAAGTATTTCGTTTTTGTGGCGGTGTTAATATTTTCGAAACAAGCTCTGCTCCCTACCCTCAAGTTGGTATCGAACAAGTGGTACTAGGAAAACCAGACGCCATTTTTACCTCTCGTCATGCAATGGAAAATGGGGACATGTGGTTTGATTGGAGCACAATACCCGCTGTTAAAAACCAACATATCTGGATGCTCAATGCGGATTGGATTAACCGTCCAACGCCACGAACGTTAAACGCCATTACTCAGGTGTGTGAGTACTTAGACGTAGTACGTGAAAGCCACTAACACTTAGCATAACTTTTTTGTACAATGCGGCCTCGTTATTATTTCCCTTTAGGCTTCTAAAGAAGCGGAATCACCATGCTACTTTATATAATCGATTTATTTGGAACGGCTATATTTGCCATCTCAGGTGTTCTCCTTGCCGGCCGATTGCGTATGGACCCTTTCGGTGTCATCGTTCTAGCGAGTGTTACGGCGGTTGGTGGTGGGACCATACGTGATATTGCCTTAGGTGCAACTCCCGTATTCTGGATCACGGATACTAGCTATCTTTGGGTCATCATTACAACTTGCATACTTACAATGTTTTTTGTCCGTCGGCCTAAGCGTTTGCCATGGTGGATCCTACCAGTGTGTGATGCAATAGGGCTTTCAGTATTCGTTGGTCTTGGGGTAGAAAAAGCACTTACCTATCAAGATTCATATATGGTTGCGGTCGTCATGGGCGTAATCACAGGCTGTGGTGGTGGTATTATTCGAGACATACTTGCACGAGAAGTACCTATGGTTCTCAGAAGTGAAGTATACGCGACCGCATGTATTGTTGGCGGAGTATTCCACACCACGGCATTGGCGCTAGACTTTCATCAGCATGTCGCTATTTTAGCAGGGCTCATTTCAACGTTGGTAATTCGCTTGTGTGCCATTCGCTGGCATTTATCCTTACCTAACTTCAATTTCAATCACTAACTTTACTTTCATACCGTTATCGCTCGAGTCGAGCTCTGGTCACCAACAATAACTCAATAATAAAAAAGCCCGCTACGAATAGCGGGCTCAATATTTTTTATACCGTCTAACTTACTGAAAAAAAACTCTTACGCTTCGTTTTCCAGTACTTTAGCATGCATTTCTTGAACAGATACAACCGATGCTTTTGGATCAGAGGTATGAGCCATACAAGTAGCAAATGCGGCATTTAATGTCGTGGTGTAATTGACTTTTTGAGCCAATGCGCCACGGCGCAGTACTTTAGAGTCCTCAATCGCTTGACGACCAGAAGCGGTATTAATGATGTAGGTGTATTCTTTGTTCTTAATGCGATCCAAAATATGAGGACGGCCTTCATGAACTTTGTTCACCAAGCGAGGATTAATTCCCGCTTCACCAAGTACCACTGCAGTGCCGTGAGTTGCATCAAGTTGATAACCCAGTTCAACAAGTTGCTTCGCTAAATCAGCAACACGATGGCGATCGCCTTCACGTACTGAAATTAACGCACGGCCACCTTCTGGATAGACACTTCCACAACCAAGCTCAGCTTTAGAGAAGGCCTCAGCAAACGTAGTACCTACGCCCATAACTTCACCTGTCGAACGCATTTCTGGCCCCAATAATGGGTCAACGCCAGGGAATTTATTAAATGGAAGAACCACTTCTTTTACAGAGAAGTACGGTGGAATAATTTCCTTCGTAAAGCCTTGCTCTGCTAATGATTGGCCAGCCATTACTCGAGCGGCAATCTTCGCCAAAGGTGCTCCAGTTGCTTTAGATACAAATGGGACAGTACGAGCTGCACGTGGGTTAACTTCGATAAGATAAACTTCGTTATCTTTAACCGCAAATTGGGTATTCATCAAGCCACGAACGCCAAGTTCAAATGCGAGTTTCTCAACTTGTTGACGCATCTCATCTTGCATTTCTTTACTTAATGTATGTGGTGGCAGTGAACATGCTGAGTCACCAGAGTGAACCCCTGCTTGCTCGATATGCTCCATAATACCGCCAATCACAACACGCTCACCATCGCAGATAGCATCAATATCGACTTCAACGGCATCGTCCAAGAAACGGTCAAGAAGCACTGGAGATTCATTAGATACGCTTACTGCTTCATTGAAGTAGCGACGTAAATCTTGCTCGTCATAAACGATTTCCATTGCACGGCCACCTAACACATACGATGGACGAACAACTAATGGGAAGCCAATTTCTTTCGACTTCTCAATTGCCTGCTCCATGGCTGTAACCGTAGCATTTTCTGGCTGTTTCAACTCTAAGCGCTCAACAGCACTTTGGAAACGTTCACGGTCTTCTGCTCGGTCGATAGCATCAGGACTAGTACCAATGATTGGAACACCTGCAGCTTCAAGCGCACGTGCCAATTTCAATGGTGTTTGACCACCATATTGAACGATAACACCCGTTGGCTTTTCAACTCGAGCAATCGCCAATACGTCTTCTAACGTTACTGGTTCAAAGTACAAACGATCGGAAGTATCGTAATCTGTTGAAACTGTCTCAGGGTTACAGTTAACCATGATAGTTTCATAACCATCTTCACGTAGAGCAAGTGAAGCATGTACACAGCAGTAATCGAACTCAATACCTTGACCGATGCGGTTAGGACCACCACCAAGTACCATGATTTTCTTTTTATCTGACGGCTGTGATTCACACTCTTCATCATATGATGAATACATGTAAGCAGTGTCCGAAGAGAATTCTGCAGCACACGTATCCACACGCTTAAATACAGGGTGAATATCAAATTGATCGCGAATTCGACGAATTTCAGATTCAGCTACACCAAGTAACTTGGACAATCGAGCATCCGCAAAACCTTTGCGCTTAATTTTACGCAATACATCCGCAGTGAGACCTGCAAAACCACCGGCTTTTATTTCTTGTTCAATCTTAATAATGTCTTCGATCTGAACCAAGAACCAACGATCTATTTCAGTAAGCTGGAAGATATCATCAACACTCATGCCAGCACGGAATGCGTCACCAACGTACCAAATACGTTCTGCACCCGCTTCTTTAAGCTCTTTACGAATACGAGAAATTGCATCGTCGTCATTTAAGTCGACCATTTCATCGAAACCAGTCGCTCCTACTTCAAGACCACGTAGTGCTTTATGCAGTGACTCTTGTTGGTTACGACCAATAGCCATAACCTCACCAACAGACTTCATTTGCGTCGTCAAACGGTCGTTAGCACCTGCAAATTTTTCAAAGTTAAAGCGAGGAATCTTAGTGACAACATAGTCAATCGTTGGCTCGAATGATGCAGGTGTTGCTCCACCGGTAATATCATTCATCAATTCATCAAGGGTGAAACCAACCGCTAATTTTGCAGCCACTTTTGCAATTGGGAATCCAGTTGCTTTTGATGCCAATGCTGAAGAACGAGAGACACGAGGGTTCATCTCAATGATAACCAAACGACCATCAGCAGGGTTAACACCAAACTGTACGTTTGAACCACCCGTTTCAACACCGATTTCACGTAGAACAGCCAATGACGCATTACGCATCACTTGATATTCTTTATCCGTTAACGTTTGAGCTGGAGCAACGGTAATTGAATCACCAGTGTGAATGCCCATAGGATCAAAGTTTTCGATTGAACATACGATGATACAGTTGTCGTTCTTATCACGAACCACTTCCATCTCATATTCTTTCCAACCGATTAACGACTCATCGATTAAAAGTTCATTGGTTGGAGAAAGCTCTAAACCACCAGAACAGATTGTTTCGAATTCTTCACGGTTATAAGCAATACCGCCACCTGATCCACCCATGGTGAATGAAGGACGAATGATACATGGGAAGCCTACTTTCTCGAGCACAGCATAGGCTTCATCCATGGTTTTAGCAGTATCAGCACGTGGACACTCTAAACCAATAGACTTCATTGCCTTATCAAAGCGAGAGCGGTCTTCTGCCTTATCAATTGCATCAGCAGTAGCACCGATCATTTCAACGCCAAACTCTTCAAGCACACCGCGGCTATCAAGCTCAAGAGCACAGTTCAATGCCGTTTGGCCACCCATTGTCGGGAGTACTGCATCTGGGCGTTCTTTTTCAATGATTCGACGAACCACTTCCCATTGAATAGGTTCAATATAAGTTGCATCCGCCATTTCTGGATCAGTCATGATGGTTGCTGGATTCGAGTTAACGAGAATAACTCGATAACCTTCTTCACGAAGTGCTTTACAAGCTTGCGCACCTGAATAGTCAAACTCACAAGCCTGACCGATAACAATAGGACCAGCACCTAGGATTAGGATGCTTTTTATGTCAGTACGTTTTGGCATTATCTACTACTCCGATTAAGCGCTATGTTGCTTGATAAGTTCAATAAAGTGATCAAATAACGGTGCCGCATCGTGCGGTCCAGGACTTGCTTCAGGGTGGCCTTGGAAACTAAATGCTGGTTTGTCCGTACGATGAATACCTTGTAGTGAACCATCGAATAGGGATTTATGCGTTGCTCTCAAGTTTGAAGGTAAAGTTGCTTCATCAGCTGCGAATCCATGGTTTTGAGAAGTAATCATCACAACGTCTCTATCCAAGTCTTTAACTGGGTGGTTAGCACCATGATGGCCAAATTTCATTTTAATGGTGTTTGCACCAGACGCTAGAGCAAGGATTTGATGACCTAAACAAATACCAAACAACGGTAACCCTTTGTCTAAGAATACCTTAGTTGCTTCAATAGCATAGGTACAAGGTTCTGGATCACCAGGGCCATTAGATAAGAAGACACCATCAGGGTTTAAGGCTAATACTTCTTCTGCTGGTGTCTGTGCTGGCACAACAGTCAGGCGACATCCACGATCAACCAACATACGTAAGATGTTGCGTTTTGCGCCAAAGTCATACGCGACAACGTGGAACGGCAACTCTTTATCTTCTGCTGGCTGAGGTAATCCACCAGTTAACGTCCATGAACCTTGTTTCCAGTCATAAGCTTCTTTAGTTGTCACGACTTTCGCAAGATCCATTCCTTTTAAACCAGGAAACTCTTTCGATTTTGCCAATGCGAGCGCTTCATCCAGGTTATCTCCAGCCATTACACAGCCGTTTTGGGAGCCTTTTTCTCTTAAGATACGAGTAAGCTTACGCGTATCAATATCGGCGATTCCGACAATATTTCTCGCTTCTAAATACTCGGACAAGCTCTGTTCACTGCGAAAGTTTGACGCAATAAGAGGCAAATCACGAATGACAAGACCTTGAGCATGAATAGCAGAGGACTCTTCATCTTCGCTATTAGTCCCAGTATTACCAATGTGGGGATACGTTAATGTAACGATCTGTTGTGAATAGGAAGGATCAGTGAGGATTTCTTGATACCCGGTCATTGAGGTATTAAAAACAACTTCCCCGACGGATGTTCCATCGGCTCCGATGGACGTTCCGTGGAAAACCGTCCCATCTTCTAGGACTAACAGTGCTGACTTACTCAAGACAACCTCCAGAATAAAAATGCATAAATATGAGATTAAACTGCAAATTTGCCTTCCTTTAGGCTATAAAACTGAGTAAATAGCTATTTCGGACAAATTGGATGCATTCTAAAGATTGCTGTGATTTGTGTCAACGTTTAGAGGAGAGTTAAATTGCACTTTTGGCGCATTAACTAAGGAAAGGGTTTATAACATATATAATTGATATGAATACTCATCAATTTCTAAGTAATAAGACTAAATTTGAATATTTATCCGAGTGATCACTCTTAAATTAAGTTTTTAAAAAAAAATCACTCAAGCAAACGATACATAGATAGAGTTTATAGCTGGTTTTACTTACTTCGTAATAAAAACAACACCAAAGCAACATAAACAAAACTAAATAATGAAAAAACAGCAATATTGACCGAAAAATAAATGAAAAAAAAGAGAACTAAAACTAATGCGCCAAGAGGGCTTGGCGCAATCAATAGAGCTTACAGGCGATCTAAATCTAATACTTCACTCATAGTATAGAAGCCAGCAGATTTACTGTTTAACCAAACCGCTGCTTTTATTGCACCATTGGCAAATGTCATACGATCAGTTGCTTTGTGGGTTATTTCAACCCGCTCGCCAATATCAGCAAACATTGCAGTGTGTTCACCTATAATGTCACCTGCTCGAATGGTTGCAAAACCAATTTCTTCTCGGCTGCGTTCACCGGTGATACCTTCTCGAGCTGTCACGGCAACATCGCTCAATTTATTTCCCATGGCATCAGCAATTGCTTCTCCCATACCAAGCGCAGTCCCTGATGGCGCATCTACTTTATGACGATGATGAGCTTCAACGATTTCAATATCACAGTAATCACCCATTACTTTGGCGGCTTTTTCTAATAACTTAAACACAAGGTTAACCCCAACACTATAATTGGGGGCCATTACAATTGAGATCTCTTTAGCGGCTTCATCAATCTGATTTTTTTCAGCTTCAGTAAAACCAGTCGTGCCAATCACTAACTTTTTATTGTGTTTTTTACACAGCTCGATATTTGCTAAAGTATTTTGTGGCGCGGTAAAATCGACAATAACATCGAAGTTATTTATCACCGATTCCAAATCATCGACAACGGCAACATCAAAACGACCTTCACCACATAATTCACCAGCATCAACGCCAATTAACGAAGACTCTGAGCGTTCTGAACCAGCCCCCACTGTCGCGTCTTTATTGTGGTGAGTCGCTTTTACAAGATTACGTCCCATGCGGCCCGCTGCACCCGCAATTGCAATTCTTACCATTAATTCATTCTCCGTTGTTGTTTTGTTCGCATCTGTAGGCGATATCATTTTTTGCGTTACAATAAACTACCAATAAAGCCTATCATTGGCTAGCTCAAACTTAGACTGAAAACTGATTGATAACTTGTTCGACAATCGGTCGGTTTGCTTCTGGAAATTCAAAATCGGCTAAAGTGCTAACGCTGACCCATTGACCCTGTTGCCCTTCTCTTCCATAGGGCTCATTGACGAACTCAGTTACACAAATAAAGTCAAAGTGCAGTGACTTATCTGGATAGTCATAATCGAATTGATGGAACAAATGTTGCTGAGTAACCTCAATTCCAATCTCTTCATTCAATTCACGAACGATCGCTTGTTCAACCGACTCATTAACTTCAACCTTGCCACCGGGAAATTCCCAAAATCCACCTTTATGAACGTGGTCTGGGCGCTTCGTAATAAATATCTGGCTCTTATCTGGATTAAGTATAATCGCTGCAACAATATGAACTCTTTTCATTTCAATACCATTTTCGCATATTAAGTAAAGTAGGACTGTAAGAGTGTACTGCCCATAAAAAACCGCCTCTATAATAGAAGCGGTTTGAGTAATTAGACAGTACTGATTTAAGAAATTTTACCGTGGCATTGCTTATATTTCTTGCCACTTCCACATGGGCATGGATCGTTTCGTCCAACTTTTTTCACTTCATTCACCACTGTTTTAGGCGAAACAGGAGCTTCACTATCATCAAGTATATTTTCACTTGCTGCATGATTAGTTTGAGCCATACGTGCTGCCGCCTCTGCTTGGGCACGACGCTGCTCTTCCATGCGGTCTACTTCTTCAGGTTTTTGAACCTGCACTTTCGACAAAATTGAAATAACATCAAACTTTAATGTTTCAAGCAATTCTTCAAACAGTTCAAATGACTCTCGCTTATACTCCTGCTTAGGGTTTTTCTGAGCATAACCGCGTAGATGAATCCCTTGACGAAGGTGATCCATTGCCGCCAAGTGCTCCTTCCATAACGTATCAAGCGTTTGCAGCATGACCGACTTTTCAAAGTTACGAATAACTTGTGCTCCGACGATATCTTCTTTTTCTTGATAAACCGTTACTGCACTTTCAATAATGCGTTCACGCAACACTTCTTCATAAAGATTGTCATCATCATCTAACCAAGTTTGAATTGGCAACTCAAGATTAAAGTCATTCTTTAGTCGTTCTTCTAGACCTGTAATATCCCACATGTCTTCTAGAGATTGTGGTGGAATAAATTCATCGATGATCGAGTTGTACACATCCAAGCGATTTAGCTTGAGCATGTCCATAATATCATCAGCTTCCATCAATTCATCACGAAGCTCATAAACCACTTTACGCTGATCATTCGCAACATCATCATACTCAAGAAGTTGCTTACGAATATCGAAGTTTCTTCCTTCTACTTTACGTTGCGCTTTTTCGATTGAGCGCGAAAGCATCTTACTTTCAATCGCCTCACCTTCATCCATACCACTCTGAATCAAGTTCGCCATGCGATCAGATGTAAAGATTCGCAACAACGAGTCTTCCATAGAAAGGTAAAAGCGAGATGAACCAGCATCACCCTGACGACCAGAACGACCACGAAGCTGGTTATCAATACGACGAGACTCATGACGTTCTGTACCAATAATATGTAAACCACCAGAGGCGAGTACTTGATCATGAACTTGTTGCCAATCAGCTTTAATTTTTGCTATCTGATCATCTGTTGGGTTATTCAACTCAGCAACTTTCATTTGCCAATTGCCGCCCAACATTATATCGGTACCACGTCCTGCCATGTTAGTTGCAATCGTGACCGCGCCAGGAGTACCAGCACTAGCAACAATTTCAGCCTCTTTTTCATGGAACTTAGCATTCAATACGTTGTGTTTGACTTTCGCTTTTTTCAAAGCATCCGATAGGAGTTCAGATTTCTCAATCGATACCGTACCAACAAGTATTGGTTGACCATTTTCAACACGTTCACGAATATCGTTAATAATCGCCGCGAACTTCTCTGGCTCAGTACGGTATACCATATCAGGCATATCATCACGGACCATTGGTTTATTCGTCGGAATAACAACCGTATCCAAACCATAAATTGATTGAAATTCAAACGCTTCAGTATCGGCTGTACCTGTCATACCAGACAGTTTATTGTATAGACGGAAATAATTCTGGAAGGTTATCGAAGCTAGAGTTTGGTTCTCATTTTGAATTTTCACTCCTTCTTTTGCTTCTACCGCTTGGTGCAAACCATCAGACCAGCGACGACCTTGCATCGTACGTCCGGTGTGCTCATCAACGATAACAACCTCACCTTGCTCTGATACGATGTAATCGACATTTCGCTCAAAAAGCACATGAGCACGAAGAGCATTATTCACATGATGAAGCAAACTAATATTCGCAGGTGAATAAAGGGTATCACCTTCAGTCATTAACTTATTTGTCACCAACAGTTCTTCAACGAACTCTTGGCCTGTTTCCGTTAAATATACTTGCTTAGCTTTCTCATCTAACGTGTAGTGCCCCGTACCTCGATACTCTTCTGAATCCTCTTCATCTTGTAATTCTAGACTTGGAATCAACACATTAATCTTGGTATAGAGTTCAGAGCTATCTTCAGCTGGACCTGAAATGATCAAAGGAGTTCTGGCTTCATCAATTAAGATAGAATCAACTTCATCCACAATCGCGAAGAAACGGTCATGTTGAAAACGGTCTTCTTTACGTAACGCCATATTATCGCGTAAATAATCGAAGCCAAATTCATTGTTAGTACCATAAAGAATATCGGATTGGTATGCCGCTTGTTTTTCTTGTGGTGGAATATTTGGAATATTCACCCCCACAGTCATGCCTAAGAATTCAAACAGAGGGCGGTTCGTCTCCGCATCACGTTTAGCAAGGTAATCGTTGACAGTAACAACGTGCACACCTTTGCCAGGCAAAGCATTTAAATATGCTACGAGAGTTGCGGTAAGAGTTTTACCTTCACCTGTTCGCATTTCTGCAATTTTACCTGAATTCAAAACCATGCCGCCAATAAGCTGGACATCGAAATGACGCATGCCAAATACACGCTTAGATGCTTCGCGTACAGTAGCAAACGCTTCTGGTAATAATTTATCGAGATCTTCACCTTGTTCTAAACGCTGACGAAACTCTACAGTTTTCGCTTTTAATTCTTCATCTGAGAGCGCTTCAAAACTTGGTTCAAAACTATTTATTTGCTTAACAATTTTTTTAAGGTTGCGCAGTGTTCTATCATTGCGGCTACCTATAACTTTGGTCAGTAGCTTAGTTATCATTTACTTGGAATCTCTCTCTTTGTGATCATGGATGATCAATACTTCGCCTTTCACTATGTCGAACTTTCAACTAAGTGTACTGAACGTATTCAACTGAGGTTTAATATTGTGGCGCAACTTGTTAATTTCAAGTTCAAACCTAAAGATTACTATAGTTTAAAGAATTTTGGCCCTATTGCTCAATCATCAATAACCGAATGTTTGATTTATTTGGGGTTTAATCATGATTTATCACACAATTAGTCGAGATAGGCACTAGCGTAATCAGATAATAATGAAAACAGAATAGAAAAGAAAAGTATAATGACCCAAAATCGCTAGGCGACTTTAGTTTCGAGGAACACTCAAACACACATAAAAAAAGCGCCAAGTCATAAAACTTGGCGCTTTTTAAAAAATCGTTACTAGCTAAGTTTCACTTAAGCTAAGACATGATTTGGATCAGCGAAGGCCACTGGAGAAGTTTGCTCTTCTTCAAATGTTACCCATTCCCACGCTTCTTGATTTGCCAAAAGTGCTCGAAGTAGTTGGTTATTTAGCCCATGGCCTGATTTAAATGCTCTAAGCTCACCAATAATTGGATGGCCACACATATATAAATCACCAATGGCATCCAATACTTTATGCGTAACAAATTCGTTAGCAAATCGAAGACCATCTTCATTTAAAATTCGATATTCATCTAAAACAATGGCGCAATCAAAACTGCCACCAAGACAAAGGTTTTGTGATTGAAGATACTCAATATCACGCATAAAACCAAATGTTCTCGCTCGAGAAATTTCTTTAACAAAGCTTTGAGAAGAAAAATCAAATTTTAGGTGTTGCTGATCAACATCAATTGCAGGATGGTTAAATTCGATAGCGAAGTCCATACGAAAACCATCGTAAGGAACAAGTTCAGCCCACTTATCACCATCTTCAAAACGTACAGGTTTTTTAACTCGAATAAATCGCTTAGGACGATTTTGAGTCTCAATACCAGCTTGTTGAAGCAAAAATACGAATGGACTAGCACTGCCATCCATAATCGGAATTTCTGGTGCATCAACTTCTACAATAATGTTATCAACACCCATCCCGGCAAGAGCTGCGTTTAAATGCTCTACCGTTGAAATTCGAATACCATCTTCATTGACTAAAGCGGTACAAAGCACAGTATCACGAACAGCATCGGGTTGTGCTGGAAAATCAACAGGTGGATTAAGATCGGTGCGACGATAAACAATACCAGTATTAACCGCGGCTGGACGTAGAGTGAGCGTGACCTTACGACCGGAGTGTAATCCTACTCCAGTTGTTTTGATTATTTCTTTAAGTGTTCGTTGTCTGATCATCTGCTTACCTCAATATTGATACCACACATCACGGTTGATATAGCTATCAACCGTAAATGTTAGCATAGTTTTGAACAGTGTCAAATTATGCTAGTGGATTGATTAGTCAGCCTGACGACGTAAAAACGCTGGTATATCCAAGTAACCCTGCTCTTTTTCTTTCGGTGCAGCTTGTGCTGAACCAGAAGATGAGCCTGCCGTTGGCTGTTGTTTTACTTCAACATTATCATGCAAGTTAGAGGCCACTTTTTCTTCTGGTTTAGTTGCCGCCTGAGCAGGTTGGTGTAAATGAGGTTGTGGTGCTGACATGGTTGGCGCTTTGCCACCAGAAACCAATGTAATATCAGGACGTCTTTCAGTACCAATACCCGTTGCCACAACTGTAACTCGAATTTCATCAGCCATATCAGGGTCTAATGACGTTCCGATTACTACTGTTGCATTATCTGATGCAAAAGCCTTAACCGTGTTACCTACTGTTTCAAACTCATCTAAACGCATGTCTAACCCCGCAGTGATGTTCACTAACACACCACGAGCGCCGGCAAGATCGATATCTTCAAGCAATGGACTAGAAATTGCCATTTCAGCTGCTTCTTCAGCTCGATCATCACCACAGGCAATACCACTACCCATCATCGCATGACCCATTTCCGACATCACAGTTCTTACATCGGCGAAATCGACGTTAATCATACCAGGGCGTGTAATCAGCTCTGCGATACCTTGTACAGCATTGCGTAATACATCGTTTGCGCTGCCAAATGCTTCAAGTAAGGTAATTCCACGACCGAGAACTTTTAACAGTTTCTCATTTGGAATGGTAATCAAAGAATCGACATATTTAGACAACTCTTCAATACCTTGTTCAGCGAAAGCCAAACGTTTTTTACCTTCAAAGCTAAATGGTTTTGTCACTACCGCAACAGTCAAGATACCAAGTTCTTTAGCGACTTCTGCAATCACAGGAGCAGCTCCAGTACCAGTACCCCCCCCCATTCCTGCTGCGATAAACACCATATCGGCACCAGCTAAAGATTCTTTAATTTTTTCTCTATCTTCAAGAGCCGCTTCTCGACCTACTTGAGGGTTCGCACCCGCACCTAAGCCTTTGGTAATATCACTACCAATCTGAATCACAGTATTGACGCTTGTTTTACGAAGTGCCTGAGCATCAGTGTTAACACTAATAAACTCCACACCTTCGATGGATTCACGCACCATGTGTTCAACAGCGTTACCACCGCCACCACCAACTCCAACGACCTTAATTACTGCTTCGTCAGACATTTCCATCATTGGTTCAAACATGTGTTATCTCCGTTTTTCCTGCAACTCAGGTTAAAACTCTTTTTGTATCCAATTACGTAAACGACCAAAAAATGTCGACATAGGCTGGCGTTTCGGCTCAGTATATTCTATTTCGTCATTTATTTGACTATCTTTTGCGTAATGAAGTAGACCAACTGCCGTAGAATGATACGGCTCCTTTACATAATCTGTAAGCCCGCTCACCTCTAAAGGCTTGCCAACTCGTACTTGATTGCGAAAAACACGCTCTGCACACTCAACTAACCCTTCGATCTGTGCAGCACCGCCAGTTAATACAACACCAGCGGCTAAATGATGTTTAATGCCTTCAGCTTTTAGCTTTTCTTGCACTGAGTCTATTGACTGATTAACCAACCCCATTAACTCAGTGTATCGAGGTTCAATTACCTCAGATAAGGTTTGCCTTTGTAGGCTTCGAGAAGGACGACCACCAACACTTGGAACATTTACAGTATCATCTTTACTCACGAGTTCGCTTAAAGCGCACCCATATTTAACTTTAATTTCTTCCGCATCACTGACTGGCGTACCAAAAGCAAAAGCAATATCACTCGTAACTGCATTTCCGGCATAATTAAAGACTTCGGTATGGCGTAACGCTCCACCTGTCCAAATAGCCACATCAATAGTACCAGCACCGATATCAACAACACAAACGCCTAGTTCACGTTCGTCTTCTGTAATAACAGCATTACCTGCAGCTAATCCAGAATACACGAGATGGTCAACTTTTAAACCACAACGTTCAACTGCCTTTATTATATTTCTCGCCATATCATTGTGACAGGAAATTAAATGGACACTCACTTCCATTCTCACACCTGATAAACCAAGGGGGTTTTTTATGCCTTCTTGGTAATCAATCGTAAATTCTTGCGGTATTACATGAAGAATTCGTAACTCTTCACCTATTTTTATAGACTTCGCCGTGTGAATGGCACGATCCATATCCTCTTGAGTGACTTCTTCTTCAGAGATGGTCCCCATCCCTTTTTCAATTCGACTCGCAATATGACGGCCAGAAATAGAAAGAAACACATTACTAATTTCACATTCGGCCATCAATTCTGCTTGATCAACAGCTCGCTGTACCGACTTTACAACGGATTCTAGGTCGTTGACACCACCTTTATCCATGCCTCTTGAAGGGCTGGTCCCGGCTCCGATAATATTAATTTGGCCATCAGGGAGTAACTCCCCAACCAAAGCCGATACCGTCGCTGTTCCTACATCGAGACCAACAATAATGTTGTCATCGGTCATTCTAGTCATTTATATTCTCTTGTTCTTCCTCTTGTACTGGAAACCACCCGATTGCCGCACCAGTATCATATCGGAGGTCGATATAACTTATTTGTTCTACTTTTTGTCCAATATCTCGATATAAGGCAACAAATCGATTAATTCGTTCATCGAGAGACTCTTTACCTAGTTCGAGTCGAATACCATTATCAAGTATAAATTGCCATGCTCGGCGTTCGTTCAATACTAGAGAAGAAACCTGTAACCCCAACTGTTGAAGTATGGGTGTATATTTCTTCCAAGTTTCGATTAATGCAAGTCCCGTTCCATCTGGACCATATAACTTGACATAGTCCTCTTCCAACAAACCAAGATCGCCTTCAAAAACTACGCCATGCTCATCCAGTAATTCATTACCATTCCAGATAGCTTCAACATTATGTTCTGTAAGAAAAATCTTTATGGTGTCAGGCCATTGCTTATGAATTGAAGCATGCTCCACCCATGGCAACTGCTCTACGGTATTTTGCAGCTCCAGTACGTCTTGCGACATAAAGGTGCCAATATGTGATAATTGACCTAGTGCATGTTGTACATCACCGGACTTAACGTATTGTAAGTCCCCTTGAATAATCACTTTCGATAATGGTAAACGCTGCTCATCCCACATCCAACTGATTGTCGAATAGAACAGAGTGACTAACAATATGATGACACTCACAAAAAATATCGCGCCAAAAAGATGACGCTTTATCATTTTAGAGTCTGATAATTGAGGAGATTTATCTATAACCGATTGTGTCAAAATCCAACATCCTAAGGTTCGTAAATAAATGACCTATCAAACACCGATACCATCCCAATGGCTATAACTCATTAATTATACTGAGACTAAACAAAGTATCAATTCCAATATCTAATAATTACAACGTCTATGCAAACATAATAATCAAAGGTGAGAACTAAACTTTATGCATATCGGAAATATTGAGTTTTAATGTCTCTAATTGTCGCGCTACTTTACCGACATCTCCAGCGCCTTGCGTCAGAATTAAGTCTCCATCTTGCAATACGTTAGCGAGAACCGAAGGTAATCCTTGAGTTTCTGAAACAAAGATTGGATCTATTTTTCCACGACTGCGAATAGTACGACACAATGATCGACCATCCGCGCCAGCGATAGGCTTTTCACCCGCGGTATAGACATCGAGCATAATGAGGACATCAACATGCTCAAGCACGTTTGCAAAGTCATCATACAGGTCACGTGTTCGGCTATAGCGGTGCGGTTGGAATATCATCACCAAGCGACGCTCCGGCCACCCATTGCGAGCAGCATTAATCGTAACCTGGACTTCAGTAGGATGATGACCATAATCATCCACCAACATAGCCTTACCATTCCCAGTTTCAAATTCACCTAAATGCTCAAAACGACGCCCAGTACCTTGGGTATTTGCCATTGCTTTTAAAATAGCTTCATCGCCGATATCATCTTCTGTTGCAACCGCGATTGCAGCGGCTGCATTAAGGGCATTATGTCGACCAGGAATATTAAGCGTAATCGTTAGATCCGCTTTATTATGCCGAACAACAGTGAATATCCCTTGCTGCCCATTTTGCTGGTAATTTTCAATACGTACATCGGCGTCTTCAGAAAAACCGTATGTAACAGCTTGACGACTCACTTTAGGAATCAGTTCACGAATAACGGGATCATCGATACATAAAATGGCTTGCCCGTAAAATGGCAAGTTATGAAGAAAATCAATAAAAGTTTGTTTCAGCGTTTCAAAGTTACCACCATAAGTATCCATATGGTCAGCTTCAATGTTCGTTACAATACTCACCATCGGCTGCAAGTAGAGGAAAGAAGCATCGCTTTCATCGGCTTCGGCAATTAGAATTCGACTAGAACCCAAGCGCGCATTTGTCCCGGCACTTTTGACTAAGCCGCCATTTACAAACGTAGGATCGAGACCAGCTTCAGAGTAGATTTGAGTAACCAAAGCCGTTGTCGTTGTTTTACCGTGAGTACCAGCGACCGCAATGCCATGACGAAAACGCATTAATTCAGCCAACATTTCAGCTCGACGAACGACCGTTATTCGCTTCTCCTTTGCAGCAACCAACTCAGGGTTATCTTGTGCAATAGCGGTTGAAACCACAACGACACTCGCCAATTCAACATTACTACTTCGGTGTCCGATAAATATGGTGGCACCTTTTTCTTCTAAGCTATCCGTTACGGCATTTCGAGCAATATCAGAGCCTGAGATTTGATAACCTTCATTTAGCAGCACTTCAGCTATACCACTCATACCCGCTCCACCAATACCCACAAAGTGAATGCATTTTACGCGACGCATTTCAGGTACCATTGCTCGAATTTGAGCTAAATCTTGGGTGTGCTTAATGATCATAAAATTCTCGTTAGTCTGTTAATGAAGCAATTGCTTTGGCGACAACCATATCAGCATCTGACATCGCCGCCTTTCTAGCCTGAACGGCCATATTAGTTAAAATATCTCTGTCTAATGACTGAATCAGCGTAACCAGTTTCTCAACGGTCAAATCTGGCTGTTCGATCATTTTAGCGCCGCCACACGCCACAAGGTGGTCAGCGTTTAGTGCCTGCTGCCTATCTTTATGCATAAATGGAATAAAAATCGCCCCTAATCCTGCAGAAGAAACTTCTGACACTGTTAATGCGCCAGAGCGACAAACGATTAAATCGGCCCAATCGTAGGCTTGAGCAACATTATCGATAAATTCATCAACTTTGTAATTCAAGATTTGATGGTTTTGATACAAACCTTCCACTTCTGCAACATTGTTTTTGCCCACTTGGTGATGAATCTCATACTCTTCACTAAGTTCAGCCATTACGTCTGGTAATGTACGATTAAGAATTTGAGCACCTTGACTCCCACCCATGACTAAAATACGAATTGGACCTTGCCTGTTTTCCATCCGTTGCTTTGGTTCAGGAAGTGAAACAACATCTTCTCGTACCGGGTTACCCACCACATCTGCAGTAGGAAAGGCACCTGGAAAAGCCTGGAAAACACGTGTTGCTATCCGAGCAAGCCATTGATTGGTTAATCCAGCAACCGCATTTTGTTCATGCAGCACGACTGGGATTCCCAATGTCCATGCAGCAATTCCTCCTGGACCACTGACATAACCACCCATGCCTAATACAACATCAGGTTTGAATCGTTTAAAATGGGCACGAGCTTGACGAATTGCATTAATGACTTGAAATGGCGCTTTGAGTAAACGCCCGACACCAAGACCTCGAATACCTTTAACTTTAATAAAGTCTATTTCGATACCATGTTTGGGGACTAACTCAGCTTCCATACGATCCGCAGTTCCTAACCAACGAATATCCCAACCTTGCTGTTGCAATTGCTTCGCGACAGCCAACCCAGGAAAAACATGTCCTCCTGTGCCACCCGCCATCACCGTTAACCGTTTGTTTTTTTTCATCTGTTTTCTTTTAATTCTATTTTAGCCTGAAGCCGACGTTCGAAATCAATTCGAAGTAAAATGGATACGGCAACCGACATTATGATTAAACTGGAGCCACCATAACTGATAAGAGGTAAGGTTAAACCTTTTGTCGGAACCATACCTGCTGCTGCTCCAACGTTAACTAGAGTCTGGAATGCAAACCAGATTCCAATACCAAAAGCAAGATATCCACCAAAAAAGTGACCTTCATTAAAGGCTTTATTTCCAATAAAGATGGCTTTCAGTACTAAAGCCATCAGTAATAGCAAAACAATCAGCACGCCAACGAACCCAAGCTCTTCTCCCAATACCGCAAACACAAAGTCGGTGTGAGCTTCTGGTAAATATTCAAGCTTTTGAACAGAGTTTCCCAGCCCTTGACCGAACCAGTTACCACGACCAAATGCCATTAGAGATTGAGTCAACTGATAACCGCTACCAAAAGGGTCTTCCCAAGGATCTAGAAATGACGTAACCCGCGCCATTCGATAAGGCTCCGCCACAATCAAACCGATCACACAAAAAATACCCGCAACCATTAATGCGATAAATTGGGATAATTTAGCACCAGCAATAAATAACATGCCAAATAGCGTGACTAACATAACAACGACCGTACCGAGATCTGGCTGCGCCAACAACAGCACTGCAAGAAGCGCAAACACCATAATCGGCTTTAAGAAACCATCAAAAAACTTTTCTTTAACCGCATCTTGTTTGCGAACTAAATACCCGGACATAAAAATGAATAAGGAGAGTTTGGCTACTTCAGCTGGCTGAACATTAAATGGCCCAAGAGAAATCCACCGAGCCGCCCCATTTACCGATTTACCAATAGCCAAAACGATGACAAGAAGCACAACGGATAGAATCAGTAATGAAGTACTCGATTTCAGCCACTTTTCGGTAGGTACTTGAAGGACGACTGAGGAAACCAAAATCGCCATCAATAAAAAAACACCATGACGAGACATAAAATGAAAAGGATGATCGGTAAGTCGGTAACTAACAGGAAATGACGCGGATGTAACCATCACCAAACCAACCAACATAAGAGACAAAGAGAGCCATACCAATTGGCGATCATATAGAGCATCTGGACTTGGCGTTGTACACCAATACTGTAATTTTTGTGTCACTCTCGATATTGCAGTCACTGTCATTCCCAAAAACTAAGCGTATTGAGCAGCGAGCCGAGAAAAATAATCACCCCGATGCATAAAGTTATTAAATTGGTCGAAACTGGCACAAGCCGGTGAAAGCATGACAATATCTCCAGCGACAAGTTGCGGTGTGATACTCACAATCGCTTCATCCATTGATGGAAAGTAAACCGATTGAGAATGAAGAGACATAAACTGCTCGCCATCACGACCGAAACAACACAGCTTTACCTTAAGTGCCGCAAGAGCAGGGGCAAGTGGTGAAAAATCTGCTCCTTTACCCACACCACCAACCAATAAATACAGTGTTCCTGTACAATCAAGTCCAGAGAGAGCGGCTAGCGTTGATGCTACATTAGTAGCTTTAGAATCATTGACCCACTTAACACCCTGATTATCGACAACAACTTGGCAACGATGTGTCAAACCGGTGTAAGACATCAAAGCCGTGCGGCAACGTTCTAACGAAATATTGACTCTTGAGAGTAGCGCTAATGCGGTAAGTGCGTTGGCTAAATTATGTCGACCAACTAACTTAAGCTCATTCGTCGCGATAAGTGGCTCACCACTCTTCGCTAAATATTCACACTCGTTAGACGTAACAAGTGAAAAATCGGCCTTCGATTCAAGAACAGAAAAGCGGATAACGTCGTTTGAAAAAGTATCAGGAAACGTTGCGGAGTCATCTTGATTCACAACAGCGCATTGGGCATCTTCAAAAATCCGTAACTTTGCTTGGCGATAATCGAGCATACCTTCATAACGATCCATATGATCCTCTGAAAGGTTAAGAAAAGCCGCAGCCGTAAGTACTAGAGAAGAAGTGGTTTCTAATTGAAAACTGGATAATTCTAGAATGTAAAGATCACGTCGGTCATCAATTAAATCAAGGGCAGGAACACCGATATTCCCACCGACACCAACGTTAAAGCCAGCAGCACGAGCAAGGACACCACATAAGTCAGTTACGGTACTTTTTCCATTTGATCCTGTAATCGCTATAACCGGCTTTTCTACATGCCATGCAAACAACTCAATATCACCCACAACTAAGATAGAGTGATCAATAGCCATTTGAATTTCTGGTGTTGCAAGAGCAATTCCAGGATTAACCACCACCAGATCGGCATTTAGCAACCATTCAATTTGCCAACTTCCACTATGTAACTCAATACCTGGTGGTAAATCATCTTGTCCAGGTGGAGTGTCACGAGTGTCAATAACACGAATGGCAGTACCTGGTTGATATCGATGTAGATAGTTAACAACTGATAGACCTGTTACTCCCAAGCCAACCACTACAACGTTTTTTATGCTCTGCCAACGATCCATGACTCTTCCACGACATTGATGATAAATTAGCGCACTTTAAGTGTCGCTAATCCGATTAAAACCAGTACGATAGAAATGATCCAGAAGCGCACAATCACTCTTGGCTCCGGCCATCCTTTTAGTTCATAGTGATGGTGGATAGGTGCCATGCGGAAAATACGCTGCCCACGCAGTTTATAAGACCCCACCTGAAGAATTACCGACACTGTTTCCATAACGAAAACACCGCCCATAATAACGAGAATAAACTCTTGCCTTACTAACACCGCAATCGTTCCTAATGCCCCACCAAGCGCTAAAGAGCCAACATCACCCATAAAAACTTGAGCAGGGTAAGTGTTAAACCAAAGGAAACCAAGACCGGCGCCGACAATCGCAGTACAAACAACCACAAGTTCTGAAGCGTAAGGAATATAAGGAATGTGTAAGTAAGCCGCAAAATTCACATTACCAGTCGCCCAAGCAATGACAGAAAACCCTGCAGACACTAAAACCGTAGGCATAATTGCCAAGCCATCAAGACCATCGGTCAAGTTGACGGCGTTACTTGTCCCAACAATAACGAAATACGTTAACACTACATACAATAAACCCAGCTGCGGCATAACATCCTTGAAAAAAGGAACAACCAATTGAGTTGCAGGTGTATCGGCACCGTGAGCATACATTGCAAACGCAACAACCAGAGCGATCAACGACTGCCAAAAGTACTTCCAACGAGCGATCAAACCATCGGTATTTTTGCGCACGACTTTTCTATAATCATCAACAAAACCAACAATACCATATCCAATCAATACACTAAGTACCGCCCAAACATAAGGGTTGGTCAGATCGGTCCATAAAAATACAGTAATAATAATCGCACTTAGAATCATCACTCCCCCCATAGTCGGGGTTCCTCGTTTAGAGAAATGTGATTCAGGACCATCGTTTCGTACAACTTGTCCAATTTGTAGCATTTGTAAACGTCTGATTAATACAGGACCAACCCACAAAGAAAAACCTAATGCGGTAAGAATACTGACAATCGCTCTAAACGATAGATATTCAAAAAGACGAAAAAAAGAAAAATATGGCTGTAGTAATTCTGCAAGCCAAATCATCATAAGAACTTCTCCTTCAAAACAGCGGCGATTTTACTCATACCTGCGCTGTTTGCTCCCTTAACAAGTAAGACTTGAGCGTGTGTTGTATTTTGTTCGAGCTGCTGCTCAACATAATTCATCATATCTTGGTGGGTAACAAAATGTCTGCCATGACAAACGTCACTAATGACTTTTGCATCATCCCCATAGGTCAAAATATGCTTAAACTTAAACGGTGCAGCATGTTCACCGACTTGTCGATGAAGTGCAAGAGATTCGTTACCCAACTCTGCCATATTGCCAAGAATCAACCACTTGTCTCCTTGAAAAGTAGACAATAGATCCACAGCGGCCAACATTGCGGGCACACTCGCATTATAACTATCATCGATTAATTTTATACGATTATTTAGTTCGGTAATTTCCACACGACCTTTAACAAACGATAAACTGTGCAGACCTTGAGCAATCTCTGACAAAGATGCGCCAAATTCATAACTAATAGCGGCCGCAGAAATCGCATTGGAAACGTTATGCACACCAACAACGGCCAACGTAACGTCAACTCTCCCTGATGGAGTGACCAACGTAAATTCAGCCATAGAATCTTGATTCAGGGCGATTGCTTCTGCGTAAAAATCCGCTCGACTGTTGTGGGTAGAAAGTGTCATCACTCGTTTGTGATTTAGAACACCATCCCACCATTGTTCACTACAGCTATCGAGATTGACTAACGCAAGCCCATTAGAGCTCAATCCAGAATAGATTTCTCCTTTCGCTTGTTTTACACCATCAAGCGAGCCAAACCCTTCAATATGAGCACTAGCAACATTATTAACCAGTGCAATATTTGGCTGAACCAACTTTGTGGTATAGGCAATTTCACCGATATGATTCGCGCCAAGCTCAACCACAGCATAATCATGCTGGGGTTCTGAGCGAAGCAATGTTAGTGGTACGCCGATATCGTTGTTAAAGTTGCCTTGGGTGAACATCACTTCCCCTTTCAACGCTAAAATCGATGCAACCATCTCTTTCACCGTTGTTTTGCCGCAACTGCCAGTAATGGCGACTGTTGGTATTTCGCATTGCTGATGAACCCAAGCACCGATCAAGCCTAAAGCCACTTTAGTATCAGACACAATAAGCTGAGGAACTGAGCTTTCAACTTGCTTCGAAACAAGAACAGCAGATGCTCCCGACTGAATGGCATTATTTATAAATTGGTGAGCATCAAATCGTTCACCAATCAATGCAATAAATAAGCAATCATTATCGATAGTTCGAGTGTCAGTAGAAATAGCGTTAATTTTTCTATCATCGCCGATAAGCCGAGCATCCAGTATCGAAGCTAACTGACTCAGTGAAGTCACAACCATTATTCTATTCCTAAAAGTGTTTGAGCAGATTCACGATCAGAGAAATGTACTGTCTCCGAGGCAAATACTTGATAATCTTCGTGGCCTTTACCCGCAAGAAGAATGATATCATTGGGGTTGCTCTGAGATAATGCAAATTCAAGCGCGGTATAACGATGATGATGAACATGTATATTTTTAGGTGTATGAGTTCCCGCCAACATATCTGCAATAATGTCGCTTGGTTCCTCATTTCGAGGATTATCATCGGTTAAAATAACATTATCAGCTAACTGCTCGCCAATCGATGCCATCATTGGACGCTTTCCTTTATCACGAGCGCCACCACAACCGAAAATCGCCCATAGTTTACCGTCACAATGAACACGTAACGCTAATAACGCTTTTTCTAGTGCATCAGGTGTATGGGCATAATCCACGACAACTTTGGCTTTATTGTCCGCTTGGAAGAGTTCCATTCGACCAATCACTGGAGTAAGTTTATGACTCACTTGTAACAATTTGGATTTTTCGATTCCCAAACTGAGTAACGTCGCAAATGCAACGAGAAGATTATTGGCATTAAATTCACCAATCAAGCCAGCGCTTAACTGACCTACCCCCCATTTTCCCGAGAATGCTATTTCAATCCCTTGCTCGCTATAACGAACGCCTTTAGCCCACACAGCCTCGAAAGAGTCAGGCTGCTCCATAATTGAAACAGAAATCGCATTTGGTAGCTCATCGACCCAGTGCTTAGCGACGGGGTCATCAACATTAATAATCGCATGTTTAACGTTATGTTGAGTGAATAAGCTTTTCTTCGCTAATGCATACGCTTCCATGGTGCCATGATAATCAAGATGGTCTCGGCTAAGGTTTGTAAAAACTGCAGCTTCGAAATTCAAGTCAGAGACACGCCCTTGAACAAGACCATGAGACGACACTTCTAACGCTGTATATTCAGCGCCTTGAGAAGATAATTCTGAAAGCGTTCGTTGAATATCAATCGCACTTCCGGTGGTGTTTTTTGCTTCCACTAATTGTTCTAGAAAACCATTTCCAGTCGTTCCCATAACCGCAGAGCGTTTACCAATTAATTCAAGCCATTGTGCAATTAGCTGAGAAATCGTTGTTTTACCGTTAGTTCCAGTGATACCAATTAGTTTGTTTGTCGAATGACGATAAAGACGTCCTGCCAACGGAGACAAGATTTGGTTGAGTCGCTCAATATAAACGATTTCAACACCGGAATTATTTTCAATTAAACCATGAGGTAACCCTTCATCGGCTTGTGCAATAACGAGATTGGCTCCCTGTTTTATTGCATTTTCAATATAGTGTCGCCCGTCAACTTCATGCCCAACAACAGCAACAAAAGTGTCACCAGGTTTAATATTTCGGCTATCGAGTTCCAATCGAAAAATCGCCAATGCCGCATATGATTGTGGAAGCGAATTAAGCCAAGGAGCCAGAAGGTCAGAAGCAGAAACTGAATTGTTCATTAAAACACCTAGAGAATTAATTGCTTGTATCAAGTGCGTCTGGGGCAATATTAAGAATTTGCAACGCACTTTTCATAATATCGGCAAAGACTGGACCGGCGACAACCCCACCATAGTATGCATCACCTTTTGGCTCATTCACCATAACCACCAATGACAAACGCGGATCAGTAACTGGAGCAATGCCAGCAGTATAAGCAAAGTATTCATCACTGTACCCGCCCGCGATTGCTTTCCGTGATGTCCCTGTTTTTGCTGCGACACGGTATCCAGGAATGGCTGCCAGCGTTGCTGTACCGCCTTTTTGAGTCACTGTTTCCATAAAACCGATGACTTTACGAACATTTTCAGCATCGGCAACCCGATGACCCGCATCTTGAGCATTGCTATCAATCAGGTGTATCGGCTGATATAGACCTAGGTTACCCAAGGTTGCATACGCATGAGCCAGTTGGATTGGAGTAATCGACAACCCATAACCAAAAGCAAGTGTTGCGAGTTCAAATTTAGACCAGCGGCTTCGGCTTGGGAATATACCTGATGTTTCCCCGACCAAATTCAGTCCTGAAACTTCACCAAGACCGACAGAATTGTACATACCTAAAAGAGCTTGCACTGGCATTTGTAGCGCCAGTTTAGTTACACCGATATTGCTCGATTTCTGCAGTATTTTTTGTAGGCTAGCTTTACCTAAAGGAGAAGAGTCACGTACTCGGCTGCCCCCTATTTGTAGTAAACCATTCCCGGTATCAATTAATGAATGTTCATTTGCGATACCATTTTCCATCGCAGCTAATACTACGAATGGTTTAACTGTCGAGCCAGGTTCAAATGCATCGGTGATAACACGATTGCGCATTTTGAACGTCTGCCAATCTGAACGATTATTGGGGTTGTATGAAGGGGCATTGACCATGGCAAGCACTTCGCCTGTTTTTACGTCAAGCATAACGGCAGACGCTGATGTCGCTCGATAATCGGCAACAGCCTGTTTTACAGCTTTATACGCAATGGCCTGAAGACGCTGATCAATGGTAAGTTGTAACGGTTTTCCTTCTTCTCGTTCTTCTAAGGAGATATTTTCAACAACACGACCAAAACGGTCCTTACGAATAACTTGCTTTCCAGATTCTCCAGTAAGCCACTTGTCGTAACTACGTTCAACCCCTTCAAGTCCTCGGTCATCGATACCAGTAACACCAATTAAATGCGCACTAACTTCCCCTGCTGGATAATAGCGCCGAGATTCATCTTTAAGACCCACGCCTTTAATTTTTAATTCGTGAATATATTTCGACATCGCACTACTAACTTGACGTTTTAAGTAAATAAAACGACGAGATTTATTGGCTTTGATTTTTTCAATTAGCTCTTGTCGATCGAGCCGAAGCACATCAGCAAGCGCATACCAACGTGAGAGGTTTTCAAGTTGATTTTCTTTAAAAATAGTAACAGGGTCGGCCCAAACGGCTTCAACAGGAACGCTAACTGCTAGAGCTTCACCATTTCGATCAGAAATAATACCGCGAGCAGAATTAAGCGTTTTCGCTCGAACAGAACGCAAATCGCCCTGATGAATCAAGTTATCGGGTTCAATGACCTGAATATAAGCTGCACGCCCAATCAAAAATGAAAAAGCAACAAACACGAAAACGAGGACGACATAAAAACGCCAATGAATAATAGCGGGTGTGCCTTGATCCTTATCTTGAATCTCTTTCTTACTTGGCTTTACTTTAGTCATTGTCGGTCAATAATCACTTCTTTATCGGGCTCAGGACGCTTCATTTCTAATTCTTTTTCAGCCAACACTTCGACACGACTATGTTCCGATAATGCTGTTTCCTCGAGCAATAAGTTTCTCCATTCGTTATCTAAATTTTCACGTTTAACCATTTCTTGCTCTTTAGCTGAAATCACCCCTCGAGTTTGGTGAGTAACAAATACAACCGACATTGCGCTAATAAAAATGACGACGGTTAATAACAGAGGAATGCGTCCAACCGTCAGCAGATCGTGAGCGATTATTTTAGCCAAATTATACTTGGCACGAGGGAGTCGAAACCACATTAGCGCTTTTCCGCAATTCTTAATACTGAGCTGCGTGAGCGCGGATTAAGTTCAACTTCGTTTGCACTCGGTTTAATCGCTTTGCTCATAGTTTTTAAATCAGCCTCTCCCAGAGCCCGAATCTGAGCTTCCGTCATAGGAATACCATGGGGAACTTGAGGTCCTTGACTCTCTTTTCGGATAAAGCGTTTCACCATTCTATCTTCCAAAGAATGAAAGCTAATCACCGAGAGACGCCCCTGCGGAGCCAAAATGGATGCAGCTCCTTTCAGTGCTTTATCAATTTCTTCTAACTCACTATTAATGTAAATACGTAGCGCTTGAAATGAGCGAGTTGCCGGGTGTTTTTTCTCTTTAAAGTTTTTCGGTGCAGCGTCAGAAATTAATGCCGCTAATTGACCAGTACGAGTTAATGGTTCGTTTTCTTCGTTCTCACGATAAGCCACAATCGCTTTTGCAATACGCCGAGCATGTTTATCTTCACCAAACTCTCGAATAACCCAAGTGATATCATCAAGCTCTGCGGTACTCAACCATTCAGAGATCGGTATACCACTCGTTGGATCCATTCGCATATCTAGTGGGCCATCCTTCATAAAACTGAATCCACGTTCTGCGTCATCAAGTTGTGGTGAAGAAACCCCTAGATCAAATAAAACACCGTCTACTTTTCCAACTAAGCCTTGCTCTTCAGCATAGTCAGCAATTCCAGAGAATGCTCCATGAATAATGGTGAAACGTGGATCGTCAATTTTATTCGCTTCTTCAATAGCTTGAGGATCGCGATCGATGCTATATAAGCGTCCATGCTCTCCTAACTTGCTTAGAATTGTTCTACTGTGTCCACCACGGCCAAAAGTACCATCAATATAAACACCATCAGGTTTGATCGCCAAACCCTCAATAGATTCATTCAGTAACACTGAAACATGTTGAAATGTTGGATTCATAACGCTCTCATTACGGTTTAAACCTATTTTCTGGCGGATAATGTTAGAGGAATGATACAAAGTACGCTAGTAAATTACACGTCCCAAGCTCATTAATGACGTAAGTTTTGCCATTATGTCTCATCTAGAGGCAACTCAAAGCAAAAAACCCATCATAAGATAACTTATGATGGGTCTGTAATAGGTGGAGTTAACCTATAAGCCGGGTTTTGTTCCGTTATAAATAACGGTAGTAGCCATTCCTCTAGGCTAGCAATCGCTCACTAGCTCAAGCAACCTACCCGCTCCCTAATACGAGCCGCATTGTGTGGAAGCCTATTTGGTCTTGCTCCGGGTGGAGTTTACCCTGCTACGCACTGTTGCCAGACGCACGGTGTGCTCTTACCACACCCTTTCACCCTTACCTGTACATCACTTCCGAAAAAGTGGCCATCGGCGGTCTTCTCTCTGCTGCACTTGTCGTAGGCTTGCGCCTCCCAGGCGTTACCTGGCACCCTGCTCTACGGAGCCCGGACTTTCCTCCCCCTTATCAGTCTCCCAAACCCGTAAGTGAAGGACATCAATAAGGCAGCGACTACCCAGTCAACTCCAGGCGCGGATTGTATAGACAAAGCGATTCTCTGTCTAGGCAATATCACACAACCCATTAATCAAGATTCTCTAATCCCCATTTATAAAGCGCATTCTTTTTCAACGAATATATTTCAGCAACTGCTGACGCGGCTTTTTTCAAAGGTAAGTCGGCGACTAAAATGGTCAAAGCACGAATTGCTTCTGGTGGAATGGCATCAGTCACATCCTGGCGATAACCATGAATCAAAATCACCATCTCACCTTTTCGACGGTTTTCATCTTCTGCGATCCACGGAATCAGCTCTCCTAAAGGCAAACTATGAATTGTTTCAAATGTTTTGGTTAGCTCCCTCGCGAGCACAACTTGTCGGTCGGCGCCTAAAACTTCAAGCATGTCATTTAATGCATTCGTTATCCGATGTGGTGACTCATAAAAGATACAAGTTCGCTTGTCGGTCGCAATTTCGTGAATCTTATCTTTCCTTGCTTTGGTCTTTGGTGGTAAAAAGCCTTCAAAGCAAAAACGATCGGAAGGTAATCCGGAAGCACTTAATGCAGTCGTGACGGCACAAGCTCCTGGCAACGGGACAACCTTAACGCCAGCTTGACGACATTGATTGACAAGATGGTATCCTGGATCGCTAATAAGCGGTGTACCCGCATCCGAGACCAAGGCAATAGATTGTCCCGCGAGTAACCGCTCAACTAAACGCTGAGCTTTATCTTGCTCATTATGATCATGCAGTGGGAAAGTCTTGGTTAATATATTAAAATGCGCCAGCAGTCGGCCAGTATGGCGAGTGTCTTCCGCAGCGATTAAGTCGACACTAGAGAGAACCTCTACAGCTCTTTGCGTTATATCCCCCAAATTTCCGATAGGGGTTGGCACAATGAAGAGAGTTGGGTAATCTGATGTTGAATTTATTTTTTGTGTCATTTGTTTACCATTACGTGAAAGACTATTATTGAACCCATATTTGACTGGAATATTGAACAAGCTCATGGCTAAAACTAACCATTTGAAACGCAGTGTACCACGCCTTTTAACTCCAATTGCACTAGCAATTGTATTATCAGCATGCTCATCAGTATCACTAGAGAATACAATGTCTGGAGTGGATATTACTCAAGAACCCACTCTTTCTTCTGATGATTACATGTTAAAAGCCGAGACTAGCTTTGGGCAAAATCAAAGTAACTGGCTAATCATGGCACTAAAGGCGACCATCGATGAACAGCAAATTGGTAAAGCCAATCTACTTTTCTTTAAGTTAACAAACGAAGAACTCAATGACAGTCAACTGGCCGAGTGGCAGTTAGCTAGAGCTCGCCTCCTGATTGATCGTCAACAAAGTCTTGCGGCCCTCAAGCAACTTACTTTCGAATCAACGTGGGAGATTGACAGTTCCCAGTGGTTAAGATACTACGAAATTCGTTCAGAAATACTGATTGAGCTGGAACGTTGGACCGAAGCAACTCGTTCATTAATTCATGTATACCACCTGAGTGAAGAGCCTAAACGAGCAAAGCTTTCCGAACTTATTTGGGAAACAATTGGTCACTCTAATCAATCAGAGCTAGAGCAACTCGACATCTCTCCGGCGGAACTACAATTAAATGGCTGGGTCGAGCTAGCGACGTACGTTAAAGCGAATAATGCCAATATTTCACACTTAAAAGAGCTTATCGAACAGTGGCTAATCGATAACCCTCATCATGCGGCAACACTCTACACTCCAGAGTCAATCGCATCGCTACTATCAATGCAATTTATAGTACCGAAAAACCCAGCACTATTACTGCCTCTCTCAGGTAAGTTTGCTAAGCAAGCAGAAATTATCCGAGAAGGGTTTATGTTTGCTCAAGCCAATGACGACAGCCCGAGTAAAATTACTGAATTAAAAATAATTGACACTCAAGAGCAAGATTTGTACTCCATTACAGACGACCTTGTTGCTAGCGAAATAGATTTCATTGTTGGTCCTCTTGTTAAAGACAATATTGTACAGTTAAAGCAAATAATGGCTCTACAATCAAAAGAAATACCCATGCTCGCTTTGAATATTCCAGCAGAAGTCGACCCAACAATGGGCACTTGTTACTTTGGGCTATCACCGCAACAAGAAGCGGATCAAACAGCAAAATATTTCGCAGCTCAAGAATATCAATTCCCAATGGTACTCGCTCCAGAAGGAAGCTATGGCCAACGTGTGGTTGAAGCATTCCAAAAAGAGTGGGCGAACCATAGTGAACACCCAGTTGCTGTAGGTTTTATCGAGTCTACAAACAAAATGCAGATTAATATTAATACTGCGATGGGATTACAAACAAGTCGCCAAAACATTGCCAAAATCCAGTCAATTTTGGGGCGTTCACTTGAGGGACAACCACGAAATCGTCGAGATATCGATGCTATTTATATTGCTGCTGATAACCGTCAGCTAACCTTGATTAAGCCCTTTATAGAGGTTGCAGTTAACCCAGAAGCACCACAACCTAAACTTTATGCCGGTTCTCGAAGTCATACTGCTGACAAACAATATGAAGATTTAAGTGGTGTTATATATAGCGACATTCCACTGTTAATTTCTCCTCAAGAAGAGATTAAAGCTCAGATGGATATTAATTGGCCAAATGCATCAAATGCAGAGACTCGTTTGCGCGCAATGGGAATGGATGCCTATGCCCTTCTCAATGAACTCCCACAAATGAAAACGGTAAGTGGCTACGAAATATCAGGCCAAACAGGGTTACTTACCATTGATGAACAATGCGTAATCCACCGCAATATTAGCTGGGCGGAGCATGGCGCAGGCTAACCAACGAAAAATTGGTGAACTCTACGAGCAAACCGCAGCTGATTTTTTAATTAGCCGCGGGGTCTCGTTAATTGAGAAGAACTTCACTTGCCGTAGTGGAGAGCTCGATTTAATTATGCAAGACCAGCAAACGATTATCTTCGTTGAAGTAAAATATCGGCATGATCATAAATATGGCCATGCAGCTGAAATGGTTACTCCTAGTAAAATGAAGAAGTTGATCAAAGCAGCACAACACTGGATGATGATGCAAGGTTACTCACCTTACAGCACAGACTTTCGTTTTGATGTCATTGCGATTCATAACCATGGCGCAGACATCAATTGGTATAAAAATGCGATAACTCAGGATTAAGAGATGCTCGAGAGCATTAAAGAAAGTTTTACCGAAAGTATTCAAATACAAATTGCCGCGGCAGAAGCACTCCCTGACGCGATTACTCATGCAGCCCAAGCAATGGTCAGTACCTTACTTAATGGCAACAAGATTTTATGCTGTGGTAATGGTGGTTCTTCTGCTAACGCACAGCAGTTTTCTTCCTGTTTGCTCAATCGCTTTGAAACCGAGCGGCCAAGCTTACCTGCGCTTGCTTTAACTGCAGATAATATTACTATGACAGCAGTCGCAAACGACTATCACTATCATGATATATTTTCAAAGCAGGTTCGTGCCTTTGGGCAATCTGGCGATATCCTCTTGGCAATATCAACAAGTGGAAACAGCCATAATATAATTAAAGCAATGGAAGCGGCAGTTACCCGCGATATGACTATCATTGCCTTAACAGGTAAAGATGGTGGGGAAATGGCTGGCCTTCTTGGAGAGGATGACGTTGAAATTCGCATTCCTTCCCAGCGCACCGCTCGCATTCATGAAGTTCACATGGTGACACTTCATTGTCTTTGCGATTTAATTGATCAAGTATTATTTCCAGCCCACGAAGAATGAAAATGAAAAATTTAACACTGTTAGTTACTCTATCTTTAGTTGTTATGCTGTCTGGATGTGTCGGTTTATTTGTAGCAGGCGCAGCAACGACCGTTAACATCGCCACAGACCCAAGAACGAGCCAAGAAATCTGGGATGATAATTATATCGAAGCAGAAGTGACTGGCTTAATCAAAAAACCACCATATCGAGGAAAGTCTCGTATTCTTTCTAGCTCGTTCCGTGGAACCGTTGTTTTAATGGGACAAATTGTTGATTCTTCGATGTTAGTAGCCTTAGAGGAAAACATTAAAAAGATCAAAGGCGTCGAAAAAGTCCACGATCAAATAAGAATTAAAACACCGTTAACAACACAAGAAATCGCCAACGACACGTGGATTACAACAAAGATAAAATCAGAAGTGTTGACTCACAAAGATCTAAACGGAGTCAAAATTAAGGTTATAACAGAAGACAAAGAAGTCTTTTTGTTTGGTTATGTATCTCGAGAGCATGCAAATATTGCAAGTGAAGTCGCGCGAAATATCGAAGGTGTAAAACAAGTTATCCTTGCTTTTCAATATGCCGACTAACGAAACTATTAAATTACTTTAGTCCATATAAATCACCCAATAAAAAACAGCGAATTATCGCTGTTTTTTTTGTTTATGATTCCCGATGCTTTACTTAATCACTCGCAAACTCGGTTTACCTTTCGTTCTTGGTGGCTCATCACCGCCTTCTTCATCTTCTGAGGGCGCTTCAGCGACCGACAAACTAGGTTCTTGAGTTTGTTCAGGTATGCTCTCTTCAACGGAGTCAGTCAAATAGGCATCTTCAGGTTCAAACATTGTACCTGCACCATTCTCTCGAGCATATATCGCTTGTACAGCATATATCGGTACTAGTACCGCATGTGGAGTACCACTAAAGCGAGCATTAAAACTCACTGAATCAATGCCTATATCTAGATTACCAACTGCTCGTGGTGCCACATTGAGAATAACTTGACCATCTTGAACAAATTCAAGTGGTACTCGCACTCCCTTCAATGTTGCATCCACAACGAGATGAGGTGTGAGATCATTCTCAACTAACCAATCATAAAACGCCCGTAACATGTAAGGGCGTCGAGGCGTCATATTTTCAATATCCATAGCCACTGAATCCTATATTAGCGAGCTAAACGCATCTCACGCTCAGATTCAGTCAATGATGCAAGGAATGAATCACGTTCAAATACACGGTTCATATAAACTTTTAGTTCTTTAGAACCAGCACCAACCAGATCGATACCCAATACAGGTAAGCGCCATAATAATGGTGCAAGATAACAATCAACTAAACTAAACTCTTCGCTCATGAAATATTCATATTCAGCAAAAATTGGAGCAAGTGTCAGCAGATCATTACGCAGTTTGTTACGTGCAGACTCAGCCTCTTCTGCATTACCTGAAGTAATCGTGTTCGCTAGGCTATACCAATTTCTTTCGATACGGTAAACCATAAGACGACTTTTACCACGGGCAACAGGGTAAACTGGCATTAATGGAGGGTGAGGAAAACGCTCATCTAAGTACTCCATGATAATTTTGGAGTCATATAAAGCAAGCTCACGGTCAACCAAAGTTGGCACCGACTTATATGGATTTAGCTCTATGAGTTCAGCAGGAAGATTAGAGTCATCAACAAGTTCAACCTCTACACTTACACCTTTCTCAGCTAGAACGATACGTACCTGATGACTGTATAAATCAGAGGCACTAGAAAAAAGAGTCATCACAGAACGTTTATTGGCAGCTACAGCCATTAGAGCCCTCCAGCATACTTACAAATGTAAACAATGGAGGCAAGCCTCCATTGTCAGATTTAATATTCACAAAAAATAACACGGAATATTAGCACATTTAGTGCACATCACGCCAATACTCTTTCTTGAGCAACACAACAACGATAGTGAAAATGAAGATAAAGCCCATAGCCCACCATCCCATTGATTGTCGTTCAAGTTTCATAGGCTCGGCGGAATACTCTAGGAAATTAACAAGGTCTCTAACCGCTATATCATATTCTGAAGCAGTAAGTTCCCCTGAACCATCCGATTCGATACCGACAATGTGCTGTACATCCTCTCCATCAACCTGAGTTGTTTCATATACAGGATAAGGAATCCCTTGCAAGCCCTCTAATACATGAGGCATACCTACACTAGGGAATACCGTATTATTGACACCAAATGGACGGCTAGGATCTACATAGAAAGAGCGTAGATAGGTATACACCCAATCAGTACCTCGAACACGAGCAACCAAAGTGAGATCAGGTGGCGCAGAACCAAACCATTTACTCGCATCTTCATCAGGAATCGCATTTTCCATTAATTGACCAATTTTAGCCGTTGGTTCAAATACTAGATTTTCCAACATGAGATCTTTTGGAATTCCTAAATCATTCGCAACACGTTCATAACGCTGGTACTGAGTTGAGTGACAACCGAAGCAGTAATTCATAAACAGTTTTGCGCCGTTTTGTAACGATGCTTTATCTGTTAAATCATTTTCTGCCGCATCCAAATGTACGCCAGAGCCTGCCGCAAAAACCATAGAAGGTAAAAGACCAAATAAAATTACAATCCATTTCTTCATTTGAAGTTAACCCTCTCTGGCAGTGGCTTGGTGGCTTCATTCTTACTGTAGAAGAACAGCAGCACAAAGAACATAAAATAACCTAAGCTAAAGATCTGAGCCATCAGTGTATAAACTGTCGTAGCAGGCAAAGTTCCCAATACACCTAACACTATAAAGCTGATTGTGAACTGTATGATATTAAACAAATGGAACTTGCTGCGGTAACGATATGAACGAACCTTACAACGGTCTAACCATGGTAATAGGAACAGCATGACAATAGATGCACCCATTGCAATCACTCCGAGCAACTTATCGGGGACAGCACGGAGAATGGCGTAGAATGGCGTAAAGTACCAAACGGGCGCGATATGTTCAGGTGTTTTCAATGGGTTAGCAGCCTCAAAGTTTGGCGGCTCAAGGAAGTATCCCCCCATCTCTGGATTGAAAAATAACACATAACAAAAGAAGAAGAAGAACCCGGCGATACCAACCATATCCTTCACTGTTCCATAAGGGTGGAACGGAATAGAGTCGATAATGTCGTATTTCCCACTATATTGCTCATGGAATTTAAACTGGGTTTTGTAATCTTCACCCATGGTGCCTTTCTTCAGTTTTGTTTCGATACCATCAGGGTTATTCGAACCAACTTCATGTAACGCTAAAATATGCAGTACTACTAAAAGGAGTAACACTATCGGTAATGCTATTACATGTAATGCGAAGAAACGGTTTAAAGTCGCGCCTGAAATAACATAGTCACCACGAATCCACAAAGTCAAATCATCACCAATGTATGGAATAGCTCCAAACAAGGAAATAATAACCTGTGCTCCCCAATAAGACATTTGTCCCCAAGGAAGTAGATACCCCATGAAGGCTTCAGCCATAAGAACCAAGAAGATCAGCATCCCAAATAACCACAATAACTCACGAGGCTTTTGGTAAGAACCATAGATCAATCCACGGTACATATGGAGGTAAACGACAACGAAAAATGCCGATGCACCAGTTGAATGCATGTAGCGCAGCAACCAACCGTAATCGACATCTCGCATAATATATTCGACAGAAGCAAATGCACCATCCCCTGATGGGACATAATTCATTGTTAACCAAATACCAGTAAGAATTTGATTAACCAAAACCAACATTGCTAGAGAGCCAAATAGATACCAAAAGTTAAAGTTCTTTGGCATCGGATATTCAGATAAATGCTTTTTATACGCATTCATCGCTGGTAGGCGTTTTTCAACCCAATCTAATAGGACTTGCATTATGCCTCCCCATCTTCATCGATACCAATGACTATACGGGCATCACTTAAGAACATATATTTCGGAACAACCAAATTAAGCGGTGCTGGAACACCAGCGAAAACACGGCCGGCCATATCAAATTTTGAGCCATGACACGGACAAAAGAAGCCCGATGGCACACCTTCGACCTGCTCATTAAAAGAGCTCGGCAAATAAGTCGGAGAACACCCTAAGTGAGTACAAATCCCTACCGCAACAAAATATTCAGGTTTAATCGAGCGGTACTCATTTTGAGCGTATTCAGGCTGCTGCTCTTGTTCAGAGCTAGGATCCCTTAATTGAGAATCATGTGTCGCCAATCCATCTAAAATCGACTTAGGACGTCGAACGATCCAAACAGGCTTACCACGCCACTCCACGCGTAATAACTGCCCTTCTTCTACTTTACTTATATCCACTTCTACCGGAGCACCAGCAGCTTTCGCTTTGGCACTTGGGTTCCATGATTTTATAAAGGGTACAGCGACTGCTACTGCGCCTAAGCCACCAACGACAGCTGTCGATGCAGTTAGAAAACGCCTACGCCCCTTATTAATTGGTGCATTGCTCATCCAAAAACTCTCCCATCGGCTCTCTCTTCAAAAGTATAGACACTCTAAAAGTCGAACTCGGCTAACTAAACTGGAATTCGTTATATTTATTTTGTTGACGAGGATAAATAAAACCCTACTTTTTGACAAGGTAAAGCTACTTTTCTGTAACATTTATGCAGGAAATGTCACGTTCATAGCATTATAGAAATTTTGAGCAAAAAATAATTGAAAAATATGACGAATTATAAATACAAAAAAGCTCGACCAAGGTCGAGCTTTTGTAGCACATAGTAAGCAGTAATCTGCCCGATAATCTTGAAATAAGATTAACGTTTAGAGAACTGTGGACGACGACGTGCTTTACGTAAACCAACTTTCTTACGCTCAACTTTACGAGCATCACGAGTTACATAACCCGCAGAACGTAGAGTAGGACGTAGAGATTCGTCATATTCCATTAGAGCGCGTGTGATACCGTGACGGATCGCACCAGCTTGACCAGAAATACCACCACCTTTAACAGTGATGTATAGGTCTAGCTTTTCAACCATTTCAACTAGCTCTAGAGGCTGTTTAACAACCATACGAGAAGTTGGACGACCAAAATACTCATCAAGAGTACGCTTATTGATTACGATGTTGCCGCTGCCTGGTTTGATAAAAACACGCGCAGCTGAGCTTTTGCGACGGCCAGTGCCGTAGTATTGATTCTCTGCCATTTTCGAAATCCCCAATTAGATGTCTAGTACTGTTGGTTGTTGAGCAACATGGTTGTGCTCAGCACCAGCGTAAACTTTAAGCTTACGGTACATAGCACGGCCTAGAGGACCACGTGGTAGCATACCTTTAACCGCTAGCTCGATTACCATTTCAGGTTTGTAGTCAATTAACTTATTGAAAGAAGTTGACTTTAAACCACCAGGGAATTCAGTGTGACGGTAGTAAATCTTACCTTCACCTTTATTACCTGTAACAGTAATTTTCTCTGCGTTTACAACGATGATGTAATCACCAGTATCAACGTGAGGAGTATATTCAGCTTTATGTTTGCCACGTAGGCGAGATGCAATTTCACTTGCGAGACGGCCTAGAGTTTTTCCCTCTGCGTCTACAACATACCAGTCGCGTTTAACGGTTTCTGGTTTAGCAACGAAAGTTTTCATGCTAATAATAACCCATATAATTAAATTTACACTTAAGGAGCTAATGCTCCCACTGTCTAAGAGCCCGTACATCACCCCTTCGAGTGGTTGGCACTCTCGGCTATATTTCCAAAGAAATTAGCCTGCAGTAACGGTGGGTCGCAGGATTATAGAGAAGAGCGCAGAAAAAATCATCTTTTTTTTTGACTTAAAGAAGCAAAAGAATAAAAAAACATCTCTCTTCCTTTTTATTATGTCAAATGAGCCTCTGACAAGTAATCTCTACTCTGCATTTCGGTCAACCTTGAGCAGCAACGCTTAAATTCAAACTCAAGTTGTCCAGAGGTATAAAGAGACTCTAGTTCAACTTCTGCTGAAATAATCAGTTTCACTTTACGCTCATAAAACTCATCAACCAATGCGATAAATCGGCGTGCAGCATCATCAAGACTTCTATCCATCTGCTTCACATCACTAAGTAAAACCGTATGGTAGACTTTTGACAGCTCAATGTAATCGTTTTGGCTTCTGGCTGTCTGACAAAGCTGTTCAAAATTAGCAAAAAGAACGCCATTAGATGCATTAATCACATCAACTTGACGATGATTAACATCAATAGATACTGATTGTTCTTTTGCCCAGGGGTGACCAACAAGTTGAGCAAAATACTCCTGCAAATGCTCCATTGCTAGGTCATCATTTGGCGAGTGATAAATGTCAGCGTTTTCTAGAGTTCGTAGTCGATAATCGACACCACTATCGACATTGATTATTTGGCAGTTTTGTTCGATCAGTTTGATTGCTGGCATAAAGCGAGCTCGTTGTAATCCATTGCGGTATAATTCACTTGGAGGAATATTCGACGTCGCGACCAATATAACACCACGAGCAAATAGTGCTTCAAACAAAGTTCCAAGGATCATGGCATCGGTAATATCGGAGACATAGAATTCATCAAAACAGATAATATCAGCTTCAGCTTTAAGACGATCTGCCACTATCAATAATGGATCAGACGTGTCGTCTAATTGAGCAAGTTCCTCATGAACACGATACATAAAGCGATGAAAGTGAATACGCATATTTTTTGAAGGCGTTAACGTATCAAAAAATGCATCCATCAGATACGTCTTGCCACGTCCAACACCTCCCCACATATAAAGACCTTTAGGCGGTGTTTTACTCTCTGCTTTTTTCCCAGTAATCCGCTCCAAAAACGTTGGTTTCTTTTGAGGCTCCTGTTCTAAAAATAAAGCATACTCTTGATACAAATGCTCGAGCGCATCGACAGCCATTGCTTGCGCACTGTCAGGTTTTATCGTATTTTTTTCAATATCATGAAGGTAACGTTGCTTTGGAGTCATAAAAATCATATAGAATGTGGTTGTGGTAAGAGTTAATTTTCAAATACCGAGTTTCACTTTATCGGTCTATGAACTCATAGTACCATGTCCAAACTGCATGTGTAACCAAGTGGTAAAACATATGTTAAATAACAACAGGAAGGAGAATTTATGCCTTGGATGTATGCCATTGTCGGGCTATTAGTTGGCTGTGTTGTCGGAGCGATCGTTTCCCGCATTACTGCTCCACAATACAAAAATCAGAAGTCGATACAAAAAGAACTCGATGCTTCAAAATTTGCTCTTGAACAACAACGCCAAGAACTAATGGATCATTTTTCTCAAACTGCAGGTATGTTAGATACCATTGGTAAAGACTATACAAAACTTTACCAACACCTCGCAAAAAGCTCTTCGGAACTGATTCCCAATATCCCTGAACAAGATAATCCATTTATCAAAACTATTGAGAAAAAGAATAAAGTAACGACAGAAACAGAGGTAAACGACAGCACGTCAACGGAAACTCAACCTAAAGACTATGCTAAAGGTTCTTCAGGATTATTAAAACCAGAGGATAAACCTTCTGTCACCGAAAAAGATTCGTAGAAAAAGAAATAACTAAATTATTTTCGTGAACTTTGTAAAGATTTTTGAGTCCTAAACTCCACAAACTATTGAGAGTTTATAATTACCCAGATAGTTGATACTAATCTGGGTTCTATTTTCATAGGAGTCATAGCATGAAAAAATCTTTACTCGCATTAACTACACTTTCTCTTTGTATTAGTTCTTTCGTCGCACCTCCAGCATCCGCAGTACTTCCTGTGACAGTCGATGGTCAACAACTTCCTAGCTTATCCCCAATGCTTCAGCAAGTCATGCCTGCTGTCGTGAGTATTGCAGTAGAAGGGACTCAAACAGCCCAGCGACAGGTCCCTGAACAATTTAGGTTTTTCTTTGGTCCTAACTTTCCAACCGAACAGTTACAACAACGTCCGTTTCATGCATTAGGCTCTGGTGTGATCATCGATGCGGAAAAAGGGTATGTTGTGACTAACTTTCATGTCATTAACAAAGCCGATAAAATCACCGTACAACTGCATGATGGGAAAGAATACCAAGCAGAGCTAGTTGGCGCAGATAAAATGTCTGATATCGCTTTGGTTAAGTTAGACAATGCAAAAAACCTCACCCAAGTATCAATAGCCGATTCAGATAAGCTGAATGTAGGTGATTTCACAGTCGCGATTGGTAACCCATTCGGTCTTGGACAAACCGTAACTTCAGGGATTGTTTCAGCATTGGGACGCAGTGGACTTAATATAGAGAATTTCGAGAACTTTATTCAGACTGATGCCGCAATTAATAGTGGTAACTCTGGCGGTGCATTAGTTAACTTAAATGGTGAATTGATTGGTATTAACACTGCAATTTTAGGTCCCAGTGGTGGTAACGTTGGGATTGGCTTTGCAATTCCATCAAATATGATGAAAAACCTCACTGACCAAATTTTAGAATTTGGTGAAGTTAAACGAGGAATGCTTGGGGTTCAAGGAGGAGAAATTACTTCTGAACTTGCGGAAGCGATGGGGTATGAGTCCAATAAAGGCGCTTTCGTTAGTCAAGTAGTACCTGATAGCGCAGCCGATGAAGCAGGGCTGGAAGCCGGAGATATTATCGTTTCTATCAACGATAAATCAATAAATACATTTGGCGAACTTCGAGCGAAAGTTGCGACACTCGGAGCAGGAAAAGAGGTGTCTCTAGGCGTACTGCGAGATGGCGAATCATTGAGTTTCGATATCACTCTTGGTGAACAAACTGATGTAAAAACGGAAGCCAAATCTCTTCATGAAGGGCTAACAGGTGCGGAACTCTCCAATACGAATTCGAATGACACAATACAAGGTGTCAAAGTCACTTCTGTTGCGAAAGGATCCTCAGCCGAAAGTTATCAATTAAAAGAAGGAGATATTATCGTTGGCGTCAATCGACATCGAGTCTCCAACATTGCACAACTTCGGTCTATTCTTGATCAAAATCCGTCTATTTTGGCACTGAATATTCAACGTGGCGAGCAGAGTATTTACCTTGTCGTTCGCTAAATAATTGATATTTATTAAACCTTACCGAGAAATGAGCTTATCTGTACGATAAGCTCATTTTCTATTTTGGTATCTAGTGCTAATCTAGCACTTAATTAATTATGTTAAGATAATCATTCGCTTCAATTGAGGATATCACTTTGAATTACTTACTTCGGTCTCTAGGGTTAGGGCTTATCGCAGCGCTTGTAGTTGTGATTAGCGTGCCAAGCCTGCGAAGCCAAGTTACGATTCCTCAGTTAACTAACCAACCCAAAGACATTGCTTCGCTGCAACTATCGTTTAATCAAGCAGTAAGTAAAGCCGCTCCTGCCGTAGTCAATATTTACAGTCGAAAATATACTGAAAGTGATCGAACAAAGCTTTCAACTCAGGGCCTAGGCTCTGGGGTTATTGTCAGTGAAAAAGGCTATATTGTGACTAACTACCATGTAGTAGCACAGGCTGATCAAATTATTGTCGCGCTGCAAGATGGTCGTATCGCCGCCGCTCAGGTTGTTGGGCAAGATCGTCGCACCGATATTGCCATTCTTCATATCGAAGGGAGTAATCTTCCTGTTATTCCCTTAAACCCACAATATTCTCCTCAAGTTGGTGATGTCGTGTTAGCAATAGGCAACCCTTATAATTTAGGGCAGACAACCACTTTTGGAATAATATCTGCAACAGGACGATCTTCAATTAGTGCTGATGGGCGTCAAGCTTTTATTCAAACTGATGCTGCGATTAACGAAGGTAATTCTGGCGGAGCATTAGTCAATACTCAAGGTGAACTCGTTGGTATCAATACTGCTTCCTTTCAACAAGCGACTGATTTAGAAACCTACGGTATTTCTTTTGCTATCCCTTATCTTCTCGCCAACAAGATCATGGAAAAAATCATCGCTGATGGTCGTGTTATTCGAGGCTATATTGGTATCGATGGGCAAGATATCAGTTCTCTAACATCTCGATTGCTAGGTGGAAAATATAATGGCGGGATTGTAGTATTGGGAATGGATCCCAATGGGCCAGCGTTTAAAGCTGGATTTAAAGTTCAGGACATTATTATTAAAATTGATGGACATGACATTATAGGACGTCAAAGTGTTATGGATTTAGTGACGGATCTTAGGCCGGGAATCACGGTTAACGTTATCGCACTCAGAGATGGACAAGAGATTACAATTCCAGTCACAATAGCCGAAGATACTCGAATTTAATGATAGCAACCGCGATATCATATAAAAGCAGATATAAAAAAACGGAGCCAATTGGCTCCGTTTTTACTTTGAGAACGCTTGTGAAAGCATTATTTTCTAGTAAGTTTCTCTTTAATACGAGCAGACTTACCTGAACGTTCACGTAGGTAGTACAACTTGGCACGACGTACTGCACCACGACGTTTAACTTCGATGCTATTCACTATTGGAGAGTGAGTTTGGAACGTACGCTCAACACCTTCACCATTCGAAATCTTACGTACGGTGAAAGCAGAGTGAAGACCACGGTTACGAATAGCGATTACAACACCTTCAAATGCCTGTAGACGCTCACGCTCACCTTCTTTTACCTTAACTTGAACAACCACAGTGTCACCTGGTGCAAATTTTGGTAGGTCTTGCTTCATTTGCTCTTCTTCAAGAGCCTTGATGATATTACTCATTTTTTAAATTCCTAGAATAAACTGATACTAAATAAAATTGGTTACTTCACTTTGAGTTCTTTTATAAACTCAGCAAGTAACGCTTCCTGTTCGTCAGTCAGAGCTAGGTTTTCCAGGAGTTCTGGTCTTCTTAGCCAGGTCCGGCCTAACGATTTCTTTAACCGCCATTGACGAATGTCCTGATGATTTCCGGATTTGAGTACCGCAGGCACTTCATTTCCATACAAATTTTCAGGGCGTGTATAATGCGGACAATCAAGTAACCCATTCGCAAAAGAGTCTTCTTCTGCTGATGCGTAATCTCCCAACACCCCCGGAATAAACCGAACGGCTGAATCGACCAACGTCATCGCGGGTAACTCTCCACCTGTCATTACGAAATCACCAATCGACCATTCTTCGTCAACATGCGATTCGATTACACGCTCATCTATCCCTTCATAACGACCACAAATTAAAATCATATTTTCATTTGTCGCCAGCTCTTCAACACCTTGTTGATCAAGTTTTCGACCTTGAGGTGAAAGATAAATGACTTTCGTTTTTCCCGGTGCGGCCTCTTTTGCTGCTTGAATCGCATCCGTTAACGGTTGCACCATCATCAACATTCCCGGTCCACCACCGTAAGGCTTATCATCGACTGTTCGATGTTTATCGTGAGTGAAATCCCTAGGGTTCCAAACATTTATCGATAAAAGGCCTCGTTTTACCGCTTGACCTGTTACCCCAAAATCAGTAACAGAACGAAACATTTCCGGAAATAGGCTAATTACGCCAACCCACATATGTTATTACGCTCCGTTTGGGGAAACTAAAATCCAGGATCCCAGTCAACTTCGATCCGTTGAGCTTTGCGATCAATCGATATGATCACTTGCTCTTCAAGAAACGGGATTAATCGTTCCTTTTGACCGAAAGCATCTTTAAGATTTGCTTTCACTACAAGAACATCATTTGAGCCAGTTTCCAAAAGATCAGTGACCGTTCCTAGATCGTAACCTTTTGTTGTAAAAACTTGCATACCAAACAATTCACGCCAGTAGAACTCATCTTCTGACAATTCTGGTAGTGATACTGGGTTAATGGAGATCTCTAAGTTGGTATAGAGGCTGGTATTCTCTCGAACATCTAAACCCACTAATTTAGCCACCAAACCTTGGTTATGGCGCTTCCAACTCTCAACCTTACATTCGACCCACTCACCCTTTTGGTTAATAAACCAAGGGCTATAATCAAAAATACTTTCTTGATTGTCTGTGTAAGAGATAATTTTAAGCCAGCCACGTATGCCGTAAGAAGCTCCGAACTTCCCAACAACAATTTTTTCGCTCTGCTCACTCATTACTTATTCACCCTACTTAGACATTCGCAAATTTTAATTGCTAAATTAAGCCGCTTTTTGAGCGTCTTTAACTAGCTTAGCTACGCGATCAGATAGAGATGCGCCTTCACCAACCCAATGGTTAACGCGATCTAGATCTAAACGTAGACCTTCTTCTTGGCCAGTTGCTGTTGGGTTAAAGAAACCAACATTTTCAATGAAACGGCCAGTTGCAGCATTGCGGCTATCCGCAACTACAATTTGATAAAATGGACGCTTTTTAGCGCCGTGACGTGCCAAACGAATGGTTACCATATCGTCCTCTTTTGCTTTCTCAATAATAAAATTAACCCCAATAACTAATCAAAAAATCAGCTTGGGGTCTCGTGCCAAAATAAAGCCCCGGAATTTTACTCTTATTCCGAGGCAATGCAAGGGTTTTAACTATTTCAATAATAATGAATGGTTAGAAAGGGATTATCGACCGAATGGGTTGAACCCACCACCGCCTCCCATCATCCCTTGCATGTTACGCATCATTCCTTTCATGCCACCTTTTTGCATTTTCTTCATCATTTTTTGCATCTGGGTAAATTGCTTAATCAGGCGATTGACATCCTGTACTTGAGTACCAGAACCTGCGGCAATCCGCTTTTTGCGCGAACCTTTAATAACATCAGGACGTTGGCGTTCATGCATCGTCATAGAGGAAATAATGGCCTCCATCTGCTTAAACATTTTATCGTCTACTTTGTCTTTCATATTAGCGGGTAGATTTGACATTCCTGGAAGCTTATCCATCATGCCCATCATGCCGCCCATATTCTGCATTTGACCTAACTGCTCACGAAAATCTTCTAGGTCAAAGCCTTTTTTCTGTTTAAATTTCTTCGCCAGTTTCTCTGCTTTATCGTGATCAACATTACGCTGTAAATCTTCGATCAGAGAAAGTACATCGCCCATTCCCAAAATTCGAGATGCGACGCGATCCGGATGGAAAGGTTCCAATGCATCGGTTTTTTCACCAACACCTAAGAATTTAATCGGCTTACCAGTAACATGACGCACAGATAATGCCGCACCACCACGAGCATCACCATCCACTTTGGTTAAGATAACCCCTGTTAACGGAAGTGTATCGCCGAACGCTTTTGCTGTATTCGCAGCATCTTGACCTGTCATTGCATCAACGACAAATAGTGTTTCTACGGGAGTGATAGCTGCGTGGAGTTCTTTTATCTCCGCCATCATCTCTTCATCAATCGCTAACCGACCTGCCGTATCGACAATCAATACGTCATAGAACTTCTTCTTCGCATGGTCAACGGCGGCATTAGCAATATCGATTGGCTTTTGATCTGCAGAGGACTCGAAGAAGTCGACGCTAACATCTGCTGCCAGCATTTGAAGCTGTTTAATCGCTGCCGGGCGATAAACATCGGCAGACACAACCAGAACTTTCTTCTTATCACGCTCTGTTAGCAACTTAGCGAGTTTACCAACACTTGTGGTTTTACCCGCACCTTGTAAACCAGCCATCAAAACAACGGCTGGTGGTTGAGCCGCTAGATCGAGCGCTTCATTGGACTCCCCCATAACAGCTTCAAGTTCTGTTTGAACTAGCTTTATGAATTCTTGCCCAGGAGTTAAAGACTTAGAAACTTCAACGCCAACCGCACCGGCTTTCACGCGCTGAATAAAATCACGAACCACTGGCAGCGCAACATCGGCCTCGAGCAGAGCCATGCGTACTTCGCGCAGTGTTTCTTTTATATTATCTTCGGTTAAACGACCTTTACCGCTAATATTTTTTAGCGTACCGGATAGTCGATCCGTTAAATTCTCAAACATACTTCTCTCTTCGCTATGAGGCGATCACTCGTTTAATTATACCTTAGCCTTATATAGATATATACCCGAACCACTCCATGTTGCCAACCTTTCAACTTATGAAGTGACATTTCACGTTCATAACACAGCGATCAAACTATAAATCTCTTTGAATGATGATAGCTCTCGATAAGTTACCGATGTATAATGTCCTTTCTAATTCACCTATCAAAGAGAGATATGGACAAAGTCATTGCAATAGTAGCAGCGTTATTTTACAGCTTAGCTATTGCTACCATCATTCCAGGGCTAGTACACCAGACTGGAATTAAGGTAAAAGCCGTTTTCTTGAGCGCCATACTTGCGCTTATTTTTCATGGCTGGATTTTAGGCGACCTGATTTTCAACCATGGTGGCCAAAACCTAAGTATTCTTAATGTCGCCTCCTTGATCAGTTTCATTGTTTCTCTCGTGATGAGCTTGTCTATGGTAAAAGCTCGTCTTTGGTTTATGTTACCGGTTGTCTACAGTTTCTCCGCTATCAATATCGCTGCCGCCGCTTACCTGCCAGGAAGTTTTGTTACCCATTTAGAACATGACCCTTGGCTCTTATTTCATATTTCAATCGCACTATTTTCCTATTCAACTCTGACAATTGGTGCGCTTTATGCCTTGCAGTTAGCGTGGCTGGATTACAAACTTAAACAGAAAAAATCGTTGGCTATTAATCCTAACCTCCCACCTCTTCTTCTTGTGGAGCGCCAACTATTCCGAATTATCTTAATTGGATACCTACTACTAACGGGAACTCTCGTCACTGGCTTTCTTTATCTCGAAGAGATGTTTGGTAGTGGTAATGCTCATAAAGGCGTACTTTCTTTTGTAGCATGGGTGGTGTATTCAGTGTTGTTATGGGGACATTACCATAAAGGATGGCGCGGTCGCACCGTCACTTGGTATGCCCTTGCAGGTGCTTGTATATTAACGCTTGCTTACTTTGGCAGTCGCTTTGTTAGAGAAATAATTCTCAGCTAAGCGTAGAGGTCTAAGTAAAGACTTGCAGGTTAACCATTGACAGCAACCCCAACTTAGGCGATAAATTAATCAAATAGTGTAAAGGAATTTATAAATTTGGACGACATATCAACGGGTATATTATTTGCGACGCTCGCATGTCTTATAGTTATATCCGGATATTTTTCAGGTTCTGAAACTGGAATGATGGCGTTAAATCGCTATCGCCTTAAACATCTCGCCAATCAAGGTCATCGAGGTGCGAAGAGAGTAGAAAAATTACTCAGCCGCCCCGATAAACTTATCGGCTTGATCCTCATCGGAAACAACCTCGTTAATATTTTGGCATCGGCCATTGCAACCATCTTAGGTATGCGCCTATTTGGTAACGCTGGGGTAGCCATAGCAACAGGAGGCTTAACTCTTGTTATCTTAGTTTTTGCCGAAGTCACTCCAAAAACACTCGCAGCTCTCTATCCAGAACGAGTTTCATTTGCAAGTAGTATTTTGCTTAGTATTTTAATGAAATTCATGGCGCCTTTAGTCTGGTTTGTAAACCTCATAACTAATGGCTTCATTCGTATTTTAGGTTTATCAAGCAAGCATGATGGCGCTGACCGTCTGAACTCTGATGAGCTAAGGACCGTGGTAAACGAAGCGGGTGGGTTGATACCAAAACGCCACCAAGATATGTTGCTCTCTATTTTGGATCTCGAACACGTTACCGTAAACGACATTATGGTTCCTCGAAACGAACTCACAGGAATCAACATAAATGATGACTGGAAATCGATCGTACGCCAATTGACTCGTTCACCACATGGCAGAGTTGTGTTATATCGAGATAGCATCGATGAAGTTGTTGGAATATTGAAACTGCGTGATGCATTTCGATTTATGCTTGAAAAGAATGAGTTCAACAAAGAGGTTTTACTTCGGGCTGCGGATGAAGTGTACTTTATCCCCGAATCTACCCCATTGAACGTTCAATTACTTAAGTTTCAACGCAATAAAGAACGAATTGGCTTAATTGTCGATGAATATGGCGATATCGATGGCTTGATTACCCTCGAAGATATTCTTGAAGAAATTGTGGGGGAATTTACCACTTCGATGTCTCCAAGTTCATCAGATGAAATCATCCCTCAGGCAGATGGCAGCTTTATGATTGAGGGCAGTACCAATGTCCGAGATATCAATAAATACTTACGCTGGCAGATGCCAACCGACGGCCCAAGAACGTTAAATGGTTTGATACTAGAACATCTAGAAGATATTCCTCAAACGCGTTTAAGTGTGTGCGTTGCTGATCACGAAATGGAAATCATTGATATTGAAGAGAACCGAATTAAATTGGTCAAAGTTTACCCCAACAAAAGCTAAATTTTAGCCTAATCCAATATCAAAAACTTCTATTATCTAACTAAAAAAGCTTGGCACATCGCCAAGCTTTTTTTATTACCACCATGCCTGATGATATTGATTAGTTTACTTTTAGTTCACTAATCAATGCATCTGGTAGTGCCAAATCATCGTTCTTATTAACCGAAATGCCCGCATCTATCACTGCAGTTGCAATTTCTTTCGCTTCCTCTAAAGAGTGCATTTCAGCGGTTCCACATTGGTACTGATTTAGCTCAGGAATTTTATCTTGGCTTTCTACTTCCAATACGTCTTTCATTGCTGAAAGCCAAGCTTGCCCAACTTCGCTCTCACCTGGTGTGCCAATTAAACTCATGTAAAACCCGGTTCGACATCCCATTGGTGAAATATCAATAATTTCGACATCGGAACTATTGAGGTGATCACGCATAAAGCCAGCATATAGGTGCTCAAGTGTATGAATACCTCTCTCCGATAACAAGCTTACATTCGGAAGTGTAAAGCGCAGGTCAAATACCGTAATAGTATCGCCTTTCGGTGTTTGCATTTTTTTCGCAACACGTACGGCAGGGGCGGTCATTCGTGTATGATCGACGGTAAAACTATCAAGTAAAGGCATTTATTTTTCTCCAAATACAATTCAGTTGCATTGAAACTGAATCAAAAAATTATATACATTATGTATGCTAAACCGTATTTCTGCTATTAAATCGATTCAGTACTTCACTTTAAATCAGAAAAGTAGTTCTCCAAAAAAGTATCAAAGTCGATCTCTTCGGCATTATCCGCCTCTGCTTGTTTTGCAAGAGAGAGTTCGACTTCTTTTTGCATTTCCTCGCCAGAATACTGTGAATATTGATGTTCTTGGTTTTGTTGAGCGTATTCATTACCTAACTTAGAGCCAAGAGAAATCATACATCCTTCTTGCTTTAACTGAGTCAAAAATTGAGCTGACAATGTCAACTCTGGATCATCAATCCAAGAGGTCAATCGTTGACAAACTTGACTGTATTCGTTGCCGCCATTTGCCTTATCGAATAACTCTGCAATGGAGAGTAATTCATCCATAACACGATGAGCCCAGGTGTTAAGAGTAAGAACTTCACCATGACAACCAATTTTAAGCTCTAATCCTGGCTTACGACCTTCAATGACCACTTTATTCCAATTACTACGCCAGCACTCCAGCTCACAGTTAGTCATCTCATCCGATTCGCTCATTACAGCCCAAGTTAAGAATAAATCGAGAAAACGAATTTGATCTTTGTTAACCCCAATAGGACTAAATGGGTTTACGTCTAAAGAACGAATCTCAATATATTCGACACCACCGCGCTGCAAAGCTTCAGAAGGTTTTTCACTAGCACTTGCAACACGCTTAGGACGAATAGGAGCATAAAGTTCATTTTCGATTTGCAACACATTGCTGTTGAGTTGACGATACTCTCCATCGACTTTCACACCAATATCTGCAAACTCAGAAGAAGGGGTTCGAATCGCACTGTGTACTCCTTCTAAATATTGTTCAAGACTATTAAAACCAATTTTCAGACCACTTTGAGCACTGTTAGTGTAGCCCAAGTCACTTAACCGCAGCGAGGTTGCGTATGGCAAATACAATGTTTTGCCAACATTTTCAAAAGGTAACTTTGAGTCTCGTCCCTTTAAAAAAGATGGGCAAATAGCTGGAGAAGCACCGAAGAAATAAGGAATTAACCAGCCGAAGCGATAGTAGTTTCGGATCAAACCAAAATAGGAATCGGATTTCGTTTTTTCTCTCGCTTCCTGAGTTTGATCACCATAGAGCTGATCCCAAAGAGCTTCAGGAAAAGAGAAATTAAAGTGAACACCTGAAATAATCTGCATCAGACTTCCGTAACGGTGCTTAAGCCCTTCACGATACAAAGTCTTCATTCGCCCATTGTTAGATGTACCATATTGAGCTAACTGAATAGCGTCTTCATTGGGAACATAACAAGGCATCGACATCGGCCACAATTTTTCGTCGCCACTCAAATGGCTCTGACTAAAATGATGCACATCGGATAATTGGTCAACAATGGTATCAACATTTTGACTTACGGGAGTAATAAACTCGAGCAAGGATTCAGCAAAGTCTGTTGTAATCCACTGATTAAAAGTAGCCGAACCGAGCGCACTTGGGTGAGGTGTTGTCGCAATACTACCATCAGTGTTATATCGCAGTGTTTCACGTTCAATACCACGATTAAATTGCTTAAATATATCGGGGTTTTGAGCTGCTAGGCTAAGTCGTTCAGTTAATTTATTCAAAACAGGTTCACTTATATTTATTGTCATAATACGTGAGCTAATCACAGTCACCTCAATAAACAGCTCTGAGCGCCTAAATCAAGTGGCTAGATAGCTCAGAAGTGTTTACGACATGGGGTATCTCTTTTAAGTTGGTACTTTAACGAATGATTTCAAGTTTAACCATCGGTAAGTTTAATTTTTCAAGTTGTGGTTCAACGACGTTAGCATCGCCAACGACAATAATTTGGTAATCATTCGGATTAAACCATTTTTTAGCACTTTCATTCAATGTTGCTTTTTTCACTGTTGCTACAATCTCATTACGCTGCTGTAAATAATCGTAATGCAGACTATAAGTTAATATCCCGCTAATTAGGTCAGCTTTTTGATCTTGCGTTTCATACATTAATGCATCTTGCTGCCCCACAGCAAGCCGCATGAAAGCCAACTCATCGTCATCTAATCCATTTTGTACGTAATGATTCATTTCATTACGCATTTCAATAATGCTTAAACCCGTTGCTTCAGCCTTAACCGGAGCCTCAAAGACCGCTATACCAATTTCCCGATTACTCGCTAAATAACCATCCATACCATAGGTATACCCTTTATCTTCACGCAAATTTTGATTCATTCGGCTATTAAAATTGCCTGCCAAATTAAAGTTTGCCAATTGAGCTAAATATAACTCTCCAGTTGCATCAAAAGGTTTCGTGGTGCGAACAAAACGGACGATACTTTGAGTCGCTCCTGGATGATCAAGTACATAAATTTTCTGCTCTGACTGTTGAGGCAATATTTGAGGCGCAAGTAGCGGAGGATATTCCCCTTGCCACTGTCCTAAGAAATCAAGGCTACTAATCGCTTCACCTTCATTAACATCACCGACAATCACGATCTGAGCGCCTTGCGGAGTATAATGCTGCTGATAAAATGCGAGCACATCCTCTAATGTCAATGAATCGATACTCTGCTCTGTACCATCACTAATACGAGAGAATAACGAATCTCCAAATAGTACCTGACGGGTGGCTTGTGAAGCTTGCCAAGTCAACTTTTGCTGTTGGTATACAACGCCTTCTTTCATCTTTTGTTTCAACCGCTCTAAGTCTTTAGGGTCAAAACGCGGATGAAATAGCAATTCATCAACAATAGCTAACGTTTGATCAAAGTTCTTAACCAAAGTTGAGACTGTCACTGTTGTTGTGTAGTGACCTGCACTGATTGATACAGATGAACCAAGCCTATCTAACTGCGCTTGAATTTGCTCCTGTGTTCGACTCTGACTTCCTTCTCCAATTAGACTTGCAGTCAGTTCTGCTAGTCCTTCTTTCCCCTCATCAACATAGCGTTCACCAGCAGGAAGTTTTAACTTAAATAGTACAGAAGGTGACTCTAGACTTTCTGTACCCATCAAGGTGATCCCATTGCTGAAGTGATGTTTATATAACTCAGGTACTTTTATCGATAGTGCACCTCCAACAACTGGAACTTCGCTTCGGTCAAAGTCATCATCAACATTTCGAAATTCTAGCTGATTTAATGCAATGGTTTTATGTGGCTGAATAACCCGCTCTTCTAGGGTGAAGTTAACAGCTTGTACTGCTATATCTCTTTTTCCTTTGGGGACAACACTTAAAACTGCATGTGATTTATCGACTAAAAATTGAGACAAAACGGAATCTATGTCCGACATCGATACATTTTCTAATAATGAAAGATTGGCTTGAAGTCGATCTGGCTGATCAAAAAACACATCGTTATAAGCAAGTTGAGAGACTTTCCCTTTTACACTTTCTAAGGCAAAAATTGCATCAGCTTGCGCTATCCCTTTTATTTCTTCAAATCGTTCTTCATTCACACCTTGAGATTTTACTTCCTGAATAATATCTAATAATTGTTGGTAAAGTGTATGCAATGCATCAGGTGCCGTTGATGAAGACATAGCGTAGAGATAAAAAGTACAAGCTAGTTCTCCACAGTCTTGAAATGCTCCTGCATTAATGGCTTCATTGGTTTTTACTAACTTTTGATAAAGTAGACTGTTTGCCCCACTTCCCAACACTTGAGATAAAACATCAAGTGGAACTTGATTTTCAGCTCCTAAGTATTCCGTTGGCCACCCAACCACAACCATAGGTTGCTGAATTCGGTCTTCAATCGTAACAAAACGCGTTTCATTTATGACCGCTGGTGCCTTTGGCATATCATCGACTTCAGGCCCTTTAGGAATAGATCCAAAATATTTGTTCACCCAATTTAACGTCTGATCAATTTGAATATCTCCCCCAATGACTAACGTCGCATTGTTTGGGCCATACCAACGTAAAAAGAAAGATTTAAGGTCATTCACATCAACTCGGTCTAAATCTTCAACATAGCCAATAGTTTGCCAAGAATAAGGATGAGATCTTGGGTACAACGTTTCACCCATTTTTTCCCAAATCAGTCCATAAGGACGATTATCATAATTTTGTGCACGTTCGTTCTTAACGGTATCCCTTTGTATCTCGAATTTACGTTGAGAAACGGCATCCAATAAGAAGCCCATCCGGTCAGATTCTAACCATAGGACTTTTTCAAGTTGGTTTGCTGGGACTGTTTCAAAGTAATGTGTTTTATCACGGTTGGTGGTGCCATTAAGCTCACCACCCGCTTCAGTAATGTATTTAAAATGCTGCTGATCACCGACATGCTTTGATCCTTGAAACATCATGTGTTCAAAAAAATGCGCGAAACCTGTGTTGCCTTGGACCTCACGTGCGGAGCCCACATGATAGGTAACGTCAACATGAACTAATGGGTCCGAATCATCTGGAGACAAAATAACGGTCATACCATTATCTAAGCGGTATTTCTTATAAGGAATCATCGCTTTCCCTGGTACAGCCTCAACTTGTTCAACTAATGAGATACCATCGGGAAGTGACGAGAAAAATGAATAATCTTTGCTAGATGAAGTACATCCAACCAATACGAAGAGTGACAAGGCAACTAGCCAAAGCTTTGTCATTTTAACTCCTTAAAATAAACCTAAATACAACACTATGAGAATAGCGTATCGAATTGCTTTACCAATGAGAATACAAAGGAACGAAGGGAGTGCTTTCATCCTCATCCATCCTGCGGTCAAGCACAATGCATCGCCGATAATAGGTAGCCAACTGAGCAATAAAACCCAATAAGCATGTTTTTGTAACCATGCTATAGAGGTTCGACTTCTCAAAGTAGAATCAGTTCTGTTTGGTAACCATAAACCCAACAAATAATTAGTGAATCCACCGAGCGTATTACCTAGTGTGGCAACTATAAACAAATAAACGTAAGAATGAGAAGAATATGAAAGAGCGGCTAATAGCGTAGCTTCTGAACTTCCTGGCAACAGTGTCGCACTTAAAAAACTGGAGAGAAATAATGTAAATGGCGCTGATTGCTCCCAAGATAAACCAAGAGTACCAAACAGCGCCTCTAATGTTTCGTTCATTGCATACTAAGTAATAATTTTCCGCGAGTATGCCCACTTTCAATTTCAGTGTGGGCTACTTTAACATCATCTAAAGAATAAATTTTTTGGATCTCGGTCTTAAGCAATCCGACACTAACCATATAAAGCATCGTATCGAGCTGCTCAGGATTTGGTTCAACAAGCATACCTGTCGCTTGAAATCCTAATAAAGTTGCCTTTTCACAAATCAATTCAGCAGTGAGTGTTGGTACAGTCACCACTCGAGCATTATCTTTTAAGCACTTTAATGCATCCAGCGCAACATCTCCGCCAACCAAATCAATCAGTACATCGACACCATCGAGTCGTTGTGAAACAGGCGCAAAGTTATAATTGATGGCGTGAGCGCCTAGTGTCGCGAGGTAATCGAGGTTTTTTTCACTACACGTTGTATAAACTTCGGCTTTTGCAGCAATAGCCATTTGAATAGCTAAATGACCAACACCACCCGCTCCAGCCAAGATCAGTACGCAGTCCCCTTCTGTGACCTCACCACGGTTCAGAGCTTGAGCAGCCGTTTGTCCAGCTAAAGGCAATGCCGCGGCGGCTTCCAGAGTTATCGAGCTCGGAACTAAGCTAAGAGCAGCTTCAGGAATGGAGATATATTGACTGTACCCTCCACCTTGCAATGGAAAACCAATAAACCCTGCGACACTATCATTAATAGCAAAACGCGTGCACCCGTCACCTAGTTTTATAATTTTACCTGACACATCATAACCTGGCACCCAAGGTAACTTGTCTTTATTTTGCTGTGCAGCCCACCCAAGGCCTGCTCTTGTTTTAGCATCGATTGGATTAATACCAGAGAATGCTACTTCAACAAGAACTTCACCCTTAGCGGGCTCAGGAACAGAGGTAGTTTGAATCACCAAAGTATCAACATCACCAAACTGAGATATCGCAATTTGTTTATTTTCCATTTCTAGAATCCTTTCACTCAATCACGGCCAATAAAAAAGGGATGCATGTAAGCATCCCTTTGAATATATATCATTTATTGGCAATCGGTAAACTATGAAAGCCAATTTCACACTAAGTTGTTAACCAGCCAACGCTAATAGAATACCAGCAGCAACAGCTGAACCTAATACCCCAGCGACGTTTGGCCCCATTGCATGCATCAATAGGAAGTTTTGTGGGTTTGCCTCTAACCCAACTTTGTTAACCACTCGAGCCGCCATCGGAACCGCTGATACACCTGCCGCACCAATCAATGGGTTAATATCCTCTTTCGAAAGCTTATTCAGTAACTTGGCCATCAGCAAACCTCCAGCAGTACCGATACTAAAAGCAACGGCACCAAGAGCTAAAATACCTAACGTTTCAAAATTTAAGAATTGATCTGCTTGTAGTTTAGAACCTACGCCCAACCCTAAAAAGATCGTAACGATATTAATCAACTCGTTTTGCGCAGTCTTCGATAAGCGATCAACAACACCAACCTCACTCATAAAGTTACCGAAACAAAACATTCCCACCAGTGGAGTCGCGGATGGTAAGAAGAGAATCGTCATCAAAAGTACAGCTAGAGGAAAGACCATTTTCTCTACTTTACTAACATGACGGAGCTGAGCCATTTTGATTACACGCTCTTCAGGAGTAGTCAGCGCTCTCATAATCGGAGGTTGAATAATAGGAACTAACGCCATATAACTATAAGCCGCTACCGCTATCGCGCCTAATAAATCAGGAGATAGCCTACTCGCTAAGAAAATAGCAGTAGGACCATCCGCGCCACCGATAATCGATATTGATGCCGCATCAGCCATGCTAAATTCCATACCTGGAATAACGTTCAGTAAAATAGCGCCAAACAATGTGGCAAAGATACCTAACTGAGCGGCCGCGCCTAACCATAACGTTTTAGGGTTTGCTATCAGCGCACCAAAATCCGTCATCGCTCCCACGCCCATAAAGATCAGAAGCGGGAAAATGCCCGTTTCAATTCCGGCGTGATAAATATAGTAAAGCAGGCCGCCTTCATCAGTAAACCCAGCATTAGGAATGTTTGCTAAAATAGCACCAAAGCCAATAGGCAAAAGCAATAATGGTTCGAAGCCTTTAGCAACCGCTAGAAACAAAAGCCCACAGCCCACTAAAATCATAATAATTTGAGTAAACTCAAAGTTGGCTAAACCCGTTTCACTCCAAAGTGTAATTAATCCGTCCATGGTTATCCCTTATGCCAAACCAACAAGAGGAGCACCAACAGCAACAGCATCTCCTTCCTTGACATAAACACTATCGATAACCCCTGCACGTGCAGCCCGAACTTCCGTTTCCATCTTCATTGCTTCTAGAATGAAAATAACATCCCCTTCGGCTACTTGATCGCCAGCTGATACATTCACTTTGAAAATGGTGCCCGCTAATGGAGCAGAAATAACTTCTGCATCAGCAGCTGGTGCCGCTGGAGCAGCCGCCTGAACTGGAGCTGCATTTGCCACCGGTGTTACCGACTCTAATGCACCTGAAGGGCCAACTTCAACTTGATACACCTGACCATCAACTTTCACACTGTAAGCTTCAATACCACCTTGTGCAGTAGCTGCAACAGGAGCGGCAACTACAGGAGCCGAATCTTCTAATGTCGGAGCGGGTTCAAACGCACTTGGGTTATGACGATTCTTAAGAAACTTAAGACCAACCTGAGGGAACAAAGCGTAGGTCAAGACATCATCCACGGTATCTTCCGCAAGTGAAATTCCCTCTGCTTTTGACTTCTCAAACAATTCTTTAGTTAAACTGTCCATCTCTGCACTTAAAAGATCAGCAGGACGACAAGTAATAGGTTCTGCACCTTCCAATACTTTTGCTTGAAGATCTGCATTTAGCTCTGCTGGCGCACAACCATATTCGCCTTTCAAAATACCAGCCGTTTCTTTAGTAATCGACTTATAACGCTCGCCAGTTAAAACATTGATAACAGCTTGAGTACCAACAATTTGCGATGTTGGTGTAACTAGAGGAATATACCCTAAGTCTTTACGTACTTTAGGTATCTCTTGTAATACTTCGTCTAATCGGTCCGCTGCACCCTGCTCTTTTAGCTGACCTTCCATGTTCGTCAACATACCACCAGGGACTTGGGCAATCAGGATACGAGAATCAACCCCTTTCATTGCCCCTTCCCATTTCGCGTACTTCTTGCGGACCTCACGGAAATAAGCCGCAATAGGAGCGATTTCAGTTAAAGAAAGACCTGTGTCTCGCTCTGTACCTTCTAACATCGCTACGACGGTTTCAGTTGGTGTATGACCATACGTCTGGCTCATCGATGAAATAGCGGTGTCTAAGATATCAACCCCCGCTTCTACCGCTTTTACCGCAGTCGCCGTAGATAGCCCTGTAGTGGCATGACAATGTAAAGCAAGTGGTACATCACACGACGCTTTAATACGGGTAATCAGCTCTTCGGCTTCGTAAGGCTTAAGTAGACCTGACATATCTTTAATACACAAAGAGTGACAACCTAAGTCTTCTAGACGTTTAGCTAAATCAACCCATGTGTCAGCAGTATGAACAGGACTGGTCGTGTAAGAAAGTGTACCTTGAGCATGAGCGCCAACATCAATAGTTGATTTCACTGCTTTCTCAAAATTACGAACATCATTCATCGCATCAAAAATACGAAAAACATCCATACCATTTTTATGCGCACGTTCAACAAACTTTTCAACCACATCGTCGGCGTAATGACGGTAACCCAGGAGGTTTTGTCCGCGTAACAACATTTGCATTGGCGTGTTTGGCATTGCTTTTTTAAGCTCACGCAAACGTTCCCACGGATCTTCACCTAAGAAACGAATACAAGAGTCAAATGTAGCGCCTCCCCATGTTTCTAGCGACCAATATCCAACTTTATCTAATTCTGCGGCAATCGGTAGCATATCTTCGATACGCATACGTGTAGCAAAAAGTGATTGGTGTGCGTCACGAAGGACGACATCTGTAATAGCGAGTGGTTTAGACATGCAATTAAACTCCTTTTAAATCCCTTTTACTATTTCTTCGCTGATGACGAGCGATACTGTTTGACCGCGGCCGAAATAGCAGCGACTACGTGTGGGTTATTCCCCGTAGTGCTCGATTGATTATTCTGAACTCTTTTTGATGGTACCACGGGAGCAGCAGGCTGTTCCTGTGGAATAATTTTTGCCATTAACGTAACGAGATAGACAAGAATGGTCAAAAATAGAAATACGAATGTCATACCTGTGCCCATTAGGACAGCTGCATCGCCAAGCAGGCTACCAATATTATCCATTTTGCTTCCTTTCAAATTTATAAATTGGAGAACTATGTCTTCCTTAATAATGCCAATTTAATTAAAGGCTCGTAATAAAGAATTATCTCGATTGCTCTAGTGTTGTCAAACGTACATTTCTCACGCTTAGAGATAAACCATAAGATACTTAATCCAGAGTTAATAGCAGTGATATATGCCATATTCAGACCAGTATACAAAATATCCAATAACATCTTTCCGTTGTTATAAAGTAATTCCGCCTAAAAAGATGTGTTCTAGGTAAAAAAAGTGCAATTACCAAGTAAACATTTAGGAATTTACAACAAAAGTTCAATATTAAAGACACAAAAAAACCCCGCTAAAAAGCGAGGTTTTAGTGTATGGCGCGTCCTGGAGGATTCGAACCTCCGACCGCCTGGTTCGTAGCCAGGTACTCTATCCAGCTGAGCTAAGGACGCAAATAATATAATGGAAGTGGCGCGCTCGGAAGGATTCGAACCTTCGACCGCCTGGTTCGTAGCCAGGTACTCTATCCAGCTGAGCTACGAGCGCGCAATGTGGTATAACCCACGCTTTAGTCTGCTAAAAACTAAAAATGCCCTAATGGACATAAGAAATGGCGGTGAGGGAGGGATTCGAACCCTCGATGCGGCTACAAACCACATACTCCCTTAGCAGGGGAGCGCCT
>CANNGN010000007.1 GCA_947504195.1 uncultured Vibrio sp. | reverse complement strand
TCTGTTTCTGTTTCTGTTTCTGTTTCTGTTTCTGTTTCTGTTTCTGTTTCTGTTTCTGTTTCTGTTTCTGTTTCTGTTTCTGTACCATCAAATGTTGACTCAGACACTTCGTCAAGCGATGTATCTAAAGAATCTTGGTGATCATCTGAAGTTTCTGTGGTTTCTTCAACATCCAAATTGGTGGTTGTTTGTGATGAAGCCTCATCTTCATGACCTAACGATGCTTGACTAGAATCTGCTTGAACGCTTTCTTCTGAATCAATCGACAGCTCGGGTTCAACACTACCCCAATCATCGTCTTGTGGTACACCAAACTCATTTTCAACGGCTTCAGGTATACTGCCTTGACCACTTTTCTCTACGATTTCAGAAGGTTGAATATCGGAACTAAGTTCAGTGACATCGTCAATATCAATCGCATCGCCAATAACTTCAGGTTCATCAGGCTCGGCTTCAAAATCAATCTCATCAAGTAACGGGTCCGCGTCAGGATAGCTATTCTCTAAATCCTTAACAAATTCATCACTATCAAATTCGTCAGCGGTCGCCTCTAGCTCTGTGGGTTCATCGAATTGACTTTCATTCGTCGATGGGGCCTCATCCGACTGCTGCTCTTCACTATCCGACTTTTCCTCAAGATCGTCAGCAACAGGTTCAAGCTCTTCTATTGCTGTTGGGTCTTCTACATCTAATGCAGTTTCGACTTCTTCTTCATCAACTGACTCTGCAACGACTGTATCAATAATATCATCGCGATGCGTGGTATCGAGATCATCAACTTTTAGTTCCGTTTCCTCTTCTAAACTCTCACCTTGTTCTGGGTCACGAGCAAGTTCTGCATCTAAGTTGGATTCGTCTTCACTGCTTAGATCAGTTATGTCATCACGTAATTCAGAATCAACTTCACCAGATTCCAATTCAGGATCTAAGCTTTCATCATCTGATATCTCAAGTTCAATCTCTTCATCTAGATTCGTTTCTTCGGCACTTGCTAAATCCGCGACATCCTCTAAAGAGAAATCGGCTTCACTATCTAGATCAACACTTTCATCAAGCAGTCCCGTATCAAGGTCGTCGGCAACTGATTCTGACTCTGCCTCTTCATCAGATAAGTCAAAATTAAGGTCATCTTCGACAGAAGTTTCGTCGTCACTGTCTAAATCGATGCTTTCATCAAGCAGTCCCGCATCGAGGTCTTCGGCAACTGATTCTGGCTCTGCCTCTTCATCATCAGATAAGTCAAGGTCACCTTCGACAGAAGTTTCGTCGTCACTGTCTAAATCGATGCTTTCATCAAGCAGTCCCGCATCAAGGTCGTCGGCAACTGATTCTGTTTCTAAACCTTCATCGTCTGACAGATCGAAACCAAAATCATCCTCTAAATCCGTATCACCATCGCTGTCTAAATCAACGATTTCATCAAGTAATGCACTATCAAGATCGTCGGCAGCGGCTTCTGTTTCTGAACCTTCATCGTCTGACAGATCGAAACCAAAATCATCCTCTAAATCCGTATCACCATCGCTGTCTAAATCAACGATTTCATCAAGTAATGCACTATCAAGATCGTCGGCAACGGCTTCTGTTTCTGAACCTTCATCGTCTGACAGATCGAAACCAAAATCATCCTCTAAATCCGTATCACCATCGCTGTCTAAATCAACGATTTCATCAAGCAATGCACTATCAAGATCGTCGGCTACGGTTTCTGTTTCTGAACCTTCATCGTCTGACAGATCGAAACCAAAATCATCCTCTAGATCCGTGTCATCATCGCTGTCTAAATCAACGATTTCATCAAGCAATGCGCTATCAAGATCGTCGGCTACGGCTTCTGTTTCTGAACCTTCATCGTCTGACAGATCGAAACCAAAATCATCCTCTAGATCCGTATCGCCATCGCTGTCTAAGTCAACGATTTCATCAAGCAGTGCGGTATCGAGTTCGTCGGTAACCGAATCTGACTCCCCTTCGTCATCGTCGAGATTAAAGCTCTCATCGTCTCCACCGCCCATCAACTCATCAATCATTGCTTGGTCGATACTGCTTTCTGGCTCACTTTCTGTAGCTTGATCTGTGCCCTCTTGTGCCAATAAAGCTTCGATGTCATCATCACTCACAATGGCATCATTGCTATCATCTTCGTCATCTGATAGGTCAAACAAATCGTCAACTGAATCATCGTCTTCATCTGATGCTATCGACGCGTCTTCAAGAGCTCTCTCCATTTCTTCTAGGCCGAGAGCCTTATCATCACCATTAACGCTTATACCGTTAGTACTTTCAGGTAAATCATCGAAGTCATCAAGACTGGTTGTGTCTAAATCACCATCATCGTCAATCCCTGCAAAAATATCGTCTTCGTCGGGATCAAGATTTAAATCAAGATCTACATCATCAAGTGCGGCAAAAACATCATCTTCTTCTTGCGCATCGTCAACAGCAACTTCGTCGCTTTCCTCTTCTTCAGCATCTTCCGTGACGGCGAAAAGATCATCATCGAGTTTAAGATCATCTAACTCACCGTCGTCTGTCGCCGCAGCTGAGCCAACGGCAACAGCCTCAGGTGCTAGCGGCTGAGCTTCAGCAACAACCTCTTCTTCCGTTTTCTTGCCTTTACGACCAAGTAGTAACACCAAGATTAACGCGATCAATAAACCAGGAACGAGTGCGAGACCACCAACTATCCACCAGTTATCGAGTAACATATCCAACGAAGTTGGTGTGACACGTTCAACCTCTTCCTTCTGTGCTCTCTCTTCACTTAATGCGCGCTCTACTTCTTCACGAATTCTTCCTTCATCATCAAGCGCACTTTTTAACGCATCCACTTCGTTTTGTACTTTTGTTAGTAAAACAAGTAAGCGATGATTTTTTTCTTCAAGTTCAGAAAGCTCCGATGCCGATAAATTGAGCTTTTCTTCTAACTCAGACATATCTGGTGTCTTATCCAATGCTAGCTTGGGCGCTTCTTTTGTCAGGTCAGGAATAACGATCGGTGTTGCGATCGGTGTTGCAATCGGTGCTGGCTCAACTGGAACGTCCGGTTTAGGTGGAATTGGCGGCGTTGATGCAACTTCTTTTTCCGGAGTAACCGTCTTCGTTGTCGTTTCTATCGCGATGGTTTCAACCACAACCGGGGCGGCTTTTATTCGCGGTTTCGATTGAGCATCCAATTTTGCTTGATGCGCTTTCATAATTTGAACTGCGCTTGCCGTAGATACTCGAGCAACCTGTGCGGTTGAAGGCACACGCAGTACACTACCGGGAATCAAACTATGAATATTCTGATCTTCAAATGCTTGAGGGTTTAGTTGGAATATAGCCAGTAGCATTTGCTGGACGGTAAATTCTGGTGAAGGGCGCAATGTAGACGCAACTGACCAAAGCGTATCTCGGTTATCGGTCGGACCGTAAAATCTTGAAGGCTCAGTGATCTGGCTATTCTGTGTAGATAAGCTTGATTGATTTGTGCCAGTAATCCGAACAGTGTCGGCACTAACAAAAGAAACATGAGTCACGATCATAATCGTGAGAGGCAGCAACAGACGTGTAAAACTAAGACGCATAAAAGGCTCTGCTATTGTGCTTATAAAATATAAGTGAAAAATATAGTCTCGTTACTATATCGAAATAATGACGCAAAACTATAGACTAAAAAGAAAAAAATAGGCTTACCAACAATAATTGACTAAAGCTCACATTATTTCTTACAGCAAAAAATTCAGCGCTTCCCATATAAAGAATAGTAAAAAGCCAGCGAATTCGCTGGCTTTTAATCGAAATGCTTAGAAATGTTTAACCATTACTAATTTTTGCCCATGTATCTCGCAACCCAACCGTGCGATTAAACACCAAAGATTCAGCACTTGAGTCTTTATTATCTAGGCAAAAATAGCCTATGCGTTCAAACTGGTAACCTTCTTCCGGTTTGGCATTGAGTAAGCTTTTTTCAACATAACCGGAAACCTTAATTAAGGAATCAGGGTTTAATGTTTCTCCAAACTCTGCCGATGCGGGATTAGGAATAGTGAAAAGCCGGTCATACAATCGAACTTCTGCAGGCACACTTTCAGAAACCGAGACCCAATGAATCACCCCTTTTACTTTACGACCGTCAGCTGGGTTTTTCCCCAACGTCTCACTATCGTAAGTACAGAAAATCGTCGTGATATTCCCTTGCTCATCTTTTTCAATTCGCTCAGCTTTAATCACGTAGGCACCACGTAAGCGCACCTCTTTTCCTAACACTAAGCGTTTGTATTTTTTATTCGCTTCTTCGCGGAAATCTTCACCTTCAATCCAAACTTCACAACTAAATGGAACTTGTCTCTCGCCCATCTCTGGCTTATTCGGATGATTTGCAACGGTTAACATTTCGACTTGATCTGCTGGGTAGTTTTCAATCACAACCTTTACCGGATCAAGCACAGCCATTGCTCTTGGTGAATTTTCGTTAAGGTCATCACGAATACAAGATTCAAGTGAACCATACTCAATCATGTTGTCCTGTTTGGTTACCCCAATGCGCTTACAAAATTCACGGATGGACGCTGGTGTAAAACCTCGACGTCTCAGTCCAGAAACCGTTGGCATACGTGGATCATCCCAGCCATCGACTAACTTTTCAGTGACAAGCTGATTTAGCAGACGCTTAGACATTACCGTATATTCAAGGTTAAGGCGACTAAACTCATATTGATGTGGTTGGCATTCAATCGTTATGTTCTCCAATACCCAATCGTATAAACGACGGTTATCTTGGAATTCTAGAGTACATAATGAATGAGTGATTCCTTCCAATGCATCGGAAATACAGTGCGTGAAATCGTACATTGGATAGATACACCACTTATCACCCGTTTGATGATGAGTAGCAAAACGAACGCGGTATAATACTGGGTCACGCAGTACCATAAATGACGACGCCATATCAATTTTCGCACGTAAGCACGCTTTCCCTTCTTGGAAACCACCATCACGCATCTTTTCGAACAACGCTAAGTTTTCTTCAACCGAACGTTCACGGTATGGACTTGGTTTTCCTGGCCGAGTTAACGTACCGCGATATTCACGAATCTCATCAGGAGTCAGCTCTTCGACGTAAGCGAGTCCTTTTTCAATCAGTTCAACAGCAAAACCATAAAGGCGATCAAAATAATCTGACGAATAGCAAATATCGCCAGCCCACTGGAAACCTAACCATTGCACATCTTTTTTAATCGATTCTACGTACTCTAAGTCTTCTTTTTCAGGATTAGTATCATCAAAGCGTAAATTACACTCGCCTTGATAGTCCTGAGCAATTCCGAAATTCAAACAAATAGACTTAGCGTGCCCAATGTGCAGATAACCATTTGGCTCTGGTGGGAAACGCGTATGCACACTTGTGTGTTTGCCTTCCGCCAAATCTTTATCAATAATTTGACGAATAAAATTCGATGGACGAGCCTCAGCTTCACTCATCTATAACACCTCAATATAGTAACTTAATGGCCGACTGAATCGGTTAGTATAGGACTATGATCCACAATTATTTATTAATTCTCAACACAATATCAGGATAAATTGAAATTATTTTATTCTCTCCATCAATCTTAGTTTCTATTATAGTTTCGATTCGATGCACTACTCCGATTTGACCTAACCAAACAAGCGCAATCTATGACTCATTTCCACTCAGAGATATCCGCCCCAAATAGCGGATTAATTTCTGATATTACTGCTATCTTGTCTTCCATGCTACACTATCTGGCAAGCGTAAAAATGTGGCATTAACCTAATGAATACGTTGAAACAATTCAGTAAAAACACCAAGAATTTAAGGCAGGACATGGTATGACTTATGCTCTAGTGAATGGCGTAATCTATACAGGTGAACAGGTTTTTGAACATTCAGCCATTATCGTTAGTGGTGACAAAATTCTTGATATTGTTCCAATTGAAAAACTGGACAACCAGATCGACACGATCGATCTCGACGGAGCAACCATATCTCCAGGGTTTATCGACCTCCAGCTTAATGGCTGTGGTGGGGTTATGTTTAACGACAACATTAGCGTCGACACACTTCGTATAATGCATAATGCCAATTTGCACTCAGGATGTTGCCAGTTTCTACCAACTCTAATCACATCGACGAACCAAGACATGGTTGCAGCAATCAACTGTGTAAGAGACTATCAACAACAATTCCCTAACCACATTCCCGGCATTCATCTCGAAGGGCCATATATCTCAATAGAAAAAAGAGGCATACACAATTCTGAGCATATTCGTAAAGTCGATCCTGAAATGCTTGAATTTCTACTTGAAAACCGTGATGTTATAAAAAAGATTACTTTAGATCCGGAAAATAACTTATCCACCATTAAAACTCTTTCTGATTGTGGAATTATCGTATCACTCGGACACAGCAACTGTTCTTTTTCTCAAGCTAAGGAAGCATTTAGCAATGGAGCTAGCTTTGTCACCCATCTTTTTAATGCAATGAGTCAATGGAGTGGACGCGAACCGGGCTTAGTTGGTGCTGCATTTGATACACCCAGTGTTTACGCTGGAATAATCGCAGATGGTCATCACGTAGACTATGCTAGCATTAGAGTTAGCCATAAAATCATGACTGACCGCTTGATATTAGTGACCGATGCCACAGCTCCTGCAGGCTCGGAGATCGATAACTTTCTTTTTGTAGGGAAGAAAGTATATTACAAAGATGGCAAGTGTATTGATGAAAATGGCACTCTCGGTGGTTCTGCACTTACAATGATTGAAGCAGTGCAGAATTGTGTTGAACAGGTTGGTATCCCTTTGGATGAAGCATTAAGGATGGCAACTCTTTATCCAGCGATGGCGATCAGCATTGATACAGACTTTGCTACTATTGAAGTAGGAAAATTCGCCAACCTCACAATTTTTGATAATCAATATAACGTCTTAGCCACAGTCGTTAATGGGCATTACGAGCAAAATAAATAATGAATGGTACTCAAAAAGGTAATGTAGATTTAGTTAAGCAGCTCAATGGTGCAGCGGTATACCGTTTAATCGACCAATACGCTCCAATTTCTCGAATTCAAGTCGCTGAAGTGAGTCAACTTGCGCCAGCCAGTGTCACTAAAATAACACGCCAATTATTGGAACGAGGGCTCATTAAAGAAGTTGCACATCAAGCTTCAACCGGTGGCCGTAGAGCTATCTCACTTGAAACCGATGTGACACCATTTCATTCCGTTGCTGTACGTTTAGGACGTGATTACATTCAACTTAGTCTCTACGATCTCGGTGGCAATGAACTGTTTTCAAATTACTACGAGTTCCTTTACTTACGCCAAGAAGATTTAACTGATGGTTTGCTCCACTACATCAAAGAGTTTCTCATTCAAGCCGATCATCTCATCGACAAACTCATCGCGATTGGTGTTGTTCTTCCTGGTTTAGTGAATCCCGAGACTGGCGTCGTTGAATATATGCATAACATCGATGTTGATGCGTTATCTCTGGGTGACATTATTGGGGATCACTTTGGTGTGGAGTGCTTTATTGGTAACGATATTCGAGGCCTTGCACTCGCCGAGCACTACTTTGGAGCGAGTCGTGACAGTCAGGACTCCATTCTGATTAGTGTTGGTCGTGGTACAGGGGCTGGCTTAATCGTCAATGGAGAAATATTCCTAGGGTATAATCGAAATGTCGGTGAGATAGGACACATTCAAATCGATCCACTCGGCGCTCAATGCCAGTGTGGTAATTTTGGATGTTTGGAAACCGTGGCATCAAACCCAGCGATTGTTCGCCGAGTGAATCAATTATTGCAGCAAGGGTATTCTTCAACACTGTCTGACGTTGAAAATATCACGATTGATGATATTTGCCGTCATGCCAACCAAGGTGATGAACTCGCTCGCCAAACCTTAATCAAGGTCGGCAATCAATTAGGCAAGGCAGTTGCTATCACAGTGAACTTATTCAACCCACAAAAAATTATTATTGCCGGTCAAATTACCAATGCTCAAGAGCTTATCTTTCCCGCTCTTGAACGGAATGTGCAGAATCAGTCTTTAAAGGCATTCCATAAAGACCTTCCAATTGTAGAATCACAAATTTACGCCAAACCCACCATTGCTGCATTCGCTATGATTAAACGTGCAATGCTCAATGGCGTGTTACTGCAAAAGTTAATGGATTAGATAAATACGTATTTTACACCACCTCGACTTTGCTCGTTATGTGTGTGTCCAGCAGAGAGCCACTGACCTAAGATTGATGTGGCGTTGCTATTTTATACAGCAATTAAATTTTATTTATAAAACATCAAGATTTGGTGAATATTATTTAACTAGCTAATGTTTATTTAATAATAAACATACTTTTGGGTTGATTTTTTTAACCAAGATGGCAAATTTAACCCAAATCGTTATAGAACAACTAAAAAGGAATGAGTATGTGTTCAATATTTAGCATTCTGGACATCAAATCAGGCGCAGAGGCACTGCGTCCAATCGCTCTAGAAATGTCTAAAAAACTTCGCCACCGTGGACCTGACTGGTCTGGAATTTACTCTAGTGAGCGTGCCATTCTTGCGCACGAGCGCTTAGCTATTGTTGGTGTAAATAGTGGCGCTCAGCCTTTAGTTAGCCCAAATGGAAAACACATCCTAGCGGTAAACGGTGAAATCTATAACCATAAAGAGATTCGTGAACGCTACAAAGATAAGTATGAATTCCAAACTGATTCAGACTGTGAAGTTATTCTTGCTTTGTATCAAGAGTTAGGCAATGAACTTTTAGAAGAACTAAACGGCATTTTCGCATTTGTTCTTTATGATGAAGAGAAAGACCAGTACCTAGTAGGTCGTGACCACATTGGTATCATCCCAATGTATCAAGGTTATGACGATAAAGGTAACTATTACATTGCATCAGAAATGAAAGCACTCGTACCAGTGTGTAAAACTATCAGTGAATTTCCTCCTGGTTCTTACTATGGTTCTGAAGATGCAGAGCCAGTTCGTTATTACACGCGTGATTGGAACAGCTTTGATGCAGTAAAAGACAACTCAAGTAGTAAAGAAGAACTCACAGACGCATTAGAAGCGGCGGTTAAGCGTCAGTTGATGACCGACGTGCCATACGGCGTACTTCTTTCTGGCGGACTGGATTCTTCTATCACATCAGCCGTTGCTAAACGTTTCGCAGCAATGCGCATTGAAGATGATGAACAATCTCAGGCATGGTGGCCACAATTGCACTCGTTTGCAATCGGACTTGAAGGTGCACCAGATCTAAAAGCCGCTCGTGAAGTAGCTGACAAATTGGGTACAGTTCACCACGAAATGACCTATACAATCCAAGAAGGCTTGGATGCTATCCGTGATGTTATTTACCATATTGAAACTTACGATGTCACCACAATCCGTGCGTCTACACCTATGTATCTGCTAGGCCGTAAGATCAAAGCTATGGGCATCAAAATGGTACTTTCTGGCGAAGGTGCTGATGAGATTTTCGGGGGTTACCTATACTTCCACAAAGCGCCAAACCCACAAGAGTTCCACGAAGAAACCGTTCGTAAACTGCTTGCATTGAATATGTTTGATTGCGCACGAGCAAACAAATCGTTAGCAGCTTGGGGAATCGAAGGTCGCGTTCCTTTCTTAGATAAAGAATTTATCGACGTAGCAATGCGCTTGAATCCAAAAGACAAGATGTGTGGTAATGGTAAAATGGAAAAACACATTCTACGTGAATGTTTTGAACATTACCTACCAGACTCTATTGCTTGGCGTCAAAAAGAGCAATTCTCTGATGGTGTCGGCTATAGTTGGATCGATACACTAAAAGAAACCGCTGAAGCGAAAGTAACCGATGAGCAAATGGAAGCAGCGGAATTCCGTTTCCCATACAACACGCCGACCACCAAAGAAGGCTATGTTTATCGTGAAATTTTTGAAGAGCTCTTCCCTCTGGCATCAGCAGCAGAATGTGTCCCAGGTGGTCCATCAGTAGCTTGTTCTTCTGCAAAAGCGATTGAATGGGATGAGTCATTTAAAAACTGTGCTGATCCATCAGGACGCGCAGTGAAAACGGTACATAACGAAGCATATTAATTTCGTTATCGTTTGACCTTTCATCCATTAAAAAGAGGCGCTTTAAAGCGCCTCTTTTATTTTTATATAAAATATTTTATCAATTAGTTCAAATGCAAATCACGATTATCAATACTCATCGAAACATCTTGATTAATCATCTTCACCAGCATAAATGAGCGTTTTTCACCATCTGATTCTTGATAGATCGCTTCTATTCCTGCGAACTGACCTGATTTAATCTGAACTACATCACCATGTTTTGGCAAATTGGTGGGTGTAGATTCAAACTCAGGGAGAAAACTACGCAATTCATCAATTAGTGACGAATCGATAACTGTAGGATGAGAGCCAAATCGGATAAAGTCGGTTACCCCTCTAGTGGAACGCACTGTCGTAAACGTTGGTCCTTTCTCAAAATCAAAGTAAACAAAAACATAAGATGGAAAAAGTGGTTCACTCGTCTTCTTCTTTTTCCCGCGTACTATTTTTTCGACTTCAATTTCAGGGTAAAAGCATTCCACACCCTGATTTTCTAGGTGCATTCTTGCTCGTGGCTGCTCACCGCGCTTACAATATACCAAATACCACTGTTTCATATGCACTCACTATAACTATCAGTAAATTATTAATCTTAACTTTTAATTTTTAATTTTTAATTTTTAATTTTTAATTTTTAATTTTTAATTTTTAATTTAATCATGTCAGCCATCATTTCTATATGATCTAAATTGTCATTCAAACAAGGTATATATTGGAATGATTCGCCACCCGCTTCTAAATAAATTGTTTTGCATTCTTCAGCAAGTTCTTCAAGGGTTTCCAAGCAGTCAACAGAAAATGCTGGAGCCATAATATCCAACCGTTTTACTCCCTGAGACGGCAGTTTTTCCAACGTTTTATCCGTATAGGGTTGTAACCACTCTTCCCTTCCAAAACGAGATTGGTACGTCATTCCAAGCTGATCTTCAGTTAGGCCTAGCTCTTCACCGAGAAGTCGTGTTGTTATCTCACAATGCTCTGGATAAATATCTCCATTGTCTGCAAAACGCTTAGGGATACCATGATACGAGCAAAGCAAATAATCACCTTGACCATTCTCTTCCCAAAACTGACGAACACTATTTGCAAGTGCCTTGATATAAAGTGGATGCTGACAATAGTCACGAATATACGAAATCTCAGGAACGACTCGAGTAGAGGCTAGAGCTTTCGCGATTCCGTCATAAACGGCTGCAGTGGTGGTCGCAGAATATTGAGGATAAAGAGGGAGTATCACTATCGAGTCGGCACCACGTTCTCTAAGGCGCTCTAGGCCATCGGGCAAACTAGGGTTTCCGTATGCCATACCCAATTCAACAGGTATATCTAGCATCCGCTCTAATGCTTCACGTTGGCGTTTCGAATACACCAACAACGGAGACCCTTCTTCCATCCACACTTGTTGGTACAATTTTGTCACTTTAGGGGCTCGAATAGGCAATATAATTCCATGAAGCAATGGGCACCAGATCCAGCGACTCAAATCAACGACACGTTTGTCATGTAAGAACTGACTTAAAAAACGTTTTATCGATGGCACCGAAGCTTCGTCAGGTGTACCCAAGTTCACTAATAACACACCGAATTTTTTCACTGAAGTCATACTATCCCTTCTACCCATCATACTAAGACAAGTGCTTATATTCTCTTCAATTGAAATCTATTATGAATGATCAAAAGAAAAATCTATATGAATATTAACATTTTAAAATGAAAAAAGCGGCCATAAGGCCGCCTTTCATATATTCAAATCACGATAACGTTCGAGTTTTAGCCAAGTGATTTTTCAATGTCTGCACTGACTTCAGAAACTTGCTTAGTACCGTCAAACTTCAAGTACTCAGTCGCACTTGTTTGAGCCGCTTTACCATAGTATTCGATCAATGGTGCCGTTTGCTCATGATAAACACCTAAACGGGCGCGAACGGTTTCTTCTTTATCGTCATCACGAACGACCAGATCTTCGCCAGTAACATCATCTTTTCCTTCCACTTTAGGTGGATTGTAAACTTGATGATACGTACGACCTGAAGCTAGGTGAGCACGTCGCCCAGCCATTCGTTCAACAATCACGTCATCTGCTACATCGAATTCAATCACGTAATCAACTTCGACACCCATTAATTTCAAGCCATCAGCTTGAGGAATGGTACGTGGGAAACCATCGAGTAGAAAACCTTTTTCACAGTCTGCTTGAGCGATGCGCTCTTTGATTAGACCAAGAATAATGTCATCAGAAACTAGTTGTCCTGCATCAATGACAGACTTCGCTTTTTTACCTAGCTCAGTACCTGCTTTAATCGCAGCACGTAGCATATCACCGGTAGAGATCTGTGGAATTCCATATTTCTCCATAATGAATTGAGCTTGTGTACCTTTCCCTGCACCAGGAGCACCTAGTAGAATGATGCGCATGTTTAATCCTCTTTAATCAAGTGATTTATTATATCGATAATCACAATACAATGTGATTCAAAAGTAGTAATCATCACCCATGAATCTTGTATTAACACCAAAAATATCGACATAATGTCAGTATTACTGCATAAATAGGCGTGCAAAATACACGCCTTAGCCAATACATTCAAGAACAGAAGTCTAACATAAAAGCTTTTTCATAATGGCTTCTACGACTAAAGAAACACGACACACGTGTGATTTAAGAATTTAATTGCTGTTAAGCTATTGAATAACCGTTATTTTATTTTCAAAAACACAAAAGGCTCACCACGGTGAGCCTTTTAAGTAACCGCAGCAATTAAACCTTAGTCAAAAGCTGATTTACCGCTGACAAGAACTGTGAAGGGTCTTCCATCGAGCCTCGCTCAGCTAACATCGACTGTCCAAGTAAGATTTCAACCCAACGACCAAACAGCTCTTCATCTGGTTCATCGGCCATCATCTTCACCATCGCATGCTCTGGGTTAAGCTCAAGAATGTACTTCACTTCTGGTGCAGCCTGACCTGCAGCTTCAAGCAGCTTAGCCATTTGCGTACCCATTTCCATATCATCAGTTACGACAACAGCTGGCGTCGAAGCTAACTTAAATGTTGTGCGTACCTCTTTAACACGGTCACCTAGGTAGCTCTTGGTACGCTCAACAACAGACTTAAACTCTTCTTCAGTCTCTTTTTGCTTTTCCTTCGCTTCTTCGTCATCAAACTTGCTAAGGTCTAGCCCCGCTTTTGTAATCGATTGGAAAGACTTGCCATCAAATTCAGTTAAGTAATTCATTAGCCATTCATCGATACGGTCATACATCAAGACCACTTCAATACCTTTGGCTTTGAATTGCTCTAAGTGAGGGCTGTTTTTCGCAGCAGCATAACTATCGGCAGTCAGGTAATAAATAACATCTTGATCTTCTTTCATACGCTCGATGTAGCTTTTTAGGCCAATCGTTTGTTCAGACGAATCAACATGGGTAGAGGCAAAACGCAGCAGCCCTGCAATTTTCTCTTTATTTGACATATCTTCAGCAGGGCCTTCTTTCATCACCATGCCAAATTCTTTCCAAAATGCCTGATATTTCTCTTCATCGTTATTTGACATACGCTCTAGCATCGTCAATACACGCTTAGTACAAGCGCTACGAAGAGATTGCGTCACTTTATTGTCTTGAAGAATTTCACGAGAAACGTTTAGTGGCAAATCATTTGAATCAATCAAACCACGGATAAAACGCAGATAAGATGGCATGAATTGCTCAGCATCATCCATAATAAAGACGCGTTGAACATACAGTTTCAAGCCACGTTTATGGTCACGATTCATCATGTCCCAAGGTGCTTTCGATGGAACATATAGTAAGCTAGTGTAGTCGTTTTTACCTTCTACCTTGTTATGGCTCCACACCGCTGGTTCTGCAAAATCATGAGAAATATGAGAGTAAAATTCTTTGTACTCTTCATCGCTAACATCAGACTTAGAACGAGTCCAAAGAGCCTCTGCTTTATTGATTTTTTCCCATTCTGTCTCACCGGTTTCATTTCCTTCTTCATCGCGCTTATGCGACTGAATATAAACAGGAAGTCCTATGTGATCAGAATATTTAGTGATTAATTCCTTCAAGCGCCACTCAGAAAGAAACTCACTTTCTTCTTCACGCAGGTGCAAAATAATATCAGTACCGCGAGACTCTTTCGTCACGGTTTCAATTGTATATTCACCTTCGCCTTGAGAACTCCACTGAACAGCTTGCTCTGGAGCATCTCCTGCAGTACGAGTACGTACCGTAACCGAGTCTGCAACAATAAACGAAGAGTAAAAACCAACACCAAACTGACCGATTAACTGAGAATCTTTCGCTTGGTCTTGAGATAGATTGGCGAAGAACTCTTTTGTTCCAGATTTCGCAATTGTACCCAGATTATTAATAACATCATCTCGAGTCATACCAATGCCGTTATCTGACACTGTGATGGTTTTCGTTTCCGTGTCAAACGATAACTTAACACAAAGATCGGCATCACCATCGTAAAGGCTCGAGTCTGTCAATGCTTTGAAGCGCAGCTTGTCACCTGCATCCGATGCATTCGAGATCAATTCTCGTAAAAAGATCTCTTTATTTGAATAAAGAGAATGAATCATCAAGTTCAATAACTGTTTAACTTCAGACTGAAAACCACGAGTTTCTTTTTGATTAGCGGTTGCTTCGCTCATACTAGCTCCATGAATATATTATTTTACTTTGATCTAACCGAAAGATTATGCAAACAAAGTTGCTTTGCTAGTAAGATGTGGGTGGTGACTCGTAAATCAAGGCTTGAAATAGTTTAAAATAATATTTTTTTGAATTATTTCCATAAAGTCAGACTCTAATTCAAAAAATTACCGAGTATATCTCCTGAACTTTCCCTTAACTCTGTCTATGGGATAATGATGAACATATTCTTCACCTATCAAACTAAAGCCGAAATATATCCATGAATATCATAGACTTAAATTTCATTTTGGCAAAACGATATACCTTCACTCCTAATAGCAATACGTTAGTTGATGATCGTTCTCCCAGTGAAATACAACACCTTGGAAGCAATGAAAGCCGCATCTTGCAGTATTTTGCCTTACACCCAAATCAAATTGTTCGACGCGATGACCTACATGATTATGTTTGGCGTCAACAAGGGTTTGAAGTGGACGACTCCAGTTTAACTCAAGCAATATCGACATTACGTAAAACACTTAACGACTCGATAAAATCACCCATGTTTATTCGCACGGTCCCGAAGCAGGGGTATCAATGGATTGCAGAAGTGGAAGCCGCCAGTTTTGAAAAATCACAACAAAATTGTGAGACAGAAGCGTCATCGACAAGTATTGATCAAGTTCAAACCAACGATTCCAAGCTCATCAGTTTGCCAATAGACTCTAGTACACAAGAACCCATTGCCAAGCAGAATGTTTTTCAATACGCTCCTAGTGGTTCAATCAATCAATCATGGTTGGTTAAGCTTCTAATATTAATCGCTATATTAATTCCAGTAACCACGCTGTATGGATTCGATGCCAAACATGCATTTTTGCAACCAGTAAAACAGATTGATGACATTGAAGTCTTATTTCCAGCTTCCCATCCAGATATCGATTTTTGGTTGCCAGAAGTTGAACGATGCATCAGTATATACAACAAATTTCATTCTAATCAGCCTAAGCCAAATAAAGTTATTGTTACTGGTGGCCAAGAAAGTACATTAATGCTCAATTATCTTTACAATGAAGAAAACATTGATCTCAGTAGAACGGTTGTGATATCGAAAACACAACCTGAATGGATACGTGTATGCCAATAATTCGAATGACTGCACTTAAGCTTTCGATGGCGTTAATACTAATATCACTGGGACTCAGTGGTTGGCTCTATTGGGTAAGCGATGTCAAAACCGAACAACTACTCACCTCAAGAGAGTGGCAATCCCGCATTAATAGTTTTATCGACTATGATGATTCTGATCAAAAAGAGGACTCTCAGTTCCTCCATATAACAATTAACTCTAATGTAAAATACCTTCCTAATAATACCTACATTAGGATGTCGATAATCAAAGTTTACAATGAGATAACTTCGGCTGAATCTCATATCGATATTTCCGAAACAGGTACTTGGGAAATAAGCGATGATTACTTACTTATATCCCCGACAGAGTTTAAAGACGTGTCGACTAACCACAATCAAGCTCTCACTCAAGATCAGCTCGACATCGTTACTCAGTTCTATAAAATAGACGCACAGCAAAGTCGCCGCATCGATATCATTAATCAAAATACACTTTTACTGGTCGGGCTAAATCACGAATCAGTGACGCTATACGCTCACGATCTTCCCTAAGGAATAATATCTACATGGAATGGTTTAATACCACGACACTGTTCATTGGTTCGTTAATCTCCAATACTATGGCATCACTATCAGGTGGCGGAGCAGGCCTGCTTCAATTTCCATTATTAATCTTTTTGGGACTGCCCTTCTCAATCGCTCTTGCAACACACAAACTTGCAAGTGTTGCTCTTGGATTAGGAGCAACCATCACCCATTTAAAACGAGGTGGTTTATCCTATGGTTTTATCAGCTACCTAATCGTTATTGGCAGTATTGGGGTTATCACGGGAGCACATTTGGTATTACTGATACCAGGTGATATTGCAGAAAAAGGACTTGGAATTACCATTCTTTCACTTGGTATTTATTCACGCGTTAAAAAACAGCTGGGACAAGAAGATATCCCCGTGCGACGTGACACAAAGGGCTACATACTCGGTGCATTATTTCTTATCGTAATCGGTATTATCAATGGCTCGATTGCTGCAGGTTCTGGGTTACTAGTCACCATATTTCTAGTGCGCTGGTTTGGTTACAGTTACAAGCAAGCCATCGCACTGACTATGATCAGTGTCGGATTGTGTTGGAATGGGATTGGGGCTGCTGCTATTACTGTTGCAGGAGCTGAAATCTATTGGGCTTGGCTACCTATTCTTCTTGCTGGTTCATTCCTTGGTGGCAGTTTGGGTGCGTACTTAATGAAACGCCTGAGTAATTCAAGCATTAAAATTGCATTCGAAATACTCACCTTTGCCGTTGGAATAAAACTGCTACTTTAGTTAGCGCTCATTCAATTGGAAACGTCTCATGATTAAAGCGAATATAGAGATCTACTATTGTAGGCAATGTAATTGGATGCTGCGTTCTACGTGGTTGTGCCAAGAGCTACTACATACTTTTAGTGAAGAAATCGAGCGTGTATCTCTCCATCCAGATACCGGAGGCCGATTTGAGGTATTTTGCAATGGTCACTCGATTTGGGAACGAAAACGTGATGACGGGTTTCCTGAGGCAAAAGTGCTAAAACAGCGAGTGAGAGACATTATTGCCCCCGACCGTGACCTTGGCCATTCCGATCGGAAAGCATAATCGAAGTTTGGCATTTATGCTAAATCGAAACTACGTAACACTTCACCTTCAAACGTTAAAACTGACAACTGTTTACCATTCAGGATTCCGTATGAAGGGCTGAATCCGTTACGAGGAAATGTCACAGAGCCGGGATTAAATAAGTAGCAAGATTCGATATGCTCAGCAACAGGGATATGAGTATGCCCATGCATCAAAACATCTTGACGAGAGACTGGCGGTAGTTGTGCAGCATGGTAGACATGCCCATGGGTTAGAACCAAACGTCGACCGTCTTCAAGTAATACCCAAGCCAAATCACTCATAATGGGAAAGTTCAGTAACATTTGGTCGACTTCACTATCGCAATTTCCACGTACCGCAATAATTCGATCGGCATACTGATTTAGAATCTCAGACACCGCAACTGGATTATAGCTTTCTGGAATCGGATTTCTGGGGCCATGATTTAACAAGTCTCCCAATAAAATAAGCTGACTAGAGCCAGATTCTAAAAAGGCAGTAATCAGCTCTTTTGTCGCCGCTTCTGAACCATGTATATCAGAGGCAATAAACAGTTTCATCTTTCTACTCAATGTAAAATGTTAACATTGGCCTAGTGTAAAACGATGAAGATCAATCGTCACCATCAAATATCGCGTTCATGACCATATTGTTGTAACTGATCATCCCAATCAGTTCGCCATTCTCAATAACTGGCGCACGGCTAATACCAAAACGTTCAAATAATCTGGCGCAATATTTTACTTTCATCTCAGGTTCGACGGCTAATGCTGGCTTAGTCATAATTTCATAGATGTTCACCCTTTTTGGAGAACGATCTTTCGCCAGGACTTTCTTAGCGATATCATTCATTAAGACAATGCCAAATTCATCCTCTTCATTTCTTTTTTCCACGATAAGCGCTTTAACCTGATGTTTACGTGCAACTTCTATAGCTTCATATACTGTCGCCAAGCCATCGACCATGGCATAGCTGTTACTCATCACGTCTCGAACACGCATTATATCTTGCTTTCTCATAGCTCATCCTCAACAACTTTTGTTAATTCTTGTACTTGGTGAGTGATACCCACAACGTCTTCAACATCAATTTGAAGTGCAATGCCTTGTCCAGATTCTGTTTCAAACTCACCAATCCGATTGATGGTTTCCAAAATATGTCGAGACAAGTGTTCCTCGACAACAAAAAGCAGAACATCTTTTTGTACTTCAAGGGTCAACCCCATAAAGGTCTTCTTCTGATTAATCCCTTCTCCGCGAGCATTATTTATGACCGTTGCCCCCGTTGCCCCAGCCTCACGAGCGGCATCAAGTACTTTGTCTGTTTTTCCATCTTCCACAAAAGCGATAATTAATTTAAAGCGCATTGTCATTCTCCGATGCAGAGTTTCGCTTGTTGAGCCACTCTACAAGTTGTGCGTAGCCCATCACCGAGATAATCGGAAACAGACTCGCGAAAGCAATTAATCCAAATCCATCAATAAGCGGGCTTCGACCCGGTACTGTAGATGCTAACCCTAAACCTAATGCTGCAACAATAGGCACCGTAACTGTCGATGTCGTTACACCACCTGAATCGTACGCCAATGGAACAATCAACTTCGGCGCAAAGAATGTTTGTATAACCACAACAATGTAACCGGCGATAATGAAGTAATGAATCGGATCCCCGACCACAATACGATAGCACCCTAATGAAATACCAATCGCGACACCCAGTGCAACCGCAATCCTTAATCCTGTGACTCCAATAGCTCCTGCTGATACTTGATTCGCTTTCAAAGCGACGGCTATCAAAGATGGCTCAGCAATCGTGGTGCTAAATCCGATACAAAATGCGAACAGATAAATCCAATAATAATCGAACCAATACCCATTTCCTTTTGCCCACATGCCTGAGGCGAGAAATTCAGGTGTGGTTAACTGTGCTGCCATCATTTCGCCGAGCGGAAATAAAGCTAATTCCAGCCCCATAAGGAATAAAGACAAACCTAAAATGACATAACCAAACCCAAAAATGACATTTTTTAAGTTCGCGACTGGGCGACGCAATACTGCAAATTGAAACACAAATAGAATTGCCGCGATGGGGAGTACATCGCGAATTGTCGAAATTAAAGTGGAGAAAAAGTGTGTAAGTTCACTCATGACACCACCATCCCAAATACCATGACAAACATCATAGGAAGTAAAGAAGCAAAAGCAATTAAGCCAAAGCCATCAAGCATCGGATTTCTCCCCTTAATTGAAGAGGCCAGCCCAACACCTAAAGCGGTCACTAGCGGCACGGTGATTGTTGAAGTCGTCACACCGCCACTATCGTATGCAATGCCAATAATAAACTCGGGAGCTAATAACGTTAATAATACAACTGAAATGTAGCCACCAATAATCATATATTGAATAGACCAACCTTTAAGAATCCGGACAACCCCAAGCACAATCGCGAGACCAACAGAAAAAGCAACGGTTAACCTTAACCCCATCGCATAACCATCCATAGCCGTCTGTGACTGGATAATCACCCCTCCATTGGCGGCAACATTGGCCGCTTCTGCAGCAATGGCGGTGAGTGCAGGTTCAGCAATCGTCGTTCCAAATCCTAAACAAAACGAAAATATCAATAACCAAGCGATACTTCCCTTTCTAGCGAAGGCCTGAGCCATCGTTTCTCCAATTGGGAAAAGCCCCATTTCTAGGCCGTAAATAAAAAATGTTAGCCCCATGACCACTAAAAGAAGACCAAGAGAAATCTCTAATAAGTTAGGTATCGGTTGCTGTAAAACCGCGAGTTGAAAAAAAGAAATAACAATGACGATCGGAAGCAGGTCTTTAAAACTATTAAGCATCGATTTAAGTAATGTCGCTAATGCTTGCATACTTCCTCCATCTTTATGCCCACCAAATATTTTGTTTGTTATCAAAATTGTAGCAGGTCGATAATGACTTTCCTTATTGAATGCCCAACAAAGCGCATAATTATTTAAAAGTATGACATTGGATCAAATGGCGCTGTCGTTTATGCTTAGTAAACTTCAATTACAATAAAAGGTAGAAGCCATGCGCATATTGATTACAGGCGCGACAGGGTTAATCGGAACGCATCTAGTGCGACTATTAGCCAGTGAAGATAATCAATTTGTAATTGTGACTCGTCATATTGAAAATGCTCAAGATGCACTCAGTATGATTGATGGTCTCAATGCAGAGTACCTCGATAGCCTAAATGACCTCACGGATCTTAACGATATTGATGCGGTGATAAACCTAGCAGGAGAACCTATTGCGGACCGTCGCTGGACACTTGCTCAAAAAAGGAGAATCTGCAACAGTCGTTGGGAAATGACACAGAACATCGTCGAACTTATTGCCCAAAGCAAAACACCTCCAAGTGTGTTCATCAGTGGTTCAGCCGTAGGCTACTATGGTGATCAAGGCTCTAACATCATTGATGAAAAGAAAGGGATAAAACGCGACGGATTTACTCAATATGTGTGTAAGACATGGGAAGATATTGCCGCAACTGCAGCATCAAATACCACTCGTGTTTGCTTACTTCGCACCAGTGTTGTTTTAGCAAATAATGGTGGTGCATTAAAGAAAATGAAACTTCCATATCAACTCGGGCTCGGCGCAAGAATTGGTCACGGACAACAATATATGCCCTGGATTCATATTGCAGATATGGTGTCCGCGATTAACCATATCTTACACGATGATTCTCTCTACGGGCCGATCAACCTTTGTGCACCACTCGCAGCCCAAAACTACGTATTTAGTGAAACACTGGCAAAAACACTGCACCGCCCTCACTGGCTATTTACCCCCACGTGGTTTATCAATACTTTAATGGGAGAGTCCGCACAGCTACTGACCGACAGCATTCGCACCGAACCAACAAAACTAATGGCATCATCGTTTCAATTTCAGTTTCCGGAACTTAGCCAAGCTTTAGAGAATCTTCTGATCGAAAATAGCGCCAAGGAATCAATACAGTGAAATCAATTTTAATAACAGGCTGCTCTTCTGGAATAGGCTATACCGCCTCTCACGCATTACATAAAAGAGGCTACCAGGTCATTGCATCTTGCCGCCAGATTGATGATGTAAACCGCCTTGTGGAAGAAGGATTAACTTGTATTCATCTTGATCTTGCGAATACCGATAGCATTACCGCTGCGGTGAAACAGACTCTCGAACTGGCGAATGGTCAACTTGATGCTTTATTTAATAATGGTGCTTATGGTCAACCAGGAGCACTCGAAGATTTACCTACCGATGGCTTAAGAGCACAATTCGAAACGAATGTATTTGGCTGGCATGAACTAACAACTCAATTATTGCCACACTTTCGCCAACACGGTTCTGCTCGAATCATTCAAAATAGCTCTGTACTTGGGTTCGCCGCATTAAAATATCGCGGGGCTTATAATGCATCAAAATTTGCTATTGAAGGATGGAGCGATACCCTGCGCCTAGAGTTGCTCGACACTGATATCAAGATAGCGATTCTTGAGCCTGGCCCAATTGAAACCCAATTTCGTACCAATGCGTTAGAGGCATTTAATCGCTGGATTAACGTCAAAAACAGTTACCATGAAAAAATATATAAAATACAAATGGATCGGCTCAATAGTGAAACATCCAATAATCGCTTCGTATTACCTGCTGAAGGATGTTTGCCTGCGATATATCATGCCTTGGAAGCACCATCGCCGAAACTGCGTTATAGAATCACTCAGCCAACTAAAGTGTTTGCTGTTTTAAAGCGAATATTACCCGGAAAGTTACTCGACAAATTGCTTGCGAAAGGGTGAGATGTGGGTCGCTAGAAACAAAAAACGTAACCAATGTTAGTCTCATCGGTTACGTTTTCATTAATCATCGATATTAGAAGTGGTTAAGAGCTAATCAACTCGCTCTACCGTTAGCAGCCCGACTTCCATATGAACAATTTGAACTTCCGTACCAGCTTCGATAGGTTGCTTTGCTTTTACTTTCCATTCAATACCTGAATATCGATGCCTCACCGTGTGCCCAACCAGTAATTCATCAGTTAAGAAAAAGCGATGACCAATCATGTCGTTCGTCGTTTTGGTTGAATCGACTTTATTCTGCAAACGTTTCATCGGCTTCCAGCTAAAGAGCGCAACGAGCGTTGAAATAATGGCAGTGGCTAATAAAGAATTCATCACAGTTTCTGGGAAAACGCCCAAAAACATCAATACTCCCACCGCTATCATTCCAATTCCGACAAAGATCAGCACAAAGGTCGAGAAACCAAGAACGAGCACTTCTATCGCAAGTAACAGCAATCCGATAACAACATAGCTTTGCGCCAAGTTCGATAAGATATAGTCCATAATTAGCCTTTATTTAAGCTCTTAATAATCGTCATCGCCTGAGCAACCACCGAACTCGCATCATTACCATTATCGGGTAACAAGACGACAGATGATTCTTTCGCAATCGCCGCTTTTGCTTCAATAGCCTTAGTCGCTAGGTCAAGTTGAATTGCCTTTTGGCCTTGTTCTGTATTGGCCGCCTCACCGACTTTCTGCAGTGCTTGAGCTTGTGCATCTGCAACTGCAATAATGGCTCTTGCTTCACCTTCCGCACGAAGAACTTGCTCTTCTTTTTCCGCTTCAGCTTGAAGTACGACTGATCGCTTTTGACCTTCAGCTACGTTAATAGCTGCTTGACGATCACCCTCTGACTCGAGGATTTGAGCTCGTTTGACCCGCTCCGCTTTCATTTGTGTTTCCATCGCTTCCATAACGGTTTGCGGTGGCACAATATCTTTTATTTCATAACGTAGAACCTGAATACCCCAGGGACTAGCGGCTTCGTTGATTGCCGCAACAATATTGGTATTCAGTGCATCGCGCTCTTCAAATGTTTTATCTAATTCCATTTTTCCGAGCTCAGAACGCATTGTGGTTTGCGAAAGTTGAGTCACCGCAAACACGTAATCATCCACACCATAGCTGGCTTTGTACGGATCTAATACTCGGAAGTAAAGAACGCCATCAACACTTAGCGAAATGTTATCTCGGGTGATCGCACTTTGGCTTGGGACATCTACGGCTTGTTCTTTCAACGAGCGATCAGCACCAACATGATCAATAAATGGAACGATGAAATTTAATCCAGCTTCCCGGGTTGATTGATACTTGCCAAAACGCTCAATAAGATACGCTCGGTTTTGTGGAACAAAAATAATTGAAGATTTTAAAATAACAATCGCAAGTATGAGAAGAACAACTTCCACTCTTAATACATATTCCAATACTAAATCCATAGAAACCTCAGTAAGCCCAATTAACATCAACCTTAAGAATAACGAGTTACCAAGGCAAATCAATCTGCCACCTCATAAAACATTAATTATTAATGAGAATATAGATCGTTTTTCCAATGCCTCTAACTTGATTTTCGATTGCTTAGCCCATATCTTGCTTTGATAGTGATGAACAGTTGGACATTAAAATGCAAACGCCAAACCCAGTCGAAATAACGCAACATAATTTACGAGAAGTCATTGAAGGATCCATGACTACACCAGTATTAGTCTACTTTTGGGCTCCTGCCGAACCAGAAAGTGGCGCGTTGATCGAACCCATAAGACAGCTCACCCAGCAGTACCAAGGAGCATTCTCTCTAGCGCTGCTCAACTGTCAACAAGAACAAGCGGTAGCAGCGCAATTTGGCGTCCAAGTTCTTCCTACATTTGCCTTATTTTCACAAGGACAAGCGGTCGACGGTATTGGCGGGCCACAAACAATTGAAGCGATTAATGCCCTACTCGAACGTCACCTACCAAGCCAAGATGAGCGTAACTTTGAGCAGGCTAAACAGCTAATATCTCAAGAACAATACCAACAAGCATTACCTTTGTTAACATCGATACAAGAGCCCCTATCTTCTCGCGGTGATGTGTTACTAGCACTAGCGGATTGTTATTTAGAAACCCAACAATTTGACTTAGTTGAACCACTATTAGCAAAGGTCACGATGGAGTACCAGGACGGCTACTACACCAAATTACAGGCCAAGCTCACACTGCATGAGCAAGCATCGAATAGCCCTGAAATTACATCATTGGAGGCGACATTTGCAGCAAATTCAAGCGACACACAAGTGGCTTTAGAGTTGGCAAGTCAATACCATGGTGTCAACCGTGACGAAGATGCTCTCGAGCTACTATGGACATTCTTGAGCAAAGATCTCAATGCGCAAGATGGTGAAATGAAAAAAGTCTTTATGGATATTCTAAACGCGCTCGGTCAAAGTAACCCACTGGCAAGTCGCTTTCGTCGTCAGCTCTATTCATTGCTTTACTAAGTTAAGCGATTTTTAATTTCTTATAGACACAAAAATGGACGCTCTCTTTATTACATTCTCAAAGGGCGTCCATTTTGATTTTTCCTCGATGTATTTCTAACCAATTAGGTTTAGATAAGCTTGTTCCGTCAACACCTCAACACCTTTTGCTTGCGCCGCGTTGATCTTGGTTTCACCCACTTTTGCACCGGTGACTAAATAGTTGGTTTTTCCAGTAACCGATTTCCCAACTTTAGCGCCAAGCAACTTCGCTTGTTTTTCCATATCACCACGAGAGCCCTGCTGCATTGAACCCGTAAACACGATCATTTTGCCCGCGATTGGAGAAGCAGTATCACTGTCAGCCTGTTTCGCCGTCACACTGAGGGTGAATCCAAGCTCATAGACCTTGAAAAACTCATCTCTAATATTCGCAAGCCCTGCAACAATCGCTTCAGCGCTGAGCAAGGCAAAACCATCAATTTCGACGATGGCCTCAGCGGAAACATCAAATAACTCAGTGATTGAATAGACTTGAAGCAATTTTTCACAATTTCCGCCACCTAAACGACTCACTCCAAAAGCCGATAGAAAACGCCAATCTTCAACTTCAATTTCTCGACTTGCAATAAGCTGATCGTAAAGATTTTGTGACGTTTTATCACCAAAGCCGAACTCCGAGAATTGCTCTACCGTTAAGTCATAAATCTCATGAATATGCCTAACGCCAAATTGGCTCAGTTTTTCAATCACTTTTGGCCCAAAGCCATCATTATTTGCTAAGGTTTTAAAGAAATGTATCAGAGTATTCTCAGTCTGTGCGGGACAGTCACTCTTATTTGGACAAATTAAATGGTCCGATTCCCACAACAAAGATGAATGGCAACTTGGACATGCGTCAGGAAGTTGTGGCTCAACGCTTTTAATCACCTTTTCAATCTTCGGTATCACTAGGCCACTTCGTACAATTTGTACCATTGCCCCAGGACCAACACCATTGGTTTTCACCATATTATAATGGTGAACCGTAACCCGACTGATGGTTGCACCACTGATTTTAGTCGGCACCAATTCAGCAACGGGAGACACTCGTCCAGTCCGAGATGTTTGTGGTATCACGTTTATCACTTCAACTTGAGCTGATTCTTCATTGATTTTAAAAGCAATCTGCCAGCGATGAAACTTGCGAGTCGCCCCCATATTCTCTTTGATACGCTCGTCAGTGACTTCTAAAATAACGCCATCAACGTCAAAAGAAACCGCATTCCAAATCTGTTCGACAATGACGTCGAAATCATCAAGCAAAGTTTGGTAATGCCCAGTCCAATTATCGATTAATGAAAATGGATAGAAGACACAAGCACCGTCGGTTATCGCTTTTAAGACTCGTTCATCGACATTTTTCTCTGCAATAATAGCGGCTTGAATGTTGCGCGAATTTTCGAAATGGTCACTCAGCTGATGTTCGAAATAATCTTTATTGATAACGATTTCACCGGCGCCTAGCCCTCGTTGCCCGTGATTTGCAACTTGTAGACCTCGCTCAAATGCACGAGTTACGTCTTGCCCTTTAACACCATCGCCTCGCGTGTAGAGCTTTTCTCCATCATCATATGCCGCGTACCCATCTAGCTTTGGGGTTACTCGAACCTGAATAGTGTCACTCTCAATAGATAATAATTCGGCCGATTTTAAAATTCGATCCAGCCATTTTTGAATTTCGCCCTTTGAATACGCTTTATCCGTTGAAAGCATCTTTTGCGGCAATGCAACGGTCTTTCCAACATTGACTGACTCAGGCTCAACAGAGAGCACAAATGGATGGTTGGGATTATTTTTCGCAAATAAACGACTGGCCTGATCGTAATTCGAATCACTCAAGATTGGGCTTCCTGAACGATAAAATGCGTTCGTCACTTCTAATAAAGTCAAAAGCTCACTATTACTTAAGTTCTCAACATCATTACTTCTGATTGCAGCTTCAAGTTTTGTTAATTCAACATCTACTCCTAACTGTTCTATAAAGGAAATCTGTGCGTCATTAAACTCAAATTCAGACATTATATTTACCATTTCAATTTATGTATTTTATGATTTTAAAAGCCGAGGTACGGCATTTATCATTGCGCTATTGTTTCAATTTGCCGCTAAATAACGTTTACCCACGACAAAAAAAAGGCCCCCAAAGGAGCCTCTCATTTTACCACTTCTAACCATTCTTGGCTTTAAACTCTTTGATTTGTTGTCGGTATTGAGCAAGGCGGTCTGGTGTCATTAGATTACGACGTTCATCTAAAACATTGCCTCCCATGTCATCCGCAATTTGCTGAGCAGTACGCAACATCACTTTGAAGTTTTGCTCCGAATCACCAAAACAAGGGAGCGTCATAAAGAATGAAATACCTTTAGTAGTAAATTCATTAGGATCATCATGCTTCAATGTTCCTGGCTGCATCATGTTTGCGACACTAAACAATATCTTTCCTGTACCCGATAAATCGGCGTGACGGTGGAAAATATCCATTTCACCGTAGAGCAATCCATTTTGCTTCATGCTATCGAACAGTTTAGTGCCGACAAACGGTTCACTGGTTGCACAATGAACATTGAGAACTAACACTTCAAAAGGGTCTTCTTCAGGCTCAGGTTCAGCGGGTACTTCTGGTGTACTAATTGGAGTTTGTGCTTCGACTTCAGGTTCAGTGAGTTCAGGCTGTTGAGCAAGCGCTTCTTGGAAACGAGCCTCGGCTTCTTCAGATGACATATCGGCGAAGTCGTCATGATTTTCATAACTATCGATCAAAGGGTCAATTTCACGAGAAGTAAATGAATCATCAGCATCGGGTGATGCAGGGACATCAAACGTAAATGCTGGTTCTTTACGTGATTTTTTCTCTTCTACATCATCTTTCTTGGTATTAAAAAAAGAACGGGGTGGCGGTGAAGTCGGCTCATCATCACTTTCTATCTTACCTAGAGGTTTATTGCCAAATTTTGACTTTCCATCTTTTCGGCTAGTCCAAAGACCATGAAACAATAGCGCAGCTATAGCCAGTGCACCTACAATTATGAGTACGAATCGCAATTCTTGCATTATAAACTCTCAGTTACTCGAATTCTTAGATCGACCACTATTAACATAGTGTCGCTTAGTTATCATAGCTCAGTTTTTCTTATCTGGTCACTTTAACAAACTTTAAAGGCGATTTTGAATAGGATATTGTGAGAAGTTATGAATTAACAGGAATTTTTTTCACAATTATTCTAATTAGCTAGGTTAGAATACTGGAAATTTAGTCCTAACTACGTATTAAAAAATAGGAATCTACCATGACTTTAGAAAAACACTCCGGTTTTGGCTACTTCTTCTACGGAGCCAAGCTTGCAATGGCTCCGGGGCTTCGTCGATACGTTATGTTTCCCTTGTTAATAAATTTTATTTTAATTGGTGGCGCACTCGCCTTTCTGTTTAATCAAATGGGAGGGTGGATCGATGGTGTTATAGGTCTGTTGCCTGACATGCTTTCATGGTTAAGCTATGTATTATGGCCGCTAATTTCTTTGGTTATCGTTGTTATATTCATGTACTACTTCAGCACTCTAGCAAATATTATTGCGGCACCGTTTAGTGGTCTACTTGCTGAAAAAGTAGAACAAAAGTTACTTGGAATCGAACCTAAACAAGAAAGTCTTACGGCTTTTTTTAAAGATATCCCTCGAATTTTGGCACGTGAATGGCGAAAACTGGTTTATACGATCCCCAAAATGATTGGGCTATTTATACTCCTATTCATTCCAGTAATCGGACAAACTGTTGGGCCATTTGCATGGTTTATTTTTACCTCGTGGATGTTTGCTATCCAATATTGTGACTACCCTTTTGACAATAATAAGGTCGACTTCATCACAATGAGAGACCAACTAAAGCAGAAAAAAGGCTGTGCTTATGGGTTTGGGGTTATGGTTACCCTATTTACAACCGTCCCTGTTGTAAATATGTTCGTTCTTCCAATCGCTGTCTGTGGAGCAACGGCTATGTGGGTAACAGAATTTCGCCAAGCATCACTGCGATAATTATATTGGAGTAACGATAACCACTATCGTTACTCCCTATATGTTATAACTTTTTAATCCTTTTCCGTTTCAATCTGACGTTCTATTCTTAATTAACATTAACAAACAACGACGTTTCCATCGTTTGAAACGCCCAAACGTGAATTCAAGGATATATTAACTATGAGCAAAATCTACGAAGATAACTCACTTGCAATTGGTAACACTCCTCTTGTTCGTCTTAACAAAGTTAGTAAAGGCAATGTATTGGCTAAAGTTGAAGCTCGTAACCCTAGCTTCAGCGTAAAATGTCGTATCGGTGCAAATTTGATTTGGGATGCTGAAAAATCTGGCAAACTAAAAGCAGGTATTGAACTTGTTGAACCAACCAGTGGAAACACCGGTATTGCACTTGCTTTCGTTGCTGCAGCTCGTGGTTACAAATTAACGTTAACCATGCCTGAGTCAATGAGCTTGGAGCGTCGTAAACTTCTTAAAGCATTAGGAGCAAACCTAGAGTTAACAGAAGCTGCTAAAGGCATGAAAGGAGCAATTGCAAAAGCTGAAGAAATCGTTGCAAGCGATCCAAGCAAGTACCTGCTGCTTCAACAATTTAATAACCCAGCAAACCCAGAGATTCACGAAAAAACAACGGGACCTGAAATCTGGGATGCTACTGATGGCGAAGTAGATGTTCTAGTTGCAGGTGTCGGAACAGGCGGAACCATTAGTGGTACAAGTCGCTACCTTAAGAATACTCAAGGTAAAGCAATTACATCAGTAGCGGTAGAACCAACGGAATCACCAGTGATCGCGCAAGCAATCGCAGGCGAAGAAATCAAACCAGCACCGCATAAGATTCAAGGGATTGGAGCGGGCTTTATTCCAGGAAACTTAGATTTATCACTGATTGACCGCGTTGAAGCCGTATCATCTGACGATGCGATCGAAATGACACAACGACTAATGAAAGAAGAAGGTATTCTAGCTGGAATATCATCTGGTGCAGCCGTTGTAGCAGCAAATAGAATTGCAGAACTCCCTGAATTTGCTGATAAAACTATCGTTGTTATTCTTCCTAGTTCAGGTGAACGTTACCTAAGTACAGCACTGTTTGCAGGTATATTCTCTGAAAAAGAGAACCAACAATAATATGTAGTGAAATCAAATTTTCGCATAAAAAAGCCCCTTATAGGGGCTTTTTTGTTGATCCTAGCGCCACCTTTGGTAATATCGGGCTTACTTTATTTTAAGCTTCAAAATAAAGATCAAACCTAGAGTTATGAAGTTGTCATCATCACTGATGTTAACTTATTAGAGAGGAGTCGATTGTCAGCAACGAAGACTCAGCAAACAGCACATGCTAATTGTTGAAAATTGTTAAGCTACGACGACCTCTATAACGAAACTAAAATAATATATTAAATTGGGGTATACAACATGTACGAGAAGCAAGTAAAAATCACTGCTGAAAACGGTTTACACACTCGACCTGCTGCACAATTCGTTAAAGAAGCGAAAACTTTCGATGCCGATATTACTGTTACTTCAAACGGTAAAAGTGCAAGTGCTAAAAGCCTGTTCAAACTTCAAACTCTTGGACTAGTTAAAGGAACTGAAGTAACTATCTCTGCAACTGGCGCTCAAGAAAAACAAGCGGTTGATCATCTAGTTGCCCTAATGGATCACCTAGAGTAATCATACTTTCAACAGAGCCGTTATTAAGCAACGGCTCTGTTGGTATTTACTCATGTCTATCCAACACATTTTTATTTCGCAGCTATTTTCAATCCCGTCTAATGTTAACCAGTTTAAGGTAAAGCTATGATTTCAGGTATCCTAGCATCTCCTGGTATTGCTATCGGTAAAGCACTACTACTTCAAGAAGATGAAATTGTCCTAAACACCAACACCATTTCCGATGACCAAGTAGAAGCGCAAGTTGAAGCTTTCTACACCGCACGTAATAAATCAAAAGAGCAACTTGAACTCATCAAGCAAAAAGCGTTAGAAACCTTCGGTGAAGAAAAAGAAGCCATCTTTGAAGGTCACATAATGTTGCTTGAAGATGAAGAGCTAGAAGAAGAAATCTTAGCTCTTATCAAGAACGACAAACTTTATGCCGATAACGCTATTCATACTGTTATCGAAGAACAAGCTGTTGCGCTTGAGTCGTTAGATGATGAGTACTTAAAAGAACGAGCAACTGATGTTCGTGATATCGGCGCTCGTTTCGTAAAAAATGCTCTTGGTATTACTATCGTTAATCTTGCAGCCATTAACGAAGAAGTCATTCTAGTCGCTTACGATTTAACTCCGTCAGAAACCGCACAAATCAATTTAAATTACGTTTTAGGTTTTATTACTGACATTGGTGGTCGTACATCGCACACCTCAATCATGGCTCGTTCTCTTGAACTTCCAGCGATTGTTGGTACTAATGACATCACTCAAAAGGTAAAACATGGTGATATGTTAGTTGTTGACGCGATCAACAATAAAATCATCATTAACCCTTCTGATGCTGAAATTGAAGAAGCGAAAAAAATTAAAGAAGATGTTCTTGCAGAAAAAGCAGAACTGGCAAAACTAAAAGATCTACCAGCAGAAACGCTTGATGGACATCGTGTCGAAGTATGCGGAAATATTGGTACAGTTAAAGACTGTGATGGTATTTTACGCAACGGTGGTGAAGGTGTTGGTCTATACCGCACTGAGTTTCTTTTCATGGATCGAACGGCTTTACCAACTGAGCAAGAGCAGTACGAAGCATATAAAGAAGTTGCGGAATCAATGCATGGCGAATCCGTGATTATTCGTACCATGGATATCGGTGGAGATAAAGACCTTCCGTATATGGATCTTCCACAAGAGATGAACCCATTTCTTGGCTGGCGTGCGATTCGCATCAGCTTAGATCGTCGCGATATCCTTCGTGCACAATTACGCGGTATTCTGCGTGCATCAGCGCACGGTAAACTTCGTATCATGTTCCCAATGATTATCTCAGTTGAAGAAATTCGTGAGCTAAAAGCTGCACTTGAAGAGTACAAAGTAGAGCTTCAATCAGAAGGCTATGCTTTCGACAAAAACATCGAAGTCGGTGTGATGGTTGAAACTCCAGCAGCTGCTGCAATTGCCCATCACCTTGCTAAAGAAGTTGAGTTCTTCTCAATCGGAACTAACGACCTGACCCAATATACATTGGCGGTTGACCGTGGTAACGAGATGATCTCACACCTTTACAACCCACTATCTCCTGCTGTATTAACTGTGATTAAGCAAGTGATTGATGCATCTCATGCTGAAGGCAAGTGGACAGGCATGTGTGGTGAGCTTGCGGGCGATGAAAGAGCGACTCTTTTATTACTAGGTATGGGTTTAGATGAATTCTCTATGAGTGGTATTTCTATTCCTGTCGTTAAGAAAACAATCCGTAACTCTAACTTTGCAGAAGTTAAAGCAATGGCGGAAGAAGCACTTTCTTTACCAACGGCAGAAGAAATTCAAGCTTGTGTTGATAAATTTATCGCAGAAAAAACTCAGTAATCGCTTCATTCTAATAGACATTAGATGACAAATATGTCGTCTAATGTCTATGCTTGGTATATTATACCGAAAATTGAATGATTAAATCCTAGGAGCACAGCACATGGGTCTGTTTGATAAACTAAAAAAATTAGTGTCCGATGACCGAACAGAAGTTGGAGCAATCGAAATAATCGCCCCTCTTTCAGGTGACATTGTAAATATTGAAGACGTGCCAGACGTTGTTTTCGCAGAGAAAATCGTTGGTGATGGTATTGCGATTAAACCAAATGGCGACAAAATTGTCGCGCCAGTTAATGGTACCATTGGTAAGATTTTTGAAACAAACCACGCATTTTCTATTGAATCAGATGAAGGTGTAGAGCTTTTTGTCCACTTCGGTATTGATACTGTAGAACTTAAAGGCGAAGGGTTTACTCGTATCGCTGAAGAAGGTCAATCCGTTAAAGCAGGCGATACAGTGCTTGAGTTTGATTTGGCTTATCTACTTGAAAATGCGAAATCGACTTTAACACCTGTCGTTATCTCGAACATGGATGAAATCAAAGAGTTGAATAAACTTTCTGGTGCGGCCGTGGTTGGAGAAACGCCAGTTTTACGTGTAACGAAATAATCGCATATTTTGTTAGGTCTAAAAAAACGCCGCTAAGCGGCGTTTTTTTATGATTCAACGAAACCAACAACGATCCTAGTAACCCAATGCATAGCGAAGCGCTCGCTTTTTTAAAGGTCCTGCATGCTGGGCTGTTTTCAGAGCAATATTACGCATCAATTTCAACGGCATGATGTCATTGCTAAACAGTTTGTAAAAAACATCCATCCCACTTTGCATCGCTAAATTATCAATCTTTCTATTTTTCTGGTACTGCATAAACATTTGCTCAGTTAACATCGAACTTTCGCTGGTTTGTTTCAATAACTCCCTGACATCTTTAAATCCCAAATTTACGCCCTGGCCAGCCAATGGATTTATCGTATGTGCAGCATCACCAACAAGAACACAATGTTTAGAAACATAACGTTGCGCATGACGACGAACCAATGGGAATGAACCATGATCGCTCACTTCAACCTCCCCTAATTGATTAGGAAAATGCCTTTCTATTTCTTCTTTTAACTGAACTGAGTTCATTGCCGATAGCTGGCGAATACGTTGTGGTGAGTCATACCATACCAATGAAGCTTGATGTCCACCCATTGGTAAATACGATCTCGGTCCTGAAGGAAAAAACTGCTGCCAAGTAACGTCTTCTTGCACTAGCGTAGTCTTAACATTAATCAACATGCAGTGATGACGATAATCCCACGCAGTGACTCCGATATTAGCAAATGTGCGCACTTTAGAATTGGCCCCATCAGCGCCAACCACCCAATCAGTCGCAACCTTTTCCCCAGACGACAGATGCAAAATGGAATTATCAGCAAACTCGATCGAATTGATCTCATCTGGACACAACACGGTTAGGTTTGGATAAAGTGAAAACTGTTGCCACAAGCCTAGCTGTATAACGCGGTTTTCTACCATATACCCCAATTGATCAAGTGCTATTTCTTCTGCGAAAAACGATGTCTTACAATTTTCATGTTCCCACGTTTCCAAGCCCTTATACGGACATATTCTCATCTTCTCAATCGCAGGCCACACTCCTAGCTGCTGCAGAAACTCAACCGAAGCCATCGATATTGCCGACACTCTAAGATCCATAGGTTGCTCAGCGTCAAAAGCACACGGTGGCGTTTGTTCAATCAGCACGACCTCTCTACCCTGCTGAGCTAAACCCAACGCGGTTGCTGCACCAACCATTCCACCACCGACTACGGCTAGTTCCACTTTTTTCATCGTCATCATCGCTAACTATTTGATTTTGTATTCTGATTTTTAATTGTACGATCTTCATATCAGATTGCGAATCTATTTCGATTATATCACTACTTAAAATAAGGCTTCTCTCGCTATATAACCTTGGTTTAAATTGATTGTTGAGATTGACTAGTCAGTGACTTTTTAAAGCAGTACAATACGCGGCTACCACGAAATCGGATAACCAACCAGTATTTACCCGAATGGGTCAATGACACCAAAAATTGATAATACGAGCGAAAGAAATGAGTAAGAAACTGCTAATTAAAACTTGGGGCTGTCAGATGAACGAATACGATTCATCGAAAATGGCCGACCTACTCAATGCAACAAATGGCTATGAGTTAACAGAAGTGCCTGAGGAAGCAGATGTACTACTACTGAATACCTGTTCTATTCGTGAAAAAGCGCAAGAAAAAGTCTTTCATCAGCTTGGCCGTTGGAAAACCTTAAAAGATAAAAAACCGGGCGTTGTTATCGGTGTCGGCGGCTGCGTTGCCACTCAAGAAGGTGACCATATTCGTGAACGAGCTTCATTTGTCGATGTTATTTTTGGCCCTCAAACGCTGCACCGTTTGCCTGAAATGATTAAACGCTCTCATGATGATCATGCACCGGTGATGGATATTTCATTCCCAGAGATAGAGAAGTTCGATAACCTGCCTGAACCCAAAGCAGAAGGTGCAACCGCATTCGTCTCTATCATGGAAGGATGCTCAAAATATTGTACTTACTGTGTCGTGCCTTATACTCGAGGCGAAGAAGTCAGTCGCCCAATGGATGACGTTCTATTTGAAGTAGCACAACTTGCTGAGCAAGGCGTACGTGAGGTCAACCTATTAGGCCAAAACGTGAATGCCTACCGAGGCCTAACACATGACGGTGATATCTGTTCATTCGCCGAATTACTAAGACTTGTCGCCTCTATTGATGGTATTGACCGCCTTCGCTTTACCACCAGTCATCCATTAGAGTTTACCGATGATATCGTTGCTGTGTATGAAGACACCCCAGAGTTAGTGAGCTTTTTGCACTTGCCTGTTCAAAGTGGCTCCGATCGTATTTTAACCATGATGAAGCGACCGCACACCGCCATCGAGTATAAATCTATTATTCGTAAGCTGCGTAAAGCTCGCCCTGATATTCAAATTAGTTCCGACTTTATCGTAGGCTTCCCAGGTGAAAGCGATCAAGATTTCGCAGATACGATGAAATTAATCCGTGATGTGGATTTCGATATGAGCTTTAGCTTTATCTTTTCACCACGCCCAGGCACTCCGGCAGCGGATTACCCATGCGATCTCTCTGAAGAAACGAAAAAAGAACGTTTGTATGAACTGCAACAAACGATCAATACTCAAGCAATGCGCTATTCACGTCTAATGCTTGGGACAGAACAACGCATTATTGTCGAAGGCCCATCGAAAAAGAACTTGATGGAACTTCGCGGACGTACCGAGAACAACCGTGTCGTGAACTTTGAAGGCTCTGCTGACCTGATTGGTCAATTCGTTGATGTTAACATTGTTGATGTCTTTGCAAATTCACTTCGTGGTGAGTTAGTCAGAACCGAAAGCGAAATGAACCTGCGTATTGCGGTATCACCATCCGCAATGATAGAAAAGACCCGTAAAGAAGATGAGCTTGGAGTAGCAACGTTTACCCCATAATCTCGGATAACAAGTCACAAAGTGCCCGGTCGCAATCGGGCACTGCGTTATGACAGAATTGAGAGGCAACATTGAGTACGAAAATAGTAACATTAGAGATCGACTTAGAACCTTCTGATAACCGCCGCCTTGCCAGTCTTTGTGGTCCATTCGATGATAATATCAAACATTTAGAGCGCCGATTAGGGGTTGAAATAAATCACCGCAGTGAGCACTTTACTGTTGTTGGTAAGCCTCATGCTGCCTCGGCCGCAATCGATATTTTGCGCACTCTTTATGTTAATACAGCTCCTATTCGTGGTAATACTCCAGACCTCGAACCCGAACAAGTTCACTTAGCCGTCAAGGAATCGGGTGTACTTGAGCAAGACACGACTGAAGCGTCGATTGTCTATGGTAAAGAAGTCACCATTAAGACAAAGAAAGGGGTAATAAAACCTCGCACGCCAAATCAAGCGCAATACCTAATGAATATGGTGACGCACGACATCACGTTCGGTATTGGTCCTGCCGGTACAGGTAAAACTTACCTCGCGGTAGCAGCAGCGGTTGACGCACTTGAACGTCAAGAAATCCGTCGTATTCTACTTACACGCCCAGCGGTCGAAGCCGGCGAAAAGCTTGGTTTTCTCCCTGGTGACCTGAGTCAGAAAGTCGACCCATATTTACGCCCACTTTACGATGCATTATTTGAAATGCTTGGCTTTGAACGTGTTGAGAAGCTCATCGAACGCAATGTTATCGAAGTTGCTCCGTTAGCTTATATGCGTGGGAGAACGTTAAACGACGCCTTTATTATCCTCGATGAAAGCCAAAACACCACGGTAGAACAGATGAAAATGTTCCTTACTCGTATTGGCTTCAATTCTAGAGCGGTTATCACTGGAGATGTCACTCAGATCGATTTACCACGCGGAGCCAAATCTGGCTTACGTCATGCAGTGGAAGTCCTTAGTGACGTCGATGATATCAGCTTCAACTTCTTTATTGCTGAAGATGTGGTAAGACACCCAGTGGTCGCTCGAATCGTCAACGCCTATGAAAAATGGGAAGCTAAAGATCAAAAAGAGCGCAAAGAAATCGACCGGAAACGACGTGAAGAACGTGAAACTCAACAAGCCGAAGCATTAACGCGCGCTGCACTTGCCGTGACCACGGCTCCACAAACAGACTCGAATTAGCGGTTAAACTCACGCTTGGAATTGATAGAAAATGGCCATTGAACTTGATCTACAGATCGCGACAGAACATTCAGAAAATTTGCCTTCTCACCATCAGATTCAAGAGTGGGTAGATAAGATCATTACCCCATTTCAAGCTGAAGCCGAACTTACTGTACGGCTTGTCGACGAACAAGAGAGCCAACAACTTAACTCACAATATCGTCACAAAAACAAGCCAACAAATGTGCTCTCTTTTCCCTTTGAGGCTCCGCCAGAAGTCGAATTAGCTCTATTGGGTGATTTAGTCATTTGTTGCCCAGTAGTTGAACGGGAAGCAAAAGAACAGAATAAGACGCCAATAGCACATTGGGCTCATATGGTTGTACATGGCTGTTTGCATCTGCTAGGTTATGATCATATTGACGATGATGAAGCCGAAGAGATGGAAGCTCTGGAAGCTGAAATCATGCTTGATATTGGGTATAACGACCCTTATATACTAGAAAAGTAGTAGGAAAATACATAACTTTAATGATAAAAAAATCGCTGTTAATACAGCTAATTTTTAATCATTATCATGTGTGCTATCACACATCTGATAGCCTAAGTAAACAGAGATAAAATGAACGAAGACAATTCGCAAAGCGCAGACGGTCCCAGTCGAAAGACATTTTTAGACCGTATAGGACAAATCTTTCAAGGTGATCCCAAGGATAAAGACGATCTCGTCGAGGTTATCCGGGGTTCAGAGGTCAACGATTTAATCGATCACGACACGCGGGATATGCTCGAAGGCGTCATTCAAATCGCCGATATGAGAGTCAGAGATATTATGATTCCTCGCTCTCAAATGGTGACTGTCGATATCACCGACTCTCTCGATCAAATCGTAACGCTTATTTCCGATGCACAACATTCCCGATACCCTATCGTCAGTGAAGACAAAGATCATGTCGAAGGTATTCTACTAGCCAAAGACCTCCTGAAATATCTAGGCTCTCAAAGCGCACCGTTTACTATCACCGAAGTGACTCGTCCTGCTGTTGTCGTTCCAGAAAGTAAGCGCGTCGATCGCTTATTGAAAGAGTTTCAAGAAGAGCGCTACCACATGGCGATTGTTGTTGATGAATTTGGCGGAGTATCTGGGGTTGTCACCATCGAAGATATCCTCGAAGAAATCGTCGGTGATATCGAAGATGAAACCGACGAAGAAGATGAAAGATATATCCGTCAGTTAAGCAAGCATACTTTCTCTTTAAGTGGTTTAACCACCATCGAAGACTTTAACGAAACGTTTGGCACTCAGTACAGTGATGATGAAATCGATACCGTTGGCGGGTTAGTAATGACAGCATTCGGTCATCTACCTGAACGTGGTGAGTTGGTATCCGTTGGCGAATTCCAGTTCAAAGTAACCAACTCTGATAACCGCAGAATTGTCCAATTACAGGTCACCATTCCCGATGATGACTCATCATCTGAGCCTGACTCTCCATAACGTTTTGGTATTTGGAACACATATCAATGGTTAAATTTACAACCTCTATTTGGTTACGCTCCGGCGTAACCTTATTTGTTGGTGCAGCAACTTCTCTCGCTTTTGCTCCCTATTCTATTTGGCCAGTTGCCATTCTTTCTCTAGCATTTCTCATAAATCTATCAACTCAACAATTGTCATGGAAAAGTGCTTTTTCTGTTGGCTGGCTTTGGGGGCTTGGGTTATTTGGCTTAGGGTTAAGCTGGGTTCATGTCAGTATCGATACCTTTGGTGGCGTCCCACCAATTGTCAGTGTGATTCTGTTATTTTTTCTATCTGCGTATTTGGCATTATTTCCAGCGTTATTTTCTGTGCTGGTACAAGGCTGTTGGCAACAAAAACCAACCTATCGATTTCTTATTGCCGTCCCCGCATTTTGGTTAGGCATTGAGGGGTTACGTGGCTGGTTATTTACAGGGTTTCCTTGGTTATGGCTTGGATACAGTCAAATCGACTCTCCTTTAGCCAGTTATGCTCCTGTCGGCGGTGTTGAATTAATAAACATGATTGTTGCATTGGCCGCTGGCTCACTCGTTTACTACTGGCAACAACGAAAACTCATCGCACTGCTACCGATCGTATCCATATTTATCGTCGCCTACTCACTCAATAATATTCCATGGGTCACCTTGAAAAAGGGAACCGATACAACGATTGCCCTTATTCAAGGAAATATCGACCAAGAAATAAAGTGGCTACCTTCGCAACGCTGGCCGACAATAGAGAAGTACACGCAACTTACCGAACAAAATATCGATGCTGATATCATCATTTGGCCCGAAGCGGCTATCCCGGCATTTGAATCTGAACTACCCCATTTTTTCGAAATCATTGATCGATTTGGCAAAGAAGAAAATATCGCGATTATGACTGGAGTATTAAATCAACTTGATGCTCAAACATTTTATAACAGTATTCTCGTGCTTGGGGAAAATGGTCGCGGTGAGTATCAGCATGACATCGATGCTCTTTACCACAAACATCACTTACTGCCGTTTGGTGAATTTGTTCCATTCGAAGAGTGGCTTCGCCCTATTGCTCCGATCTTTAATTTGCCAAACTCAGCGTTTTCGCGTGGTGACTATATTCAAAAGAATATCTTCGCTAATCAACGCTATTTTATCGCAGCATTGTGTTATGAAATCATTTTTGGTGAGCAACTTCGAGATAATTTTACGACTCAAACCGACTTTATTTTAACCCTATCCAATGACGCATGGTTTGGTGACTCAGTTGGACCACTGCAACATATGGAGATCGCGAGAATGCGAGCTCTCGAATTAGGTCGCCCATTAGTACGTGCAACCAATACTGGAGTGACTGCGATAACAGATCCAAAAGGAAAAATCATCGAACAAATCCCTCAGTTTGAAGTGGCTGTATTGAAAAAGACCATTAGCTCATATCAAGGCCTAACCCCATACGTTAAATATGGAAGTTGGCCCATCTATATGATCCTATTGTCTGCATTGATACTCGCACGTTTAACCACACGAGATAAATCAAGCTCTACTAAGGCTTGATAGGCAGTCGACGAAAGTGATGATTACCACACTCAGTACAATCACTCACCGCGGTGGGATGATTGTACTCAACACGATGACCACACTTCTCACAACCCAACGTACCTAATCCGATGATATCGCCAGTCTGATAAGTGCCTTGGGTTTCGAGTTCATGAAAAAACTCTGTTTGCTCAATAAAAGTTTTATCCGAAATTTCTGCTAACCCTTGCCAGATAGAATTTTCAATCATCAAATAAAACGGCCCACTTTTACTTTCTTCATAACTCTGAGCAAACTCATTTAAATCCGCCTGGACATAAGCCGAAATTAAAGAAAGTTCATCTTTCGTCATATCAGATGCGGCATGGGCAACCTTTTCTGACGTTTGAACCACGTCTTCGAGGTCTTCTTGGTTGATTTTGAGTTTATTGATCACCGTTTCAAGCAAAGAAACGTATCCTGCGCTGCGTTTTGGCATAACTTACCTCCATCAAACCAGATTGGCTATTGTTGTGCACTGCTGCTTTAGGTATTCTATGTCGATCTAAAAGTCGCTGTTCTAATTGAACTCACAAATTCCAAGATAACCGGATATCGTCGATGCAAGATCAATACAACCCTCAAGAAATTGAAAAAAAAGTTCAGGCCCATTGGGACAACAACAAGACCTTTGTAGTAAGTGAAGACCCAAATAAAGAAAAATTCTACTGTCTATCCATGTTTCCTTACCCAAGTGGTCGCCTTCACATGGGACATGTACGAAATTACACCATTGGTGACGTTATCGCGCGCTTCCAGCGTCTCCAAGGAAAAAACGTCATGCAACCCATCGGTTGGGATGCATTTGGCCTTCCAGCTGAAAATGCTGCCGTAAAAAATAAAACGGCTCCTGCACCTTGGACGTACGAAAACATTGAATACATGAAAACCCAGCTTAAGCTTCTGGGTTTTGGTTACGATTGGAATCGTGAATTTGCGACCTGCCGCCCTGAATATTACCGTTGGGAACAACAGTTCTTCACCAAGCTATATGAGAAAGGTTTGGTCTATAAGAAAACCTCGTCTGTAAACTGGTGCCCACACGATCTAACCGTCCTTGCGAACGAGCAAGTTGAAGATGGTTGCTGCTGGCGTTGTGATACTCCTGTTGAACAAAAAGAAATTCCTCAATGGTCAATCAAAATCACCGCGTACGCACAAGAGTTACTGGACGATCTCGATAACCTTGAAGGTTGGCCCGATACAGTAAAAACCATGCAGCGTAACTGGATTGGTCGCTCTGAAGGTGTCGAATTATCGTTTCAAGTTGCAGGAAATGATGATCTAGAGGTCTATACAACCCGTCCGGATACTTTAATGGGTGTGACTTATGTTGGTATCGCAGCCGGACACCCATTGGCTGCAGAAGCGGCTAAAAGTAACCCACAACTCGCTGAGTTTATTGACGATTGTAAAAACACCAAAGTTGCTGAAGCCGAATTAGCAACCATGGAGAAAAAAGGGATGGCAACAGGCTTAACGGCTATTCATCCCTTAAACGGTCGTGAAGTTCCGATTTACGTCGCCAATTTCGTTCTGATGGATTACGGTACTGGCGCGGTTATGGCCGTTCCTGCTCATGACCAACGTGATTATGAATTTGCGACAAAATATGGCTTAGATATCGTGCCTGTCATTCAACCAAGTGACGGTAGTGCATTAGATGTTTCAGAAGCGGCTTATACCGAAAAAGGTGTGCTGTTTAATTCTGGTGAATTCGACGGTTTAGAATTTAAAGCGGCATTCGATGCTGTTGCAGCCAAATTAGAAGCAGAGAACAAAGGAAAGAAAACAGTTAATTTCCGCCTACGTGACTGGGGCGTATCACGTCAACGTTATTGGGGTGCACCAATCCCAATGGTAACGACTGAAGATGGTGAGGTTCATCCTGTACCCGCCGACCAATTACCGGTTATTTTACCTGAAGATGTGGTAATGGATGGCGTCACAAGTCCTATTAAAGCCGATAAATCTTGGGCTGAGACCACATTTAATGGCGAACCCGCTCTACGCGAAACCGATACCTTTGATACCTTTATGGAATCATCTTGGTATTACGCGCGTTACTGTTCACCGCAAGCGGACGATATTCTTGATCCAGAAAAAGCCAACTACTGGCTACCTGTCGATCAATATGTAGGAGGTATCGAGCACGCCTGTATGCACCTGTTGTACGCGCGCTTCTTCCACAAACTGCTTCGTGATGCTGGATTTGTAACATCAGACGAACCATTTAAGCAATTGCTTTGCCAAGGTATGGTACTCGCAGATGCCTTCTATTGGACCAATGAAAAAGGGACCAAAGAGTGGATTTCGCCTACAGATGTAAAAGTAGAACGTGACGGTAAAGGTCATATCATTTCCGCAATCGACAACCTAGGTCGTACTGTTGAGCACTCAGGTATGATCAAAATGTCTAAGTCGAAAAACAACGGGATTGACCCGCAAGAAATGGTCGACAAATACGGTGCTGATACCGTACGTTTGTTTATGATGTTTGCTTCTCCAGCAGACATGACACTTGAGTGGCAAGAGTCTGGTGTTGAAGGTGCGAACCGCTTCTTGAAGCGTGTATGGCGTTTAGTGAATGAGCATGCTGAAAAAGGTGAAGCCAAAGCCGTAGAGGTCAGTAGCTTAACCAATGACCAAAAAGCACTACGTCGTGATATTCATAAAACTATCGCGAAAGTAAGTGATGATATCGCTCGTCGTCAAACCTTTAATACCGCGATCGCGGCAATTATGGAATTGATGAATAAGCTCACAAAAGCACCTCAAGATTCTGAACAAGATCGTGCAGTGTTAGATGAAGCCGTAAAAGCAATCATCGTCATGCTATTCCCAATTACTCCTCATATCTGTTTTGAAATGTGGGAAGGCATTGGTCAGAAAGATGTTGATTTTGCAGATTGGCCAAGCTTCGATCCTGCCGCTTTGGTTGAAGACGAAAAACTCATCGTAGTTCAAGTCAACGGCAAGCTTCGTGCGAAAATCACTGTTGCTGCTGATGCAAGCAAAGAACAGGTAGAAGAACTTGGATTGGCGAACGAACATGTCACTAAGTTCACCGATGGTTTAACCATTCGTAAGGTTATCTACGTACCCGGTAAACTTCTGAACATAGTGGCGAACTAAATCGACAAATACGAGTCTGTAAACAGAGCCTCTGCTCTGTTTACTTCTCTTAGCGCTTTTACTTAAGAGTGACTAAGAGAAGTTTTAATGGCGATATAGCTCTTAACAATCTTGCGCTTAGCCGCTTAGTGATAGGAACATCATGCAATTACTCTCCGCTATAAACACGAAAATTCTATTAACCACTCTTTGCGTAACGCTGCTTTCCGGTTGCGGATTTCACATGCGAGGAAATTATAGTGTTCCTGAACAACTGCAAACGCTTTCCTTAACCAGTCACGACCAATACAGCACCTTAACTCGACTCGTAAAGAACCAATTAAAACTGAATGATATTCAGTTGGTGATGCCAGCCGAGAACATTCCGAATTTAAAAATAAGGAGTGAAAGTGTTTCGACCACAACGATATCAATATATCAAAATACTCGAGCAGCTGAAAAAGCGATTACGTTAAAAGTTAGCTATCAGATCACCACTCCAGATGTTGGGGTGCAAACTTTATCCACCAGTGTCACCAGAAGTTATTTAGATAACTCTCTAACAGCGTTAGCAAAGTCAGTCGAAAAAACGATGATCATAGACGAAATGCGTGAAATTTCCGCTTCTCAAATTATCCGTCAATTGGCCCGACTCGAAAGTGATGATACTGAATCTAATGAGGTCATAGAAACTGATTCTCATACGGTCTCTACAACACTCATCTCAGAGTAAGGGATAGGTAAATGCGAATTTACCCAGAACATGTCGCCGAACAACTCAAAAAAGGGTTAAGCTCGGTATACCTTGTCTTTGGGCCCGAACCATTGCTGGTGCACGAAACGCTGACCCAGATAACGAACAAAGCGAAACAGGATGGATTTGAAGAGATTCATCGCTACCAAGTGGATACCAGCATTGATTGGGATTCGATCTACGATCAATGCCAAGCATTAAGTTTATTCTCTTCTCGTCAAATAATAGAAATTGCGCTACCTGAAACTGGCGCGAATGCGGCCACGGCAAATCATTTGATCGAAGTGAGCCAATCTTTAAACCCAGATATTTTGCTTATTGTTCATGGTTCAAAACTGACCAAAGCTCAAGAAAACAGTAAGTGGTTTAAAGCGCTCAACTCTGAAGCAACTCTCGTGACTTGCTTAACGCCGGATCTTAATCGTTTACCCCAGTTTATTCGCCAACGTTGCTCTCAATTGGGGTTAGTCCCCGATCAAGAATCATTAAAAATGCTAGCGCAATGGCACGAAGGTAACCTACTCGCCTTGGTTCAAAATTTAGAGAAGTTGGTTCTGCTTTACCCAGATGGACAATTAACCCTGATCCGGTTGGAAGAGTCGTTAAGTCGCCATAACCACTATACCGTTTTTCATTGGACAGACGCATTACTTCAAGGAAAACCCAATCGAGGCCAGAGAATTCTTCGTCAATTAAAAGCGGAAGGGGTCGAAGCCACTATTTTGTTGCGTTCCATTCAAAAAGAGCTGCTGCTCCTATGGCAACTAAATAGCAAGCCGCAAAACCAACTTGCGTCCGAATTTGAACGATTGCGTATTTGGAATAATAAACGACCGCTTTATCAGGCTGCTTTGAATCGCTTAAATTCAGATAAAATTCAGGATCTTATTAAACAGTTGACCGCTATAGAAATCTTGGTAAAGACTCAGTATAGTGACCCCCCTTGGCTTGCATTAGAGCAACTAAGCCTAGATTTAAGCTACAACGCTTCAAAATCATAACGACTTTGACACTTACCAAAACAAAGCATGCTATGATTTTACTGTTTTAGACCCCCCGATCGATTGAGGTAAAACTTTGCAACACGAAGATTTAAAACTGTTTCTAGCCGACAAGGCTGACGATATGAAAGCAGAAAACATCGTCACTCTAAACGTCACAGGCAAATCAACACTAACCGATTACCTAATTATTTGTACTGGCACCTCAAAGCGGCATGTTTCTTCCATCGCTACTCATGTGGCACTAGAAGCCAAAAAACATGGACTTGCACCTCTTGGGATTGAAGGTGAAGCCGAAGGAGATTGGGTAATTTTAGATATGGGCTCTTCCATGCTCCATGTCATGCAAGAAGAGTCTCGAGACACATACCAACTCGAAAAGCTTTGGAGCTAAACGGTGAAAATCCAGCTCGTCGCTGTCGGAACAAAAATGCCCAATTGGGTGGACGTTGGGTTTAAAGAGTATCAGCGTCGATTCCCCAATGATATGCCCCTAGAACTCATTGAGATTCCTGCGGGAAAACGGGGGAAAAATGCGGATATTGCTCGTATTCTTGATAAAGAAGGCGAAGCAATGCTCAATGCCATTGTAAAGGGCAGTCGTATCGTCACCTTGGATATTCCTGGGAAGCCGTGGGATAGCCATCAATTAGCACACCAACTAGACCGATGGAAACTCGATGGTAGAGATGTCGCGATCTTAATTGGTGGTCCTGAAGGGCTGGCACCGGCCTGTAAACAAGCAGCTGAACAAAGCTGGTCTCTTTCACCTCTCACGCTGCCTCACCCTTTGGTCCGTGTCGTGATGGCTGAAAGTCTCTACCGAGCGTGGAGCATTACCACTAATCACCCTTACCATCGCGAGTAGATTTAAATGATTCGTAGACGTAGCCCTATTCGTGATTATCGAGCTGAAGCATGGTTATTTCGTAACCGCGCGGTAGCTGCCTTTGTGCTGATCATTATTTCGGTCTCGTTGCTCGTTGCCAACCTCTACAACATTCAAGTTAATCAATATCAGGACTATAAAACGCGTTCAAACGACAATCGCATCAAAATCGTCCCAATTGCCCCAAACCGAGGTCTCATTTACGACCGAAATGGTGTTTTACTTGCTGAAAACCAACCCATATTCAATCTAGAAATCATCCCGGAGCAAGTAAAGAATATGGATGACACTATATCGGGTTTAAAAAGTCTGCTTCCAATTTCAGAAGAGAGAATTACCGCATTCAATAAAGAGCGCAGACATACCCGACGTTTTAACTCTGTGCCACTACTTCCTCAGCTAACTCCCAAACAAGTGGCAATATTTTCGGTAAATCAGCACAAATTCCCAGGAGTTTCTGTCACCGCGAACCTGAAACGACACTATCCATTTAATGAAGTTTTAACGCATGTTATTGGTTACGTTTCACGCATCAACGACAAAGATATTGCTCGCCTCAAGCGCGAAGACAAAGAAACCCTTTATCAAGCGACTCGAGATATTGGAAAATTAGGTGTCGAGCGCTACTACGAAGATATTCTTCATGGTATTCCTGGATATCAAGAAGTCGAAGTAAATAGTCGTGGTCGTATTATTCGTACCTTAAAATACGTAGCTCCGGTCCCTGGAAAAGACATCGTTCTCAATCTTGATATCGAACTTCAGCAATACGTCAATAAATTGCTCCGAGGCCGACGCGGTTCAGCCGTGGTGCTCGACCCTGTCGATAATGGCGTGTTAGCGATGGTATCCAGCCCGAGTTACGATCCAAATGCCTTTGTTCATGGCATATCAAGTAAAGCCTATAGCAAGCTTTTGAACGATACCAACCGCCCCTTAGTTAATCGAGCGACATTAGGGATATATCCCCCAGCATCGACGGTAAAGCCATTTATTTCGATCGCCGCTCTCCAAGAAGGTGTTATTACTCCTAGCACCACCCGATCTGATCCTGGATATTGGCGAATTCCAAACTCCAAAACTAAGCCTTACCGCGATTGGTTACGCTGGGGCCATGGTAAAGTCAACATAACCAAAGCAATTGAAGAATCTGTCGACACCTTCTTCTACCAAATTGCCTTTGACTTAGGTATCGACCGCCTTTCCACTTGGATGAAAAAATTTGGTTATGGTGAATATACAGGTATCGACATATTTGAAGAAAGCAAAGCCAACATGCCAACACGTGAATGGAAAAGAGCTCGCCATAAAGATACGTGGTATCAAGGGGATACTATTCCTGTTGGAATCGGCCAGGGTTACTGGACTGCCACGCCAATGCAAATGGCCAAAGCAACATCAGTATTAGTCCATCACGGTAAAGTTCGTGCGCCCCATTTATTGCGTGCAACACTTGAGAATGGCGATCCCTTCAATAAACAGGTTTTGGCTGATATCGAATCTTACCCCCCGATAACGAATGTACCAGAGAAATATTGGGATATAGCGATCAATGGAATGTATCTTGTAAACCATGGTAAACGCGGCACGGCCCGAAATGCATTTAAAGGGCAGCCATTTGATAGTGCTGGCAAATCAGGCACAGCCCAAGTATTTGGCCTTGCTGAAAACCAAGAATACAATGCAGATGAATTAGAAGAACACTTGCATGACCATGCTCTGTTCACTGGGTTTGCGCCAGTCAAAGACCCTAAAGTTATCGTATCAGTTGTTCTAGAGAATGCCGGTGGCGGCTCTCGCAATGGTGCACCTGTTGTGCACGATATTTTCTCCAAAGTCATTCTCGATAAAGAAACGATTGTTGAAGAAACGAACGATAAAGAGGCTCAACCGTAATGGAACTCGACCCGTCTACAGGCCGAAATCGTGCCCTATTTGAAAGGCTTCACATTGATCTACCATTGCTTTTAGGCATCTTGCTGGTGATGGCTTTTGGCCTTATTGTGATGTACAGCGCCAGTGGTCAAAATATGGTAATGATGGATCGTCAAGCAATGAGAATTGGGATCGCCGTATGCGTCATGATTGTATTGGCTCAACTTTCTCCGCGAACCTATGAGTCATTAGCGCCCTTTCTTTTCTTTGTCGGCATTGCACTGCTTATCGGTGTACTATTTTTTGGCTCAGTATCAAAAGGGGCGCAGCGTTGGCTCGATATTGGCGTTGTCCGATTCCAACCTTCAGAGCTCTTAAAACTTGCCGTTCCACTGATGATTGCCCGATATATCGGTCAGCAGCCATTGCCTCCTACGTTCAGAACATTATGCATTGGTCTGTTAATGGTTATTATCCCAACGATCTTAATCGCGATTCAACCGGACTTAGGTACCTCTATATTAATTGCTGCATCTGGCATATTCGTTATATTTCTCGCTGGGATTGGTTGGCATATTATTTTAACAGCCGCATGTGCTCTTGGTGCATTTATTCCCATATTATGGTTTTTCTTGATGCACGAATATCAGAAAGTCAGGGTGCGTACTCTCTTTGATCCAGAATCAGATCCACTTGGCGCTGGTTACCATATTATTCAAAGTAAAATTGCGATTGGCTCGGGCGGCATTTCCGGTAAAGGATGGCTGCTTGGAACACAGTCACAGCTTGAATTTTTACCCGAACGGCATACCGACTTTATCTTTGCTGTTATTGCTGAAGAATGGGGGCTGATCGGGATCGTCGGATTATTGTCACTTTATCTCTTTATTATCGGACGTGGTCTATACTTAGCTACAAATGCCCAAACCGCATTCGGAAAAATGATGGCGGGCAGTATCGTACTTAGCTTTTTCGTTTATGTCTTTGTAAACATTGGCATGGTTAGCGGCATTTTGCCCGTGGTTGGTGTTCCACTTCCATTAATCAGTTATGGTGGTACATCAATGGTGACTCTGATGGCTGGGTTCGGTATTTTGATGTCAATACATACTCATAGAAAAGCATTTTCAAAGGCAAACTAACTGAATGAGAACCATACGTTTTATTGCAATAACGATCGTCATAAGCACGACCCTCTTATCGGGATGTGCGACCAAAAGCCGTTACTCGATAAAAAATGATGTTGCACCCGACAAGCCACTAGCGGTTGATCATGTTGAGGATGCACAACCCAAATATGAACCATACAGCCGTGGGGGAAATAAAGATTATTCTCTACGTGGCTCACATTATAAAATTATTAAAGATTCGACCGGCTTTAAAGAGCGTGGGATTGCATCATGGTATGGTCAAAAATTCCACGGCCACCTAACATCTAATGGTGAAACCTACGATATGTACTCAATGAGTGCAGCTCACAAGACTTTGCCTCTTCCTAGCTATGTCAAAGTCACTAACCTCGGTAACGGTAAAACCGCAATTGTAAGAGTCAATGACCGTGGTCCTTTCCATGCAGGGAGAGTGATAGATTTAAGCTATGCCGCAGCCTATAAACTCGGCGTACTAAAAACAGGCACTGCTAACGTTGAAATTGAAACTATCAACATTAGTAAAGAACAAACCATAAAAAACACCGGTAAACCGATCATTGGTAATTCCGTGATACAAGTGATAGCTTCACAACATCTTCAAAAAGCTAGAACTTTATCGCAAGATCTAGGTCATAAGTTATCAGCCGAAAGTTTTGTCGACAGTGATACACGCAACCACCGCGTTCTACTTGGTCCATTTAATGACGACCGAACCATGCAACAAACCCTTAAACGGGTGAAAAAATTAGGCTACAACACCGCTTTTATTAGAAAGTATATTGCCGCTAAATAGCGAATTTCGATAAGAATTAATTCATCGCTACCTTAGTTTTTAGTTTCTGATAAGATAACGCCACTTATTGTAAGATTTCGCAGTAATTATGAAAAAAAATAGACTATTTACATCGCTCATTATTTCTTCTGTCGCTATCGCAGCGCCAGTTTCTTCTTCAATTGCATCATCACCAATTGTGATTCCTGATGCACCGCAAATTTCAGCGAAAGGCTTCGTCTTAATTGACTATCATTCAGGAAAAGTCTTAGCCGAAAAAGAGATGAACACTAAGTTATCTCCTGCTAGTTTAACCAAAATGATGACCAGTTACGTCATTGGCCAAGAGCTTAGACGAGGTAATATTACTCTCGAAGATGACGTTGTTATCAGTGAAAACGCGTGGGCAAAAAACTTCCCAGAATCTTCAAAAATGTTTATCGAAGTCGGGACTACTGTAAAAGTTAAAGATCTCAACCGCGGCATTATTGTCCAATCAGGGAATGATGCGTGTGTAGCAATGGCTGAACATGTTGCCGGTTCGGAAGATGCATTTGTCGATTTAATGAATGCGTGGGCCAGCAGTATCGGCATGACGAACACTAACTTTACCAACGTACATGGCCTTGATGACGATCGTTTGTATTCAACACCTTATGATATGGCACAGTTAGGTAAAGCACTCATCCGTGATGTACCTAACGAATACAAGATCTATTCTGAGCAAAAATTTTCTTACAACGGCATCACTCAATACAACCGAAATGGATTGCTTTGGGACAAAAGTATGAACGTCGACGGTATAAAAACCGGTCATACAAGTAACGCCGGTTATAGTTTGGTTAGTTCAGCTTCAGAAGGCAACATGCGATTGATCTCTGTTGTGATGGGAACCAAAAATGAAAATGCACGTAAAGCGGAAAGCAAAAAGCTGTTAAGTTATGGATTCCGTTTCTTTGAAACCGTTTCCCCTCATAAAGCGGGCGAAACATTTATCAATGAGCGCGTGTGGATGGGTAACAAAAGCACAGTCTCATTGGGTGTTGATCAAGACACCTATGTCACGTTACCTCGAGGTCAAGCTAACAGCCTAAAAGCAAGCTTTGTTCTTGACGAATCACTTGAAGCTCCAATTATTGAGGGTACGAAAGTCGGTACTTTATACTATCAATTGGATGGAAAAGATGTGGCTCAATATCCATTGTTAGCGCTAGAAAACGTCGATAAAGGTAGTGTTTTCAGTCGACTATGGGACTACATTGTTCTGCTGGTTCAAAGCTTTTTCTAACGCTTTTTCCATCGCAAAGAATGACACAACAAAAAGCCACTTTTAGTGGCTTTTTGTTTATCTTGAGATCGTGGATATAAATCAGTACTATTCTCAGCCAGCTAACCACTTCCATTAGGAGTTTACTACTATGTTGACTATAAACTCAGATGCTAAATTAAAAGATCTTCTCGAGTTCCCTTGCCCGTTTACATTTAAGATCATGGGTCAAGCAAAGCCTGAACTGCCAGAGAAAGTACTGGAAGTTATTCAACGTCACGCCCCTGGAGATTACAGTCCAGTCATCAAGCCAAGCTCAAAAGGTACCTATAACTCGGTATCGATTCGTATCACCGCAACATCGATAGAACAAGTTGAAACCTTGTACAAAGAATTAGGCGATATCGATATTGTACGCATGGTTTTATAATTGAATTCGCCAATATGCGTACTAATTATGTAATTAAATTTTAATTTATCAATTTTTTTTGATTGAATGATAATGTTAATTTTCTTTTGATTACATACCGTTAGAAAAATAAGCTGCTTTTTTACTCAATGTTTTCATCACCAATGTGGTTCAATAGTAGTAAAACAGTTTATAATCGCTTTACATAACTATCTATATTGAGCTAACTCATGCCCCACTCTCTTGTTGTGAGAAATCTCGGCCTTCAGGATTACCAACCTGTATGGCAAGCGATGCATGATTTCACTAACAACCGTGATAACACCACCACCGATGAAGTATGGTTGGTAGAACATAACCCAGTATTCACACAAGGTCAGGCAGGAAAGTCTGAGCACTTGTTAAATACAGGTGATATCCCCGTGATTCAAAGTGATCGAGGTGGACAAGTGACCTATCATGGTCCAGGCCAATTAGTTGCTTACTTCTTGATAAATTTGCGACGAAAAGAACTCGGGGTACGAGAGTTAGTTACTGATATTGAAAATATAGTCATTAAAACCTTAGACGCGTACGCGATTGAATCTGCCGCTCGCCCTGATGCGCCTGGTGTGTATGTCGAAGGAAAAAAAATATGCTCACTAGGACTTAGGATCCGCAAAGGTTGCTCATTTCATGGGTTGGCCTTAAACATCAATATGGACCTAAACCCATTCCTTCAAATTAATCCCTGTGGGTACCAAGGAATGGAGATGATTCAAGTGAGTCAATTAGGCGGCCCCGATGATGTAGAATCAGTCGCACAACAACTTGTAAATGAGCTTGTAGTCATTCTAAATTACAAGCATGTCGAATTTCTTACAGAAGCAGCGAATCATGAGTAAACCTATTGAGATGGAAAAAGGCGTTAAATATCGTGACGCCGATAAGATGGCACTAATTCCAGTGAAAAACATGCCTGCGGAACAAAAAGAAGTTCTGCGCAAGCCTGCATGGATGAAAATAAAACTGCCATCTGATAGCAAAAGAATTAAAGAGATCAAAAACGCGATGCGTAAAAATGATCTCCATTCTGTATGTGAAGAAGCCTCTTGCCCTAACCTAGCTGAATGTTTCAACCACGGCACGGCAACATTTATGATATTAGGTGCCATTTGTACTCGTCGTTGTCCATTTTGTGATGTAGCCCATGGTCGCCCTGTTGCTCCTGAAGCAAATGAACCCAAAAAGCTGGCGCAAACCATCAAAGATATGAAGTTGAAATATGTCGTTGTCACGTCCGTTGACCGAGATGATCTGCGTGATGGTGGTGCACAACATTTTGCTGACTGTAATCGCGAAATTCGCGCGCAGAACCCAGATATTCGAATCGAAACCCTTGTTCCTGATTTTCGTGGCCGAATGGATACCGCGTTAGAGCTATTAAAAGACAATCCACCAGATGTGTTTAACCACAACTTAGAAACGTCGCCTCGTCTTTATCGTAAAGCTCGCCCGGGTGCAAATTACAAGTGGTCTCTCACTCTATTGAAGAAGTTCAAAGAACAGCATCCAGATGTCCCTACTAAGTCTGGCTTGATGATGGGCTTAGGAGAAACCAAAGAAGAAATTATCGAAGTATTAAAAGACCTTCGAGCTCACGGAGTGACAATGCTGACACTTGGACAATACCTCGCACCAAGTCGCCATCATCTTCCGGTAGAACGTTATGTACCACCAGAAGAGTTTGATGAGCTAAAAGACATAGCACTGGAACTTGGTTTCACTCACGCAGCTTGTGGGCCGTTTGTACGTTCTTCATATCACGCAGATCTTCAAGCCAAAGGTATGGAAATTAAGTAACACAGAAAGGGAAAGCAAATCGCTAAACTGGCCTTTGCTTTACCTATAGAAACGTATAAAAAAAAGCCCTCGATATCGAGGGCTTTTTAACATTTTTAGAGCTGAACGTAAGTTACGCGTAAACAGGCAGACGCTTACAAATCGTCAATACTTTCTGTTTTGTCTCTTCGATTTTCGCCGAATCATCTACGTTATCAAGTACGTCACACATCCAGTCTGCTAGCTCTTTCGCATCATCAGCAGTAAAGCCACGACGCGTAATAGCTGGAGCACCAACACGAATACCAGATGTTACAAACGGGCTTTGTGGATCATTTGGCACTGAGTTTTTGTTCACAGTAATGTTTGCTGAACCTAAAGCGGCATCAGCAGCTTTACCAGTGATTCCTTTTTCAATTAAATCGACTAGGAACAAGTGGTTTTCAGTACCGTTAGAAACAATTTTGTAGCCACGAGCTTGGAACTGTGCTGCCATCGCTTTTGCATTTTCAACAACGCGAGCTTGGTAGGCCTTAAATTCTGGTTCCATCGCTTCTTTGAACGCAACCGCTTTAGCAGCGATAACGTGCATCAAAGGACCACCTTGACCGCCAGGGAATACCGCAGAGTTCAGCTTCTTGTACATTGCTTCGCCATCATTTGACAGAATCAATCCACCACGAGGGCCAGCCAGTGTTTTGTGCGTTGTTGTGGTAACGACGTGCGCATGAGGAACTGGAGTTGGATAAACACCAGCCGCAATCAAACCAGCAACGTGAGCCATATCAACAAATAGGTAAGCACCTACTTTATCGGCAATCTCACGCATGCGTGCCCAATCAACAATTTGAGAATACGCAGAAAAACCACCAATAATCATTTTTGGCTTGTGTTCAACAGCAAGTTCTTCCATCTCTTGGTAATCAATTTGACCAGCTTCATCGATACCATAAGGGATAACATTGTAGTGCTTACCAGAGAAGTTTACTGGTGAACCGTGCGTTAAGTGACCACCATGAGCCAAGCTCATACCTAATACAGTATCACCTGGATTCAATAGAGCCATGTAAACAGCGCTGTTTGCTTGAGAGCCAGAGTGAGGCTGAACATTTGCGTATTCACAACCGAATAGCTGACATGCACGTTCAATGGCTAGAGATTCTGCCTTATCTACGTATTCACAGCCGCCGTAATAACGTTTGCCAGGGTAACCTTCAGCGTACTTGTTCGTTAGCTGAGTCCCTTGAGCTTCCATTACACGAGGACTGGTGTAGTTCTCAGAAGCGATAAGTTCAATGTGCTCTTCTTGACGAAGAGTTTCTTCTTGGATAGCTGCGAATAATTCCGCATCGTAATCAGCGATATTCATATCACGCTTAAGCATCAGTATCTCCTGCTTCAGATAAAACTGAATTGTGTTCAAAGGCTCTGGTTCGACAAAAACGCAAACGTTTTCGTCATAGTGTTGGCGCGTATTCTACATAAATAGGTCGTGATCATAAAGCCTATTTTACGTAAACAAACATGCAGTTCTTTCATAATGTTCATTAGTTAAGGTCATAGCATTTATAAAAATGCGCAATGCATGTCTAGCTGTCAATCCGAGACTTTACAGTGCGTATAAGAAAACGTACACAAGCCCTACGCAATTTACTCCTTACCTCTATATCTAATCAGCAATTTTTCCTACCATAAAGTGAGTACTCCAGACCTTAGATTATTGAAAAATGAACAAACATTCGATCAAAGAAGATTTCATCGCGTTACTAACGGGCACCTTTTTAGTCGCTCAAGGTATTATGTTTCTCCATCAAGCTGAACTCATCACCGGAGGCACAGCTGGGCTGGCTCTGTTATTAAGTCAAGTTTTACCCGTATCTTTTGGTTGGATATATTTCTCGGTCAATGTACCGTTCTATATCATGGCTTGGAAGCGATTTGGCTCGGCATTTGCGCTTAATACCTTATTCGCTTGTTTCTTAGTATCATTGTTTAGCGACATGTTGCCTAGAGTAGTCGAACTCGGGACCATTAACCCTATCTATAGCGCCACGACTGGCGGTGTTCTAATGGGAATTGGCATGTTAATTCTATTTCGTCACAGGGCGAGTTTAGGTGGGTTTAATGTACTTTGCTTATGGATCCAAGATAGATGGGGAATTTCTGTCGGTAAAACTCAGGTAATATTAGACTCTGGGATAGTGATAGCGTCACTATTTCACTTACCGACTAATGCTATCTTAATATCGGTCTTTGGTGCGGTCATTCTCAATTGTATTTTAGCGATGAACCATAAGCCATCACGCTATAGCGTTAAATACGGTTAAGACCTATTTCAATACTATTTTACCATTGATTAAAGCGCTGAATTATCAAGCGCTTTTTCTTTGAAAAGCGCGCCTATTTATCAGCCATAAAAAGACGTAAAAACACCCTTTCGCACCGCGTTGCTGAAAAAGACGCCATTCGAACCATTTTCATATCAAAAAGACTTTACACCCGGTTCGAGTTTGTTATGATGCGACCCGCACTTTACTGACATGTTGGGAAAACGTCAGACGAAGTTATACTTTTAGAGTATAAAAAACACCCTGGAGGGGTTCCCGAGTGGCCAAAGGGAGCAGACTGTAAATCTGCCGGCTCCGCCTTCGATGGTTCGAATCCGTCCCCCTCCACCATCTTCTTTCTTGTTCGTATTAACGTGTAAGAATAACTTGAACAACAGGTTGGGAAATCGTTGTTTTAAGTATAAAACCCCTGGAGGGGTTCCCGAGTGGCCAAAGGGAGCAGACTGTAAATCTGCCGGCTCCGCCTTCGATGGTTCGAATCCGTCCCCCTCCACCATCTTCTTTCTTGTTCGTATTAACGTGTAAGAATAACTTAGACAACAGGTTGGGAAATTGTTGTTTTAAGTATAAAACCCCTGGAGGGGTTCCCGAGTGGCCAAAGGGAGCAGACTGTAAATCTGCCGGCTCCGCCTTCGATGGTTCGAATCCGTCCCCCTCCACCATCTTATTTAAATAAAAAAATCCTGCTCAATGAGCAGGATTTTTTTATTGTCTGAATATTTATTGATTAACTTAACCGAAATTCATTTCACTCGAATTACGCTAACAAATACTTCGGTACATCTGCAATGCTGTCTAACACGGCATCTGCCAGCTCCGTCCCGCGTTCAGTGATTGGTTTTCCGGTACGAACCAAGATTTTCGTCCCGACTCCAGCAGCCTGTGCAGCCATCATATCTTCCGCTTTATCTCCAACCATGACGGATTTCGCCATATCGATTTTCAAAAAGTCTCGAGCAGATAAGAACATCCCTGGTTTCGGTTTGCGACAATCACAATCTTGCTTATATTCACCAATGCCTGCTTCACTATGATGCGGACAGTAATAAATACCATCGAACTCCACACCATTATCTTCGAAGTTCCAATCCATCCATTGAGTTAAACTCATAAAGCGATCTTCGCTAAACTTGCCTCGAGCAATACCAGACTGATTGGTCACTAAGACCAAAAGATAACCGCGACTTTGTAGCTCTCGAGTAGCTTCAAATACACCCTCGACAAACTCAAAGTCATCCTCATTATGTACATAACCATGATCAATGTTTATTACACCATCACGATCTAAAAATACGGCAGGTTTCATGGTTAAAAATTCTCTTAAGTTTAATTAAAATGACCTATCCATTTACTGAGATTACATATTCAAAAGTTTCTCCCCTTTGAACATAGCTACTTTAAGTGATCCCAAGACAGGTTTGAAACAATACGACACGAATCGCACTTAAAATGAAAAATGTCGTGAATTGGTTCTTCTAACCGCCATTCACCATGACATTTCGGACAGCATCTCGCTTGCTCACTCGTCAAGCTTTGACCACCAACACGATATTGATAGTAATAGGTTGGAATCTTAGTGATATATTCAATTCGTCCTCGTAAGTCCCATCCTCGACGAAACAAGTCACTGTTCGCATCAGTGATTTCATCTAGCGCGGCATGCTCAGCACGACACCCTCCTGCCATTTGCAATTCATCACAAGCTTGCCATTCAGTTTGCCATTTAATGACGGCTTTATGATCACCATTTAACGTTGGTTGATTACGGTAGAGAGGGATTGGCTGAAAAGTGTCACCACTTCGAAGCGGAGAACAATTGTGCACATACGTAGTATATAGAATTTGCCATGAAGGCGTTAAATCGGATGCGGTTTCTTCAGAACTCAAGTCTCGTCCCAGCATTTTCACCTTAGGGCCAATCAATGAAGCCTCGTTCACCCGGCTCAAACAGACTTTGACATAATCAGAATGGTATCTAGGGTGTAAGCTGTCTTTCTCAGGGCAGATAACTCGAGCAAAGAACTCAGCATCTCCCATAATGATAGGAAATTCTCGACCTAGAATCTGGCCATTGTAGCGCAACGCCTCGAGTAATCCATTGATCGCCTTATCGACGGCTGTCAATGTGGTGTTATCAAAACACTCAAACTGAAGCTCCATTAAATACATCTAATTAGACTCTCGGTTCAAGTTGGTTAAGGAAATGAACAACATCTGGCGCTAATACATCTCGTTTATCGGTACCTAAACGTTCTAAAATCACTTCGCCGCTGAGATTGCAAATCGAAATAACATCAAGCTCTGCATCGGTTGCCGCGATAAAGACCGTAGGCTTCAGTTTTAGTCGGCGTTGAGTTAAAAGATGACCCAGAATATTCTCTTGCAACATTGGGAAATCATCTTCACTCCAAACTTGGAGCAGGGATAACTCATTTTCATCCCAACTGCATTCCAGATCCGCACTAAAGACCGATCCGTAAAATGCTTTAATATCATCATGTAAAGTCAATTCAATTGCCTGTTCGACATTAGCGAAATTGGCTTGAACCTCTCGACTAACACATTGCCATTCAACACCATCATCGTGCTGTTTAACAATACATGGAGATGGCATATCACTAAGTTCAGGATTGATTGGATTTGAGTTATGGCTCGCTTGATAAGCAATTCGATACCGTTCACTTAATGCTTCTAATGCTTGCTTAACCACGTGATTCATCTCTTCTCCGAAAATAGTCATCGAGTCTTTAATGACACGATGGATAGGATTGCGTAAAATTCACTGCATTCTAAACGAAAACTGTCACGATTATGAGCAAATATTCCAAATCACAACAACTCGACGGTCTAACACTCGGAAAAAATGTTAGCTACGTGAATAAATACGACGCAAGTCTTTTACAGTCGGTTCCACGTAGCCTCAATAGAGATGATTTGAACCTTGGCGAAGTGTTGCCATTCAAAGGGTGTGATATTTGGACACTGTATGAGATCTCTTGGCTAAATTCCAAAGGTTTGCCTCAAGTTGCTGTGGGGCACGTTACATTACCCGCTACGAGTCCAAACTTAATTGAATCCAAATCGTTCAAGCTTTACCTAAACAGCTTCAACCAAACAACGTTTGATTCATGGATCGACGTGACAGATCGCCTGATCAGTGATCTATCGAATTGCGCAGGTGAAAAAGTCGACGTTGAGCTCAAAGCAATCGAAGATTTTGCTCATCAACGTATTGGAACTATGGAAGGCGATTGCATCGACTACCAAGATATCGACATCAAAAATTACCAATTCGATGCTTCGTTGCTAGAAAATGCCATCAGTGGCGAAATTGTCGAAGAGACCTTACACAGCCATTTACTCAAATCAAATTGCTTAATTACCAATCAACCCGATTGGGGCAGTGTCGAAATTCAATATCGCGGTCATAAAATCAATCGAGAATCATTGTTACGCTATATCATCTCGTTTCGTGAACACAATGAATTTCATGAGCAATGTGTTGAACGAATATTTACTGATATCCAACGTTACTGCCAACCTGAATTCCTCGTCGTCTATGCACGGTATACACGCCGTGGAGGCCTGGATATTAACCCATATCGTTCGTCTGAAAATACGCATCCAGCTAACTTAGCAAGAATGGCACGCCAGTGAAGCAAAGCGCCTTATCCACCGCTCCAACAATCAACTTGAGTGCCGTGTTGCGAACACTTAGTCGAAATTTAGCACTCATATTAGTACTAAATTTACTGTTGATGTCTTTCTTACCGAAAGTATTCGCCGTTGAGTTTGCTTCGCCGAGTATAGAAGAAGCGCGTTTGATGCTTGATATTTCGCCCAAGCAAGCACAAAGGTTAAGTCAAGATTTTCTCGACAATAGAAGAATTTCAGGTCGGATCAAACAAAACGCTTCTGATGGCGTAAATAGCTCATCGACGAACCCAATTCGCACGCCAAACAACAGCATTGAAGCACTTGAGATATTGACGCAAGCTTGGTGGCAGCTTGGTGACAAAAACAAATCTCAACGTTACTTAGAGCAAGCAAAAGAAGTTGCTCAACGTTTTTCCCTTCCATTTAAAAAGCTTGAATTGGACCTTCTAGACGCACGTTTTCAATGGTTGAACTCTTATAATTCTGAACGCGCACTTGAACGATTAAGTCAATTAGCAGCACAGCTAAACAACTTTGATAACTCTAAAACGTTCACTCGCCGACTGCATTACCAAGCAGCAATGATACAAGCAGAAGTAGCCTCTCACGATGGTGATATGACACTGGCGCATGCATATTTCGTGATTGCAAAAGAATATACTGAAGATCAACTAGAGAAACAAAGGTTTATCAATTATCACCTCGCTGTAGGTCAACACTACCTAAATAATAAGCGTTACAATAAAGCACTGCCTGATCTGCTCATCGCCTATTGGAGCGCGGTAGACTCAAACTCTAGTGTTCAGCTTGCGAAAGCGAACACCTTGCTAGCAAAAGTATTTTATCAACGTAAAGTTTACGATCAGGCTCTGATTTATCTTCGCCAAGCTGCTGATTTTTACAATGGTTATCAGGATACCCCAGCTCTAGCGGAGATACTGAAACTCATGGGAGACAGCTACTATGAGCAGAAACGATTCAACCTTGCACTCGTTCACTACCTTAATGTGCTCGATCAGGATGAGTTAAGTTCCCATATTAACCAATATATAGAAATGCAAATCAAACTAGCGGGTACCTATTATCAGTTAGAAAATTATGAGCTTGCAAAGCAGTATTTAGATAATTCATTTTTGTTACTTGATAAACATAACGATACTTCGCTTAGAGCACGAGCTACGTTACTGCAAAGTGGGTTAGCTTTTTATCAGGGAAAACTTAAACAAGCGGCAACCTATGGCACAAGAGCACTCTCGCTTGTAAAAACAACCAAACAGATTGACCTTGAGTTAGAAACCTATGTTCTCTTAACCGACGTTAATGAACAGATGGGTGAGAACGAACAAGCCCTTAGTTTTGCCAAACGTTACAATGAACTAAACCAGCTTAATCAGGTAAAGTTAAATCAAATTGGCGAAGATACATTCCGCCAGCAAAAAGAGTTTGTCGAACAAACATTACACTTCACTGAGCAAGAGAAAAAGCTTAACTCTATCACTCAACGTACTAACACCTTACAGCACGTAACCGTTGCTTTAACTATTGCTGCTGTTGCTTTCCTGATAATTATATTTCGACGCGGTCACATTATTAGGCTTCAAGAAAGCGAAATCGATGGGATCAATAATCGACTCTTTGCTCACTCTCGTTCCAATTTAAGTAATTTAAGAATGCTCAATGCAAACTTACCGTCCTCGCTTCATAAAACCAGTCGAACCTACGAGCAGTGGCACATCGGAGAACTTATCCATGAGCCTCTTTCTGATCGACTGCGCTTTGCCATCATTGATGTGCCCTTTCTTCGAGATATGTATTTACAATATGGCTACACCGCTGGGCTTGAGTTAGAACAAAGCTTTGGTCAGTTTCTAACTGACAAACTGAATGACGATATGCGCTTATTTCACTTTACCGATGCGAACTTACTCTATATTGAAAAAAATCGAGATACCAATACCCCACCACACCAACTGTTCGAACAAATAAAGATGTGGATAGACGAATTTCAACCGTCGCGAGATATCAATCGAGTAATTCGAATGGGGATTGCTGATTACCCCTTCCTTCCAAGAGCGTACATGATGATAAATGAAAGGGAGCTGTTAGATATTCTCTTAATGGCAACAAGTACATCATGTCACCTTAGCGACAATGAAGAAGCAAGTCATTGGGTTTACTTTAAAGCGATCGATAATGCGCCCGCTGCAAGCTTTGCTTCGGACAATATTCGAACCGCATGCCAACAAGCGATTGATCAAGGAATAATAAAAGTTCACTCTTCTTGCAAGATTGAGGAGAACATCAAACATTCATTAAAAATGTAGAGAAATTAGTCGAAATTAAACGTGACCGCGTGACGTAGAGTGTTTATTTGCTATTATCGATAGATTCATTAATAGGAATTCCTGTTTTCTGCTAATCCATTCATTTGGTTCATTATGATCGCCTCCGACAATACGACTCAGGACGAATTACTTACGCTAAGACGTCAATTGGCGAAAGTGCGTTTGACACATCGCGATTCATCGCTCAAATTTACTAGAGAGCGCAATATCTTAAAACGCCTTTTAAGCTCGTTTACTACCGTTTATCAAAGTAATAACAAAGATCTGAACCTCCAACTAAGTGAGCTGCGAAAATCTCTCGAAAATAATTCTCTAGAAAAAAATGGCGAATTAGGTTCAGCTATTTCGCAAATGGCCGTTATAGAACGAGGATTAAAAAAGCAGGCGTTAACAATGGAGAAGCAGACTATCAACTTAGACAATCAGATCCGTCACAGTGGCGAAGCGTTGCTTCGCATACCCGGTTTGCCTATAAAGGTAAAACGGGATGTGCGCGATCTCCTAAGTCTTTCTGATTCAACACGCTTGCCACAAGGTGATCAAGCCTACCGCTTACTAGGGTTGTTTGAACGTTCAGTTAAAATCATTTCAACCAATCCAGATCTCGCCTGTTCAGAAATCGAACAAGCGGCTGAGAAAGAGTTAATTCTTCGCCTTTGTGAAGAGTTGCAGAGTTTAATCACCGAACTTGATTTCGATGGTGACGCAGGCGATCAATTACTGGATATTCGCGCTAAGTTATTGATTGGAGTAGAGGCAAACCACCTCATAGAAATAACCTTGGATGTACTACGTTTAGTCATTGAAGGAACCAAGCATGAGCGAAAATCATCAGAAAAGCTTTTAGAACAAATTAATACATCACTCAAAACAAACCTTAAAAGTACAGCAGATAGTGTCGAGCAAAGCCAAAGTTATTCGATTCACCGCCAGGAAATGAATTTAGAACTCAGCCAACTCGTCACCAAAAGCCAATCAGTACTCAATCAGGGAACGGACCTTACTCAAATCAAACAAACGATTGATCCCATGTTCAATGAGCTTCAATCGCTAGCTGAACGGTTAATGCACGCAGAAACAAGAGAACAAGCGTTAATCGAGCGCATGATATATACCCAAAACCAAATGGAAGCACTGCAAGAAACCACGTTAGATTATCGTCGTCGTCTTAATGATCAAGCCGAGCGCATGCTCCAAGACCCTTTAACCAAGGTATACAACCGAACGGCTTTCCATGAGCGTTTGGAAGTTGAATATCATCGTTGGATAAAGTCTCAGCATGATCTCAGAATCATCTTGTTCGATATCGATAATTTCCGAGAAGTTAACGAAAAGTTTGGTTTTACTGCCGGAGATAAAGCGTTAAAAATAATCGCTCGAACTCTAAGCAAAGAAATGTCGGGTAACGACACCATCGCTCGCTTCTCTGGTGAAGAATTTATTGTCATCATGCCCGAGCATGGCCATGATGAAACCTATCGACAAATTGAGCGAGTACAGTCGACCATTGCTAAATTACCCTTTAAATTTAAACAGCAAAGTCTCTCGATTACTCTTAGTGCTTCTAGCGTTGGGTTTAAGGAAAATGATACTCCTGAAGATGTGTTAGAGCGCGTATTTAGAGCGATGTCGGAAACAAAAAAACAAGGTCACAACACTATCAATTGGAAATAGAGGCAGTATATTATTTCGATAAAACTTGCCTCTGAACACCTGCCCTATATTAAATTACCCCCTGATTGATACTGAAAAATCAAAGTGTTAATTTAATCTTGCTATAATAATAATCGTGGACACTGATTTAATCGTAAATCAGGTTATATTCACTATAACAATCAATACTTGTTTATCTCTCATTTGATCAATTTGCTGTACTGCCTATTGCTTATGCAGTTCGAGAAGCAATCGGGTAACCAATAAGCTCGGAATTAACCGATAAAATGAGACATAAGTGGGGAGGAATGTATGAATACTATAATAAGCCCAATGGGCAGTATGGACCTGCTCTCTCAAATTGAAGTTGAGCGCCTTAAAAAAACAGCATCGAGTGATACCTTATATCAACTCTATCGCAACTGCACTCTCGCCGTCCTAAATTCGGGTGCTCATACCGACAATTCAAAAGAACTCCTCGATAAGTACAAAGATTTTGATGTAGATGTATTACGCAAAGAGCGAGGAATTAAGATTGAACTGATTAACCCACCGAGCCATGCCTTCGTCGATGGGAATATCATTAAAGGAATTCAAGAACTGCTTTTTTCGGTGTTGCGTGACATTGTCTACGTCAACATGCAAATTGCCGAAAACCAAAGACTGAATTTAACCAATCCTGCACATATTACCAATCTGGTTTTTTCCATATTACGCAACTCCGGTACATTAATTCCGGGGGTAACACCTAATTTGGTCGTGTGTTGGGGTGGCCACTCAATCAACGAAATCGAGTATCAATATACGCGTTCTGTTGGTCACGAACTTGGGTTACGTGAGCTCAACGTTTGTACGGGAAGTGGACCAGGAGCAATGGAAGGTCCAATGAAAGGGGCTGCAATTGGTCACGCTAAGCAACGTTCTAAAAGTGCTCGTTACATTGGATTGACAGAGCCTTCTATTATCGCCGCTGAGCCACCAAACCCGATCGTTAACGAACTGATTATCATGCCGGACATAGAAAAAAGGCTCGAAGCATTTGTTCGTTTAGGTCATGGTATTATTATCTTCCCAGGGGGCCCAGGTACCGCAGAAGAGTTGTTGTATATTCTTGGCATCATGATGCATCCAGACAATGCTGATCAACCTCTTCCAATTGTGCTTACAGGTCCAAAAGAGAGCGAAGCCTATTTCCACTCTATCGATCAGTTTATTCTCGATACGCTGGGAGAAGATGCTCGTAAACATTATCAAATCATTATCGATGATCCTGAAGCAGCTGCGAAAGCAATGGCCGAAGCGATGCCTAAAGTGCGCGCCTACCGTAAAGCAGATGGCGATGCATACAGCTTTAACTGGTCATTAAAAATCGATAAGCCGTTCCAATTACCCTTTGACCCAAGCCATCAAAATATGGCAGAGCTCGATCTCCACTATGATCAACAACCGGAACAATTGGCAGCAAACTTACGTCAGGCGTTCTCAGGAATTGTTGCTGGTAATGTGAAAGCAGAAGGTATACTGGAAATTGAACGTCATGGCCCCTTTATGATTGATGGAGATAAGTCATTAATGGCCAAAATGGATAAGTTACTGCAGGACTTTGTTGATCAAGATCGAATGAAGCTACCAGGTGGACAAGCCTATCAGCCCTGTTACCGGATAATGAATCAAGATTAGCCAAAGCTTAGGCTGTCAAAAACAATCGATTTGATTACAATAAGGGGCTCAGCCCCTTTTTTGTGATTACTATGTCTAACATTCATCTCGTGATTATCGATGCATTGAATTTGATCCGTCGGGTTCATTCCGCTCAGCCAGATCCCAATGATATCGCACGTACCACGACAACCACCATTCGAACCCTCACGCGTGTTATCAATGAAGCCCAACCGACTCATATTGTTGCTGTATTTGACCATAACCACGAAGACAGAGGATGGCGTGCTGAGCTACTACCAAGCTATAAAGAAGGACGTAAACCTATGCCTTCTGCTCTACAAGAAGGTCTTGAAAGCATTCAAGACGCATGGTGGGAGTTAGGTATAGATTCTCTGCTTTCCGAAGGAGACGAAGCGGACGATTTGGTCGCAACTCTAGCGGTAAAAGTTGCCTCTCATAATGAGAAAGTGACCATTATATCGACCGATAAAGGATACTGTCAGATCCTATCACCGACACTGCAAATCCGGGACTACTTTCAACATCGTTGGTTAGATGCTCCATTCATAGAAAAGGAGTTCGGCGTTAAGCCAGAGCAACTTGCCGATTACTGGGGACTAACTGGAATTAGCTCTAGCCAAATGAGTGGAATTCCGGGCGTTGGCCCAAAAGCCGCAAAAGAGATTTTAACTCAATTTCCGACTATTGAAGCGGCGTATGCCAGTGATGAAATTGCCGCTAAATATCGTAAAAAACTTGATGAACACATTGAAATTGCAAGAATATGTCGTCAGGTAGCGTCATTAAAAACAGACATTGAACTTGGCTTCAATTTACAAGATTTGCGCTTGAAACCAAGTTCAACAACATAAAACTATCACTAGAAAATAGCAATGAGATGTTAGTGAGGAGAGATGTTCGACAGTGACTGAATATGAACTGTGATCTCTTCTCTATCGTGATATAAGTGTTTCGCCTGCAGCTTGAATTTAACGTTATGCTCATTCAAGAAGGTTTTTAAGTTCTCAATATCTTGCCACACTTCATCAAAGCGCCCTTTCATCGGTAACTTCAAATTAAAGATCGCTTCTTGAGCCCAGCCTGCAATTAACCATTCCCCCATCAATTGAGCAACACGTGCTGGCTTTTCTATCATGTCGCACACAATCCAAGTGACATTTTTTCGAGGTGGTTCAAATTTAAAACCATCCACTTGATGATGCTTAACTTGCCCAGTATCCATCAGACTATCTGCCATCATGCCGTTATCAACCGCATGGACGAACATAGAGCGCTGCACGAGCTGATAAGTCCATCCACCTGGGCAAGCGCCTAGATCAACAGCCCACATTCCCGATGCCAACCGCTCATCCCACTCTTCTTTAGGAATAAAAACATGAAAAGCCTCTTCCAATTTGAGTGTTGAGCGACTTGGTGCATCCGCTGGGAACTTCAATCGTGGGATACCCATATAAAACGGGGAATTATTATTCGCGTAAGAAACCCCTGCATAACAATGGCCTGGTTTAATAAAGCACAAATGTAATACCGGTTTCTTTAGGTTTTCTTTTTTATACAAAATCCCCTTGCCACGTAACGCTTGGCGAAGTGGAACGGTAAATTTACGGCAAAATTTAAGCAGCTCTTTTGCTTCTTCATTATCAGGTGTCTCAATACGAAGGTCACCACAATTCGGCAGTCCTTCTACTTCGCTTAGATCATCAAGAATAGGAGAAATACGATCGTCCTTAGGTAAATCTTCAAATTCAGCGCATATCGCAAACATTTGGCGTGCGAAAATCAATGATGAAAAATCGACTTCTTTAACAAGCTTCTCTGCGTCGCCATCTTGATAGCACTCAAAGATAACGTAACCACTTTTTTTAACCACACGAGGAAAACCAAACACCTCTAACCGAGTGGCTTTTTCTTGGATTTCGCTAGCACAATCATTTTCAAATCCAGTACGACAGTAGAGCATTAATTGCTTCACTCGTTCACCTCATCAAGTTTTGTTACGCCAAGTGCCATAAACACCCAACCTATAATAAATAACAGACCACCAAAAGGCGTGATCGGACCAAACCATTTGATTCCTGTTAGCGCCAGTGCATACAAACTGCCACTAAAACAAAAGACGCCGATAATAAAGCAAATGCCTGCACGATAAAAACAATTTTGCGCTTTTTCGCTTTTGGTCAACCGCATTAAAATAGCACAAGCCAAAAGCGCTAATGTATGAATAAACTGATAGTCAACGCCAGTATTAAAGACATCAAGATGATAAGCCGAAAGATACGATTTCAAACCATGTGCTGCAAAAGCCCCTAAAGCGACCGCGACTCCGCCATAGAGTGTTGCGACGCTAAGCAATTTTCTACTTTTCATCCAACACCTCAAGAATAAAATGACTCAGCTTTTTTGCAGCATGGCTGAGGTTTTCTTCTTCGGTTAAACCCGATTTTTTTCTCGGCTTAAAACTGTGGTCACCATCGGAGATATACTCGACAGTGATTGAAGAGCTCAGATTCATCTCTTCAACTTCAACACGGGGGCCAAACGTATCTCTCTCACCTTGCAAAATTAAGCACGGCTTGGTTAATTGGGATAAATGCTCGCCTTTGAATCGCTCGGGCTTTCCCGGGGGATGAAATGGAAACCCAAGACAGGCGATACCGGCGACGCGGTTATGTTCTTCCAACAACGAGGCCATACGACCTCCCATCGACTTGCCACCAATCACAACCGGCCCATCAACTGCAAACTCGTTTATCACACTTTCAAAGGCTTCAAGCAGTTTGGGGGCGCGATCGGGGGGTCGCCTTTTATTTTCTTCTTTTTGCCTAACCATATAGGGGAAATTAAACCGAATAACCCGAATATTGCTCTGCGCTAACTGTGATGCGATCGCCTCCATAAATGGGTGATCCAGACCTGCGCCAGCACCATGAGCAAAAATAAACGTTGCTCGATTCTGCTCTCCATTAATCTCGGTTGTTGTCATATCTCACCTTCTATTAACGCCATAGACTTCCTACCCTTTCCATCTCGCACCAGATAAATACTAATGCATTAACGCCAAGACTGTCGCCTATCAAGTATATAAACAATAAAGCCGCCTAATTTAAGGCGGCTTCAACAATGATTACGTTCTAACCATCAACACTATTGATGACTAAGGACGATAAACTTTTACGTTATTAAAACCCTGCTCTTTAAGATACAGAGCTTGCAAACGACTCATCACACCACGCGCACAATAGAGAAGATAGGTTCTTGATTGGTCCAAATCACCGAACTTCGTTGCCAATTTATAGAAAGGTAGATGTTGAACTTCAACACCATCAATCACAAGAGAGTTATCGTCTTCTTCATCTGGGCTACGGATATCCAATACGACCGCATTCACTTCCACTTGATCGACCGATTCGACATCAGGAACTTGCTCCTGGCTCTCTTCGGCAATCTTACGAATATCCATCTGACGAGCACTAAATACGACGTTCTCAAGAATGGAGAAATCGAAGTTATTTTCTTCTTTCTCTAGTTTTGCTTTAACTGCTTTCACGGTTGGATTTTTTGAAATCACACCACAGTATTCTGGCATGGTTTTAGCGAAATCTTCAGTGCCGATTTGTCTCGCCACATTAATGATATCTTCTTTATCCCAGTTAATCAGAGGACGTAAAATCAATGTATCAGTGACATTATCGATCATGCGCAAGTTCGTTAAGGTTTGGCTAGAAACTTGCCCCAGTGCTTCACCAGTGACTAAAGCTTGTACGCCAAGCTTTTCAGCAATCATACCCGCAGCACGCATAAACATCCGTTTGAGCACAACACCCATTTGGCCGTCATCGACTTTCTCTAAGATTTCTGCAACAACCGGTTCAAAATCGACAGAAATAAAACGCACCTTTGCCGATGACCCATATTTATTCCATAAATAATGCGCTACTTGCTTAACACCAATCTCGTGCGCAGGCCCACCAAGATTAAAGAAACAGTAGTGAACTTTCGAACCACGCTTGATATGTAGATAGCTCGACACACCGGAATCAAAGCCACCGGAAATCAAACTCAATACATCTTCTTGTGTGCCCAATGGGAAGCCACCTAACCCTTTGTAGCGCGCAATCACTTGATTAAGCTTGCCTTCTGCTATTTCAACATTGATGGTCACATCGGGTTTTTTTAGCTTAACTTTGGCACTTTCTACCGCTTGGTTAAGCCCACCACCAACATAACGCTCAAGTTCAATCGACGTAAAATCATGTTTACCACGGCGCTTTGCCCGAACCACAAACGTTTTATCTACGATTTTATCTTGGCTATGCGCTAGGACTTGTTCGTATATATTGTGAAGGTCGGTAAATTCAGACTGCAGAACTTCAAGTACCTGAGCGATACCCGGCGTATGCGTCAATATCTCTAACGTTTCTTGAAAAAACTCATCACTTTCAGAGGTAACTTCAATGTGGTCGCGACGATTAAATACCGACACCGATTGAGTACGACGTTTGACGATATTACGAATATTACCTTCAAGAATCTTGGTAAAACGTTTGCGAACAGATTCGCTTTTAACAAAAATCTCTGGATGGGGCTTAACAATAAACTTCATAGGAGTATTCGCAATGTTCCGGTTAATCAAATTAACAATAGTAGACACGATCTAATAGCGACCAGCGTGGAGGCGCAAGATTATACACGAGATTGAAACACTAAGGAAAGGACAAAAAAGGCAAGCCGAAGCTTACCTTTTTATTTCATTTTCTGCCTATTTATTGAGGTGATGCAATCGAGACTTCATCACTAAGAAGCGGTTCACCCTGGAGAATATTAATTTCAACTCGACGGTTTTGTGCTCGGCCAAGCGGCGTCTCATTGGTCGATACTGGCTCGGTATCTGCGACACCTCTCACTCGTAATCTTGCATGATTAAACCCGGGAACTCGTTCCATTTCCTGAGCAACAGATACCGCTCTTTGCGCAGATAGATCCCAATTCGAGCGGTAAAGCTCTGATTCCGTTGGCTGATTATCAGTATGACCTGACACCATAACAACTCCTGGTACGTCTTTAACTAAATCGGCAATTTGACGAACTAAAGGACGAAATTTAGGTTGTAAGAATGCTGAACCTTGAGGAAACGCTCCCTTCTCTCGCAATCGAATAATGATTTGCTGACCTAAGTTATCAACTTCAATCGCTCCTTGTGCTATTTCTCTGTCTAGCGCTTTTCTGATACTTTCGAGCACCGTCTCCATCTCTTCGGTCATCGCTTCGGCCATTTGTTGAGCCTGTTGCTGCGTTTCCGATTCTGCCATTTGCTCAGTGGAATCCTGAGGTGATTGACCACCGTTTGCATCACCATCTTCTTTTTGATTTCCACCAGCACGATCAGAATCGCCTTCTTGAAACTCCAGAGTCTGCTGAGTGATATCAATTGTTTGCTGCATGATCACGTCGATCGGCGTCGGCTCTGGTCGCCCTGGTCTAAATTCTTGCGCAATAACACTGGTCCCTTTTGGGATATCTTTTACATCGAGTCTATTTTGCACACCAAATGCAAACTTCATCGAGCCTGCAATTTGTTTAAATTTCAACACGTCCATTTCAGAGAATGAAAGCAGTAACACGAAGAAGCACATGAGTAGTGACATCAGGTCAGCGAACGTACCCATCCATAGAGGTAAACCGGGAGGAGGACAGGTACAGTTTTCTTCATCAGACATGACTTGGCTCCTTTAGGTTAGGAGTGCTGGCTGAGGTTAGATTATTCACCATCAACACCTGCAGCTCTTTTGCCTTCATTGATGTAGTTTTGCAAGAATCCATCAATAACACGTGGGTTTTGACCATCTTGAATCGCTAAAACACCATCCATTATCAAACGACGATTCAATGTTTCTTCTCCACGACGTAAGGATAATTTATCGGCAAGTGGGAAAAAGACCATATTTGACAATATTGCACCATAAAGTGTGGTTAAGAGTGCCACCGCCATTGCAGGACCAATTGATTTTGGATCATCCATATTTGATAGCATCGCAACCAAACCAACCAGTGTCCCAATCATCCCCATCGCGGGTGCAACGTCACCAAATGCACGAAAAACTTCAATACTTGAATTGTGACGCTCATCAGTCAGTACAATATCTTTTTGCATCGCGGCACGAACCACATCACTGTCGTGCCCATCAACCAGCATATCGATACCTTTCTGCATAAAGCTATTGGTAATTTCCATCTCTTCCAATGCAAGAAAGCCCCCTTTACGTGCAGCATCTGCCATTTCAACCACTTTTGCGATTAAATCTTCTGGGCTGTCCGATTTAAACATAAACGCCTTGGCCGCGACTTTTGCCGATCCTAAGAATCCGCCGAGCGTAAATTTCATCATTACGACAAAGATAGAACCACCTACCACAATCAAAATTGAGGTGACGTCGAAGAACATCATTAAGCTTCCGCCTAAGATCATCGCCATAATTACGAAGGCAAAGCCGCCTAAAAGACCGACTAGTGTTGCTAGATCCACAAAGCACTCCTCATGCTATTCATTATTCTTCGAGATTAACCTAACCATAATTTGTATCGGCTGAGCCGAAAAAGCTTTAGTTAAATTATTGGTTCACATCGTAAATAAATTCAATATAACTCTATTGTAGGTCAAAAATTCCTACTTCACCGTGAACCCTTCTCATCAATGTAAGAATATTGGCAACAATTTTTTTATACGTTTAATAGCTTAGTCATAAAAATGGCTATTTGAATGAAATTATCCTCGTTAAATTTGACCAAGATAGCGCCCTAGGGTAACTTCCCACCATTATCTTAATGATGAAATGATTATGGCCAGTAAAAAACCAGAAAATATGTCCTATGAAGCGACAATTGAAGAACTCGATAGTTTGGTTAATCAGCTAGAGCAAGGAGAGCTTGCGCTTGAAGATGCACTAAAAACGTTTGAGCGTGGCATCGCCCTAGCCCGAGCAGGACAAGTGAAATTAAGCAATGCTGAACAACGAGTCCAAATATTGCTGAGTGAAAGTGATGAAGCTCCACTCGATGATTTTACACCTTCACTATCTGAGCCAAATAAATAAGATTGCCATGATTTCAGATTTAGCACTCTATCAGGAAAGAAACAGTCAGCAATTAAATAGCTGGTTAGATCAGCTGCCAATGCAGCAAGACTCGCTAACTCAAGCAATGCGCTACGGGCTATTGTTGGGTGGTAAACGAGCACGACCTTATCTGGTATATATTACCGGAGAAATGCTTGGGTGCAGTTTAGAACAACTGGATACCCCTGCAAGTGCCATCGAATGTATTCATGCCTATTCACTGATCCATGATGATCTTCCTGCTATGGATAATGATGAACTACGTCGAGGTCATGCAACTTGTCATATTAAGTTTGATGATGCTACCGCCATCTTAGCGGGCGACTCTCTGCAAACCCTAGCGTTCACGATCTTATCTGAGGGTATGTTAAGCGCAGATGCTGAACCTCAGCGTATCAAAATGATTCAAACGCTTGCCAATGCTTCAGGTGCAAATGGCATGTGTTTAGGACAATCCCTCGATCTAAAAGCAGAAAATCGACTCGTCGAACTCAATGAACTTGAAACTATTCACCGCAATAAAACAGGTGCACTGATAGGATGTGCCATTCGCTTAGGCGCACTTTCAGCGGGTGAAAAAGGTATTAAGTTATTACCTTATTTAGATCGCTATGCCGCCGCTGTCGGGTTGGCGTTTCAAGTTCAAGATGATATTTTGGACATAACAAGTGATACAAAAACGCTAGGTAAACCACAAGGTTCCGATACTAAACTCAACAAAAGCACCTATCCTGCTATTCTAGGACTAGCCGGTGCTCAACAAAAAGCGAATTTGCTTCTCGAAGATGCTCTCGAAGCTCTTGATGCCATTCCTTTTGATACCAGTAAACTTGAACAATTCGCCCGATATGTCATCGAGCGCAAGAATTAAAAAGAATTTATAAGCGCGTAACTATGACTCTGAATATTTCTAAATATCCAACATTAGCTTTGGCCAATACCCCAGATGAGCTTCGCTCTCTGCCAAAGGAGATGTTGCCTAAACTATGCGATGAACTGAGAACGTATTTACTCAATAGTGTCAGTCAATCAAGCGGACATCTGGCCTCTGGACTCGGTACTGTCGAACTGACGGTGGCTTTACACTACGTCTATCATACCCCTCATGATCGCTTGATTTGGGATGTAGGTCATCAAGCATACCCTCATAAAATTTTAACTGGCCGACGCGATAAGCTGCCGACGATAAGGCAAAAAGGGGGACTTCACCCTTTCCCTTGGCGTGAAGAGAGCGAGTATGACACGCTGTCTGTCGGACACTCTTCAACATCGATTAGTGCCGCATTAGGTATTGCAATCAGTGCTGCCAAAGAAGAAAAATCTCGCCGTGTTGTGAGTGTTATTGGTGATGGAGCCATCACCGCAGGCATGGCATTTGAAGCCCTAAACCACGCTGGAGACATCCACAACGATATGCTTGTCGTGCTCAACGATAATGAAATGTCGATCTCTGAAAACGTGGGCGCATTAAATAATCACCTAGCACAACTGCTTTCAGGAAATCTCTACACCACAATTCGGGAAGGTGGCAAGAAAGTACTTTCTGGTATTCCACCAATTAAAGAATTGGTTAAGAAAACAGAAGAGCACATAAAAGGCATGGTAGTACCCGGCACTCTTTTTGAAGAGCTGGGATTCAATTATATCGGTCCAATCGATGGTCACGATGTTCTTGAGCTAGAAAAAACGCTCCGTAACATGAGAGACCTCAAAGGGCCTCAATTTCTGCATATTATGACCAAAAAAGGCAAAGGTTATGAGCCAGCAGAGAAAGATCCAATTGGCTACCATGGCGTACCTAAATTCGATCCGAGCCATTCGTCATTACCGAAAAGTAACAATAATCCCCCAACTTTTTCTAACATTTTTGGGGATTTCTTATGTGACATGGCCGCACAAGATCCTAAGCTAATGGCAATCACGCCAGCCATGCGTGAAGGCTCTGGCATGGTGCGTTTTTCCAAAGAATACCCAAGCCAATATTTTGATGTTGCGATTGCTGAACAGCATGCAGTGACTTTGGCAACAGGCATGGCGATAGCGGGCGATCATCCGATCGTGGCTATCTATTCTACCTTCCTCCAACGAGGCTATGATCAGCTTATTCACGATGTTGCGATCATGAACCTACCGGTAATGTTTGCCATCGACCGTGCTGGATTAGTTGGAGCTGATGGACAAACACACCAAGGTGCATTCGACCTTAGCTTTATGCGTTGCATCCCTAACTTGGTGATTATGGCTCCAAGCGATGAAAATGAGTGTCGTCAAATGCTATATACCGGCCATCAACATCAAGGGCCAAGTGCGGTTCGTTACCCTCGTGGTTCTGGTAATGGCACCGTCGCGACTAACGAATTTACTGCTGTTGAAATTGGTAAAGGCCGCGTCATTCGCGAAGGAAAACAATGTGCCATTCTCAGCTTCGGTCCGTTACTTCACAATGCGGTTGTCGCAGCGGAACAACTGGACGCGACCGTTATCGATATGCGTTTTGTTAAGCCACTAGATAAAGAACTTATCAAAGAGATGTGCCAAACGCACGATGTGATTGTCACACTCGAAGAAAACGCGATCGCTGGAGGAGCTGGCTCGGCGGTGATCGAGTTTATGATGCAAGAAAAGTGCATTAAGCCAACCCTGACACTGGGTTTACCAGATGAGTTTATTCATCAGGGAACACAAGATGAATTGTACGAAGAATTGGGATTAGATGCAGATGGCATTATCAACGCCATCAACAGCTACCTCAACAGATAGTGACCATCGAACCCCGACATAACTTGTCGTATTAACCCTACAAAAAAGCGCCGTGTCTGGCGCTTTTTTATTGAGTCCCTTTTCAAATATTATCCAGCTCAAAAATCTATGAGCATTTATCTAACGGCCATTTAAATTGTTCAAATAAATGCAACCATACCTCATCATAGTTCGCTTTTAACACCAATTCTTGTTCGGTATAGGGATGTATAAAGCTTAGTTCAGCCGCATGCAGCAGTAATCGGTGAGCGTCAAAATGCTCTCTAAACAATCGATTATGCTTTCCATCACCATGATTGGTATCACCAATAATCGGATGGCTAATATGATGCATATGACGTCGCAATTGGTGCTTTCGCCCAGTCTCTGGTTTCATCTCGACTAGCGAATATCGGCTGGTTGGAAAACGTCCAGTTGAAAACGGCACTTCAATATGGGCTATTGGTCGATAATAGGTCACAGCCTCTTGAGCAGGTTTATCTTGTTTGGCAAATTTGTCCGCGATTTTATCGAGCTCTTGGGTAAGCGGATAATCCAACCTTGCTTCTTCTTCAATCCAACCTCGGACCACAGCATAATAGGTTTTCTCCATTTGATGCTCTGCAAACATCGGCATCACCTTAGCAGCCACTTCGCTCGACAATGCAAACACTAACACACCAGACGTAGGCCTATCTAAGCGATGTAACGGGAACACATGCTGGCCAATTTGGTCCCGCAAGGTTTGCATTACAAATTGGGTTTCGTGTTTATCCAGCCAAGAGCGGTGTACCAACATTCCTGCTGGCTTATTCACCGCGACCAAGTAGTCATCTTGATAGAGTATTTCTAACATTATTGGCACACCTTATCGATCTGCTGAATGATATTGAGTAAAGACGAATAAGCCGGCTTTCCTTGCCAAACTTGTGCGAAATAAGGTTCTATCGAAAAACCTCGAGGAAGGTTATTCTCATTCAAAGCGTGACGCATTTTGGGAATAAAAATCCACTGCAGCCATTGTTCGGGGGCTAGTGTATCCATGGCGAAAGGAACCAAACTGCTTAATGCTTCTTCATTAGGAGGGGTCGTTTGCCATAAATTTAGGCCATTCAATTTCATTTCGAGTTGGTCTAAAAGCGAGATAAGGGAAACAATTCTGGTCATCGAGCGTGCTTAATTTTTTTGTCGGACTTGAAAACGTGCTATAGAGTACCATCTATTGAAGAATAACTGATAGAGTCAAACTCCCTAAAGTGTGTGCAAACCCAATCATAGACGTACATGGCCTTAGGAACTAACTGATTCAAATTACCCCTTTTCATCGGATGATATATGCAAACCATAGATACTCTTAGCCAACTCGTTAGCGAAAGTGAATGCGACTACATGGTGTTCGACTTAGGCCGCCGTATTCAGCTTATCGACAACCAGCAATTCGCCAGCGTTGAACAAGGGCAGCAACCCTATCCTTATCCGCTTCAACGCCATGCTAAGTTTGCTATCGTCTATTGGAATGAATCTAAGCAGCCTTGGTTCTGGTTTCTTAACTTCGAACTGGATGAACGTGGATTACTGATGCCTGCCAACGTGGGACAATTCATTCGCTATGTGTTAGAAGCGATGGGCACACGTTTAACCAATAATTTAAGCGAAGAACAACAAAACAAACTGGCAAACAACCCTTTCACGTTTAAGCCAAACGAAGAAAAAATGGCGGTACTCCACAGCCTAGTGCGTGCGAAGCTATCACATCCAGCAAGCCAATATTACGAGCACGCCCAACACTACTTTAAAGGCGAACTCGGATGGGACAAATGGCAAAGTGTCGGCTTACAAGGTATTACTGATATGGCGGCTCGATTATCTGATGAACAAAATCATCGCCATTTCATACGCTCACTCAAGCACCTACCAAGCCAGCCTCTATACGGTTTACTTGGCGCATTGGAACATGTCTCTCTAACCAGTGATCTCAGCAATAAACTGGCTGAATTTACCTTGGATGAGATGCAAGGTGATGAACCTGATTTGTTTTTACTCTCAGCATTGATCAGAGCATTATCAGGTGGCGATAACCAGCATTTAACCGATGTTGTTCAACAGCTATTGTCTCAGGCTCAGTTATGTCACCCAGAAATATTGGTCGCTCTGGCAGGCCGAAGCTGGCAAGCCCTTGCAGAAACCGCTAAGGCGGAGTTATTTCTAGTTCGACTTGCTCAAACCCAAGATCAAAATTTGTTTAATCAATTGTTTGCCGATCTGGTGATGATTCCACAGCTACGGATGATTATGTTACCGCTGTTACATTCAACACCATCACCACAATTGGTCGACGCACTCACTAATTTGCAGAAAAGTACTTTAGGGCAAACTCAATGATTACCGATTTGTATGCCATTATATTTGCAGCATTGGTCTGTTTTCTATTTTGGCAACAGCGCAAGCAATCTGAATTAGCGAAACAAGCGATCCAACGTAAATGCAAACAGATGAACTTGCAATTGGTCAGTGTTGCCTTTTCGACCCATAAGTTTCGCACCAAGGAAAAAACGTGGCGCTGGCACACCATCTACCATTTTGAGTTTTCTTCATTAGGAGACGATTGCTACCAAGGTGAATTAATTATGCGAGGGTTCTACATCAGTAAATTTAACCTCCCTCCTCATCGATATGTTGAACAGGAATAACATTCATACCGTATGATCGTTAACGTAGCACGAGGACGCTTTCGTTCTAACACCGTTCAGCGTAGAATTCCCGAATAATGAAGTAAGGACACCATATGATTACCAAAGACGTAACTGAAGAGTTAGAAGCGGTACTAACCCAGTTAACCAACGAAGGGAAAGAACCTTCTGTTGCACTGGTTAAAGCTCGGTTATCTCAATCAATTCCAATGCCTGCGATCATTTCCACGATCAAAAGCTGGAAAGCATCGAAGCGCGTGCCAAAAATTGAAGTTGCAGCCGAAGTAACAACCTCTTTAGATACTCGCGTTGAACAGTTAGAAACTCAGGTTGAACAGTTATTAGCGCGGATCACACAACTTGAAACGCAATTAAGTGAGAAATCATAATGAAGCTTTGGGTTGACGCCGATGCCTGTCCTAAGGTCATCAGAGAAGTGATTGTACGTGCGGCTGAACGCACGGGAATAGAGTGTATTTTTGTCGCCAATCATACAATTCCTTTGCCACGACGAAATAATATCCACTTTCAGCAGGTCCAAAGCGGATTTGATATTGCAGATAACGAAATTGTCCGCCGTACTGAAGCGGGTGATCTTGTTATCACTTCCGATATTCCTTTGGCAGATGAACTGATCACCAAAAACGTCATGGCATTAAGCTCTCGAGGTGAACTGTTTACCAAAGAAACCATAAAATCTCGATTGAATATTCGTGACTTTATGGAAACAATGCGCTCCAGTGGTGTGCAAACGGGCGGTCCAGCCAGTTTATCTCAAACTGACCGACGCGAGTTTGCCAATCACCTTGACCGACTTCTTGCGAAACACCACCGTTAATTCATGTCTTCATTCTCTATCACACCGATTGCAGAAATTGAATCGCCTTATAAAGAGAAGTTTGCGGTACCACGCCAGCCAGGGTTAGTTGCCGCTAAATCTCGTCTCAAATTATTAGGCGAATCGAATTGTGCTGAAGCCATTCGAGGTATCGAGCAATTTAGTCATCTTTGGTTACTATTTCTGTTCGACCAAAATCTCGCGGCTGGATGGAAACCAACAGTGCGCCCTCCTCGTCTCGGCGGCAATGAACGCATTGGTGTGTTTGCTTCTCGCGCGACTTTTCGACCGAACGGGATTGGTATGTCAGCCGTCGAACTAAAAGGTGTCAGCAAAGAAGGCAATCACTTTTATCTCGAGCTCGGTGGCGTTGATTTGGTGAATGGCACTCCCATCATTGATATCAAACCTTATATTCCCTACAGCGATGCGATTCCTGATGCGCTCGCGGGCTACGCCCAGAATGTTCCCGAGTTATTAGAAGTCATCTTTTCTGATTCCGCTAAGCACTCTTTAAGCAACCACCCTGAACACGATTATCTTTACCGCGTGATTGAACAAGTACTGGCTCAAGACCCTCGACCCGCGTATAAAAAATCACAGCATGATAACCGAGAATATGCGGTAAATTTGTTCGACTTCAATATCAAATTTCGTGTCGAAGGCAGAAAGGTTCTCATCACAACAATAGAGGACTTTTGACAAAGCCAAATGGCTGATATGATTAGCGGCTAAACTCCCTAGTCACGCTTCCTCACCAGAGATGCTCACCTACGGGATTACTCAATAACTTAATCAACGGATAGAACCCATGCGTACCAGTAAATATCTTCTTTCTACGCTAAAAGAAACACCAAACGATGCCGAAATCGTAAGCCATCAGCTCATGTTGCGTGCCGGAATGGTCCGAAAACTTGCATCTGGTTTGTATACTTGGCTGCCTACTGGCCTGCGTGTTTTGCGTAAAGTAGAAAATATCGTTCGAGAAGAAATCGACAATGCAGGGGCCGTTGAAACCTTAATGCCAGTGGTTCAACCGTTTGAGCTATGGGAAGAAACAGGCCGCTCTGAAAAAATGGGACCTGAGTTATTACGTCTTACTGATCGCCATTCGCGCCCGTTTGTTCTTAGCCCAACGGCGGAAGAAGTGATCACAAGTCTTGTACGCAACGAAGTCAGTTCTTATAAACAACTTCCGCTCAACCTTTATCAAATCCAAACTAAATTTCGTGACGAACGACGCCCACGTTTTGGCGTAATGCGTGCACGTGAGTTCTCGATGATGGATGCCTACAGTTTCGACATCGACAAAGATGGATTGCAAAAATCCTACGACATCATGCACGACGCGTACTGTAAAGCATTCGACCGTATGGGTTTAGATTACCGTCCAGTGCTTGCCGATAGTGGCGCAATTGGCGGCAGCGGTTCACAAGAGTTCCATGTATTAGCCGAAAGCGGTGAAGATCTTATCGCCTTCTCGACCGAATCTGACTACGCTGCCAACATCGAAAAAGCCGAAGCAACGGCTCCGACTGATGAATGCGCAGCACCAACTCAAACAATGGAAATGGTCGATACACCAAACGCCAAAACCATTGCAGAACTGGTTGAGCAATTCGATCTTCCAATTGAAAAAACCGTTAAAACACTGTTTGTTAAAGCGTCTGATGACGTCGATGCCGACATCATTGCGCTTATCATCCGTGGTGATCACGAGTTAAATGAAGTGAAGGCGGAAAACTTAGCGCAAGTTGCTGCACCTCTCGAAATGGCAACAGAAGAAGAAATTCGTGCTCTAATTGGCGCAGGCCCAGGCTCACTTGGTCCCGTTGGTCTAACCCTACCGTTTATCGTCGACCGCACTGTTGCTGTAATGAGTGACTTCGGCGCAGGCGCAAACGTTGACGATAAGCACTACTTCGGCATTAACTGGGGTCGTGACGTCGAGTTAGGCCAAGTTGAAGATCTTCGCAATGTCGTTGAAGGTGACCCAAGTCCATGTGGAAAAGGCACTCTGATGTTAAAGCGTGGTATCGAAGTCGGTCACATCTTCCAGCTTGGTAAAAACTACTCAGAGAAAATGAACTGTGGTGTCCTTGGGCCTGATGGCAAAAATACCATCCTAGAAATGGGTTGTTACGGTATTGGTGTTTCTCGTGTTGTTGCGGCTGCTATCGAGCAGAACAACGACAAATACGGTATTATCTGGCCAGATGCAATCGCGCCATTCCAGGTGGCTATTGTGCCAATGAACATGCATAAATCTGAACGCGTTCAACAAGCCGCTAACGACCTTTATGCAGAATTAAAGGCTCTTGGCATTGATGTTCTATTTGATGACCGTAAAGAGCGCCCAGGTGTTATGTTCTCGAATATGGAATTGATCGGCGTTCCACACACCATCATCATTGGCGACCGCAGTATGGACGAAGGAAACTTCGAATATAAAAACCGTCGTAGCGGTGAGAAATCGGTAGTTAAGATGGATGAGGTTGTTGAGTTTGTTAAGGGCGCTTTAGCGTAATTTTAGATAATAAATTAATCATTTGGAAAGAGCAGTATTTAAGCTGCTCTTTTTTAAACTAGTTAACTATAATATTAAATATCAATTTCTTAAATATTCACTTTAACTTCCTAGACAAATAATCTAACAGCGATATTAGCCATTATTATCTCGCTTCGTTCTCACCGAAACTACTATTATTAACAAAGGCATAATTACTTCAACAAATGAATAAATCACACGATTCAAAGCCGCTAATAGCAGAGCAACATCAGAATCGACATATGGAAATAAAGCAGTCATCAGTACAGCCTCTCGAATGCCCAATCCAGCTGGAGCCACTGGAACAAGAAAACCAGCCGAAAACGCAAAACAGTAAATACCTAAAATATAGATAAATGACGGAGAATTATCAGTAAATGGTTCTAGGGTAACCCAGAGAGAGCCACTTAATGCACACCACATAATGAACATAATAAGAATAGTCTTCAGAGGTGGTCGTAGTTCGAGAAGCCAGCAATACAAATTTCTCCCGAATAAATATAAAGCTAGACTTATTAGAGTGATAACGATAAAAGCAATAAAAGGTAAGCTTAAATTAACATCAATCTTATCAGCCCAGAATATAACAAAACCAAAAGACCCAACGAGCTCTACAGTAAAAGCAATAAGAATCGCGGAAGCTAATAACCACATATACTCTGCTAGGAGAGATTTTTTAATCTTATCGCGGTCATATCCTCTATTGTGTAATATTAAAAATCGACTAACAAACTGCCAAATAGAGCCGGGAACATACTTAGATAATTGAGTTAAACTATAAATCTTAAATGAATCAAAGAAGCTAAGCTTTATATCAAATTTCTCACAAGCGACCTTCATATTAATTACAAGAAGATACTTGGCAAAGCAAACAAAAACCATCGACTGCAACACTAGCATTACTGGCATAATCGATTTAATTTGAAATATCAGCTCTTTCTTTTGAAAAGCATAGATAGAAAAAAAAACCAAAATAGCGACTATCCAAATCCATTTAATAATCGTTTTTATAGAATTCAAGTTCAGTAGTCTAGTCATATGTGGCATAAGTAAGAAAATTGCTTATTCGAAAGATTTTTAACTTCGGGCAATCGTTCTGATATCTGATCAATACGCTGTGTACTTTGCTCAACTAAAGTATTGATACATTTTATTATTGGCTCAACATTACCAATTTGGTAATCAAGGACCATGTCTTGTTGCTCGAACCGCTCCATAACTTCAAGATATTTATGACTCCATCCAATGACCATGACAGGAACACAAGATGACAGCGATGCAACCATAGCGTGAAAGCGAGATACAGCATTAACATTGCAAGCGTTAATAATATTATGGACTTGAGCCGCATTATATGAATCAGTAAAGCAGATTACATTTTGTTTAAGATCATCACTAAAGCCATCGATAATATCGCGTAATAAAGGTAAATCATTATTATGAGATTTATCCATATCCTTTCCTCGTGTTGCATTCGGGTATAATGCAACAATATAACCATTCTCTACCAATCCACTTACTAACTCCTGCATATGTGAGTGATAGTCCCATCCTGCTTTAGCTGCATTCCTGCTAATTACAATACTCGGGCAAACGCCGACTACTACTTGACCTAGCTGCTTGGCCTTGTCTAGCGCTTTGAGTTTAGTGGATAGGTCTAAAGCTGGGGAACTAAAACTCCAACGAGGTTTAAAATGAAAAGCAACATCATCTGCTCGCTGATAGTTCTTTGAATCTCCTAGGAGATCCACAAGATATGAGTGAGTTTTGTCACCTCGTGTAAATATTTGGTCACAGGCTCCTAAAAATATCTTCGCTGCCAATCTATTTGGCTGAGTATTAAACGGTCCCATCGCCTGAGACAATTTAACTACCGGAACACCAACTATCAGAGCAGGCAAAATGGTCGCTATATTAAAAAGTATAAACTTAGTCCGACCTTCTACAAAAGATACACCTGCTAAACATACCAATGCGTCTGATTCCGCGAGCGAGAGAATTGATGATGGGAGTATTTTTAAGGCACTTTTTAGTAATAACAGATTGAATAGACGATATAATAAAGCACAGGGGACCAGCACTAGGACCAAGTAAGCTGGCGTAGCAGAAAATATGTTTATAGATTCGTCACTAACAAGGTTTCGATCTGCATCTGGGTAATAACTATAAACATTGAATTCAATGTCCTCTGACGCATCTTCCTTTAACTTACCCAATACAGTACTGAGCATACCTTCTGCTCCACGGTTGCCATAAAATGTAGCGGCAATAAATGATAGGCTTTTCATTTATATGACTCCAAGGCTTTTTTAAAATATAAATAAGCTTTTAAGATTATTCTTGGCATCGAAAATATGATTTTTTTTCCCCAAGGTTTACTACTAACTTTAATATTTAGTAACGATAAGAACGTATTAATATATGTCGCTACAGAAACTTTTTCATTGACAGTGTCTTTCACTTTTATCCCTAAAATTTTTCCGACTTTATGACGAGCTGTTACATTATAATGAGATGGACCAATTCGAGACTGGCCGTCCATAATTTCTCGAACATCCAGCCCTTCTGAATGAATATCGCCAGAAAACGTAGAACTATCTAAAATACTTTTCCCTCGATTAGTACGAACAATTATTCCAGTATGCTTGATAGGATTATCTTTTAATTTGAATAACCAAACATCACCTACGGTAATATCTGCAACATACCCATAATGGTCATGACAAGACATGCACTTTCTTTCACTAAAAAAATGCAAATTTTGATAATCATTGAAAAACTTAGTAGGTTTACGAATTGTAGATCCATCATCTAAATCAGCTTCTAGAAAGCCGCGCCAATGCCCCACTCGAAAGCGGTAATCAACGATTTTCTTCCCTGACTCTTTCTCTAAACGTGTACTAATTTCATCTATTAAATCCGTTCGAGAATTATGTCCGCAAACTAGAGCTATAGTTAACGAAACTTTACTCGCTAACACGCGATCTCTTCTACAGAGCCTTGTAAGAGCACTTAAATCACAAGGTAGCCCAACAACGGCTACTTTCCCTGAGAAATTTTTGATTTGGGGTATAGCATCTCGAGTAAAGTTTGACTCTACATACTTACTACCGCGGGCTTCTAGTATATCTTGCTTAGTTACAGCCACCTCAAATTTAGTACGAACTTTTCCGGACACCATTACTGTTTTACACACTAACGCGCCATCAAAAAATCCATGCTCCAACCCATGAATTAATATAGCTGTTGTTGAGCCTCCAGATGCTGAAAACTTTCGAATGTTATCATCTTGAGCATAGGTTAAATATGACTGAATGTTTTTCCCAACATATTTTTCTATGTCAGTATCTGACCAGACTTTTTTAAATAAGCGATCGATAAACTTCCCAACCATCCCTACCTCTTTATATCTAAATTTTTATACCAATTTATTAAGAATTAATTTCAATTGGGTGAAACATTATAAATGAGTGCTATTACCACCTACGAGTTAACAAACCAGCAATACCTTTTTAAAAACTAGGAAAATTTCTGTGTTCCCCAAAAGGTATGCCCTTAAGAAAGCTGTAAATTCCACTTCACTATTCCATCAATGCTAATATTTCACACAGAGTTCAATCCTATTTCTTCTCGTTTTTTTTTGTGCTATCTGACATGGATATTTGGTCATTTTTAACTAACCTTTCTTCTAGTAACTCCATGCGTAGCAAGACTTTTTCAGTGAGCTTCCGGTTAAATCCGACCAGATCCGCTACCATACCTATCAACAGTGAGACAGCACCTAGAACAATCAGCATCGTACCTAGTACTAATGATTGAACGTGGCCATCTCCGATTCCATTAAAATAGAAATACAAAAATCGTAATATCGGAATGAGTCCTAACAATATCGCGAAGGTTCCAATACTTAAGAATACTCGCAGAGGGCGATACATTGTATAAACACGGACTAATGTAGAAATCGACATTTTCAAAAAATGTGGAATATTTTTGAAGAGTCTAGACTCCCTTGTTTTACCATTGGTGCGAATTGGGACCGAAACTACATTTAGCTTTTTCGCACTGGCTTGAACCAACATTTCAATCGTATAACTAAAATCCGATACAATATTAAGTTGCTGAGCAACGTCTCTAGTTATTGCTCTAAACCCACTAACGGCATCCTTTACTGCTAGTCCTGTAGCTTTGGCAATGATAAAACTGCCGAACACTTGTAGTGAACGTTTAAAAAAAGAAAAGTGCTGGTTATTATACCCACCTCGATTTCCGACAACGATCTCAGCGCTGCCATTAACAATAGGCTCAACCAACAGCGAAATATCTTCCCCATTATATTGATTATCACCATCCGTATTCACGATGATATCGGCACCTCGCTGAATACATTCTTCAATACCAGTACGAAAGGTATGAGCTAATCCTCGATTCCATCTGTTGACAACGACATGATCTACGCCCAACTGGCGCGCGATATCTGCAGTTCCATCAGTTGAGCCGTCATCGATGACCAGTACCTCAACCTTAGAAATTCCAGGTATCGTAGTCGGTATGGAATTTACCACATCTGCTAGGTTATCAGCTTCGTTATAACATGGAATCTGAACAATCAATTTCATTAATAATGCCTTAAGCAATTAGCTTGTGATTAATACTAAAACCCTGTAAATAACGCCCTCGATTTGATTCGCTCAGTTGGGCGTAAAAGATTATCTCCCCAACGTATGGTATACGTTCCTGGCAATTGATCGGACGTTATCACATGGACTCCTTTAGATAAGAAGATAGTTTGCCCGGGACTCAGAAGTGAACCGTTAATCTTCGCATTTGAATCTCCTTCAAGGGTGTAAATACCTTCAACGTACAACGAAAACTCAACACTAGGTGTATTTATTGAAAGTTCAAACTGTTTTCCGGCGACAAAAAGTTCATTCCAATGATGAATATAGTTTTGTTGTAAAGTGAAGCGATCTTGAGTTATAAGCCAATTGTCAGACGAAGCTTGATATAAAGCACTTAAAAACGGGGTATTTGCTACAACAAATACGGGATTGTCATTTAGAACTGCATTGTGAATAACAGGTTGTTGATCTCGAACATAGTTTTCATATCTCCAAGTACTCATAAAGAACCCGGTTTTAGTATAACTGGCAATCATAGAGCAGCGATCGATATATGAAACAGGTTCAGTAAAAATTTCATGCACAGTCTCTATAAAATAGCGTTGATAATCTAGATTTCTATCTTTGGAGAGAGGGACAACAAAACCATTTAACACAATTGAGAAAGAAAATAACAGTAAAATGGTCAATGAGACAAAATGAGCTAGCTTAGTTCTTATAAAAGTGAATAGCCCATCCCAAAAAACAGCAAATAAAATACTTACCGGCGCAAGCATAAACGCATAGTAGTAAGGGAATGAATTTCGATAATATAACAATGTCGTTAATAGCAGTACCACACTAAGATATTTAAGAGAAACATCTCGACTCAGTAGCGATTGATTGAAGGCAGAAACCGCAGCAAAAACAGATCCAACAAGTAATATAAGCCAATATATACTATCGGAAGTAAGTGTTTGAATAAAAAATGCCTCTCCATGAAAGAAAGTTCGTTCGTTAAGAGTTTTATCTGCAGCCCCAGTCATCGAAAATATATCGATAAGTAAACTGCTCCCGCCAATACTTGAATAATGCCATATATATAAAGCCGAAAATCCTATTAGAATTGATACTCCATAGAATAAAAGCTGTCGAATATAATTGCGACGAGACTCAGAGCAATACAGTGTAATTAACACTATCGACAAAAAAGTTGGGATATAAAGTGAAGCCTTTAAACTAATTAATAAGGCAAAAGCGGTTAACACTCCAGCGATCAAGGATTTCATGACGGAAAGTTTATTACTAAGAAAATAATCTAATACGATAATCAAAAAACAGCTTGCAATAGGATCAGTGCGAAAGCTTGCCCCCATCCGGATAACATAGGAGAAAGAGAAATAAGACAAAACGGCAAAGATGGAAGCAGAGAAACTAAGATAGCGGCGACAAATCCTAAAAATATAAAACCCAGTAATTATCTGAAGAGCTAACATGGCAAATCTAGCCGCTACGATTTGTCCAACTTCATTGTTGGATATCAAATCCAGCCACGTAAAAAAATGAATATGAAAAGTCTGAAAACTATTTATAAGCGTGTCACCATTGATAAAACGATGCACAGCGGACAAGTAATAAAATTCATCCCAATTCACCTCATACGACAATGCGACTGTTACTCTCGCAACTACAGCAAAAACCAACAACGCACATAAAACCACAGGGTCATAATTTGACATAATTCGCTTTAAATTGATTGCAAACATGAATATTTTCCCTCTGTGATAAAAGAAATCGAAAGTGAAGTATAATCAATCATTTAACTCTCACGTACTACAAATATGATAGTTGAATAACTCTTAAGATCAAATCTAACTCATGCGAAAGCTTGAATGAGGAAAAATAAATGATATTGCTAGTGACATAATCTCTCTTCATACAAAAACTAAGACAATTAAGCGCCCAGATTTTTCTTTGTTTTACTTTTTCCTCAATGTAGTATCGATAGTAGTTATTATTATGTATTTGGAAACTAACATGAAAGTATACGATTGCTGTCCACTAATAAAAGAGCTCTACTCACAAATTGGGAGTGGTGACCAAGGGTACATCCCGCAAGCGATAACCTGTGTCGTAAAGACCTTAAACGATATCGCCGCTAATGAAGGCTTACCAAAAGATACGCGTGATCGTGCTGCGTTTGCTGCTGCCAACCTATTAATATCTGACTTTGAGGATTAATGATGGATTTAGCCAACTATTTGAAAATGGATCCCATCATGTTGTTTAGCCTAGTGAATACTAAACTACGTGATGACTTTGATGGTGACTTAGATCGCCTCGTATCCTCATTCGATTTAGACAAGGCGAAACTGATTGAGCGCCTCGCTGGAGCTGGATTTGAATTTCTCTCTGAAGTTGGCCAGTTTCGTTAATCAAGATTAGACATTGCATTCGTTGTAAAATCATCTTCAGTACAAATAATAAGAAGGCCTAACATTTCTGTCAGGCCTTCTTTTTTACGCTATACCATCTTCCAAAATACGCTGATTAGCGATTAACCCACATTTTTGCGTGCGTTTTGGAACATACGCATCCAAGCACCGTTTTCACCCCATGAATCTGGGTGCCATGAGTTTGCAACCGTGCGGAATACACGCTCAGGGTGCGGCATCATAATCGTCACACGACCATCAGCTGTAGTTAAACCAGTGATTGCATTTGGTGAACCATTCGGGTTGTTTGGATATTGCTGAGTCGCGTTACCAAGGTTATCGACATAACGAAGTGCAATCGTACCTGATTGTTCGATAGACGATAGATGAGCATCATCACGAACCTCAACGCGGCCTTCACCGTGGGAGACAGCGATTGGCATGCGAGAACCCGCCATTTCATTGAAGAAGATAGAATCTGACTTCTGTACTTCAACAAGGCTGAAGCGTGCTTCAAAACGCTCTGATTCATTGCGTACGAAACGAGGCCATAGGTCAGCTCCTGGAATCAGCTCTTTTAGGTTTGATAACATCTGACAACCGTTACACACACCCAAAGAGAACGTATCTTGGCGGTTGAAGAATGCTTCGAACTGATCGCGAGCTTGAGCATTAAACAATACTGATTTCGCCCAACCTTCACCTGCACCTAATACGTCACCATACGAGAAGCCACCACAAGCCACTAAGCCCTGGTACTCATCAAGTGCCGCTTGGCCAGTTAAAATATCACTCATGTGAATATCAACCGCTTCAAAACCAGAGCGATCAAATGCCGCTGCCATTTCAACGTGAGAGTTAACACCTTGCTCACGTAATATCGCCATTTTCGGCTTCGCGCCTTTGGCAATATATGGCGCCGCAATATCTTCGTTGACATCAAAGCTCAAGCTAACGTTCAAACCTGGATCTGAGTTATCTTTCTTCGCTTCAAACTCTTGGTCTGCACACGCTGGATTATCACGTAACCCTTGCATCTTGTGCGTTGTTTCTGCCCAGATAGTACGAAGCTCAGTACGATTACGCTCAAGAATCGTTGCTCCATTTTGCGTAATCACGATCGAATCGCTTGCTGCAACCGAACCGATAACATGTGAACATGCCGCTAAGCCGTTATCCGCCAATACGGAAAGAACCGTATCCACATCGCTGTTAGCAACTTGAACAACCGCGCCCAATTCTTCATTGAACAGAGCCGCTAATGCATCATCACCGAATGCATCAATCGCGACATTAACGCCACAGTGACCAGCAAAAGCCATTTCAGCCAATGTTACGAACAAACCACCGTCGCCTTTATCGTGATAAGCAACAAGTTTGTCTTGAGCCACCAATGCTTGAATTGCATCGTAGAAGCCTTTTAGCTGTTCAGCACTATCGACATCAGCGGGTTTATCACCAAGCTGTTTGTATACTTGAGCAAGTGCTGTCGCACCTAAACGGTTTTTGCCGTTACCAAGATCAATGGCTATTAAGCTCGAATCACCTTTATCGGTGCGAAGCTGTGGCGTGACCGTTTTACGAACATCTTCCACGCGCGCAAATGCCGTAATAACCAAAGAAAGCGGAGACGTAACTTCTTTTTGTTCGCCGTTTTCTTCCCACTTGGTCTTCATCGACATCGAGTCTTTACCTACCGGGATGGAAAGCCCAAGTGCAGGACATAGCTCTTCACCAACGGCTTTTACCGCTTCGTACAAACCCGCATCTTCACCTGGGTGACCCGCTGGAGACATCCAGTTTGCAGAGAGTTTGATATGTTTAATATCGCCAATTTCGGTCGCCGCAATATTGGTTAATGACTCTGCAACCGCCAAACGTGCTGACGCACCAAAGTCTAACAATGCAACAGGTGTACGTTCACCCATCGACATCGCTTCACCATGGTAAGTATCAAAACTCGCCGCGGTCACTGCACAGTTCGCCACAGGAACCTGCCATGGCCCTACCATTTGGTCACGAGCGACAAGCCCGGTTACCGAACGGTCACCGATGGTAATCAAGAAGGTTTTTTCAGCAACAGCTGGTAAACGAAGAACACGATCAACCGCATCATTCAACTCAATTCCTGAACGCTCTAGCTCACTACCTTGCACTTTTAATGTCGTCGCATCACGATGCATTTTCGGCGGCTTGCCTAACAGAATATCTAACGGCATATCGATAGGACGATTATCGAAGTGCGAATCATCTAACGATAAATGACGCTCTTCTGTTGCCGTACCTACCACGGCATAAGGTGTGCGCTCGCGCTGGCAAATAGCATCAAACACTGGCATATTTTCTGGTGCGACAGCCATAACATAACGCTCTTGCGACTCGTTACACCAAATTTCAAGAGGGCTCATACCCGGCTCATCATTAGGTACATCGCGTAATTGGAATTTACCACCACGCTCACCATCGTTCACCAATTCAGGTAATGCGTTAGAAATACCACCAGCACCGACATCGTGAATAAAGGCGATTGGGTTATCGTCGCCAAGCTGCCAACAACGGTCGATCACTTCCTGACAACGACGTTCCATTTCTGGGTTTTCACGCTGTACTGAAGCAAAATCTAGGTTTTCTGCAGATTGACCAGAAGCCATTGAAGAGGCTGCACCGCCACCAAGGCCGATGTTCATCGCTGGACCGCCCAATACAATCAGGCTAGCACCAACTGGGATTTCTTTTTTCTCTACATGCTCTTCACGAATGTTACCTAAACCACCGGCAATCATGATTGGCTTATGGTAGCCACGAACTTCTTCACCTGCATGTGAGGTGACTTTTTCTTCGTAAGTACGGAAATAACCAAGCAAGTTAGGACGACCAAATTCGTTGTTAAATGCAGCGCCACCTAATGGTCCTTCCAGCATAATATCTAACGCATTAACGATTCGTCCCGGCTTACCAAAATCAGTTTCCCAAGGCTGTTCAAAACCAGGAATACGCAAGTTCGATACAGAGAATCCAACCAAACCTGCTTTCGGTTTACCACCAATTCCAGTTGCGCCTTCGTCACGAATTTCACCACCACTACCAGTCGCAGCACCTGGCCATGGAGAGATTGCTGTTGGGTGGTTATGTGTTTCCACCTTCATCAAGATATGGGCTGGCTCTTGATGATAAGTATATTGACGAGAATCAGGGTCAGCAAAGAAGCGCCCAACTTTCGAACCAGTCATAACAGCGGCATTATCTTTATACGCAGACAACACATAATCTGGCGTATTTTCGAACGTATTCTTAATCATCTTAAATAGCGATTTTGGCTGGTCGACACCGTCTATCGTCCAATCTGCATTAAAGATTTTATGTCGACAGTGCTCTGAGTTCGCTTGAGCAAACATCATCAACTCAATATCGGTAGGGTTACGACCTAAAGTTGTAAAGCTGGTCACAAGATAATCAATTTCATCTTCAGCAAGCGCCAAACCCAAAGCGACGTTCGCTTCTTCAAGTGCTTCACGGCCACCGGCAAGAATATCCACTGGTGTAAACGGCGCAGGCTCTGCAACGGTAAACAGTGCCGATGCTGCTTCCATATCCGTAAACACGGTTTCCATCATACGGTCATGAATTAAGGCTTTTACCGCTTCAACTTGCGCTTGAGTTAACTCAGAAGCACTTTCTATATAGTAAGCAGTACCACGTTCTAGACGCTTTACACTAACCAAGCCACAATTGTGAGCGATATCAGATGATTTAGAAGACCAAGGGGAAATAGTCCCAGGACGCGGTGTCGCAAGAAGCAGTAAACCTTCTGGTTGATGGCTTTCAATCTTCGGTCCATAAGTCAGTAACTTTTCAAGCTTGTCTAACTCTTGACTAGTAAGCTCAGCCGTAAGATCGGCAAAATGCATAAATTCTGCATAGATACCAGTAACGGGTAAGCTTTGTTCACGACAAAGTTCAAGAAGTTTGTTAATACGAAACTCTGAAAGAGCTGGGGAACCGCGCAAAATTCTCATGTGCTTAGGTCTCTATTTAATGTTGATTAAGGTGACATTGGAATGACTTTAACGGCAGCCAAGGCTTCATTCCAATCTCATCTCGGATTTGGGGCGCATTATAAAGGAATTGCGAGTGTGATGTAACACCCAACGCAACCGTTTGCGTCATTTTTTTTTGAAAACAGTGGCAACAGAATATCAGTACGTAAATCGAGTTTTTCAGCTTTATTTGCTCGAAGATATAGTTGTCAGTAGAATGACTCTATACTGAAAAATAATAATCTAACCTCGAGATGACTAATTGATGACAAAAATAGTTCGAAACTATGCGAGAAAATTCGTTGTACTCGCAGGGATTGTCACGCTTCTAGCAGGGTGTCAAATTGACTCAAAGCCCAAAAGTGAACTCGATAAAATACGAGATCGTGGCGTATTACGAGTCGGGACTCTGAACAATCAACTCTCTTATTTTATCAGTCCCGATGGTCCTTCGGGTTTAGATTACGAATTAGCGCGTGAGTTTGCTAATCAACTAGGCGTTAAACTTGAAATCACGCCAATCTATCGAGTCTCTTCGCTCTTTCCTGCATTAAAAAATGATGAAATTGATCTCGTTGCCGCTGGACAAATTCAAACACCGGAGCGAATCAAGGAATTTAGACCCGGCCCTGCTTATTACTATGTCAGTCAGCAATTGGTGTATAAAAAAGGCACATTAAGACCACGGAATATGGCCGACCTTATAAAAATCCAGAAAGAGTCATTAGCTGAATCTCATAAATTAAAAGACATCTTTCGCATCGTAGAAAATAGCCATTTTCAACAGACCTTAGAGCCATTACATCAAAGCAACCCAGAACTGAGTTATGCCCTAGATCGTAACGCCGATGTTAACGATCTTTTAAAGCAAGTCTCATTGGGAACATTGCGTTATACCATGGCAGACTCTGTTGAAATTTCTCTGGCTCAACGCGTACACCCTGACATCGCGCCTGCATTTGAATTAACCGAAGATCAGTCAGTTTCTTGGTTTATCCGTCGGTCAGATGATGAAAGCCTTTATGCAATGATGGTTGAGTTTTTTGGGCAGCTAAAGCAATCAGGTTCTCTCGCTTCTCTTGAGGAAAAATACATTGGGCATATTGGGACATTTGATTATGTTGATACCAGAGCCTTTATTCGGGCACTCGATTCAACACTTGAAGAATGGCAAGATTTATTCCAAAAGTATTCAGATGAATTTGATTGGCGCCTTATTGCAGCAATTGGGTATCAAGAATCTCATTGGGATCCCAAAGCAAAATCGCCCACCGGTGTTCGAGGCCTTATGATGTTGACACTTCCTACAGCGAAAAGTGTCGGTGTTGACGATAGACTCGACCCAGAGCAATCAATACGTGGTGGTGTTGCTTATTTCCGCCGTATGTTTAAAGCGATTCCTGACTCAGTTCCTCATCACGAAAAAACGTGGTTTGCTCTCGCGTCATATAATATGGGCCTTGGGCATGTGATTGACGCACGTAAATTAACTAAGGAACTGGGTGGCGATCCGAATGCATGGAACGATGTAAAAGAACGTTTACCACTTTTGCGAAAAAAGAAATATTACAGCACAACGAAATATGGGTTTGCTCGGGGTGATGAAGCTCTCTCTTATGTCGAAAACATTCGTCGCTATTACCAAAGTATTATTGGTCATATTGATGAGAAGCAAAAAAGTAACAGTGACAATAACACCGACGATATCGCCGTTATTCCTGTCGTAGCGCCATTTTATGCGACGAGTGTCCCGAAAGATGCTTCTGTTACATTAGTAACAAACGAAACAGAGAGCACATCTACAGCCCCAGATGATTCGGCTGCATCTGAGTCACAAGAAAAAGAAGAGAAAGCTAAAGAGAGCAAAGCATCAACCGATGCTAGTAAGCCCAAATCAGAAGCAACTCAAAAAACAAAGAAAAAAGAGATAACAGATAAGGCAACTAAGGACAGTGCTACTAAAAAAGCGGCAGCACAAACAGACTCGAAGAAAGCTGAAAAAAAAGAAGCCGTAGAAAAAGTACAAGACAAAGTTGAAGAAACAAAAGAAGAAGCTAAAAGCACCGCTTCAGAAAACTCAAAATAAGAGACGAGAATTGAACTTATGATCCTAGCCAAAGTTAAAATGGCTAGGATTCATTACTACTTTCATCGCTGTTGGTTGTCGCTCTGACCTGACGTTTTTGTTCTTTTTTCTCTTTACGCCGGCGCTTAAAAAACGCCTGCAGTTGCGCTCGGCATTCTTGCTCTAGAACTCCTCCCACAATATCAGCATGGTGGTAACTAGCCTCACTACCAAACAAGTTAATCACGGTTCCTGCCGCGCCTGCTTTTAGGTCTGGAGCACCATACACAATGCGTTTAACCCGCCCATGAAGCAAGGCTCCAGCGCACATTGGACAAGGCTCTAAGGTCACATAGAGAGTGGTATCTGTTAGACGATAATTTTCCAGAACACGTCCAGCTTTACGCAACACATCAATTTCAGCGTGCGCTGTCGCATCGTGCTTTGAGATCGACTGATTCCACCCTTCGGCAATCACCTTGCCATCTTTCACTAGCAAGGCGCCAACTGGAACTTCACCTTCCAATTCAGCTTGGTGTGCTAGCTCTAATGCGCGCTGCATAAAACGGATATCTTCTGTCGCTTTACACTCTGTAGACACTATGTTCTCTCTCAATTTGTTGGGTCACTATTTAAAACACAACCACTATAATAATGGTCAAGGTACTCATCGGCTATTCATTTTATCGTATGTTGAATAGCGTTAATAAAACTCACTGTATTTCGCGATCATGGTTGTCGCGGATATTGAGCCAGTTTCACCGCTGCTTAATTGCCAGCGCCCTGTCGCTTCAACTTTCTTGACGTTACCTGCAACCAATAGCTCAATCACTTTGCTTTCGAGCTCAATACCATCAGGATAGGATATTGTTTTTGAACCAATACCGGTGTCAAAATCGATAACCGCGGCTTCTGATATTTCTGAATTGGCGCCACGCGTTCGCAGAGATTCAAAATAATTATCGATATGGTTAGCGGCTTTCATTTTATACTGGCCGTGTTCAAATTTAACCAATAAACCCTGTTCAACTTGAATTAGCCCTACCACAACAAGACTCAATAACATCAGTGAAACAACAACTTCAAGTAAGGCAACACCGTAACTGGAGCGAGGTCTATATCTATTCACTGGTGGCATATTCATCTCCCCATGAACCAAATACCCAACCAACAGGGCGGATATGAGCCAAAGGCCTTGCAATCAAGTCTCGCTGATATTGAAAATGCAGTTGGCCTTTAATAACCGCATAAGTATTGTTTGAACTTAGGACTAAACCACCCACAGGATTGAACCGCCCCACTTGAAAATAACTAATCTGATCCGGCCCGATTAAGTCAGGATTGGAGGAATGTGCCATAAAATCGATAATATCTTGATTTACTTGAGTCGATGCCCAATCCAAAGCGGTTGAAAATGTACTACCTGGTGACGTGAATTGCATAACCAGTCCAGGAAAAGTTTGCTGACTTTCGACCGCTAAGATCCCGTTATGAACCACTAAGATAATTCCAGAGTCAGTAAATTGATTTTCAATGGCGTCGCTGATTTGAGAGACATCACTTTCGTTTAGTTCACAGCCGCCATAGACCCAGACAAGATCTTTTCCTTGGTTGATACGAGCTTCAATATCACTGGCACAATGGGTATTCATTTGAGCGATTGGTAGCTTTTCGGCAGATGGAACCGAAAGAACATTGTGACTGTCTAGCGAGTGAGGAACTCGACCGACGGCTGTATTAGAAAATACGTCAAACCAATTTGATTCTGATACACCAAATAAGTCCTCAAATGGGTTGAGTTCGCTATCATGATAGAAATCACTCTTTGCATTGCTTATAGTACGGTCAACGCTATGATGACTATCGGTGCAGCGCTGCTGTCGAACACTGCTCTCAGGGAAGCCTTGATAAGGTAAAAGCCCTAATTCATAAGGGTGTAACGTCGTGATAGAAGAGGCCGACAAATCATGCCGATACCGAACTGAAATACACTCCCAATCTAGATCTTCATTTAGCTCGCCGGGGTCGGGAGCAAAAGTCGATTTATCGGTTAGCACCAAATTTGCGCTGGTTTTGATTGCGCCAAAACTATCTGCAGAAGGTAAACTAAAATGTCGAGTTAGCGTCGAAAAACCATTCGTTGCCTTAATTTTTCTGACGACTTGCCCTGTTACATCAAGAGTATCCACGCCATCGGTGCACTCTTTTACATCCAGTGGAAATAAGTGGCCGATTCGAGACTTAGCAAACACACACTCAATCGCCCCTTCCACTTCCCAGTCTTGCTGCATTGTCGTAATTCTATGCTCGACGATGCGCAGATACTGATACATGCTTCGAGAAGTACTCATGGTGACAACCAAAATAATCAGCAAAACAACGGTAGTTAACAGCAGAGTCGTGTAACCGCGAACGCTTTTCACATCCAACTCCTAATCGTCACTTGAAACGATAAACTCTGACTCACCGTATTATCCATCACCGATGACAGAGTGAGTTCAACACTAACAACTTGGCTCCGTGTACCATCACTATTCAACGTTAATATATCAGCTTTAAAGCTATCGGCTTTAATCTGTTTACGATCAAAAAGCGTAAAACACGGCGCTGAACGTGTTGATTCTACTGCACTCTCGGTACTAAGAGGCGCACTGGTAAACTTATCACACAGCTTTATATTCTTATTGGATGAATCATAAAGGAAAACCAAGTTTCGAAACGCTTCATCACCAGATGGTTCTACTTGGTAAACCATACCAAGTTGCGCTCCACTCTCTCTAACATCGATGACGTTATCGCTATCACTAAAATGAATAGCCAATTGCTGGTTAATTTGATGCCCGGCACGCCGTAATTCTTGATACATAAGTTGATGAGTGTCATTCAATTTTCGTGCTACTAATGTTACTTGATCTAGTTGCCTTGAAGTATGTAAGCTATTCATTAATATATAAAATCCGCATAGAATCACGATACTACCCAAAGATAAACCAATGAGTAGTTCGATTAATGTCAACCCTCGCTGTCGTCTAACATAATGGAATGCCATCCAGCTTCTCCTCTAGCGAACACAATCGGATTCTCCCAGCACCATACGACGTAATCACTTTTAAAACAGGGCTGTTAGATGAGGCACTGCTGAACTTTAAGGAACCATTACTGACCTTTCCTTTCAGCCCATCAATCAAGATCTTATCGTTGAGGTACCCTGAATCAAGTTTTAAAGAATGCTCTCCTACTAGTTGCTGAAGAACGTTACCCATCGTTGTCGTATCAGTTGACGTTCGCAAGCGTAAATACCAGCGTGAGCTTGAGTCTGTATTACCTTCATAAACTTCTATCCATAACGCTTGATTGCGCATCCGTGCCAATGACTTGGCATCATCAATAAACTGCATCACACCTCGCGCCGTCGATGCGACCTTTTCAACTTCAAGACTTGGTGCCATCTGCGGAATTGCGGCGTACAAAGAAATCATGATGACTGCCATAACAGTCAACACTTCAATCAAAGTAAAGCCATTATTATGGCCTTTTTTATGGCTCGCTATTAGATAATGACTGATAACACTCCCCCCATAAAAACAGAAAGCTAAATCCAGAGTAGCAAGCTAATAAAGAAAAAATAGAGGGAATTAGGGTGAAAAGAGGTCTCTAAAACAAATGTAAAACATCACGACTGTACATTTCATGACTGGGTGATTGCTCTCGCATTTGGTGGTCGATTGGTTGGATACTGACTTAAGGACTGATACTGATTTAGTTGAAAAAAGCACTTAAAAACAAAAAGGCCTGCATAATGCAGACCTTAAAATTTGAATGACAGTTCAATTCAAATTAGCTAGTTAAGTCATCAAAAAACTTCTTAACACCGCTAAAAAAACCTTCTGATTTAGGACTATGCTTACCTGCCGCTTCGCCACCACATGACTCTTCAAATTCACGCAATAGTTCTTTTTGACGCGAGCTTAATTTTACAGGTGTCTCAACCAATAGCTTAACAATGAGATCGCCCATTGCACCGCCGCGCACCCCTTTCACACCCTTACCACGCATGCGGAACATGCGGCCAGTTTGGGTTTCTTCTGGAACTTTTAAGTTAACACGGCCATCCAATGTCGGAACTTCAACATTGCCACCAAGAGCGGCGAGTGCAAAGCTCACTGGAACTTCACAGTACAAGTTGTTGCCATCTCGTTCGAAAATATGGTGCTCTTTCACATGAACTTGAACATATAGGTCACCCGCTGGTGCTCCCATATCCCCTGCTTCACCTTCACCAGACAAACGAATACGGTCGCCAGTATCAACGCCAGCCGGAATCTTAACGTTAAGGGTTTTACTCTTCTTCTTACGCCCTTGACCATGACACTCATTACAAGGGTTTTTGATGATCTTACCTTTGCCATTACAAGTTGGACAAGTTTGCTGAACAGCAAAGAAGCCCTGACGCATCTGTACTTGGCCGTGCCCATGACAGGTTCCACAGGTATCTGCAGATGTACCTTTCTTCGCACCTGTTCCATTACAGCTATCACAATGAACTAAGGTTGGAATTTCGATTTCTTTTGAACAACCACGAACCGCATCTTCAAGACTCAGTTCCATGTTATACCGAAGGTCGGCACCACGTTGAGCTCGAGCTTGACCACCACCTCGTCGGCCACCACCAAAGATATCGCCGAATACGTCACCAAAAATATCGCCAAAATCAGCACCGCCGCCACCGCCGTAACCACCGCCGCCATTTTGAGAGAATGCCGCATGGCCATACTGATCGTATGCCGCTTTCTTTTGCGGATCGAGTAAGATCTCATAGGCTTCTTTTACTTCTTTGAATTTCGCTTCTGCTGAATCATCATCAGGGTTACGGTCTGGGTGATACTTCATCGCCAGGCGCTTATACGCCTTCTTAACATCACGCTCAGAAGCGTCTTTAGCTACACCTAATACTTCGTAATAATCACGTTTTGACATAGTCGTCGTCACCACTTTTATCTACTGCTAAACGACCTAGCGTCGCTTTCAAAATGTATCGATTTAGAAAATTCGTCTATCTCTTAATCAAAAAAACGATTTATCTAAATCGAAACGTTTGGACAAATGAACGGGCGTTAGAGTTTCCTCAAACGCCCGCAAACACCTAAAAAGGTTAACAAGTTAATCGATGAAAAGTATTCAACGATTATTTCTTGTCTTCTTTAACCTCTTCAAATTCAGCATCAACGACGTCCTCATCAGCTGATGTTGGTTGCTCTTCAGCACCCTCTTCAGCTTGAGCCGCTTGAGCTTTTTGCTGTGCGATTTCCATCAACACTTTAGACGCTTCCATTAGAGACTGAGTCTTAGCATCGATTTCTGCTTTGTCGTCACCTTTACGTGCCGTTTCTAGCTCAGTAACTGCAGCTTCAATTTTCTCTTTTTCGTCGGCAGGAAGTGCGTCACCCGCTTCTTCGATTTGCTTACGAGTAGAGTGAACGATTTGGTCTGCTTGGTTGCGTGCAGAAGCAAGTTCTTCAAACATTTTGTCTGCTTCTTTGTTCGCTTCCGCTTCTTGAACCATTTTCTCGATATCTTCGTCGCTTAGACCACCAGACGCTTGGATAGTGATTTTTTGCTCTTTACCGGTTTGCTTATCTTTCGCGCCAACATGCAAGATACCATCGGCATCAAGGTCAAACGTTACTTCAATCTGTGGCATTCCACGAGGAGCCGCTTGAATGCCCTCTAAGTTGAACTGACCAAGAGACTTGTTATATGTCGCTTGCTTACGCTCACCTTGAAGTACGTGAATCGTTACCGCATTTTGATTATCTTCAGCGGTAGAGAACACTTGGTTCGCTTTCGTTGGGATAGTCGTGTTTTTCTCGATAAGTTTAGTCATTACGCCGCCCATCGTCTCGATACCAAGAGATAGAGGAGTAACATCAAGAAGTAGTACGTCAGTAACGTCACCCGCAAGAACACCACCTTGAACTGCAGCACCAACAGCTACCGCTTCATCAGGGTTTACATCTTTACGTGCTTCTTTACCGAAGAACTCAGCCACTTTAGATTGAACCATAGGCATACGAGTCTGACCACCAACAAGGATTACATCAGTAATTTCGCTTACCGCTAGGCCTGAATCAGAAAGTGCCACTTTCATAGGCTCAAGAGAACGTTGAACCAAATCTTCAACAAGTGATTCTAGTTTCGCACGAGATACTTTGATGTTTAGGTGTTTAGGACCTGTTGCATCTGCAGTGATGTACGGTAGATTCACATCAGTAGATTGAGTTGAAGAAAGTTCAATTTTCGCTTTCTCAGCACCTTCTTTTAGGCGTTGCATTGCCAAAGGATCTGTTTTTAGGTTGATACCTTGGTCTTTCTTAAATTCGTCTACTAAGTAGTTGATTAAACGAGTATCAAAGTCTTCACCACCTAGGTGAGTATCACCGTTAGTTGCAAGTACTTCGAAAGTCTTCTCGCCATCTACTTCGTCAATTTCAATGATTGAGATATCAAATGTACCACCACCAAGGTCATAAACTGCGATAGTGCGATCGCCACCTTGCTTGTCTAAGCCATAAGCTAGAGCAGCAGCTGTTGGTTCATTGATAATACGTTTAACTTCTAAACCAGCAATACGACCAGCATCTTTGGTTGCTTGACGTTGAGCATCGTTAAAGTAAGCAGGAACAGTGATAACAGCACCAGTTACTTCTTCACCAAGAAAGTCTTCAGCTGTTTTTTTCATCTTTTTCAAGATTTCAGCAGAAATTTGTGGCGCGGCTAATTTTTGGTCTTTTACTTCAACCCATGCATCGCCATTGTCTGCTTTTACAATTTTGTAAGGCATGATTGAGATATCACGCTGTACTTCTTCGTCTTCAAAGCGACGCCCAATTAAACGCTTAATCGCAAAAAGCGTATTTTCTGGGTTAGTTACAGCTTGACGTTTTGCTGGTTGACCCACCAAGATCTCACCATCGGTATAACCGATGATAGAAGGAGTGGTACGTTCCCCTTCTGCATTTTCAATTACGCGAGGTTTGTCACCGTCTAATACAGCAACACATGAGTTTGTAGTACCTAAGTCAATACCAATGATCTTACCCATCAGGCTATCTCCGAATTAATTCTATGTTCGTTTTGCATATCCCCGATTTGGGGGCTGGAGAACAAGGTATCAACCCTTATTCTCTTTGATTAACAAACGATGTTTGCTTCTCTATGCCCCATAGATAAGGGCATAAAAACCCTTTTCAAGGGTAAAACGAAAAAAAATCCATTTTATTTTCCCAAAAATTAAGCAAATAAACGCCTACGAGAAGAAAAGACTAAACAGGCTATAACCTCACACCAGTAAGGCTTTAAGTAATAACTTGAATATCGACAAAGGTATTTAAATTCAAAAAGTTAAAGTCAAATCAACTTTTATACTTAACAGGACACCTCTTTTTATTAGTAAGGAACACTGCCGTCAACCACACTATTTTTGCAACCAATTAAAGACTATTTTGTAAAAGTGCGAACAACACATTTCTTACTTTACGCCAAGGTGTGGTACAAAAAGCGAGTGCCTTAACTATTAATTTCAATATTATCAATAACAAAGCCAATCAATAACCTTCTTTAACATCACTATTTTCCATCTTTGTTATATCAAGGGTGGTTAACTAAAAATTGGGCGTAAATGGAATTTGGTATTCGGCACTCTGTCACTCATCAATCGGAACAATAAACACTAATGGAGTTCTACTATGTACAAGGTTGTAAAACATGCACTTATCGTGCTTAGCCTAGGCTTGACCCTTCCAGCGACAGCCATCGCTGATAACTACACCATCGGAACTGGAAGTCAAAGCGGCACTTACTATCCATTTGGCGGAACACTAGCCAAAATTTGGAATGAGAATATCCCTGGTTTTACTATGCGCGCCGAAGTTACCGCAGCATCGGTAGAGAACATCATCAAAGTTTCTTCCGAAAAACAGCTGGTTGGAATTGCAATGGGTAACGTTGTACAAAAAGCCCACAATGGTATTAAACCTTTCCCACGCCAAATGCCAGCAAATGTTCTATTTGCTCTTTACCCGAATGTGGTTCAATTCATTGTTCCAGCAGATTCAGATATTCAGTCTGTATCACAACTAAAAGGTAAGAAAGTATCATTAGGCGCACCGGGTTCAGGTACTCGAGTAAGCGCACAAACCATTTTATCTGCTCTTGGAATCAATGAAGATGATATCGAAGCGCAGTCATTGAATTACACGGCAACAACCAGTGCGATTGCAAATGGTCAAATTGATGCAGGCGTTATCGTAGGTAGCTTAGGTGTTGGTGCTATCACTGAACTTGCATTAACAAGAGATATCCGCATTTTATCGTTTAGCGACGAAGAAATCGCCACAATTACTGGACAAACGCCAGCTTATCAAAAAATTGAAGCACCGGCAGATAGCTACAAAAACGTTCCTGCGTTTAATGCGCCTGCAGTTTGGAACGTCTTAGTTGCGAGTGAAAAAATGAGCGATGAAATGGCTTATAACCTAACGAAGACGGCATTCGAAAATATCGATCAAGTACGTCAAGCTGTGGGTGTCGCGCGCTTTACTACTGTGGAAAACATGAACAAGCTGTCTGGTGTTCCACTTCACCCTGGCGCTCAAAAATATTTTGACGAACAAGCAAAGTAACCCATAAGTTGTATATTAAGTTAACTGGGAGGACATTCTCCTCCCGCCTTATACAAGCTAACACCCCCTAGCGTTTACATTGATGTAAGCGCTGTTCTTCTCTTATGTACATCGGCGAATGAGTACATAGGCAAAATTAGTACGTAAGCAAAATGGAGTTTTGCATGACTCAAGTTTCATCCAGTCAAGAAAAACTGACGGATCTCATTACCTGGATCGTCAGTTTGGTTGCAGTGGCACTAACTGTATTTCAAATTTGGCAAGGCATCACGGCCGATCTCTCCGCAACGGTTTTTCGCCCCGCTCACTTAGGTTGGGTTTTGGTCCTTATTTTTCTCGCGTTTCCTCTCGTAGGGCCTAATCGCAATAGTTCATTCTTTTACTTTTTAGCTCGATCTGTTGATTTAATTTTAATCGTGGCAACATGCTGGGCAGCTTACCGCGTCGTTCAATTTGACTACGACGATATCAGTTTCCTCCTCGACGGTTTGCAGGCCCAAGACCAACTAGCAGGTTTGATACTGATGGTAGTGTTGCTAGAAGCGACCCGACGCTCCGTTGGAATGATTATGGTAGGCGTTGCATTAATATTCCTTTGTTATGCACTGTTTGGTGATGTCTTACCTGCTTCCTTTGCCAGCAAAGGGTTTTCCATTGAAGAAATGGTCCGTTTCCATATTTTCTCGACCAATGGTGTGTTTGGTGCGCCGCTTGCTATCGCCGCCGGTGTGGTCTTTATTTTTGTTCTATTTGGTGCATTTCTCCAAGTCACGGGCGCAGGTCAGTTCTTTATTGATAGTGCTTTTGCGATTGCAGGAAAGTCTCGTGGCGGCCCAGCAAAGGCAAGTGTTCTTGCGTCGGCAGCTTTAGGCTCTATTTCAGGTTCAGCCATTGCGAATACCGTAACGACGGGATCGCTCACCATTCCAATGATGAAAAAGCTCGGCTATAAACCTGAGCAAGCCGCTGGTATTGAAGCAGCAGCCTCAACAGGTGGTCAGATTATGCCTCCTGTTATGGGTGCTGGTGCTTTTGTTATGGCTCAGTTCACAGGTATTCCATATAGCGAGATTATTCTCGTTTCGATCGCTCCAGCGATTCTCTATTTTGGCTGTACTTTACTGTATGTCCATTTAATGGCTTGCAAACTTAACCTTCAAGGCATGAGCGAAACAGAAAAAATCAGCGTTATCTTGAAACAAGGTTGGCACTACTTACTGCCTCTGGTAATGATCACAATACTCCTTGTTATGGCCTACTCGCCTATTTTGGTCGGTATTGCTGGGTGTGCTGCTATATTGCTTGCCGCAGTTTCTCGAAAAGGCAGTAAAATGACTTTCGCTTTAGTGCTTCAAGGTATGAAAGAAGGAGCAATTCTTGCGTTACCCATTTCTATCGCGTGTGCAACAGCAGGAATCGTGGTTGGTGTGGTTGGACAAACAGGAATTGGCTTACAGTTCACTCAGTTCCTTACCACGCTATCCGGTGGGCATTTATGGTCAGCAATGTTATTTATCGCCTTTGCAGCGGTAATCTTAGGTATGGGACTTCCCGTAACCGCGGCCTATATTGTTCTTTCCGTTATGGCGGTTCCGGCTTTGATGGATTTAAATGTACCGTTACTCACTGCACATATGATTGTCTTCTGGCTATCGCAAACCTCAAACGTCACCCCTCCAATTGCTCTCGCAGCCTTTGCTGGTGCTGGGATAGCCAATGCCTCGCCGATGAAATCGTCGGTACAAGCGTTTAAACTGGCGCAAGGGTTCTTTTTGATTCCAGCGATGATGGCTTTCTCAGGCTTGATTTGGAGCCAAAATGAGTCATCGTTTGAGTTCATTGAATCGATTGTTGCTTGTGTGGCACTGATTGTTTCATTTGCCGGTGCAATTGAAGGCTATTTATTCAAAGCGCTATCGCAGCCAAAACGCATTGCTCTACTTGGGTTAGCATTAACGACATTATTGCTTCCGAATCCATTCCGCTTACTCACGATAGGACTTATCTTTGTCTTTGTGCTGCTGGAATATCGAAATAGCCGAACGTTATCTAAGGCAGTTTAACAGCCAAAAAAAAGGTCTAGCATCACGCTAGACCTTTTTTAATTAACTGTCCTGAAAAGATTAAATCTTCGCTTCTTTCTTCGTCATGTTAAACGATGAATTCGACATACGAACATCTTCAGGGTACTTGATCTGATCATCTGGTAAGAATGGAACACTCTCAGCACACTTATCACCAAAGATATCAGGACGACCTTCAGGGAACATGCGAGGGAATGGTACTGGTAGTTTGTAAAGCTTAGCAGCAGTACCACCCATAATCATGTTGATCTCATCTTGAGTGATGAAGTCACCAACACGGTCGATAGTGCGCATACCCCAACCATAAAAATCTGGTTGATAAGTAGGAACAGCTGGCCAACCTTCGTAGCCAAAACACATCATTGAGAAGGTATCACGATACTCAAGCTCTTTAACTTTAGGTCCATACTGTTCAATCTTCTTAGTAACAATATGTTGAGGAACGTTACCGTAATCGTGACCCCACATTAATTGGTTAGCAGTAACACCAGCTTCAAATGCGATGCGGAACTGTTCAACACCCCAACCACCGGTTTCCATGTAAATGTTCTTGATGCTACCAACAATTTCATACATTTCACGGATTGCTTCCATACCACGGACGTTTTCATCTTCAACACAACCGTGAGATTGAATCAATTTAAGAGTTGGGAAAGTCTCTGCAACTTTGCGCAACATATCAACGTTTTTCCAGTCTTTAAAATGAATAAACTGGTCATGGTTAATTACAGGTACATCGTATTTAATGGCGAGTTCTGCAATCGCACACCACTCTTCAAAGCGCTTTTCAAATGAAACGTTACCTTCAAAACCAGGTAGCTGACGGTGGTAAGCAGAAGAACCCGGTGCAAATTCACCGATACCAACAAACATGTTCGTTTTTAGAGCCGTTTCCACTTCAGTCATTGCATCTTTGAAGCTGTACTGTTTTTCGCCGCGAATTGCTTTCAATACTTCTTCTTGATCACAACAACACGCACGGAATTTATCAGGGAATCGCTTAACTAATTTTGCTTGAGAAGCGTTAGTCGTGCCTGGAATACTTGGCAATAAAACCGCCATATCAACACCGTAGCGATCCATATCGTACAAAGTTAACGGGCTGTTATCGAAACAAGCGATCTCTTGTGAAAGACCATTCCATTCGTGATTGTCGACACTGTCCCAACCTTCTTGAGTTGCAGGCTGATAGAGAGACGTAATATGACAATGGGTATCTACGACAAAGCGTGCGATATTTCTCATGATTTACTCCAATTTGATTTAATAATGACATTGTTCCCAGCAGGGAAAATCTTGCAGTTCTGCGCTCAATCGAGTTCATATCAAGTGGGCAATGAGGCATCACCATGGATAAACAAGATTAACAAACTATGTTCCAAGGATACTATATAGTTTCCATGGAACATATATATCTTTTGGTCAATTTGTTTTATATTTAGTCAAGTTGTGAGCCAAAACACAGGAGAGAACGCCCCTCTTTACCATGAATATTAAGGCATTGATCCTAATCAAAATGTGGGCTGATTTTTGTTATTAATTTTGGTCGTTCTTAGTGGTTAAATAGCCTTCGGATAAAAACTTCAACTTGAGATGACTTAAGAATAAAGGCTACTATTGCTGTTCGAAAATAAGGAAATGTATGAAGCCAAAGAAGAATAAAATTGAAACTCTTTTTGCTGAACGAAGTTGGTATAACAGTGACTCGTCGGCTCCTCCGGTCGATCTGCTGATTCGTTCGGTGCATGAAACTCTAAAAACCAGTTTTATTCAGGTTCTTAATCCTTATGGCGTGCAGTTTTCTGAGTGGTTGGTACTCACCGCCCTTCACTCAAATAAGCCTTCTTTTACTTTGACTGCAAAAGAGATCAATAGCGCCATGCTATTCACGGCAGGTGGAGTAAGTAAAGTAATCGATAGACTGGGTAAATTAGGGCTCATTGATCGCATCGACAACCCAGAGGATGGTAGAAGTAAGCTGGTTCACCTTACTCAGAAAGGACTTGAGACAATCGAATCAATTCACAAACAAAAACTCGAGTGTGAGCAAAGAGAATTAAGTGGTCTCGATGAATCAGAGCTTGCCACGCTGGTAACGCTTCTCAGAAAGCTGATTCAGCATTCAAATTCAAATAACGGCTAGCATTACCCCATAATCCAAATAAAAAATCCCCGAACCAATTAGGTTCGGGGATTTGTCTATATGAGCAAAATAGAGCCGTTATCACTCTCTATCTAGTTTGCTAGGCGAAAGATTATTTCGATACCATAACCATTGCAGGGCGAATCACTCGACCATTCAATTCATAGCCTTTTTGCATCACAAACATAACCGTATTAGGTTCATGATCAGGGCTTTCTTGAATCGACATCGCTTGATGATATTCAGGGTTGAACGCTTCGCCTTCTGGGTTAATCACGGCTAAACCGAATTTAGCAATCGTATCAACAAACGTTTTATGCGTTAGCTCAATACCTTCTAAAATAGGCTTAATCACCTCGTTTTCACCGTCTGCGGCTTGAATTGCGCGCTCTAGATTATCAATAACTGGCAACAACTCTTCTGCAAAGCGACCTAATGCGTATTTACGCGCTTTATCAATTTCTTGTTCGCTACGGCGGCGCATATTTTCGACTTCCGCTTTCGCACGCAACACGCCTTCTTGTTGATCTTTTACTTTTGCTTCACTAGACAGCAGTGCAGCTTCCAGTTGAGCAATCTTATTCGCTTGCTCGTCGAGCTCTAGTTCTTCGCTTTCATTCCAATCGATATCAGCGTCACTACCAACAACGTCGGCCTCTGCTTGCTCTTGCTCCACGGCGTCTTGCTGTAGTTCTTCATCTTTGATTTTGTTTTCTTCGTTGCTCATGATATCTCCAGAGTTGCATGTTCTTTTTGTGTCTAGTATTTCAAAATTATTTTACACGAAACACATAAAAATTCGCTTTAAAGCATAACTTGCCTTTATTATGGGGGCGATGACTCTCGATTCAAGCCGACTTGATTGGAAAAACTATGAAAAAAGCCTTCAACGTTATCGCCATTATTGGCAAACCCCGTAATAAAGTCGCAATTCAAACTCACAAAGAGTTATTTGACTACCTAACCGAGCAGGGTTATGAGGTCATTATCGATGAACGATTACAAGGCTTACTCAAAAATATTCCTCAATCTCACTTTACGCCTTTACTCGAATTAGCAGAAAAAGCCGATCTTGCCATCGTGGTTGGCGGTGATGGTAACATGCTTGGCGCTGCTCGTGTGTTATCTCGTTTTAATGTGAAAGTTATTGGCGTTAACCGCGGTAACTTAGGCTTTCTTACCGATTTAAATCCTGAGGAATTTCATCACGAGCTCTCGTTGGTTCTCTCAGGGAAGTATACCGATGAGCAACGTTTTCTTCTCGAAGCCGAAGTTCATCGTCACGGCGAGGTGAAAAGTCATAATACAGCACTCAATGAAGCGGTATTGCACCCCGGCCAAATAGCTCGAATGATCGAATTCGAAGTCTATATTGATGATGTATTCGCATTCTCTCAACGCTCTGACGGCATCATTGTTTCCACACCAACCGGTTCAACGGCCTATTCGCTATCTGGTGGCGGCCCGATTCTTTCCCCTAGCTTAAACGCGCTGTCATTGGTTCCTATGTTTCCACACACCTTATCTTGTCGACCATTAGTGGTAGACGGAAATAAGCGAATCAAGTTGGTAGTTTCTCCAGATAACCCGGGTATTCAGCAAGTGAGTTGTGATGGTCAAGTCTCTCTTCCTGTGACTCCGGGCGATGAAGTTCATGTATATCAAAGTCCAAATAGCCTGCATTTGGTCCATCCTGAAAACTACAGTTATTACCATGTTCTACGAAATAAACTCGGGTGGTCAAACAAACTCTTTTAGAGACAGCAATCCCATATTAATCGCAAAATAGAATAAATTTCACTCACCTTCTTTACTGTATAAGCAAACAGTATATACTGATTACTTATACAGTATTGTTATTATATACAGGGTGAGAACATGCTAGCACATCTAAGTGTCAATAATTTTGCTATCGTTAAGTCATTACAGTTAGAGTTATCTCAAGGGATGACCACCATTACTGGAGAAACCGGCGCAGGTAAATCCATTGCTATTGATGCTCTTGGGCTGTGCCTTGGAGGCCGTGCTGAAGCAAGCATGGTACGTCAAGGTGAAGAAAGAACGGAAGTTTGCGCAGCATTTTTATTAGAAAATAATCTTCATGCTTCTCGCTGGTTAGAAGACAATGAATTGCTCGATGGCAACGAATGTATATTACGCCGAGTAATCACCCGCGAAGGTCGCTCACGAGCTTTCATTAATGGCAGTCCTGTTCCACTTGCCCAACTAAAGGCCCTTGGTCAACTGCTGATTAATATTCATGGTCAACATGCGCATCAGCAATTGTTAAAGCCAGAGCATCAAATGTCGATGCTTGATCAATATGCTGGTCATCACTCTCTTATTGCGAAAACCCGCGATGCTTATCAGCAATGGCGCTTAGCTCGCAATGAACTCCAACAAGTCAAAGAGAATAGTGAAACCAACCAAGCTCAGTTACAACTGCTCGAATATCAAATCAAAGAACTCAATGAGCTCGCGATTGGCGAAGAAGAATTTACAGAACTCGAGATAGAACATAAACGCCTGTCTAATAGCGGTGAATTAGCGCAAAACTGCCAGCAAGCACTCGAACTCTTATCCGACAATAATGATGTGAACGCTCTGAGTTTACTGCAAAATATTAACCAATCGTTAGTGAACCTTGCCGAGCTTGATAATAGCTTAGATGCGCTGCCTTCCATGCTAAATGAAGCGATAATTCAACTCGAAGAGACCAACAGCGAATTACGCGGCTACTTTGATAATATCGAAGTCGATCCCGCTCAAATGGCCTACATTGAAGAACGCTACAGCAAAGTAATTTCACTGGCGAAGAAGCATCGAATTTTACCTGAAGAGCTGTATAACCATCATCAATCACTATTGGCAGAAATTCAAAAGCTCGATTACTCCGATGAAAAAATTGATGATTTGAAGCGAGATGTCGACGCGAAACATGCCAGTTTTATTCAACAAGCCGAGAAACTGCATAAATCCCGTTTGCGCTACGCCAAAGAGCTCGACAAGCTTATTTCTCAAAGTATGCATGAATTAAGTATGGAGAACGCAAAGTTCCATATTGACCTCACCTTTGATGCTCAACATATGTCACCTTTAGGTTGTAACTCTGCCGTTTTCACTGTTTCAACCAACCCGGGGCAACCATTAGAGTCGATTGCTAAAGTTGCATCGGGTGGCGAGTTATCACGAATTTCATTGGCGATACAAGTCATTACCGCGCAGAAAGTAGATACCCCGAGTCTAATGTTTGATGAAGTCGATGTCGGTATTAGCGGACCAACCGCCGCCATGGTCGGAAAATTATTGCGTCAATTGGGAGAATCAACACAAGTGATCTGCGTGACCCACCTTCCTCAAGTTGCCGGTTGTGGTCATCAGCAACTCTTTGTTAGTAAGCATATCAAGGCAGGAAAAACCGAAACACAAATGTCGACACTGGATACTCAAGAGCGAGTAGCAGAATTGGCTCGCTTGCTTGGCGGCAGCGAAATTACCGAAACAACGCTGGCCAATGCCAAAGAACTTTTGCAAATCGCCGCTTAATTTATCAACAATTACGCGAAAGCTTGCAACAAACTGTGAAAATTGTGGTCTTAGCTGGCTCAGATGATGAAGAGTGTTTTTACTTCTGGTCTGAGCTTGTTTATTATCAGTCCAGTTAATTTTTAAATTAGATGTCCAATTATGCAGTTAAAGAAATGGCTTATTGTTGTTCCCCTTTCGCTTACGATGCTAAGTGGTTGTTCACTTGTTGAACGTTTAGTCTATCGAATCGATATCAATCAGGGTAACTATGTAGAACAACCCGCTGTCGAGCGTCTGCGAGTGGGTATGACGAAAGAACAGGTGCGCTTCGTTCTCGGCTCACCCATGCTAGTAGAAACCGGTTATCCCAATACTTGGTATTATATCTACCACCATACTCCAGGGCATGAAGAGACCGATCAGAAAGATTTGATTGTTCACTTTGATAACTCAAGCCAGTTAACCAAAGTCGAGGGCGACTTCCCAGTGAGCAGTAACTTTAACGACGGCCTGCTATAACTCTACGGTGTTCCCAAAACAAAAAAAGCAACCTCTTCTAAAAGGTTGCTTTTTCGCTTTATGATCGTTGGAAAAAACCACATGATCATCGCTATCAGTTTTGTTTTGCGGCTTGTTTGGCTTGCTCAGCGCGTTTACGGCGGATCTCTTTAGGGTCCGCTAATAATGGTCGGTATATCTCAATACGATCGCCATTATTAACTGTCGTATTAAGCTTCACATTACGGCTGAATACACCGACTTTATTTTTTGCCAAATCAATTTCAGGATACATCGCAAGTACACCTGACTGTTGAATAATATCTTCGACACTGGATTCGCTATCCACCATCAAAGCCAATACGCGCTGCTCATCTGGCAATGCGTAGATCACTTCGACCTGTATCATTTCTGCTTCAGTACTCATCGTTCTAGTACACCTGCTTTGCTCGTTGAGTAAACGCATTAACCATGTTGCTGGTTAACTCATTGAAAATTTTTCCAAATGCCAATTCAACCATTTTACTAGAAAACTCAAATTCCAGTTTCAATTCGACTTTACAAGCCTGTTCATCAAGTGCGGTAAAGTACCACCCACCACCAAGTGATTTAAACGGGCCGTCTACAAGTTCCATCAAAATAGATTGGTTTGCGTTGAGCGTATTTGAAGTAGTAAACGTCTTACTGATTCCTGCTTTCGATACATCTACAGAGGCCACCATTTTGTTTAACGATGATTCCAATACTTTACTTCCCGAACACCCAGGAAGAAACTCTGGATATTTTGGCACATCATTCACTAAGTTAAACATTTGTTCAGCGCTAAATGGCACTAATGCTGAACGACTGACCTGCTTCATAATCACTCCTGTATCACGCCTAAAGTAAAAGGCTGCGCCAATTGTACTTTTATACCCAAGTAACCTCAATATGCAGCTATCAATCCTGCATCTTGAGATCACTTGGGTATATTCTTATCCGACGCAAATAAAAGGATTTCCTATCGAGAGTTCAAGTCGTATAATGCGCCACTATGGCTAAGAAAAAATCAAAATCAAAAGTAGGAAGTAATACCATTGCTTCCAATAAAAAGGCTCGTCACGAATACTTCATCGATGATGAAATTGAAGCGGGTCTAGAACTCCAAGGCTGGGAAGTAAAATCTCTTCGCCAAGGAAAAGCAAATATCGCAGAGAGTTACGTTTTCATGCGAGACGGAGAGGCGTTTGTCTCGGGTATGACAATTACCCCACTAACACAAGCGTCGACTCACGTGGTTGCCAACCCTACTCGTGTGCGCAAGCTTCTATTATCTCGCCGTGAACTCGACAACTTGTTTGGTCGTATCAACCGTGAGGGTATGACTCTGGCAGCTCTTTCTCTTTACTGGTCACGCTCTTGGGTGAAAATCAAGATTGGTGTGGCGAAAGGTAAGAAACTTCACGATAAACGTGACGATTCAAAAGAAAAAGACTGGCAACGTGAGAAAGCGCGTGTGATGAAAGGTTCACTGCGTTAAAACTAACCACTTGATTGTGCAAAGGTAGACAGGACGTTGTTTTCTGTTACTATGCACGCTCTACCTTGGGGCTGATCCAGGATTCGACGGGAATGCTGAAGTCTGAGGTGCATGCCGAGGTGCGGTAGGCCTCGTTAATAAACCGCAAAAAAATAGTCGCAAACGACGAAAACTACGCACTAGCAGCTTAATACCCTGCTCAGAGCTCTCTTGCCCTAGCTTCCGCTTGTAAGACGGGGAATAACAAGAGATCAAACCCAAACTAGCTAGCCCGGATTCTCCCGCCTGAGAGGTGAACGGCGAATTTTAATTCAGGATAGTCACTTACTAGCGTGTCGGTTCGCAGGTATTTGGTGAATGTAAAGATCGACTAAGCATGTAGTACCAATGATCAATGGTTTTCGGACGCGGGTTCAACTCCCGCCAGCTCCACCAATTAAAGAAATGGCTTGTTAATCAATGATTTTCAAGCCATTTTTGTATCTTACTTCCTATTATTCTCCACTATGCAAGGCATATTTATCAGGTGAGCTACACAATAACCACAAATAATTTCCTCTATCTCAGTTTTTCTTTCGCCAACGCCCCCCGTTAGATATTCTAAGTACCATACTGAGAGAAAAAGCTAAAAATCAGCTTCCAAACCAAATGTCGATCCATAGCAATGATCACCGCTCGTGAACATAAGGCTGATGAATCAGAGATTTTTCTGCCTCTGAGTGAAAATTATTGAATTATGCGTCTTGCATTAAGTCCCAAAACTCACTGTCTAACTTTTTAATTTCAATGACCTTTTCAACTTGCATTCCCAAGTTAAAATCATAAATGTATTGAGCGAGTTGCTGACCATCGATCAAAACCAGTGCGGTAATGCCATTCAAATTATTGGCGTATTCTTGAGCACCTTTCGTATAAGATGAAGTGGTAATGAAAATCCCTTTGTTCGATTGAGCTACAGCTAATGCACCAACAAACTTCTGAATCTCGTCTCGACCAACCGTATTACCAATATCATAACGTTTTGCTTGGATGTGGATTCGCCCTAACCCCAACAAATCTTCTTTGATAATCCCGTCTATTCCACCATCGTTAGAGGCTTGAGTAACTTCACCAGCGTTTTTAACTTGTCCACCATAGCCCATTCGCTCAAGCAGAGACACGACAAGATGTTCAAACTCTCGTGGCGATTTTCTCAGAACTGTCTCTAAAATCTCATCGTAGATGGATTTTTTTATTTCATCGAATGATTCAGAAAAGAGCTGAAGGGGTGTTTTATCTTCCGTTTCAATATTCGCTGTTTCATCAACAACCAGAGGCTTTGATTTTTTCTTTGCATTGGCTTTATACAAATATGTTTCAGCATCTTTTCTTTGTAGCATTAACCGACCAGAATCGTTGATCTGATAAACTCCACGCCTTGGTTTGTCGATATATCCAGCTAAATTTAAAAAGCTCATCGCCCAAGAGATCCGATCTAGAAATACAGGGCCATTGCCAGATTCATACATTTGCTCAATCTCTGCATCTGAGAGATGAAAATGTTGCGCCAAAGGCTTAACCAGTTTTTTAAGTTTCTTCGCCTCACCATCAAGTAAGTGAGTTAAAACGACAAATCGAATTTCATTGTGCTTGGGTATTATCATAAATATATGCCTTTAATGAATCGAGTCTTTAGGGCTATCTCGCCACTTGCTATGTTTTCTAAAGTCCACAACATTTGAGCTGCTAGCAATTATTTCGTCAATTTCACTCTGAGTGTTTTTTTCTTTACGATAAGTTTGAAACTTTTTCTTAATTACATTTGGAATCTGAATAAATACTTTCCAAAATGATTTCTTTGTGAGGTCATGAGCACCTCCACCAACAACGCCAGCAATAACCATATTTTGGATATTTTCATCTCCAGCGACTTGTATGATATAAGCAACAAATTCATCATAAATGCTTCCATCTCTAGCAGAGCGTAATGCCCAAACAATACCGCTCTTACCTTCTTCGTACAAAGGTAAATCTAACTCTCTTGTCGCTTGTTCAAGCTCAGATAACGCAGCTATTGTAGTATCTAATATCAATGAAGATACAATTCCTAGCTCTTTTAGCTCTGTGTAATAACCAGTTGCGAATAATCCTGCAAAATCTCTCTCGTAAGGCAAATCTGCTTTGAACGTGATTGTTGCTAGCTCCTGAGCATTGGCTAATCGAGATATTTGTGAGGCACGATAAAGCTTTTTTTCACCCAATATAATAGGCATCGGCTCTGATAGTCGTTCATCGTTATTTGCATTATCTGGAGCATTACGTTTGAAATTCTCCGCCTGCTCAAAAATCTCTTTATACACTTCATCACGATCAATCGGTGGGTAGCCCCACTCATCGAGCAAAATGATCAGGTCAAAGTGTAATTCAGCTTTGATATCGTCTCGCTTGTTCCAATCGGTGTATTTAGCTTTATCATCAATGACCTTCTTCACCTCTTTGGATAGGTCAAGCAGCTTCTCTTCGGGATAGGTAAAGTCATACTTGTGAGCCAGTGAAATGAGAATGTCGTAAAAGGCTTTTTCTTCAAAATCTATCCCCATTTCACCAAACGAGGTCATCTCAGCACGTAGTTCATTATAGAGGTTGATAATTTCATCAGAAAAATCATTGATGACTTCCGAGCGAAGTACATCCTTTTCATCACGCTCATTGTACTTCTCAACCAACATATTCATTTTCTTGGTGAAATCGACACCTTTCACTTTATTAGTCTTTTTAAACTCGCCAATCGCTTTGGCAAGCATCTGCTGAAGAAGTTGAAGTTTAGTGTTTGGCTGTTTGACCATCTCCAACTTGGCAAGATAATCATCATCAAAAATATCAATCTCGCCACCGTCTTTTTCACCCAGTTTAAAGATCTCTTCCACACCATCACTCATTAGCGCGTCTTTGACCAAATCACGCACCTTACGGTTCATTTGGTCAACATCTGGCGCACCACCCGTAGTGATCTTAAATACGATGGTTCGAACCGCTAGATAATAGTGAATCTTGTCCTTATGCTCTTTGGTCAACTCACTACTACCCACACAAATGTCATAAGCTGATTTAAGGCGTTTGGTCAGATCCATAAACGTCTTTTCAAACTTCTTGGTTCTGAGTGCAAAATCAGCCGAAGCATTTAAGCAATGTAGCTGCTCTAGTGGTGTACCATTGAAGTAAGGCTGAGAGTCGAACTTATGGAAAAGCCCATCCAACAGGCTTAGGTGATCCTTAACGATAATGACTGACTGTTTAATGTCTTCTAAGTTCCGATCTTGCCCTGCTGTGTATTGGAAAAGTGCAAGTTTCATCTGTTTTTTTATGCCGATGTAATCGACTACTAGACCATTCTCTTTACCTTCAAATTTACGGTTTACTCTCGAAATGGTTTGGATCAGATTATGCTTTTGCAAAAGCTTATCAATGTAGATGGTATCGAGGAACGGCACATCAAAGCCCGTTAACCACATATCAACCACAATAGCGATTTTGAAATTTGATTTGCCATTTTTAAACTGACGATCCAGCTCTTTACGGTACTCTTTGTTGCCGAGCTTGTTCCACAGAGCTTTATCATCGTCTTTGTTACGAGTCATAACCATCTTGACTCGCTCCATTGGCTTCACTTTCTTCTTATCACTTTCTGATAGAGTTGCACCGTCTTCACAGATTTTTACTTCATCCCACTCAGGGCGAAGCTCAATCAGTTCTTTATAGAACTGATAAGCGATTTCACGACTACTACAAACGAACATTGCTTTGCCTTTTTGAGTCGTGCCTTCTTCAACACGATTCTCATAATGCTCAACAAAGTCTTTCGCTATAGCTTTGATACGATCTGGGTCGCCCAGTATAGTAGACATACTCGCCATAGCCGTTTTGCTTTTATCTATTTGATATTCGTTTGTCCCAGCGTCTTCACACTCTTTATAGTATTTTTCGACTTCATCAAGCTGGCGACCATCAAGAAGCACTTTTGCTGCTCGACCTTCATACACAATGCGAACAGTAATTTCATCGTAAACCGATTCTGTCATTGTGTAGCTATCGACAACCGCACCAAATACATCCAACGTTGCGTCAATCGGTGTGCCAGTAAAGCCAACATAAGTAGCGTTTGGTAAAGAGTCGTGAAGATACTTAGCAAAACCGTAAGTCTTTTTCACTCCGCCTTCAGTAACGGTAATTTTCTGTTCTAAATTGGTTTGGCTGCGGTGCGCTTCATCCGAGATGCAAATGACGTTGGTTCGCTCCGTTAACAGCTCCAAATCTTCCGTAAATTTATGGATGGTAGTCAGGAATACACCACCACTTTTACGCCCCTTCAGGTGTTCACGAAGTTCAGCACGGCTCTCTACACTAATGATGTTTTGATCGCCCACATAACCTTTTGCATTAGTGAATTGACCTGAAAGCTGGTCATCCAGATCAGTACGGTCAGTGATGAGAATAATAGTTGGGCTGCCCAGTTCGACATCTTTCATCAGTAGACGAGATAAGAACAACATTGTGTAGCTCTTGCCACAACCAGTCGCACCGAAATACGTACCACCCTTACCATCACCGCTCATCAACTTTCCGTGCTCATCAAAGCACTTCATATGCTGTTTGATATTGGCAAAAAGCTTTGTTGCTGCGTAATACTGAGGATAACGACAAACAATCTTTTCTTGTTTGCTTGAGGTGTCAGGTAAAAAGATAAAGTGACGAATCACATCAGTAAGTCGTTTCTTGTTAAACAAGCCGCTGATCATTGTAAACAATGAATCAATACCGTCTTTGTCTAGCTTCTCTTCACCCGTAATTTTACGCCAAGAGTAAAAGAACTCGTATGGGGCAAAGTACGACCCCATTTTGCTGTTCACTCCATCACTAATCACACATAGAGCGTTGTATTTGAATAGTTCAGGAATATCTCGATCATAACGAGTGGTTAGCTGTTTATACGCATCATAGATAGTTGCTTCTTCACGTATAGCACTCTTAAATTCAAACACCACAAGAGGCAAACCGTTGATGTAAAAAATCCCATCAGGGATACGCAGCTCATAGCCTTGTATCTCCATTTGGTTAACGATGCAATAGCTGTTGTTCTCTAGGTCAACGTAGTCGATAAGCTGAATGTATAAATCTTTCTGACTTGCATCTTCACGCTTTAACAAAAAACCATCAGAAACAAACTTCATTATGGCTTTGTTGGTATCGTAGAGATCTGAAGCTGGAAGGTATTCAAGCTTATGGATAATTTGCTCTATCTCATAGGCTGTAATACCTTCTGCTTGATAACGTTTGGCTAGAAACTCACGAAGATCGGATTTAATCAGCACATCTTCAGGTGCTCTTTCAATCACCTCACCACGAGTATGTGGATAGCCTTCTTTCCCTAGCAGTTCAATAATGGCTTGTTCAAGCCTTTCTTCTGTAAATTTCATTCCCTAAGCCTTAGAAACTTTTTGCAATATAACTTCTCGTAATGCTTTTAGAACAATGTTCTCTCTTACATAGTTTTCACTACAATCAATGAATTTCTCAAATGGAAGCCTATTAATTACATCCTTATCGACATTCAAAATATTGATGTTTTCAATCAAACCCTTACTTAGGTTTTCTTGTGCTCCACCAATTGCACTACGAACTATTTCTTGGTAGTTAAATCTCAAATAATAGAAAAGGAAGCTGGCATCTTTAACGCTCTTACACTGCATAGAACAACAAGCTTGATTTGTTGCAGCTTCTACTCTTAGAAAGCCAACCTGACCTTTAGTCTTCCCGTCACCGTACATCGCCATTAAAACTGTATTTTTGGGGTAAACTTTAGCCGAACTCTCACTCAGCCCTAACTCTGAAATATATTCTTCAGCATCGGTAATGACACAGTTCGCCACTTCTCCAGTTTTAATCCAAGGGACATCTTTTGAGTTCCAGTACTCCTCAACATCTCTTTTAGGCGTACCACCACTTTTCATTTCTTTGGTAAAGCTTTTTATTGGTACTGCTCCCCACGCTTTGGGAGTATCACGTTCTAAGTCTTCACTATATTCCATCTCACCACCTGAAGACTTGTAAGGCTTTCCTTCTAGCTCGGGTTTACCGATGGACTCTGTGTATTCTTTTGAGATAGGGAACTCAAAATCGACAAACCACTGTTTGTAAATAGCTTGAGCGGTATCTTCTAGCTTTTGAGTAAGTTGTTCGTTGAGTGCAATACGGTCATTCACCACATTGTATTCTCGCACGATTTCACGCTGCTTTTCGATAGATGGGACTGGTAGTTCAACATCACACATTTCTTGCCAACCAAATAGCTCTCTCACCGTTCCGTGAGACATATAACGAGCATATCGATCAAACTCTAAACGTCTGAACCACATCATCAAATACTCAGGATCAAGTCGCTCAGTATCGACTATCTCAAATACTGTGTAAGAAGTAGAAACAATACACTTCTCTTCACCAAGGAGCGCAACTGATATCTTTTCACCATTTCGAGAGGTAACAGGTCCATATGCGAATTGATGGTGCTCAACAACCTTGTACTTCGACATATCAGTGCCGACAGTATTAGCAATTGAAGGAATAAACTGTTTAGTAATGCTAACGCCGAGCAGCAACTCAACGCTTAGATCTTTGTTCTTAACCGAGACTTCTTTAATGAACTGACCTAGTTTTTTATAGTTTGATCTCATAGCCCAACTCTTTGAAAACGTTTAGAAGCTCTTTTTTCGACTTTTCTTCTAGAGCAAGAAGATCGCTAAATTCCTCTTTTAGGCAGTTCATCTTCTGGTCAAAATCAATATTCTCGTCACGGTTAGTAAACTCAATGTACTTACTTGGTACTAAAGAATAATCCTTTGCGGCAATCTCTTCTTTTGATGCCGAGTAACAATATTCAGCAACATTCTTGTAATTGTCTTCAGCTTCTACTTGTTGCCAACTATGAAGCGTATCAGCGAAGTCTTGAATGTCTTGCTCAGAGAACTGGACAAACTTCTTCTCAAACGGTTCACCACGTTGACGTAGATCCATAAACAAAATCTCGTCTTCACGGTCACGATAGTTACGAGTAACATCTTCGTGAGGAACAATATGCGCTTTTTTATTCTTGTTCAGAATCCACAAAGTCACACTGATATCGGTGGTGTAGAACATATTGCGAGGCAAGAGGATAATCGCTTCAACAAGATTATTTTCAATTAGCTTCTTACGAATCGCTTTTTCCGTACCATCGCCAGAGAGCGCACCATTTGACAGAATAAAACCTGCAACACCGTTTTCAGACAGCTTCGACACCATATGCAAAATCCAACCATAGTTGGCATTGCCTGTTTGTGGTGTTTCGTAGCCGTCCCAACGATGATCATCAACCAGCTCATCAGAAGCTCGCCAGTCTTTTTGGTTAAATGGCGGGTTTGCCATTATGAAATCAGCTTTAAGAGTTTCGTGCTGATCATTGGCAAAGGTATCTTTTGCGGCTGCGCCAAGGTTGGCAGAGATACCACGAATAGCGAGGTTCATTTTCGCTAGTTTGTAGGTTGCGCCTGTGTACTCTTGACCATACACAGAAATGTCTTTCTTGTTGCCCTTGTGGTTCTCAATAAACTTCATTGACTGAACAAACATACCGCCCGAACCACAACAAGGGTCATAGATTTTACCTTTGTATGGCTCAATCAACTCAGCAATCAGGTTAACAATGCTTTTTGGTGTATAGAACTCGCCTTTACCCTTACCTTCTGCAATCGCAAATTTAGACAAGAAATATTCGTAGACTCGACCTACCACATCTTCGTGCGGATTCGCTAACGTGTCGATGTTGTTAATCACATCAATCAACGCAGATAATTTGCTGACATCCAAACCAAGACGAGAGAAATAATTATCTGGCAATGCACCTTGTAGTGCTTTGTTGGTTTTCTCGATAGTGCTCAAAGCAGTATCAATTTTCAGCGCAATATCTTCTTGTTTAGCGTTTTGCTGAACAAAACTCCAACGGCTTTCAGACGGTAAATAGAACACGTTATCTTTGGTATAGGCTGGCACCATATCAATATGCTTTTCAAGCCCTGCATCAATCAGCTTTTGACGTTGTTTTTCAAAGGTATCACTAATGAACTTTAAGAAAATCAGGCTCAATACAATGTGTTTGTATTCTGACGATTCAACACTACCGCGCAGTTTGTTTGCCGCATCCCAGAGTGTTTCTTCAAATGATTTTTCTTTTTTCTTTGCTGTAGGTTTCTTAGCCACTGAGTAAAGCCTTATATGATTCTATCGAGAATAATCACATTGATTAATTATTGGGCCAAATACTACCAAAAATACCTTGATTATCCCATTGAAATTACAGTCATATCAACTTAATACACATCCTATTTTTAATACAGCGTAGAGCCGCTTCTGTCCATTTCTATTACTTTTCATTGTATCTATACTGCATTTAATAACTGAGTTGAATATACCCCCAAAAGGATAAAACAATCTTTACCCCCACTAGGGGATATGCTAGAGTTTATACCTAGAAGGGGATAATCCTGCTTATTGAGAGCTGAACAAATGATATATAGTCCAAAACAACTCGCAGATATGATGCTCCTAGTACGCCAAAAGAACGGCTGGACGCAATCAGAGCTCGCAAAAAAAGTGGGGATAAAACAAGCAACCATCTCAAACTTTGAGAATAATCCTAACAAAACGACCCTCTCGACCTTCTTTAAGCTTGCCCAAGCAATGGAACTAACATTGAGCATTCAAGAAAAATCACAGGTAGCTTCGTTAAATGAAAATGATGATGAGAGTTGGTAATGCAGAAGCTAATCGCATACATGAATGGTGAACTTGTTGGCACTCTAGAGAAACATAAGAATGGTGCTCACGCTTTTCAATATGATGAAAGCTGGATAAATAATGCTAAGACTCGCCCACTATCATTATCTTTAAAGCTTCAATTCCCCACTATCACTTCCGATGCGGTTATAAACTATTTTGACAATCTCTTGCCAGACAGCCCTCAAGTCAGAGAGAGAATCGTTTCAAGATACAATACCTCATCCAAACAACCCTTCGACCTCCTTAAAGAAGTCGGTAAAGATAGCGTCGGTGCGATTGTATTGCTTCCACCCGATCTTCCCTACAAAAAAGAACCACTCAACTATGAAGTATTGGATGATAAGAAGTTAAAAGCCGTACTCTCTGCATACAAGTCTGATATTCCACTCGGTATGCTCGAAGAAGAAGATGACTTTAGAATCTCTGTAGCAGGTGCTCAAGAGAAAACGGCGCTCCTATTCATTAACGGACAATGGTGTATACCGAAAGGAAATACGCCAACAATCCATATAATCAAACTGCCGATAGGCGAGATACAACAAGCCAATGCGACACTTGATCTCAAGGACAGTGTCGAAAACGAATACCTGTGTATTGAGCTAGCTAGAGCACTGGGATTCGCAGTTCCCAACGTCAATATAATAGAAATTGATAACCTTAAAGCTCTAGCAGTAGAACGATTTGATCGACGCTGGACAAAAGACAAATCAACTTTGCTTCGCCTTCCTCAAGAAGATATGTGCCAAGTATTTGGTATTCCATCCTCCATTAAATACGAATCTCAAGGCGGCCCAGGAATAGCACAGATCATGGAGCTGTTAATGGGTTCAAGTCATGCTCTAGAAGATCGATATAACTTCATGAGGTTCCAAGTATTTCAATGGCTCATTGGCGCTACAGATGGGCACGCTAAGAACTTTTCGATCTATATTGATAAAGGCGGGAGCTACCGACTCACTCCGTTCTACGATATTTTGTCAGCCTACCCACTACTGGGAGGAAAAGGACTCAATATCAGAAAGCTAAAGCTGGCGATGGGATTGAAAGCAACGAAAGGCAAGAAGTATGAAATCAGTAAAATCCTGCCTCGTCACTTTTTAGATACCGCCAAAGCAGTAAACTTTAGTCAGGATAAAATGCAAGAGATACTGAATGAAATGAAAAGCTCGCTACCTGACGCTATTTTACAAGTAAGAGCGAAACTGCCTGAAGACTTTCCCGAGCACATTTCAGACTCAATTTTTGACAATGCTAATAAGATAATTCAAAAAATTTAGCGATATAAAAACCAGATTTTTCGAGGGAAGTTATATAGAAGGACGCGGGTTCAGTTCCTTTTTTTCGTTCTAGGCATTCCTTAGATTCCCTCACCGCAATTCGCTGATCAATCTTGCCAACATTAAGCACCTTGATGCTTACAAGGTACAGTTCACACCTTTCTTTCACGGAACTAGAGACGATAGATGCTGACTAATATAAGTAGTTACTGTTCTGTCCTGAAATAAAGAGAAAGCGGGTCTGAATGGAGTCAATGCATCAGAAGGATATTTCTATGAAGACGAAACTTCGCACGACATTATCGCTGTTTATTACGCTCGGGCTTCTGCAACCAGCACTTGCGGATCAAACTTGGCAGCACGAAGGACAACCGGCACAATTAGTTGAACTGTTTACCTCAGAAGGGTGTTCCAGCTGCCCGCCCGCAGACAAATACCTTAGCCAGTTTCAGTCAGAGTCGACATTATGGACCGAGGTGATTCCGTTAGCCTTTCATGTTGATTACTGGAATTACTTAGGCTGGGACGATGAATTTGCTCACCCATCTTTTTCTCAGCGTCAGCGCATTTATCGGAGTTTCGGCGCTACCTCATCGGTATACACTCCCGGATTTATAGTCGACGGAAAAGAGTGGCAAGGTTATTTTTCTCGTCGTGACTTACCCAAATCTCAGCAGATAAAAGCTGAAAAGCTAACACTAAAGCAGTCGGGTAACCGCTTTGAAGTTTCTTACCCTTCTGATCAACGTTATATCGCCCATATTGCAATACTCGCAATGGATGAGGAAACCGAGGTCAAAGCGGGTGAAAACCGGGGTAAAAAGCTGGAACATGACTTTGTGGTGTTGGAAAAGCAGCAAAAAACGGCGGAGTCACAATGGGCATTTAATTTACCGTCATTACCAGAAAACAGTGATGCGGTGGCCGTGTGGCTGACAAAAGAAGATGGATTTTTGCCAGTTCAAACCGTTGCTGGGTATCTTAAATAACCTCTGCTTGAAGTAGTTCACAGGGCCTTGTGTCAGCAATAGCACTGCTGGCACATGTTAAGCCCTATCATTTAACGCGAGTTTGAGCCCAAGAGCGGCACAATCTGCGCATGTACAAATGATGAGATTCACCATTAATAACACCGACTGTCAAAATAGGATAAATACTTTTGTGCTATATTTACCCTCCACCACAAAACCACAATATAAGTAGGGACTAGGTTCAATAGTGCAACTGTGATCTAGAGGGTTTTCTGATGGACTCCTAAAGATAAATAGTACTCATTGATGAGTAAAAGTCCCCGACAGTATGTGTAGTGATTGAATCTTTTATGAAAATTAGCGCGGTAATTACCACTTACAATAGACCAGATTTTTTCTATGAATCTGTTTCAAGTGTTTTACGTCAAACTCGACCTGCAGATGAGATCATAGTTATTGATGATTGCTCAACCACATCTTATGAAAACGTACTGACTTCATTACCACAAGACCGTATTGTCTACGTTCGCTTACCTGAACCGGGTGGAGCAAACAAAGCGAGAAATCACGGTGTTGCACTCTCTTCAGGGAGTGTAATCTGCTTTCTCGATGATGACGATATTTGGAAACCGGACTACTTAGCAAAACACCAAAAATCTTACCTAGAAGGCGCTGATGCGGTCGTTTCCGGGTTTGATCACTTTGGCAGCTCTACCACAATACACATTCAAAAAACGAACCGAGTGACCTGTGATGGATTAAGAACGGGTAACCCTTACTGTGGAATGAGCGGCTTTAGTGCTAAAAGAGTTCTACTTGAATCCTTAAAATTTGATGAAACTCTGACCAACGGCCAAGACTGGGATATGTACGTTCGCTTATATCAACAAGGGATCGACTTTCACAATATCGCGGAATCCATATACTTCTACCGTTATCAAACACCAGATGGGATCAGCACCAAAGTTGTAACGATGAACGTAGAAGATATTCAGCCGAGGTTTCGCTCAGCGGAGAAGCACCGAGAGTTTTTAGGTGACTATTACTATAAACAACGGATCAATGAACAACTCTTATTTTGCTTAAAGCACAAGAAAAACAAACTCTCTTGGATTCTAAAAGCTATCCAATTGACCGGAATTAGAATGACCATCACTCACTTTTATAAACGTTTTTCATTGAAAGTAAGCCATGTTCCTTGCAATACCGACATGGCCCACTCGAAACCTAGATAATTAACTTAAGTAAACCTAACTAAACCCAAGTAACTAAAATGACCGAGCACACACGGTACTTATCTCAACACTAATGACCACTAACCACTAACCACTAACCATTAAAAGCTAGAAGTTAAATATTAAAAACAGTGGCACCACTACTGTTCCACTGAAGCTCTACATGGTCTTGATAGATTTTGTAACTGCTTACTTGAAACAGCTCACTCTCGGTAAACTTTTCTCCAGACTTTTTAACTAAAATGCTACTAATGGCGATGACAGGATCACCACAGTGTGTCGCCAATTTAGCGACGATAACGCTGCTCTTTTCAGATATTGGATTCGTCCCTTTTCTCTGTTCAACGCGAGTCTCTTCAAATCCATAGTAAAGAATAAAGGCGAGTTGGTATTTACCATTATCAAGTATGTGGGCTTCCGCGTCCTGTTTCTCTACTTTCGATACGATGATGTTATCTTCAAACTCAGGCATCCCATAAGAAGATAAAGTCACCCGATCATTGACCTTACCTTTGTAGTTATCGACTCTCAAAGTGCCATATTTCACAGGCACTTCTTGAGCTTTTATGGATTTGCTCTCTAGGAATCGATATTGATACTTAAACTCTCTGCGAAATATTCCATCAGAATGATCAAAAGCGTCAATAATATTGGGATGATAAAGCTTACTGCCCTTCACAACATATTGCATGGTTGCAAAATCTTCGCCATCGATTTCATAAGGAAACAGTGAAGAGAATGCCAACCTGGAGTAATGCCGAGTATAGAGCTTGGTCTTGGTGGTGTTAACCTTTGAGACCTTAAGTTCGACCGTGCCACTTTCTGGGTAACGCCATAAGCTGATGCCCGGCCCTTCCACGTTAGTAATTTGAGTTTCTTTTAAACACTCACTATCTGATGAGATACCTTCGTTACTCGCATCCCAAAACCTATGGTCATCATCAATTAACAACGCACAGAATATCCATCCCAACATCAATGGACTGGCTGGGCAGCTATACGGCTGGATAATCTCATCGAATGCTCGGTAATACCCTAGCGAAGGCAATCCATTGGTAAGCATATTCTCATTTTCAAAGAAATGCTCCATCGCTTGAAAGCTGATTTGATTGGCTTTTTCAGGCTCGATTGCACGATTTTTCTGGATTGAATTATAAATAAGAGGGACAGTAATCGCGTTTCGATAACTGCTGCTGCGCCCCCACATAATGATTCGTGATTCATCATCAAAAAAGTGGACGAAGTTATTTATAAATAAATTGGCATTTTGATCTATTTGTAAGGCTAACTCTTTTTCATATTGATTGGCATATAATTCATTCACGAGAGGGCCGAGGAAATTGTAGATCCACGCCGTATAGTAATCGAAGCGGCCACGGTCTGAATACCAACCATCACCGACATGTAGATTTACAATATTCTGCAGATGCTGTTTTATTCTGCTCTGATCAATCGGATAACCAACAGAATGAAGAAACGATAGAATTAATGCGTTAAAACATTGCCAATTATGCTCATGCGTTGGCCCACTGGCGAATGAATTAAAGAAGTCACATATCGTGTTTTTTTCCGAATCCGTATAACTATCCCAAATAAACGCTTTAGTGTGATAGAGCCCTAGTGCAAGCTGAGCACACTCCACAATATGTTGAAATACGAAGTCATTTTTGCTGATTTTTTTACGATGTAACACGCCTTTTATAAATAGCTTTACCCGCTCCTCATTATACCGCAGCTCTGAAAGGTCCTCTCGATTCATTAAATATTCGTCGCACCCTTTAGAGCACGAGTTTAATATCCACTGTTTGTAATAATCTTTTAAGCAAATTCCATTTACTGAATAATCCTGCTCATTCACCATAACGGGCGCCGCAATTAAAAAGCTTCGAGCAAGTGTTTCCATTTTGTATTCATAAAGCTTGAACTGAGAGCTGCTTTTATTTGGGTAGGCAATTTTGCTTTCATTGCCAATAATCGTTATGGGATCGTCAATATGTTGGGTGTTGGCAAAGATACCTTGAAGTAATTGCTTGGCTCTTGAGCTCCACTTCGCTTTATCACTCATAATGTACTCTCCGTATCTTCCTAAAGGCGCTATCTACCAATCAGCTGTTCTGGCTTGTTTAAGCTGTTGAAATACGGAACTAAAGCAATAAAGTCACCCGCTAAATATATCCGTCTATCATCACGAAAATTTTCCGCAGCTCTGAGCCGAATAGTCTAACTTATACGGTTTTTATCTATCTGAACCTACATCAATCTAATGCTTCTAAAGCTCAATATTCACCGCATCAAAAATAGAGTAAAATCCCCTCTCGACACCCCAAAGCTGACACATCACTTCCAACCGCCGACAAAGGAGCAACATTCTTAATGAAATATCTTGTCACCCACCTCTGCTGCTTATTTTGTCTGCTTTTTACCCATGCTCTCTATGCGCAAGAAGAGGTCATCATTGTTGGCGGTGACCACAACTTTCCACCTTATGAATTTATTAATAGTGATGGGCAACCAGATGGGTACAACACCGAGTTAACACTCGCAATTGCGGATGTTATGGGGCTCGAAGTGGAAGTCAGGTTGGCGAGTTGGGATGAGATGAAACTGAGCCTTGAGGATGGGCGCATCAATATGTTGCAGGGCATATCCTACTCTGCAGCACGAGCCAAAATTATTGATTTTACCCCACCCCACTCACTGATTCATCACTCGCTATTTGCGAGAAAAGGCAGTCCTCATATCAATAGTACCGCTGATCTATCGGGGAAAAGTGTGCTCCTACAACGTGGTGGCATCATGGCTGAGCAGCTCGCTAATTCTGGGCTGGATGCACAATTTATTTATGTCGATACTCATGCTGCTGCCCTTAGAGAATTAGCCTCGGGAAAACATGATTATGCCTTTGTTGCTAACCTGCCAGGACTTTATCTCGGCAAAGAATTAGAGCTTTCCAATATTGAAACTGCTGGACAAATTTTTGGTTCACAGCGATATGGCTATGGTGTTTTAAAAGGAAATGACGAGCTACTGGCAAAATTTAACGAAGGACTCGCGATATTAAAAAATACCGGCAAACAAGAAGAGATCTACAATAAATGGTTTGGTTCCTACACCTCATTAGGTGTCAATTGGCAGCAAGTTACGATTTTTCTGGTGAGCTCAGCGCTGATCATCTCGTTAATATTTGGCGTAGTAATCATATGGAACCGCAGCCTAGCTAGGCAGGTGTCCATTCGAACCAAAGCACAAGAATTGCAGCACCAACAGTTGATTCAAGCAGACAAGATGGCATCACTTGGGATATTAGTATCAGGGGTCGCTCACGAGATAAATAATCCCACGAGCTTACTGCTTTTAAATCTACCGGTATTAAAAGAGTCGTTTGAAGATATCGAAGAAATTTTGGACACGCACTATGAAACCTACGGAGACTTTGATATCGCCGGGCTTAAATACAGCCGAATGAAAGACGAGTACCCCACAATGCTGAGCGACATGCTTGAAGGCACTCATCACATACGACGAATCGTCAACGATTTACGTGACTTTGCTCGCCAAGAACCTTTAGAACTCTCTGATCAAGTAGATCTGAACCAGGTGATTGCTGCGGCGATTCGCCTAACGGATCGCACCATTCGTTCATCCACCGACAACTTCACGGTAAATTACGACAATACTTTGCCACTGTTTAAAGGCAGTTCTCAACGTTTACAACAAGTTATCATCAATCTGATCGTGAATGCCTGCCAAGCACTCGAATCTAAATCTCAGCGCATCACGATTAACACCCACTACCAGACCAAGTCGAACACCATATTCATGCACGTGACCGACACCGGTGTTGGCATCGATCCCAGCCATATTAAACGATTATCGGATCCCTTTTTCACCACAAAACGAGAACAGGGTGGAACTGGCTTAGGTTTATCAATATCATCCTCGATCGTTGAAGAACACCAAGGCAAACTCAGCTTTAATTCTCAACTTCAACAAGGCACGGAAGTTACTCTTTGTCTGCCGCTAAATGCAATACGTTAAGGAACTCTGCAAAATGAAAGACGTGCTCTATCCTGAATTCGGTATCATGTTGGTCGATGATGAACCTGCATTTGTTCGCAGCATGTCGCGCACATTGGAGAGGCACGGTGGCATCAACCATCTATATCAAACCAATGATAGTCGTGACGTTATGGCTCTGCTTGAGCAACACCCAGATATCGAGCTGATCCTGCTCGATCTCAATATGCCCTATCTGTCTGGGGATTCATTGCTAGAGATGATTGTTGAAAAGCACCCGCATATAAGAGTCATCATTATTAGCGGCATGAATCAAATAGAAATGGCAGTAGACTGTATTAAGCTTGGTGCCTACGACTATTTTGTAAAAACAACCGAAGAAAATCGATTACTGGAAGGAATAAAGCGCGCCATCACAATGCAAGAAATGCGTCGTGAAAATGAAGCAATGCGGCGACGCTTTCTCTCCGATACATTAGAGCAGCCTGAAGTGTTTAGTGGCATCATTACTCAAGATAAAAAGCTACGCTCGATATTTCAATATCTAGAGTCAATCGCCAAAAGCCGTCAACCAGTGATGATTACCGGGGAAAGCGGCGTGGGCAAAGAACGAATTGCGGAGGCGATCCACACGCTAAGTGGGCGCACGGGCAAACTGGTGAGCGTCAATATTGCTGGAATCGATGACAGTATGTTCGCCGATACCCTTTTTGGCCACAGCCGAGGGGCATTTACCGGAGCCGATAAGAAGCGAATTGGTATGGTAGAAAGTGCGGCGGATGGCACCCTATTTCTCGATGAAATTGGTGACTTAAGCTATGCCTCTCAAACAAAACTACTTCGACTGTTACAAGAAGGGGACTATTACCCGATTGGAAGTGATAAACCCAAACGCAGTCGCGCCAGAGTTGTTGTCGCCACTCACCATGATTTAAAACAGCTCGTTGAAGATGGCTCGTTTCGAAAAGACCTTTATTTTCGACTCTGCATCCATCATGTCGATATCCCTGCATTAAGAAACCGAAAAGGCGATGTTCCTCTACTTTTTGAACACTTTTTAGCTCTAGCCGCTAAAGAGTTGGGGAAAGAAGTCCCTACGTTTCCCAAAGAGTTGCCAGTTTTGCTATCAAACTACCACTTCCCTGGAAATGTGCGAGAACTGCAAGCCTTGGTCTATGATGCGGTGAGCCAACATAAAAGTCATATCTTATCGATGAAAGTGTTTCAGCGAGTCATCGATAATCATCATTTTGAACTTTCAAATGAGACTGAACACCGCGCATTATTTGATCCGAACCAACCATTGCCCACACTCCAAGAGATCAGTGAACTTTTGGTTAAGGAAGCAATGAATCGCGCTCAGGGAAATCAATCTCTCGCATCTCGGTTACTGGGTATTTCTCAACCCGCGTTAAGCAAGCGCCTTAAAAAACAGTAAAACGCCCAACAACTAATCCCTATAACTTTGGTTATAACATAACCAAAGTTATAACTAGGTAAGACGTTGTTTTTAATTGATAATTCAATTACTAGCCAATAGGGTATAACTCTTATTATACCTTTTCTAAATATCGCTATTTTCCTTTCCCCCATAAAATCAACACATTACAGCCATATAATAACTGGCATTCCGCTTGCAATCTCTTGTCATAGGCATCGCATATTCTGCAACGAATGTGCGAACGGATTAACCTTTGAAAAGGAATTTGAATATGACCAGTAACAATTCACTGCCACAATCCAGTGGTGGTTTTTGGAAAAATTTAGAGTTATGGAAAAAAATTGTCGTCGGCTTGATATTAGGTGTCATCGTTGGCGCAATCATGGGGCCAGATGCTGAAGCACTAAAACCAATTGGAACCCTATTCATCAATGCCATCAAAATGTTGATTGTGCCATTGATATTCTGTTCATTGGTTGTCGGTGTTACCTCGATGGAAGACTCTCGTAAAATGGGCCGAATCGGCGCGAAAGCGATTGCTCTCTATCTTGGAACGACCGCCGTCGCAATCACCATCGGTCTACTGCTTGCCGCTATTTTAGAGCCGGGGTCAGGTCTAAATATGGTCGCTCAAGATACAGGTGCTACTGGTAAAGATGCGCCACCACTTGTTCAGACTTTACTCAATATTATTCCTAAAAACCCTGTTGGCGCACTCGCTGCTGGTAACATCTTGCAGATTATTGTTTTCGCAATTGGATTAGGTATTTCACTGAACCTAATCGGCGAAAAATCGAAGCCAGCGGTTGCTGTATTTGAGAGCCTAGCAGAAGCAATGTATAAGCTTACCGAACTCGTGATGAAGTTTGCTCCATACGGTGTATTCGGCTTAATGGCTTGGGTATCAGGAAAATATGGACTCGATATCCTTCTTCCTCTAATTAAAGTGATTGCGGTTGCTTACTTAGGATCGATTCTTCATGTACTCGTATTCTACTCTGGCGTTGTCAAAGTATTTGGACGCCTTAACCCAACTCGCTACATCAAAGCTCTGACTAATCCAGCAGCAGTTGCGTTTACCACCACAAGTAGCTCTGGTACTTTACCTGCAACAATCAAAGCGGCTCGTGAAGAACTCGGTGTCTCTAAAGGGGTTTCAAGTTTCGTACTGCCTCTAGGAGCAACCATTAACATGGATGGTACCGCTCTTTACCAAGGTGTCTGTGCGCTGTTCATTGCTCAAGCCTTTGGCATTGACTTAGAAATGTCTGACTATATGGTCATCATCTTAACCTCAACACTTGCTTCTATTGGTACAGCTGGTGTTCCAGGTGCTGGTCTAATTATGCTATCACTAGTCTTAACAACTGTTGGTCTTCCTATCGAAGGGTTGGCAATCGTTGCGGGTATCGACCGTATTCTAGATATGGCTCGTACAACTGTTAACGTGTGTGGCGATATGATGGTATCTCTACTTATTGCGAAGAGTGAAAAAGAACTGGATGAATCTGTCTATAACTCTGAAGCTAGCACCGATAAAGTAGCAAACGTTTAATATTATAAACAATCCCCAAAAAAGCAGTCGAGATTGAACTTGGCTGCTTTTTCATTTTTACTACCATTCGACATTAGAAAATTCACACAATTTTTGCCACACTCGCTCCGCAGCAGGGGGCAACTTCGCTTGCGAACGATACGCATATATTTCAGCGATCATCGTGCTATCGCTATCTAACTCATCAATGACTACCAACTGCCCAGATTCTAACTGCTTGCGAATGGAGTGCTCAGGTAACCACCCAATGCCTTCTCCTTGTAAGACCAACTCTTTAACCAGCTCGGTCATCGATGACGAAAAAATCGGCTTTAATTTATATTGGTTACTGACCTCTTTTGTAAGCCTTCCCATAAAACTCCCACTCGAGTGCATAACCCAAGGGGTAATAGACTCACGTGAAAGGCGATATATAGGCTCAGAACTCTGATCCACGCCGGTAACACAGTAGATTCTCGATTGCCCAAGTCGATGAGCAACATAAGACTCAGTATGAAGTTGAGGGTTTTTATAACTCAACATTAAATCGCACGCGCTCTCTTGAAGCATACTCACCGCATCGTCAATATCGATTGCTCTAACATCCAGAACAACCGCTTTTTCCTCAGTAAACAAATTGAAGCGCATCAAGGGAAGAATATCTGTCGCAATTGAATGCCCCGCAACCAGACTCACTTTTTGATTTCCAAGCACTGTTAGGTCGTTCAACCTTTCAAGTTCGTCCTCCAGTTGAATCAGTATGCTACGTGCACTGGTACGAAACTCGATACCGTTACTGGTTAATGAAACCGGTGTGGTATCTCGATTAACCAATAAGCAGCCAACAGCATTTTCTAACGATTGAATTCGGCGGCTAAACGCGGACTGAGTAACATTTCGCTCTGCAGCGGCTTTTGAAAAGTTACGCAGTTCCGCGAGCTTTAAAAAATCCATGATCCATTTCGTTTCAATATTCGTCATGCTACCACCCTATGCATTTATTGCATGAGTATGTCAATTATTTCATTTCTTAACAACGACGAACTTTGATAAATTTCGTTTCAAGCAAGGAGTTATTATGAATAAAAAACTTGGCATACTTGGCGGAATGGGTCCAATGGCAACGGTTGATTTTGTTAGACGCATCGTCGACAAAAGCCCGGCAAATTCAGATCAAGAACATATCCCTATGATTATATCGAATAACCCAACAATTCCAGATCGCACAAGATGCATTCTCGAACAGGGCGAAGATCCACTGGAAGTATTAAAAAACAATCTTGCCTCTCTAACAGATTCCGGTGCAACAAAAGTCGTTATTCCATGCAATACCGCGCATTATTGGTTGGACAAACTGAGCACCACCAATGCCTCTTTTATCAGCATCATAGATACAGTGACAAACGAAGCGATACGACGACAAATGAAGTGCATCGGTATTCTCGCCACCAACGCGACCATTAAAACCGATATCTATGCCGATGCGATTCGTGAAAACGACATGGAAGTACTTACCCCAACCGAAGCGGAACAGAATCAGGTGATGGAGGGCATTTATGCGGTCAAATCTGGAGATGTAGAGAAAGGCAGACAACTTATGGAGCCAATTTTTGATTCACTGATCGCACGCGGTGCCGATGGCGTAATATTGGGTTGTACTGAGATACCACTAGCATTCGATTCTCTTTCTAGTGATAAAAAGGAAAAGTCTTTGGACTCTTTGGATCTCTTAGCTGACCAATGCGTGCAATACTATTATTACGAAACATACACAAACGTAGAAGCGGCCTAAGTTAACTAAAAACAGGGTCTTCTCCTGAAATACAGTAGCCGTTACGCCCATTTTGCTTCACCAGATACATGGCTTCATCGGCGCTTTTCACCAATGTATCACGGTCGTTTCCATGTCTTGACGTTAGCACAACGCCCAAACTCGCCCCGATAACCACGGGCTCTGATTGGCTGATATTGATAGGTTTAATGAGATTTCTCAATATGGTCGAAATCACGTTTTCAACGGATAGAGGATCGACATCATGTCGAAGAATAACAAGAAACTCATCTCCCCCCCAACGACATACCAGATCTTCACTGCTTACCGATTCTTTTAAACGTATTGCGGTTTCAATAAGTACCAAGTCTCCAGCTTCATGGCCAAATTGGTCATTCACCGGTTTAAAATGATCGAGATCGATAAGTATCAGCGCGCATTGGTGTTCTGGATCTTGAGCCTCAGCAAGCAAGTCGATCATATTTCGCTCTGCTGCTCGTCGGTTGTAAAGTGTTGTCAGTGAATCAAACTCAGCTTCAAATTGATGTTGCTTCTCTCGCATTGCTCGTTCTGAAATATCGTACATCACCAGTTCAATTAACTGATTTCCTTGGTCCTCTGACGCTAATGAAAATAGACAATGGAACCATCGACGCTCTTCTAAACGACTATTATTAAGCCGGAAATCTTCTGCCATTACGCAGTCGTTCTGGCACACTAATGTTAATGTTTCATTCATTCTATCGGGGTTAATGAACATATCTGCCAAGGGTATCGCCGAAATACTTTTATGTTTTGAATTTACATAATGCTGAACAAGGTGATCGAACGATTCATTGCAAAGCTCTACATACCCTTCTGGTGTCACCAATGCAATCCCAACACTTGATTGTTCAAAAAGCAAACGGTAGCGACGCTCTACTTTCTCAATTTTATTCCTAAGTGTTTTTTCCCGCTCTAAAGTGTCATAAATTGATGTTAATAGCTTATTTGAGTGATTAACCAACAGACCAATTTCGTCGTTAGGATTACGGTGAATATACGTGAGAGTTTTATCTGTTCCTGGCGCAGCTTGATCAACAGCCTTCTTCATTTTAACGAGCGGGAGAGTCAGCTGCCGGTGCACCAGAAAAGTCACCATGGACACCACTATTGCAGAGTAGAAAAAGAGGATCACAGAATACAGGATGGCGATCTCTTTCGCGTTATTTTCAATCAAGCTTTGGTTGGGAATAATGGTTAGTCGGCCAACAATATCGTCGACTAGAAAAGGAGAAGGTAACTCAAAAACGATGGGTAAGACCGAAGACTTAGAATTTGACGTACCACTCTGTTCTGAAAAATCATTATCATCTTCGATACTCGCAATATCCACAATATCATTTTTAGCTAAGCCACTAACAACCTCTTGGGCGAGTTCTTGATTATTGAGATAGGCAGAAATAGCTGCGTTACTTTCAACGGTGTGAGCAAGCTGAGTTATTCGAGAGTTCTGCTCTGAGATTTCTTTTGTATACAGTTGAAAATAAAAGAAAATAGTTAGAAATAATGTCAATAATAGCGTCAATAGAAACACAGAGCCTGCGACACGGTACGCAAGTGTGTTTTTAAGACTATTCCACACGAAAAACTTCCTTCACCGACGAATCGAGAAAATCACTATCGATATAACCGATTGCATTTGGATTCTCCTGAACGAGCCGTCTAATTTCTTCGGATCTATTTGCAATTCTTGGTGGGGTTGCTCTACCGGTAAATAGCAGTCGAGCCCAGTACGCATTAACTTGAGCAACACTTTTATTTACCAGTGAATGATAGAACTTTTGTCTCACTTTAGAGTCCGTATTTTGATCCAAGGTTATGGTTTTTAATCCATTTGGAAAAGCATGAGTTTTACCCATATATAAATCGATAAGTTCACGTTTTGAAAGCGTTGATACATTATTTTCAGAGTTAACAATCACAGCAATCTCTCCGGCCTGTACCGGAAAAAATGTGTGGATCACTATCAACAAAAATATGGCTAACTTTTTCATAATCAAAATATAAAGCTGCAGTTGAGAGAATAAGTATCGAGCGTCACCGAAGTTGTGTTGACGGAATCAAAATTCCACAACTCACCTCCATAAGGTTCTACCCACGTGCGGTCCCATTGTACTGTCAGCGAAAGGTTGTTCACTACATCCCAACTCGCACCAACAGATAAACTTTTTTGATCGAATGTTGAACTGTAGATGCTCGAGACTGCATCTTGTAACGATGATAAAAACACAGGCGCATTTGATGAAATACTTCTATCATCAACGGGTTCAACAAAGCCTCCTAATATAAATGGTGTGATGCTTTCCAATCGTCGAGCGACACTCAAATATCCGGTGTAAAATGTTGGGAACACTTTACTCTCGGTATCGGCATAACTCAGTTCAGATTGTGCGACCCAATCCCCGTTATCATATAACCCACCAAGAGAAGCATATGTTACCGAAGTACCGTCAACTTCTAAGTCAGAAGAAATGGAGTCAGCTTCATTCCAGAATGCTGACGATTGATCTAAGGCATCTCTCAACTCGTTGATAAAATCGACATCTGACGCTAGCGTCGCGTTTGCTAACGCAGCATGGAGCGTCCAGTTATCTTGGCTGTAACGCAGTGTAGTTCCTACTAGTGATTCATAATCAAGCTTGACCACATAACCTGCCATTTCTGACGTCTGAGTCGTACTTCCTCCGTATAAACTCACCTGAAGGTGCCCAAGATCGGTTGGAACACGATAGCCAATTTCAGCACCGTCGTAATAATCCATACCAAACGCACCATAAAACTCCAATGAAGCATGGGCCCAAGGGTAAGCGTAACCAACGTTTCGATACTCTGATAGCATGTAGACATCAAGCCCAAGCCTACCTATGCGCGCATAAAATTCATTTGGGGAATATTTAAGGAAAGCTCGTTCAATATTTTCTTCAAGATCATCATCATATCGATTTCTAAAAACGAGCTGCACGCTGGCTTCAAGAGAGTCGGTTATCGAGCTATCTAATTGCAATCCAAAAAGTGACTCATCCCAAGATACTTTATCGGTACTGATGTCTCTGGATAAATAGTCAGGTGTGTATATTTCATCATTGCCGCTTTGAGTTATTGCTACCGTGCCAAAACCATGTACACGAAACCGCTCTAAATCTAATTCACTACTAAATACAGATGTAGATATCGACAGTGCGCCAGAGGCGAGCAGCAGAACTTGCGTTTTGGTTATGTTAAAGGATGAGTATTTTAAAGGGCTCATAATGCAGTTTGGCGACCGAACATAAGTAAGCCTAAACAATTTTTTAATCTAACCATATGCTTAATCTCACTTACTTGAATAGAGGAATAAATAGATAGCACCCTAAAGCGCTATGTTTATAAAAAGTATAATATAAATTTCTCTTTTCGCCAGAAATTGCCACATCAATTCCCTTTAAACCAAGCCTTTAGACCAAGTCCTTAAACCAAGCCCTAAACCAGACCTCCATACATTGCATAAAAAAACCTCAGTGCTTCATCAACACTGAGGTTTCCTTTTCAAGAGAACGGTTTACATTATCTGAGGAAGAATCAGCAACCCTAATGAAGTGATAATAGTCCAGATAAACCAAATGAAGGCCATGAACCCCCAAACATGTTTCAGTTTCATGCCTACCAACGCAAGCGCTGGAATCACATAAAGTGGCTGAATTAAGTTGGTGGCTTCATCACCAAGAATAAAGGCATTAACCACAGTCGGAATATCAGCACCGATACTTAGAGCCGCATCAATAAGAATTGGACCTTGGATAATCCATTGCCCACCTTGAGATGGGATAAACAGATTCACTACTGACGCCGAAATATAAGAGAATAAAGGAAGTGTACCTGGCGAAGCTGACTGAATAAGGAAGTTTGCCATATCCGTTGCAATACCAGATGCGGCCATTAATCCCATAATGCCACTATAGAATGGGAACTGCAGCATGATGGGGGCGGCTGACTTGATCGCATCGCCAAATGCCTTAGTAAATTTGACTGGTGTACTGTATAAAAATACATTCAAAATCAAAAACATAAAAATAACAAAGTTGAAGTTCAACGAATTTAGGAAGCCTTTACTCGCAATTGACTGTCCAATAATAAATAGCCCTGCCGCGCCCAAAATATACATAATAACGCGGTTGTTATTCATCTTATCCGCAGGGGTTTCATCTTCTACTTCTTCTTCTTTCTGCGCTTTGATTTCGCCTTCATAGCAAATGACATCAGATTCAGGCGCCTTGGTCATAAGCGTAATCATTACGGTGACAAACGCCAGCAAAAAGAACAAAGCTGTATTAACTGGATTATACGTTGTCTCGCTTTGCGGCAATACTCCGACTTTATCGACAAGAAAATGATCCGAGCCCGCCAGTAAGGCGTATGCAGATGCACTTGGACACCAAGACTGACCCAGTAACATTGTCGAATAACCCGCCGCAATAAGAAGTGGGAAATGAAGCCCTTTCACACTTTTCGATAAATACATTGCTAAGATTGGCGTTAGAATTAAAGAAAATGACCAGTTAATCACACTTGAAGCAAGACCAAATACAAGCAACACAATAATGGCTGCCACTCGGCTTTTTACTTTAAGCGCGACTTTTTCTAACCCCACAGAAATAAGAGGTGACTTCGCCGCAGCGCCACATACCATCACCATAAGTGACATTTGAAAAGCAAATCCATTCATTGCCCATATTTTACTATACCAGCCATCAACCAAATCATTGGCCGAAGTACCCGAAATCAATCCCATAGCAAAAATAACAATGCTAAGAATGATGCAAAATACGAATGAATCTGGAATATATCGATCGGCGGCAAACTGAAACTTTTTCGAAAAATTCCAGAGAAACGATCCATTGTTTTGAAGTGTCGACGTTGTAGTGTTCATACACTCTCCATAATATAAATGTAGGGTTTATTTCTTATGATTTATTATTACTATTTATAATTTACTTATTATTTTTACTAATTTTTGTTAAGTTAAAACTATATTTAACTCGTCAAAAACCCCCACATGATTACTCATATATAGGAATAGAGAGATCGTACAGAGACGTATTTAGACAACAAAGTAAACATAATAAGAATCGCGATGGTTAGAATTAAATTATCATTCAATTCAAAATTCATCATAAAGTTTTAGAATTATAAATAACTGGGTTTTAGTCACTAAATATTAGTAACACACCCTTCATATATGGAAAGCATGTTCTTATCTATAAAATGATATTGATTTACATTTAACTCAATTTATTATTCGATCAATCTCAAATTACAGCACCAAAGGCAGTGTAGAGCCTACCAATAACGCCGCCATTACCCCATTAAATAAACGAATATGCGTCGGGCTTTTAAGTAACTGACTAATTTGCTTTCCAGCAAAAACCCAAGTCGTACACGATGGAATGTTGATCGCGACAAATGTCAGCGTAATTAAAATCAAACCATACATCGAAGCTTCTGGATTATATAAACTCACTGCGGTTAGCGCCATTGACCAGCCTTTTGGGTTCACCCATTGAAACATTGCAGCAGATAAAAACGTCATCGGCTTATAGTCTTGATTTTCCAATGATGGTTTGCTCGTTGCAATTTTAAACGCCAAATATAATAAATAGACAATACATAGGCTATTTAATATCTGATGCAGAGCTGGAAAATGCTCAAATAAATTTTGAACTCCGATACCAACCAAAAACACCATCATCCCAAAGCCCAGAGCAACCCCTAAAATATGAGGAATGGTACGGCTCACACCAATATTGGCACCCGATGCCAATAACATCATGTTATTTGGCCCTGGAGAAAAAGTAGACACAAAGACGAAAAGAGCCAGAGCAATAAAATGGTCGAACATTATGACGTTCCTTTATTTAAGTAATCAAGATAGATAAAGAATACGTAGTAAATGACGCAATTTCGTGTTTATATTGTTTAACAAAGTTGATATTCAACAACAAATGGTCGATATGGATAAGTTTAACGAAAGAATCTTGCACGAGCTTCAACTCAACGGAAAATTAACCAATGTCGAGTTATCTGAACGTGTTGGTTTATCACCTTCAGCAACGCTAAGGCGAGTTCAAGAACTAGAGCGAAGTGGCATCATTAAGGGCTACCGTGCTGTGGTTGACAAACAGAAGTTGGAAATCGGGTTTGTTGCTTATGTTTCAATCGGTTTATCTGATCACGGTAAGAAAGCGCAAGTCGCATTTGAAGAGCATGTTCAATTTATTCCTGAAGTGGTTGAGTGCCATAATATTACCGGTATGAACGAATACCTGATTCGAGTAGAAACAAAAGATTTACACACATTTAAGCGTTTTCATGCCGACGTATTAGGTGAATGTCCTCAAGTACGTTCCATTACCACTATGGTTGTAATGGAATCGACCAAAGATGAGCGCTAAAACTCGACTAGCCAGTAAAACCGCGAGAATTTAATCGATCATTTTTACCACTATTTGCCAAGACAATGTTCTGAAATCGAGCTAAAGTAGCGGCTTTAGTATTCTCGCTTTCGGTCTGTTATGAAATCCCTATCAGCGCTCTTTACTCACATTCCAATGGGTTTGAAATATATTTTAATTTCGACCCTTGGATTTGCCTTTATGTCAGCAGCCGTTAAATGGGTGAGCATTAACGGTATCCCAGTTTTTGAAATTGTCGCCGCCCGCGCGCTCGTTTCTCTTTGCATTAGCTACCTAGATGTTAAGAGAAAAGGCATCTCTATTTGGGGAAATAACAAACTGCTTCTGTTGGCTCGAGGGACTGTGGGCACACTCGCTCTGATGTGTGTCTACTATGCGTTGACGACAATTCCATTAGCAGAAGCGACCATTTTGCAATATACCTATCCCCTATTTACTTCTTTGCTCGCGGTGGTGTTTTTAAAAGAGCGCATTCAAATGACAACGTTAATATGCATCGCTGTTTCATTCATTGGTCTATGGTGTGTTATTCAGCCTTCTCTTGACCATCAAACAGCTCATCAATTACCGCTTTTTAGTGTTGGCATGGCACTAATGGGTGCGTTTGGTAGCGCTATTGCTTATGTGATTGTTAGAAAGCTCAGTCAAACAGAAGATAGCTCGGTAATCATCTTCTATTTTCCGCTGGTTGCACTTCCCTTTTCGCTCTTCATGATGGGCGACAGTTTTGTTATGCCAGATTTCAACTTAACGATACTTCTAGTTCTGGTGGGAGTGTTTACTCAAATGGGACAGTTCGGGCTGACTAAAGCCATGAAAACCCTCACCGCTGGTAATGCATCGGCATTGGGGTACATTCAAATTGTATTCACGACAATCATTGGTATCGTGGTCTTTAATGAGATTCCGGTGGGGTGGACCTACTTAGGAGGCGCACTTATTATTATCGGTGCTCTCATTAATGTGTTCGGCCCTAAACTGCACCGAACTCTTCTTGGGAGAGATGTGTAATGCTGAAAATATCAAACTCTGTGTCGATTCCCGATAGCGAGATTGAAATGACCGCGATTCGCTCAATGGGAAATGGCGGGCAAAATGTGCAAAAAGTCGCTTCCGCCATTCATTTGCGCTTCGATATACACGCATCGTCACTGCCTGAGATATATAAAAGTCGGCTACTCGGATTAAATGACTCTCGTATAACCAAGGAAGGCGTGATCATTCTTAAAGCTCAGGTTTATCGGACTCAAGAACAAAACCGAATGGATGCGTTAGCGCGTCTCAAAGAGATCATTACCGCAGCGATGGTTGTTCAAAAAACTCGCCGCCCAACCAAGCCAACACGTTCTTCTAAATTAAAACGAATGACTGGGAAAAAGAAGCAAGGCCAGAAAAAAGCGCTAAGAAGAAGAGTCACCGATTAGTTGACCCGCTACAAAGCACCCCTCGATACATACTGCTATTTTAAATCTCAATTAGAGTCTAAACCGTATAGGATCCTATTATGAGCAAGCTTCAAATAAGCTCTATTTACGACAAGATTATTAGTGACGATGACGCTCGCGCCTGCAAATCGATCCCCGAATCTGCCTGTAAAGAAGTCCCGGGTAACTTTGTAAAAATGATTCTCGCTCAATTCCTAACTAAGATTGGCGATGCATTAATTAACCCCAAAGTCACGCTACCGTGGATTTTGCAAAGTTTAGGTGCGCCCGCCTATTTAATTGGTTGGCTTGTCCCGATCAGAGAAGCCGGATCTCTATTACCCCAATTGGCCATTGCCAGCTATATTCGTACTCTTCCAATCCGAAAATGGACATGGATTGCAGGCAGTGTTCTTCAGGCCCTCGCCATGTTTGCGATTGCCCTAAGTGCCTTTTATCTTGAAGGGGCAACAGCGGGTTGGACCATCATCGTTTTTCTAATCTTATTTAGCTTTTCCCGAGGCTTAACATCGGTTGCGGCTAAAGACGTATTGGGCAAAACGATTCCGAAGAGCCAACGAGGGCAGGTAAATGGCCTTTCGACAAGTTCAGCTGGTTTTGTGACTCTCATCCTCGCAATATTGATGATGATTTCAACATGGTTTAACTGGCAAGCAGGTCACAGTTTCTATGCTATAAGCCTTGCTGTGGCTGGATTCATATGGCTTGCCGCGTCATTCGTTTTTGCACAAATTACTGAATACCCAGGAGAAGTCGATGGTGGCAAAAACGGCTTATTAGAAGCCATAAAGCAGCTATCATTATTGAAAACCGACCGTGCTTTTCGCCATTTTGTTGCCACACGTACCCTGTTTTTATGCACCGCGCTTAGTGCGCCGTATTATGTTGTACTGTCACAAACCGCCCTTGGAAATCAAATTTGGCTGCTGGCATTTTTCATGTTCGCAAGTGGATTAGCTTCATTTGTGTCTGGACCGTTTTGGGGGCGTTTTTCCGACCGCTCAAGTAAACAAGTGATGGTCATTGGCTCATCTTTGAGTGCGGTCGTCGGTGTCATTCTTTTTCTAAGCTACTTATTAGTACCAAATTTACTCAGTACCGCATTTTGGTTGCCATTGCTTTATTTTGTTGTCTGTATTGCACATGATGGTGTACGCGTAGGACGCAAAACGTATTTGGTTGATCTTGCCGATGGGAATAAACGAACCAGCTATGTGGCGGTGAGCAATACCGTCATCGGAGTCATGCTTCTACTGGTGAGTTTATTGGGAGCACTCGTATCAATACTTGGTATTCACGGACTCGTGCTCTTGTTCTCTTTTATAACTTTTTGTGGTGTCGCAATGGCGAAAGGCTTACCAGACGTATCACGCTAGGCAAGTCTCCATCGTTATTCTCATATCCAGTATTTCGCTGAGTATGGGAGCCGATCGAGGAAGTTATGCCGCCGAACTTCCTTGATCAGAGAAAAACAGTGGGTACTTTTGTCGAATATGACGCTGCTCCGCAACCATATCTCGGAAACTCAGCCCTTTATCGAGTTTAACCACCACTTCTCCATTATCAAAGCGAACAATCGAACCTTCAATGCTGACTTCTTGATTGCTATGTAGACGAACCGTACCCGACAAACGCAATCCTCGATATAAGTTAGTAATATTATTCATTACCACTCGAATTCCACGCTCCGAACTTTCACAAACATGAAAGAATTGATCTTCAATTCTCATCACTGGGCGTGCTCTTTTAGGGTATTTTAGTCGGTAATACTGACGTCGCTGAACTCCATCAAAGCTGGTCATTCAATATTCTCCTTTCTTCAACAACGATTGAGTTATTGGGTAATTACATATCTGAATACCTGTTATATCGACATTAGCTGAAAAAACTAAAGTAAATATTTCATAACCTTATCAAATAATTCAACATCACCACCGGAGGCTTGTGCCACTATTCAAATAAACCTAGACTGTAATCCTGATTAGGAGACACAAATGAAATCTTTAGCGAACAAAATACTATCGGGTCTGACTCTTTTTCTAGCGGTCTTTTCGGCTAATGCAGCCAGTGAACGTGGGCAAACAGCGTGGGAGTGGATTGAGCAGGGAGCAACAATTTTAGATGTCAGAACACCGAGTGAATTTGCGTCTGGTCATATAGAGAATTCACATAATTTACCACTTCAGGAAATCCCTTCTCATCTAACCAAGCTCGACAAATCACTCGCCTATGTCGTTTATTGCCGTTCGGGGAACCGTTCTGGCCAAGCCTATAAATTACTGAAGCAAGCTGGATTTGAAAAAGTACACAATGGCGGTGGTATTAACGAAATGCGTCAGTCAAAACCTCAATAACCTTTGCCTGTATCTATGGGTATATAAAGATTAGCGCGCATAGATTGGAAAAAAACCGTAAAGTCACCCTTCTCTTTTACGGTTTTTTGTTTGGCAAGTTACAATTTAACTGCCTCAATCGATTCTACATCACAATGACAACCATCGATTCGAGTAATTGTTTGAGGTTCAACGATTTTCCAGCACTGATTTTTATCGAGAGGTTCGGAAGCCAGTGTCATATTCCCATCATCACAACGAATAAACACCGTAGGGGGAATTTCATCACTTGAATAACGAACAACCCAAAATACTTGTCCATTGGAAATGCATATTGACGCTTTAAATGGGTCCACAATTCCCTTGTCGTGACAGGCTTGTTCAATTTCTTTGATTGTCTGTTTAATTGCTTTAACTGGGGCTTGATACAGGCCATTTTTAATCATCAATAAGAAAATCAGTTCGCTATCAGTCGACCCTTTCTTTTGAATATAAAGCTCTTCCGGCAGCAAACGCTCCAGCACAAACTTCACTTTTTCAAACTCACCTATCTGTCCATTATGAAGGAACATCCATTGACCAATAATAAATGGGTGGCAATTAGCTCGAGAAACTTGGCTTCCCGTTGATGAGCGAATATGAGCCATAAAGCGATGAGAACGTATATGGTGAGCCAGTGAGCGCAGGTTTTCATCGCCCCATGCAGGCAGAACTTCGTGAAATTGCCCTGGCGTATTTCTTTCGGTATACCAACCTAGACCAAACCCATCAGCATTAACTCGGGTTATCGCTTTTCTTGATTCGAGACATTGATGAATAAGCGAGTGCTCCGGCTTATAAATCACCTCGTCCATATAAATAGATTGCCCTTGATAGGCTAACCAACGACACATACTTTATAGAGCTCCTGCAATGGAAGACATATAACTCGTCAAAATAAACGTAATACTATCATTAAAGAATGCAAATAGTGCGCCGCAGATCTAGCGAATCACTTTTCACGGCTCTTTTATACGATAAACACGCATTCCATTATCATTCGCCCCCCTAATTTAATAATTGAGTCATAGTTGCACTAGTACTTGATCTTGAAGTTGCACCAACCCTACCCAGCTATTGCTTGAATTGAAGGCAGTTCACATACATTTCAGCTTCAACTTATCTATTCATTCACTTTATTCATTACGAAAATTATCAATTTGTGAGTTAGGTGTTGCTCTATTGTTACTCCCTACAAAATCAAAAAAAACATAAAAACCAAACAATAAGGACTAACAAGATAAATAATACATAAAAACAACACAAAAGCAGTATATAAAGCTTAAAAATAAATTAAATACAAACAAAAACACCAAAAACATACCGATTAGCCCTTAGCATTTTAATATATTACCATTCAACTCTCATAAAGATGAATATATCGATAAACAAAAACATAACAAAAATTTAACACTTATTTTATTGTTACAGGGAAAATTAAATGCAATCACTAATCGATTTCCTTAATGGAATAATATGGAGCCCAGCGTTGATTTACCTCTGCTTGGGTGCAGGACTGTTTTACTCAATCGCAACCCGGTTTGTGCAAATCCGCCATTTTTCAGAGATGATTCGCCTACTCTTCGTTGGTAAGAAGTCGGACAAAGGTATCTCTTCTTTTCAAGCACTCGCCGTTTCTCTCTCTGGTAGAGTTGGTACTGGTAATATCGCTGGGGTTGCAGCAGCAATCGGTTTCGGTGGTCCAGGCGCTGTTTTTTGGATGTGGGTGGTAGCCTTTTTAGGAGCCGCAACCGCGTATGCAGAATCAACGCTGGCTCAAATCTACAAGGAAGAAGATGATGGCCAATATCGTGGTGGCCCAGCTTACTACATAGAAAAAGCCATGGGACAAAAATGGTACGCTTGGATTTTTGCCATTGCTACGATCATCGCATGTGGAATCATGCTTCCTGGAGTTCAATCAAATAGTATAGGTAATGCTGTCGAACAAGCGTTTGGTGGCGGCGAACTCGTTGAAACCGCGATTGGAACCTTCAGTTTCGCGAAGGTATTAACCGGTACAATTATCTCGATCGTGTTGGCATTTATTATCTTTGGTGGTGTAAAACGAATTGCGAGTGTCACGCAAATCATCGTTCCCTTTATGGCTCTTGCGTATATTGTGACGGCATTTGTCATTATTTTGCTGCACATTGGTCAAGTTCCAGACGTGTTTGCGATGATAATTGGAGACGCATTTACCCCAATGGCAGGCTTTGGTGCAGCCATTGGTTGGGGTGTAAAACGAGGAGTCTATTCAAATGAAGCAGGTCAAGGTACAGGGCCACATGCCGCCGCAGCAGCTCAAGTCGATCACCCAGCTCAGCAAGGGCTAGTCCAAGCATTTTCAATCTATATTGATACTTTGCTGGTCTGTTCTGCAACCGCATTTATGATCATCATTACCGGTTCATATAACGTACATGGTCCTGAAGGCAGCTTCTTAATTCAGCACTTGCCAGCAGATATTGCAGCAAATAGCCCTATCTTTACCCAATATGCTATCGAAAGTGCATTACCGGGTGTGGGGAAAACATTTGTTGCTGTCGCACTGTTTTTCTTTTCATTTACCACGATACTGGCCTATTACTACATTGCCGAAACCAATATCGCCTACATTCGTCGTACATTTAAAATTGATGGATTAACCTTTATCCTTAAAGTCATTATGTTAATCGCTGTATTTTACGGTGCAATTAAAACGGCTAACCTTGCATGGGCAATGGGTGACGTTGGTGTTGGTTTAATGGCATGGCTTAATATTATTGGCATTCTGATTATCTTCTTCCTAAATAAACCAGCAATGTCTGCATTGAAGGATTATGAAGATCAGAAAAACCGAGGGGTTGAAGAGTACACCTTTGATCCTCAAAAATTAGGTATTAAAGGTGCAACTTACTGGGAAGAGCGACTTAAAAAATCCAAAGCGAGTAAGAAAAATAAAAAACATCTTTACTATTAACTAAGGTCACACGATCAAAAAAGGTTAGCGAATTCGCTAACCTTTTTAGTTTTTACCCGCCCTAGCCTTTCTATTCAGAATTAACGCAAGGTCTAAGAATTAGGGGGATTACGCAATAACAGCTTCTACTTCTTTAGCTAATTTTTTCTTTTCGCCAATCGGAAGAATAGTACGACCGTACTCAGCGTTAAGTACTTGAGCCAAACCAAAATACATTGCGCTCAAACCACAGAAAATACCTTCAAAACCAGCAATAACACCAATCTCTTCGTTACCGGTGAAATCGCGAATAGCAAGTAAAGCAAAAAGAACAGTTAGCGAACCAAATACAACTTGTTTTGCAAATGCGTAACGAAGTGAACCAATAAATAGGAAACCTGTAAAAATGCCCCATAGTGCTAAGTAGCATCCCATAAAGCTAGCAGAACTTGGCGCTGCTAAACCCATTTTAGGCATTACGATTAAACCAACAAGCGTTAACCAAAATAGGCCGTAAGATGTAAACGCCGTGGTACCAAATGTATCACCACGTTTGAAACACATCATGCCAACTAAAATTTGTCCTAAGCCACCATAGAAAATACCCATAGCTAAGATCATAGAATCAATTGGAAAAAAGCCTGCATTGTGGATGTTAAGCAGAACGGTGGTCATACCGAAACCCAAAAGACCTAGTGGAGCTGGATTGGCTAGATTAGTCGACATCGTAAATTACCTATAAAAGTTAAAGAGCCTAAGTGAATGCTCTCATCATCAGAAAGCAAAAAATTTTTAATAAACTAAAGTATATTTGAAAATCGGGCGGGATTATAAAGACAATATGTTATGTGCGCTAGCGTTATTTTTGCTCAAATAGTATTTTTTAACCATTCGGTTTCATATTATGCAATGACTCAATATAGCCGAGTGGCTTATACGTTGATATTTATTACATAGCAGAGTCCGCAGCGGAATTTACCACCTTGCATCGAAGCAAAAATAATATATTGATAGATAAAGGGTTTATAGAAACAGATTGCACATCTAGGTGAGAATAAGTGAATGGTGATCAACCGCTATGTCGATCAAAAGTACCTTTGGGCAAATGGCCAAAGTATTCGAAACAAAGCATTTGTAAGAAATCAGTTTTTGTTTATGGATTAGAGAAGAGTGGATAACTAAAGCAAGTTAAGGCTATAACATTTAAGAGATACTCGACTATTTAGCCCTTAAATTAACAAGGGCACCAATACGATCTTGGCGCCCTTTTATTTACAAATTCACCGCACTTAATTTCCTATTAGTGCTGGGATGCCAGGTAACTGTCCAACAATGGCAAGTGAACCAACACAAATCACAAAAGCTAAGCCAGGGATTAAATACTTATCTTTCGCCGACAGCGTTTTTGCTCGCTCGTGATCACCAATCAGCCCCATATTATCAAGCAGCATAGTCGTTGCCCAACCAAACACAGGGTTCACAAAAGCACACGCAAAGATACAAATACCGGCACTTAGCGAGTCTTTGTGTTTATGAATCATCTGCATGCCTGCTTCCAATAACGGCAAGAAAACACCAACAATTAGAGCTACACGAAGAACAGGTTCCCACATTGCTAAATCCATTGGGTAACCAATCACCGAAGCAAGAATACACATAATACCCGTCAGGATTGCCCCACCTGGAATTGGACGTTTAGCAATCGCAGCTGGGATCATATAAGTCCCCCAAGATGACGCTAAGTTACCACCACCTAACAGTGTACCAACACCTTGACGAACCGATGCAACCATCATGGTATCGTCTACGTCCATCAATACACCTTTAGCATCTTTCGGGTAGTTAAGCTCTTGGAACACTCGGTGACCAAGATAATCTGGAGACCACATAGCAACAGCAAGTATCGCGAATGGTGTCACAGCAATGAAGTGCTCTAGATTAGGCCAGCCTAACTGCCAACCTGTATCTTCACCCCACCAATAAAATGGACTGAAGTGTGGTAGACCAGGCTCTGTGGTAAAGGCAAATTCAGCGCCCATAACATACGCAACAATTCCGGCAATTAATGAACACAGTGGAATTGCTAACCAACGCTTATTAACCTTTGCTAGATACGCATAAATCAACACTGTAACTCCGATTACAGCGAATGAAATATAACCTTGATCACTGCTCGAAGCCCAAGCTTCTGTTTTATTAATTTGGCTAATTAACCCGACAGCGCCTAAGTAAATCAATAGGCCGCCTCTCACCCCAACACCCGTTAGTGTCATGAGCTTCGAACCACCTTTGGTCCACGCCAGAATCAAACCAAATAGACACACCATAACCCCGAGAGCCAATGGGTGCCCACCAGCAGCCGCAATCAACGGAATTAGTGGAATCATTGGCCCATGCGTTCCCGCGAGGTTAGCGTTAGGGTTTAAAATGGCAGAGAATAAAATAACAAAGAGCACACCCGCAATGAGTAGCTCGTAACGTACGTTTTCAGCAACGAATTCCGGCGATAAACCAAATTGAGCGGCAAATACTGCGACCATTGCCGTTACCATAACCACTTTACCGATTGTTGCAGCAAGTGCTGGTACCCAGTCTTCTATTTCAATACTGTAATCGCGTGAAGGAAGGTGTACTCCCCAACGGCGAAAGTTCATAATTTTCAGGTCATGATTGAGAAACTCTTCTCGACTCTCAAACTCTTTTGCCTTACGGCGCATATCTCTATAAAAAGTCTTACTTTTTTTAGACATCTAAACATTCCTTTTGGAATTACGGAACAAACCTAACACGCTCACTCTCCACTTAAGCTTGGTATACTAACCTTCGATCAGTAAGAAGCGACATCCCAGACGCTACCAAGCATCTCTATCAAAAAATAAAGAGGGAAAAGAACGGTTGGCTTTTCACGAATATGAATAACAGGAAGAAATACCTTCCACACAAGTAATGATTTTCAAAAAATCATGGCTAGCTTATTAAATCATTCATATGACTTATTGATTTAGGATAACTAATCAAAAAACTATCGGTGTAGTGTTAACATTTTGATTTGAGTTGTTACCTAGCGCACATTTTTGAGAGTTTTATCAATAATAGATTTGAGATGAATAATCGTTATGAAAATCACTGAACATGCAGATCGTACCGAACAACTCTTTGGTATTCGCGGCGAAGACATTCACAAATGGATTGACAGTTTTTTCGATCATGAAGGAAACGATCACTCATTAAGAATGGCAGAGGATATGGATTACGACCCATACGACCACCGCCAATTTCGCCACTGTAAGGAAGCTCTGGGTGAAGCGGTTAGAGAATTTGGTGACCGTTACACAACGCAACAAATAAAGAATGTTTTCGAAACCCATATACGCGATGACTATGAAGGGTATCTACCTTCTCGAGCAGATTTCAGAAATGGCACATTCACCTCAAAATACCATGATGCCACTCATACTCAGGCTCTAAGCGAAGTGCTTGATGCTAAAGAGCTTGCGGACTATTTCAGTGGTTTACATGCATCTCAACAGGAGAGCCAATCTTCATTTCGCAGTTTCAGTTTTCGGATTGTATTCCCTACCATCGCAGCGATCATCCTATTCATAACCTCAGTTATTTATATTATCGTCCCTCTCCTAGAAGAGTCGATGGTGAACCAAAAACGTCAAATGCTAGAAGAGTTAACCTCAACCGCAGTAAGCATCATTGACAGCTACGTCGCCTTAGAGCAAAGAGGATTGTTAACCTTAGAAGAAGCGCAATCTCAAGCCGCAACAGACATTAAAGCGATGCGCTATGGTCCTGAAAATAAAGACTATTTCTTTATTACAGATATGCACCCAAAAATGGTCATGCACCCCTACCGCAACGATTTAACTGGCCAGGATTTAACCCATTATCGAGATAGTGAAAATACCACTGGGTTCCCTGTATTTTTAGAAATAACAAAGTTGGTTAAAGCACAGCAACATGGATACCTTGAGTATCAATGGCAGTGGAAAGATGAACCCAACACAACAGCGCCCAAAATCACGTACGTTGAAGGCATCGAAGAGTGGCATTGGATTGTGGGCACCGGTGTATATTTTGAAGATGTACAACAAGGGATCAAGCGCTTTGAAAACATGCTATATCGAGTATTTCTAGTGATTACACTCGGTCTAGTGGGCGTGATGGGATATGTTATCTATCAATCTAGAGTCATTGAGACTAGGAAAAAACGGGCAGAAGTAGCCTTACATGAAGCGAAAGACCGCTATCGAGCTCTCGTTGAGTCCTCAAACGAAGGGTATATTCTTGAAGCCGATGGCAAGATAGTCTTCTCTAATAGTCGCCTACATCAACTATTAGGCTACTCCGACACCGAACTTAAATCTCATTCTATCTGGAAGAACCTCTTCACTGAGCATCCACAGAATACCAAAGTGCTCAATCACCTTTTAGAGCTATTCAATCACGCCTGTGAGCCAGGTGAATTTGAAGCCCAACTGAAAAGCAAAGGGGGGAAACCCCTTGATATTATCTTAAGTACTTCACGAATATTTTTATCTGAAAAACTTGGTCATGTGATTTCCTTTAGGCCCATCGTGCGCAAGATTTATGGCAGTAGCTTTGGCCCAGCAAACCAAGTGACCAATTACCAAAAAATGGGAGCGAACATCGTTGAAGACATTCAGCAAGGGAATAGCCACGGTAATGTCGTTGAATCATTAAATCAGCTACCGGATATGATTCGTGAAATGATCGAACTCGGCACACGCCCCGATTATCTTCGCCGCCTAATCGGAAGCACCTACGACGCCGCTATTTGTCGTTTCATTGAATTGACTATCGCCGATATTGGCGAGCCACCCGTCGCCTTTTCATTTATTTCTTTTGGCAGTAACGCTCGACACGACATGACCTTATTTTCCGACCAAGATAATGCGATTGTGTTCGATACACCCGATCAAGCGGATCTCAAATCGATCAGGCGCTACTTCTTACACCTTGCTGAGAAAGTCTGCGCAATGTTAGATCAAGCCGGATACAGCTATTGCGAAGGGCTTATCATGGCTTCCAATCATCAATGGTGCCTGAGCCAAAAGGAGTGGGAGGAGAACTTTAGCCTTTGGATAGAGCAAGCTTCCCCTGATTCTATTCTAGAGCTCAATGTGTTTTTCGATATTCGCTCTACATATGGTCAAGATGCGCTCGTTGATAATCTTCAATCTCACATACAGACTTGCCTCGCAACACACCCCGAATTTCTCGCTACTTACGCGCAGAACTGCTTGTCTTATGAGATTCCATTGGACAGCGAAAATCAGATAATCACCGAGTTATATGAAGGTAGAGCATCGTTAAACTTAAAAGACTGTTTACGACCAATGGAGATATTTTGTCGTATCTACGCACTAAAACATGATATTCGAGAAATCAACACCATGACGAGGTTAAAGCAGATGCTCGCCTTCAAGGAGATTGACCAGAAGACTTTCCGCGAAATGGTCTACATATTTGATCACGTTTGGCACCTTCGATTTATGAATCAAATCATCGAATATACCGACCTTCGACAAGTGAATGATATTTTAGCGATTGAGGATTTAACTCATTTAGAACGCGATAACCTTATCAATGTACTTAAGCGTATTTCGCAGTTTCATAAAAAAGTTGAGGATGATTTTTTGTAATCAAGGCGGTGAGAATGATGAAGCCCGAGAGACAGTGGCAGGTTTCATCGCTAAATACATCCTCGACTGAATAACTTTGTGACCATTAAATCTAACTGGTTTTTGCCCCATTGTGTGTTAATTCTCACATTACTCAAATTAACACACGTCTAAGAATATGCATTAAGTCTAGTATTTTGATGCACAGTTAATCGAAATAGAATACCATTCTTATTTATAAGGGCATTGTCGTCATTTTTCGGTATTCAGACCCACTAAATTGTTGTGATACTGAACTTTAGTGGATCTGTTTTTTAATTATATGGACATTGTCACGTGGACAATGTCCATATAACAACTGTTATGCAATAGCACAATGTTCACAATTAATTTATGGAAAGAAAATGGAAACAATAACAATTACAAGTGTTTTTAGCGCAATAATCGGTGCACTTTCAGGAAGTGTTGGTGCTGCATTATTAGGTGCAGCAATAGGTGCCGGAATTTCTGCAACACTTATTGTTCTCCATGAAACAAATCGAGAGAGGAAAAATAGAGCTCTTGATTTAATTCAAGAATATACATCACCAGACTATATTCAAATTCGGAACGATGCGGGGCAGGCGTTAAGAAAAGCATTTAATGATATTGAGAGTCCTTCTTGGGATAATCTTTACCACAATTTATCAACAGAAGAGTGGCAAAAAATTTCAAAAATTGAACATTTCTATAAAAAGTTAAATTTCATGGTTAGCATAAAGGAAGCTGATTCTAAATATATAGCAAAATACTTTGAAGTAGAGTTTTGGCATTGGCAAAACAGGTATTTTGGTAAAATTAACATCGCTTCAGGTAAGCCTGAGATGAGACTCGAGTTTCTAGCTGAGGTTATGAAGCAACCGAACATTGGAACTAAGACTTCTGAGTCGAGTCAAAATGCATAATAAGAGATTAAGATTTCAAGATACTTTTTAGTTTTTCAGAATCATTGTCATAACCAAGCTCGCTTCTGTCCAGAAAAATGTTACAGCTTCATCATGATCAGAAAAAACATAAAAAATGCCAGTCAGATTTTAAAACTGACTGGCATTCTATTTAGCTGAAAAAGCGGATTAGCTATTTATCGCTAGCCCTACTCCCACTCAATCGTTGCCGGTGGTTTGCCTGAAATATCGTAAACCACACGAGAAATACCATCGATTTCATTGATGATGCGGTTGGACACTTTACCAAGGAAATCATACGGTAGGTGCGCCCAATGAGCGGTCATAAAGTCGATGGTTTCAACAGCACGTAATGAGACAACCCAATCGTATTTACGACCGTCGCCCATAACGCCAACCGAACGTACTGGTAAGAATACGGTAAAGGCTTGAGAGACTTTGTTGTACAAATCAGCTGCGTGCAGCTCTTCAATAAAGATAGCATCGGCACGACGTAGTAAATCGCAGTACTCTTTCTTCACTTCACCAAGAACACGCACCCCTAGACCTGGCCCTGGGAATGGGTGGCGGTAAAGCATGTTATATGGCAAACCAAGCTCTAACCCAATCTTACGTACTTCATCTTTAAATAATTCACGTAACGGTTCAACCAAACCCATTTCCATATCATCTGGAAGCCCACCAACGTTATGGTGAGATTTGATTACATGCGCTTTGCCGGTCTTAGATGCCGCTGATTCGATCACATCAGGGTAGATAGTGCCTTGAGCAAGCCACTTAGCATTCTCTAATTTTTTAGACTCTTCATCGAATACTTCAACAAAAACGCGACCAATGATCTTACGTTTTGCTTCAGGTTCATCTTCGCCTTTAAGCTCAGATAAGAATCGGTCTTCAGCTTCGACTTTGATAATATTCAGCCCAAACTTATCGCCGAACATATCCATCACTTGCTCACCTTCATTCAAGCGAAGCAAACCATTATCAACAAAAACACACGTCAGTTTTGGACCGATAGCTTGGTGAACCAACATCGCAACAACCGATGAATCCACACCACCAGACAAACCAAGAATGACTTCATCATCGCCCACTTGCTCTTTTATGCGAGCAACGGCATCTTCAATAATAGAACTTGGTGTCCATAAACGATCACAACCACAAATGCTAAGAACAAAGTTCTCTAATAATCCTAAACCTTGCTTAGTGTGTGTGACTTCTGGGTGAAATTGAACGCCATAATATTTCTTCTCTTCATTCGCGATAATCGCAAATGGACAGCTGTCTGTCTGACCAACAACAGAAAAGTCTTCAGGAATTGCGACAACTTTATCACCATGGCTCATCCAAACATCGAGCAGTGGAGAATTCTCCTCCGTCAATGCGTCTTGAAGGCCTTTCAACAAAGAAGATTCAGTAACCACTTCGACTTGAGCATAGCCAAACTCACGCTCATCAGAACCAGAAACTTTGCCACCTAGCTGCTCAGCCATGGTTTGCATGCCGTAACAGACACCTAGTAGTGGTACACCTGAATCGAACACATATTGTGGTGCACGTGGTGAGTTCTGCTCAGTAACACTTTCTGGGCCACCTGAAAGAATGATCCCGTCTGGGTTAAATTCGCGGATATCCGCTTCTTCAACATCCCAGCTCCAAAGTTCACAGTAAACCCCGATCTCACGTACACGGCGAGCAACGAGTTGAGTATATTGAGAACCGAAATCTAGGATAAGAATTCGTTGGTCATGAATGTTCTTAGTCATTTGAGGCCATCTTTAAATAGTGATAGAAGGAAAGAAATAAAATCTGAGGCGAGTCTACCCGCCTCATTATTCATCATCAAGCAAAAAAGCAAACGTTTGCTACTTGCTTAGCCGCGTTGGTAGTTAGGTGCTTCTTTAGTGATTTGTACATCATGAACGTGAGATTCTTGAATACCTGCACCAGAGATTCGAACAAACTCTGCTTTAGTACGTAAATCTTCAACCGTAGCCGAGCCAGTTAAGCCCATACATGAGCGTAGCCCACCCATTTGCTGGTGAATAATTTCTTTCAAGCGGCCTTTGTATGCGATGCGACCTTCGATTCCTTCAGGAACCAATTTGTCTGCTGCATTATCAGTTTGGAAATAGCGATCTGACGATCCTTTAGACATCGCGCCTAAAGAGCCCATTCCACGATAAGATTTGTAAGAACGGCCTTGGAACAGAATCACTTCACCCGGTGCTTCTTCAGTACCGGCGAACATTGAACCAACCATGACACACGAAGCACCTGCTGCAATCGCTTTACTGATATCACCAGAGAAACGGATACCACCATCGGCAATAACAGGAACGCCATATTCATTCGCCACTTCTGCGGCATCTGAAATCGCAGTAATTTGTGGAACACCAACACCGGTAACAATACGAGTTGTACAGATTGAGCCAGGGCCAATACCTACTTTAACAGCACTTACGCCAGCTTCGATCAGTGCACGAGCACCTTCACCTGTCGCAACGTTACCACCGATAATTTGCAAATCTGGGTAGGCTGCGCGAGTTTCACGAATTCGTTGTAAAACGCCTTCTGAATGACCGTGTGAAGAGTCGATAAGTAAAACATCAACGCCCGCTTCAGCAAGAGCAGCAACTCGCTCTTCATTTCCAGCAGCAGCGCCAACTGCAGCGCCAACTCGAAGGCGACCTTGCTCATCTTTACATGCATTAGGCTTACGTTCTGCTTTATGGAAATCTTTCGCGGTAATCATACCGGCAAGTTTGAAGTCTTCATTCACAACAAGAACTTTTTCAACACGAGCGTCGTGCATTTTCTCTTGTACTTCTTCTGGAGATGCACCAACCGTTACCGTAACCAAGTCTTTTTTTGGCGTCATAACGTCGGCAACTTTTTTCTGCAGTTCGGTTACAAAGCGAATATCACGACCCGTAATAATACCAACAAGTTCTTGGCTTTGATTAACAACAGGGAAACCAGCAAAGCCATTTTTCTCAGTTAACGCGATAACGTCGGCAATAGTTGCTTCAGGGTTAACGGTAATTGGGGAGGTCACCATACCAGCTTCGAAAATCTTCACTTGGTGAACTTGATGAGCTTGCTCTTCAATCGACATATTCTTATGAATAAAGCCGATACCGCCTTCTTGAGCTAATGCGATCGCTAAACGAGCCTCTGTCACTGTATCCATCGATGCAGAAATCATTGGGATATTTAACGTAATGGTTTTTGTTAACTGTGTGCGAAGTTCCGCGGTATTAGGAAGTACCGTAGAATGAGCGGGGACGAGTAACACGTCATCAAAAGTAAGAGCTTCTTTGGCGATTCGTAACATTTGCAATATCTCACAACCAAGGGGGTTAAAAAGAACAAAAATCCAATCTATGTCGCTAAAGTAACGATACGTTTTGGATTTGATATTGCGGACGGATTATACATTTGCAATATCAGTTTTACTACACATATTTTAAATTTTTATTTGCATTACCCCCCTTGATATGTATTATATTGCCGCTACTTTCCATCCTTTCGGCCTCAATACTCGCTGTGCTTTCTTCAAGAAACGAAAATATTTTTACTGTCTCTCGCCTCAATGCAGAAGTGCGTTTGCTCCTTGAAAATGAAATGGGCATCGTCTGGTTGATAGGTGAAATTTCTAATTTTTCCGCTCCCGTTTCTGGCCATTGGTACCTCACTCTAAAAGACTCTCGTGCTCAAGTGAAATGTGCGATGTTTCGTGGGAATAACCGCTCAGTCACTATAAAACCTAAAAATGGACAACAAGTTTTAGTTAGAGCTCGGTTATCGCTATATGAACCAAGAGGTGATTACCAACTGATCATCGAAAGTATGCAACCAGAAGGCGATGGTTTATTACAACAGCAATTTGATGAGTTAAAAATGAAGCTTGCAGCCGAAGGGTTGTTTGCTCAAGGTAATAAGCAGCCATTACCAGAGAACCCAAATTGTGTTGGTCTCATTACGTCGAAAACCGGCGCGGCGCTCTACGATATCCTCGATGTGCTCAAACGACGCGACCCTTCTCTTCCCGTTATTATCTATCCAACAATGGTACAAGGAGAGCAAGCCGCCTTTTCGATTGCGCAAACCATAGGCAGAGCAAATGAGCGCAATGAATGTGATGTATTGATCGTTGGGCGTGGTGGCGGCTCTTTAGAGGATTTGTGGTGTTTTAACCATGAAATTGTTGCACGCACGATTGCTTCAAGCCAGATTCCTATCGTTAGTGCTGTGGGACATGAGGTCGATGTAACCATTTCTGATTTTGTTGCCGACGTTAGAGCGCCAACACCCTCTGCAGCTGCCGAACTTGTAAGCCGAGACAACAGTCACAAGTATGCGAACTTTACGCATTATCAGCAGAAATTGAATTCTGCCGTTCGCCACTACCTAAGTAATCGACTACGCCAATCTCAGCGTCTACAAGCAACACTAGATCGACAACACCCTAAATATCGTTTACAGCGTCAAGTGCAACAGCTCGACGAACTTAGCCTACGTATACGTCGCGCTATCGAGCGGATCCTTAATCGACATTCTCAAAGCTTAGATCGATTAAACTATCAGTTAAAAATTCAATCTCCGCAAAAGCGCTTGAACCAAGAAAGCCACTCACTTACTCAACGTGAACAACGCTTGATTGATTCGATGAACACTCAGCTTATCAATGCAAAACATCAACTCGCTCTTTCGGTAGAAACCTTAGATGCGGTTAGCCCACTTGCAACCTTAAAACGCGGCTATTCAATCACCCAAAATGAAAAAGGCCAACTCGTTACCCAAGCTAGCCAAGTCTCTTCTGGTGATAAACTGATTACACGATTAATTGATGGTGAAATTCATTCAACCATAGATTAAGCTTAATCCAACTTATTGAACTTAAAATGTATTTTTGATCTTGATTTCAATTCATTACAACTATTGCAAAAGTAGCCAGCGGCACCACACGCTTGTAATTTCTCAAGTTCAGCATCGCATTTAGGGCAATAACCAATTTTCTTGAAGTGGCTGTCACAGCTCGAGCAATGATATTCACCATCCCACTCAAGTTCCTTGTTACAACTAGGACAATGATTCTCACTCATTTTTTATCCTTTACTCTTTTACCTTTGAAAACTGTATTTATATTATTGCATCGGAAAAATAGCCAATATGATCTCTATCAGTTGGTCTCAGTTTAATCAGTAAATTGAAGAAAAAGATCGGATTGTGATAAAATAAGATCCTAATCTGATCTTCTGCTTTCAACCAACTGATCAGCGATCTACCCTAAAAAGAACATTTATATAACCACATACCGAAAGCATAAGTTACATGTGCTGTATTTGTATTTTACATGGTATAAAAACCTAAATGGTTATTTAAATATACACTTAACGATATTTTATAAATAGATCACAATCAAAAAACATAACAATGTAACTTGGATAGAGCAGAATTATGCTTCCTAAAGTAGCCTAAAAATAAAAAACCCAGACTAATTGGTCTGGGTTTTCTCACTATTTTTTGTTCCGATTCTGCATCATCGACATCAGCTTTTTGCGCTTTCTCTCTTGCGATAATGTCTTCTTCTCAGTTTTCATTTCGTAAGGATTCTCGCTGCTTTGGAAACGAATCTGAATTGGAGTACCCATGATTTCCAGAGATTTACGATAGTAGTTCATTAAATATCGCTTATACGAGTCAGGTAGCTCTTTCACTAAGTTTCCATGAACAACGATAATAGGAGGATTGTATCCACCAGCGTGAGCATATTTCAGCTTTACTCGGCGTCCACGAACCATTGGTGGTTGGTGATCATCTTTGGCCATCGTTAAAATTCGAGTCAAGATCGAAGTACTGACTCGTGTTGTCGCAGATTTATAGGCTTCTTCAACCGATTCAAATAAGTGACCAACACCAGTACCATGTAGTGCTGAGATAAAATGAATTCTAGAAAAATCGACAAAACCAAGTCGGCGATCCAATTCTTTTTTCACATTATCTTTTACGTCAGTATCTAATCCATCCCATTTATTAACAGCAATCACTATTGAGCGCCCTGCGTTTAACGTAAACCCAAGCAGGCTCAAATCTTGATCAGAGATATTTTCTCGCGCATCAATAATCAATAAAACAACGTTAGCATCTTCAATAGCTTTCAGCGTTTTTACCACTGAGAACTTTTCTACCGTTTCATTAATACGCTTACGACGGCGAACACCTGCGGTATCAATCAGGACATATTCGCGCTCATTCCGTTGCATAGGAATATAAATCGAATCACGGGTTGTACCCGGCATATCATAAACAATGACACGTTCTTCACCGAGAATACGGTTGGTTAGTGTTGATTTGCCCACATTTGGACGACCAATAATAGCGAGCTTAATTGGTTGATCTTGTAGGCGTTTATGCTCAGCTTCGGCTTCTTCTTCAGTATATTCATGGCTATCATCGAATTCGCTGTCTTCGATTCCGGTTAAATCTTGAAGCTCTTCAGCACGTGATGCTTGTATAAATGGGTTTAGTACATGTTCGATGAGTGCCGTAACACCGCGTCCATGAGCGGCCGCAATATGATACATCTGGTCCATACCCAATTGCCAAAAATCAGCACCAGCCTGATCAGCATCGATACCATCAACTTTATTGATAACAAGAAAAGAAGGTTTGTCGGTTTGACGAAGATGTTGTGCGATAGCTTGATCGGAGGCGGTTAAACCAGCTCGGCCATCAACAAGAAATAACACGATATCCGCTTCTTCCATTGCAAGAAGCGATTGTTTGGCCATTTCCGATTCAACGCCCACTTCATCACCATCAATACCACCAGTATCAATGACAATATAGTCTTGCTCTTCCAACTTCGCTTGACCGTACTTACGATCTCGCGTCAGTCCAGGAAAGTCTGCTACCAATGCATCTCGTGTCCGAGTTAATCGGTTAAAAAGTGTTGATTTACCAACATTGGGTCGACCAACGAGTGCGATAACAGGAACCATAATAACCTCTAGAAAATCTATAAATCTGAATATGTCTTAGACCTAAACTATGCGGCTATATTCCATCAATGGACCAGACGCAGGTATAAGATAATACTCTGTGATGCTAATTAAATTTTTAACAACATGATAAATGATAAATACATATCAATAAAATGGCCCCTAACTGTTAACAGCCAGGAGCCTAGATCGGGAGTATATCACGAAATATTATTCGATCGTCAGTTTCTTAACATCACCATTTCGGGTAATCACTAAGTAACCATCTGGCAATTCAATTGGTGCCACGGCTAATCCACTTTCGTCGATAAACTGGCGAGCAACAAAATTCCCGGTCGAACGCTCCAACCAATATAGATAACCTTCACTATCACCAACAACTAAATAATCGTTGAGGACAACAGGATTGGTCAATAAACGGTTTTCTAACTCTTTATTCGTCCAAAGTTCAGCACCACTGCGCGAATCAACCGCGACTAGATGATCGTGGTCGGCCACAATGAAAAGTCTGCCGCCATCGGTTGCCATATCGGATGCTGATGAATATGGACGTTTCCAAGACACTTTACTACTTCGTAGATCAACCGCAACTAACTGCCCGTTGTATCCAATAGAGTATAATATTCCGCCAATAGCCAATGGGCTTGAGTCTACATCGACTAAACGTTCAATTTCTGTCGCACCTTTTGGTGTTCCCACCGTTTGTTGCCAAATCATTTGACCGTGCGATGAAATGGCAGCAGCTAAACGTCCATTTGGTGTTCCCCAGAAAATCCCACCGGATAAAGCAAGAGGTGAACTGTCACCACGTAAAGTCAGATTAGGCACTTCAGATGCGATAGTCCAACGCTGAGCACCCGTCGTTTGGTCAAGAGCTATTAACGTACCTTCACTGGTATTCACAATAACTAAACCTGCGTCAATTGCAGGAGTAGAAAGAACTTCGCCGGAAACTTTACTCTTCCACGTCGCCTCTCCAGTCAGAGCGTTAATGGCGTAAACCACGCCGTTTTCGCTTCCAATATATAAAGTATTACTGGAAACACTGATTCCGCCGGATAACCGAGGGACGCTCTCTGAATCGATCTTAGTCTTCCAAATTGTCTTACCGTCGCTTGGTGAAATAGCTTTCACCTCACCGTTTCTACTTGCCAAATAAATTCTTTCATAGGCGTAAACTGGCTTCAATTTGGAATAGTAGTGTTCGACACCGTCACTAATGCTAGTGTGCCAAAGCTCAGTTGGCAAAAACTTGCTATTAACCTCTGGTACTGGAACCATAACAACGGTGTCCGTTTCACTAGAACATCCAACTACAGCGCCAGTAATCGTCGCGACGACGAATAGATGTTTCAACCATCTAGTCATGCTTTGCCCTTATTTAGCGAGATCATCTAGTTTTAGTTTTAGCAACTGACTCGCATCATTTTCTTGCTGTGCTTGTGTATAAGCAATATACGCAGCGTCTTTATCCCCTTGAGCCAACACGACATCGCCTTTTAATTCTAAGACTCGTCCTTGCCATCCCTCATGAGTTATTGCTTTAAGCTCTGCTAACGCTTTATCGTAATTAGTTTGCTCAGCAGAAATACGAGCGATACGATAACCAGCAATGGTTTTCAATGCTTCATCACCGCTGTTTGATTTAACCCACTCTAGTTGAACCAATGCTTGATCGAGCTCTTTTGCTTCGATTTGAGCCTTAGCCAACTGAATCGCAGCCAATGACGCATATTCAGAATCACTGTTCGAGTTAATAAATGTCTGAACACTTTCCTGTGCGGACGCGCCATTTTTGCCTAATTCAGCAATTGTAGATTCGTAGCTCTTTGACGCAGCTTCTCTCGCATCTTGTGTTGATGATTGATAAAAGTTCCAACCGCCAATCGCACTTAAACCGACTACAGTGCCAATAATCACGGCTTTGCCGTTTTCTTCCCACCAGCTTTTAATCGCTTCTACTTGTTGTTCTTCGGTATCGTAGAGTTCCACTTGGTGCCCTCTTTACGCAAATGATTATTGTGAACCTTATTGTCCACAACAGAAAATTAAATAATGGATTGTAGCTTAACGATGATCTCAGCTTGTTGCATCGTCTCTTGTTGGCCACCAACCAAGTCTTTATACACAACTGTATTATCGGCGACTTCATTTTCACCTAAAACCAATGCTACGGCTGATCCAACTTTATCGGCACGTTTAAATTGCTTCTTAAAGTTGCCACCACCACAGTGATTCATAATACGAATGCCAGGAATCGTACTGCGCAGCTCTTCCGCCAGTTTAAACCCAGCCGCTGTTGTTCCTTCGCCCGCGGTAACCATATAAACATCAACTTGACGACGAACACTGGCTTGGTTCAACGTTTCCATAAGGAGAACCAAACGTTCCAACCCCATTGCAAAACCAATTCCTGGGGTTGCTTTACCACCGAGTTGTTCTACCAATCCGTCGTAACGCCCGCCACCACATACTGTTCCTTGTGAACCTAAACTTTCAGTGATCCACTCAAATACGGTACGGTTATAGTAATCCAAACCACGAACGAGACGTTGATTTACTGTGTATTCGATACCAGCAGAGTCTAGAAGTTCACATAAATCAGAAAAATGCTGGCGAGAATCCGCATCAAGGTAATCACACAATTGCGGAGCATCACCTAATATGGCTTGAACATCCGGGTTCTTACTGTCTAAAACGCGTAGTGGATTGGTATACATGCGTCGCTTACAGTCTTCATCCAGAACATCCATATGTTGCTCTAAATAGGCAATTAACGCGACACGATATTCTTGACGTGCTTCTGAGGACCCAATCGAGTTGAGTTCAAGACGAACGTGTTCCGCAACGCCAAGCTCTTTCCAAATTCGAGCGGTTAGCATAATCAGTTCAGCATCAATATCTGGGCTTTCTACGCCAAAGACTTCTGCGCCACATTGATGAAATTGACGGTAGCGACCTTTCTGCGGGCGCTCGTGGCGGAACATAGGTCCAATATACCAAACTCGCTGTTCTTGATTATACAGAAGGCCGTTTTCGATACCTGCGCGAATACACCCAGCCGTACCTTCTGGACGAAGGGACAAGCTATCACCATTGCGATCATCAAAGGTATACATTTCCTTTTCAACCACATCAGTGACTTCACCGATCGCTCGGCAGAATAGGTTTGTCATTTCGACAATTGGCATCCGCATTTCACTGTAACCGTAAGACGCAATCACGCCTTTAACGACATTTTCTACTTTTTGCCAAAGTGGCGATTGAGATGGGAGGCAATCGTTCATGCCTCGAATTGCTTGAATAGTTTTAGCCACGTAAAGTTACCGTAAAATTAATGAGTTAATTGTCGTCGATCTGGTCAACTGGAATTTGATTGGATTGATCCATCATCGCGGCTTTTGCGCGAATTTTTGCCTCGAGGTTCGAGATCAGATCGTTATTATCAAATCGCTCTTTTTGACGCACACCATCGCTATAAAATGCACTTTTTCGATTACCACCAGCTAGACCAAGATGAGAGACTTCTGCTTCACCAGGGCCATTTACAACACAACCGATAATCGAAACATCCATTGGCGTCACGATATCTTCAAGTCGCTCTTCCAATGCATTTACTGTTGCTATTACATCAAATTCTTGACGAGAACAACTTGGGCAAGCAATAAAATTGATACCACGCGAACGGATTCGCAATGATTTCAAAATATCAAAGCCCACTTTAATCTCTTCCACTGGATCGGCTGCGAGCGAAACTCGTAACGTATCACCAATGCCTTCAGAAAGTAACATTCCAAGACCAACGGCTGATTTGACCGATCCTGCTCGTGCCCCGCCCGCTTCTGTAATACCCAAGTGTAAAGGTTGATCAATTTTCTGAGCGAGTAAACGATACGAGTCGACTGCGAGAAAGACATCGGAGGCTTTGACACTGACTTTAAATTGGTCGAAGTTAAGTCGATCTAAAATATCAACGTGTCGCATTGCCGATTCAACGAGTGCTTCAGGAGTTGGTTCACCGTATTTGACTTGAATCTCTTTCTCAAGAGAACCGCCATTAACCCCGATGCGAATTGGAATGCCTTTATCGCGGGCACAATCAACCACTGAACGGATCCGAGATTCGTTGCCAATATTTCCTGGGTTAATCCGCAGACAATCCACGCCATATTCAGCAACCTGAAGGGCGATTCGATAATCGAAATGAATATCAGCGATGAGCGGGATAGAAATTTGCTGCTTGATTTGTTTGAATGCTTCAGCTGCATCCATCGTCGGAACGGAAACACGAACGATGTCAGCGCCTACTTTTTCTAGAGCACGAATTTGAGCAACCGTAGCATCAACATCAGTTGTTCGAGTATTGGTCATCGATTGAACGGCAATGGGAGCACCATCACCGATCGGCACGTCACCCACGTATATACGTGTCGATTGGCGACGTTTTATAGGAGAGTTATGTGACATAATTTTATCTAGGGTAAGGTGAATCTTGCTACTTTACCAGAAGTATACCGAGAAAGGTCAACAGGTTCACTTGAATATGTCATAGAAACGGTTTCTGGCGCACCTAAAATCACTTTAAATGGTGCCTGACCATCTAAGCTAACCACTTGGTTCGGCTTTTTAGTGCCAACAGTCAACGTTTTTCCTGTCGCATCGATTATCTGAATCCAGCAATCGGCGCTAAATGTCATCACAATGCGTGAATCACTTGCTTCAGTGAGTTCCTTTAAAACTGCATCATTTGACGCTTCTGTAGAAAGGCTTTCTGTCGCTTGTTCTGAAATAACAGATTCCGGAGGATTCGATGACTCATCTCGGACAGGACCTTCAAAACTACCTTCTGTTTGTTCAACAGTAACAGCTTGAGATTCTACTGCTGGGTTTAATACTTCGGTATTCGTCGTTTTTACAATGTTATCTACTTCTTCTACGGCTGGTAATTCAACTTGGGCCGTTTGAGTGGCATTGGTATCAGATAATAGAGAATCGTTGGACTGATTTTGATACCACCAAATTGAAGAGATCCCAATAACAACGAATATGACTCCGAATGTAATGTAGTTAAGTCGGTTATTGTTGGCTTCATGTTTAGTACGTTCAGAAAAGCTTTTCATTTTCATGTCTACTTCTTGTGGAACTTCTCCACAATAAGAATCGTACGCCGCTAAAATCACATTTTCATCAGCACCAACAACACGCGCATACGATCTCAGGTAACCACGAATAAACGTCTTCTCTTTACCAATACTATCAAAGTCACTGTCATCTAACGATTGAATAACCGCTTCTCTTAGACGTAACTTTTCAGCCACATGTTTTCGAGTTAAGTTTTGTGACTCTCGTTTTTGCAAAAGCAATGTGCCCGGTTTCTCAACCACATGAATATGTGGCTTTATAACCTCAGGTTGCATATCTAGCAATTCATTATTCATTCGCAGTTTCTATCTCTTATTGGTGACGTCATAAGTATTCTGTATCGATTATTTATTTTTTTTATGCGGAGAATATTTATGAGTTCAAAATATTAATTTCTTAAACTGTTTATGCTTCAACCTTTTAAATATAGCTGAATTTAATATATTTGGTTATTCTAAAGATTAATTAGCGTTACACAACAGGAATACCGACATTTACAAGTCGGTGAATTAGATCTTTTTCACTATATTGACAGTTGTATATTTAAACAACTGCCTAGATTATGCAATACCCAAGTCTAAATCTGGATTTAATTGATTAATATACAGTTTTGACTGAAATATCGCTACCAGATACCTGTGTTTTAGTACGTTTTGTCCGATCGATGACATCTCCTACTAACTGACCACAAGCCGCATCAATATCATCTCCACGTGTTTTTCTCACTGTGACAGTATAATCGTGACTCATCAATGCTTTCATAAAACGGTCAATTCTAGAATTGCTTGGCTTTTTATAAGGGGATCCTGGATAAGGATTAAACGGAATAAGATTAATCTTACATGGTGTATCTTTCATGAGTTCTGCTAACTCATGAGCATGCTCTGTTCCATCATTAATATGATCGAGTAGTACATATTCTACCGTTACTTTGCCTCGATTAGCATTGGACGTTGCAATATAGCGGCGCACAGAACTTAAAAAGTCTTCGATATCCCAACGATCATTAATTGGCATAATCTCACTACGGAGTTTGTCATTCGGTGCATGCAATGAGATTGCCAACGCGACATCGATACGGTCAGTCATTTGGTCAAGACCCGACACCACACCCGATGTCGACACGGTAATGCGACGTTTTGATAAACCAAACCCCAAGTCATCGAGCATTATTTCTAATGACGGAATGAGGTTTTTCATATTAAGTAATGGTTCACCCATGCCCATCATTACAATGTTGGTAATAGGTCGACGCCCTGTTTCTTTCTGTAGACCAATTTCACGGGCAGCTCGCCAAACCTGTCCAATAATTTCAGACACTCTAAGGTTGCGATTAAATCCCTGTTGTGCCGTCGAGCAAAACTTACATTCCAACGCACACCCAACCTGTGACGAAACACAGAGTGTGGCACGATCTTCATCGGGAATGTAAACCGTCTCCACGTCTTGGTCGCCAACTTTCATTGCCCATTTTATCGTGCCATCTGTGGAGTGCTGTGCTTCAGAAACAGTAGGAGCGATTATTTCGCAGTGACGCATCAGTTTTTCACGTAACTTTTTGTTGATGTTACTCATCAGCTCAAAGTCATCGTAGCCAAAATGGTAGATCCACTTCATCACTTGATCAGCACGAAATGCCTTTTCTCCTAGCTCTTCAGAAAAAAACGTACGCATTCCTTCTCGATCAAAATCAAGCAAATTGACTTTACGAATAGTCATGAAACCTCACTACACCAAACACAAAATTAGGGCGCGAATTGTACAGCCTTTAAACACCGACAACAAGCGCTCGATTGGGTGAGAATTAACATGATATTGATTTAACTATAAATTCATTAGAAACGTGAATTTAGGAAGAAATAGGCTTCTGCTTTTTCTAGCAAAAGCCCATTCAATCGAGGTAAAGATTTAGGAGTTACTGGCGAGGACAGATTTCAGATTGTGGAAAAAAGAACTCGATTTCACGAGCTGCTGAAGCAGTACTGTCACTACCATGAACGGAATTTAAGCGCATGCTTATCGCATAATCAGCTCGGATAGTACCGCAAGCCGCTTCTTCTGGATTAGTTTTACCCATAAGTTCACGATAGCGGCTGATAGCATTTTCACCTTCAAGCACTTGAACCATTATTGGTCCAGATGTCATCAGCTCTTTTAGACCTTCAAAAAATGGTTTTCCTTCATGTTCAGCATAAAAGCTACTCGCTTGCTCTTCAGTAAGTTGAACCATTTTAGCCGCAATGATTTGCAAGCCAGCTTTTTCTATACGGTTATAAATTTCACCGACTAAATTACGCTTTACAGCATCAGGTTTTACAATTGAAAATGTTCTTTCTAGAGCCATATTATTCTATCCTTTTTATCGTTATTATTTAATGCTAACTATTTGATTATTCTTTTTTATCTATCCAATTTACTTAGCTAGGGTGTTGAGAATACCAGCCAAAGTTCGTATCCCTGTACCCGTAGCACCTGCAGCCCAACGCTCAGAAGCTGACTTACGGTAAGTCGCTGCACAATCAAAATGTAGCCAACCTTGTTGGTAGTTGTCCACAAAGTATGACAAAAATGCGGCAGCGGTCGTCGCTCCTGGTGAATAGTCACCGGAACTGATATTTGATAGGTCGGCAAAATTCGAAGGCAGCATATCACGATGGAATGGCTCTAGTGGCAAAGGCCATAATCCTTCGTTCTCTGATTTCGCGACTTTTAGCGCAGTCGATGAAAGCTTTTCATCGAAGCTAAACAACGCGTGATAATCATTGCCTAATGCATGTTTTGCAGAGCCCGTCAAAGTCGCGCAATCGATGATCAGTTTTGGATTTTGCTCACTCGCATAAATTAATCCATCTGCCAAAACTAGACGCCCTTCTGCATCTGTATTCATTATTTCAACGGTTTTCCCGTTTTTATACGTAATAATGTCGCCCAATTTCAACGCATGACCAGACACCATATTTTCAGCACAACATAGAACGAGTTTCACCCGTTGATTCAGACCGCGCATAATGGCTAGTGCAAGACCACCGGTTACAGTTGCAGCTCCTCCCATATCGGTTTTCATTGCGGTCATCATATTGGACGGTTTAAGGCTATAACCACCAGAATCAAACGTAATTCCTTTCCCAACCAAACATGCGGCAACGGGAGCATTCTCATCACCTGTTGGGTTGTAATCCAGCTGTAACATCGCAGACGTGCGCTCTGAACCACGTCCAACTGCAAATATCCCAGCCCAACCTTCGGTCAACAAATCTTTGTCTTTCACCACTTTAAACGAAACATGCTCAGGCGCGAGACTCTTAATAAATTCTGCTGCCATAGTGGCGAGCTGCCTTGGCCCAACTTCTTCAGCACTGCGATTAATAATGTCACATGTCCAATTTGCGGCTTTAATGCGAGACTCAAGTTCAACCGTTGCATTGGCGTCAAGATCACTCCACTCAAGCTTATTTAGTTTCTTTGCTTCCCGGTAACCTAGGTAAAAAGACCAAATCGATTCAAGATCCCACCCTTCCCCTGCCAATATGACATTGCGTAGTCCCTGAGAGTCAATTTTTCTTGCTGCTCGCTGAATAGTTTGAAGGCTTGGTTGCATGGAGCTAAGGTGAATAGTGGTGCCATTTTCTGAATATGAGACGATTGCCTTTTCACCCCATTGAGTCGGGGCTGATTTACGAGATAAATACACTGACATTTGTTGAGACATGGTTTCTCCTTGTCCATAGGTGGTGTTATTTTCACCATTAGATTCATACCATTACTTAATGATGTTGCATTATCAACGACAAATATGTCAACTGAATAAAAAAAAGCGAACAAACGTCCGCTTTTTCTCTAAATAATCATTAATTTGTGATTTAAAACACCATGTTGGCGGCCTAATCCATCTCATCCATCCAACACAAAATGACGGCTTCTAAAATTTTTTCATTTGATCGCTCTGGCTCATCATCGAAATCTTCTAAATCCAGAATCCATTGATGTAAATCGGTAAAGCGTACATTCTTTGGTTCAAGATCTGGGTATAGCTCGCACAGCTCAATGGCTATGTCTCGGGAATCTGTCCATTTCATAGTCTTATCCTATCTATCAGCATATCGCCTACACGAATAACGCTCGCGTGGGTAAATGAATTAATGATCTTCAGACGCGTGGTTTAACGTGTACTTCGGAATTTCAACCACCAAGTCTTCATTAGTGACAGAAGCTTGACAACCAAGGCGAGATTCAGGCTCCAGTCCCCATGCTTTGTCGAGCATATCATCTTCCAACTCATCACTTTCAGGCAATGAGTCAAACCCCTCACGAACAATCACATGACAGGTCGTACAAGCGCACGATTTCTCGCAAGCGTGTTCAATAGCAATGCCGTTTTTCAAGGCAACATCTAGTACGGTTTCACCGGTCTTTGCTTCAAGTACCGCACCTTCTGGGCAAAGTTCTTCATGAGGTAGAACAATAATCTTTGGCATCTTTTTTCTCTACTCTAATTCATTTACAGATTGGCCAGCGAGCGCAGCACGAATAGATTTATCCATTCGACGCGATGCAAAATCTTGGCTCACTTTATCTATGTCTTTGATACCTTGCTCAATGGCATCGGCATCTTCACCATTACGTAAGACGATTAAGGACTCGATGGATTCAAGAATGACATTTCGTTCTTGTTCTGAGAGCAACTCATCTCCATCTGCTTGCATCGCCGCGATCAACCCTTCGATAACCCGATCAGATTCAACTCTCTGCTCAGTTAGTGCTCGAAGCTGCATGTCTTGCTCAGCGAATGTCATAGAGTCGGTGAGCATATTTGCCACTTCATCGTCACTCAAACCATAAGAAGGTTTCACTTGGATTTCTGCGTGAACGCCCGTGCTTTTTTCCATCGCGGTTACCGACAATAACCCATCAGCATCCACTTGGTAGGTCACTCGAATATGAGCAGCACCAGCCGTCATTGGTGGGATACCTTTCAGAGCAAAGCGAGCTAATGAACGACAATCATCAACCATCTCCCGTTCGCCTTGCACTGTGTGCACCGTCATTGCCGTTTGACCATCTTTGAATGTGGTAAATTCTTGGGCACGTGCAACTGGAATCGTGGTATTACGAGGGATGATCTTTTCAACAAGACCGCCCATGGTTTCAATACCAAGTGACAATGGGATAACATCGAGTAATAGCATTTCAGAATCGGGCTTATTGCCAACCAAAATGTCGGCTTGAATGCCAGCACCAATCGCAACCACTTCATCTGGGTTGATGCTAGTAAGTGGCTCTCGACCGAAGAAATCTCCGACCATTTCACGTACCAACAGAGTACGAGTCGAACCACCGACCATAACCACTTGAAGAACATCATCACTGCTTACATCAGCATCTTTTAGTGCACGACGACAAGAAAGTAGTGTCTTCTTCACTAATGGTGTAATCAGTTCATTCATTTGATCGCGAGTAATCGTACCGTTCCATCCCAATACCGAAACAGAAGTGGAAGTGTCACTTGAAAGTGCCACTTTAGCTTCATTTGCCGCATCAACAAGTGCTCGATACTCACTGGCACCGAGTTTACCACTGAGGCCAGCTTGTTCTTTAATATGATCAGCAATAAGTTGGTCAAAGTCATCTCCGCCTAAAGCCGAGTCACCACCGGTCGCTAAAACTTCAAATACCCCTTTGGATAATCGAAGAATCGAGATATCAAAGGTACCACCACCTAAATCGTAAACGGCAATAACACCTTCTTGACCAGAATCGAGACCGTAAGCAATAGCGGCTGCCGTTGGTTCATTGAGTAAACGTAAAACATGCAGCCCAGCAAGTGTTGCCGCGTCTTTGGTACTCGCACGCTGAGCATCATCGAAATACGCAGGAACCGTGATTACAACGCCAGCAAGTTCACCATCTAGCGCACGTTCAGCTCGTTGGCCAAGCGCCCTTAATATATCGGCAGAGACTTGAACTGGATTCTTATCTCCGGCTGGTGTTTGAAGTATTGGTAACCCGTTTTCACTCGATAAAAATTCGTGAGGCACATCGGGGTAGCGCTGCTTAATGTCATCAAGCGAACGACCAATAAGGCGTTTAACCGAAATAATCGTATTCACAGGATCGGCTTGCGCTTTCGCCTTAGCCGCATACCCTACCAATGTCTCTTCTGCACTGTAATGCACAACTGAAGGAAGAATGGCTTCGCCATGCTCATCACGTAAAGCTTGAGCATCGCCGCTTCGTACCGTGGTAACCAAAGAGTTTGTGGTTCCTAAATCGATACCTGCCGCCAATTTATGCTGATGAGGAGCAGAGCTTTGCCCTGGTTCAGCGATTTGAAGTAATGCCATTGAACGTTCCTTTTATATTGACGTTACCCGAGTAATCTATCTTCTACTCGCGCCACTTCATCTTTTAGTTTGGCAATAAATTTGAGCTTTCGTACGGTTGATGCTGCTTGATTCCATTGAGATTCTTCTAATTCAACCGCCACAGCCTTAAGCATGGCTTTATACTGTTCCCCAACCTTACCATCAAAGTCAAACAGTGCAGCTTCCACATCACTGGAAGATTCAATCTCTTCTAGCTCTTCTCGTAAAAGCATCTGTTGCATTAAAAATTCGGGATCTTGCATTGTTTGCTGCTCACCACGGATATCAACACCATTGATGGCCAACATATACTCTGCTCGAGTGATAGGGTTCTTCAATACTTGATAAGCATCATTGATTTCAGACGCTTTTTGAACAGCTGCCAACTTTTCTTTCTCACTACCCGTGGCAACATTGTCTGGATGAAAACGCTTTTGCAACTCTCGGAACTGAGAAGCGAGAAAACTGCCATCAAGTGAAAAATGTTCTGGCAGCTCAAATAATTTGAAATAACTCATGGAAGATTTAATCCTGAACTTTCGGTGTTCACCGCTAACAACATAAATTAACGTTTCGCGCTAGCATCGTTCAATTTAAACGTTGAAGCTCTCGCCACAACCACACTCGCCTTTAATATTTGGGTTGTTAAATTCAAAGCCTTCATTTAAGCCTTGTTTAACATAATCAAGTTGAGTGCCATCGAGATAAACCAAACTTTTAGGGTCAACAACAACGTTAACTCCGTGATCTTCGAAGACTTGATCTTCTTCATTTACATCATCTACAAATTCAAGCACATAGGCCATACCAGAACAGCCAGTAGTTCTAACGCCTAAACGCAGGCCAAAGCCTTTTCCACGGTTATCCAAAAAGTTTCTAACTCGTGTTGCAGCAGCTTCTGATAATGTGATGCCCATACCGCTAAACCTTAAAAAATATAAATAATTGAAATAAATTAAATTGGGAGTCTATCTGAGACTCCCAATCAGACTACTTGTTATGCGTCGTGCTTTTGCTTGTAATCGGCAACAGCTGCCTTAATCGCATCTTCTGCAAGAATTGAACAGTGAACTTTTACCGGAGGAAGCTCAAGCTCTTCTGCAATTTCAGAGTTCTTCAATGCGGCCGCTTCTTCAAGTGACTTGCCTTTTACCCACTCTGTTACCAACGAACTCGATGCGATTGCACTACCACAACCGTACGTTTTAAACTTAGCATCTTCGATAATGCCCTCTTCAGATACTTTGATCTGAAGTTTCATTACATCACCACATGCGGGTGCGCCAACCATACCACTACCAATACTTGGATCTTCTTTATCAAAAGCGCCAACGTTGCGTGGATTTTCGTAATGATCGATTACTTTTTCGCTATAAGCCATAATTATTTCCCTCTATCTGTTTGAAGTGATTAGTGATGCGCCCATTCTACGGTGCTTAAATCAACTCCCTCTTTATACATATCCCATAGAGGTGACATGTCGCGTAATTTCGTTACTGCTACTCGAATTTGTTCCACAGCATAATCGATTTCCTCTTCAGTGGTAAAACGACCGAAAGAAAAGCGTACTGAGCTGTGTGCAAGTTCATCATCGAGACCTAATGCTCGTAATACATAAGACGGTTCAAGGCTCGCCGACGTACATGCGCTACCAGATGACACTGCTAGATCTTTTAGTGACATTAATAGAGACTCACCTTCAACAAAGGCAAAGCTTACATTTAAGTTGTGAGGAACACGTTGCTCTAGATCACCATTGACGGTGACGGCTTCCATATCTTTTACACCCTCTAACAAACGATTACGCAGCGCGAGTGCATGATCATAATCCTTTTGCATATCGAGTTTTGCAACTCGGAAAGCTTCGCCCATTCCAACAATTTGGTGAGTTGCAAGAGTACCAGAACGGAAACCACGTTCATGGCCACCACCATGCATCTGCGCTTCTAAACGGATACGAGGTTTACGGCTTACATATAAAGCACCAATACCTTTAGGACCGTATATTTTATGAGCAGAAAGTGAAATTAAATCTACTTTAAGTTCTTGAACATCAATCGGTAGCTTACCCGCTGACTGAGCCGCATCAACATGGAATACAACTTTACGCTCACGGCATAACTCACCAATTGCTGCGATATCTTGTATCACACCAATTTCATTATTCACATGCATAATAGACACGAGAATAGTGTCTTCACGCATCGCCGCTTCTAATTTAGCAAGATCGATTAATCCATTGCTTTCAGGTGCGAGGTAAGTAACTTCAAAGCCTTCACGTTCTAATTGACGACATGGATCTAAAACCGCTTTATGCTCGGTTTTACAGGTAATAATATGCTTGCCTTTCTTGCCATAAAAGTGAGCAGCACCCTTAATGGCAAGGTTATCAGACTCTGTTGCTCCAGAGGTAAACACAATTTCTCGAGGATCTGCATTCAACAAATCAGCAATTTGCTCACGTGCCGTGTCTACCACTTCCTCTGCCTGCCAACCATAACGATGTGAACGAGAAGCTGGATTTCCAAAATTTCCATCCATCGTCATGCATTGAACCATTTTTTCGGCAACGCGTTGATCAACAGGACATGTTGCTGAATAATCAAAATAAATAGGCAGTTTCATTCTTTACTCCAATGTAGACAAAACGACTATGAACGAACACTAACGTTTGAATTAACGCTTTGAGTCGCATGTCCATGATTTACTGTTAATTCGATTTCTTGGCGGTCTGCAATATCTAAGACATTATTGTCTACCATCAATTGACCAAGAGTTATGTTATTGAGGAAATCGCTAATGCGAGAGCTTAAATCACACCATAATGTGTGTGTTAAGCAGCGAACCCCGCCTTGGCAATCGCCTTTACCTGCGCATTTCGTGGCATCAACGGATTCATCAACTGCATCAATGACATGACCAACCGAAATAGTATCGGGTTCCTGACCGAGGCGATAACCACCTCCCGGACCACGTACACTTGCTACCAAGCCTGCTTTACGTAACTTAGCAAATAATTGCTCTAGGTAAGACAGCGAAATTCCCTGACGTTCGGAGATATCCGCCAATGGGACGGGGTTATCTTGTGAATTCAGAGCTACGTCGAGTATCGCAGTAACTGCATATCTTCCTTTTGATGTAAGTCTCATATTCTATTTTCCACACCGTTTATGTGGACAGAATTTTTTCATACCTGACTAAAATGGTCAAGTATTAATTTGACTATTTTAGTCAAGTATTTACCCCCTAACTCAGCAAGGTTATTTCTTCAGTATAATCGACTTATTTATCGCAGTTAGAATGCCACGCATAATGTTTAGTTCTTGTGATTCTGGTCGGGCACGACTATATAGACGGCGTAATTTATTCATAACTTGGTTTGGCTTATCTTGCTCTATAAACTGGGTATTCACTAAGACACTTTCAAGGTGTTGATAGAACATTTCCAACTCTTTGTGATGTGGGTAGTCTTTTATCTCTTGCTCAACCGTTGCTTTTTTTGACTCGTTATCAAGATATGCCATCCGTATTTCATAACTAAGCGTTTGTACTGCCATCGCCAAATTCAGTGAACTGTATTCTGGGTTCGCTGGAATTGCGACATGATAATGACAAAGTTGCAACTCTTCATTGGTTAAGCCAGTGCGTTCGCGACCAAAAACTAAAGCGACTTGATGGCGCTGGCCTTCTTGAGCAAGCTTCTCACCACATTCTCTTGAATTCATCATCGGCCAATCTAGAGTTCGCGAGCGAGCACTCGTTCCTACCACTAAGCCACACTCTTGTACTGCTTCCGCCACTGTCTCAACGATGCGAGCATTTAACGCAATATCACTTGCACCTGCCGCGAGCGCAATAGCTTGAGCATCCACTTCACACTGTGGATCGACCAATATCATACGGCTCAACCCCATTACTTTCATTGCACGAGCCGCAGATCCGATATTACCGGAATGAGACGTCCCAACGAGAACAACGTTAACTTGATCGAGCATGAAAAAATGCATCCTTAGAGTAGGGAATTTTAGAAGGGAAATATACCACATCAACAAGAAAAGTGTTCCTACAGACCGAACTACATTCGTCAATAGAACATAATTTAACCACTTCCCTTTTTTGATTACTTTGGTATACTCGCCGTCGCTTTTTCGTTCTTTAACATCCGCTGGGAAATACGTATGCATCCAATGCTAAACATTGCTATTCGCGCTGCGCGAAAAGCAGGCAATCATATAGTTAAATCGCTAGAAAATACTGATGCCATCATCGCATCATCAAAAGGCAATAATGACTTTGTTACTAATATCGACAAAGAAGCTGAAGCCATTATTATCGATATCATTCAAACTGCTTACCCTGACCACTGCATTATGGCAGAGGAAAGTGGCGCAATTGAAGGAAGAGATAAAGAAGTACAATGGATCATCGACCCACTGGATGGCACATCAAACTTTATCAATGGTTTCCCTCATTTTGCTATTTCAATTGCCGTTCGTATGAAAGGCAAAACGGAAGTTGGCTGTGTGTATGATCCGATCCGTAACGAGCTATTTTCTGCCACTCGTGGTTCAGGTGCTCAGCTTAACAACATGCGTCTTCGTGTTGCGCTGAAAAAAGAGCTTTCAGGTACGATTTTGGCGACTGGATTCCCAGCGAAACAAAAGCAACATGCTGAATCATATCTAAAAATCATTTCTTCACTATTTTCTGAAGTCGCTGACTTCCGCCGCACTGGTTCTGCTGCGCTTGATTTGTGTTATTTCTCAGCCAACCGTGTAGATGGTTTCTTTGAAATCGGTTTGAAACCTTGGGACATCGCTGCTGGGGATTTGATTGCTCGTGAAGCTGGTGCGATCGTTACCGATTTCTCTGGTGGCACTGATTATATGAAGTCTGGAAATATTGTCGCATCTAGCCCACGTTTGGTTAAATCCATTCTTAAGCATATTCGCGAAAATGGAAGTGAAGCGCTTCTTAAATAATCCAGTAACGCTCTCTTTATAAACAAAAAAACCGCTGAATCTTCAGCGGTTTTTTTATGCCTATCACTTATAGTGATTTAACTCTTAATCTAAGACCAGATTATGGTAATAGCTCGTCTTGATCGGCGCCTTCTTTCTCAATTTGAGGTGGCATCAAGTGTTCACGAGTAATACCCAGTTTCAATGCTAGAGCCGAAGCAACGTAGATTGAAGAGTAAGTACCAACTGTAATACCAAGCAATAGTGCAAGTGCAAAACCGTGAATTAATGCCCCACCTTTCATGAACAGTGCAACAACAACGAATAAGGTCGTTGCTGATGTAATCAAGGTTCGACTTAACGTTTGTGTTATGGAGTTGTTCATTACATGTGCTGGTTCGCCTTTACGCATTTTACGGAAGTTTTCACGAATCCGGTCAAATACAACGATGGTATCATTCAATGAATAACCAACAACGGTAAGCAACGCAGCAACAATTGTAAGGTCTACTTCAATTTGAAGAAGTGAAAATACACCAAGCGTTATAGTAACGTCATGGGCTAAGGCCAATACAGCACCTGCCGATAAACGCCATTCAAAACGAAACGTCACATACATCAAAATACACAACAGTGACGCAATGATTGCTAAACCACCCGCTTCGGTCAGTTCGTCACCAACATTTGGCCCGACAAACTCGATACGGCGCATTTCAACCTGCTCTCCAGTACCTTGTTTTATCGAATCAAGAATTTGATTTCCCAACGTTTCGCCAGAAAGCTCTGCTCGAGGTCGTAAACGAACCAATACCTCTCTAGCTGAACCAAAGTTTTGAACCGTTGCATCGCCAAAACCATTGCTATCAAGCGAAGCTCGAACCAATTCAAGATCAGCTGGCTCTTCAAATCCAACTTCAATCAAAGTCCCGCCAGTAAAGTCGAGTCCCCAATTGAGTCCTTTTGTTGAAACAGTCGCAATCGATCCAATGATCAAAACGATAGAGAAAATAAACGCAAACTTCGACCAGCGCATGAAGTCGATGATGTTATTGGTCTTTAATAATTGAAACATATCTTTTGACTAACCCCTTAGATCGACAATTTCTTGATTCGCTTACCGCCGTAAGCAAAATTGACGATGCAACGTGTACCAACAATCGCGGTAAACATTGAAGTCAAAATACCAATCGATAGTGTTACGGCAAAGCCCTTGATTGCACCTGTACCGACAGCAAATAGAATAATCGCGGTTATCAAAGTGGTGATATTGGCATCGGCAATCGTACTAAAGGCATTTGCATAACCTTGATGAATTGCTTGTTGTGGGTTCTTACCCTCACGCAACTCTTCACGAATACGTTCAAATATCAGTACGTTTGCATCCACGGCCATACCAACAGTCAATACGATACCGGCAATACCAGGTAACGTCATCGTCGCTCCAGGAATCATCGACATAATACCTACGATACAAATAAGGTTCGCCAAAAGCGCGACGTTAGCAATAACACCAAACTTACGATAATAGACAATCGCAAATAGCATTACAGCAACCATACCCCAGATACACGCTTGGATACCTTGGTCAATGTTCTGCTGCCCCATAGAAGGACCAATGGTTCGCTCTTCAACTATTGAAATCGGTGCAATTAGAGCACCAGCACGTAATAACAATGCAAGATTATGAGCTTCAGAAGCCGAATCTATACCCGTAATACGGAAGCTACGTCCAAGTGCGGTTTGAATCGTCGCTTGGTTAATCACTTCTTCATTTTTAGCAAGAATAACTTTGCCGTCTTCAGTCTTACGACCACTGTCTTTGTATTCTGCAAAAACGGTCGCCATTAACTTACCGACATTATTTTTAGAGAAGTTGGCCATTTTATTGCCACCTTCACTATCAAGCGAAATATTTACCTGAGGACGACCATATTCATCGCTGCTCGAACTTGCGTCGGTAATACTTGAGCCACCTAAGATAACGCGTTTTAGCAATACGACCGGACGCCCATCACGATCAGGCTTTATTTCACGTCCTGCGGGAACACGTCCAGCAGCAGCGGCAACCAAATCTACGCTTGAGTCAACTTCACGGAACTCTAGAGTTGCCGTCGCACCCAAAATTTCTTTGGCACGAGCTGTATCTTGTACACCCGGTAATTCAACTACGATACGACTTGCACCTTGGCGTTGAACTAGCGGCTCAGCAACACCAAGCTCATTAACACGGTTACGTAATATCGTAATATTTTGCTCGACCGCATAATTACGTACTTCTTGTAAGCGAGCTTCGGTATATTGCCCTCTTACATTGAAGCGACCATTTGCAGCCTGAGTTGTGAAGGTCATATCCTGATGGTTTGATCTCAACACCGATAATGCTTTATCCGCTAACTCTTCACTACGAAAGGCTGCTTCTACCCATTGGTTATCGATGACTCGAATAGAACTATAACGCAGACTTTCCTCGCGTAGTTCGGTACGAATTGCATCTTCTTCTTGGGAAATCAGCTTCTCCATAGCGGCGTTCATGTCCACTTCCATTAAGAAATGCACCCCGCCACGTAGATCAAGTCCGAGCTTCATTGGTGAACCACCAATTGACGAAAGCCAATCTGGGGTAGCCGCCGCAAGGTTTAATGCAACAACAGCCGATTCGCCTGTTAATGCTTCAGTGATGACATCACGAGCATTAATTTGCGTATCAGTTTCATTAAAGCGAACTAATATCGAGCCATTTTCAAGGGCAGCCGATTTATAGGAAAGACTCTCTTTATCAAGAGCTTGAGTGACAGTATCCAACGTAGACATAGTAACAGAAGCGCCACGCGCTCCGGTTACTTGAATAGCTGGATCTTCACCGTAGAGATTTGGAAGTGCATAAAGAGCGGTAGTGGCGATCACCAATACCACCATTATATATTTCCATAACGGATAACGGTTTAGCACAGCGAGGATCCTCTAGCTGTTTATAAAGACTTAAGCGTACCTTTTGGAAGTACAGCTGTAACGTAATCTTTCTTAATCACAACTGTGTTGTTTGGATTAAGTTCGATAGAGATAAAATCATTCTCTTCAGAAACTTTGACAATCTTACCGATTAGTCCGCCGTTAGTTAGAACCTCATCGCCTTTAGACATCGAAGCCATTAGATTTTTATGATCCTTTGTGCGTTTTGCCTGTGGGCGATAAATCATAAAATAGAAAATAACAGCAAATAAGCCAAGCATGATGAACATTTCAAAACCACCACCTTGTGGAGCAGGTTCACCTGCAGCGTGAGCAACTGATATAAAACTCATTAAAACTTCCTCTAAGATATTGTTGTGTTGTAATTCAATTGTGTATTGGGTTGAATTAGACGATTTTCAACTATTTTTGCCTTTACAGCATCAATTTTTCGCCTAATTCGTCGATTATTATTTACCGATCGGCGGTACGTCACGATCTCGACGAGCATAAAACTCTTCTACAAACTGGTCAAAACGATCTTCATCAATGGCAGTACGAATACTTTCCATCAGACGTTGGTAATAGCGCAAGTTATGTATGGTATTCAAACGCGCACCTAAGATTTCATTACATTTGTCTAAATGGTGCAAATACGACTTCGAGTAATTTTTACAGGTGTAACAGTCACACTCAGGATCCAAAGCCGTAGTATCAACTTTGTGTTTTGCGTTGCGAATCTTAACCACGCCACCAGTTACAAATAAATGGCCGTTTCTTGCGTTACGAGTAGGCATAACACAATCAAACATATCGACGCCACGACGCACGCCTTCCACTAGATCCTCTGGTTTACCTACACCCATTAAGTAGCGAGGTTTATCTTGAGGCAACTGTGGACAAGTGTGCTCCAAAATACGATGCATATCTTCTTTCGGTTCACCAACGGCTAAACCACCAACAGCGTAACCATCAAAGCCAATTTCCGTTAACCCTTTTACCGAGACATCGCGAAGATTTTCATACACTCCGCCTTGTACGATTCCGAACAACGAGTTTTGGTTCCCTAGTTTATCAAAATGATCACGAGAACGTTGTGCCCAACGCAGTGACATTTCCATCGATTTTTTGGCTTCATCATGAGTCGCTGGATAAGGGGTACACTCATCGAAAATCATCACGACATCAGAGCCGAGATCATGTTGAATCTCCATCGACTTTTCTGCATCCATGAAGATTTTCTCACCATTTACCGGGTTTCTAAAATGCACGCCTTCTTCGGTGATCTTACGAATATCACCAAGGCTAAACACCTGAAAGCCGCCCGAATCCGTTAAGATCGGTCCTTTCCAATTCATAAAGTCATGCAAGTCGCCGTGCATTTTCATTACTTCTTGTCCAGGACGTAACCAAAGGTGGAACGTATTCCCTAATAGAATTTCAGCGCCCGTTTCAGCCACTTCCTCTGGTGTCATGCCTTTCACTGTTCCATATGTCCCAACAGGCATAAATGCCGGGGTTTGTACAGAACCACGTTCAAACTGAAGCTGCCCGCGACGAGCATTTCCGTTAGTCTTTTTTAAATCAAATGTTAACTTCACAAAGCCTCCAAAACGCCAGAGAAACAGTCTGACGATATAATGCGAAACAGCTACTTAGCCGTTTGCTTTTCAATAAACATCGCATCGCCATAACTGAAGAAGCGATACGCCTGTTCTACAGCATGTTGATATGCCGCCATCACATGGTCATAACCGGCAAACGCGCTAACCAGCATAATCAATGTGGATTCCGGTAAATGGAAATTGGTGATCAAACAATCGACCACTCGATATTCATAACCGGGGAAAATAAAAATTTCGGTATCATCAAAAAATGGCGCAATTAATTGCCCCTTCTTTTGTGCGGCTTGTGCTGCACTTTCCAATGAGCGCACCGATGTTGTTCCAACCGCAATAACTCGTCCGCCACGAGCTTTTGTCACTTCAATGGCATCAACAACCTCTTGCGATACTTCTACATATTCAGCGTGCATATGATGGTCGTGAATATTGTCGACACGCACAGGCTGAAAAGTCCCGGCTCCGACATGCAGAGTAACATACGCCATGTCGACACCTTTTTGCTGAATCTGATCGAGCAAATCGCTATCAAAGTGCAATCCGGCTGTCGGTGCTGCGACTGCGCCTGGTTTTTCGTTGTAAACCGTCTGATAACGTTCTTTATCCGTTTCTTCATCAGGGCGATCAATATACGGCGGTAACGGCATATGACCAATGTGATTAAGCACATCTAAAATCGGTTTATCACCACGCACTTCGATCTCAAATAATGCATCATGGCGTGCCACCATCACGGCAGAGTATTCATCATTTTCACCAAGCATCAAATCAGTACCGGGCTTAGGTGGCTTTGAACAACGAACATGCGCCAAAATTCGATGTTCATCGAGCATGCGTTCAACCAATACTTCCAGTTTCCCGCCTGTGGCTTTACGGCCAAACATTCGAGCTGGAATAACACGAGTATTGTTAAACACCAATAAATCACCGGGGTTTACCAACGACAATATGTCTTTAAAAGAGCGATCGAAAAGCTCACCACTATTGCCATCTAATTGTAATAAACGACTCGCGGTTCTCTCAGTTTTTGGATAACGAGCAATCAGCTCATCGGGAAGGTCAAAATGAAAATCAGAAACTTGCATCTAGTTCGGTCTTATTTGGTGGTGTTAACGATAATCGTGTGCAGCGCGCTAGTATACCTGTAAAACCACCGATACGGCAGCGTTGTAAATCAATTAAATATTCAAATTCGTTAATTCACGTTTATTAATACGGAATTCACTTCTGTCCAAGATTGTTTTCTCTCTACGTCCACACGTATACTGAATACGTACATTTATATATGACTCTCAATTTATGGCTCATAACTGTATTTTCAGATGAATCCATAACCTATTGATTTTAAATAAATGTCGCTCTCCTGTCATGCGCATGACGCAACAATGTCACTCGTATGTCGTCACGATATTAGCGATATTGTGGCTACTATCATCTCAACCAAACCAATAAGGGAATGTAATGATTGTTCGAAAACTTAGACTTAAAAAAGGATGGTCACAAGAGCATCTATCTCAATTAAGTGGACTGAGTGTCAGAACAATTCAGCGCATTGAACGCGGCCAAAGCCCTAGCCTAGATTCACAACAAGCGCTTGCGGCTGTGTTTGAGATAGACATTAGTGAACTTCAGCAGGAGAAACCCATGGAAACAAATACCGTTGATCAACAACAAGAAGAAGCCATTAACTATGTGCGCGATCTTAAAGGATTCTACTCTCACCTGATCAAATACGTGCTAATCATCGTCATGTTATTTGTGATTAATTTAATGACAAATCCAGATAATATTTGGGCAATTTGGCCAATGCTAGGCTGGGGAATCGGTGTCATCTTTCACGGGTTAAATGTCTTTGAAGTGTTTAATTTCTTGGGACCTAAATGGGAAAGAAAGCGAATTGAAAAACGTTTAGGTAAAAAGCTTTAATGGTACTGAATCAGGCTGAGTAAATTAACTTCGATCAATTTACTCAGTCATTTCTCAAATTAATAGTCAATTTACAACCTAGCTCTCACCATACCTTTCACACTCTTCCTATAGTTAGCTTACATCCAACATGATTGAGACATAGTCGGTAAGGAGCTCAGCATGATTAAAATCGAAGATTTGATGACACGCCACCCACACACTCTTACCTCTAGCGAAACCGTAGAGCAAGCTCAAAAGCTGATGCACCAACATGAAATTCGCCATATTCCCATCGTTGATGAACTCGGTGCACTTGTTGGTGTTTTATCTCAACGAGACATTTTACGCGCCCAAAATTCCAGTTTGATTTATTCTCAAACGACGTCTGAATTGTTTGATGCTCCCATCTCTCAATTGATGAAAGGTAAGGTCATAAGTGTTAGCCCTAAAGCTGGTTTAAAACAGAGTGCGATATTTATGCAAAAACATAAAGTAGGCTGCTTACCCGTAGTAGAGCAAGGAGAATTAGTCGGCATCATTACCGATAGTGACTTTGTCGCTATTGCGATTAACTTGCTTGAACTCGAAGAAGAAAGCGAACCAGTAGAGAGTGATTTTCCTGATATGGATACTGAGAAGTACAACGACGAACTGTAACTCAGTGTTAATGATACCTCTGTACTCTTTCTTGAACTTGTCTCATTCCTTAAAGGCAAGAGGTATCTCTATTCAATTTTCTTTTTAACTTAAATAACGACTTATTTTTCCACAATATCAACACATGCAACGCTGATATCTTGATCGATATAAGCCATCCCTAACTTATTTAAGAACGCCATTCGGTCTGCACTTGTCAGTTGGATATCTGGGCCAGAAACTCGACAGCGGTCGTAAATTACCGCCAAATGAGTCATAAACTGCTCACCACTTTCCATTAGCAATAAACTCATGGCACCGACATCCGGTTTTATTTTGGCTCTCTGCTTTTGCGATAAATTCACCGCTAATACGATAGGTTCCTCGTCACCTTCAAAACGAACACCGCGATTTCGCACAGTTTGTTGCGCCCAATAGTAGGCCAGTTCTTTACTTTGCGTTAAATAGACGGGCTCAGTAGATTCGATATAGCGGTTACCAATCGTCGCCATGGTATTTGAGGCCGCTTGGTTCAAATCTTTATCACCCGAGCGTTTTAAGCCTTGCCCTTTGATAAAAGAAAGCAACGCTGACGATGTGCCGTGATACCACTTATCATTTGTTTTGAAACCATCAGCAGTAAGTAAATCTTCAGCATCTTGTAGATAGGTAGGAACTTGCGTCATGTGAATCCTCCACTCAATCGGTGAATCAATCGTTTTTATATCTGTATTGCTAAAAAAGGCGACCGGAGCCGCCTTTCTCTCTACATCTTAATCGAGTTCAATTAATTAAATTGGTTCGATGTATTTAATGCACCACCCGCTTTCAGAGCATTTTCACCAGCAAAGTACTCTTTGTGGTCATCACCCATGTCAGAGCCCGACATGTTTTGGTGTTTAACACAAGCGATACCTTGGCGAATCTCTTTACGCTGTACGCCAGCCACGTAACCTAACATCGCTTGGTCACCAAAGTACTCTTTAGCTAAATTGTCTGTCGACAATGCTGCGGTGTGATAGGTTGGTAGTGTGATCAAGTGGTGGAAAATACCCGCTTCACGTGACGCATCAGCTTGGAAAGTACGGATTTTGTCATCAGCTCGTGCTGAGAGCTCAGACTCGTCATACTCAATACTCATCAAGTTGTCACGATCATATGCGGACACATCTTCGCCTGCTTCAACCATCGCATCATATGCTTGCTGACGGAAGTTCAGAGTCCAGTTAAATGAAGGTGAGTTGTTGTAAACCAATTTCGCATTAGGGTGAACTTCACGAACACCATCCATCATCTCTTTTATCTGAGCAATATGTGGCTTCTCTGTTTCAATCCACAATAGGTCAGCACCAGCATTAATGGCTTCGATACAGTCGAATACACAGCGATCTTCACCCGTACCTTGACGGAATTGATATAAACCAGAAGGAAGGCGCTTAGGACGAACAAGCTTGCCATCACGATTAAAACAAACATCGCCTTCAGCCATATCAGATACATCGATTTCTTCAACGTCTAGGTACGAGTTGTACACATCACCTTGATCACCCGGCTCTTTCACTACAGCGATCTCTTTGGTTAGGCCTGCACCTTGAGAGTCAGTACGTGCAACGATAATTCCGTTGTCGATACCAAGCTCTAAGAATGCATAACGACAAGCGCGCAATTTAGCGTGGAAATCCGCATGAGGTACCGTTACCTTGCCATCTTGGTGACCACACTGCTTTTCATCCGCAACCTGGTTTTCAATCTGTAGACAACATGCACCCGCTTCAATCATCTGCTTAGCCATCAGGTAAGTCGCTTCTGCATTACCAAAACCGGCGTCAATATCGGCAATAATAGGAACAACGTGCGTAACATGATTGTCAATTTGATCTTGAATTGATGCCTGCGCTGCAACGTCATCCGCTTCACGAGCATCGTCCAATGCGCGGAATAGTCCCCCTAATTCACGAGCATCAGCTTGGCGTAAGAAGGTATAAAGCTCTTCAACTAGGCCTGCGACTGTTGTCTTCTCATGCATTGATTGATCTGGAAGTGGCCCAAACTCAGAGCGAAGTGCCGCAACCATCCAACCGGAAAGATATAGATAACGACCATCTGTTTTGCCACCGAAGTGTTTTTTAATCGAAATCATTTTTTGTTGGCCAATGAACCCATGCCAGCAGCCTAGAGATTGGGTGTAGTTAGAGCTGTCGGCATCATAAGCTTCCATATCAGCACGCATAATGTCAGCCGTATATTGGGCAATATCTAGACCTGTCTTAAATTTATTTTGAGCACGCATACGAGCTGCAGACTCTGGGTTAATAGCATCCCAAGGCGCTCCTGCGTTGTTCTTGGCTGCTCCAATCGTTTCTATATCTTTTGCGATACTTGTCATGGCGATATTCCCTCTTTTATTTTTTTAGCACTGGATATAACTCAGCGACTTCCTTTTCCACAGCGAGCAAGCTAACTGCGAAAACTGTTTCACGTTAATGGTTATTGTTGTTATTTCTTGGTATTTCTTGGGCTTCTCTAGTGCGGCTACGGCAAATAGTCGTATCCTGGCACCGTTAAGAAGTCGCATAATGTATCGCTCGTGGTAAGCGTAAACATTAATTCAGCCGCTTGAGTAAAACGCCCTTGAGCAAAACGTTCTTCCCCTACTTCACGACGTACGACTTCAATCTCTTCCTTTAGATAGCGACCAAATAGCTCATTTGTTACTAATTCGCCGTTATCTAACGATTTTTCATGTTGAATCCACTGCCAGATCGAAGCGCGAGAAATCTCGGCTGTCGCAGCGTCTTCCATTAATCCATAAATTGGTACGCAACCATTTCCCGAGATCCATGCTTCGATATACTGCAACGCGACACGGATATTGTGACGCATACCAGTCTCAGTACGCTCTCCCTCACATGGCGCCAATAACTGTTCTGCTGTGATCGGCTGATCGTCTTGTCGCGACACATCAAGTTGATTTGTTCGATCACCTAGCACCTCGTTAAATACCGACATTGCCGTGTCTGCTAATCCCGGGTGGGCAACCCATGTTCCATCGTGACCATTATTGGCTTCTAGTGATTTGTCTTTAAGAATTTTGTCCAACACGATTTGGTTTCCTGCTGGATCTTTCACTGGAATAAAGGCAGCCATCCCCCCCATAGCGAAGGCTCCTCGGCGGTGGCACGTTTTTACAAGCAGTCGTGAGTATGCATTGAGAAATGGCATATCCATGGTGACAACTTGACGATCGGGTAATACTCGGTCGCCGTGACGCTTTAAGGTTTTAATGTAGCTAAAGATATAATCCCAACGACCACAGTTCAGCCCAACGATGTGCTCCTTCAACGAGAACAAAATCTCATCCATTTCAAACACTGCTGGAAGCGTTTCGATTAAAACGGTCGCTTTGATCGTGCCTGTATCGAGTCCGAAATAGTCTTCGGTAAAATGGAACACGTCGCTCCACCACTTCGCTTCTTTGTGCGATTGCAGTTTTGGTAGATAGAAATAAGGTCCACTTCCTTTTGCCAATAACTCGCGATGGTTATTGACAAAATAGAGAGCAAAATCGAATAGCGACCCTGGAATATTCTCCCCATTAAACTGAACGTGCTTCTCTTGAAGGTGTAGGCCGCGAACTCGACAAATCAACACAGCTGGATCATCGGAAAGTTGATAGTACTTTCCATTTTGTGGATTGGTATAGTCAATCGTTCCACGCACCGCGTCACGTAAATTAATTTGGCCATCAAGCAAATGGCTCCAATCTGGCGACATTGAATCTTCAAAATCGGCCATAAATACTTTCACATTCGCATTAAGTGCATTGATAACCATCTTGCGATCAGTGGGGCCAGTAATTTCAACTCGGCGATCTTGAAGATCTTGTGGAATCCCAAGAATACGCCAGCTCCCTTCTCGTATATCTTGAGTATGCTCAAGAAAGTCAGGCAGTCTCCCTTGGTCAATGCGACTTTGTTGCTGTTGTCGCCCCTCCAGAAGCGCTCCAACTTCAGGAGCAAATTTTGCGCAAAGTGCCGATAGAAAAGCTTGAGCTTCCAAACCAAATACGGCTTTTTGCTCAGCAGTGACTTCCCCTGATACCGTCATTTTAGAAACCGTATCTTGCTGTTCTTTTGTTAGTCGCTGATCTAATGTTCCTGCGTCCATCTGCTGGCTCCTTTCTATCTCTGTAAAAAACAAGGGGAAACGTATTACTCTTCCTTGCTAGCTTTCAAATGTAATATAAAAACTACATTTATTTTTATTCGTACTGCTGTGGAACACAGATTGCGATAGATTTTTTTTATGTACTACTAGACATAAGTCTAATAAGAACCTTTAAAAACACAGATAAACAAGGGATTCAATGAAATTAAAGCAATAAAACTGGATCTAAATATCACCAAGCATTGAAAGAGCGCAAAACCCTCAAAGAAATTTAAATACGTAACTTAATTACACAAAATTTCACTAATATTCATAACCACAATGAGAAAACAGTCAAAAAAAGTAGAAAATATTCAATAATATCAATAAATTAAACTTACACAGACCATCGAAACACTAGGTGTTATTTTGTAAAATTGACAATGTGAAAATTTATGATTTTATGAAAGGGTCATGACTCATAGAAAAGAGCCGACAAAAGGCACAGGGGTCACTAAAGGTATTCACTTTACACTTCATGGCAAAGAATAAAGTGAACACTACGATTAGACTTTTTTCTAAAGAAGTTCGGACACTAAATCACACAGCTGATGAAAAACTTGGCTACGTGACGAACTTGGGCGCCAAACCAAACCAATTTCACGAGAAGCGGCGTGCCCTGGAGGATCAACAACAACCAGATTTTGGTTATCAAGTAGCCCATGGTCAATCGCCATTTGTGGAATAAACGTCGTCCCCAAACCATTCGCAACCATCTGTACTAAGGTGTGTAAGCTGGTTGCTGTAAATGGATTAATCTTATCTTTCGTTGTGAGCTTACACGCTGAAATTGCGTGTTCAGTAAGGCAATGCTCATTCTCCAACAAAAATACTGACTCGTCTGGAAGGTCTGAATACCGTATTGGCACCCGAATATGGTGAGCATGATTTTGACTAATCACCATGCGAAATGGATCTCGCCCAACCACTCGGCTCGTCATTGAGCCAATATCCACAGGAAGCGCTAAAACCAAAATATCGAGTTCACCGTGACGCAAAGATTGAAGTAAGTTTGTGGTGGTGTCTTCTTGCAATAATAGGTTTAGTTTGGGAAAGCGTCGATTAACTTCTTGTACCAAATCACAAAGCAAAAAAGGCGCAATTGTGGGGATACAACCTAACCGTAATTGACCTTCCATCATATCACCGCGACACAATTGGCCTAGCTCAAGAAGATCCTGACTTTTAGCTAACAACTCTCGCCCTTGTGCGACAACATTTTCACCAGCGTAAGTAAAAATAAGTGGACTTTTTTTGTCTTTCTTTTCATACAAAGGACAACCAATTAATGTTTCAAGATTTTGAATACCTTTACTCAAAGTTGATTGACTGACAAAGCAACGCTCTGCAGCGTCACTAAAATGGCGAGTTTCGTGTAACGTCACTAAATAATGGAGCTGCTTTAAACTCGGCCATTTATTCATAATTCAATCCATAATTCTTATCAAAATTGCACACGCTTTCACAATACCTTATTAATCGCTTTTATCGATTAACTTAATCTAATTAATTCTCTTTTTTCTATACTACAATCTGTACTATAGTTTGTCCCGAACAAACAAGGATCAAATGGTGTTTACCGCATCGTTTGAAATAAAACCTAATTTTTAGGAGCGTCAAAATGGTATTAGTTGGTCGTCAAGCCCCTGATTTTACTGCCGCAGCTGTTCTAGGTAACGGTGAGATCGTAGATAGTTTCAATTTCGCAGAATTCACCAAAGGTAAAAAAGCCGTTGTGTTCTTTTACCCACTAGATTTCACTTTCGTTTGTCCATCAGAGCTAATCGCTTTCGACAAGCGTTATGCTGATTTCCAAGCTAAAGGTGTTGAAGTTATCGGTGTTTCTATCGATTCACAATTCTCACACAACGCATGGCGTAACACCGCTGTAGAAAATGGCGGTATTGGTGAAGTAGCTTACCCGCTTGTAGCTGATGTGAAACACGAAATCTGTAAAGCATATGATGTTGAACACCCAGAAGCTGGTGTTGCGTTCCGTGGTTCATTCTTAATCGATGAAGAAGGTCTTGTTCGTCACCAAGTAGTGAACGATTTACCACTTGGTCGTAACATCGATGAAATGCTACGTATGGTTGATGCATTGGATTTCCACCAAACTAACGGTGAAGTATGTCCAGCACAGTGGGAAGCAGGCAAATCTGGAATGAAAGATTCACCAGAAGGCGTTGCTGCTTACCTAACTGAGCACGAAGCTGACCTAGATAAAAAATAATTACACCACATACCACCTGTGCTCAACGGGTTAATGGTTGGAAAAATAAAGCTTAATAAAAAGTGCCAATCAGGTAAGTAAAGTCATAATAAAAACCGAAGCCTAGGCTTCGGTTTTTTTTGCTAATTTTCTACCGTTATTTTTCGATTAATCAGCACGTAATGCATCATCGATAGATTGATTATCGAGATGACGTACATCTTTACCTTTCACAAAATAAATAATGTATTCGCAAATATTTTGACAACGATCGCCTACACGCTCAATCGCTCGTGCAGACCACATAACTTGCAGAATTTGTGGAATATTTTTCGGATCTTCCATCATAAACGTCATCAATTGACGTGTTACCGCTTCATATTCGCCATCCAAGTTATCGTCAGACTTGTGGATCTGGGCAGCCGCTTCAACATCCATTCTAGCAAAAGCGTCTAATACTTGATGAAGCATTGTGATTGCTTGACGACCTATTGGCTCAAGCGAAACTTGAAACTTTTTACTACTAGGCTCAGGTGTATCCACTGCAATTTCTGCGATTTTAGCCGCGACATCACCGATTCTCTCTAAATCGGTAATCGTTTTGATGATCGCAATCACTAAGCGTAAATCTTTAGCCGTTGGTTGACGCTTTGCAATAATGCGAGTGCATGCTTCATCTATCGACACTTCCATCGCATTTACACGGTGATCATCACGAATCACCTGCTCTGCGAGTTGATAGTCTTGCTTGTTTAGCGCTTGCATCGCGAAGGTAAGTTGTTGCTCCACCAACCCGCCCATAGTTAGAACATTAGTTCTTATATTTTCTAACTCGACGTTAAACTGACCAGAAATGTGACGCCCAAATTGCATAATAATCCTCGACCTTAATTATCCGTATCGACCCGTAATATAGTCTTCAGTCTGTTTTTTCGTTGGTGATGTGAAGATCGTATCGGTGTCTGCATATTCAATCAACTTTCCCATATGAATAAACGCAGTGTGATCACTAACTCGAGCGGCTTGTTGCATGTTATGCGTCACGATCGCCACGGTGTATTTATCTTTGAGCTCATTAATAAGCTCTTCAATGGTTAATGTAGAAATAGGATCCAACGCAGATGTTGGCTCATCCAATAGTAAAACTTCAGGCTCTATCGCAATTGCCCGGGCAATAACCAAACGTTGCTGTTGCCCGCCCGAAAGTCCAAACGCGTTCTCCTGAAGCCTGTCTTTCACTTCATCCCACAATGCAGCAGCTCTCAATGAGCGCTCAACGGAATCATCGAGCGTGCGACTGTCTTTCATCCCTTGAAGACGTAAACCATAGACAACATTTTCATAAATAGACTTTGGGAAAGGGTTAGGACGTTGAAACACCATCCCAACTCGCCGCCGCAGTGTAGAAACATCCACACTTGGGTGATAAACCGCTTTGCCATGCAGTAGAACTTGCCCTTTGACTCGACAACCATCAACCAAGTCATTCATTCTGTTAATGCAACGCAACAAGGTCGATTTCCCACATCCAGACGGCCCAATAAATGCTGTCACTTGCCCTTTTGGAATTCGCATTGAAATATCATGCAAAACCCGAGTACCATGATAGGACAGGCTTAAGTTCTCAATTTCAATTGAGGTCTGTTGATCGGTTAAGTTATTCACATCAAGTGGTGTGAAGTAACCTAAAGTCTGTTCGAATGGTTGCATGCTAATCTTGTCCCATTGTTCGATACTTTTCGCGCAAATTGTTCCGAATACTAATCGCCGTCAGATTAAGAACAACGATCACCATCACTAATAAAAATGATGTAGCGTATACCAATGGACGTGCTGCCTCGATATTACTGGTCTGAAATCCAATGTCGTAAATATGAAAACCCAAACTCATAAACTTGCGCTCTAAATGGACAAATGGAAACTCTCCATCGATAGGCAAACTAGATGCCAATTTAACAACCCCTACCAACATCAATGGTGCCACTTCCCCAGCAGCTCGAGCAATTGCCAAAATAAGCCCCGTGAGAATGGCAGGGCTCGCCATAGGTAATACAATCCGCCAAATGGTTTCAAATTGCGTAGCGCCCAATGCCAATGAACCATGACGCACTGCTGAAGGAATCCGGCTTAATCCCTCTTCCGTTGCAACAATGACGACAGGCAAAGTTAAAACGGCTAGAGTTAGCGCTGACCACAACAATCCTGGCGTGCCAAATGTAGGTGCAGGTGCTCGTTCTGCATAAAATATAGCATCAATAGATGAACCAATCGTATAAACAAAGAATCCTAGACCAAAAACTCCATAAACGATCGAAGGAACGCCTGCTAAGTTGATCACTGCGACCCGAATCATTCGAGTAACGCCATTATCTTTTGCGTATTCATGAAGGTAGACGGCAGCGATGACCCCTAAAGGCATCACCATAATCGACATAATCAGCACCAACAACATAGTGCCAAAAATAGCGGGAAAAACACCACCTTCCGAGTTAGATTCACGAGGGTCTTCAGAAATAAACACCCAAACTTGTTTTCCCCAGTGCGATACTTTTTCGAATATCGACATATCATTGGGGTACCAAACATTGAGTATATCTCGAATGGCTATCGATGTACGTGTGCCGGTCATATCTTCAACTAACAAGGTTTGACCTGAAAGCTTCTGCTTTAAGATCTGTAACTCACCTTCTATCGATTTAAACTCTGCTTCTAACGCTATTTTTTGCGCGTCATAACTCACAGAAAAATCAGCGTCCACTCTGTTATTAAATTCTCGTTTCCGCCTCTCTAAACGAAGAGACTCTAACTGACGTCCAATCGATTGAAGTTGAGTCGTCAGCAAAACATTAATTTCCTGACGTAATGCCACAGCTTGATCCAGACCTTCGCTTAAGGCTTGGGTAATATCTTCGGCTTCAATACCATTATCACGATAATAAGCGATTGGCTTCCCAATAAATTGCCCCTCTTCTTCCCGGTCAATCACCACCCATCCTGTTGGCGTAGTAGGAATGGTGAGTTCAAAATCAAAACGGGAGATAAAATCGGCAGGAAACAGATCTCGGTTCGCAACCTTAATAGAGTATCGAGTCACCGAGCTATCAAGTTCACCATATTTTTCAGCTAGTTGCTTTTGATAAGGCAAATGACTGGTTAGTATTTCTTCTTTGTTATACAGCAAACCCACTATTCTATGGTTATCACTATCTGTCCATTGATATAACGGTGCAGGCCAAAAATACGCCAGCCCTTTCCAACCAATTAATAGCAACAAACCTAAAACAGACAACAAACTAAAGCTAACAGCACCACCAGTTAGCCAAATCCATGGAGCCCCGGAGCGTAACCATTTAAACGGCGCTTTAAAGAGCACGATATTTCTCCCTTAAACGCAAACGAATCCATTCAGCTAATGAGTTTACAGCGAACGTAAATACAAAAAGTAACAATGCTGCGAGGAATAGAATTCGATAATGGGAACTGCCAACTTCAGATTCCGGTAGTTCAACCGCAATATTTGCGGCAAGCGTTCGCATCCCTTCAAACAAATCGAAGTCCATTATTGGGGTATTTCCCGTTGCCATTAGAACAATCATAGTCTCCCCAACAGCTCGCCCTAACCCCATCATTATCGCCGAAAAAATACCAGGACTCGCCGTTAGCAATACGACGTAAATTAATGTTTGCCACGGCGTTGCGCCCAACGCTAAAGAACCATCAGATAAGTGCTTAGGTACCGAGAATACCGCATCTTCTGCGATCGTAAAGATCGTCGGAATAACAGCAAACCCCATAGCAAGACCCACCACCAATGCATTACGCTGATCAAAATCAATGCCGTGTTGAGCCAAATAGGTACGAACATCACCGGCGAACAGCCAAGATTCAATATCAAAGCTTAATGGAAATACCAGTGCTGCCGTAACACAAAGCACAGGAACCAGAGCAATTGCATGCCAACCACGCCCGACTGAGTGCCCCCAACTTTTGGGTAAAATTGACCAAAGAAAACCAGCGGCGATCGTTGAAATAGGCAATAAAAATAAAAGGAGAATAACGGACACTAGATGCTGTTCGACAATCGGTGCAAACCATAGCCCTGCAAGGAATCCGATAATGACGGTCGGAAACGCTTCCATTAACTCAATGGTTGGCTTAACCACTCGTCGCATTGATGGCGACATAAAATAGGCCGTATAAACCGCTGCACATACCGCGATTGGCACGGCAAAGATAAGTGAATAAAAGGCCGCTTTGAGGGTTCCAAATGCGATAGGAACCAAACTAAACTTCCCTTCAAAACTGTCAGAAGCAGACGTTGACTGCCATACATAATCGGGTTCTGAATACCCTTCATACCAAACTTTTTGCCACAAGGACGAAAATGAAATTTCAGGATGTCCCATATTGACATCAATGAAATGTAATTGCCCTTGATCTCCCAAGCGACGATAAGTAAGCAATACATTCTCATTACTCGATAACGCCACCAACTCAGGTGTTTTCGACGCGATTCGTTCAAACAATACTAACTTTTCACTTGTCGTATAAAAGTTATGTACTGTCCCACTGCTATGGAATGCAAAAAAACCTTTACTAAAACGGTTTGGAAGCAATAGTGATATGTCAGCGCCTAAACGAAAGTCACGAATCTTGGTTAAGTGTCGCTCTTCTTGTTTTAACACATCAAACCATTGTGACACTGAACCATCGTCATAACTCACAAGCAACGAATACCCACCCGCCAGCATCGCCATACCGTCAACACGGTGACTGTCATCAAAAGATAAATCGATCACTTCACGCGCAGAATATTTTGATGCATTACGTTTAACCACCACCAATTCGGATCCACTGCGAATGTATAGCGTAGAACCGTCGCCGGATATTACTAACTGATCAGGCTGAACAGCAGAAGGGAAATGGTAAGCAGAAAAGGACGATAAACCATCGAGAGGCTGAGAGATCACTTCCAACTGCCCACCATCATGACTGACGGCCAGAGTTAACTGTGTTTCAGAGATGCTAAACGTCAGTGTCTCGATCGCTTGCCACTGCTGGAATTGCTTTCTTAAATCGTCACCAATAGGGACATAATCCACTTGTGGAGCAAAAGTATTATTTTCAATCGAGCCATAGGAAAATTTGGGTTTAACCACCGCAATTTGATTGTCATTACCGAGCAGTAGAGTCCAGTTTTGATCTGGGGAGATATACGAGCGATTTGGCTCAAATCCAAGCTCCGTATGCCAAATAGGCATTGACGACGGAGCATCTTTACTCCAAAAAGACAAACGCCCCTGAGCTGAGACCGTAAAAGCATGTTTTCCTTGATCATCGACGTAAAGCGACATCACCGAGGGTTCATGGATTGAAACAGTAGGCTCTGAGTAATCAAGACTTGCATCCGAAAAAAGCGGAATGACAACCCAAAGAAGATAGGCAAAAATTAACACTAATGCGCCAAGAACACAGAGTCCACCAAAACTTACAGACATACGAAAAAGCCTATCTTTTAATAGGCGAACTTTGTGCGTAGTATCTAAAGAAAACTGAGCTTTGGGCATCATTACATCGAGTTAAAATGGTCTAATATTATAGTATGTCGTTTTCGTGACATTAATATTACAATCCCCTTTAACCGACTGAAAGTAAAACAACTATCTCGACTAATGTGACATAGAATTGTAATAAAAAAAGGGTATTGTGTAGTAGCAAAAATTCTATTCTTGATTTAGAGAGCTTACGACTAAATCCACAGAAAAGCACACTTAAAGAAAGGTTTTCTTTTATAGTCATGAGGTTATTACATGAGCTCAGAAAAGTTGTACATCGAAAAAGAGCTAAGCTGGCTATCGTTTAACGAACGAGTTCTCCAAGAAGCGATGGATAAATCCGTTCCATTAATCGAACGAATTCGCTTTTTAGGTATTTTTTCAAATAATTTGGATGAGTTTTACAAAGTTCGCTTTGCATCGGTAAAACGACGCATTTTAATCGATCGTGAGCAAGGGCGAAACAGCAGCTACAAACGCCTATTAACGAAAATGCAAAATAAAGCGTTCAAGCTCAACGAAGATTTTGAGACCTTATACACTGATTTAATTAAAGAAATGGCTCGACGCCGAATCTTTTTAGTCAATGAACATCAACTAGATGAGCCACAACAGAAATGGATAAATAAGTATTTCAAAAAAGAAGTACTCCCTCATATTACTCCTTGGCTAATCTCCGATGATGCTGATGTATTACAATACCTTAAAGATGAGTATGCCTACATTGCCGTCGAGCTAAAAAAGAATAACCACTCTCAATACGTTCTGATTGAAATTCCAACCGATCAACTTCCTCGCTTTATTATGCTCCCTGAACAAAAAGGGAAACGCCGTAAAACAATCATTTTGCTCGATAATATTATTCGGTATTGTTTGGATGATATTTTCCGTGGTTTCTTCGATTACGATGAACTAAACGGTTACGCGATGAAAATGACCCGAGATGCCGATTACGATTTAAGCTACGAAGTTGAACATAGCTTACTTGAGCAAATGTCTGAAGGGTTAAGTCAACGACTCACCGCAATGCCCGTTCGCTTTGTATACGAAAAAGAAATGCCCAAAGAAATGCTGACGTTCTTATGCGATAAGCTCAAGGTCTCGAATTACGACAGTTTATTACCCGGCGGGCGTTACCACAATTTTAAAGACTTTATCTCTTTCCCCAACGTTGGGCGCGATTATCTAGAGAACAAACCTTTACCGCCAATGCGCAGCGCCGATTTTGAGGGATATGAAAACCATTTTGACGCCATAAAAGCGAAAGATATTTTACTCTATTACCCTTACCACACCTTTGATCATGTCACTGAGCTCGTTCGTCAGGCCTCTTTTGATCCAAAAGTACTAGGCATAAAAATTAACGTCTATCGTGTCGCCAAAGATTCTCGATTAATGAACTCTCTTATTCACGCGGTACATAATGGTAAAAAAGTAACAGTGATCGTTGAGCTTCAAGCTCGTTTTGATGAAGAAGCGAACATCGAATGGTCTCGCATTTTAACCGATTCAGGCGTGCATGTTATTTTTGGTGTTCCTGGATTAAAAGTTCACTCTAAACTGCTACTCATTAGCCGAAAAGAAACGGGCGAAGTTAAGTACTACGCACATATTGGTACAGGTAACTTTCATGAAAAGACAGCGCGCATATATACCGACTTCACCCTACTAACCGCGGATTCCGAGCTAACCGATGAAGTGCGAAATGTATTTGGCTACATTGAAAATCCTTATCGTCCAGTGAAGTTTAAGCACTTAATTGTCTCTCCACGTAATTCTCGAAAACGGCTTTATGATGTCGTAAACAAAGAAATTGCGTTTGCTCATCAAGGGAAAAAAGCCCAAATTATCCTCAAAGTGAATAACTTAGTCGATAAGGGCTTAATCGATAAGTTATATGAAGCGAATAATGCTGGTGTCGAAATAAAAATGATTATCCGCGGTATGTGCTCGTTAGTTCCTGGTGTTAAAGGGATGAGTGAGAATATAAAAGTCATCAGTATTATTGACCGTTTTCTAGAGCACCCACGTGTAATTATCACGCATAATAATGGTAATCCATCCGTCTATATTTCTTCTGCAGACTGGATGACTCGAAACATCGACCACCGAATCGAAGTGGGAGCTCCAATACGTGACCCGCGATTAAAGCAACGCATTATCGATATCATTAATATCCATTTTATCGATACAGTGAAGGCACGAACGATTGACAAAGAGATGTCAAACACCTACGTTGCTAGAGGAAACAAGAAGAAAATACGTTCACAAGTAGCAACTTATGACTACATAAAAAATAGTGAACGCCAAACACGGAAACAAAACGCACAGTTGGAGACGAATGAGCGAACAACACAATGAAACACCTCGATCTATAGCAGCCGTCGATCTTGGCTCGAATAGCTTTCATATGGTCGTCGCCAAAGTCGTCGGCCATGATTTGCAGTTAGAAAGTCGCCATAAGCAAAGAGTTAGACTTGCTTCTGGTTTAAACGACAAGAAAGTACTTAGTGAAGAAGCTATGGAGAGAGGCTTAGAATGTCTGGCCATGTTTTCGGAACGCGTTCAAGGCTTCAGCTCTGATAATGTACGAATCGCAGCAACTCACACACTACGCCAGGCAATCAATGCTCATGAATTTTTAGAACGAGCAAGGGAAATCATTCCTCATCCTATCGAAATTATTCCCGGTACAGAAGAAGCTCGTCTTATCTATCTTGGTGTCGCCCATACACAACCTCAATCCGACTCCATGCTGGTTATCGATATAGGCGGTGGAAGTACAGAAATCATTATTGGAAGTGGCTTCAATGCTGAACTGGTCAATAGCATTCAGATGGGATGTGTCAGTTATACCAATAAATATTTCTCCCGTGGGAAGATTTCTCAAAAGCAAATTCGTCAGGCGATTCTAGGGGCTGAACAACAATTAGAACACGTTGCTTCAATATACCGTAAGAAGGGTTGGCAGGCAGCCTTTGGCGCTTCTGGTACGATAAAAGCGGTTCGTGATGTGTTAATCGGAATGGACTTTAGTGATGGAGAAATTACGTCAGAACGCTTGGATGCCGTGTTGGATAAACTAAGAGACTTTGACACTATCGAGGCTATCGACATCAAAGGGCTTCCCGTGGAACGTCAGCCGGTATTTATCGCTGGAATAACGATTCTCAAAGCGATTTTCAACCGATTACGAATTAAAAAGATTCAATTCTCGGATGGTGCGTTGCGCGAAGGTTTACTGTATGAAATGGAAGACCGGCTTCAATTTGATGATATTAGATTGAGAACAACCGAAACCCTAGCAGAAAAGTACAATGTTGATTTGGAACATGCCGCTCATGTCAAAGGTGTTGCCAAAGAGTTATTTAACCAAATTTCGGAACATCAAAAACTTAACCACAAACAACAACAGCTGGCCGAGCTATTAGAGTGGAGTGCGCTACTGCACGAAGTGGGGCAAAGCATTAACTTCCAGAGTTTTCATAAACATTCAGCTTATATCTTAACAAACACAAATATGGCTGGGTTTAATTCAGAGCAACAACTTGTGCTAGCAACGTTAGCGCGCTTTCATCGTAAGGCATTAAAGCTACAAGAAATGCCGTCATTTTCGTTGTATAAGAAAAAACAGATTACTCAACTAATTCGAATTTTACGCTTATCCGTTGTATTAAATGCTCAGCGTAATGATGAGATAGAACTCGAGTTTAATCTTGAAATAGACAACGACGTTTGGCGACTAACAACCAATAAAAAAGATTGGTTGGAAGAGAATAAATTGCTTCATGCCGATCTGCTTACTGAGCAAGAGTACTGGCAAACAGCATCTTGGGAACTTGAGTTTTAACCTTAGAGCGTAAAGCTATAATCCTATTTTTTTTAACTCTGTTTGGGCTATGTCTGCTGAAATTGGCACGTAGCCCTCTTTTACAACAAACCCTTGTCCCTGTTTCGAGAAAATAAACTGAACGAACTCCCTTACCAGAGGAGACAACTCGGTTTGCGGGTGCTTATTGATGTAGACATATAGATAACGCGACAGTGGATAACGTCCATTAACGATGTTTTTGTGAGTCGGAGCTATAAAATCATCCCCTACACTAGCTATCGGTAATACCCTTGCCTCAGAAACCGAGTAACCAACACCTGAATAACCGATTGAGTTTATAGAAGAAGCAACCGATTGAACCACAGAGGCCGAACCTGGCTGCTCGTTGACGTTATTTTTAAAGTCCCCTTCACATAATACATTTTGCTTAAAATACCCATAGGTACCTGAAACAGAATTACGACTAAACATTTGGATTGCGCGCTGTGCCCAAGGTGCTCTGATTCCCAATTCAGCCCAATTCGATATCGTACGGTTTCCGCCACAACGCAATGTCGCCGAAAAAATTTGATCTAACTGAGTAAACGTCAATCCTTCAATTGGATTGTCTTTGTGAACAAAAATACCAATCGCGTCGACAGCAACACGTAACTGCGTCGGTTTATAACCATAAACGTGTTCAAATGCGTCAACTTCTCTCGCGCGCATCGGGCGACTCATTGCGCCAAACTGAGCGGTTCCTTCTGTCAATGCAGGAGGAGCGGTAGAAGATCCAGATGCTTGCACTTGAGCATCAATATTTGGATAAATGTTTTTAAATTCTTCGGCCCACAGCGTCGTAATACCAGCGAGCGTATCAGAACCCACTGACAGCAAACTTCCACCAACATCGTCACTCTTTTGATACATGCGTAACTCTGATGCCGAGAACGCCGACAAAGAGTAACAACAAAGAGTTAGGATTAAAGTTGCGATCTTCATTATTCTTCAACAACAAGTCGTGATGGTAAAACAAAAGAAAAACAGCTTCCACACCCCACTTCACTTGCGATATCTAGATGAGAATCGTGGTGTGAAAGTGCATGTTTCACAATCGCTAACCCTAAACCACTGCCCCCAGTATCACGAGAACGTGCTTTATCTACACGATAAAAACGCTCAGTCAAACGATGCAAATGCTGAGGTTCAATCCCATCACCCATATCTTCAACTTCCAAGCACGCTCCTTGATCACATCGATACCAGCGAACCACTATCTCAGCTTCGGGTAGTGTGTACTTAACAGCGTTGTATACCAAATTGGAAATAGCACTTCGTAATTGATCATCATCAGCATAGACTTTAAGCGTTTCATCAACCGAAAACGAAATTCGATGAGCATTACTGCCACTCAAACTTATTGCTTCTTTCTCTAAAATTGACAACATAGCTGGAACATCAACAATAGCTTCCAATTCGTGCATCGGTGCTGCTTCGATTTTTGACAAAGTAAGTAATTGATTCACCAGGCTATTCATCCGGTTCAACTGCTCTGTCATGACGCTATGTGCTTTAGGCCACATAGGACCGACCACCATATCCGGATCCTCTGTCATCTCGAGGTACCCTTGGAGAACCGTCATTGGTGTACGAAGTTCATGAGAAACATTGGCAAAGAAGTTTCGACGCATACCCTCTAACTGCTTGAGTTGAGTTACGTCACGCACGACTAGTAATTGCTCACCTTGGGTGTAGCGAACAACACGCAGCTCCAACATCCGTTCTGCATTTAATGGAGACTGAATCACAAGAGGTTCAGAAAAATCTCGTTTACCGAGGTATTTAATAAAATCAGGAGCACGTAATAAGTTAGTGATCGGCTGTCCTTCATCATCAGGCCATTGAAAACCAAGCAAATGTTGAGCTAAACGATTACACCAAACAATGTTTCCTTCATCTCGAAAAACAACAACCGCATCCGGTAACGATTCTGCACCATTTTTAAAGCGGCGGTTTAGACTGGTCAATGCTTTACGTTTATAACGATGATATTGTTGTAGTCGATAGATGCCGTTGAATAACGACTCCCAGTTTCCTCGACCAGAAGGCGGACTTAAACGTTTATCATCACAAAGCCAAGTCGATAATCGGACTTGGTTATTCATATTCCACAGCAACTGAATAACGGTTGCGGTTAAAAGCAACCATGGCATATAGCCAAAAATCCAACCGGCAATAATCCAAGGTGAGTAAAAAAAAGCCAGCTCCCAAGCCAGCTTCTTCCATGTTATTCGTTCAACCATTTATAGCCTCAGTTATAAAACCACTATGCTTTTGTTGAAAAGCGGTAACCTGCTCCACGTACCGTTTGAATTAACCTATCATGATTGGCATCTTCAAGTGCCTTTCTTAAGCGACGAATATGAACATCGACAGTACGATCTTCAACATAAACGTTTGTACCCCAAACGTTGTTCAGCAACTGTTCTCTGCTGTATACGCGTTCTTGATGGGTCATAAAAAAGTGCAATAATTTAAACTCTGTTGGGCCCATTTCAATCGCACTCTCGTTAGACATCACTCGATGAGAAACAGGGTCAAGTCGTAAACCTTGGACATCAATAACATCTTCAAGTGCCGTCGGCGTAACGCGACGAATAACGGCCTTTAAGCGTGCAACCAGTTCTTTCGGGGAAAAAGGCTTAGTAATATAGTCATCAGCACCGACTTCAAGCCCACGTACTTTGTCTTCTTCTTCACCACGTGCTGTCAACATCACTACAGGAATATTACGAGTCAACTCTTCCCGCTTCATATGCTTTATAAAATTAATACCACTTCCACCGGGTAGCATCCAATCAAGCAATACAAGGTCTGGATAAGGCTCACACAACTTAGCCACAGCAGAATCATAGTCTTCTGCCTCAACAACATTATAGCCTTTTTGCTCAAGAACAAAGCTCAACATTTCTCGAATGGGTGCTTCATCTTCAACCACGAGTATCCTTCTAGACATAAGTTCTATAACCTTTGTTTTTTAATTCACGCTAGGCATTATTAAAGATAATTATGACAGTTTTGTGACCTTTGGAAACAAATTTTCATATAGGTTTCGCATTAAATTCATTGTTTTATTCTAAAAATGCGATAGGACTTTTGTTTATCTTTGCTCTATTATGTTCACCCCAACATCCCCACCGAGACAAACTATGTGGTTTAAAAACTGTATAATTTACCGCGTTAATCGCGATGTGAAATTTAATGCTGATCAACTAGAGAAGCAACTTCAAGAATTCCGATTCACCCCATGTGGCAGCCAAGATAAGCAAAAATTCGGCTGGGTAAATGTGTTAGGCAATAGTGGTGATATGAAGACGCACCTGTATCAGGATTGCATTCTGGTGTGCGCAAAAAAAGAAGAAAAAATCCTCCCCGCTGCGGTTATTAAAGAATCCTTGAATAGCAAGGTAGAAACCATTGAAGCGGAAGAAGGACGTCCACTAAAGAAAAAAGAAAAAGAAAATCTAAAAGATGAAATTTTAATTGATCTCCTCCCACGAGCCTTTAGTAAAAGCCAACTAACTTTTACACTCATTATGCCAAGCTTAGGTTTAATTATCGTTGATGCATCAAGCTCCAAAAAAGCCGAGGATGTTATTGCACTCCTGCGTAAAACAATGGGTAGCCTTCCCGTTGTTCCTGCAATTCCGGAAGTAGCGATTGAAACAACACTAACCACTTGGGTTAAAGACGGGAATTTACCGCGTGGCTTTACCATGTTAGAAGAAGCTGAATTTAGATCAGTACTCGACGATGGTGCCGTTATTCGCTGTAAGAAACAAGACCTCTCAAGCGATGAAATCATGAGCCATATTGAAGCCAACAAAGTGGTCACCAAACTGGCACTTGATTGGCAAGAACGCATCTCGTTTGTTCTCGCGGAAGACGCGTCAATCAAACGCTTAACATACAGTGATACGCTAAAAGAAGAAAACGAAGATGTACCAAGTGACGATCGCGCCGCTCGTTTTGATGCTGATTTCTCTCTTTTATGTGGTGAATTTAGCAACTTCTTACCAAATTTATTTGAAGAGCTCGGTGGCTTACCACAAGCTGAATAAACCACTACTAACCACAGCCTTTCTCGGCTGTGGTTAATCTCACCATACCTTCACCATCACTCATGATTCTTTGCTAGGAATCAAAATCAATTTAACGTAAAATTTGCGCCCCTCCGATACCATTAGGTGGCATCGGCCTGACTTGAAATCAGACTTGGAAAACTTAGCAATGACAACACAAACCTCTCTTGTTCCTGAGCTGCTGTCCCCTGCCGGTAGCTTAAAAAATATGCGTTATGCATTTGCCTACGGCGCAGATGCTGTCTATGCCGGGCAGCCTCGCTACAGCTTGCGTGTTCGCAACAATGAGTTCAACCATGAAAACCTGCAAATTGGTATTAATGAGGCTCATGCTCAAGGCAAGAAATTCTACGTGGTATGTAACATACAGCCGCACAATTCCAAACTAAAAACCTTTATTCGCGACCTAAAGCCAGTTGTTGATATGGGCCCCGATGCTCTAATTATGTCTGACCCTGGCCTTATCATGATGGTTCGTGAAGCATTCCCAGATATGAGCATTCACCTTTCTGTTCAAGCAAACGCAGTAAACTGGGCGACGGTGAAGTTTTGGGCAGCCTATGGTGTTGAACGTGTCATTGTTTCCCGTGAATTATCCCTCGAAGAAATTGAAGAAATTCGTCAACAGTGCCCAGATACAGAACTCGAAGTTTTTGTACATGGTGCTCTATGTATGGCTTACTCAGGACGATGCTTACTTTCTGGTTATATTAATAAACGCGATCCAAACCAAGGCACTTGTACCAATGCTTGCCGTTGGGAATATAAAGTCGAAAAAGGCAAAGAGGATGAAGCAGGTCAGATAGTCGAACAGTTTGACCCATCCCAAGCGATTGAAGTTAAAGAAGAGCGCCCAGAAAACACCATTGGCCTTGGTAAACCAAGTGATGAAGTGGTGTTATTGTCTGAAAGCCACCGCCCCGATGAAAAAATGGCTGCATACGAAGATGAACATGGTACTTACATCATGAACTCAAAAGATTTGCGTGCGGTACAACACGTCGACCGCTTAATTAATATGGGCGTTCATTCCCTTAAAATCGAAGGCCGTACCAAGTCTTTTTATTATTGTGCCCGCACTGCACAGGTTTACCGTAAAGCCATTGATGACGCAATTGCTGGGAAACCTTTCGATGATTCACTCATGGGTACTCTTGAAAGCTTAGCGCATAGAGGTTATACCGAAGGTTTCCTTCGTCGTCATACTCACGATGCCTATCAAAACTACGATTACGGTTACTCTATTTCAGATAGCCAACAATTTGTTGGAGAGTTTACCGGTAAACGCCGTGGTGATTTAGTCGAAGTTGACGTTAAAAATAAATTTGTCGTTGGCGATAGCTTGGAGCTAATGACCCCTCAAGGAAACATTATTTTTACACTAGAAGTCATGGAAAACCGCAAGAGTGAATTGGTAACAGATGCAAAAGGCAACGGCCACTTTGTGTTTATTCCGGTCCCTCAAGATGTTGAACTTGAGTATGCTTTGCTGATGAGAAATCTTGGTGTAGGCCAAGATACACGTAATGCTACGGGCAAATAACCATGGCATTATTGATCACCAGTAAATGCACCAATTGCGATATGTGTGAACCAGAGTGTCCAAATAACGCGATTTCATTTGGTGAGAAACTATACGAAATTGATCCCGTTCTCTGTACAGAATGTAAAGGTCACTATGATACACCGACATGTGAATCGGTCTGCCCTATCACAAATTGTATTATTACAGATCCAGATAATGTGGAAACCGAAGATCAACTACTTGAAAAGTTTGTCATTATTCAAGGTTTAGCCGGTTAAAGGTAAGAATCATTTCGAAACGGGCTTCTTGTCAGTTCGAATAGACATAAAAGGCCAATGGATATTGGCCTTTTTTATTTGATTATTTTCGTGCTAATCCCTTGCTCTGTAAGTAGGGCAAAATATGTGGCCGTGACTCCGTTGTTAGCTTTTCAGTCGTTGGCTGCGACCAACCTTGGGTTTTGAGATTACTTGATCGAGATTGATAATACTCATTCATGGTGTCATCGTATTGAGCAATATCTCCCATATTGACGCCTTGATAGCAATCTTGATGGAGGATCACGTCAGGACTTAATCGTGGCTTAAGCTCAGGATCTTGATTTGGATACCCCAAACACATTCCAAATAACACAGCAGTACCACTAGGCAATTCTAATAGCTCATCGACCTGTTGAGCGCTATTTCTCAAGCCACCTATATACACACCACCCAGCCCTAATGACTCTGCTGCCAGTAGACAATTTTGCGCCATAATACCCGCGTCGACAGCTCCAATTAAGGTCAGTTCTGTATAATCGATTTGAACCTCTGGGTTAATTATTTTATGTCGATTGTAATCAATACAAAATACTAAAAATTCCGCCGCGGACTCGACGTAAGGCTGATTACCCGCATATTCGGCGAGCAACTTGCGTTTTTCTTTATCAGTCACTCGAATCACACTTACGGCCTGCAATAGGCTAGATGAAGATGCTGCGATACCACAAGCAATAATCTGCTCTAATAAAGAAGCTTCTATTGAATCAGGTAAAAATGAACGGATTGATCGGTGTTGCAGCATAGTATCAATGACTGATGACATAGTAATTCCTTTCATGCACTTGGGAAGTAAGTTTTACAAAGTGGAAGGTCATATTAAATCGAATTTTGAGCCGTACTCAATAGCGTAAAGATAAAAGTGAGGCACAGAATAACCTTGTCTTCACTTAATCATATAAAGTGAAGACAAGGTCATTTAATGCCCCAATTTGCCGTTAAATCAAATATTATTAAGCTATGTGCTTGTTAAAGAAAGCTAATGTACGTTCCCATGCCAATTCAGCTTCCGTTTCGGCATAACGACCAGTAGAGTCATTATGGAATCCGTGATTCACGCCTTCATAAATATGAGCTTCATAGCTAGCGCCCGTTTCCTTTAAGACTTTTTCATAGTCTGGCCACGTACCATTAACTCGTTTATCGAGTGAAGCAAACTGCAGTGACAGAGGGCCTTTTACGTTTGCGCGTAAACTCTGCTCTGCTGGAGTACCATAAAATGGAACGCCTGCGTCAAGAGAGTCTGGGATGGTTGCAGCCAACATATTGACGATATAGCCGCCAAAACAGAAACCAACAGCACCAAGCTTACCTGTAGATAATTCATGTGTTTTAGTGAAATCAGCTGCCGCTAAAAAGTCTTGTTCTACTTTCGCTTTATCTAAACTTTTCTGCATTGCACGACCTTCATCGTCATTCCCTGGATAACCACCCAATGAATAAAGAATATCAGGAGCAAATGCTAAGAATCCGGCTTTGGCTAAGCGACGAGCGACATCTTTAATGTAAGGATTCAATCCTCGGTTCTCATGAATTACGAGTACCGCAGGAAAAGGGCCATCCCCTTTTGGCTGCACCAAGTAACCAGAACCTTCGCCATGACCTTTAGGCGATGGGAACTTAGCATAGCTTGCCATAATATCTTCGTCGTTAAACGAAACCTGTTCGGCCAACGCATAATTAGGAATAAGAGCTGAGGTAAGTGTCGTAATCGTCAATCCAACAACGGCTAATCCAGACAAGCGTCGCATAAATTCTCGGCGGTCAATCACACCATGAGCATATTCGTCGTACCAATCAAACGCTTCTTGAGGGATTTTGTGAGTATCTATAGAGGCTTTGTTCATGAAATACTTCCTTTTGTTATCTTTTATTATTAATTGAATGATCGTTCACATTAAACATAATCAAATACCCGACTAAACGTGTCAAGCATAACAAAAGGAAGTTGCGAGTTCTTTACGCAGATTTACACTATGGTTACAAATGAAAACTTCATGTACAAACTACTGTTTCGCGCTCTTTCGAAATTGACTTGGAGTCATTCCAGTGATTCTAGAAAACTCGCGATTAAAGTTAGATTTCGTTTGAAAACCGGAGTTCATAAAGATCTGAGTAATCGTATCAGATGACGTAACCAAAGCTTGCTTCGCATGATCAATACGATACTCATTGATAAGCTTCGAAATATTCTTCTGATGTATTAAGTTAACCGCGATTGAAATTTGTTTCGCAGGGATGCCTAATTTACGAGTCAATTTCGAAAGAGTGAGTTCAGGATCGAGATAAAGTAAATTTTGACGAACTTTCTCGTCAAGTTTGTCAGTGATGAGTAGAGCTTCTTGTTTCGTCATGGCAAGTGATCTCTCAGATTCACTCCTATCAGCTTCTTTACTCTCAGGTTGAACCTCCTCCGATATCGGAGTATTGATTCCTGCAATGACAACAGCGACCGCTAAAACGGGTAATAGAATCAAGTGCCCAGCAGTCAAAATGTAAAGTGCCAATCTCCCTTGATTAAATATAAAGTCCAACGACATAAATGAATCAACAAATGCTGAAAAAATTAGCATCCAACCAGCAATACTCTCTGCTTTCTTCACGCCTTCCCAGTTGCCAAGTGAAACATTGAATAGAAGTGGGTCTCGAGTCGAACAACGGATCAGTGCTATACCATATCCTAAATAAATTAAGGTAAGTGTTTCATCTAATGGAAGCGACAACCAGGGTTGGGAAAGAGCACAAACGAGAACTAACAATGGGCCAATAAAGTGGCTCGTTGATAAAAAGCCCTCATCTCGATTAGCATGTGAAAATACATACCAAGCCGCCATCGGAATAACAGACGCAATAATGGGTTGAATCATACTCAAAATAGTAAACTCAAACGTCCAACGCAAGCCTACCATCGCCGTAGTAACAGAACATAATCCCAAGAAAAAGCAGGCCAACTTAGCTTGTTCAGTAAACCGAACGTAAAGCGTTATCGCGAGTAATCCAAGTAGCATCGACACGACAAATGGAACAGGAATCGCAAGCATAATAACTCCAACTAAATATATAAAAAGAAAACCCAGATTCGTTCAGCACAGGTTGCGCACTTAGAATTCATACCTTAAGAGTAACTAATACCTATTTGTGGTCGTCCTAAAACTCGTTTAAGGACGTTTATTATCGCAATCTGATTAAAAATGTCATTACTAACTCATCACGGAGGTGACATTTATGCAGTTCTATTTTCTCGCTTGGAAACGGGCTTTCGATTTTTCTGGATGCGAAACACGTAAAGCTTTTTGGCTATTTATGTTGATTCATATTCTCATAACACTTGGGCTTATTGTGTTAGATGTGTCAACCAATATAAATACTTGGTTCGAGCTAACATATAGCATCCTAAGTTTCATCCCAATGCTTTCTGCGATTGCACGTCGCTTACATGGTACAGGCAAACGAGGTTATTGGGGGTTGATCTTCTGCGTCCCCGTTATCGGTCCTATTTGGCTGATTTTTCTGTTAGCGCAACCATCAAGTCGTCATCAATCAAAGGAGCAAACACTATGAGAAAACTTATACTTATTAGTATCGTCTTGTTAGCCGCAGTGCCTAGGCTCAGCTATGGCGCGCCCAAATTGACACCAAATTACGTTGGTGAACTAACAGTTGAAAGTATGCGACAAGGCAATCTACTTTGGCTTCAAGGGCGCGTTGGCGAAGGTAGATACCGCTATAATGATGAATATGGAAAAACGTGTACACTAAAGATACCTGTAGTAGTTGGTAGCATGTCCGGTTCTGGTATTAATATAAGCACAATAAGTGGCATGACTATATCTGTGATCAGTAAACGATTGAATGATGCTCTTATTCATGGCGAACGAATCAATAATCTTGATTGGAATTTCTCTATAAGCACAAAAGGCGAACTTGATGGCTTAATAGTAAATGGGATTAGCGAAGAGGAGAGTTTTATCCTGAATTCAAAAAATAGATGGGTTTCTTGGCTTTCTGGAGAAGCGACACCTTCACCTATTTGCTCTTAAGCTAGACTATGGATAATTAATATTTTTTGATACCAATAGATAATAAGCCGCTCATTGGGCGGCTTATTTAAATTAACGAGAGAAGTACTTCTTTAATTAAAAGGAGCTTAGTTATAGCAGGTCGCTAAAACTGAATTCGTATCCTTGTTTACAATCTCAACTGCATATAAAAAATCAGCAATAATTGTTTTCGTGGATAAGCCTTGCTCTTCTAAGTTTGGCCAAATGACAGGAACTAAATTCGTTACTGGTGTAATTTTCTTTGTATGCTCCAAAAGCTCATTACAGTCATTGGGAATAACATGCTTAGGATCAGCTGAGTATGCCATCTTAAACCCTAAACGCTTGTCTAGTGCGACAGTACCAAAATAACTAATTGTATAATTAGTATCAGGAACCTCTTTTCCAACAAGTGCATCTTTAAGTTGAATTGTAAGGATGTCCAAACGAAGTTTACCAATATCATATTTCGTTGCCGGTATCTCTTCTAACTTATCCCAAATAGTTGGGCCTAATCCTGTTTTTGCATCCGCTGCATTAACAAAAGGTGAGAATACTAATAACGCAATCAATAAATGTTTCATAGTGACTCCTTCATTATTCATTAGAAATGAAAAAAGGCCGCTCTGAGAGCGGCCTTTAAATTTGCATATAATGCAATTGTTATGGCAGGGGTGGAGAGATTCGAACTCCCAACACGCGGATTTGGAATCCGCTGCTCTGCCAATTGGAGCTACACCCCTGTAATAAACCTTTAAAATCATCATAGCAAATTAATATGCTTGCTAGATAATTTTTAAATAATGGCGGAACGGACGAGACTCGAACTCGCGACCCCCGGCGTGACAGGCCGGTATTCTAACCAACTGAACTACCGCT
>CANNGN010000006.1 GCA_947504195.1 uncultured Vibrio sp. | reverse complement strand
GAGCGACACACGAGGTTCGAACTCGTGACCTCAACCTTGGCAAGGTTGCGCTCTACCAACTGAGCTAGTGTCGCAATAAACGCTTTACGTCGTTTAGGGCTGCGAATTATAAGAGCATTTTGAAACGATGCAAGCATTAAGACTAAAAAAATTCATTTTTTTTTGTAATCTCAATTGAATGGCGAAAAAGCCAGCAAAGATCGAGCAGTTATGGTGAAATAATCCGCACTAACCAAAAAATGTCCCTAAATTTTAAATACCGATTTTCGGTAGTATTGCAACTCAGCAATCGATTCTCGGATATCATCCAATGCTAAATGGGTTCCTTTTTTACTAAACCCAGTCAAAATATCTGGCTGCCATCGCCGGGTTAGCTCTTTAATTGTACTGACATCTAGTGCTCTATAATGAAAATAGTCGTCTAGCTCTGGCATATATTTGACGAGAAAACGACGATCTTGACCAACGCTGTTACCACAAATTGGAGATTTTCCCTTTGGAACCCACTGCTCTAAAAAAGCGATGGTTTGGTTAATAGCTTCTGCTTCACTCACCGAATCAGTCCGAATACGCTCGACCAATCCACTTCCGGTATGTGTGGTAGTGCACCATTCATCCATTTTATCCAATTCGCTTTCTGGCTGAAAGACCGCTAATACTGGGCCTTCAGCTAATACATTAAGTTCCTTATCAGTAACTATTGTCGCTATCTCGATAATTTTATGAGTTTCTGGGTCAAGTCCAGTCATCTCAAGATCAATCCAAATTAAATTTTGATCATTAAAAGACATAACAGTTCCCTATATGGGTTTTAAGATAAAAAAGGTACTATACCTCATTCAAGTTAGGGCGAGATACTCCAATATGCATATTGAGTAATCTTAAACGACACAGTGTTTCCCTCTTAAAGTAGATAATTGTGGCAAAGAGAAAAAAATTAACTCATGGCCAAGTGCGCCGAGTCAGAAATAACCAGAAGCGACGTCTGAATAAAGATGACCATATTGAGTGGGACGATACAATGCTCGGTGCCGTTCAAGAAGGGCTTGTCATTAGTCGCTTTGGACAGCATGCCGATATCGAAGATGTTGATTCTCAGCAGATTCATCGCTGTAATCTTAGACGCAATATCGAATCTCTCGTATCTGGTGACAAAGTCTTATGGCGTGCAGGTTTAGAGAAGATGGCTGGAATTTCCGGTGTTGTTGAAGCCGTGAAACCTCGTAGTTCTGTGCTCACCAGACCAGACTATTATGATGGTTTAAAACCGGTAGCAGCCAATGTCGACCAAATGATCATTGTTTCTTCAGTTCTCCCTGAATTATCCTTAAATATTATCGATCGTTATCTCATTGTATCTGAAACGCTAGGTATCACTCCTTTACTCGTTCTCAATAAAATCGACTTATTAAATGAAAGTGAATACGACTCCTATCGTCGATCTATGTCAATCTATCAGGATCTGGGTTATACAATTCTCTACGTCAGTAAAGAGTCAGGAGCCGGAATTCAAGAGCTAGAACAGCATTTATTTGGCAAGGTGAATGTTTTTGTTGGCCAATCGGGTGTTGGAAAGTCGAGCTTAGTGAATGCTCTAATGCCAAACCTTGAGAGTAAAATCGTGGAAGGCGATGTGTCGGAGAATTCCGGCCTTGGGCAGCACACCACCACCACTGCAAGGCTTTACCACTTCCCCAGTGGAGGTGACCTTATCGACTCACCCGGTGTCCGGGAATTTGGCTTATGGCATCTGGAAGCAGAAGAAGTCACCGAAGCTTTTGTCGAATTTCGACCTTTTTTAGGCGGCTGTAAGTTTCGTGATTGTAAACATAGTGATGATCCTGGCTGCATTATCAGAGCAGCAGTGGATCGAGGTGAGATCGCAAAGGTTCGTTACGATAACTACCACCGTATAATCGAAAGCATGATGGAAAATAAAGCCAACCGTCAATATTCTCGAAATAAAAAAGCGGATTTATAGCCCTTAATTCTTATTTAGTTTCATTTCAATTACTGACAGTGAAATAGGAATTCAGTACTATTTCGCTCTCATTAATTTTTAATCACATTATCAGAAAAATCGGATGCATAGCTCATGGATAAATTGAAAATTGGACTTCAGTACTGGCTTCCTCAACACGCTCTTACTCGGTTTATGGGAAAACTTGCATCCGCTAAGGCTGGGAAACTGACCACGTTAGTCATTCGTTGGTTTATTAAACAATACAAAGTTAACATGAATGAAGCACTGCATGCGGAGCCAGAGCATTATCAAACTTTTAATGACTTCTTTGTTCGAGAACTCAAACCGGGATCTCGTCCAATTGCTGCAGGAAAAACCGTTTTAACACACCCAGCTGATGCGTGTGTTAGTCAATTTGGCCCGATCGTTGATGGCCAGTTAATTCAAGCCAAAGGCCACACTTATTCTGCGTTAGAATTATTGGGTGGTAGTAAAGAACTTGCGGCAGAATTTAATGATGGTGGTTTTGCAACACTTTATCTTTCTCCAAGTGATTATCACCGAGTCCACATGCCTTGCGATGGCATATTGCGTCAAATGATTTACGTACCAGGCGATCTTTTTTCGGTTAACCCTTTAACCGCTGAAAATGTCCCTAATTTATTTGCTCGAAATGAACGAGTAGTCTGCATTTTTGATACTGAATTTGGCCCTATGGCACAGGTTCTTGTTGGTGCAACCATTGTCGGCAGTATCGAGCAAGTTTGGGCTGGTACGATTACTCCTCCAACCGGAAACTCTGTGCACAAATGGAATTACCCAAGTGAAGGTGAAAAAGCTGTTCGACTAACAAAAGGCGAAGAAATGGGTCGCTTTAAGTTGGGCTCAACTGTGATTAACCTATTTGCTGCAAACCAAATTTGTTTTGACGATAGTATGAAGCCGGAAGCCCCAACAAAAATGGGAACACCGTATGCTCATAAGGTCGATAATTCAGAGAATTAATACTCATCAATAACGGTGGACCGTTGTTTTAAGTCCATCGTATATATTGATCAAAACCAATTAATATTCGTTTTTAATCAATTTGATAAAAAAAACTCTACCCAGCTCTAAGTCCATGGAAACATGATCCTCTATTCTAATTAAATGAGGGCCATGGACTAAGCGAGCAGTAAATGAATCGAGTTAGAATCACCCAAATCATAAAATTATTAGTTTGTTTTATTCCTGCTATTGCTCTACTTTTTGTCCCCATCGATAGTATTCCAATCGACAACTTAACACTTATCCAACATCGCTTATTAGCTATTTTTCTTCTTGCTGCGCTTCTTTGGATCATTGAGCCCGTTCCCGTTTTCGCAACATCTATTCTGATCATTACGTTAGAGTTGATCATGATATCGAACAAAGGTTTACACCTATTTCGCCCTACCGAGGAAGGCCATGAGTTTGGCACTTTAATAAGCTATACCGATATATTCAACGCGTTCTCCTCCCCCATCATCATTTTGTTTATGGGAGGCTTTGCGTTAGCCATTGCTGCATCGAAATATGACCTCGATAACAACCTTGCTCGCGTTCTACTCAAGCCATTTGGGACACAACCAAAATTCATCATGTTGGGGTTGATGTTAATTACAGCCTGTTTCTCTATGTTTATGTCCAACACCGCAACTACCGTAATGATGCTCGCGTTATTGGGTCCGATTGTCGCATCAGCGAAGCCTGGAGATCTGGGCATTAAAGCGTTAGTACTATGTATCCCAATTGCCGCTAACACAGGTGGTATTGCGACTCCAATAGGGACACCGCCAAATGCCATTGCTCTTCAGTACCTAACTGGGGAAAACAGCATTAGCTTTTTATCGTGGATGATGATGGGGTTACCCTTTGTTATTATCCAACTAACCTTTGCGTGGTTTCTTCTTCAGCGCCTTTTTCCTTCCACACAAACTCATATGGAATTAAACCTTCAAGGGAAGTTTGGCAAAAGCTGGCAAGCGATTACCGTATATGTCACGTTCGCAGCGACGATAATTTTGTGGATGACGACATCGCTTCATGGCATGAATACCTATGTCGTCGCCATCATTCCACTCGCGGTCTTTACCTTAACTGGTATTATGGGAAAGGTTGAACTTAAGCAAATAAACTGGGATGTACTTTGGTTAGTTGCCGGTGGTATTGCCATTGGAATCGCCTTAGATAAAACGGGGCTCGCCTATGCGCTAGCAAATGCAATCAACTACGATTCTTTATCTCCTTTGGCTGTTGTCATCACACTTTCTATCGTATGTTGGCTAATGGCAAACTTTATGTCGAACACTGCAACGGCCAACTTACTCATGCCCATAGCCGCTGCAATTGGCACATCAATGAATGGATTGCAGAGCATCGGGGGGTTACAAGGCCTTCTCGTGGTTGTCGCTTTCTCTGCATCTTTAGGGATGATTCTCCCCGTATCAACACCGCCAAATTCTCTCGCATATTCGACTGGGTTAATCGAAAGCCGCGATATGGCAAAAGTCGGTTTAATCATAGGAATACTTGGGTTAGTTATGGTTTATGTTGCCCTCTGGGTTTTAACATAATTCCTTTTTTAAGGAAGTCTCGCAGAGTAAGGAACTCTATTGGTTTCAATACCGATAAACCTCTTTTATTTATCAAAATCTTAACGCATAGTAGTGCTTTTCATTATAGTGAGTAGTACATCAATGGGTTATGAATGGTTAGCGTTGGCCGCTGCACTGTTATGGGCAGTCAGTAGCATGGTTTCAGTTATTCCTGCGCGTCATTTAGGCTCATTTTCATACAGCCGCTGGCGTATGGGTTGTACCTCAGTCATTTTGATCGCAGCGATTCTTTACACAGGAGGATGGCAAACCGTCCAAATCAACCAAATCCCTCCCATGATGCTTTCAGGTCTTATTGGAATATTTATTGGTGATACAGCTTTATTTGCCTGCTTCAATAGAATGGGGCCGCGTCAAGCAGGACTTCTATTTTCATGTCATGCGGTCTTTTCCGCTATTCTGGGGTTCTTTTTATTTAGTGAAACAATGAGCTCGCTAGAATTGTTGGGCTCAACTCTCGTATTTATCGGAGTCATTACTGCGATTTTATTTCGAGGAAAAGCCAAAGAAACTCACCAGTTAGAAATGGTACATGGAAAGGTGTGGCTTGGTATTGCACTCGGGCTTACCGCAGCTTTATGCCAAGCCCTAGGAGGTATAATAGCCAAACCCGTTATGCAAACGAATATCGACCCAATATCAGCGTCAGCAATTAGAATGATGACAGCATTTGTCGCGCATCAACTCTTATTCATGAGTGGATTTAAAGCAAGTCAGCCTATATTAAAAATTACAAAAAATATTTTCCTGATCACCGCTTTAAATGGGTTTATGGCAATGGCATTAGGCATGACGCTCATTTTGTATGCATTGCGTACCGGTAATGTGGGTATGGTCGCCCTTCTCTCCTCAACGACTCCAATTATGCTACTCCCTCTTATGTGGATGTACACAAAACAACGCCCCAATGTATATGCTTGGTTCGGTGCATTTCTAGCAGTTTTTGGTACAGGAATATTGGTATATAGATAGGACAGAAGGGTTGGCCATAAAAATCAAAAACTTATTCTGAGTTAAACATTATCAACGTAGCTACATCTGACATTAAATCAGTAACAAAATTACAACAATAAAAATAAAAACTGAATTTAGATCACAAAAAACTTGCAAAATGTGACTTGCATCACCTAAAATGTAATTAACTTACAGAGGAGAGTCACTATGTTATCAATTATCAAAGATATTTTTGTTCCAACTAAAGACTACGCTGGCCGTCGCATTGACGATGTTATCCATGGTTTAGCAGCACGTACAAACACCGATGCTCTAGCTTGGTCTTATCTTAAAGATGAATCAGCATATGAAAATACAGTAACAGGCATGCGTATTTACCCGCATGAGGTCACTAAGTATGCCGCTTAATACGCCAAGCATATTTCGTATATAAAACAACCCGATCACCTATTCCCCCAGTGAAGGGTTGTTTTTATACAAACACACTATAAGCAAGAGAAATAAAGGATTATCAATTCAGGGCATCGATGCCCTAATAAATTAAAATTCCCTCGCCTCAGATATCACAGAGTTCAACCGGCTTCCCATAATACCAACCTTGTTGTATATCAATCCCTATCTCATTCAACATATCAGCTTGACTACGACTTTCAACACCTTCTGCGATACAAGTAGTGCCCATATCCGAAACTAATGCCTTAATAATACTGAGTAAGTTTCGATTATCATTTCGAGTCATGCTCTTATCTATTTTGATATAGTCAAAGTTTAATTCTACAAGATACGCCAAGTTAGAGTAACCAACACCATAATCATCAATAGCAAAACGATAACCGAGCTCTTTTAACGCTTTCATCCTTTCAGAGACAATATCTTTGTTTTCGAGCAGGTTCTCATCTTCTGTTATTTCGAAAATAGTACCTTTGATAAAACCCTCATCGAGTGATGAAACATAAGAATAAAATCGATCAGACAGCATATTTTTAACCGATATATTAATTTGAATAACGTTGTCTAACTTAGACTGTTTCACTTGTTCAATTTGATTGATGGCATGTTCATCATGAATATTAAACCTTTTGATTTCATTCATAATTGATAATGCATTGGTATGACTAGGGGCTCTTGTAAAGACTTCGTATGAGAAGACAGAGTTTGTCTTTGCATCAACTATTGGCTGAAAGACATTAAAGAAATAACCTCCTGAATTTATTTTCCTCACTAATAAGTAGCGATTAATCATGTAGATTAGCTTTTTACCGATAGAGAAGAACACAACAGCAAGCACAAAAGTAAACACAAATATTTTATAATAAAGTGGAAGAGAAGCTTGCTCACCGGAGCCAAGCCCATACTCTATATTTGATATAACGTTAGATTTCTCGGTATTTGTATAATCCTCAGTGCCATAGAGGTGCTTACCACTTTTAATCAAGCTAATATTTGAGGTACCGACGATACCGGATAAAGAAGAGATTTTTAAAATTAGGTTATACTCGATATCATTATGTGTTTTCTTTACAACATAGACTGGCTCACCCAATGAATTAATTTTATGAGGCCCAGTCATCAAATACCCGGGGGAATTAATGGGATTCCGAACTTTAACATTCTCTCCATCGCCCCAAGAGTTACATATCACATAACTTTTTTTGTCGTACCTTGAAACAATTCCAAACTCAACGCCACCAAGAATTGAGAACAACTCTCTGCGCATGAATAAAATAATTCTATTGTCACATTCCCCAGTATATTTATTCTCAATCTGGTCTAACACAGTAATAATATTACTGAAGTAACCCTCTATATTACTAATAGCCATGGCATTGTTTTTTATACTGGCTTTAGAACGGCTTGCTGACAGTCTATTTTCCTCGAAATTGATGATATACGAGGAGATAATAAGCGCTAGTACGCAACTAAAAATAAACCTAACAATATAATTATTTAACGTTGGCATTGTAAGTTCCCTTTAGTACTGCTCCCTCATTATAATGAGCAGAAAGCTAATCCATATCGAGATATCAAGCTGTGAACTGGTATAAATAATTATTTACTGTGTTCAAAAACTAGGCATACATCTTACATGATATCGATTACAAAAACATTGCTTCGATACAATACTCAATAATAAATCCTATTAAAAACAAGGTTATTTGTTTTCTTATCTCCAAATAACGTTTTTCAATATTCGAAAATCTACTTCAACTCAATATCCCGCTTTGAGCAATTGTATGCAACAGTCAAATACGAACAATAATCAATTGGTTAATTTACCCCAATGGCATTAATAGGAAAAATCATTGATCTTCGCCTTATGTATTGAGTGCAAAGTGTAGTAAAATTACGTTAATTTCATGATTCAATTACTTAGATTTTAACGAGGTCTACACTATGTCTGCTAAGAAGCCAATGGCTCTAGTCATTCTTGACGGTTGGGGTTATCGCGAAGATAACAATGACAATGCGATCAGTAATGCAAATACTCCTGTTATTGACGGATTAATGAAAAGCCGTCCAAACACCCTAATTTCTGCGTCAGGTATGGATGTGGGTTTACCTGATGGTCAAATGGGTAATTCAGAGGTCGGTCATACTAATATCGGCGCTGGCCGAATCGTATACCAAGATCTGACCCGTATTACTAAATCTATCAGCGATGGTGAATTCCAAGATAACCCAACAATTGCTGCTGCAATGGATAAAGCAATTAAAGCGGGTAAAGCGGTACATATTATGGGGCTAATGTCTCCAGGTGGCGTTCACTCTCACGAAGACCATATCTACTCTGCTGTTGAAATGGCGGCTGCTCGTGGCGCTGAAAAAATCTTCTTACATTGTTTCTTAGACGGGCGTGATACACCACCTCGTAGTGCTGAAAATTCATTAAAACGTTTCGATGACCTTTTCTCTTCATTAGGGAAAGGCCGAGTTGCATCACTTGTCGGTCGTTACTACGCGATGGACCGTGACAACAACTGGGAGCGCGTTCAAGAAGCTTATGAACTGCTTACCGATGCAAAAGGCGCCTTCACTTTCGATTCTGCAGTTGAAGGTCTTGAAGCAGCTTATGCACGTGATGAGAATGATGAATTTGTTAAAGCAACAATTCTTCAAGCAGAGGGCCAAGAGTCTTCAGCAATGGAAGATGGCGATGCGGTTATTTTCATGAACTACCGTGCAGACCGCGCTCGTGAAATCACTCGTGCATTTGTACCAAGCTTTGATGGTTTCAAGCGTGCTAATTTCCCAGCTATTGATTTCGTTATGCTGACTCAATATGCAGCGGATATCCCACTGCTTTGTGCATTCCCACCAGCTTCACTTGAAAATACCTATGGTGAATGGCTATCTAAAGCAGGGAAAACACAGCTGCGTATCTCTGAAACTGAAAAATACGCTCACGTTACGTTTTTCTTCAATGGCGGTATCGAGAACGAATTCGAAGGCGAAGAACGCCAACTCGTTGCTTCACCAAAAGTCGCGACTTACGATCTTCAACCTGAAATGAGTGCCCCTGAACTCACAGATAAATTGGTTGCCGCCATCAAATCAGGTAAATACGACACTATTATCTGCAATTACCCTAACGGTGATATGGTTGGACACACTGGTGTTTACGATGCAGCGGTAAAAGCATGTGAAGCGGTTGATGAATGTATTGGACGTGTCGTTGAAGCAATCAACGAGGTTGATGGTCAAATGTTTATCACAGCAGACCACGGCAACGCAGAAATGATGATAAACCCAGAAACGGGTGGAGTACACACTGCACACACTAACTTGCCTGTACCATTAGTGTATGTTGGAAACAAAGATGTAACTCTGAAAGAAGGTGGAAAACTGTCTGACTTAGCACCAACCATGTTGGCATTAACAGATATGGAAATTCCAGCTGAAATGTCTGGTTCTGTGCTCGTTTAAAACCCTTTTAGTACGAATAAAGCTAAGCCTCGATTTATCGGGGCTTTTTTATTGCCGACGACTTCATTAAATAGAGATTTTTCTTCATTGAAATATCGTTAAGAGATTTATATTAGGTATACTGACCAGCTGAATGGTGATTGTTATTAAATTTTAGTTTTAATAGGTATGCTGTGACTTTTCAATTTGTACGCAATTTTTTCAAATCATATTCTTACGCCCTTTTTGCCTTAGCTCTGGTTATGCCATCAGTGACGCTTGCAGCGAAAAGCAATGAGCTAAGCGGTGTAAAAAGTGAAATATCTCACCAACAAAAAGAGCTTTCAAAACAAACTAAGAAACTAGACTCTCTGCAAAGTGAATTGAAGAAACAAGAAGTCACCATTTCTTCGATTGAAAAACAAATTAAAGAGACTCAGAAAAAGCTCACTAACAAAAACTCAGCAATAAAAACATTAGAGCAAGAAATTACTGTTCTTGATACACAAAAAAGAGAGCAGTCTGAAAAACTAAAAAAACTCATCGATACCTACTACATCACAAGTCACAGCGGTAACATTTCAACCATATTAGACGGCAATATCGATGCCGATCGTATTAGTCAGTATTATCAGTATCTTGCTCAACAACGTGGTTCGACAATTCAGGCTCTAAATCAAACCCACCAATCACAAATAGCCAAGCAGAAAACACTTCAAAGTGAGAGAGATTCCCTAGCAAAACTCCTTGCAGAACAAAAAAGCAAACATAAGAAGCTCGATAGTACCCAGAGCAAACGCCGTTCAACACTTAGTAAAATAAAATCCGGTATTTCGTCTGACAAAGTGTATCTCGCGGAATTGCAACGCAATGAAGGTCGATTAAAGGCAGAACTCGCAAAAGCGGCTAAACGCAATGCCGTTCCAATGAATGGACTAAAACAAGTACAAGGGAAATTATCATGGCCAGTGAAAGGACGTCTTCTGCATCGCTTTGGCACAAAACAAACTGGGCAAATCGCCTGGAAAGGAATTGTCATTAGCGCCAATTATGGGCAGCAAGTGAAAGCCGCATATCCAGGAACTGTCGTGTTTTCTGAATATTTGCGAGGTTATGGGTTAGTCGTTCTGCTAGATCATGGGAAAGGGGATATGACTCTCTACGGGTTCAACCAAAGCTTACTCAAAAAAGAAGGAGATAAGATTACCGCTGGAGAAACGATTGCACTTGTCGGTGATACCGGAGGACAAACGCAACCATCACTCTATTTCGAAATTAGACGAAATAGTAAAGCCCAAAATCCACTGAAATGGTTGAGTAAATAAACCTCTACTATCGTTAGGCATGAATCGCCGTAATTCCTTCTTCAAGTAGTTTTAGTTGTTCTAACCCTTGCTCTGTCGCCTTTGGCTTTACCACAGAGATCATCTGTAACATTCCCTGATGAATAATTGATTCGCTTACATCACTACAATGAGTATGAGCCGATTGATAATTGAGCCAACTTGTCGTGATTACATGTAATGTAGTCACAAACGTTGTCATTTCATCTTTCTCGACTTCCAATAACCCCATCTCAACAAACGTATCGATAATTTTAACTAAGTTGTCGCGTAGCTGATTTTGCACTTCTATGTACTCAAGATGGAGTTGCTCATCTCGGCGTAAAATTTCAGGCAAATTGCTGTAGAAAAAGCGATATTTCCACATTAAGGTGAAAATTGAATCAAGGTAATGCTTGAATAAAGAAAGGCTCTCATGCTGACCATAAATAGGGCTAAAACGCTCGAGCAACTCAACCGAATAATTTGCAAATATCGCTCTAACAATTTCTTGCTTGTTTCGAAAGTGATAATAGAGGTTACCAGGGCTAATCGAAAGGTTATGGGCGATGTGATTCGTCGTCACATTTCGCTCACCTTGCTGATTAAATAGCTCTAACGCAGCAACCACAATTTTCTCTTTAGTTTTCATTACATCTCAAGCCTATGTATAACCAAGATAATCAATAAACAAAAGTGCCTGAGATACCAGGCACAAATCGAATTACCGCTTAGAGTGATATGGCAGTGATATTTCATGAACCGCATCCACAAATACGCCCGCATTCTCTGGTGGAACATCCAAATGTATCCCGTGTCCTAAATTGAACACATGACCTGTTCCGCCATCACCGAACCCTTCCAATATTGTCGCGACTTCCTGACGAATACGCTCTGGACTAGCATATAACATCGACGGGTCCATATTCCCTTGTAGTGCAACTTTATCACCGACACGGCGCTTGGCGTCCGCAATATTAATTGTCCAATCTAGCCCCACGGCATCACAACCTGTTGCGGCTATCTGCTCTAACCACATACCACCATTCTTAGTAAACAATGTCACAGGAACGCGTCGACCATCCATATTACGAATCAATCCATCAACAATTTTATGCATGTATTGCAATGAAAATTCATTATAGTCTCGCGGCGTAAGTACCCCACCCCATGTATCGAAAATCATTAATGACTGCGCACCAGCCTTTACTTGAGCATTTAAGTAATCAATAACACTATCGGCCAATTTATCTAATAGGAGATGCAACGTACTTGGATCGCTATACATCATACGTTTGATCAACGTAAATGCTTTCGAGCTTCCCCCTTCAACCATATAAGTTGCGAGTGTCCAAGGACTTCCCGAAAAACCAATCAGTGGTACCTCACCTTTTAAATCAGTACGAATCTGGCGAACAGCATTCATTACGTACTGAAGCTCGCCTTCAGGATCGGGAATAGGAAGCTTATCTACATCAGATCGGCTTCGAATTGGAGAGGTAAATTTCGGTCCTTCCCCTTGTTCAAAATATAGACCTAGCCCCATCGCATCAGGAATTGTAAGAATATCGGAAAATAGTATTGCAGCATCAAGCTTAAAACGACGCAATGGCTGTAATGTTACCTCTGATGCTAACTCTGCATTTTTACACAAAGACATAAAGTCACCAGCCTGACCACGAGTTGCTCGATACTCCGGTAAATAGCGCCCTGCTTGACGCATCATCCAAACGGGAGTGTAGTCAACAGGCTGCTTGAGCAAAGCACGTAGATAGGTATCATTCTTTAATTCGGTCATGGTCTCTTCCATTTTTTTAGGATATCGAACGGCTATTTTTATTCTCTTTTTTACATTATCAATGGTTCTTTGACTAAGCTCAAATCAGAATCGTAAATTAATACTCAACAGGTGGTGAACTTTCGTACAATTCAAAGGATTAATCAATACTTTGCAAGCTGGATCAAGTTGTTGAAATAAAGATAGAGGCGTTCATTGCTACATTACTATCAATAGTGATAAAAACTGATCCGCTAGCGAAAATTACTATTATTAATGCTGTACTGAGAATAATACTCTCGGAGTCTCAACGACCTTAATTACCCCCTCCGCGCCGGAGGGCTTTTTTTCGTTTTATATCTCGTCTCGTGTTTATCCTAACACTAAGATATCGTTTTAATATCATCTAATGTCTTATCGATTAAGGCTCGCGCAATCGTACCAACTGGCGCTACTGGGGGTAACTCTTGAGCACCAAACCACGCCGCATCACTGAGTTCAGAATAATCCGGTTTAATCGTTCCTGATTCATAGTCAGCGAGAAAGGCCACCATAATACTGGAAGGAAATGCCCAAGGTTGACTGCCAAAATAGCGAATATTAGTTACCGTTATTCCAGTCTCTTCTTTTACCTCTCGTGCGACACACTGCTCAAGCGTCTCTCCGACTTCGACAAACCCTGCGATTACGGTATACATTCCATTACGGTGACGAGGATGTTGAGCTAAAAGAATCTTATCCTGAGAGCGGACTGCGACAATAATACATGGGAAAATACGCGGATAATGGAGCGTTCGACAATCTTGGCACTGCATCGATGTTTCTCGATGATTTAAATGAGTACGCCCGCCACATTGAGAGCAAAAACGTTGAGTTTGTGTCATATGGCCAAACTGTACCGCTTTGCTCGCAGCAAGAAAAATATCTTCATCAGCACAGATTAATTCTCTTAACGAGTGCATCTCCAATTCAACGTCAACGTCTTCTTCATTAACCCAATAGACCGGTAAACCTTGATACTTGGCAACTTCAATTGCTGAGTCTTTAGGAAGTGACAATTGCTGAGCAGTTCCACACGGTAGTTCTCCATTTATCAGCCACAGATCACTTCCTGAAACAACGCACCAATAGGCACAGCTAATATCGCTATTTGCTAACATGATCACCTCTAACTCCTTGCAGTAGAACTATTTTACTGGCAATCTAAATTGATGTCAGTGTTTAAAATATATGATTTTAAACACGATAAGCTTTTGAGTGAAAATTGGGGCAACGATTTAACGTCCCGATAAGAGGCCAACATTTATGATTGGTCAAAATATGAGGGCATAGCCATGCTAACAAAATTTGAAACTGCGCGAGAACAGTGGGGCGGCTCCAGCGATGTTATTGATCATTGGTTATCACAACGCCAATCCTTAATCGTCGAATACTGTAAGTTGTTATCTTTACAACCTAATGCACAGACATTGACTAAGCTGCCGACCAGTAGTGAAATGGACAGTTTCTGTCGCCAACTAATTGATTATATCTCAGAAGGGCATTTTAAAATCTACGATATGGTCATGGAAAAGTGGCGAGCAACTGGATTCAAAACAACGGAAGAAATTGACCAAACCTACGCAAATATCGTTCAAACAACCACTCCACTGCTCAACTTTTCTGAAAAATATATCGACATGGATGCAGAAGAGAGCATTGAAGGATTTGATGAAGATATGTCTTTGATTGGTGAACTGATCGAAATACGTTTTGAAGTTGAAGACCAATTAATTCAGCTCATTTTAGATAGCTTATCGATTCCACCAGGAGCGTAACTCATACAGGTAGTTTGAGTACTATCCTCTTATAATATTCTGGTCATAACAATCTCAGATACAAAAAAGGCGCCTTTCGGCGCCTTTTCTATTAGTAGCAATCTTTACTCTTCAGAAGAGAAACCTGCATTAAGCAATGCTGCAAGATTGTCTGTCGCTTGTTCAGCTGACGGACCTTCTTGTATTTCAGCGCGCTTAGCTTGGCGATCTTGGTGATAAGCAAAACCAGTACCCGCAGGGATTAAGCGTCCAACGATTACGTTCTCTTTAAGACCACGAAGTTCATCACGTTTGCCCGATACCGCTGCTTCCGTCAATACGCGCGTCGTTTCTTGGAACGATGCTGCTGAAATGAAGGATTCAGTCGCTAGCGATGCTTTAGTGATACCTAACAACTCGCGCTCAAAGCGTGCTGGCTCTTTGCCTTCAGCTTCAAGTTGACGGTTGGCGATCTTAACTTGAGCGTATTCAAGCTGTTCACCCGCTAAGAAGTCAGAGTCACCGGCGAAGGTAATTGTACATTTACGTAGCATCTGACGAACGATAGTTTCGATGTGCTTATCGTTAATCTTAACACCTTGTAAACGGTAAACTTCTTGTACTTCGTTAGCAATGTACTCAGTCACAGCATGAATACCACGTAAACGTAGGATGTCATGTGGAGACTCAGGACCGTCGGCGATAACATCACCACGTTCGATCTTCTCGCCTTCAAACACGTTAAGCTGACGATGCTTAGGAATCATCTCTTCGTAAACATCATTGCCTTCACGAGTGATGCATAAACGACGTTTACCTTTCGTTTCTTTACCGAATGATACTGTACCAGTGTACTCAGCAAGAATAGCAGGCTCTTTTGGCTTACGAGCTTCAAACAAGTCGGCTACGCGAGGTAGACCACCCGTGATATCTCGGTTACCACCAGATTTCTGAGGAATACGAGCAAGCGTATCACCCACTCCTACTTCTTTTCCATCTTCGATATTAACAATCGCTTTACCTGGTAAGAAGTATGAAGCCGGCATATCAGTACCAGGAATCATCACATCTTTACCATTGCTATCAACAAGCTTAATAGCAGGGCGAATGTCTTTACCAGCAGCAGGACGAGCAGCAGGCTCTGTCACTTCACTTGAAGATAGACCAGTAAGATCATCTGTTTGACGAGAAACAGTAACACCATCAATCATATCAACGAACTGGATTCGACCAGCCACTTCAGTGATGATTGGCATAGTGTGCGCTTCCCAGTTTGCAACAGTTTCACCGTTTTCAACTGACGCGCCATCACCTTTACTTAGGATCGAACCATAAGGAAGCTTGTGTTTCTCTTTCGTACGACCGAACTCATCAACGATGGTCATTTCAGATGCACGAGAAGTAATTACAATCTTGCCGTCTTTGTTAGTAACAAACTTGGCGTTATGGATCTTAATCGAACCTTTGTTTTTCGCTTGAATGCTGTTTTCCGCAGCAGCTGTTGATGCCGCACCACCGATGTGGAACGTACGCATCGTTAGCTGTGTACCTGGTTCACCGATAGACTGTGCTGCAATAACACCGACTGATTCACCTTGGTTAACCAAGTGGCCACGTGCTAGGTCACGGCCATAACATAGAGAACAACAACCGAAGTCAGATTCACACGTTACAACTGAACGAACACGCATCTTATCCACTGAGTTTTCATCAATGATCTGACACCATTTCTCGTCAATCAATGTGTTACGTGGAATAAGAATATCGTCAGTACCCGGCTTCAATACATCTTCAGCAATAACACGACCAAGCGCTAACTCAGTAAGTGGAACTTTAACGTCACCACCTTCGATATGAGGCATCATATCGACACCTTCTTGAGTACCACAATCGTGTTCAGTTACTACAACGTCTTGAGCAACGTCTACTAGACGACGAGTCAAATAACCCGAGTTTGCTGTTTTCAGTGCTGTATCCGCAAGACCCTTACGGGCACCGTGCGTTGAGATAAAGTACTGAAGTACGTTTAGACCTTCTTTAAAGTTCGCTGTGATTGGCGTTTCGATGATTGAACCATCTGGACGAGCCATCAAACCACGCATACCCGCTAACTGACGAATCTGAGCAGCAGAACCACGAGCGCCCGAGTCAGCCATCATATAGATGCTGTTAAATGACTCTTGCTCTTCTTCTTCACCGTCACGGTTAATGACGCTTTCAGAAGATAGATTTGCCATCATCGCTTTTGCTACGCGATCATTGGTTGAAGCCCAAATATCGATAACTTTGTTATAGCGTTCACCCGCCGTTACAAGACCAGATTGGAACTGTTCTTGGATTTCGCGAACTTCTTCTTCTGCTTCTGCAATCTCAGTGTATTTCGCGTCTGGTACAACCATATCGTCGATACCAACAGAAACACCTGACAGTGCTGCATAAGCAAAACCGGTATACATGATTTGGTCAGCAAAGATAACCGTATCTTTTAGACCAAGCTTACGATATGCCTCGTTAAGTAGGTTAGAGATCTGTTTCTTACCTAATTTTTGGTTAACGATGCTGTAAGGAAGACCACTTGGAACAATTTGCCACAACATTGCTCGGCCGATTGTAGTATCGATCAAACGAGTGTCAGTGGTTTCGTTGCCATCTTCATCACGAACAGTTTCGGTAATACGAACTTTAACGCGAGAATGAAGCTCTACCATTTTAGTGCGGTATGCTTTTTCTGCCTCTGCTGGGCCAGAAAGATACATTCCTTCACCTTTACCATTTACTTTTTCACGAGTCATATAATAAAGGCCCAATACAACGTCCTGTGAAGGAACGATGATTGGATCACCTGATGCTGGTGACAAAATGTTGTTTGTCGACATCATCAAAGTACGAGCTTCAAGTTGTGCTTCTAAAGTAAGAGGCACGTGTACCGCCATTTGGTCACCATCGAAGTCAGCGTTATATGCCGCACACACGAGTGGGTGAAGCTGAATCGCTTTACCTTCGATTAGTACTGGTTCAAATGCTTGAATACCAAGACGGTGCAATGTTGGTGCACGGTTAAGTAATACTGGGTGTTCACGAATAACTTCGTCTAGGATATCCCAAACAACCGCTTCTTCGCGCTCTACCATTTTCTTCGCTGCTTTGATTGTCGTTGCCATGCCACGAGTTTCAAGCTTGCTATAGATAAATGGTTTAAACAGTTCCAATGCCATCTTCTTAGGAAGACCACATTGATGCAAACGTAGTGTTGGACCAACAGTGATTACAGAACGACCAGAGTAATCAACACGTTTACCAAGTAAGTTCTGACGGAAACGACCTTGTTTACCTTTGATCATATCCGCAAGCGATTTAAGTGGACGCTTGTTAGAACCCGTAATCGCACGGCCGCGACGACCATTATCAAGAAGCGCATCAACAGACTCTTGCAACATACGCTTTTCGTTACGCACGATGATGTCCGGAGCCGCAAGCTCTAAAAGACGCTTCAAACGGTTATTACGGTTAATAACACGACGGTATAAATCGTTTAGATCTGATGTCGCAAAACGACCACCATCTAGTGGTACTAGAGGACGAAGGTCAGGTGGAAGAACTGGAAGTACAGTTAAAATCATCCACTCAGGCTTATTGCCCGACAACACAAACGCTTCAATTAATTTAAGACGTTTAGTTACTTTCTTACGCTTGGTTTCAGAATTTGTTGTTTGTAGCTCTTCACGCATCATTTCGATTTCTGCGTTCAGATCCATGGTGGTCAGCAAATCTTTAATCGCTTCCGCACCCATCTTAGCTACAAATTCATCACCCCACTCTTCGAGACGATCTAAGTACTCTTCTTCAGTAAGAAGCTGAGCTTTCTCGAGATCAGTCATACCAGGTTCAGTTACCACGTACATTTCGAAGTATAGTACTCGCTCGATATCACGTAGCGGCATATCCATTAATAGGCCGATGCGAGATGGTAGCGATTTTAGGAACCAGATGTGGGCAACAGGTGACGCTAGTTCAATGTGTCCCATACGGTCACGACGAACTTTAGTTTGAGTAACTTCAACACCACATTTTTCACAAATCACACCGCGGTGTTTTAGACGCTTATATTTACCACAAAGACATTCATAATCTTTAACTGGTCCAAAAATACGCGCACAAAACAGACCATCACGTTCAGGTTTGAACGTACGATAGTTGATTGTTTCAGGTTTTTTCACTTCACCGAATGACCATGAACGGATCATATCAGGTGAAGATAGACCGATTTTAATAGCATTAAATTCTTCGGTCTTATGCTGTGCTTTTAGAAAGTTTAATAAGTCTTTCACAATCAGCTCCTGTAAGGAGTTAAAAAGGGCCAACCAGTATATGGCTGGCACCTTTTCTACCAGATAACCCAGTTTCTATTCACAATAGAAAAAGGATTACTCTTCGTCTTCTAGCTCGATATTGATACCTAGTGAGCGAATCTCTTTCAACAATACGTTGAATGATTCAGGCATACCAGGATCCATGCTGTGGTTACCGTCGACGATGTTCTTATACATCTTCGTACGACCGTTAACGTCATCAGACTTAACAGTAAGCATTTCTTGTAGAGTGTAAGCAGCACCGTATGCTTCTAGTGCCCATACTTCCATCTCACCGAAACGCTGACCACCGAACTGAGCTTTACCACCAAGTGGTTGCTGAGTTACTAAGCTATATGAACCCGTTGAACGAGCGTGCATCTTATCGTCAACAAGGTGGTTCAGTTTCAGCATGTACATGTACCCTACTGTAACTGGACGCTCAAACGAATCACCAGTACGGCCATCAAATAACGTTAACTGACCTGATTCAGGTAAATCCGCTAGTTTCAATAGACGTTTGATTTCTGATTCGGCTGCCCCATCAAAGACAGGAGTCGCTACCGGTAAACCACCACGTAAGTTTTCAGCTAATGTGCGTACTGCATCATCACTAAGCTCAGCAATATCGACTACCTGGCGATTATCGTCACCAAGGCTGTATACCTCTTGCAAGAATTCGCGAAGCTTCGCAAGCTCTTGCTGTTCTTTCACCATCTGGTTGACTTTATCGCCGATACCTTTAGCCGCTGCACCTAAGTGAACTTCTAGGATCTGACCGATGTTCATACGCGATGGTACACCTAGTGGGTTAAGCACGATGTCGACAGGATTACCTTTCTCATCGTATGGCATGTCTTCCACTGGGTTAATCTTAGAGATAACACCTTTGTTACCGTGACGACCCGCCATCTTATCACCAGGCTGAATACGACGTTTAACCGCAAGGTAAACTTTAACGATCTTCAGTACGCCCGGCGCTAAGTCATCACCTTGAGTGATTTTGCGACGCTTGGTTTCAAATTTCTTATCGAAATCGGATTTAAGCTCATCCCATTGCTCAGCAAGTTGCTCAAGCTGGTTTTGAAGCTCTTCATCTTCAACAGATTGCTCTAGCCATCTCTTACGTTCAATACCATCCAGTTTCGCTTCAGAGAAACCACCGGCGATAAGTACGCTACGAACACGAGCTAGTAAACCACCTTCAAGAATTTGGAACTCTTCTGTAAGGTCTTTTTTCGCTTCTTTAAGCTGCATCTGTTCGATTTCTAATGCACGCTTATCTTTTTCGACGCCATCACGAGTAAAGACTTGAACATCAATTACCGTACCACTCACTGAGTTAGGTACGCGTAATGACGTGTCTTTTACGTCAGATGCTTTTTCGCCGAAGATTGCACGCAATAGTTTTTCTTCTGGAGTTAATTGAGTTTCACCTTTAGGAGTAACTTTACCCACTAAGATGTCACCGCCTTTAACTTCAGCACCAATATAAACGATACCTGACTCATCGAGTTTAGAGAGTGCAGATTCACCTACGTTTGGAATATCAGCTGTAATTTCTTCTGAACCTAACTTGGTATCACGAGCCACACAAGATAACTCTTGAATGTGGATTGTCGTGAAACGGTCTTCCTGAACTACGCGCTCAGATACTAAAATCGAGTCTTCGAAGTTATAACCATTCCAAGGCATAAATGCGATACGCATGTTTTGCCCAAGTGCAAGTTCACCAAGATCAGTTGAAGGACCATCAGCAAGAACATCACCACGAGCAACAGGTTCACCAGGCATGACACATGGACGTTGGTTAATACACGTGTTTTGGTTCGAACGGGTGTATTTAGTCAAGTTATAGATATCGATACCGGCTTCGCCTGGTACCAACTCTTCTTCATTAACTTTAACTACGATGCGTGATGCATCCACTGATTGAACAGAACCGCCACGTTTAGCAACTGCTGTAACACCTGAATCAACCGCAACATTACGTTCGATACCAGTACCAACAAGCGGCTTATCTGCACGCAAAGTTGGAACCGCCTGACGTTGCATGTTTGCACCCATCAAAGCTCGGTTCGCATCATCGTGTTCAAGGAATGGAATCAACGATGCCGCAATTGAAACTACTTGGTTCGTCGCAACGTCCATGTAGTTAACTTCTTCACGTGGGTGTAAACCAGATTCACCTTTTTGACGGGCCGTAACCAGCTCATCGCCAAACTTACCATCATCAGTCAAATATGCGTTCGCCTGAGCGATAACAAACTGACCTTCTTCAATAGCTGATAAGTAGTCTACATCATCGGTAACCACACCATCGATAACACGACGATAAGGTGTTTCAAGGAAACCATATTCATTACAACGTGCAAACGCTGATAATGAGTTGATCAATCCGATGTTTGGACCTTCAGGTGTTTCAATAGGACATAAACGACCATAGTGAGTTACGTGTACGTCACGGACTTCAAAGCCAGCACGCTCACGAGTCAAACCACCTGGACCCAATGCAGAAATACGACGCTTGTGCGTCACTTCTGATAACGGGTTGTTTTGGTCCATAAACTGAGACAGTTGAGAAGAGCCAAAGAACTCTTTTACCGCTGCAGAAATAGGCTTAGCATTGATCAGGTCTTGAGGCATGATTGCATCAAGGTCACCAAGGCTCAAACGTTCTTTTACTGCACGCTCGACACGAACTAAACCAACACGGAATTGGTTCTCAGCCATTTCGCCAACACTACGGATACGACGGTTACCCAAGTGGTCGATATCATCAACCTCTCCGATACCATTACGAATTCCGATTAGCTTGCTCATTACCGCGATGATATCAACTTCATCGAGAGTACCTTGCTCGCCAGCATCTGGACGTGAAATCGAACTGTTAAACTTCATTCGTCCAACCGTTGATAAATCATAACGATCTGGATTGAAGAATAAGCTTTCGAATAACGATTCAGCCGCTTCTTTTGTTGGTGGCTCACCAGGGCGCATCATTCGATAAATTTCGACTAATGCAGAAATACGATCTGTCGTGCTATCGACACGTAACGTATCAGACATGAAAGAGCCATGATCTAAATCGTTAGTGTATAAACACTCAAGTTCTTTGATACCCGCTTGAGAAATATTCGCAAGGGCTTCAAGAGTAAACTCTTGGTTTGCACCGACAATAACTTCGCCAGTTGCTTCGTTAATGTAATCTTGAGCAGATATTTTACCAACGATGTACTCAACAGGTACTTCGATGAATTCAATGCCATCTTTCTCAAGTTTACGAATGTGGCGTGCAGTAACACGACGTCCCTGTTCGACATACGTTGTACCGTTAGCTTCAATATTAAAGCTAGCTGTTTCACCACGTAGACGCTCAGGCACTAATGCCATCATTAACGTTTTTTCTTTAATTTCGAAGTTCACTTTTTCGAAGAAGAGATCCAAAATCTCTTGCGTCGACTTTCCAAGTGCACGAAGAATGATCGAAGCAGGTAGTTTACGACGACGGTCGATACGAACAAACAAATTGTCCTTAGGATCGAATTCGAAGTCCAACCAAGAACCACGGTAAGGTATGATTCGAGCGTTGTATAAAACTTTACCTGAAGAGTGAGTTTTACCCTTATCGCTATCGAAAAACACACCAGGGCTTCTATGCAACTGGGATACGATAACCCTCTCGGTACCATTGATCACGAAGGTACCATTATCAGTCATCAATGGGATTTCACCCATGTAGACTTCTTGTTCTTTAATATCTTTTACAGTACCTGCTGGTGCATCTCTATCATAGATAACCAGGCGTAGCTTAACGCGTAGTGGTTTGGAGAATGTAACGCCACGAATTTGACATTCTTTAACATCAAAGACTGGCTCACCAAGACGGTAGCTAACGTATTGCAGCTCAGAGTTGCCGTTATAGCTCTGTATTGGAAATACAGAACGAAAAGCGGCTTCTAGACCATATTGTCCTTCAGGGTCCTGCTCGATGAATTTCTCGAATGAATCGAGTTGGATCGATAGCAGGTATGGAATGTCCAATACTTGTGGACGAGTACCAAAGTCCTTACGGATGCGCTTTTTCTCGGTATAAGAGTAAACCATGGGGTTCCTCAGCTCGCTGATAAGTGACCCAAACTGCCCACCTTTATCATAACAAAGGCATTGGACAGAGACTAACTAGCTGTTTCGTAGTAGTACTACGTCTTACGACGAAGTATTTTTGCAAAGATGATTGACAAAGAACAGCGGAAAAATCGTCAACACCCTACAGCGCAAAAAGGCTGGTGGTTAATTAACCACCAGCCATTAGCCTTTCGGCTAAGCTTTTAAGCAATAATTACTTAAGCTCAACAGATGCACCAGCTTCTTCAAGAGTAGCTTTAAGAGCTTCTGCTTCTGCTTTTTCAATGCCTTCTTTGATCGCAGCTGGAGCGCCATCAACAAGACCTTTAGCTTCTTTAAGACCTAGGCCAGTAGCACCACGTACTGCTTTGATAACAGATACTTTGTTACCGCCAGCAGCTGTTAGGATTACGTCAAATTCAGTTTGCTCAGCAGCAGCATCGCCACCAGCAGCAGCGCCGCCAGCTACAACTGCAGCAGCAGCAGAAACACCGAATTTTTCTTCCATTGCAGTGATTAGTTCAACAACTTGCATTACAGACATTTCTGCAACTGCGTCTAGGATTTGCTCGTTAGTAATAGACATAACAATTCTCTTTTAAGTCAACAATAAGTTTAATAAGTAATCAGTAAAAAGTTCGGCTTATGCCGCTGCTTCTTCTTTCTGATCACGGACAGCAGCGATAGTACGTACCAATTTGCCTGCAGAAGCTTCTTTCATGCACATCATCAAGCGTGCAATTGCTTCGTCGTAAGTTGGTAGTGTCGCTAGTACTTCAACGTCAGTAACTGCGCCTTCAAATGCAGCTGCTTTGATCTCGAATTTCTTGTTCTCTTTCGCGAAATCTTTAAAGATACGCGCTGCAGCACCTGGGTGCTCATTAGAGAAACCGATCAAAGTAGGACCTACGAATACGTCTTTTAGACATTCGTAAGCTGTGCCTTCTACTGCGCGACGTGCTAGTGTGTTACGTACAACTTTAAGGTAAACACCCGCTTCACGCGCTTGTTTACGTAGAGTTGTCATATCAGACACTTCAACACCACGAGAGTCGGCAACAACTGCAGAAAGTGCACCACTGGCCGCTTCGTTGACTTCTGCAACAATTGCTTGTTTGCCTTGAAGGTTTAAAGCCATTTTGGATTTACTCCTGGTTGTCGTTACACCACTCACTATCATCGATAACAGTGAGCGCTTTAAGGTGCATTCCCAGAAGAAAGTTCTATTAAAATAAATCTTTCTGTCAGTTCGGGCACCATCTACGTAGGCTTGATTAAGTTATTTATTACTAAATAACACCTACGGTCTTGGACGGAGACTGTATTTTGCTTAAAATTTAAGCAACTATCAGCCCCAACCACAAATATTTTGAGCGCGAAATTATACATTAATTTCACGCTCTAGCAAATGCTATTTATTGTTGCGCTTGCGTATTTAGTGTCGCTTGATCTAGTGCAACACCAGCACCCATAGTGGTAGAGATGCTTACTTTCTTAATGAAAACACCTTTTGCACTTGATGGTTTTGCTTTTTTCAATGCAACAAGTAAAGCTTCAAGGTTCTCTTGAATTTGACTTGGTTCAAACGTCGCTTTACCAATGGTAGTGTGGATAATACCATTTTTGTCGTTACGGTAACGAACCTGACCAGCTTTAGCATTTTTTACTGCTTCAGCAACATTAGGAGTTACAGTACCAACTTTAGGGTTTGGCATTAGACCACGAGGACCTAAGATTGTACCCAATTGACCAACAACGCGCATTGCATCAGGAGAAGCAACAACAACGTCAAAGTTCATTTCGCCTTTCTTAACAAGATCAGCAAGGTCTTCCATACCTACTAGGTCAGCGCCAGCTTCTTTCGCAGCTTCAGCGTTTGCACCTTGAGTAAATACAGCAACACGAACTTCACGACCAGTACCGTGAGGTAGAACAGTTGCTCCACGTACGTTTTGGTCAGATTTACGTGCATCGATACCTAGATTTACCGCTACATCAACAGATTCTGCGAATTTTGCAGTTGCAAGTTCTTTAAGAAGAGCAACTGCTTCGTTGATTTCGTATTCTTTAGTGACGTCAACTTTCTCGCGGATCGTACGCATACGCTTAGTTAATTTTGCCATTTTCTTAACCCTCAACCACTAGGCCCATTGAACGAGCAGTACCCGCAATAGAACGTTTTGTTGCTTCGATATCAGCACCAGTCATATCCGCAGCTTTAGTTTCTGCGATTTCTTGGACTTGAGCGTCAGTGATTGTACCCACTTTTTCAGTGTTTGGACGTGAAGAGCCAGACTTGATACCCGCAGCTTTCTTAAGAAGAACTGATGCTGGTGGAGTCTTAGTAACAAACGTGAAAGAACGGTCGTTATATACAGTGATAACCACTGGAATTGGAAGACCTTTCTCTACAGATTCTGTTTTTGCATTAAATGCTTTACAGAATTCCATGATATTAACACCACGTTGACCTAGAGCAGGACCAACCGGTGGACTTGGGTTTGCCATACCAGCTGCAACTTGCAACTTGATATAAGCTTCAACTTTCTTAGCCATGATATTTCCTAATGTTTGGGTAATAGCGCTGATGGTCTAATCAGCTCCCCGATGTGAATAAACACCTATAAAAAGGCGCGAAATTATAATCAGATTTCACGCCTTTGACAAGTTTTTAATTGACTATTATTTAGTCAGCTTTTTCGACTTGACCAAACTCTAGTTCAACTGGTGTTGCTCGACCAAAGATCGATACTGACACCTTAATACGACTTTTATCGTAATCAACTTCTTCAACTGTACCGTTAAAGTCAGCAAATGGGCCATCGTTAACTCGAACTAACTCACCAGCTTCAAACATCGTCTTAGGACGAGGGGCTTCGTTCGCTTGCTCAAGACGATTCAGAATTGCATCGGCTTCTTTATCAGTAATTGGTGCAGGACGGTCTGATGTACCACCAATGAACCCCATAACACGAGGAATACTACGTACTAGGTGCCATGATTCATCATTCATCACCATTTGTACTAGTACATATCCCGGAAAGAACTTACGTTCACTCTTACGACGCTGACCCGCTCGCATTTCGATGACTTCTTCCGTAGGAACAAGTACTTCACCAAAATAGTCTTCCATTGCATGGATTTTGATGTGTTCACGTAACGACTGTGATACGCGACCTTCAAAGCCAGAAAAGGCTTGAACAACGTACCAGCGTTTTTTTGGAGCTTCACTCATGTATTGGACCCTCTATACTCCAGTTGCAAACTCAACAAGACGAACCATTATGCCGTCGATACCCCATAATGCTAATGCCATTACGACACTCACCGCTAACACTATCAGTGTCGTTTGCATTGTTTCTTGGCGAGTAGGCCAAACAACTTTGCGGATTTCAATACGAGCTTCTCGGGCAAAAACGATCGCAGCTTTACCTTTAATCGTGGTTGCTGCTAGGCCTAATGCTAATGCAATCAGAACAATAACGCTTGCGGTACGGATAACCACAGAAACTGTCTCACCATAAAGGGAGTTACCCACAACAGCGACAACTAACAATGCAATAGCGATTAGCCACTTAAATTTGTCTGCTGCACTTGAGCTAGCAGGAGTTTCAGCATGATTTGCTTTCATAAACCAACCTGTAACAAGTCTTACTATAAAACGACAATGACCCCGCTGTTGCAGGGCTAAACCAACCGATATTAGTCTAAAGACTAACATCTAAAATAAGAGTACTTACGTACTTTTATCTTATTCTGCCCTATTTCTGAGCAAAAAAAAGATGCAATGCAGAAAAAGGGCATCAAATGATGCCCCTTTTTCTAGTGCATAGTCAAATTATTAAGCAATAACTTTAGCTACAACACCAGCACCTACTGTACGGCCACCTTCACGAATCGCGAAACGTAGACCTTCATCCATTGCGATTGGAGCGATTAGCTCTACAACCATTTGGATGTTATCACCAGGCATTACCATTTCTACACCTTCTGGTAGAGAAATGTCACCAGTTACGTCAGTTGTACGGAAGTAGAACTGTGGACGGTAACCTTTGAAGAATGGAGTATGACGCCCACCTTCATCTTTAGACAGAACATAAACTTCTGACTCAAACTTAGTGTGTGGAGTGATTGAACCAGGCGCTGCCAATACTTGACCACGCTCTACATCTTCACGCTTAGTACCACGTAGAAGGGCACCAACATTCTCTCCTGCACGACCTTCGTCAAGAAGCTTACGGAACATCTCAACACCAGTACAAGTCGTTGTTACGGTCTCTTTGATACCAACGATTGCAACTTCGTTACCTACGTTCAAAATACCACGCTCGATACGGCCTGTTACTACAGTACCACGACCTTGAATTGAGAATACATCTTCAATTGGCATTAGGAATGGCTGGTCAATTGCACGCTCTGGCTCTGGGATGTAGTTGTCTAGCGCTTCTGCTAGTTCAATGATCTTCGCTTCCCATTGCTCTTCACCGTTCAATGCACCTAGTGCTGAACCTTGAATTACTGGTAAGTCATCACCTGGGAAATCGTACTCAGACAATAGCTCACGTACTTCCATTTCTACTAGCTCTAGAAGCTCTTCATCGTCAACCATGTCACATTTGTTCATGAATACGATGATGTATGGAATACCAACCTGACGACCAAGTAGGATGTGCTCACGTGTTTGTGGCATTGGACCATCTGTTGAAGCAACTACTAGGATACCGCCATCCATTTGCGCAGCACCTGTGATCATGTTTTTAACATAATCCGCGTGTCCTGGGCAGTCTACGTGCGCGTAGTGACGAGTTGGAGTATCGTACTCTACGTGTGAAGTATTGATTGTAATACCACGTTCGCGCTCTTCTGGAGCGTTATCGATTGATGCGAAATCTTTTGCTGCACCGCCGTACGCTTTTGCAAGAGTCGTACAGATTGCTGCTGTTAGAGTTGTTTTACCGTGGTCAACGTGGCCGATAGTACCAACGTTTACGTGCGGTTTCGTACGTTCAAATTTTTCTTTAGACATAAGTAGTCCCTCAAGGTACGGATTTAAGTGGCTTTGAAGACCACGTAACCAAAGTTATAGTCAATATTAAATTTCTAAAAGGAAATAGAACAGAGATCTGGTGCTGATACCCAGAGTCGAACTGGGGACCTCATCCTTACCAAGGATGCGCTCTACCGCCTGAGCTATATCAGCACTCGAAAGATTGGAGCGGGCAGCGGGAATCGAACCCGCATCATCAGCTTGGAAGGCTGAGGTAATAGCCATTATACGATGCCCGCACTCGTAACTCTGAGAGCTATTTCCTTAAAAAATGGTGGAGGGGGACGGATTCGAACCATCGAAGGCGGAGCCGGCAGATTTACAGTCTGCTCCCTTTGGCCACTCGGGAACCCCTCCAAATTTAGTCACTTTCAAAAGAAAGTGGTGCCGACTACCGGAGTCGAACTGGTGACCTACTGATTACAAGTCAGTTGCTCTACCTACTGAGCTAAGTCGGCACAAGTGGAGCGCATTCTATTGAATGATTTCTTTGCTTGCAAGCCTTTAACTAAAAAAAATTCCTTTTTCCGTCTGTTTTTTTATTCCTATGAATTTTTTGGTTTAATTTTGCCCCTCAAAGCGCAATATATTGCACTAGTCGGTTTGATTTCTTCGCGCCTTAAGGTATTTTGCTACACACTAATATGAGTAGAAACACGAGTCCAACATGAGTCCATACCTATCTTTCAATCGTCAGCAATGGTCAGAGCTAAGAAATTCGGTACCCATGACCTTATCTGAAGCCGATTTACACGAGCTGCAAGGTATTAATGAAAAACTGACAATGCAAGAAGCGGTTGAGATCTACCTTCCGTTAGCTCGACTACTCAATTTATATGTTGCTGCTCGCCAAAATCGTACGACCGTCCTAAATCAGTTTTTAGGTAATAGTGAAACGGCTCCTCCTTATGTTATTGGAATTGCAGGAAGTGTCGCTGTTGGGAAAAGTACAACAGCTCGGCTATTAAGCGCTCTACTTGCTCGCTGGGAAAATCATGCAAAGGTTGAACTGATCACAACTGATGGGTTTCTTTATCCTAATAAGGTACTGATCGAAAAAGACATAATGAGTAAGAAGGGCTTCCCTGAATCTTATGATATCAACCGTTTGGTTCAATTTGTTTCGGATGTAAAAGCTGGCAAGCCAAAAGTAGAAGCACCAATATACTCCCACCTCACCTATGATATTACCGATGAAAAGAAGGTGGTTGATAAACCGGATATCCTAATTATTGAAGGATTGAACGTATTACAAAGTGGTATGGATTATCCACACGATCCTCATCGAGTATTTATTTCTGACTTTCTTGATTTTTCGATCTACGTTGATGCGGAAGATTCACTCATTAAGCAGTGGTATGTCGAACGATTTTTAAAATTTAGAAAAGGCGCTTTCCAACAGCCAGAGTCTTATTTTAATCACTACACAAAAATCGATGAACCTGAAGCTATTTCAATAGCTAAAAACATATGGAATACGATTAATGGAGTAAATCTGGTGCAAAATATTTTACCTACTCGAGAGCGAGCTCGATTAGTTCTGAAGAAAACCGCCAATCATACTGTCGATAACATTATTTTACGCAAGTAAGTCACTTTATAACGCGCTCTACAAAGATTATTATCGAGAATGGGAGGGAATGCATTAATTCCCAGCTTTAGCTTCGGTTGTCGCCACGCAACGATATCTCTCCACCAATAAAACTTTCGACACCTTGTTCTGTTTCTAACAACACAGCACCTTGCTCGTTGATGCCGCGACAAATACCAAAGACCTCGTTTGGCCCCATCAACAGCTTAATCGGCCGCTCTAAAAAATTATCAAGTCTATTCCAACGCTCGACAAATTCCTTCATTCCATCGCGTTCGTAATCAGTTAATGCTCGTTGCCACGCTTGGATAAAACAACCAGCAAGCTGGTTCCTATCAACCGACTTACCATCCAATACTGCTGAAAGAGTGGTCCATGGCTGATCGATATCGCTCTCTTCTTGGCGCATCATCAAGTTCATCCCCATTCCAATGACTAAATGAGCCGCTCCACCAGCCTGCCCTGACATCTCCACTAAAATACCGGCTAGTTTTTTATCTTGATAATAGAGATCGTTAGGCCATTTTAGTTTTATGCCTTCAATTCCCAAGGTTTCAAGAGCCTCCACAACCGCTACACCAACGACTAAGCTCAATCCCATCGCCGCAGCCATACCCGCATCAAGACGCCAATACATCGACAGGTATAAGTTAGCGCCAAAAGGAGACAGCCACTGCCGTCCGCGACGTCCTCTCCCTTTTGACTGGTATTCAGCAACACAGACTGTGCCACTGTCTAACTCTTCAGATTTATCCAATAGAAATCGATTCGTTGAATCTATGATAGGATGCAACATCACAGGAGAATCACTGTATTCCTGTAATTTCCTTTCCATTAATAAATCGATGGGTTGAGAGAGCTGATAGCCTTTTCCTTGAACACGAAAGACATCAACGCCCCACTCTTGAATGCCTTTAATGTGCTTACTCACGGCAGCTCGAGAAATGCCCAATTCAGTTCCTAACGCTTCACCGGAATAAAATGAGCCATCCGATAACATTGCTAACAATGATAACTTTATGTGATGTTCTTTCATCAGACCAAAACCTCACTCAACTGCGTCTCACCATCTCTGCCAATAAAACGAACTTCATGCTCTAACGTGATGTAATAACGATCGTTAACCTTATCGACGACTTGTTTTGCAAGACTCAAAACATCATCAATAGTTGCACCATCAATATTCGTTAATACCAAGGCTTGTTGCGGATGAACTTGAGCACCACCTATTTTCAGTCCTTTTAGCCCACATTGGTCGATTAGCCAACCTGCTGCGACTTTCATTGATTCCCCTGCTGGATACGCTACTAGATTAGGAAACTGCTGTAGTAAGCTCTGATGGTGTTCATGAGATATTAAAGGGTTCTTAAAGAAACTACCGGCATTACCAATCTCTTTAGGATCGGGTAATTTCTCCATACGAGTCTGGCAGATAATGTCGTACACATCTTGTAATGAACTCTTATTATCAAGAGATTGTAAAGGACCATAACCTAATTTAGGTGACCAAATATGGCTTAGCTTAAGACCAACGGCTGTAATCACCACTTTGGCGTATAACTCATTCTTAAATATTGAATCTCTATAGCCAAACTGACATTCTGCTTGAGTGAGTCGCTGAATGGTCATGGTCTCTAAATCCAGAAACTCTACGTAGTCGCAAATATCATTAAACTCGACGCCATATGCCCCAATATTCTGGATTGGTGCACTACCAGCACAGCCAGGAATCAACGCGAGGTTTTCAAGTCCACACCATTTATTCTCAACGGTCATTTTGACTAAACTAGGCCAGTCTTCTCCTCCCATAACATGAAGAGAAACCGTATTTCCTACTTCTTTAATATCAATCCCAAGGAGATGATTAATCACTACGACTCCCGCATAGAATTGAGTAAATAGCACATTGCTGCCCTTTCCCAGAATTAGTTTCGGTAAATGAGACCATTCAGGCTTTGAATACACCTCGATCAACTCTTCGATAGAGGTAATTTCTACAAGCACTTCACAATGTTGCGAAAGAGAAAAGGTATGATACTGTCTTAGGTCGGCGTTAAGTTGTATTTGCATGAGCGTCTTAAAATCTAATAAACTTTAGATATTCTACATCAGATAGTTGGGATTCCTAGTTACTAATGATCAAGTTAGAGTTTGAAACCCTAGACTCGGTAAAATTACCTCTAGTCCAACGCTTTTATAAGCGTCACTACCCAGCAACAAAACCTAAGAAAAACGAACATATTATAATCGCTCGTTCTCTTGGTGAAATTTGCGCTGTGGTGCGTTTTCGCCCAATAGAGCAATATAAGTTGTTAACCGGAATGGTTGTAGATGAGGCATTTCGTGGACAAGGTATTGGTCATCAACTTCTCGAGCATTGCCAACAACAGATCTTGTCTGAGAATGTATACTGTTTTGCATTCACTTGGTTAGAACCCTTTTACCAAGCTCATCACTTTCATTCACTAGACCCTGATCAACTGCCAAATAACCTTAACATTCTGTTTCAACGGTATAAAAGCAGTGGAAAATCGCTTATACCAATGAGGTATGTTGCGGAATTCTCTCATATTTGACACCCTTTTATAGCCATATCAACGAGAAATTTGCTAGTATCGAGGGCTGCTCCTTTACTAAGATTCTAAGGTTGTACAAAAACAGATGATTGGTCGTAAAAACCCTCTTGAAACCTTGCCAGCGATTGCGTTAGATCCGCAGAATTTTCATGTTCTCCTTTCTGCCAAAGCGTATAAACGTCAGCTTATCGATTTAATTCGCCAAGCAAAATGTCGTATATATCTTGTCGCGTTATATCTCGAAGATGATGAGGCAGGTCGAGAAATCATGACCGAGTTATACGCGGCCAAACAGCGTAACCCTTTGTTAGATATATCTGTCTGCGTAGACTGGCATCGCGCACAACGAGGGCTCATTGGAGCAGAGAAATCGAATGGGAATGCAGAGATGTACCAGCGTTTTGCTGATCAATATGCTGAGAAAATACCCGTTTATGGTATTCCTGTTCGCAACCGAGAAATATTTGGGGTTCTTCACCTTAAAGGCTTTATCATTGATGATTCTGTTATATACAGTGGTGCAAGTCTAAATAATGTGTATCTCCATCATGCTGAACGCTATCGTTTCGATCGCTACCATACTATCGATAATAAAGTTCTCGCTGATTCAATGGTATCGTTGATTCAGCAAAGAATTATTTCCCATAAAGCCGTGTACAATTTGTGCGACCCAACTAGGCCGACGACCAAAGAACTGAAACCGACAATTAAGCGATTTCGAGGTCAATTACGTCGCTCTGAATACTCCTATGAGCCACAAAAAATTTCTGAAGACCAAGTCGGCATTACACCTCTGGTAGGCGTTGGTAAGCGTCGTAACCGTCTCAATCAACGAATCTATCAATTGATTGGCCAGGCAAAAGAAGAGTTAATCATCTGTACGCCTTACTTCAACTTCCCAGCTAGGATCAGCAATCAGGTGAAACGAGCCCTACGCCGTGGAGTAAAAGTCAGTATTATTGTGGGTGATAAAACAGCGAATGATTTCTATATCCCACCTGATAAACCTTTTAAAACCATTAGTGGTCTTCCTTATTTATATGAGTTAAATCTTCGACGTTTTGCTAAGGCATATGAAGCTCGTATCGCCAGTCGCCAGCTTTCAATTCATCTTTGGAAACATGATAACAATAGTTTTCATTTAAAAGGCATTTGGGTTGATCAACATTATATGTTGCTTACTGGAAATAATTTGAACCCAAGAGCTTGGAAGTTAGACTTAGAAAATGGGCTCTTAATAAATGATAAGCAAGGTCATTTACTCGAAAAGTTCCAACAAGAATTCGACAATATTACTCAACATACTCAATTAATTGGTAGCTATAAGCAGATTGACCCATTTGATAGCTACCCACCTTTAGTATTAAAGCTTTTACGGCGAATAAGGCGAACAAAAACAGACAGTATTTTGAAACAAATTCTTTAATGAGTTGATTTTAAAGATAAAATAATAAAGGAGCCGATGGCTCCTTTATTATTTCTGTAAGCTCAATAATGTGAGACTTTAGATATAAGCAAAAGCATCTGCAAATATTCGTTCGCGCCGTGCTTGCTTCGTTGATGTAAATAAATCACGCGCAGCCCCAGCCATTTCAAATCGACCAGCCAAATAGATATCAAAGCCTTCTAATGAATTGAAATCTTGTACGACTGCTTGTAATACATTCCCAATTTTACCTTGCCACTCTGCATCTGGAGATTCAACAACAGGGATAAAATTAACATTGTCATACTGATTAGCTAAAACGATTAACTCTTCTTTAGCATACAACTGGCAAGAATCTTTCGCACCCCAATAAAGATAAATAGGTCGAACAATATTCTGAGCTAAGCAGTGATCAAGGATAGAACGGACATAACTAAATCCCGTACCACCAGCAATCAGCAATAATGGACTGCCATCATCTTGCTGCAACCATGCATCACCATGAGGAGCATCAATATCAATCGTACTGCCTTGTTCGAGAGCTTGACGCATCGCATCTACAACTTCAATTGCATAAGCGTTATGCTCTGCAGCTCCAATATGTAACTCTAATTCTCCATTAGAGCGACAAGGGCTACTTGCGATTGAAAATGGCCGCTTATCTTTCTCGCCCATTACGACCATTAAATACTGACCGGCCTTAAAATCAATAACGTGCTCTGGTTGCAATAAAATTCTGTACGTATTACATGCCAAAGATTCTATCGATTTTACTTTGGTTTTAATTGTCATATTCTTCCTTCTTACTCACTCATCCAAAGTGAGCACTAAATTACTTTCTGCAAAAGCTTGGCAAGTAAATATCCAGCCTTCTTTCTTTTCTTGTTCAGTCAATAATGGTTCAAGGTGATAACGAACACTTCCTGATACCATTTTACATAGACACATTCCACAAGCGCCTACCCTACATCGATGCGGAAATAGTATATTATTGTTGAGCGCAGCATCGAGTACGGTTTGGTTCGAGTCTACTTCAAATTCTATAGACTCTGGAAGGATCTGAACAGTATAGGTCATAAAATCCCTAATTCGTCCCAGATTTGGTCGATCTTAGCGACAACTTTAGGGTCTTTCTTTATTGGTGTTCCCCAATCTCGTTGAGTTTCACCCTCCCATTTGTTGGTCGCATCCATTCCCATTTTTGATCCTAGACCTACAACAGGGGAAGCAAAATCCAAAGAATCAATTGGAGTATTCTCAATCAATACCGTATCTCTTGCGGGGTCCATCCTGGTTGTCATTGCCCAAATCACATCATTCCAATCTCGAGCATTGACATCATCATCACACACAATAACGAACTTAGTGTACATAAACTGGCGTAAAAACGACCAAACCCCCATCATTACACGCTTAGCATGACCAGGGTATTGCTTTTTCATTGTGACAACAGCCACACGATAAGAGCAGCCTTCTGGTGGTAAATAAAAGTCCACAATTTCAGGAAATTGCTTTTGTAAAATAGGCACAAAAACTTCATTTAAGGCAACGCCTAGTACAGCAGGTTCATCTGGTGGCCGCCCAGTATATGTACTGTGGTAAATAGGATCTTTACGCATCGAAATATGGGTAATGGTAAAGACATGATGACTTTCTACCTCATTAAAGTAGCCAGTATGATCGCCGTAAGGCCCCTCATCGGCGAACTCTGTTGGATCAATATACCCTTCTAATACAATTTCAGCGCTTGCGGGAACTTCTAAGTCATTACTTAATGATTTAACAACTTCAGTTTTACTGCCACGTAAGAGACCAGCAAAAGCATATTCAGATAACGTATCGGGAACGGGAGTTACGGCACCGAGTATTGTCGCGGGATCAGCTCCAAATGCAACCGATACAGGAAAAGGTTCGCCTGGGTTCGTTTCCATCCAATCTCTGAGATCGAGCGCACCACCTCGGTGGGCGAGCCAACGCATAATGATTTTATTTTTCGATAACTTCTGCTGCCGATAGATACCGATATTCTGCCTAGACTTATTCGGTCCTTTTGTGATGGTCAGCCCCCACGTCAAGAGTGGCGCGACATCACCAGGCCAACAACTCATCACCGGAATTTTATCTAAATCAACCTCATCCCCTTGCCAAACTACCTCTTGGCATGAGGCTTTACTCAAGCGTTTGGTTGGCATGTTGAGAACTTGTTTAAATACAGGAAGCTTATCTATCGCATCCTTGAACCCCTTTGGTGGTTCCGGCTCTTTCAAATATGCCAATAATTTTCCAACTTCTCGAAGCTCACTAACCTCTTTTCGCCCCATACCTATCGCAACTCGCTCTGAAGTACCAAACAAGTTCGTAAGTACTGGCATCTCATAGCCAACAGGGTTTTCAAACAACAAGGCAGGGCCACCTGCTCGTAAGGTTCTATCACTAATTTCCGTCATCTCGAAAACGGGATCAATAGGATGGGCTATTCGCTTGAGTTGACCAATGCTTTCAAGATGGTTTAAAAACGCTCGTAAATCCTTAAAACTCATAGGGCTTCTAATCGCTGGTAATGGTTAATAAAGTGTATCAAAAAACGACTGAGTACTACGTTATTTTTCTTTTCGATTGTGATTCTAACGGTCAAGTTCTGCTTTCACTTGTTTATATTTAATCTTAGAGCCAACATCGACCAATTCCTGCAACCAAGCTCTATACCCATTAGCGATCAATTGACCCGCAACAAAGTTCGCATCACCCTCTTGGTTTAGTTGTATTAGGAAATAACGACGAACGAAATTTTGCATGGGGAAAGCTTTTGCTAACGCCGATTGGGCCTGTTGCTTAAGTCTCGGGTTTCTACTGGCGAGAATAAGTTGCTCGAGTGCAAATACGGTATTCTGTTCACCTAACCGTGCGACTTCTTGCTCAGAGTATAAATCGGCTCGCATCAACCAAAACAATTTATACAAAGATGAGGCGTTACTGGCTTGGGCCAATCCTGCCATTATTTGATTAGAGGGTAACCAGCTGACAACATCAGGTGTGGTGATTTGACTGACTAGGTAATCAATATCTAATGGCTCTAACTGGTCCATGCTTCGAAGTAATAGGTCTTGATGCTTCTCAACAACCTCCAACTCACCAGTTAGCCACAACTCAAGATCCAATTGACGTAGTTGAACACTGGAAACAAATGCTTTGCTATTGCTCTCAAATTGCCACTCTTTTACCAAGCGATGAGCCAAAGAAGGATAGTCAAATGCTGGAGAGAGAAATTCAAATCCATCTCCTTTTTCAATTACATGATATTTTGGCGCAAGTAAACGAAGTGTTGCCACAAGGTTTTCCACATCAATAGAAAGCTGAATTGAGGCATCTTGAAAACGCTGTAATAATAAGAAGCGAATCACTTCTTGTTGAGGATTAGCAAGGCTTTGAATGGAAAAATCGAGAGCTTCAATTTGATTTTGTGTAACGAGCTCCATTAGCTCATCAACTTTTTCACTTAACTCCGGGCGAGCTAACCAACTATCTCGCTCGACAATACTCATTTCTTCTGCATGTGCCAACGACAAGACTGGCAAACGTAAGCAACAAACGAGTATTAACCACAACCATCCATGTCGCATGTTAATCTCCATATAACACCTGATGCTATTGTGTGGCGTGTTGATACTAGATGCAAATAAAACAGCCAGCTATATCTCTGTTTTCTTGTTACAATACCACCATATTGCAAATAATTCTCATTTAATAAATTAGAGTAATTCAATGTTAAGCATCAAAAATACCTATCAGAGCTATCACGCTCATGTGTACTTCGACCAAGAATCACAAAATAATGCCAAACGATTATGTTTAGCAGCAAAAGAAAAATTTGGTTTAAAAATTGGTCGATTCAATGAAAAGCTCGTTGGTCCTCATCCTTGTTGGAGTTGCCAAATTACCGTAGAAGCTAAAGACTTTGAACTTGTCTTTCCTTGGTTAGATCAAAACAGAGAGGAGATGACGATTTTTATTCATGCGGTCACTGGAGACAATATGAGAGATCACACAGAATTAACCGATTGGCTAGGAGAAGCACTGCCACTAAACTTAGACTTCTTTGTGAAGCTAGAACAAGAGAGAGCTTCTAATAAATTCTAAATAGAAGCTCAATGTGCTATTTAATGATGCAAGGCAACATACTTTCCATGATTTTTTATAATATTGACCTCTGCATCGTATAGTTCCGACAACGTCTTCGATGTCGCAACTTCCGAAGTTTCTCCTGCAAAGGCTATTTTTCCCTCTTTCACTGCGATAAAAAAGTCAGCATTTGCGAGTGCATAATTTAAATCGTGAATAACTATCACAATACTCTTGCCTTTTTCTTCAACAATATTTCGCAGCTTTGCCATTAAGGATTTTGCGTAACGAATATCGAGGTTGTTAAGTGGCTCGTCGAGCAGTAACCAATCGGTATCTTGAACATAAGCCATGGCTACAAAAGCCCTTTGCCTTTGCCCCCCTGAGATTTCATCTAAAAACCGATCACTTAATTCCAATAAGTGAAACTCTTCTAACGCTCTTTCCACTTCTATTTTGTCTGTTTCAGTTGGACGCCCTTGATGTTGTGGCCAACGACCAAAAGCGACTAGATCTCTAACACGAAGACGACTCGCAACCCCAAGATCCTGAGCAACGACCGCGATACGTAACGCCATTTTCTCAGACGCTGTTTTCGCAATATCCTGTTCATCTAGTGTAATTACGCCCGTCTGCACTGAGTCTTGCCGAGAAATCAAATGTAACAAGGTTGACTTACCAGCACCATTTGGACCAATTAATGCGGTAATTTTTCCTCTAGGGATATCGACGGAAATATCATCTAAGATAAGTCGATGCCCCAGACTATGAGTTAAAGAAGAAACCGCAATCATTTAATTTTTCCTTTAGATAATAGTAATAAGAAAAAGAGTCCTCCTACGAACTCAATCACAACAGTCAATGTAGATTGTCTTTCTAATAAGTTTTCAAAAACGACCTGTCCCAACAGTAAAATTACAGCTGAGATCATCGAGGCTGCTGGGATAAGTAATGCGTGTCGATGAGTTTTCATTAAACTATGTGCAAGTGCTGACACTAATAGCCCTAAAAAGATAATCGGTCCTACTAACGCTGTGGATACCGACACTAGGATCGAAATAGCACAAAGCGTTTTAAATTGGATACGGTCATAGTCTAAACCCAAAGATTTCGCAGCCCGCCGACCTAATAGCATCACATCCAGAACTTCACAGTTTCTAGCAACCCAAATGCAAACGATGATCAGAAGGAGTAAAGCTGAGATTAATTCGGTTTGATTGATACCACCAAATTGAGCAAACATGACACTCTGTAGAATAGCGAATTCTGAAGGATCAATTAGCCGCTGAATAAAAGTCGAAAGTGACCGAAATACCAAACCAAAAATCACACCAACAAGGATCATTAACTGAATATCTTGTCGTGTCTTTTTAAGCACCGCAGAAAACAAAATAACCGACGCGATGAGCATAATAAGCGTATTTAAGAAAAATAGAGTATTTCCCGGTAAATGCGCATAACTCAGGCCACTCAAAAAGAAAATAAGACACGTTTGCATGAGTAAATACAAAGCATCAAAGCCCATAATAGAAGGCGTCAGAACTCTATTGTTACTAATCGTTTGAAATAACACTGTTGAAATACCAATAGCGGCCCCAACAACAAGCAAACCACCCAGTTTGACGGCTCGTAACTCTAATATAAAAGCAATATGCGTTGTTAAGTTCCAACTAAACAGTAAGGTGATCACCAGTATTAGCGAAATAAAAAGCCCCCACAAACGTTTATCAGACATGGTTCTTTCTTCCTAGAATCAGCCATAAAAAGATAACCGCACCAATCACCCCAAATATCGTTCCAGCAGGGATTTCATAGGGATAACGAAGAGTGCGACCAATAATGTCCGAAAACAACGTAAAAATAGCCCCAAAACCTGCGACTAAAGGTAAACTTTCTCTTAGGTTATCCCCCATAAATCGGGATACTAGATTGGGCACAACCAGACCAATAAATGGTAAAACCCCCACCGTCACCACAACTAAACTAGAGGTAATTGCGACCGTTGCGACGCCAATAATCACGATAGACTGATAGTTCAGACCGAGAGATTGACTCGTCCGCTCTCCAAGCCCAACAATCGTAAACCGATCGGCAATAATATAGCTAAACAGACCAAAACCGCCTGCAATCCACAAAAGTTCATACCGCCCAGCAATGACGCCAGAAAACTCACCTGTCAGCCAAATACTTAAGTACTGCAATAGATCCATATGGAAAGCAAAATAAGTCGCTACAGAGCCCAGAATCCCACCATAGATCAGACCAACAAGAGGAATTAATAATGGTTGCTCTCGGGGCAAATGACGTACAAGTTTTAAAAAAGTCAGTAAACCAAGTAATGCACATACAGCGGCCACGGACATTTTTCCCAGAAGAGACCAATCAGGAAACCAAACTGCAACAATAAGAAGACCAATCATGCTAGCTTCCGTCGTCCCTGTCGTGCTCGGTTCAACAAATCGATTGCGAACCAAGAGCTGCATTATGACACCACAAATAGTAATGCTAGCCCCAGTTAAAATAATGGCAGCGGTTCGAGGCCACCGACTCACAAAGAACAGGTCCCATGCCTCTTTGTTATTCAATGAAAGATGACTTGCGGATAAATCGCCCACACCAATGAAAATGCTCACCCCCGAGAGAGTGAGCAATAAAGATATCATAATGAAATATGGCATTGAGCTTATGAACCAAAACCTTGAATAAGGTCATCAAGCATACTCATCATACCTTGATAGCCCCCTCCCATGACGTATGCAGGGCCAGGTGTAAGATAAATGATATTGTCTTCTTTTGCGGCTGTTGTGCCTTTGACTAACGCATTATCTAACGTTACTTCAGCTCCCTCACTCTTCCGACCTATAGCAGCAGACCGATCAAGAACAACAATATTATCTGGGTTAGTTTTTGCTATAAATTCAAATGAAATACTTTCTCCGTGGCTTTTATCATCAACTCCTTCAGCTGCTTCGATCAAACCAACATCAGTAAATAACCAACCGAAACGCGAATTAGCCCCAAAGGTCGATAGTTTTCCGCCACTCGTCATGACAATTAACGTATTTCCTTTTCCATGAACGATACTTTTTGCCTTTGCCAATTTAGATAAAAAATCCGCTTTTAATAATGCTGCTTTATCTTCAGTATTTGTAAGCTTACCGAAATCTTCCAGACGAGCTAACATCTGAGCGACATGATCGTCACCACGTACATACATATCGATAGTTGGAGCTATTTTCGATAACGGCTCCATTAGCTTAGAAGAACCACCACCAATAACGAAAAGATCGGGATTCATCTTCACTACCGCCTCATAGTTTGGCTCAGAAGATGCGCCGATTGATACCGGGTTTTCCACAAAATTATCAATGTAATCAACATATGTTTTTGCCGGCTTACCTTTAAGCTGCACACCTAATGCATCTAGCGTATCGAGAGATAAAAGGTCATAGACCACTATCGTTTGGGGTGCATCAGAAACGGTCACCTCTCCCTTTGCAGTACGAACCGAAATATCAGCAGCGATAACGCTAAAAGCAGAACACATTGCTCCTAACATCAGCACTAATTGAAAAGACCTAAACATAATAACTCCTGATTAAACTTCTTAATATGATGAGCGAATTTACGCCTCAGCCGTTTCTATTTCTTCACATAACATGCCAGTCTCCATGCAATATCAATACTAAGTAAGTGGTTACAAACATCTAAAAACAGCAAAAAGCACAGCAAATACGAATACGTGGGCACAATAACATAATTTTAAGTGCAAATGATAACTATTTGCATTACTATTCGCATCATAAGAATATGGTATGAATTTTTACCTCATTATTTTTGCTCTGAATAATGAAAAACAAATAGAAGAAACCACTTTATCGGCAACTTGCTGATTTAATTGTTAGTCAATAAAAAAGGAAATACGCAGTGAATACCCCATCAATCCAAAAAAATTTAACCAGTATTGCAGTAGGGTCCGCTTTGCTCTCAGCGCTTTCTCCTGCGGCGTTAGCTGCTGAAGCAAACACAGCATCCCTAGATAAGCAGGATGAGAAAATAGAAACTGTAGAAGTCATTGGTGCCGCGGCTGGTATCAATACCATCGACTCCACTGCAACTAAAATGAATATCTCGCTAAAAGATACGGGGCGCTCTGTCGTTCAGGTTTCCGAAGAAGAAATCAGTAATATGGCTGCCTCAGATATACGAGATATAGCTGGCTATCAAGCGGGTTTCCATGCTGATACTTCAGCTGCTCGCAGAAACGTTATCAGAGGAATTAATACCAATATCGATACATTTGTTGTCAATGGTTTACGTTCACTACAGGGTGGAGAGGCTGGTACTGGCTCAACGATTCCTAGTACATATAACTTGGAGTCAGTCACCTTCCTTAGTGGTGCAGATAGTATCTTATACGGAACGGGTATCGCGGGTGGTATTGTTAGCGCGACAACTAAAAAGCCACAGGAAGAATCAGAAACAACGCTTGGTTTAAGTACTCGTTCCTATGCCGCTAGTGATGTTGGTAATTTCGAACGAAATAAAGTGACAGTTGATATTGATTCTACGGGTAAACTCGTTGGCGATGACGTCCTCTACCGTATCATCACTCAGGTCACTCCCGAAGGTGAAATGTATCAAGATCATCGTACTTCAGATGATAAATTTATTGATGCATCACTAACTTTTAAAGTAGGAGACAATACAAAAATTACCCCCCGCCTTGAGTATAAAGACCAAGAAAAAGTCGGTGGTAGTGCTTGGACTGATGGCTTCTATTCCAGTAATTTCATTAATGGTTCATTAGGAAATACGACATCCAGTTACGGCGAAATAGGTAACCGTAGTTATTATTATGGTAGTCCTCTAGATAAAGGCACGAATGAATCTAAAACAGCCGAATTACATATTGAACACTTGTACAATGATAAGTGGCTATTCAATGCACGAACGGCTTACGTTGAGACGGATTCCGAGACACAGGATTTATACGTCAGTACCAGCAGTGGATTAGGAAATGCTATTGGTGATACAACGTTAGAACGTAAGTGGGTATACGCTCGAAGTATTGATACCTACAAACTTCTAGACCTCAATGCAGAAGGTAAGTTGATGACTGGCAATCTAGAACACCACTTGCTAGCTGGTGTTAACTTTCGTGATAAGAAAGTTAAAAGCCTAAGAAACTTCCAAGATAATGCCGATGCGATTGGACAAAATACGATTTCAGTCAGCGATCCGAATGATCAAACTTATACTTCGATGCCTGACAGTCTTAAAGAAGGTGATTTCAGCACAACAGAAGACAAAGAACTGAATTTTTACCTGAAAGACCGAATAAACTTAGGCGATTTAACGGTAGCGGTTGGATTAGGATATTTAGACTATGATGGTGCGGAAAGTAATGGTGAATACAAACAAAACTTCACTCATTTTGCATATGACTTCGGTGCTGTCTATAAAGTGAATCCAAATATGAATGTATTTGCCTCTTACAGTCAGTCATTTGATCCAGTCGATACGTCAGACGTCGTTCAATATGGACAAGATGGTGTGGATTATCAACCCATAGAAAGCGATAACTATGAAGTAGGAATCAAGGGAGAGTTCTTAGAAAATAAACTCATTGCAAGCATGACTTTATTTTACATCAATGAGAAGAACACAACAGCAAGAGAAACTGGTGGTGACGATATAACACGTCTCGTTCAAGACTCTGGTGATTCATTCCGTTCTCATGGTCTTGAAGTAAATGCAACTTATCACATCACTGACCAATTCTCGACTCAAATAAGCTACGCATATACTGATGCTAAAGATATCTCAGATGGAGATGGAGCAGCTTCTCTACAGGCAAATATGACTCCATATAATTCTCTGTCTATTTGGAATAGCTACTCGCTACAAAACCAACCTGTTCGTTTAGCATTAGGTATGCGTTCTGAATCTGGACGTTATGATGATGATGAATATACTCTTCCGGGTTATGCGGAATTCGATTTCGGTACCTATTATGAAACTAATGATTGGGATGTTTCTTTAGTGGTGAAAAATCTATTGGATAAAAATCGAATTTACACCACCTCGAACTGGAGAACCGTTTCTGCTAGCGACCCCCGTTCAATCAATTTAGACTTCAAATACCGCCTCTAGTTGAGGGCTGAGCGAGCCAAAACTGGCTCGCTCTTATTTTTCTAAGGCATTCAAAGAATGATTAAGATTCTAAAAAACGTCATTTCCTATGATCAAATTCAAAATTTAGATCTCCTTATCCAAGATGGAACGTTCCATTCTGGGAAAAACACAGCCGGTTGGGCCGCTCAATCCATCAAGAATAATCAACAATGGTCAGCACGCCCTGAGCAAGAAGCGGAATTGTCTGCTTATCTAACAAGTCTGCTAACATCACACCCAGAGTTTGCAACAACAACCTATGGAAAAAGAATCGCACCCTTTTTAGTCAGCGAGAGTCAAGATTCAGGAGGTTACGGTAATCATGTAGATGATGCTCTTATGGGGGCAGAAACGATTATCCGATCGGATATATCTTGCACGATATTTTTAAGTGACCCCACAGACTATATAGGTGGCGAGCTTGTTATCAATCTGAGTGGTCAAGAACTAAGTTATAAACTTCCATTAGGGCACGCTATCGTTTACCCATCCACGACATTACATCGAGTGAATCCTGTGACAACTGGGGTTAGACGTGTAGGGGTAACCTGGCTCGAAAGCTACGTTCGCAGTGCAGAAGACAGAGAAGTTCTTAATGACCTTGATTTAGCTCGACGAGATATAATGAAAAGCCAAGGAAAATGTGCAGCCTTCGATCAAATTAGTAAAGCCCATGCTAACCTTTTGCGTCGTTGGTCTGATACGTAATTTTCAGCTCAACTATGATCTAAAAAGCCCTCAATAATGAATATGTAATCATTGAGGGCTCGAACAAATTTCAATAACGATAATGCTTATAATCTATTGACGTCGCATCGCATCAAAGAACTCATTATTGGTTTTAGTCATTGCCAATTTATCGATAAGGAACTCCATCGCATCTGTTTCTCCCATAGGGTGAACAATCTTGCGCAGAATCCACATTTTCTGTAGCTCATCACCTTTAGTAAGGAGCTCTTCTCGGCGAGTACCTGAACGATTGAAATCGATAGCAGGGAAAACACGCTTCTCAGCAATCTTACGATTGAGATGAAGCTCCATGTTACCTGTACCTTTAAATTCTTCGTAGATAACTTCGTCCATCTTGGATCCCGTATCAACCAATGCTGTCGCAATGATAGTAAGGCTTCCACCTTCTTCAACATTACGAGCTGCACCGAAGAAACGCTTTGGACGATGCAATGCGTTCGCATCAACACCACCGGTTAACACTTTACCAGATGAAGGCACAACAGTGTTATAAGCGCGAGCAAGACGCGTAATTGAATCCAATAAGATCACTACATCCTTTTTGTGCTCAACCAATCGTTTAGCTTTCTCAATAACCATTTCCGCTACTTGAACGTGGCGAGAAGCTGGCTCATCGAACGTAGATGCAATCACTTCACCATTTACAAGACGTTGCATTTCGGTCACTTCTTCTGGACGCTCATCAATAAGAAGAACCATAAGAAGACACTCAGGGTGATTGTGAGCAATACTTTGAGCGATGTTTTGTAGCAACATCGTCTTACCTGCTTTTGGTGGAGCAACGATCAAACCACGTTGGCCCTTACCAATTGGCGAGGCTAAATCTAAAACGCGCGCCGTAATATCTTCTGTAGACCCATTCCCACGCTCCATCACCATGCGTTCGTTAGCATGAAGAGGCGTTAGGTTTTCAAACAATATCTTATTACGAGCATTGTCTGGGCGGTCATAGTTAACGCTATTCACTTTTAAAAGTGCGAAATAGCGCTCTCCTTCTTTAGGTGGTCGAATTTTACCGCCAATGGAATCACCAGTACGGAGGTTAAAACGACGAATTTGGCTAGGTGAGACATAAATATCATCTGGACCAGCCAAATAGGAACTGTCGGAGCTTCTTAGGAAGCCGAAGCCATCTTGAAGTATTTCTAAAACACCATCGCCAAAGATATCTTCTCCGCTTTTCGCATGAGCCTTAAGGATTGCGAAAATAATATCTTGCTTACGTAAGCGTGCTAGATTATCAAGCCCTAGAGTTTCACTGAGCTGGACAAGCTCAGACACAGGTTTGTTCTTTAATTCTGTTAAATTCATGGTGGTGAGTACTTGTTTAGTCAAAATAGGATCTATTTGCTAGTTAAGGAGATTTGGTCTGATAGGATTGACCAAGAAGTGAAATCTGTTTATTTTACGTGCAATAAATTATCACTAAAAATAAGACTAGTCTAGGTTTTGTTCAATTACAAAATAATAAAACCGCATATTTCTAATATACGGTCTCATTTCTTACAAATTTGCGTCTAAAAACTCTTTTAGTTGCGTTTTTGATAACGCTCCAACCTTAGTTGCCGCAACCGCACCATCTTTGAAAAGAAGTAGCGTTGGAATACCACGAATACCAAATTTAGGTGGGGTTTCCGCATTCTGATCAATATTCAATTTACCGACAGTCAGTTTGCCTTCGTATTCTTCTGCAATTTCATCAAGAATAGGGGCTATCATCTTACAAGGACCGCACCATTCTGCCCAAAAATCGACAAGAACAGGACCTGTAGCTTTGAGCACGTCAGCGTCAAAGCCATCATCAGTTAGCGGCAAAATCTTTTCACTCATCTTCGACTCCAATGTGTTTTCAGACACCAATTTCAAAACAATTGGTATTTACGCCCTCTATTGGAATGTATTTACTTCCTTAATGCAAGTGTAAGCTGATATTCTATGCAAATGAAAAAGACACATATCACAGAGCAAAAGTTCGCCGATTTTGGATTAAACACTAAAATCATTGAAGGATTGAATACTAAAGGGTACGAATTCTGTACTCCAATTCAAGCTTTGGCGTTGCCGGTAGTGCTCTCCGGCCAAGACATAGCAGGCCAGGCCCAAACAGGGACTGGTAAAACTCTCGCGTTTCTTACTGCAACTTTTAATCATTTGCTCTCAACACCTGAAGTTGAAGGTCGCGCAGCAAATCAACCCCGAGCCATTATCATGGCCCCGACTCGTGAACTCGCGATCCAAATCTACAACGATGCGGAACCGTTGATTAAGAGTACGGGAATTAGTGCTGCTCTAGCCTATGGTGGCGAAAGTTACGATAAACAAGTGGCTCGCTTAGAAAATGGTATGGATATTTTGATTGGCACGACCGGTCGAATCATCGATTTCTACAAGCAAGGTGTCTTCAATCTAAACAACATTCAAGCAGTCGTTCTAGATGAAGCAGACCGCATGTTCGATTTAGGCTTTATTAAAGACATTCGCTTTTTATTCCGTCGCATGCCAGCACCGCAAGATCGCCTTAACATGCTTTTCTCTGCAACATTGTCCTATCGAGTACAAGAACTCGCATTTGAACATATGCATAACCCTGAGCATGTTGTTGTAGAAGCGGAACAAAAAACCGGACACCGTATTAAGGAAGAGCTATTTTATCCTTCAAACGAACATAAAATGGCACTACTGCAAACGATTATTGAAGAAGAGTGGCCAGATCGCGCCATCATCTTCGCGAATACCAAACACCGTTGTGAAAAAATTTGGGGTAGCCTTGCCGCTGATGGCCATCGAGTCGGCCTTCTTACTGGAGATGTGCCACAGAAGAAACGTGAACGCATTCTAGACGAATTTACTAAAGGCTTAGTTGATATTCTTGTTGCGACAGATGTGGCAGCACGTGGTCTTCACATTCCACAAGTGACTCACGTCTTCAATTACGATTTACCTGATGATTGTGAAGATTATGTTCACCGTATTGGCCGAACTGGACGTGCTGGTGAAAGTGGAAATTCAATCACATTTGCCTGTGAAGAGTACGCGATCAATTTAACCGGTATCGAAGAGTATATTGAGCATCAAATTCCTGTTTCAGACTATGATCCAACAGCTTTACTTACGGATCTGCCTGCACCGATCAGGTTGTTCTCGAATAAAGGCCCTCGCCGCACCAATACAGGGGGTAATCGTTCGAACAACAATCGCTCTGGAGGTAATAGAAATCGTCGTCCTAACCAAACACGTTAAAATTAAGTATCAGTAATATAGGAATCGTCGTCGTTTATGAGTGATAACGCCTCTACACCGTTTTACGCCGCCATCGATTTAGGATCGAACAGTTTTCATATGCTCGTTGTTCGACATGTCGAAGGAAGCGTACAAACAATGGCTAAAATTAAACGTAAAGTACGACTAGCTGCTGGCTTAGATGCTAAGAATCATCTAAGCCAAGAAGCAATGCAACGTGGATGGGATTGTTTAAGCCTATTCGCGGAACGCCTCCAAGACATTCCAGAGTCACATATTCGGATTGTGGGTACTGCCACACTTCGAGTCGCAAGTAATATTGACGAATTTCTAGAGAAAGCCAATCAAATATTAGGGCATTCGATAGAAGTGATATCAGGCGAAGAAGAAGCAGCCACAATCTATAAAGGTGTCGCTCACACTTCTGGAGGTTTAGGCCAACGCTTGGTTGTCGATATTGGTGGCGCAAGTACAGAACTTGTTATTGGCGAAGGATTTGATGCTAAAGCTCTTACCAGTTTAAAAATGGGCTGTGTAACTTGGCTCAATCGCTACTTTCAAGACCATAAACTAAGCCAAAGTAACTTCACTAACGCAATCGATGCGGCCAAAACAGCCCTTGAACCTATTTTGAACCAATATCGTTCTCTTGGGTGGGATATTAGTGTCGGAGCAAGTGGCACCGTACAAGCTTTGCAAGAAATCATGGTGGCGCAAGGAATGGATGAAGTAATCACTCATTCCAAATTACAGCGATTACAAAGTCAGGCAATGTATTTCGATCAACTTGAAGAGTTGGAGATTGAAGGTCTGACATCAGAGCGTGCGTTAGTCTTTCCGAGCGGTTTATCTATTCTAATTGCTATCTTTCAAGTGTTAGACATCGAATCAATGACCCTCGCGGGTGGTGCTCTTCGTGAAGGGTTAGTCTACGAGATGATTGATGATTTAAGGCAAGATGATATCCGCCGACGCACAGTAGAAAGCGTACAAACTCGCTATCAAATAGACCGCTTATACGGCAACCAAGTTGCTCAGCTTGTATCGACAATGCTGGAGCAATGTGGGGATAACTGGATTAGAGAGTCACAAGCTAAGTTCTTAATTAACACTGTCGCTCAGTTACATGAAATTGGCTTAAGTATCGATTTCAAAACAGCTGGCGAGCACAGTGCTTACTTACTGAAAAACCTCGATTTACCCGGATTTACACAAGCACAGCAATTTCTCATATCCGAGTTATCCAGACGCTATCGAGATACATTAACGCCAATTCCAAATCAACATGCACTTTCAAACAACAGTGCCAAAAGGCTCCTACAACTTTTGCGTCTAGCAATCATATTGAGCCATCGACGCCAAACTCAGGTTGAAGCAGAGTTTACTTTAATCGCAAATGACGACGAACTGACTCTAGTGATTAGCAAAACTTGGTTAATCCAGAATCCTCTCACAAAATCAGAGCTTGAATTGGAAGCCAATCGGCAATCTGATTTGGGGTGGCCACTCATCATACAGATACAATAAGTTATACGTTTTTCTCAGTTATTTTGTCGCTACTCTATTTAACAAAGCTCGTAATTTAATCGGTTTAACAGGTTTAGCAAGAAAAGAAAAACCGTTTGATTCAATGGCATCTAACATATCATCGGTTCTGTCGGCACTAATAATCACGCCAGAGAAACGACTGCCTAAGCGCAAACGGCATTGCTGCAACACTTCGAGCCCTGTTCGATCATGATCGAGTCGATAGTCAGACAACACCAATGTTGGTTTCCAGTCTTGATCTAAGATTCTGATTGTTTCGACAAGGTTCGTTGCACATTTAATCTCGCATCCCCAGCGTGCTAATAGCTCTTCCATTCCACGTAAAATATCCACTTCATTATCAACACAAAGCACTCTAATCTGGCTCAAGTCTGAATTGCTCGGTTTCGTTGCTTCTGCTACTGCTACCAAATCGACTTGTTGGGCTCGCTCTAAGGTAAGAGAAAACACACTGCCGCTATGAAGCCAAGAGCGCATTGCTATTTGGTGCTGTAGAATATGAGCAATCCCCTTCGATATCGCCAACCCTAGCCCCAAGCCTTGATCGGTGGAAATTTGACTGCCTTGATTAAATTCTTCAAAAATGTCCTGCTGCTTATCGGGATCAATTCCCATTCCAGTATCCCAAACTTCAATTCTTACCTCATTATTGACTCGCCGAACGCCAAGGAGAATCTTGCCTCCATGAGTGTAACGTAACGAGTTGGTTAAGAAGTTCTGAATAATTCGGCGTAATAATTTAGGGTCAGATTTCACTAATAATGACGAACGTACCATTTGAAATGACAAACCTTTTTGTTTAGCCAAAGCACTAAACTCGGCATTCAAGTTTTCTAAGACATCGTTCACCGCAAACGCTCGGATATTTGCCTCAAGCTTACCTGATTCTAAGCGAGAGATATCAAGCAAATCCCCAATCAACTCTTCCCCTGCTCCCAAAGAGCGTTCAATATTCCCAGATAATCGCTTCACTTCGGTATCATCAGCGATTTCAGCCAGTGATGATGAAAACAGTCGTGCAGCATTAAGCGGTTGCATTAGATCATGACTCACAGCAGCAAGAAAACGAGATTTCGACGCCGACTCTCGTTCCGCTCTTTGTGTCTCCGATACAAGTCGACGATTGAGCTTTTCAAGCTGTTGGGTTCGTTTTTGAACACGCTCTTCAAGGGATTCGTTGGCTTCTTTAAGTGCTCGTTCTGCATCACGGAATACGGTGATATCAGTAAAACACATCACAAATCCCCCACCGGGCATTGGGTTTCCTTGCACTTCAATCACTCGTCCATCTGGGCGAATTCGGGACGAAGTATGGCGACTACCCTGTTCGAGATAGTAGATACGTCGCCGAACATGTTCTTCAGGATCGCCCGGCCCGCACAAGCCACCTTGTGCATTATGACGAATGATATCTGCTATGGGCCGACCTACTTGAATTAATCCAGGAGGAAACTCAAACAACTCTAGATAACGCTGGTTCCATGCAACTAAACGTAACTGCTTATCAGTAACCGCAATTCCCTGACCAATATGTTCAATCGCTCCTTGTAATAGACTGCGGCTAAAATCATATAACTCAGACGCTTCATCAACGATAGTAGCAACTTCTTCAAGGTGCATATTTTTCCCTTGAAGAGCGGATGCCAAAACCAATTTTGCTGAAGAAGCGCCAAAAACCCCAGCTAATACACGCTCAGTATGTCGAATTAAGCTTGCTGGGGCTTGTTGATTCGGCATCAACTGAGGTGCTTGCTGAGACCAATACTGACGAAACGCATTTTTCATTCTTGTCCGGCCAACAAAACGCGCCGCCAACATTTCCAATTCTGCAACCGTCACTCGGCTTTGGTAGAGAGAAATATTTTCATTGTCAGGAAAAGGAGTACCAACAAATGCGGCAGCTTGTAGACGCTCCGCCAAACTGGAACGGGTGATGCGCGATACAATTAAGTAACAAGCAGTATTCAGACTGACACTCAGGAGCATTCCCCAATCAGATAGACTTAATCCCCAGTTCTCAATAATATCGGGTGGTGTTAGCACCCATATTAATAAGTTGGTATCCGCCGTTCCTGCCAACATCTGCGCTTGTGTCATTAAGGTAATCAACCAAATAACAAAACCGACCGCCAAACCGACATATACACCTTTTCGGTTTCCTTTTCGCCAGTACATGCCACCAATCAATGCTGGTGAAAACTGGGCAATCGCTGTAAACGATAGAAAGCCGATATCCGATAAAGATTGAATTGAACCCAGTACTTGATAAACACCCCAAGCACCTGCAAGCAGAATGACAATTAAAGCTCGGCGGATAATAAGTAAAGTTTCAGAAAAATGCCGATGACTGCGCTTAAACAGTTTTAAACGCCGCAACAGTAAAGGTACGACTAAGTCATTTGAAACCATAATGGTCAACGCGATAGTTGACACGATAACCATTCCTGTTGCTGCCGACGTACCACCGACAAAAGCAATCAAGGCAACAAGATCGGCACCCACCAAACTCGGAACACTCAATACATAGGTTTCCGCCATATCAGGAGGTAATAAAGCTTGCCCCGCCCACGCAATTGGAAGCACAAATATGCCCATTAAGACGAGATAAAGTGGAAAAATCCAACGTGCCGAATGGAGATCTTGTGCTTTCTCGTTTTCTACAACTAAAGTGTGGAACTGCCGAGGTAAACAGATAATCGCCAGCATTGTAAGAATCAGGTGAATGGTAAGAGTGGCCCACTTTGGCTCTTGATAGGTTGATTTCGCCACTTCAATTAGGTCAATATCTTCCCGACTAAGACTAAGATAAACAATAAACAAACCTACCACTAAAAACGCAACTAACTTGACAATAGATTCAAAGGCCACCGCCATCATCATACCGCGATGATGCTCGGTGTTATCAATGTGCCGGGTACCAAAAAGCATGGTAAAAATGGCAAGAACCACAACGACAACCCAAGAAACATGGTCATTTTGATAACTGAATGCTTCACCAAAATCAGGGGCCATCATATTGATCCCCATTGTTACACCCCGTAATTGAAGTGCGATATACGGCAAAATTCCTAGGACAGCAATTACCGTTGTAACCATGGCTAAGCCTTGAGATTTGCCATAACGCGCAGCGATAAAGTCAGCAATAGAGGTAATATGTTCGCGCTTAGCAATCAGCATTAGCCGAGCTAATAGTCGCCAGCCAAAGACAAAAACGATGATGGGAGCAATATAAATAGGAAGGAAAGACCATGGATTTTTCGCAGCTTGACCTACCGTCCCGTAGAAAGTCCAAGAAGTACAATACACCGCGATCGAAAAACTGTAGATCCATGGACGCCATCGCGCCATCCAATGGGTACGCTTATCACCATACCAAGCGATAAAAAATAACACGCCCAAATAGAAAAGAAGGACGGGAATCACTATCCAAGATTGCATATACCCTTTCCAATTAAAGCTGTGAATAGCAACTCGATTCTTCAATAAACCAAGTTGCCAACAATATTCACAATTATTTAACTAAGAATGAAAATATATAGCAATTTGAACAAGCAAATCTGTGGTTCATGCGATGCTTTGACTAGAATAATCAACTTGTTGCAACTTTAGCTTCATCATTGTCTATTTTGGGTAAACGAATAAAAAGCCCTACAGCACCAAGCGCTGCCATTCCCCAAAATATTTGTCCTCCAAAGTGCGTGTAACCCCAGCCGCTGATGCTTGTCAGTACCGCGACGAAGCCACCTAATGATATTGCATTATAGAGAGACTGAATCGCCACCATCTTGTGGCTTGGCGCCAGTTGAATATATCGTATTGCCGCTAAATGAGCCAAACCAAAGGTAATACTGTGCAGTGCTTGAATCGAAATCATAACCACAAAATTGGTGCTTGCTGCCGTTAACCCCCAGCGAACCACCACCGCCAAACAAGCAATCGTAAACATTGTTTGCAGTGTCCAGCCTTTGAGTAACCGGCGACTTAAAGCAAATACAATGACTTCTGCAATCACTCCAATACTCCACAGGTATCCAATCGTTTCTTCACTGTAACCAGAGGCTTTCCAATAGATTGAGCTAAAACTGTAGTACGCTGCATGACTACCCTGGATCAAAGAGGTCAATAAGATAAACAACAAAATTGGTCGCTCTCGCAAAACTTGATGCAATTTAACGCGAATAGGACGGACATCGAGGCCGCTACTTGGCATCGGGTTTGCCCTACGCAGGCTCGCCAACAACAAAACAACGGTACCACCAAGCGCAATCGTGAGAATCATGTCGCTGCCTAAATGAGCAACCGACCACCCAACTAACGTAGAAGACAAAATAAAAGAGACCGACCCCCATAAGCGCGCTTTACCATAATCTAACAAATCGAGTTTGGCGTAATAGTTAGCGACAGCATCAGAAATCGGCGCGATTGGTCCACAACACAAATTAAAAAGAATGGTTCCCGCCGCAATCAAATAAAAGTTATCTCCTCCGACCCATAACGCAAGGAGTGTGGCGACAGCAATCGATGTTATCCACCTCAACGCAGGAATCAGTTGCTCTGCACGACTAAATCGAGGAGTGATCGTCAAATTGGCCAGAAAACGAATGGTAAACCCAAGCCCGAGAATAACTCCGATTTGACTAGAGGAAACTCCTTTGCTTTCCAGCCAAAGTGTCCAAAAAGGCAAATAAGCTCCAAATACAAAGAAAAAGCCAAAAAAATACTGAGATATCCAGCGAAATGGAGAGGTTTGAAACATGATGAAAGCCAACAAGACAGAAAAGACCTCGCTATTATGCCTCGACTGACATAACAACTAAAGCAAAGTAATGGAATTATTATCTCTCTGTTTATATTGATATAACTCGCATTATCAACGTCATACATTAAGCCAAATTTTGCTCAAACTCCTCTTTTATTAGACCAAAGTCGTCTGGAGTAAAATATAGAAATTGCCACACTGAAGAGAGTGCAACTTTATCTGGACAATCCGCTATGCCTGATAAATTCAATATGGATTTACCACCGTTCGATCGATTAACAGTCGTCGAGCAAAAGCTCCTACGTTCATCACTCGATGTTGCCTATTACCGCAGTACCGATACTCTATTAAACTGTGGTGAAAACAATCAAATACTGCATATCTTAATTAAAGGTGTGGTGGAGGAACGCAGCGCAGACAACAATGAAATCTTTGCTCACTACGGCAATGAGGACATGTTCGATGTACGTTCCATTTTTAGCGGGCAGGTAAAGCATAAGTATGTCGCCTTAGAAGATACCCTAAGCTATCTACTGCCTAAAGAAACGTTTCTTGAACTCTACAATAAAAACGGAGAATTTTCGGCCTACTTTGATAATAACCTCGCGAAGCGACAAGCACTTATTGAAGCGGCGAAGCAACAACAAAATTTAGCGGAGTTTATCTTAACAAAAGTCGACCATCATATTTTTCATCCGCCGCTGATCATTTCGCCAAATCAGCCTATAAACCTTGTCACCAAAGAACTCAAAGAGAAAAAAATCGATGCCGCTTTGGTACATCTAGACGAAACAGATCCTCGTTTGCAACAGCACCCTGCTGAACATCCGTATGCTATCGTAACTCGTACCAATTTACTTCATTCCGTTATGCTTGAAGGATATGATCTCGATACCCCCGTCGGTGACGTAGCAACGTTTCCAGTTATGCATGTGAATCATGGTGATTTTCTGTTTAATGCCATGGTGATGATGACCCGACGCCGAGTGAAGCGCTTAATGGTATGTGATGGCAATGAGGCTATTGGCATGCTCGATATGACACAGATTCTCAGTGCATTTTCTACTCATTCTCATGTTCTCAGCTTAAGCATTGCACGAGCAGCCTCGGTAGAAGAACTCGTCATCGCATCGAACCGGCAACGTCAGTTGGTCAACAGTTTAATAACCAATGGCATTCGTACACGCTTTATTATGCAGCTTATTTCCGCTGTAAATGAACAGATTATTGAGAAGGCTTTCTGTCTCGTCATTCCACCGTCTTTGCACGATCAATGTTGCTTAGTTGTATTGGGTTCAGAAGGACGTGGAGAGCAAATTCTAAAAACCGATCAGGACAATGCTCTCATCCTTCAAGATGGCTTCCAATGGCAGGAAAACCATAGCGAATTAGACGAACTCATTCATACCCTACTCAAACTGGGCTATCCACTCTGTACTGGTAAAGTCATGGTCAATAACCCTCAATGGGTTCGCTCACAAACCGAATGGAAACAGACGCTAAACCGCTGGGCGAATAAAGCCGATGCAGAACGGACGATGAAACTGTCGATTTTCAGTGATGCTCACGCAGTCGCGGGCAATAAGCAACTCCTCACTCCCGTCAAAAAATATTTGAGTGACATGATGGCTGGAAAAGAATTACTAATTGCAGAATTCACCAAACCAGCTCTTAATTTTTCACTCCCATTAACGCTTTTTGGCAACGTGAAGTCCTCTAAATCTGGCATCGATATAAAACAAGGAGGGATTTTTCCGATTGTTCATGGCGTGCGAGCGCTTAGCCTTGATTACAAAATCTCAGCAACCAACACATTTGAGCGTCTAGAAGCACTAGTTGATGAAAAAGTACTTGAGAAAGAAACCAGTGATAACTTAAGCGAAGCTCTTAAACACTTCTTCAAATTACGGTTGGCCCAACAATTACAACAAAACAATACGGGGAATAATTTAAACCTATCCAAGCTCGATAGAACAGAACGGGACCTATTGCGACATAGCCTACACATCGTTAAGAAATTTAAGCAGTGGCTCGCTTACCATTATCAAATTCGCCAATAAGAGCACACAACAATGAACTGGTTACTTCGCCGCTATTGGCATCACAAACTGAAAGGTTCACCTTATCAATTCTTATTCACTAAGCCGAGTAAGGAAGAGTTTGTCTCACTCGATTGCGAAACGACAAGCCTCGATCCCAAACGAGCCGAATTAGTGTCGATTGCCGCAACGAAAATCATTGGAAATCGAATTATTACCAGTGATCCGTTTGAAGTTCGCCTAAGAGCACCACAGTCTCTAGACTCTCAATCCGTCAGAATTCATAAAATTCGACACAGCGACTTAGCCAATGGTCTAACAGAAAAAGAAGCACTCATAAAACTCATTGATTTTATTGGTAATAGAACGTTAGTTGGATACCACATTCGTTACGATAAAACGATTCTCGATATTGCTTGTCGAAAACAGCTTGGATTTCCCCTACCCAACCGCCTCGTCGAAGTCAGTCAGATCTATCACGATCAGTTAGAGAAACAGTTGCCAAATGCCTACTTCGACCTTAGCTTAGACGCCATATGCCGTCATCTCAACTTACCACAACAGGATAAGCACGATGCACTTCAAGATGCCATTGCTGCCGCACTTATCTATATTCGCCTTACTAATGGTGATCTTCCTCCGTTTATCTCAAAATAACCCATATTTTTTTAATACTGCAGTTCATGGCTTTAACTTCTAAAACAGTCAATTACATCCCATTATTTTGTGTGAATGGAATCACTTATCCGAAAGTCTAATTGAGGAAATGAGGGATTTGGACAAAAGTGATAGCTATTCAATATCCTGATTCGCTCAACACAATAATTAATCTTCAGGAAATTGCCGCTTTCAAAAGGAGAACAGCCATGAGTGACGTTAATATTTATCCGGTAAAAGATAACATTAAAGAGACAACACATGCGGATAACGACACTTACTTATCCATGTACCAGCAGTCGATTACAGATCCTGAAGGTTTTTGGGCAGAGCAAGGTAAAATTGTCAATTGGATTAAACCGTTTACCAAAGTTAAAAGTACCTCATTTGATACGGGGCATGTGGATATTCGTTGGTTTGAAGACGGCACATTGAATGTGTCTGAAAACTGTATTGACCGTCATCTAAAAGAGCGTGGCGATGAAGTTGCTATTATCTGGGAAGGTGACGATCCAAACGACGATAAAACCCTCACTTTTAACCAACTCTATCAAGAAGTTTGTCGTTTCTCTAATGTGCTTAAAGAGCAAGGTGTTCACAAAGGTGATGTCGTCTGTTTGTACATGCCTATGGTTCCAGAAGCAGCTGTTGCAATGTTAGCCTGTACTCGAATTGGTGCAGTACATACGGTGGTATTTGGTGGGTTCTCTCCTGAAGCCTTAGCTGGTCGTATTATTGATTCCAATGCCAAGCTAGTCGTTACCGCAGATGAAGGTGTCCGTGGCGGTCGTCCAGTTCCATTGAAAAAGAATGTCGACGAAGCACTAACTAATCCTGAAACAAGCTCAATTAAAAAAGTGGTGGTTTATCAACGTACAGGTGGTCAAGTTGAGTGGCATTCACACCGCGACGTATGGTGGCACGAAGCTGCAGCGAATGTATCAGATCACTGCCCACCAGAAGAAATGAAAGCAGAAGATCCATTGTTCATTCTTTATACTTCGGGATCAACGGGTAAACCTAAAGGTGTTCTCCACACAACCGGCGGCTATCTCGTCTATGCCGCAATGACCTTTAAATATGTCTTTGATTACCAGCATTCTGATACCTTTTGGTGTACTGCCGACGTTGGTTGGATCACTGGCCACACCTATTTAGTCTACGGTCCACTAGCGAATGGTGCTAAAACCATCTTATTCGAAGGTGTTCCTAATTATCCTTCCACTAGTCGTATGTCTGAAGTGGTCGATAAACATAATGTATCGATCTTATACACCGCCCCAACCGCTATTCGTGCATTGATGGCAAAAGGCGATGAAGCTGTCAAAGGTACGAAACGTACAAGTTTGCGCATTATGGGTTCGGTCGGTGAACCTATCAACCCAGAAGCGTGGGAATGGTATTACCGCACAATTGGTAACGAGAAATCCCCAATCGTTGATACATGGTGGCAGACCGAAACTGGTGGTATCTTGATCACACCACTTCCAGGTGCGACGGATCTTAAACCGGGTTCAGCAAGCCGCCCATTCTTTGGTGTTCAACCGGCTCTTGTCGATAACATGGGAAATATTGTTGAAGGTGCGACCGAAGGCAACTTAGTTATTCTCGATTCATGGCCAGGTCAGATGCGTACCATCTACGGCGATCACGAGCGTTTTGAGCAAACCTACTTCTCTACTTTCCAAGGTATGTACTTTACCAGTGATGGTGCTCGCCGTGACGAAGATGGGTATTACTGGATCACCGGTCGTGTAGATGACGTGCTTAATGTCTCTGGTCACCGAATGGGTACAGCCGAAATTGAATCGGCGTTAGTATCATTCGACAAAATTGCTGAAGCCGCTGTCGTTGGTGTTCCACACGACATCAAAGGCCAAGCCATTTATGCTTACATTACGCTCAATGATGGCGTTTATCCAAATGCAGACTTGCATAAAGAAGTGAAAGATTGGGTAAGAAAAGAAATTGGCCCTATCGCAACACCGGATGTTCTGCACTGGACGGATGCGTTACCTAAAACACGCTCAGGTAAAATTATGCGTCGTATCTTACGTAAAATTGCCACGGGCGATACCAGTAACCTTGGGGACACCTCAACATTGGCAGACCCAAGCGTAGTAGAAAAACTGATTGCAGAAAAAGAAGCGCTCTAATTCGTTTTACCCATGGTTCAACATGTCCTTAGTTCCACATGGTCTTTAGCCACCCTCGCGGTGGCTTTTTTTGTGACATTATGTCAAAAAAGATTGATAGACAGGAACATCGCTGCCACTAATCAGTCATATATTCTAAGATAGATCATAACTAAGCGGCGTTAATCATTTGCTAAGCCTTGTCTGGCTTCATATTGAGTCAAAACACGTAGGCTTACGGTCGCGTAAAATTAGAGTAAAACAACCACTAAACTAGGTGATAAGACCAGTAAATTGCTGCTAAATGTTGCTAATTAGCTATAATCTCCATTAATTCTTTGTTTTGTACATAAAATTTACAAATTTTCCTGTGTGAAACGTTTAAAAATATGGGATTATCTAGAATTCCCTCACGATGATAGAAGATATCGGCAAAATGACTGCAAAATTTCGAATTCTTGTACTTAATGGCCCTAATCTCAACTTGCTCGGCTTACGCGAGCCCGCACATTATGGCTCCAATACCTTAGCTGATATTGTTACCACACTAACAGAGCAAGCAGCTTCGGCTAATGTTGAGTTAGATCATCTTCAATCCAATCGTGAGTATGAACTTCTTGAAGCCATCCATAATGCTTACGATAAAGTGGATTTTATCATCATTAACCCAGCGGCTTTTACACACACTAGTGTGGCGCTTCGTGATGCATTGCTCGGGGTCGCGATTCCATTTATTGAAGTTCATCTTTCAAATGTTCATGCCCGTGAAGCCTTCCGTCATCACTCCTACTTGTCTGATAAGGCACAAGGTGTGATTTGTGGGTTAGGCGCACAAGGCTACCAATTCGCACTGTCTGCAGCGATTAATCACTTGCAGAATCAGTAATCAATCACTCTGCAGCTCTTAAATGAGAGTTGTCTTATTCACAAGATAAAAGAGAAAATACAATGGATATTCGTAAAATTAAAAAGCTAATCGAATTAGTTGAAGAATCAGGCATCGCTGAGCTAGAAATTTCCGAAGGCGAAGAGTCAGTAAAAATCAGCCGGTATGGAAATGCTCCTGTGTACTCTCAAGCTCCAGCAATGGCAGCACCATCAGTAGCAGCTCCTGCGGTTAGCGCTCCATCAGCGGCTCCAGTAGCCACAGAAGAAGCAGCTCCAGCGGTTGAGGCCGGACATCAAGTTCTTTCTCCGATGGTCGGAACTTTCTACAGTGCACCAAGCCCTGAATCGAAAGCATTTGTTGCTGTTGGCCAAAGCGTCAATGTTGGCGACGCACTATGTATCGTTGAAGCAATGAAAATGATGAACCAAATTGAAGCCGATAAATCAGGTGTTATTAAAGCCATCCTTGTTGAAGATGGCCAACCAGTTGAATTCGACCAACCACTTGTTGTAATCGAATAATCGAGGCGCTCAAAATGCTAGATAAGATAGTTATTGCCAACCGAGGTGAAATTGCCCTTAGGGTACTTCGCGCGTGTAAAGAACTCGGAATTAAAACCGTTGCAGTACACTCAACTGCCGATCGTGATTTAAAACACGTTCTTTTAGCTGATGAAGCCATGTGTATCGGTCCAGCATCAAGTATGGAAAGTTACCTAAATATCCCACGGATTATTTCTGCGGCTGAAATCACCGGTGCGGTCGCGATTCACCCTGGATATGGCTTCCTTTCAGAAAATGCCGATTTTGCTGAAATGGTAGAGAAGTCTGGGTTTATTTTTGTTGGACCGAAAGCAGAAACAATTCGCTTAATGGGCGACAAAGTTTCCGCGATCAACTCAATGAAGAAAGCTGGCGTTCCATGCGTTCCAGGTTCAGATGGTCCACTAGAAACCAATGACGCAAAAAATAAAGCTATTGCTAAACGTATTGGCTATCCAGTTATCATCAAAGCTTCTGGCGGCGGTGGTGGTCGTGGTATGCGAGTGGTACGTGGTGAAGCTGAGCTCATTCAATCTATTCAGATGACAAAAACAGAAGCAAAAGCTGCGTTTAACAACGACATTGTTTACATGGAAAAATACCTTGAAAACCCTCGTCACGTTGAAGTTCAAGTTATTGCTGATGGTCAGGGTGGTGCAATCCATCTAGGTGAGCGTGATTGCTCAATGCAACGTCGTCACCAAAAGGTAGTCGAAGAGGCTCCAGCTCCGGGAATTACTGCTGAAATGCGCAGATTTATCGGTGAGCGTTGTACTCGTGCGTGTATCGAAATTGGTTACCGTGGTGCTGGTACATTTGAATTCCTCTATGAAAATGGCGAATTCTATTTCATCGAAATGAATACTCGTATTCAAGTTGAGCACCCAGTCACTGAAATGGTCACTGGTGTCGATCTGATCAAAGAGCAACTTCGCATTGCCGCTGGTCAACCGTTATCATTTACTCAAGATGACATTAAAATCAGTGGGCATGCAATCGAATGTCGAATCAACGCAGAAGACCCGGTTAGCTTCCTACCTTCTCCAGGTAAAGTTGAACGCTTCCATACTCCTGGTGGCTTAGGGGTTCGTTGGGATTCTCATATCTACACCGATTACACTGTACCACCTTATTATGACTCAATGGTTGGTAAGCTAATCTGTTACGGTGAAAACCGCGATGTGGCGATAGCTCGAATGAAAAATGCACTCAACGAACTTATTATTGAAGGCATTAAAACCAATATTCCACTTCAACAAGTCATCATGGCTGATGAAAACTTCCAACATGGTGGAGCGAATATCCACTATCTAGAGAAGAAACTCGGTCTCCAATAAGTAGAAAGTTGTTAATAAAAGCTCACTTCGGTGAGCTTTTTTGTTTGTTTTTCATCCAAAATCAAAAAGGGATAATCACAAAAGCACATCAATATCTGATACACTCTCGCCCATTCAACCCCAGAACAAGATTAACCGCTATGCCTTGGATTCAAATCAAACTCAACGCCACAAATGACAACTCCGAACAAATAGGCGACATGCTAATGGAAGAGACTGGAGCATTGTCCATTACCTTTCTAGATGCCAAGGATACCCCTGTCTTTGAGCCACTTCCCGGTGAAACTCGCTTATGGGGCGACACGGACATACTTGCACTTTACGATGCAGATAGCGATACCAATTCGATTATCAACCAGATAAAAGCCAGTAAGATGCTTACGGCAGACTTTGCTTATAAAGTAGAGCAAATAGAAGATAAGGATTGGGAACGTGAGTGGATGGATAACTTCCATCCGATGCAATTTGGTGAACGCCTCTGGGTGTGCCCAAGCTGGCGTGAAATCCCTCACCCTGAAGCAGTGAATGTTATGCTTGATCCCGGCTTAGCATTCGGAACAGGAACACACCCAACAACAGCACTCTGTCTTGAGTGGCTCGATGGCTTAGATCTAAATGGAAAAACCGTCATCGATTTCGGTTGTGGCTCCGGTATTCTCGCAATTGCGGCAATCAAACTTGGTGCAGCGAAAGTCATTGGCATCGACATCGATCCTCAAGCACTAACAGCATCACGAGATAATGCTCAGCGAAACGGTGTCGAAGACCAACTTGAGCTTTATCTTCCACAAGATCAGCCAGAAGGCTTACTTGCCGATGTTGTAGTGGCAAATATCCTTGCAGGCCCTCTACGTGAACTTTCTGGTGTTATTAAAGGGTTAATGAAACCACAGGGTTATCTTGCGATGTCTGGTGTTCTCGATACCCAAGCGAATGACGTTGCGACCTACTATCAAGACCAATTGAAATTGGATCCGATCATCGAGAAGCAAGAATGGTGTCGAATTTCAGGTCAGAAACAATAGGAAAAGACTATTTTTAACTTAATTGATTGAAATATAGACAATTTACTAAAACAATTGTTAAATGGTTAAATATTAGGCTTTTCAGCTCCTAAAAAAATGCGTAAAATGCGCGCCCTTACCATTAATGATCTGTGTAGGTATTTTGAAGATAGGAAACTACCAACTTAAGAATAATCTTATCGTTGCCCCAATGGCGGGCGTAACAGATAGACCATTTCGCGAGTTATGTCTTCAATATGGTGCAGGGATGGCCGTCAGTGAAATGATGTCTTCCAACCCTGCAACGTGGAAAACCTCGAAATCAAAACAGCGAATGGTGCATCAAGGCGAATCCGGTATTCGTTCGGTGCAAATCGCAGGTTCTGACCCACAATTAATGGCTGAAGCGGCACAATTCAGTGTTGAGAACGGTGCGCAAATCATCGACATCAATATGGGTTGTCCTGCTAAGAAAGTGAATAAGAAGCTTGCGGGCTCCGCCTTACTCCAGCATCCAGAATTGATTCGGTCAATTCTAACGTCGGTAGTAAATGCGGTTGATGTTCCAGTAACATTAAAGACTCGTACCGGCTGGGATACTAACAATAAGAACTGTGTTCATATTGCTCATATCGCCGAAGATTGTGGCATACAAGCTCTTGCTCTTCATGGAAGAACAAAAGCATGCATGTACAAAGGTAAAGCAGAATACGACTACATTAAAGCGGTTAAACAAGCCGTCTCGATACCGATTATCGCCAATGGTGATATTGATAGTCCCGAGAAGGCAAAATATGTACTGGAATACACTGGTGCAGACGCATTGATGATTGGCCGCCCTGCTCAAGGACGACCGTGGATTTTTCAGGAAATCCAATACTATTTGGAAAACGGTACAAAAATGCCGCAACTTCCAAATGAAAAAGTAAAAGATATACTACTTGGTCATGTTCAGGCACTCCACCATTTCTATGGCGAGTACCTAGGCCCCCGTATAGCGCGTAAGCACGTTGGGTGGTATCTAAAAGAACATGAAGAAGCAAGTGAATTTCGCAGAACCTTCAATGCTATAGAAGCAGCCCCGCTGCAACTTGACGCCTTGAATGGGTATTTTGATAACATTGCATCATACAATTAAGAGAAGAGCTAGCCCGAATATGTTCGAACAAAATCTGACTTCAGAAGCTTTAACCGTAACTACCGTAACTTCACAAGACCAAGTCACTCAAAAACCATTGCGTGACTCCGTTAAAGCATCTCTTAAAAACTACCTTGCGCAATTAAATGGCCAAGAAGTAACTGAGCTATACGAATTAGTTCTCGCAGAAGTAGAACAACCATTACTCGATATGATCATGCAGTACACTCGTGGTAACCAAACCAAAGCGGCAAACATGATGGGTATTAACCGTGGTACGCTACGTAAGAAATTAAAAAAATACGGCATGAACTAATAAGAAATCTATAAGATACTGATTTAAAAGGGACTTACCATTTTATGGCAAGTCCTTTTTTGTTTAACCCCCACAAAAACCCCCACATTAAGAAAGCTAACCACCTAAAAGTGATGTCCAAGTTTTTACTTCTGCAAACAAAAAAACAGTCAGGACAATAGGGAACTTAGGACAAAGCCTTTTAGGATAAGGACTACGCCTGCCCTAAGCTAATAGTTTGCTTAGGACATTTTGATTTTTAAAGTGGACAAGCACACTCCATATGATTCAAAACATTTCACAGATGTGATGTCGAAGTATTATTAATAATGTCCTATTAAGGCTCATTCTTATAGTCCATAAAGGCTGCTATTAGTTTTTGTTGATATGCTTAATTCATTTTATACAGCTATATTTTTATACGAGTAATATCAAATCTCTAATTCGATTTACTGTGTAATTTTTTTTACCGCAAAAAACGTAACATACCCAGATAGAGTACCGATTAGTAAAGACCATAGTGTAGGCGATGAAGCTATAGCGTTTGAAACAAAAGCACCGACTAAAAACCCAATCATAATCGCTAAAACTAATTTCCCTGTTTTCATTGCACAAACTCCAGATATAAAAATGAATTTATCTAAAATAACTAATGCCAGTGGGTTGCCCATCGATTTGCATTAATTGGTTCGAGATTACGAGATCAGTGTAAACAAATTTCCCCAACTCAAACGCAGTACGTTTCTCAATTTGGCGATATTTATACAATATTCATTTATTTGCGTTATAAAAAAGTCCGCACTTTGGCGGACTCTTTCTCATTGCTGGTACTGGTAATAATGTTCAAAGCATTGCTGCATTTCATTGAGCGGTCTAGTCCTGTAGCAATTTACGCGTTGTCCTGAACTCTTGACTTTACCGCCCTCACTTACAATACCCAATGTCTGCTTGAGATACTTACCTAGTGCTTTAGGAGTTTTCCGTTCATAGCCATGAACTTTCATATCATCACAATAAGATATATAACTATTGAAAAAGCTCTGTTTTGGTGTCGTAACACTGCTTTCTAGATCGTAATTTAGATTGCCGTCGAGTATACAACCATCATCCAACACCTTTTGCAGCCATTCCGCTTCACTTGGTAAAGATTCCATTATCTGCGCTTGTAATGCTTCTGTCATCGGTGCCTTGTTTAAATTAAATGGGCTAGTATCGTATTGCTTTAGAAAGTTGAATAACTGGCCAATTATTTCTGGTGCATTGATGTCCCGATGGAGAGCTTGAAAGTAGTCTCTATCCTGTTTTTTACATTCCGACACTTCCAATACAAAAAAGCGTCTTTCTTGCTGATGAGCTGGTACTGCCCAATCATTGTTGGTGCACATCAAAAATCGATGATAGCTGTCCACCTCTATTGCATCCTTACCTTTGGCCTCAATAGTTATGGTGCTGTCGGTAATCAAAGTGCGAAACTTTCCAGCATCTTTATTTGAACCACTCCAAAACGCCTCTTCAATATTCACAAATAGTTTGTTGGCTAAATGGCTATTAAATGAACCTAGCAGGTGCTTACTATCCTGTATTCTCATAGCATACTGCCCTAGTAGTTTTTCCATTAGAACTGACACAGTGCTTTTTCCGGTGCCTCTCGCTTCCGATTTAAGTACGACACAAATACCACTCTTTTTTTCTGGCTTCTGGATAATGTGAGCCATCCATGCGAGCAAGTAATAAAAATGTTCATTATTGCCATTGCATACCACATGCAGCAAATGCCACATAATACGGTCTAACTTATCACTTCCCGATATAGGCTCAACTTCAAAGCCTGACCACATATTTAGAAACCGTGTATCGGCCTTATCAGACGGATCGAACACAACACCATGATAAGAATTCCGCCCTAGGTCTTTCATCCACAAATCGAAACAATTTGCGGTTTTTGTTTGGTTCTGTTCGTTCATGTATACGAAGTTAAGGTTTGCGTATAACTGCCGCTTTTGTGGTACAGCGGAAAACGTGTAACCCGTGTTTCCCTTATGATCAGTTTCCCGTTCACATACCCACGTTTTCGCGCCATGCTGGACAATTGAATGCGTCTGATTAAATGTCTGTATGATTTGATGCTTGCTATCATTTAAAAGTCTGGGTTCTACCGTTTCACAAAATGTTTTTAGCTGCTCATAAGGCGTTAAACCTTTCGATATTTCGATTAAAAAGTTATTCATATTGGGTGATAATTTATTGTTCATAGTTTAAACTCTTGATTAGCTGGTGGTGTCAGGTCGCCAAACTAGATCCACCAGCATGAATTAATGCGCTCTTACTTAGAGCGCCCTCTTTCTTCCCAGCACTGGTTTAACCTTTCCCATACTGCAAATTTCACAGCTCTTTCTAATCCAAGAAAAACGAAGTCCAATGCTAAACATCGCTCCCAAATAATCAGAAACTGTTTCTCACGATTATCTATAATTTTTTCGTTTACGAACATGACTGGCAAATTACTGTCTTGCGGAAAATCAAAGGTATATCCGTACATATCGATCACCTTTTGAAGGTTATCTTGACTAGGTATTGGTCGATTATTCCGACTGCACTCAAACATAGATATCCCCCTTTAAAATCCTGTTTGATGATTCTAAAAAGCGTACCTGTGCTTGAATACGTTTCAATAAGACTTCTAACTTAGGTGGTAGAGCTTTAGGCATTAGCAGAACCTCCAATATTGTTATCAATCCAAGATTGAATATCGCAAGGTTTCCATCCAACGGTACGATTACCTTGTTTAACAGGTTGTGGAAATGTCCCAGCTTTTACTTTCGCCCATAACGTCTTTCGAGATCGATTGGTTATCTCACACACATCACTATAAGTAAGCAAGCGAGTGATAGTTTGTTGCAGGTAGTTTGATTGATTACTTAACGTTTCATTCATACTGAATACTCCTTATATTGTTTCAGTGTGAATAATATATTCCTTATAGTTATCGCTGTGCAGAATGATATTTCTTCTTTTTATCACCCCCCTCTTCGTTTTGGGCTATTCACAATTCAAGGTTTTCAGCCCTTAACTCTTTAAAGAATGTATTCTTATAGTTTTCCATGAACCGTTTTCGATCTTTTTCTTTACTGGCTTCGCTCTTCGCATTCCATGACTTATATACTCTACTTACAGAATCAAATCGCAGTCCGTCCATCTCTGCAATATACTTAGTCGCAGCATTAATACTCATATCTCGATCTTTAATCATGGTTTCTATACGTATATTTCGAACGTCAGCATCCATACCCTTTTTCCCCATATCCCCATTAATCACTGCTTTTAATAAATAACGATATATCTCTTTTACAAGTAATTGTTGTCGTCGGTCGGCGTCACCATTATTGAACGCCCGCCATGATCCAAGTAGCTCAGCTCTCATAACCAGATATTTGCTACTGAGATAAACCTCTGGCTTATGCCAATTATCATCCATAAATTCAATCAATCGGACAGTATCACCTATCTCGAATAGTTCATCACTCACTTGATCGCCCTCACGTTAGAACCTGCTACCGTGTCGTTTAGTTTTGCAACCCATAAATCAAGAGCTGCCTTTTTCTTTTCTATATGTTGTGAACGGTTATAGATTTTCATAACGCCGCCTAGAGAATGGCCTAGTAGTTGTTCGACGACATAAGGTTCCACTTGGATATCATTTAAAATAGTGGCAAACGTGCGCCTCAGATCATGAAACGTCCATGCTTCTTTATGTCCAAGTTTTTTCCATAGTGATCCACCAAAACTCGACACCGTTTCTGGTCTTTTGAAAGATCCTAATAGGTATTCTGAATTAGCTTGAGCAACCACCGATTGAATATAGGTTTTCATCTGCTCGGGGATTGGTCGCTTAATTTCAGATCCGGTTTTGCTATTTGATTTAGGAACAGTCCACACCATTTCATCAAGATCCCACTCATTAAGCTTTGATAGCCTCAATTCCTGAGTACGACAACCAAACACCACCAGCAGCAACGTAAGATTTCTGTAATACCGGTTACTTTTAATATCATGCGACCATTGCCAAACACTTATTAATTCTGCCCACGATAAAACGCGGTCTTTCTCGTTTTGACGTTCGCCTATATCGACAATGTCTAAACTTTCCAGTGCTATTGAATGCGCATACTGGCGATTACGGCAAAACTTCAATGCTTGCTTGGCATTCTGTAAAATATAGCCACTTGCTTTAGGTGCTGCTCGGTAGTGAGTCCCGTTGGTAACATCATCAAAAACCTGCACCCAGTGCCGCGTCTCACAATCTTCTAACGGTAAATGACCAATAAACGGATATACATGCTTTTTAAATTGAGAACGGTGTTTCTCGTGATTGGCTCGGTTTTTCGCTGCGTAATTATCAAGCCAGTATTCTAGGGCATCTTTAACCGTGACCGCCTTTAAAATCTGTTCTCGCTGCAACTGGCGTTCAAGTTTCGGATCATAACCATTAGCAAGATATTTCTTACATTCTGCCGCCTGTCGCCTCGCTTCAAGTAAAGTGGTTTCAGGATAATTCCCCAAGGTAATTTCTTGAGCTTTACTGGAATAACGATAACGAAACAAAAAAGACAACTTTCCACTTTTGTAGTGATAGACGTTCAGCCCATCTCTATCAGCTAGTTTTATTGGTCTGTTATCGTGCTTTTTTCCTAACAAGGATTTGAGTCTTGAGTCTGTGATAGCCATTGTTACTCTGTCCGAAGTTTTGTCCGAAGTATTTTTATACTTAGGACTGTCACAATCATTGATACATATAGATTTACCCTAAGTGGCTAAGTGTCCTGAGTAATTACCTAGATTAATTTTTCATAACCCAAGAAAAACAACCCCCACAACAACCCCCACAAAGTACAATATACCTAGTAAGTCACCTCAAGACAAGATGAGACAAATTTAGATGTAAATCATTGTTAATAAATAAATTAAGGAAAGATAACAAGACGAGACTAGACCACATTAAATGGGTAATTTGATAATACGGCATGAACTAGAAAGCCGTTTTTTAACTATTGAATTAAAAAAGCCAAGTAAACAATTACTTGGCTTTTCATTATTTTCCATATATACGTTCGTATTAAATTAATAGTAATGGAGTACTAATTACCACCTGACTTCAGAATCTGTCGATAAATTATAGGGATAGAGAAACCAATCTAACCATATTTTTATACTGCTAATGATGCACTTCATAACTTGCAATGATATATCTAGTTACCAGCAACTCTTCTATACCATTAAAACATGATATAAAACGATAAGAGAGTAAAACTACGTGTCTGAAAAATTGGACAGGATAACGATAACCTACAATTAAATTTAAACTTCTCGTCTGCAGATTACCGTTCAATTGATATCATTATTGTTTAATGAGTGTTACCTACTAAATTGTTCCGGAAAGAGAACCTTCGATAGTGGCTAATGTTGCGCCACCCGCCATTAGATCTTGTAGCTCTTCAGATGTGATATCACCTCTTTCAGCAGTGCCTAATGTTTTACCGCGGTTTAACACCGTGAAGCTATCACCCACCGCCATCGCGTGTCGCACGTTATGCGTAATAAATACCACAGCAATACCGCGCTTACGTACTTTATCGATTGTGGCTAATACATTAGCGGTTTGGCGAACCCCCAGTGCAGAAGTTGGCTCATCAAGGATTAACACCTTCGCACCAAAATATACTGCTCTTGCAATCGCAACTGTTTGACGCTCACCACCCGATAAAGTACCAATTGCTTGATCAGCTGAACGGAGATGAATTCCCATCTTTTCCATCTCCTTCATGGTAACTTCGTTTGCTAGCTTATGATCAAAAAAACTAATACCTGCAATTTTCTTAGTTGGTTCATTACCCATAAAAAAGTTACGTGCAACTGACATCAGTGGAATCATCGCTAAGTCTTGATAAACCGTTGCGATACCTGCCGTAATTGCATCACGAGGACTCTCAAAATTCATCGGCTGACCTTCAAAGAAAATTTGACCATCTGACGGTTTATGTACACCTGCCATGGTTTTGATAAATGTTGATTTACCAGCACCATTATCACCTAATAAGCATAAACATTTACCCGGCATTACCTTTAAAGACACACCAGAGAGAGCGATAACAGAACCAAAATGCTTCTGTATCTTCTTCATTTCGATAATAGGTTCGCTCATGTTATTTCTCCCCTGTGATCATGCGACGTATATAGGTATTTAAAATTACAGCAAATAATAGAATTGCACCGAGGAATACCCTAAAGAGTGAGCTCTCAACACCAGCAAAGAATAGACCTTGCTGTACAACACCAAAGATAACTGCACCTAATGCTGCACCAATAACTGAACCATAGCCACCAGTGAGTAGTGCGCCTCCAATAACCACTGAGATAATCGCTTCAAACTCTTTTAATAAACCACGATCAGCGCCGGCAGAGCCAAACTCAATGACCTGTGATGTTGCAAAGACACAAGCACAGAAAGCCGTGAACATGAACATTAGAATCTTAACGCGGTTAACCGGAACACCTACATAAGTAGCAGCTAGAGAATTACCACCAGAAGCAAAAATCCAGTTACCAAATTTTGTTTTAGTTAATAACCAATGAGAGAAAACAAGCAGGACAACAGCCCAAACCATCAGCATTGGGATACCTTCAACAACCGGTTGACCTTTTTTCAAACCACGTTCAAAAGTTTCAATCCAGCCGTTATCACCTAGCCACTGAAATAAACCCGTAAAAATTTTTCCACCAAAGAGAGGGGCAAGCCAATCGCCTTCTGCAGCATCTTTAATACCACCAACAATTGTTTTGTTTGTCGTTGATATCGCAGCAAAAATGGTTAAGCCGCGAAGAATAAATAAGAACGCTAAGGTTACGATAAAACTTGGTAGACCCGTTTTTATAACCAACCAACCACTTAATGCTCCGATTGCCATACATAAAATGAATGTAGTAATAATAGCCACCCACATCGGTAGACCAAATACCACCGAAAGTAGAGCAATTGACATACCACTAAACCCAATCATAGAGCCAACTGACAAATCAAACTCACCGGCTATCATCAATAAGCAAGCACCCACAGCGATAATAATAAATTGTGACGATACGATAGACCAGTTTATAACACCAGAGGCTGAAAACATGCCTGAGTCACGAGCTGTTAATAAAAAGAAAGTAAAAACTAAGATTGTTCCGCAAATACCACCTAATTCAGGTCTAATTAAGGCTTGTCGAAAACTCGATCTTGTTTTAATTCGTTCATCCGGTTTCTCGGAGTTAGCCGGTTGGGCTGATGTTGGTTCAGTCATATTAGACCTCTAAATCTTAACAATAGGAACACAGTTTGAGGTTAAAGGCCGCACAAATAGTACGGCCATTGGATATACATAATAAATGGCTATTTAACGGTATTCGCCTGCATATTTTTCAACTAACGTCAGTGCATCTTTTGTTACAAAGCCAGGGCCTGAGTTAATGTTATTTCCTGGTAAAACACCAAAGCGATCGTAGTTGGTTAGAATGACTACCGGTAAATACGCTTGTAGGAAGGGTTGTTGATCGATACCCCATTGGATAATGCCAGATTTGATGCCTTTAACGATATTCTCACCAAGGTCAAATGTACCGAAGTAAATATCACCCGCTAGCCCATTTTCTTGCAAAGCCAATAATGTAGGATCTGCCGATGTAGGACCTAATGTTAAAATTGCTTCTGTTTTAGGGTTTGCACTTAAGTAAGCAAGTACACGGTTTTTAATTTCCGCAGGATCTTGTCCACTATCAAGCATAGAGTTGCCTAGCTCGACACCTAAACCTTCAGCAAAACCACGACAACGCTCTGCAACTACTGCATTTGAAATAGCATGATTTACGCAAACAAATGAATTAACACCATCTTTCTTCGCTCGTTGGCCCGCGGCATAACCGGCGTCAAATTCTGGTTGCCCAACAAACATAAGAGCACCCAAGTCTCGAGCTTGTTCAGGTGTGCCTGAATTCATGATGATAACGTTGATACCTTGATCCACTGCACTTTGAATTGGTCCACTTAGTACATCGTAATCTGCTAATGTCGTGATAATACCATCAGGATTAGAAGCTGTTGCTTGCTCAATGATTCGAGCCATATCAGCTAAATCACCCGTCGGTGGGTTACGATATTCAACGGTCACATCCATTTGTTTACCCGCTAATGCCACACCATTTTTTACCGTGTTCCACCAGCTATCAGAATCGGGAGCATGACTCACTAATACATATCGCTCAGCAGCAGCTGACATAGAAACAAATGGCGTTGCGAGTGCCACTGAGAATATCGCTGCTGTTAACAATTTAAACTTTTTCATTAAAACTCTCCTAAATAGTATCGGGGGGTTGAAAACAACGGTTCTAATAGTTAGAAGAAAATGTTGAATAATTAGCTATTAGAATTGATTATTTTCCTTTCAAACATAACTACTTTTTTTGTAAATAATGACTAGGTCAAGAAATGAAAAATTATTTTCAATCAGGAACGGATGTATATTAATCTTTCAAATCAAGTTCCGCTACAGCTTAAAAGTCACTCGTTAAATAAATGTTAAGCAGGTCTAGTTTAATCACCTTTTTTTATCAAAAAACGATAAATAGCGCCTAAAATGAAACAAAACTTACAATTAATCACCAAATACCATTAATCAGAAAGTAAATCGTATAAATATCCACCAAAGCAAAAAGTTAAAACTTCCTTTAACAAAAAAGAAAAATATTTTTCATTAAAACAACCAAAATGCCATTATTGTATGATTAATTAAAAAAAGAGAGTTAAAGTAGGCTTCAGTAAGGAGAGATACTCGGCAGCCCAGCGACTTTTATGTCAAGTGATGAAGGAACTGCATCAAAATATCATTTCAATGTAAGTTTTTCTTTCTTACTTTCCTCCATCATCACTTTAAAAAACCAACATCAATTTATATCACTATAAAAATCGGATAATTTTTATCAAAAACAGAAAACAACAAACAAGACAATAACCACATGATTAATAAAAAATAAAACTCAAAACCCCAATAGACACTTCATTTTTAATATATAAAAATAAAATAAACCCACTAACTACCTCACAAAAATGAAAAATATATTTCATAAATATGGTAATACGTTGTATTAATTTGATCGTAATCAATACCGTGTAATACATTTTCATTAGCGCCAATACGTAACATAGCTTTTATTGCACTTAGTAAAAAACAAAAATTAGTCTTTAAATACAAAAAGTTAACACATAAATAATCTTGATGAACGATAGGAGCACACAATGGCAGGGTTTGACAAAGTAGTGTCAAGTTATGAAGAAGCAATGTCGGGGCTTGAAGATAACATGACAATTATCTCCGGCGGTTTTGGCTTATGCGGTATTCCTGAAAATTTAATATCAGAGATAAAGCGCAAAGGAACCAAAGGTTTAACGGTTGTTTCTAACAATTGTGGTGTTGACGACTTTGGTTTAGGTATTTTATTACCTGATCGCCAAATCAAAAAGATCATTGCCTCTTATGTTGGTGAAAATGCAGAATTTGAACGTCAAATGATGGCAGGTGAGCTCGAAGTAGAATTAACACCTCAAGGTACTCTTGCTGAAAAAATGCGTGCTGGCGGAGCGGGTATTCCAGCATTTTTCACTGCCACAGGTTACGGTACTCTCGTCGCCAATGGCAAAGAAGAGCGTGAAATAGATGGAAAAAACTATATTTTAGAGCATGCGATAAAAAGTGATTTTGCAATTGTCAAAGCATGGAAAGCAGATCGCTACGGCAACCTTATTTTTAGAAAAACAGCACGTAACTTTAACCCGATGGCAGCAACTGCGGGAAAAATTACCGTCGTAGAAGTAGAGGAAATAGTGGAGCCTGGTGAGTTAGACCCAGACCAAATCCATACTCCGGGTATTTATGTGAATCGTTTAATTTTAGGTTCATTTGAAAAACGTATTGAGCAACGTACCGTTCAAACAAAATCATAGGGGGAAATATGACTTTATCACGCGAACAAATGGCACAACGTGTTGCTCGAGAAATAGAAGATGGTTTTTACGTTAATCTTGGCATCGGCATTCCTACATTAGTTGCTAACTATTTACCTGCAGACGTTCAAGTCATGCTGCAATCAGAAAATGGTTTGCTCGGTATGGGGCAGTTCCCGACTGAACAGGAAATTGATGCTGACTTGATTAATGCGGGTAAACAAACTGTCACTACAGCCACTGGTGCTTCTTTCTTTGATTCTGCAGAGTCTTTTGCGATGATCCGCGGAGGACATGTTGACCTGACTGTTTTAGGGGCTTTTGAAGTAGATGTTAACGGCAACATTGCTTCTTATATGATTCCTGGCAAGTTAATAAAAGGAATGGGTGGTGCAATGGACTTGGTTGCTGGCGCAGAAAATATTATTGTGACCATGACTCACGCTTCTAAGCATGGGCAATCAAAGTTATTAAGTAACTGCTCTTTACCGTTAACCGGTAAAGGTTGCATTAAGAAAGTGTTAACCGATTTAGCATTTATAGAGATCAGAGATGGAAAATTCCATTTAGTTGAACGTGCGCCAGATGTGTCAGTAGAGGAGATTCAAAAGCTAACCGAAGGGGATTTGGTAATACCTTCTCATGTCCCTGAAATGGTCTTTTAATCTAATTCAATAAAGGTATTCACGTTAGCGACTGTTTAACTGAATACCTTTTTAAAACAATAGCGATAAACTATCAATCACTCGCTTAAAACCCGTTTGGGAAATAACGGCTAATAACACGCCACCTAATCCACCTTTACCAATACCATAAATAAAAACAACTGGGATAACGGTTATATAGAATCAAGGCTCAGACACTATCATCCTAAACTTCCCTGTCGAAAAGTTAAAAGCAGATTTTTTACAATCTGCTTAATATTTTCCATAAACCTAATTTGTTTAAATAGCTAATTTATTTAAACAAGATCAAAGGTTATTACATAGTCGGCATAATAAATGTGCTGTCGTGATCTTCTAAACGAACACTTGTAGGCCAACGGCTTGTTACGGTTTTCATACGAGTATAAAAGCGCACACCATCACTACCATGTACATTTAGTGGGCCAAATACGGATCTTTTCCAACCACCGAAACTATGAAATGCCATCGGCACTGGAATCGGTACATTAATCCCAACCATGCCCGCGAGGACATTTTCACTAAATTCACGTGCAGTTTCGCCATCGCGAGTGAAAATAGCGGTACCATTACCATATTCACAGCGGTTAATTAATGTTAAACCCTGATCATAATTTGGAACTCTTACCACAGATAAAACTGGACCAAATATCTCTTCTTTATAAATATTCATTTCTGGAGACACATGGTCAAATAGAGTTGGCCCTACAAAATACCCCTGTTCATAACCTTTAACCGATACTGATCTTCCATCAACTAATAACGTCGCTCCCTGTGTTACACCTGAATCAATAAACTCACATATTTTAGCTTTATGTTGTGCTGTTACGACTGGGCCCATATCATTTTCAGGACCATCGACAACTCCAGCGCCTATGTTCATTGTTTTGATTTGAGTTTGGAGTTTATCGATAAGTTTGTCGGCCGTTTCATCTCCGACGGCTACGACAACTGATAAAGCCATGCAACGCTCACCAGCCGAACCATATGCGGCACCTATAATTGCATTTGCAGCCATTTCGATATCAGCATCAGGCATTAATAAACAATGGTTTTTAGCCCCTCCTAATGCTTGGCAACGTTTGCCATGAGCAGAAGCTGTCGTATAAATATATTCAGCAATAGGTGTAGAACCCACAAAACTCACCGCTTGAACACGAGTGTCTGTCAGTAACACATCTACAGCTTGCTTATCACCATTTACAACGTTGAAAACCCCATCAGGCAACCCAGCTTGCTTTAGTAAATCGGCTAATTGTAGCGCTAAAGAAGGATCTTTTTCTGAGGGTTTTAAGACAAAGGTATTGCCCGTCGCTAGTGCAATGGGGAACATCCACATTGGTACCATCGCAGGAAAATTAAATGGCGTGATTCCAACACACACGCCCAGAGGTTGCATTAACGAATGGCTATCAACCCCAGAGCCAACGTTAGCTGAATGCTCACCTTTTTGTAAATGAGGAATGCCACAAGCGTATTCTACAACTTCTAATCCACGTGTAATTTCACCTATTGCATCGGAATAAACTTTACCATGTTCGTTAGAAATCAAACGAGCTAGTGCATCTTTATTGGCTTCTAACAAAGCTTTAAAAGCAAACATAATACGTGCCCGTTTTAATGGTGACGACTTTGACCAAGATGGAAAAGCGGCTTGCGCTGCTGAAATAGCGGCAGTGGCTTCAGCTTCATCACTCAATACTACTTGGCGCGTTTGCTGTCCTGTGGCAGGGTTAAAAACAGGTGAAAAACGTTGACTATTACTTGCGGTGATTTCACCGTTAATAAAATTTTGGATGGTTTCCATGTGTTATTCCTTTAAAAATCATTTTTATACAATTAGTGACTTATACCGTTATCAATAATCTGGATTTATTTTCGCGCTACCCAAGATTGAATGATGCTCAAATAGTTCTGTTTAATTTGGTCAACTAAGGTCTGGTCATCAATTTCATGAGCTAGCCAGGCTTTACTTGGTTGTGAAAATATTGTTCTGCCAACAGCAAACCCTTTCACCCATTCACACGTTGAAGCAGCTTTAAAACCGGCCTTTAATTCATCTACTGGAGCATCTAACCCTAGCAATACAATGCCACGACAATGCTTGTCATTAGCTTCAATTAATGCACTAATTTGTGCCCATGAAATGTCATTTAACGGTGGTAACTTCCACCAATCGGGTTTAATACCTAATGTATAAAAACGGGCTAACAATTGAACATAATGTTCATCATTATGAACTGACTCTTTCGGTAAGATAACTTCCAGTAATAATTCATGCCCTGACAAACAACAGGCTTCATACACCTCTTTTATGGTTTTATCCTGTTTAGTCTGCATGTCTAGATCATCTTCTGGATGGCAAAACACCAAACACTTCACGACATGCTCTATCGGCCAAGTTATGAGTTGAGAGCCAATATTGCCATGTTCTAATTGCAATGGACGCGATCCCGGTAGCTCTATTGGGCGAGCGATCCAACAAGCACTGCCAGTCGCATCATTTAATACGGACTGTCCAAACCGGCTGTCACATAAAATGCCTGATTTCCCGACCAAGTCATGTTCTTGTGCAACTTCTTGGTTCGCTTTAAAAATAAGATCTTTTAACTTTGGAATTTGAGCTAAATCCGCACCACACCCTTCTGCCATATCGACGAACTGACTGCGATGATCAAACGCTAAAACACACAATTCTGGCCACTCTACTTTACGTGTCGTGACCCGGTGCAAATGGTTCAGTTCAGGATCTAAGTCAGGGCGAACGACGTGATCCGCACGGCTTAAATAATTATCGAGTTCTTCTTTTGAAGGCATTGCTGGCGCACAACCATGGCGAGAAACGACCAAAGCACCACAGGCATTAGCGTAAGCACAGGATTTTTCCCAACCTTCACTCGTTAAATAACCGCGTAATAAGCCAGACATAAAGGCATCCCCCGCCCCTAACACATTTAATACGTCCACCTGCACACCCTGAACGGTAATCCCTTCATCTAGCGTATTTGGGATACCTTTCGTGAATACAGAGCAACCTAATGGGCCTCGTTTACACACTAATTCAGCCTGGCTAACGCGACGAACATTTTTTAATGCTTCAATGGTATTCGTCGAACCACCAGAAATATGAAACTCTTCTTCAGTACCAACAATAAGGTCAAACAGGTGTAAAACCTCTTGTAGCTGCTGTGTCACAGAGTCAGACGCGATAAATCGAGTTTCACCATCCCCTAGTGTGGTTAATCCCCACAAGATAGGACGATAATCAATATCTAACGCTGTTTTAACACCATTACGTTTTGCATATTTTAAAGCGGTAAGCACTGCTTCACGTGTTTGTGGGTTTGAAAGATGCGTACCTGTGACCGCCAAACAACGTGCTGATGCAATATATTCTTCGGATACATCTTCAGCAGTAATCGCCATATCAGCACAGTTATCGCGATAAAAAATAAGAGGGAAAGTATCCTCATCTTTTATACCTAAGATTACCAGTGCCGTTAATCGATCTTTATCTTTAATTAAATAACGAGTGTCGACGCCAACACGCTCTAACTCTTCCTGTAAGAAGCGTCCCATATGCTCGTCACCAACACGCGCTAACATTGATGACTTCAACCCTTGCTGCGCTGTTCCATAAGCAACATTTCCCGATGAACCACCTAAATATTTTGAAAAAGAAGACATATCTTCAAGTCGTGACCCAATCTGCTGACCATAAAAATCAACTGCAACTCGCCCCATACAGATGAGATCTAAAGATTTATTTTGATCTGATTGTTGCATTATATCTCTGCTCCAAAATGTAGTTTTTTACCGTTTGAATATGCGCTAATGTAAGTGTCCATATGATATGAAATAAAAATTTCAAATTCAATTTAAAATGAAATTTTTATTTCAATTTAAATTGAAAATGTGATCTTGCTAAAACGCTATAAGGTCGTTCTAACAACAAAATCGTGAGATTGCTGATGAATGATATATTTCATTACTATGTTAAAATGAAATAAATAGTTCATGAAAGGAAGATACGATGCCGGTGGCAAAGAATATTGGTCAATTACAAACACAAATTCGCTCGCAATATTCAAGCTTAAGTAAACGCTTACAACAGGTCGCGACATATATACTGGAAAATAATCAAAGTTTAGCTTTTGATACCATTGCCACTATTGCCACTCAAGCCAATGTACCACCCTCGACTTTAATCCGCTTTTCAAAAGCTTTTGGGTTTTCAGGGTTTAATGAAATTAAGCAGCTTTCTAGACAAGACTTAATAGAAGAAACAGCAAGTTATACCGATCGGGCTCGTTTATATAAAGAAACACAGACGACACCAAAATCACCTGAAAAGCCATTACCTATTTTACAAGAATTCGCTCGTGTAAATTCTGAAGCGATGCAGCAACTTGCCACACAAACACCAGAAGAAAGCTTAGAGTTAGCGGTCGATATTTTAAGCAAAGCCGACAATATTTACATCATTGGCTTACGACGTTCCTTTAATATCGCGACTTATTTAACCTATGCTTTGCGTCATGTAGAACGTCGAGCCTTTCTAATTGACGGCTTAGGAGGAATGTTTAATGAGCAGCTTTCTATGGTCGGCACAAATGATGTTGTGATCTCTATTAGCTTTAGCCCCTATGCGCAAGAAACACAATCGCTTTCTGAAATGGCTCATAAAGCAGGTGCGAAACAAATCATGATCACCGACAGCCAAGCTACTCCCCTAGCCGCATTGAGCGATGTTTGTTTCATTGTAAATGAAGGGAAAGTGGATGCTTTCAGATCTCAATCAGCATCATTATGTTTAGTACAATCACTCGCGGTTTCACTGGCCGTAAAGCAATAGCGTTACCGTATTTTCCCAAGCTGATGTGATAGGCGATTCAAAGTATATTTAAGAAACATATTAAAAATAACCACAAAAAAACCTTACTTAATAAAGTAAGGTTTTAAGTGAGGGTTCTTCAGGTCTTTTTATTAATATTGACGAACACTTTTAGCCATTTTAGACATTCGAACAGCGGCTTCTTCAATCTGAGCTTTATCAGCAACCTCTGCGATTCCACAACGCCACCATGACTCATAGCCATGAGTCATGGTTTTAGGTAATACTTTAACGTCAATTAACGTAGACACCGTTTGTTTCTTAGCATCAGCAATGGCAGCAATTAATTCCTCATCGTTACGTACTGTATAAGTGACGCAACCATAACTTTCTGCGTTTTTAGCAAAATCAACGGGAACAGATTTCCCTGTTAACTTGCCTGTTTTAGCGTCACGAAATCGGTTTTCAGTACCAAAGCTGCCCATTCCGTTATCCATTTGTAAGTTATTAATACAACCAAAACTCATATTATCCATTAACACAATATCGATCTTAATGCCTTCCTGAATCGCAGTTTGTAATTCAGAATGAAGCATCATGTATGAACCATCCCCCAGCAGCGCATAAACGGGTTGTTCAGGACAAGAGATTTTAGCGCCAATTGCAGCCGCTATTTCATAGCCCATACAAGAATAACCAAACTCAACATGGTAAGTATCCTTTTGTTTAGGGCGCCATACTCGTTGTAAATCCGCCGGCAACGATCCCGCAGCCCCGACAACAATCGCATCATCACTGAATTCTTTGTTTAAAATGCCCAGTACGCGAGTTTGTAATAGTTTCGATTTTAAAACGTCCGCATATTCATCCAAGATTGAATTATCAAGATGCCCTGCAACTTCAGGTTCAAACTTATTATCTTCATATTTCACATTATCAAGACGATTTAATTCTTCAGCCCAAGTTTTGCGGGCCGTAGTGATTTGATCAGTGTATTCAGAACGATAATTTTCTTTTTCTAAAGCATCGGACAACACTTCCAATGCCGATTTAGCATCCGCGACGACACGAATACCATCTAATTTATACGCGTCATGGCTTGCAACATTGATATTAACGAAGGTTACCTCTTTATTTTGGTATTGAGATTTAGATGCGGTAGTAAAGTCCGTCATTCGTGTTCCCACACCAATAATCACATCGGCTTCTTTTGCTAATATATTTGCGGAGTACGTACCCGTAGAACCAATACCACCACAATTTAATTCATGGTCAAAAGGTACAGCGCTTTTACCTGCCTGCGTTTCTCCAAATGGAATATTAAACTTCTCTGCAAACGCTTTAAACGTATCATGAGCTTCGGAATAACGAACACCACCACCACAAATCAGTAAAGGTTTTTTCTTATCTTTAATTGCAGCGACAGCATCAGCGATCATCGCAGTAGATGCTGGGCGTCGTTCGATTCGGTGGACACGTTTTTGGAAGAAATGCTCTGGGAAATCATAAGATTCACCCTGTACATCTTGCGGTAACGAAATAGTTACGGCTCCCGTATCTGCCGGGTCAGTTAATACACGCATTGCATTTATCATTGCCGTCATCAATTGCTCAGGGCGCATGACACGATCAAAGAATTTAGAGACTGGACGGAAAGCATCATTTGTTGTTATTGAATAATCATGAAACTGTTCAATTTGTTGGATAACAGGATCAGGCTGTCTAGACGCGTAAACATCGCTGGGTAGTAATAAAACCGGTATACGGTTTGCTGATGCTGTCGCTGCAGCCGTGATCATATTGGCACAGCCGGGCCCAACCGATGCACTCACAGCATAGATTTTTTTTCGCTTCTGCTGCTTAGCAAAACCCACAGCAATTTGTGCCATTCCTTGTTCATTACAACCTTGATGCACAATCAAATCGCCTGAGTCTTGCTCTAATGCTTGCCCTAAACCTAAGACATTACCATGACCAAAAATAGTAAAGACACCATGCACGAACTTTTCTTCTTGCCCATCAACTTCGACATACTGTTGATTTAAAAACTTAACTAAAGCTTGTCCAGTGGTTAGTCGAAAAGTACTCATACATTTACTCCAAAGTCATGACATGCAACTAACAGGTCACATTAAACATAATGATAAAAAATCATAAACACGAAAATAGAAAATAAATTTCATATTTAATTCAATGATATTTATTAAAGATATCTAATAGTAGTTTTTTTACACAGAAATGCTATCTAGTTCAAAGAAATAAAATCTCACATCAAAGGAACCCTAAGTTACTGATATGCGTGAAAATATATTTACTTATACTTTTCAATGAATTAATGGCATTTGAGCATTAATTTTAAATAGTATAAATAAAACCTACTAGATAACCATGCTTCAAACAGATAGGCAGATTCATAAAGAAAAAATTAAAAAATATTTTTCATCTATGATGGTAAATTGTATAAATGAACAAAATAAATCAAATGTGATTGATAAAACGGTATACGGGATCAGGTCAAAAATGGATAGGTGATTTGGGGAACAGAGAGCGAGAAGCAGGAGTAGGCTACCCCTGCTAAGTTACAACATTAAGCCTACAGCTAATGTTTGAGCGACAAACATTGCGCTCGTTAAAGAGCGAAACTCTATCACATCGTTTTCTATAATTTCAAAAGATAGATCAGCTTTACGTCCGTGTTCACTCATTTGATTATCAGTAATAGCAACAATTTTCGCGCCAACTTTATGCGCTCGCTCGATCGCGTGGATAGATTCTTGTGCGTGAGGTTTAAACGTTGTGATTAACAATACATCACCTTTTTTAATCTGTTTAAGTATCGGGGATCGCATTCCACCAACACTATCAACTAATTCGACATTTGAGCCGCCCTTAAGCAGCATGTACCAAAGGTAACTCGCAATTGGGTAAGCACGTCGTACTCCTTGTACAAAAATAGTATCCGCTTGTGAGAGTAATGTTATCGCTTCTTCCAATTTAGAAGGTGAAATACCAACAAGTAAATCTTCCATCGCTTTAATATTAGAATCACCTAAGCTTTCGAAAATGCCTTTTACAGTATCAACTTGCAATGGCCCTTCTTCTTTTGCTCGCTTAATGCGCGCTTTATAATCACGAGGTTTATGAAAATACTGATCGCTGAACAAAACCTGCATTTTACTAAAACCATCAAAGCCAAAAGTATTTGCAAAACGACTCAGGGTTGATATTGGAACCCCAGCTTTATCAGAAATGACAGACATCGTTTCGAAAGCGACAATCATAGGCTCTTCAGTGATAAAATCAGCAACCTGTTTAAGGCGATTACTTAATTTGTCATAACGTTCAGCAAGTATATCTTTAAATCTATCTAACGTTGTTGGTACTTCAATATCATTCTGCATCATCTTCACTCTTAAAAAAAACACCTAAGTGAATACTTAGGTGCTACTGCCAAAGAATATCGAAATATAGGAATTAGGACAATAATTTAAACCACCTAATCGCATCCTCTTTGACATGAGGCATGGCTTTTTTCATGAAATATAAACGATCAAATTTTTCAACTTCTGCATTCATATAATCACGTAAATTATGCCCTAACGCTTGGCGTAAGCTTGTGCCGATATTAAATTTAGAAACTCGTGTTTTCTTAAGCTTTAAAATATCTTCTTCTTTAATTCCACTAGTTCCATGTATGACAAGCGGTTTAGAAACAACGGCTTCTATACTCTGTAATAGATCAAAATTAATAATGCTGGTTGGCTCAGTTAAACGATGTACATTGCCCACAGATAAAGCAATGCAATCTAAATCGCTTTCTTCAGCATATTGTTTTGCTTCATTGGGACTTGTGTCGATGGTTTTAATATGATCACGCCCTTCTTGATATGGTACAGAACCGATTTCACCTTCAACACTCACGCCACAAGCATGAGCAACCTCAGCAACTTTTTTAGTTCTGGCAATATTATCGGCTAATGGGAGCTGAGAACCATCAAACATCACTGAACTAAAACCCGCTTTAATCGCTTGATAAACGATATGCTCTTCGTAAGTGTGATCCAAATGCAAGACAACTTTTTGCGTGCTACTTTTTGCTAGTTCACTAAACATCGTAGCTGCAACGACAGGGCCATAAAAATCAATTACATCCTTATTGCAGGCTAGAATAACGGGTTTTCCTACTTCTTCAGCGGCATCAACAACGGCCCTTGCATCTTCATAACCAAACACATTAAAACAGGGCACTGCATAATCACTTGCGGCAGCCATTGGTAATACTTCATTTAAATTAACAAGCATAAAAAATTCCTTTTATTTAAATTTGTTAATCATGTCTTTGATTCCAGGTATCGTATGTACTTGATACTCATGGTGTGGGTCAAAATGCTGCACTAAAGACTTAGATGTTTTCCCCACAATAATCGTGAAGTAATACATTTCATAACCAGGGGCAGCGACACTTGGGTGGTAGCCTTTATCAATTGAAATAACACTACCCGATTTAACATGGTAAACAGGTCCACAGTCATCTTCATGCTCATATAAGAACTGAGCACCAAAACCTTGTCCTGGATTAAATTGGAATTGATACACTTCTTGGTAATTTGTTTCTAATTCACCACGATCGCAATCATGTTTATGTGCAGGGAAACCAGACCAGCCACCAGCACCAACAGTAAATAACTCGCTCACTAATAAGCGACCACGACTATCGGCATTAGATTGGCCTAATATGTGTTTAATTTTACGATGTGTTTTCGTGTCGTCAGAGCCATATTGAATTTTATCAGCGGTTGTTATCGCAAATGGTTCGAGTACTTCGTCATACAGACCACCAGCAATCATCAAATCTGCTTGTTCACTGTCGCATGTAATTTCTGCCGTCATGCCCACAGGGACATAAACTGACTCAGGATCACCGTCCCAAATACTTGCACGCTTACCAATTCCAGGAAAAGTCTGGCCATCAACCACGATAGTGCAAGTTCCACCCGCTAAGACAATAACACTTTCATATCCGTCTACTTGGTGGCTAAACGTTTCACCTTGCTTTAATTTCACTGGATTAAAATAACATAATGGTGTTGTATCATCATTTACGTCAATGATTGGTTGGTTCTTATTATCAAATGGTTCAATGTGCTTTCCCATAGTTATATCCTATCTATTTATAGTGCGAATAAGTCTCGTTAATCTGAAGTATTAACGGGCTGCTTGTTCAAATTTTGCAATAAAACTTTCTAGCGCTTCTTTCGTTGGCATCGCTTCAGTACAACTTGTACCACTAACATTGATTGCCGCCGCTGCAGAGCCGTTACTTACGCCTTGTTCCAATGAACCACCATTTGTCAATGTCCAGATCAGTGCGCCAGCAAAAGAGTCGCCAGAACCAAATGGTTTTTTAGCTTCGACACGGTAAATACCCTGCTCAAACTGATGTCCATTTTTACAATACACGCGAGATCCTAATTCTCCCGCTTTGATGATCACTATTTGAGTGTTGCCTTTTAAGAAACGCTGTGCCGTTTCATTATCATTTTCGTTACCCGGTGCATCGACTGTTTCCATCATGTCGAATTCTTCACGATTACCGATAACAATGTCAGAAAGGTTAGAGGCGATGCCATAATAAATAGATGCATCAACATCCGTACGCCATGTTTTAGGACGATAATCCACATCCAACACAACTACAGTGCCAACGCTGCGTGCATATTGCATGGCTAATAAAGCCGCCTCTCTACTTGGACTCGCTGATAATGCGGTACCAGTGACAATCAACGTTTTGCTCTTTGCAATATAGTTAGCGTTAATTTGTTCCGTTTTTAACATCAAATCAGATGCATTATTTCGGTAAATCAATACATCACAATCTGTAGGTTTCATTTCTGTGAAAGCAACAGAAGTGCGAGATCCCGAACTATCAACCATCATTCCATCTAGGTTTATACCTTGCTGTTCCAAATACCCTTGAACATAACGACCAAATGCATCATCAGCCACACAACTAATAAAACCGACTTTTGCACCCAAGCGATTAATAGCAACCGCGATATTAGCCGCCGATCCACCGACATATTTATCAAAGCCAGTAATATCGGCAAAATCGGTATTGGCTTCGCGTGCATATAAGTCAACACCAGCCCGACCTAAAACAATGGCATCTAATTCTCTATCTTGCTTAAAACTGACCTGTGTCATCCTCTATTCCTTAATCTTTGTAATTAACCCATATAGAGCCATTATCAGCTGATTCAACGCACTTTTCACATAATCGAGTCCCTTCAATGCCCGCATCAACATCTGGAAACCACATTTCTTCTAACTCAGCTGTTTTCCCTTGATTTACGGCATCAAATGCGTAAGCAAATCGAGCATATAAATTAGCCCAAGACTCAAAATAGCCTTCAGAATGTCCACCACCTACTCGGTTACATGACACACCTGAATCGTCTTGGTACAAATACCCCATACCGCGCTCTAATATACGAGGAGCTTCACCTTGCACTTCATACCGTAATTGATTTGGAAACTCATCCCACCATTCGATCGATGCTTTAGAGCCTACCACTCGAATTTTTTGCTGATGCATCGAACCCGCGTTAACAGCCGACGTCCAAAACGCCCCCACTGCACCACCTTTAAATTTCACCATGATATGCGCGTTATCTTCTAAAGGAGCGCGAGACTCTATAAAGCTTTGTCGCATACAACATAAGCTTTCCACTTCCAATTCGGTGATCATTTCACAAAGGTAATAAACATGGGTACCCACATCACCAATCACATATGTCGGACCTGAAGCTTCCGGTGTTACTCGCCATTTCAGGCCAGGATCATTTTTTTCATATTCTTCATTGTGAAAACCATGAGCAAACTGAGCATTTACAACACGAATATCACCAAGGTCACCACGGCGAACCATTTCACGAGCTTGGTGGATCATCGGAAAACCGGTATAACCATACATCACACCAATCAGGCGATTATTTTGAATCGCTAATGCTTTTAACTGGTATGCTTCTTCCGTTGTAAAAGTGAGCGGTTTTTCACAAATAACATGCAGCTTCGCTTCTAGTGCGGCTTTACAAATTTCAAAATGAGTACTGTTAGGGGTTGCAATAGAAACAGCTTGAATGCCATCTTCTCGTTTCTGCTCTTTTGCAAACATCTCTTTATAAGTTGTATATGAGCGACTTTCGTCAATACCTAAATTCATCGCAAAGTCACGACCACGTTCAGCATCAAGATCAAATGCACCGGCAACAAGTTTAAATAAACCATCACGCAGTGCGGCATTTCGGTGAGAGTAACCAATTTGGCTACCACGACCACCACCGACCATCGCCCAGCGAATAGGTTGATCTAAATGACTTTCTTCATTAAACATTGTGCGCTCCTATCAGGTTAGAAAATAGGTAAACGTAAGAGCAAAAACAGAATTTAAGCTCTTACGACTTAAAGTACTTGTGTTTATAAATTAAATTTCTCTGCATAACCTGAAATATTTTTATACGCCGTTTTGGCAAATTTTAGAGGGTTTGCTTTAGCAGGATCTTGCTCCGCTTCTACTAACAACCAACCTTCGTAGTCACGTGCTTTTAGTGCACTAAATACATCGTCGTAATTCACATCACCAGTGCCAGGTACGGTGAATACACCATCTAAAACAGCACTTAAAAATGATTTATCAGCACTACGCGCTGCTTCCATTACCTCTAAACGCAAATCTTTAAAATGCATGTGCCCAATACGGTCTCCCCAGCGATCAATAACATTCACTGGATTACCACCACCATAAGTTATATGACCTGTATCTAATGTTAAAAATACCGACGGTCCAGTAACTTCCATCAACTTATCAACATCAGCTTCGGTTTCACAAATCGTTCCAACATGGTGGTGAAATGAAAGTTTGATGCCGTGTTCATTCAATAAATGGTCAGCAACGATAGTAATTTTTCTACCGTATTCAACCCACTCATCAGCCGTTAAAATAACGCGCTTAGAAAGTGCAATCTCAATATCGCCATGAACAGAATTGCTGACTTCGCCATACACCATCGCCTTACAACCAGCTGCTTTCAATAGCTTGATATGCTCTTGCATGTTGGCAATTTCTTCATCCGCGGTACAGGTCATTAAGTTACCGCTGAACCAACCCGATGCTAAAACTAATCCATGTCCTTTAAGTAAAGGAACTAATGTTTCAGGATCTCTAGGGTATTTAGTCCCTAGTTCTGTCCCAGTAAAACCAGCCTCTGCCATTTCACTCAAACACTGCTCTAATGGAATATCACCACCTAATTCTGGCATGTCATCGTTGGTCCACGTTAAAGGACTGATACCATATTGAACTTTACTCATTTGACTCTCCGGATGAATTTAAAAACTAAATGTAATTTAAGGTGCAAGCTTTAAATCCAAATGAGTAATGACTTGCTACCATACAAATCAAATATACCCTAAACAGAACAAAACGAAAATATTTTTTCATTAATAATTTGCTATTTATCACCTATTTAAAAAAATAAATTATTGACTACCTATTTCATGATCAACTTCAAATAATCAACTCATTGATAAAACACAAATATACTCAATTAAAACAAAAACTTAATGTCATTAATGTAGCTTGAAAATATCAAGCTGTGACAAACTTAACGTTTCGTCATAAATTTACGCTAAAGAAATAGCAGTTTTCAAAAAACTACAATAGTATCAAAAACCACTAAAGTGAAAAATATTTACCATTTAAACTCCAACGTCAAATGGAAAAATATTTTTACTTTTATTTCTAATAACATTTACCTTATGACAAACTAATCCAGTAGTTGCATAAAGGGGTTGATATGAAAGATGTCGTTATCGTCAGTGCCGTGCGAACCGCAATTGGGTCATTCACAGGTATGTTTGCTAGCGTAAGCGCTGTTGACTTAGGTGTAACAGCGGTAAAAGGCGCGATTGAAAAGGCAGGTATACAAGCAGAACTTGTTGAACAAGTAATACTAGGGAACGTGCTTGCTGCTGGGCATGGCCAAAACATAGCAAGGCAAATACAAATTAAAGCGGGAATCCCACAAGAGAGCACGGCTTATACCGTATCTAAAGTTTGTGGCTCCGGTTTAAAAGCAATTACGCTAGGTGTACAGGCAATTCAAACAAATGAATGCGAAGTCATTGTTGTAGGTGGAACAGAAAGCATGTCTAACGCGGCTTATGTATTGGATCAACACAGAAGCGGAAAGACATTTGGGCATAGCCAAGCGATAGATACGATCCTTTCTGATGGTTTAACCGATGCCTTTACTGATATTCATATGGGGATTACAGCTGAAAATTTAGCGGAAAAGTACTCATTAACACGCGAAGAACAAGATAAATACGCTTTACAATCACAACAACGCACTCAAGCCGCAATCGAAGCAAATAAGTTTGATCAGGAAATCGTCCCACATACCATTTCAACACGTAAAGGCGATATCGTTTGTAACAAAGATGAATTTCCAAGGGCAAACACCACGTTTGAAGCATTAAGCAAGTTAAGAACTGTGTTTAAAAAAGATGGAACCGTCACCGCTGGCAATGCATCTGGCATAAATGATGGCGCAAGCGCATTGGTATTAATGAGTGCTGAAAAAGCAAAGCTTCTTGGTATTAAGCCTTTAGCAAAAATTGTTTCACATGCAAGCGCAGGCGTAGACCCTAATTTAATGGGATACGGACCAGTGCCAGCAACTGAAAAAGCGTTACTTAAAGCCAACTTACAAGTCCAAGATTTAGACCTCGTGGAAGCAAATGAAGCCTTTGCCGCACAAGCACTTTCGGTTATGAAAGGCCTCGCATTAACACCGGAGAAAACCAATGTTAATGGTGGTGCTATCTCGTTAGGCCATCCTATTGGGGCATCAGGTGCACGCATTTTAGTAACGTTATTGCACGAGTTAAATGCACGCAATGGACGATATGGATTAGCGACGTTATGTATAGGTGGCGGACAAGGCACAGCATTAATCGTTGAACGAGAAAGCTAACCTTATTTTTTAATAATGTAGACTGATATCGTAAGGACAAAGATATGTTTAATATTGCACTATTTGGCGTAGGAAGAATTGGCAAGATTCATGGTCAAAATATACATGACCATTCACAAACTAATGTGTATTCAGTCGTTGACTCTTACATAGCTGGTCGTGAAGAATTAGCAAAAAAATACGATGCCAAGATTCAAACTGTAGACGAAGCAATGGCAGACCCTCAAGTAGATGCCATTTGTATCTGTTCAGCAACCGATACTCACGTTAACTTTATCGAAATAGCCTCACAAAATGGAAAAGCCATTTTCTGTGAAAAGCCCATTGATCTTGATTTAACGAAAGTGCGTAAATGCTTAACTGTGGTTGAACAAAACAACACCACACTCTTTATCGCGTTTAATCGTCGTTATGACAACCATTTTAATGAGTTAAAAACACGGTTAACAAATAATGCCATTGGCCAAATTGAATCGTTAACCATCACCTCTCGCGATCCTGCGGCTCCACCAGTGGAATACGCAAAAACATCTGGTGGCATGTATCGTGATATGACCATTCATGACTTTGATATGGCGCGTTATTTAATGAATGAGGAACCAACCAGTATTACAGCTTATGGTAGTTGTATGGTTGATCCTGAAATAGGGCAAGCTGGCGATATAGACACATCCGTTGTTGTATTAACCTTTGCATCAGGAGCGATTGCAACCATCAATAATAGCCGCCGATCAGGTTACGGTTATGACCAACGTATAGAAGTGCATGGCAGTAAAGGTTTATTAACCGCTGGTAATATCACCGAAAATACAGTGAAGCAATTTGGCGATCAAGGTGCTGTTGAATCCAACCCAGAGTACTTCTTTTTACAACGCTATGCTGGCGCTTACAAAAATGAGTGGCATCATTTTGTTGAAGTCTTAGGTGGCGCTGAATCTCGTTCACCCGGTATTGATGGTGAAAGAGCATTAGCATTAGCAGACGCGGCATTGGAGTCATTAACAACAAATAAAACCGTGATCCTGTAGTCCTTTTTTACTTAAAGGATTTCATGAAAGTAAGCATGAATATGGCTACTTTCTTACTTTATCGACAACTAACTTGCGCTCAAGTTTATTAACATTGGTGTTTTTATGAAATTTGCATTACATGGTATGTGTTCTTTATATAATAATATCGTCAGTGATATTCGTCTTGCAGAACAAACGGGATATCAAGGTTTAGAGATTCACACCGAAAAACTATGGCGATACATTAATAGTGGCTTTACAAGTAAAGACCTAAAGCAAAGACTGGATGACGCCGGTATTCAGCCATCAGCAATTGATATTGTTGGTAGCGTTGAAGCGCCAGATAAAGACACGCAACAAGCCGTTTTTAAACAAGTGGAAACACTCTGCAAATTCGCTCACGACATCGGTGCACCAACGATTCAATTAAATTCATTTGAAGCTCTAAATGGCTTATCCGTTGAAGATAATATTAAAATCTCTGCTCAAAATATCAGACACATTGCGGATATCGGTAAAGAGCAAGGTATTCGCTTTCAATTTGAAGGTGCAGCTTGGACACCCATCGCAAAGTTAGATGACTACTTCCGTCTTCATGATGCCGTCGGTCGCGATAACTTTGGTTTTGTATTAGATACGTGGCATCTCTGGGCATGCCGTGGGGCAACGCTAGAACAAGTCGCTAACGTGAGTAAAGAGTTAATCTACAATATCCATATTTCAGATGGGTTAAGGCCTGCTGAAAACCAACCTTGGGTCGATGAAAAAGAACTGCGCGGCTTCTTGATTGGTGACGGTGAAATCCCACTACAAGAATGGATTGATGCAATCCAAGCGACAGGGTATGACGGTTTTTATTCTGGTGAGTTTTTGAATGACCAGTTATGGGAAGGCGACCATTACGACACAGCAGAAAAAATGCTGAAAGGTATGCGCAAATTAGTTAAATAATGGTAAAGGTAACTACATCAACCTTAATCTAAAATTGGATACGACTAGGCTGCACCATTAAAAAACTGAAAGATTGCAGAATTCTCGATAGTGTTATGTTAGCCGTTTTTTAAACTTTTGATTTTAAAAGCCAAGTAAACATTTACTTGGCTTTTTTCTTTAATCACGAATACCTCCGCACTTCATGTAGCACGTAATACCCCTGTACATTCTGGACACATTTGCCATAATGATCTGTCGCACTATTCCCATTACTTATCAATCTACAGCACTGGATTTACGTTCCAGCTCGCTCAATGGAGACAACATGAATACTTCCCAAAACAGCAATCCCATTACGGTTTGTGCACTATACAAATTTGTTCACTTAGAAACATTTGAGGCGTTACGTGCCCCCCTTATTGAGAAAATGATCAGTGTCGAAGTTAAAGGAACCCTGCTCCTGGCCTCTGAAGGGATTAACGGAACAATCGCAGGCCCTCAAAGTGGCATTGATGCTGTGCTTAAGTTTCTAAACGCACAGCCAGGACTAGACAATATTTCCCATAAAGAATCCTATAGTAGTGAGAACCCATTTCACCGAACTAAAGTGAAACTGAAAAAAGAAATTGTCACAATGGGTGTGGAAGGAATCGACCCTAATCAAGTCGTAGGAACATACGTGAAACCAAAAGATTGGAATGACCTTATTTCCGATCCGGACGTTCTAGTCATCGATACTCGTAATGATTATGAGATTGAAATAGGAACGTTCAAAAATGCCATCAACCCAAATACTGAGACATTCCAAGAGTTTCCGAAATACGTCGAAGAAAACCTAAATAAAGACAAACATAAGAAAGTTGCGATGTTTTGTACCGGTGGTATTCGCTGTGAAAAGTCGACGGCTTACCTAAAAGAGCAAGGCTTTGATGAGGTATACCATCTTGAGGGTGGCATATTAAAATACCTAGAAGACGTTCCGAGTACCGAGACAATGTGGGAAGGTGAATGCTTCGTATTTGATGGACGAGTCACGGTCAACCATGAACTAGAACAAGGTCAATACGACCAATGCTATGCTTGCCGATTTCCAATTACGGAAGAAGAGAAAAAGAGCGAACATTATATTAAAGGTGTAAGTTGTCATCGATGTCACGACAAAGTGACCGATGAACAGCGAAATCGATATATAGAACGTCAACGTCAGATAGCGTTAGCAGAACTACGAGGGGAATCTCACATCGGTGGCGAGATAAAAGAGTTAATTGAAGAACGACGCCAAGCTAAAGCAGACAAGAAAGCACAGCAAGCCAATAAGTAGCCGAAGAAACACAGACTACAGAACCTACTATCTTAATTTGGATAATAAAAAGCACCATCCCAGAATACTGAGATGGTGCTCTAGCTTCAATTTAACGTTTTAACTCAAGGCAGTGAGTTGTTTAAAACGTTGAATTAAAAGTCGTAGTATGCAACTAGGAATACATCAGTTCTGTCGCCGTCGTCTTTGATGTCACCTTGAACAGTAACAACATCAGATACGTCATAGCTTGCTGCAACGTTGATTGCATCGTAGTCATCAGCTACATCAAACGACTTAGCTACATAACCAGCAGAAAGAGTTAAAGCATCGCTCACTGCAAAACCAGCACTTGCATAGATACCAGTCTCTTCATCACCACCCTCAGGGTCATTGATCCAAGCGTTAGCACCAACAGTAACAGCACCAAAACTTGCGTTACCAGAAAGAGAAGTTACTGAATATTCATCTTGCTCTTCTAAGCCAGCATATACAGCAAAGGTATCTGCTTTATAGCCTAAATAACCATTGACACCAGCTTCAGAGTCACCAGTATTATCACCTACTTTAAAGTAAGAAATACCGTATGCCACACCGCTAGAAGAACCTTCAAATTTAATGACATCGAAAGCGTCACTTGTGTCACCAGCAGAAGAACCGAATTCAACTGTTTGGTCACCAGCGCCATCAACTTTATCTAGTGCTGTGTCATTTTCCCAACCGTAAGAAAGAACACCAGCTTCAGTTTTGTAGCCTAACCACGCTTTATCAACGTCAGTCGTTGTGTCGTTTGAAATGCCACTTGCATCTTCATCATCAGTCCAGTTGAACTCAAGATCCATTTCAAAATAACCAACAACATTGCCATTGGTATAGTTAGTAGAAACAGTTACAGCCGTCGCCCAGTCATCATAAAAAGCTTCTGTGTCAGTATCGTAGTATCCACCAATGCCACCACTGATATCTGATTCAAATGTGCCTGCTGCAAAAACTGAAGGAGTCGCAAAAGTTGCAATTGCTAACGCTAAAATACTCTTTTTCATATTAAATTCCGTTATTTTAATAAAGAGAGGGTATCCGATGGATCCCTTACTATTTTTATCAAGTTAATAAGGTTAAACCTCACCTACTCGACCACCGCTTATTAATCACAAAAACGCGATTTGAGTTCGCGTTCAAGTGACGTGAATCACAAAGTAATTTCGATATTAAAATAGAACTAATTTAAATACAACGGGTCATACGGTTTAAAATATTACATTTTAGTTTCACGATCATACAAAACCCCATATTTAAACCAAAATACAGCATTAACACAATGTAAAACACCAAATACTAAAATAACCATAATAGTGCACAAAAAAATCAACTTGCTTCCTTTAAGAGCAAAAAAGGCAAATTAGTGGGTAAAAAATGAACAAAACAACCGAAAAAGTGCAACTCAGCTTTATTTTAGGAGAGTAAAGATTCATTCCATTTCCTCACCTAACTCACAGCTTCAAAACTGTAAACAAAATTGCTCATCGCTAATATTTTTTTAATAAGTACGATCTTTTCGTGCATTCACATCGCTAATCTGGGCAAAAAACATACAAAACAAGATCTAATTCAAACTTTTCCAATTTATAAATGTAACAGCATTGTTAACTGAGCATTTATTCATCGACCTCACCGGGAATCTGCTATTACTTATCTTATTCACTAAACAAATAAATCATCGCGTTGAGGATCGATCATGAAGATGCCTAGCTTACGTCACACCAAAATTCGTACTCGCCTATATCTATTATTGATTGCGACCATAATCATGGTATTGATCCCTTTTGCGAAAGTAATGCAGGACTACCGACATGATCTGATGGTCGATAAGGAAGTCAAAACTCGTCACATCATTGAAGTTTCTCATGGAGTTCTCGACTATTTTCACCGACAGCATGATGATGGAAAGTTGAGTTTAGAGCAGGCTCAAACCGAAGCTAAGAATGCGATTAACAAGCTTCGCTACGAAGAAAACGACTATTTTTGGATCAATGATCTCACTCCAACTATGGTTATGCATCCAATAAAACCTGCTCTAAACGGTAAAAATGTTGGTGGTGTAGAAGATCCAACTGGAAAAGCACTGTTTATAGAAATGGTAGACCTTGCGAAGTCTCAAGGAGGTGGCTTTGTTAATTACATGTGGCCAAAACCGGGTTCGGATGTCGATATAGAAAAGATCTCTTATGTAAAACTATTTAAACCTTGGGGGTGGGTAATAGGAACTGGAGTCTACGTTGATGATATTGATGCACTGGTAATGAACGCAATGAAATCAATGGCTATCTTCCTAGGAGTTGTAATTGCAATATTAGTTATTCTTTCAACCATTATTGGCCGTAGTATTTCATCACCATGTGAGTCCACAAAGCGTGCACTGGAAGATATATCTGGGGGTGAGGGGAATTTATCGAAAAAGCTTCTTGTAGAAGGAAACGATGAATTTACCCATATTGCAAATTCATTTAATCTGTTCACAGATAAAATTCAGCATTCTATCCAGCACATATCTCCAATTTCTCAAAGCATTTCAAGTTCAGTGCAAACTCTCAACTCAATCGCAGAGCAAACTGGAAAGCAAGCAACCGATCAACAAAGCTCTGTAAGTTCAGTAGCAGCAGCTATGACAGAGTTACAATCCAATAACCAAGAAGTTGCTCATTCGGCCCAACAAGCGGCAAGTGCAGCTCAATCAGCAAGAGTAAATAGTGAACAAGGCCAGCTATCAATATCGAATGCGTCTGATTACATGTCCTCTCTCTCTCAAGCCCTTTCGGAAACCGAAGAAAATAGCCATAAACTTGCCGCAGAGGCAGACAATGTTGGCTCTGTACTTGAAGTCATTAGAGGTGTCGCAGAGCAAACAAACCTCCTCGCGCTCAATGCGGCTATCGAAGCAGCACGTGCCGGTGAACAAGGTAGAGGCTTTGCCGTTGTCGCAGATGAAGTTCGAACGTTAGCGACTCGCACCCAAAAGAGTACAGATGAAATCGAAGAGATCGTCACCAGCTTGCAAGCCAGAGCGAAAAACCTATCGAATTCGATGAATCAAACCAAACAACAATCGAACTTAACCCTCGAGCAAGCGGAAAGTGCACGCCAGGTATTAGAGGACATTAATCAACAAATTAATGAAATCCTGAGTATGAATGAACATATAGCGGCAGCTTCAAATCAACAGTCAGAAGCATCAGATGAAATTAGCCGAAACGTCAATCAATTCGCAACTCATTCCGAACAAACCGCCCAAGATGTCCAGGCTCTGACTAAAACTAGCCAACAATTATTGAAAGACAGTACAACATTAAATGACAGTTTTAGTGTGTTTAAAGCTTCCTAAATTTTTGTCTATCCATACGTGATATAAAAAGAGACAAGACTAATAGTCTTGTCTCTTTTAATATCAACCAGTTAGTGTAATGTCGAAATTGAGAATATACGCCACAATCGTTACCCTTCATTGAAAAACTAGTCGTAATATCATTAACCTAATGTCCAAATTAAGCTAACCTTATACGTAGATTAAAAATTTTATAAATTTCTTAGAGACGTATATGAATACTAAGGTCACTCCCTGTTTTTATTTGATGGATAATGTTATCCAGAACTACGCATGGGGAAGCGTAGATTCTATCGCTCGTTTGTTCGATCAACCAAACCCAAAGAATGAGCCTCAAGCGGAAATCTGGATGGGTGCGCACCCCGGAGGATGCTCCAAAGTATTTGTTGATGAAGGCAAGCAATTGTTAAGCGCACTAATCGCTGAAAATCGGTCTCACTTTCTTTCCTCTGCAAGTGCTGAACGCTTCGATGAGCTCCCTTTTCTATTTAAAGTACTCGCCGCAAATAGTGCGCTATCTATTCAAGTTCACCCAAGTAAAACAGAAGCTGAAATCGGCTATGCTCGCGAGAATGAGCTTGGTATTGAATTTGGAGCAGCAAATCGTAACTATAAAGATCCCAACCATAAACCTGAATTAGTTTATGCATTGACTCAGTATGATGCGCTAAATGGCTTCCGTGAATACGCAGACATTATTGCTAATTTTGATGCAGCCGATCTTACTAGCATTAAGCCGTTGTTCGAAGCATTCAAAAATAACCAAGCCGAAACAGGCCTCAAAGATTTTTTTGTTTCACTATTGTCCCTAAATGGTGAAGACAAAACTCAAGCTATCAGTGAGTTATTAACGTACGCGACAAACAATCGTAACGAACGTTTACCCGCACTTCTACTTGATTTATCTCAGCAATACCCTGGAGATATTGGCTTATTTGCTCCGATGATGCTGCATTACATTACCCTTCAACCTGGGGAAGCAATGTATTTGGATGCGCGTACTCCCCATGCCTATTTAAGAGGCACTGGATTAGAAGTGATGGCAAGTTCAGATAATGTCTTACGTGCTGGTTTAACGCCAAAACACATTGATATTGAAGAGCTGTCAAAATGCACGTCGTTTGCCGCTAAACCTGCGTCTACCTTGCTGGTTGATGCCATCGAAGATCAAGGCGAATTCAATTACCCTATCCCTGTTGATGACTTCCGGTTTTCTATTTATCCAACCGCAAGCCAAACACACATCAAAGTGGCTAGTGCTGAAATTGTTTTTGCCATCGATGATAGCGCAACACTAGAGCACACTAACGGTGAAACAATTACCATTGAGAAAGGTCAATCGGTCTTTATTCCTGCGGCAACTGACAGTTATACATTAACCTCAAAAGCACGAGTGGCAAGAGTGTATAACTAAAGTGACACTCAGTCGCCGGAGTCTTGAATTGTGCTGAACTTATAAGCCAACCAAGTTACTCCGGCAGTACTCGTTTCTCAGTTCTTTTTATTACCTTTCATACCTATTCGAAGAGAGCTCGCTCTCAATATTTCCACCATAAAATTTCTGTATTTCAGTCCATTTTGTATTTTTTTACCAATGCCAAACGATTGCGCGAGCTTTTTAAAGATAAATTCGTTAAAATACGCGCCACAAAATTTTCGAAAAACCCAGTTACTTTAACTCCGTGAATTTGAGGAAAATGGAAGCATGAATGCACGTCCAATTCGTCGCGCTCTTATCAGCGTATCAGACAAAACAGGAATCGTTGAGTTTGCAAAATCACTTGCTGACCGTGGTGTAGATATCCTATCAACTGGCGGTACCGCTAGTTTACTCGCGCAGCAAGGCATCGCTGTTACTGAAGTATCTGACTACACTGGCTTTCCAGAAATGATGGATGGTCGAGTTAAGACTCTTCATCCAAAAGTTCACGGTGGTGTATTAGGTCGTCGCGGCCAAGATGATGCAGTAATGGCTGAACACGACATTAGCCCAATTGATATTGTGGTGGTTAACCTTTATCCATTCGCAGAAACAGTCGCAAAAGAAGGCTGCACGTTAGCGGATGCGGTTGAAAACATCGATATTGGTGGCCCAACCATGGTTCGCTCTGCGGCGAAAAACCATAAAGATGTTGCGATTGTGGTTAATGCAAGTGATTACGACCGTGTTATTGCTGAAATGGACAGTAACGAAAAATCGTTAACACTTGAAACTCGTTTTGATTTAGCGATTGCAGCATTCGAACACACTGCTGCTTACGATGGCATGATTGCAAACTACTTCGGCACTAAAGTTCCTTCTTACGGGGACAACAAAGAAGGTGACGAAGAGAGTAAATTCCCACGCACATTCAATATGCAGTTCGAGAAAAAGCAAGATATGCGCTACGGCGAAAACAGCCACCAAGCGGCTGCTTTTTATGTTGAAGGCAACCCAGAAGAAGCGTCAGTTTCTACGGCAACTCAAATTCAAGGCAAAGCGCTTTCTTACAACAACATCGCAGATACCGATGCCGCGCTAGAGTGTGTTAAAGAGTTTGCTGAGCCGGCATGTGTGATTGTTAAGCACGCAAACCCATGTGGTGTTGCACTTGGGAAAGATATTCTAGAAGCCTACAACCGCGCCTATCAAACCGACCCAACTTCTGCATTTGGTGGCATTATTGCTTTCAACCAAGAGTTAGATGCCGCGACAGCGCAAGCTATTGTTGATCGTCAATTCGTTGAAGTGATTATCGCGCCTAAGATTTCAGCTGAAGCAATTGCTGTTGTTGCTGCGAAGAAAAATGTGCGCCTACTAGAATGTGGTGAATGGTCAGCGAAAACGACTGGTTTTGAAGTTAAACGTGTTAACGGTGGCTTACTGGTTCAAGATCGCGATCAAGGCATGGTTTCACTTGATGACCTTAAAGTGGTTTCAAAACGTCAGCCAACTGAAGAAGAATTAAAAGATGCGCTATTCTGCTGGAAAGTAGCAAAATACGTGAAATCAAATGCGATTGTTTACGCGAAAGGCGATATGACAATCGGTGTTGGTGCAGGCCAAATGAGCCGTGTTTATTCTGCGAAAATTGCGGGCATTAAAGCTGCAGACGAAAACCTAGAAGTTGCAGGTAGCGTCATGGCATCTGATGCCTTCTTCCCATTCCGTGACGGTATTGATGCCGCTGCTGAAGCAGGAATTAAGTGTGTGATTCAACCGGGTGGTTCGATGCGCGATGATGAAGTTGTTGCTGCTGCTGATGAACACGGTATGGCAATGATCTTTACGGGAATGCGCCACTTCCGTCACTAATTTATTCATTATCGAATTCTAGTAAATCGATGAATATTATTTGATAGTCTCTATTCCTACGAATAGAGACTTTTTAGAATCTAATGCAAGACTGTTTTAATAATGGCGATGCGGAAAGGAATTAAAAAATGAATGTATTAATTATTGGTTCAGGTGGGCGTGAGCACGCTCTTGCGTGGAAAGTAGCTCAAAACCCATCTGTCGAGACTATCTTTGTTGCTCCTGGTAACGCAGGTACTGCTCTTGAAGCAAAAGTGAAAAACGTTAATATCGCTGTTGAAGACATTGATGCCCTTAGTGCTTTTGCCAAAGAGAATGTTGAACTGACGATTGTCGGCCCTGAAGCCCCTCTTGTTATTGGCGTGGTTGATGCATTCCAAACTCAAGGTTTAGCGATTTTTGGTCCAACTCAAGGCGCGGCACAGCTGGAAGGTTCAAAAGCGTTCACTAAAGATTTCTTGGCTCGTCATAACATACCAACTGGCTCATATGCGAATTTCACCGAAATTGAGCCAGCACTTGCTTATGTTCGTCAACAAGGCGCGCCAATTGTCGTAAAAGCCGATGGACTTGCGGCAGGTAAAGGCGTTATCGTTGCGATGACGCTAGAAGAAGCCGAAGACGCCATTAAAGATATGCTTGCAGGCAATGCGTTTGGTTCAGCAGGAAGCCGAGTTGTTATCGAGGAGTTCCTTGATGGTGAAGAGGCGAGCTTTATTGTCATGGTCGATGGCAAAAATGTACTGCCGATGGCCACCAGCCAAGATCATAAACGAGTGGGTGATAAAGACACTGGGCCAAATACTGGTGGTATGGGTGCGTATTCGCCAGCCCCAGTCGTGACTCCAGAAATTCACGACCGCATCATGAAAGACGTTATCTACCCAACAGTGGAAGGTATGGCGTCAGAAGGCAATCCATATACAGGCTTCCTATATGCTGGACTAATGATCGATGCTCAAGGTACGCCGAAAGTGATTGAATACAACTGCCGATTTGGTGATCCTGAAACTCAACCTATTATGATGCGTATGCAATCGGATATGGTTGAACTATGCCAAGCAGCATTAGAAGGCAAGCTCGATCAAGTTGAATCTAAATGGGATCCTCGTGCATCAATCGGCATCGTACTTGCTGCTGGTGGCTACCCTGCTGACTACGCGAAAGGCGATATCATTTCAGGTCTCCCAACTCAGGAGATTGAAGGGAAGAAAGTTTTCCATGCTGGAACCGCTGAGAAAGATGGCAATGTTGTAACTAATGGCGGACGTGTTCTATGCGCTACAGCTCTTGGTAACTCGGTTTCAGAAGCTCAACAACAAGCCTATGAACTCGCCAAACAAATTGATTGGAATGGCGTTTTCTACCGCTCTGACATTGGCTACCGTGCAATCGCTCGAGAAAATTCTGAGAAATAGAGTTTAATTCAGATAAGAAAAAACCGAGATAATCAATTATCTCGGTTTTTATGAATATTCTCTGCCTAGAATAACAAATCTATGGTTTGAAAGCCTTCACACAATCATGACCATCATCAGCAAGCATTAATAATTCTTCAATGTATGCTTCACCAATTTTAACCGACCCCATAAATGCAAGATAATTATCGACGTTGGCTAAACGATCGATCACAAAACTCGGTAAGGTTTTATTAAATTCGAGCTTGTCGTATTCCTCGCCAGAGCAGGTTTCAAATTGTTTTCCGTCCCAATACCCCTGAATTAACGCCAACCCTCTTTGAGCTTTTGTTGTTTCAGCAATAGCTTCCGCTTGTTTCAAATACGCCTTTAGTGCATTCGCCTGTAGCGGTTTCACTTTTCTATCGACACGATATTGCTGATAAACAGCTTCGCCCTTCGAGTTAAAACGTAGATTCAAAGAAAACGGTACCAATTTATCATCTACAATCACACTGCCTTCACGTACGATTTCACTCACATTACTCTCGAGCCAACGATAATGAGTTTGATACCATTGGTCATTGGTTGAAGTAACGTAATCAGAACCTTCATAGGGCAATGAAAAGTTTTCGGTATACCAAAAGAAACTCGTCGCATCACCCATACGGCTGCCGCCAGTATACGTACGCAATTGTTTTTCAAGACCATCGCTTGAAGAACAACCAATTAAGACAGTAGAGATGAGTAGTGTTGGCAGAAAATAGATGTGTTTGTTCATAAACAGGAATACGCCAAAATTAAGACAAACTTTGGCGTAGAAACTGGATTAGTTTACTGATTCTTTCAGCGCTTTACCGGCTACAAAAGCAGGTACATTAGCCGCTGAAATTTGAATTTCTTCACCTGTTTTAGGATTGCGGCCAGTACGAGCTGCACGGTGATTTACTTTAAAAGTACCGAAACCGATAAGTTGAACTTGGTCACCTTCTTTAAGAGCGCCTTCGACAGCACCTAGCGTTGCTTCTAACGCTGCTTTGGCTTGTACTTTTGAAAGATCTGCTTTTTCTGCGATAAAATCGATTAACTGAGTCTTGTTCATTAGGTTTCCCTTTAGATATGTTAGTTTTAGAACTTGAACTACTCTAAATCATAAAGCCCCTGAGTTGCAAAGGTTTGTCTCTTTTTATCTGCTTTAATATTTAAAACTTCACCACATTATGAGGCAGATATCACATTTTTATACCACTAACACCAAATAGAACTTAATCAATGAAAAGATCTTACGTGTCAATGAGTTTGGCGAAACCTGAGCCTAAAATAAATCATTAATGAAATAGTCTGTTTTTTTCATAACATTTAGAGCAATTTCTTCCAAAATACACCGTGTGATAATCAATAAAGCTGAGAGTTTCTCTATAATCTCTCAGTCTCATTTTAATATCCTTTGGAAAAATCGACGACAAATTGTGGCATTTGTCCCATTGACCAGCGTTGATAGCTCGTCGCAAATATTTTGATAACATGACGAGGAAAACTCAACGCTGCAATATGTGGTGTAATGGTAATGTTTGGGTGATGCCAAAATGGATGATGGGAATTCAATGGTTCTTGCTCAAATACATCAAGGTACGCGTGTCCCACTTGACCAGAATCTATAGCGGAAATTAATGAATCTTCAGCCAAGTTGGCACCTCTCCCAACATTAAACAGGACAACATTGTCGCACCAACTAAAGAATTCACGATTAAGCATGTGTTTCGTCTCCGGAGTATTAGGCAACGTACTCACCACAATATCTGCACTTTTCAATGCCATTTCTAACTCTGAAAAATGATAAATAGCCGAAAATGTATTGTCCTTAGGCGGAATTCCAGAACGGTTAATACCAATTGCATCAATACCAAACGGAGCAACAACTTTCGCTAAGTGCTTAGCTATCACTCCTGTACCTAAAATCACCATACGCTTACCTTGTAAACTTTGATATGGCATTGGTGACCATTGCTGTTGCGATTGGTGCTCACGATACTGCTGAAAATGACGATAGTGCTGAATCAAATATCCAATAACATACTCTGCAATTAATGGCCCAAAGACTCCTTTAACATTTGTTAACGTATAATCTTGCCTTAATTCAGGCAGCATCAATTTATCAACACCAGCATAAGTGGACTGTAACCATTCTAGTTTATCAAATTTATCTAGGTGCAATGCAGCCAACGGGGGATCTGCAATCACAACCGTTGCTTCATTCATAATGTCGGTTTGCTCCAACCCCGGTAAATCATATTGCTTAAGTTCAGTTTGATACTCTTCATTGGCATCTGTCAGTAAGTAGAACTTATCTTTGATTCCTTTCATGCTCTCTCCTTTTCCATTAAATCACTCAACACATTCTCTTGATGAGAGTGGCAAACTCACCTTGAGGTAGTCAGGGGTAATAAAGTACACTGCGCAAGTCCTTAGACTTCATGATAATGAGCCCATGTTAAGAAACCCAATCCAAATTCGCCTTGAGAAATTAGAACCTTGGCAACAGATTACCTTTATGGCGTGTCTATGTGAACGCATGTATCCAAATTACGTTCTGTTTTGTCAACAAACTCACTATGCCGAAGCTAGAATTTATCGAAATATCCTTGATGCCGTTTGGGAGATTCTGACTGTAAAAACCGCAAAGATTAACTTTGAGAAACAGTTAGAGAAACTTGAAACTTTAATCCCTAGCCCTGAGGAAACTGATATTTTCCTTGTCTACCCAGCTATTGATTCTTGCGAAGCTTTATCAACATTGCTTCACTCCCTACTCGACAGAGACTTACTCATAGAATCGGTCCAAAAGGTTAGCCAAATTTCTGCTCGTACCGTTGCCCAAGTCGAAGAAGCGCGCGAAGGAATCGAAATCTCTGATAACAATCAAAAAGATAATGAAGCGGTGTGTGAAGAGTGGGACATTCAATGGGCCATTTACCGTCCATTGAAAGACGCTGAAGTTCGCGATGTCGACCTAATGAAAGACCTTCGCGATGAACTGAAAGATACCGCAGCAAGCAACATCGGTATTGAACTCTAATTGAATCTGTAAACTACCGAGCAGTTGAAGCTATCAATGGATTTTAGTGTCATAACGAATCCATTGATATACAAAAGTATAACGGTAACCTTTAGAAAAGGTCATCATGATTAGACTTTAAATCATATAACTATCAAACACTTCCTGACAATTTACGATCTCCCCCAAACAAATTAGCTTTTGTCGATAAAGAATACCTTAGTTAGTTAAAGTATAAGTTGTAATCATTGATACTTTAGAGTTACGTTATTGATGCGCTATGATTCTTATTTAGGCATAGCCTTAAATCAATTTGGTCGCACAGTTTATGAATGAGATATGCAGTTGAATCACTCTTACTTAGTCCTTGTCCTTTTTCTCGCCACTATCGTGGGACTTGTTCGCTTTCAAGCATACCCTGAACGTGTGTTTGGTGGATTGCTTCTCATATTATTGCTCCTTGGCATCACCACAAGCGATCAACTCATCTCTGCCTTTTCAAACCAAGGATTGCTCACTCTTATTCTATTAATGGTATGCTCGCTTGCACTTGAGAAAACCAAACTTCTTCGTATCCTCGCCAGAGCTATAATTCGCCCTAGCTATCTATCCACATGGTTGCGCCTATTTAGTTTCACCGCCCTTGCCTCTTCAGTACTCAATAATACCGCTGTCGTTTCCACCATGCTCGCACCACTGAGAAACAACAGTCATCACCCAGCAAGCAAACTGCTATTGCCGTTGTCCTATGCGGCTATTTTTGGCGGTACATTAACGTTAGTAGGAACCTCCACCAATTTAATCGTAAATAGTATGGTAATAGATGCTGGGTTACCTGCATTTGGTTTTTTCGACTTTACGTTAGTGGGTTCTGTCGTTGTCATTGTATGTGGATTCACACTATTTCTACTGTCACATTTACTACCAGATCATCAACTAGAGCAAATAACGGCTTCTGATTATTTCGTCGACTTTAAAGTTCAACCCAACTCATCTTTAATTGATAAAACCATCGAAGCAAACGGGTTAAGGAATTTGGAATCTCTGTTTCTCGTCGAAATTCTTCGAGATGGCCGCTTAATTACTCCTGTCGCACCTCACGAAATTATTGAATCAAATGATCGGCTGATTTTTAGTGGCGATATAAAAAAAGTCACTCTCCTCAATCAATTTGATGGTTTGGTCTCCTTTGCGAGTAAAAATGGGTTACCGCTTTCAAACTTAAGCGAAGTTATTATCCGTCCCAACAGCATTCTTATTGGCAGAACCCTAAAACGGGCTGGATTTCGAGCACTATTTGATGCCGCGGTCGTAGGAATTCGTCGCGATGGAGAAACGTTATCAGGTAAATTAGGTGATGTTACGCTACGAGTAGGTGACTATCTAACACTAGCTGTGGGTGATGACTTTAAAAGTCGCCGTAATATACACAAGAACTTTTACTTAGTGTCCGATATAGAAACAGAGCAATTACTCAGTGGATACAAAGAAAAGCTCTCAGTATTTGGGTTTATCGGAGCCATAGTCTTAGCAGCTATCGGCATCGTTCCTCTATTTAAAAGCTTAGTTATTTTTCTTGGTCTACTGTTAATAAGTGGGAGCCTTTCAGCCAATGAGATAATGCAGCGCTTACCGAGATCCATTTGGTTAATCATCGGATCGGCACTATTGCTATCAAAAGCACTGCAAAGCTCGGGGGCATTATTGCCTCTAACAGACTGGATAATATTGCATCAAAGCCATTTCTCTCCACTGATGGCTCTAATTATCGTCTACATTATTACTTGGTTGTTAACTGAACTCATCACCAATAATGCAGCAGCGGCACTCGTGTTCCCTATTGCTCTTGAACTAGCACATAGTCTACAGCTTGAACCTCCAATTTTGCTATTAGTTGTCGCATTTGGAGCAAGTGCCAGCTTTATTAGCCCTTATGGTTACCAGACTAATTTAATGGTTTACAGTGCGGGTCACTACCGCCTACAAGATTTTATACGGATAGGGCTTCCGATCAGCCTTATTTATGGCACGGTCGTGCTTACTATGCTTAATTATATGTACTTATAATTTTAAGTTCTTATGGGTCTATTTACTTATAACGCAACAATATTAAAATAACCCTATAGCCGAACATCAACTAGGAAGCTAAGAATGACACTTTCTCCTGCGCGTATGACGCACTTAAAACAACTAGAAGCCGAATCAATCCACATTATGCGTGAAGTGGCGGCTGAATTTGATAACCCAGTGATGCTTTATTCGGTGGGTAAAGACTCCTCGGTAATGCTTCATCTTGCAAAAAAGGCGTTCGCACCCGGCATCCCTCCATTTCCATTAATGCATGTTGATACGACATGGAAATTTAAAGAAATGATTCAATTCCGCGACTATATGGCGGAAAAATTAGGGATGAAATTAATCGTTCACCAAAACCCAGAAGGGTTAGCGATGAACATTAGTCCTTTTGTTCATGGCAGCTCACAGCACACAGACATCATGAAAACCCAAGGCCTAAAGCAAGCGTTGGATAAGCATGGTTTTGATGCTGCATTTGGTGGTGCTCGTCGTGATGAAGAAAAATCTCGTGCCAAAGAGCGAGTCTACTCTTTCCGTGATGAACATCATCGCTGGGACCCGAAAAGCCAGCGTCCAGAGCTTTGGAATGTCTATAACGGCAAGGTCAACAAAGGCGAGAGTATTCGTGTCTTCCCACTGTCCAACTGGACGGAGCTTGATATTTGGCAATACATCTACCTAGAGCAAATCGAAATTCCAGGCTTATACCTTTCTGCCCCTCGCCCAGTTGTTGAGCGTGATGGCATGTTGATCATGGTTGATGATGAGCGCATGGAGTTAAAAGAAGGCGAAGTGGTTGAAGAGAAAATGGTTCGTTTCCGCACCTTGGGCTGCTACCCATTAACTGGCGCGGTAGAATCAGAAGCGACAACACTGCCTGAAATCATTCAAGAAATGCTACTGACGACGACCTCTGAGCGTCAGGGCCGCGCCATTGACCATGATAGCTCTGGCTCAATGGAGAAGAAAAAGCGTGAAGGGTACTTCTAATGAGCTCCCCTTATGAACTAAAACAAAATGACAGCGTGAGTGATGATGTCGTGTGGCACAACACCACTGTGACCCATCAAGACCGCGCCGCGCAGAAAAGCCAAACGCCTGTTATTTTGTGGTTTACGGGATTAAGTGGCTCTGGAAAATCCACGGTTGCCAATGCGGTTGAAAGCAAGCTAATGAGCTTGGGTAAGCATAGCTACCTACTTGATGGCGATAATGTCCGTCATGGCCTTAACAAAGACCTAGGTTTTAGTGATGACGACCGTATCGAAAACATTCGCCGTATCGGTGAAGTGGCCAAACTGTTTGTCGACGCAGGAAACATCGTACTCACCGCGTTTATTTCACCTTTTATCGCTGACCGTGAGCAAGTTCGAGCATTGGTTGATGCCGGGCAATTCTTAGAAGTGTTTATTGATACGCCTATCGAAGTGTGTGAAGCCAGAGATCCTAAGGGCTTATACAAAAAAGCTCGCGCCGGTGAAATTAAACATTTCACCGGTATTGATTCGGAATATCAAGCTCCCGTTACGCCAGAAATCCACATAAAAACGGCTGAGCTTTCAATAGAAGCCTGTGCAGAGCAGGTGGTTGCGAAGCTTGATGAGTTGGGTTATCTGAAGGGGCAGGACTAATGCATTACGATGTGTTCAATGGCGATGCCGATGGCATTATTGCACTACTGCAATTGCGCCTTGCCGAGCCCAAAAAGAGCCAGCTGATTACTGGGGTGAAACGCGATATAAAACTCCTCAATCAAGTTGTTGATGCTGGCGATGCAACATCGGTGACCACCCTCGATATTTCGATGGAGAAGAACCTGACGCCGCTTCAAACGCTGCTTGATGCCAATGTCCCTGTGTTTTATTGCGACCACCACCGAACCGGTGATGTGCCAGAGTCAGACAATTTGGAAACCTTGATTAATCTTGATGCGGAAGTTTGTACATCCTTGCTAATCAATCAGAAGTTGCAAGGCCAATATGTCAACTGGGCGTTAGCGGCTGCATTTGGCGATAACCTCAATGCGCGTGCTCAAGCCATCGCAGAAACTCAAGGGCTTAGTCAATCTGATATCGATTTTCTTTGCGAGCTAGGAACACTCATTAACTACAACGGTTACGGTGCCAGCGAAGATGACTTGCATATCGCACCGACGGATTTGTTTACTCACCTGCTGAGCTATCCAGATCCATTTATGCTGCGTGACGACAACCAGTCTCCGTTTTACACCTTACAAAAAGGGTATGCGCAAGATTATCAAAACGTAGCATCCTTAACACCGGTAAGTGAAGACAGCAGTTGTAAAGTGTTTGAGTTGCCTTGTGAAGCCTGGGCAAGACGAATTAGTGGTGTGTTTGGCAATGAACTGGCCAACCAGTCACCCGATTTAGCTCACGCTGTATTGACCCTAAACCAAAACCAAGCCGATTACACCGTGAGCGTACGAGCGCCACTGAACAACCGTATTGGTGCTGATGAGGTCTGTACTCAATTTGACACCGGTGGCGGACGTAAAGCCGCAGCTGGAATTAATGCATTACCACTTAATGATAAAGCACGCTTTATCGCGGTATTAAGCCAATATTATCGACTGTCAGAGTCAGTTTAATATTACGACTCTGACTTCAATCGAATAAAAAGAAAGGAACTAAGATGTCACACTCATCAGAATTGATTGCTCAAGATATCGAAGCCTATTTAAAGGTTCATGAAAATAAAGATTTACTTCGTTTTCTTACCTGCGGAAACGTAGATGATGGAAAGTCGACCCTCATTGGGCGCTTGCTCTTTGACAGTAAGTTAATTTACGAAGACCAAATGGCCGCGATTGAAAAAGATTCGCAAAAATTCAATACCACTGACCAGGACTTCGATTTAGCCCTACTGGTTGATGGTCTTCAATCTGAGCGTGAGCAAGGCATCACCATCGATGTGGCTTACCGCTATTTTTCAACCGACAAGCGCAAGTTTATCATTGCCGATACCCCTGGACATGAGCAGTACACTCGCAACATGGCAACGGGCGCTTCAACGTGCTCTCTAGCAATTGTGATGGTTGATGCGCGCTATGGCATTCAAACCCAAACTCGTCGCCACAGCTATATCTGTAGCTTACTCGGCATTAAGCACGTTATCGTTGCCATCAATAAAATGGACTTGATGGATTTCAGCCAAGATGTGTATCAGAAAATTAAAGCTGACTACCGTGAAATGGCGAAAATGCTCAATATTGATGACATTCGCTTTGTACCGATTTCCGCACTTCTGGGTGACAATGTCGTCACACCAAGTGAGAACATGGATTGGTACCCTGGTGCGACATTAATGAAGCTCCTGGAAACCGTAAAAGTAGATCAAGACAAAGACCTGGAAAAAATGCGTTTCCCTGTTCAGTACGTTAACCGTCCAAACCTCAATTTCAGAGGGTTCTGCGGCACCTTAGCCTCTGGCATTGTTGAAGTCGGCGATGACATCACAGTACTGCCATCAGGAAAGCAATCGCGAGTTAAGTCAATTTATACCTACGATGGTGAGTTGCCTCAAGCTCAACCTGGGCAAGCGGTAACATTAACGTTAGAAGATGAAATTGATGTCTCTCGTGGTGATATGTTGGTTCATACTGGCCATGAGTCAGTGGTAACGAAGAAGTTTGATGCTCATGTTGTTTGGATGAGTGAAAACCCATTACGCACTCATAAAGAATATCTGTTCAAGTTTGCGACTAAATCCTGCACGGGTAAGGTGTCAGCTATCCCTTATAAAGTGGATGTGAATACGCTTGAGCAGCATGCAGAGAATAGTGAGCAGTTAGAGCTCAATGAAATCGGTCTGTCGAGCGTTAGTCTTACTGACTCCGTCGCCCTCGACCAATATCAAGCACTGCCGCAAACTGGCGCGTTTATTATCATCGACCGTCACACCAACGTTACCGTTGGCGCAGGTATGATTGAGCATATTGGTCAATCTGGTGAAGAGCCTGCTCGTATCTACTCGCAGTCTGAAAAAGACCTCAATGCTTATGTTCGCAAACACTTCCCTGAATGGGGCTGTAGCGAAATATAAGCCGCCCAGCTAAATAGTAGAGCAATATCAAAAGCCGAGTTAAGTTGTTAACTCGGCTTTATTTTACCCTATCACCAGCGCCTTTTCCGGTCGCCGTCTGAATAATATATGTAAAATAGTGTCTTAACGAATAACTCTGAATCATTTTCTGGTCCCACTCAGCAAGTAATTCCGGTGTCGACATATCAATTTCATTGACTTGAGCAAGCCCAGTAATCCCCGGAAGGACATTAAATACTCCGCGCTTTTCACGCTCTTCAATCAACTCTTCTTGATTAAATAAACATGGACGAGGGCCAACAATACTCATTTCGCCCTTTAGAACATTAATCAACTGAGGTAACTCGTCTAACTTGGTTTTTCTCAAAAACTGGCCGAGCTTAGTCACGGAATTAGCACCAACTAAATGCGTCGCAACCGATTGAGTTGCAATTGGCATGGTGCGAAATTTTATTAACGTGAACGGCTGCTGCTTTCTACCTACCCTTACTTGAGTAAATACAGGCGCTCTCGTATCAAACCAGCCAACCACTAAAATCACGATCATTACAGGCCAAAGCAACAGCAATCCACACAGTGCAAACAAAAAATCTAGTACTCTAATCACGCTTTTCTCCTGATATATGTGCTGCTACTGTTTTCTTTATGCCGTCTTCAAATGAAACAGGCGCGTTCCATTCCAATAACTGTCTTGCTTTAGTAATATCGAGCTGCAGTGAACCTAACAAACGCTGGCTAATCGCTTTCTTTCCAACTAGAGTCAACAGGCTCTCTAACCAACGCTCAGGAACGGGAATTAATCGAGACGGTTTTCCTAGCTCAAAAGTAACTGCCTGCAACAATTGAGTCGTACTAACATCACTTCCATCAGAAATAAGGAATGTTTCTCCCGCAGCTTTGGGATGATGAGAACAACATAGAATAAAATCGATCAAATTATCTAAATACACCAGACTACGTTGATTATTAATGGCACCGAACGGCAACGGCATTCCTTTTTTCAGTCCATTGATCATCGCAGCGAAGTTAGCTTTTACTCCAGGTCCATACACTAATGGGGGGCGAATAATAACCACTTCAAGTCCAGTATCTCGTGCAATATCTCGTAGCCCTAGCTCCGCGTTGTACTTACTAAGACCATAGAGATCTTCAGGACTATGCTCGACCTCTTCAGTAAATGGCTTATCTATTAAAGTAAATTCTCCATTAACTTTAATAGAACTAATAAACACAAAGCGCTTTAAGCCTGCTTGAGCTGCTTGTCGTGCAAGATTAAGAGTACCGTCAACATTAACTCGTTGATATTCAGACTTGGCCTCCTCAACAGTCTCATTCATTTGATGAACTCGAGCAGCACAATGCACGACGCAATCAATATTAAGCCCAGTTAACATCCAGTTGGTATCGGCATCAATTTCACAATGTAAATCAGCTGTATCCGCTGCTCGGCGTTGATGTTGCAACACAAGATGATCATTTTCTTTGGCTATTTCAGCAAGCCGGTTCCCAACAAACCCATTGCAACCTGTAACTAATACTTTCAAAATTACCCTAATATGTGTTAAGTGTTTAAAAAAGAGGAGATTTGTTCGTGATTTAACATTTTACATTTGATTCTATAACAGGTTAACGCGTAGACTGATATAAAGTATCAGTTAAATATATTATAAAATGATACTTAATTAACCAACATAATAAGAATGATGTAGCGATGCGTTCACCAATAAAATTATTACTGTCAGCTAAGCGAAAAAACAAACGGCTAGTTTCCATTTTATACGACATTGTGGCAATCATGACTGCATTGATTGTATCTTATGCATTACGTATTGATGGATTTGATTTTACTTTCGCCTTTCCCGAATACTTAACTTTAGTTGTTACAGTCACTGTTACAATATTGACATTTGTAAAAATGGGCATGTATCGCGCAGTTTTACGCTATATGATGCTTCCGGCCATAGGTAACATATTCACCTCGGTATTTATTTCGACAGCAGTCCTAGCAATTAGCGGGTTTATTTTCCAAGCCTTTCTTCCTCGAAGTGTCCCTTTTATCTACGCTGGGTTAGCCATCTTAGCACTTGGTGGGCCACGTATTTTTATTCGAACAATCTATTACCACACTTATAAGCGAAATAAACCCAATGTATTCATTTATGGTGCTGGTGCGACCGGCAGAGATCTCACTTACTCTTTAGTTCAAGGTGGTGAATATCACCCAGTTATTCTATTAGATGATGACCACACTAAAGTTGGACAAATCATGTTTGGTTCACGAGTTCATCATTCAAGTGAATTCGAAGAACTCAGCAATTTATATCGTCCAGTGAAACTATTACTCGCGATTAACAACATCAGTAAAGGTAAACGTTTAAGGCTATTGGATGAACTTGCTGCTTGGCCAATCGAAATTCAATCCGTCCCTTGTGTTGAAGATATCGCGACAGGTAAAGCAAGTGCAACCGAAATCAAGGATCTTGATATTTCTGACCTACTCGGTCGAGAGGCGGTTGATCCAAATCCTGAGCTACTTAGTAAGTGTGTCTCTAATAAAGGCGTTCTAGTGACTGGTGCAGGCGGTTCAATTGGCTCGGAATTATGCCGTCAAGTTTTATCTCAACAGCCGAAAACTCTGCTTTTATTCGAGCTCAATGAATATAACTTATATAAAATCGACCAAGAGCTTCAAGGTATTAAAAAACGCCAAGGATTAAAAACAAATATTGTCGCAGCGTTAGGATCAGTACAACGAGAAAACCGTGTATACCGCTTAATGAAGGCGCATAACATTGAAACTGTTTACCATGCCGCCGCATATAAGCACGTACCATTAGTCGAAGATAATATTGTAGAAGGTATCCGAAATAATGTCTTTGGTACCCTAGCATGTGCCAATGCCGCCATTGAAGCAGGAGTAAAAGACTTTACCTTAATTTCAACTGACAAAGCGGTGAGACCAACCAATGTCATGGGGGCAAGTAAACGTTTAGCTGAATTAGTCCTTCAAGCTTTATCTGATAAACAAACAGATACGTTATTTAGTATGGTACGTTTCGGGAATGTTTTAGGCTCATCTGGCTCTGTTGTTCCTTTGTTTAAAACTCAAATTCGTCAAGGTGGTCCAGTTACCGTAACCCACCCTGATATTATTCGTTACTTTATGCTTATTCCCGAAGCTTCACAGCTTGTTATTCAAGCAGGTGCGATGAGAAAAAGCGGACAAGTATTTGTACTTGATATGGGAGAGCCAGTAAAAATTTTGGATCTTGCCAAGCGGACAATTAATCTCATGGGTATGAAAGAATACTTCCATGGCCTCAGCGATAGCGGTGATATCGAAATTCAATTTAGTGGCTTAAGACCTGGCGAAAAGCTATATGAAGAGCTTTTAATTGGTGACAATGTTGAAGGGACAAGTCATCAAAAAATCATGACTGCAACTGAAGAAAAACTCACTTGGCAAGAAATGGAGATCCTTTTAGGCAAACTCGATATTTGTTGTCATGAGTTTGATGTGGAGTGTATCAAACAGATTCTCCTAGAAACACCAACAGGCTATAGAGTTACGCAAGTAGAGCGACATGATAGACGACGTGTTGCAAGGGAGGAAGAATAGTGAACTAAGTAAATTATTAGCAATAATAATGGTTCTCAGGAAACTATATTTTATATCCTTCCTAAAAACCAAAATCATATTTTATTTAGATATTGATTAAGCATCACTCAACGAACAAATAGCTAACAAGCTAATAGCATTAGCTGAGTCATAAACCTCTTTTAAGTTCATATTATCACGAACTAATTCAAAATTTTCTTGATGAAATCGTATATTTTCATTCCAAATCTTATTTTTCTTATAATAATTTTCATAAAAATCATTATTATTTCCTCCATAATACTTCATTTCATTTATTTTAAACCCAGAAGATTGTAAAACATTTAAGATTTGTTCTTTGCTATACCCATCTCTAACATGGCCAACATAATCGTTAAATTCATCGCCAAAAATATTTGAATAGTTATTATTAGGAACGCTAATAATTAGTTTGGATTCATCTGACATCATTTTTGCTATATTAGATAAGCATAAAACATGATCTTCAATATGTTCTAATACATCGAGTAATAATATTTGGTCATATTTTTTCGCACCATCATTACTATCTAGGATATCACCTTCCACAACTGAATAATTACTCGATATATTATTCATTTCAATTAATCTATTGGCGCGTCTACAATCATCCTCACCATAGACTAAAAGATCTACCTGCATATTAGATTTTGAAATTAAGTAGTCACTAAACATTGGTGCTCCACCGGCACCAATATCTAGTGTAGTGATATTATCATCTATATTAATATGAGGAAATATATGGATAAAGCGTTCATGTGAATGTGGCTCTGGACAGTTTAGATAAAACACATCATCTAAATCGAATTTCTCATTATACTTTTCTACAAAATTAGGGGTTGGTAGGCAATTTGGTAAAGAGAAGTATTTATATTTAAAAAATTTTATATTATTAATTCGAAACTGACCCTTTTTTAAAAAATTAAAATCAACACATAACGTATGATATGATTCATTATCTATAGACAATCTAACCCTATTAACTCCTGGATAAAGCACTATGTCATGAATATCGCATGATGGATCATTAGTAGTCACCCGAAATCTACATATAGCATCTTTCAGCTCTATATCTAAAAATACATATATTTTTCCATAGTAATTCTCTATAATTAGTTCAGGACTATTTGTATGAATAATTTGATTTTCAAGAACATCGTCAAAATCAAAAAAATTCATTCTATTACTAGGATAGGAAATTAATTTTGATATATCTAAATCGATCACCTCTTTTTGGAATTGATTAAAAATAAACTCTCTGATTCGCATAATATTTCCTATATGTTATGGGATGTATTTTTCATTAAGATAAAAATTATCAGACATGCCATCCGATAACGCATCTCTAATTATAGAAATTCCGCTTAAATTCCACGTAAATAAGCAATATATGATAATTAGTAAAGCTAATAAATATGGGCGATTGCGAACATACCAGTTATTACCAAATTTTTTATGAATATGGAAAAAATTACGGTATACAAAATAGCTTTTCCAATCTGTAGGTTTATAGTTTGGTTCAGCTGGCCGCAAACGAATCATTTTTGCTTCTGGAATACATTTTATATCGAATCCTTTCCTTAAAGCACTCAAAGAGAAATCTAAATCATCACTAAAAATAAAATATTGCTTATCTGGAATACCAATACTTTCAAATACCTCTCTAGGGATTAAAGGCCCTTCGAATGGTATATTTTCGATATCAAATGGATTCTGTGCTTGAGCCCAGTCGGTATCCATGACTGAGTTTCGTTTGTGATTTAAAATAAATACAGAATCTAAGTCAATTAATGTAGATGATGCTTCAGCATTAGTTCCATCAAGAGCATAGCGCATAGGTTGTAAAATGGTTTTTTCATCAATATAAGGCGTTAATTTACTTAAGCAATTCGGGGAAAACTTGACATCATCATCAGACAACCACAAATGAGTAAAATTTTTTAAGGATGCAAGTGCTTTTTCACACCCAATGGCAAAACCACCAGCGCCACCAAGATTTGCCTTTGTATTGAAATAATATACTTCGTCTGTAATAACTGAAGAAAAATTATCAACAACCTCTTTAGTATTGTCTGAACTGTTATTATCAATGATAAAATACGTTAAAGAGCCTTGTTCCTTGAGCGAGTAAAGGTTGTCTTTAAGCATCTCACAACGATTAAACGTTACCAGAACTACCGCAATATTTAATTTAGTCACAGAAAACCTATTAATAGTTAGAGCCAGAAATAATAATAAGACTCTATAGTATTTAAATAACTTCAACGAAAAATGCAGGAACTGCTTTAGATTGTTCTAACAACCCTGATGCCTCACGAGCAAGGTCGAGTGCTTCCCTGATAGTTACATCCATATCCAAATACCGGTACGTCCCTAAACGCCCAACAAAGGTTACCTTGGATTGTTGCTTCGCGAGCTCAACATAACTTGCTAACTTTTCAACACCTTCACCTCCAGCAAAACGAATTGGATAATAAGGAGTATCTTGTGGCTTTGCTAAACGGCTATATTCTTTATAAATCACTGTACGATCATGAGATTCCCAAGGAGAAAAATATTTGTGCTCAGTTATTCGAGTGAAAGGTACTTCTACATCACCATAATTCATAACAGCTGTACCTTGATAATCACCTTCATGAATTTCTGATTCAAAATCCAAAGTTCGGTATTCTAGACGACCATACTGGTAATCAAAATAAGCATCTATTGGACCAGAGTAAAACACATGATCAAACAGCTCTTCCATTGATTTCTCAAACCGGCTCGACAACCTCACTTCGATATTTTGATGGTCCAAGATTTTTTCCACTATTTCTGTATAACCGTTGGTTGGCATTCCTTGATATTTATGATTGAAGTAATTGTCATCATAGTTAAAACGCACAGGTAATCGCTTTAAGATACTTGAAGGGAGAGTGGATGGGTGTACTCCCCATTGTTTTTGAGTATAACCTTTGAAAAAAGCCTCATAAAAGTCTTTACCTACAAAACGCATCGCTTGCTCTTCAAATGTTTGTGGTTCAACAATAGAAGTATCTGCGATAGATTCAATAAATTCTTTAGCTTCTTTTGGGCTCAAGGTTTTCCCGAAATATTGATTGATTGTATGTAGATTTATGGGCAAGGAATAAACTGCGTTTTTTGATGTTGTTTTTACACGGTTTACATAGGTTTTAAACTCAACCCATTTGTTCACGTAATCCCATACTTCTTCATCATCAGTATGAAATATATGCGGGCCATATGTGTGAACCATAACATTCGTGCTTATATCTCGCTCTGAATAACAGTTACCAGCTACGTGCTCTCTGTCTTCAAAAATAACAATCTTATGCCCTTTTTCCGCAAGCTCTCTAGCTATAACTGCACATGAGAATCCCGCTCCAACCATTGCTAATTTTTTAATCATTATAGATCCCTTTCCAAAATTCTTCAGAGGTATAAGCATTCAAACCAAGCTTATATTCCTGACGTAGTGATTTAAGCTCTTTTCTCAATTTAATAAGTTGCTTTAAATAAAAAAACAGTTCTTTAAAAAACCTGATTCTATCATACTTAGATATATAACCTTTTTTATACGGAGCGTAGTAATGTAATATTTTACTAGCTCGAAACGTAGCCCTAAGCTCTACACTAGAGTGCTTCGGCTGTAATAATATTTTCTTTCTTAGCATTATCTTCGGTAATAAAAACCCCTGAAGAGTAAAAATACGGACCAACTTCCTAACTCTACTCTCTTCACAAATAGGGAAGGATAAAATATCTAATTCCTCTAAGGAAATATCAACCATTTTCTCACTATTATAATTCGTATTAATGTATTTCCTTATCTCAGACATATCTATGTTTTTAGACCAAAAATTGACTCCTAAACAAACATGTTGAATAGCCAAAGAAGCACACCGGGCACTATCATAATTAAATCCAAATAGAGCCCCAAAGAAAAACCTTCCTGTGTTCTTTACTATGTCGATATAGGAAAGTCCTTCAACAGCAATATTCTGAACCAACGTATGACGAGTGTCCAAATACCTAGTCATTGGGTTACTCTTTAATCCAAAGTCATCTCCAAAGCAGCCTACGCCCATCAATGTTGTAATATTGAATTTATTAAGTAACGAAAACTGAATATCATCTCCCCGGACAAAAAATGGGAATGGAAAATATTTAACACTATTGATAGGAAAAGCAAAAAACCACCACGCTCCATAGTTTGGTGTTGCATTGCATTCAGCGGCTAATATCAGATCACCTTGATTTGACATATTAAAATTGTTAGATAGAGGCTTAGCCATGCCTGAAAAAATAGCACCCTTTTCCACCAAACGACTTGTTTCTAATTCTCTAAATAGCGATCCTGATATAGCTGTATCACTTCCTGAATACATCAAAAACGCAATAGTACGTTTAATTGAATCAATCTCGCATGACGCATCATCATCCATAAATAAGCAATGAGAAAATAACTTATTCTTTTTTAATTCAAGAAGTCCACGAGTGAACCCACCAGATCCACCCAAGTTTTTATTATTAATAATTTTAATTCTTCCATGATATAAATTATCTAAACCAATATTTTTAGAATTATCTATTACATAAAGATTAGTACAAGAACCAAATTCCTCGTCGTCTAAAAGTTCACTTTTTATTCTTCTAATAGCAGGAACTACGTAATCAGACCGATTAAAATGTGTTATTACTATCCCAAGGTTTACTTTATTTAGAGGAGTAACTTTAGTTGAGAGCTCTCCCCCAATGACTTTAACTTCATCTATTGCAGTGATTCTTATATAAAAACAACCACTTTCATCTCCGGATAAATTTATGTCTACCTCTTCTTGACCATCAAAATTATACTCACTCTGAAAAACGACCTTATCATTACCTGTTTTGTCAATATTACATAGCGATAAAATACATCGTCCATAAGCTCTTATTGTATATATAAAATCTCTAACAAGGGTATTATCAAGCCAAGGTTTAACAAAAAAAGCATTATAGTAAGTGTTGAAAGATACTGAATTGCTTTTGCTTATCACAAGGCCATCACTGAAGTAATAGTAGTTTCCGGAACCACTCTCATTGAAGTACAACTCAAAATCAGGCTGAAATTCTATTTTGGGGAATAATAGTGATTGTATCTTCATTAATTATTTCTCTCTTCATATTGTTTAATAACATCTGAGCTATTACCGAAAACTTTTAATCTATGTTCTTCAAACCATGCTACTTTATTACAATGCTTTCTAATATCATCAATATTATGCGATACAATAACAACTGTAATCTTTTTCCTTATGAAATCTTTAATTACATCTAAACATTTTTTTTGAAAGGAAGAATCTCCTACAGCAAGGACTTCATCTATAATTATAATATCTGGTTCAATCTTACTAATTACAGAGAATCCTAACCTGGCCAACATCCCACTTGAGTATATTCTTATTGGCTCGTTTATAAATTCACCTAGTTCACTAAACTCAATAATATCTTCTATTATCAGATCAACCTCGTGTTTTGTTAATCCAAGTAAAATAGCATTTAGATATATATTGTCCCTACCTGTTAGATCTGGATGAAATCCTCCCCCCAACTCCAACATTGCAGCGACCCTCCCATTTACTCTTACTATTCCATTGGATGGTATTATAACTCCAGCCATTAAGCCCAATGATGTACTTTTTCCCGCACCATTCTTTCCTACGATCCCTAGACAGTCACCTTTTTCAACTGAAAATGACACATTTTCTATTGCAGTAAATTTTTTATCCTTTAAAAAGGACTTAATTTTTTGAGGATTAAAAATCAGCCCCTTTAACCCCATACTAATGTGGTGATAAAGTGGGTATGACTTAGTAACATCACAAAATTCGATGGCACAATTACTACGACTCGTTTTCACTATAGTACCTCAGCAAACTTGTACTTTGTTTTATTATAAATCCATGCTCCAAGAAAAATAAAAACCAAACTCCAGCTCAAGGTGTTAATAAAGTATGTAATATTAAAATGACCATCGATAAATACACCTCTCCAATTAAGAATAAGATATGAGAACGGGTTCAAATCTAGAATGATTTTGAACTCACTAGGTATCATACTTTCAGAATATAAAATTGGAGTTGCATAAAAGAGCATAACAATACTTAACTGAACAAACCTTTCAATATCTCTAAAAAAAAGATTGAGAGAAGAAAAAATTAATGAAATCCCTAATAGCATTATAATCTGGACCATTAAAAGTAGCGGAATCCCGTATATCCAATCTATAGTTGGATATATATCATTAAAGTATAAAAGTATAAAAATCACTGGTATAGTTACAATAAAATGCAGACACTCCATCAATATACTTGAAAGTGGCAATGAATACCGAGGGAAATTCATTTTTTTAATCACCTGAGAATTTGCCATATATATATATAAATTATTATTTATTGAGTTATTTATCCATTGCCAAGAAAATAAAGCTGTTAGTAAAAAAGTAGGGTAATTATCAATTGGCACTTTCATTATAACTTTGAAAGCAATAAAGTAAATTAGAGAAAAACAAATAGGGTTAGCGATTGACCAAATATATCCAAAAGCACTATTCTTATATCTTACTTGTGTATCTTTTTTTGTCAAAATTAAAATCAAATCAATATAATACTGAAAATTCATTAAAACCTCTGGATATATTATATACTTAAACCTTTAGTGAATAAATAAAACCACTTTATAAATTAAAAATATTATTAGTATAAATAATTAAGACTAAAAATACCTAAAATGAATAACTGGTCTAGACTAACTTTAGGCTACTAATACAAATAACAATTATGCTAACGCTACCGCCCTTAGGCCCAACTCCTACAACGCAAATAACTAGTAAAACATCCATCTTAACTAGCTTCTGTGTCAAAACATTAACACTTAATTCTATAGTGTTATAACTCTTTCAAGTTTCGTGCCGACTATTTGTGATTTCATCCTCGAGCAGATGAGTCTATAATGATATTCATAAATTTCAAACAATTGCGAGAAAACCTATGATCATAGTAACTGGCGGCGCTGGCATGATTGGCAGCAACATCGTTAAAGCACTTAATGACAAAGGTATCAATGACATATTGGTTGTCGATAATCTTAAAAATGGCCACAAATTCAAAAATCTTGTCGATTTAAACATAGCAGATTATATGGATCGTGACGATTTTTTGACGCAAATAATGGCGGGTGACGACTTTGGTCCCATTGATGCTATTTTCCACGAAGGAGCATGTTCAGCTACTACAGAGTGGGATGGCAAATACATGATGCTCAACAACTATGAGTATTCAAAAGAACTCCTTCATTACTGCCTTGACCGTGAAATCCCATTTCTTTATGCATCATCGGCAGCGACCTATGGAGAGACCGATACTTTCATTGAAGAGTCTCAATATGAAGGTGCGCTCAATGTTTACGGTTATTCCAAACAGCAATTTGACAATTATGTTCGTCGCTTATGGCTTGATGCCGAACAGCATGGAGAAACATTATCGCAAATAACAGGGTTTCGTTACTTTAATGTTTATGGACCGCGAGAGAATCACAAAGGCTCTATGGCATCCGTTGCATTCCATTTAAATAATCAAATGAAAGCAGGCGAAAACCCAAAACTCTTTGCTGGCAGTGAGCACTTTATACGAGACTTTGTTTATGTAGGTGACGTTGCCGAGGTAAATCTCTGGTTTATGCAAAATAAGGTTTCTGGCATATTTAACTTAGGCACAGGCAACGCCGAATCATTTAATGAAGTTGCTAAGGCCGTCATTGAACATCATGGACATGGCCAGATTGAGACAATTCCGTTTCCAGAGCACTTAAAAGGTGCGTATCAAGAATTTACTCAAGCCGACTTAACTAAGCTACGTGCATCTGGATGTGACATTAAATTTATGTCTGTCTCAGAAGGTGTCTCAGAATACTTACAAATTATTAACTCTTAAGATTTAACTATATTCTTGGTTTTCAATTCTTATACTATGCTTAACATTACGCATTAGTATTTATTGTTTTTTAGAGGTTGTTATGAAAATAGCTGTCGCCGGTACTGGGTACGTTGGATTATCCAACTCAGTATTACTTGCACAAAATCACACCGTCTTCGCTCTAGATGTTATCGAAGAAAAGGTTGCTTTACTGAACCAACGTAAGTCACCCATCGTAGATAAGGAAATTGAAGAGTTCCTTAACACGAAAGAACTCGACTTTACTGCAACTCTAGATAAAGAATTGGCTTATAAAGACGCGCAATATGTCATCATCGCGACACCAACAGACTATGATCCTCAAACCAATTACTTTAATACTTCTTCCGTTGAAGCGGTTATCAAAGATGTCATTGAAATCAATCCAAATGCAACAATGATCATCAAGTCAACGGTCCCAGTTGGTTACACAGAGCGAATTCGTCAAGAACTCGGCAGCGACAATATTCTATTTTCACCAGAATTTTTACGCGAAGGTCGTGCACTTTACGACAACCTTCACCCTTCTCGTATTATTGTTGGTGAACAAAGCGAGCGTGCTGAAATATTCGCAAACCTATTGGTTGAAGGTGCGATTAAAGAAGACATCGATGTACTGTTTACTAATTCAACCGAAGCTGAAGCTGTCAAACTCTTTTCAAACACTTACTTGGCGATGCGCGTTGCTTACTTTAATGAACTTGACTCTTACGCCGAAGCTCATGGTTTAGACGCTCGTCAAATTATTGGTGGAGTATGTTTGGATCCACGTATCGGTAACCACTACAACAACCCATCATTTGGTTATGGTGGTTACTGTTTACCGAAAGATACCAAGCAGCTTCTTGCTAACTACAACAATGTGCCAAACAACATTATTGGCTCTATTGTTGATGCAAACCGAACTCGCAAAGACTTTATTGCAGACAGTATTATTTCACGCAAGCCAGATATTGTTGGTATCTATCGCTTAATTATGAAGGCAGGCTCTGACAACTTCCGAGCTTCTTCTATTCAAGGGATAATGAAACGCCTTAAAGCAAAAGGTATTGAAGTCGTTGTTTATGAACCAGTAATGAAAGAAGATGAATTCTTTCACTCAAAAGTGATTAAGGATTTTGAAGAGTTTAAACAATGCTCAGATGTTATCGTGTCAAACCGAATGGTCGAAGAATTGGCAGATGTTGCTGATAAAGTCTACACTCGTGACTTGTTTGGTTCTGATTAAGCCTACGCCCTTCACTTCCCACTGAGCTAAATGAATCAGTGGGAAGGTCTAAGAATACAATATCGAGTACAAAGGCTGTAAATGAAAATCCTAATAATTGGTCCCTCCTGGGTAGGTGATATGGTGATGTCTCAATCACTCTATATTACTTTAAAACAACAATACCCTAACAGCACCATTGATGTATTAGCGCCAGAATGGTGTAAACCGATATTAGAAAGAATGCCCGAAATAAATCAAGCTCTCACCATGCCAATTGGTCATGGTGAGTTCAATTTACTTAAGCGGCGTGAAATCGGTAGGTCCTTAAGTGAACATAACTATACGCATGCTTATGTCCTCCCTAATTCTGCCAAATCAGCACTGATTCCTTGGTTTGCCAATATTCCAACTCGTATAGGTTGGAAGGGTGAAATGCGCTATGGGCTTTTGAATGACATCCGTAACAATAAAAAGTCATTCCAATATATGGTCGAACGTTATGTAGCATTAGCGCTTCCAAAAGCCGATATGATTGATTCAACCTCCCTAGGCGGCCTCGCATTACTCCCAAAACCAAAATTATCAATCGATTATGATATTCAACAAGCTACGTTAACAAAATTTGGATTGCATACAAATCGACCCGTGCTTGGCTTATGCCCAGGCGCTGAGTTTGGTCCAGCTAAAAAATGGCCTGAAGAACATTATGCAGCGGTAGCCCAAGAGATGATAAATCGTGGCTATCAGGTCTGGCTATATGGATCACAGAAAGACGTTGCTGCATGTGAAAATATCGTTTCTCAACTAACTTCAGAGAATCAAACTCAGGCTATCGTATTAGCTGGGAAAACCTCGTTAATTGAAGCCGTCGATCTATTGGCCGCCTGTGAAACGGTGATCAGTAATGACTCAGGCTTAATGCATGTAGCCGCCGCTGTAGGCTGCCGTGTTATTGTCGTATATGGTTCAACATCACCTCAATACACTCCACCACTTTCAGAGCACGCAAGCACTGTCCATACCGATATAGAATGTCGACCGTGTTTCAAACGTGAATGTCCGCTAGGGCATTTGAAATGCTTGAAAGAGTTATTGCCCGAGCAGGTCATTCAGGAATTTTAATGACAAAAATCATCAACTCAATTTCACCGAATCAATGGCAAGCATTGGCATTGTTTAGTCTACTTGGATATGTTCTAACCGCTTTTTCTCTGCCAAGTATGCACCATTTTTTTTCTGTCTTGGTTGTAATTGGTAGCCTCGTTACTCTCAAGCTTCACTTTAGGTTTTTAATCAAAGAGCCTATTTTTATCGTTTTTCTGTTAGTCGTTGCTGTTCAAATAATTAGCTGGTTTTTAGGGTTATCTGTATTAGGCGATATGTCAGCATCACAACCTAAAATAGATAAGCTTGCGCGATTGTTCTTATTTATCCCTCTCGCATTTTGGTTAAATGGAAAATCTCACAAAATATATTGGCTTTGGGGTGGGTATTTCTTAGCGATATTACTTGCATGCTTCCAAAGTCCAACAGTTAGTGCTGACCTTATCAATTTAACAAAGGGGATAAGAGTAGATTTCGGCATAAAGAATGCTATGTATACATCTGTTTTTTCCGGCCTATGTTGCTTGGTCGCGATCATTTTCTTTACGACTGAAATATTAAAATCTAACCGGAATACTTTCTGTATGTTGGGTTATTTAGTCATAATACTGCTATCCGCTATTATTCTTATTGGCTCTCAAAGCCGTCAAGTTTTTGTTGCTTATGCAGTAATACTTATATTAGCACCAATATTTGTCTTAATTTGCTTTGAAAAAGCCAGACGATTCAAAACTAAAGTATTGCTGAGTTACCTATTAATCCCCGTTATTATCATTGCTCTATTTCAACAGAATGCGATTAAAAGCCGCTTTGAACAAGAGAGTTCAACTATCTTATCAATATTATCTGGCGACTTTGAACATGTTCCACTTGATAGTGCAGGGATTCGAGCTCGATCTTGGCTCGAGGCGTCAAAATCTATCGAACAATATCCATTATTTGGTCTAGGGCCTAAAGCACCTAAATTTATTATTCAGTCATCAGAATTATTTAAATCTAATCCAATCAATGAAACGATAAAAGGACTACAACATTTTCACAATAGTCATGTTGATATATTAGCCTCATATGGGCTCATTGGTTGGCTTCTAATCATAAGCTGCTATTTCATGGTTCTAGTTCAACTTTATAAACTAAGGCATACTATTCCAAATGGTGAATCCTGGCTTTTCATAGGGATGAGCATTATTACATTCTGGTTAATCGTTAATGCCTTTGAAAGTTATAATCTTAGATCATATGGGGTAATTACACATAATATATTTATGGCAAGCTTCCTATCGTTTTATTTCAATTACAAAATTGATAATTTTAGAAGAGAAAACTAAACAACGATAGTATTTTCGACTTTAATTACTTTTCCCTATTAATCATATCCTTCTAAGGTGGAACGTTTTTTTAGTTGGTTTTTTAGTGATGAGTTATCAAAGTTATAACCGAAAATCTCAATATCTTTTTTGTATACTTCAGCAACAATTTTACGAGTTTCATCTGTATAGAAGTCTCGATAATCCACTTTTTGACTACTTGATTTGGTTTTATTTTCATGTTTTAGCAATGGCTTATGATTTAACTTGAGTTGGTCTGCTATTACATCAAAATCACCTTGAATATTTTCAAAAAAACCTAAAAAGTCCACATTAATTTCATCACTATTTGGTAGACATAAGAACTTATATTGGGGGATAAAGTGTATTGAGCTATATATATTTGAATCAGTCAGCCAGCCTTTCACAAAATCATTAAAACATGAATATTCTGATATGTTATCCAACGCCCAATCTCTATCTGAATCATTCATCCCTTCGTTCTTTAAGAAGTTATATGCAGAAAAAAGGCGATCCCATGGGTTTCGGACAAATGTAAATTTGAAGTAATCATCAAACTCTTGTTTCGAGAATACAACTTGATACTGCTCTATATTACTATGCCCTCCTGCCAAATTGTGAAACAAGCCTCGGCATACAGAGACTCCTGCAGCCTTTGGGATGTGTACAAAAATGCATTTATTTTGATCAAATGGTTTTAACGAGTAACCAGTGTTAGTAATAATGGTTCTTTTTAGTTGCCATTTCCTAAATCTCTTAGCTTTTAGCTTTGAAAATAGAAAACGACGAAAATCATACGGAAGTAAGTAATATATATTATTTAACATTTAAATACCTTTGTCACATTTCATAACTATTTTTCAGTCAAGAAACATCATTATTAAAATAAAGTTACAAGCAATACTTTTTGTTTTTTGTTGACTATATGAGGTTTACTATTCTCTATAAAAACAACTTAATTTGCAGGTAAGACATTAAGTTGCTTTTTACGTTATGTTGCTTTGCTAAATAATCCTTATACTTCATATAAGAAATGTTCCTCTTTTTCATTTTTCGCATAAATTTCAAAGCAAACTTTTTAAACAAAATCGATAAGTCTTTACTCTCATTGAGAGTTTTTGAAGCATTCTCAATTATCGTTATATAATTATCTTGATAGGCGTCAGTATAATTTTTCTGGGTGGTAATTGACTCAGCCCGTCGGCGATAATAAATAACATCATCTTTAATACTATAGACCCGTCTATTCTGTGCAAAAACGCGCCAATAAAAATCTTCGTCTTCATGAATAATACCAACCGTAAATGGATTACTTTTCACGACACTGTAGTGATATAACTTGTTCCAGGTCACTATAGGTAAACAAAAGAAGTTCTTACTATTAAGGGTAATATCACCTAGTACTCGGTTTTTCTTGTAGATACTCGTTGATTCACTTTCTTCATCATAGCTAATGACACCTCCAGAAACGATAATAGCTTTTTCAGTCAACGCAACATTAACCAACGTTTCTATCGCTTCGGGAACAAGCCAATCGTCAGAGTCTAGAAAAAAAACATATTCACCTGATGATAAAGAGACGCCTGTATTTCTTGCGCCTGACAGACCTTGATTTTCTTGAGAGTGTATGAGGACCCTCGCGTCATGCTGGGACACATCTTTTGCGATTGCTACGGATGCATCTGGAGATCCATCGTCGATGCAAATAATTTCAATAGATGTATAAGTTTGAGACATTGCAGATAACAAACATTGCTCAATATAGGCTTCAACACAGTAAACTGGAATGATGATAGAAACCAATGGTGTAGAAGACATACATAATCCTTTCTATAAAATGAATACTTATTTGAGTTCCAATTGACTAATTACTAGCTTTATCGACCCTTTGCTTTTCTGAAAGTATTGTTCAGAGGTAGACTGAATATTAGCGACATACTCATTATCGGAGAACAAGCGTATGAACATTTCAGAAGTCTCAACAGCATCACCGCTAACTTCGGCAATGTTTAAACGAATAAGCTCTTCTGTAATGTCTTTAAAATTATAATAACTCGGCCCAATGATCGACGGTATACCAACTGCAGCAGGTTCAAGTAAGTTATGCCCACCAACTTTATCTCCGAGTAAACTACCTCCCATAAAACAAACATCACTCGCACACAGTAAAGTAAACATTTCCCCCATGGTATCAGCTAGGTAAACCTCCGTATCGGCAAGGTCTTGTTTTGACTGCGTACGGCGATCCAACCGCCATCCTGCATCAACAATAAGCTTTGCAACACTATCAAAACGCTCCGGGTGACGAGGAACAATGATAAGGAGCGCTTCTGGACACTGCTTCACGACATGACGATGAATTTCAAGCACCTGTTCATCTTCGCCTTTGTGCGTGCTAGCCGCGATCCAAACCGGCCTATCTTCACCAAGCAATTTACGTAATTTTTTTCCTTCCACTCGAGCAGAATCGGGAACTGTGATATCAAATTTCATCGATCCTGTAACCGTTAGAGCATCACAAGGTATACCAAGCAAGTTAAACCGGTCAGCATCAGCTTGAGTTTGACAATAAATATGAGAAATGCACCGCCCTAAGAGCGAACTAAACAACGAACCAAATTTTGCGTAACGCGAATATGAACGTTGAGATAAGCGAGCATTGACAACCGATACCGGAACTTTATGTTTAGCTGTCATTGCTAACGTATTGGGCCAGAGCTCAGTTTCCATAATAATCAACTGAGAAGGTTGGACTGTCTTAATAAAACGAGACACGCACCAAGCGAAATCAAGTGGCATATAACGGTGCTCGACCATGCCACCAAGTTTAAGAGCTTGCTCAGCCCCCGTTGATGTGGTGGTAGTTAACACAATCGCCAATTCGGGATGCTGCTTTTTTAGTTCTCGAATAAACGGGGTTATTGCCAACACCTCTCCGACAGAAACAGCATGAACCCATATAGGACTATTTGAATCAACAGAAGGTGTGAATCCAAAGTGCTCAGGCCAGCGTTGACCTATGCTTGGTTTTCCTGGCTTCGTTTTATATAAACTCCATAGAAACACAGGAGAAATTAAAATAAGAAGTAAAGTGTAAATAAAACGGACGACTGTCATTAAAGCCTACTCTTCGTTCGCAAATGTAGAGAGGTACTGTTGCACGATATAACCTTGCTCAAAGTTTTGTAATACTGGAGCCACATCTTTCTGGAAGTTCAACACTTCAGGATTCTCCAATGTCGTTGCTATTTTATCGGCAAGAGATCTTGGCGTTTCATCGGCTAAATACGGCTCCAAGCCCCCTTGCATGACATCCCTTACTCCACCTTTGCAGTCCGTTGCGACTACCGGTGTGCCACATACTAAAGCTTCAATTAGTACCATACCCAATCCTTCCCAGCGTGAACTCAACACAAATAAGTCAGCCTGTTTAAACCAAGGATAAGGGTTACTCTGTTGCCCCTTTAGTATCACATCGTCTTGAAGACCTAGTCGTTCTATCGTGCGTTCTATCGTCTCTTTATCTTTCCCTGCCCCTACAATAATCAATTGATGTGGCAAGTTTTGCTCTTGCTTTAATAATGCATAAGCCTCAATAAGAAGAGGGAAGTTTTTCACTTCAGTTAAACGCCCAAGTCCAAGTATATAAGGTCGCTCTGGAGCAACGTCAGTGGGGATAGGGATATCAGATTCCTGACGAATTAATTCAAAGTCATTTGGGTTACTGATTTTTGTCACGCTCTTTGCGGTTATATTATGCGTAACTAACAGATCATCCAAACTCTCTTTGGCGCCATCAGAAACACACACCATATGACGTTCATTAAACAGATCTGCGAAAATCTGAGTCGATTTGTGTTGATACATGGTTTTGTGCTGAACGTTTTCACAAACAAAAACAAAACGATCATCTTGAATTGGCCAAATATGATCGAATGTGCCCTGACCTCGGAAGATAATTAGGTCAAACTTTCCGTACTGTTTCTCAGATTGTGTTAATAGATAGGCAAATGCTTTTGCTTCGGCATAAGCAAAATAATGAGGAAATGTTTTGCGATATTTAGCGTTAATCAGTTTACATATTAAAAACCAGATAGCTCCAATGCCTGAGCCTAATACCCACTTTTTTAAGTTAAATAATTGAACAATGACGTTCTGATTGCGAGGACGCAATTCTATTTTTCGATCTTTAAGATAAATAAGATGGGAATCATGATTATCTTTGGCAAACGCATCAGCTAAATTAACCGCAACACGCTCCATGCCACCCATTTTTAGGCAATTGACGACAACTGCAACTCGCATTCAATGTTCCCTATTAAGCTTCTATTTTAATGTTTTGTAACCTGAGATCAACGCAGACCAATCTCGCGTTTTATCCCAGTGAATACATTCTCTCACTGACTCTTTCTCGAATGATCTTAATAACCTAGCGATGTTATTTTGTTTCCATTCTTCACTGTTGTTCTTTGAAACCTGACAACACTTATCGAAGTCGATAATCCACACCTTATTACTATCATCTAATAGAATATTATGAATATTAAGATCGGTGTGATTAACGCCAATTTGATGCATTTTCGCTATCTCAATCCCAATCTTTTCATAAATATCATCAGAGAGCTTCCTTTCTCGCAAAACACTCACCAAATCACTGGCATTTGGGATCCGTTCACTTAAAAGGTCTGCCTGGTAGCAGAAGTGCTTCTTTATAACTCGAGCCGCGATAGGCCTAGGTACCGCGACTCCACCGAGATGTAATTGCTGTAGCAGAGAGAATTCTTGATAGCTTCTTGTCTTTTCAAGTGACGAATAGATATAGTGATCTTTCACCAACTTACCAAAAAGACCACCTCTACGATAATGTCGTAGTGCTGCCTGCATTAACGCTAACTGAATAAACCATGTAGTGCCTCGACCTTGAGCTGACCCCACCACTGCATTTACTTGATGCCAATAATCGACATCACAACAACGATCAATCTCTGAGACATCCAATAGTTCATCGTCAAACCAAATAGTTTGTCGGCCTTGCTCACTCTTTTTAATCACACGCTTTCACTCAGGAGATTGAATTCAATTTCTTGCTATTATTTTACATTTTATATGGGGCTATGCATAATCAAAGCCTCCATAATTGCTGTTAGATGCATGGCTTATCATAGAGAACGCTAAATGCCCTTGTTTACCACTCCACCACGCTCCATTTGTGTCCTCCGATTATCTGCAATTGGAGATGTTTGCAATGCGGTAGCCGCCGTTCAAGCCATTCAAGCACAATGGCCAGAAACAAAAATTACGTGGATATCAGGAACATTGGAAGCTCAACTACTTGAAGGTTTGGATAACGTCCACGTAATTGTGTTCGACAAGAAACAAGGATGGAAAGCGTACCAATCATTATGGCGCACTTTAAAAGATGAGCGATTTGATGCGTTACTTCATATGCAATATGCCTTACGATCCAGTATTGCGACATTTGGCATCAAAGCAAAATACAAGTTAGGGTTTGACCGAACTCGCAGTCAAGATGGACAGACGTGGTTTACCAATGTGAAAGTGCCCTCTCCTAGTTCTCCTCATGTACTCGACGGACTTCTAGCCTTTGCGACAGAATTGGGCATTGAAGATGTCACACCAAAGTGGAAGCTGCATTATAGTAATGATGACCTTCACTGGGCGACACAACATATCACGTCATCACAACGCCAATTAGTTGTCGTCCCAGCGGCAAGTAAAGCCTATAAAAACTGGACTGTTCAAGGTTATGTCGATGTTATTAATTATGCTCAGCAACAAGGTTGGAAGGTTATTCTCGCAGGCTCACCAGCTAACATCGAAATTGAACTTGCACAAGAAATTGAGAAACAGCTTACTCAGCCCGTCTTAAACTTAGTCGGAAAAAGTCGCTTAAAAGAGATGCTCGCACTTATCGATTTAGCACAACTAGTGATTGCACCAGATACAGGCCCTGCACATATGGCCAATGCTCTCGACACTCCTGTCGTTGGTTTATATGCCCATCATAACCCAGAGAGAACCGGACCTTACAATTATCGAGATTTCGTGGTCTCTTGCTATGCGGAAGCACTACTTGCCGAAACTGGAAAATCTCCTCAAGACGTTGATTGGCGGACTCGTGTCAAAGATGAATACGCTATGGAACGTATCTCATCGCAAGAAGTCATCACTATGTTCGATAAAGCAGTACAACACTTCAACTTATAAGCCAAGTTTAATCAGATCAGGTATGATAATGGTCATGCCGTATCCAGAGCCCTAAATTCGGAGAACTTCGCCCATGATTACTGGCGTTATCATCACTTTAAATGAATCACAGAATATTGTTGAATGCATTCAATCACTTCAACAGGTTTGCTCTGAAGTTATCGTTGTCGATTCACACAGTCACGACAATACACAGCAATTGGCTAAAGAAGCCGGTGCGATCGTAATTGAACAAGCTTACTTAGGCGATGGGTTTCAGAAAAATGTTGGATTAGAACACTGTAGTAACCAATGGGTCTTAAGTATCGATGCGGATGAGCGTTTGACGGAAGAAGCGGTCAATGCCATCAAACAGTTAGATTTAACGCAAACCCTTCATGACGCCTTTGCCTTTAAACGCCGCAATTATATTGGAAGTCGTTGGATCAAACAGTGCGGTTGGTACCCAGACTACTGTATTCGTTTATACGATAAATCAAAAATTCGCTTTTCCGAAGTGAAACAGCACGCTTCTGTTCAAGCATTAAATCCAGCAAAGTTAGAAGCGGATTTGATCCATTATTCATTTGAAAACCTAGGTCAATTATTTGCTAAACCAGGCCGTAACTTTAGTGGCCGAGCAGCGAAAATCATGTACCAAAAAGGAAAACGGGCGAACGCACTCTCCCCCTTTAGTCATGGTCTTAATGCTTTTATTCGTAAATATATTTTTCAACGAGGCTTCCTTGGCGGTGTCGATGGTATGACCGTCGCACTGAGTTCAGCGGTAAATAGCTATCTCAAATATGCCAAGCTATTAGAGTACCAACGCGATCCCAAGGTCTTAGAAAAAGAAGACTTTGATAAAATTTGGTAACCAAAGAGCAATACAAAATGGAAAAAGTCATCAACATCTGCCATGTAAATCTCGCTTCTGGCTATAGCGGTGGAGAAAACCAAACACTGCAATTGATTAAGCAGCAGTTATCTGAAGGTTATAAGCTAAAAGTGGTGGTCAACCCTAAAAGTCCGTTTGCAAAAGCCGTTCAAGCGTTAGGTTGTGACGTAATATTTGCATCGCACTTCACTCGCTCCCATCAAAAATGGGTAACTGACGATTGTGAATTAGTCCATGTCCATGAAGGACGTGCAATTTATTGGGCTTTAATACAACACCTACTCTATCGTAAACCTTATATTGTTACTCGACGCATCGATAACCCACTCAAGGACAGATGGTTAGCTAATCTTGCGTACTCCAAAGCTCATACTTTAGTGGGGCTCAGTCAAGAAATAGTTAATAAGCTCGCGGCAAAACATTCGCGTGAAAAAATAAAAAAAATCCCTAGCTCACCGGTTAGCTACCCGATAGATGATGATGCTGTTAAACAGATTCGCCAACGTTTCCAAGATAAATTTTTAATTGTCCAAGCAGCAAAAATGCTCAAACACAAAGGGCATAATGTCACCATAGAAGCCGCTAAAATATTGGAAGAGAAAAACGTCGATGTTCATATTGCTTTGCTTGGTGACGGCAAGGACATGCAAGAAATTGCAGCTTTAGCCGTTGGCGTAAATAATATCTCTTTTGAAGGAAAGCAATCTAACATGGGCGATTGGTTTAGTGCGGCCAACTTAATGATTCACCCCTCTTATACCGAGGGGTTAGGCTCAGTCATTTTAGAAGCACTACAAGCGAAACTTCCAGTTGTAGCCACTAATGCAGGTGGAATACCTGATATTATCGAACATAAGAAAAATGGTTTACTCATCGAACCGGGGAATGCTCAACAACTGGCCGAGGCAATCTTAGACTTGTATCAAAATGAAGCTTCCCGAAATACATATATTGCGGCAAGTGAAGAAACCCTAAAGCGCTTTGACATCAGCTACACCTCAGAGCAATATCAACTTATTTATCAAGCGGTTCAATAAAATTATGACTGTCATATATCCTGGAACTTTCGATCCATTGACGAATGGACACCTCGATATTATAGAGCGTGCATCTAAAATGTTTGACCATATTATAATTGGTGTGGCAGCAAGCCCTTCAAAAAAAACAATGTTTACTCTAAGTGAACGAGTAGACCTTGCTCAGCAAGCTACCTCTCATATCGATAATGTCGAAGTAAAAGGGTTTTCTGGCTTATTAGTTGATTTTGCTGAACAAGAGGGTGCTGATGTTTTAATTCGAGGGCTGCGTACAACGGTAGATTTTGAATATGAATTTGGTCTAACTACCATGTATCGTCGTTTGAAGCCAAATTTAGAGAGTATTTTTTTAACACCATCGGAAGAATATGCGTTTCTTTCATCGACGATTATTCGAGAAGTCGCTATTCATGGTGGCGATATAAAATCTTTTGTCCCAAATGTGGTTTTTGACGCAATAATGAATAAAGTCAGTCGCACTTAACTCGTAAGATATTCGAAAAATAGGTCCTATAATAATGGTCGAGCTAATACAACGCATTTTCTCTCAATTTCAAACGCAACATCGACCATTAGTATTTATTCGCCCCAAGGCCATTCAAGAGCCAGACATATACATTGGTGACTTTGATCTTCTTATTCATCCCAAAGACACTTTTTCTTTTTTTTCCACCGTTCAACAATGCTGTGCAGCAATGCGCTATTCGTTTTCACTTAAGCGGCATCGACTCAATAAAATGGAGTTGACACTGTTTTCCCATGATAGCAATAGAAGTGTTCTTATGGATATCTGGACTGAACTTGATATCAAATCCCCGACAATACCAAAAGGGTCGGCGATCTTAACGCAAACACTCATTGATAAAGGTTATATTCATTTCAACGAAAACAATGAATCAGCTCTTTCCCCAAACATCGCTGCTCTTTTCTATTTATCTCATCTTTATTCAAAGAAAAAATCTCTAGAATCCTCAGAGGTTCAGAAGAGGCTACACTACTTCCTTTCACTAACAGGTGTTGATGAGAAGGTAAAGGAATGGTTAGCAAACCCAAGCCACAAATCAATGCAGCTTGCGAATGACGATCTTAAGAGCCTTGGACTCGTATATTCTAATAGACAGCACCGTATCTCAAAAAATTGGTTCCGTCTAAAACAAGACGTTAGGAAAAAAAGAAAATTTATAGCGATAGTTGGACCTGATGGAGTCGGAAAAACAACCGTTATTGATTCATTGACCCACTCTATGGGAGGTCAATATTATCGATTTAAAAAGATGTTCCGAAAAGGACTCCTTTATCATGTGCTTTATCGCACCACAAAGAAAAAGCTCGATAAAAAGTCTGGTATTAAATTGGCCAAGAATCAATTTGACGACGAACAACATAAGAAACTTTTCTGGATTGCGTTACTTGGGGGATACTTACGAGGCTTGGCTTTTAATATTGGTAAATTCAAATTTATCGATCGCTATTATCCCGACTTATTAATTCAAGGAACTCGTTTTCTTGATAAAAATGTCACCCGAGATCAAAAAGCCAAGGAAAAGATAGTGCTTTGTCCAACACCTTTAGCTTATATTCAGCTTGATGCTCCGGCTGAGGTTATACATTCACGAAAACAAGAGTTATCGGTGATTGCTATTAATCATTTACGTTCTGACTACTTTGAAATTGGGTACATGTTAAATAGTCCGCTATTTATTTATATTAATAATAGCCATTCAATTGAAGCGACACAGAAACTAATTAGAGAAATAAAATTATAGCGATACTATGACAACGATATTCATTGATCCTAAAAAGATACTAGGTTTCGGTAATGAGCGAGCTTGTTTTATTCATCCAACCGACCCTTCAAAGTGTATAAAAGTTAACCAGCCGGGTATCATTCATCGAAACCAAAATAAAATTGAAGATTATTATTTAACAAACTTAAAAAACCGTAATGTCCCGTTTACCTATCTCTCTGAATACTATGGTGAGGTCGATACAGATTGGGGAAAAGGTCTAATGTTTGAACGGATAATGGATGATGGTCATTCGCCTTCTATACGCCTTGATGAAGCAATTAAGCAAGGAATTGTTTCCCGAGACGTCGTTAAAGACCTTCTCAATGACCTAAATAAATACCTAGTGAGCAATGCCATTTATATCGGCGACTGCAATAAAGATCAGTTGCTTTTGCAGCGCGATCACAATGAAATGCGTCTAAAGGTTATCGATGGACTAGGGACTCGTAATTTTTGTATCAAACTAAGATTACTTTGTTATTTCTCTTGGTATGCTCGACTAAAAATGAGATTGAAATGGCCATGTATCAAAAAAAACTATCAACTTTAATCCAATGCTAACATGCCGTATTGTTGCTATAATTCGCGTAATAATATCTCAAATCTTCGGCTAGGCTATAAATGAGAAAATTCAACTATTACCTAAGTCATGGGTTATTGACCCTAATCCCTAATTCGCTCCATCGCTATATTGCGAGAAAAAAGGTCAAATCACTCACTGAAGAGCCATCCACCTACCTTCAATCTAGAATCGACTATTACAATCAAATTAGCGATACTTTCATACTTAATGATAAGCCAAGCACTCAGATTGACGCATTCAAAAAGACAGGTGGTACAACTTATTACTTTGATCTTTTTAAAGTCATTAAAGGGTTCCCTAAAGCCAATCGTTTCCATTATATAAATGGGGATGTACGAGAGGTTCCTGGCGCTCCCGCATTCGTCAAAAGTCGCCCAATTAATAACAACAATCACAATTCCATTATATTGAAGTTAAATGCCATTCGTCATTTTCAATTCCTAAAAGATCCACTTACCTTTGCGGAAAAAAAAGACTTAGCCGTCTGGAGAGGGTTGGGGTTTTTAGCGCATCGAAAAGTAGTTATTGAGAAATATTATGATCACCCACGCTGCAATATAGGGCGTCATAGACCACAAGAAGGTCAGCCTTGGGATAAACCAAGAATGACAATTGAAGAGCAATTAAAATATAAGTTTATTCTTTGTATTGAAGGCAGAGATGTCGCGACCAACTTGAAATGGGTGATGTCTTCAAATTCACTCGCCGTTATGTCTAAGCCTAAATTTGAAACTTGGTTTATGGAAGGGCGTTTAGAAGGTGGCGTTCATTATGTTGAAGTGAAAGATGATTATTCAGATCTTATCGAAAAAATGGATTATTACATTGCCCACCCTGAAGAAGCAGAAACGATTATTGCAAATGCTCATGCATGGATTGAACAATTTAAAAACCCAGAACAAGAACGTTTGATCTCCTTGTTAGTTGCAAACAAGTACTTCAAACATTCAGGACAGGAACATTACAGCAATAATACTTAAATTTTATTGCTGGCAACTCCGGCAATAAAACGTATTTCTTTGCCCAATTTTCTTCTCTTGAATTAAACTACCACATTCAAAGCAAGCGTCTCCTGCGCGCCCATATACCATCAGTTCTTGGGCGAAATAGCCAGGCTTCCCATCGGCTTGAGCAAAGTCCTTAAGCGTTGTACCACCTTGCTCTATTGCTTTTGCTAGCACCTTCTTTATGGCAGCAACTAAGACTTTCCACTCTTTAGATGTCAACGAACCAGCAAGTCGAGTCGGTAAAATATGAGAAAGGTATAACGATTCATTGGCATAAATATTACCAACCCCTACCACCTGCTTGTTGTCCATAATAAATTGTTTAATCGTAGTTTTTCTATTTTTAGCTCGTGATTCAATAACCTCAGCATTGAATTCATCACTAAGTGGTTCTGGGCCCATTTTCTCTAATACTGGGTGCTCAGTTCCCTTTTCACACCAAAGCCAAGCACCGAAACGTCGTGGATCGTTGTACCGTAAGACTTTGCCATTGGTAAGAAAAAGATCAACATGATCATGCTTGCCATGCGTTATCGGGGCATCTAAAACACGTAGAGAACCCGACATACCTAAATGGATAATTGCAGTTCCGGTATCGACTTCCAGTAAAAGGTATTTTGCACGTCGCGTGATTGAACGAATAACCTCCCCTTCGAGTTGTTTAAGCTGATGGGGAATTGGCCAGCGCAATTTTGGCGTGCGCACATCAATCGACTTCACTTCAACACCCACTAAATAAGGTGATATTCCTAATCGACTAACTTCGACTTCGGGTAATTCAGGCATTCGATTTTCTCTTAGTAAATATTAAATAATCTAGATAGATTAAGGTTTTATCGCAGGAAATAAATAAGCATCTTCTACCGATACTGCTATCCATTGCTGCTGCCAATTTTTAAACAACCAAAAATTTGGAGTGCGGTAATAAGTAACTCTCTGTGGCTCCTCAACTCCGTCGTACCAGACTTCCAGCGTATTGGCAGCCGAAAGGTTATCTTTCATCGCATTGAATGCTTCATCAGACACAGGTGTACCTAAGAGCTCTTTCCAGCGTTGTACTAGCTCAAGCGTGTCGGTTGTTAGTACTGGCGTACTTTGCCATTGGTTTCCATGATATATCAACGACCAATCAGAGCTGTACAACGCAACAACCTGATGAGAAGTATCAAAGAGAGTTGGATAGGAGGTTGCTTCAGAATCATCGATTAAATACGTTTTAATGATCGTTGGTAGGTTAAGTACTGCGATAAACAAAATGATGCCTAATATCAAAATGTTATTCCAACGGCGACCACGATAAGCCATAGTATTACTTCCACATATGAAGAATATAAAAATGTATAGTTTTCTTTGTATTACCGTTAGCTTATGTGTTTTTATAAAAAAAAGACAATAAAAAACCCAGCCTAAGCTGGGTTTTCACAAAACATTAAAGCAGAAATTAATTACTTAATTTTAGCTTCTTTGTACATAACGTGTTGGCGAATTACTGGATCAAACTTTTTGATCTCAAATTTACCAGGCATGTTACGTTTGTTCTTCTCAGTAGTGTAGAAGTGACCTGTACCTGCAGAAGATACTAGGCGGATTTTCTCACGAATACCTTTAGCCATTTTACTAATTCCTCTTAAACGTTTTCGCCACGCGCACGGATATCAGTAAGAACAGCATCAATGCCCTTCTTATCGATAATACGCATGCCTTTAGCAGTAAGGCGCAGTTTAACAAAACGTTTTTCGCTTTCTACCCAGAAACGATGAGTTTGTAGGTTCGGCAGAAAACGACGCTTAGTAGCATTTTTTGCGTGTGAACGGTTGTTACCCGTTACAGGACGCTTACCAGTTACTTGGCATACTCGGGACATGAATGTCTTCTCCAAATCGTTTCAGCTCGATATCAACCTTGGTGTCAAAGCCTTAAAATCGTAAAAATTTAAGACTAAAACCTATTATGGAAGATCCATCAAGGCTATCAAAGGTCGCGCATTATACTAACTTGACGAGCATTGCTCAAGACCCCAATAGATCCTTTTTTAAGGATCTTGAGATCTTTTTGTCGCCGAGCTGATTAAGGTTGATAATTTTAGTGGGCGCATAATAGCAGAATCTCACTATCTCACAACTAAAATATGAGCTCGATCGAAAGGTATTTCGTCAGTTTATCCAACCTCGTTCGGCAAAAGAGGTAATTTCACCGTCACCAACGACAAAGTGGTCTAAAACTCGAATATCCACCAACTGCATGGCAGCGCAAATTTTATCGGTAATTCGGCGATCCGACTGGCTCGGTTCAGAAATACCACTCGGATGGTTATGCGCTAAAATAATAGCGGCCGCATTATGGTCTAATGCTCGCTTCACCACTTCACGTGGATAGACCGACGCAGAATCAATCGTGCCTTCAAATAATATCTCTGCTTCAATCACACGGTGTTGGTTGTCTAGAAACAAAACCAGAAATGCCTCTCGAGGCCTATCTCGTAAAAAAGCTGTTAGATATAACCGGGTTTCATTTGGGTTTGTTAATGCACTGCCACGTTCTAGTGTTTCCGCTAAGTAACGTTGTCCCAATTCCAGCACCGCTTGAATTTGAGCGTATTTAGTCTGCCCTATGCCTTTAAATCCACAAAACTCCTCAATTGGTGCGAGAAATAGTTGCCGCAAAGAACCAAAGTGCATCAATAGATGACTCGAAAGCTCCAATACATTTTGATCCTTGCTCCCGGTGCGAAGAAAAATAGCAAGTAATTCTTCATCACTTAATGAACTTGCTCCATATCGAACTAACTTTTCACGAGGTAACAAATGTTTTTCAGATACAAATTCATTAATCATATTCAGTACTTCGTTTATTCGTGGTTAGACAGATATAGTCGAATGATTGATCTCATCGCAACTTACAATAATAAGAGTACGGTCTATCATAATATGAGGATGAAATAACATGTTAGTAAGGGCTTACATCCTGCGAACTCTTTCACTATTATATGGTCTACTTGGTTGAATTTAGGATGAATGAACATCATCACTGTATAACTGAAATGACATTTAGGCATGTAACATGCCTTCTGCAATAAAATAAGGACGAAGTATGCAAACGTTAGCTGGTAAAAAGATATTGCTCGGAATGAGTGGTGGTATTGCTGCGTATAAATGCGCCGATCTCACTCGCCGATTGATAGAACGAGGAGCCGAAGTAAGAGTGGTAATGACGGAAGCTGCGACTGCCTTTATTACTCCGCTAACCATGCAAGCTGTGTCTGGCCATCAAGTTGCAACGAGTCTATTGGATCCTGAAGCTGAACGTTCGATGAACCATATTGAACTCGCTAAGTGGCCCGATTTAGTTTTACTCGCTCCAGCCACCTCCGATCTCATTGGTCGTGTCGCCGCAGGATTGGGCAATGATCTCTTATCAACCTTAGTTCTAGCAACAGACTCTCCGATTGCAGTGGCTCCCGCTATGAATCAGCAAATGTATAAAAACATGGCGACTCAAGAAAATATTGCAACATTGAGCCGACGTGGAGCCGAAATTTGGGGTCCTGCATCGGGCGAACAAGCTTGTGGTGATGTCGGTCCGGGAAGAATGCTTGAACCAATGCAAATAGTCGAACTCTGTGAACAGTTCTTTCAACCAAAGCTGCTTCAAGGAAAACGCATTTTAATCTCTGCAGGCCCAACTCGTGAGGCACTTGATCCTGTACGTTACTTGAGTAATCACAGTTCAGGAAAAATGGGATTCGAGCTCGCCAATGCTGCAAAGCAACTCGGTGCTGATGTCACCTTAATTGCAGGTCCAGTATCACTTTCAACTCCTGCTGGCGTTAATCGTATTAATGTAGAAAGCGCTCAAGAGATGCACCGAAGCGCAATGGAACAAGCCGTGAACCATGATGTTTTTATTAGTTGTGCAGCTGTGGCTGATTATCGCCCCGCTTCTGTTGCCGAGCAAAAAATCAAGAAAACCGCCGACAGTGATGAAATGACCATTGAATTGGTGAAAAACCCAGATATCGTCGCATCTGTTGCTGCAATGAAAGACAACCGACCGTTTACTGTTGGCTTTGCTGCGGAAACTCAAGATGTGGCTCAATACGCACGTGGAAAACTCGTGAATAAGAATCTCGACATGATTTGTGCCAACGATGTCTCGATAGAAGGTCAAGGCTTCAATAGCCAGAATAATGCTTTGACGCTTTACTGGCGCGATGGCGAACAAACACTAACACTCGCATCTAAGGCGAAACTTGCCTACGATGTGGTAAAAACTATCCAGCAACAATTGGAGCAACAATAGCTCTATACGCTACCTGTAATTTGAAGTCATTAAGGGAACAAACATGGTTGCCAATAAACGTTCAAATCGTCGTGAAGAAATACTGCAAGCACTCGCTGAAATGCTTCAATCTCACGACGGTGCATCTCGCATCACTACAGCCAAACTAGCAAAACAAGTTGGGGTGTCTGAAGCAGCGTTGTATCGCCATTTTCCGAGTAAGGCTCGGATGTTTGAAGGCTTGATAGAGTTTATTGAAGAGACCTTAATGTCTCGAATCAATTACATACTTGCAGAAGAGAAAGACACGTTAAATCGAATTGAAATGGTATTACAGCTCATTTTGACATTTGCTGAACGCAACCCAGGTTTAACTCGAATTCTATCTGGTCACGCTCTCATGTTTGAAAATGAACGATTAAGAGAACGAATTAATCAACTGTATGAACGGATTGAAACCTCTCTTCGACAAATTTTACGTGAGAGAAAACTGCGTGAGGGCAAGTCATTCCCTATAGATGAGACCGTATTAGCCGCTCAACTACTTGGTCAAGTCGAAGGTAGTCTAAATCGGTATGTGCGTTCTGATTTTAAATACTTCCCAACGGCTCACTTTGAACAATACTGGGAAATGTTAAAACAGCAAATCTCTTAAATGTAATGATATGAACATTTACGGTATGATGCGGCAATTGGCAAACGAAGCAAGCCAATCAAAAGAAAACCAAAATGGCTCTCTTAGCTCAAGTTCAACGAAGTAGGCGATTGATTTTATGTCCAACAAGCAAGCCCCACAATTTTCTCGTTCATTACTCCACCCTAAATATTGGGGAGTATGGCTAGGATTTGGATTTCTCGCTTTGATTGTCAATCTCTTGCCTTACTCTCTATCGTTCTCTCTAGGCCGCTCTCTTGGAACGCTCATCGCACGCTTTGGTGAGAAACGCGTTCGAACCGCAAAAACCAACGTCAAACTCGTTTTTCCAGACAAATCTCAACAAGAGGTTGAAGAATTCGTCGATGAGAACATTAAGAACTCGGGGCTCGCTTTAATCGAAACTGGAATTGCTTGGTTTTGGCCATCATGGCGCTTTAAACGACTATTGGTTAAACAAGATCTTAGTGCTCTCGAAAAGCACGAAGCCAATGGTAAAGGCGTATTATTGTGCTGTGTTCATGCACTTAATTTAGAAATGACTGGTCGCGCTTTTGCTGAATTAGGCATGCACGGGTATGGCGTTTTTCGCCCACACGATAACCCTGCGTACAATTTCATTCAGTATTGGGGCCGTACTAGCTACGGTAATAGTGCTATCGATCGCAAAGATTTAAAAGCAATGATTCGCGTATTGAGAAAAGGTTCTCGACTATTCTATTTACCCGATCACGATTATGGTCGTAGAAAATCAGTTTTCGTACCTTTCTTTACGATTGAAGATGCGTGTACGACTACGGGAACCAGCATTCTTGCTTATACTAGCCGCTGCGCCATTGTTATCGGATCAGGCTTTCGTAATAATGAAGGCAAATACAATATTATCGCCGATCAATCAATTGAAGATAACTTCCCGCAGAAAGATGAAGTAGCTGCGGCAGCGTACATGAATACCTTTGTGGAAAAGGTTATTCTCCGCGCGCCAGAGCAGTGGATGTGGATGCATCGTCGCTTCAAAAACCACCCAGATCGATCAATAAAAAATTCACGCTATAAGAATCAGTAGGATTGTTATGTCGAACGACAAACAGAAACAGCATCTATACAACCCAACCTTTAAACTCTGCTTCCTACATCCAAAATATTGGTTAACTTGGATAGGAATATCGATGGCTGCTCTATTGGCTTTTATCCCCGCAACGATTCGAGATCGACTTGCTAACAAACTCTCGTCATTCGTTATTAGCCGAAAAGACAGCACTGTTATTCGACGTGCCAAAATTAACTTAAGCTTTTGTTTTCCAAATAAATCAGAGGAAGATCGAGAAACGATTCTTCGCAAAACGTTTGAAAAAGCCGCACAGTATATGCTTGGCTATTCCGAGCTTCAGGTGCGTTCGACTCAGTTCAACCAAGATAAAGGCATTCTTATTGGCGAAGAAAACTTGTTCCCGTTATTAGAGTCGGATCAGCGAGTTATTATTCTTGCGCTGCACACTTGGGCGATAGACTACCCAGCAGTTATGCTTGCCTCACGCGGCTACAAAGTCACTAATATTATGAAAACCCAAGAAAATTTAGTGATAGATTGGTTGATGCACAAACAACGGATGCAATATGGCGGGCGCATTTATCATCGCGATGTCGGCATCAAGCCATTTCTACGATCGATCAAAGAAGGATATATTGGCTATTGGGCTGCCGATGAAGATCATGGCCACAAAAATTCCGTTTTCGCTCCTTTCTTTGGCACCGAAAAAGCAACGTTAAAAGGCTTCGGTAAACTAGCTAAACTCACCAATGCGAAAATAGTTCCGATTCTTCCCGCTTATAACGAAAAGCTACACAAATACGAAGTTTTTATTCTCCCTGCGTTAGAGAACTTCCCAACGGGAGATGAAGAACAAGATGCACGAAAGATGAATCAGGCGATAGAGGAATTGCTGACGGGACGAGAAGAGCACTATATGTGGAATTTACCGCTACTAAAGACTCGACCGGATGGCAGTAAGCCCTATCGGAAAGCAAAATAGAGGTTTATTGCTGAATCAAAAAAGGCTGCAACAGCAGCCTTTTGACTCTGAAAAGTAATACTTAGAAGCTATAGTTTACAGTCGCATAAACATTTCGTTCTTCGGTATTGTAACCATAAGCGGTTTCATAATCTTCATTGAAGATATTTCCAACTTTAGTACTTAACTGAATACCACTATCAAATGTATAGGCACCGGTTAAATTAACCAATGAGTACGGGTCTAGTGTGTTTGAACCATCATTTCGAACGCTTTGATATAAGTAACTCATGCCAAACTGCCAATTTGCAACTTGATAAGTGCTGTTCCATTTCACATTGTGTTTAGCGCGGCGATCTAACTGCTCGTTTGTTTCTGTATCTTTCGCATTGGTATAATCATAAGACAGCGTATTGCTCAATTGACCGATATCAAACCCAGCAGCAAACTCAATGCCTTCAATCTCTACTTTTCCATAGTTAAATGGTATGTAATTAGAGTCAAGTGCGATCAAATTCTTTATATCGTTATGATATGCGGTAATATGGAAGTCAGCTACGCTGTACGTCGCTTCAATAGCAACCTCATAGTTTATAGATTCTTCTGATTTCGTATCAGGGTTTGAGTATCCCGGATAATATAAATCATTAAATGTCGGAGCTTTAAAAGCCGTACCTGCATTCGCTAATACACGATACGTAGGACTGAATTGATACCCAGCACCGAGTTGCCAAGTATTATGTGAGCCATATCGTTCATTTTCATCAGTCCGTACGGCTGCTTCTAGAGCATAGGGCCCGGTATTGAATTGAGAATGAAGATATAGTGCTAAGTTACTTCTCGATGATTCATCGTATTCTACGGTTGAGACTACTTCATCGTCATTCCAATCTATTCCGCCGGAAAGAACCCAATCTTGACTCAATGAATACTGATTTTGCCAAGCAATCTGTGTTCTATTCGTCTCATAGAGTGAATCGTAAGAATAATCTTTAGAGCTATCTTGAGAAGCGCTCAAAACCAATTTTGTTTCATAGCTATTATTTTTATAATTAGCGTAACCGGAAAGATTGTAGACTTTTTTGGAATTAGTCCCTTCATCGTATTCCCCCTCCGACTTTTGAGCTAACGCCAAGCCACCGAGCTCTATCTGAGAAGACAATTTATAGTTTGTATTTAAAGATACTGCACGAGAAGCATAACCATCATCGTCACTTGGGGTTGATTTAGCTGAGAAACCATCTGTTTTTAAAGCTGATACCGCTATTGATGCATGTAATTTATCACTAAGATTTCCAGCGACTAACCCATTGGTAGCACGATAATTATCAGTACCCATCGATGCAGAAACTCGACCACCTTCACGATCACTGTCAGTGATAATATTGATCACACCACCAATAGCATCGGCACCGTATACCGCTGCTCCTGCTCCACGGAGGAATTCGATACGCTCGATTGCCACTAATGGAATAGAACTAAAATTAACAGAGCCTGTTGTTGCCGAACCAGTACGCACCCCATCAATCAAAACCAAAGTATGATCAGAACTTGTACCACGAACAAAAATCCGTTGAGTTGAGCCCATTCCACCATTTGCTGCTATTTGTAAACTGGGTAAGGTGTTTAATACACTAATGAGTTCAGTTGCTTGAGAAGCTTCTATTTCTTCACGGGTTATAACTGAAACAGCAGCCGTCGTTGAATCAATAGTTTGCTCAAATCGACTGGCCGTCACCACTACGGTGTCTTGTGCTGAAACATCTTCGGCTTGAACGGAATAAATAGGGGAAAGTAGCGATGCTACAGCAGCCGCTAAAATAGTTTTTTTCATTGTGATAATCCTATATCGCGTAACGTAACTGAGCACCACTGAGCTCAGTTGTTGGCAGGTCTTCGGACTTGAGAGCATCACTCTATTGCTACCTCGAATTCGACTTCCCATAATTATCCTAATTACAGTGTCTTTATGAATTCTCGTTCTCTTTTACCGCTGCGCGTCAGTTCTGGATTTACACCAGATTCCCTTTTAAGCCACTCACTATTGGTTCAAAAACCAGCAAGTCACACCAACTGGAAGAGGATAATATTGACCAAAATCACATTTGTCTAGATGAGAATTGACTCAGTCGATTGTTATCTCACTTAAGAGCTGTATTTATCTTTATTTGATAGGCGTTTGAATCATGGAAACACTGGACATAGCGTATAGATTGTCTAAAATCTGCGCTCCTCAGTTTTGTAGCAGTTCAACCAATAGGCAAACGTATGGCGAATCTTGATATCAACCCAGTCAACTACCCAATTCAACTCGATGAAAAAGTGGCTCGCCTTACGCAAATGTTCGCGCCTTACTCAGCACCCGATCTCGAAGTTTACCCTTCCGAGCCACAACACTACCGCATGCGCGCAGAGTTTCGAGTGTGGCACCAAGGTGATGATCTGTACTACATCATGTTCAACCAACAGACACGTGAAAAATATCGCGTTGATCAGTTTCCCGCGGCGAGCACATTGATTAACCAAGCGATGACTGAGTTAATTGAGCAAATCAAGGACAATCCATTACTGCGCCATAAATTATTTCAAGTGGATTTTCTTTCGACGTTAAGTGGCGAGATGTTAATTTCGATGCTTTATCACCGCCAGATTGATGAAACTTGGGCCGAAGAAGCGAAGAAACTTAAAGCACGCTTTATTGAGAAGGGATTCAAACTCGATCTGATTGGCCGTGCTCGTAAAATAAAGTTCATTGTCGACCGCGATTTTGTCGTCGAAAAACTGTCTGTATTTGGTGATGAATACATTTATCAGCAAGTCGAAAATAGCTTTACTCAACCAAATGGGAAAGTCGCTGAGAAGATGCTGGAATGGGCGGTAGATTGTACCCGAAATAGCCAAGGTGATTTGCTCGAGCTTTATTGTGGTAATGGTAATTTCTCATTAGCACTTGCTCAGAATTTCACTCGTGTTCTCGCTACTGAATTAGCAAAACCTTCCGTAGAGTCGGCTCAATACAATATTGCTGCAAACAAGATCGACAACGTAAAAATCGTTCGAATGTCAGCAGAAGAGTTTACTCAGGCAATGGAAGGACAACGAGAATTCAATCGCTTAAAACAAGCCAATGTTGACTTAAATGATTATCAGTGTGAAACCGTGTTCGTTGATCCACCACGTTCAGGAATGGATAGCGATACCTGTAAAATGGTGCAAAAGTACCGTCGTATTCTTTATATTTCATGTAACCCTGAAACACTGCAAGAAAACTTAGATATCTTGTGTGAAACTCACCACGTAACTCGTTTTGCTCTTTTTGACCAATTCCCATACACCCACCATATGGAAGCAGGCGTATTGCTAGAAAAGAAAGCTTAAAAAATGATAAAAAAAAAGACCAGCTTCAAACCATGCAAATGGTCGAAGCTGGCCTATTTGATTTACTGACTCTTATGCTGTTTTATTACTCATACAGCCAATCTTTTTCCCAACCCACACCAATAGCGCAAGCGTAATAAATATTGAAAATATATTCGTCCCTTCATGTGGATAATCCATTTTCAAGAAGGCTGAATGACCAAACGCCCCAATAAAGAAACATGCCAAACCAATCATTGGGAAGTCTTCTGCCATTGGGCGACGAATGTAGTTTGAATATAATGCTTCAAGCGCAACAATTAACGCAATCCACGGAAAAATAGAAAAAGTAACTTCACTCATTGTCATTGCCGACAGAATTTGATCACCACATATCCCTGCTACAAATGCTAATAGTAAATTTTTACGGTCTGAACCTTGATATTTCTCATTGGACATGAATAATCCCCACCCTATTTTTGTATTTGAAGTTCTTTGCTATAACTATGCGCACCTTTCGCGAGTAATCGTAGTTGTGAAACCAACCTTTCCGCTAAGGCATCGCGTTCTTTTTTTTCCAAGTCGAGCGCTTCCGCTCCCCAACTAAAGACCAGTGTTACAGATGCAAGCGCTTGAATAGAAGCAATTTCTCGATCAACACCAACCGAAATAAGATACTCAGTCAACTCTGCTGAAAAATGTTCTATCTCTCTTGCAACAGCAGCTCGAAAGTCATAAGACGTTCCAGAACGTTCGTGTAAAAGAAGCCGAAAAACATTAGGGCTACTTTCAATAAACTCCATAAACGTTTCAACCGAAGAACGAATCATACTCCGATCTTCTGTAATTCTCTGCCGCGCCTGACGCATAAGTTGACGTAAGAGTAATCCACCTTCATCAACCATAGTTAATCCAAGTTCATCCATCCCCGTGAAATGGCGATAAAATGAAGTGGGAGCAACCCCCGCCTCTCGAGATACTTCTCGTAAACTCAAGTTAGAAAAACTACGTTCCGCGCTAAGTTGACTAAATGCAGCGTCTATTAATGAACGACGCGTTTTCTCTTTTTGTTGAGCTCGAATGCCCATTCATTTACCTAACAACTGCTTGAAATCAGACTCTACTATAACGCGAATTCGCTGTATGTCGAAAATTGGGAACGGTGAATTTGAACAAACCAACCAATTAACATCATAAATCTGTGACATTCTTCTATTTGATGACATAAACCGTCATCTATCAATACCCTATTGTAACTCTATGTATTTTGTCACAGACAGCTTTCGACACAATGCGTTACAATATAGCTATAATTACGTTACGCAAATATAACAAAAGGAAACTCTATGGCTCAGTCTCATCATTTTGATGTAATTGTTATTGGCAGCGGCCCGGGCGGAGAAGGCGCTGCAATGGGACTCACCAAGGCCGGATTCAATGTTGCCATTATTGAAAAAGAAAAAAGCGTTGGCGGGGGATGTACCCATTGGGGAACGATTCCATCAAAAGCATTAAGACATGCGGTAAGTCGTATTATTGAATTTAATAGCAATCCGCTCTTCAGTCAGAATAGTTCAACTTTCCACGCCACATTTTCCGATATTTTAGGCCATGCAAAAACCGTTATAAACAAACAAACGCGTTTGCGCCAAGGTTTTTACGATCGAAATGATTGCACCCTTCTATTTGGTAAAGCTCGTTTTGTTGATGCTAATACTGTTGATGTCGAACAATACGATGGAACCCATGAACGCTACAGTGCCGATAAATTTGTTATTGCCACAGGTTCTCGCCCTTATAGGCCTGACAATATTGATTTTAACCACGAACGAATTTATGACAGTGATTCTATTTTAAATTTAAAGCATGACCCTAAGCACATTATTATTTATGGCGCCGGGGTTATTGGCTGTGAATACGCATCAGTGTTTAGAGGGCTTGGCGTCAAGACCGATCTAATAAATACTCGAGATCGATTGCTATCATTTCTTGACAATGAAGTATCCGAAGCACTGTCTTATCACTTCTGGAACAATGGTGTCGTGATCCGTAACGACGAAACATATGACAAAATAGAAGGCGTTGACGACGGAGTCATACTTCATCTTGAATCTGGCAAAAAAATGAAGGCCGATTGCATCCTATTCGCAAATGGACGCACAGGCAATACTGACAAATTAGAACTGCAACATACCGGGCTAAAAGCCGATTCACGCGGAACTCTTTCAGTGAATACCAACTACAGAACTGAAGTAGAGCATATCTATGCCGTAGGTGATGTGATTGGCTATCCAAGCCTTGCATCCGCAGCTTACGATCAAGGACGATTCGTTGCTCAAGCGATTGTACAAGGGGAAGCTCAAGGTTACCTTATTGAAGATATCCCAACCGGTATTTACACCATTCCAGAAATTAGTTCTGTTGGCAAAACCGAACAAGAACTGACTGCGGCTAAAGTACCTTATGAAGTTGGACGTTCGTCATTCAAACACTTAGCAAGAGCTCAAATCGGTAGTGCCGAAGTTGGTAGTTTAAAAATACTCTTCCATCGAGATACTAAAGAAGTGCTAGGTATTCACTGTTTTGGAGAACGGGCTTCTGAGATCATCCACATCGGCCAAGCCATCATGGAACAAAAAGGTGAAGCTAATACTATAGAGTACTTTGTAAATACGACCTTCAACTATCCCACCATGGCGGAAGCATACCGTGTTGCAGCGTTAAATGGCCTTAATCGACTATTTTAGGATAAAGAGGCAAATATTGCCCATGCATATCAGCTTGGGCAATATCTATAATTGAAAGGATTCTAAATTACTTCTCACTCAAGAAATTAGCGAACCATCGCATGACAATTGTGGAATCAGGTGTTTGATTAAGGCTCGTTAATGCACTCAGGTAACACTCTTCGCTTACCTGAGTTTTTTTCTTTTCGACAATACAACGCTCAAACTCAAGAGAAAACTCTGGATGACCTTGTACTGTCAAAATATGTTGATCTTTACTCAGCATATAGTTTGGGCAGAAGTCACTGCGTGCAAGGAGTTTCATCGAAGGTGGTATATCAATAACTTGATCTTGATGACTTATTAACATTTTCAACGAGGTGAGCTTTGGTTCCATCCAAGATGTATCAGCCAGCAACTCGGTAGTACTTATGCCAATGCCCCACCCTTTACTGGATTTTTCAACCTTACCACCTAATGCTAAAGCAATAATCTGATGACCAAAGCAGATACCAAGCAGGGGTTTTCGCTGCTTATCACAGCGGCGGATCCAGTCAGCGAGCTGGTGAATCCATGGTTCATCAGCATAAGCATCGTATACACTACCCGTCACAATGTAGCCATCACAAGCATGGATATCCTCAGGTAAAGAAGAGGTCAGTGCATTGAAGGTCTGGAACTCAAACTCACCGTAAGGAGAAAGAGTCGTCTGAATCATATCGGCATATTCACCAAAATCAGATGCCCACAAAGGGTCAACTAGACCACAAACAATAATTCCTATCTTCATCGTCAAATTCTCAATACGTATTATTACATCGTTCTGGATATACTAAAGCCATGTATAAAGAAAGGCACGAAAAAGTGACGTCAAACAAAGGTTACATCCAATCAGTATTACGAATAATACCAACCGCTAAACCTTCAATCGCTAAGCTCTGAGAAGTTAGGTCAACTTCTATCGGGGAAAACTCTTCATTTTCTGCATGCAACAGTACTTTGGGTCCTTTTCGCTCGATGCGCTTAACAGTGACATCATCTTCAACGCGGGCGACAACCACTTGACCATCACGCACATCTTGAGTTTTATGCACCGCTAAAAGGTCACCATCCATAATGCCAATGTCTTTCATACTTTCGCCATGAACACGAAGTAGAAAATCCGCTCGCGGTTTGAACATTGCAGGGTCGACCTGAAAGTGAGACTCAACATGCTCCTGAGCTAAGATAGGCTCTCCAGCCGCGACTTGGCCAATTAACGGCAGACCAGCCTCAGGAGCTTCATCGTTAGCTGCTTCATTAACTAAGACACGTATACCTCGGGAGGCACCAGGTACAATCTCAATAACTTGCTTACGAGCAAGCGCTTTTAGGTGTTCTTCTGCAGCATTAGCTGAGCGAAAACCAAGTTCCTTGGCAATTTCTGCTCGTGTTGGCGGCATTCCTGAATATTCAATTTTTGCTTTAATTAAATCAAAAACTTGTTGCTGTCGGGGCGTTAATGGCTTCATGAGATTACCTGTTTTTTTATACAGTCAACTGTGAGTATATCCAGTATAAAATAAAAAGCAACGCTGATTATTCAACAAGGTTACATAAGTGCTGTTAGCCATACTGCAATCACAATTAAAATAGCGATTGAAACTGCGGCTGAGCCCATATCTTTCGCTTGTCCTGATAGAGGGTGATGCTCAGGTCCAACACGATCAACCACCGCCTCTATAGCACTATTCAATAACTCTACAATCAAAACGAGCAACAGTGACGTAATCATTAATAAGCGTTCAATAGACGATACATCAAGCCATAAAGCAAGCGGAATCAGAATAGCACAGGCGATGATTTCTTCACGAAATGCTGCCTCTCCTTTAAATGCCGATGTGACGCCTTGATAAGAGTACTTTGCAGCTTTAATAAGGCGAGCGATACCTTGAGGGTTTTTCGTTTGCACTATGTTACCTACTTACTTGTTTTAAATGGCATTAGTATAAAATTTACGATTCACAGTCTAAGAAAAGTAAAAGGTTAGACCAGTTTCTGTTATTCTAACGTTCCAAACGCGAACGCCTTATTTTATTCGCTTCAATGAATAAAGTAAGACGATATGAAATATCACTAAATTACATCTTGAGGCTTAAAGCTCTATGTCGTTGAGACACATGCTACTTAGGTTACCAATGTCACTTTTAGTAAAAGAGACCATAGTTCCTAAAAATCCCATAGAAGACCATGCAATTGATTCAACACAGCCGATTGTATATGCATTGCCTTTTCAATCCAACGTCGATTTATTAGCTCTAAAAGCTCAAACTGATAAGTTGGGCTTACCCGACCCCTTTTCTTCGATCCAATGGGGAGAGCGTTCAATTGCTCGAACAGTCTTTATCGGTACCGCTCCAAGAATTTTAAGTAATGACCAATCGGTTCCACGCGATTCTATAGCGCGTTTTACAGAACTACTCGCACTACACCAAGATAACTCCGATCTCGATATTCAATTAATTCCTTGTTCCATTCTATGGGGACGAAAACCAGGGAAAGAGCAAGCATCCAACGCCTACCTTGAACCAATGAATGGCATAAGAAAAGCAGCAGCCGTTTTATTTTCTGGTCGAGATTGCTTGGTTCGAATGAGCCCCGTAGTATCGTTTCGTTATATGGCAGAAAATCATGGGACTGATATTGCCATTGCTCATAAACTGGCTCGCGTCGCTCGGATTCACTTTTCAAGACAGAAATTAGCTGCCTCTGGGCCGAACTTACCTCAAAGAGACGCATTAATTCGCCGGTTATTAGAATCCCCAATTATTCAAAACGCGATAAATGAAGAAGCAAAAAGTAAACAAATTTCACATGAGAAAGCCCAAAAAAACGCTTATGCCATTCTCGATGAAATTGCTGCGGATTTCTCTTATCCACTGGTGAAGCGAGGCAAAGAAGTATTAGGCTGGTTGTGGAATCGAATTTACCAAGGCCTAAATATTAACAATGCAACCACAGTGCGACAACTTGCTCAATCAGGCCATGAGATTGTTTATGTGCCGTGTCATCGAAGTCATATGGATTACCTTCTTCTATCTTATGTTCTCTATAATGAAGGTATGGTGCCACCGCATATCGCAGCAGGAGTGAATCTAAATTTCTTCCCAGCAGGACCTATTTTTCGACGTGGTGGTGCGTTCTTTATTCGTCGTACGTTTAAGGGAGACAAATTGTACGCCACGGTATTTCGGGAGTATTTAGCCGATCTATTTAGTCGCGGCTACTCGGTCGAATATTTCAGTGAAGGTGGTCGCTCAAGAACTGGGAGGCTGCTTACTGCAAAAACCGGTATGCTCGCCATGACCCTACAAGCCATGTTACGTGGGCTCAATCGCCCTGTTACTTTAGTTCCGGTCTATATTGGTTATGAACATGTCATGGAAGTAGGTACGTATACAAAAGAGCTCAGTGGCAAAAAGAAAGAGAAAGAAAGCGCAGGATTGGTTCTAAAAACCATCCGTAAATTGCGTAATTTCGGCCAAGGTTACGTTAATTTTGGCGAGCCAATCCAAATTAACCAATTTCTTAACGATCAAGTCCCTGAATGGGCCAATGATATCGATGCATCAGGCATAAGTAAGCCGACTTGGCTTAACCCGGTCGTCAATCAGCTAGCCAATAAAATGATGACTCATATTAACGATGCTGCTGCCGTGAATGCACTGTCGTTATGTGCAACCGCATTGCTTGCATCAAGGCAGCGCTCACTTTCGAAAGAAAGGCTTATATCTCAAGTAGAAAACTATCTCGCCTTACTTAAAAATGTGCCGTATTCAGAGACCTTTACTCTTCCTGATACTTCGGCACTTGAGCTTGTTGATCATGCCAACAAGCTCGATAAGTTCACTATCGATACCGATGCAATCGGGGATGTGATCTCTTTAGATCGTCATCAGTCTATTTTGATGACCTATTATCGAAACAACATCATGCATTTATTGGCGCTTCCGTCCCTCATTGCGCAAACCTTGGTAAGCCATCAATCGCTTACCTTTAAGCAACTCGTGATTCAAATTGAGCATATCTATCCATTACTTAAGAAAGAGTTGTTTTTAAGCTTAGAATTGGATGAGCTAGAGAGCAAAATACACGATTATGTTATCGAATTAGAGCGTCAACAACTGGTAGAACTTACAACTGACAGTGTGGCGATCAATCCAAGTAATACACAAATGCTGATCCTCTTAGGGCGTACCATATCCGAGACTCTACAACGTTATGCGATTACGCTTAACCTCCTTGAAAGCAATCCAATGCTGACAAAAGAGCAACTCGAAAGTCAAAGCCAAGATCTTGCTCAAAGATTAGGGCAAATACACGGCATCAATGCGCCAGAGTTCTTTGATAAAGCGGTATTTGCTACGCTACTCGAAACCCTCAAAGAACTGCATTATTTCAATCAAGAAGACAGCTACCAAGTTTCTGGAAATAATACGTTAGCTCACGATCTCTATCAGTTACTTCATCCAGAAGTTCGGATGACCATTCGTGAAGGTATTTGTCAGCTAGAGAGCTAATTATTTAAAATAACAAACCGAAAAAACACAAAAAAGGGCTCAATTGAGCCCTTTGTTTATTAATACATAACAATAACTCTACTGCCAAGTCGCCGTAGCAATTCCAAGAGTGATGACCATTCCGACATAGTTATTATTTTTAAAAGCGGAAAAACAAGACAATCGATCTCGATGACGAATCAATTGGTGTTGATAAACAAACAGCCCTGTCGCCGCTAATAAGCTTACATAGTAAAGCGATCCGAGCTGAAAACTGGCTCCAAGCACCACCAACAACCCTAATGTCATTATCTGAAGTAGTGCAATGATTCGCTTGTCATTCTGACCAAAAAGAATTGCAGTCGATTTAATCCCTATTTTTAGATCATCATCGCGATCGATCATGGCATATTGTGTATCGTAGGCAATAGTCCAAAGAGCATTGATGATAAAGAGAAGCCACACAAATGCGGGGAGTCCATTCGCTTGAGCAGCCCATGCCATTGGAATCGACCAACTAAATGCAAGCCCAAGAAAAAGTTGTGGCAAATGCGTATAGCGTTTCATAAATGGGTAGATAAACGCTAAAACAATACCAACAAACGATAACTGAATAGTTAAACTATTCATGGTGAGTACTAAGAGAAAAGCTAAGGAGGTCAAAAAAAAGAACAGGCCGAGAGCTTCTTTTCCTGATACCAATCCTGCAGGAATTGGGCGATTCTTCGTTCTTTTTACCTGTCCATCCACTTTGCGATCGGCATAATCGTTAATCACGCAACCCGCGGAACGCATTAATAACACGCCTAAGCAAAATACCAATAACACGTCCCAATCAGGAAGGCCTTGAGCAGCAAGCAATAATGCCCATAACGTAGGCCAAAGTAGCAGCAAAGATCCAACAGGACGATCCATTCTCATTAGCTGCCAATACGCTTTGGCTTTTGCCATTAACATTTATTTTCTCCTAACGATAAATTGGTGCAGAAGGTAAAAATAACTCAGTCACCAACATAGGTTTGTGATTCATCCATAATCTTGAACGACGCGCATACAATAATTCACCCGCAACTTCGATAGATGACAACTGCATGCAATCTCGATCAACCGCTTCAGCTTTAAATACCGCCTCACCTAAAGGAACTTCCCCTAAACCTAAAAGATCATAGTCTTGATCTTCTGTTGTTGATTTCGGTATCAATGTACTTCCAATCACCCAGGGAAGCTCATCACCATTCAATACAACTCGGCGCAAAAGGCAATGAGAAGGTGACGATAATAGAGTTTGTTCATCATGAGTAAGCTCTTCATTCAAAAGCCATTGATGTAATACCAAGTCAACATCAAGCTCATTACAACACGTTCGTAAACGCAGAGATAATGAGCCCTGATCGAGCAACCATTCACGTATATTTTGTGATGGGAATGCAAAATCATCAATATTTTGCCAAGTTATCTTATTTAAAGCTGATAGATAATGGGAATTTGGTTGATTCATACTAATATTTAATTAACTGCTTTATCGTCGAACAATAAAGCTTCAATGCCATACAACAATCAGCATCGAACCTCTAAGTCACATTGTGGTTATGATTGTCGAGTTACTATTGTAACAAGAGTATGGTGATTCGAATATCGCCGAATAAATAAGAAATCAAATCGTTATGAAATATAAAACTATTTTAGCCCTAGCACTAATTGGACTCAACCTCATCATAGCACCACTCTCGTATGCTGCCGATGAAGAAGAGAACGCAGCTGCGCCACAATTGGCCTATTTTACCCTAGAGCCTGACTTAACGACTAACTTCTTTACCAAAGGGAAAGATCTTGGTTATATTCAGGTCCGCATCGATATCATGGTCTCTAATGCGGAAGACATCGAACAGATTGAGCAGCATCAACCTTTAATTCGAGATACCGTAGTAGAACTGCTTGGGCGACAAACTGAGGATACCGTAAAATCCCTGGCTGGCCGCGAAGACATACGAAAAAACCTAGTGTCAAAATTAAATGAGCTCCTAATTATTGAAACTGGGCGCCCAATTATTGCTGACCTGTTATTCACTAAATATATGTATCAGTAATTAGTATCTGCTCACCGATTTAGTGTTTTGGTTGCAGTAGGTGAGTTTCTATTAGTGCTAATAATATGCCGCAAATTAACCCAACTAAGTGGGCGGTATTTGCTATCGCCATAATGGGTTGAACATAGCCAATCACCAACCAAACTAACATGAAACCGATGACTGGCCTTGAAAGTGACACTCCAAGATCCGGTCGTTGCCAACCCACAATCCAGATATACCCAACTAACGCATAAACCACGCCGGATAAACCACCAAAACTAGGACCATCTACCCAATACTGTCCAACATTGGATAATGCAGCTGATGCAAGAAAAATTAACATTAGCTTAGAAGGACCTAATTGCTTTTCAATGTTCCCACCTAATTGCCACCACCAGAGGAGGTTGAATACAATGTGTATGGCTGAGAAGTGGAATAATGCAGGCGTAATCCAGCGCCATATCTGCCACTTCTGTTCAACTACAGCCGGAGCATGGACCCAGTTAAAGACTTCTTGACCAAAACCAATGATATTCAAACCATATATCACAAGGCTACTTAGCATAATGGCTAAGGTTACAAAACCTGCTTGATCTCGAATTAAGTGCCAAAAGTTTGTTGAGCGATATTGAAAAGGCACATTACGGGTATCTGAGCGTTGCCATGAAGCTTGAGCATAACGAGAGTGGGTCGGTTCTTCTAAAAAACGTTCTAATTCAGGTCTAACTCGTTCATATTGCGAATCATCCACTAACCACAACTCTATTCTACCGTCACTTGAAGGCATCATTTTTACATCGACTTTTTGACATGCCATGTAATCTATAAAAGCTTGTGACAAGCGAGGGTTATCCAGAATAATTAATGAACGCATCAGCTTACCGACTCCAGAACTCTATACTTCAATAGGGTAATTTGCTCGCTCCCAAGCAGCAAAACCACCTTCCACACTATAAACATCATCATACCCTTGGTTTACAAGGTATTCAGCGGCACCTTGGCTACTTACACCGTGATAGCATATCACCAATACTGCTTGGTCAAATCCAACATTACTCATAAAGTCGCCAATAGTCTCATTAGTCAGGTGGATAGCATCTGGTGTATGACCTTTTAAATACGTCTGCCTATCTCGAATATCGACCATTGTCGCAGTATCTTGCTCTAGTTTATTCAAAGCATCGGCGATGCTAATCAGCTTAAATTGACTCATTTTTGCTCCTGATTGTTTTTAACATATTGTACCCCATCCATGAGAAGACAAGTATATGACGGTTACAACATTACTTTCGACAATTTATTGACGAAAATCTGTGGATAAACCTGTGAATAGTGTTGATAAAGTGTTTTAGCGTCAATTGATCCACAATATGTTGTGATGATCGTATTTATGCTGTGTGTAGATCAAAAGCTATCCCCAAATTAGATATACGCTTAAACCCCGATAGAACCGTGCTTCATTCACTTAATCAAAATTTTAATCACAGAGTTATCCACAGAAAGCTATTCCTTATAATCTTCGGCAAGATCAAATAAAAAAGCCGAAATCTCTCGATTTCGGCTTTTCGTATTTATATTTTATATCGTAGTATTCTAAAACTCACCAACAGCGTCTTTTAATTTACGCATTGCATTCTTTTCTAACTGTCGAATACGCTCAGCAGAGACACCATATTCATCAGCTAAGTCTTGCAGTGTCGATTTAGCGTCCTCTAACCAACGAGAACGGACAATATGCTGACTACGTTCGTCCAAACTCGACAATGCTAATGAAAGACGATGATTAGTGTGAGCTTCCCAATTATCCGATTCAAATTGATCCGCAACATCAGAGCCTTTGTCTTCCAAATACAATACAGGTGCCGAAGAGGTTCCTGTTTCATCATCATCTGTCGTTAATTCAAAGGTAGGATCTTGTGCGGCTAACCGAGATTCCATTTCACGGACTTCCGCAGGTGCAACACCAAGCTCCTTCGCTACAGTTTCTACTTCACCGTTGTTAAACCATCCCAAACGTTTCTTCGATTTTCTCAAATTGAAGAACAATTTACGCTGAGCTTTAGTTGTAGCAATTTTCACGATACGCCAGTTACGCAGAACATATTCATGAATTTCCGCTTTAATCCAATGTACAGCAAAAGAGACAAGACGTACGCCGACTTCTGGATTAAAACGTTTTACCGCTTTCATTAAGCCAATATTACCCTCTTGGACAAGATCAGCCATTGGTAATCCGTAACCCGAATAACCACGAGCTACATGGACAACGAAACGTAGATGCGACAGGATCAATCCTTTTGCAGCTTCAATATCACCTTTGTAATGTAATCGCTCTGCCAATTCACGCTCTTCTTCCTGTGTCAGCATTGGATAGCTGTTCACTGAACGAATGTAGCTATCTAAGCTATCTTGTGTGACGAGAGCCATTTTATACGCTTGGTTTGACATTCATTTCCTCATCGTACTAATTCTAAATTTGTTTTAACTCAGCAATACTGCCGCGATTTACTTCACCTTTCAAGGTGTCATATCGATAAAATAGCGATTCTAGGCGTAAAATTCTGTAAAGACGAATGGCCTGATGCTAAATAATAGACAACAACTGCCTAAACAGGTTCAATTTCTTTAAGATGCCTCTGTGCCGATAGCCGAGCAGCGACACAGCCAATAATAGTACCGAGCATAAGCAATAACAAAGTTTCATCCCAATTCAACCCGAGTAAACGAAAGCGACTATCGTATAGCTTCGCTAAGTCGGTTACGGCTTCATTCAGCAATAATGTTAACAATGCCGTTAAAAACCACGCAACTACAGATCCAATTAACCCTAACCACATTCCTGAATAAAGGTATGGACGAAGAATATAAGCATCGGTCGCCCCTATTAGCTTCATGGTTTGAATTTCTTCTTTATGCTCAAGCACACTAAAGCGCAAGCTATTGCCAATAATTAAAAATACGGCAGACAGCATTAAGGTAGATAAACTAATCACGACCAGTTCGACTAAATCTTTTAACGCTTTTAGCCGACTTAACCAGTCTTCATCCAAACGTACATCAGTAACATCGTTTTCTTTTCGAATTAAATCGACTAATACTTTTATCTCTTGCTCACCCTCAACCCCCGGTTTTATCACCAAGACCCCTGGTAACGAGAGCTGATCAAGTAATGTTAAAGCCTCATCAAACCCAGCATCTTTGCTCAAGTCTTCGAGTCCTTGCTGGGAAGAAATATAACGAATGGTTTTAACGGCTTCTAAGCTCTCTAAACTGTCTTTGAGAACCATAATCCGAGCTTCTGGCGTCTCTGGTTCGATGAATACGCTTATTTGAGATGGTGTTGCCACATGTGTAGCGACAAATGCGACATTCTTACTGAGTAAATATAAGCACGCAGGCATCGCCAAAGACATAGAAATCACTGCCAGCGTTAATAAGTTACCAATTGGCCTATTCCATAAATCAATTAAGGATTGTTTTGCTTGGTTATAATGCCTCGCAAAATAATTCACTTTTGATGTTCTAGAACTCTTATCACTTTTTCGTTTAACAGACTTGTTCTTCGAGGAATTCATCGTATTTGGCTTATTAGTTGCCATAATTTTCTACCTCGCTAAAGAAGCCTTGGTTAAGCTCTAAATGGCGATATTGAGGCCGAGAATTGACTAAACTCCGGTCGTGTGTCGCTAATAGAATCGAGACCCCAGCACGGTTAAACTCTTCAAACAAACGTAAAATTCGATTAGAAAGGTCAGGGTCTAAATTTCCGGTAGGTTCATCGGCCAATACTAGCGTTGGTCGGTTTACGACGGCACGAGCTATACCAACCCGTTGCTGCTCACCACCCGATAACTGACTTGGAAAACACCGCGCCTTTTCTAATAAGCCTGTTTTATCAAGTGCTGCCGATACTCTGCGCTTAATTTCATTTTCAGAAATAGATTCAATACGCATCGGTAATGCAACGTTATCGAATATTGTTCGATCCATAAGCAAACGGTGATCTTGGAAAACAATGCCGATGTTTCGACGTAATAAAGGGATATCTGGATTGGGAATACGCGTAATATCATGGCCGTTAAATAGGATCTTTCCATCGGTTGGACGTTCCAAAGCACAAATTAATTTAAGTAACGTACTTTTACCGGCCCCCGAGTGACCACCTATAAAGGCCATTTCTCCACGCTTTAAGTGGAAATCCACTTTCTGTAAGGCTTGTCGTCCTCCCCGATAAGCCTTACTCACCTGTTGAAATCTAATCACTCGCAGATCCTTGTCTTTAACTATTTGAGGAGCATTAAGCCGGTGCTCCTATCACGTACTACACATTCTCTCTTATCAGTTATTCGTCTCGGCTAAACAGAGCATCGATAAATTGTTGAGTCTCAAATGGACGTAAATCATCAATCCCTTCACCGACACCGATATAACGAATTGGAATAGAGAATTGATCTGCTATTGCAAAAATAACGCCACCTTTTGCTGTACCATCAAGTTTTGTTAATGTGATACCCGTTACTGGAGCAATATCACTAAATAACTTAGCTTGGCTTATCGCATTTTGTCCGGTTGCGGCATCCAAAGTCAGCATGATTTCATGAGGAGCGGAATCGTCTACTTTCTTCATTACACGGACAATTTTACGTAACTCTTCCATCAAGTTAGCTTTATTTTGAAGACGCCCAGCGGTATCCGCTATCACCACATCAACACCTCGTGCTTTCGCAGCTTCAATTGCATCGTAAATAACCGAGGCGCTATCTGCACCAGTGTGTTGAGCAATAACAGGAACGTTGTTGCGCTGTCCCCACACTTGCAATTGCTCTACAGCAGCAGCACGGAAAGTATCGCCAGCTGCCAGCATGACTTTCTTACCTTCGTTCTGAAATTGTTTCGCTAATTTTCCAATTGTCGTCGTTTTACCGACCCCATTCACTCCCACCATCAGAATGACATAAGGAGTCTTAGCTGTGTCGACTTCAAGAGGCTTTTCAACTTGAACCAAAATATCGGCCATTTCTTCTTTAAGCAAAGCATAGAGTGCTTCACCATCTTTTAATTCCTGGCGCGATGCTTTTTCCGTCAAATTTTTGATGATTTTCATCGTGGTGTCCATGCCGACATCCGCAATAAGCAGTTGTTCTTCTAGTTCCTCAAATAACTCATCGTCAATTTTTTTACCTTTGAACAAGCCAAAAAAGCCAGCACCAATATTCGCCTTAGTTCGACTTAAGCTACGTTTTAGACGAGTAAAAAAGCTTTCTGTTGGCTTCTCTTGTTCTAGAGATTCGATTGGCTGAGTAAACTCTTCGACTTCACTCTCATTAACGTCAAGTGCTTCGACAACTTCCGCTTGAGCTACGATCTCTTCAGGCTCGTTCTCGTCAACAACTTTGTCATCATGTTCAACGTCAGCAATAGACTCTGAAGCCGGTATCTCTGAACCGCTATCTTCTTCATTTATCTGCTGTTCAATCGCTTCATTTTCATTTTTGGCTGACTCTTCATCACCAAAGCCAAGCCAAGAAAGGAGGCCACGTTTCTTTTTGTCTGTCATCTGAAGGATGTCCTAGATAGTTCCAGTAATTTAATAACGCCCTTTACCTTGAGTACATTATTCCTCATAAAAAGAGAAATAATGACAAAGCAGTAATAACTTTCCACTTACACTGGTAAACTTTGGCATCTTATCCATTGTACTTGCCTTCTTGTTGATACCATTCAACAAGGCGACATAATAGTAACACTTTATTTTCGGTCAAAAAATCATGGTAAAACGTCGTCACCCTATTAAATCCAACAAAAAGCCTTCAACAGGCGTTGTTCGCATCATTAGTGGACTGTGGCGAGGAAGAAAGCTCCCCGTTCAAGATGTAGAAGGGTTACGCCCAACCACTGATAGAGTTAGAGAAACATTGTTTAATTGGTTAGCCGGCGATATCGCACAAGCCAACTGTCTCGATTTATTTTCGGGAGCAGGAGCACTGGGATTTGAAGCGGCTTCACGCCACGCCCAACAGGTCACCATGATAGAATTAAACACTTTGGTATTTAAACAGTTACAACAAAACTGTACAACGTTAAATGCTGAAAACATCACACTAAAGCAGTGTGATGCGCTTACTTTTCTCTCTCAACCTAGTACACCAATGAATGTGGTTTTCATCGATCCTCCTTTTCGCCAAGGATTATTGGAAGAAACCTGTGAAAAATTAGAAGAAAACGGCTGGTTGTCAGAAAATGCGATGATTTATCTGGAAGCCGAAAAAGAGTGGCCTTTAAATAGCATCCCACAAAATTGGGAGTTACACCGAGAAAAAACTGCAGGACAAGTTTGCTATCGCTTATTTATTCGCAAATAACGTCAAGTAAAAAGCCAGCGATTTAGCAATCACTGGCCTTTTTACACACCAAAACTACGATTAACGACTATTTTTTCTCTTCAACTTTATATTCTAAGCTGTTGAAGTGGACTTCACTCGTTCCATTTTTAAACTGATTGTAAACACCCGCTTTAAAGTAACTATTTAGGTGACTCCAGTAGCTAATATCATGATCAACCTTAGTCTCTCCATTCACGTCAATCATAAGCGTTGAGTTGCCAACCTTAATATCAAACTGAGTGAGCTTAGTCATATCAACAGGGCCAAGGTCCAACTTTATGTATGCATTTTTACATTCAGGTTTACCTTTGTTCCCACTTTTAGAACCACAGTTCACTGCATTATTCTTAATGACTGCCCAGTAGTGATCGACTTTTCCATCACGCTCTCCTTCGTACACAACACGTAATAGAGGGTGAGGAATATAGCCAGAGCCCGTTGTACCACGCTCTGTTTTTCCTGAACCCGCATTGTGAACTTGCAAGAATGTCATCGCATCATTTTTAGAATCACTATCTTTAATCGAGTCTTTTGGATCAATCGGCATTAACGCAGCACTTAAGTGATAATAAGTATTTGGAAGTGATGTATCAAAATTATTCAATACTCTCACTTCACTACGGTTTTTATAACCTGACATCTTAAATATAAGCGCTTCAGAATCACTATCAACATAAAAGTGCTCACTGACGACACCATTAAAATTTCCCCCGGCTCCAAGCTCGGATTTATTACCAGCTTTACCTCCCGGATCAGAAACCTGTAATTTTGACTCAGAAAGTACCTCTTGGAATTGACTGTATTTAACAGGTTCCACGTGCTCACCAGCTGAACTTGTATAGGAAACACATACCCCAACTAATGCCATTGCAATTGTGGAAACTTTAAATTGTTTAGTTTTCATTCTCTTTTTACCTACCCTTGTCTACAAAGCTTAATCTAATTAAAAATGGGCGTTCGTTGTGATGGAAAGTATGACTCTAAAGTAATACAGATAACGAAAATAAAGTTTGCGACATTAAATAGCCTAATAGAACAAAAGGAGTACGAGAGAAAAACACAGCTCTTTCTTTTCGGACCGCAAGAGTGAGGGCCGTAACAAATAGAATCGCAGAGCCAGAAAGTGCAAACAATGCATTCACACTATGATGTTGTAACCACCATTCGGCTGTCGACCAAACTAATCCGAGTAGTAACACTCCGACTAGAGAAGTAGAAAACACATATGACTCAACTTGAGGAAGAATCAGCAATAATATAACAATGCCAGAAGCGAATAAGAGCACGGGCAACCACCAATGCATCACTCCTTCGGTAAAGCTCCAAAACGCTACACTATAAAGTAACGAAGCGATAGAAAACATGATAAATCGAACTTTACTATAACCACGCTGAATAAGAAGAAAATCACCTAAAATAGTTACACCAATTCCGGTAGCAACAGCAAGAAGAGCAATTGAATATTGATGCAAAGGGGCAACGAGAAGTACAAATAACCCTAACATGCCACTTAATACCAGTGAGGTATATTTTGCGACACTACCTTGATATGAAGACAATCCAGAAAATCGAATAACCATGACTCTTCCCAGCTAAATAACTGCTCCAGTGTAGAGCGCGAGCCTTAGAAATCCAACAGTGAATGCAAAAATTTCGATCTTGATATTAATAATTACTAGCAACCTCACCTAAACCAAAGTTAAGTACTCATCTGATTCGATACCGCTAAAACTAATCACAAATAACTCAGTTAGACACTATAGTCATCATAAATACTTACTAAAACCACAATAATTAAACTTTAAAATCAATACATTAAGGTTGTTAAGTTTATATTTTATGTATCAAGCTCAATGAAGATCATCTAGTAATTTAATCCACAAAAAACCTACCTCTTCATCGATGTTTTTCTTGGAAATAAAATATCGATATGAGTAGCAATCATTTCGAACACTGTTTAATGCATAATACTCTAACAAACTAAAATCTTCTTACTCAAACCAATAAAACCAACAATAAAATTTTGACACATATTGATAACATAGATAATTACCTTAAAATCAATGAATTAAATTAACTTTCACTCGTTCAATGACAATAACATCAACCATAAATGTCTATACCCTCACAAAAACCATGCTATTTACACGTCAATTTAATGACTAAACATGGTTTTTTACCGATTTGAACAAATAATTTGATCAAATCGGTAAAACAGTGCTATTCTGTATATTAATGAAGCAACACAGATTAAGGAGCAGTGTTATGATGACTTCATCACAAAAGCAGGGGCTTGTAATGATAGCGGTTGTCCTCGGTATCATGACACTCCCAATGCTTTACTAATCATTTGAAATAATTAAAAAAGAAAAAAGGACGCAAATGCGTCCTTTTTTCTTTTTATACTCAGCAAACACCATATTAATATTATTCAAACAAGTACCGAGATAGCTCTTCCCAATTTAAGTAATAAAAAATTAAACTCCCTAGAGTCATTACAATAAACACTCCCCATGCTGCTCGCCATACAAAACGCACTGAACGAGGTGTTAATGACTGAATACACGCATCAAACTGGTCGAAAAACCGCTTTTGATTATCAAACTTAAATCCATTTCCATTAATTATCTTATTACTAACCGTTGCGATATAACGAAGCTGTGGCACGATGTCATGAGGTAAGCGGCCTTCACAACTTGAAATTAATTGATGCAGTTCTTTACCTTGAGCATGATATTGCTCTCTAAGAAGGCTCTCGAGCTTTTCTGTTTTTACCACTACTTTTTCGATATCTGACATCAGATCCTCGCTTGCTCCAGCGATAGTCGGTTCAACTTAAAACAAAGTCTCGTAATTTAAAACGTGGTGACACAGTTATTATAAACGATCGCGAGAAAACTCTCTTAATCTCCCCCATCTTTCCTAAGTTAAATTTAAATCCATATCAAAATTAACCAATTCTCACGAATATGTTATGCATGACGAGGAAGTTTTAAAGAGATAACAGAAGTGATAATCAGAAAGACAAACGAAAACCACAAGCAGGCAGCTAAACCAGAGACCACAAATAAATAACCCGATAACATCGTTCCAATTAAACGTCCCATTGCATTAGCCATATAATAAAAGCCGACATCCAATGAGACACCATCTTCCTTAGCGTAACTAACGATAAGATAAGAATGTAACGAAGAGTTAATCGCAAAAACCGCCCCAAACGCCAATAATCCAACCACAATAACGCCTTGAGGGTACCACTGCATTTCGACTGCATAGGCAATGAGCCCAGTGATACATGCTAATAGTATCGCCCAGTAAAATACGGCTTTACCATCGGGGATCGTTCCCTTTGCTTTACCTGTTAGCTTAGGTGCAATGCCTTGCACCACTCCGTAACCAATAATCCAAAGTGCGAGAAAACCACCAACCCAATAATGATCCCAACCAAATACCTTGCCTAAATAAATGGGTAGTGCGACCACAAACCATATGTCTCGAGCGCCAAATAAAAATAGGCGAGCAGCGGATAAAATGTTAATCGCAGGAGATTTAGAAAATAACTCACTAAACTTGGGCTTACTTTTCGCTTTCCCTAGATCAGATTCAAGCCAAAACAAACTGCCAATCAATACAAACACTAATACTGTTGCCATTGCGACCACAGCATATTGGAACCCGATCGTTGTTAACAGTACTCCGCCTAAAAAGAAGCCAGCCCCCTTCAATGCATTCTTCGATCCCGTTAACACCGCAACCCACTGGAAAAGACGACCTTGTTGATTCCCTGAGACCAAACCTTTAATCGAGCTTTTTGCGCTCATTTTATTGAGGTCTTTTGCTATCCCTGATAAAGCTTGAGCAGACATCACCCATGGAATAGTTAACCAAGCAGTTGGAACCGCCAACATTAGCAACGCCACTATCTGCATCGCTAAGCCCATATTCATTGTCCGATTTAAACCTAACCTAGCACCTAGCCAGCCACCGACTAGGTTAGTTACAACGCCAAAGAATTCATAAAATAGAAAGAGCGAGGCAATGGTTAAGGCATCGTAGCCAAGCTGATGGAAATAGAGCACCACTAACATCCGGAGTGCACCATCGGTTAAGGTGAAATTCCAGTAATTAAATGTCACCAACATATATTGGCGTATTGAATTTTTCGCGTCAGCGGGTGAAGCTGAGTTCATCGAAAATACTCCATGTTAGGTGGTGATAGAGCATTTGGAACATGATGATCCAAATGCTCTATCAGCTGTACGCTATTAAGCAAATTGCTCAATGTATTCTATTTGAATACTTTTTTGAAAAGCCCCAGGACGCAAGGCTTGAACTTGAGTAATGATATCTGGCAGCTCCCAGCCTTTATCAAGCAATAGACGTGCTGCCAACAAACCAGTTCGACCAGAGCCTCCCATACAATGCAGAGCAACTTTGCCACTTTGAGTCATAATCGATTCAAGCTGAGGAGAAACATCCTGCCATTTTGCTTCAAACTCTGCATCAGGCGCACAATCATCTTCAATCGGTAAATGGAACCAAGTGATACCAAGCTTCTCACTAAGGTCACCTAGTTGTTCTACATTTTTGACTTTCATTTCATCACAGCTAATCGCGGTCACAATAGCCATAACACCTTGAGCCTTTAACTGCTCGAGCGAGCTTTGTAAGTCGGCTTCCTTCGTTCCAGGGCAAGGCATTAATACCAAAGCGCTATCATCAACCAATAATTCCCAAGTTGGATGTGTCATTCTCATTAATTCCTATGCTAAGCCGACTTTTTTCACTAATTCAGCGGTTCGTGTTGCATATCCCATTTCATTATCATACCAAGCATAGATCTTAACCATGCGAGTACCAACCACCATGGTCGACAACGCATCGACAATGGTTGAACGCTGATCACCACGATAATCAATCGATACTAATGGACGGTCTTCAAATCCTAAAATGCCGGCCATTTCGCCTTGTGACGCTTCTTTAAGTAGCGTATTTACTTCTTCTGCAGTGGTATCACGCTTTACATCAAAAATAATGTCCGTTAGAGAGGCGTTGGCTAATGGGACTCGCACTGCATGGCCGTTAATCTTTCCAGCAAGCTCAGGAAAGATTTCAACGATTGCAGTCGCGCTGCCCGTTGTGGTAGGAATCAAACTCATACCACACGCTCGGGCACGACGAAGGTCTTTATGTGGCGCATCGAGAATTGTTTGAGTATTGGTTAAATCGTGAATTGTCGTAAATGAGGACTGCTCAATACCTAATTTCTCATGGATAACTTTAACGATCGGTGCGATGCAATTCGTGGTACAAGAAGCAGCGGTGACAATTTGATGGGTATCAGGTTCAAAGATCGAATCATTAACACCAACAACAATATTCGCGATCCCTTCTTCCTTTACTGGCGCAGAAACCACAACACGTTTCACCCCTTGAGCAAGGTATTTTTCGAGTAATGACTTGTCGCGATGAACACCCGTAGACTCAATTACAACATCGCAATCGGACCAATCTACCGCATCGATCTCTCGGCATTGAGTTGTTTTAATTTCTTGGTCAGCGACAATTATTTTATCGCCATCGATGCTTACTTCGTGATGCCAGCGTCCTTGAATAGAATCAAACTCTAGTAAATGCGCTAATGTTTTAGCATCTCCAGCAACATCATTAATACGAACAAACTCTATTTCATCCCAGTCGAATGATGCTCTAAGTGCTAAACGTCCAATACGGCCAAATCCGTTGATACCGACTTTAATTGTCATCTCATTATCTCTCTAAAACTATCTTTCTTAAACTAAGTACAAGGACGAGCGCCCATCTTCTTTAGCCGCTCACTATCATTCAAATATTGTTGTTGTAAGCAATTAGACTGCTGTAACCCTTCAATCACTTTTCGCATCCAACCCGGTAGCGTTGACGATACTCGGTAATACACCCACTGACCACGTCGCTCATCCAATAGCACTTCACATTGACGTAGCTGTGCTAAATGACGAGATATCTTCGGCTGACTCTCTTCGAGTGCAGCAGTGAGCTCACAGACACACAGAGATTCTTCTCGTGAGATCAAAAGCAAGCAACGTAAACGTGTTTCGTCTGACAGTAATTTAAAAAACTGGTGAGGATCTATCATGATTGAATTCTTTAATATATGGATATGCATATATTAATACATAAAAAGATGAGATCAATAGCGTCATAACGAAGTCATCAAAAGTTCACAAACATAAACGCAAATAAACTGAGGGAAGGAAAGAATAAAATTAAAGATGCTTTAAGTCTTGGCTCCAACACTGAGCAATGTGGAAAAGCTTCGTCACTTCATGCATGGTCAAAGAATAATCATCACAATAAGTTTGCAAGAGGTTCCAATCTGCACTTTCAAGGCTCATATAAAAATCTAAAAGGTTACCTAACTCCCCTTCCCTGTGCGTCAACGCTTGTTTTACTGGTTTGGGAAGTTCTAATTCTTCTAAAGGAACGCCCATTAATGCATCCAAAAGAGAGAATAATCCGGTGAAAAATAGTTGGTCAGAGGAGTACTTGCAGGGAGCTTTATCGGCCATAAGCTGACAAAATCGAGCCCGTTGTAAAGAGAGGTTATAGAGTTCTCTAGGTTTGGTCTCCGAAAGATAAGAAACAATGGCCAGCGCAATGGGAATTTTAATATTATCTTCTCTGAGGGGAGCAAGAGGGGAATCCAATGATGCACGTTGTGTGCTAGAGAGTTTCAAAAAATCATAAATTATATTGAGTAAGTCATGCTGATTACCAACCAAACTCTCTAATCGATTTATATTTATATCGTTTCGGAAAATTTCGTTAATGAGTTCAAATATAGCCTGACGTTGTAAATTTACCTCTTGATCTTGTATCAAGATGGGTTGATGAAGAAAATCCCCCTGAAACAACTCAAACCCTGCTTCACGACTAGCAATAAACTCTTGCTCTGTTGCAACGCATTCAGCTAAGAACTTAGCCTTACATCCAGCAATGACCTTCGATGTCACAAAATGACAAGCGTAGTCGATTCCGGTAATGGCAATATCGATCTTAATAATATCAAGATAAGGGAGAAATCGTTCCCATTGAGGGGAGAAGACAAAGTCATCTGCGGCCAATTTATAACCACTACGATACAATTCTCGAACAGCCTCATATAAATCATCATCCGGATCGCATGTTTCCAAGATTTCGATAAAGAAAAAGCTTTTGGGCAATGTTAGTGGCAGGCGATTAATAAAGCCATGATGACAAAAATTCACAAAACACCGTGAACTGTTGTAGTTAGGATTGCACCCGTAGCGAGTAAAGTATTCGACAATTAAGCGATAGGTCGCTCGATCGAAAGCAATATGAGTTGGAAATGCATGACATTCACCATCACGAAACAATAGCTCGTATCCCGTCGTGACACGATCTACGTTCAATATTGGTTGTCGTGCCACATAGGTGTAATACATTTCGCTCCTTAACGAAAATAAACGTCACTCTCTTAGCTTAGGATCATCAGAAAATAGCATAATCGTTGCAATTAAGTTTAGCTAGTTTACTCTAATTAAGCCCGATTCATCCACTAACTAGACCAACATGTAACATTATGACTAGAAAAACCGTCTCTACATCACGATATACTCAAGAAACTGGCTATGAACAAGCGATGAGCTCATCGATTAGTGACTTTTGGCAGCAACGAGAGTCGGGTTACCATTCTTCATTCGACGGTTCATTACTACACTGGTGCAAGTTCTCCGCTGCACATCACACCAAAGCCATTTTTATTGTCAACGGGCGAATCGAGACTGTTTTCAAATACCAAGAGCTCTTCTACGATCTCTTTCAGCTCGGTTATGATATCTATTCATACGATCATCGCGGGCAAGGTTTATCCAAATACCCGCACATTGAAGACAGTATTGGTCATGTGGAGCAATTTCAAGATTACGTTTCCGATCTGGAAAGTATGGTCGAGTTTTTTGAATTGGACCACTATGAAAAAAAATTCCTCCTCGCGCATTCTATGGGAGGTGCGATAACGCTCCGCTATCTACAACAAACACCTCAACCGGTGTTTTCTGCTTGTGTCGCTGTTGCCCCGATGGTCGGTTTACCTGTTCCTTGGTATATGCGCCCTTTCGCAATCCAGTATACCCGTTGGTTAAGCCAGAAATCTTCAGTGCCGACCTTTGCTCCAGGGTACGGCCCCTATGAAACTAAACCATTTCTTAATAACCCGCTAAGTCAAAGCAAACAACGTTATAAATGGTTTCGCCAATTGTATAAACAGTTTCCTGAACTCCAAGTCGGTGGGCCAAGCATCACTTGGGTATGGCAAAGCTTGGTGACGGTAAAACAATTGCTAAATGATGCGAAAAAATTAAAAACTCCGCTGCTTATTCTTCAAGCAGGTAACGATCAAATTGTTGAAAACCAAGCACAAGTTAAATTAATGGACAAAGTTCAGACAGTTAACCAAGACGCACATTTGATGGCCATTAAAGGCGCAAACCACGAGCTGTTATTTGAGAAAGACGAATATCGAAATCGTTGCCTAAAGGAATTAACAAGGTTTATTGAACGCTACACAATTTCGTCTTAATTTAACATGAGAAAAAGAAACGCTGACATCGCCGAATCCCAGTTATTTTATAATTAATTTAATACGTGGTTATTACTACGATTCTACCCTATCTGAGACTTTTTAAGATGATACGATTTTTTCGCACATTGCTTCCATTAATCTGCACGATGTTTTTAGTTGCCTGCTCTAGCTCTAATCAGTCATCTTCAAAAGCGAATGACCCAAAACTCGCCAACCTGGCGATCCCTGATTCTATCGACTATCGCAATATCGTATTCCGTGGAAAAATGATTATTGGAGGAGAGACCAATTCCTTTATTCCGTGTGGCACAAATGATCAATACACACTAACACTTTCACCACAGTTAAAAGAGACGCTTGCCGATCAAACTCATTATCCTTATCAAGAATTGTATGGAGAACTCATTGGTTACCTAGATGTTCCAAGTCGATCTGGATTTAATGCCGACTATCGTGCTCAACTCGTGGTCAAACAGATTAACTTTGTTGCAGACGATGCAGTTTTGAGCTGTAGTCAACCTCCGCACCCAACTCAAGCACTAGGTCATTCACCAAAATGGCTAGTATCGATCGAAAATCAAGAAATGGTATTTGTTCCAGGGCAATACAATGTCGCTATAACACGTAAAGAACAGTTCAAGCAGCAAGTACGTTACTATGGTTTAGAGAGCTCTGTCATACTCAGCCCTTCACTCTGTCAATTGCAAGAAGATGGTCACTTATATGGTTGGGTGGCTTCTGCAAAAAGCAATTCAATTCGCTATAAAGGATGTGCTCGTGTCAGTAGCTTTGATGCTTTGGACGGATGGGAAGGTGAATACCAGGCACAGAGCCTGAATAATCAAGCATTAAACATAAAACTGACTCTAGGCAACACTCACGAAGCCATTACTCGATACTTTGACAATCGAACCCAAAGTGAAATCGTCGAGCGTGGTTATTGGCAAATACTGAATGCTACTCAAATCGAAGTCGTTATGACTCAAAACCAAGGACAGTATTTAGTTTCTCGACGAATATTTGATCGAATTGACGGTGGTATCAAAACCGATCAGGAGAAAATTGGTCAGCAGCTCTATCCCATTGGAAACGGTGGGATGCAATTATTTAAAGTCGAACCATGATTCCTTGCTCGAGATGCGGACTAAAATTTCAATGCATTTGTGACAAAATACCACGACTAAAAAGTGGCTTAACGCTGTCACTGATAACTCATGAGAAGGAGTTTGAACGAGAAACCAATACTGGTAAATGGCTGGTTGATTCGTTGCCAGATTGTCAGCGCTATCAATGGAAGCGCACTGAAAAAATCCCAGATTTGATAGATCGTCTTGAACAACCTCATCAAGTACCGCTTTTGCTATTTCCCAACCAAACGAGTCAACCATTGGGTTTGGCTTTAAAAAGAGCTCAAGAATGCCAACTGACTCCGCACTTTTTATTGCTTGATGGAACATGGCAAGAGGCAAAGAAGATGGAACGAAAAAGTCCATGGCTTGATAATATTCAGCGGGTTTCATTCTGCCCTAGTCAATCCTCTCATTACCAACTGAGGAAAAACCAACAAAACGATAGCCTATGTACATTAGAAGTTGCGATAGAATTGCTCTCAGCTTTAAAGGAGACAAAAAATAGTAAACAACTGAAGAGTTTTTTTCATTTTATGATGAAAAGTTACTTAGCAGATAAAAGTGGTCACATGCTGAAAGAAAACAGATATCTACTTGAGTAAGGTAGGCTTTCCAAGGTGATACCCCTGAATATAGTCAATACCCATATTTTCAACAATACGGCAGATTTCTCCATTGTGAACAAACTCAGCCACGGTTTTAGCGTTTAATACATGACACAATGTTATTAACTGTTGAGTAATATGACGCTGCTTCAAATTGGAGTCGATATCTTTAATCAAGCTGCCATCAATTTTTATCACTTGAGGCTCTAGTTTAATAATCTCATCAATATTCGAATAACCACTCCCGAAGTCATCAATGATAATTCTAGCACCTAAGGCTCGCAGCTGATTACATACATCGATCATACGAGAATAGTCTTTAATTTGCTCCGTTTCCAACACTTCGATACCGACGCGGGTTGGATCATCAATTTGCTTTATTGCTTGTTCAAGATGCTCCAACGTATGTTCACTCATAAAGTCTTGAGGTGCGAGGTTAATCGAAAAGGACTCAGAACGGTTTTTCATAATTTCAAAGGTTTTGGTTACCATCTGTCGACTCAAGCGAGTATACAAATGAGTACCTTCGATAATGGGCAAAAACTTACCTGGTTCGATAATACTGCTTCCATCTTGGATTCGTACTAAGCATTCATATGACGCAATTGAATGGTCGGAAGCATCGAATATAGGTTGTGCAAAAGGAACAATATTGTCGTCAAGAATGGCTCGACTCACGAATGACAGCCAACTTAATTGCTCAAGGCGTTTCTCATCTCGCTCAATTAATTCATTTGCGTTGTAAAATCGTTTATTGTTCTGGTCAGCATAGCGTCGTGCCTCTACTGATCTCAGTAATAAATCCTCAACAGGTTGTGCAGGGAAGTCACGTCGACTCACTAACCCACCATTGACCGAAACCGACAGATAATCCACATCAGGTAAACCAAATGGTTCAAAATTCACATTCTCTAGTGCATCGGTGAACTCAGAAAAATTTAACTGTACATATGCGTCATCTAAATCTGTGGTAAAGATAAATGCCCACTCACCTACACCAATCGAAAAGACTTCAAAAGTCGAATACTCTTTTTGCTTAATATAACTTTTGAAATATTCGCTGATATCAAGGAGCAGTTTATCGCCAACTTTATAGCCATACTTTTCATTAATACGGCTAAAGCCTGTCACTTTTAACGTCAATAGGTGTTGGTTGTCTTCGATACTCTCTAATCGTTGATGCAATGCTACTCGATTAGGTAAACCAGTATGATGATCAATACGATAGCTTTGTGTCAGCATATCGGTTTGCTGCTGAATCTGCTCTGCCATCGATTGATTTCGTATATCCAAATCTAAAAAGGAATTTTTAATCAAGCTAAACAGTGGGGATACTGATTTCGCGTAACTTATCGGGAGTTTACTATGGTGATGATTAGTTAAAGTTGAACTCTCTTTTTCTCTCATCGCGATAAAAGTCAAACTATGATGTAAAACCCTTTGCTTACCATCCAGCCGACAAAATTCCCCCATACAGTAAGTGCCATAAGTATTGGCCACATTCTGCATAGGAATTAATTCTGAATTGCCCTCCATAAAGCTTAATCGAGAGAAGCAATTATAGATAAATATCGATTCTGGAGAGCGCTGAATAAGCTTCTGAGAATAAATTTGTATTTTATCCAAGGAAAGGGATGGATGATTATAACAAAACCGTACTTTCGCCCCCTCTGGGATTTCTTTATCAAATAATATCCCTTCACTCCCCATATTTTTTATTGGGGCGTAAACATCTTGATTTTGTTCTTCACCGATAATAAATGGAAAATTTTTGATAAGCTCAAATGGAAATTCATCATTATCACCAAGATATCGATCATAAAGCTCTCTCACAGGTAAATTATCAATCTTTTCGACAACACAACCATCCGTCTTCGTCACAACAAACGATTCACCTAATGGATACCATTCAGTAAATCCACCTACATCGACATATAATTCGCTACCATGAAACGCAACTGCTACAAATGCGCTTTGATAAAGCTTTTCACCCAACAGTACCCACTGACCGTGTTCGGTATTACAGGATGCCCCACCGGCTATCGGGAAATCGATAGGGAGGTCAAACATAGATTGAATATCGTGAGGTTCAGCATGTTCAAAGCGATCGGCAAAACAAACTGCTGCTTTGGTATCTGGAGTGATGTTTAATGATTCAAGCTGTGTGACGTTTGCCTGGATAGGACTTGCAGTATAAGGAACGACAACGCTACTTAACTGTGTTTGTGAAAAAGCAGTAATCACTATCAGAGAATGATGCTCAACGATGTCACCATGTTCAATCAATTGCTCGCTGCTCATACCAATTAATGTGGCATGGGGAAACGATCGCAAAAGGATCTTTGCAAGTGCGCCAACGAGATCCTGTTCGCTATCCGAGAACAATTGGATCAATACACTTGCCCCCTCAAACTTATCTAGAGATTGAAGCTTAAGTTCCAACGACTCGCAATTTTCAACGATAAATGATTGAGTTTCCATAATTTCCAGTTTGATACTTCAACTAACGTATCAAGTGCCTAACACTGACGAGAAAAAAACATATGAGATTATTATTCTACAACTCTAGACTAAAGTTATGAGATCCGCCAACTGATCAATTTCTAAATCAGGTAAGGTTTTGAATTTTATAGAATGGCGTATGGTTAGGGATTTATCATTAAACCAACAGGAAGAAAAACCATTATCCCAAGCCCCATATACATCGGTTATCGGATGATCACCAATATGCAAAATAGAGCTGGCTGGTATGTTTAGTTTCGCTTGTGCGGCTTGAAACATATCTGAGTTAGGCTTTGCACGTCCATCGGGACCTGCTTTTAAGACCATTTGAAAATAGTCCGATAATCCAATTCGGCTTGGATCCACATTGCCATTCGTAATCGCAATTAATGGAATATGTTGAGATAAAATAGAGAGCACTCGGTAAGTTTCATGTGGAACATCGATACAATTACGCAAGCGCAAGACCTCGATAATAGTGTGGTCGGCAGCATGTTTAGCTTTAGGATCATCGTAACCCAAAAGCACTAAGCCTAGTCGAATCTGCTCACGCCGCCATTCTGTTACATCGTGTTTCAAGTTGGGATTCTGAGCGATAACTCTCTGCTTTATCTCAAACCACCATTGACGAGAACACTCCTGTGTTATTGGATAATTTTGCCTCATCCACTGCAAGACCTTCTCCTCTAAGTTCGCGATGACTGGATGATTATCATACAAGGTATCATCGAGATCGAAGGTCATAGCTTTGATAGTCGGCAACGAACGATAACAGCGCATTACTTTTCCTTACGACGTTTTTTCGCTCGTGGATGCGATTGGTCGTACACTTGAGCTAAGTGTTGAAAATCAAGATGCGTATATATCTGTGTGGTCGATATATTTTCATGCCCCAACAACTCTTGCACAGCTCTTAGGTTATTACTTGATTCGAGAATATGAGTAGCGAAAGAATGACGCAGTTTATGTGGGCTGACATGACTTGCGATCGCTTGCTTCTGCCCCCATTGCTCCATCCGTTTTTGAACATTTCGATGTGAGATTCGAGTACCACGTTGTGAAACAAAAAGGGCGACTTCATCGGTATTCGCCAACTCACCGCGCACATGTAACCATTTACTCACCCAATCTTTCGCCTGACCCGAAAATGGCACTTTACGCTCTTTCGAGCCTTTACCGATAACACGTAACTCTCCTGAGCGTAAGTCGATATCTTTAACATTAATATCCACTAACTCTGCCAGGCGCAATCCAGCACCGTATAGCATCTCCATTATAGCTCGATCCCTAATAGATAAAGGGTCTGAGTCATTCATTTCGAGCAACTGATTCAATTCATCGACTTCGATATTTTTCGGTAGAGGTCGCTGTTTTTTCGGTGCTGATACGCCTTTAGCAGGATTTGCGCTCAATATTCCACGCAAGATAAGGAAATCAAAGAAACTTCGTAGTGAAGACAAGCGAGTCGCTAAACTACTTGCTTTCATACCCTCTCTCATGCCTTTACTTACGAGTTGGCGAACCCAAGCTGCATCAACTTTTTGCCATGAATCTACGCCCATCGAGTCTAAATGTATGGCCATCGTAGTTAATTGCTGACAGTAGTTTTTTTGAGTATGAACACTTAACCCTTTCTCATGGCAAAGATAATCGAGAAAGGATTGAAGTGGTTGAGTTAATGAGTCAGGTAAGTCAAAGAGAGTGGATTCCTCCATAACTACTCATCCCAGGGTAAGGTTTCTATCAAGTAAGAAAAAATACTGACAAGGTGACGCAGAAACAAGATATCCATGCAAGGCTGAAAATGACCACCATCCTCACTTGAATAGGCTAAAAACCCTTCGACTAAACCGCTTTTAATCGGCAATACAACATAGGAACCCATTTCAGGCATCAGAGAATTTTCTCCAAATAGGCCATGACGGTCAGCTTGACGCATTCTGCCTAAATACGCTTGTTTTCCGTTTAAGTGGTTAGTCTTAAAACGTTGCCAATACTCTTTATCAAGTAAGTACTTACTTTCTTTAGATTCCATGAAGCGTATATGAGCTTTCAAGTTTAAACTTAATGCTTTCTCTTCAATGGCTTTAATAACTTGATAAAGCGAGCGACATTTGAACATCTGTTGCTGCAGTTCCACAAATTCATGGAAAGTACGATCGTTATTCGCACCAAGAGACATTAGTGCAGTGATCTCTTCTTCAAGTTCTTCTATTTTTTGGCGCTGACGAGTTAACTGGATTTGTACCAAAGATACGGTTCCAGCTTGGTGGTGAGGTAATTGAATTCTCTCTACCAATTCAGGATGAGTTAAAAAGAAATTCGGATTATCCCTCAGATAATCGGCAACCAATTCAGCGGTTAATTCATTTACTTCGGTACTTTGCACGAGATCCCTTTTTAACAAGATATTTGTCCATCAAAAACATGCGTTGCTGGCCCTGTCATATACAGTGGTTTACCCGGTCCTTTCCATTGTATTTTCAATGAACCGCCATGTAGGTCAACATTTACACTTTCATCGAGTAAACCTTGAATAATACCCACTGCAACAGCCGCACATGCACCACTGCCACAAGCTTGAGTTTCGCCAGCTCCACGTTCGTAAACACGAAGTTTAACGTGCTTGCGACTCTTCACTTGCATAAAGCCGGCATTGACTCGCTCAGGAAAGCGCTCATGAGATTCAAGTAATGGGCCTAATGTTTCCACATCGGCAGTTTCTGTATTATCCACCACCGTCACAACATGCGGATTTCCCATGCTAACTGCGCCACAAAATAACGTACTATCCCCCACTCGCAAAATATACGTTTTCTCGGTTTGCTTCGCTTTGAAAGGAATTTTGTTTGGCTCAAGTTCAGGTACGCCCATATTGACGGTAATTTGATCATCATTTTCAATTTTCAGCACCATTTTGCCTTTCTTGGTACTGACGCCAATACTGTATTTATTGGTCAAGCCTTTCATTCGAACAAAACGAGCAAAACAGCGTGCGCCATTGCCACACTGCTCGACTTCGCTGCCATCTGAATTAAATATACGATAATGGAAATCACTATCGGGATCATAAGGCGCTTCAACCACAAGAAGCTGATCAAAACCCACTCCGGTATGACGATTCGCCAAGCGACGAATTAACTCGGGAGAAAAAAATATATTTTGGGTAATGCAATCAACAACCATAAAGTCATTACCCAACCCGTGCATTTTAGAAAAATGGAAATGCATAAACGTCATTTACTCCGGTAATACGTTTTCAAGAGCCCATAGGCTAGAGAGTTCTTCGCGCTTGCGTACAAGATGAACGGTATCACCATCAACCATAATCTCTGCTGCACGAGCTCGAGTATTATAGTTTGACGACATAGCAAACCCATATGCGCCAGCAGATCGAACCGCGAGTAAATCACCTTCTTCCAATACGAGAGAACGATCTTTACCGATGAAGTCTCCAGTTTCACAAATTGGACCGACTAAATCGTATACCATAGCCTCACCTTCACGAGGTACTACCGGTATAATATTCTGCCATGCTTGATAAAGTGCGGGACGCATCAGATCATTCATTGCGGCATCAATAATGGCAAAGTTCTTATGCTCAGTAGGTTTAAGAAACTCAACTTTTGTCAGTAAGATCCCAGCATTAGCTGCAATGGCTCGCCCTGGCTCAAACACCAATTCTAAATGCTTATGGTTATCTAAACGAGAGAGTAGTGCTTTGGCATATTCTGCAGGCTCTGGAGGCTGTTCATTATCGTAAACCACGCCTAAGCCACCACCAACATCAAGGTGTTTAATTTGAATGCCCTGCTCGCCTAAATCATCAATCAATTTTAGAAGGCGGTCTGTTGCATCAATAAACGGTTCAATATTGGTCAATTGAGAGCCGATATGACAATCAATACCGTGAACCTCTAAGTGCTCTAAAGAATTGGCAAATTGATATACCTCTGGAGCACGATCAAACGCAATGCCAAATTTATTATCTCGCAACCCAGTTGAAATATAAGGGTGCGTCTGTGCATCAACATCAGGGTTAATTCGTAGAGATATTGGTGCTTTCACGCCCATCTCTTGCGCAACTTTATTTAGACGCAACAATTCCGGCTCAGATTCTACATTGAAGCATTTAATCTTCAGACTTAGTGCTCGTTGCATTTCTTGCTCGGTTTTACCGACACCAGAAAATACGATTTTTGACGGATTACCACCCGCCGCAATAACACGTTCAAGTTCACCTGCAGATACAATATCAAACCCTGAACCTAAACGAGCTAGGGCGCTTAACACGCCTAAATTGGAGTTCGCTTTAACGGCATAACACACTAAATGAGGATGCTCACCAACGGCATTATCAAACGCTTTCCAGTGACGTTCTATTGTCGCTCGAGAATACACGTAAAGTGGTGTACCAAATTGACTCGCCAATTGCGTTAGGTTGACATCTTCAGCCCAAAGTTGGCCATCATCTTGATAATTGAAGTAATCCAAAACCTTTTCCTTAAAAATCTTTAATATTTATTGTTGTTCTTCATGTTGCGGTGCGGACTCTTGAGGTATAGTCAATGGACCGCTTTGACCACACCCAGTTAGCCCTAATAGGCTCAATAAAAAACATGCTGCGATGGCTTTTTTCATTTTCCAATTCGTGATTATTGATTCAATGCCCCCTATAATCGCACCACAAGCCAGAAAAGCAATAGGACAATGAAATGAACGATACTGAATTTCATCAACTCGTAGATGTTGAATTAGAAAAAATTGAAGAATTAATCGATGATTCAGGTGCTGATATCGATTATGAAAGCCTTGGGAATGTAATGAATCTCGAGTTTGAAGATCGAAGCCAAATCGTTATTAATCGCCAAGAGCCTATGCACGAAATTTGGCTAGCTTCTCGATCGGGTGGCTTTCACTTTAAGCGCATTGATGAGCAGTGGATTTGCTCTAAAACCGGCGCTGAATTAATTGAATTTGTTAAAGGTGAATGTGAAAAACATGCAGGTGAATCAATAGACTGGTGTTAACTCTAGGAAATAAACATGAAAAAGGAGCGTAGCATCGCTCCTTTTTTCTATGGTATGTTCTGCACTTAGAAATTAAGAGCCATTTACCACCGAACTAAGGCGCGATGTAGGAAGCATATTGCTGCGGTAAGGTAGAATGTAGCTTGGTTCACTTTCAGGATGAATGATTTGGTAATACTGAGGTAAATTAAAGTTAATAAATTTTGAAGATACTTTATTATCATCTTTTAAAGACGTATAAAATCCATTCACACTATGGATCATTTCATCTTTCGTCCCACTATATTGGTGGTATACCTCTACTCGGTTACTCTCATCCAAAACATAAATATTAAAGCCAGTATCGGTATCTTCAAAGAAGAACTGAACCAACCCTTCACTCGCAAACCCATCAATGACGTCAGGTAACGGATATTCTTGATCACTATCTAGCATCAGCAATGGAGAGCCTTTAAGCTTACTCGTAGAAATACTGCTGTAAAAGTCGATCGAATTTTCTAATTTCTTAACAGACACACCACGGCGCTCAAAAAAGAGACCATGCATCTGGTCACCAATTCTCACAGCTTTAAATCGACGTCGCTTTTCTGGTTCCATTGGTCGCAAGCGCAAATCAATACACTCAGCCAATAACTGATATACCGCATTTCGCATCACACCACGTAGATTTTTACTGTAGCAAAACACATCGACTGAATCGGGTGGTAACGCATCTTGGTGCATCTTACTCAACACTGTTTTCAATGCCTCAAGCATTGCAGTTTCACCTTTAAAGTGAAGTGAGCGTACTTCTTGCCAGGAGTTACGATAAACGAGATCAATGCTTGTCACTAAGCACTTTTTTTCTTCGCCATAACTTAGGATATCAATATTTTTCAAATCAACTTTTAGTGATCGACCTGACAGCTCAATCGTAGGGTCGGTTTCAAAATTGATAAACATCGCGAGCTGATTAATCTCACATGGACTGGCCAATGCTTGCATCGTTGGGCGGTGTTTATGTAATGAAAAGGTATTACGTAAATCCCCTACCATTTGGTAAAACTTATCGATATCTAATTGTGCATCCCGAACAACAGAATGCAAACGGGTCGATTCTGTGATCAGCCCATTAAAAAAGGCCCAAGCAACGAGCTTACTCAAATATTCGTTATGTTCTAAATAGCGCTGACCAAACATCCGTTCGGCTGAAATGGGCTGCTTATAAAGATACCACCCATGAGGGTTAGTTCGCCCAGGACGTACTTCGATAAAGGTTAGATCAGGTTCATGTAAATCGGGGGAAATTTGAGGATTGAGCAATGTGACTTTACTCGGGAGAACTTCAAATGCGGCATATAACTTTCTGGCTAATACTGAAATATCTTCTGGACTGATCGATGACGTAATCTGGTTCCGGCGCGCAAAGTGAATCAGATTACGATAACTCAGCATTAATGCATCAAGTAAACCACTATGCATAACCTTCACTTGGCCAACCTTCCAATTACGGCGGTTATCCAATTCTTCGACAATGTCGCTTTTCCATTGCCATTGACCAACTAAACTCTCAAGCACTCTACGACGCCATGCGACAGAGCCCAATCCAGGTTGACGAGACAACTTTTCATGTGTTTTAAGATAAAAGCAACGACGTACTAATTCGAGACGAGAATGATCGCCAATAGATTCGAGATAATTCGTCACTTTTTCTAACATTAGAGAATACGCATCCATCCCCGTAAGGTCGGAGTCATGCATAAAGAAACGACGCTTTGTTTCAATGCTTAGAAGCTGAGTATTCGGATACTCCCAAGTATAAGCTTCAAGTAAGATTGCCTTTAGCACTGATTTATAAGGCGCATCGATACTCTTATATAGCTGCCATAAATTGGCACCAAAATACTCTTCTGCAGGAATATGGTTTAAACGACCAAAATCAATCCAATCATCACAATTAATGAATGACTCTTGGCACAAGCGAGAAACATATTCGTCATAACAATCCTCCATCTCTGGAGGAACGATTTGCCATAATAATCGCTTACCAGCAAGTAAAACTGCTGAACGATAGAACTCGTCTAATAAGAGTAGGTGCAATGATGAACCACAGTTATCACCAGACAGTTCATCTGAACAATTTGAACGAAAGCGCTTCTCATCCATCACAAAAAAGTTAGCTTCAACGCCGAGACTTTTTGCCCAATCTGTAACCTTTTGGCATTTATAACCTAATTGTTCACGTTCTTTTTCACTCATTAAGGATGAAACACAGACCCAAACATCGATATCACTCGACGTGCTTTGACCAATCGAAGAGGTACTTCCCATGGTATAAAGTGCGAGTATCTGAGGTTCTGTGATTTTCGGGAGCTTCTTCCCTAACGTGATCTCAGTATTATGAATAAACTTAAGTTGTGACCCATTTGGTTCGAAACCCCATACACCTGAAGGCGTACTGTCGTTGTGGTAACCAGGAATCAATGGGTGATTAAATTGAAAAAGGACGGGGATAAGATGAAAGACATGTTGGCTTTGTAAATCCATTAGAGCTAGCGCACGTTGAGTGCGTTGCTCATTGAGATTATCCAGTCTCTGAATTAATAGATTCGTGTAAGCCAGCAAGCGATATTTCCCAGAATTAACTTAACTCAACATCAATGATCTAGAGCATGGCCAACTCGGCCTAAAAACGTGATCAATGTAACACTTTTAGCTCGGTTGGTAAAGTTCATACCTAACCAACATTCCTACATATTAGGATTTAATTAACAATAAATAATGACGCCAGTATAGTGTCATAAATCCCTTAGCTTAATAATCATAAGCCTAGTATATAAATACGATCTATTTCACATAATTTTAAATAGACCCGTTACATTTATCTCATTAAGCGAGAGGTTGCACGTCAAACTTCTGCTTTGTTGTTCAAGAATGTTAGGATGACACATATCATTTATTCAGCTGTAGGCCCTTATGACAATTAATAAACCAATTCGCATTGCTACTCGTAAAAGTCCACTCGCATTATGGCAAGCTCATTTTGTAAAAGATGCGCTTGAAGAAGCTCACCCAGGGCTTGAAGTCGAACTGGTTACATTTGTCACGAAAGGTGACATTATTCTCGATACTCCACTCGCGAAAGTAGGTGGTAAAGGGTTATTCGTAAAAGAACTCGAAACTGCAATGCTTGAAGATAAAGCAGACCTAGCCGTTCATTCAATGAAAGACGTACCAGTAGAATTTCCAGAAGGGTTAGGTTTAACGACAATCTGTGAGCGCGAAGACCCTCGAGATGCTTTTGTTTCGAATAAGTACACATCGTTAGAGCAACTTCCTCAAGGAGCGATAGTAGGAACGTGTAGTCTACGTCGTCAATGTCAAATAAAAGCCGATCGCCCAGATATCATTATAAAAGATTTGCGAGGCAATGTTGGGACTCGCTTAGGTAAACTCGACGCAGGCAACTACGATGCCATTATCCTTGCAGCAGCGGGCCTTAAACGCCTTGAACTAGAGCACCGTATTGCAAGCTTTATCGAACCAGAGCAATCACTTCCAGCAGTTGGCCAAGGTGCCGTCGGAATAGAATGTCGTTTGGATGATGATCGCTTACATAAACTTTTAGCACCTTTACACCATCAAGATACTGCCGATAGAGTCTTTTGTGAAAGAGCAATGAACAATACCCTTCAAGGTGGTTGCCAGGTTCCGATTGGGAGTTATTCAGTGCTTCAAGGCGATCAAATATGGTTACGAGCACTCGTTGGTGAACCCGACGGTACAAAAATTGTGAGTAACGATATTAAAGGGCCACGCCAAGAAGCCGAAGCATTAGGTATTGAACTGGCGAATAAACTGCTTGATCAAGGAGCAAAAGAAATACTCGATCGCCTTTATAGTGATGAAGAAAAACACTAATTCAATGAATGTCTTAGTTATTCGTCCCGAAGAACAAGGTAAAGCACTATGTCAAAGCTTAAGCAAACATGGGATAAATTGTATTTTGCATCCCATGCTCGACTTAGTGGCGACAGAAATCAATCAGCCTTTGTTCCATCTTGAGCCAAATAACGATAAAGTCGATATTGTAATTGCTGTTAGTCAATATGCGGTTCAGTTTTGTGACCAATTGTTGAGAAAGAACAATCAAAGTTGGCCAATCGATACGCGATATTTCGCCATTGGTCAAAAAACAGCTCAACTGTTGAGCAAATTAAGTCAACAACAAGTAAACTATCCTCAAGTGAGTGATAGTGAACATTTACTTGAAGAAATCAGTCTTGCAGCAGTATCAGGGTTAAATATTGCAATCCTTCGCGGGAATGGAGGCAGAGAGTTACTCGCAGAAACACTACGTGATCGCGGTGCCAATGTCATTTATCGCGAAGTATATCAAAGAGTACCTCGTGCTTTTTATGCAAAATCCAATGTTACATTGTGGCAAGATAGACAAATAGACAGTATTATCGTTACCAGTTATGAACAACTTGAGTTATTAGTATCTCAACTTCCAGTTTGTTATCACCACTGGTTGTTCTCTCTCTCAATTTATGTGCCTAGCGGACGTATCGCTCGTTTAGCTCAAAGCACGGGATTTAGGAATACGATTGCTGTCGGAAGCGCCAGTAATTCAGATTTAGTGGCTGCACTCCAGCCAAGAAATGACAGGAAGACCCAATGACCAGTAAAAATAATAAACCTGAAGTTGAAACGGAAGATAACCAGAAAAAGGTCGACGTGAGCTCCAAGCCAACTGAGTCTAAATCAGCCCAGCCGTCATCCAAAAAAACCGCAGAACCAGTAAAGCCTGCTAACGATAAAGCGCAAGATTTTGCCGCTCTTGAAAAGCAAGCTAAACGTGGTGCTAAGTACGGCACTGTTGCTATCATTATTGCTATCATACTTAGTGGTGGTGCGGCAGGTTACGCCTATAAAATGACCCAAGATTATCAGGCAACAATGGGATCGGTGAATAATACCGTTAAATCTCTAGAAGCCAAACTCAGCCAATCCAACTCTCAATTAAGCTCATCGCAAGATAAAGCTGAAGAGGCTGAAAAGAAAGCGCTAGCCGCTGAAAAGAAAGCCGCTGATGTCGAACGCCGCTCAGAAGTCGAGCTTGCACAACATCAAAAGAGCTTAGAAAGTTTACAGCGCGCTTTTGCTGAATTAAAAGGTCGTCGTACTAACGATTGGCTCCTTGCCGAAGCCGACTATTTAGTTAAGCTGACCGGACGTAAACTATTCTTAGAGCGTGATGTCGTAACCGCAACACACTTAATGGAAAGTGCCGATCAACGCATCGCTGCACTGAATGACCCAAGTCTAGTCCCTTTGCGTAAAGCTATGGCAAACGACATTACCACATTAAAAGCGGTTCCTCTTGTCGATACAGCGGGATTAGTACTTCGCTTGACCACTCTTCAAGATAAAGTCGACAGTCTTCCATTGGCAAATGCAATTTTACCAAATGCACCCGATGCAGAAAAAGCCGAAGTATCTAACGATATAAACAATTGGAAAGACAACCTACTCACTTCACTGAAAAGTTTCTCTGATAACTTCATCACATTCCGTTCTCGAGATGGCAATGTCACTCCTCTTCTCACTCCAGAGCAACATTTCTATTTACGTGAAAATGTGAAATCACAGCTATCTTCAGCGATTAAAGCGGTATACGACGAGCAACAAGAGCTTTACGTAACTGCGCTAAAAACAACGCTAACTTGGTCCAAAGACTATTTCAGCGTCGAAAGCAAAGATGTTGCTGACTTTGATCAAATGATTACTGAACTATCAGAGCAAACAATCCAAGTTGATTACCCAGTTAAGCTTGAAACTCAATCCCTCCTTTCAGACGTAATTAATGAGCGATTACGCCGTGAAGTCACAAGCTTAATCAAGGAGGACAACTGATGCTAAAACTGATGATACTTTTTGTTCTTCTTGGATTGGGGCTGTATGTCGGTACCCAATTCACAGGGCAACAAGGTTATGTCCTCATTTCTATCGCAAATAAAACGCTAGAGATGAGCGTCACCACAATGGTGGTCTTTATCGCTGCATTTTTTGCTGCATTTTTTGTTATCGAGATAATTCTCAAGAAAATTTTCAGTATCACGTCCAATACTTGGAATTGGTTTACCGTTCGTAAACTTAGACGCTCTCGTCGCTTTACTAATGAAGGGATAATCAAGTTAGTAGAAGGTGATTGGAAATTAGCTGAGAAAAAAGTTACTCGTTGGGCGAATCATCACGATATGCCTCTACTTTGCTACCTTGTTGCTTCTGAAGCTGCTGAAGAAATGGGTGATAGAGAAAAACGAGATCACTACCTGAAACTTGCATCTGAGCAAAGTAACTCTATGTTGGCAGTTGAGCTGACTAAGGCTAAGCAACAGATCCATGAAGGGGCATTTGACAATGCTGTAGCCATTTTAACCAAGCTCTCTCAGCCATACCCAAATAACCCACGCTTGCTTAATATGCTCAAGCAATGTTATCTACAATTAGGGCAATGGGCTCCTCTGATGGAGTTATTACCACGCTTGAAGCGCAACAAACTGCTCTCTCTTAGCCAATTTGAAAAGCTAATGGAACAAGCTCAAATCGGCTTTATGCAGCAAGCTGCTGAAACCAAAGAACGCGACGTAATACTTGATCGCTGGAGTCAATTACCGAAAGCTGCGAAAAACAACAGCAAAATTATTGTCGTGTTTATACAGGCATTAATTGGGGCAAATGCAGATACTGATGCCTTCACGTTCTTGAAAGAAAAACTCAAGAAGAACCCATCAGCCGATCTTTATAGTTTAGTGACTGAGCTAGATTTACCGGACATGCACCCTGCTGTTGTCTTACTCGAAACTGCAGTAAATAAAAATAGTAACAACGCAGAAGCCCATAGTGCTCTTGCAAGACTCTATATGAAAAAGGATATGCTTCCTGAAGCTCAGAAGCATTTTGAGGCTGCGTTAGCTATGCGTAGTAATGTTGCTGATTATAGTTATCTTGCAGAAGTATTGGAAAAACAAGATATGGCATTAGCTGCAAGTGATGTTAGCCGCAAAGCGTTGGCGTTAATAAGCCCATCAGAGTAGTCTACTTCCATTAGCCTTAACCAAAAAACCAGCGTAATCGCTGGTTTTTTATTATCTACTCAATTAGATATCGCTCTCTTAACTCCAACAGAAACCCTATATCACACGAGAAAACTGTTGATGCTTTGCCCTAGAACGTAAATAACTATCAAAACACATAGCAATATTTCGAATCAACAAACGGCCTCTTGCCGTTACTTCAATTGACGAGTTATCGACTCGAACAAGATCATCGGCAACAAAACTCGTTAATAACTCCATATCTTGATTAAAATACTGGTTAAAATCGAGATTATATTTCGCTTCAATTTTCTGCTTATCTAACGAAAAGTTGCACATTAATTCTTTAATAACGTCACGACGCACCAAGTCATCTTTATCTAGAGAAACCCCTTTCCAAAGAGCATGACGTTGCTCATTCACTTTAGCGTAATACGTTTTGAGATCTTTCTGGTTTTGCGCATATACATTTCCAACCATAGAAATGGCTGAAACACCAAACCCGATCAAATCACACTCTCCCTGAGTTGTATAACCTTGAAAGTTTCGATGCAACACGCCTTTTCGCTGAGCAACTGCTAATTCATCATTTGGCAACGCAAAATGATCCATACCAATAAACTGATATTTCGCCGACGTTAACATCTTGATGGTTGCCTGTAGGATCTCCATCTTCTCTTCTGCCTTTGGTAAATCAGCATCTTTAATCTTTCGCTGTGCAGAAAACAATTGTGGCATGTGGGCATAGTTAAATACCGAGAGACGCTCAGGTTGCATCTCGATGACTTTCTCTAAGGTATATTTAAATGAAGACAAGGTTTGTTTAGGCAAACCATAGATTAAATCTAAGTTGGTTGAGCGGTAACCGAGCTGTTTTGCGCGTTCCACCAAAGCAACAATAAAATCTTCGTCTTGCTCACGATTGACCAGTTGTTGTACTTCTTTATCAAAATCCTGAACACCAATACTTACACGATTAAATCCTTCACCTTTTAGGTGGTCAAGAATATCGAGCTCAATTTCTCGTGGGTCTATCTCTATACTAATTTCTGCTTCCGACTCAAATGTAAACTCGTCACGAAGCAAGGTCATTAAACGACTAAGTTGAGATTTAGAAAGGAAAGTTGGCGTCCCTCCTCCAAAATGCAACTGACTCACACGTCTTCCTTGCATTAAAGAAGCTCGTTGTTGGATCTCTACCTCTAGAATATCGAGATATTCATCGGCTTTATGCAAATGCCGAGTGATAACTTTATTACAGCCACAGTAGTAACAAAGCTTATGGCAGAATGGAATATGAATATACAACGATAAAGGACGGTCCGGATACTTGGCACATGCCATATCAAATTCAGCAATAGTGAAGGCTTCATGAAATTCTATCGCAGTTGGATAAGAAGTATAACGGGGGCCCGAATAGTTATACTTATCCAACATCTGCTGATCCCAAACAATTTGCTGACGATTGGCCTCAGATCCATTCATTATAGTTTTATCCCTGTATACGGAGCACGAAGGTTATTTTGCCACAATCACGTGAGAATTCGATGAATGACAAAACACAAATGAGTAATAAATATAGTAAATTGCCACCAAGATCACTGATTGAAGTGCGACTTTATCCCCACACTGAATCAGTACTAATTTAGTTATTAGAAGATTGTACTTGCTGGTGAAGATCTTTTAGTTCTTCTATAATAGCAGCAGATAAGCGAGTTTCTGCTTTCATACGAACTAAATTTTGTTCCATGCGAGTCTTCTTTGGAAGCTTGCTACGCTCCTCACCTCGAGGCATGTCTTTTACAACATTATATAACTCGACAATGGAAGGATAAGCGTTCTCTAGCTTGATTCTCTGCGGGCCCTGTAGATACTCCATAATGCAGTATACCCGAATACAAATCTCCGACAAATCACACTGACCTTGAATACCAACCAAGGACAAAGTAGAAACATGTTCAAAAATATTCGCATTCCGTTTTTCTATCGCTTGTTCGTGCAGTTTCTGCTGTTCTTCTTTTTGCTTTTTGAGCTGTAAAAGAAGGTAACCTGCATAGCACGCAAGGCAAATTACAATACAGCCTCCAACGATAACCAACAGAGAAAGACTCATATCCAATTACCCTTTCCATTCATCCAAGTTGGTGTCTTCAAAATCAGATAACAGATCATCATCATCACGTTTCAAAGATTTACTCCGCTCTTTAGCAACAATTGGAGCTTCCATTTGTTCATCTTCATCTTCAAGCTGAACCTCTTCATCCATATCAATACCCAATATTTTCATTAAGGCTTCAATACGGTCTAGGCGCTGGTCGACATAGGTTTGCAAACCTACACCTAACTTCTCGCCATTATCCAGGCGAGCAAGTAACACATTAAATTGAGCATCACTCTCAATTTGAGCCAACTCCTGTTCTGCTAAGACTAAACGCTCGGCTTTAGTTGGTTTTTTCTTTGGCTCAACAATCAAAGGAATTTTCTTTTTACTGCCTAGCCTAGGATCGCGATTCCCGCTCTTCGATGCTTTTCCCAAGTTATCATCCGTTAAGGAATGTCTGGCACCAGACTTTAATCCCTTACGTTTTTTAGATTTTTTTCGCAAGCGTCCTTCAACATCACTTTCTGAACGCTGACGAATCACAATAACATCATCAATTCCGGTGGATCTTACTTTTTTATTTCGACTCATTACTGGAGTTTCCTCAGTAAAACTACATCATTTCCCACAAATTCAATGGCTAAATTATCTCGCTTAGCTAAGTAGTTGAACGTACTTCGACTAAAAAAACTAACGTGCGTGAGATCATTCTTATAATGCCAATGAACAAAGGCGTCTTTATCTATAACTTGCTTGGTCATTACACCAAGCCAACCACCCACCTTAAGCATAGACAGCCATTGCTGCCATACTTTATCAGGGTGATGTAAATGTTCTATCACTTCAGTTGCCATTACAAAGTCATACTGATCTTGCAATACCGCTTCGTCAGGATAATAGAATATATCGTACAATGCGACGTTATGACCATGCTCTTCCATCATTCCTGATAGTGTTGGGCCAGGACCACAACCAAAGTCAATCCCATAACTGTTTGCCGAAAGTTTCTCTAACATTGGGGTTGCAAAGCGAGATAGAAACCGGCGATATCCCTCATCAGCAGGATTATTCTCATGCAAATCATACATCGCTTTTTCTGCTTCTGCATCCAAGCGGTCGTTGACATCTACCCAAACCAAACTGCATGTAGGACACTGTAAGTATTGTCGCCGTTTGTCTCGGTGGTAAACTTCACCTAGAGATTGGTGGCACAACGAACATCGCTGCATAATCATCTCCTGATAATAGGGATGCGCAAGATACCAGAAACAGCCACTAGAGTGGAGAACAAAAGTACTATTTTATCCAAAACTTAGCCACAAAAATGGCCCGAGCATTCCACCCGAGCCATTTTAATATCAATAAACAACAGTAGATTTAACTAGTGAAGCCCACCAACGTATTTAGACAGAATTTCAATGTCTTCATCAGTTAACTTTTTAGCGATATCTCCCATCATTCCATTCAAATCATTTGTCCGCGTGCCATCACGAAACTTCTGTAATTGAAGTTTAACATAATCAGCTTGCTGACCAGCAATTTTAGGAAAACCTGACAATTCTGTACCAAAGCCACGTGGGCCATGACACGCAATACACGCAGTCAAGCCTCGATCTGAGTCCCCAGCAGAATATAAAGCCTTACCTTTATCGACTACATCTTCAGGTGTCGCGTTTTCTGACATCGGTAATGATGCATAATACGCCGCTAGATCTGCCATATCTTGATCGCTTAAAGGCAATGCCATCGCGCTCATTACAGGATCTAAACGACCTTGTGCCCCATTGCTACTCATACCGAGTTTTAGATCTTCTAATTGTTTCTTAAGATAGGCTTCGTGCTGACCAGCCAACTTGGGGTAGTTAGTTATCGTACTGTTGCCATCGGCACCATGACAGGCAATACACGTTTGTGATTTGGCCTTACCAGCTTCTACGCTACCTTGAGACCAAGCAGAGCAACTGGCTAAAAGACCTAAGATGAGTACTAATTTCTTCATGACATTCCGTTATAATTATCAAGCTTCCAGAACTCTCGTGGTATAATTTATTCCTTACAACGAGCACGGTAATTTTACACTAATTAAACAAAAAGTAATCATTTGACAACTAAAAGTCTAGATGGAGTTAACATTGAGCGCAAAAATTCACTACCAAAACACGCATTTCATCACGAGTGCACCTGATATTCGCCATCTTCCCGATGATGACGGAATTGAAATTGCGTTCGCTGGGCGTTCTAATGCCGGTAAATCAAGTTCATTAAATAGACTGACTAACCAAAAATCTTTAGCTAAAACAAGTAAGACTCCGGGTAGAACGCAACTTATTAATCTATTTAAAGTAACGGATAAGTGTCACATCGTCGACCTTCCAGGGTACGGTTTTGCACAAGTCCCGCTCGAAATGAAAAAGAAGTGGCAAAAGTCACTTGGAGAATACTTACAAAAGCGTGAATCTTTAAAAGGCTTAGTGGTTCTAATGGATATTCGCCATCCAATGAAAGAGTTAGACCAACAATTAGTTACCTGGGCCGTTGAGTGTAATATCCCAGTGCAAGTGTTGTTAACCAAAGCTGATAAACTGAAAAGTGGCGCTCGAAAAGCTCAATTATTGAAAGTTCGTAACGACTCCAAAAGTTTTGGAGGAGATGTGAGAATCGATCTTTTTTCGTCACTTTCTGGTATAGGGGTAGATATCCTACGCCACAAGCTCGATGAATGGTTTGCCCCTGCACTGATTGAAGAGTCAAACGAAGAAACTGTCGATTTAGAATCACATAACGGCGATGAGCCGGAATAAAATGAACTGACTCCCTTCTTAATTTTTTTAGCCGACGACACACTATCAGACTATTTGTAACTTAAATACTCCGTGCACAAAAAACCCCACCATCCTGGTGGGGTAACGGGAGAGATATACTTTTGTTTTACGTTATTATGTAGTCAGCATCCCTTAAACCTCAGAGACTTTCAATCTTCCACGTCACATTATTCGTAAAAACAAAATACCCAATAAGCTATTGATAATAGTTAAATATTAAAACAAATATCCGCCCAAAAAGACTTACTTCACAAACAGAATTAATTGATAATGAGACATACAGCATATTACATAAATGTGATATTTAATCACTTTAATTAACACATAGGTTAATTCAATAACAGACGAGACTATTAGATTCAAAAAGCACAAAAGATGAGGTCAAACTCAAAATAAGAATAGATTTTAAAGATAAAAAACAATAAGTTACAACAATAAAAAACGCCCTGACCAAAAGTTGATCAAGGCGGCTGAATTAGCTTAATCCAATAACGTGAAACAAAAGGTCTGGAAGATAGAACATCTTACCTCTGTACCCTACGACTATTAATTTACAGTATTCTGATAAAAGATCAAACTTTATATGTAGTTAATTTTCATTTTTTTATGTAAAACTACATAAACATATGAATTATCATTTCTTTTTTTTCATTGAAAATAATCAATCAACAATAGGAAAACCCTAACTAACCCACCATATAGCTAGATTCCAACTAGTGAGCCTCATCCCAATTGACACCTCTTCCAACTTCAGCAATAAGAGGAACATCTAATTCCACGGCAGATTCCATCAATTTCTGTACTTTACTTTCAATCTCTGACAAGTACTGGTCCTGAACCTCCAAAACCAACTCATCATGAACTTGCATTAACAACTTCACTCTTCCTTGACCTTCTTGTTGAATCCATTCATCAACGAGCAGCATTGCTTTTTTAATAATATCTGCCGCCGTTCCTTGCATTGGAGCGTTAATAGCAGCTCGTTCAGCTGCTTTACGCCTCATACCATTCGAAGACTTAATTTCCGGTAAATAGAGTCGACGCCCAAATATGGTTTCAACGTACCCTGTTTCACTCGCCTGTAAACGGGTATCTTCCATATATTGCATCACGCCAGGGTAGCGCTCAAAGTAAGTGTCCATGTAATGCTGAGCTTCACCTCGTGGAATCCCAAGTTGTTTAGCAAGTCCAAAGGCACTCATTCCATAGATCAACCCGAAGTTGACCGCTTTCGCCTGACGTCTCTGTTCACTGCTCACTTGATCTATAGAAATCCCCAAAATTTCAGCTGCGGTTGCACTATGTATGTCTTTACCTTGTTTGAAAGCATCGAGAAGCGCTTTATCTCCCGATAAATGAGCCATAATACGCAATTCAATCTGTGAGTAATCGATAGCCACCAATGTCCAATCAACCGGCGCTATAAACGCTTGTCGAATACGACGCCCTTCTTCGTTTCTGATTGGGATATTTTGTAAGTTTGGATCGGTTGATGATAAACGCCCAGTCGCGGTGACCGCTTGATGATAAGAAGTGTGCACCCTTCCAGTGTCTGGATTAATCATCTTAGGCAGCTTGTCAGTATAGGTAGATTTCAACTTAGCTAATCCACGATGTTCAATAATCAGTTTAGGAAGTGGATAATCCAGAGCGAGCTCTTGCAATACTTCTTCATTCGTTGACGGAGCGCCTGATGGCGTTTTTTTGATAATAGGCAAACCCATCTCTTCAAACAGGATACCTTGGAGCTGTTTAGGTGAACCTAAATTGAATTTTTTCCCCGCCATTTCATACGCTTTTTGCTCTAACTCATCAAGACGTATCGCAATCTCTCTTGATTGCGCATTTAGCTTCATGTCATCAATAAGCACACCAGTCCGCTCCATACGAGATAAAACAGGCACTAGGGGAACTTCGATAGTTTTATAGATATCATCCATTCCACTACTCTGCTCAAGGCGAGAATAAATCGCATGATGCAAGCCGAGCGTTACATCGGCATCTTCTGCTGCATAGACTCCAGCCTCATCAATATCAATTTGATTGAACGTAAGTTGGTTTTTGCCCTTCTTGCCAGCCACTTGTTCAAAAGAGACGCAACTATGTTGAAGAAAACGCAGTGCTAAGCTATCCATATCATGCTTACCACCAGTACTATCAAGTACATAAGAAGCAAGCATAGTATCGTGCTGAATGCCACGTAACTCGATGTCATAACGGGCTAATATGCTCATATCAAACTTAAGATTTTGTCCAACCTTAGCAAGTTGGTCATCTTCAAGCAGCGGTTTCAACTGAGCAATTACCCAATCACGTTCTAATTGGACCGGCGCATCTAAGTAATCATGAGCAACCGGAACATAAGCTGCTTCTCCTTCCGCCGTCGCAAATGACAAGCCAATGAGATTTGCTGTCATATAATCTAAACCATCGGTTTCGGTATCAAATGCAAACAGTGAGCTCTTCGACAGCTTATCAAGCCAAACTGCGAACTCTTCTTTTGAATACACAATCTGGTAACCACTACGATCAATTTTCGTTGTGGTTATTGGAGTAGAAACACTAGTGTTGTCTTTGTTCGAAACCGTTATACGACCGGATTTTTCATTTGCTTGAACAACCCCGTCTCCGCCTTCTAAAAGATCATTAAGCCAAGATTTAAAGGCCATTTGACCGTATAGCTCAACAAGCTGGTCTTTATCTGGTTGGGATTTTGTTAGCGATTCTGGAGTGCAATCTAATGCGACATCCAGCTTTATTGTGGCTAGCTGGTAAGATAAATAGGCATTCTCTTTGTTATCTTCCAATTTCTTCGCCATATTTTTCGAACCACGAAAACCAAGTGGGGCTATTTTATCTAAGTTTTCATATAACTCATTTAGACTACCCACGCCTTGTAGCAGTGCCAATGCGGTCTTTTCTCCGACTCCAGGAACACCTGGAATGTTATCGACCTTATCACCCATTAACGCTAAGTAATCAATAATCAGTTCAGGTGGAATACCAAACTTATCAACAACACCTTCTCGATCCATCACAACATTAGTCATAGTATTAATCAATGTGACATTTTCATCGACCAGTTGCGCCATATCCTTATCTCCAGTACTAATGAGTACTGGAATACCCGCTTGTGATGCTTGACTAGCCAGTGTTCCAATCACATCATCCGCTTCAACGCCTTCGACACAAATAAGGGGTAATCCAAGCGCTTTAATAATTTTATGAAGAGGTTCAATTTGGCAACGAAGCTCATCGGGCATCGATGGTCTGTTCGCCTTATATTCAGGGTACATATCATCACGAAAAGTTTTACCTTTCGCATCAAAGATGACAGCAAAATGCTCTGTAGCAAACTGGCGCATTAAACTGCGGATCATATTAAGTACCCCATAAACCGCATTGGTCGGGATATCACCATTGCTCATCGTGCTTGGGTAAGCATGAAATGCACGGTACAAATAAGAAGAGCCATCGATCAAAATTAGAGGTTTATCTGGGATGCGAGCCATAGTCTATAGGTATCCAAAAAGCGTCATTAACGTTAGCGCACTAGGATGCCATGAGTCGCAAAGCGATTCCATGTTGAAGCTCGATTTTCATTCTCTATTACGAAAAAAGATCCATATTCATAAGAGCTACTCTGTGGATAACTCTGTTTATACTTTACATTGCATCACTTTGGAACAATAAATCAACAAGTATTTAAACAAATCAAACAATTGATTTAAAACGTTAAATATTAAAAATATGTAAATATAACCAGTTATTTTCTTGATAAATTTCTGTGGATAAATTCTTATTGTGCACTATTATTGAACACATTTTCTCACTAATAGAAATAAAAAAAGCGACATTCAATTAAGAATGTCGCCTAGCAAAACACAGAAAACGTTTTTATATTAACCAATTCTGATAAAGCTATAAATACACTGGAAGCAATGTGAGCAATGTCGTGTCAAGCGGTCTACAAGTCATCAATCAAAGCTAATGATAAATAGTGCGTTATCGTAACTTTTCTTGAATCCCTTTTCCCTCAAGACACCTAAATAATAACCATTCTCATTTAAATGTCAACACTTAATGAGAATAAATATCATTAATATTTAAAAAGATGTATACACGTTCATATATACTCAATCACTAACTATGTATTTATTCACCTTTCTCTTTTAAATATTGGGCTGCTTTTGCGTTATCTTCTGCCATCCACTCGGCTACTTGTTTGGCAAAGTACGTTAATATGCCATCAGCCCCAGCGCGCTTAAAGCACAACAATGACTCTAAGACCGTTTCTTTTTCTTTCAACCATCCATTATCAATTGCGGCTTTATGCATCGAATATTCACCAGAGACCTGATAAGCAAACGTCGGTACTTGCAATTCCTGCTTCACTCGGCGTACGACATCGAGATATGGCATACCAGGTTTTACCATGACCATATCTGCACCTTCATTGATATCCATCGCGACTTCATGCAGTGCTTCATCTGAATTTGCAGGATCCATTTGATAGTTTTTCTTATCTGCTCCCTTGAGGTTTGAAGCCGAACCGACTGCATCTCTAAACGGACCATAGTAATTCGACGCATATTTAGCCGAATACGCCATAATCTGAGTATGAATAAACCCAGAGGTCTCCAATGCATCTCGTATCAAGCCAATACGTCCATCCATCATATCGGATGGAGCGACAATATCCGCACCAGCCTCTGCATGCGAAAGAGCCTGTTTTATCAGCACCTCGGTTGTTTCCTCATTGAGAACATAACCGGTGTCATCAATAATCCCATCTTGGCCATGAGTGGTAAAAGGGTCTAACGCAATATCCGTCATCACCCCCATTTCAGGCACTTTCTCTTTAAGCATACGAACCGCTCGCTGCAGTAACCCTTCAGGGTTGTATGCTTCTACAGCATCCAGGCTTTTGACTTCTTGACCAACAACGGGGAAAAGAGCGATGGTAGGAACACCAAGCTGAGCCAAATATTGCGCTTCTTCCAGCATTAAATCGATTGATAAACGTTCTATTCCAGGCATAGATTCGACTCTCTCTCGTCGATCTTTTCCCATCAAAATAAACATAGGGTAAATCAGATCGCTCACTGAAATTTGATTCTCCGAGACCAAACGACGGGTATATTCATGTTTACGTAACCGACGCATCCGGCGTTTGGGAAATTCACCTTGGATGGATACTGACACATTCTACTCCTTAGTTAACTTACCTTTGAAAGCTCAGTTTGGCTTTCAGGCTTGTAAAATTCTACAGAAATCATAACACTGTATGTTTCATACTCCAGCCGAGAACAACGAATAATTGAAAAAATGATCTCTATCTCACAATCCCTTATACTCAATTTCACCACATACTGCTTGGATACTGCATACAATGATTGACACCCATGCTCATGTTTACGCAAAAGAGTTTGATCAAGACCGTGAACAAGTGATTCAACGCGCTCTGGAGCAAGGTATTGATACTATTTTATTGCCCAATATAGACCTTGATTCAATTGAGCCAATGATCGCGACTGAACGCGCGTACCCAAATATTTGTCGCTCGATGATGGGATTACACCCATGTTATGTCGATAATCATATTGAGCAAACACTCGCGACTATAGAGTCCTGGTTTGACCAGCATAACTTTATTGCTGTTGGAGAGATTGGCATCGATCTTTATTGGGATAAGACCTTCCAGGCTGAGCAAGAATTTGCATTTACTCGTCAACTGGATTGGGCAAAGCAGCGTAATTTACCCGTTGTAATTCATACCCGAGATTCAATGCAAGAAACCATCAAATTACTTACACAACAACAAGATGGCAAACTTCGAGGCGTATTTCATTGTTTTGGTGGCAGTTTAGAGGAAGCAAAAGCGATCAACGAACTTGGCTTTCATTTGGGAATCGGTGGCGTATCTACATTCAAAAATGGAGGAATGGATAAAGTCATCCCTCATTTAAATATGGATTATCTCATTCTAGAAACGGATTGCCCCTATTTAGCACCAGTGCCTCACAGGGGAAAACGCAATGAACCAGCATATACACAACTGGTGGCTAAACGAGTTGCTGAACTAAAAGAGCTCAGTATCCAACAGGTTGACACAATCACAACTCAAACAGCTCGGACCCTATTCCAACTGTAAAAGCTCACTAATTTTACTCAGTTTCGATACTATCGTCGTCATCGCGACGACGATAAAATCGCGCAAAAAAGACTCCGACTTCAAACAAAAAGCACATTGGAAGAGCCAATAGTGTTTGAGAAATAATATCTGGAGGCGTTAAAAACATTCCAACGATAAACGCCGCGACGACAATATAGGCACGTTTAGACACCAAATCTTCCGGCGTTGTCGCTCCTGTCCAACACAACAGAATAATCGCAACTGGAACTTCAAATGCAATACCGAAAGCCAAAAATAGCGCCAAGACAAAATCGAGATAGCTAGCAATGTCCGTCGCGAACTCTACGCCACCGAGTGCAATGGTCGTAAAAAACCCAAAAACAAGTGGAAAAACAACATAATAAGCAAACGCAACACCACAATAAAAGAGCAACGAACTCGAAAACAAAAGCGGCACGACCAGTCGACGCTCATGCTTATACAAACCAGGTGCGATAAATGCCCACACCTGATATAGGATTAACGGCACCGCAACAAATACGGAAACGATCATCGTCAACTTTAATGGTGTAAAAAATGGCGAAGCAATATCGGTTGCAATCATCGTCGCGCCATTTGGCAGACGTTCAACTAAAGGTTGTGAGACAAACTCGTAGATCGAATCTGAAAAATAAACCAAACAAACAAAAATAACCAATACTGCAACGATGCTACGCAATAAGCGATTGCGCAACTCCAGCAGGTGGCCAATTAAAGGAAGTCCTTGTTCTGAGGTGGACATGAGAGCCTCGTCGCTGTATCAATGAAACCAAAGTTACTCGGCGTTAGAAGTATCTTTCTTTGGTTGGGAAGTACTTTCTGCTTGTTCAGGAGGTTTTGAATAAGGCCTCTGTACATCTTGTGCCGCCTTTTTTAGTGCTTCAACAGACTCGTGAAGTTCCGGGGAAAGATTCGCTAAATCCGTCTCTTCAGCCTTGCGCAAATTTTCGTGCAACTCTTGAATTTTAAGCTCATGAGCAAGCTCGTCTTTCACGCTATTGGCCATACGCTTGGCACCATTAATCGTTCTCGATACGGTACGAATCGCATGAGGTAGACGTTCTGGCCCTAATACGACAAGAGCGACCACCGAAATAAGCACTAACTCCCAAAAGCCTATATCAAACACAATAAAGTCTACTCTTTATCTTTTTTGTCGCTGAATTCAGCCGACTTAGCATTATCTTCTAGGTTATTTTCGGCAAAGTCTGCGTCTTTCTCTTTGCTTTGAGGTTCATCAGCAATTGCTTTTTTGAATCCTTTCACAGCACCGCCAAGATCGCCGCCTAAACCACGAAGCTTTTTAGTACCAAATAACAGTACAACAATAACTGCAATAATAGCCAGTTGCCAAATACTCATACCCATAAAATCTACCTTTCCTCATATATTCGCTAAAATCGGATAATAACTTATAACACAAATTCTATTTGTAACAATAACTACGCCAACTAAATAACCAAGCTGCGATGCCCACGCCTCCCAATATGAGAGAAAAGTCAGAATATTTACCCTCTAATAAAATCACAGCACAGAGGATCAACGTCGCGCCGACACCAAAAAAGAAACGCCCTGTTGTTTGGTTGCGGCTCGTCTGAGTATAGCTTTGATAAATTTTATCAACTCGCTGACTCATCAATCGACTTTGTTGTAAGCTCTCATATACTAACTCCGGCAATTCCGGCAGCTTCTCAGCCCACAATGGCGCTTTATCTTTGATTGCATTAATCACGGCACTTGGCCCCATTTGATCCATCATCCATTTTTCCAAAAATGGTTTTGCCGTTGACCATAGGTCAAGTTGTGGATAAAGCTGACGCCCTAACCCTTCGACATACAACAGTGTTTTCTGCAATAAGATTAACTGTGGCTGAACTTCCATATTAAACCGACGTGCAGTTTTAAACAGGTTAAGTAACACATGACCAAATGAAATTTCACATAAGGGCTTTGCGAAAATAGGTTCACACACGACTCGAATCGCCGATTCAAACTCATCTATATTGGTATCATATGGTACCCAACCTGAGTCCACATGCAATTGCGCTACTCTGCGATAATCTCGATTGAAAAAAGCGAGAAGGTTCTCGGCCAAATAGCGTTTATCGTCTTTGTTTAAGGTTCCTACAATCCCACAATCTAAGCCGATCCACTGTGGGTTTTCTGGATGATTTGGGTTAACAAAAACATTTCCAGGGTGCATATCTGCATGAAAGAAGCTATCACGAAACACTTGAGTGAAAAATACACTAACGCCACGCTCGGCAAGCAACTTCATATCAGTTCCGTTATCATTTAACCCTTCAATATCGGAAACCTGAATGCCATATATTCGCTCAGAAACCATGACATTTTTATTACTAAGCTCAGAAATAACCTCAGGGACATAGAGTTCTTCACTATTAGTGAAGTTTCGACGCAGTTGAATCGCATTCGCCGCTTCTAAACGTAGGTCCAATTCATCCAATAACGTTTTCTCATATTCGCGAACAACTTCGACAGGCTTTAGGCGTCGAGCTTCAGGTAACGCTTTGGAGACAATACGAGCCATACGATACATCAAATTAATATCCGCGGTTATTACAGGGCGAATATCCGGACGAATCACCTTAATGACCACTTCTCGACCATTGGACTTCAGCTTTGCAGTATGAACTTGAGCAATAGAAGCAGAGGCAAGAGGTTCAATATCAAAGTCGTCAAACCATGTTTCAACAGGGCCTCCCATCGACTCTTCAATTTGGGCTTTTGCTAGTTTTCCATCAAAAGGGGCAACCTTATCTTGGAGAAGAGCTAATTCATCAGCAATATGGGGAGGGAAAAGATCACGACGAGTCGACATCATTTGACCAAACTTAATCCAGACCGGACCAAGCTCTTGCAACGCGGCTTTGAGCCTCTCTCCTATTGGTTTTTCTGGATGCTGATTGTGCAACCAAAATAACATTTTGCGTGCCAGAAGAGGGGTTTTAAGCAACTGGTGATCGGGTAATAACTCATCAAGCCCATACTCAAGCTGTACTTTTACAATTCGATATAGTCTCTTCACTTCACTGAGATTCATACTTTATCCGTGATTGTTCGAAAACGTGACTCAATCCGTGCAAATTGACTCGCAACATCATCGACCTGATCGCAAAAGTGGGCGATCTCTAAAGGCGCTGGAGCAATGCGCCATTCTTCTGTAATAGCCTGAGCCAAATGAGATTGATGCTTTTTCATCGACGATTTTAGCGTAGCATTCACCGATTTAACCCCTCGGCATAGTGTATGACTCACCACATCACCAGTTAACCTCGAAAGCCACTCTTCTAAATCCGGCTTACTGTCGCTCATTAATTGGGCAAACTTTTGAGCAAGCTGCATATCACCTTCAAGAATTAACTTATCTTGCTTAATCAATTGAGTGATATTGGCTTGTTCTTTTAGCTGAGGCAAAGTGGCTAGAGAAAGTGAAAGATAACAATCAAGATCCCCTTCATAGTCCGCTAGAACATCGATTTGCTGACTAAATACAAAAGTAAGCGTCATCGATAATTCTTTTAAATGAAGTTGAATGACTTTACCTTTCATTCGAGCAAGTTGGCGCCCTAAAGCTGGATCATCTTGAATCAATCTATTTAATACGACTTCAATGGATGCAGTAATCAGCGGTGTCACCGGCATACAAGACCCCTTAAAATTTATAGCCACGGTGCAAGGCAACAATTCCGCCTGTCAGATTAAAATACATGGTGTTATCAAACCCAGCATTATCCATCATTCCTTTCAATGTTTCTTGATCAGGATGCATTCGAATCGATTCCGCCAAATAGCGATAACTGTCCGCATCATTCGCAATAACCTGTCCCATCTTGGGTAAAATGTGGAATGAATAATTATCATAAATCTTCGATAAAGGTTTTAGAATTGGTTTAGAGAACTCAAGGATTAACAAGCGCCCACCCGGCTTTAACACACGATACATCGATCGAATAGCCGCATCTTTATCGGTCACATTGCGTAAACAAAAACTAATGGTGATACAGTCAAAATAGTTATCTGGGAATGGCAGTTCTTCCGCATTAGCTTGTACATAGTGAACATTCCCGACAATACCACTATCGCGTAACTTATCCCTGCCAACGTTCAACATTGAATTGTTAATATCTGCCAAGATGACATGACCGGTTTCACCAACAATACGAGAAAACTTCGCTGTCAGATCACCAGTACCACCACCAAGATCAAGAATGCGTTGACCACGTCGCACGCCACTACAGTCAATGGTATAGCGCTTCCAGAGCCGATGTACTCCACCTGACATCAAGTCATTCATCATGTCGTACTTTGCAGCAACAGAATGAAAAACTTCGGCGACTTTCTGAACTTTCTCTTCTTTTGCTACCGTTTCAAAACCAAAATGCGTTGTTTCTTGGTCGTCTACTACTTTTTCTTGTTGCACTCGATACCTACCATTCAAATAGTACTGAACGTAGCATGGGTGGTTTTTTAAACAAAACCAGAAACCTACCTCATGCAGTTTTAATCTAGTTTACTTTATCCTCAGCTTCTTGTCTTTCCGTGATAGCGGCATTTTCAACTAAAGCATTTTGTTGAGAAGCATCAGCCCACTTAGAAGATATTGAGCGCTTAACTTCGACACCAAGTTCTTTAAAACTTTCTGCTTGTCCAATTACGTTCCCTCTTCCCGTCGTCAGCTTATTCATAGCCCCTTGATGATATTGGTTTGCTTTTTCTAAAGAAGCGCCAAGTTGCTCCATATCATCCACAAATAAACGTAATTTGTCATATAGCTTACTGGCTTTATTCGCTATCACCTTGGCATTATGATTTTGCTTGTCATTGCGCCATAGATTATCAATGGTACGAAGGGCTACTAGCAGTGTTGTTGGACTAACCAAAATAATATTATTTTCCATCGCCTCTTTGACCAAATTGGGCGCAGCTTGAATTGCTACCTGAAAAGCGGGTTCTACTGGAATAAACATCAGCACATAATTGAGGCTCGAAATACCTTTTAGCTTATGGTAATCCTTTAAACTAAGGCCTTTAATATGTGCTCTCAAAGCAAGTATATGATCATTCAACGCCTTTTCTTTTTGCTGATTTGTCTCTGCGTGAAAATACCGTTCGTACGCCAGTAGTGCCATTTTGGAATCAATAACGACTTGTTTATCGTGAGGTAAGTTGACGATAACGTCGGGTTGATAGCGCTTCCCAGCTTCATCTTGCAAGCTAACTTGCGTATGGTATTCATGGCCTTCTCTCAAACCAGATTCAGCTAAAACTCTCGCGAGGACGACTTCTCCCCAATTCCCTTGCTGTTTATTGTCACCTTTTAACGCCTGAGTTAAGTTGAGCGCTTCTTTTGACATCTGCTCATTCAGCCGTTGTAGGTTTTTTAATTCATGGACGAGGGTATGGCGCTCTTTGGCTTCATGGCTAAAATTATCATTTACTTGTTTCTTAAAGCCTTCAATTTGCTCTTTGAGTGGTGTTAATAGTCCATCAAGGCTCTGTTTGTTCTGTTGATCGACTTTTGCAGTTTTTACCTCAAATAGTTGGTTAGCCAAATGTTCAAATTGCTGCTTTAGCCTCTCTTCAGCGTTTTCCAAAAGCAGTAACTTTTCCTGGCTTGATTCCAATTGCAAATCAAAACGCGCTTGCTGCTCTCGATTTTTTGAGTCGAGCTTGGCGTTTTGCTCTCGCAGTAGAGCCAACTCTTCCATATACTCGTGACGTTCGCGTTTTACTTCCTCAAAATATCGCAATTTTTCCACAGTCGCAGCCCACTTGCCGTGGACCTGTTGCAGTTCAAATGCCGCTTTGTCACGCTCCTGATCCAACTCATTCAGTTCGCTTTGAGCTTGAGCCAACTCTCTGCTTAACTGATCAACGTGCTGTTGATTCAGTTGCTGAGTATTTTCAAGTTGCAACTCCCATTGCCGCTGTTGAAATCGAGCCTTCTGGCTAAGCCAAATAAAAACCACCCCACCCATAATGAAGCCGCTGCTTAAAATCGTAATCAAAAATTGCTGGTGCTCAACAATCCAACTCATCATAGATAAGGTTCCTAGGCTAAATGCATATCAAAATGGTATTCAGATACTGGATAAATGTCCAGCTTTTCACTTTTTACTGGCACTAAATAACTGAAATGTAGCACTAGACAAGCGAACTAGTTTCACGGCAACATAACGTATATTCAATTAAAACGATGTAAACTATGAATGAAAAGCGAGCGATGACCTTTGCTCTCGCAGCGGTATTATTATGGTCTACAGTAGCCACCGCCTTCAAACTGACTCTATCTCAATTCACGCCAATACAGATGCTAACCGTTGCATCTGGCGTTTCCACGTTGGCTTTGCTCATCATCTGCAAAGCGCAAGGAAAGCTTAGTCAAGTCATCCCTACGTTAATGAAAAGCCCCAAATACTTTTTTATTCTCGGCCTAATTAACCCGTTAGCTTACTACCTAATTTTATTTAAAGCTTATGCGCTACTTCCTGCTTCTCAAGCTCAAACCATTAATTACAGTTGGGCAATAACGCTAACCTTTATGGCGGCGCTAGTACTAGGACAACGTATTCGACCTCAAGACTATATAGCCGCTCTTCTTTGCTACTTTGGCGTCATCATTATTGCAACTCAAGGGCAATTACTCACACTGAAATTTGATAGCCCTCTCGGAGTTAGCCTAGCCTTACTTTCAACTCTACTTTGGGCGGGTTATTGGATTTTAAATACCAAAAATACCGCTGATCCTGTGATTAGCGTACTACTTGGGTTTTCAATTGCATTGCCATTTTGTGCAGGGCTTGCATGGTGGGAAGGAGAAAGTTGGAATCATATCGATAAATTTGGCTGGCTTAGTGTCACTTATGTTGGGTTGTTCGAAATGGGGATCACTTTCATTTTATGGTTGAGTGCCTTAAAACTAACGAACAATACTGCAAAAATCAGTAACCTCATTTTTATTTCGCCTTTTATCTCCCTGATCTTACTCAACAAGATTGTTGGAGAAGAAATCCCCCCAGCCACACCGATTGGACTATTCTTTATCATCGCTGGACTCATTATTCAGCAACGCAAACGTAAGAAAACGTAAAGTTAAAGGCTCGTAATAATTAAAACAACTAAACTTAACGATTAATTCCAACCCTTTACGTGACAACAAAAATTTATAAATATGTATATTACGTGCTACAGCCTTAGTACGAAATTAACCGAGTCTTAACCCAACCTGATGTAATTTTTCTCAGCAATATCAACAAAGGAAAACATAATGGGTTCTTATTATTACCGACAGTCGACTTTTATCCTAGCAGCGATAGCTCTACTTTCAGGTTGTGCGAGTCAATCGGAACAAGATTATGTTGCGGTAGCGCAAAACTCAGTTAAGGAAATTCCTGAGTGGGCCGATCAGAGCACTGAAGCGACGGAACAAACCGAGCTGACGCAACTCATGAGTATTCCTGAATTAAATGCACTGATTGATCAAGCTATGGCATCGAATCCAAGTTTACAGCAAACGATTTTAGCTCTAAAAGTCGCATATGCTGAAAAAGGCATTACTGCCAGTGATAGATTACCGGATTTAAGCGCGGCATCATCAGTTAACGATGATAATAAAAGTAGCGACTCTTACAGCAATGAGCTCTCCGTTAGTTGGGAAATTGACTTTTGGAATAAGATTGGCGATCAAGTCAATGCAGCAAACAAAGACATAGCCGCCAGTCGTGCGGATCTTCAGAATGCAAAAAATGCATTAGCCGCCAATATAATGCGCTCATGGCTACAAATTAGCTTACAAAAGCAGAAAATCGAGATAGAGAGTACTTATCTTGAATTGTTAGATGATATTGAAAGTTTGATCTTAGAAAGATATCGCTCCGGTTTAGGGGATCTTGAAGATCTTGATACAGCAAGAACCAACAGCGCCGTTACGCGCTCGACCTTAACTGAATACAATGAGTTATTGGCACAGTATCAAAGAGCATTGACGTTAACCTTAGGTCAGGTCAACAAGAACATCTCATACAATATTCCTGCTGAATTTTCTGAAGTAATGATACCGCTCGCTTCTCTTCCAGATCAAACCATTGCAAATCGACCTGATGTAAAAAGTGCAATGTATACCCTTGAGGCAGAAAAACTGAGAACCAGTGCAGCACATAAAGATCGCCTGCCCTCCTTAAATTTAAATCTGGCCGTAAGTGATTCCGCATACTCTTTTAGTGATGCACTATTTACCAATCCAATTTGGAGTTTATTAGGCCAACTTTCAGCTCCAATATTTGATGGTGGAAAACTGAAAAATGAAGCTAAACAAGCAGAATTAATCCAACAGACAGCATATTGGAACTATCAAGATACATTATTAACAGCAGCAAATGAGGTGGATGATGCAATTGGTCAAGAACGATCATTAGGCTTGCAAGAGCAGCATTATACCGAAGCATTAGAAAGTGCATTACGCAGTTTTGAAAGCTACAAAGATAAATATCAACAGGGACTCGTAGACATCTACGATCTTGTTAGTATTCAAGAAAACACTTTTGATATTAAGTCTCAACTTGCTCAAGTTCAGTACGAAAGACTGACTAACCGAATTGATTTGGGCCTTGCGCTAGGCCTAGGAGTTAACCAATGAATATAAAACCTTTACCAATTGTTGTAACCTTATTATCGGTAGTATTTCTAGCGGGTGCCGTTGCCGTTACTGTTAAAGATATGCCAGAAGGTAAAGGAGGACGAACAGGTAATGGCGCTCCACCAGCAGGGGCTTCACAGCAAGAATTACCCGCTCCTAATGACGCCTCAAAGAGCAACAGGGCAAAATCGCTACAAAATCAAGTTGCGATACCTAGTGTGGTAGTGGTTCATGCTGAGTCCAATTCCTATGAGGCTCTGATCACTGGCTATGGTGAAGCCTCCGCAAAATACAGTGTAGAATTCAGTGCAGAAGTCTCCGGGCGCATTACCTCAACAGCCTCTCAGTTTGAGTCAGGAAAAGTGGTGAAGAAAGGCGATATTTTCGCTCGAATCGAGAGTATTTCTTACCAGCAAGCAGTAGTACAAGCAAAATCCGATCTAGCTCAAGAAAAACAAGACTACTTGGAAGAAGAACGTCAAGGTAATCAAGCTCAAGTTGAATGGAAGCGCTCAGGGCTCAAAGGTGAACCGAGTTCCGCACTAGTGCTTCGCGAACCGCAATTAGCCGTAGCAAAAGCCGAACTTGAAAATGCCGAAATCAGTCTCAAAAAAGCGCAAAGTGATCTCAACAAAACAGTAATACGAGCGCCTTTTGATTCTCTGATCGTAAATACGAATATTCAACCGGGTAGCTATGTAACCGCGGGAACAACAGTGGCAACACTCTATAGTGTTGACCAAGCTGAGATAGAAATTCCACTTTCAGCCAGCCAATGGAACAATCTCCCAGACATTTCTAACGCGACATTATCTAACAAAAACACACCTAAATGGCCAGTTCAATTATTGAGCTCTGAAGGCAATCAGCAATGGAATGGTTACGTCTCGCGTATCGAGCAACATATTGACTCTTCTACACGCCAGCGCTCTTTAATTGTGACAGTTGACACCCCATTAGATAGCGATGTTGGCTTGTATCCTGGTACGTTTGTTAAAGCGCTTATTTCAGGTAAAACATTAGATAATACATGGGAACTACCAGCATCAGCTATCTCACAAGATGGTGATATTTGGTTTATTACTTCAGAAGGTACGCTAGCCAAAGTTGCTGCTAACAAATTATTTGAAAAGTCTGGTTCTGTTTATGTATTACCCATTGAAGGCAAAACTTCTGCGGATGTCGTTAAACGTCCTTTAAGCAGTTATGTTCCGGGTATGCGTGTGTCACCTAAGCAGGAAGGTTAACTATGAGTGTTGGAAAAGCAAGTTCTGGTGACGGTATTATCGGTTGGTTTGCCCGCAATTCGGTAGCTGCAAACCTCTTACTATTGGGCACGATTATTATCGGCGTGATGTCTTTAAGTGATTTGCGAAAAGAGGCGTTCCCCAGTTTAGCCCCAGATAGAGTCACCGTTGGTGTTACCTATGATAGTGGTGATGCAGAGCAAGCCGAAGAAGGACTTGCGATAAAAATTGAAGAATCTTTAGAAAGTGTTGCTGGCATCGAGCGTATTACCTCAACGTCAACGGCCAGTGGTAGCATGGTCGTCATTGAAAAAACCAGCGATTACGATCTCGACACGCTATATGATGACATTAAGAGCAATGTTGATGCCATCAATAACTTTCCGTCTGAAGCTGAAAAACCAACCATAGAAAAAGCCACAAGAGAAGAACATGCAATTTGGGTTCAGTTCTATGGAGAAGCTGACCGTTCCACCTTTCAAGCGTTAGCTGAAACACTCAAGGCCGATCTACTTAGTAAGCCAGCAATACGTGAACTCGACATCAAAGGGACATTGGATCCAATGATCTCGGTTGAAGTTGATGAAGCGAAGCTACAAGGGTATGGGCTCACCTTAAGTGATGTTTCTGACGCGATTAATGCCGAGTCAACGAGTTCTGTTTCAACGAGCTTACGTAACAAAGAGAAGGTCGTTCGTCTAAAGACCTCTCAACAAGCCTATCAGATGGAAGAGTTCTCAGCTATCCAACTGCTCACTCTTGAAGATGGAACCCAAATTTACCTTGGTGATGTCGCATCCGTTAAAGAAACATTCGAGGAAGACAGTTACGCACTCTCTCGCTACAACCAATTTCCGGGTATGGCAATCGAGATCGTCATGGATGAATATGGCGATGTAACCAAAATAGCAGAACAAGCTAATGAAGTTGTTGCTGATTGGCATTCTCGCAACTTACTGCCCAAGAATGTGGAACTAACAACATGGTATGACTCCAGCCTCTTGATTAAAGACCGACTCTCTCTGCTGGTAAAAAATGCCGTTTCTGGTATTGCGATGGTCTTTATCATTCTCGCTTTATTCTTGAATTTACGCGTTGCATTTTGGGTGGCCGTCGGCCTTCCATTTGTCTTTTTCGGCACTCTTTACTTTATGACCGATACATTTGTCGGCTTGACCATAAACCAAATGACCACCTTTGGTTTCATCATGGCGTTAGGAATCGTTGTCGATGATGCAGTTGTAGTCGGAGAAAGTATCTACTCCACGAGACGAAAAGAAGGAGATACACTCGAAAATACAGTACGGGGCACCTTAAAGGTTGCCGTGCCTACAATCTTCGGTGTACTAACAACCGTTGTGGCTTTTTTCGCTATTTCAAATGTCGAAGGTCGATTAGGTGAAATATACGCTCAGTTTGCGACAGTGGTGACGATTTGTTTGCTTTTATCATTAGTGGAATCGAAATTAATTCTGCCTTCGCACCTTGCTCACCTCAACACACACCGTAAACAAGGCAAAAACCTTTGGAATCGGATTCAACATGGTGCAGATAGTGGCTTACAGTGGTTTGATGATGTCATTTACACCCGTATGATCGGCTTAGCTCTGGAGTTTCGTTATGCCGTTTTGATACTGTTTATGTCAATGATGGTGATTGTGATAGGGCTTCCTTTGAGTGGTAAAGTTGGCGTTTCATTTTTCCCAAGTATTGAAGGAGATACTGTCTCAGCGTCTGTTGATATGTACGATGATGCCAGCTTTGGCCAGACGGAAGCCGCTATGTTGCTTTTGGAACAAAAAGTAATAGAAGCCGATGCGAACTTAGTCAAAAAATATGGCTCTGAAGACAGTGAAATATTAAGTTTACAAGTGCTTTCTGAAAGCGATAGTAGCGGTACAGTCACAGTGTCAATAAATAGTGATAGTGTGTATGGCTCAAGAGAGCTATCACAAGAGTGGCGTAAGTTATCAGGCTTGCCAGAAGGCATCAATAAGCTAGATTTCATCTCTAGACGCCGAGTGATAGATGCATTTAAAGCTGAGATAAAAGCGTACGACACTGATACAGTTCTTGCTGCTGGCAGAGAGCTAAAAGCTAAATTAGCTCAAATAAAAGGTGTGAGCGGTATAGAAGACAACTTGACTCCAGCGGAGCCTCAATATCGCTTCGAATTAACCGAACAGGGCCGAGCTATGGGGCTTGATACATCTGGTGTTGCAAGTCAGATATTGCGCGCATTTGGTGGGTCAACAGTTCAGAAGTTCCAACGCAATAAAGATGAAGTTCGAGTTCGGGTTCGATACCCACAAGAAAGCCGTCAAACGCTAGCAGATATTATGGAAGCTAGAATTAGAACGGATGATGGCAGTGTGGTTCCTCTTAGCTCTGTTGTTAAAGTGCACTCAGAATACCAACAAACCAGTATCACTCGTATTGATAGCCTGAGAGCGGTATATGTTAGCTCTGCTGTTGATAAGGATGTTATTGCGGCAAACGAACTGGTCAATCGAGTCAAAAGCGAGATTGTTCCCGATCTATTAGAAAAATACCCTAGTTTAATCATTGAGTTCGCAGGGGAAGCAGAGCAACAAGCGGAGACAACAAACTCGATGAAGAATGTGTTTGTACTCGCGCTTATCGGCATCTACGCACTAATTGCAATACCATTACGCTCTTATATCCAACCATTGCTAATCATGACTGCAATTCCGTTTGGTATTGTCGGGGCGATTTTGGGGCATTATGCGAGCGGTTTAACCATAAGCATTCTTTCATTAAATGGCGTACTAGCGTTGAGCGGTGTGGTAGTAAACGACAGTTTACTGCTGGTATCTCGTTACAACGAGCTTGTGCGTGAGAGAGGAATGGAAGTAAAACAGGCGATTGTTGAGGCTTGTACTAGCCGTTTAAGAGCGGTCTTTCTAACATCGATTACCACCTTTGCCGGTTTGATGCCTTTGTTAGCTGAGACTTCCGTTCAAGCGCAATTCTTGAAACCAGCCGCAGCCTCTCTGGCATACGGAATTTTGTTTGCAACTATAATCACCCTAATATTGGTTCCATCTTTATTATTGGTGCATCATGAAAGTGAACAATGGGTCAAGAAGTTATCCTCATGGTTTAACAAAGATAAAAAATCAGTAGAAGGCTCGATGTAGCCGACAAAAATTCAAGAAATATCTCGGCTCTCTTTTGACCCTAAAAAATCAATAGAGAGCCACTCTAGGGGCTACAACGATAAAAAGGGCCGTATCTTACTACGCTCTCTGCCCCGCAACCCAACCACTAGACCAACACCACTGGAAATTATAGCCTCCAAGCCAGCCGGTAACGTCTAGCACTTCACCTACAAAATAGAGTCCAGGGACGTGTTTACACTCCATGGTTTTTGATGAAATTGCATCGGTATCAACCCCACCTAGTGTAACTTCAGCGGTACGATAGCCCTCAGTACCATTAGGAGCAATAATCCATTGTTCTAATTGCGTAACAACCTCGGAAAATTCTTTAGCATTAAACTGCTTTAACGGTTTATCCACCAGCTCATTTCGATTGATTAACACGTCGAGTAAACGTTTCGGTAAAACCTTGGATAAAGTATTTTTCAACGACTGATTTGGGTGTGCTTCTAAGCTCTGATTTAATAGTTGCTCGATGTCATCATTAGGAACCAAGTTTATCGATAAAGGCTCTCCAGGAAGCCAATAAGAGGATATTTGGAGCACGACTGGCCCAGATATACCTCGATGGGTAAATAACAAAGCTTCGTTAAAAACAGTTCCACTTTTGGAGGTTATTTCTGCTGGGATGGAAATACCAGAGAGTTCCACAAGTTGCTCTTTATCTTTCACATGCAGTGTAAAGGGAACGAGTGCTGCTTTTGTTGGGTTAACGTTCAACCCAAATTGCTCAGCAACTTTGTAGCCAAATGGTGTTGCGCCAAGCTTAGGCATGGATAAACCACCAGTAGCAACCACTAGTGACAGGCAGCTGACTTTACGGCCATTTACGGTGATATCAAATCCGGTTGGAGTCTTATTAATGGTTTGTACATCAACTTGATAACAAGCATCTACCGTCGGAATATCACATTCTTTCAGTAAAACATTGACGATGTCCTTGGCACTATCTAAACAGAACAATTGACCATGTTCGCGCTCTTCATAGGCAACCCCGTAATCAGAAACTAAACCAATAAAGTCCCAATTCGTATATTGGGAAAGCGCTGATTTAACGAAATGAGGGTTAGAGCTGAGGTAGTTATTTGATGACACATCATAGTTGGTGAAATTACAACGGCCACCACCTGAAATCAGAATCTTTCTACCTGGCTTTTTACCGTGATCAAGCATTAGAACATCACGGCCACGCTTACCGGCTTGTGCTGCGCACATTAACCCTGCAGCGCCAGCTCCTATAACGACCACATCTACTTGCTCTTTCATCGTCAACTCTCTTGAAATAAAAAAGGATGCGCTCGGGGCACATCCTTTATTGAATTGACGATCATTGTACTCACAAACCTATAGTTTGCCAATTAACCTAAGTTACTCAGAGAATAAATGCGCCAAACATAGTGACTCCGAAGAGCGACATAGATAGTACAAACAACTGTCTAACTCGTTCACATTTGCCAATAAACAGCTCATCATGATGATGAAGATACTCTTTGCTTTTCAAATAATGAAACAGACGTACCTGCTTTGTCATATTCCCATGTGTGGAAAAAAAACCACGGCCATCAACTTGTTGATACAGCAGCGGATGAGCTTCCCTCATGATATAAATAAGTGAACGAAGCGTCGTCAGATAACGTGCAAAATTAACTAACGTTACTAACATCAAAGTAAATAAAATCAAGTCTACACTGATCATATTTTCCCCCTTAACCTTCATGAGGTGTTCAGAGAAAAGACGAACCATGTATTGATCTCTTAGATTGTCTATTCTTCTGAAGCATCCATCACTGAAGATGAACCTTTAGTAGCCATAACAGCTAAGTCTTTATCAATGAAGAACAGCGCTTTGCCGTCTTCGCCAACAAGCTCAATTTTATCTAAAATACCTTTAAACAACTTCTCTTCCTCATGTTGTTCTGCAACGTACCATTGAAGAAAATTAAAGGTGGAGTAATCTTGTGTTGTAAACGCCGCATGAGCCAATTGATTAATTTTTTCTGTAATCATTTGCTCATGTTCATAAGTCTCGCGAAATACATCTCCCAAGCTTTCAAATTCATACTTTGGCGCTTCAATACTTCCTAGAATTGGCAACGATCCAGTTTCACTTACGTAAGTAAATAAACGCTGCATATGTTCCATTTCTTCGGCTGCATGTATACGCATAAAGGCTGCTGCGCCTTCGAAGCCTTTATCTTCACACCAAGCACTCATTTGTAAGTATAGATTGGATGAGAAGAATTCGAGATTTATTTGATCATTTAATTGATCAACCATCGTTGCTGATAGCATTTTAGCTCCTAGTTATCGCATTTTATGGTTAAACAATATAACACTGATCTTATCATTTCCACCACTAAAGCGTTAGCATGATGTTATCGAATTGTTAAGTTGAGCGCTGTATGAAACGAACCGCAATGACATAAATATTTCTATATCAAATAATTAGAATTTTGATACTAAATTAATGCAAGTCACCCTCTTGAAGTCACGAAATGATCTCGAGTCTTAAGGTAAAGTTTGATCCTCACAACAATTATTCTTGTTTCATAATGCTAGAGTAAAAAAGAGTTCTCAAATAGGAGTCGATACAATGAACTATGAACATATTTTAGTCGCGGTAGATCTTTCTGATGAAAGCAGTACTTTGGTTAAAAAAGCGACATTTCTTGCCAAAGCCTTAGACTCGAAAGTTTCATTTATTCATATTGATGTTCATTACAGCGATCTATATTCTGGACTTATCGATATCAATTTAATAGAAACTCAACACCAATCGGCTGAAGCGTCCAAACAGGCTCTCGCAGCACTCGCAAAAGAAGCCGATTACCCAATTGAAAGCACTTATGTTGGGAGTGGCGATTTAAGTAATGAAATATGTGAGTGTATAGAGGCTCACAATGTCGACTTGATCGTATGTGGACATCACCAAGATTTTTGGAGCAAACTTCTCTCCTCGACTAAGCTCTTAATAAACTGTTCTCCAGTAGATATGTTAATCGTCCCATTAAAAGACTGACGAATTTCCAAAACTTAGATAGACTGCCGCCATGATTCACTAACTACTGTAATTTCATGGCTTATCTTTCTGCTGTTACCCTCTTATGGGCATTCTCATTTAGTCTGATCGGTGTTTACCTCGCCGGTCAGGTTGATTCTTGGTTTTCGGTGCTTATGCGCGTCGCATTAGCCAGTCTAATCTTCTTTCCCTTCATTAAATTCAAACAAGTGCCAAAATCATTAGCTATAAAACTAATGGCTATTGGTGGAGTTCAGTTGGGATTAATGTACTGCTTCTATTACAAATCCTTCTTACTACTTTCCGTCCCAGAAGTTTTGCTCTTTACTGTTTTCACACCAATTTACGTAACATTGATTTACGATGCCTTGAGAAAAAGGTTTTCTCCATGGTACTTACTCACTGCCGTAATTGCGGTTATGGGTGCCATGTTCATAAAGAGAACGGATATTAACCAAGACTTCATCGTAGGATTTCTCGTCGTTCAGGCGGCTAACTTATGTTTCGCAATTGGTCAGGTGGCCTATAAACGAGTTATGGAGCAAGACAATACTCATCTACCACAGCACAGTGTGTTCGGTTTTTTCTACCTTGGAGCACTGGTTGTTGCCACGATCGCATTCATATTATTTGGCAGCTTGGAAAAACTCCCAACGACCTACGTTCAGTGGGGAATATTGACATACCTTGGTGTGATCGCTTCTGGTCTAGGATATTTCGTATGGAATAAAGGAGCTTGTATGGTCAACTCTGGGGCTCTTGCTATCATGAATAACGTTTTAGTTCCGGCAGGGCTAATCGTTAACATCGTCATTTGGAATCGAGACGTAGATCTTGTCAGTTTATCGATTGGCGGAGCAATCATTGTATTTTCGCTTTGGTTTAATCAAACTTGGGTTAAATCTCGAGTTGAACACAACCCCAAGTAAGCACTTACTACCAACAACACTCTTTATAATAGTGGTTTAAACTAAAAGTACTATCCGCGTCGTTAATCCCGATCTGATAGTACTTTTGGTTGCCCATCTATTCTCGATACAATTTAGACTAAGTCATAGCTGCATTGACGTAAACGTCAAATCGATTTTTCTTCGTTTCAATGGTCATAGAAGGTCGTAGATCATCTAACCAAGGAGCATAACTTGGGCGTTTAACCACAACTCTTTTTGTTGCAAGAGTTAACGCTGGGTTCAATAGCTTGTCTGCATCGCTATCCTCCCCGACCAAGGATTGAAATACGCGCATCTCTTTCTTAACTAATGCCTGTTTTTTTCTATTTTCTGGATGTGGGTACATAGGGTCCAAATAAACAACATCTGGACGAGAATAAGTGGAATCATCAAGCAGTGATATAAGCGCATCATGACTAGAGCGGTGAATCATCGTTATTCTTTCACTGACCCATTCCCCGATCTCTCCATCATGCTTAGCACGCGACAAACCATCATCAAGAATGGCAGCTACTACCGGGTGACGTTCAATCATATCAACCTTACAGCCCATAGATGCCAACACAAACGCGTCCCGCCCCAAGCCAGCAGTTGCATCTAAAACCGAAGGTGTTACCCCCTTATTTAGACCTGTAGCTTTTGCAATTGCCTGCCCTTTTCCTCCTCCAAACTTCCGCCTATGCGCAACGGATCCACCAACAAAATCCACACATATTGCGCCAAGCTTACGCTCATCAAGTTTGCGCAATTCCAATTGGGTTTCCGTTAAAACTAAAGCAAATAAGCTATCGTTATGATGCTCTAAGCCCCATTTCTCGGAGAGCTGCTGGAGGTAAGCCTCTCCACCTAAACGTTCACAGACTAATTGAATGTGCACAATTTCTTCCTAACTCATTCTAGTGGTACAGGTAGAGCATTGCTCTATATATCGAAACAAGCCTATACCATAGGGTATTTGACGCCTGTTCTCACGCTTTATACTTAACAATTTTATTCGCTTTGTTACACTAGTCATTACATACTGTCATTTAACTCGAACATCAAGGAATAATGATGCATTCCAATACGACAGCGAAACTTGACGATCTCGATCGTGCTATTTTGAAGATATTGATGGACGATGCCCGTACACCTTATGCAGAAATGGCAAAGAAATTCAACGTTAGTCCAGCGACAATCCATGTTCGCATCGAGAAAATGAAATCTGCCGACATTATTCAAAAAACGGAAGTGGTCGTAAACACTAAAAAGCTTGGATACGACGTATGTTGCTTCATTGGAATTAACCTAAATGCTGCTCGAGATTATCATTCGGCTTTAGAAAAGTTAAATGCTTTAGATGAAGTGGTAGAAGCTTACTATACCACGGGGGCTTATAATATTTTTGCCAAGTTGATGTGCCGCTCAATTGAAGAACTGCAATATGTTTTAATTGATAAACTTCAGACAATTAATGAAGTTCAGTCTACCGAAACATTAATTAGCTTACAAAACCCTATCAATAGAAATGTAAACCCATAATGAACTATTAGATTGTGTCATACTATTCTATGAGACTGTTGTAGCCATTATTTATTGAGATAATTTAGCAATTCTTCTGCCGAGATTCCTTTGTCAGCGATCTCTTTAGCCAATGTGTCGATTTGCTCATTTTTTCTAGAGTCAATAACTTGATTAAACTGATAAACAAGATCACGTAGAACCGGAACTGGTACTTGTTTTGCAGCACTACGAACTCGCTCACTACTCTGATTACCAAGCTCAATCAGTACTTTTCCGAACATAACCTTCTCTGGAGATTCTTCCATTTGCTCTAGCAAACGAGCCATTTCATAGGTTGTCATTGACATGCTTTATCATTCCAAATATGGGTGGTTAGAATATTTGAGAGGTGCATTAACGATGCGCAATATACTTGGTATATTGCGATAATAAAAATAGTCTAACACCGTAAGTGAATCTCTCGTAATAATATTAGTCCGCTTTTTCAACAAAGTCTTTTTATATTCTTTTTTTCATTTTTAAGCTTTGTTTTTGATTTGATAGCGTCCTTAAAAAAGCGTAGCTTATATTTTGCTGATTATCACATTTACCGCTTACTTTTTAATCTATGAGGAACAATGACTATGCACGAGCTTACCTTTGAAAGGATATCATCAATTCGCCAGTGGTTAGTTGAAAATGATCTCGACGCTTTTATTGTCCCACACGAAGATGAATACTTAGGTGAGTATATTCCAGCACACAATGAACGCCTTTATTGGGCAACCGGCTTTACCGGCTCAGCTGGAGTTGCGGTTATAACGCAAAAAAGAGCGGCAATCTTTGTTGATGGTCGTTATACCGTCCAAGTTACGAAACAAGTACCTGAATCGCTATTTGAATTCCATCACCTCATCGAAGATCCCTTTTTGACTTGGGTATGCTCTACTCTACCGAACTCTAGTAAAGTTGGGTTTGATCCTCGTATGCATCGTGCTCGTTGGCTTGAGAATGCTCAAACCTCTTTGAATGGCGCTTTAACTCTTATTCCAGTAGATCGGAACCCCATCGACGAACTTTGGCTCGACCGTCCCCAAGCCATCTTATCCCCGGTACGCTTGATGCCACTAGACTTAACTGGCCAATCGAGTCAAGACAAGCGAACGATCATTGCCAGTAAACTAAAATCTTCGAACCTCGATTGCGCGATTTTAACTCAACTTGATTCCATCTGTTGGCTACTAAATATTCGTGGTCTTGATGTATCCCGACTACCAGTTTTACTTTCACATGCGATCATTCACAACGATTCAAGCGTCGACTTTTTTATATCGCAGGATCGCATTGTCGAAGGTTTTGATTTGCATGTTGGTCCCGACGTAAACGTAGTGGATCCTATATTACTTCAGGACTATCTCAATAGGTTGTCAAACAAACGGGTGTTAGTTGATCCTGTGAATACCAATTCGTGGATAACATTAACCTTGCAAAATACTGATGCACATATCGTTAATCAGGACGATCCATGTTTAATGATCAAGGCTGAGAAAAATAGTATTGAAGTCAAAGGTATGAAGTCTTGTCACGTTAGAGATGGAGCAGCCATGGTCAAATTTTTGACGTGGTTAGATCAACAAGTTTCGACTAAAAATTGGTTAAACGAGGCTCAACTTTCTGACCAATTAGAACTGTTTCGTCGTGAAGACGACACTCTCGTTGATCTGAGCTTTGATACTATTTCAGCAGTGGGTAGCAACGCAGCGATGTGCCATTATAATCATGTCGATCAGGTTCAACCTGGTACATTAAGTGAAAACTCACTCTATCTCGTTGATTCTGGAGGCCAATACCTTGATGGTACAACGGATATTACGCGTACTATTGCGATTGGCACGCCTTCAGCTGAAATGAAACAACAGTTTACGCTTGTGTTAAAAGGGCATATCGCACTTGCTTCTGCTCGTTTTCCTAAAGGCACTACTGGCCATCAACTCGATATTTTGGCTAGACAACATTTATGGTCTTATGGTTATGATTACGACCACGGAACTGGCCACGGAGTTGGGCACTTTTTAAGTGTTCATGAAGGTCCACAACGCATCAGTAAAGCGCCGAATACCATAGCGATGTTACCTGGAATGGTCGTGTCAAACGAACCTGGATACTACCGAGAGAACTGTTTTGGTATCAGAATAGAAAACTTGGAACTGGTTGTTCAATTTGAAACTGATGGTGATATGAGTGTATTAGGGTTTGAGTCATTGACACGGTGCCCTATCGATAAACGCGTTATTGAATCAAGCCTACTACTGGATCATGAAATTCATTGGTTGAATCAGTACCATGAAAAAGTTTGGAACGATGTGTCCCCTTTAGTTGAAGGAGACACACTTGCTTGGTTAAAATCTGCTACGGCTCCGCTTGACCATCAACAATAATTAATATAATTCACTATTTATCAATTAGTTACGAAGAGTTGATCATATCGTAGTCTATGTTTCACATGAAACATAGACTATCCAGAAAATACTGGTTCCCAATCTTTCCATACTGGCTGTAAACCTTTTGCAATTAGTGCAGACGCGACATCATCAGCACTTCTATCATCACCAGTGCTAAATTGTTCCAACTCCTGATCATCATTTGAATACCCTCCGGGTTGGGTCTTAGAAGCAGCAGAAATACTGGTAATAGCGATAGGAATTGTATTATCTCGCATATCAGGCGACTCTCTTGTCGAAAGAGATAATTCAACCTCATTGCTTAGCATTCGAAAAGCACAGATTGCTTGGACCAATTGGCGGTCACTCATGACAGATTTAGTTGCTACTCCACCAGTACACGGTCTTAGCCGAGGAAATGATATAGAATATCGGCTCTTCCAATACATCTTCTCGAGATAGCTAAGGTGATGAGCGAGATACATCAGATCGACACGCCAATCATCCAAACCAATTAACGCTCCCAAACCAATTTTATCGATCCCTGCGCGCCCTAAACGATCAGGCGTATCTAGCCGAAAGTCGAAGTTAGATTTATTTCCACGCTTATGATGCTCTGCATACGTAATTCGATTATAGGTCTCTTGGTAAACCATTACCGCATCTAGACCAACACCAATCAACTGTTGATACTCTTCTTGTTCAAGCGGCTGAACCTCCATAGCCAAATAATTGAACTGCCTCTTCGCAAGTGGCACAACATCCTTAAAGTATTCTAATCCAACCTTTGACTCATGCTCCCCAGTTACGAGAAGCAAACTGTCAAACCCCATATTATTTAGTGCGACTAACTCATTCCCTATTTCATTGAGATCTAATGTTTTACGCTTAATCCGATTTTCCATTGAAAATCCACAATACGTGCATACATTTGAACAAAGGTTTGATAGATACAAGGGCACGTACATATTGACTGTATTACCAAAACGGTTACGAGTTAACGATTGCGCTTTCTGGGCAATTTGCTCAAGGTACGGTTCAGCAGCAGGTGAAAGTAACGCACAAAAGTCATCAAGTGTTAGAGACTTTTTACCTAGTGCACGAGTAACGTCACTTTCTGTTTTCGAGTAAATACATAGCCTAATATCATCCCAATCAAGTTTTTTAATATATTCCGAGAAACTCATACTAATTCTCCAAAAACTGGGTTAATGGGCTACTCGCAATCGCGGTATTACTGACGGCACCTAATTTAGCCAAGTGAGCCTTGCGCCCTGCTTTTATTGCCAAATCAAATGCTATTGCCATTTGCTTAGGGTCCCCTGCAGAAGCGATAGCGGTATTTACAAGCACAGCGTCGGCTCCCATTTCCATCGCTTCAGCAGCATGAGAAGGTGCTCCTATACCCGCGTCTACCACAACAGGAACGGTTGCTTGTTCGATGATTATCGCTAAAAAATCACGGCTAGCTAGTCCTAGATTACTGCCTATTGGCGATCCTAATGGCATAACGGCGTGGCACCCCACTTCTTCCAAATGCTTGCAAAGCACTGGGTCAGCATGACAGTAAGGTAAGACAATGAACCCGTCATTTACTAACACCTCAGCCGCTTTTAGGGTTTCGATTGGGTCCGGCATGAGATATTTTGGATCTGGATGAATCTCCAGTTTTACCCAATTTGTATCCAGGGCTTCTCTGCTAAGTTGTGCCGCATATACAGCATCTTTGGCGTTTTTTGCACCTGAAGTATTGGGCAGAAGTGATATATTATTCTCGATTAACGGAGTAAGAATGTCATCGAATGGTTTATTGACGTCGACTCGGCGTAGTGCCATTGTCGCTAGCTCCGAGCCACTTGCTAGGATAGCGTCAATCATTTGACTTGAGCTTGAAAACTTTCCAGTTCCGGTAAAAAGACGGGAACCAAAGCTTTTATTTGCGATTTTTAACATCATCACCCTCCCGCGACAATATTGAATACAGAGATCTCGTCATTACACTCAACACAGGCAATATCCCAACTTCCTTTCGGGACAATGATACTGTTAATAGACACTGCACACCCTACAGTCGGAATGTTCATATTTGAGAGTAGTGAGGATAACGTGGTCATATCATCCACAGCGACTTGGTCACCATTGAATATTATGTTTATCATTTTGATTCTCCACAGGTTGACCCGCATATCTCGCAGCACGGATCTCGTTGTATTTCAAACTCGCTAAATTTTCGTTGTAAGCCATCATATATTGTTAAATGTGTACTATTAACCTGAAGTTCTGCTTCTGCGATCGCGAGTAACTTCAGCGCTTCGACTGCCTGAAGTGACGCAACTACGCCAGTAACAGGAGATATAATTCCAACCGTTGCACAGTTGGTATTTAAAGAATCGACCGAACTAGGGTCAATTAAGCATTGGTAACATGAGGAATTTGGCCGGTTATAGTACGTTGCTAATTGGCCCACCCAACCGGATGCTGATCCACTGATTAGCGGTGTTCTAGTTTTATGACAGACTTGATTTAGTAAAAAGCGAGATTCAAAGTTGTCGCTGCAATCTATCACTACGTTCGCAAGTTCTACTTCTAGTGATAATTGAAGAGCATCCATTCTCTTATTTATCGCGCGAACACGAGTGGTAGAACTCTTAGAAACTAATGAATTCCTTAGCGTATCTACTTTGGGTTTTCCAATATCCTGGTGCGTGTAGTTCAATTGACGTGGCAAGTTGGACAACTCAATTACATCATCATCACTAATCACTATCGAACCGATCCCACTGCTAACCAAATAGGTACTCACTAATGTACCTAGGCCGCCACAACCAATAACTAAAACACTGGATCTATCGAGGCATACCTGACCTGTTTCTCCAAATTCTGGCACTGATATCTGACGGTGATATTGGACAAAGTCACAATCTCTGGTGTTATGCTCCATCAGTAACTCCGTTCTCTAATGAAGAGCTCTTTTTTTGTATTGCATCAAAGTGATGTAGAGTTTTATCCAAATCGTTCGACTCTGTTATTGCACGAACGACGGCAATGGAATCAACGCCAGTATCGAGTACAGCCTGCGCGTTGGTTATGTCTATTCCACCTATCGCGCATGTTGGAATATGGACTCCTAGCACTTCACAACTCTTAACAATAAACTCGTTATACAGTTTTAGCCTTTCTAGTCCTTGAGGTTTTGAAGGCATCTCCTTAGTTGTTGTTGGGAAAATGTGCCCTAACGCGATATAACTTGGCAAGATACTTAGAGCACGCACGATTTCATAATAGCTGTGCGTCGAGACACCTAGACGCATTCCGTTTGCTTTGATAGCAGTTAAATCAGCCGTACTAATATCTTCCTGACCGAGATGAACACCATATGAATTATGCCGAATCGCAAGGTGCCAATAGTCGTTAACAAAGAACTGTATGCCCTTTGCCCTACTTAGCTCCGTCGTTCGTTCTAACTGAAGTTCATAATCGGAGGATGGCGATTTGTCTCTGAATTGAACTGTCGTCACCCCTTTTTCAATAAGATCATGAATCAACTTTTCATTAGATACTACTGGATATAAATTGAATTTCGGCAAATCAACGGCTGGAAAACCATCGCTCGGCGTAATATTTTGATTAATAGTGATATTGATTTTCGCTGTGTTCAAAGTAAGGAAATCGAACTGAGAATGAACCCACGTTTCACGTGAAACGTTGCGGCCAAGATGAGCAAGGAGAAGAGAATCATGAACTGAAAAGTTTAAACAGAGGGATGCCACAAACCAACCTAAATGGCCAGCTTGTGTTTCCTCTGAACTATAATCAAACCAACTAGCCGAGCTTAGTTCACATGGATCCTCTCCACTGATGTGCCAACGCTCTGCAACCTCACCAGGCTTTCCCGAACAAGTTATTTCGACCAATGAACCAATGTCATTGACCAAAGGTTGAGGATGATTAACTTGAATCGAGCTATCTAAATAATTGAAACTAACTAGCTCGTACTCCGAATTTGCAGATGAATCCAGAGTGCTTGCCAAAGGAAAAACTGAAGAGTTTATCTCGACGATATATCGCTTACCGCCCACGCAAGCAGAAATATGATGAGATTCTGTTTCCAGAAAATTAAATTCAATTCTTCCTAACCCTGATTGGTACGCGGCCTCGAACGCTCGCTCAATCGGGCCCATAAGGCCCGTTAAATAATTAGGTAGTTTAATAGTTACCATATCAACTCCTAATCGACGCTAGCTGGATGATAAAGCTCTGACCCTTTTTCCAAAAACTCTTGGGACTTTCGATCCATTTCTGCCTGAACTTCCTTAACCTCTATCGAGAGTTCTTGATTCTTCGCATATTCCCTAACTTCTTGAGATATTTTCATAGAGCAAAATTTAGGACCACACATCGAGCAAAAGTGGGCAACTTTACCTGATTCCTGAGGTAACGTTTCATCGTGATAGGCACGAGCAGTTATCGGGTCTAAAGATAAGTTAAATTGGTCTTCCCAACGAAACTCAAAACGAGCCTTAGAAAGCGCATTATCTCGAATTTGGGCGCCTGGATGGCCTTTTGCCAAGTCTCCAGCGTGTGCTGCGAGCTTATAAGTAATCAAGCCAGTTTTTACGTCCTCTTTATTCGGTAGACCAAGGTGCTCTTTAGGTGTCACGTAACAGAGCATAGCGCATCCATACCAGCCAATCATGGCTGCACCTATACCAGATGTAATATGATCATACCCAGGCGCGATATCGGTCGTTAGAGGCCCTAGAGTATAAAACGGTGCTTCGTCACAATGCTTTAGCTGCTCATCCATATTGGCTTTAATCATATGCATAGGCACATGTCCCGGCCCTTCAATCATGACTTGCACATCATGCTTCCATGCTATTTTTGTTAACTCACCTAACGTGCGTAGCTCCGAAAACTGCGCTTCATCATTAGCGTCAGCAATAGATCCAGGGCGCAGACCATCGCCTAATGACAACGAGATATCATAAGCCGCACAGATTTCGCAGATTTCTTCAAAATGAGTATATAAAAAGTTTTCCTTATGGTGAGCCAAACACCACTTAGCAACTATAGACCCGCCTCTAGAAACAATTCCAGTCACTCGACTTGCTGTCATAGGGACGTAACGGAGCAAAACACCGGCATGAATAGTAAAGTAGTCAACACCTTGTTCCGCTTGTTCGATTAATGTATCGCGCATAACCTCCCACGTAAGGTTCTCTGCGATTCCTTTAACTTTTTCGAGGGCTTGGTACATAGGAACCGTACCGATAGGCACAGGGCTGTTACGCAATATCCATTCACGTGTCTCATGTATATTACGTCCTGTAGACAAGTCCATTACTGTGTCAGCTCCCCAGCGAGTAGACCAAACCAACTTTTCCACTTCTTCCTCTATTGAAGAAGATACAGAAGAGTTACCAATATTCGCATTTACTTTAGTGAGGAAGTTCCGACCAATGATCATTGGTTCAGATTCAGGGTGATTAATATTTGCTGGAATAATTGCTCGCCCTTCAGCGACCTCACGACGAACAAACTCAGGGGTAATAGCGTCAGGCAAGTTGGCTCCAAAACTATGTCCTGGGTGCTGACGGGTTAATTGTTCGTCTTCATATTGCTCATGGCGGCTATTTTCACGAAGTGCAATAAATTCCATCTCTGGAGTAATAATACCTTGTCGAGCATAATGGAGTTGAGTAACACATTTACCCGGCTTCGCACGCTTTATATCAGGTAGTTGACCATAGCGAAGATCATCAAGTGTATGATCAGATAGGCGAATATTGGCGAATTCTGAACTAGCACTGGCTAACGTTGTTGTATCAGATCGTTCGGAAATCCAAGTATCTCTGATTCTTGGCAAACCGGAGTATAAATCGACGGTGTAGTCTGGGTCAGAATAATAACCAGATGTATCATATACACATATTGGTTCATTAGGTTGATATACAGGGTTCTTCTTATCTGTTCCTATTAACGTATCGGAAAGTGATATTTCACGCATAGGAACATTAAGATCTGGGCGAGAACCCTTAATATAATACTTTTTTGAATTTGGATAAGGTGTTGATTTAATTGAATCAATAAACTTTTTAGCTAAAATTCTAGATTCTTTACGAGTCGACATGCATTTACCTCTAACAAGTGTAATAGGAACAAATGCTTATCGGATCAATGCTACAAGAGGTGTGACGTGTAACGACACTAAAGGATAGGTAAAGTCTTAACCAAAGAAATTGGTAAATTGACTATAAAATATCTTCTCCTGTTCCCTTCGCAGGTATTAGCCTGATCAGGTTCAACGGATCCCGAATTAACGGTCTCAGCCATATGGCACTCCGACAAGTGAAAATATTATAAGACTTAGGTTAGTAATAACCAAGAGGAATTAATTAAAATCATGCTTTAGTTAACAGTTGAAAGCCTAACCAAGCAGCTGAAATACTCAATACAACGTTAAGTACAATATTTACCCCCATTTTAATGAATGCTCCCTGCTGCATCAGTACAACATTATCCATAGAAAATGTAGAGAAAGTGGTTAATGCTCCAAGAAAACCTAGACCAATAATTTGACGCCATGGCTCAGTTGGAATCAATTGTCCTTGAAGAGCCGCTGCCAAAATTCCCATCATAAATGAACCAATGACATTTACAGTTAATGTGCCATAAGGAAACCCCTTACCTAATAATGACACACAAAACTCTGAAATTAGATATCGAGAGCAGGCACCAAATGCGCCTCCAATAGCGATAAAACTCAATATAGAAAACTGTCCCATAAAAATCCCTTACTTTAATTAGTAATATAATACCGTGAATTTGCATAAAACAGAGAAGAAATTCGAAAATTAAAACGAGATAATCTGTTAGAAAAAATTCAGATTTAAAAAGTTACAGGAGTCACTTATAAGTAGAGATCTTTCAATAGCTCTCAATTTCTATTAATCTATCGGAAACAACTTAAAAATACGTAGCGCAGTTCCAACCTTGTATGGAAAAGCATCCCCCGGCATGACAGGCCGCTTTCTCTAAACAAATAAGCTAACCAACTGAACTGCCGCTCTACTTTCACAAACACAGCTACAGCACAATCTCTAACAAACAAGCACAAAAAAGCCTTAGCATTTCTGCTAAGGCTTATGTGTAAATGGCGGAACGGACGAGACTCGAACTCGCGACCCCCGGCGTGACAGGCCGGTATTCTAACCAACTGAAC
>CANNGN010000005.1 GCA_947504195.1 uncultured Vibrio sp. | reverse complement strand
CTCGACTTGCATGTGTTAAGCCTGCCGCCAGCGTTCAATCTGAGCCATGATCAAACTCTTCAATTTAAGATATTTGTTCGGCTCAATGAATACTGACTTCAAATCACGTTGTGATTTAAAGTTATTATCGTTATTCCTTTTCATATAGAAAGGAGAACGATAATGAATTGACTGTGCCAAGTAGATTTTATTGCTAAAACTTACTTGATGGTCACTCAGTTCATTGAAACCTAAGTTACTTCTAAGAAGTAAAATTGATTATCATCAACGAGTGCCCACACAGATTGATAGGTCTAAATTGTTAAAGAGCGTTCTTCGTGACTCATCACTGAAGAGGCGGCTATTCTAGCGAGATAATTCTTAGTGTCAAACACTTTTTAGAATTTTCTTTTTTTGCTTTCAAGCCTTGTTGAAACTTGCTTCTCCGCCTTGGCGGGCTGCCGTGTCAACGAGAGCGCATTATAGAGATACGCTTCACTTTAGCAAGCATAAAATCACGAAAAATCCGATAAACTTTACCGTTCGAACAAAGAAACAGCACTTCGTACTTTATACGTATTTATCACCCATAAAATTACAGCTTATACACAAAAACCTGTGGATAAGTTATCTAGCGAAACAAACATATCGCTAGATAACTAGAAACAGTCTCGTTCCAGCTCATCCAATAAATCTAGCCCTTTCTCATCTTGGTGCTCTTCTAAAAAATCACGAATATAATAAACATTACTATGAAGTAAATACTGAGCATCTATAGTGGGCCCGCTACCAGACCTCATAAGTAACGCTTTTTCCTTAAACTGTAACCAGAATGCATTTGCTCCTGGTTTTTCTATTAAGAATAGAATCCGGTCGAGCATTTCATCATTCTTTTCTTGGTCTTTATCTTGATATGTTTTGGTTTCAAATAAGCTCGATGTTCTGAAGTCAACATTCGACATAAGGCACTCCTTTGCATTCAATTAAACTGGTTTCAGTTTATTCAATGAATTTAGTCGTGTCTGTCAGCTAGCTGACAGTTGAATTAATTCATTGATTTGCTATCCGCTCGAGCCTCAAAGGTTGATAAACCAAAAAACGCCCTCTACCCGCTCGTTTAATAACTAACTCTTTTTCCAATTCGGAAATTAAACTAGATAGAGTCTGTCTTGAGGTTCCAATTACTTGGGATAATTGTTCAATAGTTAAAGGGAGTGTAACGATGACATCTTCACCTTGGCGTAATGGCGGTGGAATTTGCCCCATTAGAAACCCTGAAAACCTAGCTTTCACATCGCGAAAAGCCAAATTTTCTATTGTATCGATACATCCAGATAACGTAGTTGAAAGAACCCTAGTCATCGCCCCCATCAATTGAGGGTGTTGATCCAAACGCTGAGAAAATAACTGCAAATCACAAGTTTTGACTTCGCAATCATCAATGGCTTCAACAAATGCGCGCGTATGAGTACAATAGATATCACCGGCATTTAGCAACGCTAGTGTGAAAACTTTATCCCCGTAAGATAAAAAAACCTTTAGCCTTCCTTTCACAATATAAAAGACACGGTTATTACTATCTTTAGGGTAACTTAACATCTCGCCACTACTTAAAATACGAGTTCGAAAATCAACTAATAAACTATCGAGTTGATCATCCAAGCTAAGAGCATGATTAGAGCATTTCATTGTCACTACCTTTCACAATGCTACTCACCTTATAAGTGAACGACAGAATAAAAACGTAATAGTGCAAACACTAGGCCAATTGTAACTTATTGATATTTGGGATTGCTTTTGATAATTGTCAGGTAGTGGACAAACACAAGAGGGTTGTTTGAAGGGAAACGGTTAAAAACAATGTAGGTGTAAAAATACACCTACATTGTTTCAAATAGTCTTATTTCATTATTTCTGGTAATACATAGTGCTCAGCAATATATGTTGATGCTTCAACCGTTAAATGACCATAGTCAAACGTTAATAAGCTATCTCCAATTTTAGCCCTACATTTGATCTCACCAGATTCATCGGTAGTGCATAATTTATCGAGCATATTGATAAAAATAAAATTATGATTCTCTTTCTCTAGCTCGACCATATGATCGTTACTCTCTATTAGATTATAACTAAAAGTAGGATCTGAAATATACTCTTCACCCATATGTCTTTTTACATAGACCAGAGGTAAAGAAGGACGCCATTGCGGGAATGGGCCAATAACAATAACTTTAGGGACGCCCATTTCATTGAGTTTTACAATCGTTTCTTCCCAATCTATCTTTTCATGTCGGTAAGAAGTACCCAATATAACGACATCTGGCTTGTTCTTTAAAATAACGTCATGTGCCAGATCATTTGAGTAGTCGCATCCCACATCACTGCGATCGATACCGCCTCGCTTCATAATAAAAGAAGGCGCACATCCAGATGAAGCAAGTTGGCTAAATGGTATATCTTTAGGCAGCCCTAATCGTAAACCAGTAGACAATGCCCCCATGTGAGAGTCTCCCCATAGGAAAATCCCTCCGGTTTGTTTACTAACACAATGCTCATTCACATTTGGGCTATCTGAATGAAGTAGTTGCCAAGAAGCATTACACTGATCAAACAACCCAGTCGGGTCCATGTTGTAATCTGCGTAAGAACTTAAGAATTGATTACCAGCATCTTGCGATTTTTCTCGTATATCGAAATGACCGTGACTCATATAGACCAGTAAAGCCACTCCGGTCGTAACAGTCCACAAAATAGCGGTGTATTTTAATTTAAAGCGCTTTTCAATGAACACATTTGACAAGATACCAAATACAACAGATAACCCAATAAACAAAACAGCATATAGAAAGCTGTATGTCAGATAAACATACATGTATACAACAAATGGCCAATGCCATAAGTAAATAGAATAAGACCAAGTACCCAATTTCTGAAGTACGACATTTCCAGTTACTGCACTGTCATTACGTTGTGCTTGAATTATAAAAAATGTCCCTAAAACCGGTATAAGCGCTAAGTAACCAGGCCAAGGATTATCTTTTGAAATAAACATACAAGAGCTAACAATGAGCCCTATCCCAACCCACTCTAACACTTTTTTATGTTGTTCTTTTAAAGTTATCGGATACAAGTAACCCAACGCACCCATCATAATTTCCCAAGAACGAGTGGGTAAAAAATAGTACGAAGCATCAGCGTATTTTATTGTCGCAACCACACATAAAATGAAGGCAAGTATAGTGCCGATCAAAATAGTTAACTTCATTGCAGAAAAAGACATGAACTTCTTCATCACAACAAGCATGAGTGGATAAATGATATAAAACTGCCACTCAACCGATAGTGACCAACTATGAAGGAGCCACTTTTCATGAGCTAAAGCGGCAAAATAACCCGACTCACTCCAATAGGTGATGTTAGAAATGAAAATTAAAGACGAGAGAACATGCTTTGATATGGTGTCAAATGTGACATCCAGCTCATAGAACCAACCAAAAATAAGTAAGGTGATACAAAGAACCGATAGAACTGGAATGATTCGATTAGCGCGCGCGGCGTAAAATCTGAAAATAGAGAAGGTGTCTTGCTCAATGCCACGAAATATTATCCCGGTCATTAAAAAACCAGAGATAACAAAAAACACGTCTACCCCAGCGAAACCGCCAGGAATCCAAGCACCATTAAAATGAAACAGAACAACCGCGATTACTGCGATGCCCCTTAACCCATTAATATCCTGTCTAAATTGCAAAGTCACATTCTCAATCAATTAAAAGTATGGTGACTATGACGTAAGAAGACCTAACTACTGACAAATTATGAGTAATTTTCAAACAGCTAAGAGTAAAAAAACAGTCAGAAGAAAATAAATGCGGACAGTAGAAAGAAAAACGTCATGCCATAATTAGGACGGTTTCTCTAAATAATGGTACCACTGGGCGGACTTGAACCGCCACGCCCGAAGGCAACGGATTTTGAATCCGTCATGTCTACCAATTTCATCACAGTGGCACAATAGGGTAATTCCCTTTAGTGAGCAGCATTATACGTAAGAAATTTCACTACGCAATACCAAAAAAAACAAATTAGACTGTTTGACGATAATTTCGCCAGCTAATAAGATTTCCCTTTGCCCCTCGCTTTAAACTCACACCGATTGAGGGTATTCTCTCGATCAAAGCTTAATTACGGATGTAGAAACTCTCATGGCGAAATCAAGACGGAAAAGAAAATCGATCACGAAAAATGTACACATCAACGAAGCTAAGAATAACATTCCAAAAAATGCAGGTTTTTTTCTAAGGCTTGCGGCTTGGTTTTACGATTTTATGATCATTATCGCGGTCTTAATATTAGCGGCAGGAGTGCTGGTGTCGATTAGTGAAGCGCTAATAAAGGCAGGTTACGTACGCTTCGAGAACTATATCGATACCGCAGATTTTCTAACAAGCCACCCGATTGCGTTCCCTTTATTCTCTATCTATTTGTCTTTTATCTGTATCGGATTTTTTGTTCTCTTTTGGTGTCGAGGACAAACTCTGGGAATGCGAGCATGGAGCTTAGTCATGGTGGATGAACAAGGTGGGTTAATCACTAAAAAGCAAGCCATCATTCGCTTTTTCACCTCTGCATTCGGCATAGCTAACCTTGGTGCTCTCTTTCATCCTCAACGACGTGGATTTCATGATATATGGGCAAAAACCCACGTTATTGAAAGAAGAAAGCGCTAGAGTTTCCGTCTTAATAGTGCGATAGCAAGAACTAGAAAAACCAAACTAGGAGCTATCGCGCCAAAGATAGGCGAGAAACCGTAAACCATACTCATGGGGCCAAAAAGCTCACTTGAGATATAAAAACCAAAGCCCGAAAGAACACCCGTTACAACCCGGGTTCCCATCGTTACACTTCTTAAGGGACCGAATACAAAAGACAATGCCATCAACATCATGACCGCGATTGAAAATGGTTGTGAAATTTTGCGCCAAAATGCCAATTCATAACGCGAAGCGTCTTGCTCTGATATTTTTAGATAATCAACATAATCATACAAACCACTTAAAGATAGCTCTTCAGGCTTAATGCTTACCGCAGCCAACTTATCCGGCTCAATGGAGGTGTGCCAAACATAGCTGGCCTGATCGTATTTTTTAATCTCAACTTCATCTTTAAATTCAGTGAACTTCGCTCTATCCATCACCCATTGGCTGCCACCTAAATAGCTAACCTTTTCGGAAAAAATCATCTGCTTTAGTTCTTTATCTTCGTCAAAGCGCCAAATATTCACCGCGTAAAGAACATCATTCTCTACTTTGCCTATAAAAACAAAGTCATCGACATCTCTTGCCCAGACTCCAGAGTTCACCGACAACAACTTACCGCCGTAAATCGATATAGAGCGCATATCACGAGCATATTTTTGAGCTTGTGGTGCTCCCCACTGCCCCAGTAAAACAATAACAATCATAAGTGGGATAGCGGTTTTTAATACGGACAAACCGATATCCAATTTAGAGAAGCCCGATGCTTGCATAACAACAAGTTCTGAGCTTGATGCTAATGCGCCTAACCCAATTAATGCACCTAGTAACGCCGCCATAGGGAAAAAGACTTCAAGATCTCGAGGCAGGCTCAATAATACGTAAAGTATTGCCTTAAGCATGTCGTAACTGCCTTGCCCAACTTTCCTAAGTTGCTCAACGTATTTAATAATGCCTGATAAGCCTAAAAAGGTAACCAGTACAAGAGATGTCGTCGCAATGATCGTTCGACCAATGTACCAATCAAGTAACTTAAACATCGATTACGCCACCTTCTTTTTAATAAATAGCTGTTTCAACCGAAGTGCAAATTTTGTATCTGCTGCGTTCACTATCAACCCTGCCAATAATAATCCACCGTGTACTGGCCATAAGCCAATATCACTAGAAATACTGCCGCTTTCTATTGCTGACTTTCCAGCACTCAAAGCTAGGAAATAAGTCAAACATGCCAAAATAGCGGGACCAAGTTTAGCGAAACGTCCCTGACGCGGGTTTACGGCAGAAAGGGGAACCGCAAATAGAGTCAGCAAGGGAACACATATGACTAATGCCAATCGCCAATGAAACTCTGCTTGAGCTTTAGTCGACTCCAAGTTCATCAGATCTAGGGTTGGCATTTGACGCCAAGACGCTTTCTTATCTGGAGCCTGTGTTTGGCCAATTAAACCGTCATACTGCTTATAATCGGAGATCATATATTGAACGCTTGTTGGAACTCCTTCATACCGAGTTCCATCATAAAGAGTAATGATCTGTCGACCATCACTCAATTGCTTCACATCCCCACTATCGGCAAACATCACACTTGGAAGTACTGAATCTTTAGGCGTAATTTGGGCAACAAACACATTTTGAAATTGCTTATTATCAATAGAATCGATAAATATAACCGAAGAACCGTCTGGTGTGGTTTGAAAACGACCTTGCTGCAACAGATCAACACTATTTTCATGAACTAATTGGTTTTTAACTTGGGATTCTTGGTTTTCACTCCATGGCGACAACCAAAGTGAATTAAAACCAGCAAGAATCATCGTAATTAATGCCAAATAGAACGACGACCGAATCAAAAAGCGATTTCCAATCCCCGTGGCTTTCATTACGGTAATTTCGCTTTCCGCATACAAGCGGCCAAAAGTGATCAATATGCCGAGAAAAAGACTAAGTGGCAGCATCAACACGGCCATGCTCGGCATATTAAGCGCAACGAGTGTCAAAATTAACCGTGCTGGAATTTCACCATCGGAAGCACTGGCTAATATGGTAATGAATTTTTGGCTTAGGAAGACCATAAACAATATAAAAAATATTGCCAATTGGCTCTTCACTGTTTCTTTTATTAAATATCTAACAATTATCACGCGGAAATTACCTATACAAAACTTGTATTTTTAATCGAATCACTATAATTTCTGGTTGAAACAATTATTTTTTAAAACTTTGCGTTCAAATGTTCAGCTTAGCAGACTGAATAAGTATAGTAGAAACGCATTATCTATTATTTAGTTCTAAATGTCTTCACGATGTAGGAGTACGCATGGAGTTCAGTGTAAAAAGTGGCAGTCCCGAAAAGCAACGCAGTGCTTGTATTGTTGTGGGTGTATTCGAACCTCGACGTCTTTCTCCCGTGGCAGAACAACTAGATAAGATTAGCGATGGCTATATAAGTTCACTGCTTCGCCGCGGAGATTTAGAAGGTAAACCCGGTCAGATGCTGTTATTGCATCAAGTACCCGGCGTATTATCTGAACGAGTTCTACTGGTTGGCTGCGGCAAAGAGCGCGAGTTAGGCGAACGCCAATACAAAGAAATCATCCAAAAAACCATCAGTACGTTAAATGAAACGGGTTCAATGGAAGCGGTTTGTTTCTTAACAGAATTACACGTGAAAGGAAGAGACACTTACTGGAAAGTTCGCCAGGCGGTTGAAGCAACCAAAGATGGACTCTATACATTTGATCAATTTAAAAGTATTAAACCTGAAACTCGTCGTCCATTAAGAAAGTTAGTTTTCAATGTTCCAACGCGTCGAGAGCTTAATCAAGGGGAAAAAGCCATTTCTCATGGTTTAGCCATCTCATCGGGTGTTAAAGCATGTAAAGATTTGGGGAACATGCCTCCGAATATCGCCAACCCTGCATACCTAGCTTCTCAAGCTCGTCGCTTAGCGGATGATTACGACTCTGTCAGCACCAAAATAATTGGTGAAGAAGAGATGGGTAAACTCGGTATGACTTCATACCTTGCCGTTGGACGTGGTTCAAAGAATGAATCGATGATGTCTGTTATCGAATACAAAGGGCATTCAGATCCAAATGCGAAGCCAATTGTATTGATTGGTAAAGGTCTTACGTTTGATTCAGGCGGTATTTCATTGAAACCAGGGGCTGGTATGGATGAAATGAAGTATGACATGTGTGGCGCAGCATCTGTTTTTGGCACGATGAAAGCCATTGCTAAACTTGGATTGCCTCTAAATATCACAGGTGTTTTAGCTGGATGTGAAAACATGCCAGGAAGCCAAGCTTACCGTCCAGGTGATATTTTAACCACAATGTCTGGAAAGACCGTTGAAGTATTAAATACCGATGCAGAAGGTCGTTTAGTTCTTTGTGACGCATTAACGTATGTTGAACGATTTGAACCCGAATGTGTAATCGACGTCGCGACATTAACCGGTGCGTGTATTATCGCGTTAGGCCATCATATCAGCGCAGTAATGTCGAATCACAATCCCCTTGCTCATGAAATTATTAACGCTTCAGAGCAAGCGAGTGATCGTGCATGGCGCTTACCAATGAGCGAAGAGCATCACGAACAACTTAAGAGCCCATTTGCTGATATGGCAAATATTGGTGGTCGTCCTGCGGGATCGATAACTGCGGGTTGTTTCCTATCTAAGTTTGCCAAGAAATATAACTGGGCTCACTTAGATATCGCAGGGACAGCTTGGCGCTCTTCTGGTCCAAAAGGATCGACCGGACGCCCAGTGTCGTTGCTGGTTCAGTTTTTATTGAACCGTAGCGCTCTCGATAGCGAAAGCAATCAGTAATCATTGAGGGCCGCAAGGCCCTTAATTTGTTTAGCACTCTCAACCCACGCAAATAACATACTCTCTAGATCATCATGAAAAATGCGACCTTCTATCTCATTCAGCCCAACACGCCGCAAGCAACGGTCGCTGGATTAGGTCTCTATGTTGTGTTTCTAGGACATCACTTTACCAAGCAAGGTGCCAAAGTGTACGTTCATTGTGATGATCGGCAGGCGGCAGAAGCATTAGCGGAAGTATTTTGGCAAGCACCGGCCGACAATTATGTTGCTCATAACCTCGTCGGCGAAGGGCCTAAATATGGCACGCCTATTGAGATTGGTTTTGAGGGAATTCGTCCATCATGGAACCGACAAATCGTAATAAATTGCTCGAACAAACAAGCAACCTTTGCCGATCGCTTTACAGAGGTGATAGACTTCGTTCCTTGCGAAGAAAATGCTAAACAACTCGCACGAGAAAGATATAAAATTTATCGTCACGCTGGATTCAATATCGACACATTAGATATCCAGCATTCGTAGTCAGACATTATAGTTGAAGCAATCTAAGCCGTTCCATCCATACCTTTCTCAATAAGGTTATGTGGATAGAGGCTTAACCTATAACGTTTGACACCAAGATTAACTTACTACAGTACCTACTTAAAAACGCCATGGAAAAGACTTACAACCCAACATCAATTGAACAAGCTTTATATCAAGCTTGGGAAGAAAAAGGCTACTTTAAGCCACACGGTGACACTTCAAAAGATGCATACAGCATCATGATTCCACCACCGAACGTTACTGGTAGCTTGCATATGGGCCACGCCTTCCAAGACACCATCATGGATACGCTTATCCGCGCGCAACGTATGAAGGGAAAAAACACCCTTTGGCAAGTAGGTACTGACCACGCAGGTATCGCGACTCAAATGGTCGTCGAGCGTAAAATTGCAGCCGAAGAAGGTAAAACAAAACACGACTACGGCCGTGAAGCGTTTATCGATAAAATTTGGGATTGGAAAGCAGAATCCGGTGGCACCATCACCAAACAGCTTCGTCGTTTAGGCGCATCTGTCGATTGGGATCGTGAACGTTTCACTATGGATGATGGCTTATCAGCTGCGACTCAAGAAGTGTTTGTTCGTCTCTACGAAGAAGACCTTATCTACCGTGGTAAACGTCTGGTTAACTGGGATCCTAAACTGCATACTGCGATTTCAGATCTAGAAGTCGAAAACAAAGATAAAAAAGGGTTCATGTGGCACCTTCGCTACCCATTGGCAAACGGTGCAACCACGGCCGATGGCAAAGACTACTTAGTCGTTGCAACCACTCGTCCAGAAACCGTCCTTGGCGATACTGGTGTTGCGGTAAACCCAGAAGATCCTCGTTATAAAGATCTGATTGGTAAAGAGATTCTACTTCCTGTCGTAAATCGCTTAATTCCTATCGTTAGCGATGAACACGCCGATATGGAAAAAGGCACTGGTTGTGTGAAAATCACGCCAGCTCATGACTTTAACGATTACGAAGTCGGTAAGCGTCACCAATTACCAATGATCAACATCCTAACCTTCAACGCTGATATTCGTGAGACTGCTGAAGTCTTCACAACTAACGGCGAAGAAAGCGATGTTTATTCTGCTGAGCTTCCAGCGAAATTCCGTGGTATGGAACGTTTCGCAGCGCGTAAAGCACTTGTTGCTGAATTTGAAGAACTCGGACTACTAGAAGAAGTAAAAGATCACGACTTAACGGTACCTTATGGGGATCGTGGTGGCGTGATTATCGAACCAATGCTAACCGACCAATGGTACGTACGTACTGCTCCGTTAGCAGAGCCCGCAGTCAAAGCCGTTGAAGACGGTCAGATTCAGTTCGTTCCTAAGCAATATGAAAACATGTACTTTGCGTGGATGCGTGATGTACAAGATTGGTGTATTTCTCGTCAGCTTTGGTGGGGACACAGAATCCCGGCATGGTACGACAATGACGGCAAAGTGTACGTTGGTCGCACCGAAGAAGAAGTGCGTGAAAAGAACAATCTAGCGCCAGTGGTTGTGTTACGCCAAGACGACGATGTACTTGATACTTGGTTCTCTTCAGCGCTTTGGACATTCGGTACTCAGGGTTGGCCAGAAAATACTGACGCACTGAAAACCTTCCACCCATCAGATGTGTTGGTATCCGGTTTTGATATCATCTTCTTCTGGGTTGCTCGTATGATCATGATGACCATGCACTTCTGTAAAGATGAAGATGGCAATGCTCAAGTGCCATTTAAAACCGTTTACATGACAGGTCTTATTCGTGATGAAAATGGCGACAAGATGTCGAAATCAAAAGGGAATGTACTTGACCCAATTGATATGATTGACGGTATCGGTCTTGAAGAGTTAGTTGAGAAGCGTTGTGGTAACATGATGCAGCCTAAACTGGCCGCTAAGATCGAGAAAAACACGCGTAAAACGTTCGAAGATGGCATTGAGCCATACGGAACCGATGCACTTCGTTTCACCCTAGCTGCCATGGCTTCAACTGGTCGTGACATTAACTGGGACATGAAGCGCCTCGAAGGCTATCGTAACTTCTGTAATAAGCTATGGAATGCGAGCCGCTACGTTCTTATGAACACCGAAGAGCAGAATTGTGGTTTTGCCGCTGGAGCAGAACTTGAGTTCTCGCTTGCCGATAAATGGATTGAATCTCAGTTTGAACTGGCTGCCCGTGATTTCAACAATCACTTAGACAATTATCGTCTCGATATGGCTGCCAATACTTTGTATGAGTTCATTTGGAACCAATTCTGTGACTGGTATCTAGAGCTTACTAAGCCGGTATTGTGGAAAGGCAGTGAAGCTCAGCAACGAGCAACGCGTCAAACTCTGATTACCGTACTTGAGAAGACCTTACGTTTGGCACACCCAATCTTGCCATACATCACCGAGACAATCTGGCAAAGTGTTAAGCCGTTGGTTGAAGGTGTTGAAGGCGACACGATTATGCATCAGCCATTGCCTCAGTATGATGAAGCTAACGTCCATCAGGAAGCGTTAGATGACATCGAATGGGTGAAAGCGTTTATTTCGAGCATTCGTAACCTTCGTGCCGAATACGATATCAACCCAGGTAAACCGCTTGAAGTGATGTTGAAGTCAGCTTCTGATGTGGATACTGCTCGCGTAGAAGCAAACAGCGCAGTATTGGTGTCTTTAGCGAAGCTTGAGAGCATTCGAATTCTTACGGCTGGAGAAGAAACCCCGGCGTGTGCAACGGCATTGGTGGGTAAATCAGAAATGATGATCCCAATGGCAGGCTTAATCGATAAAGATGCTGAGTTGGATCGCCTTGCTAAAGAAGTAGCTAAAACTCAAGGTGAAATCAAACGCATCGAAGGTAAGCTTAATAACCAAGGGTTTGTCGCAAAAGCACCAGAAGCTGTGGTTGCGAAAGAACGCGAAAAACTTGATGGCTATAAAGAAACCTTAGTGAAACTGGAAGAACAAAAAGCAACGATAGCCGCGCTTTAGTTAACCCCTCATTAATACGCAAAAAGGGTCGATAATTCGACCCTTTTTTGTGCTTGAATTCTATGCAAATTAACAATATTGAAGGTGAGAGTGTTAATACCTGAGTACGAAGCCCTTACCCTCTTTGTGGCTTGTTTTTGGTCAGAAACGTATTGAATAAAAAATAAAATGAGTATTTTTTAAATCGTTTTGTCTCAACTTGCTTTATTTTTGTTGAGTTATTTTTTCCTTTTCTTTTCTCACGTGGTTAATTAGTGAGAGTTTAGGTTGGAACAGCTCGGGAACTTGTTGAAACGGAAGAAAGTATATCTTAGGGATTAATGGTTCGAGGATTTTTTCTATTTCTTCATATAGCTCTATTCGTTCTTTATGAGAATCTGGATTTAGAATCATACTTCTATAAAATAGTGCGTCCGCAACCAAAAATTGGCATTCAGGATTAGTTGATTCACTATATAGCTCTATCAACTTGTCGGCAGTTTCTTTTGCTTCTTCCTTTAGATTATTAGTTCTACTCAGAACTTTTATTTTAGCACTTAGAGTTCTAGCAAGTAATTCTTGTTCCTCAGGATCTACAGATTGATGATAGTCATGGAAGACTTTATCAATCGGCCCAACTAGCATTTTCGACAAATCTTCACTTACATCAATGTTTTCAATGGTATTTTTTTCACTCATGGCTTGAATCTGAAATATCGTAGCATAGGCAACTTGCTTCATTATTCTAGTGTTAGATGAGCGACTGAATAACGTTAATACCTCACTGAATGCTTCGATCGCTTTTTCTAAATTTTTGTATTGAGGATTTGTTATAAATATTAGGCCTTTTCTAATTAATGCCATTGCAACATAGTCTTGTATCTCGGGTTCAGAGAAGTGTTTAAATTTAGACACTAAATCATCATACGTAGAAATTTCGGTATTGATGCTTTTCTGTTTAGAATACTCGGTTGCATCTTCAAACTGCCTCATAGCTATTAATTGATTACTTTGACTTGAAAGCTTACTATTAAGCTCTCGAAAGTCATTTTCTATCTTGCTTGTAAGTTTATTTCGAGCCTCTTCAAATCTGCTTTTTTCTTCTTCAATAAATCGCTTACCTTCTTCATCAAAATATTTATTTGCTTCGGATTTCGCTTCAGCAATAGCTCGTTCTTTAGCTGACCAACCTAAGAAAATTGCGGCAATAGTAACTATTAACCCTAGGATCCCTAGAAAGAATCCAGTCGAATTCATGTAGAAAGAGAGGTCAGATATTCTATTATTTAGGTTAGAAAATTCCCGATCACGATTGACTGAGTGATAAGACGACATCTCTGTCAGCTTAAATACTTTTTCATCTAAACTTTTAATTTTTAGTTCATTCTCATTTGAAGTTTCAGCAATGACTTGTAATTTGCTAAACTCCAACTGTCTATCGTTGTTGGATACTTTGATAAAATGACTATCTTCATCTTCGCTTGACAATGTTCCTTCAGCGCTGAGATGTGTAGAAAAGCTTAAAGCTGAAATCACTAAAAAAATAGTTGTAGATAAAAGAAATCGATTTGAAGAAAACATTTAAACCCCTTTTTATATTTCAACTTTATCTCTTGAAAAATTTGAATGGTACTAATTTTCACATCTTCTTTTGACTGTAAATGTAATCCACATCTATATCATCATATTGTCTACTTTCTGATAAAACTTGCAAAAAATTAAAAATCAAAAGCTTATGTCAACTATCAATTTGCAGTAGCCATTTTTTATTATGGACATAGCTTGGTTGTTGTAGGAACTATATTTGGGACCAAAAAGGAGTCACAACAATTAAGAATTTAACTTTCTCGATATTGGTCAATCTTGAGCAGCGATTCTCACCTTGCTGTGCACTACCAAACCGAATAGTTGCTTTGTTTTACACCACTCGATTCTGTTCTCCACCGTTCAAATACACCTCGATATTATCAATCAATATATTGGCGAGCTTTTGGATCGCACTATCACTTCCCCATGCGACATGAGGTGTTAATAATAAATTCGGCATATCGATATTCGCCAGCAACGGGTTAGTTTCATCTGCCGGCTCTTGGGTAAACACATCAACACCCGCCGCTGCGATACTCCCTTGCTTTAACGCCTTAACTAAATCGGATTCATCAACCAAACCACCGCGGCCGGTGTTAATTAAAATCGCTGAGCGCTTCATCTTCTCAAGTTCAGGTTCCGCTATTAGATTTTCCGTTTCTTTGCTCAGCGGACAGTGCAACGAAATCACATCGGCTTGGCATAATAACTCTTCAAAAGGTACGAACCCTTCTCGGCATTCGGCTTTCCCTTTACGCTCGGCAAAAATAACCTTCATCCCAATGGCACGCGCTAGCGTTGCCGTCGCTTGGCCTAATACACCAGAGCCGATAATCCCGAGCGTCGACCCTGCAACATCACCAATACTATGAGTGAAAAAACAGAACTGTTTGTTGCGCTGCCATTCACCATTTTCAATATCTCGATGATAGCCAAAAAGGTTGCGGCGCAGTGCGTAAATCATTCCAATTACATGCTCTGGGACAGACTGGGCGGCATAACCTTGAATATTCGTCACGGCGATATCACGCTCACGACAACAGTCTAAATCGACATTATTTACGCCCGTTGCCGACACCGCGATCAATTTCAGCTTGGGTAGTCGCTCTAATATATCTCGGTCTAAATGCACTTTATTGGTAATGATAACGTCGGCATCTTTTACTCGATCATACAACTCATCGCTTGAGGTGCTTTCATACTCTACCCATTGATGATCACATTGTAGCTTCGGTAAGGTTATTTGAACCGGAATGGTTGAACGATCGACAAAAACGATGGTTGAAAATGTCATACTTTCCTCTTTTGAGCCGGTTATGGTCGTGGCAAGGTTTTATAATCTGGAAGTGTCGGTAAAGGCTGAAAATATTCCACGATAACGGAATGCGCTTGAGTAAAAAAATCACAAGGTATAAAAAGCGTATTCACCTGATTCGTTTCAGGATGGTAATAACTTAATTCAGCCGCATGCAGATGTAAACGAGATGAATGCGCTTGTGCCTCGTCATGAGCATAAAACTCATCACCCACAATCGGGTGACCAATCGCCAACATATGAACACGCAGTTGATGAGAACGACCGGTAATAGGAAATAACCGCACTAATGTAGTTTTTTCCCTACGCTCAACCACTTGATAATGAGTTTGTGACGGCTTGCCTGTTTCGTGACATACCATCTGCCGTGGTCGATTTGGCCAATCACAGATTAGCGGTAAATCCACCTCTCCTTGGTCTTGTTCCAGCGTACCCCACACTTCGGCAAGATACACTTTATGCGTCAAACGATACTGGAACTGCTTTTTAATCGCACTTTCCGCAGCTTTGCTTTTTGCTAATAGCATTATGCCTGAAGTCGACATATCCAATCGATGCACAACCTGAATCTCTGGGTAGATCTCCACCAACCGACTCCACATACTGTCATAGTGTTGTGGCTCTCTGCCGGGTACAGAAAGCAGCCCTGAAGGTTTGTTCACCGCGAGTAAATATTCATCTTCAAAGACGATATCCACCCAAGGTTGCGTTGGAGGGGAGTAATTGAGCATTGCCATTATGGCTTCTCCAGAATCAATAATGTCGCGATTATATCAGTCGTAACCCAATCACTAAATGATGATGTTTATCAAAAAGAAAAAAGGGGCATACCCTATGGTACGCCCCTTTGTATTTACTCTCGGTGATAGTAAACCGGAAAACTGTGTGCGTTAATTATGCGCGACAACAATCACTCGTAAGGAATCGAGCTGGAATTGAGCTTGGCTGATGTAGCCATCAAGTTCGCTCATCTGCTGCTCTAGAACGGTTAATTCATCTTCACGAATCGTTGGATTGACCGCTTTAAGTGCTTGTAGTCGCTCCAATTCATTATTAAGTGAATTCTTCATCTCTTTATTCGCCGCTTCTCGAACTTGAATAACTTTGTTCTCGACAACCGCTTCGCCACCTTGAATAAGCTTCACTATTTCAGACTGAACAGAAGAAGCTAACTTAGATGATAACTGGCGGTTAACTGGGCTAAGTTGGCGATGAAAACTTTCAAACTCCACCTGATCAGAGAGATCATTCCCATTGCTATCGAGCATCACTCGAATTGGTGTCTTCGGTAAGAAGCGTCCAATACCACTGCGTTTCGGCGCTTGAGCATCAACAACGTAAATTAACTCAAGCAACAAGGTTCCAACAGGTAGAGCCTTATTTTTTAAGATCGAAACCGCAGACGTTCCCACCCCTTCGGTCATCAGTAAATCGATGCCACCTTCAATCATTGGGTGTTCCCAACTGATGAAATTCATATCTTCGCGTGATAATGCCGTTGTACGATCAAACGTGATGGTTGCTCCTTCATACGGCAATCCCGGATAACTCGGGACCAACATATGTTCGGATGGCGTCACGACTAAAGCTTGACTGCCTTTATCGTCTTGATTCAGCCCGATGGTATCGAATAAGCCCAATGCAAATGACACCAGTTCAGTGTCACCATCAGAAGCAGCAATTGCTTCAACAATATTTGCTGCTTGCTCACCACCATTTGAATGCATCTCTAATAAGCGATCGCGACCTTGTTCCATCTCCAACTTCAATACCTGATTGAGCTTACTCGATTCATCGATCAGTTCACTCAAACCCGTTTCGTCTGATTTAGCCAACAAGTGATTTAGATCAGATTCAAATCGGTCAAATACTGTGCGTCCTGCTGGGCAAGTATCTTCAAATGCATTTAAGCCATGATGGAACCAACGCGCCAATATCTCTTGTGCGCCACCTTCAAGGTAAGGCACATGTATATCAACATCTCGAGTTTGACCGATTCGATCTAAGCGACCAATTCGTTGTTCAAGTAAGTCTGGATTCATCGGCAAGTCGAACATAACTAGCTGATTAGCAAATTGGAAGTTTCGACCTTCTGACCCAATTTCACTACAGATCAAAACTTGTGCGCCACCTTCATCTTGAGCAAAGTAAGCTGCCGCTTTATCGCGTTCAATAATCGACATACCTTCGTGGAATACCGTCGCTCGAATCCCTTCTCGCTCGCGTAAGGCTTGTTCAAGTTGTAGAGCTGTCTGAGCTCCCGCAGCAATCACGAGTATTTTCTCACTGCGCTTTGATTTTACTTTTTCTAGCAACCAATCGACGCGCGGATCAAAGTTCCACCAACAAGAAGATTCACCTTCATATTGTTGAAATAACGCTTCTGGGAATAGACGTTGCCCCACTTCTACATCACCAAACATCCCTGCCACTTTCATTGAGTTTTCATATTCACTCGGCATTAGCATTGGTAATAAGAACACATTTCGTTTTGGAAACCCTTTAATGGCAGCGCGAGTATTACGGAACAGGACTCGGCCAGTACCATGACGATCCATTAGGTTAGAAATTAACTCATATCGAGCATCGGCTTTCTCTTCTTCACTGCCATGACTTTCTATCGAGCGGAACAGTGGCTCAACATCTTGCTCAGAAAGCAGCTCAGTAATACTGTTTTTCTCTTCATTGCTAAGCTTATTTCCTGCCATCAAAGCACTAACGGCATCGGCGACCGGTTCATATTGTGCTTCTTCATCAACAAAGCTTTGATAATCGTAAAAACGATCGGGATCGAGCAAGCGTAAACGCGCAAAGTGTCCTTCACGGCCCAGTTGTTCAGGAGTGGCCGTCAATAGCAATACGCCTGCTGTTTTTTGCGCTAAGCCCTCAACCATCTGATATTCATAACTTGGCGAATCGACGCTCCACTCTAAGTGATGCGCTTCATCCACCACCATTAAATCCCAGCTTGCAGCCAGAGCTTGTTCAAATCGTTCTGGATGGTTCTTCAAAAAACCTAATGAACACAATACAAACTGTTGCGATTCAAATGGGTTACTTGATTCATTTTCAGCTTCAACGCAACGCTCTTCATCAAAAATAGAAAAGTAGAGGTTAAAACGACGCATCATCTCAACTAACCATTGATGCTGTAGCGTTTCAGGGACAATGATTAAGACTCGCTCAGCACGAGAGGTGAGTATTTGTTGATGAATGATCATCCCAGCTTCGATGGTTTTACCAAGGCCAACTTCATCAGCAAGCAGGACTCTTGGCGCATAACGACGGCCAACTTCATGAGCAATGTGCAATTGATGGGGAATCAAACCCGCACGCATACCACACAATCCACGTAATGGACTTTTTTGTTGGAGGTGTTGATTACGCAACGCTCGATAACGCAACGCAAAGTTATCCATCCGATCAATCTGCCCAGCGAATAACTTATCTTGAGGCTTGTTGAAGCGAATCTGATGACTCAGGAAAATTTCCCGCAGTTCAACATTCGCCTCTTCGGTATCTTCTCGCGTCCCGATATACGTGAGAACACCGTCGCTTTCAGTAACGTGATCCACCAAAAGTGCCCAGCCGTGTTGGCAGTCAATCACATCACCGGCACTAAAAACAACGCGAGTAATCGGTGCACTATTACGCGAATAAACTCGATTTTCTTCACATGCTGAAAACATTAATGTCACTGTACGCTCATCGACGGCGACAACAGTCCCTAAACCTAGGTCATTCTCAGTGTCACTAATCCAACGTTGCCCAACAGTAAAAGTCATCGCTTGACCACCTTGCTACTTATAAATTTCAAAAAATTGTTATGGTGTCGAAACCAAAGCCCGTTTAATTATGGCTCGAATTGAGACTCCATACAGAAAAGGTCGCTAATCTTACTTGAACACGTGATAGAGGTCACGTGAATGTGACGGAATTAATTTCAATCTCTCAGAGACATAAAAATGTAAAATAAACATGTCATTGATAACTAAGATACAAGGTGTTTACGCTCAATATAAAAAGCATTTCATGTGCGAATTGGCATAAACCATGCTAAGTTTTAAAGTAGTAAGACAATGAGTATCAAAATAGCTTTGCAGTCAGTCATGAGACATCTGGGAGCACCTAACACTCAATGACTCTGTTTGACGCAAGCTCTTCCTTAATCTGAAGCCATTATTGGCAAGGAGACGCTTATGGGCGATACCGAACGGAAACTGTTTGTACTAGACACCAACATCCTCCTTCACGAACCTTTTGCCATCTACTCCTTTAAAGAACACGACGTCATTATTCCTATGACAGTCCTCGAAGAACTTGACCGAATCAAAGACAGTAAGCGCGATGTAGCTCGAGACGCCCGAGTTGCCATTCGTGCCATGGAAGATATTTTCAAAGATGTCACACCTGAAGAAATATCAGCAGGTATCCAATTAAATGACGGCACCATCTCTATTTTCTCTGATTATGAGCTCGACGACAGCGTAAAAGCGTTCGCAGATAAAGCCGGAGACAATCGAATTCTTAACGCTGTACTTCATTTACAAAATATTCACTCCCCACGAGATGTCGTCTTAGTGACGAAAGACATCAATATGAGATTGCGCGCTAAAGGTGCAGGCGTGCGCTATGTTGAGGATTATCGTAGCGATCAGCTGATCGATGACATCCAATATCTCACGAAAGGCTTCCAACAGCGTCCCGGAGAATTTTGGAACTCTGTCACAAATGTTGAAAGTAAAAGCTTAGCTGGAAAAACCTACCATGTTTTGGACAGAGAACCTTTCGACCCAACATTTATCAATCAATATGTCATTGACGAAGAAAGTGACTTTGCCGCTCGCGTTACTGAAATCGATAGCGATAAAATCACATTAAAAGACATGAGCCGTGAAAGAATGATGCACCGCCGAGCTTGGGATATCACACCTAAAAATGTATACCAAGCGATGGCGATGGACGCACTTCTCGACCCGGATATCGACCTAGTCATCCTAACGGGCGCTGCGGGTAGCGGAAAAACGTTATTGGCAATGGCAGCAGCCCTAGAGCAGACCATTGAGAAGAAGATGTTTGATAAAGTGATCGTCACTCGTAATACTCCGGATATTGGCGAATCTATCGGTTTCCTACCTGGCACAGAAGAAGAGAAGATGATGCCATGGCTAGCCGCAGTAACAGACACTCTTGAAGCATTGCATAAAAACGACCATTGCACGGAAGGATCCATGCGATATATTTGTGACAAAGCCAATATTCAATTTAAATCGATCAACTTTATGCGCGGACGTTCTATTCAAAACGCGTTTGTTTTGCTCGATGAATGTCAAAACCTTACCGCCTCTCAAATCAAGACCATCATTACTCGCTGTGGAGAAGGAACAAAAATAGTCTGTTCGGGTAATCTAGCCCAAATCGATTCTCACTATCTAACGCCAGTCACATCTGGACTCACTTACATGGTTGAGCGCTTCAAAAACTTTGAAGGAAGTGCCAACATTCACCTCAATGGCGTCGTCCGAAGTCGCCTTGCTGAATTCGCCGAAGAGAATATGTAAGCAAAAAGTGCGAGGTATTATGTTATACCTCGCACTTTTATGAAAATATTTATTCACATTTATCGGTGATTTATGCTTTACTACTCAATCTTATTTTTATTCTAACTTTTATGTTAACTTTTGATTCTAGGTAACAAGATATGGCTTTCAATTTACGTAACCGTAACTTTCTCAAACTTCTTGATTTTACGCCGAAGGAGATTCAATTTTTATTGGATTTGGCTGCCGATCTAAAAAAAGCAAAGTACGCCGGTACGGAACAAAAGAAACTGTTAGGTAAAAATATTGCACTCATTTTTGAAAAGTCATCAACTCGTACGCGCTGTGCATTTGAAGTGGCGGCTCATGATCAGGGAGCTCAAGTCTCTTATCTTGGTCCATCAGGTTCACAAATTGGCCATAAAGAATCCATGAAAGACACCGCTCGTGTATTGGGTCGCATGTACGATGGTATCGAATATCGTGGCTATGGTCAGAGCATTGTTGAAGAACTTGGTGAGTTTGCAGGCGTGCCAGTCTGGAACGGATTGACCGATGAGTTCCACCCAACTCAAATACTGGCTGATTTTCTGACGATCCTAGAACACAGCCGAGGCAAAGCCCTTCATGAAGTAAAACTTGCCTACCTAGGTGATGCTCGTAACAACATGGGCAACTCTTTAATGGTAGGTGCTGCGAAAATGGGCTTAGATATTCGCCTTATCGCACCAAAAGCATTTTGGCCTGAAGAAGAATTAGTCGCGCAATGCCAAGCCATCGCAGAAACAACTGGCGCAACCATTACACTGACAGAAGATGTCGCTCAAGGTGTGAAAGGGTGTGATTTCCTTTATACCGATGTATGGGTATCCATGGGTGAAGCGGCAGAAGCATGGGATGAACGTGTTGCTCTGATGACACCATACCAAATCAATATGGATGTGATTAAGCAGACTGGAAATCCAAAAGTTAAGTTTATGCACTGCTTGCCTGCGTTCCATAATGATGAAACCACATTAGGTAAAGAGATCGCAGACAAATACGGGATGAAAGGCTTAGAAGTTACTGAAGAAGTGTTTGAATCCGCTCACTCCATCGTCTTCGATGAAGCGGAAAACCGGATGCATACAATCAAAGCTATTATGGTTGCGACACTTGGTGCCTAAAAGCAGATAAATAGCTTGCAGAAAAAGCGAAGCGCAATCGCTTGCGCTGTTCACTGTAAGGCGTATAATTCCCAGCAATTTGTCAAAGGGGAACAACATGAGCGTCAACATTGTAGTAATACGGCAATGGCATCATGGTAAGCAATTCATCTTACCGGGTGAGCTAGTTTCCCTAAAATAATAGATTTTAAGCCTCCCTTGGTTGGGGGGCTTTTTTATGACTGTCAGAAACGATAGGGAAGATGAACATGGCGAATTCGCTCTACAAAAAGCACATCATTTCAATTTCAGAACTGACTCGCGAAGAGTTGGAATTGATTGTAGAAACAGCGGGAAAACTAAAAGCTAAGCAGATGCCAGAGCTAATAAAAGATAAGGTCATCGCAAGTTGCTTTTTTGAACCTTCTACACGGACCCGTTTATCCTTTGAAACGGCTATTCAGCGTATTGGTGGCAATGTTATCGGGTTTGATAATGATGGAAACACCTCATTAGCAAAAAAAGGGGAAACACTTGCCGATTCAGTTCAAGTCATCTCTTCATACGTTGATGCGTTTGTTATGCGTCATCCTCAAGAAGGTGCAGCTCGTTTAGCATCAGAATTTTCCAATGGAACTCCGGTCATCAATGCTGGCGACGGTGCCAACCAACACCCGACACAGACGTTGCTTGATCTCTTCTCTATCGCCGAAACTCAAGAGCGTTTAGATAACCTCAATGTCGCGTTTATTGGTGACTTAAAATATGGCCGCACCGTGCATTCATTAACACAAGCGTTGGCCAAGTTCAGTAATGTTAAATTCTTCTTCGTTGCACCTGAAGCGCTCGCCATGCCAGATTATATTCTTGAAGAATTAAACGAGGCTGGCATTCAATACAGCACCCACACGGAAATAGAAGAAGTTATCCCTGAATTGGATGTTCTCTATATGACTCGAGTTCAAAAAGAGCGCTTTGACGAGTCAGAATATGCGCACATTAAGTCGGCCTACATTCTACGAGCTTCACACCTAACCAACGCTCGAAGCAATATGAAAGTCCTTCACCCACTTCCTCGAGTCGATGAAATTACAGTAGATGTTGATAAAACACCGCATGCCTATTTCTTCCAACAGGCCGAAAATGGTGTTTATGCTCGTGAAGCCTTATTAGCCCTTGTGTTAAACGAAACACTGTAGTCGAGGAGAAAAGAGATGAATAAAGAAACTCAATTGCAGGTAGAAGCAATCAAAAACGGCACGGTTATCGACCATATTCCTGCTCATATTGGCATCAAGGTTTTAAAGCTGTTTGACATGCATAATTCACAGCAGCGTGTCACGATTGGCTTAAACCTTCCATCGTCAGCGTTGGGTGCGAAAGATTTGCTCAAGATTGAAAATGTGTTTATCAATGAAAGCCAAGCAAACAAGCTAGCACTTTACGCTCCGAATGCAACGGTCAACCAAATCGAAAACTATGAAGTGGTGAAGAAGTTGGCTTTGTCGCTTCCAGAACAAGTGAACAATGTCTTTGCTTGCCCGAACAGCAACTGTATTTCACACAACGAACCAGTTGAAACAAGCTTTAATGTTATCGAGAACAAAGAGATTATTCGCCTCAAATGCAAATACTGTGAAAAAGTATTTTCTCGTGAGATTGTTACCGAGCGTGATTAATTTTGTTCACCAGTTAGATTTTTAACCGGTTGATTAAATTGTAATAATAAACAAATAGATATGCACAGACTCTTTACCAATTTAAAGAATAAGAGCAAACTGATAAGTCTTATATTTACTGTAGAAAATGGAAATAACAACAATGACTAAAGTACTTCACACAGAATCCGCGCCAGCCGCTATTGGTCCTTACGTTCAAGGTGTTGATCTGGGAAATATGGTAATGACTTCAGGTCAAATCCCTGTAAACCCAGTCACCGGTGAGGTTTCTGCTGATATCGCTGTCCAAGCTCGTCAGTCCTTAGATAACGTAAAAGCGGTAGTAGAATCTTCTGGCCTAACAGTTTCAGACATCGTAAAAATGACGGTATTTGTTAAAGACTTAAACGACTTTGCAACCGTAAACGAGGCTTATGGCAAGTTCTTTGATGAGCACAAGGTTGCGAACTACCCTGCTCGCTCATGTGTCGAAGTTGCTCGTTTACCTAAAGATGTCGGTATCGAAATCGAAGCAATTGCGGTTAGAAAGTAATTAGATCGCTCGAATAACAAAAAAGGCTGAAGATCACTCTTCAGCCTTTTTTCAATTTTTAGCTTCGTAAACTACTGTTCATTACGTTGCGCGACTTCTTCATCAAGTTCGGCTAATTTCTCTTTCATAATATTTCGACAATGAGTCGCTAGCTTACGCACATTCTCACGCTCATACTGCGAAATATCAACGGGATCAAGAATTTCCACGATCACGTGTCCATTATTCCATTTGTTAAACTTTAGGTGACCCGTTGAGCTACAAACAATCGGAATGATAGGAAACTGAGCACCAATGGCAGTATGAAACGCGCCGGTTTTAAACGGCAATAACCCTCGTCCTCGTGAACGTGTTCCTTCAGGAAACATCCAGATAGACACCGCACTCTCTTTCATTGACTTGATAACCTGATCGATAGTGCCTTTCGCTTTGGCTTTATTTTCACGATCGATCAGAATGTTTCCAGTAATCCAATAAATTTGACCGAAAAGAGGCATCCAAACCAAACTCTTCTTTCCTACTGTAACCACATTAGGTGTTACTGCTCCTGATACGGTAAATAAATCCCAGTTATTTTGGTGGTTTGCGATATATACGTGCTGACCTCGCTCTAAAGCTCCTTCAGGCATTCTCAGTTCAAGCTTAATCCCCAATACCGGAGCCATTTTGCTAAATAGACGACCGATGATGTAAACATTTTTAGGATTTCGAGGACTAAATAAGCAATAGATACAACCGAATACGAACAATAAAGTTCCTAACACAGCAACCATTATTAGTCGAAATAGAGCAACCATATTGTTCTCCAACAATCTGAAAGTAGGCTTCGCACCTACCATACACAAACAAAAAATCGAATAAAAAAGCCGAAACCACTGTTTCGGCTAAGCAATATTATCTAATGAAGTTAAGCCGATTGATAACGCTCAATATTGACACCTAGTGCTGTCAATTTCGCTTCAATCCGGTCATAGCCACGATCAATATGATAGATACGGTCTACAATGGTTTCACCTTCAGCAATGCACCCTGCAATAACTAAACTTGCAGAGGCCCTTAAGTCTGTCGCCATAACTTCGGCACCGCTTAAGGATGTCACATCACCACAAATTACCGTATTCCCTTCAACTTCGGCTTTCGCTCCCATACGCATAAGTTCAGGAACATGCATGAAACGATTCTCAAAAATCGTTTCAGTAATCACGCCACCACCTTTTGCCATCATGTTCAGCAAAGTAAATTGAGCTTGCATATCGGTTGGGAAACCCGGATGAGGAGCAGTACGAATAGATACAGCTTTTAGCTCTCGGTCTGTCATATCCAGTGAAATCCAATCATCACCGACTTCGACGTTTGCGCCAGCTTCTTCTAACTTAGCCAACACAGCTTCGAGTAAATGCGCGTTGGTATTGTTACATTTGATACGACCACCAGAGACAGCAGCAGCCACTAAAAACGTCCCGGTTTCGATACGATCGGCAACAACACTGTGCTTACCACCTGATAGACGCTCAACACCTTCGATACGAATAGTATCAGTGCCCATACCGGTAATTTTTGCACCGATAGCATTCAAAAATAGAGCGGTATCGACAATTTCTGGCTCTCGAGCCGCGTTATCAATCACCGTTTCACCTTCGGCTAAGGTTGCTGCACACATGATCGTAATCGTTGCGCCAACACTCACTTTATCCATGACAATATGAGCGCCTTTTAAGCGACCATCAACGTTGGCTTTTACATAGCCATCTTCCAGCGTAATCGTAGCGCCAAGCTGCTCTAGACCATGGATATGTAGATCCACAGGGCGAGCTCCAATTGCACAACCACCAGGTAAAGATACTTGCCCTTGACCAAATCTTGCCACCAATGGGCCAAGTGCCCAAATCGATGCACGCATTGTTTTCACTAAATCGTAAGGAGCACAAAATTCATTTATAGGTCCGGCATCAACATTAACACAGCCATTACGAGATACTTTTGCGCCCAAACGCTGCAAAAGCTCCATGGTGGTATCAATATCGCGAAGGTGAGGAACATTGCTCACTTCAACGGGGCCTTCGGCCAAAATAGCGGCAAAAAGGATTGGGAGTGCGGCATTCTTTGCCCCAGAAATTGTCACTTCCCCCGTAAGAGGAGCGTTAGAACCTATTATGCGAAACTTTTCCATCAACTTATTTACCCTTACAGTGACATCAGTTTTTTATCACGCGCCCATTCATCTGGCGTGAATGCTTTAATCGATACCGCATGGATATCATTGCGTTTGATGTACTCCATCAGAGGGGTGTAAATTAGTTGTTGTTTTTTAACTCGGCTCATCGATTCAAAGCAGGTGTCAATCGCTACAACTTCGTAATGACTGTTTTCACCTTTAACATGAATTTCTTGGAGGGAAAGTGCGTCGTTTAATATCTGTTGTACTTGGGCGCTATCCAAAATCGGCTCCTGATTCATTCTTTAAGTGTTGAGCAACGATACTTTCAACGTTGCTCAATTGAAATAATGTACGCAGCTTAGCTGGCACGAAGTCGAACATTATATGACAGTTATTATTTTTTGCATGCTCTATTAAGTGGATTAACAACACCATTCCTGCGGAATCTACTCGATTGACCTTTTCTAATGAGACAGAAACCGCATTTTCGGTCGGTTTCCATTGTTGTATAACAAGCCATAAGTTGGATGTAGAATCTCGGTCTAAATCACCTGATAACTCTATAACCCCTGACTTTGTTACGTCCCATTGTCCATGACTCATTAAGCTTTACCTTTATAGTTAATCGGTTGCTTAGCAATAGCCTCGAGTTCCTTTGCAACAGATAAGATTCCATCTTGACGAATTTTACCATTCCACTCTGATTGTTTTGCGGATAGTAAACTAATTCCCTCAGCAATCATGTCATAGGCTTGCCATTGATTGGATTTATTTTTGCGTAACTTAAATTCGATATTAATGTTCGAAGAAGGCGCATCTAAAATGGTAACTTTTGCACTTGCAATTCTATCCTCTGGTCCAATCGGTGTTTCTGGCCCAAAGCGCAATTCTTGATCTGTGTACTGAGCTAATATTTGTGCATAGTTTGTCACCAAATAGCCACGAAATGCTTTAATGAACTCTTTAACGTCGTCCTTCTTAGCGCCTTTTAAGTTCGAACCCAATAGCTTCAATGCCGTATATTGAGAGTTAACATAAGGCATCAGTTCATCTTCAACGACCACTTTTAAATAATCATGGTCTTGCTGAATCTTTGGCTGTTCTGCTTTTAGGCGAGCAAATGTATTCTCCGCAACTTGAGTAATTAACTGGTACGGATTACTACTATCAATCTCCTCAGATGACACCTGAAACGAAAACATCAGTGTCGCTAGCACTAAAAAACACATTCTAATTTGATTAAACATTTTCATCATTTATTACTCACTTTACCTATTTATTACTATTCATCTGAGTCGCCATCACGATAGAGGAATTGACCGATAAGATCTTCAATTACAAGCGCTGATTGAGTATCTTCAATCTGATTACCATCAACTAACATTGCGTTATCATCTTCCCAAACAAAGCCGGGCTCTAAACCTAAGTATTGCTCACCAATCAAACCTGCTGTCAGGATCTTCAGGCTTGAATTCTCTGGAAATTGGTCATAGCGAGATTCAATGTCTAATGTGACAACCGGCTGCAATGACGCCTCGTCTAATTTAATATCGGTGACTCGACCTACGACAACACCACCCACTTTGACGGGGGCCTTTTCTTTCAAGGTTCCAATATTGTCAAATTTTGCAGTAAGACGATAAGTATCACTCGATCCTAACCCTGTTACATCAGCGACTTGAAAAATCATTACCAGAATTGCGCAAATTCCAGCAAGGATAAAACTACCCACTAACAGTTCAATTTTTCGTGTTTGTTGCATGACTAATTCCCAAACATCAGTGCAGTAAGAATAAAGTCCAATCCCAGTACAGCTAAAGAAGAATGAACTACGGTTTTTGTCGTTGCACGACTAATGCCTTCAGAAGTCGGAACGGAATCATACCCATTAAAGAGTGCAATCCAAGTAATTGTTAAGGCGAAAACGATACATTTAATTGCACTATTGCCAATATCACGCCCTAACTCCACGGAAGATTGCATGGTTGCCCAAAAGCTACCGTGATCGATACCTTTCCACTCAACGCCAACTAATTGTCCTCCCCAGATACCTACCGCCATAAAGATCATCGCGAGTAAAGGAAGTGAAATAACACCAGCCCAAAAACGAGGAGCGATGACTCTTTTAAGAGGATCTATTGCCATCATTTCTAAGCTGGAAATTTGCTCCGTCGCTTTCATTAAGCCGATTTCTGCGGTTAGTGCAGAGCCCGCTCGACCAGCAAACAGTAAAGCAGTAACCACAGGACCAAGCTCTCGCAATAGTGAGAGTGATACCATTTGTCCCAAGCTTCCTTCTGCACCGTAATCGATTAAAATAACGTATCCTTGCAAGCTTAAAACCATGCCGATGAATAAACCTGAAACAAGGATAATGGCTAACGATTGAACTCCAACGCTATAAAGTTGCTTAACCAACAAAGGAAAATTCTTTATTGGTTGAGGACGTCCTACTAAAGCACCAAATAGCATCAAACTGGCACGACCAAAGGCTTCGCAAATACTCATCGCACGATGACCTAAACCGGCAACCCATTCGGCCATATTATTCAACATGGAATAAATCCTTTTCTATTGGTTCTGCTGGATAACGAAATGGTACTGGACCATCAGCTTCACCACGAAGAAACTGCATCACTTTAGGATCGCTGTTTTCTCGTAACTGTTCCGGAGTGCCTTCTGCAATGACTTTACCATCAGCCAAAATATAAACCCAATCAGCAATACTCATCACTTCAGGTACATCATGCGATACCACAATAGAGGTAAGATCAAGCGCATGATTCAAGTTGCGAATCAATTGCACCAACACCCCCATTGTCATTGGATCTTGGCCAGCAAAAGGCTCATCGTACATAATTAAGTCTGGATCGAGAGCAATGGAGCGAGCCAATGCTGCTCGACGTGCCATACCTCCCGATAGTTCACTAGGCATTAATTGCGCTGCACCACGCAATCCTACTGCTTCTAACTTCAACAATACCAAGGTATGAATCAGGTCTTCCGTTAGATCCGTATGCTCTCGTAATGGAAACGCCACATTATCAAAGACACTGATATCCGTAAAAAGTGCACCCGATTGAAACAACATACTCATTTTTTTTCGTGCTTGGTACAAAGCATTCCGGTTGAGCTTGGGGATATTTTCACCATCAAACCAAATTTCGCCCTCTTCGGGAAGCAACTGGCCACCGATCAATCGCAAGAGCGTAGTTTTCCCTGTGCCCGATGGCCCCATAATCGCAGTCACCTTTCCTTTTGGAACTCGCAATGTGATGCCATCGAAGATTGCACGTTGAGAACGTGAAAACGTAAGGTTGTTAATGGTAACAAGATCTGAATCAGACATAGTCACGACCAAATACATAAATAAAATAATCAATCATTAATCATAGGCACAATTTGACGAAATTAAAAGCACTGTTCGATTAGGTAATATAAACAACCGTAAAATATAAACATTTTTTCGCGGTATCTGAGGAATAGTGATATTATAGCGCGCCTTTTATCCACCAATTTTGATTAATTAGAACGAGTAAACCGTAACACTTGCTTACAATAGGTGATTATTTGCCCTCATAAGCACGGTTACTTCGCTGTCCGTTCTACTGTTCCATTTTTACTTTGCTAAAAGTAAAAATGGTTAGCTATATTATTTATCACTAACATGGATTAGGAATTGTCATGCTTGAAACTGTTATTTTTCTCATTATTGGACTCATCTTACTCGTCTGGAGTGCAGATAAACTGGTATATGGCGCAGCTGCCTTAGCTAGAAATGTAGGAATTTCTCCTTTAATTATTGGTATGACGATCCTCGCTATGGGCTCTTCTGCCCCTGAAATGATGGTATCAGCAACGGCAGCGCTTGCCGGAAAAACAGATACAGCCGTTGGTAATGTCATTGGTTCCAACATTGCCAATATCGCGCTTATTTTAGGGATAACGGCCATCATTAAACCGTTATCAGTGAGTTCGGGAATATTACGCCGCGAACTGCCTCTTATGCTCATCGTCACCGTGGTTGCTGGTGCTATTTTGTGGGACAGCACCTTAAGTCAATTTGATGGTATCGTTCTTTTTGTTCTTTTCGCGTTATTTATCATCACCATGATATACATCAGTCGTAAAGAGAACCATAAAGACGATATAATGCTAGAGGAACAAGAATCAGAAATACCTGAAGGGGTAAGTAATAAAAGTGCAACTTTTTGGCTTATTCTTGGACTAATTCTCTTACCACTTTCAGCTAACATGTTAGTAGAAAACGCCGTTGTCATAGCCAAATATTTCGGCATGAGCGACCTAGTTATTGGTTTAACAATCATTGCGATAGGTACGAGTTTGCCTGAGTTAGCAGCGTCACTCGCTGGTGTACTAAAAGGCGAAGACGATATGGCGCTTGGTAATATTATTGGTTCTAATGTCTTCAATATATTAGCCGTCATGGGAATACCGGGATTACTTAATCCATCTATCATCAGTCCTCATGCGATGGAAAGAGACTATTGGATTATGCTAGCCCTATCGCTCATATTGGTTCCTATGGCTCTAGGAAAAGCACGTCGCGTTAATCGCGTTGAAGGCTTCTTGTTATTTGCTTCTTTTGTCTGCTATCAAGCTTTTTTATTTTTCAACATGACCGCTTAATACAGCGCTTCGGAGTACGTTAATGTCGAACGATTTTGATTTTTGTCTTACTGGTAAACAGGTTCTAGCAACTGAGATTGCCGGACTACAACAACTAGAGAGCTACATTAATGAGGATTTTGATCGCGCATGCGATCTCATCCTGAATAAAACCCGAAGCAAAGTCATCGTCATGGGCGTAGGAAAGTCTGGCCATATTGGTAATAAATTAGCGGCAACGCTCGCCAGTACGGGTACGCCTTCTTTTTTTGTTCATCCAGGTGAAGCGTCACATGGCGATTTAGGTATGATATCTGAAGGCGACGTGGTACTTGCTATCTCCTATTCAGGGGAATCATCAGAGATTCTTCCGCTGTATCCTGTTTTAAAAAGGCGCTCGATTCCTATCATTGCCATGACAGGTAATCCGAATTCTAACATGGCGACTCTGGCTAATATCCATTTACAAATCACGATACCTGAAGAAGCCTGCCCTTTAGGCTTAGCGCCAACCACAAGCTCAACAGCGACTTTAGTGATGGGTGATGCGTTAGCGATTGCTCTATTACAAGCACGTGGATTTACCAAAGACGACTTTGCTCTTTCTCATCCCGGTGGCGCGTTAGGTCGGAAGCTATTGTTACTCCTTTCCGATATTATGCATAAAGAAAACGAGCTGCCAAAAGTCAGCCCAAAAGCTTTTATCCGAGACGCCTTGCTTGAAATCAGCCAAAAAGGTTTAGGGATGACTGCAATTGTTGATGAAAATGACGTTCTACTAGGTATTTTTACTGATGGAGACTTACGTCGCATTTTGGACAAGCGTATCGATATTCACACCGCGTACATCGAAGATGTCATGACACGTAACCCAACCGTATCGTCGCCTAACCTTTTGGCAGTCGAAGGGTTGAATTTAATGCAAAATAAGCGGATTAATGGCTTAATGCTGACCGATGATAATGGACATCTAGTTGGCGCTCTCAACATGCATGATCTATTAAAAGCAGGAGTAATGTAATGTTAATTGATACTTTGTATGGTCCTGTCGACAACGCTATTTTCTCTATAGCCAGCAAAATTAAGCTACTGATATGCGATGTTGATGGCGTATTTTCTGATGGCTTGATTTACATGGGAAACAATGGTGAAGAGCTAAAAACATTCCATACCCGAGATGGCTACGGCGTCAAAGCACTTATGAGCGCTGACATTAATGTTGCGATCATTACCGGGCGTCAATCAGCCATTGTTGAAAACAGAATGACCGCACTCGGTATCTCATTAATTTATCAAGGCCAAGACAATAAACTCCAAGCCTATGCTGATATTTGTCAGCAACTTAATATCGCTCCAGAACACACCGCATATATCGGCGATGATATGATTGATTGGCCGGTGATGGAAAAAGTTGCGTTAAAAGTTTGCGTAGCGGATGGTCACCCTTTACTCGCTAAAAAAGCCAATTATGTCACTCAAACCTTGGGTGGCAGAGGTGCAGTAAGGGAAGTGTGCGATCTTATATTACAAGCTCGTGGAGAGTTAGAGATGCACAAAGGTTTAAGTATATGACCTTTTCGCGCTACCTTTATATCGTCTTGATAGGAATATCAGGATGGTTAATCTACTATATAAATGCAGACAACAGCCAAGTGGACATCCAAGTAACACCGGATATTGAATTACCTGCATTTAGTGGTAGTGAACTTAGCAATACCACTTACGATCCTCTTGGTATTCGAAACTATCAAATTAAATCCACAAGTCTGGAATATTATTCGACCAGTGGTAATACAACGTTTGATGCTCCAATATTGTTTGTTTACCGAGAAGGGACTTTGGTTGAATGGAAGATTACATCAAAGCGTGGCATTCTAGCTAAAGACCAAGTGTTAACGCTCTATGATGATGTCGTTGCAGAAAATATGTTAGAAGGTGCCAGTTTCGATACGCTAAAGACTGAAAAGTTAAGCATTCACCTCGGAACCAATGATTTCTGGACAGATAATGATGTCGTCACTAAAGGGCCTCAATTTGAAAACTTTAGTCATGCATTAAAAGGCAACTTCAACGCTCAAGAGGCGGAACTTTATAACCATGTGCAGGGTGTATATGAAAATCTCATACCTTAGTTTATTTGCTGTTTTAGCCCTATCCAATTCGGCTTCTGCGCTTACCACCGATTCTGATCAGCCTGTCTACATCGATTCGGATAGCCAACGCTTGAACCTGAAAAGTAACCAAGTCACATTTCTAGGTAACGTTACATTGACTCAAGGCTCAATCAATATCAAAGCGGATAAAATCATCGTTATTCGAGATTCTGAAACGGGCAATGTCAATGAAATTCAAGGTTATGGTAACCTGTCAACGTTTTCCCAAGAAACTGACGAGGGTGACACGCTATACGGTGAAGCAAAGCAGCTGCTATATAAAATGTCAGACGAAACACTCACCATGATAGAGAGCGCTAAGTTATCTCAAGAAGACAGTGTGATTAAAAGTTCTAAAATTCGCTATAAAATAGCCGAACAAACTTTAATCGCTGACAGTGATAAAAACCAACGTGTATCGACCGTCTTCCACCCTAATGCGGAAAAATAATAATTCGTTATGTCCATACTTAGAGCACAACACTTAGCTAAGAGCTACAAAAAACGTAAAGTCGTTTCTGACGTTAGCCTGGAAGTAAATTCGGGACAAATTGTGGGCCTATTGGGTCCAAACGGCGCTGGAAAAACCACGTCGTTTTATATGATTGTTGGTCTAGTTGCTCGAGATGAAGGCACGATAACCATCGACGACGAAGACATCAGTATCCTACCTATGCACAGTCGTGCTAGGATGGGGATTGGCTACTTACCTCAAGAAGCATCCATCTTTCGCAAATTATCTGTGGAAGATAATATCATGGCAGTACTACAAACTCGTGATGAAATCACTCGAGAGCAGCGCCAAGATAAACTGGAAGAATTACTCAAAGAGTTTCATATCCAGCACATCCGCAAGAGTGCAGGTATGGCATTATCTGGAGGGGAGCGCCGCCGAGTTGAGATTGCTCGTGCTTTAGCCGCCAATCCGCAGTTTATTTTACTTGACGAACCCTTTGCGGGCGTCGACCCCATATCGGTCATCGATATCAAAAAGATTATCGAGCATTTACGGGATCGTGGTTTGGGGGTATTAATCACTGACCACAATGTAAGAGAAACCTTAGATGTCTGTGAAAAAGCCTATATCGTGAGCCAAGGGCAACTTATTGCAGAAGGCACGCCAGAGGCAGTGCTAAACAATGAACATGTGAAACAAGTTTATCTCGGCGAACAATTCCGTCTATGATTAAATTAGATAGAAGCTCAATTTAAGAACGAAAAGGTAACTTATACCGAATGAAAGCGTCATTACAACTTAAGTTAGGTCAACAGTTAGCGATGACACCGCAGCTGCAACAAGCCATTCGCTTGCTGCAGCTTTCTACGCTTGATCTCCAACAAGAGATTCAAGAAGCATTGGAATCAAACCCTCTTCTCGATGTTGAAGAAGCGTTTGAAGAACTCGTGCAAGCGGAAAATGCTCAGAACGAAGCCAAACCAGAAAAAGAACCGACCGTTGAAGTCGTTGAAGTAGATACCCAAGATAGTTCTGAAGTTATTGAAAAATCAGAAATTAGCGCCGAGCTAGAAATCGATACGACCTGGGAAGATGTTTACAGCGCAAATACAGGCAGTACTGGCATTGCCAGCGATGATGATTTACCGGTATATCAAGGTGAAACAACTCAGTCTTTGTATGATTACTTACTATGGCAACTCGACCTAACACCGTTCACTGAAATCGATCATATGATAGCACTCGCCATCATAGATGCAGTTGATGACTATGGTTACCTAAATCAATCTCTTGAAGAGCTGCTTGAAAGTGTTAATAGCAACAGTGAAGCCGAAGAGATTGAACTCGATGAAATTGAAGCTGTTCGCAAACGGATTCAGCAATTTGATCCTTTAGGTGTGGCTTCTATTAACTTGCAAGACTGCCTCCTACTTCAACTTGCTACGTATCCTGAAGAGACTCCATGGCTTAAAGAAGCTAAGTTAGTTTTGAGTGACTATATTGATCAGCTCGGAAATCGTGACTACAAAATCATCTTAAAAGAGACAAAACTCAAAGAGGATGAGCTGCGCAATGCGATGCAACTTATCCAAGAGTTAAACCCTCGACCAGGTAGCGATATCAATACCGATCACGCGGAATATGTCGTCCCTGATGTTTCAGTCTACAAAGATCTCGGCAAATGGGTCGTGACAATCAACCCTGATAGCATTCCAAAGTTAAAAATCAATCAACAATATGCTGAATTAGGCCGCGGAAATAGCGCTGATAGCTCTTATATCCGAACGAATTTACAAGAAGCCAAATGGCTGATTAAAAGCTTAGAAAGCCGCAATGAAACCTTACTAAAAGTCGCCAAATGTATTGTAGAGCATCAAAAAGAATTCTTTGAACAAGGCGAAGAAGCGATGAAGCCAATGGTACTAAATGATGTTGCATTAGCAGTAGAGATGCATGAATCGACCATATCGCGGGTTACCACTCAAAAATATATGCATACCCCTAGGGGAATATTCGAACTTAAATACTTTTTCTCTAGCCATGTAAGCACTGATAATGGCGGAGAATGTTCATCGACTGCAATTCGAGCACTAATTAAAAAATTAGTCGCTTCAGAAAGCTTAGCTAAACCACTTAGTGACAGTAAAATTGCAGCACTGCTCGCTGAACAAGGGATCCAAGTTGCCCGAAGAACCATTGCTAAATATCGTGAATCCTTGGGAATTGCCCCATCTAGTCAGCGAAAACGTCTACTTTAATCACTAAAGAAGAGAGAAGGAACGTATATGCAAATTAATATTAGTGGCCATCACATTGATCTTACCGACTCGATGCAAGAATATGTCAGGACAAAATTCAACAAGCTTGAACGTTTTTTTGAGCATATTAACAGTGTTCAGGTTATCCTTAAGGTCGAAAAAAATCAGCAAATAGCAGAAGCAACTCTTCACGTAAACAGTGGTGAGATTCATGCGACAGCTGATAACGAAAATATGTACGCAGCGATTGATAGTTTGGTGGATAAACTGGTTCGCCAACTCAATAAACATAAAGAAAAATTAAGTAACCATTAATTATGCAATTAAGTGATGTATTAGCATTGGACTGCACTAAAAGTGGAGTCCAATGTTCAAGTAAAAAAAGAGCCCTAGAAATCATCAGTGAAATAGCAGCTCAGTACTCAGGGTTAAGTTCTCATGATCTGTTTGAATGTATGCTGTCACGTGAAAAAGTAGGGACAACAGGAATTGGTAATGGTATTGCGATTCCTCATGCTCGGATGACATCACTAGATAATGCCGTTGCGGTTCTCATTCAATGCGAAGAACCTATCGATTTCGATGCTATCGATCATCGACCTATTGATATTCTATTTGCTCTTTTAGTCCCAGAAGATCAATGTCAGGAACACCTAAAGACGTTGTCTCTGATGGCAGAAAGACTCAATGATAAGCAAGTACTAAAAGCGCTACGCAAAGCAGAAAGCGATGAAAGCTTGTATAATATAATGCTCGGTCAACCAAATTAGTTGAGATTAAATTATGCGTGTTATCGTCGTCAGTGGTCAATCTGGAGCAGGAAAGAGCGTTGCATTACGTGTCTTAGAAGACCTTGGTTACTATTGTGTCGATAATTTACCTGTCAGTTTACTCGACCCATTTATTCAATCTATTCAAAACGGCAAGCAAAATGTGGCCGTTAGTATCGATATTCGAAATCTACCTAAAGACCCAGAGCATATTCAGCAGACACTTGGTGAGTTAAAAGACAGTAACGATGTTAATGTCTTATTTATCGATGCAAGCAAAGAAACATTACTCAAACGCTACAGCGAAACCCGACGCATTCACCCTCTCACCATCTCCGATAGTCGTCTTTCTTTAGATCAAGCAATTGAATTGGAATGTTCGCTACTAACAGCTCTGCGTGAACATGCAGATCTTCTGATCAATACAACAGATAAATCTATCCATGACCTGAGTGAAATGGTTAGAACCCGAGTAGAAGGCCGAGAACGTAAAGAGCTCGTCATGGTGTTTCAATCGTTTGGTTTCAAATATGGCCTACCAAGCGATGCAGATTATGTTTTTGATGTCCGTTTTTTACCAAACCCTCACTGGGAACCAGAGTTAAGAGTCTTCACTGGACTTGATACTCCAGTACAAACCTTTTTAGAAAGTCATCAAGATGTTGTCGATATGAAGCTGCAGATCCAGAACTTTTTCGAGCATTGGCTGGATGCCTTAGAAACCAATAACCGCAGCTACCTTACGGTCGCTATTGGCTGTACTGGGGGCAAACATCGTTCAGTCTATTTGACTCAAAAAATTGGCGAGCACTTTATCGCTAACGGTCATCAAGTACAAATTCGTCATACCTCATTGGAAAAAAATCAGTAGGACCCTTTCTTATGTCGCAAGCTAACCGTACTGTCTTAATTCAAAATAGACTTGGCTTACATGCACGAGCTGCAATGAAACTCGTTGAACTTGCTCAGTCCTTCTCTGCTATTATCTCCATTCAAAATCAAGAAGGAAAAGAAGCAACAGCGGATAGTGTAATGGGATTACTTATGCTGGAATCAGCGCAAGGACAGTACGTTACCATTTCAGCAAACGGTGACGATGCAGAATCCTCATTAGAAGCAATTTGCCATCTGATTGAAGATAAATTCGAAGAACAAGAATAAGCGATATTGCTGCTTCTAGCGGATTAAAAATACTATTTAAAACGATTAACTTGAGTTGATTGCTCAACAAGATACGTTACTATTAGCGGATAAAAGTTAGAAAATAGAGGGTAGAAAAAATGGCAGAGCAAATAGAGTACGACCAAGCTCACCAAACCCTCCAGCAAATAGCAGATGCGCTCGATAACGGCCGATATGTTCATGTCCGCCGTCAACTCCAAGATATGGAGCCAGAAGATATTGCCATTCTTCTGGAAGCTTCCCCTCGAAAAAGTCGTCAAGTTCTTTGGCAATTAACCGACCCTGAAGATTACGGCGAAATTCTTGATGAACTAAACGAAGATGTGAAAGATGCTCTGGTTTCTACCATGGCTCCTGAGCTTCTCGTTGAAGCGACAGAGGGGATGGAAACCGATGATGTCGCCTATGTACTGCGTAGTTTACCTGACGATCTTTCCAAAGAAATTCTGTCTCAAATGGATGAGGCAAATCGTCAACGAGTAGAAATGGCCCTTTCCTATCCGGAAGACAGTGCTGGCTCATTGATGAATACCGATGTCATAACGATTCGGGGCGATGTTGATGTTGACGTGGTATTACGTTATTTGCGAATAAAAGGAGAATTACCTCACGCAACCGATGCGCTCTATGTCATTGATGCCGAGAGTAAATTAATTGGTCATTTATCGCTCACCACACTGATCACAACTCAACCCGATGTCAAAATAGTCGATATCATGGATGACGCCGATGAAGCCATTTCCGTTGAAACTCCAGATAGCGATGTGGCAAGCCTATTTGAACGCCGAAACTGGGTGTCAGCCCCAGTTGTCGATCAAAACGGTCACTTAGTCGGTCGTATTACCATCGATGATGTCGTTGACGTCATTCGTGAAGATGCCGAACACACCATGATGAGCATGGCAGGTATGGACGATGAAGAAGATACCTTTGCTCCAGTTGTAAAATCGGCCCGAAAAAGAAGCATCTGGCTTGGTGCTAATGTCCTTGCCGCTCTAGCTGCAGCATCAGTCTCCAATATGTTCGAAGCCACATTAGAAGAAATGGCTGCGGTTGCAGTATTAATGACTATAGTTCCCTCAATGGGCGGTGTGGCAGGAAACCAAACTGTCGCCTTGGTTATACGAGGTCTTGCGTTGGGGCATATCGGTGAAAGTAACCAACGTGAATTACTTCTAAAAGAAGCGGCAATTGGCTTACTCAATGGCGTAGCTTGGGCGGTCATTATTGGTGGGATCGTTATGTTCTGGAAAGGAAGTATGATGCTTGGCTTGTTTATCTCCTGTGCCATGCTAACGAACTTAATCGTTGCCGGTGTTGCTGGCGTGAGTATTCCTATCTTACTCAAGAGAATGAAGATCGATCCTGCATTAGCGGGTGGGATGGCATTAACCACAGTCACCGACGTCGTTGGATTATCTGTTTTCTTGGGTCTCGCAACACTATTTGCATAATTGTTACATTAATAACCATATTTTTGTTACGTGGATAACACTTCTAAATGTGCAGAAGATCAAATTTTTAGCAAACTAAGGAAAAGTAACTATAGTTTCAGGACTAATTTATAATAATAAAACCTGAGGCAAGTATGTTTTTTAAAAAGAAAGCCGAACCAAATCCATCTCCCGAAGCTCAATGGGAGCATAATATACTTGAGTCATTGAACCAATCAATGGCAACCATTGAATTTGATACTCAAGGTAATATCCTAAAAGTAAACTCCCACTTTTTAGGCGCTCTGGGATATCAGGAAAACGAAGTCATTGGCAAGCATCATCGAATGTTTTGCGACGCTAACTATACAAACTCCAGTGAGTATCGTAATTTTTGGGATGAGATATCCAAGGGAGTTCCTCAGAAAGGTACATTTAAACGTTTCAAAAAAGATGGTGAATTAATTGTTATAGAAGCTACTTACTTCCCCATTTTTGAACAAGGTGAAGTTAAAGGAGCAATGAAAATTGCTTCTGATGTGACAGAGGACTTTCTAAAAGCTCAAAGTAACAATGACCGGCTCATTGCTATAGATAACACTTACGCAGTTATCGAGTTTGAAACTGATGGCACAATCATTACAGCAAACTCCAATTTTCTAAATGCTTTGGGTTACTCTTTAGATGACATTAAGGGGCATCATCATCGGATGTTCTGCTTCGATGATTTTTACCAAGAAAACCCTAAGTTCTGGCAAGATCTAAGCAACAATCAATCGTTCACAAATCGATTTCAGCGTAAAGATAGTCGCGGCAATGAAATCTGGATTCAAGCATCATATTGCCCTATTCTCGACCAAAACAACAAAGTCTATAAAGTGGTGAAATTTGCGGTCGATGTTACGCATCGAGTTAATGATGAACGACAAGTCAAAGAGACCGCTCAAATCGCTTACAACACAGCGTTAGAAACCTCACAAATCGCCCAAGAAGGCAGCCACACGTTAAAAGAGTCTGTAGAAAGTTCAAATGAAATGAATCAGAGCATTGTGTCATCAATTGAGAAAATTGAGCAACTCGTCAATCTTTCTCAAGACATCTCTGAGATCGTAAAAACAATTCAAGGTATCGCCGATCAAACCAACTTGCTCGCACTAAACGCTGCGATTGAAGCAGCTCGAGCAGGAGAACAAGGCAGAGGGTTTGCAGTCGTTGCTGATGAAGTAAGAAAATTAGCCACTCACACATCCACTGCAACAGGCGAAATCAATAAAGTGGTCGAACAAAATATATCTCTGACCGAAAGTGTCACTGGGATTATGTCTCAAGTCTCTGAACTTTCAGAAACAACAAACTCTCGAATTGCAGAAGTATCAACCAAAATCGATGATATTCATGAAGGTGCGGAAAGTGTTTCGCAAGCAGTAAGTAACCTTAAACTGTAAATCGGCTTTTTAAATAGCCCTATAACAAAAAGCCGCCACATAATTTCATTAATGTGGCGGCTTTTGTATATTGGCTAAATAACGATGCCAACCTTTCAAATAAGTCCTACTCGCCCGCTACCTTCATCGATTCAATCAAAATTGAACCGGTATGAACTTGCGAACGCACATCAACATCATTACCTACCGCGACAATGTTTTTAAACATATCAGGTAAAGAGCTCGCAATGGTGATTTCTGAAACTGGGTATTGAATTTCCCCATTTTCGACCCAAAATCCCGCTGCGCCACGAGAGTAATCGCCATTAACGATATTCACCCCTTGCCCCATGACTTCCGTTACCAAGAAGCCGGTGCCAAGCTCTTTCAACATCTGCTCAAAATTCAGATCCGATGACGAGGCGACAAACCAGTTATGAATTCCCCCGGCATGGCCAGTTGGGTTCATTTTGAGTTTTCTTCCAGAGTAGCTGGTCAGAAGATACGTCGCCAACTGTCCGTCGGTAATAATGTCTAAGTCGGTCGTTTTTACCCCTTCGCTATCAAAAGGCGTTGAAGCTAAGCCACGTAATACATGAGGTCGCTCAGTGATGTTGAACCAAGTAGGAAGAATGGTCTCACCAAGTTTATCCAGTAAAAATGAAGATTTACGATAGAGGTTACCACCACTAATAGCCATGACTAAATGACCCATTAATCCAGTTGCAACATCAGGGGCAAACATAACCGGGTATTGCCCTGTCTTAAGTTTTCGAGGATCAAGTCGGCTAACGGTACGCTCTGCGGCTAAATGCCCTACTTTACTCGCCGCCCATAAATCATCTTTATGTCTTGCAACGCTGTAGCTATAGTCGCGCTCCATCTCACCATTTTTCCCTTGACCAATGACGCTACAGCTAACACTGTGTCGGCTTGAGGCATAACTTGCAAGTAACCCATGGCTGTTACCATACACTCGAACACCATAGTGACTGTCGTAACTTGCACCATCGCTCTGCTTAATACGCTCGCTATAATTCAATGCAGCTTGCTCAGCCTCAATGGCAACCTTGGCTGCATGATCAGGATTGGGCTCATCAGGGTGGAACAGGTCTAAATCTGGAATCTCTTTGACCAAAAATTCTTTATCCGCCGGGCCAGCACAAGGATCTTCAGAGGTATATTGAGCTATATCAAGAGCCGCAAAAACCGTTTGTTCTATCGCTTTTTCACTCAGATCAGATGTGGATGCGCTGCCTTTCTTACCTTTGCGGTAAACCGTGATGCCAAGCGCCCCATCACTGTTAAATTCAACATTCTCTACTTCACAAAAGCGAGTCGATACACTCAGGCCTGTACTCTTATTAATGGCGACTTCTGCCGCGTCTGCGCTTGCTGATGCCATTTCAAGAGCCTTTGAAACTGCCGACTCTAATTCAGCTCTTTGTTGTATTACTTGCTGTTTAATATCCATAAATCGTCAATTCTCTTTTTTATATTTAGATAGCATAACAAGAATTTCACTTTCTCCCCATAATTCTTGCTAAAATAGCGTATATCGCAAACGGCAAAGTAAAGAGATCATGGCTCGTAAAAATCAAAAAGCCCCTTGGGAAGAAGAAGAAGAAATCATTTTGGTCAGTAAAACCGAGATGAAAAACGATATGCTCATCCTACAAAAGTTAGGAGAAGAGTTAGTGGAACTCAAGCCCTCCGTGTTAGAGAAGTTTCCTATTCCTGAAGATCTAGCGGATGCGATTCACAATGCTCAGCGATTTAAGAACGAGGCTCGTCGCCGTCAATTGCAGTATATTGGCAAGGTTATGCGCTCCATTGATCCAGAGCCAATTCAAGCAGCACTAGACAAATATCACAACAAACATGCCCAATCTACAGCCGCATTACACAAGCTAGAACAGTTGCGTGATAGAGTCGTCACTGAAGGTGATGAAGCCGTAGAAGCCGTTTTAGCACTTTATCCCAATGCAGAGCGTCAACGCTTGCGTCAACTTGCTCGCCAAGCTAAAAAAGAAAAACAAAACTCAAAACCCCCTCGTGCTTCTCGCGAAATATTTCAACTCATCAAAGAGTTAGACGACGAATTTTGATTCTGTAAAAACAAATATCCTAAAAAACTCGAGTTTATCTCGAGTTTTTCTTTTTACTCCCCTGCGATAACAAAATCAGCTAACTGAGTATTCAGGTGATTTCGATCCAATGCTGCAATCTCCCCCACCTCAAGCACCTGATGTTCCGCAACAAAAGCAAACCGGTCAGCAATAGCTCGAATATCATTCAAATGATGCGACACCATGATCACCGTAATATCACGCTCTTTAGCGAGGCTTTTTACCAAAGCGAGCATCTCAACGCGCAATATAGGATCCAATGCCGAGAAAGGCTCATCAAGAAGCCAAATAGGATTAGGTTGAACAAAACAGCGAGCCAACGCTATTCGTTGTCTTTGTCCTCCTGATAGCTCACTAGGTAGCCGTTCAAGCAAGTGCCCTATTCCAACCTGTGCCGCTGCATCCATGACTTGTTGTTGTTGAGCCACATTCAGTTTCAAGCTCGGATTAAGACCTAACGAAATATTCTCTACGACACTAAGATGAGCAAACAAATTGTGTTCTTGGAATAACATCGAGAATGGACGCTGATATGGAGACAGGCCTAACACAGACGTTCCCTTCACCTCAATGCTCCCCGACTTAGGCTGAATAAACCCCGCTATCAAGCTAAGTAATGTTGACTTCCCAGCCCCACTCGCCCCCATTAATGCCAATATCTCACCTGAATGAACGGTTAAATCAAACTTAAACCGCTCACTGTCGTATTCGTAGCTCACTTGATCCAACGTCAACATGTTGATTCTCCCGTTCGATCTTTAAACACACGCTCAGCCAGATAGAAACAGAGTAAGCAAATCAGCAGCATAATAAATGCAACCGCAGCGGCCGCCTCCATTTGATAACTTCCCAGCAAGCGATAAAGATAAAGTGGTAACGTCTGAAAGTCTTGAGTACCAAATAAGGCAATCGCACTCAAATCACCGAGCGCAACTAAAAAACTGATCACAAATGCATACGACATAGGCCGCCGCATGGCTCGCCATTCGACCAACCGCCAGCGTGACCAGCCCTTTATCCCTAAGCTGGTACTCAAACGCTGATACTGTTTTGCCAAAAGCCACATTGGCTGGGTCAGAGTTTTGATAACATAGGGCAATCCCATCAAAGCATTCACACCAACAACAATCCAATAGCTCAAACTAAATACATCGGTAAAAGAACGAAAAAGCAAAAATAATCCAGTGCTCAACACTAAACCTGGCGTCAACAAGATAATAGTGCCCGATAAATCCAATAGGTCTGCTTTTCTATTTTCATGACGTAAGCGCCATATTCGGCTACTACTCAAAATGGCAACGCCACTAAAAAGCGCAATCACACTGGCAAGAATCGCAATACGAAATGAGTTAAATACTGCGAGCCAAAATTCTGAGTCTTGCACAATGGAAATGAGTTTACCGTTCAATCCACTAAAAATAACCGAGCAAAGAGGAGGCGTGACGACAATAATGACCAATGCAATCCAAAATCGGTCCCACCATCGAGCCATTGCAGAATCTCGGAATAACACAAGGCGCTTGCCTCCAGTTTGTGTTGAGACTTCAATCGGTTTGGCAAAGCGTTGAATCGTTAGAGATAGACTAGAACAAAGTAGGATTTGCCAAAGTGATAATAGAGCGGCTGCTTGTAAATCAAAGTCATATTTAATGGCTTGGTAAATGGCCAATTCAATTGTTGTGGCTTGCGGCCCCCCGCCAAGTGCCATTACCGTGGCAAAGCTGGTAAAACAAAGCATAAAAACCAGCCCAACAACATGGGGCAGTTGCTGTCTTATTCTTGGCCATTCGACAAGACGAAAACGATGCCAAGGCGTTAACCCTAAATGCAGAGCCAGTTTTTCTTGTTCAACAGGAATAGATTCCAAACTAAGTAGGAACAACCGCGTCGCGTAAGGTAGGTTGAAGAAAATATGAGCTAATAAAATGCCGTTTAAACCGTAGATTGAAAATGGCAATGACATATCAAGTAAGCCGAGTAAATCATTCAACCAGCCACTTTGACCATAAATAGTGATAATACCTAAGACACCAACTAAAACAGGTAATACTAAGGTCGTAGAAAATAACTTAATCAGTAGCGACTTAGCGATAAAATGACGACGATGAAAACCAATCGCAACAAAAATGGCAGGAATAACACTAAATACTGAGGATAGTAATGCTTGATAGAAACTAAACTGCGTAATATGAAGATAATAACTGTCTAGCCATAGCAACTCTGGGTTTAAATCGGGCGCATAAGAAACTAACGCCAGTAGTGACGATAAAACAAAGGTCACGACGAATGCCGCGACCCCTAGACCTAATTTCGGTACAGAACGTCCCTTCACTGGGTTATTTAGCGAGTGCGTTTTGCCATTCACGTATCCAAGTTTTTCGGTTAGAAGTCACTGCTTCTTGCTCAAAACTCAACGCATTTTCTGGAGTACTTAACGTTTCAAAACCTTCAGGTAAGTCGATATTTGTCGCAGGGTACATCCAGTTACCTGTTGGAATAATGGTTTGAAATTCATCGGTTAACATAAACTCTAGAAACTGCTGAGCAAGCTCTGGCTGAGATGACGTATTTAAACGCGCGGCAACTTCAACTTGTAAGTAGTGTCCTTCTTCAAATGAAGCAGTAGCATAATTATCATCGCTCTCTGCGATTAAATGGTAAGCAGGTGATGTTGTATAAGACAGCACCATATCCGATTCACCCTTAAGGAACATAGAGTAGGCTTCTGACCAACCTTTTGTCACCGTCACCGTTTTAGAAGCTAGTTGACTCCATGCTTGTGCTGCATCATCGCCATATACAGACTTCATCCAAAACAAAAAGCCTTGTCCCGGAGTTGACGTTCGAGGATCTTGATAAATAACCTTGATATCGTCTCTTTGTTCTACAAGCTCTTTCAAGCTTTTAGGTGGGTTCTCAAGCTTGCTTTTGTTATACACAAACGCAAAGTAGCCGAAATCAAACGGTACGAAAGTATCATCTTCCCAGCCAGTGGGTACCGCTAGCTCTGAGAAGTCAACTTCAGTTTTTTCCAGTAACCCCGTGGTTTTGGCTTCAGCGATCAAACTGTCATCTAGCCCTAGAATAATATCTGCTTTCGTATTTTTACTTTCTAGCTTCAGACGATTAAGAATAGAAACACCATCATCTAACGCGACAAAATTAAGATCACAATCACATTGCGCTTCAAAGGCTTTTTCAACCGCCGGGCCCGGCCCCCATTCAGAAGCAAATGAATCGTAAGTATAAATAGTAAGGCTGTCTTGGGCTAATACAGACGACGATGCAATAATAGAAAGGGTTAGAAGGGGTTTGGTCATGTTCACTGTTCGCTCTCCTTGGTTGTGAACAGCACAGGGAAGAAGAATAGCGATATAGAATCAAACTATCTCATTTCCTACGCCAGCATTATCTGGTTCAGGTATGCTAATCGATCATTGATTAGCGTTACGGGTCCCAAGTACAACTTGATCTCAGCGTTAACTAGTTATTGACTAGCTTGCTCCCCGATGAGTAGATTGGATTCTACTTAATAATAGTGAATTAAGCTACTGTGCTCGGCGAGAATCGTATCCCCAGCGTGTGCTCATATTATGCTCGATTGATAGGTGATCTAAAATTCTCGCGACCATAAAATCAACCAGATCATCAATGGTTTTGGGTTGGTGATAGAAACCCGGTGCGGCGGGCATTATTGTTACCCCCATTTGCGACAATTTATGCATATTTTCCAGATGTAACGTCGAGAAAGGCGTTTCACGAACGACGAGCAGCAATTGGCCTCTTTCCTTCATTACCACATCGGCTGCACGCTCAATCAAGTTATCCGACATTCCATGAGCAATCGCCGCAACACTTCCAGCAGAGCAAGGGCACACTACCATCTGTTTTGGCGCTGCTGAGCCTGATGCCACAGGGGAAAACCAATCTTCCTTACCACAAACCGTCAATTGACTTGGATCGCAATTTAAGTGCTTTACCAAAACATCTTTAGCCGCACTCGGACCACTCGGCAATTTTAAACCATGTTCCGTTGCCAGCACGACTCGAGCTGCAGACGAAATCAATAGGTAAACATGGTAATCGGCAGCAATGAGGCATTCGAGTAAACGCAACCCGTAAGGAGCGCCTGAAGCACCAGTAAAAGCTAAGGTTAGTGAGCGTTGCGAGTCATTTACCGTCATTTACTTGTTCAACTCCTCTAGCAATTTGTCGTGAATAGCCCCGAATGCGCCATTACTCATCACCAAAATTGAATCACCAGGTTCAACCACATCACAAAGGTGCTGCACGAGGATTTCTATTTTATCACTAACAAAACTGGGTTGTTCACATTGCTCAGCGATCTCATTTACTGACCAAGGAAGATTATCCGGTTGATAAAGAGTAACACTATCGGCTTTTTGGAGTGACGCTGCGAGTAATTGTTTATGCACGCCAAGTTTCATTGTTGCTGAGCGAGGTTCTAACACTGCATGGATACGCTGATTTCCAACCTTATTTCTCAATCCATCTAGGGTTAATTCAATCGCAGTCGGATGATGCGCAAAATCATCGAATACTGAAACACCATTGACCTCGCCTTTGAACTCTAAACGGCGTTTGGTGTTAATAAACTGGCTAAGCGCCTCGCAAGCGAGTTCAGGAACAACCCCAACATGGCGAGCAGCGGCAACAGCCATGACCGCATTATTGACGTTGTGATCACCAATCAAATCCCACTCAACCGTTCCGACAACGTCATTTTGGAACAAAATCTTAAATTTGGAACCATCTGGTGCCATCTTTTGGGCTTTCCAGTGGGCATCATCACCGAAAAACTCGGTTTCACTCCAACATCCTCGAGATAAAACATCAGAAATTGCGACTTCACAGCTAGGAGAGAGTATTCGACCATTACCTGGTACTGTTCTAACTAAATGGTGAAATTGTCGTTTAATCGCTTCAAGATCGTCGAAGATATCGGCATGATCGAATTCTAAGTTATTTATCACTAAGGTTCTTGGATGGTAATGAACAAACTTAGAACGCTTATCGAAAAAAGCACTGTCATATTCATCAGCTTCAACGACAAAAAACATACTTTCGCCCAATCTCGCAGAGATACCAAAATTTCCCAGCACACCACCAACAAGAAATCCCGGCTGGTAACCACACTTGTCCAATATCCAAGTCACCATGCTCGATGTTGTCGTTTTACCATGGGTTCCTGACACTGCAATTACCCAACGATCATGCAATAAAAATTCTTGTAACCATTGCGGGCCAGAGAGATAACGTAGATTACTATTGAGAACATACTCAACACATGGATTACCACGACTCAATGCATTACCAATAACAACAAGATCAGGACTCACCTCAAATTGAGAAACATCATAACCTTCAATTATTTCAATACCTTGAGACTCCAACATTGTGCTCATTGGGGGATAAACATTCGCGTCAGAACCCGTCACTTTATGTCCAAGCTGGCGGGCGAGCACAGCAACTCCTCCCATAAAAGTGCCACAGATCCCAAGAATATGTATGTGCATGTTTTTCTCTCTATTTTCCTCAAGATTGTATCAGCCACATTATCCCGATTCAGCCAATAAAAGCGAGTAAGATTATGGTCATATATATAGGAAAAAAGACCGATATTTATCTCGAATGTATGTTGCATATAATCAACACCAAAAGTGTGAAGTTGATCGGTTAGTTCAGTACCAATAATAAGATCTAGCTCATAGAATTAAATATAACGTCAATACAACAACTAATTAAAACAATTGACTGCTCCCACTTTAAATACATGCTAAAGGAAATAACATGTCTCAATTACGCACTCTTGGCGAATTTATAGTTGAAAAGCAAGCTGATTATCCTAATGCCAGTGGTGACCTATCGTCACTTCTTGCATCAATTAGTTTGGCTTCTAAGATTGTCCACCGTGAAATCAATAAAGCAGGCTTGGTTGATATAACTGGTGCAGTCGGTACAGATAACGTTCAAGGTGAAGCCCAACAAAAACTTGACCTTTATGCTAACGAAGTATTTAAATCAGCCCTTGAAGCCAGAGATAGGGTATGTGGCGTCGCGAGTGAAGAAGAAGATGAAGCCGTCACTTTTAATAAAGAATTAAATAAAAATGCGAAATACGTATTACTGATGGATCCTTTAGACGGCTCAAGTAATATTGACGTTAATGTTTCGGTAGGAACCATTTTTTCTATCTATGAGCGTATTTCTCCAATTGGTACCCCCCCAACAGCTGAAGACTTCTTACAAACCGGTGACAAACAAGTTGCTGCTGGTTACGTAATATATGGCTCATCGACCATGCTAGTGTATTCAACAGGAAACGGTGTGAATGGATTTACTTATGATCCATCAATTGGTTCTTTTTGTTTATCGCACGAAAATATGATGATTCCAGAACGTGGTCGCATATACTCAATCAACGAAGGTAACTATATTCGTTTCCCAACGGGTGTTAAACAGTACATTAAGTATTGTCAGGCAAATGTACCAGCAGAAAATCGTCCTTATACGTCGCGCTATATTGGTTCACTGGTTTCCGATTATCATAGAAACTTACTACAAGGTGGTATCTACATGTACCCAAGTACAGCAAGTTACCCTAATGGTAAGTTGCGCTTGCTTTATGAATGTAATCCAATTGCATTTTTGATGGAGCAATCGGGCGGTGTTGCCACTGATGGGGCGACACGCATTCTTGATATTCCACCGACAGAACTCCACCAGCGAGTGCCATTTTTCGCTGGCTCACCAAAGATGATGGATAAACTGCACCAATTTATTGAAACATTTAAAAGTGAGTAATGAAATAAACGCCCTATCAAGGGTGTTTTTTTTAAATCGATTACAAATTTCTACATTATTCGTCGTAACAGCTTTGCGTTCATCTTCTAACTGAATAATAATAGGCGTCGATATTTTTGAAGTCCGAATAACGAAAAGGAATACTTTAATGAGCTTGAACAATGTGCCGGCTGGCAAATCACTTCCTGATGATCTTTATGTGGTTATCGAAATCCCGGCAAACGCGGATCCAATCAAATACGAAGTAGATAAAGATTCTGGTGCTGTGTTTGTTGATCGTTTCATGTCAGCGCCTATGTTCTACCCATGTAACTACGGTTACGTGAACAATACGCTTTCTCTTGATGGCGATCCAGTTGATGTTCTCGTCCCAACTCCTTACCCATTAATTCCAGGTTCAGTTATTCGTTGTCGTCCAGTGGGCGTACTTAAAATGACTGACGAGTCTGGTGAAGATGCTAAAATCTTTGCTGTTCCACACTCGAAGTTATCAAAAGAGTACGATCACATCCAAAATGTAAGTGACATCCCAGAGTTACTAAAAGCTCAAATTACTCAGTTCTTCGAGCGCTATAAAGAGCTAGAAGCAGGTAAATGGGTAAAAGTTGAAGGTTGGGAAGATATTGATGCAGCACGTGCCGAAATTCTTGAGTCTTTCGAACGCGCTAAAAAATAATCTAGATTCCGTACCAAATAACAAAAACCAGCGAACATGTTTCGCTGGTTTTTTATGCCTATAGAACCCCTACCTTAGTTAGATAAACCCAATGGCTGGTAGGTTTTCATATATCAATTTCGCGGTCATAGTGATTGTCACCCCAATAAAAATAGGGCGAACTAAGCGACCTCCATATGAAATAACGCACTTACTACCTACAATGGACCCAATAATCTGCCCAACTCCCATAATGAAGCCCATGGTATAATCGACATGCCCTAACATAATGAACAAAATCAGCGATACGATATTCCCAACAAGATTCAGTGGTTTTGTCGCCATTGTCGCCTGCTTAATGGTATATCCAAGTAATATCACGAATGCTACCATCCAAATTGAGCCAGTGCCTGGACCAAAAAAACCATTATAAAAACCAATCAACAATCCACCGAACATCATAAATCTAGATGTCGATAACTTCGCTTCACTCCTGTTTGTCGCTTTTAATTTTTTAGACATAATGGAATAAATCGTGATTGCCCCCATCAAAATAGGCAACAAGATTTCAAGCGATTCTTTATCAATAAGACTCACGACAAAAGAGCCGACTAAAGCCCCAATAGAAGTGAACACGATTCCTATCAACATACCCTTTAACAGGATTTGCTGGCTTTTAATAAACATCAATGACGTCGTCAACTCGCCAATGACAGCCTGAAGTCGATTGGTTCCCAAAGCTTGCATCGGTGGGACGCCTACCAACATCAAGCCTGGAACTGTAATCAATCCACCACCACCAGCAATCGCATCAACCACACCAGCAATGAGCGCGATCAAAAATAAAAATAGATACACCCATTCAGCATGAGCAACATTCAATATAGATTCCATTTCATATCCCTTATTTACTACGTGATATGATTTGTAACATTGGCTAGGATATAGTTAAATTTATGCTTACTAACTTCTAAGTTAAGGTTGAACTTAATGATATCTTCTCAAGACATCGCTTTCTTTGTCACCATTGCCGCAAATCAGTCACTTGCTGCGGCGGCTAGAAAATTAAATGTAACCCCTCCAAGCGTTTCTCAACGACTACAAAATATTGAACAAAAACTGGGGGTGAAGTTAGTAGAGAGAAACCCACGATCGATTTCGTTAACCAGTGAAGGGGAAGCTTTTGCAAAAAGAGGGCAAAAAATCTTGCTTGATTTAGACAACTTACAACAGGACCTGTCTAATGAGAAACTGGCAATATCAGGAAACATTAAATTGATCTCCCCTATTGGTTTTGGAGAGCGGCATATTGGGCCAATAGCAGCGGAGTTTCAGAACCTATACCCACTGACCACAATCGAATTAAATTTGTCAGATATCCCCAAATGGTCGATACATAATAGCCCTGATATCATGTTCTACATTGGACATTTGGAGGACTCTGCACTTAAGAGAGTTGTGTTAGCTAAAAACCAACGCTTCTTATTAGCGTCGCCAAATTACCTAAATTCATCAAAACCACTCGAAGAACCTAATGACCTAGAACATCATAGATGCATTGCACTAAGAGAGAATGATGAAGACGCAACCATGTGGCGCTTTTGTGATACCACGACACGAGCCGACATCAACATAAGAATATCCCCGGTGCTCTCAAGTAATGTAAGTCAAGTCACCAAGGATTGGTGTATTGAAGGGCAAGGTATCATCCAACGCTCAGAGTGGGATGTGCAACATGAATTAGCCAGTGGACAACTAGTCAGGGTGCTGCCGAATTATCAATTAGCCAGCGCCGATATTGTGGCATTGTTATCTTCAGAACGCTTCCATCGTTCGAGAAAAGTGACAACCTTTCTGAACTTTGTCCAGCAACGATTAGCACAACGAATTCTGCTCACAAATTGATTCGTTATTCCTGATGCTCTCGTGTGCACCAGTCGCCAGACGGAATTAATTGTTCCAATTGGCGTTCATCTTGATAAAGGTATATCCAAGCCTGACCAAGTGATGTTTGAAGCGTGTCACGACGATATTCGGTTGGGACCTCTTCAAGGCGATCTAACGCTTCTAACGTTGTTTCATTCACTTGATAAACTTCACCGATAATGGCGGCATCTCCTTCAATTGCTCCCGGATATTCGCCTAAGTCGTATAATGAAAAAAGAGGTTGAGTTTGAACCTTGCCCAGAAACTCGCTGTGTTCGAGTAAGTAATGATTACTCTCCCCCCGACGTAAAGTCCCATAAACAAACACCAAGTTTGTCATGACTCATCTCCTAATCAAACTCAAATTGATACAGCAAATCAACAGCACTATTAAGACCAGATACCGCTTCAACATAGAAGTTTTTCATCAAACGATAACGAACCGTAAACTCCCCTACAGAAGTAAAAATACCAACACCATATTTTACTTGAAGTCCGGGTAAAACATAGCCACTGACTGTAACCTGAGAATCATCGCCCGAGCCCGCCGTATCGAGCTGTAAATCATCAACACCAAACGCTTGACCAAGTTCCCCAACCACTTTTCCGCTCTGTGCCAAGCTTAACCCAATCAGTGTACTCGTGACGGTATTGCTACTACTGCTACTATCATCTGACTCTGTCTCTAAATCTTGTCCTCGAAGTAAATAAGAGAGTGCGTTAGCTTGTGCCATCACTGGTTCAGAATAGACGGTAACCGATGGTGCATCAGCTGAACCAGTTACTTTAATACCGGCTTCGACATCATCTTCGATATTATCTGGATTACGAATCGCGGTAATCGAAACGTAGGGCTGATCAACCGGCCCATGCATCAGGATTTGTCCTTTCTTGATCACCAGATCCTGACCGAATGAGCTATAGGTTCCATTGACAATATTGACTTCTCCAGTCACAAAAGGAGAGTTATCACGTTGAGTAACATTAAGTAAGCCAGTTAAATTGCCACTCAACCCAAATGCTTCAATGCTAAATTCATCACCAATATTCACCCGAATATTCGTATCTATTTCAAAGGGAAATTGATGCTTTTCCTCTATCGGTGTTAGATTTTCATCTACAATCACCAAATCACTCGATACCTTAGTCGCACTCTCGGGCAGCTCTTCAACAACAATTTCTCCCCAAGGTAAATTAATATCTCCAGCGATTGTCACTTTTTGAGGTGTCATCGAAAAGTTAATATCTGGGCTCGATTTAATGTCTACCATAGGGGGAACTTTGATATTCAATTCATCCGCAAAGATATGACTATTAAACGTCCATTTATCTATATTTTGCCAATCAGCATCGCCCGTCACATTTAGCTGACCATCTTCCGTAACCAATCCAGCCTCTAACTCAGCTTGATACCCCAAAAAGCGAATTGAAAACTGCCCATCACTAATATCAAATGGTGTCACTTCCCCTTCAGCTGCAATATTCGTTATTGCCAACTGGCCCAATATTTGGGGTTGAAGTAATGACCCATTTAAGTCAACTTGGCCATTCACCACAGCGTTCACATGCCCATAATCGCCTAATAGTGGCCCTAACGCTTCAAGCGTAACTTGATCGATATGAAATTGCCCATCAACGGTTTTATCATCAATATCAAGACCACTGACCTCAGCATTCAGCTGAATGTCGCCATTATCAGTTAAGTTAATACGTCCAGAACTGACCAGCTTATTTTCCGCCACGTTGATTTGCAGAGATACATCATCCCATCCAACAGTCACAGGCTCACTCAATTGTTGAACAACTTTACCTTTACCAAATTTAACATTGGCATCGAGTTTTGGTGCCTCTCCCGATTCATATTCAACTAAAATATCTGCATTAACATCACCATCCAATTCAGTATATTCAGGAATAACTTGTTGAATTTGTGAAAAGTTAAAATTAGATAACAACCATCGTGCTTGTGATTTCTCAGCAGAAAAGATACTGCGTTCCTGTAAACATAAACTGGCTTCACTCTCACGCCAACAATGTGCATCAACGGTAATTTCTTGATCGGTAATATTTGCGATTACGGAGGTTGGTTTTTCAAGATAAAGTCGACTTGGTTCGCTTTCCAGGACGAACTGATGCAACTCTCCAACCCATTTGGTCATCTCTTGGTCTAGTTGCCCAGTGATTTCTAACTCACCTTTTCCCCATGGCGCTTCTGTTGTGAGATAGACGGCATGTTTGGCTAATTCTCCTGCAAGGTGTACATCAACTTGATCAAGCTTTTCTCTTTGGTAATCCACCGTATCCATCGCAAGAAGAACATCGGCAGAAGGAGTATGTAGCGGCCATACCTTGCCCTTTAATGTCGCACTTGCAATCTTTATCTGATCTTGCCAATCAATATCATTTGCGGATACGTCAAGATCAACTTGCGGTTCGGTCGTATCACCCCGAAGTTGAATCTTCCCGTTAACCTGTCCAGCAAGGTTAGGGATACTTTTATCGATATCAGGGATCATTAAGTCAACATCCATATCCCATTGCTGTGCGAGCTCTCCGGATGCAAAGATCTTATTTTCACCGTGAGCGAATGTGAGCCCAGATGTAGAGAGCTGAATAGGAGCACCCGCTTGAGTTTGAACGCCTTCTAGAACACCATTAACATCCAAGGGGTAATTAAGAAGATCACCTTGAATATCCAATGTCGAAACCTGTGTTTGCCATGCATTTTCTCCGCCGATCGAAGCAGACGCCACAAGATGGCCACCGATTAACCCCGGAATTTCAGGCCAATGTTGATCTGGTTGTATCTTATCTAAAGTAAGATTCGTATTAATCTCAATACTATCTCCCCAACTTGCAGTCACTCGTCCTTCAACGTCACCACCCAGTGTTGCGAGATAAATCTTAGGTAAATCTATGTTGGTTTGACTTCCACTACCTTGAAGTTCAAGAGATGTATCTGGAAACGCGTTACCCGACACATCTCCTCGTAGGCTCAAAGTAAATTTATCCAAACTACCTGATATTTCGCCATTTATATCATCCACTTTGACATCAGCCGATTGGCTCACAATTGGCCATTGCCCCTTTAGCTGATCGATAGAAAGATGAAAGGGTAACTTCGGCTCCAAAAGCTGTACTTGGCCACGAATATCACCTGTCGCTTGGTCACTTAAAGCCAAGTCGAGCTCCAGTTTCTCAAGACTACCGGACAAGCGTGCTTTAACCGATTGCCCTTTCGCTTGTTCTAATTTAGCTATGGATGAAAGTTCAAACTCTAGTGGGTAACTCTCCTTCAGAGAAATGTTGCCATTTGCACTAACATCAACTTCTGGCATATCGAGAGCAAAACCAGTCAATTCGATATCATTTTGGAAAGCACTCACAGAAAATGTCAGCTCGTTCACGACAACTGGAGTATCTTGATGCAAAGTAAAACGTTCCATATTGAACTGAGTAACATCAATATTCAAAGGAACCCACACTTCAGGTAACACTATCGGGGAGTTCGATTTTTTTTCTTCAGTTTGGTCTGAATCTGTCGTGGCGACATGAACATCAATATCACGCCACTCGGTGTTACTCACGGTAAGCTTGCTTCTTCGCCACTCAATTCCAGTTGAAAACTGCTTCCAGCTCACCTTATTACCAAGTGCCATTAATGAAATATCGTTTAACTCAATACCATCGATACGAATGGGTAAAGGCGCTTTGACTAATTTCAAAGGTTCTGTTGGCTCATTCTCTTCTTCAGAATCGGGGGCTTTTGGCATATCAAAGCTAACACCCGACGCTTGTACTGAATTCAAACATATTGCTGGCTGAAACAGACATTTAGCTTCGAGAGCGAGACTTAACGACTCTACACTGAAATCCAATTTAGGTTCTGCTCGATGGTACTCAACGTGATTCAAAGAAAATGACCTACCTAAGACACCGTTCGCTTTGCCAATCGTTAATTCTGGTACCGATTTTTCAACTCCCCAAGTCGCAAGTCGCAGTCCACTTTCAGTATAAAGTAACCCGACACTGAGTAGAAAAATCAGTAGAATCAGCAGCACAGTACTAATGAATAGCCACTTGGATACACGAAACATGGCTTTAATCATAATTCAGGCCCTAAAGTAAAGTGGATATGGAATTGATCACTCGGCTCTTCATCTAATCCCCAAGCAAAATCAAGGCGAAGTGGCCCAATTGGAGAAACCCAACGCGCGCCAAAACCTACACCGTGTTTCAAATCAGGCATATCATCAAACGCATCGCCAATGTCGTAGAAAAGCGCTCCCCACCAATTCCCATAAACGTGATACTGATACTCAACTGAAGAGGTAATTAAGAACTTTCCGCCCACGACATCACCATTGGAATCCGTTGGGGAAATAGACTCATAGTCATAACCTCTGATACTGTTGTCTCCACCAGCATAAAAACGCAGTGACGGTGGGACTTCGCCAAAATCATCAATTAAATTTGCCCCACCTGCTACACGAAAAATGGTTCGGTGAGTATCGGAAAGCGTTCGAATTAAAGCGCCTTCACCGGTTAGATGTAAAATGTCCGTATCAGAGAAAAAATCTTCATTCCCGTACTCTGCAGTTGCTGTAATTTTATCTCCCCAATGAATTAACCGAGTTCCACGGCTTCGAGTTCGAGAAAACGTAATACCTGGCAGGACAAAGTGAGCAATATCGTCTAATGACCCTTGCTCATAGTTTTCAATTAAATAGCGAATCGATAACGTGCGATTCCAGCCATTATCAAAATGCAAAAATCGCTTTAGAGCTAAGTTTGATTCAATACTTTGAGTGTCGGAGCTGTCTTCATTTTTTAACCCATACTGAATGACATAATATTCATCAATAGGATTATCTAATGGAATCTTATAACTTGCTGTGACCGTTTGTTCCGTTTCGGAAAGCGACAGATTACTGGAAAAAGAGTGTCCTTTTTCATTCAACCAGGGCTTATTCCAGATAAAAGAACCTCGAACGCCAACATCGGTAGAATACCCAATCCCCACTTCCATTTTGTTTTTCACAGCGGGCAAAAGTGTTACATCGATAGGAAGTACATTGTTCTCACCAGCCTCGTCTAAATTTGGCTGAATTAAGACAGTGGAAAACCACCCTGTATTGGAAAGCTGTTGATTGAATTCACCCAACTCGGAAACCAAATATTTATCACCTTCGTCAAACGATTTTAATAATTCAACTTTTGACTCTAAAATTTGACTGCCTTCTATATTGATCTCACCATAACGAAAACGTTCACCACTGTCATAATCGAGCGTAACAAATGCTTGGTTAAGTTGAGGAGATATCGCTAAACTGCTTTGGCGAAATTGGCCGTTGAAGTAACCTTTATTCACCGCCAAGCTTTGAATACTCGCTTTTAAACTGTCATATTCGCCTTGGTTTATCACGCTTCCAATTTTTAGTGAGCTCTCTTCGATAAGCTGCACAAAATCATTATCCGTGTTCGCTTCACCGTCGAGCTGAATATCCAAGCTTTTGATGACAGTGGCCGGTCCACGATCAACGTTCACCACCAATTCTTGGCCATCGTCTTCTACGCGAAATGAGATCTCTGGGTGATAGTATCCAAGAGCATTGAGAGCCAGCGTTATTTCATCTTTCAACCGAGAGCGAAAGCGTAAACTCGTTGAATAATCATCTTCGTCGATTGACGATAAGTAAGCATCAATATTTTCTTTTTCTGCTCCTTTTACCCCCTTAATCGTTAAATCAACATCGGAGTATGCACTGGAAGACATAAGGAAAAGGCTAATAGCTAGTGAGGGTAACAACAATCTCATACAACAATTTTTGGGGAAATAGGCTAATTTTGCATATCTTAACGGTTTCGAAACACACTGTCTGTATCCTTACCGCGAAATCTAGATTATGGTTGGTAACAACATTCCTTCTTATATAGGTACTGTATGTCGAATAATAACGAAATGCCCATTATTGATACTCCTCCAAAAGGGAGAGCAACACCACTTCAAATCGACGATATTCACTACGTCAATCAATCGATTTTATCTGCTGAGCCCAAAAACGGACAACAAAAAATCATTGTCGGCATGGGATGCTTTTGGGGTGCAGAACGATTATTTTGGCAAATAGACGGTGTGCTTTCTACTGCTGTTGGTTATTCAGGCGGGCTAACTCCAAACCCAACCTATGAAGAAGTATGCAGCGGAACCACTGGGCATACCGAAGTTGTCCGAATTATTTATGATCCCAATACCCTGACTCTCGATCAGCTATTAGCGTATTTCTGGGAACATCACGATCCTACACAAGGTATGCGTCAAGGGAACGATATCGGTACTCAATATCGCTCAGCGATTTACTATTACAACGACGAACAAAAAGCGATCATCGAACGCTCGCAAAAAAAGTTTCAACAGCTATTAGAGTCTAAATCACTGCCTGTAATTACCACCGAAATCCAGCCTGCTAAACCTTTCTATTATGCAGAAAGTTACCACCAGCAATATTTGGCTAAAAACCCTGATGGTTACTGTGGTCTGAAAGGAACAGGGGTTTGTTTTCCCTCTCAAGATTAAGACTTGTCTCTGATAGGAATTGTTATATTATAACAATTCCTACTTTCCATATATAAGTTGATGCGCTCTTCAATATTTAATCCGCACAAATTCACCACTCAGCAATAGTATCGATATTACTGAGGAATGAGCTTTGCATTTATCGAGCATCAATTTGATCGTGACAAAGAACACCTAATTTGAATTTGGAGAACAACATGTACAAGCAACTACCTTTATCTATCCTAGTTGGATTGGCTCTTTCAACCCCATCTCTAGCAAACGAAGAAGTTCGTCAACACGGCGCTCATGTTCATGGCAATATCGAAATGAACATTGCTCAAGATGGGCATGACTTGCTGATTGAAATCACGTCACCAGGTATGGATATTGTGGGTTTTGAACATCATCCAGAAAATGAACAAGATCATAAAAAAATAGATAATGCCGTTGAGATCCTAGAAGATGCCAACAAGTTAGTCTCACTAAATTCAGCAGCAAACTGTTCATTGGAAACCGCTCACGTACATGCGCCAGGTGAAGAGCACGAGGAGCATGACCACGAAGGTCATGAAGACGGGCACAAAGACCATGACCACGATAGCCATGAAGATGAGCACAAAGATCATGACCACGATAGCCATAAAGACGAACACAAAGACCACGACCACGATAGCCATGAAGGCGAACACAAAGATCATGACCACGATAGCCATGAAGAAGGTCACGAAGGACATGACCACGAAGAAGGGACACACAGTGAGTTTACTATCGAATACACTTATCATTGTGAACAAATAAGCGAGTTAAAGTCGTTAACCACAACTTGGTTCACTGCATTCCCAACTACGCATGAAATCGACGTAAACGTGTTTACCGACAAACAGCAAACCGCTGTCGAACTTAACGCTGACCAACCGACTGTTCAACTTTAATTAATACGTCCACCCACCCGTAAAAGTAAGTCGGCTCTTACTTTTACGGGACATAGGCAAAAGACCATGAGCAATTCATCCCCTGTTATCGATCTCTCTAACGTGAAGTTTCACTGGCCTAAAGCGTCGACATCTATTATCGATATCGAAAACCTAACGGTTAAACGCGGTGAGCATTTATTTATCAAAGGCCCTAGCGGATGTGGCAAGTCCACACTTCTGAGCTTACTCACTGGTATCAACTCAGCAACATCAGGAAAAGTGAGTATTTTAGAGACTCAACTTGGCCACTTGAAACCACAACAGCGTGATCAATTTCGAGCCGATAATATTGGGTATATTTTCCAACAGTTTAATTTACTGCCATATTTATCAGTAATCGAAAATGTCGCTTTGCCATGTCAATTTTCAATTCGCAGACGCGCTAACCTCCACGACGATGTGCTATCAGACAGTGAACAGTTGCTCACTCGTCTAAAACTGGATAAGACCTTAATGCATCAACCAGTGGTAGAGTTAAGTATTGGTCAACAACAGCGTGTTGCTGCGGCGAGAGCACTAATAGGCTCGCCACAACTTCTTATTGCAGATGAACCCACTTCCGCTCTAGATTATGACTCGCGCAGTGCATTTATAAGCTTATTGTTAGAAGAGGCCAACCGAGTCAACTCAACGGTTGTCTTTGTTAGTCATGATCCAACTTTAGAAACTAAGTTTTCTCGTGCAATCAGCTTACCTGAACTTAACCGCGCTGGAGGTCAACAATGAACGTGATTGCAAACTTAGCGTGGAAGAGTGTTCTTAACCGAAAAACCACGGCCATTCTGACGATTCTTACCGTTGCTATATCCGTTATCTTATTGCTCGGTGTCGAACGGATCAGAACTCAAGCTAAAAGCAGCTTTGCCAATACTATCTCAGGGACTGATCTCATTGTTGGCGGGCGATCTGGCCAAGTTAATTTATTACTCTATTCGGTATTTAGAATTGGTAATGCCACCAATAATATCGACTGGAAAAGCTACCAGCACTTTAGCGAAGATTCCGCTGTAAAGTGGTCGATTCCCATTTCTTTAGGTGATTCACACAGAGGTTTTCGAGTCATGGGTACAAACCTCGACTATTTTGAACACTTTCACTATGGTCAGAAACAAGCACTCACCTTTGCGACAGGTAAACCATTCGATGGGCTATTTGATACCGTGATTGGTGCTGATGTTGCAAAAAAACTTGGCTATACCGTTGGATCAGAAATCATTATCGCACACGGGATCAGTGACGTTGGATTTAGCCGACATGATAATTTACCCTTTACCGTCACTGGTATTTTAGCGCCAACAGGAACACCAGTAGACAAAACGGTACATGTTTCACTGCAAGCCATTACCGCCATCCATGTTGGGTGGGAGTCCGGTGCGCATATTGGTAAAACACCGGATGCTGAGACCTTGAAGGCAGCAGCCAATTCCGAACGTTTACAGCCTAAAGAGATCACCGCAATGCTGCTTGGATTGAAATCGAAGATAAAGACATTTGCGTTGCAAAGAGAAATCAACACTTATCGATTTGAACCACTGAGTGCAATTTTACCTGGAGTGGCGCTGCATGAGCTATGGCAAATGATGTCTGTCGCAGAGCAAGCATTAATGGCCGTATCTATTTTTGTTGTCATTGCCGGTCTATTGGGGATGCTTAGTAGCCTCCTAACCAGCTTACAAGAACGTCGACGAGAAATGGCAATATTACGAGCAATGGGCGCTCGCCCGAAACATGTGTTTTCACTGTTAGTCAGTGAGGCCAGTGCGCTAACGTTCTTGGGAATAATTACTGGTGTGCTAGGATGCTTTCTATTAATGTCAATTGCTGCACCCATTATCCACAACCAATATGGCATTGCGATTACGTTATCAACGCTTACTGCTCATGAGTGGATATTATTGGGTTACGTTCAATTTGCAGGTATGATCATCGGTATTATTCCAGCTGTACGAGCCTATCGCCAATCATTGGCTGATGGCATGACAATCCGAATTTAAAAGGGAATCTTTATGACCAACCCAAGAAGGTGGTTTACTATTTTACTTATGCTTGTCATACCGCTTTGCCAAGCGCAAGCAGAACCTGAAAAGCTAGACTGGATTGATCTCGTGCCAGTAGAAGAACGCAACCAATTTAACGATCAAGGCTTAGCACTGTTAACTGATCATGAAGGGAACTCTCCAGCAGAACAAACAACAGTAGGAAAAGTTCGCCCAGAACTAGATGGAACTCTGATTAAAATTCCGGGGTTTGTCGTGCCACTTGAGGGAGATGAAAATACGGTTACAGAATTTCTCTTAGTCCCTTATTTTGGCGCTTGTATTCATGTACCGCCGCCGCCACCGAATCAAATTGTGTATGTTAAGTTCCCAGATGGCGCACCGGTTCAAGAACTTTGGGACGTCATCTACGTTGTAGGTACACTAAAATCAGAAGCATTTGATAGTGAGTTTGGTCAAGCAGGATACATTCTCGAAGGTAAGAGTATTGAAGAGTACGATGATATGTAATAGCTAATAAGCCGATGAAAATTCGGCTTATTTAACGTGAGTATCGCAAGACCTCTCGAACTAAGAAAACTAGACTGGCTGAATTAACAAATACAGGCTAGATTAATACTTACTAGAATGAGTAATGGGTGACTCAAGCATGGAAAAGGAAAAAACGTCGGTTATTATTGCCCCTCCCACCGAAACAACATCGAATACCCAAAAGCGCACTAAGAACCACATTAAAGATAGTGCTAGTCAAGTGATGCAAATCGCTCAATCTCATGGTCTTGATGCATTATTGGTTAAAACCAAAGATCCCCTTTCCCCATTAGAGAGAGCAATAGACCGCGAAAATCGCCTCAAAGAACAGCGCCAAAAAAACTTAGAACAGATCATGAAGATCGCACTATCAAGCTGTAAAAATGAGACCGCAGGTGAGCCTGATCAAGATTGGTTACTTCGCTTTTTTACCATGGCACAAGAAATCCATAACAGTTCAATGCAACGTTTGTGGGCTCAAGTACTAAAGCTCGAAGTCACCAATCCAGGTTCAACGTCGATGAAAGCATTAAAAGTGCTTAAAGACATGACGCCAAAAGAAGCACAAATTCTCCAACGCGCAGCAACAATAGCCTGCAGTTTTGGGCAAGATAGTAGCAAGAAAATTTGTGTAGGCATAAAGTCTCAAGGTTCAATTTTTAGCTTCGGTAAGCGAGATAACTCCATTAGCATTAGCCTTGGCAATTTTCATTTACCTTATTCAAGCTTGCTCGTATTAATAGAATTAGGGTTATTGCATGCCTCTGAATTAGAATCTGGTGAAATTGAACTCAACCCACCACTTGTTTTACATTACCAAGCAAAGCGAGTATCACTATCCCCTTTATCTAAAGGTATTCGATTACTCTACTTTCGTTTCAGTCCAACAGGCAATGAGTTGTGTAAATTACTTGGTAATAAAAGTAATGCCGATTACTTTGAACAATTAAGTACCCTGCTAAGCCAGAAATTCACCATTGAAAGTGATGAACCAGGCTCAATCGATCACACGATATAGGCCCCTATGTACCACAATACTTAGCTCTCTCGCTTAATAGCGAAAACTAAGCATATTGATTCTTTTCTACTTGTGTATTGGGTAAGAACCAATTCAGTTTGTCAGACAAGCTAACCACTTCTCCTATTACAATTAATGATGGTGATTCAGCACCCGCTGCTAGCTGGGACAAGTCAGAGAGTTTACCTTTAAATACCTGTTGTTTTGACTGCGTACCGCGTTCAATAATCGCAATCGGGGTATCGCCTTGCCGACCATGCTTCAGCAGTTGTTTCTGAATATAATTAGACTTCATCAATCCCATATAGATAACGAGAGTTTGACGTCCTCTGGCTAAAGTCGACCAATCTATATCATCATTTTCTGCTTTAACATGCCCGGTCACAAATATCGCTGATTGTGCATGATCTCGGTGAGTTAATGGAATGCCTGCATAAGCCGTAGCACCTGCCGCGGCGGTAATCCCAGGGATCACTTGAAACTTGATTCCAGCATCAAATAACACTTCAAGCTCTTCTCCACCACGACCAAACATAAAAGGATCACCACCTTTAATACGGACGACTCGATGGCCTTGTTTAGCAAAATCGACAATCAATTGATTGGTTTTTTCTTGAGGAACACTATGATGACCAGCTCGCTTGCCTACACAAACCAAAATCGTACTGCTAGGAATCAATGACATAATATCTTCGGATACTAAATAATCATAAAGCACAATATCAGCCTGCTGAAGATAACTCAGAGCTTTAACCGTTAAGAGTTCAGGGTCTCCAGGACCCGCTCCAACTAAGGCGACTTCTCCAGCTTGTAACTGACTTTTTGTCACACGAGACAGAGTCAGTTGTGACTCTGCGTTCTTAACCTTAATGCTAACAGCTTCAGCGGAAGCAAGTTGAGCCACCTTTTTGTTACCTATCATGCCACGTTACCTATCAACTTATCATCTATACGCATTATGACGGGTTATAGTTATAACTTGAAATTCTAAAATTACATTTTTTATTCGAAAATCTGATAAGTAAATCATGCTCACTAAACCAAAAGATAAACTATAGACATAAAAAAGCCGCTGTTAATTTAGCGGCTAATCTTACTAATTTATCATTCTAATGTTACTTCAAAATTCTTGCTCGGAATTGGCGACCTTTCATTTTACCGTTTTCCAATTGTTGCAATGCTTTCTTAACCAGCTTGGTTTCGACCGCAACATACGCCCGCATTGGCAGTACATTAATCTTCCCAATTTGATTTCCTTGGAGTGTACCATTTGCCGTCAGTGCTCCTAGAATATCACCCGGTCTTACTTTCTGTTTCTTTCCACCATCAATTTGTATTGTTTGCATCGGTGCATAATAAGGTCGTTGACTCAAAACCTCTTCACTAGGCAATACAGCTGGTGTAATCGGTTTCTCCAGGGAATCTTCTATTTGGGCAATCCGATAACCGTCTTTCTCTCCATAGAAGCTCAATGCCAAACCTTTACTCCCCGCTCGACCTGTTCGGCCAATTCGATGAATATGAACTTCAGGGTCACGAGACAACTCAAAATTAACAACGGCATCTAGGTTATCGACATCTAAACCACGCGCCGCAACATCCGTTGCAACCAATATCGAGACACTTTTATTCGCAAATCGTATTAATGCTTGGTCGCGTTCGCGCTGTTCTAAATCCCCGTGGAGCTCAACCACACTAAAACCTTGGTTTACCAACTCATCTGCAACATCCTGTACCTCGCGCTTAGTATTGCAAAATACGACAGTCGATTCAGGTTTATAATGAAGAAGTATTTGACGCAAAGCTACATCTCGATTTTCATGCCCTTCAACTTTATAGAAATGCTGCTCAATACTCGATGTATCGTGCTTTGATTCTACTTTGATTAATTCAGGATCCCGCATGAGCTTTTCAGCAAGTTGTTTAATCTCTGTAGGGAAAGTGGCGCTAAATAGTAGCGTTTGACGCTGCTTTGGAGCATGAGAAATAATCTCATCTAATGCATCTTGAAAGCCCATTTCCAGCATTCGGTCTGCTTCATCCAATACTAAAGTATTCAGTTCTGAAAGATCTATTCTGCCACGCCCTAAGTGGTCCAAAATACGCCCAGGAGTGCCTACTAATATATGGGCACCATGCTCAAGCGACCCAATTTGTGGTCCCATTGGCATACCACCACACAAAGTGAGTACTTTAATATTGTGAATCGAACGAGCTAAAGTGCGAATTTCCGTTGCGACCTGGTCAGCAAGCTCTCGAGTTGGACAAAGCACCAAAGATTGAACACGGAAACGCTTAACTTTTAAATTGGACAAAACGCCCAAACCAAATGCAGCCGTTTTACCAGAGCCTGTTTTTCCCTGACCAATAACATCTTTTCCCTCAAGAATTCGAGGTAAGCTCAGAGCTTGGATCGGAGTCATATTATGGAAACCAAGAGTGTCAAGGTTACTGACTAACGAAGGATCGAGTGAAAGATCTGAAAAAGGAGCATTACTCACTGTGGCATTCCTGTGGTTTACGAGCATCAGGCGCCTATTATCACTATTTGCTGCACGATAGCCAGTGAATCTTAAGCAGATCCCTATTTATCCGCTTATAGCTCAGACCTACTACTATTGGCCACGGCTAAAACCCCCTTTAGAAAGGCGGAAAAACATAATCGACTTACTTCCCTTTTCAAGTTGAAGCATATCAAGCTGCCCATTGTCATTTAACCTATAACGCACTAATTGACCTGGGCGAATATCACTAAGCGGTCTATCACTACCTTCTATAGCAATTAACGCTGCCAAATCAGACGATGACAACTTTCGCTCTCGAAATATCCGCGCGAGAGTGTCGCCTTGCTTAACTGTGTAAGATACCCAAGCAGATTGAACGAGTGCTCGGCTGGTCTCTTGAGTCCTTGTTTCCTTTGTGACTTTCGGTGTTGGTTCGAACGTTGATGCTTTTGGCGCTTTACTACCAGTAGTAACATTAAGAGAGACTTCTCTACGCGATCCCATATCTGAGTCATCTACGTTTTGCGCTTTTTCCAAAGAAGAAGGAAACGGCACCACCATAAGTAGAACCGTGAACGGAATCAATATTGACAATGCATGACGGTGAAAACGAGGGAGTTGAGACCACCTTTGCCGCGCTTGAGCAAACCATAACAACGAATGAAGATCTGACCACATTTGTTTAATAAATGCGAAGTCATAACTCTGAGGCTGCTTTTTTCTTTGCCGACGTTCCATTTAAATCCGACTCCTACAAAAACTACCTACAGTATAAAAACTCATCCAGACAGAGTACAGTCACATCAATAAGATATATCTTTTGTTAATATAAATCTGATTGTTGCTCTTGTTTTTCTTTGATATATCTCACATATTGGTTTGGATTTGATTTCTACATAATCCGACCATTTAATCGTACGCCGAGACCTGCTATCCTTGCGCTTTCGTTATCAAATAAAGAGTGACATTCATGTCTGACATCAAATTAGAAACAGTAGAGCAAAAAGCAAGTTACGGTATTGGCCTTCAAATGGGTCAACAACTTGCAGGAAGTGGCCTAGAAGGCTTAGAAGTAGCAGCAATCGCTGAAGGCATTGCAACATCACTTGCTGGTGAAATGCCTGCAATCGAAGTTGATGATATCAACAATGCCCTGCAAACTCTACACGGTAAAGCACAAGAAGCTCGTCAAGCTGCTGCAGCAGAAGCCGCCGCTGAAGGCGAAGCATTTTTGAAAGCAAATGCAGAACGCTCTGAAGTTACTGTTCTTGAATCTGGATTACAATATGAAGTAATCACTGAAGGTACTGGTGAAATCCCAACTTCAGATAACACAGTACGAGTTCACTATCATGGCCAACTTACTGATGGCACCGTTTTCGATAGTTCTGTAACTCGCGGTCAGCCTGCTGAATTCCCAGTAACTGGTGTTATCGCTGGTTGGGTAGAAGCTCTTCAACTTATGCCTGTTGGATCTAAATGGAAATTGTGCATCCCACAAAATCTTGCGTATGGTGAGCAAGGTGCTGGCGCTGCAATTCCTCCTTTTGCAGCTCTTGTATTTGAAGTTGAACTTCTAGCAATCCTATAATTTCCGTTTAAATCCCCATACCTAAAGGCAGTTCAAACTTTGACTGCCTTTTTTTGTCCTCTGCTTTCATCTAAATTAGCTTTGTGTTTTTATATCATCACTTTATCTAGATGGATTGATGAAAATGAAAGACGAAACACTCGCGATTCACCATGGGTACGAAACGGACCCAACCACAAAATCTGTTGCTGTTCCTATTTTTCAAACTGCAGCGTACGAATTTGATAACGCTCAACACGGTGCAGATCTATTCAACCTAGATGTTCCCGGAAATATCTATACACGATTAATGAACCCAACCAATGATGTGTTAGAAAAACGTTTGGCCGCATTAGAAGGGGGATTAGCCGCATTAGTGACAAGTTCAGGAAGTGCTGCCATTCACTATGCCATTCTTTCTTTAGCCAAATCGGGCGATAACATTGTATCTACTCCTCAGCTTTATGGCGGTACCTATACACTATTCGCTCACATGCTTCCTAACCTTGGTATTCAAGTTAAGTTTGCCAAAGATGATAAGCCTGAAAGCCTTGCAGAGTTAATCGATGACAATACCAAAGCAATATATTGCGAGTCGATAGGTAACCCCGCGGGTAATATTGTTGATTTAGGAAAAATTGCTGAATTAGCCCATGCTGAAGGTGTCCCTGTCATCGTCGACAATACGGTTGCAACACCAGTATTATGTAAGCCCATTGCTCATGGTGCTGATATTGTCGTTCATTCCATCACTAAATATGTTGGTGGTCATGGGACTTCTCTAGGCGGCGCAATTATTGACTCGGGTAATTTTGACTGGGTCAAAAATGCTGACCGCTTCCCTGAATTTAATCAGCCTGAGCCTTCATATCATGGTGTCGTGTATGCTGAGCAATTTGGAGCAGCAGCATTTATCGCGAGAGCGAGAACCGTCCCAATGCGAAACACAGGTTCAACCCTTTCGCCAATGAATGCCTTTCTATTGTTACAAGGACTAGAGACTCTCTCTTTGCGCATGGAGCGTCATTGTGAGAACGCATTTAAAGTTGCTGAATTTCTTCAAAATCATGAAAAAGTAAGTTGGGTCAGTTACGCTGGACTCAAAGATTCTCCTTTTTTTGGCCTAGCGCAAAAATATATGGATGGAAAGCCATCGGCGATTTTATCATTTGGTTTAAAAGGTGGATACGATGCTGGCGTGCAGTTCTACGATGCACTAACCATGGTAAAACGATTAGTGAATATTGGTGATGCTAAAACATTAGCCTGTCACCCTGCGTCGACAACCCATCGTCAACTAGAGCCAGAGGAACAGAAAAAAGCGGGTGTTGTTCCTGAAATGATTCGCTTATCTATTGGTATTGAGCATATCGAAGATATCATTGCTGACTTGGATCAAGCTCTGAGCTCTTGAGTAAGATAAAGGATAATAGCTCCGTAATCATCCATTGCTATTATGGACTTAGCCTCATCAGTTCTGTAATTAATGTATCAAATTGACGTATCTATGAGGTCAAAATAAAAAATCTGGCAACAAACAACAGATATAAAAAAACCGAGCTTTCGCTCGGTTTTCTCTTATTGAGTTACGAACTCATTATTCAGTTTCTGCTTCCGCATCAACTTCTGGGCGATCTACAAGCTCAATGTATGCCATTGGAGCTTTATCACCTGCACGGAAACCACACTTAAGAATACGAGTGTAGCCACCTTGACGTGCAGAGAAACGTGGACCGATTTCGTTAAATAATTTTGCTACAACTTCGTTATCACGAGTTCGTGCAAATGCTAGACGACGGTTAGCAACACTGTCTGTCTTAGCTAATGTAATCAAAGGCTCAATTACGCGACGTAGTTCTTTTGCTTTAGGCACGGTAGTTTTAATAACTTCGTGACGAACAAGAGAGCTAGCCATGTTGCTGAACATCGCTTTGCGATGACTGCTGTTGCGGTTGAGTTGACGACCACTCTTACGATGGCGCATGACCTAATCCTTCTAACTAGTATCGATTAATCTTCAGCGATTGACGCTGGCGGCCAGTTCTCTAGGCGCATGCCAAGAGAAAGACCACGTGAAGCAAGTACGTCTTTAATCTCTGTAAGAGATTTCTTACCAAGGTTGGGCGTTTTAAGTAGCTCAACTTCAGTACGCTGTACCAGATCACCGATGTAGTGAATCGCTTCTGCTTTCAAACAGTTAGCAGAGCGAACTGTTAGTTCAAGATCGTCTACAGGACGCAATAGGATCGGATCGAACTCTGGCTTCTCTTCTTTAGCCTCAGGTACACGTACATCGCGAAGATCTACGAACGCATCCAACTGTTCAGCAAGCACTGTTGCTGCACGGCGGATAGCTTCCTCAGGTTCAATAGTTCCATTCGTTTCCATATCGATAACGAGCTTATCTAAATCTGTACGTTGCTCAACACGAGCAGCTTCAACGGCGTAGGCAATTTTGTCTACTGGGCTGTAAGTTGCATCGACTAGCAAACGACCGATTGGACGCTCATCTTCTTCAGTATGAATACGCGCAGAAGCCGGAATATAACCACGACCACGCTCAACTTTGATACGCATAGCGATCTCAGCGTTGTCATCAGTTAGATGACAAATCACGTGTTCAGGGTTTACGATCTCAACATCACCATCATGAGTGATGTCACCTGCAACAACAGGGCCTGAACCGGACTTGTTAAGTGTAATGAACACTTCATCTTTACCATCGGCAACGCGAACAGCAAGACCTTTTAGGTTAAGAAGAATCTCTAGGATATCTTCTTGAATTCCCTCTTTGGTGCTGTATTCGTGTAGTACGCCTTCAATTTCAACTTCAGTCACTGCGCAACCTGGCATTGATGAAAGAAGAATACGACGAAGTGCATTACCCAGAGTATGGCCAAAGCCACGCTCTAACGGCTCAAGAGTTACTTTTGCGTGTGTCGCGCTGATCTGTTCAATATCAACAAGACGTGGCTTAAGAAATTCTGTTACAGAACCCTGCATTGTGTCCTCTCTTTTGTTTAAACCTTACTTAGAGTAAAGTTCGACGATCAATTGTTCGTTGATATCAGCTGATAGATCTGAACGCTCAGGCAAACGCTTGAATGTTGCTTCCATCTTGCTTCCATCTACTTCAATCCAAGTTGGTTTTTCACGTTGTTCTGCAACTTCTAGAGCAGCTTTAATACGTGATTGAGCTTTCGCTTTTTCACGAATAGAAACAACGTCATTCGCCGATACTTTGAATGAAGGAATGTTTACCACGTTACCGTTAACTAAAATAGCCTTGTGGCTAACAAGTTGACGAGCTTCAGCACGAGTTGCGCCAAAACCAATACGGTAAACTACGTTATCTAGACGACCTTCAAGAAGTTGAAGCAGGTTTTCGCCTGTGTTGCCTTTAATACGCGCAGCATCTTTGTAGTAGTTACGGAACTGTTTTTCTAGCACGCCGTACATACGACGAACTTTTTGCTTCTCACGAAGCTGTACACCATAATCTGATAGACGGCCACGACGAGCGCCGTGAACACCTGGTGCATTATCAATTTTACACTTGGTATCTATCGCACGAACACCAGACTTAAGGAATAAGTCGGTACCTTCGCGGCGACTAAGCTTTAGCTTAGGACCCAAATATCTAGCCATGATCTTTCTCCAATATTCCTAGAAACGTTATACGCGACGTTTCTTCGGTGGACGACAACCGTTATGAGGGATAGGAGTCGCATCAACAATATTAGTGATACGGAAACCTGCTGCATTCAGTGCGCGAACTGTTGATTCACGACCTGGACCAGGACCCTTAACCATAACTTCCAGATTCTTCAGGCCATATTCTTTAGCCATTTCAGCACAACGCTCAGCTGCAACTTGCGCTGCAAATGGAGTTGACTTACGAGAACCACGGAAACCAGAACCTCCTGCAGTAGCCCAAGCTAATGCATTACCTTGACGGTCAGTAATGGTTACGATTGTGTTATTAAAAGATGCATGGATATGTGCCACACCATCTGCGACTTGTTTGCGTGCACGTTTGCGCGCGCGTGTTGGTTGTTTAGCCATTGTACTCTCTACCTCACCCGATTATTTTTTGATCGGCTTACGCGGACCCTTACGGGTACGAGCGTTGGTTTTAGTACGCTGTCCACGTAGTGGTAGACTGCGACGATGACGAAGACCACGGTAACAACCAAGGTCCATAAGACGCTTGATGTTCATGGAAACTTCACGACGAAGATCACCCTCTACAGTGTATTTAGCTACACCATCACGCAGTTGATCGATCTGCTCTTCAGTTAGTTCACTGATCTTAACATCTTCAGCAATACTCAACTCAGCTAAAATAGCTTGAGAACGAGTTTTACCGATGCCATAAATTGCAGTTAATGCGATTACAGCGTGTTTTTGATCAGGAATGTTAATGCCTGCTATACGGGCCACTATTCACTCCTAGTACTTTTAATAAGAAATTATCCGTAACAAAGCCCGCTGAGGATACGTTACGGAATGCTACTTCTTTTGCACACAAAAGGTAGGCCGAGGAATATACTCGACCGACCCCTAATTTTCAAGTAAAAATTTCTGCTTAATTAGCCTTGGCGTTGTTTATGCTTTGGCTCACTGCTACAAATCACGCGAACGACACCGTTACGCTTGATAACTTTACAGTTACGACAGATTTTTTTAACGGAAGCACGAACTTTCATTGCTAAACTCCGTAAATAACATCTTCAAGTAATACAACCAGCTTAACGGTTGTAGTCTTTTAGATTTGCTTTTTTCAACACAGAATCATATTGACTTGACATCAAATGAGTCTGTACCTGTGCCATAAAATCCATGATAACCACTACTACGATAAGTAGAGAGGTACCGCCGAAATAAAAACGAACATTCCAAGCGATAGTCATGAACTGTGGGATCAGACAGATAAAGGTAATATACAGCGCACCGGCTAAGGTTAAACGAGTCATTACTTTATCTATGTATTTCGCAGTCTGCTCACCTGGGCGGATTCCCGGTACGAACGCTCCGGACTTCTTAAGATTATCAGCTGTTTCACGCGGGTTAAACATCAACGCCGAATAGAAGAAACAGAAGAAAATAATCGCTACTGCGTAAAGTATTACATAAAGTGGTTGTCCTGGGCTTAATGCCAAAGACACGTCGGTTAACCAGCTAAACGCTGAACCTTCGCCACCTAAACTACTACCAAACCACTGAGCCAGCGTCCCTGGAAATAGAATAATACTTGATGCGAAAATCGCTGGAATAACACCGGCCATATTAACTTTCAATGGCAAGTGAGTACTCTGTGCAGCAAAAACTTTACGACCTTGTTGACGTTTTGCATAGTTAACAACGATACGACGTTGACCACGCTCCATGAAAACAACGAAATAAATAACTGCAAACGAAATCACACCGATTAACAGCAGAAGAAGCACGTGCAATTCACCTTGACGAGCTTGCTCGATTGTTTGTCCGATTGCCTGAGGCAACCCAGCAACGATACCTGCAAAGATCAGTAATGAAATACCATTACCAATTCCACGCTCAGTGATCTGTTCACCTAACCACATTAAGAACATGGTGCCAGTTACTAGACTCACGGTAGCGATAAACGTAAACATGGTTTGGTCTATAACAACCAGATTAGAGACCATGTTTGGTAGTCCTGTCGCAATACCTAAAGCTTGGAATGTTGCAAGCACAAGCGTGCCATAACGCGTATATTGGCTAATCTTACGACGCCCTGCTTCACCCTCTTTCTTGAGTTCAGCTAACGCGGGATGAACTACAGTCAGCAATTGGATAACAATAGAAGCCGAAATATACGGCATGATACCCAATGCTAATATAGATGCACGCGACAGTGCACCACCGGAGAACATGTTAAACATTTCAACGATGGTACCTGTTTGCTGTTCGACTAAATCGGCAAGTACAGCTGCGTCAATACCAGGGATCGGCACAAATGAGCCGGCTCGGAAGACTAGAAGTGCACCAATTACAAAAAGTATTCGTGACTTCAGTTCACTTAAACCGCTTTTAGTACTACTAAAATCTTGTCCTGGTTTCTTAGCCATCTGTACCTCGTTCCTCGAGATTATTCCTCGATTTTACCGCCAGCAGCTTCAATAGCAGCTTTAGCACCTTTAGTCACGCGTAGACCTTTGACAGTCACAGCTTTCGCTAGTTCACCAGAAAGAACGATTTTAACGTTCACGATATTCTTAGTGACTAAGTTAGCTGCTTTAAGACTGTTCAGGTCAACAACATCACCCGTTACTTTCGCTAGTTCACCTAGACGAACTTCAGCAGACACTAGACTCTTACGAGAAGTGAAGCCAAATTTTGGTAGACGTTGTTTCAAAGGCATTTGACCACCTTCGAAACCTGGACGAACAGATCCGCCAGAACGTGATTTTTGGCCTTTATGACCACGGCCACCAGTTTTACCTAGGCCTGAACCGATACCACGACCTAAACGCTTCTTAGAAGGTTTAGAACCGTCAGCCGGTGATAGAGTATTCAAACGCATTCTGATTACTCCTCAACTTTAATCATATAGTAAACCTTGTTGATCATTCCGCGAACACACGGAGTATCTTCAAGTTCTACTGTATGATTGATTTTACGAAGACCTAAACCGCGCAAAGTAGCTTTGTGCTTTGGTAGGCGTCCAATTGAGCTCTTAGTTTGAGTTACTTTAATAGTTGCCATGGTGTTCTTACTCCGAAATAGCTTCAACAGTGAGACCACGCTTAGCAGCAACCATGTCTGGTGACTTAATGCTGCTCAAAGCGTCAATCGTTGCGCGAACAACGTTGATTGGGTTCGTTGAACCGTATGCTTTAGACAGAACATTATGTACACCTGCAACTTCAAGAACTGAACGCATCGCACCACCTGCGATAACACCAGTACCTTCTGAAGCTGGTTGCATGTAAACTTTAGAGCCTGAGTGGCGACCTTTCACTGCGTGGTGAAGAGTACCTTCTTTAAGCGCAACAGTAACCATGTTACGACGCGCTTTTTCCATTGCTTTTTGAATCGCAGCAGGAACTTCACGGGCTTTACCGTAACCGAAACCTACACGACCATTACCGTCACCAACTACTGTTAGTGCAGTGAAGCTCATGATTCGACCACCTTTAACCGTCTTAGATACACGGTTAACAGCAATCAATTTTTCTTGCAAATCACTTGCTTGAGATTGTTGTTCTTTAGCCATCTTCCAACCCTACCTTAGAATTTGAGACCAGCTTCGCGAGCAGAATCTGCTAGCGCTGCTACTCGACCGTGGTATTGGAAACCAGAACGATCAAATGCGACTTGTGCTACGCCTTTTTCAAGTGCGCGCTCTGCAATAGCTTTACCTACTGCTTTAGCTGCATCGATGTTACCAGAATATTTTACTTGCTCACGGATCGCTTTTTCTACAGTAGAAGCTGCTGCGATAACCTCAGAGCCGTTCGCTGCAATTACCTGCGCGTACACATGACGAGGAGTACGGTGTACGACTAGGCGAGTTGCACCCAGTTCTGCAATCTTACGACGCGCACGTGTAGCACGACGGATGCGAGATGCTTTCTTATCCATAGCGTTACCTTACTTCTTCTTAGCTTCTTTAGTACGCACATTTTCATCTGCGTAACGAACACCTTTACCTTTATAAGGTTCAGGCTCACGGTAAGAACGAATGTCAGCTGCAACTTGACCAACTAATTGCTTATCACAACCAGTTAGAACAATTTCAGTTTGGCTTGGACATTCAGCTTTAACACCGGCTGGCAACGCGTGCTCAACTGGATGTGAGAAGCCAAGGGTCAGACCTACAGCGTTGCCTTTAATAGCAGCACGGTAACCAACACCTTTAAGTACAAGCTTCTTCGTGAAACCAGCTGTAACGCCAACAACCATGTTGTTAACTAGTGCACGAGCAGTACCTGCTTGTGCCCAAGCGTTTGCAGCGCCTTCACGAGGACCAAAAGTTAGCTTTCCATCTTCCTGTGCGATAATTACTGCGTTATTTACAACGCGAGTAAGCTCGCCTTTAGTACCTTTTACAGTAACTTCTTGGCCGTTTAATTTCACCTCTACGCCTGCTGGAATAGAGACTGGTGCTTTAGCAACACGAGACATAGTCTACTCCTTAAATTAAGCTACGTAGCAAATGATTTCACCGCCAAGACCTGCCTTGCGAGCAGCACGGTCTGACATCAGACCCTTGGAAGTGGATACAACAGCAACACCCAAACCGCCCATCACTGATGGAATATCGCCTTTTTTCTTATAGACGCGTAGACCAGGACGTGAAACACGTTGGATTTGCTCGATTACTGGTTTAGCTTGGAAATACTTAAGAGTAATTTCAAGCTCAGGTTTTGCTTCGCTATCAACAGCGAAGTCTTCGACGTAACCTTCAGCTTTAAGTAATGCAGCAATTGCAACTTTAAGCTTTGAAGAAGGCATTTTAACAGCAACTTTGTTTGCTGCCTGACCGTTACGAACGCGGGTCAGCATATCCGAAATCGGATCTTGCATGCTCATAAACTATACTCCAAATGATTAAGTGGCAATTACCAGCTAGCCTTACGAAGTCCAGGAATCTCGCCTTTCATGCAAGCTTCGCGAACTTTAATACGGCTGAGACCGAACTTACGTAGGTAACCGTGTGGACGACCAGTTTGGTTACAACGGTTGCGCTGACGTGATGCACTTGAATCACGTGGAAGTGCTTGTAGTTTTAGTACAGCGTCCCAACGTTCTTCTTCAGATGCGTTTACATCGTTAATTGTTGCTTTTAGCGCCGCACGCTTTTCAGCGAACTTTGCTACTAGCGTTGCACGTTTTGCTTCACGTGCTTTCATAGATATTTTAGCCATAACAGTAACCCTTCACCTTACTTACGGAATGGGAAGTTAAAGGCAGCCAGCAAAGCACGGCCTTCCTCATCGGAATCAGCAGTAGTCGTGATAGTGATATCAAGACCACGGATGCGATCTACTTTATCGTAGTCGATTTCCGGAAAGATGATTTGCTCGCGAACGCCCATGCTGTAGTTACCACGACCGTCAAAAGACTTCGCGCTAACGCCACGGAAATCACGTACACGTGGAAGAGCAATAGAGATTAAACGCTCTAAAAAATCCCACATACGCTCGCCACGCAAGGTTACTTTACAACCAATTGGGTAGCCTTCACGAATTTTGAAACCTGCAACAGATTTGCGCGCTTTTGTGATAAGTGGCTTTTGACCTGCGATCGTAGCCATATCAGACGCTGCATTCTCAAGCAGTTTCTTATCGTTGATTGCTTCACCAACGCCCATGTTTAGGGTGATTTTATCAATCCTAGGGACTTGCATGACGCTCGAGTAGCTGAACTCTTTGGTCAGTTCAGCGACTACAGACGACTTGTAGTAATCATGCAGTTTCGCCATAGTAGAACTCCAAATTACTTCTATTAGTTAGAAACAGTTTCGTTGTTAGATTTGAAGAAACGAACTTTCTTGCCATCTTCGATACGAAAACCGATACGATCTGCCTTACCAGTAGATGCGTTGAAAAGTGCAACGTTAGAAGCATCAATAGCCGCTTCTTGTTCAACGATGCCACCTTGTTGACCTTGAGCCGGAACCGGCTTTTGGTGTTTTTTAACAAGGTTGATACCTTCAACAACAACTTTACCAGTTGTCAGTACCTTAGTTACTTTACCTTTCTTGCCTTTATCTTTTCCAGCAAGAACGATAACTTCGTCATTTTGACGGATTTTAGCTGCCATTTTAGCGCTCCTTACAATACTTCTGGAGCCAGTGAGACGATTTTCATGAATTTCGCATTGCGAAGTTCACGCGTCACTGGACCAAAGATACGTGTGCCGACAGGTTGCTCTGTAGTGTTGTTCAACAATACGCAAGCATTACGGTCGAAGCGAATGACAGAACCGTCAGGACGACGTACGCCTTTACGGGTGCGAACTACCACCGCCTTCAGTACATCACCTTTTTTTACTTTACTGCGAGGAATTGCTTCTTTTACAGTAATTTTGATGATGTCACCGATATGTGCATAACGACGGTGTGAGCCACCCAGAACCTTAATACATTTTACGCTGCGGGCGCCTGAGTTATCAGCTGCGTCCAGCATACTTTGCATTTGGATCATGTTAGTGCTCCGCTAAATATTAAAACTAGACCCATCACGGGTCGGGCTGCCCTTAAAAAGGGACGCGAATTGTAACACCCTTTATCGTGATTGGGTAGTCTAAAAACAAACGGCCCCGAAATTAATAGGGGCCGTTTTCGTTTTTGTAGAAAAATCAATTACATTTTAGCTTTTTCTACAACTTTAACCAATGTCCAAGACTTAGTCTTAGACAATGGACGGCACTCTTTGATTTCAACGGTATCGCCTAAGCCACAGTCGTTGGTTTCATCGTGTGCGTGTACTTTTGTAGTGCGTTTAATGAACTTGCCGTAAATTGGATGTTTTACGACGCGCTCAATTGCAACAACAATAGATTTATCCATCTTGTTGCTAACAACACGACCAGTTTGAGTACGAATTTTGTCGCTCATTATGCGCCTGCCTTCTCAGTCAAAACCGTTTTAACACGTGCGATATCACGGCGAACAATTTTCAGAGTATGCGTTTGCTGTAATTGTCCAGTCGCAGCTTGCATGCGCAAGTTAAACTGTTCTTTCAGCAAATTCAGTAGCTCTGCGTTTAGCTCATCAACGCTTTTCTCGCGTAGATCTTGTGCTTTCATCACATCACCTGCTTAATTACGAAAGTAGTCTTGAACGGCAGTTTAGCAGATGCAAGAGCAAATGCTTCACGTGCCAACTCTTCAGGAACACCGTCCATTTCGTACATTACCTTTCCAGGTTGGATTTGGGCTACCCAGTACTCAACGTTACCTTTACCCTTACCCTGACGAACTTCAAGCGGCTTTTCTGTAATCGGCTTATCTGGGAATACTCGAATCCAGATTTGACCTTGACGTTTCACGTGACGAGTCATAGCACGACGTGCTGCTTCGATTTGGCGAGCAGTTAGACGACCACGGCCAACCGCTTTCAAACCAAATGTACCAAAGCTTACTTCAGTACCTTTCGCTAGACCACGGTTACGACCTGTATGAACCTTACGGAACTTAGTACGTTTAGGTTGTAGCATCTATCGACTCCTTACTTCCGGCCTTTACGCTGCTTCTTAGGCTTGTCAGCCTTTGGCTCTACTGCATTAGCTGCTGGCATTCCACCAAGGATTTCTCCTTTGAAGATCCAAACTTTAACGCCGATCACACCGTATTGAGTGTGAGCCGAAGAAGTTGCGTAATCAATGTCTGCACGTAGAGTATGTAGAGGTACACGACCTTCACGATACCACTCAGCACGTGCGATTTCAGCGCCGCCTAAACGACCACTTACTTCCACTTTGATACCTTTAGCGCCTAGACGCATAGCATTTTGTACCGCGCGCTTCATAGCACGACGGAACATAACGCGACGCTCTAGCTGAGACGAGATGCTATCAGCCACTAATTGACCGTCAAGCTCAGGCTTACGTACTTCAGCGATATTGATTTGTGCTGGTACACCTGCAATTTTAGCTACAGCTGTGCGTAGCTTCTCTACGTCTTCCCCTTTCTTACCGATAACAACGCCAGGGCGAGCAGTGTGAACAGTCACACGAATGCTTTTTGCTGGACGCTCAATAACGATGCGTGAAAGAGATGCGTTTTTCAATTCCTTAGTTAGGAATTGACGTACCTTGAAGTCGCCGTCTAGGTTGTCAGCGAACTCTTTGGTATTAGCAAACCATGTGGAATTCCAAGGCTTAATAATGCCGAGACGAATGCCATTTGGATGTACTTTCTGACCCATTGCTTATCTCCTAGTCCCTTAACGATCTGCTACAACAACAGTGATGTGGCTCGAACGCTTCAAGATACGATCCGCACGACCTTTAGCACGAGGCATAATACGCTTCATGATAGGTCCCTCATCTACGAAGATTTTAGCGACATTAAGATCGTCGATATCTGCACCTTCGTTGTGTTCCGCATTGGCGATTGCCGATTCTAGAACTTTCTTAATTAATACAGCAGCTTTCTTGTTGCTGAATATTAAGATTTCTAGAGCCTGATCAACCGATTTTCCACGGATTAAATCTGCAACTAAGCGAGCTTTCTGAGGAGAAATGCGAGCAAAGTTATGTTTAGCTACTGCTTCCATTATCTACTCCTATTTCTTCTTAGCTTTCTTATCTGCAGCATGGCCGCGGTAAGTACGAGTTGGTGCGAATTCGCCCAGTTTGTGGCCAATCATTTCTTCAGTCACAAATACTGGAACGTGCTGACGACCATTATGGACAGCGATGGTCAAACCGATCATTGTTGGAATGATCATTGAGCGACGGGACCAAGTCTTAATAGGCTTTTTGTCTCCGCTTTCCACCGCTTTCTCTACCTTCTTCAGCAAGTGTAGGTCAATAAATGGACCTTTCTTGAGAGAACGTGGCATGGCTTATCCTCTTTAATAGATTACTTATTACGACGACGTACGATGTACTTGTCGGTGCGTTTGTTCTTACGAGTCTTGTAGCCTTTAGTTGGCATACCCCATGGAGATACAGGGTGACGACCACCAGAGGTACGGCCTTCACCACCACCATGTGGGTGATCAACTGGGTTCATTACCACACCGCGGACGGTAGGACGAACACCACGCCAGCGCGAAGCACCAGCTTTACCAAGCTCACGTAGCATATGCTCAGAGTTACCAACTTCGCCGATTGTTGCACGGCACTCAGAAAGAACTTTGCGCATTTCACCAGAACGTAAACGGAGTGTTGCATATGAACTGTCGCGAGCGACTAGTTGAGCATATGCACCCGCAGAACGAGCTAGCTGTGCACCTTTACCAGGCTTAAGTTCAACACAGTGAATTGTAGAACCCACTGGGATGTTACGCATCGGCAGAGTGTTACCTGCTTTGATTGGCGCATCAACACCAGACTGGATTGCATCACCAGCTTGAACACCTTTTGGTGCAATAATGTAACGACGCTCACCGTCTGCGTACAGAACTAGAGCTATGTTAGCGCTACGGTTTGGATCGTATTCTAGACGCTCAACTTTCGCTGGAATGCCATCTTTTGTACGTTTGAAATCAATAACACGGTAATGGTGCTTATGACCACCACCTACATGACGTACAGTAATACGACCGTTATTGTTACGACCACCATTCTTAGAGTTTTTCTCTAGAAGAGGTGCGTATGGCTTACCCTTGTGTAGGTCAGCGTTAACAACTTTAACGACGTGACGACGACCAGGGGAAGTCGGCTTACATTTAACAATAGCCATTTTTCAACTACTCCTGTTATTCCGCACCGCCAACGAAGTCAAGATCCTGACCTTCTTTCAAAGTCACATACGCTTTCTTAACGTCGCTACGGCGACCTTGGCGTTGACCTTGACGTTTGGTCTTACCCTTAGTGATAAGAGTATTTACAGATTTAACTTCAACTTCGAATAGCTGTTCTACAGCTGCTTTAATCTCATTCTTAGTCGCATCTAATGATACTTTGAAAACGATAGTGTTCGCTTTCTCAGCAGTCATTGTTGCTTTTTCTGAGATATGTGGAGCACGTAAAACTTTTAGTAGACGCTCTTGTTTGCTCATCCTAGCATCTCCTCAACTTGCTTAACTGCAGCAGCAGTCATTACAACTTTGTCGAACGCGATTAGACTTACTGGATCAACACCAGCAACATCACGAACGTCAACTTTGTACAGGTTACGAGCCGCTAGAAATAGATTTTCGTCTACTTCACTAGTCACGATAAGAACATCGTTTAGCTCAAGCTCTTTTAGCTTAGCTACTAGCTCTTTTGTTTTTGGTGCTTCAACTGAGAAGTTATCAACAACGATTAAACGCTCTTGACGAACTAGCTCAGAAAGGATGCTTTTCATAGCACCACGGTACATTTTTTTGTTAACTTTTTGACTGTGATCTTGTGGTTTCGCAGCAAAAGTAACACCACCTGAACGCCAGATAGGGCTACGAATAGTACCAGCACGTGCACGGCCAGTACCTTTTTGACGCCATGGTTTAGCGCCGCCGCCAGAAACTTCTGAACGAGTCTTTTGAGCACGAGTACCTTGACGAGCACCTGCTGCATACGCAACAACTACTTGATGAACAAGGGATTCGTTAAACTCACGTCCGAAAGTAGTTTCGGAAACAGTTAGTGCATCAGCACCTTTAACTATCAATTCCATTACTTACTCCTAGACGTTATGCTTTCACAGCAGGTTTGACGATCACGTTAGCGCCAGTTGAGCCTGGTACTGCACCTTTAATAAGAAGCAGATTGCGCTCAGCGTCAACACGTACGATGTCCAAGTTTTGAGTCGTAACACGCTCAGCACCCATGTGACCTGACATTTTCTTGCCTTTAAACACGCGACCTGGAGTCTGACATTGACCGATAGAACCAGGAGCACGGTGAGACAATGAGTTACCGTGAGTCATATCTTGAGTACTGAAATTCCAACGCTTAACTACGCCTTGGAAGCCTTTACCTTTCGATGTACCAGTAACGTCTACTTTTTTTACTTCATTGAACAGTTCAACAGTTAGTTCTGAACCAACTTCAAACTCTTCGCCGTTTTCTAAACGGAATTCCCAAAGACCGCGGCCTGCTTCAACACCTGCTTTCGCAAAGTGACCAGCTTCAGGCTTAGTTACACGGTTAGCTTTCTTAGTACCAGCAGTTATTTGGATTGCTGCGTAGCCATCATTTTCAAGTGTTTTAACTTGAGAAATACGGTTCGCTTCAACTTCCACAACTGTAACTGGGATAGAAACGCCTTCTTCGGTAAATACGCGGGTCATACCCACTTTACGTCCGACTAGACCAATCATTATTCCTATCTCCCTTAACCTAGGCTGATTTGAACATCAACGCCAGCAGCTAGATCTAGACGCATCAAAGCATCAACAGTTTTATCTGTTGGCTCAACGATGTCGATTAGACGTTTGTGAGTACGAATTTCATACTGATCACGGGCATCTTTGTTGACGTGTGGAGAGATAAGAACAGTAAAACGCTCTTTACGAGTAGGCAGTGGAATAGGACCACGAACCTGTGCGCCGGTACGCTTAGCTGTTTCAACGATTTCCGCTGTAGAAGCATCGATTAGTTTGTAATCGAACGCTTTAAGGCGGATACGGATACGTTGGTTCTGCATGAGACAGAGCTCCAATTGTTAAATAATTACACAAACAATATCGCCACTCATACACACAAAAGTGAGAGAATGCCGATTGATTTATGTGAAACCGTAGCACCCAGATTGGGTACATTGTCAGCTAATAGATGATTAACTCTATTGAGTTAAATTTTAATTAACTGCGAACATAAGCTGAGTATACATTACTAGGCAGTGCCTACTCCTCGCTGCTCATTGGTTCACAACTGACTTAAGCCAGTGCGCTGCATTATACAGATCGAGTAAGAGGTTGCAAGCAGTGTTTAATAAATAATCGAAACATTAAGCACTGCTTGATTTTATAGGTAGGTGAACTAAGAAAATCGACTATTTCAAGCGTTGGCGCACAGCCTCAAATAGGCAAACCCCTGTTGCCACAGATACATTTAAGCTCGAAACACTTCCTGCCATTGGAATTTTAATTAGATCATCGCATGTTTCACGAGTAAGGCGGCGCATACCATCCCCCTCTGCGCCCATGACGATAGCCAAAGAACCGGTCAATTTTGCCTTATACACATCATGTTTCGCTTCACCAGCCGTACCGACAAACCAAACTCCTTGTTCCTGTAAGGCTCTCATTGTTCGAGCTAAGTTCGTCACACGAACCAACGGAACGGTTTCTGCCGCACCGCACGCAACTTTTGAGACAGTAGCAGTCATTGGTGCAGACTTATCCTTCGGCACAATCACAGCAGCAACGCCAGCCGCATCTGCATTACGCAAGCAAGCTCCTAGATTATGTGGGTCCGTGACACCATCTAACACCAGCAGCAGTGGGTTTTCATGTTGCGCTATGATGGCATCAAGATCGTGCTCATTAAGGTTTTTTGCGGGTTTGACTCGAGCAATCACTCCCTGGTGATTTGCTCCTTGAGCTTTATCATCCAAAGCTTTTCGCCCCATCTGTTGTACAGATATGCCTAAGCGCTGTAATTCGTTGAGTACCGGCAATAAGCGGTCATCTTGGCGCCCTTTTAATACAAACGCCTCAATAAAACGTTCAGGGGATTTGGCTAGTACTGCATTAATGGCATGGATACCATAAATAAATTCATTACTCATTTGCTACCTTAGTTACGACTTTGGTTTACTGCGAGACGCTTTGACTCTGGATTTCTTTTTACGAGCTTTACTCGCTTTGCTTTTTCGGCTGCGTTTTTTATCTGTGTCGCTCGTCGTCTCATCTGGCCGTTTGGTTGGCTCGACTAACGCTCGTGCTTTTGTTGGGTTTTTCGCCACTTTTTTACCACGGGCTTTTATACGAGCTTCCTCTGCGCGTTTCTTTGCTGTTTTACCCGCGCCACGCAGTTTACGGCTCGTTTCGACTAATTCAAAGTCAATATGTCGTTCATCTAGGTTTACCGCCGCCACTTTTACTTTGACTGTATCGCCAAGTCGATAAATATTACCAAAACTCTCCCCTATTAAGCGCTGGCCGATTGGGTCGAATTGATAGTAGTCGTTGGCCAAACTCGATATATGCACTAGTCCGTCGATATGATATTCCGTTAAGCGAACGAAGAAACCAAAACCTGTTACATTGGCTATGACGCCATCAAGTACTTCACCGACATGGTCTTGCATGTATTCACATTTTAGCCAGTCGCTTACTTCTCGAGTCGCATCGTCAGCACGACGTTCAGTCATTGAGCACTGTTCTCCAAACCCATCCATATCATCAAATGAATAGTGATATCCGCCCGTTGGAGTCCAGTGATTTGTGGTTGTGCCTTCTTTTTTCGCGATAAGATACTTAATTGCTCTGTGAAGTAATAAGTCGGGATAACGGCGAATTGGCGAGGTAAAGTGGCCATAACGTTTTAATGCTAAACCAAAGTGACCCACATTATCTGGACTATAAACGGCTTGTTTCATCGAACGCAGCAGCATAGTTTGAATCAATTCTTTATCCGGACGCTCAATGACTTGCTTCATTAAATCGGCATAGTCCGTCGGTGAAGGTTCTAGCCCCCCCGTTAGATTCAAACCAAGCTCACCTAAAAAGTCACGAAATCCGGTTAGCTTTAATTCCCCAGGGGTTTCGTGAATCCGATATAATGCGGGCTCTTTTGCTTTTTCCACTAAGGAAGCCGATGCGATATTAGCCAGGATCATACATTCTTCGATAATCTTGTGAGCATCATTACGTTCAACCGGTTCTATACGGTCAATTTTTCTTTCAGCATTAAATATAAATTTGGTTTCAACCGTTTCAAACTCAATTGCGCCGCGTTTTTCCCTAGCGACTTTAAGTACGTTATACATGCGATAAAGTTCATTGAGATGAGGAATCAATGGCTGATATCGCTCTATCAACTCTTCATCCCCTTCCAAAATAGCGCCAACCTTATTGTAGGTTAAGCGAGCATGAGAATTCATTACCGCTTCATAATGTTTATAGCCAGATAGTTTCCCTGATGCGGAAATGGTCATTTCACATACCATACATAGACGGTCTACCTGAGGGTTAAGCGAACATAAGCCGTTCGATAGAACCTCTGGTAGCATAGGGACAACTTGTGAAGGAAAATAAACCGAGTTACCTCGATTAATCGCTTCTTTATCGAGTGCAGTATTTGGGCGAACATAATGACTGACATCGGCAATCGCTACCCATAAACGCCATCCACCACCTTTCTTAGCTTCGCAGTATACCGCATCGTCAAAATCACGAGCATCTTCACCATCAATGGTGACTAAGGGAAGCTGACGAAGATCGACTCGCCCTTCCTTTGCTTCTTCAGGAACGTCTTCGCCGAATTTCTGAATTTGTTCTTCGACTGCTTGAGGCCATGTCTCCGGAATTTGATGAGTTCGGATCGCAATTTGCGTCTCCATTCCTGGTGCCATATTCTCCCCAAGAACATCGATAACTTTGCCCATCATTCCACGAGAACGGCTTCCTCGATCAGTAATTTCAATCACTACGACATTCCCCATACGGGCTGTTGCACGCTCTTCATTTGGAATCAAAATGTCATGATGAATTCGTGAGTCGTCGGGGACAACATAAGAAAACCCTTGTTCGAAGAAAAAACGGCCCACAATCTGCCCGTTTCTCTCTTCAAGAATTCTAACTAAACGCCCTTCTTTGCGCCCTTTTTTGTCGGTACCTGAAGGTTGAACTAAGACGAAGTCACCATGTACTAAGGTTCTCATTTGATGATGTGCTAAGACAATATCATTATCCCGACCAGTTGCACCTTCTGGACGTACCCACCCATACCCATCTTTATGACCAATGACGTAGCCTTTGATCATCTCAAGTTTTTCAGGAAGTGCGTAACATTGGCGACGAGTAAAGACCAACTGCCCATCTCGCTCCATTGCCCGTAAACGACGACGCAACCCTTCGTAATGGTCTTCACCTTCAAGCTTTAATGCTTCGAAAATATCATTTCGATTCATCGGAACCTTTGCTTTACGCAAAAACTCAGTAATAAATTCACGGCTCGGAATTGGGTTTTCGTAATTACTTGCTTCGCGGTCAGCAAATGGGTCGTTTTGAATTGAGTCAGACATAAGTCAGTCCTAAAATAGAGAGGAGAGCTGTTCATAATGTGCATTAGATGTTTTCTCAACATTCCAATGCTTATATTTATTATACTAGTGCTATGTGACTGTTTCTCTAAAAATTAGTCATTATCAAATATTAAATGCAAAAAAGGCCATTTTCTTCGGAAAAATGGCCTTTTTAAGAAAGTAATCATGACATTACCAGAATGTTTCTCGCATTTTTGCACGAGATACAATATTTTGTGGCATACGTAACTCCAATCCTTGTCGTAACAATGCAATCCTTTTATGGAGTCGAGAATCTGCAGTCACGGAATGATAAAGCCAACGGTACGCGTCTTCATAGTCAAGTGGGCTCCCATAATCACGAAGCAACAATTCTGCTAACTGAATACGGGCATTTAAGTTCCCCATCGCAGATGCTTCTCTAAAGTACGGTATTGCACGCTCTTTATCTTGTTGTACCATAATGCCCTGAGCATAATATCGACCCAGTTGTTCGAGTGCAGTATCTAACCCTTGATGCGCTGCCGATTCAATATAATACAAGCCCAAATCAACATCTTGATCCACACAAACACCCGAAGCCAGCATATCACCATATAAAAACTCGTAGGAAGGTAAGCTTACACGTGTCGCACGCGCTACAATATCTTCCACTAACTGGCAATGATCAGCTTTCACTCGTTCTAGGTGCTTATTTTTCTCAATTAATTTGAGTAGTTCAGCCTCAGAATAGATTGGTACTGGTGCGCCAACATCAGCCACGTTAGCGTACGATGTCGACAACACAAACAACAATGATATTGAAGCCGCTACCGTTCGTAGCTTCATATAAGTACTCTTCATTCAATGTCATTGTCAAAAACAATGACGTAGATTTTTGTCCATCCAAAAAGGAACTCGACCTGAATAGAGTATCGGCAATAACGCCTATCACTTTAGAGAAAAGTGATCGTTATTTAAACAGTGACGATTGTTTAATAAATATAGCATATCAATACAAAAAAAAGCCGACTAAGAAGCCGGCTTTCACTATGTTTACTTAAATAACGTTTAGTTAATAAATCTAGACGCTAAATGGGTGTACTTTGATAATGGTTTCGATACGATCTGGACCGGTAGAAATGACATCAATTGGAGTACCTGTCAGCTCTTCAATGCGCTTAACATAATCTAATGCAGCTTGAGGAAGTTGTTCCAAAGTTGTCGCTCCAAACGTACTTTCAGTCCAACCAGGTACCGTTTCATATATTGGAGTAACATCATCAAACGCATCGGCAGCCATTGGTGAAACCGTTGCAACTGAACCATCTTTCATTTTATAGCCGGTACAAATTTTGATCTCTTCCAGTCCATCAAGAACATCTAATTTGGTTAGGCAGAAGCCTGTTATCGAGTTAATTTGAATTGCTCGACGCATTGCAACCGCGTCAAACCAACCACAACGACGCTTACGACCTGTTGTTGCACCAAACTCAGCCCCTTTAACACCAAGGTGGTTACCAACTTCATCATCTAACTCTGTTGGGAATGGACCAGAACCAACTCGAGTACAGTAAGCCTTAGCAATACCAAGGATATAACCTAAATGGCGAGGGCCAAAACCAGAACCAGCAGCAACACCGCCAGCAGTTGTGTTTGAAGAAGTAACATACGGATAGGTACCGTGATCAATATCTAACAATGTACCTTGTGCGCCTTCAAACATGATTTTATCACCACGCTTACGTGCTGCATCGAGTTCATCAGTGACATCGATAATCATAGAAGTCAAAAGATCAGAATAGCCCATAGCTTGTTCTAGAACTTCTTCGTAATTCACTGGTTCAGCTTTGTAATAATTTACAAGCTGGAAGTTATGGTATTCCATGACTTCTTTTAGCTTTTCAGCAAAGGAGGCTTTATCAAATAAATCGCCAACACGTAGACCACGGCGAGCAACTTTATCTTCATAGGCTGGACCAATACCACGTCCTGTTGTGCCAATTGCTTTGTTACCACGAGCAATTTCACGAGCTTGATCAAGTGCAATATGGTACGGAAGAATTAGTGGACATGCTTCAGAAATGAAAAGACGATCTCGAACTGGAATACCACGAGCTTCTAGAGGTTCCATCTCATTAATCAATGCATCTGGTGAAAGTACGACACCGTTACCAATGATGCACTTCACGTTGTCGCGGAGAATACCCGACGGAATTAAGTGAAGAACGGTTTTTTCACCGTCAATAACCAAAGTATGACCTGCATTATGACCACCTTGATAACGCACAACATATTTCGCGTCTTCAGTGAGCAGATCTACAATTTTCCCTTTACCTTCGTCACCCCATTGGGTGCCTAAAACAACTACGTTATTTCCCATCGTTCCAAGTCTGATAGCTAGTTAAAAATGGATTCTAGCATCGAATTACATGAGTTGCAGTCATTTTTTGAGCATAAATAGAGGTAGAAAAATAACTAATTGATCTGGCATAAATATTTACTCGAAGTCTAAAGTTTAAGACGAGAAGCGGCATAATCAACCATTTGACTAGTTATTTGAATAGATTGCTAATTTCAATTCTCCAGTACGGTCGATGGAAGCACGGTACATCCCTGAAGAATTTAATGAAAAGTGAATCTTCCCTTGCGCATCAATGGCAATAACGCCTCCCTCACCACCAATGTCACACAATTCTCCATGAAGGACAGCATCGCATGCTTCAGATACATCTTCTTTTAAATAACGCATGCGAGCCGCAATGTCAGCGGTAACACAATGACGAATAAATGCCTCTCCCATACCCGATGCTGATAATCCAACCAATTTATTCTCAGCATAGGTGCCAGAGCCAATTAAAGGTGAGTCACCTATTCTTCCATATTTTTTGTTGGTAACGCCGCCAGTGCTTGTTGCCGCAGCAAGGTTCCCATATTGGTCCAATGCTACCGCTCCAACGGTTCCAAACTTCTTGTCATCTGGGTACTTAGATTCTGACAACGCAAACAGACCTTTTGCCTTCATTGATTGAAGTTGCTGATATCGACGCTCAGTAAAAAAGTAATCCTGTTCGGTATAGTCGTAGCCCAAACTGAACGCAAACTCTTCAGCTCCTTTTCCAGCTAATAGAACATGTGGCGTTTTTTCCATCACATCTTTCGCTAATTCAACCGGATTTCTAATGTGTTTTACACCTGCGACAGCTCCTGCTTGACGTTGATCTCCCAACATCACCGCGGCGTCCATCTCTACCATTTCTTGATGAGTTAATACCGCACCATGCCCTGCATTAAAATGAGGACTATCTTCTAAACATTTAACCGCACTCACGACGGCATCAATTGCAGTACCACCTTGGTTGAGAACAGAATGACCAGACGTTACAGCTAGAGTGAGGGCTCGTTCTATCTCTTGTTGTAACTCCTTGCTCATCATACTTGGTTCAATCGTGCCGGCTCCACCATGGATTGCGATAGAAAAAGGGGTTTGCATCACATCAATACTCTTAAAGTAAGTTAAATCAAAAACACCTACCAAAAAGGTAGGTGTTTAAATAATTAATTTGTAGAGACAGCCAAAGTCCTCTTAGTGACTTCCACAACCACCGCCACCACAGCATTCATGTTCTTTACCTTCATCATGACCTTTTCCGCCACAACATTCGTGGTCGTCGCCTTTGTCTCCGCCGCCACAACAGCCTTCACCATGATCTTGACTGTGAATATGACCATGAGCAATTTCTTCTTCGGTACCTTCACGCATTGCTACAACTTCAATATCAAACGTTAAGGTTTTTCCAGCAAGCATATGATTGCCATCAACCACGACTTCGTCGCCATCAACTTCGGTAATCTCAACAGGAACCTGACCTTGGTCTGTGTCTGCCATGAAGCGCATACCAACTTCAATAGTATCAACACCATGGAATACATTTGCAGGAACACGTTGAACTAGTGCTTCATTATAGTCGCCATATGCACCTTCAGGTTCAATAACGGCAGTAAATTTATCACCAACCACTTTACCAACCAATTCTTTTTCCAAACCAGGAATTAGGTTGTTAAAGCCGTGTAAGTATTCAAGTGGCGCGTCTGCTGTTGACTGGTCTAATACCACGCCATCATCAAGTTTTAGTTGGTAGGCTAAGCTAACCACTACATTTTGTTCAATTTTCATATCGGCTCCAAGGCATCAAAAGCATCAGTCAAAGTTGAGATGCAAATTTATATACGTACATATTATGGGGATCTTAATCAGAAACTCAATTACTCTGGCTTAAAAATACCAATCATTGATTGATCGCTATGAGCTGTTTTCTCCATATTTTGTGGTGTTCGCTGTTCTACATAGTCACATTCAACACATTCTACGTGTTCAATATTATTCTCTTCCCACCAACGTAAAGAATCGGTCGCTTCACATTTAGGGCATCGAGCTCCAGCAATAAAACGTTTTTTCATTATTTACCCCTGCTCCTTATCCCATTCATCTCTAGCTTGATGGTCTTTTTCCATTTCTCGACCAAAAATAGCTTCTAGCTCTTTTCTTGCTTCTTTTGTTCTAATCGAAAATTGCTTCTCTTCACCTTGTTGAGGTAATAGCTCTTTTAACATGGCATTATCCAATCGACGAAAATGCCCTTCAGCACGCTTTGCTTGATAAGGGTGCATACCGAGCGCAACAAGGGTTTCACGCCCTAAATCCAACGCTCCACGAAACGTCTCTCGAGTATATCCATCTACACCGAGATTAATCAATTGATGCGCTTCTACTCTACTACGAGCACGAGCTAGAACCTTAAGACGAGGATAGTGTTGTTTACATAGCTCAACTATTTTTACTACTTCATCGGGTATATCTGTACAAATAATAATTGCTTCTGCGTTTGCTGCACCCGCTGCACGCAACAGTTCGACATTACTCGCATCACCATAAAAGACTTTATACCCGAACTTTCTTAGTAATTTGATCTGACTTGCATCACTTTCTAATACGGTCACTTTAATTTTATTGGCAAACATGAGACGGCCTATAATTTGGCCAAAGCGTCCAAAGCCAGCAATTATGACACGTGGCTCTTCGTTCGATACATCTACTTCAAGATCACTTTTAGGACCATTTAAATTTCTGGCATACCATCGTTTTTGCACATTTAAAATGAGTGGTGTCGTCACCATAGACAAGCTCACAACAACGAGTAGAAACGATACTTGAGACTGCTCTAGTAACCCATCTGCTTGAGCTGCGGTAAATATGACGAAGGCAAATTCACCACCTTGACTTAAGATTGCTGCCATCGAACTTCGTGCTTTAGAGCGAGTGCCAAATAAGCGTGCTAATAAATAGAGAGTTAAACCTTTTATTGAAACTAAAACCACTACGGCAGTTAAAATTTCGAGCGGATGTTGTAAAAACAGCCCGAGGTCAACAGCCATTCCCACAGCAATAAAAAACAAGCCTAAAAGTAAGCCTTTAAATGGTTCGATTGCGATTTCTAATTCATGACGAAACTCTGACTCCGCCAATAGCACTCCTGCCAAAAACGTTCCCAATGCCATCGATAAACCCAATGATTGCATTAGGATTGAAATACCAATCACCAAGAGCAAGGCCGCCACCGTAAACAGTTCTCGAACTCGGCTTGATACAATATAGCTAAAGAGTGGACTCAGTAAAAAGTGTCCCCCAACCAACAGTCCAACAATCCCACAGATCATCCATATACCATCAACCCATGTACCACCAGAGCTACCTGCCAATACAGGTAATAAAGCTAGAATAGGTATTACAGCTATATCTTGAAATAGAAGGACCGCAAACCCCGATTGGCCAGTTTCACTACGCTCAAGTTCTTGTTCTTCAATGACCCGTAGTGCAATCGCTGTTGAAGACATCGCCAGCCCCATTCCAATCACCAAACTCGTCTGCCATGGGATATCAAACATTCTTACAATGCAGGCTAACAACGCACTGGTAACAACGACTTGCGCACCTCCTAAACCAATAATGGGACCTCGCATCTGCCATAGTTTTTTCGGATTAAGTTCCAAACCAATCACAAACAGTAGCATCACGACACCAAACTCACCGAAGTGGAGAATCTCATCAACGTCGCTAATTAATCTCAGCCCCCACGGCCCAATGGCAACCCCTGCAAGTAAATAACCCAGTACCGAACCAAGTCCAGCTCGTTGGGCAAGTGGAACAGCAACAACCGCTGCAGTCAGAAAGATTGCTCCACTTTGAAGAAGATCACTGGTTTCTGCCGCCATACTACTTATCCTCTACTTTCATTGGTTCGCATAACCAACGGCGATACTTTTCTGCATGTTCGTAGCGCAAAACATCAGAGATATTCCTTGCATAATACAGCACGAGAGGTTCCAACCAATTCATACAACACAATGCTGCCGTCAATTCAAATGGCTGTAAAATTTCTTCCAAGGGATATTTGTTATACCCTTTTTCATCGAATGCGGTACGTTTCCCACCAGCAGAAATCACACTGCGCCAATATTTTCCTTTTAATTCCGTTTTAGAACCAAAAGCAAAGTCTTTACTGAGAACCCTATCCATCCATTCTTTTAACAAAGCCGGACACGAATACATATAAAGTGGGTGCTGAAAAACGATTACATCATGCTCAAGTAACAATTTTTGTTCTGCGGCTACATCAATAAAAAAATCAGGATAGATTGCATAAAGGTCATGAACTTTTACATGTTCCAGATGTTTTATTGATTTCAACAGCAGGTGATTGACCACCGAATTTTGTGGTTCAGGGTGAGCCACTATGACTAAAATTTTGGGGCGAACTAATGACGAAGTATTGGAAGTCATCTTGCTTTCTCACACTGATTCTATTTTGAAATTACATTATCAATCATAACTCATATTGGTTTGTGATCGACATTTATCCTCATTCCACCTACTATTCTGGGCAGATTATTACTTAATTTAGACGGCAATATGATTACGTTCTCAGATATTCAGCTTTTACGTGGCGGCAAACCTCTTTTAGATCAAGCATCAGCGACTATTCACCCAAGCGATAAAGTCGGTTTGGTCGGTAAAAATGGTTGCGGAAAGTCCACTCTGTTTGCTCTGCTAAAAGATGAACTGTCTATCGATGCCGGTAATTTTAGCATGCCTTCCCATTGGGAATTAGCTTGGGTTGCGCAAGAAACGCCGGCAATTGAACGTCGAGCAATTGATTATGTTATTGATGGCGATCGTGAATTTCGTCAATTAGAATCCGACTTACGTGCTGCAGAACAAAATGATGATGGCCATGAAGTTGCTATCCTCCATGGTAAAATTGAAACCATTGGTGGTTATACGATTCAATCACGAGCCGCTGAGCTTCTCGATGGTCTGGGTTTCAGCCAAGATCAAATGGGATGGAACTTAACTCAATTCTCTGGTGGTTGGCGCATGCGCCTTAACCTTGCTCAAGCCTTATTGTGTCGTTCCGATCTATTACTTCTCGATGAACCGACGAACCACTTAGACTTAGATGCTGTAATGTGGCTAGAACGCTGGTTACAAAGTTACCCAGGAACCTTAGTCTTAATCTCACACGATCGCGACTTTTTAGATCCTATAGTTACTCGAATCATCCACGTAGAAAACCAAGACCTTAACGAGTACACAGGCAACTACTCGTCATTTGAGACTCAACGCGCTGAAAAGCTCGTTCTACAACAAGCTATGTTTCAAAAACAACAGAAGCAAGTTGCTCATATGCAAAGCTATATCGATCGCTTCCGTTACAAAGCTTCAAAAGCTCGACAAGCTCAAAGCCGCATCAAAGCACTAGAGCGCATGGAAAAAGTGTTACCGGCACAATTTGATAATCCATTCAGTTTCGAATTCCGTGAGCCTGCCGCCCTGCCCAATCCAATAATAATGATGGACGAAGTGAGTGCAGGATACGGCGATAAGCTCATCTTAGAGAAAATACGCCTGAATTTGGTTCCTGGAAGTCGAATTGGACTTCTCGGTCGAAATGGCGCAGGTAAATCAACGCTGATCAAATTACTATCAGGTGAACTTAATCCTACAAGTGGTGATTTAACGTACTCTCAAGGTGTTAAAATTGGCTACTTTGCTCAACATCAACTCGAGACCCTGCATCCAGAAGAAACGCCTCTGCAGCATATGATGCAAATCGCCCCAAATCACACCGAGCAACAGATACGAGACTATCTTGGAAGTTTTGGCTTTCAAGGTGAAAAAGCGTTAGAAAAAGTGGCTCCTTTTTCTGGTGGAGAAAAAGCACGATTAGTTTTAGCTCTAGTTGTCTGGCAGAAGCCTAATCTATTGTTGCTGGATGAACCAACCAACCACCTTGATCTCGATATGCGTCAAGCCCTCACCTTTGCTTTGCAAACCTTTGAGGGTGCAATGGTTATCGTTAGTCATGACCGTTACCTTCTTCGCGCCACCACTGATGACCTTTATTTAGTCCACCAAGGTCAAGCCGCACCCTTTGATGGCGATCTAAATGATTACTACAAATGGTTAACAGAACAACAGCGCCAAGAACGCCGTGATGCACAACCAACGAGTAATGAAAAAGAAGGTGGGAATAGTGCCGCGGCGAAAAAAGAACAAAAGCGCCGAGAAGCTGAATTCCGAAAAACTACCGCTCCACTTCGCAAAAAGCTCTCTCAATTAGAATCGAAAATGGATGCTCTTTCTGAGAGTGTTTCAGAGATTGATGAGAAATTGGCTGACAGTAGTCTGTATGAGATCGAAAACAAAAGTGTCTTAACAGACCTAATCGCCACTCAAGCCAGCGCAAAATCCGAACTTGAGAAAATAGAAGCAACCTGGATGGAGCAACAGGAAGAGCTTGAATTATTAGAACAAGAGTTTCACCAATAATGAGAAAAACACAGGCTTCTCACACTCTAATGACGGAACAACTCTGGCAATTCAGTTTGTCATATTATGCTGTTATGGAAGTGAAAGAAGCGTGTTTAACCCTCCAAAATCAATTTGGAGGAAATGTAAATACATTGCTTCTTCTCAAGTATCTCGATCTACACAAACTCAGCATTAATAATGATGAGTTGGAAACATTAATAAAGGCAACAGACAACACTGATGGCTTAATCAATCATTACCGTCAACTAAGACAATCCCTAAAACCTTCTCTACCCGACAACTTATATCAAAAGACATTAAAGTTTGAACTAGAATTAGAAAAGCGTCAGCAGGCTGATCTAGTCGATCAATTTAACACCTTAAATTCCAAACCCACCACAACACCAAATCTTGTATCTACGTATTGTCAGCGACTTAATGCCACCCATTTATCCGCCTCTTTTATTGAGCCATCCTAATAATAAATAACGGAACCTAAACTGAGAGCGATTCTTCTTCCGTACAACAAATCTTCATCAATATCAGGTAATGCATTTCGCAATTCGAGCAAATAGACATAAAATAGGCGTAACTCAACATTAAGAATCAGGAAATTTGCGATGATCGTTCCATGGCAAGAAATAGCTCCAGACACCCTGAACACGCTGATCCAAGAATTTGTCCTTCGTGAAGGCACCGATTACGGCAATAGTGAAATTGATTTAACCACCAAAATAGAACAAGTTAAGTCACTTCTTAGCAAAAATGATGCAGTAATCGTTTACTCAGAGCTTCATGAAAGTATCGATATTCAGATCCACCCTAAATTGCGCTAATCCATTTCTGCTGTAATCATCGAAAGAATATTTCGTGCTATAGTGGCGTTAAAGAAAGTAAAAATAGACAGGGAAAGTCATGTCCGCAAAGCATCCAATTATTGCTGTTACTGGTTCTTCGGGAGCAGGTACAACTACAACCTCAGAAGCATTTCGCAAACTCTTCAATGGGATGAACATTAATCCAGCTTGGGTTGAGGGTGATAGTTTTCATCGTTTTACTCGCCCTGAAATGGATATTGAAATCCGGAAAGCTCGAGAACAAGGTCGCCATATTAGTTATTTTGGATCTGAAGCCAATGACTTTCCTCTATTAGAGTCGTTTTTCGATGAATACGGTAAAAGTGGAACAGGAAAAGTACGCCGTTATCTACATACATTTGACGAGGCAGTCCCGTATAACCTAACACCAGGGACGTTTACACCTTGGCAAGATTTGCCTCAAGATAGCGACCTCCTTTTTTACGAAGGTCTCCATGGGGGCATAATTGATGGCCCCGTTAATGTCGCACAACATGTCGATTTTTTGATCGGGATGGTTCCGATCGTCAACTTAGAATGGATTCAAAAATTTGTACGAGACACGCGAGATCGAGGCCACTCAAAAGAAGCGGTAACGGATTCGATCGTTCGTTCTATGGATGATTACCTCAACTATATGACGCCACAATTCTCACGTACTCACATTAACTTTCAGCGAGTGCCGACTGTAGATACATCCGATCCATTGAGTGCTCGAGATATTCCCAGCTTGGATGAAAGCTTTGTGGTTATTCGCCTGCAAGGGATTAAGCAGGTCGATTATCCTTATTTACTCGCCATGATTGATGGATCGTTTATGTCTAGCCAAGACACCATCGTTGTCCCTGGAGGAAAAATGAGTTTTTCTATGGAACTCATTGTTAGACCTATTTTGCAACAATTGATTGAAACGGGAAAAATTGGCTGACGGCTATCACATAAATTAAGGGGTAGCGCACCGTTAATCGAACAGCGTTCCTTTAATTTACTTCCAATAGCGTGACCATGTGCACACTTTTGCGTAGAATTTTGCACGTGTCACACGATTAAAATCAAGAAATTGAGCCCGAAAAAGGATATTATTTAATTCAGAATTAGAAAATACCTTGCGCGTTTTCTCCAACTCTTAGAGTAGAATTATCGCAATTGGGCATAGCTACTACACGAAACAGCAAGTATACCCTGCATAGGAAGAGAGATATTATGGTTCTAGGTAAACCTCAAACAGATCCAACGTTAGAGTGGTTTCTTTCACACTGTCATATTCATAAATACCCATCAAAAAGTACTTTGATTCACGCAGGTGAAAAGGCGGAAACTCTTTACTACATCGTAAAAGGTTCTGTCGCGGTACTGATTAAAGATGAAGAAGGTAAAGAGATGATTCTCTCTTATCTAAATCAGGGTGACTTTATCGGTGAGCTTGGTTTATTTGAAGAAGATCAAGAGCGTACCGCTTGGGTTCGAGCAAAGTCACCATGTGAAGTCGCTGAAATCTCATTTAAGAAATTCCGCCAGCTTATCCAAGTCAATCCAGATATTTTGATGCGCCTTTCGTCACAAATGGCTCGCCGTCTGCACGTGACTAGCCGTAAAGTAGGTGATCTTGCGTTCTTGGATGTGACAGGTCGTATTGCTCAAACGCTATTGAACTTAGCAAAACAACCTGACGCAATGACACACCCTGACGGAATGCAAATCAAAATCACTCGTCAAGAGATTGGACAAATTGTTGGCTGTTCACGTGAAACTGTTGGCCGAATCCTGAAAATGCTTGAAGAGCAAAACCTAATTTCAGCGCACGGTAAAACTATCGTCGTTTACGGAACTCGTTAAGCTCCCACTTTTCAGTAATTTAATTAAAAAACCACTTCAAATCTTGAAGTGGTTTTTTATTTTCTGGCGCATTGTTTTGTTGGATTAAAGACGTCGATCGGTACTTTCAAAAATTTTATTCGCCGATGCTTCTACAAAGCCACTGTATAACACACCACTATCGGTAGGATAACGTTTAGCGAATTCATAAAAACCTCCTGGTAAGCGAAGCTCTGTCTCTATCAAGGAAACCTCCACAATATCCGCCATGGTGGAGGATTGTTCCAGCATCAATTCTGGTGTTCCCTTCACTTCTCCACCAGACTCATTGATTGCGAAGTCATGTTGTCTTAGGTACTGATTAACGTTTTTGACTTGCTCGAATCGATTCAATTGATTCACACTGACCGTAAAGTGGTTAGCGCCATAACCGTGAGCAGCGACCCAAGCCGCATATTCGCTTTCTTCCGATAGAAGGTGGTACTGCTCAATTGAGAGTGACCATGGACGTCCAGCGTAAAGAAAGTCAGGTTCAGAAAAATAGTGTGAATCGACTTGTGCAACTAAGCTACGTATAACTTTCTGAGCAGTGATGGACAGTTCTTCAACCAAGAGTTCGCTAATAAATACTTTTGGTAAATCGGGATTTGGATGCTCATAATGCCTCGCCCTTAATTTTTTTGCCTCAAAATGATATTTTCCACCGACTTGATACCCTAGTTTTGCAAACTGAGCAGCTAATGTCTCTAGACCAAGAGGCTCAATATTAAAGGTTCTTAGAGCAATATGGTCGTTAATCAACTCTCTCTCTTCTTGCAATAAGTCTTTTATTTTATGTGCTGAAGGACAAAGGCGAGATGCATAATCCTGCCATAGGTAAGAAAACAGTTGTTCAGGTGTCATAGCGCTTCCTTAATCGTGAGCTAGAGATGAATCCCAGGCGAACATACTGCAGGAATTTCCAACTGTTCATCTTCAATAAGATGTGTAAACCATCTCCTTACAATTGGACCTTGAGCAGTAAAAAGAACGGGGTCGTCCTGAAATCTTGAAACAAGGTATTGCTAATAAGCATAGTGTGAAGTTGTGGGAGAACACTACCGAGTTGATCACACACCAAGATGTTTGCCACCATTGAATAACGTACAGAGTCAATTCAACCGTTGACCTTGCACGAAGATATTGACGTCTAAGAAGCCTGTACTTCTTAGACGTATTTACATTATGCGATAAGTGAAGCCACCGCCTTTTCTAAACGTGCTAAGCCTTCTTTAATCTCTTGTTCTGAAATGACCAAAGAGGGAGTAAATCGTACAACATTTGGGCCTGCTACTAATAATAATAGTCCACACTCTCCTGCTGCGACGAGTACATCTCGAGCACGATCTTTCCATTCATCATTCATTACCGCACCAAGTAATAAGCCTTTTCCACGGAACTCACTGAAAATATTGTACTTATCATTGATAGCGGTTAGCCCGTTTCTGAAAAGTTGCTCGCGTTCCAAAACACCAGCAAGAACATCAGGCTTAGAGATTGTATCGATAACAGCTTCTGCGACAGCACACGCCAGTGGGTTGCCACCGTAAGTCGATCCGTGAACACCCACTTTAAAATGCTGTGCTAACTTTTCTGTAGTTAACATCGCACCAATAGGGAAACCACCCCCTAATGACTTAGCAGTACTTAGGATATCAGGAGTAACACCAAGCCCTTGGTAAGCATAAAACTCCCCAGTACGGCCATTACCCGTCTGAACTTCATCGAAAATGAGTAACGCATTGTGCTCATCACACAAATCACGAACTGCTTTAGCAAACTCATCGCTTGGCGAAATGATTCCACCTTCACCTTGTAAAGGCTCCATCATCACCGCGCAGGTGCGGTCAGAAATATGAGCTTTGAGCGTTTCGATGTCGTTAAACGGTAAATGGGTCACATCAGAAGGTTTAGGCCCAAACCCATCGGAATAAGATGCTTGACCACCCACAGTTACGGTAAAAAATGTACGCCCATGAAAGCCTTGGTTAAACGCGATGATTTCTGATTTATTTTCATCATAGGTCTCCGCAGCCCAACGACGCGCTAATTTTAGTGCAGCCTCATTGGCTTCTGCCCCAGAGTTTGAGAAAAACACGCGCTCTGCAAATGAGAGATCAGTGAGTTTTTTCGCCAAACGCAACGCTGGCTCGTTAGTCATAACATTACTTAAATGCCAGACTTTATTCGCTTGATCTGTCAATGCTTTCACCATCACAGGGTGGCAATGACCAAGGCAGCTCACGGCAATTCCGCCTGCAAAATCGATGTATTCAGTACCTTCTTGATCCCACAAACGAGAACCTTCACCTTTAACCGGGATCATCGCCATTGGGCTATAACATGGCACCATTACATCATCAAATAGTGACCGCTCGACCTTATTATCATTCGTCATTTTGTTTTCCTTTCTTGCTACACTATCTTTAAGTGTCATCATTTTATGTCAGTATAGACGACTTCTTTTATCCAGATTTAAGCCCAAATCGTATATTTGACCACATAATTTCTATTCATCGTTGAGAAAGCCTTCAATTACACTCGTAAAATGAACTTCCATACAACTCATTATGACTAAATATTCATAAAAGTTAAGTTAATAATCACTAAGAAGGCAAATAAACTGAATAAATATATATAAAGAGAACTAATCCGCTACCGATTCAGAAAATTCGCAAGCAGTTCATGCCCCTGTTCAGTTTTGATCGATTCCGGGTGGAATTGCACCGCGTCTAATGCCAAAGTTTTATGCCGATATCCCATGATTTCATCAACGTTTCCCGAGCTATCAAGGCTCCAGGCGGTGACTTCAAAGCAATCGGGTAGAGACTCTTTCTCAACCACCAGCGAATGGTAACGTGTCACCGTCAAAGGATTATTCAAACCTAGAAAGACACTCTTATTATTATGTTGAATCGCCGATGTTTTGCCATGCATAACCTGCCTTGCTCTTACTACTTTTCCTCCGAAAGCTTGAGCAATTGTTTGATGCCCTAAACAGACACCGAGAATAGGAAGCTTTCCAGCAAAATGATGAATCACATCCAAAGAAATTCCCGCTTCATTTGGTGTTTTAGGTCCGGGTGAAATGACTAGATGGCTCGGAGCAAGTTGCTCTATCGCAGCAATGTCGATCTCATCATTTCGATACACCTCAACATCACACCCCAACTCGCAAAAGTATTGATAAAGGTTATAAGTAAACGAATCGTAATTATCGATAATTAATAGCATAAATGTCGCGATATAATAGTTAAGGGAGCTTTGTGTTGCATTGTGCAATAGCTTTAAAAAAATACAAACAAAAAAGCCCCAACATACGAGTCAGAGCTTTATCGTTACACTGCCATTGTCGTTTATGAACGAGGAATAAATCCAACTGCGTCATAAGCGCGTTTGAGCATGATACTCGCTCTTGAGGATGCTTTCTCTGCACCTTCAGACATAACATCATTTAAATAGCCACGATCAGCTCGAATGCGATGATATTCAGATTGAATTGGCTCTAACATCGAGACAATCGCCTCACCCACTTCTTTTTTGAATGGACCATACATTTCCATGTCTTGATACTTAGCCTCAATCTCTGCAAAAGAAAGGCCGGTTGCGGCTGAGTACAGTCCCATCAAGTTAGAGATCCCGCCTTTCGTCTCAATATCATGAGCAATACGCGGCGGTGTTTCAGTATCCGTTTGCGCTTTATTGATCTTCTTAAGAATCGATTTCGGCTCTTCAAGCAAAGTGATGACATTTTTCCGATTATCATCCGATTTCGACATCTTCTTCGACGCATCCTGCAAGCTCATGACACGAGCATTTACCGTCGGAATATACGGTTCGGGCACAGTAAATATTGGCGATTCCGGACTGTAAATATTATTGAATCGGGTGGCAATATCGCGCGCAAGTTCAAGGTGTTGCTTTTGATCACTTCCAACGGGTACTTGATCTGCTCCATACAATAAAATATCAGCCGCCATCAACACAGGATAACTGTATAATCCGGCATTCACATCATTAGCATAACGTTGAGATTTATCTTTAAACTGAGTCATACGATTCAGTTCACCCATTTGGGTATAACAATTTAGCAACCAACTCATTTGAGCATGTTCAGGTGCATGAGACTGAACAAATAGCGTGCTCTTCTTAGGGTCAACTCCAACCGCTAAACAAATTGCTAGCGCATCTAATGTCGCTTCTCTTAGCGCCTCAGGGTTTTGACGGACAGTAATCGCATGTAAATCAACAATACAATAAGAACAATCGTAATCATCTTGCATTTGTTGCCACTGACGTAGAGCACCCAAGTAATTACCTATACTTAGTTCACCTGATGGTTGAACACCACTAAATACAATGGGCTTGCTCATAACTTCGTTTTCCTTTTATGCAATATGGGTAGATATTTTTCTTTTCATCTTTTTAATGAAGTGTACTCATTGGCAAGTATAATGCTAGAGATTAAACCGCTTTTTATTCAAACAATCAGCAATTTGAGTAATTCATTTATATTGTCGGCTACATAGTCAGGGTTTGACTCCGAAATCGGCACTCCGTGATTGTAACCATAGGTCAACCCAAACGATAAGCAGCGAGCGTTTCTCGCAGCCAAAATATCATTCTTAGAATCACCAATCATTAAAAATTGTTCAGCAGTCACGGAATACTTTTCCATCAGCCAGTTAAGTGCAACTGGATCGGGTTTGCGGACAGGAAAGCTGTCTCCACCGATGACTTCACAGAAGAATTCAGCAATACCATGTTGTGCCAAAATCTCCGGAACAAATTTCAGTGGTTTGTTCGTGACGACGGCCATTGAATAGCCCGCTTGAGAGAGTGCTGACAATGTCGATAACACATCTTCATATAAGTGACTCGACTTATGCCCAGTAGCAGCATAGAAATCATCAAAACGCACTCGTGCTTCTTTGAGAGTATCTGCTGAAATCATTGGATCAATTTCTAGACTACGGCTTAAACTTCGCCCAATCAGAATATCAGCGCCATTCCCTACATAGTCACGAACCTGAGTCTCAGATACTGCTGGGTAACCTAATGATTGTGCGGCTTGATCTGCTGCAATCGCAAGATCAGGCACACTATCAAGCAAAGTGCCATCAAGATCAAAAGCGATAAATTTAATGGAAGATAAAGACATTTCAAACTCTCTTATCAAAAACGTTCATCCTAGAAACGTCAAAGCTTCAACAGTGAAGCACAAAAAAATCGTCGGAGTTTGATGCTATCAGAGTGGGGCGAACGAGATCCAGAAATCAAAACGATTTTATAAAAAAAGCCCCTAAAAGGAGCTTCTAAAAACAAGAATAGTAAATTATGCGTTTACTTTAGCGAGTTCAGCACGCATGGCATCAATCACTTCTTTATAATTCGGTTGATCAAAAATGGCCGAACCAGCAACAAACATATCTGCGCCCGCTTCAGCAATTTCTCTGATATTGTCTATTTTAACTCCGCCATCAATTTCCAAACGAATATCGTGCCCCGACTGGTCAATCAAAGCACGAACTTGACGTAATTTGTCTAATGTATGAGGAATGAAAGACTGACCACCGAACCCAGGGTTTACCGACATCAACAAAATCATGTCCACTTTATCCATTAAAAACTCTAAGTGACTAAGTGGAGTCGCAGGGTTTAATACAACCCCAGCTTGGCAACCACATGACTTAATTAATTGCAAAGTGCGGTCAACATGATCAACAGCGTCAACATGAAATGTAATCATCGTCGCGCCTGCTTCAGCAAAATCAGGGATAATACGATCGACAGGGTTTACCATTAAATGGACATCAATAGGAGCGGTAATACCGTAGTCTCGGAGTGCTTTACAGATCGGCGCTCCAAAGGTCAAATTTGGAACATAGTGATTATCCATTACGTCAAAATGAATAACATCAGCCCCCGCCTTGAGAACCGCGTCAACATCATCACCTAAACGAGCCAAATCGGCGGATAAAATAGATGGAGCAATAAGAAAATCAGTCATAGTTTGCCTCTGTTAGCAGTTGTATGGCGTACGAAATTGAGCGCGATTCTACCTAACCTCTACCCGAGTTCCTAGCCACCAATGTCAATATACTCGATATCAATCGCTAAAATGTATAATTTAAACTCAGAGTCACACTCTAGAGGGTGAGAACAATGCGAGAAGCTCATCAACCTTATTGCGACCTGCTCCATTTCGGCTAATAGTACGTTTCACTTTGACCGTATTTAACTTAGCGCCATTATACAATCGGCGAGTCAATACCGTATCGTGATTGGAAATAAGAACCGGAATACGTCTATCTTGCGCGGCGGTCTCAGCGACAATGGCTAACCCAGCTTGATCATCTAAAGAAAAGCCTGCACCAGCATAAGAGGTAAAGTTTGCAGTATTAGAAAGCGGTGCATAAGGAGGATCGCAATACACAACACTATCATCTGGAGCCTGCTCAAACGTCTGTTTGTATTCAGCACAGATAAAGGTCGCTTTGGCCGATTTTTGAGAGAAAAATTCGAGTTCTGCTTCAGGAAAATAAGGTTTTTTATACGACCCAAATGGAACGTTGAAACCGCCTTTCTTGTTATATCGGCACAAACCATTAAAGCCAAAACGATTCATATAAAGAAACGCGAGCGAGCGATATAGAATATCGTCGGTTTGATTAAAATCTTGCCTAACCGCTAAATACGCTTCTTTACGATTGTTTTCAGGAGTGAACCAGCGCCGAGCTTCATTAATGTAAAGATCGGGCTTCTCCTTGAGAAGGTTATAGAGGTTAATTAGGTCCGGATTAATATCGGCCAACAAGTAGCGATCATAGTCAGTATTAAGAAATACAGAACCGGCACCGACAAAGGGTTCAACCAATGTTGTTGCTTCTGGTAAATAGCGTTGAATATCGCCAACCAATCCGTATTTTCCACCAGCCCATTTGAGAAAGGCGCGCTGTTTTTTCATTGACTACTTGCTCTACTACCTACTTCAATCCAAGGCTGCGGAATGTAACATATTTTTTAAGACAGCTCAGGCTTATTTGCCCGCTTCGATGTCACGATGAACCTGACTTATTGATTTTGCCCAAGGATTTAGTGCCTTGATCGAGTCCGGTAATGTTTCAATGGCATCTCGGGTGAGTTGCAATGTCGAGAAATTATCGTAAACCATAATGTACCAAGTCACGCCGTTTCGAATCGTCGTGTAAGCGTAAAGTTTATCGCCCAATTGACTCTCGTTGATAAAGCGCCCAACATCACGTTGACGATTAAACGCAGCTAACTGCAAAGTATAACTACTTTCGGATAGTGATAATAACTGACTTTCATGATAATTCGCGGCGGCAAGTGCTTCAGCATCCACTGGAACAATATTCGTTATGGCCTGAGCATTTTCATCTTGTTCGGAGATCTCTTCTGCAACACTGATAATTGAATTTTCATCACCTAATGTCGATTCAGGTATACTGGTTACAGCTTGTTTGAGTTGCTCAACTTGCTCTGCAGTTGCTTCACCACTAGCGATCAATTCACTGACTTCAGCAGAATCTACATTGATAACGTCTTCATCAGGTTTCCCAGTCGTCAATTCCGAGTCGATGACAACCTCATCAAGAATTTGAGAATTTTCAGATGAGCCATCTAACAATGCATCGACCACGTCCGAGGTGATAACCACTCGTTGATTTTCTGTCGTCTCGTCAAATCCGACGTTACTCGTATTCTCAGCAATAACGGGAGGGAGGGAGTTAGAATCATCTTTAGAATCAATTTCCGGTAACGTTGGAATAATGGTTTGCTCGGTAGACCTTATTCTATCTGAAGCTTCAATATCGGTAACTTGCTGTCCCTTGTGGTCACTATTAGGCATCACAGTCCGATTTAATAACCACCAATATCCACCGCCGATAGCCAATGCCAATAACACTACAACAATCGCAATATTAATTGGTGACCCGACGATAGAGCGAATAATGATTCGCTTTTCCATTTTTTGTTCTCCCAACGCCATTATTTCACCTGGAGTTTTCCTAGCCTTACTATATGCGAATCGAACCCTACGCTCCATATCATCGTCAACAAATCTCATAACAGAGAACTCAAAAAAACGATCGGCATCTTCTTGCGGTAAAACATCGATTTCCAGATCAACTGGCTTTTGTTCTTGCCCATGACTGATTCGATTCAATAAGCGGTCAAGCAAATTTGGACGAGAAAATAACACGACACTGATCGACCAGTTTGATCTTAATTGAGCCGTTTGAACCAAAGACCAGAGTTCGGTAAGCATGATTTCCGACAACTGCTGTGCATCATCGACGACAATGACAATATTACAGTTGTCTCCTTCCATGATCTCACAAAAGCTATCAACTAAGTCGGCATTTTCATCAAATTCGACTTCCCGTCGAAGTTGGCTAAGGATAGTTTGCCTGCGTTGAGCATCAGATTGATTACGGAAACAGAGGAGTAAAGATTGATTTTTATCAGCAGCCCAGACTTCGAGGTAACGCTGAGCAAGCCAAGTTTTACCAGAACCGGCTTCGCCAGAAACATGAATAAAGTTAGAACCAAAATTAGTGAGTAAACCTAACCTTTCAAGTAACGCTGCTTGCGATGAAAGCTCAAGAACTCTATGGCCACCTGCTAAACTCATACTCTAACCCTTAGATAAATCCAGCTATAAGCTTCTCATATATATGAGAAGCTTACCGATTTGACGAGTAATGTTAAAGAGTTCGACAGAACTCAATAGCTTGTTCGATAATATTTTCTGGGGTATCACTTCTAACTTCTGATTGACCAATGCCTGTTGGTAACACAAGGCGTAATTGGCCAGAAAGCACTTTTTTGTCTCGCATCATGTGCTTGATAAAGTCATCATAAGACATGCTCTCAGGTGTATTAACCGGAAGTTTAGCTTTTTTCAATAGAGTAATAATGCGCTCGAGTTCACGCTCTGAAATTAACCCTTGTAACAGACTCGTTTTGGCAGCCATGACCATGCCAGCAGACACCGCTTCACCATGGAGCCAATTACCGTATCCTAGCTCAGCTTCAATCGCATGACCAAAAGTATGGCCTAAATTTAGCAGTGCACGGATACCTGACTCTTTTTCATCTTGAGCAACCACTTCAGCTTTGATTGAACAGCAACGTGCAATCGCATAGCTCAATGCCTGTTGATCTAAGGAATAGAGTGACTCCATATTCTGCTCAAGCCACGAAAAGAGCTCTGCATCGTATATAATGCCGTATTTAATGACTTCTGCCATTCCAGAAGCAAACTCTCGATCCGACAAAGTGGATAGGCAAGAAGTATCAATAATGACAGATTGAGGCTGATAAAATGCACCAATCATATTCTTGCCAAGTGGGTGATTAACCGCCGTTTTACCACCTACCGATGAATCAACTTGAGAAAGCAAGGTCGTTGGAATCTGAACAAAGTCAACACCGCGTTGATAACACGCCGCTGCAAACCCGACCAAATCACCGATGACACCACCACCGAGAGCAATCAATACCACATCACGGCTGTAGTTATTCTCGATAAGAAACGACATCACCGTATTAAAGGTATCTAAATTCTTGTACTTTTCCCCATCAGGTAATTTTAGTAGCTCTGATTGACACCCATGCTTAGTGACAAGTTCTGTAATTCGCTCAGCATACAGGGGAGCTACTGTCGTATTAGTGACAATAACGACTTTTTGTTTTGGGGAAAGAAAAGAAATTAGCGCCGGATCGTTAAATAATCCGGCTCCAATTGAGATTGGGTAACTACGTTCATCTAGGCTGACCGTAATTCGCTCCATGAGACACTCCAATATCTAGAATATTATTGTTCTTCCAACATTTTTACGATTTCGTTCGCGACAACTTTGGCGCTTTGTTCGTCTGTCTTCACAACAATATCAGCGATCTCTTCGTAAAGAGGATTTCGTTCTTTAGCTAAATCTTCAAGAATTTGACGTGGATCTTCTGTTTGCAACAGTGGGCGCTTTTTATCGCGATTAGTACGCGCAAGCTGTTTCTCAATCGTTGTTTCAAGATAAACAACAACACCACGAGCAGACAAATGATTACGGTTACTCTTGCTTTTAACCGACCCTCCTCCAGTTGCAAGGACAATCCCTTGCTCTTGAGTTAAGTCGTTGAGCACAGATTCTTCACGTTTACGGAAGCCGTCTTCACCTTCAACATCAAATACCCAAGCGATATCAGCTCCGGTTCGTTCTTCAATAACAGTATCTGAGTCAACAAACTCCATGTGAAGTTGTTGAGCAAGATATCTACCTATTGTACTTTTGCCAGCACCCATCGGGCCAACAAGAAAAATATTACGTTTTTCAGCCATGTTTAGCAGTAATTTATAATGTTAATTCAATGACATTGCCACAAGAACACTATCTTATTTAATTAAAAAAGTAGGCTCGTGACACCAATTCCTCACAGATAATTCGTGATAAGACCCGAAATTATCTAGATCTGAGTGGATGAATGCAACTTTATTTTTTCAAGCAAGCAAAAATTTACACCTAACTCATTGAATTAAAAGAGTTGGAGTGACAAATATTAATAATTCACTTTTTGTCATTTGCTGATAATCTCGCCTAAATAGTTTCCCTAATATCGGCAAGTCTCCCAACACAGGTACTTTATCACTACTATCACTGGTGCTTTGTTGCTTAACACCACCCAATACTATTGTTTCACCATCTCGGACTTTTACTTGTGTCGCCATGCGTTGAGTTGTAATTGCGACTGCTTCACCTGTTCCCGTTTTCACGACTTCTCCAGGTTGATCCTGGGTCACAGTGAGATCCAAGATAAATTGGTCATTTTCACTTAAGTAAGGTGTGACCTCCAAGCTTAATACCGCTTTTTTAAATTCAATACTCGATTCACCGTCAGAGCTCGACTCCTGATAGGGTATTTCGGTACCTTGTTCAATGTAAGCTGTTCGGCGATTGGTGGTGATCAACCTTGGGCTAGAAATAACTTCCGCTTTAGATTCGCTTTGCAGCGCAGATAATTCAAGGTCAAGCAAAGTTCCCGAACCTAAAGTTGCCAACTGAAAAGCTAACGATGAAGCACTACTTGACGTAGCAGGAAGGTTAATCGCCAATTGTTGGTCGATTCTATCAGAACTGACACTTTCCTCACTGCTACCGTTAATCGAGCCTCCCAATGGAAGGGTTGTCCCTTGCTGAAGAATTCCCCATCTGACTCCGATTTCATCCAAAGCTCCTTCACTCATCACAACAATTCTAGCCTCTATTTCAACTTGCTGAACTGGAACATCAAGTTGACTGACTAAGTCCCGTACCTTTTGGATCACCGATGGAGTGTCCATAATGATTAAACTGTTACTTCTTACATCGGTAGAAATACTGCCCAAAGGAGAGAGCAGCCCTCCACGGCTAGTGGAATCAAATACTTTAACCAACTCATCACAATTCGCATTTACCAAAGGGATAACAGAAAACTCAATTGACTCAGAAAGCTCTGACAATACATCATTCTTAATCAGCTTATGCTTTCTCTTATTCTCTGTTTTCTTAAGTATCTTAGGTTCGATAGTGGGCATAACGGCAAACGGGTTGCTATTGCTCTGTTCCGATGCAAAAGACAGATTTGAAACCATAAGTAATATCGCAACACTCACCCAGAAGGTACTAGAAGTATATATTTGACGACGAGTTCGACCATTCACTTCCATTGAACTTTTTCCTATCATTTCTTAGCCTCTATTTTGCGCTCAAGTTTGAAATAGCTCGCTTGAATATCAACATAAATATCGTCACTTTCTTCATTTATTCGTTGCCAATCTGCTCGCGAAACAACAATGATTGGTGGAGTAGAAAATGCCAAAAACAACTGTGTTAACGATGAGTATTGACCACGCACTTTCAATACAAATGGAAACTCTGAATAACCAACAAATTTAACCTCTTCACGCCACTCTATTTGCTCAATATCGATGCCTATTTTCTGGGCCAAATCAGAAATAATGCCCAACATATTTGTAGAATGGTCGACATCATCGAACTGGTTAAAATGAACCTCATATAAAACACGTTCTTGCTCCCATACTTCCATGAGCTCTTCTTGCTGTTTTACTTTCTGCTGGGCAGCATTACGCGTAAACTCAAGTTGTTGTCCTTTTTGAATAATGTGATCGATTTCGTTTTGTTTCGCGGGCCAAAGCATCAATTCAAGCAAAAAATAGAGTGCGAGAGTGATCAAAAAAGGCAGGGTAAGAGCAACAAGATATCGCATAGAAAACCCATAATGCCGATCACTAGAACGAACATTGTTGCGTGTTATCATCCAATTACTCATCGAGAATCCCATAAAACTCAACATTCATCTCAAAAGGATAAAAAGGGCGCTGCCAGCGCTGTAACACTGCGTCTACTTTCAAGCGATCAATACGAGCAGTTTTCATACGCCGTTCCAATGCTTTAGCAAATTGAGTAACGTTGCCGTCATGCTCAACCAAACCTGAAATAGCTAATTTGTTCCCCGCCACCATTAATCGGTCGAGATAGGTATTACTTGGCAATATTGCCTCAATCAATTTCATCACGTTATACGGATGCTTACTTTCTGATATCCAAGTATTTAATTTCTGATTCTCTTGACGAAGTTCTTCATACTCCAACTCTTGTTTTTGTAGTGCCTGATAGCGCTTACTCACCATATCCTGAGCAAAAACCCGCTGCTGATGCTGTTGTTGCGCGTGTGCTAATCCGACTTGATAGCCTTGGTATCGATGCCACTCAATGACTCCAAGGCCCAAAAAGCACACGACACTCATTCCAATCCATAACTGATGAACTGCACGCCGCTTAGCTGTGCGCCAATCAAGAAAATTAATGTTATGAAGCATAACGTTGCTCCATTGAAGTAATTCCTCGAAGTGCAATACCACAGGCTTTTTCTGCAAACTCTAAGCTTTTGGCTACCAGTGATCTTTTTACTAAAAAATGTAAACCCAATGGATAGTAATCAAAATAACCATTTGATTTAGTGACTATATTAGTAATTAGATCATCATGTTCTTTTCCCTTAATAAACCATATTTCATTAAAAATCGCCGTCTCATTTTCAACACGTAACAGTTCCAGTTGTTGTTCTATTTGAGCACTTATTGAACAAGAACTGAGCTCTACTAAATCAAGAGGAATATGGCGATAGAAAATGGATTCGTTCGTTAATGCACCAAAAGTCAAAGATTGCTCTTTTAATTCAATGAGTACTGGACAGAGTTGAGGGTTGTTTGCTTTCGCAACCAGCAGAAGTTGCAAAAATGCTTGTCGCTCGGTATCAATCAAAATTGGACGCATACCAATCTGCTTCGCAAGTTTTACTCTCTGCTGAACTGCGTGTTTTCTCGCAGCATAAACCTCTATTGCGTTAGGGTGTGGTACATAATCAAAGCAAAGTTCATCCCCTTTTAATGGTGAAGTGGATAAAAATTGATGCATAGCCGTTAACCTCTGTTGCTCCAAAGGTAATCGAGTATCTACTGTGATCATCTTATTCATCACCATGACATCTGGTATCGAAAACGCGACTCGATGTTGAAACAGAGGTTGCATATTTCGCACTTTCACTAGTTTCTTAACACTATCTTGATAAACTGAAGCCTTATTTTCAGCGAAAATATCACCACTAAGTTCAATGTGCTCTACTCCGAGTAATTTCGGTTTATGTAGACCCATTTCAACAATGGCTGCGGTTATATATTGGGTACCGATATCAATACCTGTCACGATTGTGTTTGCCATGTAAACTCCATTAAAAACGGATCTGTAAAAAGTTTCGTTTGGTAGTACAATAAACCACCTTTTAAGAGCTAGAGTTTTAGCGAAAAGCGGATGAGATTGCATCTGTGCAATCCGACGAAACAGGGATTATCCGGTGAAGTTCATAAAGTATTTGTTCATATTTACACTGATTTGCATTGTGCTGGGAGTCGCTACGATTTTTGGCTTTTATCGTCACGTAGAAGCGGATTTACCCGATGTAGCGGAATTGCAAGAAGTTCAATTACAAACACCAATGCAGGTACTTAGCCAAGATGGGAAGTTAATTGCACAATTTGGAGAGAAACGTCGTCTTCCGATGCGTCTCGATCAAATGCCCCCAATGTTGGTTAACGCGTTTATCGCCACCGAAGATTCTCGATTTTATAGTCACTTTGGGTTTGACCCTATAGGGATAACTCGAGCAGCTTATGCGGTATTCCAATCTGGGACCGCCAGTCAAGGGGCAAGTACGATAACCCAACAGTTAGCTCGAAATTTCTTCCTTTCTAATGAAAAGAAAATCATGCGCAAGATAAAAGAAATTTTTATCGCTGTTCATATTGAAATGCAATTAAGCAAAGAAGAAATTCTAGAACTTTATCTCAATAAAATTTATCTCGGTTATCGTTCGTATGGGGTTGGTGCTGCAGCTCGTTCGTATTTTGGTAAAGAGCTCGACCAACTCACGTTAAGTGAAATGGCAATGATCGCTGGCTTACCTAAGGCACCGTCCACACTTAACCCTATCTATTCGTTGGAAAGAGCTACACAACGCCGCAACATCGTATTAGCTCGTATGTTAGATGAAGGCTATATCTCTCAACAACAATACGATCAAGCTCGTAGTGAAACACTCATCGGGAAATACCATGGTGCAGAAATAGAGGTCAATGCACCTTATATTGCTGAAATTGCTCGCGCTTGGATGGTAGAACGCTACGGTGAGGAAGCTTATACATCTGGAATGCGAGTCATAACAACCATACGCTCAGATCTGCAAAAAGCCGCTGATAAAGCCGCTCTTAATAATTTGTTTAATTATGATGTTCGCCATGGTTACCGTGGAGCAGAACAGGTCGTTTGGCAACCAGGTGACACTGCATTCTCATCCCAACAAATAGAAAAGCACCTTAAAAATCAACCGACTTATGGTGCTCTAATCCCCGCTATCGTTACCCAAGTAAATGCAAAAAGTGCTGATGTTTGGTTAAAAGATATTGGCCAAAAAACCTTAGATTGGGATGGCATGAAGTGGGCTCGTCGTTATAACACCGATAGACATCAAGGTGCCGCTCCACGCAAAGCTGGAGATATTCTTGCCGCTGGTGAACAAGTCTGGGTACGATTAAAAGAATCAAATGACGCATCGAGTGACGCGAATAAAGAACATTGGATGTTGAGCCAAGTGCCTCTTGCTAACACTGCTTTTGTTGCAATGAACCCAGACCGTGGTGCCGTACTTTCTTTAATTGGCGGCTTTAACTTTACTCACAGTAAATTTAACCGTGCGACTCAATCGGTTCGCCAAGTTGGGTCTGGTATCAAACCATTTATTTACGCTGCGGCACTAGATAAAGGACTGACTCTAGCCACTTTAGTGAATGATGCACCCATTAATCATTGGGACGAAAGTATCGGTACGGCTTGGAGACCGAAAAACTCCCCACCAACCTATTATGGTCCAACTCGACTTCGAATTGGATTGGCTCAATCGAAAAACGTTATGGCTGTTAGAGTATTGCGTGAGGTTGGAGTAGAAAATGCGAGAAACTACCTGTCTCGCTTTGGCTTTGATTTAAGCAAGCTACCAAGTTCTGAGACGTTAGCACTTGGAGCAGGAAGTTTAACTCCGGTGAAACTGGCTCAAGGTTATTCTGTTTTTGCTAACGGCGGTCATTACGTCGAACCTTACTATATTGAGCGAATTGAAGACCCATATGGAGAAGAAGTCTATAAAGCGACGCCAAAGATTGTTTGTCACTCACAATGTTCAGAAAGTGATAATGAATTAATCGCACCGCAAGTTATCACTCAACAAAATGCTTTTCTTGTACGAGAAATGCTTTATGCCAATGTTTGGGGCGGTCGTGGTTGGCGCGGAACCGGTTGGCGAGCTCAAAGCCTAAAACGCCACGATGTAGGAGGCAAAACAGGAACCACCAATGATTCTAAAGATGCATGGTACAACGGGTTTGGTCCAGGAATTGTTGCCACTTCTTGGGTAGGGTTTGATACTCACGATCGTGATTTAGGCCGTACGTCACGTAATGATAACTTAGGAAAAGATCAATCACCGGGTGGAGAATCTGGCGGTAAAACAGCACAACCAGCATGGGTTGAGTTTATGCATACCGCTCTAAAGAATACAAAAGAGCAGTCAATAAAAGCCCCGGCCGACATCGTTCAATTACGTATCGATCGGGAATCCGGCCTACTAACGGAAGAAAATGACTCTAGTACCATGCTTGAATATTTCCGCCAAGGCACAGAACCAACTACGTTCGTACCAACCGAAGCCGATAATATTTACACCAGCACAGATGGCAGCGAAGAGCTTTTCTAGACTTATGACTTAATTTAATTCTAGTTAACTAAAAAGATACACAAACAAAAATGGGAAAGCTTCGTGCTTTCCCATTTTCTATTCAGAGCTTATGATGTGAGTGACTCAAAAAACACGAGCAATAGTGAATAGTTATATGCTGTATTCTTTTAGTTTTTCAGCCATGGACGCTGCAAGTTTTTCAAAACGTTGTCGTAACGGCGAGCCTGGACGATAAGCTAATACCAACTGACGTGAAGGCACTGGATTAAATGCGGGCACGTAGCACACTCCATCTTTTTCGCGACAATCTGGTAATGAAAGCTGAGGTAACAAGGTAATTCCAGCACCAGCGGCAACCATGTTGCGTAATGTTTCTAAACTCGTCGCCTTAAAGCGTTCATCGTCTTTTGCACCAGCGGCAAAACAATACCCTAAAGCTTGATCGCGCAAACAATGTCCATCCCCTAAGGAAAGGACTGTTCGTCCATTCAATTGCTCTAAATCGACTTTATCCAGTTCACTCCATTCATGATCAATAGGAACGGCGATACTTAATGGTTCGTTGAATATCTCTATCTCTTTAAAAGGCTCTGTCTCTTCTACGGCCGCAAGCACTAAGCAATCAAGCTTGCCTTCTTCTAACTGATGAACCAATTGTGCCGTTTGAGCCTCATGCAAATAGAGCTCTAATTCTGGAAAATCGCGTTTCAGATTTGGTACGATTTTCGGCAGTAAATAAGGGCCAACTGTCGGAATAAAACCAATATGTATCGGCCCAGTCATCCCGCCACTTTGTCCACTCGCCATATCTTTAAAGGTCTTCACTTCTTTTAAGATTTTCTTCGCTTGGTCGACTAACTGTAACCCAGAATCCGTAAATAACACGCGCCGACTACTACGCTCTAGCAACACAGTTCCGAGTTCATCTTCAAGCTTACGAATCTGTCCACTTAACGTCGGCTGACTAACAAAACAGGCTTCCGCAGCTTTACGGAAATGGTTGTGCTCTGCCAATGCAATTAAATATTCAAAATCTCGGATATTCATTAAACCACCTAATAGATTAGAACTATCAAAACCATAGCATCAAACGATTAGATCTATCAAAATATTTTTTCAATAATAGTTACATCAAAGTGAGCCGATAAGCGGTAAGCTTTCCAAGCTTATATCTAATTAATCAAAGGAAAAAAGCTATGTTTACATCAAAAGAAGGACAAGCTGTACCTCAAGTCACATTCCCTACACGTCAAGGTGATCAGTGGGTTAACGTAACAACTGATGAGCTATTTAGTGGGAAGACTGTCATCGTATTTAGTTTACCAGGTGCATTCACTCCAACTTGTTCGTCAAGTCACTTACCTCGCTATAACGAGCTCTACTCAGTATTTAAAGACAATGGCGTAGATTCTATCGTTTGTGTTTCTGTAAACGATACATTTGTAATGAATGCTTGGAAACAAGACCAAGAAGCAAACAACATCACATTTATCCCAGATGGCAACGGTGAGTTTACCGATGGCATGGGAATGCTGGTTGAGAAAAACGAAATTGGGTTTGGTAAACGCTCATGGCGTTACAGCATGCTAGTAAAAGATGGTGTAGTAGAAAAAATGTTTATCGAGCCAAACAAGCCTGGTGACCCGTTTGAAGTTTCTGATGCTGATACCATGCTGAAATACCTAGCTCCAGGACACAAAGTACAAGAGTCAGTGACCGTTTTCTCTAAACCAGGGTGCCCTTTCTGCGTAAAAGCAAAACAGCTACTCATCGATAAAGGCTTGGATTATGAAGAAGTCGTACTAGGTAAAGATGCGACGACCGTCAGCTTACGTGCTATTACTGGTAGAACAACGGTTCCGCAAGTATTTATTGGCGGCAAACATATTGGCGGCAGCGAAGAATTAGAAACCTATTTAGGTTAAAGAGACTCCCCCGTCTCTGATTGATAATGTTCCATTGACCTGCCCAGTTCGAGTTTTTCGTTCTGGGTCTTTTTTTATTGATCCTCCCAATACACTAACGTAGGCTTGATGCACCCTTGTAATCAAAACTGCAGACGCTCATGGCATGTAACAGTTGCGACAAAAATTGGTTCTTCAAAAAAATAGGCCGCTGTAACCGCTGTATTAAACAACTTACTGTATTGTGCCTAATCACTTGGGTATTTTGGTTTGTGTGGGGAACTCACAATAGCCGACAGGTCGAAACCATCGCGGTGCTCATTTTTGGTCTAGGATTTCACCTATTACTCATTGCTCATCTAGGAATGAAGCTCTTGCTTCTAAATAGAAGTGATAAACATAGGCTATAAGATTGGATAGTAAATCAAAAGAAATGGCGAAAACTTTAGTATAACTTTAATAAAGAAAAGCCCCGAGATCCAAATAGTGGTTTCGGGGCTTCTTAGAAGTATCTAAGAAAAAGCAGTGGTACAAATATAGACTCTGCCTTTTCTTGTTAGTTCCCAACAATTAATGATCTTTATGATCATTTGAATCAACATAGCTGGTAACTATTAATTTTCAATCAGTTGCTAAACCGCATCTGTCTTAAAGATTGCATCACCAGGAAGGTTAACCTCCAGAGCAACTTCATCACATGCATGGCGACGAGGGCATTGATCGCAATCTTTAAGTACTTTTTCAGGCAGCAAGGTTTTCGATGTTGGAATAAAGTCTAGCTTCATAAAGAACTCAGGCGTTCTCGTTAAAACAAACACTTTCTTAATCGCCATTTGACGCGCTTTTTTAACCAAATAGTTAACTATGGCTTTGCCTTGACCTTGGTTCTGCCAACCCGCTTCAACACCTAGAGAACGAATTTCAGCAAGCCCTGAATCATACACATATAATGACGCACAACCGGTCACTTCACCATGATGTTCAACTACTGCAAACGAGCCGATATCACGGACTAATTCATTACGCGAACGAGGAAGGTTCTCCCCCATATTGGCCCAGTATGTCACCATGCCTTCTAGCGCTTCGATATCCGTTAGACGAGCAGGGCGAACTTTAACTGCATTCAGATCGTGTTTACCCATACGAAGTTGTGCTTGCTCTACCGCATATGCGACTTGAACAGGTGAAACGCCTCCCAATGCGCTGCGCTTCTCTAAGCACGAATCAATGGTTAGAATTTTGTACACATCTTCTTCAATAATTTCTGAAAACTCTTTTAACTCCTCGATAGAGAGCTCTTCTAACGCGACACCTTTTGAGATAGCACCAACAACAGCAACCCCAACAATATGGTGAGCTTCACGGAAAGGAATACCTTTTGCAACCAAGTAGTCTGCAAGCTCAGTAGAGTTTGCATAACCCTGTTTTGCGGCTTCTAAAGTACGCTCACCGTTAACTTTTATTCCCTCGAAACAAAGTGCAGCCATTTCAAGACAATCGTTCCAAGTGTCATACGCATCAAACAAGCCTTCTTTGTCTTCTTGCATATCTTTGTTGTAAGCAAGAGGCAAAGCTTTTACTGTCATCATCATTGCTGTCAGGGAGCCGTATACACGACCAGTCTTACCACGAATAAGCTCTAACGCATCTGGGTTTTTCTTTTGTGGCATCAAGGAGGAGCCCGACGTCACGGTATCAGCCAATTCGATAAAGTTCGATTCACCTGAGTTGTAGAAAATCATATCTTCAGCAAGACGAGAAAGGTGCAGCATAGATACTGTTGCCACTGACATAAGTTCCATCACATGATCGCGATCGGAAACAGAATCAAGAGAGTTACGAGTCGCACGACGGAAGCCGAGATTATGTGCAAGCTTCTCTCGATCAATCGGGTACGCTGTTCCCGCTAGAGCACCAGATCCCAGTGGACAAGTATCCAAACGGGCAATTGCATCTTTCAAACGAGAATAGTCACGCTCAAACATTTCCACGTAAGCTAAACACCAATGGGCAAAGGTGACAGGTTGAGCACGTTGTAAGTGGGTATAACCAGGTAATACTGTTCCCTGATGTTCGCGAGCAACCGAGACCAATTGACGCTGGAGTAAATCAAGAGCAATAAGAAGTTGCTGACCTTGTTGGCGACACCACAATTTTAAATCCGTCGCAACTTGATCATTTCGAGAACGGCCAGTATGAAGCTTCTTACCCAAATCACCAACACGGTTGATCAACTGTTGCTCAACCCATGAGTGAATATCTTCAGCATCAGAACGTAAAATCTGCTCAGGATCTTCCATCACAGTTAGCTTTAATTCATTAAGTGCAAGCTCTAGTTTTTGCTGCTCTTCTTCACTCAATACATTGACTGATAGTAGTGCTTTCGACCAAGCGATTGAGCCCACAATATCTTGTTCAGCCAATCGGTAGTCAAAACGCAGAGAATCGTTAAAATCTTTAAAACGGGTATCTGCTGCTTGGGTAAATCTACCACCCCATAATGCCATTGCGTGTCTCCTGATACTGAAAAGGGACCTAGATTTCGCTTCTAGGTCCTCGCATTGCTTCTATGCTGGATTATATGTTAATTATTATTTATATGCAGCGTCTATCCACTGCTTACTGTCATGCTTTAACTCAAACACCTTAGTTCGACAGTTAAATGACTAAAGTAAGTTATCTTAAGCTTTGGGTAAAAAGCGCGTACCAATACTATTACCAGCAAAGACGTCTGACAATAGCTCAGGTTGACGCCAACCTGCAACTTCAATTGCTCTGCCTAAATCGTTTGCCGCTTCTAAAGCTGCTCTCACTTTTACAATCATACCATCGGTAATCACTTCATCTTTGATTAATTGCTCTGCACTCGCTTGATCTAATGAAGGAATCAGTTGTTTATCCGCATCAAGAACACCACTAACATCAGAAAGTAACACCAGCTCAGCATCCAAGGTTTTGGCAACCGCAACCGCTGCATCATCCGCATTTACATTCATCAATTGACCATTATTTGTCAGGCCAATAGAGCTGATGATTGGCACACCACCAGCAGTAAGAATCGCATTCACAACCGTTGCATCACCAGCACTAGCACGCCCTACAGCCCCAAGCTCAGGATCCAACTCCTCAACCTGACACAGCCCAGCATCACCCAAACATAACCCAATTGCATTTAAGCCGTTTTTTAGGGCTTCACCTTGAAGCAACTTATTCGCCGTTCCAGCTAATGCCCCTGTAATATAAGGAATTTGGTCATAAGGCGTCACTCGTAAGCCGTTCTTCTTAACTGTTTCAAATTGCAACTTGCTCATGAGTTCATCAACAAGAAAACCACCACCATGTACAATCACAATAGGGCGTTGGTTTTGATATTGTGCGACGGTCGCAAATAACGTAGACAAAACAGCTTCACTAGACAGAACTGCCCCACCCAGTTTAACGACAACAGGAGTTTGGTTGTTATTCATATTAATTCCTTACACCAACGCCGTTAATTCAGGGTAGCCATAATGGATGTTAAGGCATTGCATTGCTTGGCTTGATGCGCCTTTTAACAAGTTATCGATAGCGGATACCACGATGACATGCTGTCCCTTCACCTTCCAACCTATATCGCAAAACGGAGTAAACTCAACGTTTTGAATTCGAGGCAGTGTCGACTGATCCATTCGAACCGCAGGCTTATCTGTATACGCCTGTGCAAACGCTTGTGCTACTGCTTCTTCGGTAACACCTTCCGCTAATTTCATCGTAACGGTTGCTAATATTCCGCGCTTAAAATTACCTAGATGAGGAGTGAAAATAACATCACAGCCCAAGTGGTCTGCGATTTCAGGTTGGTGACGATGAGTAAAGACACCATAAGGCTGCAAACTTACTTCACAAAAGCTATTGGTCATCGTCGCTTTACGACCCGCTCCGGTCACACCGCTTGTGGCGTTAATAACAGGCCATTGGTTCAAATCAAGAAGTTTTGATTCAACTAAAGGTTTGATTGCCAATTGCGAAGCGGTCGGATAACAACCAGCAACCGCGACGAGCTGAGCTTGCTTAATTGCCTCGGCATTCCACTCTGCTAATCCATATGCGGCTTTTTCCAACCACTGAGAATGTTGATGCTCAAAACCATAGAACTCCGTATAGAAGTCACCATGATTAACACGATACGCTCCGGATAAATCGAAGACTTGGCAATCATTAGCCAGCAATGTTGGGGCTAAGTCATGACTGACTTCGTGAGCCGTACATAAGAATACGACATCACTCTCTTTAGCCACTAGCTCAAGATCGACCAAGGGCTGTACTTGCATATCAACCACACCAGAGAACTTACCGTGCAACTGCGCGAGTGGTTTTCCTGCGTCAACACTGTTGGCTGAAACATATAAACCTGATAGCGTTAACTCTGGATGTTTTTGCACCATAAGAGCTAGCTCTGCGCCGGTATAACCTGTCGCGCCGATAATGGTTGTTTTTAACATGCTTTTGTACCCGAAATTCGTAATGAATGACAACGAATAAAACTAACTAATAATTTATTAAATTCGTTATAAATTGGTTTTTTATTCATTAAAAGTGATTTAATATGTGTTTTACCTTCTCTACATAACTCTGTCAATAGTTGGAACTAAGATTCTATGGATTTACCTAAATTCCGCGAGGTTTACAAAGACCTTATTTCTACCTCTTCAATCAGTTCCACCGATCTAAGTTGGGATCAAGGAAACGAGAAAGTTATCGCAAAGCTTTCTGATTGGTTTACGACTCTTGGCTTTGAGGTTGAAGTAGTACAGGTTGAACCAACTAAATATAACCTCATTGCGAAAAAAGGCAGTGGTGAAGGTGGTCTACTCTTATCTGGTCACAGCGACACGGTTCCTTTTGATGAGGGGCGCTGGAACTTTAACCCTCATGATTTAACGGAATCGAATAATCGTTTCTATGGTTTGGGCACTGCTGACATGAAGGGCTTTTTTGCCTTTATAATAGAAGCGATAAAAAAAGTAGATTGGTCGAAACAACAAAAGCCACTTTATGTTTTAGCAACGTGCGACGAAGAAACCACGATGTTAGGCGCTCGTCATTTCTCCGATAATACTCCGTTTAAACCTGATTACTGCATTATAGGTGAGCCTACAAGTTTAATTCCCGTTTACGCTCACAAAGGACACGTTGCAAATGCTATACGAGTTACCGGACAGTCAGGCCATTCTTCAAACCCAGCCTTAGGTGTCAACGCAATTGAAATTATGCACGAGATTTTGTTTGCGATGATGAAGCTCCGTGACAGGTTGATTAAACAATACCAACATCCAGGATTTGATTTACCGTCCCCGACTCTGAATCTCGGTCATATCCATGGCGGAGACAGCCCAAATAGAATCTGTGGATGTTGTGAATTGCATTACGATGTTCGTCCACTTCCGGGAATGAGTCTTGAAGGCTTAGACGATTTATTACGTGACACCTTAAAAGAAGTAGAGGCTAAATGGCCAGGTCGGATCGCGATCTCACCACTTCATGACGCCATTCCTGGTTATGAATGTTCGCATGAACATCATTTTGTTAAGGAAATGGCTGACCTTTGTGAGAAACCCGCAGAAACAGTGAGTTACTGTACCGAAGCGCCTTTTTTACAACAGGTATGCCCAACGTTAGTTATGGGGCCTGGTTCCATCGATCAGGCTCACCAGCCAGATGAATTTTTGGCATTCGAGTACATAGATCCAACCATCAATGTATTAACAAAAGCAATCCATCAATATTGTTTTTGATTGCTGCTTAGCCAAACCATCTGATTTTTGTAGGAAATTTTCAACATTACCGTTAAAAACCATTAATGTTAATACTATCAATACTAAATGGTAAAATTGAATATTGTTAAGCTTTAATTGACTTGACGGGATGTTCTTCGCTATTTTGTGTCCTCGATAAGGACATTGAATGTAATTTTATTTCAAGGCAGGAAACAATGAACGAAACATACGCTGCACTAAAAAGTAACGTGAGAATGCTAGGCAAAATGCTAGGTGATACTATCGAAAATGCCGATGGTAGCGTTATTTTAGAAAAAGTGGAGACGATACGACAACTCTCTAAATCGGCCCGTGACGGTAATCATGACGATCACCTCGCCTTAGTTGAAGAGATTAAAAACCTTCCTGATGATCAATTAAAACCCGTCGCTCGTGCATTTAACCAGTTTTTAAACTTAACCAATATTGCCGAACAGCACCATACAATTTCTCGTCACTGTGATGAATACGTCTGTGAACCAGATGCAATCAATACGTTATTTACCAAGCTATCTCAAAATAAGATCAGTAAGCTTGAGACAGCGAAGGCGATTAACGAACTTAACATCGAATTGGTTCTTACGGCTCACCCGACGGAAATTACTCGTCGTACCATGATCAACAAATTGGTAGAAATCAACAAATCGTTATCTCAACTTGAGCAAACTGAACTTCCTGTTAAAGACCATCGAAAAGCAAGACGCCGTCTTGAACAATTGATTGCTCAGTTCTGGCATTCCGATGTAATGCGCAAACAGCGTCCTACACCAATGGATGAAGCAAAATGGGGCTTCGCCGTTGTTGAGAATTCTCTGTGGGAAGCCGTTCCAGAATTCATGCGTGATCTAAACGATAAAGTACAGGATTACATTGGCGAACCTCTACCTATAGATGCAACACCAGTCAATATCTCTTCATGGATGGGTGGTGACCGCGACGGTAACCCGTTCGTTACCCATAAAATTACTCGAGAGGTATTACTCTTATCTCGCTGGAAAGCTTCGGATCTCTACCTGAATGACATTAACGAGCTGATCAGTGAACTGTCGATGACCAAGTGCAGCAACGAAGTAAGAGAACTAGCAGGTGAAGGTCAACACGAACCTTACCGTGCTATTTTAAAACAAATTCGTGCTCTTCTTACCGACAACATTGAAATTCTCGATGCTAAAATTCAAGGCCAAGAGATATCGGTTAAAGCGCCACTGCGCGATGTTAGTCAACTATGGGAACCGCTACACGCGTGTTATCGCTCACTTCACGAATGTGGAATGGGCTCGATTGCTGAAGGCTCACTCCTAGATACATTGCGTCGGGTAAAAACGTTTGGTGTTCATCTTGTTCGTCTGGATATTCGTCAAGAGAGTACTCGTCATGCCGACGTACTTTCAGAACTGACTCGCTACTTAGGAATGGGCGATTATAACCAATGGACAGAGCAAGATAAGATTACGTTCTTAACCACTGAGTTAAACTCGAAACGACCGCTTTTCCCGAGAGATTGGCAACCTTCTGAGCAAGTCGATGAAGTAATCAAAACATGTCAAACCATCGCAAATCATCCAAAAGATGCATTTGGTGCCTATGTTATCTCAATGGCTCGAACGGCATCAGATGTCTTGGCCGTCCACCTGATCCTTCAAGAATCAGGTTGCCCATATCGTATGGATGTTTGTCCATTATTTGAAACCCTAGATGACTTGAATAATGCTGAGAGCGTTATCCGACAGTTAATGGATATCGATCTGTACCGCGGCTTTATTCAAAATCACCAAATGGTAATGATTGGTTACTCAGATTCGGCTAAAGATGCTGGTGTACTTTCTGCTGGTTGGGCGCAGTATCGTGCAATGGAAGCTCTCGTCAACGTAAGTGAAGAGACGGGTGTCGTGTTAACACTGTTTCATGGTCGTGGCGGCACGGTTGGACGTGGTGGTGCACCTGCGCATGCCGCACTACTATCTCAACCACCGAAAAGTTTAAAAGGTGGCCTGCGCGTTACCGAACAAGGTGAGATGATTCGATTTAAATTAGGATTATCTGAAGTGGCCGTAAACAGCTTCAATATGTATGCGAGTGCGATCTTAGAAGCGAACCTACTTCCACCTCCAGAACCGAAAAAGGAGTGGAGTGAGCTTATGGATGTGCTGTCTGAGGTTTCCTGTGAAGCTTATCGCGGCATTGTACGTGGAGAGCCTGACTTTGTACCGTACTTCCGTCAAGCAACGCCTGAGCTAGAGCTAGGGAAACTTCCTCTAGGCTCACGCCCTTCTAAGCGCAACCCGAACGGTGGTGTAGAAAGCTTACGTGCCATCCCATGGATCTTCTCGTGGAGCCAAAATAGATTGGTTCTACCTGCATGGTTAGGTGCTGGTGAAGCGATTCAGTATTCAGTCGATAAAGGTCATCAAGCCTTATTGGAAGAGATGTGTCGTGAATGGCCTTTCTTCTCGACTCGTCTGGGTATGCTTGAAATGGTGTACAGCAAAACCAATATCGAAATAGCACGTTTGTATGATGAACGCTTGGTAGATGAACCCTTACGCCCATTAGGTGAACGCTTAAGATCTCAGCTACAAAAAGATATCAAATCTGTTTTAAACGTTGAAAATAATGAAAACTTAATGCAAAGCGATCCTTGGGGACAAGAGTCCATCAAACTTCGCAATATCTATGTTGAGCCGTTAAATATGCTTCAAGCTGAGCTACTATACCGAACTCGTCAACATGAAAATGTATCTAGTGAATTGGAAGAAGCTCTGATGGTAACAATCGCGGGCATTGCAGCAGGTATGCGCAATACGGGCTAGAAAACCCAGAATAATATACTACTATAAAGACAAAAGGCCGCACTATGCGGCCTTTTTATTTTGATATTTTTGTTAATAAAGCATTTCATTAGATTTTTGACCCATTTTGTCCGGCTATTCTACTTTATGCTTATAATTTCGATATACTACCGCTCGTAACAGGCTTCCAATATTATTAATATCTGTTACTTAGGCTAAATGAAACGCAGTTATTTTAGGTGATAAAGGCTTTTGGGTGACGAACGTTCTCGATTTTGAGACGTATAGTTTAAGTTGAGCTAAGAGTTGAACCAAAGAAGTTCTCCGAAACTTAAACAGATTATAATTTTACTAACCATTTGGATGTTCAACATGTCATTACCACACGTTATCCTCACAGTTTTAAGTACACGTGACGCCACGGGTTACGATATAACTAAAGAGTTTTCCTCTAGCATTGGCTATTTTTGGAAAGCAAGTCATCAACAGGTTTACCGTGAGTTAAACAAAATGGGCCAAAACGCTCTAGTAACTTGCGTATTAGAACCTCAAGAAGGCAAACCAGACCGTAAAGTTTACTCTATTACAGACTCAGGTAGAGCAACATTAGCCGCTTGGTTTGACCAACCTACTCCTCATCCAACTGTAAGAGATGAGTTTAGTGCTAAGTTAATGGCATGTTCTGTACAAGATGCTACCGCTTACCGAGACCAACTTGTTGATTTAATTGCTGATTCGAAAAAGTTTATCGAATTATACAAAGAAATCGAAGCAAGTCACTATGCCGTTACCTCGACTTTAGATAAACATAAGCGTCTAGAGCGATTAACATTGCGCCGAAATATTCTAATTCGTTCAGCTTGGGTTGAATGGGCAGAAGAAGTATTAAGTGAGCTCAATGAAATGGCGTAATACGCTAAACTAGAGAGCCTGAACAATTAAAAAGGGATGACATGGTCATCCCTTTTTATCACTTATTAATTTGTCTCTCATGTATCAAGCATACATGAATAGCTTAAATACCATCACCACCAATAAACGTTTGTGAACGAGTATTAAATTGCTGATCCATATCCAGTGACGGTTGGTCACTTTGAGGTCGACCAACTATTTTGGCAGGAACCCCCGCAACAGTCGTATGAGCAGGCACATTCTGTAATACCACAGAACCTGAACCTATTTTTGCTCCTAACCCCACTTCAATGTTGCCAAGTATTTTCGCTCCGGCACCAATCATAACACCCGTTCTAATTTTCGGGTGACGATCGCCACACTCCTTCCCCGTTCCGCCTAATGTTACATCCTGCAAAATAGACACATCATTTTCTACGACCGCTGTTTCACCAATCACGATACCTGTAGCATGATCCAGCATAATACCGTAGCCCACTTTTGCGGCAGGATGAATATCAACTTGGCAGGTTACTGATATCTGATTTTGTAAATAAGATGCTAGTGCCTCACGACCTTGCTTCCACAGCCAGTTGGACACTCGATAACCTTGTAGTGCGTGATAACCTTTTAAATAAAGCAAGGGAATTGAATATTGCGCAACAGCGGGATCTCGAGTCACTGTTGCACATATATCCTTGGCGGCAGCGTCAATGATGGAATGATCTGAAGCAAATGCTTCTTCCACCACTTCACGAACAGCCATAGCTGGCATTGATGCAGTCATTAAATTATTAGCTAAAATATAGCTTAATGCTGCACCTAAGCTCTCGTGCTTAATTATTGTGGCATGATAGAAACTCGCAAGCATCGGTTCTTGTTCAGCCAGAACACGAGCCTCTTTAATGACGGCCTCCCAGACCAGTTGGTTGTTACAACGCTTCATGGTATTCGATTTCTCCCTCTATCACGGCGACGTTATTATTCTGACTTTTTATCTCGAGCAAGAAGATCTTGAGCCGCTAACCTTGCATCTTTATCTTGATACAGTACTTGGTAAAGTTGGTCAACTATTGGCATTTCTACACCCATTCGCTTGGCGAGCAACCACACTTCTTTAGTATTACGATACCCTTCCACTACTTGACCAATCTCATCTTGTGCAACATCGACGTTTTTACCTTGGCCCAACGCCAACCCAAAGCGACGGTTTCTCGATTGATTATCGGTACAAGTTAAAACTAAATCACCTAAGCCTGCCATGCCCATAAAGGTTTCTGCTTGAGCACCCAGAGCTGCTCCTAAACGACACATTTCAGCTAGGCCTCGGGTAATTAGAGCGGTTCTTGCATTGGCACCATAGCCAATACCGTCGGACATACCTGCGCCAATTGCGATAACGTTCTTTACCGCACCACCAAGCTGAATGCCGACAAAATCATCGTTGGCATACACTCGAAACGTTCGGCTGCAGTGAATCTTTTCTTGCAGTTGAGCAACAAACTCTGAATGCGGAGAGGCCACAGCTATCGCCGTTGGCATCCCCATCGCTAATTCCTTCGCGAAGGTAGGGCCAGAAATGACGGCCAATGGATAACGATCTCCAATCACTTCATGAGCCACATCTTGCAGTAATCGACCGGTCTCGGGTTCAAGCCCTTTCGTTGCCCAACACACACGACTGTCGGCACGCAAATGAGGCTGAATCGTTTTTAATACCTCACCGAAAACATGACTCGGGACCACAATCAATAAATCTCGACTACCTTGAACGGCTCGTCGAATATCGCTCTCAATGATCAATGACTCAGGGAATGCTATGTCAGGTAAAAAAGCACGGTTCTCACGTTCAGCTTCAAGTCGCGCCATATGTTCAGAATCATGGCCCCAAAGCACCACATTCATACCATTGCGAGCAAGAGAAATGGCTAACGACGTCCCATAAGAACCAGCCCCGATAACCGTCATCCCGATAGAATTCGAATAAATAGAATCAGTTTGTGTCTCAGACATAGCTACACCTATTAAATAACCCGTAATTCAAAAAAAATGCACGTAGCATGAGTAGAAACCTCCAATGCTCGTGCATCTTTATTGTTTGCAAGAATGCTTAAAGAATTAAGCGTCTGCTGGTTGTTCGCCTTTTTCTTGAGCTTGCTGTTGTAGGTAATTCATAAATAATGCATCGAAGTTTACAGGTGCAAGATTCAATTGAGGGAAAGTACCTTTTACAACCAAGCTTGAGATAGTTTCACGAGCATATGGGAATAAAACATTCGGACAGAATGCACCAAGACAATGAGCTAATTGACCTGCATCCATATTTTCAGCAGTAAAAATACCACCTTGTTGTACTTCACATAAGAATGCGGTCTCTTCTGCATTCGTCACGGTCACTGTAAGACGCAATACAACTTCATAAACCCCTTCACCCAGCTCGCGGCTTTGCGTATCAAGATCAAGGTTTACATTAGGCTCCCAATCTTTCTGGAACATAGTTGGTGAATTAGGCGCTTCAAACGATACATCTTTTAGAAAGATACGTTGAATAGTAAAGTTTTGTTGTGCTTCTTGCGCTGCTGCAGCTTCTGACATTCTTAATTCCTTAATAATCGTTCAAATTATATAACAGACCAAATTCTGTCGACCAAAGATAGATGAGAGTGCGTATTCATCGAACTAAGCCAGCTTCTATCTTTAGTATAAAGTGGTTACTTCTTGCCACGAATCAGAGGTAATTTGCCATCTTTCCATGCGCCAATACCAAGGTTAAGGACACTAACCTGTTCAAAGCCAGCACTCGCTAGCTGATTCGCACTTGCTGGTGAAATGTGACCATTTTGACATACGACAATAATTGGGTCTGCTTTATGATTTTCAAGGGTTCCCAAGTTGCCAGATGTGATCTCAGAAGGCAAAACGTTAATTGAATCGGTAATATGGCCTTTGGAAAACTCATCCTTGTTACGAATATCAACAACAATGCCATTCTCTTTATTCACTTTTTGAGTTAGCTCGTTCACATCAACATATTTAAACTTCGCTGTTGATGACTTGTAAACAGTAAAAATAACAGCGCCAAATATCGCGATCCACGCTACACATAGGATGGTATTTTGCTGAAAAAATTCGGTATATTCTTGCATGTCTTTGCTCTTATCTTTGCTATTGCAATGGGTGATCGTAAATAGAGGAAGAAGTATAGCGAGGTTAATTCCGTTACGCGAGTACTAACGTATCTCTTCCCTTCATTATCAATGGCAATCAATGACAATTCACATTTTAAATCTCAATTTTAAGCTCGAGAAAACGGAAATGAAATCACCTCATTAATGGATTCCTTACCTAGTGCCAACATAATCAAACGATCAATGCCAACCGCGACACCAGCACAAGGCGGCAATCCTGATGCTAACGCTTCAAGAAAATTCTCATCAATAGGTTGAATCGATAATCCCATAGCTTGACGTTTAAGGTTATCTTGTTCAAAACGACGGCGTTGTTCAGCAGAATCCTCTAATTCATGGAAACCATTGGCCAGTTCGATACCTTTAAAATAAACTTCAAACCGATCGGCAACGCGATTATCGTGTTGATTAATTTTTGCGAGCGCGGCTTGGGAAGCTGGGAAGTGATAAACAAAAGCAGGAACGTCGCGACCAATACAAGGCTCAATCACCATGCTAAATAGAAGTTGTAATATCGTATCACGATCATCTTCATCTTTAGCAATCTCATCAAATCCGTGCAGAACAGCACACTGACGCAGCTCTTCGAGTGATGCCTCAAGCGGACACACACCTAAAACCTGTTGAAAGATTTGTTGGTACGTTAGACGTTCAGCTTTCTTACAATGTAAGATTTGCTGTAATAACTCATCCATTTCATTCATAAGATCATGATGATCGAACCCAATACGATACCATTCAAGCATGGAGAATTCGGGATTATGAAAACGCCCACTCTCTTCATTACGAAATGACTTAGTGATCTGAAATATCGAACCACTATCAGCAGCCAATAAACGTTTCATATGAAACTCAGGACTGGTCATCAAATAGACCTCTTGCCCAGAAGCATAATTCGGCCCAATAAAATCACTTTTAAATGTTTGCAAGTGAATGTCGGTAACCGCTGCTTGGCTCATTATTGGCGTTTCGACTTCTAAAACCTGCCTTTCTAGAAAGAAAAATCGAAGTAAATCGATTAGCTCCGCGCGCTGTTTTAGAGAATCGATACTCGCACTAGGTTGCCACTTTAAAAGAGTCATTATTTTATCTTCGCTATAATCCAGTCGTTATCATTTTACCCGTCAAAATAGCAAAACCAAGCGCTTATAGTGATATCGCTCACAAGCAAGTGATTATTATGACGAACAACTCTGACTCCGAAGAAAAAGCCTGATCAAATCAATTTTTTAATATAGGAGCTACCTTACACTAAAATTTGCCCATTTATTTATGGGCAACCCTACAAAAATGCTCATCAAGAAGCTAACGAATCTAACGCGGATAGAATCCGTTCATAAACTGGAGGGTAACTGTGAAAATACTAACCACAGATATCGCAATCATTGGTGCTGGCGGCGCCGGGCTTAGAACAGCCATCGCTGCAGCAGAAGATAACCCAAATATAAAAGTCGCACTTATATCAAAAGTATATCCTATGCGTTCTCACTCAGTCGCTGCCGAAGGAGGCTCAGCTGCAGTGATCAAAGAAGAAGATTCATTGGATAATCACTTTAACGATACAGTTGGCGGTGGAGACTGGCTTTGCGAGCAAAACGTTGTTGAATATTTCGTTAAAAATTCGACACGCGAAATGATCCAAATGGAACAATGGGGCTGCCCTTGGAGCCGCAAAGAAAATGGCGAAGTCAATGTTCGTCGGTTTGGTGGAATGAAAGTCGAGCGCACATGGTTTGCGGCGGATAAGACTGGCTTCCACATGCTTCACACTCTTTTTCAAACCTCTATGAAGTATCCACAAATCGAACGTTTTGATGAGTATTTTGTTGTCGACTTAATCGTTCATGAAGGTCAAGTTCAGGGATTAATCGCAATCCATATGGCCGAAGGTGAATTAGTCGCAATCAAAGCCAAATCCGTCGTATTAGCAACTGGCGGCGCTGGTCGCGTTTATCACTGTAACACTAATGGTGGAATCGTAACCGGTGATGGAATGGCAATGGCTTACCGTCATGGAGTTCCGCTACGTGATATGGAATTTGTTCAATATCACCCAACCGGTCTACCTGGTACCGGCATTTTAATGACCGAAGGTTGTCGTGGAGAAGGTGGAATCATTACCAATAAAGATGGTTATCGTTACCTTCAAGACTATGGCATGGGGCCAGAAACCCCTGTTGGCCAGCCAAAGAACAAATATATGGAGCTGGGTCCAAGAGACAAAGTATCTCAAGCGTTCTGGCATGAGCAGCAAAAAGGCAACACCATCAAACATGCTCTAGGCGATGTTGTTTTACTCGATCTACGCCATCTTGGCGAAGAATATATTAACGAGCGTTTACCGTTTATCTGCGAGTTATCCAAAGCCTACGTCAATGTCGATCCGGTCAAAGAACCGATTCCAATTCGTCCTACCGTTCACTACACCATGGGTGGAATCGAAACCGATGCTCAATGTGAAACTCGAATTAAAGGGTTATTTGCAGTGGGTGAATGTGCGTCTGTCGGTCTTCATGGAGCAAACCGTTTGGGGTCGAACTCTTTGGCGGAATTTGTCGTATTTGGTCGAGTTGCCGGTGAAACAGCAGTACAAAGAGCTGAAGAATTTGCTGGTTGGGATCAACAAGCAATTGAAGCTCAAATGGCTCAAGTAGAAACGCGTATCAATAACCTACTTGCTCAAGAAGGTGATGAAAACTGGGCAGAGATTCGTACTGAAATGGGGCATTCCATGGAAGCGGGTTGTGGGATCTATCGTCAAGAAGATCTGATGCAACAGACCATCGACAAGATAACGGAATTAAAACAACGTTATAAAAACATCAGTATCAAAGATAAAGGCAAAGTGTTTAATACCGACCTATTTTATGCCATTGAAGTCGGTTACGGACTAGAGGTCGCTGAAGCGATGGCTCGTTCGGCAATATTGCGAAAAGAATCCCGAGGTGCTCACCAACGACTCGATGAAGGGTGTACAGAACGTGATGATGTTAATTTCTTAAAACACTCTCTGGCTTTCTATCAAGAAGATAGCGCTCCGATCATCGACTACAGCGATGTCACTATCACTAAGTCGCAACCCAAAGCTCGTCTTTACGGTGAAGCCGCTGATAAAGCTGCTGCCGCGGAAAATACAAGCCAAGCAGAGGAGAATAAATAATGTCATCACAACGTATGCAAAAAGTTGATATTCTCCGCTATGACCCAGAAAAGGATTCACAGCCTTATCTGCAATCTTTTGAAGTCCCGTTTGACGATACTATGTCGCTTCTTGATGCGATTAGCTACATCAAAGATTATCTCGATAAAGACCTCTCTTATCGTTGGTCTTGTCGTATGGCGATTTGTGGCTCCTGCGGCATGATGGTCAATGGTGTCCCTAAACTCGCGTGTAAGACTTTTCTCCGAGATTACCCTGATGGCGTAAAAGTAGAGCCACTAGCAAATTTCCCGATAGAAAAGGATCTTATCGTCGATATGACACCTTTTATTGAGCGTCTTGAAGCGATCAAACCCTATATTTTAGGAAATGATAGAACTCCAGAAGACGGTCCCAATAATCAAACTCCAGCTCAGCTAGAAAAATACAAACAGTTTGCTGGATGTATTAATTGTGGACTCTGTTATGCCGCCTGCCCTCAATTTGGTTTAAACCCTGAATTTATTGGACCAGCGGCACTAACCCTAGCTCGTCGCTACAACCTCGATAGTCGTGATAATGGCAAGGCTGAACGCATGGCTCTAATAAATGGGGAAAATGGCGTTTGGGGTTGTACTTTTGTTGGATACTGCTCTGAAGTATGCCCGAAAAACGTGGATCCAGCAGGCGCGGTGAACCAAGGAAAAATAGAGTCATCGACCGACTTTATTATTGCGATGTTTAAACAAGGGGAGGCAGAACAATGAGTAATCGCAAACCCTATGTAAGAGAAATGAAACGAACCTGGTGGCAAGCCCATCCCTTTTATCGTTTTTATATGTTACGCGAAGCCACAGTTTTGCCGTTGATCCTATTTACGATATTCCTAACCTTTAGTTTAGGTTGCTTAGTCAAGGGGCCAGAAGCTTGGCAAAGTTGGTTGGGCTTTATGGCAAATCCAATTGTGATTGCGATTAACATCGTTGCCCTATTGGGAAGTTTGCTTCATGCCCATACATTTTTTGGCATGATGCCACAAGTCGTCCCAATGAAATTAAAAGGCAAGTTACTCGATAAGAAAGTGATCGTCGCAGCTCAATGGGCTGCTGTCGCCTTTATTTCTCTCATCATCCTATTCATTGTATAAGGAGCCTATTGTGATTAATACCAATCCTAAAAGATCCGATGAACCAGTATGGTGGGGACTCTTTGGCGCTGGTGGTACTTGGTTCGCCATGATCTCACCCATCACTATTCTAATTATTGGCGTTTTAGTTCCTCTCGGCATTATTGATGCTGAGGCGCTCAGCTATGAACGTGTTGCTAACTTTGCAACCAGCTTTATTGGTGCATTATTTGTCATTGCTACACTGGCTTTACCAATGTGGCATGCAATGCACCGTGTTCATCATGCCATGCACGATCTAAAATTCCACACTGGTGTTGTCGGTAAAATAGCCTGCTACGCAATCGCGGGGTTTATTAGTGCACTTTCCGTTGTGTTTGTTTTTATGGTGTAAATCAACACTGATTTAAAGCATAAAAAAATCCCCCAGACTTTGGGGGATTTTTATTGCGTGCCATATTTAGTATTCAGAACTCAATACTAGTTCGACATACTATGCTGTTTTAAACACATCCAACTCGCGTTTTTGTGTTTCAGCTAATTCAGATAACTCCGAAGATGCTTGTAAGGTATCATCGATTCCCGATACATTTTGATGCACTAAATCGTATGTTTCAGTTGTGACTTGAGAAATCTCTTCTGTCACATGAAATTGCTCTTGAGAAGAAGTCGCTACCAAACTGTTGATTTCTGAAATAGATTCAACCGCAGATTGAATATCTTCAAAAGACGCCTTCACGTTGTCAACTAATTGAACAGACTGATCAATTAAGTCAACATTATGCATCATATTATCCTGAGCTTTTTTCGATTGCGTCTGCAGCTTTTCAATGATGTCTTGAATATCCACTGTCGATTTTTGAGTTTTTGAAGCCAAGTTTCGCACTTCGTCTGCTACAACCGCAAAACCTCGCCCTTGTTCACCGGCTCGTGCTGCTTCAATTGCTGCGTTGAGCGCCAACAGGTTTGTTTGCTCTGAAATCGTCTGAATAACTTCGGTAACGGAGCCAATCTCAAGAGCAAATTCACGAAGTTCGTTAACAATATCTGCACTCTCACTTACAGAGACATTAATATTGTCAGTTAAGCAGATGTTTTTCTCCAACGTTTGCTTACCTTCATCCACGCTTTTCGTCGCGGATTTTGCTTCTTGCTCGGCTCTTATTGCCTTATCACTCACTTCCTGAGAAGTCGATGATAGTTCATTAATCGCGGTCGAAATTTGCTCCATATGAGCGAGCTCTTGTTGCGCATTTCCTTTCGTCGTGTTCATCACAACATTAAGTTCAGTTGATGCTGCAGCCACACTTGAAGAAATGCCGTGAGAGTTTTTAATCAATTGCGTTAGCTCACCCGACAACTTAACTAAAGAGCGGTATATACCCGAATCTTTATCAGTAGACTCAAGTGTTTGCGTAAAGTCTCCTGATGCCATTTTCTCCATTAACTCTGCGATATCATCCGGTGTACCACCAACGGGTTTTAGTACCATTTTTTCTAAAGTAATAAACAAAATACCGATTGCAAGGAGCAAACAAAATGCACCAACTAATGCAGACGTTACAAGCTGATTATGCGCTGCCTCTCCAATCTCATCATCGTTGACAAAGGAAACAAATTGCCATCCTGCAACGTCTAGATGTGTCCAAAATGCAGTAAAGTCTGTCGCCGTTCCTCTCACTTCTGCGGTATAGTGCAGCTCTGGATTAGAATCACTAAAGCCTTTGTATAGTGGTCGCTCAGCATTAATGTCTTTCCCAACCAATTCAGCATAAGGCGCGACAATAATTGTTCCGTTTTCGGTATACATAAAGATATCTTTACGCTCGCCTAAACTTTCAAGTAATGAATCGAGATACACAGACGTGATAACAGCAACAGAGCTATCTAATTTATAAGCCATCACCACAATTTCTTTTTTTGTTACCGCAGACACAAAGGGATCTGAAAAGAAGAACGTTTTACCGTCTCTGAAAACCGCATTGTAATAATTACGGCTCAACTCTTTCACATTAAAGCCCAGTTTTTCGCCTTTTACGTTGTAAATGCCACCCGCGACATCAATCAGGTAGGCACCTTCAATAAATTGCGACTGTGTACGGTAAACCATCTCCAACTGAATCTTGGCTTTATCAGATAAGCCACTCTCACTAATATCACTCGAATTCGCTTCTACCGCAGCAAGTACGCTTTTATAACCATTCACTTTTTGCGTTAGCTCGGACTCTATTGTTGCATTTTTTTCTACGAGAACGGTCTTATTAAGATGAACACTCTCATTTTGAAAAGAAATATAGCCAATCGTCATTAAAACTACGACGATAGCGGCAATTATCGATCCTATCGTTGTCGCAATTTTTACTTTAAATGTATTCATGTTCCTAACAGCTCCACGGAAGAAATAGGCAAATCATAGATGAATGAGATCCATTACATTGGATAACTACTCACTTAGCCAAGGTAACTAAACGATGATATAAGCGTAGTCTAATTTAATAAATTTTGACCTTGTTATCTTAAGAAATGAGGAAATTCTTTAGCTGTTATTTGACTTAAAACAATAAAAATCAGACGCAGATCGCAAAAAAACCAAAGATAAATACCCAACATACCGTGACCAGCCTCACATATAAGAAGGCAATAATAATTTATTGGCTCCTATAATTGATATTTATATTAAATCTTGATAGTGCGAATAATGTGCATTAAATACAAAAAAGACGAGCACTTAAGGCTCGTCTGATCATATAGAAATCGGATAAATGTTGATTTATTTTACTCGGCTGACATATTCTCCTGAGCGAGTATCTACTTTAACCACTTCACCAATCTGAATAAATAGAGGAACTCGAACCACTGCACCAGTAGTTAAAGTTGCAGGTTTTCCACCCGTACCTTGAGTATCACCTTTCAAACCTGGATCAGTTTCAGTCACTTCAAGTTCTACAAAATTTGGTGGCGTTACTGTAATTGGGCTGCCATTCCATAAAGTAATCGTACAAGTGTTATTCTCTACCAACCACTTTACATTATCACCAACCGCATTGACTTCTGCGGCAATCTGTTCAAATGTTTCGTTGTTCATAAAGTGATAAAACTCACCATCGTTGTAGAGATAATCGAGATCGATATCAACAACATCCGCCACTTCAAAAGATTCGCCCGATTTAAATGTTTTTTCCAACACTTTGCCTGAGAGAAGCTTACGGATCTTCACGCGGTTAAACGCCTGACCTTTACCTGGTTTCACATACTCGTTTTCGAGAATGACACAAGGCTCATTATCAAGCATAATCTTAAGACCGCCTTTGAATTCATTCGTGCTAACAGTAGCCATTTTTTCCTCTTACCATTCTTCGAGTTCACATTAATGTCGACTATAATACCCCGAAAAACCGATTCTGTTGAGCAAAACTGGCTCAAACAACTAACGAATGCGATCTCAGATCCGCAAAAGTTGCTCAATTACTTGAATATCGATTCAACCTCCTTCGAAAAAGGGAATGCAGCACGTTCATTATTTGCTCAGCGAGTCCCGATGAGTTTTGTTGATCGTATGGAAAAAGGGAACCCAAATGACCCATTACTGCGTCAAGTATTACCATTAGAAGAGGAATTTGAACAACATCCAGGTTATACCCATGATCCATTAGAAGAGCAAAATAATGCTCAACCTGGGCTATTACACAAATATAAAAATCGAGTACTGCTAATAGTCAAAGGGGGCTGTGCCATTAACTGTCGCTATTGCTTCCGCAGACATTTTCCTTATCAAGACAACCAAGGCGGTAAAGTCGTTTGGCAAGAAAACCTCGATTACATTGCACTGCATCCTGAAATCAATGAAGTCATCTTGTCTGGTGGCGATCCATTAATGGCCAAAGATCATGAATTGGAGTGGCTCATTCATGAAATAGAAAAAATATCACACATTAAAACGCTTCGAATTCATACCCGTTTACCGGTTGTTATACCTGACCGTATAACAAGCCACTTGTGTGACATACTTGCTCACACACCCTTAAATGTCGTACTTATCACTCACATAAATCACCCGAATGAGATCGATACTACATTGGCACAAGCAATGGCAAAACTCAGGCAAGTGAATGTGACCTTACTGAACCAAGGAGTACTGCTAAAAGGGATAAATGATTCGGCTGATGTGCTAGTAAAGCTCAGTGAGCGACTTTTTAGTATCGGGGTTTTGCCCTATTACCTACACCTATTAGATAAAGTTCAAGGCGCAGCGCACTTTTATGTACCCGACGACGTGGCACGCGATCTCATGCGACAAATCATCCCACAGTTGTCAGGTTACTTGGTTCCAAGGCTTACGAGAGAAATAAGTGGGCGCTCCAGTAAAACGCCCATCGATTTACACTTAGAGTAAATCTTATCCGTTGTGAGAAGCGACAGCTTGGAAGCCGCCTTCTTCCAATGGATAAAAATCGACATAATTATTAATCGCCTCAATGGCATCTTCTTGATAATGAGTGACATAAAGCAACTGTGTAATATTAAGTTCAGCGATACGTTCAAGGGTGTGAAAAACCAGTTTACGATTTAAATAATCTAAGCCTTGATATGGCTCATCTAGAATCAGTAATGCGGGTTGTTTAATCAGTGCTCTAGCAATAAGTAACAAGCGCTGCTGACCATAATCCAAGGACTTAAAACTGACCTTAGCATACTGGCTCATTTCAAACGCTTGTAGCCACATCTGAGCCAATTGAATTTCTTTAGTTGACGGTTGAGAGTAAAGACCAATTGAGTCATAAAAACCGGAAAGCAGAACATCAAGCGCTTGGCAATTGACGCGATACTGTAAATGAAGCGATGAAGAAACAATGCCAATATGTTTTTTTATATCCCAAATGGTTTCACCGGAACCACGTTTCATACCAAGAACGCTAATATCATTGCAATAGCATTGAGGATGATCGCCCAAAATTAAACCAAGTAATGTACTTTTTCCACAGCCATTTGGACCTCGTACTTGCCAGTGCTGCCCAGCTTCAATACGCCAATCTAAATCTTTAAAAATGAGTCCATCTGTATATTCAACTTTAACCTGATTCATCTCAACCCTAGGGTCAGGGTAATTATTGGCATGTTGGTGTTGTTGAATCAAATCAACGAGCTGATCACTTTTACTCTCAGATAATGCTGCCAATTGTTGAATCACCGGATGCTGATTCCACTCTGAGATCGTCATAGTATTGGTCAATTTATTCTCGTCAAATAAAGCCACGTGAGTAATGAAACTTGGTAACTCATCTTCACGAGAAGTAATCACTATCAGTTGAAGTGTACGAGATAGTTCTTCTAACAAGTCAGTTAGCCATAATCGATGCTCAGTATCCATACCCACATATGGATCATCCAAAATTAACATTTCAGGGTTCATTGCCAATGCTCTGGCTAACATTAACCGTCGGGTTTCTCCCGTGGATAATTGACGAAACCCTCGTTGAGCAAGCGAAAACAGGTCCATCTTCAACATAAGGTCTTCAGACTGCTGCTTCGAGGCACACAACGCTTCGAGCAATTCAGAAACGGTTGACCCGTAGTCAATTCGATCTAAAAAATCAGTATCATCGTTTGCCAGTTCATCTTCCAATAGTGCTTGCTGTAGATGCAGTGATACCACCGCTACTGATGGAGGTAATTCAAGCTTATCACCGGGATTTTTAATGCTATCAACAAAGAGCTGAGAGAGAGATTGAGCAGTTTCTGAGCGAGTAACAAAAACACCCCAATGCTGGGTAGGTTCAAGGTTCCATTCAGATATTTGTAACCCAGATCCTTGATATGAGAAATTCCATTGCAGAGCAGACACTAGATTTCCTTTTAGTGTAATAAACCAAAATTGATATAAGAAACAGGCGAAAGTTTAAGGAAGATGAACAACATTATCTAACTTGTCAGCTTCGTGGATTTGATAGTTCACGTTACCGTTACGCTTCACTTCATACATAATATCATCAGCGGATTCAAGTAACGCTCTAAGATCATACCCTTTAGTAACTGACGTGCTCACCCCAATACTTGCTCCGACACGAGCAGTAATCGTTGAACTGATTTCGATCTCTAATGCAAACGACGCATGAATTTCTTCAAGAATAAAATTCACGCGCTCTAAATTATCTAAAATCATAGAGATAACGAATTCATCTCCGCCCCAACGAACCACGAGATCATCAGCTCGTAGAACACTCCGTAATCGAGAAGCAATTTCTTTGAGTACGATATCCCCAGCTTCATGACCATGTTTATCATTGACCAGCTTGAAGTCATTGAGATCCAGAAGAAGCATGACAAAGGCGCTATTACTCTCCTTGGCATATTCCAACTGTTTCGCAAATTTAAGCTCTCCGCCACGGCGATTAAGTAAGCCAGTAAGAGAATCATGCGTCGCGTTATACTCGAAATGACGTTCGATTTTGGCACGATCGGATATATCGTACACCACCATTTCCACAAATTTACCAGACTCGCTACTTTTATCTTCAATCAAAGAAAAAATCGCACGAACCCACACATCTTCATGCCCTTTTACTCTAAAGTCTCTGAATATATTCGTTTCTTGATCTCGAACACTTTGAATAACTTCTTCCATCTCAGCCTTTTCATCAATGAGATCAGAAGCGTAATAGTAACTTTGAGATAACTTTTCCGAGTTATGTTTAAAAACAGCTTCAAAAGCGGGATTGGAAAGGAGAACTTTGTTCTGCGCATTAATTAGCGCAATCCCTGCGTGGGAGTACTCAAAAATCATCCTAAATTGTTTTTCTAAATGAGCAATTTTGGCATTTTTTTCTGAATCTAAAGAAAATGAATCCTGAACTTTTTTCAGCATCACATTCATATTTTCAGCGAGAAAACCGATTTCATCATTCGACGTCACCTCGACGGGTTTTACTTCTCCCGACTCAATCTCAACTTCTGCAAGTTGCGCAACCAAACGATGGATGGGCCGTGAAACCACCATTCTAAATAACACCATAAAGCAAATTGAGACCGTAACAATTAGAATAATTTGCCATTGAACCAAAAACAGCCCTTTCTCTTTTGCTTGGCTGTTGATGAATTCTTGGTTAATGAAAATATCTAAAGAACCCACCTCTTTAGGCGTTTCAAAGGTCGTCCGAAGCTTAACGTGTATATCCGATCCGCTATTATATCGAACATCCCCGTTAGTTAACTTTACGCCAGACGAAAGCGTAAAAATGACGCCATTAATTTCTGAAATCGTTCCAAGTCCATTTACGATTTCCGTCGCTAAAGAAAAATCACTCATATAGGCTGCTACCGAAGCATTACTTTCGATAACAGATAAAAACTGTGTCACTCGAAAATGCGCATCTTCTTGAGCTGTTTGAAAGGCGTGACGATAAGCAATAGTACTTGCTACTGGGATAAAGATAACTGAAACAATGATGATCGACACCAGTATTTTTAATTCAAGATGTCTCGCTATCCACGAAAATGGTCCTGATTTTCGCATTTTTATCTCCCTCACTGAAAAAACCTAATTCATTGAGATTTAGAGTTACAATTAAGCTTGTTTAGGTACAACAATCATTATAATCATGTGATTAAATTGCCAATTACTATCAATTCAAACTAGAGGTAACCATAAGATTTTATTATATATTTATATACAGTCATTTCTAGCTACACTCTAGCTGAGTAATCTCACAATAATAGATAACAAACATAGGCTGTTTGATTATAGGTCATAATCGGCAAGCGTAGTCGCTAACATATTCTTATTAACAATTTACTAAATTGACTTACTGCTGTCACAAAAAGGTACCATATTGAGCCACTTGGAGCTTACCTTGACCACTTATATCGCCGAAATTTAGGGAAACTTAAATAAAATCTTTTAAAAATCAGATATGTGCCACAAATTTACATTAGATGAGTCTAATCTAGAGTAAGAATTGGGTTTAACGGTGGGAATAAAAAACGAGGCTAAATATAAGCCTCGTTTTTATTAAGGTAGGTTTGGTAAAAAGGACTTAATAGCCACCGAGTCAGTAGACACTCGTTAGTCTTCTTTCGTATTGCTTCTCATACTCTACAGGCGACAATTGATTATTGGAACCATGCCTGCGTTTTACGTTGTAGAACATCTCAATATATTCAAAGATATCCATACGAGCATCTCCCCGTGTAGAGTAGATTTTCCGCTTAACTCTTTCCCTTTTCAGTAACTGGAAAAAGCTTTCAGCTACGGCATTGTCGTGACAATTGCCTCGGCGGCTCATACTGGCTTCTAGCCTATGTTGCTTTAAGAACTTATTCCAGTCTTGACTCGTATACTGACTGCCTTGATCGGAATGCACCAGCACCTTTTGTATTGGTGAACGCCGCCATATAGCCATTAAAAGCGCATCTAAAACCAATTCTTTCGTTATTCGGCTTTTCATCGACCAGCTAATCACTCTTCTCGAGAAAAGATCCATAATAACAGCAAGGTATAACCAGCCCTCATGTGTTTTTATATAGGTAATATCGGTTACCCATGATTGGTTTGGAGCCATTGGATTGAACTCCCTAGCTAATTTGTTAGCCGAAGCAACATGTTCAAAGCCCGCCTTAACTCTAGGTTTACGATACCCGCGTTGTGACTGTAAGCCTTCTCGTTTCATCAAGTGATGTACTTGATTTATCCCGCAGGATTCACCTTCATCTCGTCGGTCACTGTATATCTTTCGATAGCCATAAACGCCACCTGATTCCAACCAAAACTGTTTGATAAGCCCAAGAAGATACTGACGCCGCTTCTCTTGTTTGCTGTCAGGTTGTTTTAGCCAAGCATAATAACCACTGGGATGAACCCCAAGGATTTTTCACATCCGTCGAACAGGCCAAAAAGACTGATTGGCTTTAATAAAGGCGTACCTCAGTCGGACTGGCTTGCGAAGTACACCGCGGCTTTTTCTAGTATATCCCGCTCTTCGGTTACTCTTTGCAGCTCTTTACGAAGCCGACGAATTTCGGCATTTTCATCAGATTGAGTTTGGTGTTGGGCGGAGTTAGGACCGTAGCGCTTCACCTAAGTATATAGACTGTGAGTTGTTGTCCCCAAGCGATTGGCAACATCTGCCACACCATGACCTTTTTCAGTGACTTGTTTTACCGCTTCAATTTTAAATTCTTTTGGATATTTTTTACTGATCATAAGCACCTCTCTATTAGTCATTTTGTCTAACTAAAAGGTGTCTATCAAGTCGGTAGCTATTCAATTCCGATGTAAGGGTTATTACAGTGAAGAAAGAAGAAGCTCGTGTTAAAAGGTTCCGCGTACCCATTGAATAATCCGCAGCAGGTCAAAAAATACTTTTGCTAGGTAAATGTGACTAAATTATTTCTGCCCGTTATTCGTTGACAAAATGATGAGCACTAGGAAGTCTTTGTAACCAAAGGTGGTTAGTAGATGATAATGTTTTTAAGATCAATGGATTGTATAGGAAAAGTCCTACTTCAATTGAAACAGTCAAAAACGCCAAAACTAAATCCCAATAAAGTGATTGACAAGCAAAACGGTAAGTGTAATCCTAAATTTATGAATATGAAGCCTAACTTCCAACGAATTATTATCATCATTTCTTAAGAAATGGTGGGATAGTTAGTGCAACTAAATTTTAAGACCCGCCTGAGAGGCGGGTTTTTTGTGCTTACCTCTTAGGATTTTAAATTAAGAGGTAAGTATGAGTTCAAAACAAAAACAGACATCTCCACCCACGAGTTTTTCTTTTGTGAGTGCTGAACACGACATGCTGCAATTCTGGGAAACGCACAGTGTATTCCAGACATCTTTGGAGCAGTCAAAAGATAAACCTAAGTTCGTATTTTACGATGGTCCGCCCTTTGCAACAGGGTTACCTCATCACGGCCATTTGGTGGCTTCCACTATCAAAGACATCATCCCACGTTATCAAACCATGCTTGGACATTACGTTGAAAGGCGATTTGGCTGGGATTGTCATGGTCTTCCTATCGAGCATGAGATAGACAAATCATTGGGGATGTCTGCTAAGGAAGCGGTAGAGAAATTTGGTATCGCCAAATATAACGACGAATGCCGTGGCATCGTTCAGCGGTATACACAAGAGTGGGAGAAAACAATAACCCGCCTAGGCCGTTGGGTCGATTTCGATAACGACTATCGAACTCTGGAACCCTGGTATATGGAATCCGTGTGGTGGGTGTTTAAGCAGTTGTGGGATAAAGGCCTGGTATATCAAGGGGAAAAAGTTGTTGCTTATTCCACGGAGCTCGAGACCGTTTTATCTAACTTTGAGGCAACATCGAACTACAAAGATGTTCAAGATCCCGCTATCTCGGTATTGTTTAAACTAGAAGACGAAGATTGCTATTTGGTAGCTTGGACAACGACACCTTGGACTCTACCTTCAAACCTTGCGCTCTGCGTAAATCCTGAATTTGATTACGTTAAGGTGCGCGACCAGTCTGCAGGAAAATCGTTTTGGGTTGCTAAAGAGTTATTAGAGAACTTCTCAAAGGGACATTCGGTCGAAGTGCTGGCTACTTCTAAAGGCTCAGAGCTTGCGGGTAAATCCTATACGCCTATCTTTCCTTACTTTGTACAGTACAAAGCTAAAGGTGCGTTTAAAGTCCTCGCGGATACTTTTGTTTCGCAGGAAAGTGGTACGGGCATTGTCCATATGGCCCCTGCGTTTGGGGAGGAAGATCAACGAGTCTGCCTTGAAAACGGTGTTGAGGCGAGTGTGTGTCCACTGGATAGCAAAGGTCGCTTTACTGGTGAAGTGCGTGATTTTGCCGACGTTTATGTGAAAGATGCCGATAAATCGATAATCCAGGCGATTAAGGATCGAGGATTATTGTATCGGCATGACACGTTAATGCACAGTTACCCTTTTTGCCCTCGTTCTGATACGCCAATCATCTATCGAACGGTGCCTTCATGGTATATCGGTGTAACCCAGCTGAGAGACAAACTTGTTGAAAACAACAACCAGATCAAATGGGTGCCAGAGCATATCCAGCAGGGTCGAATGGGTAAATGGTTGGAAAATGCGATCGATTGGGCCGTTTCAAGAAATCGATACTGGGGAACCCCCTTGCCTATCTGGATAAACGATGTCACAGATAAGACCTACTGTATAGGGTCTATCGAAGAGCTGACTTCTTTAACTGGTACACAAATTGCAGACTTGCATCGGGATCATGTCGACCATTTAACCTTTACTTTAGCCGGAGAGGATGGTGTGTATCGCAGGATACCGGAAGTCTTTGATTGCTGGTTTGAGTCAGGTTCAATGCCCTATGCACAGGTTCATTATCCATTCGAGAACAAGCAAGAGTTTGAAGCAAGTTTTCCTGCATCGTTTATCGCTGAAGGCGTGGATCAGACACGAGGGTGGTTTTATACCTTGCAGGTGTTGAGTGAGTGTCTGTTCGGTAAACCCGCTTTCACTAATGTCATTGTTAACGGCATTGTGATGGCGGAAGACGGTAAGAAAATGTCTAAGCGGCTTAAAAACTACACGGCCCCCGATGTATTAATGGAACAGTACGGTGCCGATGCGTTGCGATTGTGTCTTATCAATTCTGGTTTAGTTAAAGCCGAAGAACAGAAGTTCTCTGACAAAGGCGTTCAGGAAATGGTCAGACAGGTGCTTCTGCCTTGGTATAACGGATTTAAGTTTTTTAAAACTTATGCTGATATTGACGGGTGGAAAGTCAATGACACAGCTGCGAGAGACAATGTACTTGATCAGTGGATCGTTTCTCGTTTGGAAAGCCTAAAAGAAAAAGTAAATGCTGAAATGCAGGCGTACCATTTGTATGAAGTGGTTCCACCTCTGTTTGAGTTTTTGGAAGACCTAACAAATTGGTATATCCGCTTGAACCGTTCTCGATATTGGCAAACTGACATGAATGAGGACAAAGAAAGTGCCTATGCTACGCTCTATCATTGTCTAAACACGTTTACCACGTTAATGGCCCCGTTTGCCCCTTTCTTGTCGGAGTTCATTTATCAACAGCTTAAAAAGTATGACGAAAACTCAGAGCTGCCATTATCGGTACATTTGCGACCTTACCCTCAAGAAGTCAGTGAGCTGAAATTGCCCGAACTCGAGACAAGTGTTCAGAGTTTTCAACATCTGATCATTATGGGCCGACAAATGAGAAACGATATCAAAGTTAAGCTCAAAACACCGTTGAGACAGGCAACGATACTCCACCGAGACAAGTCAGTGCTGGATGATATTCAACGCTTGTCTGATTACATCAAAGCGGAACTGAATTTCAAGTCCTTAAGTTTTAGTACCGATGAAGGAAAATTTATCGACCTCTATGCGAAGGCTAACTTTATCGCACTGGGGAAGCGTTTGGGTAAGCAAATGAAACACTATGCGAACCTAATAGCTAACCTTTCACCTACTGAGATTGATCATCTTCAGCAAACAGGGTTTCTGGATATTGACGGACAACGTTTTGTTGAAGAAGATATTGCTATCTACAGAAAAGCAAAGGACGGCGTAAACGCGGTTTCTAACCGTTATATCTCCATGGAGTTTGATCCTAATCTCACTGAGGATTTGGTTGCAGAAGGCATGATTCGTGAGATAGTAAGCCGTATACAAAAGCTCCGAAAATCATCCGGTTTTGGGGTTACGGACAAAATATCAGTGTCTGTGAATACTTCTGATTCAGTAAAACGATGGGTAGAACAGCATCTTGATTATGTCCAAACAGAGACTCTAGCGAAATCTGTTGATTTTGAGTTGCCTGACAATATGGGGGAGCACCATAAGCTGGAAATGGGGGAACTAAGTATTGCGGTCAAAAAAATAAAAGTCGATTAACGTTTACTGCAACAAGACAAGTGCGGCGTGGAAAAACTACGCCGCCTTTTTGATAGTCAGTCATTTATGTTTATGAGCACGTGTAGGACGGTATTTGTCGGTCTCTTTCTCCAGCCACTAAGAATTTACATGGACAAAAGTAGAGTCCATTAAAGGCCATTGCTTTTGAAGTTAATCAGTCCCTGGGTAAAAATCCTCGTCGACTGCTCAATTATATCCGAGCTCTTCAGCGACTGAGCTTCAGGGTTTGCTGATAATCTATTCTCTATGAGCAGTACACTCAACCCTTGAACCAGAGCCCATGCCGATATTGAGGCGATTAGTTCATCTGCTCTATCTTGCTTATTACTCACTTGAACGTTCGAAACTGCATCGCGAAGAATCTGGAAAGATTGTGAAGAAACCGTTTGGAGCATACCTGACTCAGTCGTCGCTGACTGCATATCAAACATTAGTTTAAACAACGCAGGGTTAGATAGAGCGTACGTCACATAACCTTTGCCAATAGCTTGGAGATAGTCTGAAGGTGTTGATAAAGAGACACTGTTTTCTCTCATGCTATCTAAAAGCCCTTGAAAACCATCCACTGCTAAGGCCTCTAGCAATGCCGTCTTGTCTTTGAAATGAGAGTAGGGAGCATTCTGGCTGACGCCAACTTCCTTAGCAATTCTACGAAACGTGATAGATTTAATTCCCTCAAGTTCCAGTAACTTATGTGCAGCTTCTAATACCGCTTCTCTAAGGTTTCCATGATGGTAGTTATTTTTTTTTGTCGTCATATCATTCAATTCTATAAACAACTCATAATAGTATTTCACCACATAAACTTGACAGTGTACAGTTTGAGGTTATAGTTTAATCTGTACAGTGAACAGATCGGTAATGTCGAGGGCAGCATGATAGTAGAAATAGCGGTTAGGTATATACACTTTTTGAGCATTTTTTCTCTAACTTCCTTGTTGGTTTATCAGAACTTATCCTTAACAAAGAAACTTGAAGCTCACGAACTGAGAAACTTGAGTGCGATTGACGCGCTATATGGTGTGAGTGCCTTAGCTGTATTGGTTAGTGGACTATCTCTTTGTTTCTTTGTAGGAAAGCCAAGTCATTTTTACATCAACAATATCGTTTTTCATTATAAGGTAGGTTTGTTTTTACTTGTTGCCCTAATGTCAGTAATACCGACAGTTTTCTTTTTTAGAAACCGAAAAATCACTGAGTACGATAAGAAAGTCCCTAAAGCGGTTATATTTATTAAAAGGGTAGAGGTTTTCGTGTTGTTATTTATTCCTCTATTTGCCGCATTAATGGCTAGGGGAGTGGGTTACAGCTAAAAACTGTAATGCCCGGTGTACAGACAATGTATTTGTTTAGGAGAAATATATGGTAACGCCATTAATTATTCTTTTTTTGCTTTCCAGTCCATTGGGTATTGCATTTGTTTATTCAAAGTTGAGTAGCAACCCTCTGAATGTTAGGAAATATGCATGTTGGGGGCTAGCAATTGCCTTCCTATTCTTTAGTGTGGGTCATTTCGTTCAAAAAGAAGGTATGGTAGAAATGTTACCAACCTGGGTCCCTTTCCGTTTGGAGTTGGTCTATCTCACAGGGGTGATTGAGTTTTTTATTGGTATTGCCCTTTTTGCTCCGAGGTATCAGTCCTTAGCCGCAAAGGTTGCCATTTTAGCTTTTGTTGTTTTCTTCCCGGCAAACATTTACGCAGCAATTCATAGCATTGGTCTTGGTGGGCATCAGTGGGGACCTATCTACTTGTTAATACGCGGACCTTTACAAGTTATACTAATTTCATGGGCATACTTTTTATGTATAAAAGACCAAAACAAGTCGAGTTAATATTTACAAGTTGTCAAGTTCTGTCATTGCAACAACTCTAGCAATAAAGTCGAGAATGAAGACTGCGCTCAGACGTAAAATGTAATTGAAGAGGTGATAAGGTCTAGTTCATGTCCTCCAGCAATAAAGCAAGGTGTCTTCTTTGTAACAGTGTTCACTTGTCGACTGGTTTTCGAACACCAGTATGGGGATCAAACGAAGAGGAGTTGCACGTAATTTGTAACGATTGTGCATTATCAGTTCCTTTGTATTCTTGGGAGTCTAACTTGAAAACGCCAAAAACCAAGAATGATCTGTCTTTTGAAGACAGGGATTGAGCCTAACTATGTTTGAAATGGTGTTAGGGTTTTCAACACAAAGAAATGAAACCAAAAATTGATTGAGGTATGACATTAAAAAGTGAATAAGTCGACGTGTTGGGGCGCTCTTTCGAAGGTTTTGGTTTACGTCGTTTTTTTGCCTAGCAAGGCGGAAAGTGAGTTAGGAGTTTCTGGCTACTTTTTGTAGTGTACACCACCGTAAAGGAGGAAACATGGAAAATCAAGGAAAGCTGTTCTTCTTCTGTGGCAAGATGGGAGCAGGCAAATCGACTAAATCTAAGGTTATTGCTGCTGAAAACAATACAGTCCTAATCTCAGAAGACGAATGGTTGTCAGCTCATTATCCTTCTCAAATTCAAACATTTGATGACTACATTAAGTGCTCAAATTTCATTAAGCCTTTCGTTAAAAGCCACGTTCAAAGTTTGTTGAATGTTGGGGTTAACGTTGTCATGGACTTTCCAGCTAATACTGCTAAGCAAAGGGCTTGGTTCTTATCGCTGTGCGCCGAAGTCCGTAGTAAGCATGAGCTTTGGTATTTAGACTTAACAGATGAGCAATGTTTATCCCAAATTGCTAAGCGCCGAGTTGAACAGCCTGAAAGAGCAATGTTTGACACTGAGGCTGTATTTCATCATGTTACTCAGTATTTTGAAGAACCTACAGCGAGAGAAAAGCTCAATCTGGTGCGTGTGGGAGAATACGTATAAAATGTGTAACTCATAGAGATGGTTTCAATTTTATCTGTTTTTTGCGAGTGTTCCATTTTGCCATTCACGAGAGGTGAGCCAGGCTTGTTGGGGAGAAACATGATCTCATAAATCATAAAATGTTTCTGGGCTTTCTCAGCAAAGAATTCACGCCCAATGTCTATCAATTGGTGTTCTATCGGATATCTGCTTTAGGTGCATTGTCATTATCTCTTTATTTACATAAGGGACCACCAACGCTCCTGAGTAACCATTATTAATACAGACAGAGCCAAATAAGTAAGCATATTCAAATTGCTGTTGTTTTACTGCGCGTGGTCGGCTTCCTGTGTGAGCCCATAACCGGATTGTAGTATTCTGCTGACCAAACCGAGCTTCACCTTGAAGCCATATATCAACACGATCTAGCGCAACAGTTCCTGGTATTTCAAGGATCGTTTTTAAAAGATGCTTGCGCTTCTTCAGACTGTTTTGGGTGTTTAGAGCGAGAAGTTATCCATGAAAAACCCAATTTATTGAGTAATTTATAAATACTTGAAAGGTGGTAATGAAAGCCAAATTCTTCTTGGATATAGGCTTGAATATGGTTACCCGTCAGGCGTCCGCCTGTTTCTGACTTTGATTTATCAGAGATATAATCGATAGTTGTGAATGTTGTTTTTCAGAAAGACGAAAAGGCCTGCCAGTTGTTTTTTGTCAATTAAGCCATCTATCCCTTCTTGATGGTACTGCGTGATCCATTTATTGACGCTGGTTCTACTTACTTTTAAAAACCGCGCAATCTCAAAACGAGAATGCCCTTCATAGAAGTGTGCTAAGGCTAAAAACTTTAATCTCATCCTCACACTTTTGTGTGTTTTAGCTAATAAATTAAAATCTTCATTTATCATATTCATGGATAGTACAGAGTTAAATTAAATCATTCTGCTATTAGATCATATAATTAGGCGGAATGATATTATTAGTATTTATATTCCTCAATGCGATTTAGATTGACATGCTTCTGCACTTAAGTCAGCGTACCACTACACATCACTTCATATGTAACCTAGGCTTTCATCGCTATATTTTTAGCTTTTACTTTGTCTGGAGTTTTGCATGTTTTACGTTCATCAACCCCCCAACTTTTATTATAAATACGATACGAATAATTCAACGTATTTTTCGGTATGTAGATAGAAAGCCCCTCATGTAGGGTAATTGGTTTGCAACTAGATTGCTTGTTCATCAAAGTAATGAATTGCCCTAGCAACTCTTCATTACCTGAAATAGAATTTAGATATTCATGCAATTTTATTGCATTTTCATTTTCCATAAAAAAGCCCCTTGATACATAAGTTATACATAGTAGTATCAAAGGGCTTTTCTGAAAAATTTTAAACCAATAAAATCAATAGCTAATGAAAATTAACCTTGATTTCATTATCACATCATTCCGCCCATACCACCCATTCCACCCATTCCGCCCATATCAGGCATTGCTGGAGCGTTATCAGATTGAGGAATATCAGTGATCATTGCTTCAGTAGTAATCATAAGACCAGCAACAGATGCTGCAAACTGAAGCGCACTACGTGTTACTTTAGTTGGATCCAAGATTCCCATATCAATCATATTGCCGTATTCGCCAGTCGCAGCGTTATAGCCGTAGCTACCTTCACCCGCTTTAACGTTATTTGCAACAACAGACTCTTCATCACCTGAGTTAGACACGATTTGACGTAAAGGTGCTTCCATAGCACGAAGGGCAACGCGAATACCAACATTCTGCTCTTCATTTGCGCCTTTAAGACCAGCAACTTTAGAGGCAGCTCGAACTAGAGCAACACCACCACCGGCAACCACACCTTCTTCTACCGCAGCGCGAGTCGCGTGTAGCGCATCTTCTACGCGATCTTTCTTCTCTTTCATTTCAACTTCAGTCGCCGCGCCAACTTTAATTACCGCTACACCGCCAGCAAGTTTGGCTACGCGCTCTTGAAGTTTCTCTTTATCGTAATCAGATGTCGCTTCTTCTATTTGTTGACGAATTTGTACAACACGCCCTTGAATAGAAGCCTCTTCACCTGAACCATCGATAATGGTTGTATTTTCTTTGGTGATTGACACGCGTTTAGCTTGACCAAGATCTTCTAGAGCAGCTTTTTCAAGTTCTAGCCCGATCTCTTCAGAAATAACAGTACCGCCAGTCAGGATAGCGATATCTTGTAGCATCGCTTTACGACGGTCACCGAAACCAGGCGCTTTAACAGCAGCAACTTTCACGATACCACGCATGTTGTTTACAACAAGTGTCGCGAGTGCTTCACCTTCAACATCTTCAGCAATAATCAATAGAGGACGGGAAGCTTTTGCAACGGCTTCTAGACAGCCAAGAAGTTCACGAATGTTTGATACTTTCTTATCAACCAACAAGATAAATGGATTATCTAAATCTACAGAACCCGCTTCTTGGTTATTAATGAAATATGGTGACAAATAACCACGGTCGAACTGCATACCTTCAACAACAGCTAACTCGTCTTGTAATGCTTGACCTTCTTCAACGGTAATAACACCATCACGGCCAACTTTTTCCATTGCTTCAGCAATGATGTTACCAACACTGCTATCTGAGTTCGCAGAAATAGTACCAACTTGAGCAATAGCTTTGGTATCAGCACAAGGGACAGATAGTGTTTTCAATTCTTCAACAGCAGCAATAATTGCTTGATCGATACCGCGCTTAAGATCCATTGGGTTCATGCCAGCTGCAACCGCTTTAAGACCTTCAGTAATAATAGATTGAGCTAAAACAGTCGCTGTTGTCGTACCATCACCTGCCGCATCATTTGCTTGAGACGCAACTTCTTTAACCATTTGAGCGCCCATGTTTTGGAATTTATCTTCCAATTCAATTTCACGGGCAACAGAAACACCATCTTTAGTAATAGAAGGTGAGCCAAATGATTTATCAAGAACAACATTACGTCCTTTTGGTCCCAAAGTAACTTTTACAGCGTTCGCTAATACGTTCACGCCTTCTAGCATTTTCACACGTGCATCGTTGCCAAATTTTACATCTTTAGCTGCCATCGTTATTTCCTTTTCTCAATTCGGTTATCATGTTTTAGTTGTTGAAGTAAGAGCAAAAAATTAATCGACAATTGCCAATATATCGCTCTCAGAAAGAATCAGGACCTCTTTGCCATCGATTTTTTCTGATTTAGTACCATAGCCTTCGGCAAAGATCACCGAATCGCCAATTTTAACGTCTAGAGGTAGAATACTACCGTTTTCTAAAATACGTCCTTTACCAACTGCGATAATCTTACCGCGAGTCGATTTTTCTGCCGCTGAACCTGTTAAAACAATACCACCAGCCGACTTAGACTCAGCTTCTTGGCGCTCAACAATAACTCTGTCATGTAATGGACGAATATTCATCGGTCGTCTCTCCTGATTAATTTTCAGTTTTAGTTAGATAAAAAACTACAAAGTAGCTCGTGCTTCATATGTTGGGGAGAAAAGTGAATATACCAAGGGGGAAAACTCAAAAAATGTGATCATTTTGATGAAATTTTTCTTTTTGGGATAAATTGCTTGCCTGAATAAAATTGGAAGAATTAAAAGCACACGAAAATAGTCAACTATTTACTTTATTAATCAGAGTTACGATAATGAAAACTCAGTTAATAAGGGATGACATGAAAACTGCTGAAAAAATTCTACATACCATCAAGCGCGACGGTGCTGTCTCTGCAAAACAGATTGCTGAGCAATTTGGGATGACAACCATGGGTGCTCGTCAGCATCTCCAAAGCTTAGAGAAAGATGGGATTCTAGAAACGTTCGATATAAAGGTAAAAGTAGGTCGTCCATCACGTAACTGGGCACTTACCGACAAAGGTAACGAACAATTTAGTGATCGTCATGGTGAGCTAACGATTCAAATGATTGAAGCTGTTGGTAACCTATTTGGTCAAGATGGGTTACAAAAAGTCGTCCAACAACGCGAAACTCAAACATTAAAAAACTACCAGAAAGCGCTCGTCAATACAGATTCTCTTGAAGAAAAACTATCTGTCCTTGCAAAACTACGAGAAAGCGAAGGTTACATGGTTGAAATAGAAACGACAGAGTTTGGTTATCGATTTATTGAAAATCACTGCCCTATTTGTCGTGCTGCAACGCATTGTCAATCTTTTTGCCAATCAGAATTGAGTGTTTTCAAACTGTTACTTAAAAACGATGCCAGCATCGAACGAGAAGAGCATATTATTTCGGGTCAACGTCGGTGTAGCTACATTGTTACACCCCATGAGAAACCGTCTCAATAACAAGAATGCAATTAATCCCTCTTCGATTTGCTTTTTTTTTCACCGCCTCTAGTTTAGTGTTCTAGGTAACAGCTTAGATGTAACTGATGTGATGATGAGGTGAACAATGAGTAATACTGCACATGTACAACCACTTCCCCCTTTCGATGAATTGGTCGAATTGGCGCAAGGAAATCCACAAGCATTTACAATCTTAAAACAAGAAATCTGTGAAGAAACGATTCTTGCCTCTTCTGAGGATATGCAAGATCGCTTATGGGCACTGCAAAGCCATATCGATAGAATCATTGAGACAAGTAGCAACCCAAACCATGCTAATGTTCGCTTAATGAAAGAACTCACTAAACAAGTTGTTCGTTTCCAAGATTCACTTGAATGCTCAATTAATCAAGAAGAGCTACCAACAGCAAAAATTCTTCAATTCTCTCGCTAATTTCATAGTACGTCCCTCTCTCACTCATCCGTATTATTAATATTTAATACGGATGAATTCAAATTCCCTTCTATATTTCCACTGCTCTTTTATATCGACAAATATAAAACGATGGTTTAATAATTCATAACCAAAGTATCAGTTATTTTATGTGATTTGATTTATTTTTACCTTTGAAAAAATTTGTAAGATTCCAGTAAACACGTGTCCAGAATCATGAATTACGCCTTTTTATCTGCTATATTCTGTCACAGATTTAATTCTTTTTTATAAACTTAAATTTTGGAGATTTTCCTATGCGTCGTCCTGTAGTTATGGGTAACTGGAAACTAAATGGTAGCAAATCAATGGTAACCGACCTTCTAAATGGCTTAAACACTGAGCTTGAAGGTGTTTCTGGTGTTGATGTTGCTGTTGCGCCCCCAGCTCTTTATGTTGACCTAGCTGAACGTTTAATCAGCGAAGGCGGAAACAAAATCATTCTTGGCGCACAAAATACTGACCTTAAAAACAGTGGCGCATTCACTGGTGACGTATCTCCAGAAATGCTAAAAGACTTCGGTGCGACTCACATCATTATCGGTCATTCGGAGCGCCGTGAATATCACGCAGAGTCAGACCAGTTTGTCGCGAAGAAATTCGCATTCTTAAAAGAAAATGGTTTGGTGCCTGTTTTCTGTATCGGTGAATCTGATGCTCAAAATGAAGCGGGTGAAACTGAAGCTGTATGTGCTCGTCAAATTAATGCTGTTATCGACGAGTGTGGTGTTGAAGCTTTTAATGGCGCTATCATTGCTTACGAACCAATTTGGGCAATTGGTACAGGTAAAGCGGCAACAGCAGAAGACGCACAGCGCATTCATGCTTCTATCCGTGCTCTTATCGCGGCAAAAGATCCAGCGGTTGCTGAGCAACTAATCATTCAATACGGTGGTTCTGTTAAGCCAGAAAACGCTGATTCTTACTTCGCACAACCAGACATCGATGGTGCTCTTGTTGGCGGTGCAGCTCTGGATGCAAAAGGGTTTGCAGCCATTGCTAAAGCAGCAGCTAAAGCGAAAGCTTAAGTTACTACATACAATGTAAAAGGTCAGCTTCGGCTGGCCTTTTTTATATCTGGCGTTTAAGCCTCTAGGAGATTACTCAACTATCCAGTATTCTATTTACAAATTCTTAACTCATGCCTTCTATGCAAGATAAACACGGACTGCTATCCAGTCCTATCCATCTCGTACTTCGACAAATGACCATTCCGATGGTATTTGGCCTTGTAGCGATACTATTATTTAATCTTGTTGATACCTTCTTCATTTCTCTGCTGGGCACTGAAGCGCTTGCAGCAATGAGTTATACCTTTCCGGTAACCTTTGCTGTCAACTGCATCACCATGGGAATCGGAACCGGTTTGTCTGCATTGATTGGAAGATTACTAGGACAAGGAGAAACAAGCAGCGCCACCATGTTAACATCGCACGGACTTCTCCTTGCCGTGACTCTCGTTGTTTTAACCTCTTTCCTCGGCTTATCAACTATCGAACCTTTATTTCGTTTGCTGGGTGCAAATGATGAGTTACTTCCTCTTATTCATCAATATATGTCGATATGGTATTGTGCGATTCCACTTCTGGTTATTCCGATGGCAGGAAATAGCGCTATTCGAGCCACTGGCGATACCAAAACGCCGGCGATCATAATGATCATATCTGGCGTCATCAATGGCATTCTCGATCCATTATTGATTTTTGGTTATGGCCCTTTTCCTGAACTTGGAATGCAAGGTGCTGCAATTGCCAGTGGCGTGAGTTGGTGTGGTGCGCTTATCAGCTCTTTTTATATTTTAATTATTAGAGACAAACTGATCAGTAAACCCAAATGGAGATATTTACTGCAAGATTGGAAAAACATCTTAGCTATTGGAACGCCAGCGGCATTTTCAATTGCAATGAATCCTCTGTGTGGCGCAATTCTCATGGTGTTACTATCGAAACATGGCACAGCAGCTGTAGCAGCCTATGGTGCAGCACAGAGAGTTGAATCTCTACTTATGATTGTCTTAATGTCACTCACCTCTGCTTTAACGCCTTTTATGGCTCAAAACTTAGGGGCGCAACAGACTCAGCGTAGCTTTGATGCTCTATTTCTCAGCATACGATTTTCAGTGTTATTTCAATTGCTAATATTTATCATGATGGTGCCACTCAGCGTGCCATTGTCTCATCTATTTTCTCAAGACCCACAGGTACGCGAATTACTTTGGTACTACTTACTCATCGTGCCAATAAGCTACGGTTTTCAAGGTATTGTCATGATGCTGGTGTCAGCACTAAACGCAATGCGCCAGCCAGTTAAAGCCTTTGGGTGGAACTTTATTCGTTTGTTTTTCTTTACTCTTCCTGGGGCTTGGATTGGGTCTTGGTTATATGGCATTAAAGGGGTATTCATAGGAATGGCGATAAGCACAACATTAAGTGGTGCTATGAGTTACTTCTATGCTCGAAAGCTGCACAGAAGTGTTATGGCTTCAAGTTAAACAATCCCGAGTAAGCTGAAACATAAAAGCCGATAAACTGATTTATCGGCTTTTTCGAATACGCATATTGATAAGAGAATTATTCTTCTGATTCAACTATCTCGTCATCAAAGTCATCTTCATATCCATCTGGACTTAATGCTTCTGGAGAAATAATAATTCCGGTGCTATCTGCATAGAGATAATCATCAGGTAAAAATGTCACTCCACCGAAGTTAACTGGGATATCACCTTCACCAATACCTTGGCTCGATGCACCCACTGGAATTGGAGCCATGGCTTGAATGCCGAGTCCTACTTCTTCTAAATCATCAATTTCGCGTACACTTCCATATACGACGATACCTTCCCATTCATTATCTTCAGCAAGCGTTGCAATCTCAGCGTCAATCAAGGCACGGCGTAATGAACCACCACCATCGATTAATAATACTCGGCCTTCACCATCTTGTTCTAGAACCTCTCGAATCAAGCCATTATCTTCAAAACACTTAATCGTCGTGATTTGGCCTGCGAACGAAGTGCGTCCACCAAAATTACTGAACATGGGTTCAACCACATCAACTTGATCAATGTACATGTCACAAAGTGCAGACGTATTATATTCCATAGCAACGGTTCCCATAACGAAGGTAATCTCATTTGAGTATAAAGACTGAATAAGTCATTGCAATCACAAAATTCAATTAACTGATAAGAGTTTGAGCTACTACCACCACAACGAACAAAAGATTCGTTACCACAGAGCATCTAACAATTACAGGTAACATAGGAGCAATCTGAATTGGGTGGCTTGCTCGTTTGATCGCAATGACGTGTTTGGTGACAATAACAAGGCTCAACGCAAACGGAAAGCTAATCCACAAAGAAGCGTTTTGCAGCAACAGATAACTACTAAATGCGATTAACGCACTAACCAGCAAGACTACATGGTATTGCTTCGCAAGTTTAGACCCTAATCGTACCGCCACAGTACGTTTGCCACATTGCTGATCATTCTCTATATCGCGCATGTTATTCACATTAAGTACAGCAACCGCAAATAATCCACATCCAATAGAAGGAAGCAATAAGCGCATATCGACCGACCCAGTATGGAGGAAATAGGTACCATAGACACCCAATAACCCAAAGAAAATGAAAACTGAAAGGTCGCCTAATCCAACATAGCCATAAGGTTTGCTGCCCATGGTATAAGCAACCGCCGCTACCATAGCTAATACACCAAAGCCCATGAAGATGAAAATACTCTCCCAAGAATCAAGAGCGTAAAGAATAAGGACTAATCCAGATAGCATCGTCAGCAACACATTGATGACAATGGCTTTACGCATTGCCTCAAGACTGACAGCTCCTGACTGTAATGCACGCATTGGCCCTAGCCGTTCATCATTATCGGTTCCCTTAACACAATCACCGTAGTCATTGGCCAAGTTGGACAGTATTTGCAATAGGATGGCGGTCACTAATGCAAGTAATGTTACCCAAATAGAAAATTGGCCGAATGAGAATGCCAGTGTGCTTCCCGTTAAAATCGAGACTAACGCCAAAGGTAAGGTTTTTGGCCGAGCGGCATCTAACCAGATCGAAATTGATTGATTCATGGTACAAACAGTGAGTGCGACAAAGAAAGTTATTATACGCTGAAATGGTGACCATGATAAAGCCCGTCGATGACGGGCTTGATTTTATATATCAAACGGTAGCGTTTATAAGAAACAAAGTATCAATGGTCAACAATACTGTTCGTTTAGAAAACACTATAAAATAAAGCGAGTTAGGTCTTCATCCTCTACCAATTCACCTAAACACGTTTTGACATAAGCTTCATCGATAGTAAAAGTTGACCCTGACTTTTCAGTCGCATCAAATGAGATCTCATCCATTAAGCGCTCTAACACTGTATGCAGACGACGAGCACCGATATTTTCGGTGGTTTCATTTACACGCCAAGCCGCGTTTGCAATCTGGCTAATTCCGTCATCAGTGAAATCTAACGTCACTTCTTCTGTATTCATCAGCGCAATGTACTGCTCGGTTAATGATGCTTTTGGCTCGGTAAGTATGCGCTTGAAGTCATCACTGGTTAAAGCTTCAAGTTCAACTCGAATCGGTAGACGACCTTGCAGTTCAGGAATCAAGTCCGATGGTTTTGCTACTTGGAATGCACCTGATGCAATAAACAAGATATGATCCGTTTTAACCATCCCATGCTTAGTCGACACACTACTTCCTTCAATCAAGGGAAGTAGATCTCGCTGAACGCCTTCACGAGAAACGTCTGGGCCTGATGATTCACCACGTTTACAAATCTTATCAAATTCATCGATAAAAACGATGCCATTATTCTCAACATTAAAAATGGCTTGCTCTTTAAGCTCTTCTTGATTCACTAATTTAGCAGCTTCTTCCTCAACCATCGCTTTCTGCGCGTCTTTCACTTTCATTTTGCGCTTTTTCTTGGTGTCACCGGCGAGGTTTTGGAACATACCCTGAAGCTGATTCGTCATTTCTTCCATGCCGGGAGGAGCCATAATTTCAACGCCCATTTGTGGCGCAGCAATATCGATTTCGATTTCTTTATCATCGAGATCTCCTTCACGTAACTTTTTACGGAAGATTTGGCGTGTTTTTGAGTTATCTTCGCCGTCTTCCCAGCCATCACGTGGAGGAGGAAGTAAGGCATCTAAAATTCGCTCTTCCGCCATCTCTTCGGCACGGAATGTAACTTTCTCCATCGCTTGCTGATGCGTCATTTTTACAGCAACTTCTGTAAGATCGCGAATAATCGATTCAACTTCCTTACCAACATAGCCTACTTCTGTAAACTTAGTCGCTTCTACTTTTATAAATGGAGCATTAGCTAATTTTGCAAGGCGACGAGCAATCTCGGTTTTACCAACACCTGTTGGGCCGATCATCAGAATATTCTTTGGTGACACTTCCGCTCGTAAAGCATCATCAAGTTGCATTCGACGCCAGCGATTACGTAGTGCGATGGCAACCGAGCGTTTTGCTTTGTCTTGACCAATAATGTGGCGATTGAGTTCGTGAACAATTTCACGTGGGGTCATTTCAGACATACTTAATATCCTTAATCTTGATGTAACACACTATCGGCATGAGTTATTTTTCTTCGGGAATGTCGAGTTCTTCAATAGTATGGTTATGATTAGTAAACACACAAATATCACCAGCAATCAGTAGCGCTTTCTCTGCAATCGTTCGTGCATCTAATTCTGTATTTTCCAGCAATGCGGTGGCCGCTGCTTGTGCGAAATTACCACCAGAGCCGATCGCTATCAGATCATTTTCTGGTTCAACCACATCACCATTACCCGTAATGATTAACGAGGCGGTTTCATCGGCAACGGCTAAAATGGCTTCTAACCGTCGAAGCGCGCGATCACTACGCCAATCTTTGGCAAGTTCAACGGCTGCTTTGGTTAAGTGACCTTGGTGCATTTGCAATTTGCTTTCAAATCGCTCAAACAAAGTAAAGGCATCGGCAGTACCGCCAGCAAAACCAGCCAGCACTTGATTATTGTAGAGACGACGTACTTTACGTGCGTTGCCTTTCATCACCGTATTGCCAAGGGAAACTTGCCCATCACCAGCAATCACGACTTTGTTATTTCGTCGTACAGATACAATGGTAGTCACGAGATGCCTCTTATTTCATTTAAAAGTTAATTAAAATGTATATGAGGATCGTTCGAGGGAAATTCAAGTATTCAGTGGGATTTGCTAAGGGAGTTAGACGTTGTTTGGTGATAAACAACGTCTAATATGATTAGGAGCATCGGCAAGTTGATTAATTCTGTGCTTCTTTCCAAATAGCACAAGGTTCAATTTTAGCTCGTTGCAGCTTATGTTTGTCACGCTCAGCATCTCGTTTAAACTTGTAAGGACCAAGCACCACTCGAAACCAACTGCTGCCTTCTTTCTGGCGCACTGTACTTTGAATACCTTGAAAGGCGATATTCGCTTTTCGCTCCTGAGCGTGGGCAGCAGTTTTATACGCACCACACTGCATGATGTAGGGTATTTCAGACACCTGTAACTCTCTTGCTGTCACCTCAATTTCATTACTTGGCAATAATTGCTCATATTCCCAAGTTTGAGTCGGTGGCGGAGGTAGGTTCTCTTCTTTTGGTTTCGGCTTTGGTTTCACCACAGGAGCTGGTGCTATTTTCACTGTAGGTTGAGGGTCAGGAGACTGGCTAAGGAAAGTTAAACCATAACCAAACAAACAGACAACCACAATAGCCGTTAAACCACTTCGGATAGGTAGGCCTTTGGATTTAGGCTTCTTTTTAGTCGCAGACTGCTTTGAGCGTCCACCACCTCGTTTTACATAATCTTTATTGGCCACGATCGATTGATTTTTAACTAAATAATAATGAAGTATCTTTACAGGGTAGCCTAACTTCTTCGTTATATCTATGCGTGATCAACAATCTTGACGCAATGTGATTAGGGAACTCTCGGCGGCGCGACACTTTCACGAATGATCAATTCTGTTTCCAATAATCGAGACCCAGCTCTTACATCATTTCCACGTAATACTTCCAACATCATCAGCATGGCCTGGCGTCCAATTTCGTATTTAGGCTGCGCGACCGTGGTTAACGGAGGATCACAATACTGTGCAAACTTAATATCATCGAAACCCACGACAGATAGATCCTGAGGGATTTTCAACCCCATACGCTTGGCTTCTTGTATGACGCCAATAGCCATCATATCGTTGTGGCAAAAAATCGCAGTTGGAGGCACAGGTAGGTTTAGCAATTGCTTTGCTGCTGCCACTCCACCTTCAAATGAAAAGTCACTGAATAAATGATAGGAAGGGTTCATAGTAACATTGGCACGACGTAAGGCTTGGAGGTAGCCCTGATGCCTAAACTGACACAATGCGGCGGTTTCTGGCCCTGATAACTCGGCTATTTTTTTGTGTCCCATTTGTCCTAGATAATTAACCACTTCAAAGGCTGAGGTTAAATTATCAATATGCACAGTAGGAAGCTCGAGCTCTGGAGCATATTCACAGGCCATCACCATCGGCGGCAGGTTTTTTTGTTCAGATTTACTCACATCAAAAGGAAGATCGGTCCCTAGCAACAACATGCCATCCGCTTGTTTGGTAAAAACTAAATTGACAAAAGAGCTCTCTCGTCGTTTTTGCTGACAGCTATCTCCCAACAATACCAAATACCCATTCTCGATAGCAGCATCCTCTATCCCTCGAATAATTTCAGAGAAATAAGGGTCACAAATGTCCGGGACAATAGCCACGATGGTTTTGGATTCATTTCGACGTAGGCTTCTCGCTAAAGAGTTTGGCGAGTAACCCGACTCTAATACCGCCTCTTCCACTCTCTGCCGAGTGGTCGGTGATACTTTTTCTGGATTCATTAGCGCACGAGATACCGTAGCAGTCGATACTCCAGCTAATTGAGCAACATCTTTCATTGTCGCCATACTAATTTACCCTCTCAGTTCACCGAGATGCCTTAACAACTCTCTGTAAAGAATACAAAACTATTGTACTTCCTTTAGTGTAAGCATTTCTCCAAAGAAAATTTCGGTCTAATTAACAAAACTTGCATTATAAACGTGAACTCGCTCACGGCAAGTAGCATTAGTTTTATCAATAAGCCTATTACCAGTCGAAAAAGAGTAAATAGTGAACATTAAAACCCTACAAAATGTGATGTTAATCACCTTTAACAGACGATATTGACCTTAAATGCTCGTTCTAATCTCACGACCTTACGACATATCTAGTGGTTCTATATCTAAAGACCATTTAACTTTTGGCGCAAGTGGTAACAATTGAATAGCAGGTTTTGCACTGGCTAATAGACGCTGCATTTTCGATCTTGCGTGAGTTTGTAGTAAAAGATGCCAACGATACTTCCCCGCTCTTTTTGCGAGAGGAGCTGGAATTGGTCCTAATACCATGCATGAGTCATCAAACAGCGGATGAACTTCTAAGGTTTGCCGAACTTGACGCAAAAAATCTTCAACATTAGTCGAATTATTCGACTCAGCGCGAATTAACGTCAAAAACGTAAACGGTGGTTGCCATGCCATTTTTCGATCATTTAACGCTGATTGTGCAAAATGTTGATAGTCTTGATCAACGAGAGAGCGCAACAAAGGGTTATCTGGGTGGTGAGTTTGTAAGATAACCTCGCCTGGTTTACTGGCTCGTCCAGCGCGTCCCGCGACTTGAATAAATAATTGAGCTAAACGCTCTGGAGAACGAAAATCGCTACTAAAGAGTGCACTATCGACATCAAGTAAAGCCACAAGTGTCACATCTGGAAAGTGATGCCCTTTCGCCAACATTTGCGTGCCGATCAGAATATTATACTCGCCACTGTGAATTGAAGATAATGCGCTTTCTAAGCTCCCTTTTCTCCGAGTACTATCGCGGTCGATGCGCAGGGTTTTATATTCAGGAAACAAGCTTTCAAGTTGTTTTTCTAATTGCTCTGTCCCTACGCCAACCGTCACCATATTGGTGGAACCACAATCTTGACACTGCCGAGAAACTGGGCGCTGTGACCCACAATGATGACACCTAAGCTCATTACTAAACTGATGATAAGTGTAATAAGCATCACATCGTTTACATTCAGAGATCCATCCACATTCGTGACACATTAATGCAGGGGAAAAGCCTCGACGATTGAGAAACAGGAGCACTTGGTTTCCTGCACTTAAGTGACGTCTCATCTCCGCCATTAATGGTGCCGACAACCCACCTTCTAAATAAAGCCCCTTAATATCTAGGACTCGATTCGTTGTTGGAACCGCCAGCCCTGCTCTTTGAGTCAACTTCAGGTGGTGATACTTTCCGTTATTTGCGTTATGTAAGGTCTCTAACGCGGGCGTTGCAGATCCAAGCACAATCGGAATATCTTCAAGGTGTGCACGCATCACTGCCACATCACGAGCATGATAACGCAATGAATCCTGCTGTTTATATGACGTGTCATGCTCTTCATCCACAATAATAATTCCGAGCTGGCGAAATGGTGCAAATAGAGCCGAGCGAGTACCTATAACAATGCCAGCATGGCCATCTCGCGCCGCTAACCATGCATTTAATCGTTCGGTATCGTTCAATCCAGAGTGAATGACTTCTATCGGTACATTAAAACGGCGCTTAAAACGGTTAATGGTCTGTGGCGTTAACCCAATTTCTGGCACTAATACTAAAGCTTGCTCCCCACGTTCGAGTACCGGTGTAATCAGATTTAAGTAAACCTCGGTCTTTCCAGAGCCAGTCACCCCATCGATCAGCGCACAAGCAAAAGATGAAAAACTGTTTACTGTCGCAATGGCGACAACTTGCTCTTGATTGAGATCGGGTTTATCGGCGTGGTTCTCAAACTCTGTTGCCCATTGACCACGCAACGGCATCTTGCTGTGCTGTTCAATCCAACCTTTATCTTCCAATGAAGTCAAGAACGTGCGGTTTATCTCTTCCTCAATGAAAAGATCCTGCACAACTGGACCCGATTGCAACATAGAAAGCACTCTGGCTTGCTTCACTGCTCGACCAAGTCCCTGCATCAGTTTGTTGCGCCCCGACTCGGTTAACGACCATTCAATCATTGGGGCGACAGAAGCGGATTTTCCTTTTCTTAACGCCGCTGGCATCGCGATCGCAAAGGTATCACCGAGCGGATAATGGTAGAACTGGCTACACCAATTAATTAAGGAGTAGAGTTGATCACGCCACAAGGGTTCGTTGTCGATCACGGTTTTAATAGGCTTGAGTTGCTCTAACGCTAATTCCGATTCAGCAACAAACTCGACAACAATACCAACCAATGTTTGCCGCCCAAAAGGAACGGAAACACGCCCTCCAACCACGGGAAAGCAATGGCTTGGAACGATATAATCAAATTGCTTATCAAGTGGAACAGGTAACGCAACACGTGCAATATTCGGGCGCATAAAGAAAGATTTCGGAATAATAAATGAATAGATAGTCTAAACGATGAGTTTCCTAATTTCGAGCCGTTAATATGGTGAAAATAACAGCAAAAGAAGTTGATCCATCCGACACTTTTCATTAGTATAGCGCGCCTCAAGGTCTGTTTACCAAAATGACAACCTTGGGTTACGCAATTTAACTCTACGTGTGGTGTCCGGCAAAGACTCGGATGGCGACACGGCCTAATATTGAGGTTATCCTATGAAAGCTGGAATCCACCCAGAATACAAAGAAGTAAGCGCAACTTGCTCTTGCGGCAACGCGTTCACTTTTAAATCATCTATGGCGAAAGATTCTCTTCACCTAGACGTATGTGACAAATGTCACCCATTCTACACTGGTAAGCAACGTATCGTTGATACAGGCGGCCGTGTTGATCGCTTCACTAAACGCTTTGGTAACTTATCAAGCAAGAAGTAATAACTTCTAAAATGTGAATGCAAAGGACGCTATATTGGCGTCCTTTTTAGTTTCTGCTTGCAGCCTTAGCTCTATAGAACTCTTTGTTTTCCTTTTTGTTTACAGTTTATTCAGTTTTTGGACTATTTTTATTGCTGCAGCTCTTTTCCTTGCTATGAAGATGGATCAACATCCATTAAAATAGCTGCTGGAAAAAACACCATAACCTCATACCGAATAATTAGGACCCACACACATGTCCGAAGACCAAAACCAAGAACTATCAGCGGAAGAAGCCTTTCGCCAACAAGCCCTCGATTATCATGCCCAGCCAACACCGGGCAAAATTGAAATAGCGCTGACAACGCCAGCCGATTCGGCAAGCGATTTGTCACTAGCATACAGCCCAGGTGTCGCGGAGCCCGTGCGTGAAATAGCACAGAACCCAGATAACGTCTTTAAATATACAGCAAAGGGCAACACTGTCGCGGTCATTTCAAACGGGACAGCAATACTTGGTTTAGGTAATTTAGGGCCAATGGCATCGAAGCCAGTAATGGAAGGTAAAGCTCTATTATTTAAACGCTTTGCCAACATTGACTCTATTGATATTGAAGTTAAGCACCGTACGATTGATGAATTTATCGATACGGTTGCCAACATCGCCGATACTTTCGGTGGTATCAACCTAGAAGACATCAAAGCCCCTGAATGTTTTGAAATTGAACGTCAATTAATTAATCGTTGTGATGTACCAGTCTTCCATGACGACCAACACGGTACTGCAATTATTACAGCAGCAGGAATGCTTAACGCGATCGAACTACAAGGTAAAGACCTAAAAGACTGTATCATTGTCTGCCTTGGTGCTGGTGCCGCTGCAACCGCATGTATGGAGCTACTGATTAAATGTGGCGCAATGCGTGAAAAAATCTACATGCTCGATCGCAAAGGTGTGATTCATACCCGCCGTGAAGAACTCAATGAATATAAAGCACAGTTTGCCAATAATACCGACAAGCGCACGTTGGAAGATGCGATTACCAATGCTGACTTATTCCTCGGCGTATCGGGACCAAACCTGATTTCTGTAGAAGAATTAAAGTTGATGGCACCAAACCCTGTGGTCTTTGCCTGTTCCAACCCTGATCCAGAAATCAAGCCAGAGCTGGCGCACACCGCCCGCAAAGATTTGATTATGGGCACAGGTCGCTCCGACTATCCGAACCAAGTAAATAACGTACTTTGTTTCCCATTCATTTTCCGCGGTGCGCTTGATGTTCGTGCCAAAGAGATCAATACAGAAATGAAGCTTGCGGCAGTTGAAGCAATTCGTAGTATTGCCAAGGAACCTGTACCAGCAGAAGTGCTTGCCGCAGCAGGTGTCGATAAGTTGGAATTTGGACCTGACTACATTATTCCAAAACCAATGGACCCTCGCTTGCTTTCACGAGTATCGAAAGCGGTTGCTCAAGCGGCGGTTGATTCCGGTGTTGCTCGTATTGAGATGCCAGAAAACTATATGGAAGATTAAACAAGCCACTTTGTTGAATCTTATGCGTAATAAAATGCCGACATTGTGTCGGCATTTTTTATTTCTTCAACTTTAGCGTGCCTTTTACACTCGGCTTGCTGGTGTTTGGTTTTCGTCCGCGCCCTGAAGAGGTGTCATCGCGCTTCGAATGAGGTGTTTTTTTACCACTAGCGCCACGGCCTTGTGATTTCCCACTTCGTCCAAATGGCGCCTCTGAATTTACGCGGCGATTAGGCTTTGGTTTTGCTTTAGCAACAGGGCGAGTCGTGGTTTGACTTTCAACTTGAGAGGCTTCTTCAGTACCACTTGAGTTTTCGCACATCGCCAGAATTTGCGTCACTTCCTGTTCACTAAGGTAACGCCATTTTCCATTGGGAATACCGTCTAAGGTAATGTTCATAATTCGCACTCGGCGAAGCTTAAACACATCATACCCTAACGTTTCACACATCCGGCGAATCTGGCGGTTTAACCCCTGTGTTAACACAATACGAAACGAAAATTTACCTTCTTGAGTGACCTTACATGGCAAGGTCACAGTATCAAGAATCGCAACGCCTTCACTCATTTTTCGAATAAAGTCCTGAGTGATCGGCTTGTCTACTCGTACTACATACTCTTTCTCATGCTGATTCCCCGCGCGAAGGATTTTATTAACGATATCACCGTCATTAGTCAGAAAAATCAAACCATCGGAAGGTTTATCTAAACGGCCAATTGGAAAAATACGCTCGCGGTGCCGAACAAAATCGACGATATTTCCTTGAACATCACGCTCAGTGGTACAGGTAATGCCAACAGGTTTATTCAAGGCAATGTAAATTGGTTTGCGTTTGGCTCTTAATGGTTTGCCATTGACGACAACATCATCCGCATCGGTTACTTTTAGTCCCATTTCTGCCACCAAACCATTCACCTTCACTTTACCATCGGCAATCAGACGGTCGGCCTCACGACGAGAACAAATTCCGGTTTCGCTGATGTATTTATTAAGACGTTTTTCGGTGGTGTCGGACATGAATTCCTCGAATTTCGAGCTAAGTGGTAAGCAACCCGAGAGGAAGTGTGTAAAAAACCAAACGAGCAAGACAACTCGCGCAGTTTACTTGATTATGAATAGGGACAAAAGCCATTGGTTTAATTTGTTTCGATTAAATTAAACCAATGAAATTCAGTCGTGCCTTTCGCTTATTTTTCTGCGTACAGTGCGGCGAGCGCTTCATAACGTTTACGGTTTAAGCCCATATCTGAATACCCTGCTCGGCTTGCAGAACGAAAATGCACAACACCGTTTGCTTCATCAATCCAAAACTCAACATCGTCACGATACTTCATCAGATCGGTAGTAAAAATAACATACAGGTAAGTGTCACTTTCTTCTTCAATCTCCGCTTTACCATATTCGCTTACCGCCTGTTTTAAGGCTTCCATCGTCGCACTTGTCGACGCTTTTACCGGGAGTGGTGCCACTTTTTTGTCTTCGGTTTCAGCTTGAGTTGAGACATTATTCGGCTTGCTACTTAGCGGTGTAAATTGACCATTTTTGACACCTAATTCAGGAGCTTGATTATTTTGATAGTAAATTCGACCAAAATTTATGGCAATAAATGCGGCAATGACGATCAGAATAGTAGTCATGATTTTGTTCCCTTTCATCGGTATCTCTAATAAACAATTACTTTGTGCACAAAATAATGCGCTTTGTAGTTTGACATGTCAATGCTTTGCGCACAAAATAGTTTCAGATAAACAATAGGACACTTCATGAACACGCCAAAAGAGTTAAAACTCGATAACCAAATTTGCCATTCGCTTTACTCTGCGAACAATGCATTAATCCGAGCGTATCGCCCTTTGTTAGACAAATTGGATCTCACCTACCCGCAGTATCTCGTTATGCTGGCATTGTGGGAGGAGGATGGTGTCATCATTAAACGCCTAGTGGAACGTACTCGCCTAGATGCTGGAACTCTCACGCCAATCATAAAACGATTAGAAACCAAACTTTTGATTGAAAAAGTAAAGTCCGAGCAAGACTCGAGGCAAACGATATTGAAAGTATCAAAAAATGGTAGGAGCTTACAGCAACAGGCCGCAAGTGTTCCCAAAGAATTGGCTTGCCAGATTAATATGCCAATAGAAGAGGCATTGGAATTAAAAGCACTTACTGAGCGGTTGTATCAAAAATTAAGTTCACAATAATTAAATACACAATAAAAAACACCCATAACATCGATAGCTTGGGTGTTTTAAAAAATGTGGTTTTAAATTTCAGGCTTTATTGAATCAGAACTCTTCGTCGTACGCTTCAAACGAAATGCCCATTTCAGTCATTAAAGCTTTTGCTTCAACAGGTATATCATCGGGGCGATCTTTACGCAAATCCTCGTCGGTTGGTAGAGGTTGCCCGGTATAAGCATGAAGGAAAGCTTCGCACAATAGTTCACTGTTGGTCGCATGACGCAAGTTATTTACTTGGCGGCGAGTACGTTCATCGGTCAATACTTTGAGTACTTTCAAAGGGATAGAAACCGTAATCTTCTTTACTTGCTCATTCTTTTTACCATGTTCAGCGTATGGACTAATATAGTCTCCATTCCACTCGGCCATACCACACCCTCTTTGCCAATAATTCTGATTCAAAAATTGAGGTTAATTCTAGCGTTTCTTACTGCTATAAGCAAAGACATATAGACGTCTAGAAGTGTTGACGTCCGAATTAATTGTTATTAAAATAGCCATAAATACCGTTTTGATAAACAGTCGATCCAAGCAATCGTTAAACGGTATAAAAATTTATCTTTAATGCCACTGCAACTTGTGATCAGAAAAGGTAAAATATTGCCCTCAACCCGCCACCTCGGCGGTGACGTTCTCATGTCAAAAGGAAGGAATTATTATGGCACCTCGTAAGCCCGCGACAATTGCGGTTCGCACTGGCATCGAATCCGATTCGCAATATCATGCGGTTGTCCCACCGATTTATCTCACAACCAATTATGGTTTTCCTGCATTCGGTGAAGTGCCTAAATATGATTATACTCGTTCGGGCAACCCTAATCGTGGCTTATTGGAAACAGCCTTAGCCGATCTAGAAGGTGGAGAAGGCGCGATTGTCACCAATTGTGGAACCTCGGCAATCAACTTATGGGCCTCAGCATTTCTAAGTCCTGGCGATCTTATTGTCGCACCTCATGATTGTTATGGTGGCACCTACCGCTTATTCAATTCTCGTGCGAACAAAGGGGATTTCAAGGTTGAATTTGTCGACCAATGTGATGATCAAGCCGTAGCAGACGCCATGGCGAAACAGCCAAAACTCGTCCTATTAGAAACACCATCGAATCCACTGCTTCGTGTCGTTGATATAGAGAAAATTTGCAAGCAAGCAAAAGCCGTTGGTGCATTAGTTGCGGTTGATAACACGTTTTTATCACCGATTTTTCAACAACCACTTTCACTCGGTGCCGATTTTGTTATTCATTCCACGTCCAAATTCATTAATGGTCACTCTGATGTCATTGGTGGGGTTGTCATTTGTAAATCGAAGCAAGATGCCGAAGATCTTGCATGGTGGGGAAATTGCTTAGGTTCAACCGGAACACCATTTGACAGCTACATGACACTACGTGGCGTGCGCACTCTTGGTTCAAGAATGCGCAGCCATGAAGAAGGCGCGGCTAAAGTACTCAGCTATTTACTTGAGCAGCCACAAATTAGCGAAATTTATCACCCGAGCTTACCCGATCATCCAGGTCACGAGATCGCAAAAAAACAGCAAGCAGGATTTGGCTCAATGTTGAGCTTTGAATTTGGTGGAAGTTATGAAGAGTTACAACAATTCGTTGGCGAACTTAAGCTTTTCTCTCTCGCTGAATCACTTGGCGGTGTTGAAAGCTTGATTTGTCATCCAGCAACAATGACACACCGAGCAATGGGCGAAGAAGCGCTTGCAACGGCGGGGGTATCTCTTCAACTGTTGCGTTTGTCCATTGGTTTAGAAGACGCTGACGATTTGATTGCCGATCTCGATCGAGCCTTTGCCGTGGTCGAGGAGAACCGTTAATGCTTTCTGCACGTCATTTGCACAAATTTGGCGGCAGCAGTTTGGCCGATCCAGACTGTTATCGCCGAGTGGCAACCTTGCTAAAAGAACACTCAAAAAGTCACGATTTAATCGTCGTATCTGCTGCAGGAAAAACCACCAATCAATTGATTAAATTTGTAGAGCTTGTTTCCTCAGACAATGAAGAAGCGCACCAACAACTGAACGGTGTAAAAAAGTTCCAATTAGATCTGATCAACGACTTGCTTGACCAAGAGCATGCGCAGAAATTAACGGCGCAATTGCTTGATGAAATCGATGCACTATACAGCCTTATAGACGCGTCTACGCCATTTGAGCGCGCGACCGTCCTTGCTCATGGTGAAGTTTGGTCATCTCGTTTATTGGCAGCACTACTGAATCAACAAGAGATGCCAGCGTGCGCCCAAGATTCACGCAACTTCTTACGCGCACCTAATGTCGCTCAACCAGAAGTGGATCGCGCCAAGTCATATCCATTGCTCAAAGAGATTCTGGTTCAACACGCACATCAGCGCATCATTTTTACCGGTTTCATTGCCCAAGACGAACTCGGCACTACGGTATTATTAGGACGTAATGGTTCTGACTATTCAGCTACTATTATTGGAGCCCTTGCTGAGGTTGACCGAGTCACGATCTGGAGTGATGTCGCGGGTGTCTATAGTGCAGACCCTCGCATTGTCGATGACGCATGCTTACTACCTTTGTTGCGCCTTGACGAAGCAAGTGAATTAGCACGACTCGCGGCTCCAGTTCTTCACAGCCGTACATTGCAGCCAGTCTCCCAAAGCGCAATTGACCTCCATTTACGTTGCAGCTACTCACCTGAATCCGGATCGACTCATATCGAACGCGTATTGGCCTCCGGACGTGGCGCAAAAATCATTACTTCACTAAAAGAGGTGATGATCATCGATCTAGCATTTCCACACGGTCACGACTTTGAACGCTTAAAACACAATGTTATCGAGCAACTGAAACGTGCCCAGCTAATGCCTTTAGCTATGGAGTGTCAAGTCGACCAATCTCGCTTACGTTTGGCTTATACTGCCGAGATTGCAGCTGAAGCTCTTCATTATTTACAAGATATCGCGATCGAAGCTGAAACAATTCTGCGTGAAGGCTATACCATGATCGCAGCAGTAGGCGCTGGGGTAACCAAAAATCCAAATCATTGTTTTGGCTTCTATCAGCAACTCAACACTGCCCCGATAGAGTTCTTTGCAGAATCTGGGTTTAGTTTAGTCGCGATCATGCGTCGAACTGACCTTGCACCACTGGTCAAATCAATTCACGCTCAATTATTTCAAGCGCAAAAGCGAGTCGCTCTCGCACTGTGTGGAAAAGGGAACATTGGCTCAAATTGGTTGGAGTTGTTCTCACAACAAAAACAAGAGCTTGAAAAACGTCACGGTATGAATTTCGAACTGGTCGCCGTATCTGCAAGCAAAGGCTATTGGTTCGATCACACAGGAATTGATGCTGCAAAAGCCATTGCCAGTTTTGCCGAACATTCTATCGCACATAATGGCTTAGAATGGCTTCAGCGTTTGGGGAGTATCAAAGGTTACGACGAAGTCATTGTTCTCGATGTCACGGCAAGCAAAGAGTTGTCCGCGCACTATGCTGAGATAGCAGAACAAGGAATCCATCTGATTTCAGCCAATAAAATCGCAGGTTCAGCATCGAGTGAAAACTACTACCACGTAAAAGAGGCATTTGAAAAAATTGGCCGTCACTGGTTCTACAACGCAACAGTTGGTGCAGGGCTTCCAATTAATCATACGTTACGTGATTTGCGCGAAAGTGGAGATAGCATCGTTGCGCTTTCTGGTATTTTCTCTGGAACATTATCTTGGTTATTCCAGCAATACGATGGTTCTATTCCATTTAGCCAATTGGTTGAACTGGCGTGGCAACAGGGATTAACCGAACCAGACCCTCGTAATGACCTCGATGGTTCCGATGTGATGCGTAAATTAGTCATCCTTACTCGTGAGTCTGGACTCAATATTGAGCCTGAATCGGTAAGCGTTGAGTCTTTAGTACCGGACGAGTTGCGCTCTTTATCCTTAGATGACTTCTTAGATAATGCTGAGATACTTGATCAGCAGCTATCATCACGATTAGAAGAAGCACAGCAAGAAGGTCAAGTATTGCGCTATGTTGCTCGGCTAGAGAAAACGGGAGAAGCAACTGTAGGGATCGAAGCCTTGCCGCAAGAGCATGCTCTCGCCAACCTTTTGCCTTGTGATAATATCTTTGCGATTGAAAGTAAATGGTATAAAGACAATCCATTAATTATCCAAGGTCCAGGAGCAGGAAGAGACGTAACAGCAGGCGCAATTCAATCAGATATCAATCGCTTAGCAAGTCTATTATAATCCTTTCAACTTCCAATACAGTGCTAGTTTAGCGCTGTATTGGAGAAGCTGTCGCTCATGTGAAAAATGCTCATTTCTATCATGAAGATAATTCATGTTTTGATTATTGACATTAAATTCATTTCAAGACATTCTTTGGACATATAGACGTCTAAATATATGCATGAGTTAGACAATACACGTATAACGCAGGGTGAGTGCACCCAACCGGAGAATCGACATGGTATATTCACACGCAAGTCACATTGATGCTTTAAACCGAAATATCACCGAAGTATCAGACATTAATGTGTCATTTGAGTTTTTTCCACCAAGCTCTGAGCAAATGGAAGAGACATTGTGGAACTCTGTCCACCGTCTAAAAACACTGAAGCCAGAATTCGTTTCTGTGACTTATGGTGCCAACTCTGGTGAGCGTAATCGTACTCACTCCATCATCAAAGAGATTAAAGATCAAACCGGCTTAGTCGCTGCACCTCATTTAACCTGTATCGATGCCTCACGTGATGAATTAATTCAAATTGCAGATGATTACTGGAATAACGGTATTGAAAGTATTGTTGCTCTGCGTGGTGATATTCCACCGGGTGGCGGCAAACCTGATATGTATGCTTCAGATTTAGTTGAACTGCTTAAAGCGAAACATGATTTCGATATTTCGGTTGCTGCATTCCCTGAAGTTCATCCAGAAGCGAAAAGTGCTCAAGCGGATCTATTTAACTTAAAGCGCAAGGTTGATGCAGGAGCAAACCGTGCGATTACTCAGTTTTTCTTTGACGTAGAAAGCTATCTACGTTTTAGAGATCGTTGTGTCACTGCAGGCATTGATGTTGAGATCGTGCCAGGCATCTTACCGGTGACTAACTTTAAACAAGCCTCAAGTTTTGCAGCACAGAACCAAGTAAAAGTACCAAGCTGGATGGCAAAACAGTTTGAAGGCTTGGATGACGATCCATTAACTCGTCAATTAGTTGGTGCGAGTCAAGCGATTGATATGATTCGTGTCCTATCACGTGAAGGGGTTAAAGATTTCCACTTCTACACATTAAACCGTGCAGAGATGACCTATGCCCTATGTCATACTCTAGGTGTTCGCCCACAAGGCGCATAAACGCTCAGACAACAGCACTTATATAAAAACAAAGGCCGATGAATCTATTCATCGGCCTTTGTTTTACAGTCACAGCTGTTCAAAATAGTACGACGATTATTCTACGTCATCCATTTTGCCAAGTAGTGTACGAATGCGCTCTTGCCACTGAGCATGCTCTTGCTCAACTTGTTGAACTTTCTGCTCTAGCGCTGCACGGCCAGAATTTAACTCTGCCGCTTCAGTTTGCAATGTTTGCTTTGCTTCTTTTAGCTCTTCAACTTCCATCTGAAGCAATGCAATCGTATCTACAGCAGTTTGAATTTTTGCTTCTAGTTTTTCTAACACTTCAAAAGACATGCTTATTCCCTTTTTCTAATTCATCAATGTGAACGCATTTTCACTCAATCGCCTCATTCTACTCAGCCAACGCACGAGACACACGCGCTATATTGAAAAAATGATACCATTCGCTTAAAAATTCAACGTATTTTACACGATGTTGACCTACCTACTGTTTGCTCTCCCTTTTATTCCATAGATCTTTGATTAAATACAATTGTACGCGGACAAATTCACCGACGATTAACTCGTGTTATGCTAAAATTTGCCACAACGTTTAGGTTTATTGGAGTCAACATGAAGCGCGATTTAGCGATGTCCTTTTCACGCGTCACCGAAGGCGCAGCATTAGCTGGATACAAATGGTTAGGCCGTGGTGATAAAAACGCCGCCGATGGTGCCGCAGTCGAAGTAATGCGTAGTCTACTTAACAAGACCGAAATCGAAGGCGAAATCGTCATCGGCGAAGGTGAAATTGACGATGCACCAATGCTCTTTATCGGCGAAAAAGTCGGACTAGGTGGTGATGCTGTCGATATTGCGGTTGACCCAATTGAAGGAACTCGCATGACCGCGATGGGACAGTCAAATGCCTTAGCTGTTCTTGCCGCTGCGGAAAAAGGCAGTTTTCTAAAAGCACCCGATATGTACATGGAAAAGTTGGTGGTTGGTCCTGGAGCAAAAGGTTGTATCGACCTAGAGAAACCACTTACCGAGAACCTAACTACGGTGGCTCAAGCTCTCGGTAAATCACTCCAAGAACTGGTTGTCATTACATTAGCCAAACCACGTCACGATGAAACCATTGCTGCAATGCAAGAGATGGGTGTAAGAGTCTTCGCAGTGCCAGACGGTGATGTTGCCGCATCGATTTTAACCTGTATGCCAGACAGTGAAGTCGACATGATGTATTGCATTGGTGGCGCACCTGAAGGAGTTATTTCAGCAGCAGTTATCCGTGCACTGGATGGCGATATGCAAGGTCGCTTACTTCCTCGCCATGAAGTTAAAGAAGATAATGCCGAAAACCGTAAGCACGGTGAACTTGAACTTCAGCGCTGTTCCGAAATGGGAGTTGAAGCAAGAAAAGTACTGCATATGGAAGATATGGTAAGCAGTGACAATGTTATCTTTTCTGCCACCGGTATTACCAAAGGTGATTTACTGGAAGGAATAACTCGTAAAGGCAATATCGCGACAACAGAAACACTGCTGATTCGAGGACGCTGCCGTACCATTCGCCGTGTTAAATCGATTCATTATCTTGATCGTAAAGACAGTGAAGAGCGCGAAATCATTCTCTGAGTAATGGCCGATTTAAACTCTAAATAAAAAAGACCGCAAAAAGCGGTCTTTTTTAATATCAGATTCTTTCTTCTATATAGAACAAGAAGATTAAAACAAATCTTCCGCGACTTTGAATAGGTCGTGACGTACAGGGCGTCTCATATGCTCGATCGCATCAATAATATCGTGGTGAACCAATTCATCTTTTTGAATTCCCACGCAACGACCACCTTCACCAGCAAGTAAAAGGTCGACAGCGTAATTACCCATACGGGAAGCAAGTACACGGTCAAATGCCGTTGGGCGACCACCACGTTGAATATGCCCTAGAACCGTAGCACGAGTCTCTCGGCCAGTTGCTTTTTCAATCGCATCCGCCAATTCAGTCGAATCCATCATTAGTTCGGTTAACGCAATGATGGCGTGCTTCTTACCTTTTGCGATACCGTCTTGGATATTTGAAATTAACTCATCCATATCAAGGCCGGTTTCTGGGGTAATCACATACTCACACCCACCCGCAATAGCTGCCATCAAAGTCAGGTCACCACAATGACGCCCCATGATCTCAACAATTGAAATACGCTGGTGAGAAGATGATGTATCGCGTAGACGATCAATAGCATCAATAACTGTATTTAATGCTGTTAAGTAACCAATTGTATAATCAGTTCCGGCAATGTCGTTATCAATCGTGCCCGGTAATCCGATACATGGATAGCCCATTTCTGTTAGCTTTTTAGCTCCCATGTAAGACCCATCACCACCTACAACAACAAGCGCTTCGATGCCATGTTTTTGTAAGTTTTCGATTGCGACTTGGCGAATGGATTCTTCTTTAAATTCAGGAAAACGCGCTGAACCAAGGAACGTACCGCCACGGTTAATGATGTCAGATACACTAGAACGATCGAGCTTCTCAATGCGATCTTCGTAAAGTCCCAAATAACCATCGTAAACGCCATAGACTTCCAGGTCCTGACTTAGTGCTGTACGTACGACACCACGTACCGCAGCATTCATTCCAGGAGCATCGCCGCCGCTGGTTAATATCCCGATTTTCTTAATCATGCTCACCCTCGATTTTGGGAAACCCAAAAAAAATAATAATTTTTTATCTACTCGTTGGTTGCAAACGAGTGGAGAACTATCCTGTTCATTCGCGTATGTTACCTTGCTAGAGCAGAATTTCCACTCTTATTTCGCATCGATGAATAAGTTCTCAATTTGGAACGAAGTATGGCAATATTATAGTAGGTTTTTGTTGATTCATATCAGAAATCGGGGCTATTTCTGATAAAAAAGACAATGAGCAGAACTTAATTAAGCTTTTGGCTCATTAAGTTCAACAGCTCTTTCGGGGCCCAAAATAACTGAATAAGGGTCGTGATGCACCAAGACATCAGAACTTGGGAAGCGTTCTAGGAGTAAATTTTCTACTTCTTCGGAAATATCATGCGCTTCAATTAACGGCATATCGTCGTCGAGCTCTAAATGCATTTGAATAAACCGAACAGGGCCTGATAATCGAGTTCTTAAATCATGAACACCAAGAACTTTATCTACGGATAAGCAAATTTGACGAATCTCCGCTATCTCCTCATCTGGCAGTTTTTTATCAAGCAGTACATTAACCGCTTCTTTAGCCATATCATAAGCACTATAGAGGATATAAATACCAATCCCCATGGCAAAAACCGCATCAGCTTGACCAATTCCTACCCAGCTTAAACAAAGTGCAACCATGATAGCTGCATTCATATAGAGGTCAGTCTGGTAATGCAAAGAGTCTGCAGCTATCGCCTGACTACCGGTTTGTTTAACGACCTTCTTTTGAAATATAACTAACCCACCAGTCAAAAGTATGGCAATCATACTTACACCAACACCGAACTCAGGTGAGGTTAACTCCTGGGGGCGAAAAAATCGTTCAACACCATTCAACATCAAGAAAACGGCGGAACCAGAAATAAACATAGCTTGAGCTAACGCGGCGATAGACTCTGCCTTACCATGTCCAAAAGCATGCTCACGATCAGCAGGTTGTAATGAATAGCGTACGACAATTAAATTGACCACTGATGCGGCGATATCAAGCATAGAGTCAACTAAAGAAGCGAGCATACTTACTGACCCTGTAAACCACCAAGCCACTACTTTTATAATCAATAGCAAAGAGGCAACCACCGTGGCTGTCCATGCCGCCAATGTCACCAAACGACCGTATTCATTCTGATTCATTTTTGAATTCCTTTTATATTTCGAACCATTATAGAAAGATCTACCGCACAACTTCATCAATTAATTGGTAAAAAAAGCGAATTAAATTAACTCATTGATCAAGCTCAATAAAAACAAAAAGCAGCCACTCGGGCTGCTTAATATCGGTCACTTCTTACATTCGGGATTCAACGTTAGTTTGAACCTTTATTACCTTTATGTTTATGTCCGCCTTTTTTACCGTCCATATCGCAGCTGCCCATCTGATCTTGTTGCAGCTCTACAAGTTTTTCTTTCTGTTCGGGCGTTAAAATACTCATCATTTCAAAACGTTTTTTCAACTGTTCAACTCGTTTTTCAGCTTGGTCATCTACCATTTTTTTAGCAAGCTCTTGGGCAGCAGCTTCATCAAAGTCCGCCGCCATTACGATTTGCTTCTCTTGCGCACGCATTGCTTGCATCTCAGCTTGTCGTTCATTGCGATCTTTTGCCATATTGTCACGGCCCGCTTTACGAAGCTCGTCCATTTTTGCTTGTTGTTCAGACGTCAAATCAAGCTTTTTCATTAATGACTTCTCGGAACCATGTCTGCAGTTATCATCACGCCCTTCTTTATCTCCACCTTTTGCCATTACCGCAGTAGTGCTAAGTAGAATAGGAAGAACTGTTGCGCCTAGGATTACTTTTGTCATCTTTTTCATTTTGAATTCCTCAATTGTCATTATGTATTCTGTTTGCACGTTATCGTTATTGATTAGCGTATGGACTTAGAATACATAACACTGAGTCAAGCAACGTATAGCCATCGTAAACTTTCGTAAAGAGCAGAAAAAAGGTCAGTTTCACATTCGGTTTATGCGTAAACTAAGGGCATAAAGAAACACTAGGAGCGAGTCAATGCCGAATATATTACTTATAGATGATGACATCGAACTCACTTCGTTATTAAAAGAAGTCCTCTCTTTTGAAGGCTTCGAGGTAACGGAAGCGAATGACGGTGAAGCTGGATTAGCCGCTTTCAACGAAAGCATTGATCTGATTCTACTCGATGTCATGATGCCGAAACTAAATGGAATGGAGACATTAAAACGCCTGCGTGAGTTTTCCCACGTTCCCGTCCTGATGCTCACAGCAAAAGGGGAAGAGATTGACCGAGTCATTGGGTTAGAGCTTGGAGCGGACGATTATCTACCTAAGCCGTTTAGTGACCGTGAGCTCATGGCAAGAATTCGAGCAATACTGCGTCGCTCTCAAGCTCTTGGAACCACGAAGCCATCGGATACTTTCGAATATCAAGAGATAAAGCTTCATCCTGGTAAACAAGAAGCCTATTTTAATGGCGAACTTCTGGATCTCACCACAACCGAATTTGCACTGCTTAGCCACTTTGTTAAAAACCCGGGGGAAACCCTAACGAAAGAAGCGCTCAGTCTGGATGTTTTGGGAAAACGTTTAGCGGCTTTTGACCGAGCCATCGATATGCATGTATCGAACCTGCGAAAAAAACTCCCTGAACGCGCTGATGGTAAACCTAGAATCAAAACTCTGCGTGGCCGTGGTTATATGATGATTTTGGAGGACTAATGACAATTATGTCGAGGCTCAACAGTCTTAATGGACGTATTTTCGCGATCTTCTGGCTCACGATTTGTATTGTTTTAGTTTCTGCTATCTACTTTACTCATCTCGACCCTCGTAAATCTCGCCCACTCGCTCAACATAAAATTGAGCGGTTAGAGTCGATCAAATACAGACTTGAGGAGCGCTTTAAAGGGGAGAATTTATCCACCATTACAGATCAACTCAACCTATCACTGCAAAAACGCCACAATAATGATGAAAGACCAAAAGACAAAGACCGACCAAGAGTCGTACTCTATTTAGCCGACGAACATGGGCAGATCATAAATAGCGTCGATAATAATGACTTCAAACTGCGTTTTATTCGCAACTTTATCACTAGTATCGATGATGTTAACCATCCTCAAGAACGACAGTATGGAAAGTACCAAATAACGGGTCCAGTTAAATTAAACCTAGCGGGTCAACCATTAACCCTTTACTCAAGTGCAAGAGGGAATGAACCATCGGTATTGTTGATTGGATTATTCGATCATCCAATCAGCTTATTTCTGACAATGATGCTCGTGAGTACTCCTTTTCTACTTTGGCTTTCGTGGGCCTTAAGTCAACCAGCGAAACGACTGGCTAGTGCTGCACAACGAGTAGCTAAAGGTGAGTTCCAAGTAGATGAAAAACTCGAGCAAGGTCCTAATGAGTTTCGTCAGGCAGGGTGCAGTTTCAATCAAATGGTTGAGGCGGTAAATGGCATGATTTCGGGACAACAGCGCCTACTCTCTGATATTTCTCATGAACTGAGATCCCCTCTTACTCGCTTACGCATGGCCAATGGGTTAGCAAAACGTAAAACGGGTGAATCATCTGAGCTAGAACGCATTGATACCGAAGCACAACGCCTCGAGCAGATGATTGGCGAGCTACTCGAGCTTTCACGAATGCAAGTAAACAGTCATAGTGTTCGAGAAGAGCAACCACTTGGCAGTTTATGGCAAGAGATGTTAGAAGATGCAGAATTTGAAGCCGAGCAAAGAAACAAGAAACTTAGCTTCTCACCTGTTCCAGATCGCATTATCTCAGGCACGCCAAAATTGTTAATGAGCGCGGTTGAGAATATTGTTCGCAACGCTATCTATTATGGGAAAGATCAAATCGTGGTTAATCTTGAGGCAAAAGAGAACACGATTCAGATATCTGTTGATGACAATGGTGAAGGCGTTCCCGAGACGGAACTTGACCAGATATTTCGTCCATTTTACCGCGTCTCTACCGCTCGAGATCGCCACAGTGGTGGAACGGGGCTAGGGCTTACGATAACCGAAAGCGCTGTGCGTCAACATAGTGGAACAATCACGGCCAATCGCAGCCACCTTGGCGGCTTAAAAGTCACCATGACGCTTCCAATAAAACCCGAGTAATTCAGTGCCAACTTGTGCTCAACAGGTTGGCACCTTTATACTTCGCTCTAATCTTTCTTCAATAGACATTAATGCCCATGTTTGATATCGCTTTATATGAGCCAGAAATTGCCCCAAATACCGGAAATATTATCCGCTTATGCGCGAATTGCGGCGCGAACCTCCATCTAATTGAACCGTTAGGCTTTGATTTAACAGAGAAGAAGGTGCGTAGAGCTGGCTTGGATTACCACGATTTAGCACGCGTCACTCGCCACGCAAACTATCAAGCATTTATCGAGCATTTAGAGAAGCGGGAACAAGACTATCGTCTCTTTGCCTGCACTACAAAAACCACAGGTCATCATGTCGATGCACGTTTCCAACAAGGAGATGTGTTGTTATTTGGCCCTGAGACTCGAGGGCTTCCAGCAGATGTGATTGAAAGTTTGCCGATGGAACAGCGAATTCGGATTCCGATGATGGCCGATGCGAGGAGTTTAAATCTCTCTAATGCGGTGGCAATTATTGCGTATGAAGCGTGGAGACAATTCGATTTTAATGGTTCGCTTTAACGAACCATTATTTTATTTCAGAGTTGTAGTAGGGATCTATTTGAGGCGATGTTGAGGATCATCGTCGTCATTTTTGCGCTCGTACTCTCCATCAAAGGTGTTACCGCCTGCATTTTGCTCAAAGCCTGAAGTTCTATGAGATTGAAAGCCGGATTGGAAATTCGTTCTCACTACCATTTTTGTCATTAAGTATTTTGCAATGTGAGCACGTGGAACAGGAATCAAAACCAACATTCCCGCCAAATCAGTCATAAACCCAGGTGTTAACAATAACACGCCAGCCACTGCTAGCATTACCCCTTCCAAGATTTGTTGAGCGGGTAATTCGCCTTGCTGCATGCGCTGTTGAACAGACATAAGTGTCATCAAGCCTTGGCTTCGAACTAATGATGCACCAGCAAACGCGGTAATAAGAACTAACGCAATCGTCGGCCATAAACCAAGAAAGCCGCCGACCTGAATAAACAACGCAATCTCAATAATCGGGACAGCAATAAATGCGAGTAATAGAATAGGAAACACGTTCACCTCCAAATTTGTCTGCATTGAGTGTACCGCAAACCGTTTGCCTTGCGAATTAGATTACATAACTTTACTTGGGTTGTAACAATTTAGCATTCGCGATACTCACCAATAATATATGGAACTTATATACCCAAGTGACCTCTAAATGCAGGATTCAGAACAAGCTCATAAAATGACACACTTTAGTTATCCCACAGGGTGAGCAAATCATCACATTACACATTTTTGCGTTATGATACGCGTTCAAGTTGGTTAGTTCATTAAATGAGTTAATAAGGGAAACAACTTGCCACTGTTATTAAATGATTAATAATTAAATGATTGGAAAAGGGTCATATGCGAACACTGTTAACTTTATTACTCAGCGTATATTGTTTTACATTGCCTGTTTGGGCTGCTTTCGAGAATACCAACAATGCTGACTTCTCTAATCAAACCAATCAATTTGTGCCTGTTGATCAAGCATTTCCGTTCGAGTATGAACAAACTAACAATCAATTAAGCTTAGGTTGGCAAATCAAGCCCGGCTATTACCTCTATCAAGATCGTTTCGCGATTAAAGGTGAAGGTATAGACATCAGTTATACTTTGCCAAAAGGAATCGACTATCACGATCAGTACTTTGGCGATGTTGTCATCTACACCGAGCCTCTTCTATTTAATGCTCAGCTCAACTCTGTTCCAAATGATGCGACGCTTACAATCGAATATCAAGGGTGTGCCAAAGCTGGCTTATGTTACCCGCCAGAGCGTAAGATAATTCAAATTTCAGCAGTGACTCCTGAGAGTGATTCTGACTTGTCACAACTAACGCAGCCCGTAACTCAAAAAAAGAGCGAGCAACAAAGCTTTGCGGATTCACTAAGTGATCACTCTTGGGCACTGTTACTATTTTTTGTTCTCGGAATAGGCCTCGCCTTTACCCCTTGTGTTCTTCCGATGTACCCAATCATTACCAGTATTGTCCTTGGTTCTAAGTCTCTCACAAGAACAAAAGCGCTATGGCTCTCGTTTATCTACGTTCAGGGAATGGCAATAACCTATTCAATATTAGGATTGGTAGTTGCATCGGCTGGGTTAAAATTCCAAGCATTGCTGCAAAGCCCAGTCATTTTAATTGGTATATCACTCCTCTTTGTGGCTCTATCTTTATCGATGTTTGGCCTTTTCACCTTGCAGATGCCAAGCAGTATTCAAGTTCGCCTCTCAAATTGGAGCGCTAAACGTCAAGGTGGTGAGTCAATCAGTGTCTTTATCATGGGTGCGATTTCTGGCTTAATTTGCTCTCCTTGCACAACAGCTCCCCTTTCTGGTGCCTTGCTTTATGTGGCGCAGTCTGGCGATCTCATTACCGGCGCTTCTGCTCTCTACTTACTCTCCTTAGGCATGGGCATTCCACTGATTATCGTCGCAGTATTTGGTCAACATATGCTTCCTCGTTCAGGTGAATGGATGGATAAAGTAAAAACCGTGTTTGGCTTTGTACTTCTCGCGGCGCCTATTTTCCTTATCGAGAGAATTACCCCAATCTGGGTATCTGCATCACTCTGGTCTCTGCTTGGGTTAAGTGCGTTTGGCTGGCTTTATTGGCAGAAAAATCGCCTTCCTTTTGGTGGTTGGAAACAAACCGCATTGGGCGTTATTGCAGTACTCGGCATTATCGCATCAATCAAACCTATCTTGCCGTTTTTCATTGAGCCAGAATCGACATCCGTTGAACATCAATCATCTGCTCTCGCACCCTCTTTGGTGAGTTTCGTTTCAATAAAAACCATTGATGATTTACAGCGCGAGCTTGCGTTGGCGAAACAAAATCAACAACCGGTGATGCTGGATCTCTATGCAGATTGGTGTGTTGCATGTAAAGAGTTCGAGCACAAAACCTTTGCCGATAACGCAGTGGCAAAAGAGCTCGAAAACGTTCTCCTTCTGCAAGCTGATGTGACTAAAAACCAACCAGAAGATTTCGATTTACTCGCATCTTTAAAGGTACTTGGCTTGCCAACAATCATATTTTGGGATGCTGAAGGGAAACAAATAGATGCTGCTCGTATTACAGGATTTATGGATGCTCCAAACTTTATCGAGCATATACAACAAGTTTTACCTGTCCAACCATCTTCTGATTAACTCAATTATGGAAAAATTGAGGGCGAAAAGGGGATAGAGTTCAGACTTTTTAGCCAACCCTATTGTCGGAAGCACTATCTAGGACAATACTTTAGTTAAACAAAATGTTAAAAGTGTAAAAACAAATGGATTCGAACTACACCATTATCATTGCTGATGATCATCCGCTCTTTCGTAATGCACTATTTCAATCGGTGCACATGGCGATCAGTGGAGCTAATTTATTAGAAGCCGATTCATTGGCTGCGTTGCTCGATCTCTTAACAAAAGATGCCGATCCTGATTTATTACTCCTCGATCTCAAAATGCCAGGTGCTAACGGGATGTCTGGGTTGATTCAGCTGCGAAATGAATATCCTGATCTTCCTATTGTTGTTATCTCAGCCAGTGAAGAAACCTCTGTCGTATCTCAAGTAAAACGTCACGGTGCGTTTGGGTTTATTCCAAAATCAAGTGATATGCGCACATTAATCAGCGCACTGAACCAAGTTCTTGCGGGTGACCCTTATTTCCCTGAAGGATTAAATGACATCAACGATGATGGCAACGATCTATCGGAGAAAATAGCCTCCCTAACCCCGCAGCAATATAAAGTGCTAAATATGCTGTCCGATGGACTGCTCAACAAACAAATTGCGTATGAACTGAATGTATCTGAAGCGACCATTAAAGCTCATATGACCGCTATTTTCCGCAAATTAGGGGTTAACAACCGAACCCAAGCCGTTATTCTATTAAATGGAATGCATGAGTAGTCTTTTGCTACTCATCATTTCCCCTACAACTCTCCTTATTTATTAAATAGATCATTTTATTTACATTATACTTTTGGCTAATAGGTAATATTACCTACCTCTCATCTTTCTCCTAAAATACCACCAAACAAATTAAACTACTGATTTATATAGACTTTAATTCAAGACTAAAGTTGGACAGATATTAGCCAACTAGGTTGGTATTCTTGTTTGGTAACATTCAGTTAACAAACAAATAACAAAAACGAAAGGAGACAGCCATGTCCTTCGAGTCAACCGAAAAGGCGCAGGCCTACTGGAAAGAGAACCTAAGCACTATGGGTACCCTACTCTCAATCTGGTTCATCGTATCTTATGGAGCAGGAATTCTATTTGTAGACGCTTTGAATAACATCCACTTAGGTGGTTTTAAACTAGGCTTTTGGTTTTCACAACAAGGTGCAATCTACACCTTTGTCGTGCTGATCTTTGTTTACGTTTGGCGTATGAACGCGCTAGACAAAAAATATAACGTACAAGAAGATTAAGAGGCGTAGCGAATGGATATTCAAACTTGGACCTTTATTCTCGTCGGCATTACCTTCGCTCTCTATATAGGGATTGCGATATGGGCTCGTGCCGGCTCAACGAGTGAATTCTATGTTGCCGGTGGTGGTGTACACCCAGTTGCGAATGGAATGGCAACCGCTGCTGACTGGATGTCTGCGGCATCATTTATTTCGATGGCAGGTATCATCTCATTTATTGGTTATGATGGTGGTGTTTACCTAATGGGTTGGACCGGTGGGTACGTGTTACTTGCTCTTTGTTTAGCACCTTATCTGCGTAAGTTTGGCCAGTTTACGGTGCCAGATTTCATCGGTGAGCGTTACTACTCAAAAACAGCTCGTATGGTAGCGGTATTCTGTGCAATTTTCGTATCGTTTACTTATGTAGCTGGCCAAATGCGTGGCGTCGGTGTTGTATTCTCTCGTTTCCTTGAGGTTGACATCAACTTAGGCATTATCATTGGTATGGGTATCGTGTTCTTCTATGCGGTTCTTGGTGGCATGAAAGGCATCACTTATACGCAGGTTGCGCAATTCTGTGTTCTCATTTTCGCCTTCCTTGTTCCAGCAATCTTTACATCAATCATGATGACAGGAAATCCGCTACCACAAATTGGTATGGGTTCAACTATCTCAGGATCGGATGTTTACCTACTCGACAAGCTTGATGGTCTAACGGAGGAACTCGGGTTCACCGCCTATACCGAAGGCAATAAGAGTATGGTGGATGTATTCTTTATCTGTGCGGCTCTAATGGTCGGTACTGCGGGTCTTCCACATGTAATCATTCGTTTCTTCACTGTACCTAAAGTGCGTGACGCGCGTATCTCTGCAGGTTGGGCACTACTATTTATCTCTTTGCTATACACAACAGCACCAGGTGTTGCGGCGTTTGCTCGAGTAAATATGATTGAAACCATCAATGGTCCAGATATGCAAGGTGTCGCCGCTGAGGAAGCACCAAGCTGGTATAAAAACTGGGAAAGCACTGGTCTAGTTGGTTGGGAAGATAAGAACGGCGACGGCAAAATGTTCTACTCTGGCGATGATCGCAACGAGATGAGTATTAACCGTGACATTATCGTACTTGCCTCCCCTGAGTTGGCTCAACTTCCAAACTGGGTAGTTGCATTGCTTGCTGCTGGTGGCCTTGCTGCTGCACTATCTACCGCTGCTGGTCTACTACTGGTTATCTCAACGTCGATTTCACATGACTTGTTGAAGAAAGGTTTCAGACCTAATATGACCGATAAGCAAGAGTTGCTTGCAGCTCGACTTGCAGCCATGGTGGCCATCGTTGGTGCTGGTTATTTAGGTATCAACCCTCCTGGCTTCGTAGCACAGGTAGTGGCCTTCGCCTTCGGATTAGCGGCAGCATCGTTCTTCCCGGCAATCATCCTTGGTATTTTCTACAAGAAGATGAATAAAGAAGGGGCTATCGCAGGTATGTTGGCAGGTATTGCCTTCACCGCAAGTTACATCATCTACTTCAAGTTCATTAACCCAGCTGCAAGCACACCAGATAACTGGTGGTTTGGTATCAGCCCTGAAGGCATCGGTACACTGGGTATGTGTCTAAACTTTGTTGTCTCAATTGTTGTCAACAAGTTCACAGCTGAAGTACCAGAAGATGTGCAAGATATGGTGGAATCGATTCGTTTCCCTAAAGGTGCTGGAGAAGCTCACGATCACTAAGTCACTTATTCTTAAGTAACTAACGAGCTTTAACAGAAACAACAAAGCCCAAGTAAGAGATTTCTTACTTGGGCTTTTTATTGTTCTCTAAATAGTATGACTCTTAGTTTACGCCAGCAACTTTAAAATCTGCGTTCGTCGAGGTGATCTTTTTAACCAAATAATTAAGCAACACACCATAGATTGGAACAAATAAACCAATGCTGATGACCACTTTAAATCCAAAATCAACCCACGCGATTTCTTGCCAATTCGCCGCCATAAATGGATCGGGACTTTGATAAAAAGCAATAGCAAAAAACGCAAGTGTGTCTATCGCATTGCCGAAAAAAGTGGAACATAACGGTGCAATCCACCACTGTTTCATTTGGCGCAAACGGTTAAACACGTGCACATCTAAAATCTGCCCTAACATGTAAGCCATAAAGCTTGCGACAGCAATACGAGCAACAAACCAATTCATTTCAGATAAGGCAGCAAATCCTTGGAATTGAGCTTCGTAAAAAATGACCGACAAAACATACGACACAACCAGAGCCGGTAACATAACGAAGAAAATGATCTTTCTTGCCAATTGAGCACCAAAAATACGTACCGTTAAATCCGTTGCTAAGAAAACGAAAGGAAAAGTAAATGCACCCCATGTGGTATGAAAACCAAACACGGTAAAGGGGACTTGAACCAGATAGTTACTAGAGGTAATCACAACAATGTGAAATAAAACGAGATAGCTTAAAGCTTTGCGCATTTGTACGGAGGTAAAACTAGACATATTGTACCTTTTTAGTTTGATTTGGGGGTGAGGGAACCCAAATGTATAAAGAGTGTTAAGTATAATTTTGATGTCTAAACATCGAGGGCAGCGATTATACGTATTTCTTTTGCGTATGCAACGGATTCACAAAACATAATAAATTGGACAAATCCATTATTCTCACCCTAGTTTAATCCCTAATGTGCTTGAGAAGATCATCAAGATCATGCTACTCTTCGCGTCCATTTTTCCACCAATAGGTTGGGGAAATCATATTTTTTCGTCAAACCTTCTTTTGACATTCATCCAATTAGCATTGTGGAAGAGAAATGATAGGTAAAGGTACTCTTTATATTGTCTCTGCTCCTAGTGGCGCAGGTAAATCGAGCTTAATTGCAGCATTATTGGAAACCAATCCAACATACGCAATGAAAGTCTCTGTCTCTCACACCACGCGTGGCCCACGCCCGGGTGAAGAAGATGGCGTTCACTACCACTTTGTTGAAAAGGCAAACTTTGAAGCCTTAATCGAGAAAGGTGAATTTCTTGAATACGCAGAAGTATTCGGAAATTACTATGGTACATCGCGAGCTTGGATTGAAGAAAACTTGGAGAAAGGGATAGATATCTTTTTGGACATAGACTGGCAAGGTGCGCAACAAATTCGCCCACAAATGCCGTTAGCAAAAAGTGTCTTTATTTTACCGCCTTCAAAAGAAGAGTTAGAACGCCGACTAAATGCTCGTGGGCAAGATAATGAAGAAGTGATAGCCAAACGAATGAGTGAAGCTCAATCTGAGATATCGCACTATTCTGAATACGATTATGTCATTGTAAATGATGATTTTGATGTCGCATTAATGGACTTCAAAGCTATTATTCGAGCTGAACGTGTTCAACAAAGTAAGCAAGCTGCTAAATACAGCAGCATGATTAATGAACTTCTACGCTAATTAATTAGTCGTAAGAGGTTTTCCGATAGAGTCTACACCTAGTCACACATAGAGTTAGGTTGTATACTTTCTATTCATACATTGAAATATTGATAAATTATTTGGAGTTCTCATGGCACGCGTAACTGTTCAAGACGCCGTTGAAAAAGTTGGCAACCGCTTCGATCTCGTTCTTATTGCGGCTCGCCGCGCTCGTCAAATGCAAACTGGCGGTAAAGATTCTCTAGTGCCAGAAGAGAACGATAAGCCTACGGTTATTGCTCTTCGTGAAATTGAAGATGGTCTAATTACAAAAGATGTATTAGATGCTCGCGAACGCCAAGAGCAACAAGAGCAAGAAGCAGCAGAATTAGCCGCGGTTAGCAGTATTACTCATACCCGCTAACTTTTAGCTAATTTACAGCTAATAAGAATAACACGACGATTTTACGGGCCTAGAATTTGTATCTATTTGATAGTCTCAAAGAGGTCGCCCAAGAATACTTAACAGAGCCTCAAATTGAGGCTCTGCGTCACTCTTACGTAGTTGCACGAGATGCACACGAAGGGCAGACACGTTCAAGTGGTGAACCTTACATTATCCATCCAGTTGCGGTAGCTAGAATTCTTGCAGAAATGCGCTTAGATCTAGAGACTCTACAGGCAGCTCTGCTTCATGACGTCATTGAGGATACGCAAGTCAGCAAAGCCTCTCTTGAAACTCAATTTGGCAGTGCGGTTGCTGAATTGGTTGATGGTGTTTCAAAGCTCGATAAACTCAAATTTCGTGACCGTAAAGAAGCACAAGCAGAAAACTTTCGCAAAATGGTTCTTGCGATGGTGCAAGACATCCGTGTTATTTTAATCAAGCTCTCTGACCGTACCCATAACATGCGTACGCTCGGTGCCTTACGTCCAGATAAACGACGACGTATCGCACGAGAAACTCTTGAGATCTATGCACCATTAGCCCACCGACTGGGTATCCATAATATCAAGTCCGAGCTTGAAGAATTAGGTTTTGAAGCACTTTATCCGAATCGCTTTCGTGTCTTAAAAAATGTCGTAAAATCTGCTCGCGGAAATCGCCGAGAAATTATCCAACGTATCCATGACGATCTTGAAGGTCGTTTGGTTGACTTTGGTCTCGATGCCCGAGTCTATGGACGCGAGAAAAACCTCTACTCCATCTACAAAAAAATGAAAACAAAAGAACAGCGTTTCCATACCATTATGGATATTTACGCGTTCCGCATTATTGTAGATTCTGCCGACAGTTGTTATCGCGCCCTTGGTCAAGTTCACGGTCTTTTTAAGCCTCGTCCGGGACGTATGAAAGATTATATCGCGGTACCGAAAGCCAATGGCTATCAATCGATCCATACTTCAATGGTTGGGCCTCATGGTGTCCCTGTTGAAGTACAGATTCGTACCGAAGATATGGATCAGATGGCGGATAAAGGAATTGCGGCCCATTGGTCGTATAAAACCAACGGTGAGCGAACAGGCACAACAGCACAAGTGAAAGCACAACGTTGGATGCAAAGTTTACTAGAACTTCAACAAAGTGCGGGAACTTCGTTCGAGTTTATCGAAAACGTTAAGTCTGATCTCTTTCCCGACGAAATTTACGTATTCACACCGAAAGGACGTATTGTTGAACTGCCTGCTGATGCAACCGCCGTCGACTTTGCGTATGCAGTACATACCGATGTTGGTAACACCTGTGTTGGTGCTCGTGTCGATCGCAACCCATACCCTCTGAGCAAAGCACTGAAAAATGGCCAAACTGTAGAAATTATAAGTGCTCCAGGTGCACGCCCTAATGCGGCTTGGCTCAACTACGTTGTGACCTCTCGAGCCAGAACTAAGATTCGCCAAGTATTGAAAACAATGCGCCGAGAAGAATCGATAAGTTTAGGTCGTCGTTTATTAAATCATGCTCTTGGCGAACTATCGGTAAACGATATCGCTGAAGATACCATCCATATGGTTCTTACTGATCTTAAACTAGAGAGCGTTGACGATTTACTAGCATCGATTGGTCTTGGTGAATTAATGAGTATCGTCATTGCCCGACGCTTACTCGGTAACGACGAAGGCATCGTTGTACAGGATAATGGCTCACCTAAACGTAAGCTTCCGATACGTGGCGCTGAAGGTATTCTTCTTAACTTTGCCAACTGTTGTCACCCGATCCCTGATGATCATATCGTTGCTCATATTTCCCCAGGTAAAGGGCTTGTCGTCCACCGTGAAACATGCGCCAATGTTCGAGGCTATCAACGCGAACCTGATAAATATATGGCCGTTGAATGGTCAGATGATTACGACCAAGAATTTATCACCGAACTGTCTGTTGATATGATGAATAATCAAGGAGCCTTGGCGTCATTAACTAATGTGATATCCAAAACAGGTTCGAATATTCACGGACTTTCTACCGAAGAGAAAGACGGTCGTCTGTACACCATATCGGTATTACTTTCGACTAAAGATCGAGTGCACTTGGCTAAGATTATGAAAAGAATAAAAACAATGCCTCAAGCTCTAAAAGTAAAACGGAAGAGAAGTTAATAACGACGTTGGGAGAAATCTCAAATCATATTAATGCTAACAATATATTGTAAGCCCTTGATATAAATCGGTATCAAGGGCTTATATTTTAACTAACTCAATTAAATGAAACGTCATTACTGCCACTGTTATGAATATTGAACGCTACAATCGTATCCAAGAAGTACTAAAAGCTCGCCAAGCAGACCTTACTCTGTGTTTAGAGGAAGTCCACAAACCCAATAATGTATCGGCAATAGTTCGTACTGCCGATGCTGTCGGTCTTCATAAAATCCACGCAGTTTGGCCAAATGGAAAAATGAAAACGTTAACTCATACCTCTGCAGGCGCTCGAAATTGGGTAGAAGTCGAGACCTACGAAGACACAGGCTCTGCGTTAACGAAGCTTAAGCAACAAAACATGCAGCTATTGGTGACCAACTTATCGGACACCGCAGTCGACTTTCGAGACATTGATTACACCAAACCCACAGCGGTGATCCTTGGCGGAGAAAAATTTGGCGTATCAAAACAAGCGTTAGAAATGGCTGATCAAGATATCATTATACCTATGGTTGGTATGGTTCAATCACTCAATGTTTCGGTAGCTAGCGCGCTGATCCTGTATGAAGCACAGCGCCAACGTCAACTTGCTGGAATGTATCAACAAGAGAAAAGCCCACTCAGTGATGAAGAAATCAACCGAATTTTATTTGAACGCGGCCATCCTGTACTCGCTAATGTTGCCAAAAAGAAAGGCCTACCTTTTCCCTTGCTCGACCAAGAAGGGCAAATCATTGCAAGCCCAGAATGGTGGAGTGCGATGCAGAGCAAATAACTCACTAAAAAGTCCTGTACAAAAAAACAGTTAAATGCTTGAATATTTGCTACACCTATACGCTACAAGAGTCCGATTATGTCCCAACTGCTTTCTGCTGTCCCACTAACCTCATTAGCTGGAGTTGGGGCTAAAGTCGCTGAAAAGCTAGCAAAAATCGGACTAAATTCGGTGCAAGACTTACTCTTTCACCTACCACTACGTTATGAAGATCGTACTCGCGTTTACCCTATTGCGAAGCTCCACCCTGGAATGTGGGGAGCAGCGCAAGGAAAGGTCATGGCCGTCGATACTCTGTTTGGGCGACGTAAAATGCTCGCCGTGAAAATTAGTGATGGAAATGGCTCACTCACGTTGCGGTTTTTTAACTTTAATGCGGGAATGAAAAACAACTTTAGCGAAGGTAAAACGGTTCACGCCTACGGTGAAATTAAACGAGGTATGGGTGGGTTAGAAATTATTCATCCAGATTACAAGTTTCAGACTCAAGACAAGGCAGTTTCTGAAACGCCGACAACCTTGACGGCAGTTTATCCCACCACGGAAGGATTACGCCAAATAACGTTACGTAATCTGACTGATCAAGCTCTAACCCTTTTGCAAAAATCAGCAGTACGAGAACTCATTCCAGAAGGGTTGCAACCGAATCAACTCACCCTAGAGCAAGCACTCGCGATCATTCATCATCCACCTGCAACAATTGATCTAGAATTGTTTGACCAAGGGCGCCATCCAGCACAATTGCGCTTAATTACCGAAGAACTGCTCGCTCAGAATCTCTCGATGCTCGCAGTACGCAGTCAGGGACATCAGGATATCGCCAAAGCACTGCCCTGTTCTAGAAACCTCAAAGCTTCATTTTTACAGCAGCTTCCTTTTAGCCCGACCAATGCTCAAAATCGTGTGTCTAAAGAAATCGAACACGACCTTCAACAACCTCACCCAATGATGCGTTTAGTTCAAGGTGATGTCGGTTCTGGTAAAACCCTTGTTGCGGCATTAGCTGCACTCAATGCGCTTGAACAAGGTCACCAAGTCGCGCTCATGGCACCGACTGAATTGCTTGCAGAGCAACATGCTTTAAACTTTTCAACATGGCTTGAACCACTTGGCATAAAAGTAGGTTGGTTAGCAGGGAAACTAAAAGGGAAAGCTCGCGATGCTTCGTTAACCGATATTGCAAGTGGCGAAGCGCAAATGGTGGTGGGAACTCATGCGCTATTTCAAGAGCAGGTTGAATTCAACCAATTGGCTCTGGTTATTATTGATGAACAACACCGATTTGGGGTCCACCAGCGACTGGAGCTTAGAGAAAAAGGGGCCAAGCAAGGCTACTATCCTCATCAATTAATTATGACCGCGACTCCGATACCTAGAACGTTAGCAATGACCGCCTATGCCGATCTCGATACCTCTATTATTGACGAACTCCCACCGGGACGCACCCCAATTCAAACCGTGGCAATTCCAGACACTAAGCGTGATGACATTGTAGAGCGAATTCGCCGAGCTTGTCTTGACGAAGGCAAACAAGTCTACTGGGTTTGTACCTTAATCGATGAATCAGAAGTTTTAGAAGCTCAAGCAGCCGAAGAAATCGCTCAAGAATTACGTACTCGTTTACCTGAAATACACATCGGACTGGTTCATGGCCGAATGAAATCGAAAGAAAAACAAGAGGTAATGAGTCAATTTAAAGCGAATCAACTGCAACTGCTGGTCGCAACTACGGTTATTGAAGTTGGAGTAGATGTCCCTAATGCAAGCTTAATGGTTATCGAAAACCCTGAGCGCTTGGGGTTAGCTCAACTTCATCAATTACGGGGTCGAGTCGGTCGTGGCTCCGTCGCCAGCCACTGTGTATTGCTCTACCATGCACCATTATCAAAAACCGCACAAAAACGATTAGGGGTACTGCGAGAAAGTAATGACGGATTTGTTATCGCTCAGCGCGATCTTGAGATTCGTGGCCCCGGTGAACTGCTCGGCACCAAACAAACAGGGTTGGCTGATTTTAAGATCGCCGATCTGGTTCGCGACCAACGTCTGATTCCCGATGTTCAAAAGCTGTCGCATCATATTCATCAGCAATACCCCGAACAGGCAAAAGCGATTATCGAACGTTGGCTAGGCAATCGCGACCTCTACGCTAAAGCATAACCTACCGCTTTTCTTTGGTAGGAAAACTCAGTTGTACTTTTAACCCGCCCGCACTGCGATTAGTAAGCGTAATTGCTCCATGATGCTGACCAACGATCCGCTTTACTATTGCTAAACCTAGGCCGGTTCCTTCACTGCCACGCGCAGTATCACCTCGAGTAAATGGTTGGAATACTTTTCTGATCTGGCTTGCTTCAATCCCGGGCCCATTATCTTCCACCGTCACCCAAACCAATTCATTATCAGCGGTTATTCCAGTGGACACTTTCACCCAACCGTTTCCATATCGAATCGCATTGATGACAATATTGGTTACCGCGCGTTTTATCGCGATCGAGTTTCCGCATACCACTCTAAGCGACTTAGCCAATTCGGTTTCAATCTCTATCTCATAACCGCCTTCAGCACTCGAGACCTCATTAACGATCTCATTGATATTCACATCTTCAAAAGATTGGCTATCCAATGGCTTTAAGAAATCCATAAACTGGCTGATGATTTCGTTACATTCTTCCGTATCGCTATTTATACCTTCCGCAAGATAGTCGTCTTGTGGTGACATCATCTCTGTGGCTAAACGGATTCTCGTCAGTGGCGTTCGTAAATCATGACTAATACCAGCCATCAATAATGCTCGATCTTCCTCTAGCTCTTGGATCCCTTTTGCCATTTGATTGAAAGCACTGGTCACAGAGCGAATATCTGAAGAACCTTTCTCTTGAACAGGTTGTGGGTTTTCTCCCCGACCGACTGCGTTTGCTGCTCTTTCCAGTGCTTTCAATGGTCTATTCTGTAATCGTATAAATAACCAGCCTCCAAAGATAATCAGCAGAGACATTAATAAGCTATTGCGAAATAAAGGGGCAAAGTCTTCTTCTTGCAATTCAGACAACGGAATTCGAATCAATGTGTCTGGTACCGCCTCCATTTTAAGCCATAGCACGTAACTTTCCTTCCCGAGATAAAGACGAACATCTGTTGGAGTCTCTAGCTCTCTCGTCATCTGTTCACTCATCAAACTAATACTAATACCGTGTTCGTACTCTTTTGAAAATTCACTTTTATCAGAATGAACTGTCACTCCCAGTTTTGCCAACATCTTCTGTCGCATAGGAGCATATAGCTCTTGCTCATTGGTATCAGGATCATCGAGCATAAAACTAATTTCATGACCAATAATCTTATTAACCTGCTGGAGGCTCGGCAACAACGCATAATTGTAAACGGCGTAGTAGGAATACACCTGATTTGCGATCAGCAAAATCAAAAACAGCACAATGGTCTGAGTAAAAGAACTACGAACTCGCATACTGGACTCACAATGATAAAAAAAGCTCCTGATAGTCAGGAGCTCAATATAAGTTAAACAGACTCACCATCAGGAACAAAAACATAACCGAGTCCCCATACGGTTTGAATATAACGAGGCTTACTTGGATCAATCTCCAACATACGTCGCAAACGAGATACCTGAACATCGATAGAACGTTCCATCGCAGAATACTCCCGCCCTCTTGCCATATTCATCAGTTTATCCCGAGACATAGGTTCACGTGGGTTACTAACTAGGGTTTTCAATACCGCAAATTCACCGGACGTTAATGGCATCGGTTCATCACCGCGGAACATTTCTCGCGTCCCTAGATTTAGTTTAAACTCGCCAAACTCCACGACTGACTCTTCAGCACTTGGCGCTCCAGGAGCCTCGATGACTTGGCGACGCAATACGGCTTTAATTCGAGCAAGTAACTCACGAGGGTTAAACGGCTTCGGTAGATAGTCATCCGCTCCAACTTCTAACCCAACAATCCGGTCAATTTCATCCCCTTTTGCCGTTAACATTAAAATAGGGAGATTATTATTCGCATTGCGTAAACGACGACAAATCGACAATCCATCTTCACCTGGCAACATTAAATCTAGAACCATTAAATGAAAGTTCTCCCGAGTGAGTAAACGATCCATCTGCTCACTATTCGCAACACTGCGTACCTGGAACCCTTGCTCAGATAAATAACGCTCCAATAAAGAACGCAATCGAACATCATCATCAACGACTAAGATTTTGGCATTATCAACCATGGTTAACCTCATTGAATTTAGGTTTGGATTTCTCGACAATTCACAGTATAACGCACTTCGTATGCATCGTGATTCGTCAGATCGACATTATGATACGACTGTAACATTACCGAGAACACTCTACCCAAAATAATTGTTAATGAGTATTTCTCTATTGTTTCCGTAAATAAAGGGCAAAAAAATAGCAAGCGAATAAGAACCCGCTTGCTATACATTGTCTCGAACAGGAGAACTAAATTACGGCGAAAGCCTGCGCCACTTTATCAACGTTCTGATAATTTAATCCAGCCAAGCACATACGGCCACTGGCGATTAGATAAATGCCATGCACATCTCGTAGCTCATCCACTTGCTGCTCGCTAAAACCGGTGTAGCTAAACATCCCTTTTTGGTCGACAATAAAATCAAAATTCTTTGTCGGAGCTAACTGCTTCAACTGCTGATGCAAATGTTGACGCATACTGCGAATTCGCATTCGCATCTCTTCTAGCTCGTCCATCCATTGTTGGATTAATTTATCATCATTAAGCACTTTCGAGACCAACATCGCACCGTGCTTAGCTGGGCTAGAATAATTACGACGAACCGTCGCTTTTAACTGTCCTAGAATTCGCGTCGCCATCTCTTCGTTTTCACACACAAACGAAAGCCCACCGACACGTTCCCCATAGAGTGAGAATGTCTTCGAAAAAGAGTTTGCGGCAAGGAAAGAGATTTTGTTACGTTTCGCCAATTCAGCAATCACATAAGCGTCTCGCTCAATATCATCACCAAACCCTTGATACGCCATATCAAAGAAAGGAATTAACTCATTTTTCTCTAGGACTTCAATGACCGAATCCCACTGTTCATTAGTTAAATCAACCCCTGTTGGGTTATGACAACAGGGGTGGAGCAATACAATATCTTGTTTTGGAAGAGCAGATAGTGCACTTAACATACCGTCAAAATCGAGTGAACAGGTTGTCGAGTCGAAATACGGATAATTCCCTACTTCAAAGCCAGCACCAGAAAATATCGCAATATGGTTTTCCCAAGTTGGATTACTCACCCAGACTTTTGAATTTGGGAAATAATAATTAAGAAAATCAGCGCCAATCATAAGCGCACCAGAACCACCCAGTGTTTGAATGGTCGCAACTCTGTTTTCCTTCAATGCATCATGGTCTGCTCCAAAAACTAACCGTTGCACTGCAGTACGATAAGGCGCTAAGCCTTCCATTGGTAAATAGAGACAAGGCTCATTTGAAGCATTAAAAAGCTGTTGATCAGCTTGTTGTACGCATTCCAAAGTCGGGATCTTTCCCGCTTTATCATAATAAAGGCCGATACTAAGGTTTACTTTATCAGCACGCTCATCACCGATAAAAGTTTCCATCAGCGATAAAATTGGGTCGCCAGCGTACGAGGTAACATGACTAAACACTAAATTTTCTCCTGTTAAACGCTATATCGGTCACTTCTATGATTCAGTGCGATAATGAGATTCAGCACCAAACCACAAACGATTGAAAGTAATAACTTATCTGGTGTTACGACAGAAAGTGAAATCAACATAATCGTGACATCGACTCCCATTAACAACCATCCTGCTTTTATACCGAATCTATCTTGTAAGTAAAGCGCAAGAATATTAAACCCACCTAAACTGGCTTTATGGCGAAACAAAATGATAAACCCAACACCAAATAAAAATGCGCCAAAGATAGCGGCATAAATAGGGTCTAGATGCTGAATGTCGATGAATTGGCCGTGCAATTTCGAGAATGTCGACACCAAAAATACCGCGGCAAACGTTTTTAAGGCAAATACCCACCCCATACGTCGAATCGCAAAATAGTAAAAAGGCAAGTTTATCAAGAAGAAAACAATGCCAAATTCAATGCCTGTCTTATAGTGAAAAAATAGTGATAATCCAGCGGTTCCGCCCGTTAACAATCCTGCTTGCTTAAGAAACACAACCCCAAACGCGACAATGCTTGTCCCCATGAGTAGCGCCATTGCATCTTCAAACCAACGGTGCTTTGGTATCACTTTTTCTTCTGTTAATGCCGTATCGGACATAACTCTTAATCCTATCGTAATTATTTATATCGACTCAATTATCATGCAACGCTTATTTTGTGCAATTATATCACTAAAAATATAAATATCATGCAAAAATTAACAACAATCGCTAAAAACAAGCACAGGAGATATGGAAAGGATAAAAACAAAAAAATCCCCAAGAGTGGGGACTTTCTAAAATTCGTGGCTAAGGTGTTCTAAGACGTCACAATACCATTTTCTTTTATGCGTTCTAAAACAATCGATGTTTTAATATGAGAAATAAGCTTAGTTTGAAACAAGCGAGATATCAGTTCATTAAGACTAGCAAGGTCTGCCACCACCATTTTCAAAGAATAGTCGGCATCACCTGTCGTCTTATACGCATCAATGATCGTCGGTTCAGTTGATACCATGTCATGAAACTTCGAAGAATTGATTTCTTCATGGCTCGATAATTTCACTTCAACCGTCGCCATAATTTCTTGTTTCAGAGCTTTTGGCGCGAGGCGAGCATGATACCCAAGTATCAATTGTTGCTGCTCGAGACTAATACGGCGTCGTGAACATTGCGATGGCGACAAGCCGACTAAATCACTTAACTCTTGATTGGTCAAACGTCCATTCTCATGCAACAGCGTAAGAATTTTCACATCGTACTCATCGATATTAGACATAGATTCCACTTCCTTTGATGATAATGACGAATTCTAACAAACAAGTATTTCTCTTGCCTGAAACTTTTCAGTCCCTACCTTTATTTTTTGAGGCCAAAATATCAATCCGAAAATACTTGCCAATATATTCATGATCCATATCAATTATTATTTAACTATCCAGTAATTAAAAAACAAGGCTCATATATGCACGTTATATTTTTAAATGTCATTGGCTAAAAATAAAAATAGGTCACAACCATCATGTTTAATAATTTAAAACTCGCAAAAAAAATCGGCTTAGGATTTGCGCTCGTTTTAGTACTCTTAACTGCCGTCGCATTTGTCGGCATTTCTGGACTCAATAATGCAGACCATGGAATGAAAACATATCGTTCATCGGTGACAGATACCGATTTAATGAGTCGTGTTCAATCAGACATGTTAATGGTACGACTAGCAGTAAAAGGGTTTCTTGATAGCGCAAATGAGAGTGATGTTACGCTCTACAAAACGCACCTTTCCAAGTTGCAACAACACTTGAGTACGAGTGAATCTCAAATAACAAACCCCGAACGAAAAAATATTATTACCACAATCAGCAGTTCCATTTCAAACTATAATACTGCCTTTTTAGAGGTCATTACCAAAGCTTACAAGATCGATGAAATTTATAACCAAAGCTTGGTCCCTCATGGAGAAGACATGAGACTGGCGATCAATAATCTGATCACCAAGTTGGGCAATAGTAGCAATCATTCAGCACTTCTTGATGCCGTCGAACTACAGCGTCAAATGTTGGTAGGCCGACTCTTTGTTGTAAAATATTACGAATCAAATAAAGAATCCGATTACCTTACTGCAATTGAAAATATAGACGATGCAGTAACCGCACAGCTAAGTGTTCTATCTAGAAAAATATACAATCCCGATAACAAGGCTCTACTCAATACCTTTAGTCAAAATCAAAAAAATTATGTCAACGATATGGCCAATATTTACCAAGTGGTCAATCAACGCAATGCACTCGTTACCGAACAACTGATTGTCCTTGGTCCTCAAGTTGCGGAATTAGCTGAGCAAGTAAAAGCGATGGTATTAACCGAGCAAAACACATTGGGGGATGAGCTAAAAGCACTTATCCATCAAAATATGCTCTATTCAATAACTCTTTCTGCTATTGCAATTGTCCTTGGCATAGGAGTATCGGTGTTTCTTGCACGACGAATCACTCAACCAATCAGTCAAGCGGTTGGGCTTGCCAATCAACTAGCCGACGGCGATCTCACTATAAAAGTTCCTCCTCACTCAAAAGATGAAACCGGCATGTTACTGGATGCCGTAGACAACACGGCAAATAAACTGCGCGCCATGATAGGCACTATTTCTCAATCGAGTATGGAACTGGCTTCAGCCTCTGACGAACTGGCTGTCGTAACAGAGCAATCATCAAAAGGCATTATGCAGCAAGAAACCGAAAGTGACTTGGTTGCAACCGCAATGAACGAGATGGCAACAACAGTTCATGATGTGGCAAATAATGCGAGTAAAGCCTCTGAAGCTGCGACTCAAGCCGACCAGGAATCTATGGCAGGGTCAAACGTTGTTAACCTCACGATTCAATCAATTAATGAATTACACGACAACGTGAATAACTCATCAAGCAAGTTACAAGAAGTTGAAAAGCAAGTCGAAAATATCAGCAACATTCTTAATGTGATTAAAGAAATTGCAGACCAAACCAATCTACTTGCACTTAACGCTGCGATTGAAGCCGCACGAGCAGGTGAACAAGGTCGGGGCTTTGCGGTGGTCGCGGATGAAGTACGCTCACTTGCTGCTCGTACTCAAACTTCCACCGGAGAGATTCAGCAAATCATTACCCAACTCCAAACTGGCACAAAATTGACTGTTGAAGCAATGACGGAAGGAAAGGCTCATGCATTGACCTGTGTTGACCGAGCTGAGCAAACCAATGAAGCACTATCAGCCATAACAAATGCGATCTCACTGATCAATGAGATGAACTTCCAAATCGCGAGTGCTTCTGAACAACAAAGCACGGTTGCTGAAACCATTAACCAGAACGTCGAAAATGTTAGACGCATAGCACAAGAAAATGCCGCTGGAGCAAGCCAAACGCTCAGCTCTAGCCGAGAAATCGCCCAACTAGCGGATAATTTGAACCAGATGGTTGTCCAGTTCAAAGTGTAATTTTATCGATATTGTCTAAAGCTCCAACTAAGTAGCATAAAAGCCAGCGAACTTGCTGGCTTTTTATTGAATGTACTAATGAAAACGAACAGTCTTTATCACTATTATTCTCTTGTTAACCTTATGAGCTATTTTAAGTAAGAGGTTACTGCTGTCTGTCGAGTTCAAAGTTAATTGATTTACTCTCCCCTTCGCAACTCTACTGCCCTACTGCTGTTTCGATATATCAGGCCACTGAACGTTATCTACATCTACGCGTTTTAATGACATTCAGGCTTTATTTTTCTGACTCATTCCTATCAACCTTAGAACGAAAAAAAAGCTTTACCGACCATTGGGTAAAGCTTTCTATATAATTAATGTCCAGATCTAGCAGTTACCCGCAACGATTAAATCAACCAGAGCTGAGTTTGAACAGCGCGGTGATACTTGAAAGTCTTTCAACCACTTGAGTCAGATCTTTGGTTGAACGCTCGGTACTATCGGCACCTTCATTAGTTGTCTTTGCAAGTTCATTCACTTCAACAATCGACTGGTTAATTTCTTGAGCAACCGCCGACTGCTCCTCAGAAGCGGTCGCAATTTGCAGATTCGATGCCTGAATTTCTTCTACTGACGTTAAAACGGCAGTAATGGCATCGTTTGCTTGAGAAGCGTGCTCAATAGTTTCTTGAGTATTTTCTAAACTACACGTCATAGATTGAACCGCAGTCTCCGCAACCTGTTGTAAAGTAGTAATCGTGTTGTCAATTTGTCCAACACTGTCTTGAGTTCTACTTGCCAATTGGCGAACTTCATCTGCCACAACAGCGAATCCACGTCCTTGTTCACCAGCTCGAGCTGCTTCAATCGCTGCATTAAGAGCAAGAAGGTTGGTTTGATCGGCAATATCTCGAATGACTTTTAAGACATCAGAGACATTGACCACTTCAGTCTTCAGATTATTAATCTCACCAGAGACTGAACTGATATCACTACCTAACTTTTGAATACTTTGAGACGTCAAATCCGTAATATTTGCTCCCTCCTTCGCTTGGCTCAATACCATATCAGCTAAAGTAGAGGCTTGTTGAGCATTCCTAGAGACCTCGTCAACCGTTGAAACCATCTCACTCATTGCGGTTGCAGTCATTTCCATTTGGGATATTTGGTTATCTGAGCTTTGCTTCGTAACATCAACCAAAGACTTAAGCTGTTGTGATGTTGTATCAACTGAAGATGACTCTCGATTAATATCCCCCACCATAGCTTTTAACCCTTCGAGCATCATCACGGTTGATGCATAGATACCTGTGGCATTTGCTGATCCCGCGGTTTCGACAGTTAAATCACGATCGGCAATTCGCTCAATGATTCCTTGGATCTGCTGAGGCTCGCCTCCAATTGGTTTATAAATTAATTTAACGATAATTGTATAAACTAAGAATAAACTAATAGTGATGAAAATTACGGCAATGAAGCTCGATTCTTTTAACATATCTAAACTAGGCGCAAGGATGATAGAGCGATCCTCATACGTGTATACATTAATACCGTACTGAGAAGCACTTTGCTTTGTAGCAACATAGGCGGAGTCATCATCTAGCTGATACTCAATGTAGTCACCACTAAAGTTTTTGTACATGGGTCTAATCTGGTAAAAGTCCTTCCCTAGATATTCTTCACTTTGAGCATAAAGCACTTTTGCTGAAGAGTCGGTCACAAATACTTGTCCATCAGCAACATTTCCTAGCACTAACTGCTTAAAGGTATCAGAAGTGATATCCAGGCCAATAATAGCCACCACTTCTCCTTGGCGCATAATTGGTACAACATAGGACGAGACAAGCTTTTTTAAAGTCTCATCATAATAAGGAGGGATAATTGTGAATTTTTTATTTTGAGCGGGCCCTGCATACCAAGAGGCCGTTGTATCAACATCGGAACCAATGACATCATCACTCCTCACTTCATTCCCGGAAGAGGCAACGAGATAAGTTAAAAAACCATTGCTAGATGTTGTTAGCGCTTTAAGTTGAGTCATCACCATCTCTGGGTTAGAAATCACCCCATCTTCAATAGTGACAATATCCCCGAGCATTTTCAGCTTGAATTCAACACCGCTAATATACTGATCAATTTGACTTGATACCGAAATACCTTGTTGCTTTCGAATATCAACCGCTTCTTTGTAATTGAATGCTTTAAACGCAAGATAGCTTTGCAGCACAATAACGACAACAAGTAAAAACAGCAAACCGCCAATTAGACTCGTCAATAATTTTTTTAAGCTCATATTTTTCAATACAGTACCCTCGTACCCAAAAGTTAAAGCTCATCATTTGACAGTTTCGATAATCGATCGAACTATCAAAAACTCGCTTTAATGTACATAATCACTTCGTCTATAAACTATAGGATGTGAATGGGTATTTTTCTGTTTAGAAATAACATTTATTTTTAACAGAATAAGATAATCTTGCTTACCTTAATGATTCGTAGAGTGAATTCTGCTAGTAGTAACTCAGAGCAGGCAACTTCGGCTTAGAGAACTGGTTCAATGGATTTTGGGCTGAGATACAATAGAGAATAAAGGTATCGAGAGGTTCGTTTTCTAGAAAGCCGAATCATCGGCTTTATGTTTGACAATATTCAATTGAGTTAATGAACCATTCTTTTTCTCCGTCAGGTGTCATTACAGTAAACTCATCGTCGACTTCTTTCTTTAGCAATGCTCTTGCCATCGGCGAATCAATAGAAATGTAGTCTTTTGCATCGCCATAAATCTCTTCAGGGCCAACGATACGAAATTTTTTACTATCACCAGCATCATTTTCGATCTCTACCCATGCTCCAAAAAACACTTTACCCTCTTGCTGAGGTGAATAATCGACAATAGTCACCTCCGGTAAAAATTTTCTTAAAAACCGAACGCGCCGGTCTATTTGTCGGAGTAAACGCTTATTAAATGTGTAATCTGCATTCTCTGAACGATCGCCTAAACCTGCAGCCCAAGTAACTATTTTTGTTATTTCTGGACGTTTTTCATTCCATAAATAGTCATGTTCTGCTTTTAATTTGTCGTAGCCTTCTCGGGTTATCAACTTGGTTTTCACGTCAACTATCCAACTTATCTATAAGAACTGTAATGTCTTTTTAACCTATTCTACCGCTAAACTGACTTATTTGTATCGGATAAGACTATACTGCTAATTTGCCTAAGCCCCAATTGATTACAATATATAAGTCTGGTGAAGAAGAGCACATCATTTTTGGGTAGAAAGAAACGATTTTTTTCAAATAAAATAATAAGATACTAGATATTATGAGGGAATCACATAGAATTGTGGTCACGTTCTTTTTGAACACAATGCAATAGTATGACAATTTTCTCGGACGAATATCAATACACTAATCACTACCTTGCCAACAGTGGTAGAAAGGTTAAAAAGATGACGAGTTTACCGTTATGATGCCTAAAGATGAGAGAATGGTGTGTGAATACCATTTTTTACAAAACAGTACACACCAGAATAAACCTCAGTAATTATCCCCTAATAACAATTCGATGATCGTCAATACAATCATCGAATTAAACAAGAGAAACCAAGAATGAGCCAAGCTATCACCACACTAATTGCCAATGAACTCAACGTGCGCCTAGAGCAAGTCATCGCGGCTGTTGGCCTAATTGATGATGGTAATACCGTTCCTTTTATCGCTCGTTATCGGAAGGAAGTCACTGGTGGCTTAGATGATACACAGTTGCGTAATTTAGACAGTCGCCTCTCCTACCTGCGAGAGCTGGACGAACGTCGTCAAACTATCCTTAAGTCAATTGATGAACAAGGCAAACTCACAACCGAGCTCACTAAAGATATAGAAGACGCCGACAGTAAAACACGCCTTGAAGATCTCTATCTACCCTACAAACCCAAACGCCGAACCAAAGGGCAAATCGCAATAGAAGCGGGACTCGAACCACTTGCCGATCGTTTGTGGGAACAAGCTGATTGTGAACCCGAAGCTGAAGCTCAGAAATACCTCAATAGCGAACATAACATCAATGACACCAAAGCCGCACTAGATGGTGCTCGAGTCATCATCATGGAGCGCATCGCTGAAGATGCAAACTTGCTAGAAAAGGTTCGCCATCATTTAAATCGCAATGCACATATTGTGTCACGAGTGGTTGTAGGGAAAGAGCAAGCTGGTGAAAAGTTCAAGGATTACTTTGAGCATCAAGAGCCGATCAGCAAAGCGCCATCACATCGTGCATTAGCGATGCTGCGAGGTCGCAACGAAGGGTTTCTATCGATAAATATGAATGCCGATCCTGCTCAAGAGGAAGGAGTTCGAGAATCATACTGCGAAACTATTATTGCACAGCATTACGGCTTACATTTAAGCCAAGCTCCAGCAGACAAATGGCGTAAGCAGGTCATCAGCTGGGCCTGGCGAATCAAGGTTTCGATGCACATGGAAACCGAGTTAATGGGCTTGCTAAAAGAGCGCTCTGAAATCGAAGCAATTGACGTATTTGCCACCAATCTAAAAGACTTATTAATGGCCGCACCAGCTGGGCCACGCGCAACATTAGGGCTCGACCCTGGTTTGCGTACCGGTTGTAAGATAGCGGTCGTTGATGCCACAGGTAAGGTATTGGACACCGGTGTTATTTACCCTCATCAGCCACAAAAGCAATACGATCGCTCAATGCAAATCATTGATGCCCTTATCCGCAAACACAACGTAGATTTAATCGCGATTGGTAATGGTACCGCCTCACGTGAAAGCGATAACTTTGCAGCAGATTTAATTAAACGCGGCAACTTAAAGGTTCAAAAAGTAGTTGTTAGCGAAGCGGGTGCATCGGTGTACTCCGCTTCAGAGTTAGCTGCAAACGAATTCCCTGATATGGATGTGTCACTCCGTGGCGCGGTTTCGATTGCTCGCCGCTTACAAGATCCACTTGCTGAATTGGTTAAGATTGATCCGAAGTCGATTGGTGTTGGCCAATACCAGCACGACGTCAATCAATCCATGCTAGCAAAGCGTCTCGATGCGATTGTTGAAGACTGTGTTAACGCCGTGGGTGTCGATGTAAACACCGCTTCTGCAGCACTTCTAACGCGCGTTGCAGGGCTTTCCACTGTGTTGGCGCAAAATATCGTTAACTACCGTGATGAGAATGGTCGATTTAATTCACGCACTACGTTGAAGAAAGTCGCTCGCTTAGGGCCAAAAGCTTTTGAGCAGTGTGCCGGTTTCCTTCGGATCATGGGTGGAAAAAACCCTTTAGATGCCTCAGCAGTGCACCCAGAAGCCTACCCGGTTGTGAAATCTATTGCGGAAAAGAATCAGAAAAAAATTGATACGTTAATCGGCAACAGTGACTTTCTGAGAAATTTAAAAGCTGTCGATTACACTGATGACAATTTCGGTATTCCAACCATCAGCGACATCATCAAGGAACTCGACAAACCCGGGCGCGATCCTCGTCCAGAATTCAAAACCGCTACTTTTGCAGAAGGTGTCACCGAAGTGTCTGATCTTGAGGTAGGAATGGTCTTGGAAGGTGTTGTATCTAACGTCGCCAACTTTGGTGCATTTATTGACATCGGCGTCCACCAAGATGGTTTAGTTCATATCTCGGCACTTACCGACCATTACGTCTCAGACCCACGAGAAGTGGTCAAAGCGGGAGACATTGTTAAGGTGAAAGTGATGGAAGTGGATGCGCAGCGCAAACGAATTAGCCTGACGATGCGGCTAAGTGATGAACCTGGACAAGAGTCTCGATCTCGCTCTAGCGCGCCAAAGGAGCATCGCCAAAATTCTCAAAGAAGCTCTCAACAGAAGCCTCGATCCACACCAGCAGAAAATGGCGCTATGGGTGGTGCATTTGCAGCCGCTTTTGCCAAAGCCAAGCGATAAAAAGCCCACCAGCGTTATTGGGTGGGTTAGCAAAATGTGCTTGTCGTTGTCTTTATAAAACGGCAAGCACCTCTGATGGAGTATGAGGACATACTGCTTGACCATAGTGATATTTAATCACTGTCCGACGACGGGCCATTCGCCCCTGCGTGATCGCTTCATCAATAATGTGCTTAGGAAGTCGAAACCGAATCGTATAACCAGTACCTTGCTCTTCACTGTAAGAAGAAAGCGCTAATAAATCGAACAGTCGATCCAATTCACTTTTTTCAACTTGCTGCTCAGAGGTAGCAATATCAGCGTCACCTTCAATATCATACTCAGGATGTTCAGCGGGATCCCACGCGGCACTTTTACGTCGTTTATCTTCTGGTTTTACCTTACGTTCTGCATTGGTTTTCTGCAATTGAGTTGTCGGAGCAATTGGTTCGCGAGTTCGATTATCTCGGGCAGCTTGTTCTGTTTGCACATTAACAGAAGGCGCAATAAGTGGCACACTCATATTATTTGCTGACACAATCATAATCGGAACCTCCTCGACACCCTACCTAGAATTCTAACAAATCACACAGAAACGCTAGGGTAAATACTATATCGACCCATCATTGTTTAATTTTAGTCCTAATTGTCTATTTTTTCCTCATCTAGGTGGCATTTCAGCTTCATGATACAAAAACGCCTCTAGAGACAAAACTGAAGTACCTGCTGGCAAAACTCTTCACCCTCGGTAATAAAAGGGGCGTGAGAGGAGCCAGTGAAAATATATTTATGACTCGCGCTCGCCAGAGAATCCATATCACTGGCGACTTTAATCGGGACTAACCCATCTAAACGGCCATAGAGCCGAAGAAATGGCACTGATATTTCCATTAATTTTGGGCGAAGATCTTCTTGTGCCAACAACGATAACCCTGCTACTAACGACTTTAAATTCGGTTCCGGACGAGAGAGTACCGCTTGTTTTAACGATTTTACATCTTGCCTAGCGGTAGGACTCCCCATTGCTTGCAACGCCATAAAACGCTCAATTGTTAATTGGAAGTCACTCAGTAACTGATCCGTAAAATCAATCAAAACCTGCGACTGAATACCACGCCACGGTTTATCTGCTGAAAACTTAGGTGAACTCGCAACCGTGATTAATTTACTCACATATTCCTTGTGGTACAGCGCCATATACGTTGCCACTAATCCACCCAATGACCACCCAATCCAGATCGCATTCTTTGGCGCTAGTTCAATAAGTTGCGACGCTATCTCTTCCAGTGTTTCTGCATCACAATGCGCACTATTCCCATAGCCGGGTAGGTCCACTACATGAACTCGGTGATGGGCTTGTAACTGCTCAACCGTTTTATTCCAAACTGCGCCGTTCATCCCCCAACCATGGACAAGGACAATATCGCTTCCATTACCGGATACTTGCCAATGTAATTTTTTCTGCTTGCTCGAATTTTCTACCACTTTTTGCCAACCCTAAACATCGTATCAACTGAGACACTGGAGTGTATTAACCTGAAAAAACCAATTTGCTATGTTAGCCGAGAAACTAAAAAATGCCATCACTCCTTATCTGCACCGATTATGTAACACCTGTGAATTACCACTCAATCTAGATGAAGAAGTATGGTGCAACTACTGCAGTCGTCACTTCCTTTTTCCGCCATGCTGCCAATGCTGTGGTTTACCATTACCCAAAAGCCAACCCCATTGTGGCGAGTGTCTCTCCCACCCTCCCAATTGGCAACGCCTATACTGCTTAGGCGATTATCAATTCCCTATAAGTCAGGAAATACACAAGATAAAATATCAACGACAAGATTGGCGTCTGCCTCGCTTGGTTAATAAGCTCGTACCAATCATTGACGACATACCTGAAATGATAACTTCAGTTCCACTTCATTGGCGACGTCGGTGGCATCGAGGCTTTAATCAAAGTGAATTAATGGCCAGTCGAATGGCAAGCCAGTTAAATACCCATTATCAACCAAATATATTCAAGCGTATAAAAGCCACGCCGTTCCAAAGAGGCTTAAATCGTCGTCAACGGCAACAAAATATGAAACGCGCTTTTGTCTTACAACCCCACCAACTCCGTTCATGTGAACATATTGCGATTTGCGACGATGTGGTCACCACGGGAAGTACGGTCAATCAATTGTGCAATTTGCTATTGGATGCTGGTATCAAGCGAGTAGATATCTATTGCTTATGTCGAACTGCTAGTAACGGACTTGATTAACACTTTCTAATTCAGATAGAGAAAGAACTGGATTCATATCGCCACAAGAGTAAAATAACCGCAATAGCCTACATAAATACTCAGGTACTCGTCGTGTCAAATTCAATTACAATTACTGAAAATGCTCAAGAACATTTTTCTAAACTACTCGCACAACAACCGGATGGCACCAATATCCGAGTGTTTGTCGTGAACCCAGGAACTCCAAACGCAGAATGTGGTGTTTCATATTGCCCAACCGATGCGGTTGAAGCTACAGATACTGAAATCACTTATGATGCTTTTTCTGCTTACATAGATGAACTCAGTCTTCCATTTCTAGAAGATGCAATGATTGACTATGTCACCGATAAAATGGGTTCTCAACTTACACTTAAAGCGCCAAATGCAAAAATGCGTAAAGTGTCAGATGATGCATCCTTGATGGAGCGACTTGAGTATGCAATTCAGACTCAAGTTAACCCACAATTAGCCAGCCATGGTGGTCACATCGAATTAATCGACATCACCGAAGATGGTATCGCATTGATCCAATTTGGCGGCGGTTGTAACGGATGTTCGATGGTTGATGTAACGTTAAAAGATGGTGTTGAAAAAGAACTCCTGGCTCAATTTGAAGGTGAATTAACCGCTGTTCGTGATGCAACAGAACATGCTCGTGGTGATCATTCGTTCTATTAATCTTTCTCACTTTACATAATCGAGTGTTTAACATTCGATTATGTAACCTTTAATTACATAACTCTCTGTACAAAACTTTCCAATCCCACGTTTTTTTTCATATAGTTAGAGTAACGTTAAAGCTTAGGGAAGCGGCCATGTCGATCAAAAAAAATCCTGAGATTCTAAATATTCAAACGGTTGCTTCATCGCAACTTTTTTCCATCGAAGCAATGGATTTACGCTTTTCCAATGGTGAACAACGAACCTATGAAAGAATGAAACCTAGTGGACGAAATGCCGTCATGATGGTTCCTATTACTTCGCAAGGTGATCTGCTTTTAGTGCGAGAGTATGCAGCCGGTACTGAGCGCTATGAACTGGGCTTTCCCAAAGGCCTCATTGACGCTGGTGAATCCCCTGAGCAAGCTGCAAATCGAGAACTCAAAGAAGAAGTTGGCTTTGGCAGTCATCAATTAACATTTCTAAAAGAAGTCGTTCTAGCCCCCTCATACTTTTCCAGTCGTATGAAGCTATTCATTGCTCAAGATCTTTACCCAGAACAACTGGAAGGTGACGAACCCGAGCCTCTAGAGCTGGTACGTTGGCCACTATCACAAGCCGAAGAATTGCTTACTCATCTCGACTTTTGCGAAGCTCGAACGATTTTAGCGCTCATGCTGACTCTACGTCATTTGCAATAAAAAATAATAATAAAGGAAAGCAACCATGACAAAAGACTTATCTTCGTTACTCCCTGAAGTCATTGAGATTGCTCGAGAAGCCGGGGCTGTAATCCTAGAACACTATCAAAACCGTACCTACGATGCTTTCATAAAAGATGATTCGACCCCCGTAACTTGCGCTGATATTGCCGCACATCACGTCATCTATGATCGACTCTCAGCCCTTACACCTGATATTCCAGTGTTGTCTGAAGAAGCCGCCGATATCAGCCTAGAGAAACGTTCTCAATGGTCGACATATTGGTTAGTCGACCCACTAGATGGAACTCAAGAGTTTATTGCTCGTAGCGGCGATTTTGCGACCATTATTGCATTAGTTCAAGATAACCACCCTGTTATGGGCGTCGTTTTTGGCCCAACGTCGGGCGTCACTTATTATGCTTATCAAGGGTATGGCGCATGGAAAATTTTAGAGAACAATGAAAAGTTTGAAATTGGAATCCATCAGCACCAATCATTAAAGCAGCCTATCTCGATTGCTACTAGTCGTCGCCAGAATATCAACTCAATCACGAGTCGCTTAAGTACAAATTGGGATTATGATTTAGTGCCGCTGGGATCCGCAGCGTTGAAAGCTTGTTTGGTGGCAGAAGGAGCCGCAGATTGCTACCTAAGACTTGGACCAACAGGTGAGTGGGATACCGCCGCAACCCAATGCATTGTTGAAGCTGCAGGTGGGCAAATTCTAAGCACGGAACTTGCCGCTCTTTCGTACAATTTACGAGAGTCGTTAGAGAATCCGAATTTTATCGTTCTTGGTGATAAAAGCTTACCTTGGGATGAGATTTTAGTCGATAAACGCTAATTCCAATTCACTCAATAATAACCCTCATTTAATGCATTAAGTGGACTACCAACGTCCACTTAATTTTATTGGGTAACGATTATTCTCATCAGGCTCAATCAACCAAGTAAGTTGTGGCATAAATTCTAGAGGAAACTCGGTATTTGGATGAAGCCAACCAGATACAGAGTACTGATTTGGTGCCGTTAGACGTACATTGAACTCACTGCTTACTTGTTCACTCTCTTGTTTCGGTTGAGCTATCAATTGATTCTGGTCACAACTCAACTCAGCGCTAACCCCACCAAGTAACAGCGGTGTCGACATAATAGAAAGGTGGGTATTTTGCCAGTTTGCCTCTCCGATTAATTCGCGACAAAAGCCTGAGCCGTCATGCTGGTATTCATCCAAGAACAGCGATAGATTTCCCGCAATTTCGACGGGTATCTCGGGTGAAATATAAGGAGAAAGTTCGGAAACGGGGAGCAATACTGAAAACTGTTTGAGGTGTAACGTAGACAGTGATAACCCGATCAAGCCTTTACCACGTATTTGAGTTGTGCTTTGCTCACCAAAACGCACATCAGCCCCAAGCTGTCCAAGGAGTAAACTGCTCGGTTTTGCTTGCCACCTAACTTTCCCTAAGTCGATTGAGTTAACCGTCATACGATCAACCTGGCCGTGTAGCAAAGTTCCGCTCACACCATGCAAAGTGACATTAGTCGGCAATCGAGCCCAATGTATCAATGTCGTGGCCGGCATATGGACAACCGCACTTAACAAGCCAACAATCAATAAACATATAAATACTAACAGCTTAGTTTTCACTACCTACCCTTATCGAAATTGAAGCCGGCGAACGTCAACCATTCCAGGCTTATCTGATCGCTCAATATCTAAAGCAACGACTTGAATGCCAAAATTACGATCTAACGTATTAATCCAATCAAGTAACGTGTCAAACCGAAGTGGCTCTACCCACACTTGCAGTTCTTGATCTCGAGGTTGAATTCGGATCAAAGAGATGTTTAATTTCTTACTTGATGCAGCAATTACCTGATTTAATGGCTCTTGACTCGTACTTTCAATCCCTTTTTCTTTTCTTAACGACTCAATCCTATTTGATTGTGTCATCACGGTTTGAAGGACCGATTTTTCTCGTTCGAGTGCTTGTTTACTCGAAACAAGACTTTGATTCATCGGTTGCCAAAAACCAAAAACAAACAGAACCAATAGCCCAAGTCCTGCCAGTGTCCCCACTAACCATCTCTCACGGCTAGAAATTTGAGACCACCAAGAGCGTAGCCTAACCATAGTGTCTTTCATGATTATTGCCCTCGCTTCAATGTAAATGAGCCAAGTACTAACTCACCATTTCGATTTAAAGGCCCAGATTCAACATCAAAGTCTGTACTTAACTTATTTTTTGCTTGTTCAAAATTTTGAAAATCAACACCTTGAAGGTCAATTCGAATCTCACCACGACTTTCATCATAGTTCAGACGATTCAGTTGAATTCCATCTATTTCGGATATTTGTTTACTCAACTCATCAAGTAATACCAAAATACTATTTTGACTATTTCCACCACTTAAACGTGCAACTTCGTTATCCAATTGCCCCGTCAGATAACTCAATGTTGGAATACGTTGTTTATCAGGAAAAACCGAACGAAAAATACGCTCACTCTCTGCACGAATTGACATGCGTTCTGTTTTTTGCGATTGAACCGTAAAGATAATTTGAGCGCAATAGAGAGCGAATAAAAACACACTAGCAAATAACACTTTTCGCCATACGTTCCATCGAGCACTGCCGCCTTTTTTTAATTTAAACTCACCGCTAAGCAGGGTAAAACGTGAAGCCATAGCGCCTTGGCTAAGTAACACTTCAGGACTTTCAATAACCAACCTCTGCCAATCATCAACTCCAACGATGTTATCCGCCGAATTGGGACTAAGCAAAGTCACAGCTCGCTGATTTGGCTGCCAGTCAGTCTGAATAACACTGCTTAGCCAAGAATCTTCGAGGACATAAGCCGCATTCATTCCATCTCGAACAAGCCACTGTTGCTGCCAAGCCATTAACATAACGCTATCCGAGTCTGGTAACACCAGCACATCAGGAATAACACGAGCTACATCCACGTTATTCTCACGACACAGTTGGCATAAATCACGTAACCACTGAGCATCAATCCCAGAAACTAAGGCTTTATTTCCCTGCTTATGTAGAACCGTTAGGTGGAGCGATTCAATATCTTGTGCGATGTCTTCTTCAACCAAAAATGGCAACATTTTATCTAAATGACGCCCGCTCCCTTTCGGCAGTTCAATCTGCTTCAGCATAAGATCAGCCGAATCGATTAATATCAACGCATTAAGCGATAAGGCATGTTCTGGTAAATCAGGAAGATCATACCAAGTCGGTAACTCTCCTGATTCTATATTTCGCTGTTCAGACTCACTCCAGATCCACCACGGAGCACTCGCTCCTTCTTGGTTACTGATCCGGATGATCAGAGTGTTGTTCACGCATTCCTCCAAATTGGCGGCGAACCACCCAAGTATTCGATTCATCTGGACTGTAAAATAGCGTCCGTATACGTACTTGTGACTTTTCTACAGTCACGGCTGCGTCCAGTTCGTAATAGTTGCTCACGACGTCTAAATATCTTTCTGCGTCATCTAACGTCGATTCATCAATAGATGCAATTTGAGACTCAGTATAAAAGCTTTCAACATCAGCCCAACCATCATATGGACGAGATGAAATTAACGTTTCTGCATTAGACAAACTTAAATAAGGACTAAACAATGCAACCAACAATGGCGCTTGCTGCTCTGATAACGTATTAATATTAAGAAGCCAGTCTGTTGTTGGTAATGCACAAACAACGGATTTCATCGCTGTCAAAGCAGGGCTCGTCATTTGCTGTACTGCTCTCAATTCACTCGTATCAGCAATCTCACCATCTGGGGGTAAATAACTGGGAGTAAGCGATTCATAGTAGCTGTCTTCGACACCATCGGTCACATCGACGTTGTCATCACTATCAAGATACTCACTTAACGATCCCGCTATCACTTCCGCTTCATAATTATCAAGCTCTTGTAAGTCTAGCAAACGTGAAAAAACATCAATAAGAAAAGTGCGCTCACTCCCATCACTGGTTAAAGCGGCATTTGCAAACACATTCATATTAAAACAAGCTTGGCGATCATAAATTCGCCCGACGACCGTACCATAATCCAATGGATAGATTTGTTCTTCAGAGGCCCAGGCCTGACTCAAGTTTGTGGTATCACTATCATCTTCAAAGCTCTGTTTTATCACCACTTTGGCGAGTGATTCGACGCCAATAGCATACCAATAAGCTTGCTGATAGTGTTCGCGTTGAGTTGCTCGCTGGAATTGAGTAAATACATTTTCAGCAATAACAGCGGCTAGCGACACCATTAATGACAATGCCAACAAAACAATAATTAATGCAACACCAGACTGTTTACGGGGACCTTTCATCATTCAAGCTCACCGTCTTCTTCCTCTGGCTGCTCAGGCAACAAGTATATGCGACTGATCTCACCAAAGTCCTCGAGTTCCAGCTTTAATGCAATTCCTTCTGGCAATGCACTTTCAACTTCCCAATTATCTAACCACTGATCTTGATAATAAAATTTTGCCGACATCGAAATGACACCATCGAGCAATGGAGATACCACTCCATTATCACCAGCGGCTGTATCCGGATAGCGCCACCACACTCTTTGCAATTGTTTGTTTACAATTTTATACCCAACTTTAACGACTTCACCGCGTGGGAACTGATAATTTGGGTTTGACCAACCTAAGCGGGTAAATAGTATCCCCTTACTGTCAGAGTCAAATAAATAATCTTGCCACAACAGCCAATATTCACTGGCGCTGCCACCATTATTCCGGAATGGACGACGGGCCATTTGGCGAAAATCCGCATCCATAATCAATATTGCTTTTTGTAATTGATTGAGTCGAGATGTGGATTCACGAGTCATTAATTCACTTCGCTGAACCTGATTGAGAACTTGATATACCCCGAAACTCAGCCCGACAAATATAACCAAAGAAACCATCACTTCAATCAAAGTGAAACCTCGTTGAGACCGAGAAGCGCTGAATGATGATTTAGAATATTTCATCATTGTGGTTCCTGATAGGTTCGAACAGAGATAAGAGGCTCTCCGCCTTCTTTACGAGAGACCTCGACGTCGAACGCTGCCAATAAACTGCTTTCCGTTTCGACTGGTTTTAGTGTCCAGTACCAAGTCACGCCAGCTAACTCTTCTTTGCCTGACTTAGTCTCTACTGTTGCCCCAGAGAGCATAACCAAAGCTATTTGATTATCTGCTACCCAACTAGCAAAGCTCTTCTCTTCCATATAGGAAATCGAATCAACTTGCTGACTGACCGCTTTAATAACACTTAATGATGCCGTTGCGAATATCGCCAAAGCCAGCATCACTTCTAAAAGTGTCATGCCTCGATGTTTATTCATCAGAGACCTCAGAAATCGCCGTCAGCTTTAACGTTCCATTTTCCGAAACATGAGTAATCCAACCACTACTTTTATTATTTTTTTCCTCAAAACGTAAGGAGAACGCCGTGATCTCACCACTCGACATAATTAGGATCTGTGGGTCAAATTTAGGTTCTTCATCACTTTCCTTCTCTTCTTCAAATAAAGAGGTATCACTATCGAATGATTGAGGGATATATAGACGGTCGTTGTCTTTCCAGACACCAGAGGCGAGAGAAAAATCGAGAACAACATTATCGGCGATGGCGATTTCACTCTTCATTTTTGCCCACTCAAGAGGCTTCCAACCTGACTGAGTCATCCCAAGAAGTGTTAACTTATCTTGTTCAGCACTGACTTGAACCGCAAACTCTTGACCACTAAGCAATGCTTCATCTTGTATTAACGAGATCCGATGGTACAACTGGCGAGCTTGTTGCTCTGCTTCATCTTGAGCAGATGCAGGTATACTGATAACGACGACAAACGAAGTTAGGGCAATGATGGCTAAAACTAATAGCACCTCAATTAATGTAAAGCCCTGTTGAGATTTCATATTATCGTCGCTCGATTCACTGAATTAATTAATGTCCAATAAATTCCAGTTCCCTATATCTTTACTGGATTCTTCGCCACCTTCTTCCCCATCAGCGCCTAATGTAAAGATATCAATCACACCATGATTGCCAGGGCTAATATATTGATACTCACGTCCCCATGGGTCATTTGGAAGGCGCTTAATATAGCCCCCTTCACGGTATTTACGAGGTTCTGGATTATTTGGTTTTGTTACTAGAGCTTCTAAGCCTTGGTCTGTGCTTGGGTAAACGCTATTGTCGAGCTTATACATATCAAGCGCATTTTCGATCGCAACAATATCGGCTAACGCTTTATCCTGATCGGCACTCTCTTTATTCCCCAACACATTTGGTAGTACAAAGGTAGCGAGTAGAGCCAGAATCGCCATTACAGCCATCACTTCGATTAACGTAAAGCCCGCTTGTTTATTTCTTTTCATATTAAATCCAACCTCAAAAAAAACGACTCTCGCTCAATTAGCGAGTCATTAAATTATTCATTTCTAAAATAGGCATTAGTGTTGCCATCACAATAAACAACACAACCCCAGCCATTAACGTAATCAGCACCGGTGTAAAAATACCTAACGCGATATTCACAGTCGATTCAAACTGGTTGTCTTGATTATCAGCAGCATTTATTAGCATTTTTTCAAGTTCGCCACTCTGCTCTCCGCTGGCAATCATATGAAGCATCATTGGTGGGAACAAGCCCGTCGATTGCAAGGCTTTACGCAAACTGATGCCTTCACGAACCGCCTCTGCCGCTTCCTGCACTTTCTGTTTCATATATAAATTGGTGACAACATCCCGAGCAACCATCATTCCATCTAAAATTGGAATATTACTGGACGAACAGATGGCTAAAGTACGAGCAAAACGTGCAGTATTCAGCCCTTTTATCACCTTCCCTAATAGAGGAAAAAACAGCAAACGTTGATGTACTTTAAAAGCAAAGTTAGGTACTTGCATGGCATACCGAAACACAACAACGAGTGAAAAGGTAAGTATAGCGACAAGGATCCCCCACTCTTGCATAAACCCGCTCATTGTCATTAATGCTTCAGTAGAGCCTGGGAGCTTTTGCCCCATATGAATGAATTGCTCGATCAACTTAGGAACAACACTCGATACTAAGAATGTGACCACTGCAAACGCCACCACCACAAGTATGATCGGATAAAGCAGAGCTTGGAGTAATTTACTGTTCATTTTCTGACGATGTTCGGTGTAAGTCGCCAAACGATCTAAGATCAAGTCGAGATGACCGGAACGCTCTCCAGCCACCACCATCGAACGATATAAAACATCAAAAATATGACCTTGCTCGCCAAGGCTTTCGCCCAGTGTATAGCCTTCCGTGACTTTGGAGCGTACTGAAGTAATCACACTACGAATCGTATTTTTTTCGGTTTGCTCTGCTACAGCTTGCAAACTCGATTCTATCGGCATTCCAGATTGCAAAAGAGTAGAGAGCTGGCGCGTAATTAATGCTAAATCCATCGCACCAATTCCACGTCGAAATGAGAACGCCGAATCTTTATTTTTACTGCGTTGCTGCGACAGCTTAACCTCGATAACGGTTAGCCCTTTCTCCTTAAGCTTTTGTCTAGCTTGACGGGTACTATCGCCTTCTAAAGAGCCTTTCTTGCTCCGGCCTCGAGCATCCAGAGCTTGATATTCAAAAACTGCCATCAAGCCTCCTCAGTCACCCGTAATACTTCTTCAAGCGTCGTAATGCCTTGTTGTACCTTTAGCAAGCCATCAGAACGTATACTCGGAGTATAGGTGCGAATGCTATCTTCGATCTCTTGTTCGCTCACATCAGTGTGAATCAAGTTTTTAACCTTATCATCCACCGTCAATAACTCATGGATACCGGTTCGACCACGGTAACCTTTGTGTAGGCAGTGCGGACATCCGGTTGCTCGGTGCAACGTTAAAGAGTGGCTATGATCCAATCCGAAGAGTTGTTTCTGCTCAGGTGTTGCTTCATAAGGTTGTTTGCACTCTGAACACAATACACGCACTAAGCGCTGTGCGAGTACCCCAATGACAGAAGACGAAATAAGGAATGACTCAATTCCCATATCCTTCAAACGCGTAATTGCGCCTATAGCCGTATTTGTGTGTAAGGTCGACATAACTAAGTGACCAGTCAACGAAGCTTGAATACCAATTTGCGCCGTTTCAAGGTCACGAATTTCTCCGACCATCACAACATCAGGGTCTTGACGTAAAATTGCTCGTAATCCTCTCGCAAACGTCATATCAACTTTTGGGTTAACTTGAGTTTGACCGATGCCATCGATATCAAATTCGATAGGGTCTTCAACGGTAAGAATGTTTTTCTCTGTGCGATCGAGCTCTTGCAGTCCAGCGTATAACGTTGTGGATTTACCCGAACCTGTCGGCCCAGTTACCAATAAAATTCCGTGTGGATTTGAGATTAGATTAACAAAAGCAGTGTGGTTTTCATCGGTCATGCCTAAACTGTGCAAATCTAAACGGGTCGCATTTTTATCTAAAATACGCATCACCACGCGCTCACCATGAGATGACGGCATGGTTGAGACACGAACATCAACGGCTCGCCCACCAATTCGTAGAGAAATACGACCATCTTGCGGGATGCGTTTTTCCGCAATATCCAGTTTTGCCATGACCTTGACGCGAGATACCAATAAAGGCGCTAATTTACGGCTAGGTGCTAGAACTTCCCTCAGCACTCCATCCACTCGAAAACGAATCGACAATGTCGTTTCAAACGTCTCAATATGAATATCCGATGCCGCTTCTTTAATTGCCTCACTTAGCATTGCATTAATCAATTTAATGATTGGCGCGTCGTCGTCAGAGTCGAGTAGGTCTTGGTGGTTCGGAAGCTCTTCTGCTAATGAGAAAAAGTCATCATCCGACCCTAAGTCTTCCATTAACTGACGCGTTTCTGAAGAGTCTCTTTGATACAATTGGGTTAACTTCGTATCAAATTCCTCTCCTTCTAATGCGACCAATTCAAACTGACATTTTAATACTCGTTTAGCTTCGACGAGAGCATCAATAGACATCGGCTCGATAAAATAAAGCTTAGAAAGGCCATCGCTATTGTGCTCATAAGCGACCTTAAATCGAGTCGCAAAACTAAATGGTAATTGCGTCACCGACATTAAGACTCCGTATCAAACTGGTTTAAGAAAGCTTGAATTTCTGGTGGATGCTGAATGTCATGACCAAACTCAGGTAATATTGTTGGCTTCTTGTCATCACCCAGGAGCTTCAGCGCATCTTGCGACTTATAAAGCTGCTCTGCACGGATGTAATTATATTTACGCTGAGTAATACCATCAGCAGTGAGTCCATCTCGAATAATCGTTGGTTTAAGGAAAATCATCAGATTTCTTTTCTCGACTTTATTAGATGTCGAACGGAAAAGTGCTCCAAGCCAAGGAATATCTCCAAGTAATGGGACTTTTGAAACACTTTCTTGTGTGGTTTCGTTGATCAAGCCTCCCAACACTATCATCTGCCCATCATCGACCAACACTTCTGTATTTAATTGACGCTTAGCAAAACGAACATCAACCGCTCCGTCAGCTGCTGTCACATCTGAGACTTCTTGCTCAATAGCAAGCTGAACTGAATCACCTTCATTAATTTGCGGGACGACTTTTAGCTTAATTCCCACTTCTTTACGATCGACGGTTTGGAATGGATTGGAATTATCTGAACTTGATGTCGAACCTGTAATAACAGGCACTTCTTCGCCGACAACAAAAGATGCCTCTCCATTATCTAAAACCGTAATGCTAGGCGAAGATAAAATATTGGAGTTCGAATTACTTTCAACAGCACTAATTAATGATGTCCAGTCACCAAGGCTGACGCTTACTGCAGACCCCGTAGCAGCAGACAACACACTAGCTAGAGTGTCGTAATCGCCAGATTCGGTTGTGGTGTAGGTTTGAATATTCCCATCATCATCAAAATAAGTGCCCGTTCCGGTCTGATTGCCCGCTTCTTCTAAGCCGACAAGAACCTCACCAATTGGTGTCGCCGTATTATTGAACTGAACAACAGAACCAGATTCTAGCGATCCCCATTGCACACCTAAGTTAACGCCATCACCTTCTGTCATTTCAACAATCAAGGCTTCGATCAATACTTGTGCGCGACGAATATCGAGCTGATCAATCACATTGACCATCGCATTCATCACATCTTGTGGAGCATTTAGAACTAATGAGTTAGTCGGAACATGAGCACTAATTAAAACTTGGTCTCGAGATGAGGTTGACGTTGTTTTTCCATCGGAGCTTTTACCCTTCGTTGCATTTTCCGCGACCCCTTTTAGAACTTCAACCAACTCTTCCGCTTTGGCATATTTAAGGTACACAACTTGATTATTACTCTTGCTTGCCATCTCAACATCGAGCTGTCTAATCAAGCGAGAAAGACGTTTACGAACATTCGGTTCACCAGATAATAATATTGAATTAGTTCGTTCATCAGCGACCAATTGAGGTTGTAATTGATCAGGTGCATTCTTTGCTTCAGTTGTTCGACTTAATGCATCAACAATACGTACAATTTCCGAGGCCGATGCATTCCTTAAAGGAATGACCTCAATATCTTTATTTCCTGCTTGGTCAACTCTCTTGATAATGCTCACTAAACGGTCAACAACGGCAGAACGCCCTGTGATTAAAATGATATTTGCAGGGTCATAATGCACAACATTCCCAGCACCGGCATTATCGACCAATTGTCGAAGTAATGGAGACAACTCTTTAACAGAAACATTGTGTACAGGAACAACACGAGTAATCACGCTGTCTCCAGCACTGTTTTCACTATCCCCCAATACAGGCACGGCAGATGTCTTTGCTGATTTAGCTTTAATGACTTTAAGAATACCGTTTTCCATATCAATAACGGCAAATCCATAGACTTCAAGCACATTCAAAAAGAAGCTGTAATACTGTTCTTCATTCAACGGTTCATAACTGCGAACATCGATTTTACCGCGAACTGCAGGATCGATAATCACTGTTTTCTCAAGGTTGCGGCCAACAATATTGATAAACTCTTGTATGTCCGTTCCTTTAAAACTGACATTATATTCATTTGCAAAAACAAACGGCGAAAGCAACATACTTCCTAATAGCCAAATATTTCTTACTAACCAATGCTTCACGCTATTACTCCCGAGCCCTCGATGAGCACTCTTTTTTAATCTAAAGTTGTATGTAAATATCATAGGGTTGCCCATCGCGCTCAACGATAATACTGAGTTCTCCAATATCATCCAATGATGCTGTCAAATGAGACAGAGCGCCGTCCTCTGATAAATCAATTCCATTTATTTGTGTCACGATATCACCGTTCAGAAAGCCCAAAGATTCAAATAAATCCGGGGAACCTTTAGGCCGTAACCGATAACCAACAACGCTACCATCACGCTTTAATTTCGACATTCTTATATACTGTAATAAGCGAGAAGGTTTCTCTGCGATTTTTTCTTTTAGCTCAGCCAATTTATCTTCATTTGCTTGAGAGGGTGCATCGGCACTGTAGTCCACCGCGGGTTTGTTCTCTCTTCTTGTACGCTCAGAATTTACTCTTGAGATACGACTGTCGCTTTTCTCAGTCAGCAGTAATGTTTCACTGCGTCCGGCATTATCCAATACCACACGGTCACTATATACTGCAGAAAGTGTGGCTCGGGTACCTTCTATTTTTTGGTCAATCCCATAAGTGTCTTGATTATTTTTATTTGCAATAATGGCTAAACTCAGTTCCGATGGTTCAACAACAACAACACCGACTAAATTTAACGACAAGCTCGTTTTCGGAGCTTCCTTTATTGACGGAGTGACCACTTTGGGCTTTGCATTTTTAACAAATTGACCGAATAAGTTGTGTCTTTTTATCGATTCAACGCCTACGCGTGATATCGGACTCTCATTTAACTCACTGATTTGAGCACGCCAAGGGACAATGGAATTAGGAGTGAATGGCAGCCATACCATTTTACCCAATAGCCAAGCACTACACACAAGCAACAACAAAGTGATTCCACGACTTATAGTAACCTGATTACGTTGAAACATTGTCTGTATCGAAAGTAAAAAAGCAGTTAATTTATAAACAAATTTATGTTTGAAGGTCACGCCTTCCATCAAAGCCATATCCTTTTTAGCTGTTCCAAAGAGAAAAAATCGAGGAATAATTATGCATTAAGGTAATCCAATTAAATACTGCCTTATCTTTCTTTATGTACATAGGTTCAAGAAACACCTTGAAAATATCAACATCTATCACCATGTTCTTATTCTATTATAAGACACTATTTAGATTCTGTTAGAGGGTTGAGTTGCCAATGAGTTCCCAAGAAGGTTCAGTTCGACTCGATAAATGGTTGTGGGCAGCCAGATTTTACAAAACTCGAGCCATCGCTCGCAGCATGGTAGATGGCGGAAAAGTTCATTATAATGGCCAACGCAGTAAACCAAGTAAGATAGTAGAACATGGTGCAATAATTACGTTACGTCAAGGACATAACGACAAAACGATACAAATTGAAAAGATTTCGAGTCAGCGCCGGTCTGCTCCAGAAGCTCAACAATTGTATTCCGAAACAGAAGAAAGCATTAAAAAACGCGAGCATATGGCTATGCAGCGTAAACTCAATGCCCATAATCCAAGTCCAGAGCGCCGTCCTGATAAAAAACAGCGCCGCGACATTATCAAATTTAAAACTCAATAAGCATCTAGCTGGAGCTTTCTCAATGGCGAATAACACATTAAGCCGCTACTTATTTGACGATATGTCAGTACGTGGCGAACTAGTACAATTAGATGAAACCTACCAACGCATCATTTCGAGCAAAGAATACCCTGCTGCCATTGAAAAATTGTTAGGGGAACTGCTCGTAGCAACCACATTGTTGACGGCGACGATAAAGTTTGAAGGGTCGATTACGCTGCAATTACAAGGCGATGGCCCAGTGTCTCTTATTGTTGTAAATGGCGACAACAATCAAAATGTACGTGGCGTCGCACGCTGGCAAGGCGATATTCCATCTGACGCAAATGTTCGCGATCTTATGGGCAAAGGTCATTTAGTGATCAATATTGAGCCGAAAAAAGGCGAGCGTTATCAGGGCATTGTTGGATTAGAAAGCGATAGCTTAAATGAAATAATCGAAGGCTACTTTGAACGCTCTGAGCAACTTAAGACTCGAATTTGGATTCGAACGGGAGCACACCAAGGAGCGGCCCATGCTGCGGGTATGTTACTCCAAGTAATTCCAGATGAAACGGGAAGTGATGACGACTTTGAACATTTAGAACAACTAACCAATACCGTTAAAAGTGAAGAGTTATTTTCTTTAGGGGCTCAAGAGTTACTTTATCGCTTATATAACCAAGAAAAGGTTCGCTTGTTTGATCCACAAGAAGTCGCGTTCCACTGCGGTTGCTCTCGAGAAAGAAGTGGAGCCGCGATCATCACAATTGATCCAGCAGAAATTGCAGAGATTCTTGAAGAAGACGGAAAAATCGCAATGCATTGCGATTATTGCGGAAGTAACTATGAATTCAATAAAACTCAAATTGATGAGTTACTAATTGAAGCAAACACCCCCAACAATACCCTTCATTAATTTTCAATTTTTATTAAGTTATTAATACCCTATTAAAATGAAATATATATTCGTTTTAATAGGGGTTACTCAAAATATAATGCTCCCTCATACACAACTTCTCACTCTGTCACATCAACTTAATTTTTTATTAACAATAATTAATCCTAACTAGTATCTTTTACCACAAATAGTTAACATAGATTTGGCTTTAATATGTGACAAGGCACTTAGAATGCACTGACTGGGTGTGGTCTTTTTTTGAACTATCTCCCTGTTTTAAGTGTACCTCGTTGCTAGCATGGAAGTCAGATAATAATAAAATTCAAATAATCCCTACAATTACTGTCCTAAAAGGAGCACCTATGACCGTTATGGAACATCAAAAGGCTGCACAATTAGATCTTACAAACTACGGAATCTCTGATGCAATAGAAGTCATACGCAACCCGAGCTATGAGATGCTATTTAAAGAAGAGACTCGTGATGACTTAGAAGGTTACGAAAAAGGCATAGTCACAGAGCTTGATGCTGTGGCTGTTGACACAGGTATCTTTACAGGTCGTTCTCCTAAAGATAAGTTCATCGTTAAGGATGAAACGACCGAAAAAAACATGTGGTGGACATCAGAGTTTGCCAAAAATGATAACAAACCAATCACTAAAGAAACCTGGGACGAGCTTAAAGTTCTGACAACTAACCAGTTATCCGGGAAACGCCTATTTGTTCTCGATTGTTACTGTGGTGCGAATAAAGACAGTCGAATTTCCATCCGTTTTATTACCGAAGTTGCTTGGCAGGTTCACTTTGTTAAGAACATGTTCCTTCGACCAACAGAAGAGGAACTCGCAACATTTGAACCAGACTTCGTTGTAATGAACGCAGCGAAAACGGTAAACCCTGATTGGGAAAAGCAAGGTCTTAACTCAGAAGTCTATACCGTATTCAACCTAACAGAAAAAATGCAATTAATCGGTGGTACTTGGTACGGCGGTGAGATGAAAAAAGGTATGTTCGCAATGATGAACTACTTCCTTCCGTTAAAAGGCATCGCATCAATGCACTGCTCTGCAAACGTGGGTAAAGAAGGCGATGTCGCTATCTTCTTCGGCCTCTCTGGTACAGGGAAAACCACGTTATCAACCGATCCTAAACGTGCACTCATTGGTGATGATGAGCATGGTTGGGATGACGATGGCGTATTTAATTTTGAAGGGGGTTGCTACGCCAAAACAATCCGTTTATCAAAAGAAGCCGAACCCGATATCTACAATGCGATTCGTCGTGACGCGTTGCTAGAAAACGTGGTTCTGCGTAACGATGGTTCTATTGACTTCGATGACGCATCAAAAACCGAGAATGCTCGCGTTTCTTACCCGATCTACCACATTGATAATATAGTAAAACCTATCTCAAAAGCAGGTCATGCTCAGAAAGTCATTTTCTTAACTGCCGATGCGTTTGGTGTACTTCCTCCGGTGGCTAAACTAACTCCGGAACAAACTAAATACCACTTCCTGTCTGGTTTCACCGCGAAACTCGCAGGTACTGAACGTGGTATTACCGAGCCTTCTCCAACATTCTCTGCTTGTTTCGGTGCGGCATTCCTAACTCTGCACCCAACTAAGTATGCTGAAGTATTAGTGAAACGTATGGAAGCAGCTGGAGCTGAAGCGTATCTCGTCAATACAGGTTGGAATGGTACTGGAAAACGTATTTCTATCCAGGATACCCGTGGCATTATCGATGCCATTTTAGACGGCTCCATCGATAACGCTCCAACCAAGCAAATTCCAGTCTTTAATCTGGAAGTACCGACAGAGCTTCCAGGTGTTGACCCTGCAATACTTGACCCTCGCGATACCTATGTCGATCCACTTCAATGGCAAAGTAAAGCAGACGATCTTGCATCTCGCTTTATTAAGAACTTTGAGAAGTACACAGATAATGATGAAGGTAAAGCGCTAGTAGCTGCTGGACCAAGTTTGGACTAGTATATACTTAGCACATCATTTATTTGCAGTAAGCCCCTATCTTTAGGGGCTTTTTTATTGAAGAAAACTCTATTTTGCTCCAAGCTATAACTCTTAGATATTGGGGAATTACTAGCATGTTGCGACAGGTCACTCGCTTACTATCCATTGTTTCAATTATCCTGTTACTTGGGTTTATTGCGATTGTCATTATTCTTAACACTTCTTTACTAAAACCGACAACGAATGCTCTCTTGCAGTATTGGTTGGGACCAAACACTCATGTTGAAAATGTCGCCTATACCTCACCAAATCATTTAAAGTTATACGATGTAACATTAGAAAATGGCGATATCATCGAGTCAGTCGATAGCTGGTTAACCCTATATCCTACGCAATTTAAACAACTCGAATTCGATGCTCTGTTGCTGAATGGGCTTACCTTAACCAGCGACGGTTTCAATACTCTGCCTATACGCCAATGGAAAATACATCAGCTTTCACTCGATAACGTCACTCTAAATATTGAACGTTGGAAAGCTGTGCAAGCGGACATTCAGTGGCAAAATCCACAATGGAAACAAGACCAAATATTGCCGAATGGGATATTCCAAGCCCATGCCAACATTCTAGTTTGGGACGATCAACTTCCGCTAAACGATGTGCTGATCAATGGTACCTTCAATGATACACAGCAACGTTTAAGTGGACTTTCATTAAAATGGAAAGACTCTCACGTTGAAGCTCAAGCAACACGAGACAGAAACCGCTGGATTATCAATGATGTTACGATAGAAAACCTTCTTATTGAAGAATATGATATTTCTCCAGAATTAAAGCAGCAACTTAAACAATGGGTCACATCGATAGACTCTATTGAACGATTTGACTTACTACGGGGGCAAATTCAGTGGTACGAGACCACTTTAAACAACCTTGAATTGTCCGCAACAAACTTTGATCCTAATAACCTTCTTATATGGCAACAGTTCGATACTTCGATTTCATTTAAAGCGGACAGTATCGATAACCAAGGAATATTGTGGACTGACCCCAATATAAAACTCACCCTAAAACCAAACAGTATCGATATCGATGATATGAGTATCGGGTTATCCGGTGGAGATATTCACTTATCAGCTCACTTCGAGCCCACCTTAGCGGAAATTTATAAACTTGATATCATTGCCGTTAAACACGCTATTGAACAAGAGCAACCTCACTATTCAGCATTCAGTAACTATATCCAGCAGTTGGATCAATTACATGTCGATAAATTACGCCTACTAAACGGACAACTAATCCAACTTGCACAGAAACCTTACTGGCAATTCTCTGGTGTTAACCTGGAGTTTCTCAATGCCGATCTCGTTCAAGATAACCACTGGGGGTTATGGAATGGGCATTTTTCAGTATCAGTGAATAGTCTCAGTTACGATAGTGTTCTTGCTACGCAAGCCATTATCGAAATGAACAGCAACGGCCAAGATTGGAATATGTCTCGAGCATTTATTCCTTTTACCAAAGGCTATCTTAGTGCTCAAGGTCAGTGGCGATTTGGACAAAATGGCCAACCTTGGAATGTCGTCGTTGAAACTGACAGCTTTCCTCTTCAACTCTTTAAAAACACACCTTTACCTTTAAATGTCGATGGCATTATCGATATGCAGCTCTCTGCAAATGGCCTTTCTGGCGATGAAACAATCTTACGCCATACGTTAACTGGAGAACTGGATCTGTCATTGCGAGATGGGACTTTTAAGCTCAAACAGAAAGGGAAAAATGATACACATTCCTTCGGCATAGAACATTGGCACATACAGTCACACAAAGGCGAAGTGACAACTTCTAAAGCAAATGTAGTCGGAGATAGATTTAACGGAGTACTCGAAGGTGAATATGACTTATCAACAGAAAAAGAGAATCAAGGGTTTTCTTTGTCCTATCGAGAAAATGGACTAAAGAAAACCATCAACGTTTTACACTCTACTGAGTAATCAGTTTTTGGTAATTAGGGATCAGCATATAAGTCCCGACAAAACGTACCGCAGCGTGTCGACCACTTTTGATGGTCACATTAACAACAATTCTTGCTTTTCGACCAGACTCTAATCGGTCTAAGTCCCCACTAATATCATCCAAAGAAGTAGATGCAACCGGAGCATCAATAACGGGTTTGTGATAGCGAACTTGGCTATCAACTAAGACAATATCTCCTCGTAAGTTCCGCTCTTTCATCAACAGCCATGCCATTCCCCACCCAGTCAAGGTCGCCAACGTAAATGCGGCGCCTGCAAACATACTGTTATGAGGGTTAAGATTTGGATTTAGTGGTGCACTACACTCAAATTGAAAACCATTATACTGATTTATCTTAATTCCCATTTTATCGCTAATTGGGATCTGCTGTGCCCAGCGCTCTTGCAGTTCATTACACCACTCTGGCTTACGTTGTACTGTCGCCATAGGGTCTAACGGCTTAACCATCTGTTGATGTCGTACTGGACCTCTCGTATCAGTAAGCGACCCTCGACACTCAAAGCCGTTACGCTCATAAAAAGCAATCGCATCTTCACGAGCATTACAAACCAAACGCTTTGCACCTTCTTGACGAGCGAGTGATTCTAATGTCACAAGAAGAAACGAGCCCATTCCTCTATTACGTCGGTTTGATTTAACCGCCATAAAGCGAATCTGGCCTTCGCAGTCTGGAGTAATGTATAAGCGACCGATAGCCATTGGGCGACCACTACCATCAACAATCATACGATGATGACTCATAATGTCATATTCATCACGCTCAGAGCCGATCGGGAGGTTCCATGGCTCTCTTAGCATTTGCCAACGAAAATGGTAATACTTGTTAATTTGGTTATCTGTCGTCGGTGCTATGATCTTAAACATTCTCTGTACCCTAAATTGTTCATCTAATCGCCCAAAATGTTTTTACACTTGCAACCAAAATGTTACGGGGCCGTCATTAACTAATGACACTTTCATATCGGCAGCAAATTGCCCTGTTTGCGTCGGAACAATGTTACTGCTCAATGTATTAAAATAATCGTAAAGCCGTTCAGCATCAACTGGATCAGCGCCACGAGAAAATCCGGCTCGAGTTCCCTTTTTAGTATCTGCTGGCAACGTAAATTGAGACACAACTAGGAGTTCTCCTCCAATTTGCTCAACATTGAGATTCATTTTCCCCTGCTCATCTTCAAAAACTCGATACCGAGTAACTCGTTCAACTAAGCGCTTAGCCTTCGCTTCATCATCACCTTTTTCTACACCAAGTAACACCAAAAGACCTTGGCTAATTTTACCAATTACTTCACCATCAACAGTAACGGAAGATTCACTAACCCTTTGAATCAAGGCTATCACACGTAGGACCCTTTTCTTGATTTTGAGAAATTGAAGTAGAGTTTACCATGATATTGGAATCTTCTCTCCATTGTTCCTCCTCACCACTAGAAGCGGTCACTTCAGCACCTAACAATACGATTAACCAAGAGAGGTACACCCAAACAAATAAAATGGGAATCGCTGCTAACGCCCCGTAAATCAATTGATAAGATGGGAAGTTGGTAATATAGAGCGCAAATCCTTTTTTACTCGCTTCAAACAAGATGGCTGCAATTAAAGCTCCAAACATGGCATGTCTAAACTTCACCGACATATTGGGAACCAATAAATATAAACCAGTGAATAAAACCAAAGAGATAAGAAAAGGGAGACCAGCCAACAGCACACTATACGCACCGCTAACTGCCGCATTTTCCAAGAGCTGAGTCGACGTTAGGTATGAGCTCACCGCAAGGCTTGCTCCAACAAGCAAAGGCCCTAAAGTAAGTATCATCCAATACATAGAAAGTGATAGGACCCAACTGCGCTTTTCTTTTACTCGCCATATGTAATTTAGGGTCTTATCGATATTTGAGATCAAGGTAACCGCCGCAACAAATAGGAATCCACCACCAACCGCGCTCATTTTTCCAGTGTTTGCGACAAAATTACTTAGAGCATCGCTAACGGCATCCCCTGCCGCTGGCACAAAATTATTAATCACGAATGACTGAATAACGTCACCAGCACCACTGAAAATGGAAAAAGTACTGAGTACAGATAAAAGCACGGTTAACATTGGAACAATCGAAATCAACGTTATATAGGCAAGATAGCCTGCGTTTACGCTAATTCGATCATGTTGCATTCTTCTATATAGGTAGAATAAATAACTTCTCACTCCAAATACCATCCTTTTAAATTTCAACTTGCCTCTCCCCAAGGAGTGGTATACGTTACTGATCTTCAACATAGAATCGATTACTTCAAATCACTCAACCGATCGATTGGTAATTCATGACCTCTCGCAGTGTTGAACCATAAAGTTACTTGAGGATATATCCTAATATTATCATTCTAATAAAAAGGAATTACTAATGCGCTATTTTCTGGCTCTTCTTTTTTCAATCACATTCTTAACTGGTTGTGAATCCACTTACTATTCGGCACTAGAGCAAGTCGGCGTCCACAAGCGAGACATAATGGTCGATAGAGTAGAAGAAGCAAAAGACTCTCAACAAGATGCACAGGAAGAGTTTTCCAGTGCATTGGAGGCTCTTTCTTCATTAACACAATTTGATGGTGGCGATCTTGAAGCTATGTACAATCAAATTAATGATAAATACGAAGATAGTGAATCTGCAGCCGAAGAGGTAAGTGAACGTATCTCGGCAATTGAAGATGTTTCAGAAGCACTGTTTGAAGAGTGGGAAGAAGAATTAGAACTCTATACCAACACTAAACTTCGCCGTAATAGCGAAGTAAAATTAAAAGAAACCAAATCCTCATATCAAACGATGTTAAAAGCAATGAAAAAAGCTGAAGCGAAAATGGATCCAGTATTGAACACGCTTCGCGACAATACGCTTTATCTAAAACACAATCTCAATGCCAGTGCCATCACATCACTTCAAGGGGAGTTTTCCAGTTTAGAAAAAGATATCTCTTTTGCAATTAAAGAGATGGAAGCGGCTATTGCTGAATCTGATAAGTTTCTTAGCAAGTTAAATGCTCAATAGAGCCTGTTTTACTTTCAGGCAATTGAATAACAAAGCTTAAAAAAATCCGTAGAGTTGAAATAAAAAAAGGAGCTGGGAATTTATTCTCAGCTCCTTTCTATTAATATAAGAAGTACTTATTTCGCTGGGCGACTCGCTCGCTTACGATCATTTTCCGTTAAGAGTCTCTTACGAATTCGAATACTCTCTGGAGTTACTTCTACTAGTTCATCATCATCAATAAACTCTAAAGCTTGTTCCAATGTATATTTAATCGCTGGAGAGAGAACTTGAGCTTCATCAGTTCCTGACGCACGAACGTTGGTAAGCTGCTTACCTTTAAGGCAGTTAACGGTTAAATCATTTGAACGGTTATGAATACCGATAATCTGACCTTCATAAACTTCATCAGCGTGCTCTGCAAATAAACGCCCACGCTCTTGAAGGTTAAACAGTGCATAAGTTAACGCTTTACCTGTCGCATTAGAAATTAACACACCGTTATTACGCTGACCAATAGTGCCACCTTTGTGCGGGCCATAATGTTCAAACGTATGATAAAGCAGACCAGATCCAGACGTTAATGTAAGAAACTCTGTTTGGAAACCAATCAATCCACGTGACGGCATAATAAAGTCGAGACGTACTCGGCCTTTTCCATCAGGCGACATATCTTTTAATTCACCTTTACGGATACCGATATTTTCCATGATTCCACCTTGGTGCTCATCAAGAACATCGATGGTAACAGTCTCAAACGGTTCCATTAATTGGCCATTTTCTTCACGGATGATAACCTCTGGACGAGATACCGCTAACTCAAAGCCTTCACGACGCATGTTTTCAATTAGAATTGAAAGGTGAAGTTCACCACGACCTGATACTCGGAATCTGTCTGGATCATCAGTTTGCTCAACGCGCAGTGCTACGTTGTGAACCAATTCTTTTTCTAATCGCTCTAGAATATTACGCGAAGTAACGAACTTGCCTTCTTTACCAGCGAATGGTGAAGTATTTACTTGGAAAGTCATTGTTACCGTTGGTTCATCAACAGAAAGAGGTTCCATTGCTTCAACTGTATTCTGGTCACAAATGGTATCTGAGATCTTCAGTTCACCTAGACCCGTGACGGCAATAATGTCTCCAGCAGTCGCTTCAGCAACTTCATGACGCTCTAAACCAAGATAGCCAAGAACTGTACCGACTTTACCGTTACGCTTTTTACCATCAGCACTTACGATCGTCACCTGTTGATTCGGTTTGATGCTACCACGAGTCACTCGAGCGACACCAATAACACCTACATATGAGCTGTAATCTAGCTGTGAGATTTGCATTTGCAATGGACCATCAAGATCAACCTGAGGTGCTTCCACGTTATCTACAACTGCTTGGAACAGTGGTTCCATATCTTCGCCTTCGACGCTGTCATCAAGTGTTGCCCAGCCATTTAATGCCGATGCGTAAACCACTTGAAAATCGAGTTGGTCATCAGTTGCACCAAGGTTATCAAACAAATCGAAGACTTGGTCCATAACCCATGAAGGACGAGCGCCTGGGCGGTCAACCTTATTAATAACAACAATTGGCTTCAAACCATGGTCAAATGCTTTCTGCGTTACAAAACGAGTTTGAGGCATCGGCCCGTCAACGGCGTCAACAATCAGCAATACAGAGTCAACCATCGACATAATACGTTCCACTTCACCACCAAAGTCGGCGTGTCCGGGAGTATCTACGATATTAATGCGGTAATCATTCCAGTTGATCGCGGTATTTTTCGCCAGAATGGTGATACCACGTTCTTTCTCAATATCGTTGGAGTCCATAACGCGCTCTTCAACTTCGCCGCGAGACTCTAATGTCCCAGACTGTTGCAAAAGTTTGTCGACAAGAGTGGTCTTGCCGTGGTCAACGTGTGCGATAATCGCGATATTTCTTAGTTTCTCAATCTTAGATGTCGTCATGGATTCTATATCGTTTAGGTGAAAGTCAAAGGCCACTGAGCAGAGTAAAACTCAGCAACGAGACGCTTTTACGTCAAAAGTGGCGAATAATTTACCAGAATTTGAGGAAAAGCCTAGGAATATGTGATCTTACACAAATAAAAGTGCCCATTTCCTCCCAATTAGCCCCAAATCTGCATATTTGAACGATAGCTTGACAAAAATTCATCTTAATTGTGCTCAAATGACGATTGACAAATTAGGGTGGAATAGTGCTGAATAGTAGCAAATATAGCGACCATTTGGTGCAAAACCACCAACAATGCACCCAATTGGTGCGTATTGTGATCATTTTAGTGCAATACCAGTGCAGGGTACGACAAATACTCGAAACAACATATTGAATTAAAAGGATTTATAAATATGGCACGAATTTGGCTTTGAAAGTTCCCAGCAATAGTTATGCTCAAAATTACGCATTGAATTGATGCAGCTCTCAAAGGCAAGTCGAGCGTTTACCGATTTTTTAACACTGGAGGTTATCCAAGATGTCAGTAGAAAATGTTTTATCGCTGATCCAAGAAAACGAAGTTAAGTTTGTTGACTTACGATTTACCGATACTAAAGGTAAAGAACAACACATCTCAATCCCTGCACACCAAGTCGATGCAGACTTCTTCGAAGATGGTAAAATGTTCGATGGTTCATCTGTTGCCGGTTGGAAAGGCATTAATGAATCTGACATGGTAATGATGCCTGATGCATCAAGCGCAGTTCTTGACCCGTTCACAGAAGATGCAACTCTAAATGTACGTTGTGACATCCTTGAGCCAGCAACAATGCAAGGTTATGACCGTGACCCACGCTCTATCGCTAAGCGCGCTGAAGATTTCATGCGTTCTACTGGTATTGCAGATACAGTTCTTATCGGTCCAGAACCAGAGTTCTTCCTATTTGACGATGTTAAATATGAAAACAACATGTCTGGTTCATACTTCAAAATTGATGATATTGAAGCTGCATGGAACACAGGTGCTGATATCGAAGGCGGTAACAAAGGTCACCGTCCTGGCGTTAAAGGCGGTTACTTCCCAGTAGCTCCTGTTGATTCTTCTCAAGACATTCGTTCAGCTATGTGTTTAATCATGGAAGAAATGGGTCTTGTTGTTGAAGCTCACCACCATGAAGTAGCAACTGCTGGTCAGAATGAAATTGCAACTCGTTTCAACACATTAACGAGCAAAGCAGATGAAATCCAAATCTATAAGTACGTTGTACACAATGTAGCTCATGCATTTGGTAAAACCGCAACGTTCATGCCTAAGCCACTTGTAGGCGATAACGGTTCTGGTATGCACGTTCACCAATCTCTAGCAAAAGATGGTGTTAACCTTTTTGCTGGTGATCTATACGGTGGTTTATCTGAGACTGCTTTATTCTACATTGGCGGTATCATTAAACACGCTCGCGCTATCAACGCATTCGCGAACGCATCAACTAACTCGTACAAGCGTCTTGTACCTGGCTTTGAAGCTCCTGTAATGCTTGCATACTCTGCACGTAACCGTTCTGCTTCAATCCGTATCCCAGTGGTACCAAGCCCTAAAGCGCGCCGTATCGAGCTACGTTTTGGTGATCCAACAGCGAACCCATACTTAGCATTTGCAGCAATGCTAATGGCTGGCCTAGACGGAATCAAAAACAAGATTCACCCTGGTGATGCAGCTGATAAAGACTTGTATGACTTACCAGCAGAAGAAGCAGCTCTAATTCCAACAGTAGCTGAGTCTTTACAACAAGCTCTTGAGTGTCTATCTGAAGACCGCGCATTCCTAACAGAAGGCGGTGTATTCTCTGATGACTTTATCGATTCTTATATCGCTCTGAAATCTCAAGATGTTGAGAAAGTGAACATGGCAACCCACCCATTAGAATTCGAACTATACTACTCTGTATAATTTAAGTTTCTCTTAGGTTTCAATCTAAAAAAGCTCGCTACCAGCGAGCTTTTTAATTTTCTATCAATATAACTTTACCTATTGATCTAAAAAGTAAATTTTCCCATCAAAAATTCTCTACTCTTCTAATTTAGGCAAGATAATTGCATCGTTGTAGATACACATGGTGCATTGTTGCAGTTATACCTACTCAGGTTACTAATTTAATCGACATACCTGAATCTAGCTTATTGATTTGTTGTTTCAATGCTCCATACTAGTAACAACTCATGCACTACAATAGTGCGACGCATCATATTAAGTCAAAACAGGTTGCCCAATGAGTAGCGAATTAAGTGACACAATATTAGATAATATTGTTACTTCCACAATGATATTGGATGAATCGTTACGTGTACGGTTTGCAAATCCCGCAGCTGAGCAACTTTTTTCTCAAAGCGCAAAGCGTATTATTAATCAACCTTTGTCCAACTTAATTCAACACGCTTCAATGGACTTAGCTCTACTTTCTCAACCACTACAAAGTGGGCAAAGTATTACCGATAGTGATGTCACTTTTGTCGTAGATGGAAAGCCATTAATGCTGGAAGTAACCGTTAGTCCACTCTCTTGGCAAAAACAATTAATGCTCTTGGTTGAGATGAGAAAAATAGGTCAGCAGCGACGCTTAAGCCAAGAACTAAACCAACATGCTCAGCAACAAGCGGCTAAACTATTGGTTCGTGGGCTTGCACATGAAATTAAAAACCCGCTAGGTGGCCTAAGAGGAGCTGCGCAACTTCTTGAACGTATGTTGCCCGACCAAAGCTTAACGGAATATACACAAATAATCATAGAACAAGCAGATAGGCTTCGAGCGTTAGTTGACCGTTTATTGGGACCACAGAAACCTGGGAAAAAATGTTCTGAAAATTTGCATTTAATATTAGAAAAGGTTCGTCAGCTCATTGAGCTTGATGCCCATGCAAATTTATCAATCGATAGGGATTATGACCCAAGCCTACCAAATATCATGATGGATACCGATCAGATAGAACAAGCCATGCTCAATATTGTTAGTAATGCTGCGCAAATTTTATCTAGCCAACCACATGGAAAAATAGCGATACGCACTAGAACGGTGCACCAGGCTAATATTCATGGCCAACGTCATAAATTAGTCGCACGCATCGAAATTACCGATAACGGCCCAGGAATTCCCACCGACTTACAGGACACACTTTTTTATCCCATGGTTAGTGGTCGTGAAGGCGGTACTGGATTAGGCCTATCAATATCGCAAAATATCGTTGACCAACATAATGGCAAAATTGAAGTCGAAAGTTGGCCAGGAAGAACCACTTTTACCATTTATTTACCAATTAAATAATGTTAGTAACCGTTGCTGTTGAGGAAGCAAATTATGAGTAAAGGATACGTATGGGTTGTCGATGATGACAGCTCTATCCGCTGGGTTATGGAGAAAACCCTATCATCAGCCAACATCAAATGTGAAACATTCTCTGACGCGGAAAGTGTATTGATGGCGCTCGAGCGTGAGACACCTGATGTATTAGTATCAGACATTCGAATGCCTGGTATTGATGGTATCGAATTGCTGCATCAAGTTCACTCTCGCTCTCCAGAGCTTCCTGTAATAATCATGACAGCTCATTCAGATCTCGATGCCGCTGTTAATGCATACCAAAAAGGTGCATTCGAATACTTACCTAAACCTTTTGATGTCGATGAAACGTTAACGCTGGTTGAACGAGCGATCGCGCATGGACAAGAGCAGCGAAAAGAGAATTCTCAGCTTCTGGTCGCTCAAGAAAGTGCGCCAGAAATCATAGGCGAAGCACCGGCAATGCAAGAAGTATTTCGTGCAATAGGTCGTTTGTCTCGTTCATCCATCTCTGTACTTATTAATGGTGAATCTGGTACTGGTAAAGAACTGGTAGCTCATGCTTTGCACAGGCATAGCCCTAGAGCACAAAAGCCATTTATTGCGCTAAACATGGCAGCGATTCCGAAGGATTTGATTGAGTCTGAACTTTTTGGTCATGAAAAAGGCGCATTTACTGGTGCGAATAGTGTACGTCAAGGGCGTTTTGAGCAAGCTAACGGTGGAACACTATTTTTAGATGAAATCGGTGATATGCCATTGGATATTCAAACTCGTTTACTCCGAGTTCTAGCCGATGGCCAATTTTATCGTGTTGGCGGACACTCTGCTATAAAAGTTGATGTTAGAATTGTTGCTGCGACGCACCAAGATTTAGAAAAGCTCGTACATCAAGGCAATTTTCGAGAAGATCTATTTCACCGCCTTAATGTAATTCGAGTTCAGATTCCTGCACTTCGAGAACGTAAACAAGATATCGAAAAATTAACCAAACACTTCCTTGCTCAAGCAGCGACCGAGCTTGGCGTAGAAATGAAAACCTTGCATGACAAAACCGTCGATATTCTTAATCGACTAGATTGGCCAGGAAATGTTCGACAATTGGAAAATATGTGTCGTTGGCTCACCGTCATGGCAAGTGGTAGCGAAGTACTCCCTAGTGATTTGCCGCCAGAATTACTAACCGAAAAGAAAAGTGTCGAATTCGATGGTGATTCAAGTTGGCAAAAGCAGCTAGAAACATGGGCTAAGTCGGCCTTATCTTCCGGACAAACAGAACTTTTATCTTATGCTCTTCCAGAGTTCGAACGCATTTTACTTGAGGCTGCCCTTAATCATACCAACGGGCACAAACAAGACGCCGCTAAAGTATTAGGCTGGGGCCGCAATACTTTAACCCGAAAACTAAAAGAACTGTACTAGACACTCCACTAATGACTCCAGAACAAATCGATAGCTAGGCTTTTGTCGATTTGTTCTAGACTTATCATCGCCAACTCATTATTTTCCTATACTTAAACACAACCGATAAAAAAAGAGACTGGTCTCATATGATAAACCGCAGCCTTCCGCTTACCGATATTCATCGTCATTTAGACGGAAATATTCGAACACAGACCATTATTGATCTTGGTCGTACACACGATGTGGCTTTACCTAGTTTTGATATTGATAAGCTAACGCCTTACGTGCAAGTGGTTGAAAATGAACCTTCTCTCATCGCGTTTCTTTCTAAATTAGATTGGGGTGTGAAAGTATTAGGTGATCTAGAAGCGTGTCGAAGAATTGCCATTGAAAATGTTGAAGATGTCTTTCACGCTGGAATCGATTACGCTGAATTACGCTTTTCGCCTTACTATATGGCATTAGAGCATCAACTCCCACTTGAAGGCGTTGTTGAGGCCGTGATCGACGGTGTAACAAGCGCCTCTAAGCAATATAACCTACCCATCAACCTAATTGGAATCATGAGTCGAACATTTGGTCAGAAGGCTTGTCAGCGAGAATTGGAAGCCATCTGTGCCTATAGAGATAATATCATCGCAATAGATTTAGCTGGAGATGAGCTAAATTACCCGAGTGAACTATTTCTTGAACATTTTAAACATGCTAGAGATCTAGGGTTTCATATCACAGCTCACGCAGGAGAAGCTGCTGGATCAGAAGCTATATGGCATGCAATCAATGAATTAGGCGCTGAACGTATTGGTCACGGAGTCAAAGCTATAGAAGACCCTAAATTATTGGAGCATTTAGCCCAACATCAAATTGGAATTGAATCTTGCCTCACCTCTAATATACAAACGACAACCGTCCTAAATTATGAGAACCACCCAGTTAAGGCTTTTTTGGATCGAAATATCTGCGTTTCATTAAACACAGATGACCCTGCAGTCGAAGGCATCGAATTACCGTACGAATATCAAGTCGCCGCAAAGAAAGTTGGTTTAACTCAAGACAACTGTGAAACGCTACAAAAAAATGGTCTCGAAATGGCATTTCTTTCTGAAAATGAGAAGCAGAAATTAATAGATAAAGTGGCACAACGGGCTTAACATTTCTCAAATCACTTTTTCTGAAGTTCCACTCATACATCCACTACGCTTGCTGCATAACCACTAATAAACAACCACAAAAAAGCCTTAGCATTTCTGCTAAGGCTTATGTGCTCTATTGTAAAGTACGTGGCGGAACGGACGAGACTCCCTATCTTGCAAAATGCAGCAGTCCCCGGCGTGACAGGTCGCTTTCTCTAAACAAATAAGCTAACCAACTGAACTACCGCTCCATTTTCACTAATACAGCTACAGCACAATCTCTAACAAACAAGCACAAAAAAGCCTTAGCATTTCTGCTAAGGCTTATGTGTAAATGGCGGAACGGACGAGACTCGAACTCGCGACCCCCGGCGTGACAGGCCGGTATTCTAACCAACTGAACTACCGCTCCACGGTATTCTTACTAATCAAAGTCTTATATAACTATTGCTTCAACTAGTTTTGCCTTCAGATTTACTTTATAAAAAAGAAAAATCTAAAAACAATAATAAAGCCTGGCGATGTTCTACTCTCACATGGGGAAGCCCCACACTACCATCGACGCTATTTCGTTTCACTTCTGAGTTCGGAAAGGAATCAGGTGGGTCCAAAACGCTATGGTCGCCAAGCAAATTCTAAAATTCGGAAAGCTGTTAGTTCTACTTAATACACATTCAATGTTCTATTCTTTGAGTCCATCAAAAACCCCTTGGGTGTTGTATGGTTAAGCCTCACGGGCAATTAGTACAGGTTAGCTCAATGCCTCACAGCACTTA
>CANNGN010000004.1 GCA_947504195.1 uncultured Vibrio sp. | reverse complement strand
TGGCTACGACGGGATTCGAACCTGTGACCCCATCATTATGAGTGATGTGCTCTAACCAACTGAGCTACGTAGCCACTGAAGGAGCGCAACAATATAAACCAATTTTGCCACTCCCGCATTTTATTTTCTAAATACTTTCAAAAAAGCACTTAGAAAATGGTGGCTACGACGGGATTCGAACCTGTGACCCCATCATTATGAGTGATGTGCTCTAACCAACTGAGCTACGTAGCCATAATATTCTATGAAAAGCGAAACGCTTATTTTCAAGAACGGAGCGCATTATGCGGATATGGCCTTACAGCGTCAATAGTTTTTTTGAATATATTGGCTGAAATTGGCTGTTCGTGTTTTTTTTAAACAAAGCGAGCTATTTCTAAATGAAAGCGTGTCTCAAATCACCCAGAGTTCTTGTTTTTAAGTGGGTAAAATAGAGCATAGAAAAAAGGCCAATCAAAAATGATTGGCCTTAAATTACCACTTGTTTGGTTTAGACGTTGAAGCGGAAGTGCACTACATCGCCATCTTTTACTATGTAGTCTTTACCTTCTAAGCGCCATTTACCGGCTTCTTTCGCGCCAGATTCACCACGGTATTGGATAAAGTCATCATAGCCCACCACTTCTGCACGAATAAATCCACGTTCGAAGTCGGTATGAATCTTACCCGCAGCTTGAGGAGCAGTCGCGCCAACTGGGATGGTCCAAGCTCTCACTTCTTTTACACCAGCCGTAAAGTAAGTGTGAAGAGTTAGTAACTCGTAACCAGAGCGAATTACACGGTTAAGGCCTGGCTCTTCAATGCCTAGATCTGCCAGGAATTCGTCACGATCTTCATCGTCAAGCTCTGACATTTCAGCTTCAATTGCCGCACAAACCGGTACAACGACGTTGTTCTCTTTTTCTGCGTATTCACGAACAGCATCAAGATGAGGGTTATCATCGAAACCATCTTCATTCACATTGGCAATGTACATGGTAGGTTTTAGCGTTAAAAAGTTAAGATAGGCAACGGCTGCTTTTTCTTCTTTCGCTAACTCAACGGTACGAGCCGAACCGCCTTCAGTAAGTACTGGAAGCAATTTCTCTAGCACGGTGATTTCAAATTTTGCGTCTTTATCGCCACCTTTTGCGCGTTTCGCTTGGCGTTGAATAGCACGTTCACATGAGTCAAGATCGGCTAATGCAAGTTCAAGGTTAATCACTTCAATATCGTCTAATGGAGAGACTTTTCCTGATACATGGACGATGTTTTCATTCTCGAAACAACGCACAACATGACCAATCGCATCCGTTTCGCGGATGTTGGCAAGAAATTTATTACCCAAACCTTCGCCTTTAGAGGCACCAGCAACGAGACCAGCAATATCAACAAATTCCATTGTGGTCGGAAGTATGCGCTGAGGATTAACAATTTCCGCTAATGCATCGAGACGTAAGTCAGGCACAGGAACGATCCCTGTATTTGGCTCGATAGTACAGAAGGGAAAGTTTGCCGCTTCGATACCGGCTTTAGTTAACGCATTGAAAAGTGTGGACTTGCCCACATTTGGCAATCCTACGATGCCGCATTTGAAACCCATGACAGTAAACCTTATTCCGCTTTGAACGTATGTAAACGATTTTGAGCTTTGGAAAGCCCATCTTTTAATAAAATATCTAAGCAACGTACTGCTTCGTCAACCACAGCATCAAGACACTCTTGTTCTTTGGTTGGTGCTTTACCAAGTACGTAGCCTGCGACTCTATCTTTATGCCCCGGATGGCCAATGCCAATTCTGAGACGATAAAAGTCTTTGTTATTCGCAAGCCGGCTAATCGTATCCTTGAGGCCGTTATGACCACCGTGACCGCCGCCTTTTTTAAACTTTGCCACACCAGGAGGGAGATCTAACTCATCGTGAGCGATCATGATTTCTTCTGGTTTGATTTTATAAAACGTTGCGAGAGTGCCAACGGACTTTCCCGACAGGTTCATAAAAGTGGTTGGAATCAATAAACGTAATTCTTCACCATTGATAATCAATCGTCCAGTTGCACCAAAAAATTTGGGTTCAAGTTTTAATGGGGTGTTGTGCACCCTAGCTAACTCTTCTACCACCCATGCACCCGCATTATGCCGCGTACGTGCGTATTCTTGGCCAGGGTTGGCTAATCCTACAAGCAGTTTGATTTTTTGACTCACCGTTCGGTCTCTAACAATTTAAAAAGCGCGGTATGATATCACAGAATGTAACGAGTAGGGGAGTGTCTGTTTTGGATATAGAGAGCAAAGAAAAAGGCGCATAAAGGTTTCCCTTATGCGCCTTCCAAATATCAAAGTGGCAAATTAATTGAACATTGCCGAGATAGATTCTTCATTGCTAATACGACGAATCGCTTCAGCAAGCATTGTAGATAGTGTTAGTTGGGTTACTTTACCTGTTGCTAGCATTTCTGCTGATACAGGAATGGAGTCAGTTACAATAACCTGATCCAAAACAGATTCACCGATATTTTTCGCCGCATTACCAGAGAAAACAGCGTGTGTTGCATAAGCGTAAACTCGCTTCGCGCCGCGCTCTTTTAGGGCTTCAGCGGCCTTACATAATGTTCCACCGGTGTCGATCATATCGTCAACAATTACACAGTCTCGGCCTTTAACATCACCAATAAGGTTCATTACTTCTGATACATTAGCGCGTGGACGGCGCTTGTCTACAATTGCAATATCAACATCATCCAAGGCTTTTGCGGTTGCTCTAGCGCGAACAACACCACCTAAGTCAGGCGATACAACAACAGGATCTTCTAGACCACGTACTTTCATATCTTCAAGTAGAACAGGTGTACCGAAGATGTTATCAACGGGTACGTCAAAGAAACCTTGAATTTGCTCAGCGTGCAAATCAATGGTTAAAACGCGGTCTACACCAACGTTTGACAAAAAGTCAGCGACGACTTTTGCAGTAATGGGTACACGAGCAGAACGCACACGGCGATCCTGACGAGCATAGCCAAAGTAAGGGATAACAGCAGTAATACGACCTGCGGAAGCTCGGCGCATCGCATCAATCATTACAACGAGCTCAATTAAGTTGTCGTTGGTTGGGGCACAAGTAGATTGAATGATGAATACATCACTGCCACGTACATTTTCATTGATTTGCACTGCTATTTCTCCATCAGAGAAACGATTAACAGTAGCATCACCAAGTGAAATATACAGGCGTTCAGCAATACGTTTGGCTAGTTCAGGCGTTGCGTTACCAGCAAATAGCTTCATATCAGGCACGGTGGAAACCTCGGGGTTGCGTCCAGTTTTTAGTGTGGTTGTGTGGTGGCAATTCATTGTGTCACCAGAGTCTTTTTCAGCGGAGATGTATTTCGCCCTTGGGCTACAAATGCTGTGACTCCGTCAGGTAATTTGGCGAGAATGTTATTGGCTTTCTCTTGGCTATCGAATTCAGCAAAGATACAAGAGCCTGTTCCCGTCAATCTTGACGGGCCGTATTGTAGCAGCCAAGAAAGTTGCTTATCAACCTCTGGATACAGTAATTGTACTATTTTTTCGCAATCGTTTTCATAGGGAGTATTGAGAAGCTCTGCCAACTCACGCTTGGGCGTGTTTCTAGTTAATTGAGGGTGAGAAAAAATCTCGGCAGTCGAAATACTTACATTGGGTCGAATAACAAGATACCAGGGCTCCTCAGGGGTGATGAAGGAAAGCTTTTCACCGACACCTTCAGCAAAAGCGGCATTCCCATGAATGAAAATTGGAACGTCGGCTCCAAGAGTTAAGCCTATTTTCGCCAATTCTTCATCATTTAAGTTCGTCTGCCATAAGTGGTTCAACGCCACCAATGTCGTTGCGGCATTCGACGATCCACCACCGATACCACCGCCCATCGGCAGCTTTTTTTCGATATTAATGTTTGCCCCTAGCGAGCATCCCGTTTTCTCTTTTAATGCCATTGCAGCGCGCCAAATCAAGTTGTCTTGCGTTGCAACGCCTTCTAACTCAGGGGTGATTGTAACTTCATTACGTTGAGTGGGGGTGATGAAAAGCTGGTCGCTGTAATCGAGGAATTGAAACAAGGTTTGTAATTCGTGATAACCGTCATCTCTTTGCGCCGTAATATAGAGGAATAGATTCAGTTTAGCGGGTGATGGCCATTGGGTTGTGGATGATTGCATTTATTCAATTGTCCATTTTGTAATTTGGAGATTAATTTTAATGTCGTCTTGGGTAAGCTTTAGCAAACTTGGCAACGGAAGTTTACTGTCGCCATCGGTAATATCAGAGTAACGTAGATAGTCCACCTGCCAGGTACGCTCAGCAACACTCGTGGTTTGACTGGCGAGCGTATTGGTTTCTAGTAATGTGTAGTTGTTTTCGATGTCTATCGTTACTGCGCCTTTTAACCATTGTGGCAGTTGTTCAAGGGGGACAACCAAACCAGTCAGTTGATAAAGTAGGCTAGCGCCATCTGCCGCCTGAAATTGATCGCCTAAATAGGTTTCAATGCTGGTCTCTTCAGGTGTCATTGTAAGTTTTAATAAGGTTTGGCCAAATAAAGAGGTCAGTCTAAGCTGGGTTCTCTCTTCTTCTTGTTGCCAAAAAAAGGTCATTGAACGCCGTTCTTCGGGAGATATAAACCCTAATTTCCCTGTGGCCTTGTAATGTTTTAGATTGGTTAAACGTTGTTGGTGCTGCTGCCATTCAACATTGGTCGAATCGTCTGGAAGTTGAGCACAGCCAAACAGGAGAATTGTTGTAATAACAATAAGAACATAACGTTTTAGCGGTAACTTAACAGTACTAATAAACATCAATTTTAGTTCTCTTTTATCAATTTTAGGTATGAGAGAATGGGTGTAAAACGCGACTAACTATACCATCCAAATCACGAACTAAGGAAAACAAATCCTTTCAGTGCTTTCAATCACTAGGGGCATACAGTAAAATTCCCGCTTTAATTCTAACCTTGTTACCAGAGTATCCTCACACCATGTCTTTGCTTGTTATTGGAATCAACCATAATACTGCCCCACTCGAGCTTCGAGAAAAGGTAGCATTTGGGCCCGATAAGTTACGTAAAGCACTTTTGGAATTGTGTGCAAGAGAATCGGTGAATGGCAGTGTTATTGTATCGACTTGTAACCGCACCGAGCTTTATTGTACGGCAAAACGTTGTACCAAAAATCAGATTATTGATTGGTTGTCGGAGTTTCATCAGGTTGATGCGACCCTTTTGCGCCCGAGTATTTATGAATATGAAGAACAGGCCGCCATTCATCATTTGATGCGAGTTGCCTGTGGTTTAGATTCATTGGTATTAGGTGAGCCTCAAATCTTGGGACAAGTGAAACAAGCGTTTTCTGAATCGCGCGAGGTCAATGCTGTCGATTCTACCATGGATAAATTGTTTCAAAAGACGTTCTCTGTTGCTAAGAGAGTAAGAACTGAAACCGAAATCGGTGGTAGTGCAGTTTCTGTTGCCTATGCCGCTTGCACGCTTGCGAAGCATATTTTTGAGTCTTTGGAACAATCGACAGTGCTGTTGGTTGGTGCTGGAGAAACCATAGAGTTGGTGGCAAAACACTTAACTTCGAATGGGTGCACCGACATGATTGTGGCAAATAGGACGCGAGAGCGAGCGTTGGGTATGGCGCAAGAGTTTTCGGCGGAAGTGATCAGTTTACAAGAAATTCCAGAGCATTTAGCCAGAGCGGATATCGTAATTAGTTCTACGGCGAGCCCTTTGCCTATCATTGGAAAAGGCATGGTTGAAAGTGCGATCAAAGCTCGTCGTCATCAACCTATGTTATTTGTAGATATTGCCGTACCTAGAGATATTGAGGCTCAGGTGGGTGAATTACCTGATGTCTATTTATACACAGTCGATGATTTGCAGTCGATTATTGATAGCAACTTGGAGCAACGTAAGGTGGAAGCGGTTCAAGCCGAGGCGATCATTACTGAAGAAAGTACCGCTTTTATGAGTTGGATGCGATCTTTGCAAGCGGTAGACAGTATAAGAGAGTATCGCGAACAATCGAACGAATTGCGTGAGGAATTGTTGGCGAAGAGTCTACAAGCTCTGGCTTCAGGTGGTGATGCCGATAAAATTATGAATGAGCTCAGTAATAAGCTGATGAATAAGCTGATTCATGCCCCAACGAAAGCGATGCAAGTTGCTGCAGAACAAGGCGAACCTGCCAAATTAGCCGTTATTCGGCAAAGTTTAGGTCTAGAAGATCTATCTTAAATACATTTATTGAGTAAAAAGAAGAATCTATGAAAGCGTCGATTATTACAAAGCTTGAAACGCTGGTTGAGCGTTATGAAGAAGTGCAACACTTATTAGGTGATCCTGATGTTATTGGCGATCAAAATAAGTTCCGAGCTTTATCGAAAGAATATGCTCAGCTCGAAGAAGTCACTAAATGTTTTCAATCTTATCAGCAAGCTAACGAAGATTTAGAATCTGCTGAAGAGATGATGAAAGAAGATGACGCTGAAATGCGTGAGATGGCGCAAGAAGAAATCGTTGAAGCAAAGGAGACCATTGAGCGTCTTACTGATGAGCTTCAGATTCTATTACTACCGAAAGATCCCAATGATGACCGCAACTGTTTTCTTGAGATTAGAGCCGGTGCGGGTGGAGATGAAGCTGGAATCTTTGCGGGAGACTTGTTCCGCATGTATAGCCGATTTGCTGAGAAGAAAGGATGGCGCATAGAAGTCATGTCGAGCAACATTTCTGAGCAAGGTGGCTACAAAGAGATGATTGCAAAAGTCAGTGGTGATGGTGCTTATGGCGTACTGAAATTTGAGTCAGGTGGGCATCGTGTGCAACGTGTTCCTGAAACTGAGTCTCAGGGCCGTGTCCATACTTCGGCATGTACCGTTGCAATCATGGCTGAATTACCAGAAGCAGAAATTCCTGATATTAAAGCAAGTGATTTGAAAATTGACACATTTCGTTCATCAGGAGCAGGTGGGCAGCACGTAAACACCACGGATTCTGCTATTCGAATTACTCACCTTCCTACGGGCACAGTGGTCGAGTGTCAAGATGAACGTTCACAACATAAAAATAAAGCAAAAGCGATGTCGGTGCTTGCTGCTCGAATTGCTCAGGCTGAAATTGCTAAGCGCGCTGCTGAAGTGTCGGATGCGCGCCGTAATTTGTTGGGGTCGGGCGATCGCAGTGACCGTATTCGAACGTATAACTACCCACAAGGTCGAGTGTCTGACCACCGAATTAACTTAACCTTGTACCGCCTGTCTGAAGTGATGGAAGGCGATCTCCAGTCGTTAGTTGATCCGATTATTCAGGAGTTCCAAGCAGACCAACTTGCCGCTCTGTCGGAGCAAAATTAAGGTAATGTTGATAACGGATTCGATTGAGTCGCTAATTAGTCAAGCCGAAGAGCGCTTTACTAAAAGCGGCAGCAATTCTCCCCAGCTCGATGCTGAAGTCTTGCTTTGTCACGTTATCGATAAACCTCGTTCGTATCTTTTTACCTGGCCGGAACGATGTATCGAAGACGGTCAGCTCGAGAGCTACCAAGCTTTAGTTCATCGTCGTGAGCAGGGAGAGCCGATTGCATACATTGTGGGCAGCAGAGAGTTTTGGTCTTTGCCACTACAAGTGTCACCTTCAACACTCATTCCACGGCCTGATACAGAACGCTTGGTCGAACTGGCGTTGGAAAAAGCGACGCAAACAGAAGGCTCGTTGCTGGATTTAGGAACAGGCACTGGGGCCATAGCTTTAGCCCTCGCTTCTGAATTACCATTTCGTCAGGTCGTCGGTGTCGATTATCAACCAGAGGCGGTCGCACTAGCGAAAGCTAATGGTGAGCAGTTGAATATTAAAAATTGTGAATTCGTTCAAGGTGATTGGTTTGGCGGAATAGAATCTGGTATGAAGTTTGCTGTCATAGTTTCTAATCCACCCTATATTGATGCTGGAGATCCTCATCTATCGCAAGGCGATGTGAGATTTGAGCCAGCCTCGGCACTGGTTGCTGAACAGAATGGGTTAGCGGACATTGTATTCATAGCGAAGCAATCGAGTCAGTTTTTGCTTGAGGGTGGCTGGTTGTTGTTTGAACATGGTTTTGAACAGGGCTGCGCAGTGCGAGATATTCTTTTAGAGTTAAATTTTGACAATGTTACAACCGAAACTGATTATTCAGGGTTAGATCGAGTGACATTGGGGCAGTATAAGGTTAATTGAAAGTATGTATTTAGTTGTTAAAAATTTTCATATGGTGAGTGTCACCATTAGTGTTTTGTTGTTATGTTTTCGTTTTGCTTTGATGTTATTTGACTCACCCTTACTTCAACGTAAGTGGCTAAAGGTGGTTCCTCATATTATTGATACACTATTGCTTGCATCGGGACTTTATTTAATTCACTTAACTCGTTTTATTCCGTTTACCGCTGCCGCGCCATGGCTTACTGAGAAGCTAGTGTGTGTGGTGGTGTACATTATTTTAGGTGCTTTTGCATTGAAATATGGACAAAATAAAACGGTACGTACGTTTGCCTTTATTGGGGCATTAGGTTGGATTGCGACAGCGGGTTACCTCGCGGTAGTAAAACTTCCTATTTTTATTCAATAACAGTGAGTGATGATAAATATGCTTGAGTTATTTGATGAAGATTTTGATGCCATGGAGTTGGTGGACGGTGCGCTGATTCTGAATCATGCGGTCGATCCAGAAACGGATGTTGAATGGAGTAAACGGGAACTTGACCGGCTATTGGCAGAAGCTGAGCAAGAGTTAGCCCATGAAACTCACACTCAATCTAGAGTCGATGCTTTTCTGCGTTTGTTTTATCACCAATGGAAGTTTCATGGTGATCAAGATGCTTTTTTCCATTCAAGTAATGGTTTTATCGATAAAGTGTTAGAAGAAAAAAGAGGGATTCCTCTTTCTTTAGGCTCACTATTATTGTTCTTTGGACGTAATTTAGGGCTTCCATTTTCTCCGGTCATGTTTCCGACTCAGTTTTTGGTTCGAGTGGACTGCGCTGATCAACCGCCAATGTTTATCAACCCATTTTCTGGAGAATACGTTTCAAAACACACATTACAAGCATGGTTAACGGGTCATAAGGGGCCGTTAACTAAGCTGAAAAATGAAGATACGCAAATCGCTGATCATCCGACCATTATTGGTCGCTGGTTGGCATTGCTAAAAAGTTCTTTATTGCGAGAAGAGCGCTTTTTATTGGCTTTGCGTTGCACTGATATTGCGCTTTCATTTGTTCCTTATGATCCACATGAAATTCGAGATCGTGGTTATATTTATCAGCAGTTAGAGTGTCACCATGTTGCTTTGACCGATTACCGTTATTTTGTTGAGAATTGCCCTGATGATCCAGGCGCAGAACTACTTAAAAACCAGATTAGCGTACTAAGCAATAGTCAGGTTACGCTACATTAATTAATTCGAGAAAGAGAGCTTAAGATGGAACAGAAAATAGTTTCGGTTGATGGAATTCCGGTAGCAAACGACAAGCCTTTTACGTTATTTGCCGGTATGAATGTATTGGAATCTCGTGATTTAGCCATGCGAATTTGTGAGTATTACGTTGAAGTGACAACTAAACTCTGCATTCCGTATGTTTTTAAGGCTTCGTTCGATAAAGCGAATCGAAGTTCTGTCCATTCTTATCGTGGTCCTGGCCTTGATGAAGGGATGCGTATTTTTGAAGAACTTAAGAAAGAATTTGGCGTAAAGATCATTACAGATGTTCATACCGAAGCCCAAGCTCAGCCAGTTTCTGAAGTGGTTGATGTGATTCAACTTCCTGCGTTTCTTGCGCGTCAGACTGATTTGGTTGAAGCAATGGCAAAAACCGGTGCGGTCATTAATGTGAAGAAACCTCAATTTATGAGCCCAGATCAAGTGGGAAATATTATTGAGAAGTTTGCGGAATGCGGTAATGATAACATTATTTTATGTGAGCGCGGCACATGTCATGGCTACGATAACCTTGTTGTCGATATGCTTGGTTTTGGTGTAATGAAAAAATCATCTCAAGGTTCACCGATTATTTTTGATGTGACCCATTCTCTTCAGATGCGAGATCCTTCTGGAGCTGCATCAGGCGGACGTCGTGAGCAGACAGTTGAACTGGCTAAAGCAGGCTTGGCGACGGGGATAGCAGGGTTATTTATTGAAGCTCACCCAGACCCTGATAATGCGAAATGCGATGGGCCTTCAGCGTTACCACTCGACAAACTTGAACCGTTCTTAGTACAAATGAAATCGTTGGATGATTTAATTAAAAGCTTTAAGCCTATCGATATCCAATAATTGATTTGATATCAGATAATTAAATTTCTTATCGAATTTAAAAGCACAGACTGAGGTGACTCATCTGTGCTTTTTTCTGAATAGAATTTTCATAAAGTGCTTTTCACAGCAAATAGAGTTGCTTACACTGGTTTATTAAAGTAATTACTCTCATTTAATTATAGCGCTAAAATGTCGGCGTAAGGAAAAGGAAGTTGCATGAATAAGGTATTCAAAATAAGTGCGATCACGGCGTTACTCGCATCAGCAATTACAGGATGTACTAGTACTCCAGAACATATGTGGGAGCCTGATACTACCTATCAACTAACAGTTCTGCATACTAATGACCATCATGGCCGCTTTTGGCAGAACCGCCATGGCGAGTACGGTATGGCAGCTCGTAAGACATTGATCGATCAAGTTAGATCAGAAGTTGAAGCGGCGGGTGGCAGTGTCTTGTTGTTTTCTGGTGGCGATATTAACACCGGTGTTCCTGAATCCGATCTTCAAGATGCCGAACCTGATTTTAAAGGTATGAGTCTGATTGGGTATGACGCAATGGCGTTAGGTAATCACGAATTTGATAACCCATTATCAGTATTAGAAAAACAACGTTCGTGGGCAAACTTCCCAATGTTATCTGCCAATATCTATGACAAGGCAACCGGCGAACGCTTGTTTAAGCCTTATGAGATATTCGACAAGCAAGGGGTTAAAATTGCCGTTATTGGGTTGACGACGGAAGACACGGCTAAAATTGGTAACCCTGAATTTATTAGTGGCTTAGAGTTTCGCGATCCTAAAGTAGCAGCTAAAGAAGTTATTGAAGAACTTGAAGCGAATGAAAAGCCAGATCTTATTTTTGCAGTAACCCATATGGGACACTACCAAAATGGTCAATTTGGTGTAAACGCTCCGGGTGATGTGACTCTTGCTCGCTCGTTGCCAAACGGTGCATTGGATATGATTGTTGGCGGTCACTCTCAAGACCCAGTGTGTATGGCAAGTGAAAACGTTGCTGATCCAAATTTTAAGGCGGGACAAACTTGTGTTCCTGATATGCAAAATGGAACCTACATCGTTCAAGCCCACGAATGGGGTAAGTATGTCGGCCGTGCAGATTATGAATTCCGCAATGGCGAGCTGTCTTTGGTCAATTACGACCTAATTCCGGTCAACTTGAAGAAGAAAATCAAAGTTGACGGTGAGTCTAAACGCGTTCTTATTCAAGACGAAATTGAGCAAGACTTAGAATTACTTGGATTTTTAACGCCGTATCAAGAAAAAGGGCAAGCTGAACTTGGGAATAAAGTTGCTGAAATAGATGGAAAATTGGAGGGCGATCGTAATGTTGTTCGCTTCTCTCAAACCAATTTAGGTCGCTTAATTGCTCGTGCTCAGCAGGAAAGATCGAAAGCCGATTTCGGTGTAATGAACTCTGGTGGAGTGCGTGATTCGATTGAAGAAGGGGATGTGACGTATAAAGATGTCCTTAAGGTTCAGCCGTTTGCTAACCAAATTACTTACGTTGATATGAGTGGACAAGAGGTTCTCGATTATCTTAATGTCGTTGCCATTAAACCTGTCGACACCGGAGCATATCCTCAATTTTATGGCATTGGTATGACGGTTACAGCTACTGGCGTTAGTGATGTTAAGGTTCAAGGCGAGCCGCTAGACTTGACTAAACAGTACCGCTTCTCGATTCCTAGCTTTAACGCAGCCGGAGGTGATGGTTATCCTAAGCTAACCTCGCACGCTGGTTATGTTAATACTGGGTTTGTCGACGCAGAAGTGCTGAAACAATACCTCGAGTCACACTCTCCAATTCAAGTTTCTGATTACGAGCCTCAAGGTGAGATGACTTACAACTGGTAAGGTAAATAGTTAGAGTAAGAGAGTTCAGAGTGGTGGCGAAAGTCCCACTCTGATTTTTTATAGGAGCACATCATGACCCCCGCAATTAATCTCGCGAAAAAGAAGAAAATAGCATTCAATGTTCTTCAATATAACCATGACCCCAAGCATTCAAGTTATGGTTTGGAGGCTGCTGAGGTGTTGGGGCTTGATCCAAAAAGGGTATTTAAAACCTTACTATTTGCACTAAATGGTGAGCCAAAGCGCTTGGCTGTGGCCATTATTCCCGTCGAGCAAAAACTCAACCTTAAACTTGCGGCAAAAGCTGCAGGTGGCAAAAAAGCGGAGATGGCTGACCCAATCATTGCTCAGAGCGTCACCGGCTATGTGCTTGGTGGTATTAGCCCGCTCGGACAGAAGAAGCGTTTGCCGACGTTCATTCATTCAACGGCCACTGAATTTGAGAGTATTTGTGTTAGTGCGGGTAAACGGGGTTTAGAAATTGAGCTTTCGGCAAATGACTTAGCGACCTTGGTTCAAGGATCTTTTGTCGATCTGTGCCTTTAGTAAGACCAAAAAAGGCCCTTAACGTTAAGGGCCATCATAAAAATAAATTATTTCTGGTTATTACTCTAATTACAGAGCGTTACTCTTCAATTTGAGCATTATCAACAACGTGGTTTTCACCGATATCATCAGGTAGCACAAGATTTAGAACAATCGCAACGATACCGCATAAACTCACACCTTGTAGGTTGAAGTCACCGACTCCAAACGCCATCCCACCGATACCAAACACCAATGTCACAGCAACAATTACTAAGTTACGAGATTTGTGCAGGTCGACATTATTTTTGATCAGTGAGTTGAGACCGACTGCGGCAATAGAACCGAATAGCAAAATCATAATCCCACCCATTACTGGTGTTGGTACTGTTTGCAATATTGCTCCTAGTTTACCCACTAACGCTAGGACGATGGCACAGATAGCAGCCCAAGTCATAATGACAGGGTTAAAGGCTTTAGTTAGCATTACGGCACCCGTTACTTCACTGTATGTCGTATTCGGTGGCGCACCGAGAAAAGCGGCAGCCATTGTTGCAACACCGTCGCCAGCAATAGTGCGGTGTAAGCCAGGTTTTTTCAGGTAATTTTTACCGGTTACATTCGAAATCGACAGAATATCTCCGACGTGTTCGACAGCAGGTGCAATAGCGACTGGAATCATAAACAGAATGGCATTGATGTTAAATTCTGGGAAAGTAAAGTTTGGAATTGCAAACCAAGCTGCTTGCGTAACAGGCTCAAAATTAACCACACCGAAAACTAAACTTAAAAGGTAACCTGCGACAATACCGCCGCAAATAGGAAGTAACCTCAACATGCCTTTGGCAAATATACTAATAAATATTGTGGTTAAGAGAGAAACAACAGAAATCCACAAAGCGATGTCGCCTTCAACGAGTTGAACCGACCCATCACTCGTTTTACCTAATGCCATATTTACTGCAACGGGTGCTAACCCTAAACCGATGACCATGATGATTGGCCCCACAACAACTGGAGGCAATAGTTTGTGGATAAATCCTTCACCTTTTAATTTAATCATGCCACCAAGAACGACATATATAAGGCCAGCGGCAACTAAGCCTCCCATTGTGGCGGCAACACCCCAAGTTTGTGTTCCGTACATAATGGGAGCGATAAAAGCGAATGAGGATGCTAAAAAAATGGGAACCGTGCGACGCGTTATAAATTGAAATAAGAGAGTACCTAAACCGGCGCCGAATAGAGCGACATTAGGATCAAGACCTGTCAGTAATGGAACGAGAACTAAGGAACCAAATGCAACAAATAGCATCTGAAATCCCATGAGAGTGTTTTTCATTATTTTCCCCAAGTAAGCAAATTTCACGAATAGTATCATTACTTTTAAGGGCTTCTATTATTCTGTCTCAAATATTTTACGAATTGAATGAGGGAAATGACATACATGATATGGCGAAGGAGCGAAGTTGTTCTATTTGTTTGCGGTTTCTAGTCTATTTCGGCCATTATGTTTAGCTTTATATAATGCTTGATCTGAAGATGAGTACAGTAGATCGACGGTTGAATTCTTGTTGGTGAGTTTAGAAAGACCAATACTAATGGTGAGCTTAATTTCGATGCCATCGAAAATAAAAGTATGCTGGCTGATGGCTAATCGGAGCTCATTTAGAGCATTGATAGCGTCTTCCATTGAAATATTTGTCATTAAGATTGAAAACTCTTCGCCGCCCATACGCCCTACTAAATTAGGAGCCTTAAAATAATCAGAGCATTTCTCAGCAACGTTTTTCAGTATTCTATCCCCAATTGGATGGCCGTATTTATCGTTGATGCTTTTAAAGTGGTCTAGATCTATTAGAGCCATAAACAACTGAGTATTATTTTGTTTTGCTCGAACGATTTCACCTTGAGTAGAAGATAAGAAATAGCGTCGGTTATACAAACCGGTTAAGCCATCTTCATTGGCTAACTGGTTGAGTTTATTCTCCAGATCCACTCGACGAGCAATTTCTTGCTCAAGATAAGCTCGTTCGTTGATAAGCTCCATATTTTGTCGATTAAATTTCTCCGTGTATCGAGCTCGATAGTATTCAAGCCAACAAGTGATCAATAGTATGGTGAGATAACTTGCGGCAAATCTTATTTCAAAATTCACAGAAGCAGCGGAATCAATATCCTTATCTAATAGCACACCAATGAGAATAGAGGCTAGCAGTAGCAGACTCCAACGAACTCCAACTCGATTTCCAAATAGAAAAATACTTATTAAAGGGTATGTGTAGCACCATAAAATTTGCCCTTGGCTCAAATCACTCCAAACAGTGATGAGAAAGAGCATTAATAAATATAAGAAATTATTAAAGTGATAAATGTAGGTTAGATTTAGTTTTCTTATGATGCCGATGATGCTGACAATCATACAAAATGCAAAAATACCAGACACTGTGGCAATATGCACATTGTCTATTAATACGTTTTTGATGATGAAACCAACAGTAATAGGCGTCGATAATACAATCAGCCATATATAGTGGTTTAGGCGAAGCTTGTCGTTCGTACTGGCACAATTACACCGTGCAACAAGACGATCGACCACTTTTTGACCTTGGGTTAAAAGTGACAGCATTAAATAACAACCCTAATCTAAACGTATTGGTATATGGCTGAAACAATAGCCATATAAGTAATACCATTAACTATAGTAGAATTATATGGTTAGCGTAATAACTCAAAAATTAAATTTGAACTAGAGTCCGCTATTTTAATGAATGATGTCTGTTATTACGTCGAGTCGTCTAGGGTTTGTTAGTGAACAAAGCCTTCTCATTTTTCTCGACCTGAGACAGCTTGGTGAGTTTTAATCCCAATTCTCTTCCTCGATGGCGTGCATAATAGATATTCGCGACAAAACTTAATGACGTTAGAAGTAATTCTACAAATGCCAGTAGACGTTCGCCTTCATCGAGGTAAATCATACTTAAGGCGTGGAGAAAATAGAGCATTAATACAAAATTTGCCCATGCGTGTGTATAAGGCTTACCTTTAATTATTCCGATTAAAGGAAATAGTAAAGGAATCAACCATGCGATTGCGATACCCCATGGCGATATTTGTTGATGTGGGGCTAACCATAAGTGCCATAAAATGACCCATAGTGTTAATCCTAAATAGGATGTTAACGCGAGTATCCGCCATGCTTTGGTTTTATCTGACATCGGTATCACTATGTACTTCCCTGTAATTTTAGGGTTATGTTGGCCAAACGTTTCCCTAGTTGTTGAGCTAAGTTTCGCTCATGTTGATCTAAACTTTCGTTACCATTGTCTAAACTACTTGCCCCATAAGGTGTACCACCGGTTTGGGTTAAATGAAGACTTGGTTCACTGTATGGAATGCCGAGTATGATCATACCATGGTGTAGAAGTGGCAATTGCATACTAAGCAAGCAACTCTCTTGCCCACCATGTAAGGAAGAGGACGATGTAAACACAGCGGCAGGTTTATCAATGAGATCGCCACTAAGCCAAAGAGATGATGTGCTATCCCAAAAGTGCTTCATCGGTGCAGCCATATTACCAAACCAAACAGGGCTACCCATTGCCAACCCAGAACAGTTTTTTAGCTCATCGAGTGTGGCCGGTGGATCAAACTCATCCTTTCCATTTGAGTCAATATCCGCAACGGTTCTAAGTGCCGCGCGACACCCCTCAACAGACTCGATTCCTCGAGCAATGTGACGAGCCAGTTGGCGCGTGGAACCGTGGCGGCTAAAGTAGACCACTAATATGGTGTGACTCATAAAATCTCTAGAACACTTTCAGGCGGTCGGCCAATACGAGCTTGTCCCTGACTGACAACGATAGGTCGCTCAATTAACCTTGGATGTGACACCATTGCGTTGAATAGATCGGCATCACTAATTGTGGAATCTTTTAAATTAAGTTCCTGATATTCTTTTTCTTTGGTTCTCATCATATCTCGAACTTGAGTTAATCCAAGTTGTTGATAAATAGTCTGAAGTTGCTCAACCGTTAACGGAGTATCAAGATAAGTGATGATTTCCGGTGCAATGTCTCGGGCTTGCAATAACGTTAAGGTTTCACGGCTCTTTGAACATCTTGGGTTATGATAAATAGTCACGGACATAGATATTGCCTCTTATCGTATTGTTCATTATTAGTGGTTAATTCTTCAACGTAGAATAGTGTTCACGTTGGATTAATAGTTGGTCTATTCGAGCATCGTAACGTGCTTGAGTTAGACTACCTAGTTCGGTCAACTGACTCGCCTTAGTATAATACTGTATCGCTTTATTCCAATCAGCTTTTAGTGCAAAAAGTTCAGCGCGAGAGGCCAACTCTTCTTTTTCATTTCCTAAATGGTTATTGGCTTCAGCCAAAAGTTGCCATCCGATTGTGCTATTAGGGTCATCGTGGGTGTAGCGTTGTAATAGTTTAGCGGCTTCTTTGTAGTTTTTCTTTTGCATCAACACGTTAGCTAAATTTACTGTCAAGACGTTATTTTTTGGTGATTGAAGTAGGGCTCGATTAAGCATTTGAATGGCTTGGTCGTATTTTTCTTCAGCAATGTATACATCGCTGATGGCATCAAGGTAAAAATGATTGCTTGGGTCGTTACTAAGCAGTTTTTTTAATATTGCTTCTGCTTGTTCGGTTTTTTTTGTATTGAGATAGACCAAGGCTTCACCGTAGGCCGATGCGGTTGATAACTGTGCTTGATTCTTTTTTTTCTGCCTAGCGAGCCAATCTAAGGCGTTCGTTGTGTTTAACCCTGAATATCGCACGACTACACGGGCTCGAGCCAACTGAAATTGCAGGGACAGCGGTGGATTTGTTTGCGGATAATTCGCCGATCTTGATCGGCTATCGGTGATGCGAGAGTCCGGCAAGGGGTGTGTCAGCAACATTGCCGGTAACGTACTTGAGTAGCGGTATTCATCGGATAACCGTCCAAAGAAGGTTGGCATTGCTTGAGGAGAAAATCCGGCTTTTGCAAGTGTGTCTATCCCAAAGCGATCCGCTTCTTTTTCATTTGCTCTGGTATAGTTGATAGCACTTTGCATTGAGCCTGCTGTAGTGGCAGTAAGCGCGGCAACACCGACCTGTGGAGCGGCAATAGCGAGTAACAAAGACCCTGCAAGAGCAGCCATAGTTGTTGCAGAACGGTTAGCTTGGCTTTCCATACTCCGAGCAAGGTGACGTTGAGTGACGTGTGCGATTTCGTGAGCCATCACCGAGGCGAGTTCACTCTCTGAACGCGTATAGCGAAACAGTCCAGTATGCAGTGCGACGTAACCGCCAAAGAAAGCATAAGCGTTAAGCTCGTTGTTTCGAACCAAGATAAATGTGAATGGCGTTTTGACATCGTCTGCATTAGCCACCAACTTATGGCCAAGTGTTGATATATATTCAGATAGAACCGGATCTTCTATTAGTGGTTGATTGCCACGTAGAACTCTCATATAGGCATCACCGTATAAGCGTTCTTGATCGATCGTCAGTGTCGAACTGGCGACGGTTCCAATATCAGGTAAGTCTATATCATTTGATGCATGGAGTGGTTGAAGTAAACTCGCTGCAACTAACATTGAACAGACCGAATGTTTCAGCTTCATCATTGACCTTAAAAGATGGTTTGAGACTAACGCTAGTCAGACAGAGGGAATCATTAATGGTTTCATTTTCTTACGTTTGGTTTACGATAATCGATTGTTACAAAGTGATAAATGAAATTCTGTTTAATCATAGCTGCAATATCGATAATGTGTGGCGTGCAGATTAAAACGATATACAATACTCAAATATTCAACTCAAAGAGACTGCATGAAGCCGGTAACCCTTGATTTACGAGAACAACGTTGCCCATTATCTCTTTTGCTCGTAAAAAGGGAGTTGAAGATGATACCAGAGGGAGAGAGTTTACGTATTTTGATTTGTGATGAAGCGTCATTTCGTGATATTCAAAGGTATCTTCAACGTGACTATGATTCTACACGTAGTAGAGTGGTAAGTGATGGCTTTCAAATTGACGTAACAAAGGAAGTGAATTAAATGTTCGAAATGCTAGTTCGGTGGTACAAACGGCGCTTTTCTGATCCCCATGCTGTGAGTTTATTTGCCATCCTGTTTGTTGGTTTCTTTACTATTTATTTCTTCGGTAGCTTGATAGCACCTCTCTTGGTTGCAATTGTCTTAGCTTACCTGCTTGAACGTCCTGTCGCGAAGATGGTGTCTTTTCAGGTTCCGAGAACGTTAGCTGTATTAATCGTGATGTTAATCTTTACTGGCGTTATGTTAATTGCCATATTCGGCCTCGTGCCTACGATTTGGCAGCAGGTTGGAAACTTGATTAACGATATACCGAGTATGTATAGCGAGTTACAAGCTAAAATCGTTGTTCTTCCTGAAAAGTACCCTGAACTTGCGAATCTTCAGATTGTTGAATCAATCATGACAAACGCGAAAAACCAGCTGATCTCTATGGGAGAAAGTGTGGTTAAAGGATCTCTTGCTTCCCTTGTTAGTATTGCGACTCTATCCATTTACTTAATACTGGTTCCACTGCTGATGTTCTTCCTTTTGAAGGACAAACGGCAGATGATGAAGTCAGTCAGTAACGTTATGCCAAAAAATCGAAAGCTTGCTGATAAAGTCTTAGTTGAAATGAATCAGCAGATTTCCAATTATATTAACGGAAAAGTGTTGGAAATATTGATTGTAGGTGGCGTTAGCTACATTACGTTTGCCATTCTTGATTTGCGATATTCAGTACTTTTAGCAGTTGCGGTTGGATTTTCAGTGCTGATTCCATACATTGGCGCGGCAGTAGTTACGGTTCCTGTTGCTATCGTCGGGTTATTTCAGTGGGGCATTACGCCAGACTTTTATTGGCTCTTAATTGCATACGGAATTATTCAAGCCCTTGATGGTAACGTATTAGTGCCCGTGTTGTTTTCCGAAGCGGTTAATCTTCATCCAGTTGCTATTATTGTCGCGGTATTGGTCTTTGGCGGCATGTGGGGATTTTTAGGTGTGTTCTTTGCTATTCCATTAGCGACATTAGTCAAAGCCGTCTGGACTGTTATTCCAAGTAATGACGACGAGCCTGAAACGGCCTAAAATCCTATTGATTAATTTATAAACTACGAAATTTAAGTCTATATTGTATATATAGGCTTAAAGTTATTGGCAATATTGCCGATATCTTAAAAGGTCATTTTATTGTGTGAATTTTTCCACATTTGGTGTTTTAAGAGGTCGTATGAAATTTAGTCACAAAATCGTTGCCGCGTCTTCCGTTCTATTGTTTACCACAGTTGCGCTATTGTCATTCCAGCAACAATATACCGTTAAAAATGAAATTGAGTCGATGGTTAATAGTAACGTCGAAGAAATGGTTGTTGGTATATCAAGGACCATGACAGCCAGCATCGACAGTAAAAAATCCCTTGCTCAATCTGTTGCGGATACATTAGCTCTCGCACCGAATGACCGAGAATATGTAAGTAACATATTAGAAACCCCTCAAATTAAGAGCAGTTTCCTTGGAGCCGGGTTGGGCTATCAATCTGATGGTCGAGTGGTTGAAAACTTTGATAACTGGACTCCTGGAGATGATTACGATCCTCGTCAGCGCCCTTGGTATATTGATGCTAAGCAGAAAGGTAGCATAATGCTGACTCAGCCTTATATGGATGCTGCCTCAAATCAGATGATTACGTCCATTGGTGTACCAGTGAGTGATAAAGGTTCTTTTACTGGTGTAATGTTCTTCGATATGGACCTTTCAAGTTTATCTGAACTCGTTAACTCAACCACGATGTTTGATTCGAGTTACTTGTTTATTGTTACTAAAAATGGCATCACAATTGCTCACCCTGACCAAGAAAAAAATGGGCAAGAGTTGTCGAGCTATTTACCACAATTGCAAATAAAAGAAGGCATGCAGACGGTCGAAGTCGATGGGGAGACCTATCTTGTAGATATCACTTTGGCCTCGAGTGAAGGTTGGTATGTTGCTGCGGTTGTGAATGAATCAGTAGCGTTCAGTACGTTGGACGCGTTGAAAACCAGTTCTATCATCTACACTTTAGTTGGCTTTGTATTAAGTGTGATTGCGCTAATGTTTTTGCTGAATGTTCTAATGAAACCTTTAGGCGCATTAAATCGGGCAATCAAAGATGTGGCATCGGGTGAGGGTGATTTAACCAAACGTTTAGACACCAATACAGATCAAGAGTTTTCGGAGTTGGCTCAGGCATTCAATGAATTTACTCAATCACTACAAGGACGAATTCGTCAATCAAAAGAAATTAGTGGAGAGCTGCATATCGGAGCCGATACCATTTTAGATAGCTCAGAAACATCGGCTAAAGCGGTGGACTCTCAAATGTATGAGCTAGAGCAGTTGGCGACCGCAATGAATGAAATGTCGGTCACGGCTTCGGAAGTCGCGGGGCATGCTCAACAAGCTGCTGATGCTGCTAAATTAGCGGATGATGCGACGATTGAAGGCGAGAAAATGGTAGAGACAACGACCAACTCAATCTCGACTTTATCAGAGCGAATCGAACAAGCAGTACAACAGGTTAAAGGTTTGGAAAGTGCAACGACAGACATAGAAACTGTGCTAAAGGTGATTAATGATATTGCCGATCAAACCAACTTATTAGCACTGAATGCTGCGATAGAAGCGGCGCGAGCAGGTGAATCTGGACGAGGCTTTGCTGTGGTAGCAGACGAAGTACGGACGTTAGCTTCCCGAACTCAGGAATCTACGACGGAAATTAAATCGATGATCGAACAGCTACAACAGGGATCGTCAGCGGTATCGTTAGCTATGTTGGATAGTCAAACCACAGTTTCAGAAGCGGTCGAACACTCTGCCGAGGCCGATCGAGCTCTTGTGAGCATTCGTGAGTCAATTAGTCAAATCAGTGATATGAATATTCAAATTGCGTCAGCAGCAGAAGAACAAAATGCTGTGGCCGAAGAAATTAACGCAAACACAGTGAAGATAAAAGATATTGGTACTCAAGTGAGTGTTCAAGCCAATGATGTTGCTCAAGCTATTCAATCTCAGGTAAATCAAGTTCGCGAGCAAGAAAAATTACTCAACACCTTTGTTGTGTGATGATTGTTCGCCTTTGATATATCATCCTAAGTGTGGGGTTATGCCTAAACTAAAAAACGCCAGTCTTGGCGTTTTTTATTATTTCTTTTCCATGAATCGTGGTGGTGGAACGCGTAACAGGGATTATTGATTTAAATAATCCAACACCACTTGATGATGGTCTTTGGTTTTAAACTTGTTAAATACATGTTCAATCATGCCATTTTCATCAATTAAAAAGCTGATTCTATGTAAACCATCGTAGACTTTTCCCATAAATTTCTTCTCGCCCCAAACGCCAAAGGCTTCGGCAACTTGGTGATCTTCATCTGAAAGTAGTGTGAAATTAAGGTTGTCGCGTTCAATAAATTTACCCAAACGCTTTACAGGATCAATGCTGACACCAAGGACAACGACATTTTTATCGTCTAGTTGCTGTTTAACATCTCTCATTCCTTGAGCTTGCACCGTACATCCCGGTGTCATGGCCTTAGGGTAAAAGTAAAACACGACCTTTTTTCCTTGAAAGTCAGATAAACTGACGGTATTGCCATCTTGATCTAATAGGGAAAAATTTGGGCAAGCAGCCCCAGCGGTTAAGGTGTTCATTTTGGCTTCCTTTTTAATAACTCAATTGAGCTAGTTGCTCTTCTTTATTTCTGATTAATCTTATCACAGCTTGAGCCGAGAGTTTCAGATGGGATAAGGGAATATTTATGTTTAAAAAGCACAAACAATCAAATGAGTGCAGTATGGCTTGGTTTAATATATCGGAAACGACAACAGGGAAGAGATATGAAGTACTTAAGCAAAATTCAGAAAGGCGTTGATTACATTGAGGATAACTTAGACAAGCCTCTCGACCTAAAGTCTGTTTCAGCGCATGCCAATATGAGTCACTGGCATTTTCAACGTATTTTTAAAGGCTTGACGAATGAAACATTAAAATCGTATGTGCGCTCAAGGCGCATTGCAAACTCGATGGACAGTTTATATAACAAAAACTTGTCGATCTTGGATGTGGCCATCGCATCTGGTTTTGAGTCTCATGAGGCTTATACCCGAGCATTTAAAAAATTATTTGGCTATTCACCGAGTGAATATCGTGAACGTTCGAGCCAATCATTGATTATGAAGAAGGCACGCTTTGATAACGAATATCTTAAAAACCTAAACCAAAATTTAACCTTAGAACCTAGAATTTACACGTCTCAGTTGAAGCAACTTGTTGGCACTAAGATTGAAGTTATTGGAATCGAGTCTGAAAAAACGAATATAGCCGAGAAACTTCCGAGTCTATGGCAGAGTTTTATTCCGAGACTAGCTGAGATCGAGAATCAAATTGAAGGAACTTGCTACGGAATTATTAGCGTAGAAGAAAACAAAGAGGGAGAGCAGAAATTGTTCTATACCTCTTGTGTTGAAGTATCAGAAATCGCATCTTTGCCAGAGGGGATGATTAGTCTTACGTTACCTGAGCAAAGATATGCTGAGTTTAAGCACAAAGGTCAGGTCAACACCGAGCATTTTAACCAAACCATAAGCTACATCTATTCTAGTTGGCTTTTGCGTTCAAACATGAAACACACATATGGACCAGATGTAGAAACTTACGGTCCAGAATTCCAATATCAGTCAGATAATTCAATCGTCTATTATGCATTACCGATAGACGCTATTTCGGCTTAGGAAAGCTTGTTTCATTATTTTATTAGTCCATGACTAAATTCGTCCATATTTCAGGGGTTTTGCTATGCCTTATGTTGAACTTGTTGCCATATTAGCAGTTTGCCAATTTTTATTTTTTGGTGCGATGACAGGCCGTGCCCGAAAAAAGACGGGCTTATTAGCCCCTGCGATTATCGGTGCGCCTGAGTTTGAACGGATGTATCGCGTACAAATGAATACATTAGAGTTATTGGTGGCATTTCTTCCTGCTTTATTTATCGCAGGAAAGCATCAAGATCCCATTTGGATGGCGGTTCTCGGAAGTTTTTACATCGTGGGGCGATTTATTTATTGGCAGGCTTATGTTAAAGCTCCAGCATCACGAGGAATCGGATTTATGTTGAGTCTAGTACCAACGTTATTACTCTGTGTTTTTGCGCTGTGTGGTGTATTAAGAGCACTTTAACTTTACGTCTTTAAGGATAAAATAATGATAACGTTATACGGTTTTGGCCCTAATCTAAATATCATAGACCCGAGTCCTTTTGTATTAAAAACGCATTTTTTACTTAAGGAATCCAAACTTGAATTTGACGTAAAAACTGGAACTAAGTACCTTCAAAAAGCCCCTAAAGGAAAGCTTCCTTTTATCGAAGATAATGGAAAAATTATTGCCGACAGTTTTTTTATCGAACGTTACCTTCGAGAAGAACGGAAATTTGATATCAATGCTCATTTAACTGATGAACAAAGTATGGCATCTGCTCTAATGTGTAGTGCATTAGAAGATCGTTTATATTGGTGTGTGGTTTATTTTCGTTGGGGTTATGAAAGTAATTGGCGAGTAATCAAAGACACTTTTTTTCAGATATGCCATTTCCTATGAACAAAATTATTCCCGCAGTGGCCAAGAAAGGAACTATGAAAGCACTTTATGGGCAGGGGATAGGACGACATTCACAAGAGGAAATATTACAAATAGCTGAGACACAGCTATCGGCATTGAATGAGTTCATTGGAGATAAGGCATATTTTTATAATGATAAATTGAGCTTAATTGACATTACCGCTTATTCAGTACTTGCTCAGATATTGCTAACGCCTTTACCTTCGCCTTTGGTTGAGCTTACCAAGCAACATAGTAATTTAGTACGATTCTGTAACGATATTCATCGCCAATACTATGCTTAAACCCAAATCGAGGGAATGTTGTTGGTTGATATGTCGGATTGTTCCATCAGTTAGATTTGTACAAAATAAAACGGAAAAGTGTAAGGATTTACATCATATCGGGCTCGACGATAAAAATTCAGCCAAATAAGTCAAATAAGCAGACGGTTTCGCTTGTTTTTTTTGACTTGCTTACAGTACCATGCAGGGAGTATCAACCTTGGGAGAAAGACATGTTTTCTGGAAGTATTGTTGCATTAATAACACCTTTTGATAGTGATGGCGAAGTAGATTACGCAAATCTCAAAAAACTCGTCGATTATCATGTTGAAGCAGGAACTGACGCGATTGTTTCTGTTGGGACAACTGGCGAATCTGCAACGCTGAGCAATGAAGAACATGTCAAAGTCGTATCGAAGACAGTTGAATTTGCCGATGATCGTATTCCTGTGATCGCGGGAACAGGGGCTAATGCCACCCATGAAGCGATTACTTTTACTCGTCTATTTAATAACACGGGTATTAAAGGGTGTCTGACTGTAACGCCTTATTATAATAAACCTACTCAAGAAGGAATGTTTCAGCACTATAAAGCCATTGCTAATGAAACGGATATTCCTCAGATTCTTTACAATGTTCCTGGTAGAACCGCGGTAGATTTGTTACCTGAAACCGTTGCTCGTTTGTCTGAAATACCGGTTATCGTAGGAATCAAAGATGCAACGGGTGATGTAAGCCGAGTGAAAATACATCGTGAACTTTGTCGTGATGATTTTGTCCTATTTAGTGGTGATGACCTTACAGGGCTTGAATTTGTCAAGCAGGGCGGAAATGGTGTCATTTCTGTGACCAATAATATTGCTGCCAAAGATATGGCCGATATGATGCGTTTAGCATTAAGTGGTCAGTTTGCTGAAGCGGAAGCTATTAATCAGCGCCTGGAAACTCTTCACAAAAACTTATTTGTTGAATCTAGCCCAACCCCAGTTAAATGGGCGGCACATCAACTTGGTCTGATCGAATGCAGTGATTTACGTTTACCACTAATGCCATTAACAGAGTCATCTCAACCTATCGTTGCTGAAGCACTTAAACTTGCTGGTATTGAATAAATATCTCTGCTGATAGTTCATTTTCCGAGGGTTCATCCCTCGGTTTTTATTTGGGAGTATGAATGAAATTTTCTTATCAGCTAATGGGGATATCCATTGCTGCATTGCTACTAACGGCGTGTACTAAATCTCCACTTGAGCGCAATCAAGCGAAAGATGATTTTGAGTATCTAAATACACCAGAATTTACTCAGTGGCAGACAAGTGATGATGCGGTCGCTCAATCTTATCGTCAATTTATTATCCCACGTGGAAATTTCTCTGGTGAAGTTGGAGGCGATCTTGATATTCGTCCCCCTCTTCAGGTATTAGAATTAGTACCGGGAATGATTGTGGATGAAGAACCTCGTGCGGTTACGCTATGGACAGCAAGGCCAGAACAATCGGATCAGCTGTGGGCCATATTGAAGAGCGAGCTCAATAAACACAATGCAACGCTAGTTGATAATTCTGATCGAGACTTGATTGGTAAAAATGTGACTTGGGTTATTGGTAATGAAGAAGGCCAAGCTATCGCCGATTATCAATTTACACGTATTAATTTCGGTCGTCGCTCTGGTGTTCGAATTGAGATCACTCAGCTAACGAATGATTTGAATTTACCAAGCCAAGACTTTTTGCTCGATCGCTATGCAGCGGCTATGGCCAACTTGCTAACAACAAATTACGATGCACAATTGCGCGCTGAAACTAAACGCCAAGCACTACGTTTAGGGCAAAATATTGTCTTTACTATGGGGACAGATAGAAATGCATTGCCAATTATCGTTGCTCGTACACCGTTTGATATCGCTTGGCATCGAGTTCCAACTATGATTGAGCAGTTTGGTTTTACCGTCACGGGTAAAAGCCAGTCGCAAGGAGAGCTAACGGTATTTTATCGTCCAGCTGATCAAGAAGTTTGGGATAGCCATAAAATTGAACCACTGACGATCGATCGCGGTAAGTATCATTTATTATTTGGTGACTTAGGGAATAGAACTTCAATTAATATTACCGACACCGATGGAAAGCTTCTTACTGAAGAGCAGTTAAGTGAGTTTATTCCAATGCTTAGTGCGACATCAAACAGCACAAATTGATACACTGATAAAAGTGAAAAGGACGAGTGATTACTCGTCCTTTTTTTTGGTCGTTTTATCGCTGTGGTTATGCAATGTTTCCTGGTGCTTTTTATCTAATTCAATTAAACGGTTGAGTTCGTCATTGTTTTTGGGTTTAAATTTGTCGAGATTTTTTGGGGTAAAATAACGAAAAGCCGCAATATTACCGATTAAAAAACACATGATGATCGTTATGATGACCCAAGGAGAGGTAAGAAAGTCCATATTGCCCAACTACAATGAAATATTGAGAATATATTGATTGTATATACTTTCTAGTTTTTGTCTCACGATATCTTTTGCCAAAACGTGTTGCTGAGCGAGAGTTTTATCTAGAGTATCGATAGAAAACTGATTAAGGCAATTAGTGGCTGTTTTTCGATGGCTGATATGCCAAGGCTCGATACTCACCCCACCTAACTCTTTTCGATAAGGCAAAAAGAAACCAAATTGCTCTAAATTACATTCGAGCCATACAAAAAACTTAGCTTGATGTCCGGTTTGATACTCCCAGGGCTCTAGTTTTAAATTATGAGTACCTAAAGAGGTTTTACAATAGACATCAAAATCGGTGCCCCAATGATGACGAGTGGCACCAGGTAACGCCGACCATCGTAAGATTGCGTCGACTAATTGATGCTGAGAAAGTAAAGAGATGTCTAACGGGCGGCTTTGCTTATCTAATACAGGGAGTTCGCCAGTGCACTTTCGATTCCAAATCGACGCTTGGCGCCCAAAATCTCGAAAGCCACTAGCAATAGAACAGTTAAATCCAGCTTTATCGGCCGCATGAATTAAACGGCCGAGATCTTGATGAACATCTGGGTGAACTAACATTGAACTTGTGCCTATTTGCATCGGCGCAAGATGTGAATCGATTAGGCCACTAAGCTGTTCTGGAGTCATGGTTTAAACCAGTAAATGTTTTAGTACATTTTGGTACATATCGGTTAGCTTCTCAAGATCAGCGACATTTACGCACTCATTGACTTTATGGATCGTTGCATTAACCGGCCCTAATTCAACAACTTGAGACCCCATTTGAGCAATGAAACGCCCATCTGATGTCCCGCCTGTTGTAAGCAGTTCTGGGGCTTTGTGGTTAACATCAGTTACTGCGTTCACAACAGCGTCAAGTAGACTTCCTGCATCCGTTAAGAATGGTTGACCGTTGATTGTCCACTTTAGATCGTAATCTAGACCATGCGCATCTAATGTTGAATGAACACGACGTTGAATCTCTTCATGGGTTAGCTCAGTGCTAAACCGGAAATTAAACTGAACATCGAGCTCCCCAGGAATGACATTCGAAGCACCAGTGCCACTATTCATATTTGGGATTTGAAAGCTTGTTGGTGGGAAGAAAGCATTACCGTCATCCCATTTCGTTGCTGCAAGTTCAGATAACGCAGGCATAGCTTGGTGAACCGGGTTTCTTGCTAAGTGTGGGTAAGCAACGTGTCCTTGAATGCCTTTAACGTGAAGATCACCGGTTAATGATCCGCGACGACCATTTTTAACCACATCACCGACAGCATTTGTACTTGATGGTTCACCCACAATACACATGTCAATAATTTCGTCTCTGGCCATTAGTGTATCAACAACACGAGTCGTACCGTTGATAAATGGGCCTTCTTCATCAGAGGTAATTAAGAATGAGATCGAACCTTTATGGTCGGGATGCAGTTCAACAAATCGCTCTACGGCAACCAGCATACAAGCCAATGAACCTTTCATATCCGCTGCGCCACGGCCGTGAAGGTGACCATCGATAACCGTTGGTTCGAAAGGTGGAGTGTGCCACTGTTCTAATCGGCCGGCAGGGACAACATCAGTATGTCCCGCGAAGGTAAATAAAGGCGCTTCTGTACCACGACGAGCCCAGAAGTTGGTCGTATCTTCAAACACCATCACTTCAATTTCAAAACCTAATGCTTTGAGACGTTCGATCATTACTTCTTGGCAGCCAGCGTCTTCTGGAGTGACCGATTGACGGCTAATCAAATCCTTTGCAAGTGCCAGTACGGGACTGTCTGTCATTATTTAATCCTATATTCTTTTTCGATTCTATATTAACTAAAAAGTTAAAAGCTAAGAGCTAAAAATTGCAGCGTATTGTTCAGCTTTAAACCCTATGTTTAATGCGCCTTTAGTTGCTAGCACTGGGCGCTTTATCATGGCTGGGTATTCTACTAGAAGATCGATTATTGTGGTGTCATTTATTGACTCTTTTTGTTCATCACTTAATTGACGATAGGTTGTGCCACGTTTATTAAGCACATTTTCCCACCCTAATTGCTGGCAAAATTGCACAACTAATTCATTATCAATTCCATCTTTACGAAAGTTGTGAAAAGTGTAATCAACCTGATGTTCATCAAGCCACTTCTTGGCTTTCTTAATCGTATCGCAGTTTGGGATACCGTATAGGACTGTGCTCATTATGATGGTCTCTTGTGTTCGATTGATGAAAACTATGAATCCTATCAGGAACGAGAGATGAGGACAAAACAGGAATGGTGAGAGCTTTCGGTAATCTAACTTGGTAATTCATAACTAAGTTGGTGCGAGTTATTGATCTCTTGATCAAACGCAACACACAAAATGCCAAAACATAAATAATAAATCGATATAGAATTAGGAGGTATCGATGGAACTAAGTCCTGTTTTCGCAAGGCGATTGTATCTTGCGTATTTGGTTGAACATATTGAACGCCCTAATGTTCCCAAATTGATAGAAATTACGGGGTGGCCACGTAGAACTATTCAGGATGTATTAAAAGCACTTCCGGGAATTGGTATCGAATTAATGTTCATTCAAGATGGGCGTCGCCATAATGATGGTTATTATCAATTGTCTGATTGGGGACCATTCGACAGCCAATGGGTATTAGATAAGCAAAATGATATTGCATCCAGTTTAGGACGTTGATTTCTTACATTGAATTTACGTCCAAAACTGACGGTTGATACACCCACTATTTTACGTAAATAAACGCAATAAAACCAATCCAACTGATTAACAACAATACCCAAGGTAGCTTTGGTGATGTTTGTGGTTCAGGTGTTGGCAGGTGATTTTGCTCGGGAAGAGAAGATGATTTACTAATCTTCTCTTTTTGTTGTTTCTTTCTTTCCTTATCAGCCTGGCGTTGTTTTTCTTTTTGTTGCTTTTTGTATAGTGCAATGCCATGTTCAATACCCTGAGCAATCAATTTCGTTTGATCTTTGGTTTGCCCTGGTTTTTGAGTTGCTTTGGCTAGCTTTAAGGCCTCTTGCTGAGTTTGTGGTGACACTGTTTTTTTATTCATCGCGGATTATACTGTTTTCAGAGGTTATCTAACACTTTACCATATTGGTTTAGGTGGGCACCTGTAAATTACGTAATAATGATAGTGTAATGTGTATATAGTTTTCATTTTACTTGGTTTTTGTCGGTGACAACTAGCCTAGTATATTAAGTAATCAAATTGAGTTAGAAATAAAAGTAAGTAGGAAAAATACCTACCGATTTCAAAGTGGATAGAGGATTTATAATGTTGTGTCAAAGTGCCATTTTACCGGAAGCGGAACCTTTTGCGCTCTATACGCTGTTTAAGATCAAGAGTGAACCGAACTTGGTTTTAGAGCATTTAAAAAAATTACCAAAAATTGTCGATGAATTAAATCAAGCTCAACCAGGCGCGAAGCTTACCTTATCGATAGCCTTTACTTCTCAATTCTGGGCTCAGTGTGACGTGGCGATGCCAACTGAATTGGTTGAGTTTCAGCCTTTAGGTGAAGGTGATATCTATGCTCCTGCGACCGATGTTGATTTTATTATTCATGCTCACAGTGCTCGTCATGATTTACTATTCTACTTCTTACGTAAATTCGTATGTGAAGTAGAAAGCCATATTGAGTTTGTTGATGAAAGCTATGGTTTCCGATATTTAGATGCTCGCGACACCAACGGCTTTATTGATGGTACCGAGAACCCAGAAAATGAAGAACGTAAAGATGTTGCGATTATTCCAGACGGTGAATTTTCTGGTGGTAGCTACGTCATGTTGCAGCGTTTCGTTCACAATTTACCTGCTTGGGAGCGCCTTAATATTTCGGCCCAAGAAAAAGTCATTGGTCGGACAAAGCCTGACTCAATCGAATTGGATAATGTCCCTGCGAACTCGCATGTTGGTCGTGTGGACATTAAAAAAGAAGGTGTGGCACTAAAGATTGTTCGTCATAGTTTGCCGTACGGATCGGTGAGTGGCGATCATGGCTTGGTGTTTATTGCTTACTGCAATACGTTATCGAATTTCCAAGATATGCTGCACAGTATGTACGGCATGACCGACGGGAAAACCGACAGTATGTTGCGCTTCACTAAAGCCGTAACTGGCGTTTTTGCTTTTGCACCATCTCAAGAAATGCTTCAGGCTCTGACTCTTAAATAGGTTTAGCATCATAATGTTAACGATAGTCGTGATAACATTGGTGACGATTTAGAATTAATAGAATAAAAAATGGCGCGTCTTAGTAGGACGCGCCATTTTTATTGCTTAGAGTCATTTACTGCAACGCATTATCGCATTTTGAATATCTCTTTATGAAATTGCTGCTTTGGAAGTCCTGATTTTTCAAAATAGGTTTGCAGCTGCTGCCCAAAACCTTCAGGCCCACAGAAGCAAACATCGAACGTTTTACCTGCCATGGTTTGCTCTATTTTACTGCCATCTAAAATCTGATTGTTTTCAGCATCGAACAGGTGTAACTCAACAAATTTAATCTTATTAAGGATAGCGAGCATTTCTTTCTCGAAATACGCCTCTTTTTTGGAGTTAACGCAATAGAATAGGTCTATTTTCGTGTAGCGATTGGGTTGGTTGTTCTTTTGATTTTGTAACCAGTAAAGGCGAGAAACGAAAGGTACAATCCCAATTCCAGCCCCAATCCAAACCTGATTCTCTGCTTGAGGAATTTGAAAATGACCATAGCTACCTTCAATTGTTACCTGTTGACCAACTTCTAATTTATTGACCAACACAGTGGTATAGTCACCCAATGCTTTAATACCAAATTCAACCTGTTTTGATTGGTCATCATAATTCAAAATAGAAAATGGATGAGGCGCTTCACCATCATGAAAATTTAGATAGGCAAATTGTCCCTCTTTATATTGAATTGGAGAGTCAAGCTTTACGCTAAAGCGAACAATGGCATTTTCGTTGTCACCAGCACCAAACTTTTCAACGCTCGACACAGTTCCTTCTGATTTATTAGCTTGTCCAATTTTCCTTGAGAGAGATAAGTATGAGCACCAAACTCCTACAATAGAAAACAGCGTAATGGCGATATTGAAAGGCGTAGACGCTGTGGTCCAGTCGAGTAGCAATGCTGAATGAAATGCTCCGGCAATCACAAGGATACCACCCAATTTATGGGTGAATTTGAATTTTTTGTAGCTGATGGCTTGAACCAAGCTAATGACACAGAAGATAACAAAGACCTTGAATGAAATATCACCAACTTGTTCAGCGACACCATGCCAATTAATTCCTTCAATAGTTGGACGATCACCTCGATTTGGAGGTGAAAGGAAACCTAGATCTGTAAGCCAATGAGCACTCTCTATCGTTGCCCAATGTAAAATAAGGGCGACTAGGGCACCAATACCTAATTGTTTATGTATGGCGTAGCCTTTATCCAATCCGCGAACGATGGATTCAACCCACTGAAATCGAGAAGCTATCAAAACGGCAGTACACATATAGCTAAAGCCCAACATACCTGTGAGCATTGTTAATTGATGTCTCCAGAAGATAAATTCACCAAACTGATCGTAGCCAACCAGAAGGGAGGGCAGCCAGAGTAAAAAGAGGATGATAGTTATTCGAAACATAATAGCTCACTGTATAAAATTGATGGGCGATGGAATGGCGTAATAATAAGCAAAATTGGGGTAAATAGTAGTGAGTAGACGCATTCTTTGCATGGATTTACATATTTTTACGAATAAAAGAAAGGTACTAATTGACGCTGATCGACGTGTGATCCTTTCAATACCGAAAGTGCTTAAGTTTTTCTGATGTCGACCGATACCCTTGTTGAGAACAATTGTAAGGTAGATTATGACTATCACCGTTAATACCAACGTGCCTGCGTTGACGATTCAAAGACAGTTAACGAATTCAAGCGAGATGTTAAATCAAGCGCTTGAACGTTTGTCGTCTGGAAATCGGATTAACAGCGCGAAGGATGATGCGGCAGGGTTACAGATCTCAAATCGACTTCAATCACAAATGAGTGGTTTAGATGTCGCGGTGCGAAATGCTAACGATGGTATCTCTATCTTGCAAACCGCAGAAGGCAGTATGCAAGAGAGTACGCAATTGCTGCAACGGATGCGAGATCTTGCGCTTCAGTCGAGTAATGGTGCAAATAGCCAAGATGATCGACGGGCATTACAGCAAGAGATGTCCGCGTTAAATGATGAAATCAATCGTATCGCAGAAACGACGTCATTTGGTGGCAATAAACTGCTCAATGGTCAATATTCTAAAGCCGCATTCCAAATTGGTGCGAGTTCAGGGGAGGCGGTTCAAGTGTCACTCCAGAATATGCGCAGTGACAGTATCAATATGGGAGGCTTTAGCTACCAAGCTTCTGCAAAGGCTGATTCAACATGGCAAGTTTCTGCCGCAAATAGAAATTTGACTATAAGTTACCTAGATCGCCAAGGAAATCAGCAAGATATTTCCATTGATGCAAAAGTAGGTGATGATATTGAAGAGTTGGCGACCTATATCAATGGCCAAACGGATTCTGTTTCAGCGTCTGTGAATCAAGATGGTCAACTTCAGATTTATATGGCAGGGAAGGAAACTCAAGGAACCTTATCGTTTTCCGGTGGCTTAGCCTCTGAACTGCAAATAGGGGCGTTAGGTTATGAAGCCGTCGATAATATAGATATTACCGATGTCGGAGGCTCACAGCGGGCTGTCGCAATTCTAGATACTGCTCTTGAGTTTGTTGATCAACACCGCTCAGAAGTGGGGGCATTGCAAAATCGATTTGGTCATGCAATTACTAACCTTGAGAACGTCCATGAAAATCTTGCAGCATCGAATAGTCGTATAAAAGATGCAGATTACGCAAAAGAAACCACTCAGCTTCTTAAGCATCAGATATTGCAACAGGTTGGCATGTCATTGTTAGCTCAAGCAAAGAAACAGCCCAATCTCGCGATTACCTTATTGAGTAATTAACAAAAAAAAAATTTTGTTATATCGTATTGAATGCGAAAAACTTTAGCACTTTTTTTGAAAAGTTTGACACCTAGAACACTTAAGTTATCGGCAAAAAATAAATTTAAAAAAAAATCACTTTTTTCCTCAAGAATCCCAAACCAGTGCCGTTATAAAAAGTAACTTTGAGAGAACTACTTGGTTTTTCGAGACGTCGAAAACCTGAATATCGGAAAATCAATTGGAGAATCATCATGGCAGTTAACGTAAATACAAATGTATCAGCAATGACAGCGCAACGTTTTTTAAACAGCGCAACTCAAGCACAAAATACATCAATGGAACGTCTATCTTCTGGCTTTAAAATTAACAGTGCAAAAGATGACGCAGCGGGATTACAAATTTCAAACCGCTTAAATGTTCAGAGTCGCGGTCTAGACGTTGCAGTCCGAAATGCCAATGATGGTATTTCAATGGCACAAACCGCCGAAGGCGCAATGAACGAGACCACGAGCATTTTACAAAGAATGCGTGACTTGTCCCTACAATCAGCGAATGGTGCGAATACCGATGATGACCGTGGTGCAATCCAGGAAGAGATGACTGCACTGAATGATGAGTTAAATCGTATTGCTGAAACCACATCATTTGGTGGTAATAAATTACTTAACGGCACATTCGCGACCAAATCAATGCAGATTGGTGCTGATAACGGTGAAGCCGTTATGCTAACAATAAATGACATGCGCAGTGATAACGCAAGTATGGGTGGCATGTCTTATGTTGCGGCAAATGGTAAAGACAAAGATTGGACTGTTCCTGAAGGCGCGAATGATCTGCAAATTTCGCTGACTGATGGTGATGGGGTTGAGCAAACAATATCAATCAATGCAAAAGCAGGCGACGATATTGAGGAGCTAGCGACTTACATTAATGGTCAAAATGATTTGGTCAAAGCGTCGGTGAACGAAGATGGAGAGCTACAAATCTTTGCGGGAACCGATACCGTTTCAGGCCCTGTATCGTTTTCTGGCGGATTAGCTGGCGAGCTTTCGATGGGAGCGGGTAAAGCAGAGACGGTCGATGAAATTAACGTAAGATCGATTGGTGGCGCACAACAAGCGGTTGCGATTATTGATTCAGCTCTAAAGTATGTTGACAGTAACCGAGCACAACTTGGTGCATTCCAAAATCGCTTCGACCACGCGATTAACAACTTAGACAACATTAACGAAAATGTGAGTGCTTCGAAAAGTCGAATTAAAGATACTGATTTTGCGAAAGAAACAACCAACCTCACTAAATCACAAATATTGGCGCAAGCGTCGAGCTCTATCTTGGCGCAAGCTAAACAGGCTCCTAATGCCGCTCTTAGCCTTCTTGGTTAATTGTGAAGCGAACCAAATCCAGCCTTCGGGCTGGATTTTTTTTGCCTAAATTTTAGATTGAAGTTTTTCTGTAATATCAAAAGGTTAATTCACAATCCTTGCCAAAAAGAATCATACTTTCCTATTCAATACAACTTTTTTATCAAAAAGATCAAAAAAAACCTAAAGGATGTATTCATCTCGCCGTTAAAGGAAATGAGAGAAATGAAAATGTACCAAGATGAGGTGAGAGTCGTCGCGGTACATAAGTCCTAAAGGAGATCTATATGTCTATAACTGTTAACTCAAATGTTTCAGCGATGACCGCTCAGCGTTATTTGAACAATGCATCGGAAGTCTCGCAGAAGTCTATGGAACGTCTATCATCGGGCTATAAAATAAATAGTGCAAAAGATGATGCGGCGGGATTGCAAATATCAAATCGATTAACATCGCAAAGCCGTGGTCTAGATGTCGCTGTTCGTAATGCGAACGATGGTATATCTATGGCGCAGACTGCTGAAGGTGCGATGAATGAAACAACAACGATTTTACAGCGTATGCGCGATCTTTCTTTGCAATCTTCGAATGGTTCAAATACGAAATCAGATCGTCAAGCGATTAACCAAGAAGTGACGGCACTGAACGACGAACTAAATCGTATTGCAGAATCAACCTCGTTCGGTGGCAACAAATTACTAAATGGTACGTTCGGGAATAAGTCCTTTCAGATCGGCTCATCGTCTGGTGAAGCTGTGATGTTATCTATGGGGAACATGCGTTCAGACACCGATACAATGGGTGGGAATGCGTATGTTGCTACCGAAGGCAAAGACTCTAGCTGGACGGTTGGTAGCGCGACAGATATGACATTGAGCTACACTGATAGTGATGGTGAAGCACAAGAAGTGACAGTGAATGCGAAGCAAGGCGACGATTTAGAAGAGCTTGCGACTTACATCAATGGTCAAAATAGTGATCTTTCTGCATCGGTTGATGAAGACGGTAAAATGCAGATATTTGCTTCAAACCAGAAGGTTTCGAGTGAGGTTACTGTCGGTGGTGGACTAGGTGCTGAAATTGGTTTTGGAGCGGCAGAGAAGGTCACAGTGGGTGATATTAACGTTTCATCTGTTGGTGGTTCTCAGTTAGCGGTTTCAGTGATTGATGGCGCATTGCAAGCAGTAGATAGCCAGCGTGCAGAACTTGGTGCATTCCAAAACCGTTTTGATCATGCGATCAATAACTTGGATAACATTAACGAAAATGTAAACGCATCACGCAGTCGAATCAAAGATACTGATTATGCGAAAGAAACCGTGCAGATGACTAAGTCTCAGATTCTGCAACAAGCGAGTACGTCTGTTTTAGCGCAAGCAAAACAGTCGCCATCAGCGGCTCTAAGTTTATTGGGCTAATAGCGAAGTGGATTGAGTTTACTCAATTCCATTTATGTTTATTCATCCAATGAGATGGAGAGGGAGATAGTTATGGACATTACATCCTATACATCGAACATCCAGTCTTATGGCTCGAAAAGTGGCACCAAATTTGCTTCTGAGAGTGAAACTGCAAAAAGCATTTTAACTCCTCAACAAGTGAATCGTGCAGACGATGCGCAAGAGAGGACGGTTGAAAAAACAACCGATTCAGTGGAAGAAGCAATAAAACTTGCTAAACAACACGAGCGATCTACGGAAGAACAGCGAGTAAAAACGAGGGAGCAGATGCAAGAATTTGTATCGTCCATCAATAAAGACTTGTCGTTCAGTGTAGATACTGAGTCTGGTCGAGAAGTGATGACGATTTACGAAGCCGAAACGGGCGACGTGATTCGTCAAATACCAGAAGAAGAAATGTTAGAAGTACTGCGGCGCCTTGCGAAAGAGCAAGATCATCATACTGGTCTGGTTATGACTAAGGTGTAAAGTGTAACTTTAAAGGTGATTTAATGAGTATGGGCCCAATAGGGATGAGTTCTGGCATGGATATAAATTCCTTGGTCAGCAAAATTGTCGATTCAGAGCGCGTTCCTAAGCAGCAACGTATCGACAATACGCGCATGGAAAATAATGCCAGTATCAGTGCTTATGGGCACCTCAGAGAATCGCTAGATACAATGAAAAACTTAATGGCGGGTTTTCGTCAGGACGAGGCTTTTGCTACACGTAAAGTTGGTAGTTCAGATGAAAACGTTGTCAACGCAGTCGCGTCGACAAAAGCTATTGCTGGTAGGTATGCTGTCGATGTACTGCAGCTTGCCCAAAGTCATAAAGTTGCATCTCATGTATTAGATGAAGATGTGAGATTTGGGCCGGGTAAGTTGCAGATATCGTTAGGCAAGTCAAATTATACTGTTGATGTTCAAAGCGGCACTAAATTGCAAGAAGTGGTGGCAGGTATTAACCGCTCAAAAGGCAACCCTGGTGTCAGAGCATCGATTATTAATGATAAAGAAGGTCCTCGTCTAATTGTCGCATCTGATAAGACTGGTGAAGACAATAAAATCTCTATTCGAGCTGAAGCGGTAAGAGGAAATCCACTTAAACAACTCGAATATAAAACGTTAGAAGAACGAGTAAAAGACATCGAGGCGGCTCGTTCCGAAGCACAGCAATTAATCGCACCACTTAGCCCAGACGAGCAGAAAATTGCTAAGAAAGTGGCTGAGAAAATGGAATCTGCGGCTCGACTCGTTGATGAGGATGTTGCGGCGCAAATCAAACAAGCGGCAGGTGAGTCAGGAGCGAAAGCGCCTGAAACGACTGCAGCGGCAATGGAACAAGACGCGAACACCGGTGCTGTTACACCCAATGATGAAGCGAACGTTGCGGCGGCTCTTCAATCCCAGTCTAGTGACGTCACCGATCCAAATGAGTATGTTCGTCCAGAAGATAGAATCCCCGGTTGGTCAGAAACCGCTTCTGGTACATTACTTGATTCGTACCGAGAGCTTGAACCTGATTTAGATCCTGCCGCAATCGAGAAACTTCAAGAGATTCCAGGGGCAAGTAATAGTGCTTCCGGTACGTTATTCGATTCTTATGTCACGCCAGAAGAAGCGCAAAGTAAACTTGAAGCCGAGTTGAAGAAAGAACAGCACGCTATTGATCAGGCTGTGGCAAACGGCGGCATGACTGAACAAGAAGCGAAAGAGTTAGAGCGCTCAAAGCTTTCGCCAGAAGAAAAAGAATACATTAATAAAGTCGAGCTGGTCCAAGCTAGACTAGAGAAAGCGCAACAATCCTTTGAAGGTTATCAAGGGATGAAAGAGGTCGAAACCGCGCAAAATGCCGAAGTGCTGCTTGATGGGGTTGCAAGGTTATCAAGCGATAACAATATCATTGAAGATGCGATCGATGGTGTCGATCTTGAGTTAGCTGGCTTATCACCAAGCGAAGGTAAACCCGCTGAAATTAACATCGAATATGACCGTGAAACTGTCCGGAATTACATTGAGCAATTTGTCGACTCTTATAATCAATTCTACCGAACGACTAAATCATTATCGAGTGTCGACCCTCAAACGGGAGAAGCTGGGCCGTTGGCTGGAGATAGCGTCGTCCGTAGTGCTGACTCTCGACTTAAAAGGGTATTCAGTACTCAAATCGAAAGTGCTCCTGCTGAAATTCGTAGTCTTACGGAGTTTGGTGTGACAACAACGCGGCAGGGAACACTTGAAATTAATTCAGATATGCTGACTAAGCAAATCAACAATAATTTTTCTAAGTTAGGTGAATTTTTTGGTGGTCGTGATGGGTTTGCTAAACGTGTTGAAGATTCGATTCAAAGTTTGACAGGTGTTACAGGATCGATACGGACACGTGAGCGTACTTTAACCGAGCAAAATTATCGTTTAGGTGATGATCAGGCGACGTTAGACCGAAGAATGCAGGAATTGGAAAAGCGAACTCAGGCAAAATTCTCTGCGATGCAAGATGCGACTGGAAAAATGCAAAGTCAACTTTCCGGTATGATGAATGCATTAGGTTAATAATATGGAAAATGAAATTAATCAATTAAGTGATATTGATCGCATTTTGAATCAAGAGTTGACGAATGTTGTCCTTGATAGTGAAGAAATTACGCGTTTGGTCGATAAAAGGGATCAGATATTGCAGCAATTAATAGACTATGCGTCAAAAAATGAACGATTTGCAAAATCAACAATGTGGGCAGATGCCATTAGTTCAACACAAAAATTGGTTGAGTTAATGAATTCGCAAACTATGAAAGTTGGCGAGGATTTGCGAAAGTTCCGCATTGGGCAAAAATCAGTTCAGCTGTATCAAAAGTATTAATAAGAGGGATTCTAATGCGCGGTTCTTTACAGGCTTACAAAAAGGTCTCAGTAGACAGCCAATTAAGTGCGGCTTCACCGCATAAAGTTGTGCAAATGCTGATGGCTGGAGCTATTGAACGTCTAATCCAAGGTAAAGTTGCGATGGAGCAGGGGAATATTCCAGTTAAAGGCGAACGCTTAGGTAAAGCATTGGATATTATTATTAGCTTGCGTAGCTGTTTATCGATGGAAGACGGTGGTGATATTGCCGAGAATTTGGATCAATTATATGAATTTCTAATAACGCAAATCACCACAGCAAACCAAACCAATGATCCAAATCCCATTGATGATGTGATTGAAATTATTCGCGAGATAAAGTCAGCATGGGACCAAATACCAACAGAATTTCATAACCTAACTGTTGGGGATGTCTGAATATAGTTAATTAGTTTAAACCAACATCACATCTGATTAGCCGTTGGTTGCCAATTTTTATTTATTCCCTAGAATAGAAGCCACTCTATGCGCGAGTGGCTTTTTTTAGTTGCTGAATATAAAAAATTGTCTATTGTTTATAGAGATAGGTTATATTTGAATATCAATATAGCGATAGTTATTTTAGTTTAAAGGCATAAACAGGTATCCATGCAAGGTTTAGCAAAACTTCTTGTCATTGAAGACGACCCAACAACACGCCAGCATTTGTCAATTATATTGGAATTCGTCGGTGAACTCTGTGATGTCGTTACGTCTTCAAAAATAGATAAAATTGATTGGTCCTTACCATGGGCGGGTTGCATTTTAGGTTCTATGGAATACGGAACGATAAGTACAGAGCTTAGAGAGCATTTGTCTAAGGCAAATCACATCCCTCTACTTGTTGCGAATCAGCAGCCCTATTCGATAGATGAGTTCCCCAACTTTGTCGGTGAGCTTGATTTTCCTTTGAACTTTGCTCAAGTCAGCGAAGCGCTGCGACACAGTAAAGAATTTCTTGGTCGACAAGGTGTTTCTGTCGTTGCATCAGCACGCAAAAATACGTTATTTCGTAGCTTGGTTGGTCAAAGCATTGGCGTTCAAGAGGTTCGTCACTTAATTGAGCAAGTTTCCCCTAGTGAAGCAAACGTTCTCATATTGGGTGAGTCCGGTACGGGTAAAGAAGTGGTTGCTCGAAATATACATTACCATTCGACTCGACGCGGTGGACCTTTCGTACCCATCAACTGTGGCGCAATCCCGGGAGATTTGCTTGAAAGTGAGCTATTCGGCCATGAGAAAGGGGCGTTTACTGGCGCGCTGACCGCAAGAAAAGGGCGTTTTGAACTTGCCGATGGTGGTACGTTATTCCTCGATGAAATCGGTGATATGCCGATGTCTATGCAAGTTAAGTTATTACGAGTCTTGCAAGAGCGTTGTTTTGAACGCGTCGGCGGAAATACGACGATCAAGGTGAATGTACGAGTTGTTGCGGCGACCCACCGTCATCTTGAAACCATGATTGAGAATGAATCATTTCGGGAAGATTTATATTATCGCTTGAACGTTTTTCCTATTGAGATGCCTGCTCTTAAAGAACGTAAGGATGATATTCCTTTGTTACTTCAAGAGCTATTAACGCGTATGCAAGCAGAAGGCGCACAGCCGATCTACTTCTCGCCTCGTGCAATCAATTCTCTGATGGAGCACAACTGGCCAGGTAACGTACGTGAGCTAGCGAACTTGGTTGAGCGTATGATTATTCTGTATCCGAATAGCTTGATTGATGTGAATCATTTGCCTACCAAATATCGTTATAGTGACATTCCTGAGTTCCAACCCGGTGGTGGTTTACAGAGCAGTATTGAAGAGCAAGAGCGCGAAGCACTATCAAATATTTTCTCTGAAGACTTTAATCTTGCTGCCGTGGATGAAATTGTTAACGCTAACAATGGAAACCAAGAGCTGCCGCCAGAAGGGGTTAACTTAAAAGAGTTATTGGCTGAATTAGAAGTAAATCTGATTAATCAGGCCTTGGACGCGCAAGATGGTGTTGTGGCAAGAGCTGCCGATATGCTAGGTATGCGTCGTACTACCTTGGTAGAGAAAATGAAAAAATATAACATGCAACGTTAACTCGTCATTGAGTCAATATATTGTCAGGTTATTATTGCCAGTTTTAAGTTGTTGAATATAAATAACTATTAGGCTTGGAATGCTTCTTGCTTCCAAGCCTTTATTATTTTTTGTTTGACCGCTGTATTGGGCTAATAACGACATGCAAGATTTATCGACAGAACAAGGCCAGTCTCATTTAGATTCCCTAGAGAATCAGGTTGAACGCTATAAGCAGGTTTTAGAAGTGATGCCTGCGGGGGTCATTTTACTCGATACTCAAGGGATCATTCGCGAAGCAAACCCAGAAGCGATGCGTCTTCTTGAAGTGCCACTGCTAAATCAGCGTTGGTATGAAGTGATTCAAAATGCATTTGCACCTCGTGAGGATGATGGACATGAAATCTCATTGCGTAATGGACGTAAGGTTCGTTTAGCGATTACCGCTTCTTCCACCGGTCAATTAATGCTGATAACGGATCTAACAGAGACCCGATTACTGCAATCCCGTGTTGGTGATCTCCAGCGTTTGTCTTCTCTTGGCCGAATGGTTGCGTCACTTGCACATCAAGTTAGAACCCCATTGTCGAGCGCAATGCTATATGCCTCAAACCTTGGTGCGCCAAACCTACCACCAGCCACGCGCGAGCGTTTTCAAACGAAATTAACGGACAGATTGCAAGACTTAGATAAGCAAGTTAGCGATATGTTGCTGTTTGCCAAAGGTGGCGACAACAAGGTTATTCATCCATTTACGTTGCAAGATCTGATTAACGAATTTCATCCGATGATAGAAACGGCCATCAAGAGCCATCAAGTTGATTATGGTGAAGAGGTTGAGCAACCAGAGGTGGTGTTACTTGGGAATGTTAATGCTGTGGCGTCAGCGCTCAGTAATCTCGTTATGAATGCCATTCAGATCGTGGGTAAGCAAGCTCAGATCGATCTTTTCTTTCGACCCGTCAACGGTGAACTTAAAATCTCGGTTCAAGATAATGGTCCCGGAGTAGCCGAAGATATTCAAAACAAAATTATGGAACCTTTTTTTACCACTCGTTCTCAGGGAACAGGGCTTGGTTTAGCGGTCGTGCAGATGGTCTGTCGTGCGCATAACGGTCGACTGGAACTTGAATCTCAGCAGGGAGATGGCGCGTGTTTCACCATGTGCTTGCCTATAGAACGTGCGAATACAGAAATAAATGCTCAACAAGGAGATAACTAATGGCTCAAAGTAAAGTACTGATTGTCGAAGACGACGAAGGTTTACGCGAGGCGTTGGTTGATACCTTAGCGCTTGCGGGATATGACTGGATTGAAGCCGATTGTGCAGAAGAAGCACTCATAAAGTTGAAAGCAGAATCGATTGATATCGTTGTATCTGATGTACAAATGGCTGGGATGGGCGGACTCGCTTTATTGCGAAATATCAAACAAAACTGGCCTAATTTGCCAGTACTTCTGATGACAGCCTACGCCAATATTGAGGACGCAGTTGCGGCGATGAAAGAAGGTGCGATTGATTATATGGCCAAGCCTTTTGCACCGGAAGTCTTGCTAAATATGGTGAGTCGCTATGCTCCAGTAAAGTCCGACGATAACGGCGATGCAATTGTTGCCGATGAAAAAAGCAAACGATTACTGACATTAGCCGATAAAGTCGCTAAGACCGATGCCAATGTCATGGTATTGGGGCCGAGTGGTTCGGGCAAAGAAGTCATGTCTCGATATATCCATAATGCGTCTAATCGAAAAAATGGTCCTTTTGTTGCGATTAACTGCGCCGCAATTCCAGATAACATGCTCGAAGCGACATTATTTGGATATGAGAAAGGTGCATTTACGGGTGCTGTACAAGCTTGCCCAGGTAAGTTCGAACAAGCCCAAGGTGGCACGATTTTACTTGATGAAATTAGTGAGATGGAATTAAGCCTTCAAGCTAAGTTGCTTCGAGTTCTCCAAGAGCGGGAAGTCGAACGCCTTGGTAGCCGTAAGAGTATTCAGTTAGATGTTCGAGTATTGGCAACCAGTAACCGTGACTTAAAGCAGTATGTTCAAGAAGGACATTTTCGTGAAGATTTATACTATCGTTTGAACGTTTTCCCAATTATTTGGCCAGCGTTATCTGATCGTAAAGGGGACATTGAACCCTTGGCACTTCACTTGATTGAGCGCCATTGTCAAAAAATGGGAGAGCCTGTCCCAAGTTTACAAAAAAGTGCGTTGGACAAATTACTCCGTTATACCTGGCCAGGCAATGTACGCGAGTTAGACAATGTGGTTCAGCGTTCGTTGATCTTATCTGAAAAAGGTCAGATTACGGGGGAGCATATTCTCCTTGAAGGTGTCGATTGGCAGGATGCAAGTGGGTTGCAAGATATGGTCGCGACCAATGGAAAAGCTGCAGAGTTATCCGAAGTTGTGGAACCCAATGTGTATCCGAAGGCTGAAGCCGAAAATTTACAGAGTTCATCTAACCAGACTCCAGCGATGGGGGGATCAACGGAGTCTGGTTCTTTGAATTCCACAAGTGCAGGCTTGGGGGGAGAGCTCAGAGACCAAGAGTTTGCCATCATTATGGAAACACTAGTAGCTTGCCATGGACGCAGAAAAGAAATGGCCGAAAAGTTGGGTATCAGCCCGAGGACCTTGCGCTATAAGCTCGCCAAGATGCGAGACGCTGGAATTGATGTGCCAGGATAGCTCGATCTTATTTATGGCACGCTACTTGCTCTTTTGTTAGTAAGACAAATTATAAGTCAAAGAATTGGCAATCGAGGGCAGTATGAGATTAGACGGGTTACAAAGCGAAATGCAAGCAATGATGGCTCAAGCGTCAAATAATCAGTCGCAACCAACCATCAATACATCAGGCAGCGATTTTGGTGATCTTTTGGGGAAAGCGATAAACAGCGTTAATGGATTACAAAAAACCTCATCGTCTCTCCAGACTCGGTTCGACCAAGGAGATGCAGATGTTTCTCTTTCTGATGTGATGATTGCTCGTAATAAAGCGAGTGTCTCATTTGACGCAACCATTCAAGTGCGAAACAAAATGGTTGATGCGTACAAAGAACTTATGAACATGCCAGTTTAAGTAGTAGGTGACGTATTGTGGCAGAAGATAAGCAATCTACCGATCTCGCTCTCGCAGATAGTAACGATGTAAGCCTATCTGGCGGTGAGATGACCTTAGAGAATCAAAACCCTGATTTAGGTGAAAAAAGCTCATCGAGATTTGATTTTGCGGTGGGCGATTTAGACATGATTCGTCAGATTGTCTTAGTCTTGTCGATTTCAATTTGTGTCGCGCTTATCATCATGCTCTTTTTCTGGGTTAAAGAACCTGAAATGCGCCCACTGGGTGTTTATGAAACGGACGAGTTAATTTCGGTCCTCGATTATTTTGATCAAAGCAAAAAAACCTACAAGCTCGACGGGAATACCATTTTGGTTCCTGCTAGTGAATACAACAACCTAAAACTTGAACTCGCGCGAGCAGGAATAAATAAACAAGCAGACGATGGCGACAACATCTTACTCCAAGATATGGGGTTTGGTGTCTCTCAGCGCCTCGAAATCGAACGCCTCAAACTCAGCAGAGAGCGTCAAATATCCAAAGCAATCGAAGAGATGACTCAGGTACGAAAAGCACGTGTGTTGTTGGCAATGCCAAAGCAAAGTGTGTTTGTTCGTCAAAATCAAGAAGCATCAGCGTCGGTATTTCTTACGCTTCGTAGCGGAGCAAACCTAAAACAAGATGAAGTTGATGCGATTGTGGGAATGGTCGCAAGTGCCGTACCAGGCATGAAATCAACACGAATCACGGTCACGGACCAGCATGGTCGACTGCTTAATTCTGGCTCAGAAGATGCGCTTACGGCATCGAGACGTAAAGAGCAGGAGCTTGAATATAAGAAAGAACAAACATTACGTGAAAAAATTGATTCAATTCTTATTCCGATTCTAGGTCTGGGCAATTATACCGCTCAGGTAGATATTGTACTGGACTTTAATGCGGTAGAGCAGACTCGCAAAGTGTTTGATCCAAGCAATGCATCACCACGCAGTGAATATACCGTAGAAGATTATAACAATAGCAATACCGTTGCCGGAGTCCCGGGAGCATTGAGTAATCAACCTCCAGCAGACGCATCTATTCCTGAAGATGTCGCTCAAATGAAGAACGGTTCGCTTATTGGTCAAGGATCTGTACGTAAAGAAGCAACACGTAACTATGAAATTGATACCACCATTAGTCATGAACGTAAGCAAACAGGTTCTGTGAGTCGTCAAACCGTTTCGGTTGCGGTTAAACAGCGAGCGGTTGTAAATCCAGAAACCAACGAAACGACCTATACACCTCTTACGGAAAGTGAGCTGAATACCATTCGTCAGATTTTGGTTGGTGCAGTAGGGTTTAATGAGGGACGAGGAGACTTGCTCAATGTTCTTAGTGTGCAATTTGCGGTCCCTGAAGTAGCAGAAATGGTAGAACCGCCGATTTGGGAGAACCCGAATTTCAATGATTGGATACGCTGGGCCGCAAGTGCACTCGTTATTATCGTTATCGTATTGGTTCTTGTTCGACCAGCAATGAAAAAACTTATTAATCCTGTGTCCGATGACCAAGAAGGAATGTATGGACCTGATGGTCTACCGATTGGGGAAGATGGTGAAACTAGCCTGATTGGTAATGACTTAGAGGGAGGCGATCTGTTTGAATTTGGTTCGACAATCGACTTACCTAATTTACACAAAGACGAAGACGTGCTGAAAGCTGTTAGAGCACTTGTGGCTAATGAGCCAGAACTTGCAGCTCAAGTTGTGAAAAACTGGATGAATTTGGAAGAATAATATGCCGGATGAAGAAAACCAAGCTCCTGGTACTGAGGTTGCAACCACTGATTTTGACGTAAGCTCAATGATGGGTGATGAGAAAGCATCTATTTTACTTCTTAGCTTAAATGAAGAAGATGCAGCTAACATCATTCGTAATTTAGAACCGAAACAAGTTCAACGAGTCGGTGCTGCAATGGCGCGTGCAAGCGACTTGAGCCAAGAAAAGGTCGGGGCGGTTCATCGAGCATTTCTAGATGATATTCAGAAATACACTAACATTGGGATGGGTAGCGAGAACTTTATGCGTAATGCTCTCGTAGCGGCATTGGGTGAAGACAAGGCCAATAACTTGGTTGACCAAATTCTACTTGGTACCGGTTCTAAAGGTTTGGATTCTCTTAAATGGATGGATCCTCGTCAGGTTGCAACGATTATTATTAATGAACACCCTCAGATTCAAACAATCGTACTCTCCTATTTGGAACCGGATCAATCAGCAGAGATTTTGTCACAGTTTGCTGAACGTGATCGTCTCGATTTAATGATGAGAATTGCTCACCTCGAAGAAGTCCAGCCAAACGCCTTGGCAGAACTCAATGAAATTATGGAGAAACAGTTTGCCGGTCAAGCTGGTGCTCAAGCCGCGAAAATTGGTGGCCTAAAAGCCGCCGCTGAAATCATGAACTTCATGGATAACAATGTTGAAGGTATCTTGATCGATCAAATGCGTGACAAAGATGAAGATTTGGCCACGCAAATTCAAGACCTTATGTTTGTCTTTGAAAACTTGGCTGAGGTTGATGACCAAGGTATTCAAAAACTACTGCGTGATGTACCACAAGATATACTTCAGAAAGCACTTAAAGGGGCTGATGAAGGCCTAAAAGAGAAGATCTTCAAGAACATGTCTAAACGTGCTGCCGATATGATGCGTGATGACATAGAGGCGATGGCACCAATCAAGGTCTCGGATGTTGAAGCAGCGCAGAAAGAGGTGCTGGTTGTGGCTCGTCGCTTAGCGGATGCTGGTGACATTATGCTTGGTGGTGGCGGTGATGATTTCGTATAACTTAGATAATCATGGATAACGGCCAAAGAATGGTGTCACCCATAAGGCTGGTAGTGTATGTCAATAGATAGAAAAAGAGGGTTTTTACGCCCTGAATCAACTCAAGACTCCGAGTCAATTCAACCTCAAGCGTGGGGGTTGCCCGATTATGCTGAAGGAGAATCAGCGAAAGAGACAGCGTTAAATTATGATCCGAGCTGGTCGCCAGATTTCGAAGAAACCGAGCAACATGAACTGCGTCCTTTCACGCAAGAAGAACTCGAAAATATCCGCCAAGATGCGTACCAAGAAGGATTATTTGAAGGTAAGGAAGCTGGGTTTAAACAGGGTTACGAAAAAGGAAAAACAGAGGGGATTGAAGCCGGTCATATTGAAGGCCTTGAACTTGGCAAAGCAGAAGGGCTTGAAAGCTCTCAACAAACCGTAGATGAACATATTACCAGCTTTGTCGAACTCGCATCTCAATTTGCAAGCCCTCTTGAACTTATGAATAGCCAGGTTGAGCGGCAATTAGTTGATATGGTTCTCACCTTGGTGAAAGAAGTGGTGCATTTAGAAGTAACGACCAACCCACAGATTCTTCTAGATACCGTTAAAGAATCGGTTGAATCACTCCCAGTAGCAAATCACACCATCGAGTTAAAACTCAATCCTGAAGATGTGGAGTTAGTTCGACAAGCCTATGGTGAGGAAGATCTCGAGCAGCGAAATTGGAGTTTAAGTAGCGAACCTTCTTTGACTCGTGGAGATGTACAAATCGTCGCGGGCGAATCGAGTGTTTCATACCGTATGGAAGATCGAGTGCGTTCTGTATTGCAAAATTTTTGCTCCTCTAATCGACATGTTGGAGGTGAGTAATGCTCGCACTAGCGGAACGATTATCCAGCTATAAAACCACAGGCTTATCAACTCGCCCAGTGGCATCTGGGCGATTGATTCGTGTGGTTGGGTTAACACTTGAAGCTATTGGTTGTCGCGCTCCAATTGGAACGACATGCCGAGTTGAAACGATGTCCGGTGACATAGAAGCCGAAGTTGTTGGGTTTTCAGGTGACCGATTATTTTTGATGCCGAGTGAGCAAGTTAACGGCATTTTGCCAGGTGCGAAAGTGACACCATTGGCTGAGAACACTGGTATTCCGGTAGGGATGGAGTTACTTGGTCGTGTGATTGATGGTGTTGGAAATCCATTAGATGGACAAGGCGAAATTTACACCGAAAATTACGCAAGCTTTGATGTTCCTGCAATCAACCCATTAGCGAGAAAACCGATTTCCGAGCCGCTTGATGTAGGGCTTAAAGCGATTAATGGACTTCTCACTGTCGGTAAAGGTCAGCGTATTGGTCTATTTGCTGGTTCTGGTGTGGGTAAATCTGTGACCTTAGGAATGATGACCTTAGGTACAACAGCACAAGTTGTTGTGGTCGGTTTGATTGGTGAACGTGGTCGAGAAGTAAAAGAATTTATAGAAGAAATTTTAGGTGTCGATGGACGTCAACGATCTGTTGTGGTTGCCGCTCCGGCAGACTCATCGCCTCTTATGCGTCTTAAAGGCTGTCAAACGGCATTAACCATTGCAGAGTATTTTCGTGATCAAGGGTTAGATGTGCTGCTGTTGTTGGATTCATTAACGCGTTTTGCTCAGGCACAACGTGAAATTGCTCTCTCGGTTGGTGAGCCTCCAGCGACAAAAGGCTATCCGCCGTCTGTGTTCGCAAAGTTACCTGCGTTAGTTGAACGAGCGGGTAATGGTGCTGAAGGAAAAGGATCCATTACTGCATTTTTCACGGTCTTAACTGAAGGGGACGATTTGCAAGATCCGATTGCTGATGCATCTCGAGCCATATTGGATGGACACATTGTATTATCGCGTGAAATGGCGGATGCAGGTCATTATCCTGCGATTGATGTCGAGAAGTCGGTTAGCCGCGTTATGCCTCAGGTAACAACCGATCAGCATATGTTGATGGCTCGTGCGGTTAGACAAATTCTTTCTGTATGCAGAAAAAATCAAGACTTAGTCGCGATTGGTGCTTACAAAGCAGGAAGTGACCCGGCAGTGGATCAATCGTTTACATTAAAACCAATGATTGATCAGTTTTTGCAACAAGGAATGAAGGAATCAGTCCCGTTTGATATGAGTGTGAATATGCTGAAAAGTTTATTGCAAGTTGAAGGTTAATTATGACGAATGCTTTAGTACTTCTGCTTGAGCAGATGATAGATAAAGAAGATAAAGCGGTCATGGCATTGAGTCAGGCGCGTCGAGAACTTGACGAATATTATCAGCAGATTAGTCAAATAGAACAATATAGGTTGGATTATTGTAATCAATTGGTTGAACGCGGAATGAGTGGTTTAACCGCGAGCGAATATGGTCATCTCAATCGTTTTTTAACTCAGTTAGATGCGACATTGGATAAACAGAAAGAAGCAGAATCACAGTTTAAGCAGCAAGTCGAAACTAGCGAGGAGCATTGGCACGAGGTTCGTAAGCAGCGTCGCTCTTATGAATGGATGTTAGATAAAAAGCGGGTTGAACGTGAAAGATTGGCAAGTATACGGGAACAAAAAGAGCTTGATGAGTTCACCACATTACAATTTGCTCGTCGTAAAGGAGCGCAAACGTAATTGAGTACCGTATATGAAACTGGCGCACTTCTTGCAATCGATCTTTTATTAGCAGGTTAATAAGAGAATATTAAGTGCTTTATTGACGTTAACTGAGTTCATATCGACGTCTTACTAGAGCAAATCGGCCTTTCTGAGAAGGAAACTTCCAAAAAGACTGAAATAAGCGGCGCGCTATTGCCATTTGCGTACCTACGTATGAATAAGTCTACGAGAGTATTGTTATGAATATCGATTTCATCCCGTCAGCAAAGTCATCGCCCAATGTGGCAGCATCAAACAGTGATGCAGAGTTAGTATCCACCGATGAAGCTACCGAAGAAAGCGGCGAAGGTTTTTTCGCCAAGTTATCCGCTTTATTTAAAGGTGAAGCTAAGAGTGAAGTTAAATCCGAGGGTGATTCTCTTGATGTGGATAATAGTGATGAGATAAATGCCGATGTCGACGTCAAAAAAGTGGCTTCCGAGCTTGATGTCGCTGAAGGCCAAGCAGTAGATGAGCTCGCGGAATTGGAAGGTGAGGCTGCTCAGTTAGATGACGTCGAAGAAAGTGATGACACCGCTGCAGCAGATACGAAAAAGGCAAATAGAGAGAATACTGAAGAGCTGAAATCCGACGCTAAAGCCGCATCACTTGATACTGAAAAAGTGATGGAGTCTGGCGACAAAATTTTGGACAAACTCAAACAAGCTAACAGTGTGTTATCTCAATCTAATCAAACTAAGCAAGACCCATCCTTGTCAGACGACGGCAAAGCCTTGCCAGATCAAACACAATTATTGGACGAACCTAAGCTAAATAAAGCGGAAGCTTTGGCAGCGATGTCAGAAACACAAACTGACTCAATTGAAGAAGCTAAGGACAGTGACGTCGATGACATATTACTGAAAGCCGATTTGGCTGCTGTGGAAAATCAGGCTGAGGTTAAACAGGCGCTTGTTGATAATGAGGCCGTTGCCAAATCAGAAAATACTGAAGAAGACTTACAACAAATGGCCATGGCAGCAGCAACGTTTTTCGAAACAAAGCAGGAAACACTAAATGCAGAGTCGGTTGATGATGGCGCAGTAGAATCGAAAGAACCAGAACTGATTGATTTGGAGCGAATTAACTCTGGATTGGCGGCTAAACCAGACGAAGCGGTTGATGAATCTAGCCAAAATATCGCGAAACAAACAGAAGTGACACTCGCTGCATCTAAAGATGTATCAGCAACTCGAACGGTAAACAATGTACAAGTCGCCACACCTGGTATGGTTTCGGCAGAACAATCTAACCAGAGTCAAACAGGGAAACCTGTTTTAGAGTCAGCCACAATGAATAGTGATGTGGAAGAAATATCACTGCAAGGCAAAAGTGTGGTAGTTGAAGCAGAGGGCAGCGCTAAAGAAGCCAAGTTGGTTCGCCAGCCTCAGGTTATTCAATCAAATTTAAGTGCAGCGGTGCAAGAACGAATGGCTCCACAAGTTGGTGTTAACAGTAGTGCTCCCGTTTCATCAGAAGTAGCGCTAAATGCTACGACAGCGGCGAATGCTATGCCATCAGCCGCGGCAGCACTAGGTGGTATGTCGGTACTTGCGGGAACAGATACTAAAGCGAAGTGGTCGGCAGAGCATATTGAACAAAATGGCCTTCAGGCTCTTGAAAGCACTCGAACAGAAACTGGAAAAGAGAGTTCACTTGCTCAGCAACTTTCCTCGGTAAGTGGATTAAGCGGCCAAATGTCGTCACCACTCAATAAAATGGAAGCAATGCCAGCTCAAGTTCCTGTCATGGTTAACAAAGAAGTCGCGGCAGACCAGCTATCTGAGCGGGTTCAGATGATGTTATCTAAAAACTTAAAGAATATTGATATCCGACTTGATCCACCAGAGTTGGGTCGAATGCAAATTAGGATGAATATGAATGGTGACTCGGCAACCGTTCATTTTACGGTGGCGAATCAACACGCTAGAGATGCACTTGAAGGGGCAATGCCACGTCTACGTGACATGCTGGCACAGCAAGGTGTTCAACTAGGTGAAACGGGTGTTCAACAGCAAAACGCTCAGCAACAGCAAGGTTACGCGTCTGGAGAAAGAGGTCAGTCTCAATCTGATTCGAATCACGGTAACGAACAGATGGCTGGAGACGAAAGTTTTCCAACTGATGTAAAACTTGATGTAAATCTTGGCGCAAAGCCTGATGGGATAAGCTACTACGCCTAAATCAATATAACTAATTATAAGAGAATAATATGGCTGACGACGAAGTTAAAGAAGAGGCTCCGAAAGGAAAAAGCAAACTGCTGATCATTATTATTGCAGTCGTTGTGTTACTTGGCGGTGGCGGTGGTGCAGCATTCTTTCTTATGGGCTCAAGTGAAGATGCTGCGGAAGGTGGCGCTGAAGCACAACAACAGGTTACACAAGAGCCTGCTGATCCGGTGCAATATGTAAGTATTCCGCAACCCTTTGTTTTTAATGTGACAGGGGATAAGCGAGATCGTTTAGTACAGATAAAAATTCAATTGATGGTTCGAGGTTCTGAGAATGATGAGCTCGCTCGTTATCATACGCCTCTTATAGAAAGCTCCTTGTTGTCGACTTTTGCGTCGGCGACGGTGGATCAATTGCGCAGTCCCACAGGGCGAATTGAACTGCGTGATAAGGCAACAGAAGATATACGTTCAGCGTTAAATAGAGCGGTAGGAAATCCCGTTATTGAACGGGTGTTGTTTACCGATTTCGTAATGCAATAGTAGGTGTAGAGTGACCGATTTATTAAGCCAAGACGAAATTGATGCACTGCTGCATGGTGTCGATTCTGTAGAGGAAGATGAGGAACAAGAAGCTGGTGCTCAGGAAAGCACGAGCAGTTCGTTTGACTTCTCGTCACAGGATCGCATTGTGCGCGGTCGTATGCCAACGCTGGAATTGATTAACGAGCGTTTTGCACGACACATGCGGGTGAGTTTGTTTAACATGCTCAGAAAACCAGCAGAGCTATCGATTAACGGCGTACAGATGATGAAGTTTGGTGAATACCAAAATACGCTCTACGTTCCGACAAGCTTAAATATGGTTCGACTTCGCCCTCTCAAAGGGACGGGCTTAGTGACTCTAGAAGCACGCTTAGTGTTTATCCTTGTAGAGAACTTTTTTGGCGGCGATGGCCGTTTTCACGCTCGTATCGAAGGGCGTGAATTTACACCTACAGAGAGACGTGTCGTTCAACTTCTGCTGAAAATTTTAATTTCAGACTATAAAGAAGCTTGGGCACCCGTGATGGGAACCGAACTCGAATACCTCGACTCGGAAGTAAACCCTGCTATGGCCAACATCGTGGGGCCCACCGAAGTGATTGTTGTGAGTTCATTTCATATTGAAGTGGATGGTGGTGGTGGAGATTTCCATGTCGTTCTTCCATATTCAATGATCGAACCGATTCGTGAATTGCTCGATGCGGGTGTCCAGTCCGATAAGATGGAAGCGGATGTTCGTTGGAGTTCTGCACTACGTGAAGAAATTATGGATGTACCGGTTAATTTTCGCATCGATCTTGCAGAAAAAGAACTGTCATTACGCGATCTTATGGAATTACAAACCGATGATATTATTCCGATAAATATGCCTGAGCATGCGTTGATGTATATTGAAGATTTACCCACATTTCGCGTTAAGTTAGGTCGTTCTAAAGATAAAGTCGCGGTGAAAGTATCAGAGAAAATTCAGCGCCCTGAAGTGGTCAAAAGTGATTTGTCGTTTTTAAGCGAAAATATCTTAACGGATCTTGAGAATGAAGATGCACCTGAAGAATAAACAATTTTTAATGGAAGTAGGTAAATAACTATGTCTGAATCTGAAGACCAAAAGCTAGCGGATGAATGGGCAGCAGCGCTGAGTGAAGATCCTAATGCCTCCTCAGACATCGATGTCGATGAAATCTTGGCTGCGCCATTAGATGAGTTGGAAGATACCTCTCCAGCCATCTCGCAAGATGAAATGCGTAAGCTAGATACCATCTTGGATATTCCTGTGACCATTTCAATGGAAGTGGGACGCTCAAAAATCAATATTCGTAATTTATTGCAACTTAACCAAGGTTCAGTCGTAGAGCTTGATCGTATTGCGGGAGAGTCACTGGATGTTCTCGTTAATGGAACACTTATCGCCCATGGTGAAGTGGTCGTGGTCAACGATAAGTTTGGTATTCGATTAACCGATGTCATTAGTCAAACTGAGCGTATTAAAAAACTCAGGTAATCAAAAACTAGGGTAACGTTCATGAAATGGATGATCATAGGGCTATTACCGCTACCGGCGATGGCAGCGTCTACAGCGCCACAATTTGATATTGCGGCAAGCTTTGGGGCGTTGATTTTAGTCATTGTCTTTATTTTGTTTTTGGCTTGGATGCTTAAAAAAATGCGCTTGCCAATGCTTGGTGCTCAAAGTGACTTGAGTGTTGTTCGTCAGTTGCCGGTTGGAACCAAAGAGAGAGTTATGGTAATCCAAGCCGGTGAAGAGCAATTTTTAGTCGGTGTGACGACGCAATCAATTCAACTAATTTCTAAGTTAGAGACACCTATTTCAACGACAAAAGAGAAAGGTGATGCGCCCAAGTCCTCTTTCGCCCAGCAACTGAATCAGGTGATTAAACGCCATGATAAGTAATCAGAGTTATTCGAATTTGTTTGGAAAGCATTGGCTTGAAGCTAACGTACTGGTCATAACTAAAGCATTAGTACTTATGCTCCTTCTTACGACAATGGTTATGGCCGCTGACGATCCAACGTCGGCTGTATCGGTTGTTGATAATGCAATTAGTCAATCAACCACCTCGACATCGAATACAGTGCTAGGTCTGGGGAATCAAGGCATTCCTGCTTTGACGATGACGACAAATCCGAATGGTGGGGAAGATTACTCCATTAATTTGCAGATTTTAGCTTTGATGACTGTGATGGGCTTCTTGCCTGCCATGGTGATTTTAATGACGTCGTTTACTCGAATCATTATCGTGATGTCTATTTTACGTCAAGCTATGGGATTACAGCAGACGCCTTCAAATCAAATTATCATCGGTATCTCACTTTTCCTTACTTTTTTTATCATGTCGCCAGTATTGAATGAAATAAACGATAAGTCGGTTCAACCTTACTTAAATGAACAAATCTCGGCTCGTGAGGCATTTGATACTGCTCAAGGGCCAATTAGAACTTTTATGCTTAAGCAAACACGAATGAAAGATCTAGAGAGCTTTGTGGAAATTGCAGGCGTTGAAGTGGATGACCCGAATAATGTTCCATTATCAATTTTAATTCCTTCATTTGTCACTTCTGAGCTAAAAACCGCCTTCCAAATTGGCTTTATGCTTTTCTTGCCATTTTTGGTTATCGATTTAGTTGTCGCATCGATATTGATGGCGATGGGTATGATGATGCTTTCGCCAATGATCGTGTCCTTACCTTTTAAATTGATGTTGTTTGTCTTGGTTGATGGGTGGAATTTGATTCTTTCGACACTGGCGGGCAGTTTTGCGCTTTAGGGGAGTATATCTATGACACCTGAAATGTTTGTTGAGCTGTTTCGAGATGCCTTATGGATCGTTTTAATAATGGTGTGTGCGGTTATCATTCCGAGTCTTCTAATCGGTTTGGTTGTAGCAATTTTTCAAGCGGCAACCTCGATAAACGAACAAACACTGAGTTTTCTTCCTCGTCTAATTGTTACCTTGTTGACTTTAATGGCCTTTGCGCATTGGATGTCTCAGATGCTAATGGACTTCTTTTTTTCTATGATTGAGCGTATGCCTCAAGTACTGTACTGACTGAGGCAGATATGGAGTATCCGACTCACATTATACTTGATTGGATGGCTAACTTCTTTTGGCCGTTTACGCGTATCTCAACAATGTTGATGGTGATGACGGTAACTGGTGCTCGTTTTGTCCCTACTCGTGTCAGGTTCTATCTTTCTCTCGTAATTACGTTCGCTGTCATGTCAGTTATTCCTCCAGTCCCGACCGATATAGAGCTCTTTTCCATCCAAGGTTATCTAACGACGTTTGAACAGCTGACCATTGGAATCGGCATTGGGATCGTGACTCAGTTTATTCTCCAAACGTTTGTGATGTTAGGGCAAATTATTGGTATGCAGTCGAGCTTAGGTTTTGCGTCGATGGTCGATCCTGCGAATGGTCAAAATACCCCCGTACTTGGTCAGTTTTTCATGTTTCTTGCGACGATGTTTTTTTTGGCAACAGATGGTCATTTAAAACTCATTCACATGGTGGTTTTTAGTTTCAAGACTTTGCCGATTGGCACTGGTGGGCTGCGTAGTGTGGATTATCGTGAATTAGCATTATGGTTTGGGACCATTTTTAAAGTTGCATTAACGTTATCACTATCCGGCATTATAGCCCTACTTACGGTTAACCTATCGTTTGGTGTTATGACTCGTGCTGCGCCTCAGTTAAATATATTCTCATTGGGTTTCGCGTTCGCACTTATGGTTGGCTTGTTATTGTGTTGGTATATTGTCAGTGGGTTGTACAGCCAGTATGAGCTTTATTGGCTTGAAGGCGAAGCGCAAATTTGCCGACTCATTCGAACGAGTTGCTAGGAGGCTGATATGGCAGAATCAGACGGTCAAGAACGCACCGAAGACGCCACCACCCGAAGGCAAGAGCAAGCTCGGGAGAAAGGGCAGGTTGCCCGTTCAAAAGAGCTTGCGTCGGTGTCGGTTTTAGTCATTGGTTCTGTTTCGCTTATGTGGTTTGGTGAGAGTTTAGCTAAAGCTTTGGCGGCAATTATGGCTAGAATGTTTAATCTGAGCCGGGCAGAGATTTATGACCATGGCCGATTGTTTGATATTACCTTGAATGGATTGGGTAATCTGATATTTCCTTTATTTCTAATTCTTATTATTTTGTTCTTGGCGGCGTTGATTGGAGCTGCTGGCGTGGGCGGTGTTCGTTTTTCTGCGGAAGCGGCGATGCCAAAAGCATCTAAGCTAAATCCACTGAGTGGCTTTAAGCGAATGTTTGGTATGCAAAGTTGGGTTGAACTACTGAAGTCTATACTGAAGGTGTCATTAGTCGCTGGAATGGCGATGTATCTGGTGAATGCTTCGAAAGTGGATCTGTTTCAATTATCGTTTGATGTTTTTCCGCAAAATATTTTTCACGCTCTCGATATTCTACTGAATTTCATATTCCTTATCAGTTGCTCATTGCTCATTGTCGTTGCCATTGATATCCCGTTTCAGATTTGGCAACACAGCAATCAATTAAAAATGACTAAGCAAGAAGTCAAAGACGAATATAAAGAAACCGAAGGTAAGCCGGAAGTAAAAGGGCGCATTCGGATGTTGCAACGAGAAGCTGCGCAACGTCGAATGATGGCGGATGTCCCCCAAGCCGATGTTATCGTCACCAACCCGGAGCACTTTTCGGTGGCATTGCGCTATAAACAAGAGTCAGATAAAGCCCCCATTGTCGTAGCTAAAGGTATTGATCATATGGCAATGAAGATTCGAGAAGTGGCTCGAGAACATGACATTGCTATTATCGCGGCTCCACCTTTAGCTCGGGCGCTGTATCATACAACCGAGCTAGAGCAAGAGATTCCCGATGGATTGTTTGTCGCGGTAGCGCAAGTACTCGCTTATGTATTCCAATTAAAACAATATCGTCGACGTGGCGGTCAGCGCCCTGTTCTTGATGAGGCAGCAATGAATATTCCGAGCGATATGAATTATTAATGTGATGAACGATTAACACTTTGAATAATTAACGCTCAGGAATTGAGAGTAAAACCAATAATGCTCCCGCGCCACCATATTCAAGAGGGGCTTGGTGATAAGCCATAACATCCGGGTGTTGAGCAAGCCATATAGGTACTTTTTGCTTCAGAATATGTTTACCAATACCATGTTGAACACAGGCACAAGCGACACTTTCTTTAACACAGTACGCCAGCATTGCTGCCAACTCTCTTTTGGCCTCTTTTTGCGTCATTCCATGCATATCCAAAAATACATCGGGAACATACACACCGCGGCGTAACCGTTTAAATTCAAACTTAGACACATCACTGCGAGCATAACGAGTAGGTCCATCGCTATTGAGTAGTGGGACGAATTCATCAGAGAAGTAGAAACCACTATTCGTCGCTTCTTTCTCAAATTTACGTTTTTCGGTTTGTTTGATGTTTCGGCTTGGCGGTTGGATTATGGTATCCTGTCGCAACTTTTTTACGCCTTGTACTGCATCTTTAAACAGAGAAAAATCATCGTCGTCTAAGTCGTTATCTTTATTGCTCATGGCTTAGGAATTCGTATTGATTGAAATAATGAGTCGTATTGTAGCGCTTTTTGGAGATAATTTTGGATAAGATTTTTGAGGAAGAGGCCGTTTCCGAACTGGTTACCCTTCAAGACATGATTCGTTGGACAATGAGTCGATTTAACGCTGCGCAGCTTTTTTATGGTCATGGAACCGATAATGCCTGGGATGAGGCGGTTCAACTGATTTTGCCGTCACTATACCTTCCGATTGATACCCCACCACATATGATGAACGCTCGCCTTACGACAAGTGAACGAGCCAAACTCGTTGAATTGGTCGTTCGCCGTATCAATGAGCGCACTCCCGTGGCTTATCTCACTAATAAAGCGTGGTTTTGTGGCTTAGAGTTTTTCATTGACGAACGAGTATTGGTGCCGAGATCACCAATCGGTGAACTGATTCAAGCAGAGTTCCAACCTTGGCTAGTAGAGGGACCGCAACGAATCCTAGATCTATGTACCGGAAGCGGCTGTATTGCTATTGCTTGCGCACACGCCTTTCCTGATGCAGAAGTCGATGCCGTCGATATTTCATCTGATGCCCTGCATGTGGCTGAAATCAATGTTCAGGAGCACGGTCTCGAGCATCAAGTATTCCCAATGCAGTCCGATGGATTTAAAGCGCTTGCACAAGATCACTATAACCTGATTGTGACCAACCCTCCTTATGTTGACCAAGAAGATATGGACTCGTTGCCTGTTGAGTTCGAACATGAGCCTGTTATTGGACTAGCCTCTGGGCCTGATGGATTGGATTTAGTACGCCGAATTTTAGCTAATGCGCCTAACTACCTCAGTGAAAAAGGAATATTGGTGTGTGAAGTGGGGAACTCGATGGTTCATATGATGGAACAATACCCAGACGTACCGTTTACATGGATAGAGTTTGAGAATGGTGGTCACGGCGTATTTATGATTACCAGAGATCAGTTGGTGGAATGCGCGGCGCTTTTCTCTGCGTATTTGGATTAACTTGTATCGACGATAGGTTCTCTTTTTTATAGATGAATCCTATTGGAAAAGTCCGGTGAGAGGCTTTACATCTCACCCCAATAACGCCACTATGTGGCCAAGAATTTTAGGGTAAACTTGAAGGCATACTTGAAGTGCTGGAACTAAGGTAGAGGATTTCATGGCAGGAAATAGTATCGGACAACACTTCCGAGTCACTACGTTCGGGGAAAGTCACGGCATTGCATTAGGCTGTGTGGTGGATGGATGTCCTCCAGATTTGGAAATTTCTGAGTCTGATTTGCAGGTAGATTTGGATCGTCGACGCCCCGGAACATCCCGTTATACGACTCAACGTCGTGAAGCGGATGAAGTGAAAATTCTTTCAGGTGTGTTTGAAGGAAAAACCACTGGTACGTCTATCGGTCTATTGATTGAGAATACCGATCAGCGTTCAAAAGATTATTCAGATATCAAAGATAAATTTCGTCCAGGTCATGCCGATTATACTTACCATCAGAAATATGGTGTGAGAGATTATCGTGGTGGTGGTCGTTCATCTGCTCGTGAAACCGCGATGCGAGTGGCGGCAGGCGCGATCGCTAAAAAGTATCTCAAAGATCAGTTTGGCGTAGAAATCAGAGCATACTTGGCTCAAATGGGTGATGTCTCTATCGATAAAGTCGATTGGGATGAAATCGAAAATAATGCATTTTTCTGTCCAGATGTCGACAAAGTTGACCAATTTGATCAGCTAATACGTGATCTTAAAAAAGATGGCGATTCTATTGGCGCAAAAATTCAAGTGGTTGCGACCAATGTCCCTGTTGGGCTTGGAGAGCCGGTGTTTGACCGAATTGATGCCGATATTGCCCATGCTTTAATGAGTATTAATGCGGTAAAAGGGGTTGAAATTGGCGATGGTTTTGGCGTCGTTGAACAACGAGGTAGCCAACACCGTGATGCTTTGTCACCGCAAGGATTTGAGTCTAATCATGCTGGTGGTATTTTGGGCGGTATTTCAACGGGGCAAGATATTGTCGCCAACATTGCGCTTAAGCCTACGTCATCGATTACGGTTCCAGGCGATACCATTGATAAATCTGGGCAAGCAACTCAGCTTATTACTAAAGGTCGTCATGATCCATGTGTCGGGATTCGAGCTGTTCCGATTGCTGAAGCGATGCTAGCCATTGTGGTTATGGATCACCTCTTGCGCCATCGTGGTCAAAACTACAATGTTGTGACGGAAACACCAAAAATTTAATTGGTTTGGACGCTCAAGTCGTAAGTTGCTATACAAAACCCTCCACCGAGGGTTTTATTTTGTTTGAGTAATGGCATGAAACATCAGTATCAAGACTTAATCACTCTATTTAATCGTACGTTTTCTCTTAGTTATAACACTCGGTTAGAACTTGGCAGTGATGAACCAATCTATCGCCCAGCGGATTCAGATTGCAATTACCATCGAATTATTTTTGCTCGAGGGTTTTATGCCTCTGCGCTTCATGAGGTAGCTCATTGGTGCGTTGCAGGTCCAGAGCGTCGTTTGCTGGAAGATTTTGGGTATTGGTATGAACCCGATGGACGAAACGAAGAAACCCAAGCTCGATTCGAGAAAGTGGAAATTCGTCCACAGGCTTATGAATGGATACTTTCCGTGAGTGCTGGTTTTCCATTTAATGTGAGTTGCGACAATTTAAATGGTGAATTTGAACCTAATCGAATGCAATTTATGCAGCTTGTTCATCAAGAGGTGATGAAGATATTTGAGCTGGGGATCCCTGAAAGAGTGGCGAGTCTATCGAACGTGCTTCGAGATTTTTATCAAACTCCTGAGTTAAAGCCAGAACTGTTTATCGTGAAATAACGAGAGTATTTATGATTATTGAATTTGAAGAAAAATTACTAGAATTGATCGATGCACGAATTGAAACGGCATCTGATGATGAATTATTCGCAGGTGGTTACTTGCGCGGTCATGTATCACTTTCTGCCGCTAGCTGCGAAGAAGAAGGTATTGATGATGTTGCTGAGCTAAAGCAACGGATTATTGCCAGTTTGGAGGAAGCTCGTTCTGAGTTATCTCCGGCTGATCGACTTATTGTGCAAGGCGTATGGGACGATCTGGTTGCGCAAGTTAAATAGTGCCGTCGGGATATGATATTCTCGATATAAGCTAGAATTTTAGTAAAACATCAAATTAACGAGGCCCTACTTAAGCGCCTCGTTTTTTATTGAAATGCTTACACTGCTTTTCCTTTGAGAAGCTTTCTGACCCACATGCGGCTTGGGTGAAGTTTTTCTAATATGTCGACAGGGAGTGGCAAAGGATCGTTACATATTATTGATGCGAGCAATTCGCCAAGTAGCGGTGCAGAGCTTAGTCCTCGCGAACCTAATCCTAAGAAGGCGTATAGGTTAGGGTAGTGATGAACTTCATCAATCGGTGACCCTTTAAAGCCGCTAGAAGCCTTATATTGATGTCGAATAATGTCCAACTCACCGATATTACCGACAAATGGAAGGTGATCCCGACTGACACAACGGACCCCTTGACGTGACAACCCATCTTCCACATTTACTCCTTTAGGCCAGTTTTGGTCGTTGACGCAGTTGATCAGTTTTTGTTTGTTTATCCGCTGAGCATCGGGATCGAAGTCATTGTTAAGCTGGCTCCGGTCGTAACTCGCACCAATGCAATGGTGGCCATTATTGGGGTTAATAGGTGTCATGTAGCCGTCATAGCAAAGCACGTTGTTCAGTTGTTTGAGGGCATCAGTGGTGGGAATATGGCTAACTTGGCCTTTTACTTTCCCGAGTGGTAGTTTGCTGCTTGGTGACAATTGATCGAATAAGTGACCATTAGCGATAACAACGGTTTGATGAGTGAAGCGCTGATCACCCGATGTTAATAACCAATGTTTTTCGCTATCGTCCCAGGTAATCTCATTAATTTCACAGTTAAAATGTGTGGTGAGCTTTTGATTCTGGGTTAACCTACTAATCAGCTGCTCAGTTAATTGTGCAGGGCAAAGCCAGCCACCTAATGGGTAGTGAATACTGGGGCTTGATACCGGGACACCTAACGACAAGCACGTTTGTCCTGACGTAAAACGTGTGACTAACTCAGAAGGAAATTGACCATCACCTAATCGTTGAAGCTTTCTCGTTGATTTTTCATCCCACATTAACTGCGTAACACCACACCAATCATGGTCGAACTTTAGTGATTGAGCGGCGTGATTAATAAATTGCCGAGAGTAAATAAAAGCAGAAGTAAAGAAGCGAGAAATGGCGTCATGCGAATGATTGATCAGTGGATAGATTGCCCCTTGACGATTTCCTGATGCGCCTTGAGCGGGTTGAGCATCTTTACAATAAAGGGTTACAGAGATACCTCTATCTGAGAGTGCTTTCGCTAAGCTGGCACTGGCAATACCTCCGCCGATAATCGCCACATCTTGAAGGTTAGAAACCGGAGGCATCGCATAGCAAGGTGAAATATTGGTATAAGGCGTTTTAACTTGCATTGAGCCTGCGAGCATGTCTCGTTTGGTGCCAAAGCCCTTTACTTTCTTCATTTCGAAACCAGCTTCGATTAAGCCACGTCGCACAAACCCAGCAGCAGTAAAGGTAGCGCAGCTGCATTGATACTTTGCTAGTTGTGCCATACCGTTGAAGAGCTCTTGGCTCCACATATCGGGATTTTTACTTGGTGCAAATCCATCGAGAAACCACGCGTCAATAATGCCCGTTTCAGGGGTTGGAACCTTAGGCATGCACTCTTTGATATCCCCAAACCAGAGATCGAGCGTTACCATTCCATCGGCAAGTACGATGCGATGGCACTCTGGAGCAGCAATAGGGTAGTGCTGTTGTAATTGCTCTGCATAGTGTGCCAATTCTGGCCAAGCTTGGTGCGCTTTAACTAGGTCTGACTTATTGAGTGGGAATTTTTCAAAACTTATAAAATGGAGTGATTGAAGTGGTGCGTCAGGGTGCTGTTGACGAAATTGCTCAAACCATTGCCATGTGGCCAAAAAATTAAGACCAGTGCCAAATCCGGTTTCACCGATCACAAAGCGTTTTTCATCGGTTTCAAGCCAACGCTGAGGAAGTTGATTTTGGCGTAGAAATACGTAGCGAGTCTCTTCTAGCCCATTGACATTAGAGAAATAAACATCGTCGAATTGTTCAGAGACAGGCGTTCCTGAGTCGTTCCAATCGAGGTGAGCATGAGTAATTTTGGTCATAATTCGCAAATCTTTATTGAAAAACACATTATTGTAACCGAATTGTACGAATTTCTTGGAAAGCTGACCACTTTTGTTATCCTTGTTCGTTATTATCTAGCTGAATGTTGATTTATAGGGATCTTATATGAAACGAGTCGTAATCACTGGTATGGGTATTGTTTCCAGTATCGGTAACAATGTCGAAGAAGTGCTAGCCTCTCTAAAAGCAGGTAAATCAGGTATTACTGCATCTGAACAGTTTAAAGAGCAGGGTTTACGCTCTCAGGTTTGGGGTGATTTGAAAATCAATCCAGCTGAGCACATCGATCGCAAACAAATGCGCTTTATGGGTGATGCGGCTGCGTATGCATACTTATCAATGGAAGAAGCGATTAAAGACGCAGGACTACCTGAAGAGATGGTATCCAACGATCGTACTGGTATTGTTGCTGGTTCGGGCGGAGCTTCTTCAGCGAACCAGGCACTTGCGGTTGATACTCTGCGTAATAAAGGCGTTAAGAGAATCGGTCCATATATGGTTCCACGTACCATGTCTTCTACGGTTTCAGCTTGTTTAGCGACACCATTTAAAATTCGTGGTGTTAACTACAGTATGAGTTCTGCGTGTGCAACTTCAGCTCACTGTATCGGTCATGCGGCTGAATTGATCCAACTAGGTAAACAAGACATTGTTTTCGCTGGTGGTGGTGAAGAGCTTGATTGGACATTAACAATGATGTTCGATGCAATGGGCGCATTATCGACTAAGTATAATGATACCCCTGAAAAAGCATCGCGTACCTACGATGCAGACCGTGATGGTTTCATCATTTCTGGTGGTGGCGGTATGGTTGTAGTTGAAGAGCTAGAACATGCACTTGCTCGTGGCGCGACTATCTATGGTGAAATCGTAGGTTATGGTGCGACATCAGATGGCTACGATATGGTAGCTCCTTCTGGTGAAGGTGCGGCACGTTGTATGAAGATGGCAATGCAAGATGTTGATTCTATCGACTACGTAAATACACACGGCACTTCAACTCCTGTTGGCGATGTGAAAGAACTTGGTGCGATTCAAGAAATTTTCGGCGGCAACAGCCCAGCAATTTCTGCAACTAAGGCTATGACTGGTCATGCGTTAGGTGCTGCTGGTGTTCATGAAGCTATTTACTCTACGCTAATGTTGCACCATGGTTTCATTGCGCCAAGCGTAAATATTGAAAACCTTGATGAAGCGGCAGCTGGTTTGGATATCGTAACGGAATACCGTGAGCAATCTCTAAACACCGTTATGTCGAATAGCTTTGGCTTTGGCGGAACCAATGCGACATTGGTTTTGAAAAAATACCAAGCTTAATTAATAACCTTAGGTGACCTAGAGTCACTAAAGTGTTAGGTTATGCCCCAAAGTACCCGGCTCGAGTAGCCGGGTACTTTCATTAAGACGATTTGTTTCTCTTTCCTATTCTTACTAAAGCTAATATCACGCGCCAATGAAAATCTTAATTGATGAAAATATGCCTTATGCTGAAACGCTTTTCAGTCAATTGGGCGAAGTAATACTGAAACCTGGCCGAACATTAACGGCTGATGATTTAGTTGATGTCGATGCATTAATGATTCGCTCGGTGACCAAAGTGAATGCCGCATTGCTTGAAAAAGCCAATAAATTAAAGTTTGTTGGTACTGCCACAGCTGGAATGGATCATGTCGACCAGAATCTATTGACCTCAAAAGGCATTTTTTTTACTGCTGCGCCGGGATGTAATAAGGTCGGAGTTGCCGAGTACATTGTCAGCTCGCTAATGATTTTGGCACAACAGCAGGGTTTCTCGGTTTTCGATAAAACCGTTGGGATCATCGGTGCTGGACAGGTAGGCAGCTATCTTGCGCAATGCCTAGATGGGATCGGCATTAAAGTCCTGCTCAACGATCCTCCCAAACAAGCCACGGGTGATAGTCGAGAGTTTACACCCCTTCAAGCATTGTTAGAACAAGCAGATGTTGTCACTGTTCATACACCGCTAGTTGATTCTGGTGAGTGGCCCACAAAACATTTAATTGATCAGGCGGTTCTTGATCAGTTTAGACCTGATCAAATCTTGATTAATGCCGCGCGTGGCCCAATTGTTGATAATCAAGCTTTAAAGCAACGTTTGCAGAAGCAAGATGGTTTTACTGCCGTCCTAGATGTGTTTGAGTTTGAACCAGAAGTGGATTTTGAGCTACTACCACTGCTTGCGTTTGCGACACCTCATATTGCCGGATATGGCCTAGAGGGAAAAGCTCGTGGAACAACGATGATCTTTAATCGTTATTGTCAGTTCTTAGGTCAAGAGCTACGAGCAAACCCAAAACACCTGCTTCCGATTGCCCCGGTGCCAAAAATGGTGTTATCAAGACGGTGGAATGAGCAATCACTCTATAATTTAATTCAAATGATTTATGATGTCCGAGTTGATGATGCAGTATTTAGACGAGAAATCGTTAAGCCAGGTGCATTTGATGCGATGCGTAAATCTTATTGGGATCGCCGTGAATATAGTGCGATTACCTTAGTGGGTGATGATCAATGTCATTTATCGCCACTAGAAAAACTCGGTTTTCAAATAGAGGTTAAGTCATGAGCCAAGAATTTAATATTGCATTGTTAGGTGCGTCAGAGCCTGTCGGTGAAGCGATTATCGATATGCTTCAGGAACGTGAATTTCCGATGGGAGACTTAATCCTATTAGCAAGCGAACCGAATGAAGAAAAGTCATATCGTGTTGATGGTAAGTCTCTTTATATTCAAGAAGTGGCGGATTTCGATTGGTCGCAAGTTCATTTGGCTTTCTTTTGCGAAAGCTCAGAGTCTTCAGAACAATGGGCTTCAGTAGCGGCAGACGAAGGTGTTATCGTCATCGACAGCACAGAGCGTTATCGTTATGACTATGATGTTCCGCTTGTTATCCCTGAGGTTAATCCAGAAGCGATTTCAGAATTTCGTAATCGAAATGTTATCGCGAGTCCATCTGCAACAACGGTTCAACTGTTAGTTGCGCTAAAGCCTATTCATGATGCTTTCGGTGTCGAAAGAGTGAATGTGAGCACTTATCAGTCGGTTTCTGCTGCCGGAAAAGCGGGAGTCGATGAATTAGCGGGGCAAACAGCTCGTCTATTAAATGGTTTACCACCGGAGTCAGACCATTTTAGCCAGACCATTGCTTTTAATTGCCTTCCACAAGTGGACCAATTAACTGAAAATGGATATACACGAGAAGAAATGGCCTTGGTCTTAGAAACTCAGAAAGTGTTTAATGATCCTTCCATTGCGGTCAATCCGACGTGTGTCATTGTACCTGTTTTTTATGGTCATGCAGCGACGGTACACCTTGAAACGCGTACACCAGTGGATGTATCTCAAGTTACTGAGTTGTTAGAGCAGGCTCCAAGTATTCAAGTATTTAACGGACATGATTTTCCAACAACAGTACGTGATGCAACGGGTAAAGATGAGGTCATGGTAGGGCGTATCCGCAATGATATTAGCCACCATAGTGGAATAAACTTTTGGGTTGTTGCTGATAATGTCCGTAAAGGATCTGCAATCAATGCAATCCAGATCGCTCAATTGCTTATTGATGAGTATCTATAATTTGTAGAATGATTAAGCCGATATTAGATTGAGCTAACAGAAAAACGCCAGTCAGTGACTGGCGTTTTTTATATTCTATTTAGTTTAATATTACTAAGTAACGTAAATTAACTAGCGAGCTTTATGTGCGTTAGGGTCGTTTTTACAGGCCCCGTCAATGCATCGACCGTATAGGTATAAACTATGGTTAGTCAGAGATACATTGTATTTCTCTGCGATTTCTTTTTGACGCTGTTCAATCACATCATCAGAAAACTCAATTACTTCACCGCAGTCTAAGCATACAAGATGATCATGGTGGTGCTGTGTAGAAAGTTCGAATACGGACTTCCCACCTTCGAAATGGTGACGAGTTACAATTCCAGCATCATCAAATTGATTGAGTACGCGATAAACTGTAGCAAGTCCGATCTCTTCATCTAAATCGATTAATTTCTTATATAGCTCTTCAGCACTGATGTGTTGGCACTCTGGTTGCTGTAACACTTCTAAAATTTTAAGTCGAGGTAACGTAACCTTTAGACCTGCATCTTTAAGTGCTTGATTGTTATCAGACATAGACTTTCCTGTTAATGTTCTGCAGATGTGCAACGAAAATATACCGCCCATTATAGGTTAGTATATGCTAATAATAAACCACTAACTGTAAAAGGATATTTCAAAAAATTCCGTTATGTTACATGATTAGTGTTTGGGAGTTATTGTATCGTTGAAATCGATAACTTATTGATAATAAAGCCTTCAATACGTTGAAGGCATAGTATCGATAGTTTGTCGCTTAGCCCGCGAGTTCTGCTAAACACATTTCATCGTAAATTTGTTTGACCCATTTATTTACGCGCTCTTCTGTTAGTTCAGGCTGACGGTCTTCATCGATACATAGACCAACGAAATTATCGTCATCAACTAAAGCTTTAGAGGCTTCAAACTCATACCCTTCCACTGGCCAGTAGCCTAAGATGGTTGCGCCACGAGCTTCAACGATGTCACGGAGAGTCCCCATAGCATCACAGAAATATTCAGCATAATCTTCTTGATCACCACAGCCGAACATTGCTACAAGCTTACCTGAGAAATCGATAGCTTCTAGCTCAGGGAAAAAGTCATCCCAATCGCATTGAGCTTCACCGTAATACCAAGTAGGAATACCAAATAAAAGAAGATCAAAGTTATCAATGTCTGCTTTGCTGCTTTTAGCGATATCTTGAACTTGAACTAGTTTTGATCCTAGCTGTTTTTCAATCATCTTCGCTACAGCTTCTGTATTACCAGTATCACTGCCAAAAAAGATACCTACACTTGCCATATATCTGTTACCTTTTATAGTCTTGATTTGTAGAATGAATTTACCCTAAACCAGTGCCTTCCCAGCTTAGTTGAATTAAGCCTTTAGCTATAAAACCCGCACAGCCCAAAAATAGAACACCCCATACAATGCGGCGTCCAAATACAGGAACATTACCTTGTTTTAGTACATCTTTGATTGCCATTCCGATAAAGAAAAATATTGCAGCAAAAAGTATGTCTAGACCGATAGATTCTAGTTGGTTCATATAGTCGTAAAGCATAGTGAGTCTTTCATCCCAAAATGATTGCGCGAACTATACCATTGTTACTAGGCAAAGTTAATTGGTGAAAAACCAACAATTCGCTACAAAATAAAGATTTTTACTATTGGTTTAAGAATTTTCGAATTACTCGAAGTACTTCATCGGGCTTTTCTGCATGGAGCCAATGGCCAGTATTGGCAATAATATGCGCTTTTGCATTTGGAAACTGTGCTCTAATCGTTGATTGATGCTCAGACGTTATGTAATCGGAGTTTTCACCTTTGACAAACAGGGTTGGAATATCACTACTTGGAAGCGACTGCCAGCCAATGATTTGTTCATAGTTTTGATACAGTTCTTGTACGTTAAAGCGCCAAGTAAAATGCGTTTCTGCTTTGTAGAGAGACTTACCTAAAAATTGGCGGACACCATCTAATTTTATGTGTTTAGCGAGTATGGACATGGCTTGTTGACGTGTCGTGGGTTTTTGCTCGATAACAGCAAATAGACCCGAAAAGACTTGATCGTGACTTCTCGACGGGTAGGCGACAGGGGCCATATCTAAAACGATGAGGCGTAACACAAGATTTGGTGATACTTCTGTAAGTTTCATCGCCACTTTTCCACCCATTGAGTGGCCAATAATTGTTGCACTTTCAGCACCAATGGATTTAAGAGTTCTCGCAACATCTTGAGCCATTACAGCATAATTATGCTCTTCATCATGAAATGATAAACCGTGATTTCGAAGATCTAAACTAATCACTTGATGATCTTCTTTTAGATTCCGAACCAATAAACCTAGATTGTCTAGATTTCCGAATAAGCCATGGATCAAAACGATGGGTTGACCCTGTCCTTCGATTTTATAATTTAAGTAAGTCGACATTTTCTCTTAATACTGTTGGGTTTAGCGTGGAGTATCATCAAAGATCTCGGTATAATCTATAGGAGTTTAAACATAGAGATTGTGAAAAGCGAATGAAAACAATTGAGGTCGATGAAGAACTATACCGCTATATTGCTGGCCAAACTTGTCATATTGGTGAAAGTGCGTCGGAAATATTGCGTCGCTTATTAAATATAGATGGTCAATCTGCAGTATCTTCAGATACAGGCACTACCCAAACCAATGTGTCTCAGAATGAAAACAATGGAGATATAGCGGCTTGCGATACAGTCACTATTGATACTGTGAAGGCGATACGTGAATTGCTTATATCAGATGAATTTGCAGCACAGAAAAAAGTGATTGACCGTTTTATGCTGGTTTTAAGCACATTATGGAATATTGATTCGGTTAACTTTTCTGAAGCAATTCAAGTTAAGGGACGTAAGCGAGTTTATTTTGCTGATAACGAGCAGACACTGCTTGATGGTGGAACGACAACAAAGCCTAAAGCAATCCCTCGTACTCCATTTTGGGTTATTACTAACACCAATACTAGCCGTAAGCAGCAGATGGTAGAACAAGTCATGGTAAGAATGGAATTCCCTGCTGAGTTGGTTGAAAAAGTTAAAAATGCAATCTAACTAATTCGAACGTTCTCTCACTCCGGATTTTAAGCCTCGTATTAATTTAATACTGATGTGAGGATGTTAATAAATAATTTTGATTTAAAAAGGATGTTTTATGGCTATTCACCCACGTGCAGGACAAAAAGCGTTACAAGAAGATCTCAATAATATTCCTGCGCTCGTTTCAAATTATTATTTACTTAAACCAGAACCGAATAATGCAGCTCATAAAGTCGAGTTTGGTACATCGGGACATCGTGGTACATCGAATAAATCAAGTTTTAATGAGCAACACATTCTTGCGATAGCACAAGCTGTAGCAGAAGTGCGTAAAGCGAATGGAGTGACAGGGCCTATTTTTGTTGGTAAGGATACTCATGCTCTATCAGAACCTGCGTTTGCAAGTGTCATTGAAGTATTAATTGCGAATAACATCAATGTCATTGCACAACAAGAGAATGGATATACGCCAACTCCAGGCGTCTCTCATGCCATTTTGACTCACAACCTGAAGAAAAGCGAAAACCTTGCTGATGGTATTGTGATTACGCCGTCGCACAACCCGCCACAAGATGGTGGTATTAAATATAATCCGACTCACGGTGGTCCTGCTGAAGATGCGTTAACTAAGGCAATTGAAGCCAGAGCAAATGAGATTATCGCTAGTGGAATGAGCGATGTAGAGCGAGTGTCTTTTGAAGATGCTAAAGAGTCAGCATTGTATCAAGAGAACGATCTTGTTACGCCTTATGTTGACGATTTAGTGAATGTTATCGATATTGAAGCAATTCAAAAGGCTAAGTTGCATATTGGTGTCGATCCTCTAGGTGGAAGTGGCATTGAGTACTGGCGTCAAATTGCTAAAACTTATGACTTAGATATCACGTTAGTAAACGAAGCAATTGATCCTACATTCCAATTTATGTCGTTAGATAAAGATGGCGCGATTCGAATGGATTGTTCGTCGCCTTATTCTATGGCGGGTTTATTAGCACTCAAGGATGATTACGATCTTGCGTTTGGCAATGATCCTGATTATGACCGTCACGGTATTGTGACTCCAAAAGGGTTAATGAATCCAAACCATTACCTTGCGGTATGTATCGATTATCTTTATCGTCACCGCAGTGAGTGGAAAGCAGAAGTAGCCGTGGGTAAGACTCTTGTATCGAGCGCATTAATTGATCGTGTTGTTGCTGATCTTGGTCGAGAACTATGCGAAGTACCGGTTGGGTTTAAGTGGTTTGTTGATGGTCTTTTCACTGGTCGTTTTGGCTTTGGTGGTGAAGAGAGTGCTGGTGCGTCGTTCCTTCGTAAAGATGGTACACCATGGTCTACTGATAAAGATGGGATTCTTTTGTGCCTACTAGGTGCAGAAATTACCGCCGTAACTGGAAAAAACCCTCAGGACTATTATGAAGAACTCGCTGCGAAACACGGTGAATCAAAATACAACCGTATTCAAGCTGTCGCGAATGGGCCTCAGAAAGATGTGCTGAAGAAACTGTCGCCAGAGATGGTCTCTGCTCAGATGCTTGCTGGCGACCCAATCACGGCTCGTTTAACTCATGCTCCTGGTAATGGCGAAGCGATTGGTGGTTTGAAAGTGACCACAGATTTCGGTTGGTTCGCTGCTAGACCATCAGGTACCGAGGATGTTTACAAAATATACTGTGAAAGCTTCCGTGGTGATGATCATTTAAAACAGATTGAAGTTGAAGCACAGCAGATTGTTAACCAAGTCTTTGCTGACGCTGGATTAGCGTAAGGTTTCATCATTCATTCTATAGAAAATTTTCTATAACAGTTTTCTATACCAATCCAAGAGAGCAGCCATTAGGTTGCTCTCTTTTTTATATTGCTTATTGGTTATCTGGCCACTGCTCTGGAACGACAAACCAGAATCGTCCACGCGAGTCTTGGCAATGTTCAAATTGCCCTGAAACTGGGCGATATAGTTCTTGATGGATAGAATGACCGGTAGCCCAATATGGCTTTTCTAGTTTAAATAGGGGGCTTTCTACAAGCTCAAGTTGAGATTGGTAGCACCAAAACCCATTGATTTGACTCGATTCTAATTCGTAGTCTAAGCATTTTGTAGGAATGGTTTGATCGAGAAATGGGTTTATATATAACCGGCCTTGAAGCAGTACTTTTGGCATAATAGGATGCCAGTTTGGATATTGCTGAACAAAGCTTGGATTCTGGCTCATACTGAGTTGATGCTTCAGCATATGGTTGAGTTTTTTGTCCAAGCGATCATGAGCATTTGGACCATACCAGTAACCATTATGGAATAGATAAAACTTGATCGCCACTTCCCAATGCTGGTATCCACTGAATGGATCATTGATGATAAAGTCGATGGCGCCTAAGGTACGTTTGTTATCATTTATTTGAATCTCCTCGGCCAGTAATTCATGGTGTTGAGACGATTGAAACAGTTCGCTGCATATATGTTGATAAACGAAGCCCAAACGATGATTGCCATTATAATTACTTTCCTTTAATGGCGACATATGAGTAAAAGGGGAAGGGTTGGCGATCACCTGTGTAGGCTTCAATAAACTATTGGTATTGATCACCCAATGGCTAAACTGAGTCAGATCCATAATAACTAGCTCTTGATGATTGAAGGCTGTCATTGTAGCCTGATTTTAAAATCGACTCGACTTTATACTTAAGGCTCTTAGATATGAATGTTATTGAACTTGAAGCGTTGCTAAATGATCACCTCTCACCTCACCTCATTCAGGATTATTGCCCGAATGGGTTACAGGTAGAAGGTAAAGTAGAGGTTCATAAAATTGTTACTGGAGTTACTGCTTCACTTGAATTAATTGAGAGAGCGATAGACTTAGAAGCCGATGCAATATTGGTTCATCATGGCTATTTCTGGAAAGGAGAACCCGAAGCAATCAGAGGGATGAAAGGAAAACGAATTCGTCAATTGATTCAAAATGATATCAACTTATTGGCTTATCATCTTCCGTTGGATATTCATCCAGAACTTGGTAATAACGCTCGTCTAGCTGATTTATTAGATATAGAGGTCCTTGGTGGGTTAGAGAACCATGCACAATCTGTTGCGATGTATGGTCAATTTAAAACGCCAATTAGTGCGTCTCAATTCGCGTTACGTCTTGAGGAAGTATTAGCGAGGAAGCCTTTACATATCGCTTCTCAAAACAGTGATAAGTTACTTGAAAGTGTAGGATGGTGTACTGGAGGAGGGCAAGATTACATTGATATGGCCGCGCAAAGAGGTCTTGATTGTTATATTTCAGGGGAGATTTCGGAGCGAACAACATACAGTGCACGTGAGCAAGGGATTGAGTATTTTGCTGCAGGTCACCATGCGACTGAGCGTTATGGTGTCAAAGCGCTTGGAGAATGGCTATCACAATATCATGGTTTTGATGTGACGTTTATTGATATCGACAATCCAGTTTAACGTGAAAAAAGGAGCGTTAAGCGTTTTAGGTATAGGTACAGCGCAGATTAGTAAGAATGTAATAGAAATAGAAAGAGCGAGTTAAACTCGCTCTTTGGGTATTGTGAATAGAGTATTACGTCTTATTTTTCACGTTCTTCTAAAGGAACAAATTCACGTGATTTTTCACCAGTATATAACTGACGAGGGCGGCCAATACGGCTTTCTGGGTCACTATGCATTTCATTCCAATGTGCAATCCAACCGATAGTACGAGACATTGCGAAGATTACTGTGAACATTGATACCGGAATACCAATTGCTCTTAAGATAATGCCAGAGTAAAAATCGACATTTGGATAGAGTTTTTTCTCAACGAAGTACTCATCAGATAGTGCAATACGTTCTAATTCCATTGCAACATCTAATAGTGGGTCTTGGATGTTCAACTCGTTCAGTACTTCATGACATGCTTCACGCATTACGGTAGCGCGTGGGTCATAATTTTTGTATACACGGTGACCAAAGCCCATTAAACGGAATGGGTCTTCTTTATCTTTGGCGCGTTGTACAAACTCAGGAATTGCATCCACAGTACCAATCTCTTCAAGCATACGAAGACATGCTTCATTAGCACCACCATGGGCTGGTCCCCAAAGTGACGCAATACCTGCAGCGATACAAGCAAATGGGTTTGCACCCGAAGAGCCTGCTAAACGAACAGTAGACGTTGACGCATTTTGTTCGTGGTCAGCATGAAGGGTAAAGATTTTATCCATAGCGCGAGCAACGACAGGGTTTACATCGTATTCTTCACAAGGTGTTGCATACATCATATGTAGGAAGTTGCTTGCATAATCCAAATCATTGCGTGGATAAATGAATGGCTGACCTACTGAGTACTTGTAACACATGGCAGCTAAAGTGGGCATTTTTGACAGTAAACGATATGCGGCGATCTCTCGGTGAGTATCGTTATTGATATCTAAAGAGTCGTGATAGAACGCAGCCAAAGCGCCAACAACACCACACATAATTGCCATCGGGTGAGCATCACGACGGAAACCATGGAAGAAGCTCGCGATCTGCTCGTGAACCATCGTATGACGAGATATGGTCCATTTGAACTTCTCGTATTCTTTGCGATTTGGAACATTGCCATACAACAAGATGTAACAGACTTCTAAATAATCAGCGTTATTTGCTAATTGATCAATTGGATAACCTCGATGTAGCAACACTCCTTTGTTACCATCGATGTAAGTGATTTGAGATTCACATGAAGCAGTGGCTAGAAAACCAGGGTCGTAGGTGAAATATCCATTAGCACCAAGTTTGCGAACATCGACTACTTCTGGCCCCATAGCACCTTGTATAATCGGCAGTTCGATTGGAGCTTTACCTTCAATGTGAAGGGTAGCTTTCTTATCGGCCATAACAATCTCCTATATTTTATTATTTAATCCATCCCGGATGTTTGTGCGCTAAATTCTTAACTCTGCGTTGAGTAAAGTCAATGTTTCTAATTGGATGTGTGCACTCAATTGTGTTTTTAGTGCGAATTAAGTTAAAAATATGTTCTATGTAACAAAAATTGTTACAGTTATTGTATTAGAATGTTGCAAGCCATATATTGGCAAGGAGTTTTTTTGGTTGAAACCCAGATGCTTAAAGGGAATTGAGCAGAGTTACCCTCTATTGATTTATACCTTTATTAGTTTTAACAATTTTCGATAACTGAATCACTAGTTTATGCTTTTTATGTTACTTAATTGTTAAAAATAGTCGTTTGGTAACCAAAGCTTCATCTATAACTATAAATGCTCTATAGAGCTGAGTGAGCAAGCCCGTGAAAGAAAGAAAGTCAAGACCTGTTAATCTCGATTTGCAGACCGTCCACTTTCCTATTACAGCTATCGCATCGATCCTCCACAGAGTGTCAGGTGTGATTATGTTCGTTGCAATAGGGATATTGTTATGGTTGTTATCGATTTCACTATCTTCTCCAGAAGGTTTTCAATCTGCTGTGAATATTGTCGATAGTTTTTTCGTTAAATTGATATTGTGGGGAATAGTAATAGCGTTAGCTTATCATATAGTCGGTGGTATTCGTCACCTGATTATGGACCTTGGTTACTTTGAAGACTTTGAGTCAGGTACTAAAACTGCAAAAGTTGCTTTTGGAGCAACAATTGTCTTAGCGCTTCTCGGAGGAATCTTAGTATGGTAAAGAATATTTCTTCAGTCGGTCGTAATGGGATACACGATTTTATATTAATTCGTGCCACTGCGATTATTATGACTTTATACACACTGTATTTGGTTGGCTTTTTCGCCTTTTCTGGTGATATAAGTTATGCAGATTGGACAGCCTTTTTTGGTGGCACCTTCACTAAAGTATTTACAATGCTTGCACTGTCTAGTGTATTGATACACGGATGGATTGGTTTGTGGCAAGTACTTACTGACTATATCAAATGTGCAAAACTTCGTGGTTTATTGCAACTGCTTGTTATTGTTGTGCTTTTGGGATACTTTTTCTCTGGCTTATTTGTTTTGTGGGGTGCTTAAGTGACTATTCCAGTTCGTGAATTCGATGCCGTTGTTATTGGTGCTGGTGGCGCAGGCATGCGTGCAGCACTGCAAGTTTCTGAGCAAGGTCTTTCATGTGCCTTGTTATCTAAAGTATTCCCAACTCGTTCTCACACAGTTTCAGCTCAAGGCGGTATAACTGTTGCCTTAGGTAACGCGCATGAGGATCATTGGGAGCAACATATGTACGATACGGTCAAAGGTTCCGATTATATCGGTGACCAAGATGCGATTGAGTATATGTGTAAAAATGGACCTGAATCTGTTATTGAATTAGAAAAAATGGGCTTACCTTTTTCGCGTTTTGATAATGGTACCATTTATCAACGTCCTTTCGGTGGGCAGTCAAAGAACTTTGGTGGTGAGCAAGCAGCCCGTACAGCAGCTGCTGCAGACCGCACAGGTCATGCGCTGTTACACACTCTTTATCAACAAAACATTAAGCATAAAACGACGATTTTCTCAGAATGGTATGCGCTTGATCTTGTTAAAAATGAAGATGGAGCAATACTGGGAACAACAGCTTTATGCATGGAGACGGGCGAAGTTTGCTACTTCAAGTCGAAGGCGACTATTCTAGCGACAGGCGGAGCAGGCCGTATTTACGCTTCAACAACCAATGCTCATATTAATACCGGTGATGGTGTTGGCATGGCTATTCGTGCTGGCGTTCCTATGCAAGATATTGAAATGTGGCAATTCCACCCAACTGGTATTGCTGGTGCTGGTGTTCTGGTAACAGAAGGTTGTCGTGGAGAAGGTGGTTACCTTCTTAATAAAGATGGCGAACGTTTCATGGAGCGTTATGCGCCAAACGCGAAAGACTTAGCTGGCCGTGATGTTGTTGCTCGTTCAATGATGATTGAAATTCGAGAAGGTCGTGGTTGCGATGGTCCATGGGGGCCGCACATAAAACTTAAGCTTGATCATTTAGGTCAGGAAGTTCTTGAGTCTCGCCTTCCTGGTATTTGTGAATTGTCGCGAACTTTTGCTCACGTTGATCCTGTTAAAGAACCAATTCCTGTAATTCCAACTTGTCACTATATGATGGGCGGAGTACCAACTCAGGTTTCTGGTCAGGCAATCAAGCAAGATGCTAATGGTCAAGATGTTGATGTTCATGGTTTATATGCTTGTGGTGAAATTGCATCAGTATCGGTGCACGGCGCAAACCGTTTAGGTGGTAACTCTCTACTTGATTTAGTTGTATTTGGTCGAGCGACGGGACTACACTTAGGTGAAACGTTGAAGAAGCAAGCTGAAGCTAAGCCCGCGACTGAAGATGATATTCAACGTTCGTTAGAACGTTATAATCGTTGGGAAAACAGTACTGACGGTGAAGACCCAACTGAAATTCGAAAAGACTTACAGCAATGTATGCAGAATAATTTCTCCGTATTCCGTGAAGGTGATGCGATGGAAAAAGGTTTGGCTGAGCTGAAAGTTATTCGTGAGCGTTTGAAAAATGCGCATTTATCGGATAAGTCGACGGAGTTTAATACTCAACGTATTGAATGCCTTGAGTTAGAAAACCTTATGGAAACAGCGTATGCGACAGCCGTTGCTGCAAACTTCCGAACTGAAAGTCGAGGAGCACATGCTCGCTTTGATTTCCCAGACCGTGATGATGCTCAGTGGTTATGCCACTCTATTTACAATCCTGAGACTGAAAGTATGTCTAAGCGAAGTGTAAATATGGAACCTGTGCATCGTGAAGCATTCCCACCTAAAGCTCGTACGTACTAAGGAGAGGACCTGATTATGAAAATGAATTTCTCTTTGTACCGATATAATCCTGATGTGGACCAAAAACCATACATGAAGGATTATGTGCTTGAGGTAGAAGAAGGCTCAGACATGATGTTACTTGATGCTTTAATCCTCTTAAAAGAGCAGGATTCATCAATTTCGTTTAGACGCTCGTGCCGTGAAGGAGTCTGTGGCTCTGATGGTTTGAACATGAATGGTAAAAATGGATTGGCTTGTATTACACCATTGTCAGAATTAAGTGGTGACAAGATTGTAATTCGTCCGTTGCCAGGTCTACCTGTAATTCGTGACTTGATCGTCGATATGAAACAATTTTACGACAATTATGCCAAAGTGAAGCCATACTTAATTGCGGATGAAGAATTACCTCCTTCTCGTGAAAATTTACAGTCACCAGAAGAGCGTGAACATCTTGATGGGTTATATGATTGTATTATGTGTGCGTGTTGCACAACATCATGTCCTTCATTTTGGTGGAATCCCGATAAATTTATTGGCCCTGCAGGGTTATTAGCTGCATACCGATGGTTGATTGATAGCCGAGATACAGCAACAGATGAACGACTATCTGATCTTGATGATGCATTTAGCGTTTTCCGTTGTCATGGCATCATGAACTGTGTAAGTGTTTGTCCTAAAGGGTTAAATCCAACAAAAGCGATTGGTCATATTAAAACTATGCTGGTCAACCGTTCGATTTAGACAATTTGCAGGCCTTTAGGCCTGCTTTTTTTGAACAGATAGCGCGGCATCTAATTTAGGTAGTCGCAACGTGTTAAAACTACTAGTAAAGGGAATATATGCACAACGGCGTGATGAAGGCATGGCTCGAGTCTTCACACTTGGCTGGCGCCAATGCAACGTATGTAGAAGATATATACGAACTCTATTTAAGTGATCCCGATCTGGTAAGTGAGGAGTGGAAACGTGTATTTGAGGGGCTTTCAGCTCCTGATAATGTAGCTGATCAGCCGCATTCACGTGTCCGTGACTACTTCCGTCGACTCGCGCAAGAGACAAAGCATTACAATGTCCAAGTTAGTGATCCCGATGTCGATGCAAAACAAGTAAGAGTATTACAGCTGATTAACGCATACCGTTTCCGCGGTCATGAGGCAGCGAAGCTTGATCCTCTTGAGGTTTGGCAACGTGCCCCAGTGGCAGAGTTAGCTCCAGAATTTCATAATCTTAATGAAAAAGATATGCAGGATTCATTTAACGTAGGTTCACTTGCCATAGGCAAAGAAACCATGCTGTTAAGTGATATTTATGAATCTCTTAATAAGATATATTGTGGTTCTGTCGGTGCAGAGTATATGCACATGACCGACACAGAACAAAAACGTTGGATTCAACAACGTTTAGAATCTGTTGTTGGCCAACCATCTTTCACTCAGGAAGAGAAAGTTACTTTTCTTGATGAACTTACCGCAGCCGAAGGGTTAGAGCGCTACTTAGGCGCTAAATTCCCAGGTGCAAAACGTTTCTCTCTCGAAGGTGGTGATGCTCTCATTCCCATGACAAAAGAGTTGATCCGTCAAGCGGGTTCACAAGGGATGAGAGAAGTTGTTGTTGGTATGGCACACCGTGGCCGACTGAACATGTTAGTCAACGTGTTAGGTAAGCGACCTCAAGACCTGTTTGATGAATTCGCTGGAAAACACGATGAATCATGGGGAACCGGTGATGTTAAATACCACCAAGGCTTCTCGGCAGACTTCGCGACTTCGGGTGGCGATGTTCATTTAGTGTTAGCGTTTAACCCATCACATTTGGAAATTGTTAACCCGGTTGTTATGGGTTCGGTTCGTGCTCGTCAAGATCGACTAGATGATAAAGATGGAAGCAAAGTGCTCCCTATTACCGTTCATGGTGATTCAGCTATCGCTGGTCAGGGAGTAGTAGCAGAAACCTTTAACATGTCTCAGGCTCGTGGTTATAAGGTTGGCGGTACAGTTCGAATTGTTGTGAATAACCAAGTCGGTTTTACCACATCTAACCCGAGAGATACTCGCTCGACTATGTACTGTACTGATATTGCGAAAATGGTCCAAGCACCTATTTTTCATGTCAATGCTGATGATCCAGAAGCGGTTGCTTTCGTCACTCGAATAGCACTTGATTATCGTAATACGTTCAAAGCTGATGTTGTTATTGATTTGGTTTGTTACCGCCGCCATGGACATAACGAAGCGGATGAGCCGAGTGCGACTCAGCCTTTGATGTATAAAAAAATCAAAAAACATCCTACTCCGAGAAAACTCTACGCAGATGTGCTAATTGAACGCAATGATGTTGACACCGATACGGCGACTCAATTAGTCAACGAATATCGAGATGCACTTGATCAAGGTGAAGTGGTCGTTAAAGAATGGCGTCCAATGACAATGCACTCTGTTGATTGGTCACCTTACTTATCCCATGACTGGGATGAAGCATGGAATGACAAGGTTCCTGAAGAGCGCTTTTTAGAGCTTGGAAAGAAAGTGACAGAGTTCCCTGAAAGCCATAAATTACAAAGTCGAGTACAAAAAGCGTACAACGACCGTATTCTTATGGTGAAAGGTGAAAAACAGGTCGATTGGGGTATGGCTGAAATTATGGCATACGGCACGTTACTTGATGACGGTCATCGTATCCGCATATCTGGTCAAGATTCAGGCCGTGGTACGTTCTTCCATCGTCATTCTGTATTGCATAATCAAGCTGACGCGAGTACCTATATTCCTCTTCGCAATCTTCATGCGAATCAAGGGCCATTTCAAGTGATTGATTCGGTTCTTTCTGAAGAAGCGGTACTTGCTTTTGAGTATGGATATGCAACGGCTGAACCAAGTGGGTTAACTATTTGGGAAGCGCAATTTGGTGATTTTGCAAATGGTGCTCAAGTTGTTATCGACCAGTTTATTTCATCAGGTGAGCAAAAGTGGGGACGTTTATGTGGTCTGACTATGTTGCTTCCACATGGATATGAAGGTCAAGGTCCTGAGCACTCTTCTGCGCGTTTAGAGCGCTATCTTCAGATGTGTGCAGAGCAGAATATGCAAGTTGTCGTGCCTTCGACTCCTGCTCAGGTCTATCACATGATACGTCGACAAGTTGTACGCCCGATGCGTCGTCCATTAATAGTAATGTCGCCTAAATCGTTACTACGCCATCCACTTTGTGTTTCATCGTTAGATGATTTAATGAATGGTACGTTCCAAGCCGCTATCCCTGAAGTTGATACTTTAGAGCCTAGCGAGGTGAAACGGGTCGTATTCTGCTCAGGTAAAATCTATTACGATTTGCTTGAACAGCGTCGTAACAATGAACAGACCGATGTTGCTATTGTGCGAATTGAGCAACTTTATCCGTTCCCGATGGAAGAAGTACAAGCCGCGATCGCTCCGTATGTCAATGTAGAGGGTTTTGTTTGGTGTCAAGAAGAGCCGCAAAACCAAGGTGCATGGTACAGCAGCCAGCATAATTTCCGCGCTGCGATTCCTGCAGGATCAGATCTTAAATATGCTGGACGGTCAGCATCTGCCTCTCCTGCGGTAGGGTATATGTCCGTACACATGAAACAACAAAAAGCATTGATTAATGATGCTTTGACGCTTGATTAAGAACTAGAAGTAAAAGGAAAATACAGATATGACAATTGAAATTCTGGTTCCAGACTTACCCGAATCAGTTGCTGATGCTACTGTTGCTACTTGGCATAAGCAGCCAGGTGAAGCTGTTGAACGTGATGAAGTATTGGTTGATATTGAAACCGATAAAGTGGTTCTTGAAGTTCCTGCACCAGAATCTGGAGTGTTGGAGTCTATTATTGAATTGGAAGGTGCAACAGTGCTTTCCAAACAATTATTGGCGAAGTTAAAACCAGGAGCTGTTGCTGGTGAGCCAACGAAAGATTCAACTGAGAAAACGGAACCATCTCCAGATAAGCGCCATAAAGCATCACTGACCGAAGAGTCTAACGATTGGCTAACGCCAGCTGTTCGTCGCTTGTTAGGTGAGCACGATATCGAGCCATCAGATGTGACCGGTAGTGGTGTAGGTGGTCGAATCACTCGTGAAGATATTGATGCTCACATTGCAGCTAAAGCCTCTGCTACAAAGGCATCGGGAAGTGAAGCTCCAGCAATAGAAGTACCAGCAGCGGCACGCAGTCAGAAGCGCGTTCCAATGACTCGTTTGCGCAAGACGGTAGCGAAGCGTTTGTTGGAAGCAAAAAATAGTACTGCAATGCTAACAACGTTTAACGAAGTGAACATGAAACCTATCATGGATCTTCGTAAACAGTATCAAGAGCAATTTGAGAAGCGTCATGATATCCGTTTAGGCTTTATGTCGTTCTACGTTAAAGCTGTGACAGAAGCCCTTAAACGTTACCCTGAAGTGAATGCTTCAATTGATGGCGACGATATCGTGTATCACAATTATTTCGACATTAGTATGGCCGTTTCTACTCCTCGCGGGTTGGTTACTCCAGTACTGAAAGATTGTGACATGCTTGGTATGGCTGATATTGAAAAAGGCATCAAAGAGCTAGCAATTAAAGGACGTGATGGAAAACTAACCGTAGATGAGTTGATGGGTGGTAACTTCACCATCACTAATGGCGGCGTATTTGGGTCACTTATGTCAACACCAATTATCAACCCGCCACAAGCGGCTATTCTTGGAATGCATAAGATTCAGGACCGCCCTATGGCAGTTAATGGCAAAGTTGAAATATTGCCAATGATGTACCTGGCTCTGTCCTATGATCACCGTTTAATCGATGGTAAAGAATCGGTTGGTTTCCTTGTAACAATTAAAGAGTTACTTGAAGACCCAGCTCGACTATTGCTTGATGTATAGAAATTACACGGTATAAGGTAATTAGCGTTTAGATATCTAGACGGCTAAAAGAAAAAGGACTAGACTTGCTCAACGTCTAGTCTTTCCAAGCCAACTGGTGATGAAAGCAGTAGTTGGCCACTCTTTATGAGTACCCTACAGATGTAAAGCTATATGCCGAAAGCATTGAGCTCTATGGAATAATAATAAACAATGGAATCTCACAATGAATTTGCATGAATATCAAGCGAAACAGCTATTTGCTGAGTTCGGATTGCCAGTACCAGAAGGCTATGCTTGTGATACAGCACAAGAAGCGTTTGAAGCGGCTGGCCGCATTAGCACCGAGAAAAAAGTAGTAAAATGTCAGGTTCACGCAGGTGGACGTGGTAAAGCGGGCGGTGTTGAACTGCACGATACTAAAGATGGCGTAAAAGCATTTGCACAAAAGTGGCTAGGTAAAAACTTAGTGACATATCAAACAGATGCAAATGGACAGCCAGTCACTAAAATTTTAGTTGAAGAAGCATCGAGTATTGCTAACGAGCTATATCTCGGCGCTGTAGTTGATCGTGCTTCTCGTCGAATCGTCTTTATGGCGTCGACAGAAGGTGGTGTTGAGATTGAAAAAGTGGCAGAAGAAACGCCAGAGCTGATTCATAAAGCAGCTATCGATCCTCTCGTCGGTCCTCAAGGTTATCAAGGTCGCGAGCTAGCATTTAAGCTCGGTTTAGAAGGCGATCAAATTAAACAATTCACCAAGATCTTTATGGGCTTGGCAAATATGTTTGCACAATACGACTTAGCGCTTCTAGAAATTAACCCATTAGTGATTACTGGTGACGGTAACCTATTGTGTCTAGATGGTAAGATTAATATTGATTCAAATGCAATGTATCGTCAGCCTAAGTTACGTGAAATGCACGATCCGTCTCAAGAAGATGAACGTGAAGCACACGCAGCTCAATGGGAACTAAATTACGTTGCTCTTGATGGCAGCATTGGTTGTATGGTGAATGGTGCCGGTCTTGCGATGGGTACTATGGATATCGTTAATCTTCATGGTGGTCAACCAGCAAACTTCTTAGATGTTGGTGGCGGTGCAACCAAAGAGCGTGTAACCGAAGCATTCAAGATCATCCTTTCTGATGATAATGTTAAAGCCGTATTAGTAAATATTTTCGGTGGAATTGTACGTTGCGACCTTATTGCCGACGGTATTATCGGTGCAGTTGAAGAGGTTGGTGTCAAAGTGCCAGTTGTCGTTCGACTTGAAGGTAATAACGCACCACTTGGCTCTAAAAAGCTAGCTGAAAGTGGATTAAACATCATTGCCGCGAATTCGCTTAAAGAAGCAGCGGAAAAAGTAGTTGCAGCTGCGGAGGGCAAATAATGTCTGTATTAATTGATAAAAATACTAAGGTAATCTGTCAAGGGTTTACCGGCGGTCAAGGTACGTTCCACTCTGAGCAGGCTATCGATTACGGTACGCAGATGGTTGGTGGTGTTTCGCCAGGAAAAGGCGGTCAGACTCATTTAGGCTTGCCAGTATTTAACACTGTTAGAGACGCTGTTGAAACAACAGGTGCAACGGCATCAGTTATTTATGTCCCAGCTCCTTTCTGTAAAGATGCGATTCTTGAAGCGATTGATGCAGGTATTAAGTTAATCGTTACTATCACAGAAGGTATTCCGACTCTTGATCTTTTAGACGTAAAAGTACGTTTGGATGAATCTGGTGTTCGTATGATTGGTCCAAACTGTCCGGGTGTTATTACGCCTGATGAATGTAAAATCGGCATTATGCCAGGTCACATTCATAAGAAAGGTAAAGTGGGAATCGTTTCTCGTTCTGGAACGCTAACTTATGAAGCAGTGAAGCAAACGACAGACGAAGGCTTTGGACAGTCGACTTGTGTTGGTATCGGTGGGGATCCTATTCCAGGTTCTAACTTCATCGATATTCTTAAGTTGTTCCAAGAAGATCCTGAAACTGAAGCAATCGTGATGATCGGTGAAATCGGTGGAACAGCGGAAGAAGAAGCTGCGGCATTCATTAAAGACAATGTCACTAAGCCAGTTGTATCTTATATCGCAGGTGTGACAGCTCCTCCAGGTAAGCGTATGGGGCATGCTGGCGCGATTATCTCTGGTGGTAAAGGTACCGCTGATGACAAGTTTGCTGCACTTGAAGCTGCAGGTGTTAAAACAGTGAAAAGCCTAGCTGATATTGGTAGCGCACTACGTGAGATCACTGGTTGGTAAGTTGCTCTTTATGACGTCGCTTACTTATAAGTGATAAGCTATTTAAATTAAAGTCCTCCAATTGATTGGAGGACTTTTTTATTGGAAGTCGTTTTACGCAAAGCGATGAACTTGGATTACGCTCGAACTTTAGTTAACTGACTCAAGATAAAGAATAGCGAGGCACTTACGACAACCGACGGGCCTGCCGGGGTGTCAAAATTCCAAGATAATCCCAGACCACATAAAACGGAAAGTGAGCCAATAACAGCAGCATAGATTGCCATCGTTTCCGGTGATGTGGAAATTCGACGTGCCGTTGCAGCTGGAATAATTAGCAGTGAAGTCATAATGAGAGCGCCAACAAACTTCATCCCAATTGCAATTACAGCTCCAATCATCAGCATGAGTATCATTTTCATCAATTCAACATTAACACCTTCAACACTCGCAAGTTCTTCGCTTACACTTGAGGAGAGCAACGGGTGCCATAGAAACTTTAGCAATCCAAGAACCACAAAAACACCTAGCCAGATAAAAATGAGGTCTTCAGGGGTAACTGAAAGCAAGTCACCAAACAAATATCCCATTAAGTCGATTCTAACATCGTCTAGGAAGCTAACGGCGATTAAACCAATCGAAAGGGCACTATGAGCTAGAATGCCAAGTAAGGTGTCATTAGCGAGCACAGACTGACGCTGAAAGAGCACCAATGCCGCAGATAGAATTAAACTACTGCAGATGAGTGCCGCATTAATATTAACGTCAAGTAAGAAGCCTAGCGCTAACCCCATTAAAGAAGCATGAGCAAGGGTATCGCCAAAGTAGGCCATTTTTCGCCAGACGATAAATGAGCCTAGTGGGCCTGAAAGGATAGCAATGCCAATACCCGCGAATATCGAAGGGAGTAAAAACTCAATCATGATGGTGTCCGTGGTGATGGCATCCACAAACATCAGCATCGCCGTGAACAGGTTCGCCCGATAGATCGTGATGGTGATGGTCGTGTTGGTGAGGATAAAATGCCAGACTATCTTTGGTTGTCTGACCAAAAAGTGCAATGTAGTTTGGGTGCTGGCTAATATGCTTAGGTGTACCAGAGCAGCATATATGGTGGTGTAAACAAATAACATTGTCGGTTTTTGCCATCACTAAATGAAGATCGTGAGAAACCATTAATATTGCACAATTAAAACGGACCCGAAGCGTATTGATTAACTCATATAAATCAATCTGGCCCTGTAGATCGACACCTTGAGCGGGTTCGTCCAGTACGAGAATATCCGGCCGTGTGAGAAGCGCACGGGCAAGTAAGACTCGCTGGCTTTCGCCACCAGAAAGAGTGTGCATATTACTGGTAGCGAGATGTTCAGCACCAACCAAACTTAATGCATTCATTATTTCTTGTTCGCTATATTTTCCGGCTAACCGAAGAAATCGATAAACATTTAATGGTAAGGAATCATTGAGTTTAAGTTTTTGAGGGACATATCCGAGCCGTATCTTAGGTAGTTTCGATATGTTACCTGTATCGATAGCCTGTAATCCGAGAATAACGCGTACTAAAGTTGACTTTCCCGCTCCGTTTGGACCGATCAAGGTGGTTATTTTTCCTCGTTCAAGGGCAAAAGAAACATTATCAAGCACCCGTCGTGTTCCAAAATAAACACAAATGCTATCCAGTTCGATTAGTGGTGACATGAATGGAACTCATTTACAATTGTTAATGTTATAATGTAACATTCGGCACTTATTTAGGCTAGCATTCAGGAGTAAGATATTGTGGTAAAAATTCGCGTAATTACAGCGGTTGTTGCTTTATTGTTGGCGATGCCATCATGGGCGATTACGGTACTTAGTAGTATTAAGCCCATTCAGATGATTACCCATGAACTCACTCTAGGAGTTGCTGATTCAGAAGTTCTACTTGATAACAATACGTCTCCTCATGATTATGCGTTGCGTCCATCGGATATAAAGAAAATTCATTCAGCGGATTTAATTGTTTGGTTTGGAAGTGGATTAGAACCCTTTATGGATAAAATCCTAGAAAGTGTTGATGAAAAGAGTGTTTTAACAGTCAGTCAGCTTGGTCACGTAGGTTTATCCCAATATGGTGATGATCATGAAGATGATGGGCATAATCATGGAACATTGGATCCGCATTTTTGGTTAGGAAAAGAAGCTACATTGGGCACCGCCCAAGCCATTGTGGACAAGTTGATCATTTTAGATGGCCAAAATGCTGAGCAATATCGCAGCAATCTACAGCGCTTTAATAACGCGATAGAAGCGTTGGCCCAGACTATAAATACACAATTGTCACCATTTAATCAGTTACCGTACTATGTTTTTCACGATGCTTATGGTTACTTTGAACGAGATTATCAACTTCGTAAACTTGGGCGTTTTACTGTATCTCCAGAAAGAAAACCGGGTGCTAAGACTCTGGTGAACATTAAGCGAACGTTATCAGAGACAAAAGGGGTTTGTGTTTTCTCAGAGCCTCAATTCTCGCCAGCAGTGATCAATACCGTTATGCGTGGTACATCAGCTAAGCTTGGAACATTAGACCCACTAGGGAGTGATGTAGATGTTGCAGATGGTAGCTACTTTGAACTATTAAAACAGTTGGCCGATGAGTTTGAGCGTTGTTTTGCTGTAGAGCAGTAAATGCTATTAGTAAGAAGAAAAACTTACGTGGTATAGCGGGGGAGGCTATACCACGGGCGAAAACCGCCAATATCGAATTCCTTTAAAATGATAGTAATCAGTTTATTGGGCTTCGTGTCGTGAGAACTTATCCCAACGACCAAAAATATAAGTAGACAGGCTAATCTCAAGAATATGTCTACACGCTTACGCATATAGACGTAATTAAGATAAGCCATTTAAATATAGCACCGTATATTGGGTTTATCTGTCTTATTTTCGATACATTTGAAGGTTTTTTATTTTCTTCATCGTGGTAGTTGGAATTTACGTAACCTTTTAGTAGCGCAGTTTTAGCCAACGTTGATTTATCTCAAATTGAATTTCACATTTTCAGTTATCATTCAATTAGTAATAATAATTCTTCTCATTTGGGTTTTTTAAGGTGTTGTTTATGAAGTTGAGTGAACTAAGAGAAGGACAGTGTGCAGATATACTGGCATTTGTTAATTTAGACAGTGAAGCGCGCAAACGCTTGATGGTCATGGGTTTGCTTCCCAACACTTCCGTAACTTTAGTACGCCGAGCCCCAATGGGAGATCCACTACAAGTTATGGTCAGAGGAGTTTCTCTTGCTGTACGAGAAAAAATAGCCTCGTCTATTGAGGTGGAGTTAATTCAATGAAGTACCATATTCTCACCGTAGGTAACCCTAATAGTGGTAAAACAACACTTTTCAATGGATTGACTGGCTCAAAACAGCAAGTGGGTAATTGGGCTGGAGTGACTGTCGAAAAGAAGACGGGCTATTATACTCATACTGGTGATGAATTTTTACTGACAGATTTACCCGGAATTTATGCGTTAGACAGTGGTAACGATAGCAATAGTGTTGATGAATCTATCGCTTCACGTGCCGTACTGACTCATCCCGCAGATTTGATTATTAACGTTGTTGATGTGACTTGCCTAGAGCGCAGTTTATATATGACGTTGCAGCTTCGTGAATTAGGACGCCCTATGGTGGTGGTTCTAAATAAAATGGATGCACTCAAGCGAGTTCGCCAAACGCTTGATATTGGTCTACTAGAGAAGTTTTTAGGTTGTCCGGTTTTAGATTTATCAGCACACGATAAAAACCAAGTCACTAAATTTAAAGAAAAATTACATAAGCATCTAGTCCAAGGTATTGTTTTAAAAGAACTACCTTTAAACTATGAACCACAGTTTGAAGCTGCTATAGACTTTCTTTCTCCTCTTTTTGAGCAGCAGCAAAATGTGACTACGCGAGCTCTTGCGATTCGAGCACTTGAAAATGATCGATTAATCATAAACCAACTAGATGACGTTGGGCGCTTGAAAGTTAAGAAAGAACAAGATGCCTGTAATATTGATATCGACCTGCATGTTGCTGATACCAAATATACGTACCTACATCAGCAGTGTGTTAGCGTTCGTCGTACTCAAGGAAAATTAAGTAATAGTGTGACAGAAAAACTCGATCAATTTGTACTCAACAAGTGGATTGGCGTGCCGTTTTTCTTCTTTGTCATGTACGTTATGTTTATGTTCTCGATAAACATTGGCAGTGCTTTTATCGATTTTTTCGACATCGCCATTGGAGCATTATTGGTTGATGGGGCTCATCATGTATTGGATGCGCATTTGCCTGTTTGGTTGGTTACAGTGCTCGCTGATGGGATAGGTGGCGGTATTCAAACCGTTGCGACTTTCATTCCGGTAATCGCTTGTCTTTATCTGTTTATGACTATCCTAGAAAGTTCTGGCTATATGTCTCGTGCGGCATTTGTGCTTGATAAAGTAATGCAACGTATTGGTTTACCGGGTAAAGCGTTCGTCCCACTCATTTTAGGGTTTGGCTGTACAGTTCCTGCAATTATGGCAACTCGTACTTTGGATCAAGAACGTGAGCGTAAACTGGCTGCTTCGATGGCGCCGTTTATGTCGTGTGGTGCTCGCTTACCTGTCTATGCCCTATTTGCAGCCGCATTTTTTCCTAGCAATGGTCAAAATATTGTTTTTGCCTTATATCTGTTGGGTGTCGGTGCGGCAGTGTTTACGGGTATCGTACTAAAGCGAACACTATACCCTGGTTCAAGTGATTCATTTGTTATGGAGTTGCCGGATTACGAATTACCAACGCTTCAAAATGTCGTGATTAAAACTTGGCAAAAACTAAATCGCTTTATATGGGGTGCAGGGAAAACTATCGTTGTTGTAGTGACGATCCTTAGTTTGCTTAACTCCGTTGGATCTGATGGAACGTTTGGTAATGAAGGGACCCAAAAGTCAGTATTATCTCAAGCAGCTCAAACGGTTACGCCTTTATTCTCGCCAATGGGTGTCGAAAAAGATAATTGGCCAGCAACGGTGGGTATCATTACAGGGATTTTTGCTAAAGAAGCCGTGGTTGGGACGTTAAACACGCTGTACACCGATGCAAGTGAAGATGCAGGTGAATTCAATTTAACAGAGAGTATTAAAGCGGCGTTTATCTCGATTCCGGAAAACTTGACGGGATTAAGTTTTAGTGACCCATTTGGTATCGAAGTGGGTGATCTCTCAGACTCTGAAGCGGTTGCACAAGAGCAAGAAGTGAACGTCTCAATTTTCGCGAATATTCAGGATCAATTTGTTACCGGTGGCGCAGCATTTTCGTATTTGATCTTTATTTTGTTATATACGCCATGTGTGGCTGCGATGGGAGCTTATGTTCGTGAATTTGGAGTTAAGTTTGCTCGTTTCATTGGAATCTGGACATTAGGACTTGGCTATCTATCTGCAACACTTTTTTATCAAGCAACCAATTTAACATCACATCCACAGCAAAGTCTGATGTGGATCGTTGGCATCGGGGTATCGTTAATGATTGTCTACCGTTGGCTGACCGCTCACGGGAATAAACTACGTCAGATAGAGGCACAATTATTATGATATTGCAGGAGTTGCGAAGCTACATTGAACAGCATGGTTCAGTGACTCGCCTCCAACTCGCTAAGCAGTTTAAAATGAGTGAAGACGGTGTCGACGCAATGCTATCGGTATGGTTAAAAAAGGGCGTTATTTCGCGAACTGTTGATACTAATTTGGATGGTTATGTTATGCGGGTTCGTTATCGGGTTCATCAACCTGACTCACTATCACTGAATGTGATTATGTAATTGAAAAAGGCCGCAATTGAAGTGCGGCCTTTTGTTTGTTCTTTAATCAACTCTATATCTACATTCTTTCTAATGTTTCAATCCCAAGTAGAGAAAGGCCTTGTTTGATAGTTTTCGCAGTGAGAGCAGAGAGTTTTAAACGACTTTCTTTAATGGATTGATCAGAAGCGTTTAGAACAGGACAGGCTTCATAGAAACTTGAAAATTGGCCTGCAAGCTCGAATAGATAGTTACACATAATATGTGGTTGACCTTCACGAGCGACACTTTGAACCGCTTCTTCAAATTGGAGAAGCTTTGCAATGAGCGCTTTTTCTTTCTCTTCACTAACTTGAATATTGCCAGTCAGGTTATCCATTTCGATGGATGCTTTTTGGAAAATAGACGCCACACGTGTATAAGCATATTGCATGTACGGAGCAGTATTACCTTCAAACGCAAGCATGTTATCCCAGTCAAATACGTAATCTGTCGTACGGTGCTTTGATAAGTCAGAATATTTAACCGCAGCCATTGCAACAGTATTGGCGATATTTGCTTTTTCAGTTGTTGTAAGATCTGGGTTTTTCGCTTCGATTAACGCATTTGCGCGTTCTTCTGCTTCATCCAGTAAATCGGCTAAACGTACCGTGCCACCCGCGCGGGTTTTAAATGGACGACCATCTTTACCTAGCATCATGCCGAAAGCGTGATGTTCTAGCGAGACACTTTCTGGAATATAGCCAGCTTTACGTACGATAGTCCATGCTTGCATCAAGTGCTGGTGTTGGCGTGAGTCGATAAAGTAGAGTACGCGATCTGCACCAAGTGTTTCATAACGGTATTTAGCGCATGCGATATCAGTTGTGGTGTATAGGAAGCCACCGTCACGTTTTTGTACGATAACGCCCATAGGATCGCCGTCTTTATTCTTGTACTCATCTAAGAATACAACTTGAGCACCATCATCTTCTGTCGCTAAACCCTGTGCTTTCAGATCAGATACGATGCTTGGTAGCATGTCGTTATACATGCTTTCGCCCATCACATCATCGCGAGATAGTGAGACATTTAAGCGGTCATAGTTACCTTGGTTTTGCGTCATGGTAATATCGACGAGTTTTTTCCACATCTCTGCACAAGCAGGATCGCCGCTTTGCAGTTTAACAACATAGTTTCGAGCTTTTAGTGCGAATTCCTCATCTTCATCGTAGAGCTTTTTCGATTCACGATAAAACCCTTCTAAGTCAGAAAGCTCCATAGACACTTCACCAGAAGCTTGCTGGACACGTTCTAAGTTGGCGATGAGCATCCCAAACTGAGTTCCCCAGTCACCAATGTGGTTCGCACGGATAACTTTATGACCTAGAAACTCTAAGGTACGAACGACTGCGTCCCCAATGATGGTTGAGCGTAAGTGGCCTACGTGCATCTCTTTAGCAACGTTAGGCGCTGAATAGTCAGCAACAATCGTTAATGGTGCATCTTTCGCTACACCGATCCGAGAGTCGGCCAGAGCAATTTCAGCTTGTTTAGCGAGAAACTCTTCACTAAGAAAGATATTGATGAAACCTGGGCCTGCTATTTCAGTTTTACTTGCAATGCCGTCAAGATCGAGAACATCTAACACTTTTTGAGCGAATTCACGTGGATTCATTTTCAGCTTTTTCGCTACACCCATAACACCATTCGCTTGGTAATCACCAAACTGTGGTTTTGCAGATTGACGTACGGCTGCTGGGCTACCTGCTGGTGCGCCCGCCGCTTCTAGGGCTTGTGATACTTTATCGTTTATGAGTGCTTGGATATTCACACGTTTGTCCTTCGATTTAACGAAATGTTAGGAGACATATTGGACTCACCAGATTGGGTGACTTATATCTCGATCTTGTTCAAAAATTGGCGCACATAATAGCAATTTTATTCGATATCTTATAGAGCGGAGTTAAGGAATTTTCTACTTTTCCTATCTGGCTGTTACTATGCTGTCGTTTCTTACTGATAAGGATGATCTAGATGACATACCATGAACCTAATTTTGAGTTTTCACCTGTGATGATGATTGATGGTATCTCTTTGTTTTCAAATAAAATTGATAGCTTTATGAAGATCCTTGGGTTAGATGTGGCGTCATTGAACATGGATCATGTTGCAATGAGGATCAATCAACACTGCGAAGCACAAAGGGCCGAGAGTGAATGGGCCAAAATGGGAGAGGTTATTTCTAGAGCTGAAATCAATGGACGTCCGATCGTCGTTGTTGAATTAAACCAGCCTATCGTTGTCGGTAAATGGCAAACCGATTGTGTAGAACTTCCTTACCCAGCAAAGGGGAAAACATACCCAATTCAGGGGTGGGAACATGTGGAGTTTGTGGTTCCTTGCCGCGCGGAATCACTCGATGAATTTGTTACTTTTATTCGCCAACAATTCCCTCGTTTGAACCGTTGTTGGGATGACTTTTCTGAACTGGGAGTGAGTGTCAAAATGTCAGAACCAAAAGCAAGCGGTGAACGATTGCCAAACCCAACAATTGCATTTAAGTGGAGTGGGGTAACGATTAAACTTCATCCTCATGCGTTAAAAACGGTGATCTTGTCGGAACAATCACCGTTATTTACGTGATATCGGATTTACCCTAGCCGACAATCTTTTGGCATCGATTGAAGATCGCTTAACGAAGTGATAGCACGACCAATATCAAGTGTTTCTGCGTCGATATGACCGATTCCTAAGCTATGCATAACGAGACGATGGGCTGTTCTAGGTTTTAGTTGATTAACAACAAATCGAATCATATCGCTACGGCTTAAAGACTCTAGCTCTTCAACGACTATTTGACGTTGGTTAAATTCGAGATCTTTGTTTCCGATGGCAACCCATAATCGCTGAGCTCGACTGCGAAGCGACGTATCAGGTGTCGACATTTGATTAATTAACCCTTTTTTACTGCTTTGCCACTGATACTCATTTAACTCCAGTAGCACCATATAGAATGCGTTGAGAAATTCATCAATCGACTTCATTAACTCAGTAGGAGAGGCGTGAGGAGATTGGACATACAGAACGATTCCTGGGTGGCGGTTAAGTGGTAAATTTCCTGTTCCTACCATATATCCCAATTGTTGTTTGGTTCTGATCTCATTAAAAAAGGTTGCTGACATCAAATGATTCGCCAGTGAATAAAGTGCGATATTTCGTGGCAATATGTTTTCACACTGATGATAAACCACAACGGCAGAGTCTTCTTGGTTGCATTTTATTTCATGCTGCAATGATCCTTGATTACCAAGCATAATTAAAGGTCGCAATGACTCTTCATAACGTTGATCTTGTGCCAATAATGTTTGATAAACCGTGTCACCGATTTCAACGGCATCTGCTTGAGTCCAGTCACCTACGACAAACACTTCGATGTGCAGTAGTGTCATTATTTGATCAACAAAAGGTTTTAGGTCGTTAAGCTCAACTGTCTCAAGGGCCTCTAAAAGTTGCGTAAATGGTGGATTATTCGGTTGCAACAATCCTGTAAGAGCATTAAAGAGTTGGGATAATGGGCGATCTAATGACGAATTACGCCAGCTTCTTTCTAGCTGAGTTTTAATGGTATCAAATCGAGGTTGGTTGAATTCTCGGTGAGTAAACCGGTGCAATATTAACTTGAGGAGTTCGAGTTGTTTGGCGTTGAACCCAGAGAGTGAAAGAGTTACTCCACCTTGATGAGCATACATATTGTAACTCATACCTGCGATTTCCGCTTGATAAGTTTCCTCAACAAGTGAATCGAGAAACATTTCAACACATAGACGAACCATAACAATCGCTCGTGAACTCGATACCGCATGAGGGCTGTCTATTGCGATATAGATGACCCCTTTAGGAACCCTGAACTGGCTATCTTGCATGTGCCATAAACGATACCCTTCACTCTCTTTCAGTATCTGTGGTGTATCATGACACTGTTCTAATGTTTTGGGAGTTTGTACATCCTGAATAAACGGATTTTTCTTAGGTAGGTGGATGTCGAGATCGGCCAGTGGCGTCGCTAACAGAGTTCGTTCTTCATCACTCAGCTTTCTCATTGAATAAGGGGTGAAGTACCAGTTGGCTTTTTGGTCATATTCACCGTCAAAAGCGACTAATGTTACACGCAAGTTGTCTAACGTAAATTGATCGATAACCTCTCTTAATATCGCCTCGTCATACTCTGTCATCATGTAGTCACCAAAAATAGTGTCATCGAGATGATAGTGCTGCATATTGATCACGAGGTGCGATACCGTTTCTAACGCTCTGGCTTTTTCTTGAAAACGAAATGCTGATTCTATGACTGTTTTCTTTTCGATATATCGCCATTCTTCAAGCCCTTGCTGACGAATCAACTCGATAGTTTGAAGAGTTGCTTGGGTTATTTCTTGAATGAATTCTAGGCCGTCGTTGGTCAGTTGGAGGCTAATGTTAAATTCACGGTAATTACTCCCACTCGCGCCACCACCTGCAGATAACCCGGTAATCCAACCTTTATTTTTCAATGCCAATAATAAACTGCCTTCACCTTCGTGACCGATAAGATGAGCAAAATAGGAAAGGGGCTTTGTTTGGTAATATTGATTCATTGACGGAAGCGGAAAGCTTAAGGTGAGCTTACGAATCTCTTTTAACGGTTCTATCTGTATATAAACCGCACGTTGCTCTTCAGTCGTAAATGGAATGTCTATTTTTTTTCCACGTAACGATTTGTTGGTCACTTGTTCAAATAAAGGCGTTACAAGTGCTTCCATATCATCAAGGGATTGGTCACTAATTATCGCAAGAGTCATGATATCAGCAGAATATTGTTGCTGGTAGAATGACAAGATTTCTTCGCGAATCGATTTTTCATTTCTGTCGTTTAATGTGTGTAAGTTACCAACAGAGAATTTTGAAAACGGATGCTCTGGATTGATCGTCTCTTTGTGTACCTGATATAAGCGTCGCGTATCATCATTTAACTTAAGTTTGTATTCCGACTCAACCGCTTGGCGTTCCTTATCAAGCGCTTCTTCATTAAACAATGGTTCAAAAAAGAATCGAGCAAAGCGATCTAAGCCTTGTTCAAAAGCATTTGGACTAATATCGAAGAAAAAGCAACTATGCTCTGTGCCAGTCCAAGCATTGTGAGTCCCACCATGTTGATTTATGAAGCTTTGGAACTCACTGGTTTTAGGGTAGGTTTTTGTCCCTAAGAAAAGCATATGCTCCAGATAATGAGAAAGTCCTTCACGATCTATCGGATCGTCGAAGTGACCAACATTCACCGCGAGTGCTGCAGACGATTTTTGGGTCGTCGAATCTTCTATCAATAAAACTCTTAATTGATTTGATAGAGTTAGGTAGCGGTAGTTGTTGGAATCATTCGGGCTTATATGCACAATGTTAGTTCTCGTTCGTCGTTTAATCATTTAGTATGGCGTTGATTTGATTACTCGCAACGTCTTAGGACTATTTTTATGAGCAAAATAGTGTTTTCGTGCTTATAAAACCATTAAGATATCGAGTATATACACAATAATAAATATCGCTGCGTTTAAACTTTAACCAAACTACAGAATGTCTGGACTTGGGGTGTAGAGTAAAAGGTCGTTACTATGAAAATTTATATTATGCGTCATGGAGAAGCCGGGCTTTTAGCTTCCTGTGATGCAGAGAGAACATTAACCCAGCGTGGGAAAGATGAATCTCTTGCCACAATTACCCAGTCATTAGATAAAATGCCAGCGAAAATAGATAAGGTCTTCGTCAGTCCTTATGTTCGCGCGCAAGAGACATGGCAACAAATAGCGCCTTTATTGGATGCAAAATCCGTTGAATTATATGATGACATTACACCTTACGGACAATCAGAACAGGTATACGAATATGTGTGTGCCTTGGCTGAGTTAGAAAATCTACAGTCTATTATGTTCGTGTCTCACCTCCCGTTGGTTGGGTATTTAACCGCTGAATTTGTCGCTGATTTATCCGCTCCAATGTTTCCAACATCTGGACTAGCGTGCGTAGAATTTGACGTCGCATCAAAACAAGGTGAGTTACTGTGGCAGAATCGGCCATAGTATAACTCTTTGAAAAATATATAAAGTAAGCCGATTTAACCTCGAGCCATAAAATTGACTTTTCTATGGTTCGATAATTGCATATTGATATCTTAATCGAGTGAATCCAGCTCTTTTTTAAGATAACAGTGGCAAAAGGTTTATGAAGTTTACTTTACCGTTCAGTAATAAGTTTCCCAATGTTTCACAGCGAGGCCTACCAGCAGTAGGCGCACCAGTCATGGTATTGGCAACACTCGCAATGATTATATTGCCAATCCCTGCCTTTTTGCTCGACCTCTCTTTCACTTTCAATATTGCGCTTTCCATGGTGGTACTTTTAGTGACGATTTACACTCGTCGACCATTGGAATTCGCGGCTTTTCCGACCGTTTTATTAATTGCGACCTTACTGCGCTTAGCATTGAACGTAGCTTCTACCCGTGTTGTTCTCTTAAAAGGTCACGAAGGCGCAGGTGCCGCGGGTAATGTGATAGAAGCATTTGGTAATGTCGTAATTGGCGGGAACTACGCTGTTGGTCTTGTTGTATTCCTTATCTTGATGATCATTAACTTTATGGTTGTAACCAAGGGTGCGGGAAGAATATCAGAAGTTAGTGCGCGTTTTACCTTGGATGCCTTACCGGGTAAACAGATGGCAATTGATGCTGACTTAAATGCAGGGCTGATTGACCAAGAGCAAGCTCGGACTCGACGTTTTGAAGTGACAAAGGAAGCAGATTTTTATGGTTCGATGGATGGTGCTTCTAAATTCGTCAAAGGTGATGCGATTGCCGGTATCTTGATTCTTTTCATCAACATTATTGGTGGGTTGAGTATTGGTATGGCTCAATATGAATTGAGTTTTGGTGAAGCGATTGAGATATACACCTTATTGACCATTGGTGATGGCCTTGTCGCACAGATTCCATCTCTTCTTTTGTCGATTGGCGCAGCCATTATGGTGACGCGTCAAAATACTGATGAAGACATGGGACAGCAAGTTGTTTTCCAGCTTGTTGATAATCCTAAGGCTCTGATGATCACTGCGATTATTTTGGCTGTTATGGGTGTTGTCCCAGGGATGCCTCACTTTTCGTTTTTACTTCTAGCATCATTGGCTGGAGGAAGTGCTTATTGGATTAATCGTAAGCAAGGTAAAGAAAAAGAAGAAAAACAACTTCCAGATACACCAGCTGTAGAAGCACCAATCAATAAAGAACTGTCATGGGATGATGTTCAACCTGTTGATATTATAGGATTAGAAGTGGGTTATCGATTGATCCCGCTGGTAGATAAAGATCAAGGCGGCGAGTTACTTGAGCGTGTGAAAGGTGTACGGAAGAAACTATCACAAGATTTTGGTTTTCTTATCCCACCCGTTCACATTCGAGACAACTTAGAGCTCACGCCGAATAGTTACCGCATTACTTTAATGGGTGTGGCTGTAGGTGAAGCTGAAATTAAAGCGGACCAAGAGTTGGCGATAAACCCAGGCCAAGTTTATGGTGCGATTGAGGGTGAACATACATTCGATCCTGCTTTTGGCTTAGAAGCGGTATGGATATCAGACGAACAGCGTGAAACAGCACAAGCACTAGGCTATACCGTGGTCGATGCTGCAACAGTGCTTGCGACCCACCTCAGTCAATTATTAACCAATAATGCTTCACAATTGATAGGCCATGAAGAGGTTCAGAACCTATTAGATATGCTAGCGAAGTCAGCGCCTAAATTGGTGGATGGCTTTGTTCCAGATCGTGTTTCTTTAGGCGTTGTTGTTCGTGTGCTACAGAATTTACTTAATGAAGCCATTCCAATTCGTGACATTCGGACGATCGTCCAAACACTGGCTGAATACTCAGGAAAGAGTCAAGAACCTGACGTATTGACTGCCGCTGTACGCATCGCCTTGAAACGCCTTATCGTTCAAGAAATCAATGGTATCGAGCCTGAACTGCCAGTTATTACTTTAATTCCAGAATTGGAACAGATATTGCATCAGACTATGCAGGCGTCTGGTGGAGAGTCTGCTGGCATTGAACCGGGTTTAGCTGAACGTCTTCAATCAGCATTAACTCAAGCAACTCAAGATCAAGAGCTTAAAGGTGAAGCCGCGGTTCTCTTAACTTCAGGAATACTTCGTTCAACATTGGCGAAGTTTGTGAAGAACACAATACCGAACTTGAGAGTCCTTTCTTATCAAGAGATACCAGATGAAAAACAGATTCGAATTGTTCAAGCAGTTGGAAATTAACTTGAGAGTACAGTTGATTGATGGTGGATTTTAGCATTGAAAATTAAACGTTTTTTCGCTCAAGATATGAAAGCGGCGTTGCTACAAGTCAAAGAAGAACTTGGGTCTGATGCCGTCATCATGTCTAACAAAAAAGTTGCCGGTGGTGTCGAAATCGTCGCAGCGGTTGACGGCGATAACACGCTACCTAAATCATCGGCTCAGCAGTACAACAGTCAACCGCGTCACAAAACACCCGCACCTGTCACTCGATCTGCTCCGTTAACACGCAACCTAGCAGATGATCAGGTTCAACTAGGTCGTCGTGGTGGTCAGAATGAAGCCCCAATGACGAAACGGTTTGCAGATTTGCTCAATCAATATTCTACGGATGATTCATCTGCGGACAACTCTGAGCAAGCCGACTCTTTGGATGCATTGTTAAAACGTCAAGCGAAAGGCAGCCAAAGCGATCAAGGTAGCAGTAGAAAACCGTCGCAAAACCGCCGAGGAAACGAAACGGCTTCAAATTCGCTTGCTGGTGGGCGAGGAGGGGTGTCTAAATCTCCTAATATGAATGTTAACTCTCATGAAGAGAGCGACGGTGAATTGAACTTAATGCGTGAAGATATTAATTCGATTCGGCGATTACTCGAACATCAGGTTTCGGGATTGATGTGGCAGGAGGTTGAACGTCGAGAGCCGTTAAGAGCAATGCTGATTAAGCGACTCGAACGGATGGGAGTCTCATCAGAGCTTGCGGATCAACTTGCTTGCTATATCCCAGAAGATACTGCACCGCCAAAAGCGTGGAAAGCTCTGTTACGACTCGTAGCAGACCAAATTCCTGTGGCAAAAAAAGATATTTTGAAACGAGGTGGGATTGTCGCGTTACTTGGTCCCACTGGAGTAGGAAAAACCACGACAATTGCTAAATTGGCCGCGCGTGCCGCAATGGAATATGGATCTGACAGTGTGGCATTAGTCACCACAGATACCTTTAGAATCGGAGCGCATGAACAATTGGCAATTTATGGAAAAATTATGGGTTGCCCTGTAAAAGTCGCTAAAGATTCCAACGATTTAGCCGATGTTATACATCAGCTGCGAAATCGGCGTCTCGTGCTTGTTGATACGGCTGGTATGGGACAACGAGATGTCAGACTGTCAGAGCAATTAGATACGTTAATGCAAAATAGTGGAGAGAATATTCATAGCTATTTGGTTTTACCTGCAACAGCTCAAAGGAAAGTATTACAAGAAACCATCGATCACTTTCGGCGGATTCCTTTGTCCGGTTGCATTATGACCAAGTTAGATGAATCACTGAGCCTTGGTGAATTTGTGAGTGTGATTGTACAGAATGCATTGCCAGTGGCGTATATCGCAAATGGCCAACGAGTACCTGAAGATATTGTACTCGCACAACCGAAATTCATGGTAGCAAAAGCAAATGAATTGCTTGAAGACTCTGATGAAAATGAGCCTCGCTACTGGAGTAGTGACTCAGAGGGATATTAGGCGGCGAATCGATATGACGAACAATATGATACAAGATCAAGCGAGCGGATTACGCCGTTTAAGTAAACCCTCTCTCACCAAGGTAATTACGGTTACCGGCGGAAAAGGTGGTGTTGGCAAATCTAACGTAACACTTGGCATGGCAATTAGCATGGCACGTCAAGGCAAACGAGTGATGGTATTGGATGCTGATCTCGGGTTGGCTAATGTCGACATTATGCTTGGTATTCGACCAAAGAAAAATTTAGGCCATGTCCTTGCAGGTGAGTGCGAATTAAGTGATGCCATTGTAGAGGGGCCTTTTGGAATACGAATAATCCCAGCCACATCGGGAACTCAGTCGATGACAGAGCTTTCTCATGCGCAACACGTGGGACTGATTCGCGCGTTCGGCAATTTGGATGAAGAGATGGACGTCTTGTTAGTAGATACCGCGGCTGGTATCTCAGATATGGTAGTGAGTTTTTCTCGAGCTGCTCAAGATGTCGTAATAGTGGTTTGTGATGAACCCACTTCAATAACTGATGCTTATGCGCTTATTAAGCTACTTAGTCGAGAACATCAGGTTCAGCGCTTCAAAATCGTTGCGAATATGGTTAGAAGTTATCGGGAAGGTCGAGAATTGTTTGCTAAGCTAACATTAGTTACTGAACGTTTTTTGAATGTCACTATTGAACTGGTTGCATGTATACCGCTAGACGATAATGTTAGACAGGCCGTTAAAAAACAGAAAATCGTTGTCGAAGCGTTCCCTAAATCACCAGCGTCTTTGGCGATAAACTCTCTCGCTAATAAAGCACTAATGTGGCCAATACCTAAAACGCCAAGTGGGCATTTAGAGTTCTTTGTTGAACGCCTACTTTATCGATCTGACACGGCGGAGGAATAAGTTAGTGAATAAGCCACTCACATATGATCACCGCGGTAATTTGCAGGGTCAGAATGCATTTTTGGAAAAGTACTCCGTTTTAGTTAAACGGATTGCTCACCATTTGATGGCTCGTTTGCCTGCCAGTGTTCAGGTTGAGGATTTAATACAAGCAGGGTTGATCGGCTTGCTTGAAGCGCAAAAAAATTATGATGGTAGCAAAGGTGCAAGCTTTGAAACCTATGCTGGTATCCGTATTCGAGGTGCAATGTTGGATGATATGCGCCGCGGAGATTGGGTTCCACGGTCAGTTCACCGCCACAGTCGTGAGATCGCTCAAGCCACGTCAGTGCTAGAAGGAGAGCTAAATCGTGATCCCACCGACACTGAAATTGCAAATTATTTAGAAATGTCTCTAGATCAGTACCATACTGTAGTTAAGGACATTAATTGTTCGAGAGTGGTGGGTATCGAAGATCTAGGTGTTTCCGATGATGCAATATCGCCCATCGAAATGGTGGAAGATGATACTCCGTTTAAAGGTGTTGCCGATGAAAGTTTTCGCAATGCACTTATAACGTCAATCAAATCACTGCCTGAGCGAGAAGCGTTAGTCCTTTCGCTCTACTATGATGAAGAGCTTAACTTAAAAGAAATTGGTGAAGTACTTGGCGTGAGTGAATCACGTGTTAGTCAAATACTGAGCCAAACTATGCAACGTTTAAGAACGAAATTGAGTTCTTGGACTCAAGATGATTAATTTTTGTCACTGATCTCTATCTCAGTGGAGGCTATTTTGAATAAAAACATGAAAATCCTGATTGTTGATGACTTTTCAACGATGCGCAGAATTGTAAAGAACCTACTTCGTGATCTTGGCTTCAATAATACCTCTGAAGCCGATGACGGGTTGACCGCACTACCAATGCTTAAGAATGGTGATTTTGATTTCGTGGTTACGGATTGGAATATGCCAGGAATGCAAGGTATCGATTTGCTCAAGAACATCCGAGCAGATGATAACTTAAAGCATTTACCAGTGTTGATGATCACGGCAGAAGCAAAGCGTGAGCAAATTATTGAAGCTGCTCAAGCTGGCGTGAACGGTTACATCGTTAAACCATTCACCGCGGGTACTCTTAAAGAGAAGCTCGATAAAGTTTTTGAACGATTATAACTCGACGCTTTATGTGATATGAGGAATGGATATATATATCGTTCATTATTTGATCCAATAGCATGTGAAAGGCTAAGACAGGATGATTTCATTAGAACAAGCGAGACAACTCGTACAGTACTTAGAGCAAGAAGAGCAAGATAGTGCAAATGCTCTTTTAAGCGAGATCTGTAATCGTCAGTTAGAAAACCCGATGTTTAATCAAATCGGAACACTAACGCGAGAATTACATGATTCGTTAAGAGAATTTCATCTAGATGAACGGATGAATGAAATTGCGAATGATGAAATTCCAGACGCCAAAGATCGTTTGCAATACGTGATTTCTAAGACGGAAGTTGCTGCGAATAAAACGATGGATTCCGTTGAACGTTGTATGCCGATCGCAGAGAAGCTGCATGGGAGCTTGCTTGAAGTGAGACCTCAGTGGAATCAGCTCATGCAAGGTCGAATAGATATCAGTGAGTTTAAAGTTTTGTGTCATGGAATAGATGATCTATTAAGTCAGATTGAAGGAAACAGCTCGGAGCTTCAAGGGCAGTTGACTGAAATACTAATGGCTCAAGATTTCCAAGATTTAACAGGACAGATTATAAAACGCGTGATTGAGTTAGTTGGCGAAGTAGAGAAGCAACTAATTGGCGTTCTTACAGTATTTGGTACTGATAAACTACAAGATAAACCAGATGAAGTAAGCAAGCCAGTGGGCCCAGAAGGTCCAATCATTAACGCTTATGAGCGGGAAGATGCTGTCTCTTCTCAAGATGAAGTTGATGACTTGTTATCAAGCTTAGGTTTTTAGAGGTACTGCATGAGCTACGAATTAGACGAAGAAATTCTACAGGACTTTTTAGTTGAGGCGGGTGAACTCCTAGAACTGTTATCTGAGCAGTTGGTGGATTTGGAGAATAACCCGAACGATAAAGACCTTCTTAATGCCATATTTAGAGGATTCCACACTGTGAAAGGTGGCGCAGGGTTTTTAGCGCTCACTGAATTAGTGGAAACGTGTCATGGTGCAGAAAACGTGTTCGATACTTTACGTAACGGACAACGTGATGTTGACGCCAGTTTAATGGATACGATGCTACGTTCTCTAGATACCGTCAATGAGCAGTTCCAGGCAGTACAGGAAAGTGAACCGCTAGTGGCAGCCGATCCTGAATTATTGAAAGAACTTCATCGTCTTTCAAAGCCACAATCAGAAGATGAAGCTGAACCGGAAGTAGAACCAGTTGTTGCCGAAGAACCCGAGCCTGAGCCAGAACCTGAAGTGGTACTCGCTCCTTCCAATGAAGCAGATGAGGGTTCTATTGATGAAATAACAGAAGACGAATTCGAAAAGTTATTGGATGAATTACATGGGGCAGGTCAATCGCCAAATGACGCCAATGATGAGGCACCAGCTGTCGCTGAAGCGCCTCCAGCTTCCGATGATATTACCGATGATGAGTTTGAAAAACTACTCGATGAATTACATGGCTCTGGTCATGGCCCCTCAGATGACTCGCCACCGGTTAGTAAGCCGACTGCACAAGAATCTGCTTCAAGTAGCGATGATAATATTACCGATGATGAATTCGAAAAGTTACTCGATGATCTTCATGGTTCGGGTAAAGGTCCAAATTTAGAACAAGCAGAGCCAGCGCAAGCACCAGCCGCTCCGTCGGCACCAGCAGCACCAGCAAAACCTGAAGCTAAAGTTGAGAAACCCAAAGCACCAGCGCCGAAACCTGCTGCGGCAAAAGCTCCTGCTGAAAAACCAGCCGCTTCGAAAAAAGAGACAGCGGCTCAGGCTAAGAAACCTCAAGCAGAGGCAACGGTACGAGTTGATACATCAACGTTAGATGTGATCATGAATATGGTTGGGGAATTGGTTCTCGTTAGAAACAGGCTGATTAGTTTAGGGTTGAATCGCAACGATGAAGAGATGTCGAAAGCGGTCTCTAACCTTGATGTAGTCACGGCAGACCTACAAGGTGCGGTGATGAAAACTCGGATGCAACCAATCAAGAAAGTGTTTGGTCGTTTCCCTCGAGTGGTTCGAGATCTGGCGCGTACACTGCATAAAGATATTGTTTTGGAAATGCGCGGTGAAGATACCGACCTCGATAAAAACTTAGTAGAAGCACTTGCAGATCCATTGATTCACTTGGTTCGAAACTCTGTTGACCATGGTATCGAAATGCCAGCTGACCGTGTTAAATCCGGTAAATCTAAGACTGGTAAAGTGATTTTATCTGCGTCTCAAGAAGGTGATCACATTGAACTATGCATCATCGATGATGGCGCAGGGATGGATCCAGATAAACTTAGATCGATAGCGGTGAAACGCGGCCTTATGGATGAAGATGCGGCGGCTCGATTAACCAATAGCGAGTGTTTTAATCTTATCTTTGCTCCTGGGTTTTCTAGTAAAGATCAGATTTCTGAAGTATCAGGCCGTGGCGTCGGAATGGACGTTGTTAAAACGGCAATCAATACACTGAATGGCTCGATTGACATCGACTCAGAAATGGGTAAAGGAACGAAGATTTCCATTAAGGTTCCACTAACGTTAGCAATATTACCAACGTTAATGGTTGGTGTTGCTGATCATCCATATGCTCTTCCCTTAGCTAGTGTGAATGAAATATTCCACCTAGATTTAAGCCGTACCAATATCGTAGATGGTCAGTTGACAATCATTGTACGTGAGAAATCGATACCGTTATTTTATTTGCAAAACTGGCTTGCACCTCAAAAAGGTATTGTCGAGCCAAGAAAAGGACATGGTCACGTAGTTATTGTTCAACTAGGGAGCCAACGAGTTGGTTTTGTTGTTGATACTCTTATTGGACAGGAAGAAGTGGTTATTAAGCCTTTAGATGAATTGCTACAAGGTACACCAGGAATGGCAGGAGCGACGATTACGAGTGATGGTCATATTGCGCTTATTCTTGATATAGCAGACCTTTTAAAACGATACGCATCTGTGTCTCGTATTTAATGACGTAATTGGAGTAAGGGAAATATGGCAATTAAAGTGTTAGTGGTTGATGACTCAAGCTTTTTCCGGCGTCGGGTAAGTGAAATCATTAATTCGGACGTGCGTATGGAGGTGATGGATGTCGCAACAAACGGCAAAGAAGCGATAGAAAAAGCCAAAACGCTTAAGCCTGATGTGATCACTATGGATATAGAGATGCCTGTACTTGATGGTATTTCTGCTGTTAAAGAAATTATGGCGACCCATCCAACACCCATTTTGATGTTTTCTTCATTAACTCATGATGGAGCCAAGGCAACACTAGATGCACTTGATGCCGGAGCTTTAGACTTTTTACCTAAAAAGTTTGAGGATATTGCCCGAAATAGAGACGAAGCGGTGACATTGCTTCAGCAACGAGTTATTGAAATTTCTCGTAAAAAGTCGTCTCTTCGTCGTATCGCACCTGTTGCGAAAAAGTCGACAACATCATCCATTAGCCCACAAAGTGGGAGTGGATTAGCACGTCAGACGGCATCAGCGAAACCGGTGACATCGACAAGAACATCGCCACTTGAGAGAACGACATCTCCTCAAGCATTTGGTTCTGCTGCGGGGCGATTTAAAGCCTCTGGAAAGCGTTACCAACTAACCGCGATTGGAACATCAACGGGTGGACCGGTTGCGTTACAGAAGATTTTGACCCAGTTACCTGCAAATTATCCACATCCAATTCTACTCGTACAGCACATGCCTGCGACATTTACTAATGCATTTGCCAGTCGTTTAAATACTCTGTGTAAAATCTCAGTTAAAGAAGCTCAAGATGGCGACATATTGCGTCCTGGAGTGGCGTATCTCGCACCTGGTGGTTTACAAATGATGGTAGAAGGGCGCCCTGGATCCGCTAAGTTGAAAGTTTTCGATGGCGGTGAACGAATGAACTATAAGCCAAGTGTTGACGTTACTTTTGGTTCAATCGCTAAAACATTTTCAGACAAAGCCCTCACGATGATTTTAACAGGAATGGGAGCAGATGGCCGTGAAGGATCTCGGATGCTACAGGCATCGGGGTCTACAATTTGGGCTCAAGACGAAGAAAGTTGCGTCGTCTATGGCATGCCTCAAGCTGTGGCTAAAGCGGGAATATCGTCGGAAGATTTACCTCTCGACCGCGTAGCAGAAAGAATGCTGGTTGAACTAGGGCTAAGGTAGGAATATTCATGATTGTTTGGAGTATCGCCAATCAAAAAGGTGGAGTCGGAAAAACCACTACAACCATCACTCTTGCTGGCCTATTAAGTCAGCAAGGGAAAAGAGTTTTGCTTGTCGATACTGACCCTCATGCATCATTAACGACCTACATGGGGTATGACAGTGATGGGTTATCGAGCAGTCTGTTTGACTTGTTTCAACTTGAATCGCTTACTTTACCAAATATCAAACCTTTAATTATGAAGAGTAACATTGAAGGTTTAGATTTGCTCCCAGGTCATATGTCTCTCGCGACGTTAGATCGAGTGATGGGCAATCGAAGCGGTATGGGATTAGTCTTAAAAAAGACATTAATTCAATTAAAACAAGAATACGACTATGTCTTGATTGATTGTCCTCCGATTCTTGGAGTCATGATGGTGAATGCTCTGGCGGCAAGTGACCGGATACTGATTCCAGTTCAAACCGAGTTCTTAGCAATGAAGGGCTTAGAGCGAATGGTAAGAACGTTAGATATTATGCAGAAGTCGCGTAAGAAGTCTTTTAAAGTGACGATCGTTCCTACTATGTACGACAAAAGAACGAAGGCATCGTTACAAACATTAACTCAGCTTAAAAAGGACTATGCGACACGAGTTTGGAGTTCCGCTATTCCCATTGACACAAAATTTCGTGATGCGAGCCTGAAACGGTTACCTGCATCTTATTTTGCTCAAGGAAGTCGGGGAGTTTTTGCATATCGACAGCTATTAATTTACCTCGAGAGGTTGGCGATCGATGAGTCCTAATCAAACATTGTCGAGCGAGCAAGCTCTTAAGGACTATTTTTCTGCATTACTTGATGAAGTTGCGGAAGAATTGGAACTAGATCAAGAAATAGTGGCACAAACTGAACAGAAAATTAACCAACCGCTGGAAGTTGTACCACAATTACAATTGGATGCAGAGCCACTTTTGCCTATGCGGTCAGTCGGTGAGGTTGAAGCACCTAGTCTTGTCGATGTTCAGCGTTTACTCGATCGCCTCGAAGGCAGTGATCCAGTAACAAACGTGAGCGGTGTTGATGACCTGATCACGCAAAATACGGTGAATTTACATATTGTAGATAAACCCGATATTGAAGAAATTCAAGAATGGGATATTGAAGACGAGCCGGTGGTTGAGGTCGAAGCGCTGGCGGAAGAGTCGGATGTAGAAATTGACTCCGAAGAAGAGCTGAGTGTATCAGTTGAAGTTTCAGAAGAAATAGAACACCAAGTTGAAGACCAAGTTATTTTGAATGAGGCCACTTGGACATCAACTGAGCGTGAACATGCGTTTCAAGTTCTATTTTTTGATGTTTATGGCGTGACATTTGCGGTGCCACTTGACGAATTAGGCGGTATTCATCGTTTAGAAGAGACCAGTCACTTAATTGGTCGACCTTCATGGTATTTAGGGCTGCAATCAAATAAAGATAATCAACTTGACGTCGTAGATACCGCTAAATGGGTGATGCCGGACAAGTTAATCGATGATTCTTATAAAGAGTCTTATGATTATATTGTCATGCTAGGTGAAAGTTTATGGGGACTTGCAAGTGGAGCATTGAAAGGGACAGAGCTGATTCAAACTGATGAAGTTCGATGGCGTTCAACCGCAGGAAAGCGGCCTTGGCTTGCAGGAATGGTTAAAGAAAAAATGTGTGCATTAATTCATGTCGAGGCGCTAATTCAGATGTTAGATGCTGGCCAAGATGTAAACGCACTTGAAAAATTGTAGAACATTGATGTCGGAAACGGCTTAATAGAGGAAAAGTTATGTTTGAAGCGAACGAAGTAGAACTAAGAAAAGATGGGTCTTCGAATGACGAAGTACTTCAGTGGGTGACATTTCAACTTGAGGAAGAAACCTACGGCATTAATGTAATGCAAGTACGAGAAGTTCTACGCTATACCGAAATCGCTCCCGTTCCTGGTGCGCCAGATTACGTACTAGGTATCATTAATCTGCGTGGTAATGTTGTAACGGTCATTGATACACGCTCTCGTTTTGGTCTGATTCAAGGCGAAACAACGGACAATACGCGTATTATTGTGATTGAATCTGAGCATCAGGTTATTGGTATCTTAGTCGATAGTGTAGCGGAAGTTGTATATCTTAAATCTTCAGAAATTGATACGACTCCAAGTGTTGGTACTGATGAAAGCGCTAAGTTTATCCAAGGTGTAAGTAATCGAGATGGTAAGTTATTGATCTTGGTTGATTTGAATAAGCTTCTATCAGATGAAGAATGGGACGAAATGGCTCATTTATAATGGTAAATCTTGCAGCGGTTGAGACGCCGATCATATTGGGTGTATGCCTTGTTGTTGTGTTGGTTCTTTTTGTGATTATCGGACAAGTGAAAAGAAGTTCGATGAAGCAAATTGAACACGAGAAGGTGCAGCGTGAAGAAGTAAGCAACCAATTAATTAAAACCAATAAACAATTGCTTGAACTACGTTCTGTCGTTATTGGTTTAGGACAAAAAGTGACTGACCAGCAGGAGCTTCTTGTCTTGTTAAACGAGCGTCTTGTTGAACTCGAACAAGAAGATACAGATTCGAGACTGTATTCTCGAGCAAGCAAACTCGTTAAGCTCGGAGCTGACATCGACGAGGTGATCAGTGAATGTGAATTACCTCAAGCTGAAGCTGAATTAATGTATTCGTTACAGCAAAAATTAGCGGGCAAAGAAAAGGTTCCGCCCCTTAGTAGTCTTCCAGAAAGATTAAAGAGCGGGATACCTGAGCCAAATGCAGCGATACGAAAAAATCCTCGCAGTTAGAATAAATAAGGGAACCAAATGGTTCCCTTATTTTTATTTAATTTTCATTATTTGTGTAAATAGTAGATGAAGTGCCAATTTTGAGGGGTTTATTGTACTTACTGATTTGACCTTGGCGCGCATGTGTTAAGATAGCGCCCAAGAAGGACCAGTGAATTAAATCATGCTAGACATTAAGAACCTCTCGGTTATCCGTGGAAACAAACCGCTAATATCCAACCTTTCATTTTCCGTTTTTCCTGGCGAACTTATTCAAGTTGAAGGGCAAAATGGCAGTGGCAAAACGACATTATTGCGAATTCTTGCCGGGTTGGGTGTCGCTGACGAAGGCGATGTGTATTGGAACCAGTCCACCATCAAGAGATGTCGCGATGAATACAACAGTGAATTATTGTTTATTGGACATCAAACGGGTGTTAAACGAGAACTAACAGCTTTGGAAAATGCACAGTTTTATCAATCGCTACACAATAACACTCAATCTGATGAGAAGATCTATACGGTTTTGGCTAAGGTAGGTTTGGCCGGACGTGAAGATATCCCAGTGATGCATCTTTCTGCAGGTCAGCAACGTCGTGTTGCTCTAGCTCGTTTATGGTTAAGTGAAAAAAAATTATGGGTTTTGGATGAACCTTTAACGGCGATCGATAAAAAAGGCGTCGCAATTTTAGAATCATTATTTACTTCACATGTCGAGCGTGGAGGAATGTTGGTGTTTACGACTCACCAAGATTTGTTTCGAGAAAGCAATCGGTTGAAGTCTATCAACTTAGGTGAAGCCCCAATATGTTAACGACATTTGTGTTAATTGTTCGACGCGAGTTGCTATTGGCTTATCGACGTCAATCTGAAGTGTTGAATCCGCTATGGTTCTTTGTTCTGATTGTTACCTTGTTTCCCCTTGCTCTAGGGCCAGAGCCTGGGATATTAACTCGTATTGCTGCTGGGATTGTTTGGGTTGCGGCATTACTATCGACGTTATTATCACTAGAACGAATGTTTCGAGATGACTTCAACGATGGTGCGTTAGAACAGCTTTTGCTTGCTCCAACTCCTTTATTTGTTATTGTCTTGGCTAAAGTCATCGCTCACTGGATATTAACAGCATTGCCTTTGCTCATTATCAGTCCATTACTCGCTATTTTGTTGGCAGTTGAATGGGATAGTTGGGTTGCGTTAATGCTAACCTTGTTGGTCGGAACACCGACACTGAGTTTTATTGGTGCGATTGGAGTGGCATTAACGGTTGGATTGAGAAAAGGCAGTGTTATTCTTAGTTTATTAGTATTACCGCTGTATATTCCAGTGCTAATTTTTGCTACTTCAGCCATAGAGTCAGCTTCACTTGGCGTATCATACACTGGACAATTAGCGGTATTAGCCGCAATGCTGACGGGGTCAATGACAATGACACCTATATTGATTGGTTTATCGCTCAGAGTTAGCGTTGAGTAATAGAGAGAAGTAAAATGTGGAAGTGGCTTCACCCCTTAGCAAAACCAGAAACAACGTACCGATTTTGTGGACTATTAATTCCGTATTTAATGATCTCGTGTATCGTGTTGTTGCTTGTCGGCACCATATGGGGGCTTGCTTTCTCACCTGCGGATTATCAGCAGGGAGATAGTTTTAGAATTATGTATATCCATGTTCCATCGGCAATATGGTCGATGGGAGCGTATTTGACGATGGCCATTAGTGCTTTTATCGGCTTAGTGTGGCAGGTAAGAATGTCGAACCTGGCCGCGACCGCGATTGCGCCTATTGGTGCGGTATTCACTTTTATAGCGTTAGTGACTGGCGCTGTTTGGGGTAAACCAATGTGGGGAGCTTGGTGGGTCTGGGACGCGCGCTTGACGTCTGAGTTGATACTATTGTTTCTTTATATTGGTGTTATTGCCTTATATAACGCATTTGATGATAGTAAAGTTGCTGCAAAGGCATCCGGTATTCTTGCGATTGTTGGTGTGATTAACTTACCGATTATCCATTTTTCAGTGGAGTGGTGGAATACACTTCATCAAGGTGCTTCTATTACGAAGTTCGCGAAACCTTCAATTTCATCCTCAATGTTGTGGCCGCTTTTGATTAATATTGTCGCGTTTGGGTTATTTCTTGCGCTGGTTAGTATGATTAGACTGCGTAACGAAATTCTTGCCAGTGAACATCACCGACCTTGGGTCAAGGCACTAGTTATCAACAATAATGGAGAGACATAGATGCTCTATTTTGATTCAATGAGTGACTTTATTGCTATGGGTGGTTATGCCGTATATGTTTGGAGCTCATTTGGGATTACGTTTATTTCAGGGTTATGGTTACTTATTAGTAGTATGAGAAAGAAAAATAAAATTTTGGCTCAAGTTAAACAAGAATTGGAGCGTCAGGCTAGGATTGAAGCGGCAAAAACAATGGAGAATACTCTATGAATCCTAGACGTAAAAAACGGTTAGCAATCGTGCTATCTATTGTATTGGGTTTGGGAGCGACAGTTGGTTTAACTCTGTATGCTCTCAATCAGAATATCGATCTTTTTTATACGCCCAGTGAAATCTTAAACGGGAAACCAAATGGTGAGAAACCATCAACTGGACAACGATTGAGAGTCGGTGGGATGGTTGTTGAGGGATCGGTTAAACGCGACAGTGACTCGTTAAAGGTGAGTTTCGATCTTAACGATATCGGCGATTCAATCACCGTAACTTACGATGGCATTCTTCCAGATCTTTTTCGGGAAGGACAAGGTATCGTTGCTCAAGGTGTATTAGTCGATAGTAAAACGATTGAGGCATTCGAGGTTCTTGCCAAGCATGATGAAAACTACATGCCTCCAGAGATCGAAGAAGCGATGAAAGCAAATCATGAAGCAATAGCGCAGTAAACGCTCTAACAACACCTAGGACATTGATAGATATGATAGTAGAGCTTGGACACGTAGCCCTTTTTATTGCGTTGGCATTTTCTGTTTTACTTACGGTATTACCAGCGATTGGCGTTCGTACTGGAAACCTATCGTTGATGGATAGCGCTAGGTCGCTTTCCTTCGGCTTATTTTTATTTTTAAGTTGCTCATTCATCGTTTTATTATGGGCATTTTACTCAAATGATTTTTCGGTTCTTTATGTCGCGACAAACTCAAACAGCCAGCTACCTTGGTACTATCGCTTAACCGCAGTGTGGGGAGCTCATGAAGGCTCGTTATTGCTGTGGGTGCTTATTCAAGCAGGCTGGGCGGTAGCCGTTGCCATATGGAGCCGTGGCATGCCAAGGGACTCGGTTGCTCGAGTGCTTGCGGTAATGGGTGTGATCATTACAGGGTTCATTCTGTTTATTGTCATAACGTCTAATCCATTTACTCGGACGTTACCATTTTTTCCAATTGATGGACGAGATCTGAATCCACTACTTCAAGATCCTGGTTTAGTCATACATCCTCCAATGTTGTACATGGGATATGTAGGGTTTTCTGTCGCCTTTTCATTCGCTATTGCTTCTTTAACTGCAGGCCGCCTTGATACTGCTTGGGCCAAGTGGTCAAGGCCTTGGACTATGGCCGCTTGGGTGTTTTTAACCCTAGGTATTGCGCTAGGCTCTTGGTGGGCCTATTACGAATTAGGTTGGGGTGGCTGGTGGTTTTGGGACCCGGTGGAAAATGCGTCACTCATGCCTTGGTTGGCGGGTACCGCATTAATTCACTCTCTAGCGGTTACCGAGAAGCGTGGCACCTTTAAAGCGTGGACAGTGTTAATGGCGTTATCGGCATTTTCGTTAAGTCTGCTAGGTACTTTTTTAGTTCGTTCAGGAATTTTGGTTTCGGTCCATGCTTTTGCATCCGATCCTGCTCGTGGGATTTTTATCCTAGGTTTCTTAGTCCTAATTATTGGTGGTTCGTTGCTTCTTTTTGCCATCAATGGTTCAAAGATTCGAGCCGCAGGTAATTATCAACTGATCTCCAGAGAAAATGCGTTACTGAGTAATAACTTCATCATTGTGGCCGCATTGGTTGTGGTTCTTATTGGTACATTACTGCCTCTTGTACATAAGCAGATAGGGTTGGGCTCGGTCTCTATTGGCGCGCCATTCTTTAATCTGATGTTTACATGGTTAATGATTCCACTTGCTGTGCTGCTTGGTATCGGGCCTCTAATTCGTTGGAAGAGAGATAATTTAAGTCATTTAAAACGTCCGATTCTATTTATGGGTATCAGCTCTATTTTACTTGCCGCTGGTGTGAGTTGGTTGGCGACTGCTCAATTCCATTTTATGGTTTGGCTTGGCTGGACAATGGCCTTGTGGATAACCCTAATGCATGGATATGAGATCGTGAAACGCGCGACTCATAAACACAGCTTAGTGATTGGGTTAAAAGTATTACCGCGCAGTCACTGGGCAATGGTACTGGCCCACTTAGGTATCGCCGTCACTATCATTGGCATTGCGATGGTACAAAACTTAAGTGTTGAAAAAGATGTTCGTTTGGCGCCAGGTATGAGCTATGAAGTTGCAGGGTATGAATTCGAGTTTGTTGAAGTACGAGAAGCTCAAGGACCCAACTATCAGACTTATTTGGCCGAGTTCAAAGTAACACAATCTCAAGATCTGGTGGCGATGCTTACGGCGGAAAAACGTTACTATTCTTCTGCAGAAAATATGATGACTGAAGCAGCGATAGATGTCGGTGTTACACGGGACTTGTATATTGCGATGGGTGAGCGTTTAGATGATGGGCAATCGTGGGCGGTGAGAATTTACTACAAACCGTTTGTACGTTGGATTTGGCTTGGTGCCATTTTGATGGCAATCGGTGGTGTTATTGCTATGACCGATAAGCGGTATCGTTTTAGAAAGTTAAATACAGAAGGCTCTCGCAATGAATAAAAAACTCTTTATTCCGCTGATTGCGTTCATGCTACTTGCTGTCGTGTTTGTTATTCAGTTGATAAAAAATACTCAGGGAGATGATCCTACAAAGCTGGAATCAGTTTTGATTGGTCAACCCGTCCCAACGTTTAGTTTGATGGATTTAGCCGATCCGACTAAACAGTATGAGCAATCAATATTTACAGGTCAGCCAATGCTGTTAAATGTTTGGGCAACTTGGTGTCCAACATGTTATGCCGAACATCAATACTTAAATGAATTGGCGAAGCAAGGCGTAAAGATTATCGGTCTTAACTATAAAGACGACCGTGCTAAGGCATTTGAATGGTTAACACGCCTGGGAAATCCGTATTTGATTACTTTGTATGATGGTGACGGGATGTTGGGGCTTGATTTAGGTGTATATGGAGCTCCAGAAACCTTCATTATTGATGCTAAAGGGATAATTCAGTATCGCCATGTTGGGGACGTGAATGCTCAGAATTGGCGCGATACTCTTCAACCTATCTATCTTCAATTGAATGAGGAAGCCAAATGAAGCAATTATCAATTTTTCTCTCATTGTTGGTAGTGGTTCTGATCTTCGCTAAGGCACCTAGTGCGGCGATTGATGTTTATGAGTTTGAGACTACGGAGCAGGAAGCTTTATTCAAAGAATTGAGCAATACGCTGCGTTGTCCTAAATGCCAGAATAATACCATTGCTGATTCAAATTCGGCATTGGCTCAAGACCTTCGAACTAAAGTCTACCAAATGGTAAAAGAAGGTAAGAGCTCAGACGAAATTGTCGATTATATGGTCGCTCGATACGGGCAATTTATTAATTACAATCCTCAGCTAAGTCCTTCAACGGCGATACTGTGGTTTGCGCCGTTCATTGTCATTGTATTTGGGGTTGGATTTATTATGGCTAAATCGCGTCGTCAAACGGTACGCACAGCGACACCGCTCGATGCCGATCAGCAAGCTCGGATTGCCGAGTTACTGAAAGAGGATGAAACCCCAATTGAGACTAGGGAGCGAGATTCATGATTGTGTTTTGGATTGTCGCCGTACTGATGTTTTTGCTCGCAGCATGTTTAATCATCATTCCACTGACTCAAAAAGCGGATGCAAACGACCAAGAGCGTCGTGACACACTCAATAAAGCTTTCTTTAAACAGCGCTTGTTTGAACTAGAAAGTGAAGATAGTGAAGGTTTGATTGCCGATAAAGCTGAATTGGTAACAGAACTTCAACAAAGTTTGCTACAAGATGTTCCCGATCAGGTGCCATCGTCGTCTGACGTTACATCAGATAAACGACAACGCTTAAACTCAGTACTGATACCTTTATCTTTGGTGCTTATGGTCGCGTTAAGTGGTGGGATGTATTACTGGTTAGGGAGTTATCAGAAGGTGACTCATTGGCAGCAGGTAAGTGCGCAATTACCCGAATTATCGAAACGCCTTGTCGACAGTGGGAATGTGCCTCTAAGTGATCAAGAAATGGATGACCTGTCTTTAGCGTTACGGACTCATTTACATCATTCACCATCGGATGCAATGGGGTGGTTGTTATTAGGTAAAATAGCAATGGCTAACTTTGATGCAGGTAATGCTGTCGCTGCAATGGCTAAGGCGTATTCAGAAAGTCCAGATAATAGCAGTATTCGTTATGGCTATGCTCAGTCGTTGATGGCAACCGGTGACGAACATAATCGTCGTCAGTCCGTTCAATTATTGAACGAATTAATCCAATCTGGCTCAACCGATATTAGAGTCTATTCATTACTCGCTTTGAATGCCTACGATAATAAACAGTATTCCTTAGCGATTGATTATTGGCGAAAGATGCAGACTATTTTAGGAAGCAATGATGAACGGCATGCTTGGTTAGATAAAAAAATAAAAGAAGCTGATGGCCTATTACAGAAGCAGTCGCCAATTAGCAGCAAGTCGATTAAGGTTACAGTAAACGTTGCACCTAATATTCCTGTTACGCAAGACATGGCTGTCATCGTATCTATTCATGATGAATTTGGCTCACCGATGCCTGTTGCCGCAGTACGCCTAAATGCGCTTTCTTTTCCACTTACTGTTGAATTAAACGATAATAGTAGCCTGATTGAAGAGCGATTATTAAGCTCACTGGAGCAGTTCAGAGTTAAGGTCAGACTAGACCAAGACGGGAATGTAGCAACAAAAGAGGGTGACTATTTTGGTGAAAGCGAACTAGGAGGTTTTGAGCAAACAGTTGAAGTTGAAGTCAATAAGAAGTATTAATAGATAATTCTTATGGCAATCGAACTTTGTTCAATTACGTAAACTATGACTTTAAAAATTTATCGCACAGTACTATTAATTTTAGTTTCCATTGCTACGGTAGGGTGCAGTTCTCGCCCGGACAGTCAAGCAAACGGAGCCTACGATCCTTTGGAAAGCGCAAACCGAGTCGTATGGACATTGAATTATGATTACCTTGACCCTTATATATTTAGGCCAACGGCAATTGCTTATGTTACGTATACACCAACACCATTGCGCTACGGTTTATCAAATTTCTTTTCCAATCTTGGTGAACCGTCAACCATTGTTAATAACCTACTAATGGGGAATGGGAAGAAAGCTCTGAACCATTTTAACCGTTTTTGGCTCAATTCTACTTTTGGGCTACTTGGTGTTTTTGATATTGCATCGCATGCAGGATTGTCTAGTGAAGGGTCGAAGGGATTTGACGATGCTTTAGGGCATTATGGTGTCGGTGATGGAGCATACCTCATGGTTCCTTGGGCTGGGCCTTATACAGTTCGAAATGCCGCGAGTTTTATTGACAATACTTATTTACCTCTTAGTTATCTCAATGTTTGGGGCGCAGCGGGTAAATTTTTGATTGAAGGCTTAGAAAGTCGGGCCGCTCTAGTTAGTCAAGAGTCACTTTTAGAGAGTTCTCCTGATCCTTATGCATTCACTCGAGATGTTTACTTGCAGCGCGAGGCGTACAACGCAGAAATTGTTATTGACGACTTTGATGCCGCAGAAGAAGATGAATTTGACAACTATCTAGACGAATTTGGCGACTAGCTCTGATGACATTAGGCCGACATTGCTCGGCCACTAAAATATTCGTTTTCAATAATATATTCGGTATTACGAACAAATTCATCGATCATCTGGCTCGGATGTTTTTGTCTTTGAATCAATTTACTTGTCGACAGAACGGCTCCCACACGAATGTTATGAGCATCTAGCTCTTTAGCCCATGTTTGAGTGAAACCTGAGACCATATACGAAGTGTAATCGCACTCTTTTTCTTCTTGTAAGTTGCAAACGACATTCACAATGACCCCTTCTTTCATTTCATTTCTCATTCTTTCAGAACATAAATGCACAAAAGAAAACAGAGTTGATGCCATGCTTGTAATATTGTGAGTAAAACGATCAATAGGGTTTTCATCAACAACGGAGGGGAGGCGATGTGTGGGCCAGTTATTAATAAGAACATCTGGAGCTTGTTCGAACTTTAGTTGAACAAAGTCAAAAATTTCAGCGATAGTACTGTGGTTATATCCATCGACAAAATAGTAGTGAATATCTTCTGACACAGCTTTACAGCGATGATAGGTTTCAACAAGTTGATGATATTGGTGATCAATTAAGACGACCTTTGCTCCGAATGAAGCAAAGTGTTCGGCAAGTGCACTTCCTAGTGCAGAACCGGCTGATGTTACAACTACAACAGAATTTTGTACGTGCATCGCCTAACCTTCCTCACATAATTTATATTGATATTTTTCATCGTGAATAAACTTAAGGATGATTCATTGTAGGAATATAGGTTGTGAATCCCATCATATTCTTTTAATAGCTTTGTAAATAAAGGCAGGTTTCTTGGAGTGATTCACAAACTGTTCAGCGGGATGTTAGTGAATTTACATTAAATATCGCTAAAGTTGGACTGATAACTCACTTTGTCGTTGGTTCGCGATTAAATCATGGTAGAGCTGAAAATCATATTGAGATGTTTTAGGCTGTGTCTGTTTCACTTTCTGTCTCTGGTGTTCAGACAAGTTATAGTAAACATCTTCTGGTAAATTTCCGGTGTGCTCTGGCATATAAGTAAGGGCATCGGGTGCAAGGTAAGCCTGTAAACGTGCTGCGCTGAGTCCTCCTTGATTAAATTGTTCCGCGATCTGCGCCCCTCGTTGATAACTTGCTTCGTCACTTGTCATCTTTTGGCCTGCGGGAACGGCAAAGCGCTCATCCAATGATAAGTCATCAGCCGAAGGAATAGAATCAATAGGAGTATGATATTGGGCATCATCACAAATCATCGCAAGGAGCAATGAAAAGTCAGCCCTGCGCTGGCTGTGGACTGCTTGTCCAACATCCTGACCAAATCGTAGTATATCGATTGAATGTGATGATTCTAACGCTTGAATTGACATATATCCTCCGCTTACAAGAATGGTAGCGGCAGGGTAGGGAAAATCTTAAGTTGTTTTGTATAATAAAAAAGCCTGCAGAATATGCAGGCTATCATTTCACTACTTGGGAGTTACTGAATATTAAGCTAGGTTTTCAGCAACGAAATCCCAGTTTACTAATGCCCAAAAGCCTGCCATGTAGTCAGGACGAACATTACGGTAATCGATGTAGTAAGCGTGTTCCCACAAGTCTACTGTTAGCAAAGGAGTCACACCTGCTTCAGTGATTGGCGTGCCAGCGTTTGAAGTATTTGTGATTGCTAGAGAACCGTCTGCATTTTTAACAAGCCAAGTCCATGATGAACCGAAGTTATTCACTGCAGAATCTGTGAATTTTGCTTTGAATTCTTCGAATGAACCGAATGCTGCATTGATTGCATCCGCAACAGCACCCGTTGGCTCACCGCCACCGTTTGGAGACAAACAGTTCCAGTAGAAAGTGTGGTTCCAAATTTGAGCTGCATTGTTAAATACACCGCCAGTTGACGTTTTGATGATTTCTTCTAACGTTTTATTTTCAAATTCAGTACCAGGAATTAAACCGTTAAGCTTAACCACGTATGTGTTGTGGTGTTTACCGTGGTGAAAATCCAATGTTTCCGCAGAAATGTGTGGTTCTAGTGCATCTTTTGCATAAGGAAGTGCTGGTAGTTCAATTGCCATTGCTCGATTCTCCGTTGTGTATAGAAAGAACAGTGTCTTTCATTTTGCTTCCAATATTAGATATTTTTCTTTTATTTTCGTCGATACAGCTGACTTGAGAGTAGTTTAGCAAGTTTTTACTTTATTTAAAGCACAAATTTGCAAATTTACCTTTGCGAATTCCTTTCATTGTAGGTGATACTACTTGAGAGCAGACCCGTAATATCTTAGTTTAACCGCTTTGAATGAAAATATATGGGTATTAACCACAATTTTTTTGGGCTTTTTATTCTATTTAGATGACTTAGAATGACTCAATAATTATTTAACCTCACCGTGTAATAGAGGAAATCATGGAAACAATCGATAAAATTAAACAGCAAATTGAAGAGAACTCGATTCTACTTTATATGAAAGGCTCTCCAAAACTTCCTAGTTGTGGGTTTTCATCTCAAGCTTCTCAAGCTCTGATGGCATGTAATGAAAAGTTCGCATATGTAGACATCCTTCAAAATCCAGACATTCGTGCTGAATTGCCGGCTTACGCGCAATGGCCAACATTTCCCCAGCTTTGGGTTGAAGGTGAGTTAGTCGGCGGATGTGACATTATTTTGGAAATGTTCCAAAAAGGTGAGTTACAACCACTTGTAAAAGAAGCGGCGGCTCGTAACGCAACCGAAGAATAAACGGTATAAATTTACAAGACTTATTGCTATGTTAAGGCCACAAATATTGTGGCCTTTTTAATTGTGTGATGCCAAGACTTTTTATTGCAGAAAAACCCAGCCTAGCAAGGGCAATTGCAGATGCCTTGCCTAAACCTCACCGTAAGCAGCAAGGTGCGATTCATTGCGCAAATGGTGATGTGATCACCTGGTGCATCGGTCACCTACTCGAACAAGTCCAGCCCGATGCTTATGACAGTCGTTATAAAAGTTGGCGACTGGATGATTTGCCGATTATTCCACAGAAATGGCAACTGAAGCCGAGAAAATCAGCCACCGCACAATTGAAAGTGGTCAAAGCATTATTGAAAGAGCCGTTTGATCTTGTCCATGCAGGTGACCCAGACCGAGAAGGGCAGTTGTTAGTTGATGAGGTGATTGATTATTGTAAGGTTAGTCAATCTAAGCGAGCGGCTATGCAGAGACTTCTGATTAGCGATCTCAATGTCAGTGCAGTCAAGCGTGCATTAAGTCAACTCAGAGCCAACTCAGAGTTTATTCCTCTCTCTGTCTCGGCATTGGCGCGTTCGCGAGCTGATTGGCTGTACGGTATCAATATGTCGCGCGCCTATACGCTATTGGGTCAACGAGCCGGCTATAAAGGCGTTCTATCGGTTGGTAGAGTTCAAACTCCCGTTTTAGGGTTAGTCGTACGCCGAGATGAGGAAATCGAGAACTTTGTCCCTCGTGACTATTTCACGTTACATGCCTTGATACCATACAAGTCTGAGGACACCTCTTTTGATATTCGAGCAAAGTGGAAACCGAGTGAGGCATGTCAACCGTGGCAGGATGAAGACGGGCGAGTTCTGAATCTGAAATTAGTTGAAAACGTGGCGAGTCGTATAGCTGGTCAACCTGCTGTTGTTAAAGAGTCGGAGCAAAAGCAATCAAAAGTCGCGCCACCATTACCGTATTCACTATCCGCATTGCAAATTGATGCTGCAAGGCGTTACACCATGAGTGCTCAGCAAGTACTGGATACCTGTCAGTCTCTATATGAGCGACATAAACTGATCACATATCCTCGTTCTGATTCGCGTCATTTACCTAAAGAACACTGGCAAGAAGCGCCTGTCATTGTGAAAGCAATTTCGAAGAACGTTAGCGAATTGGTGTCTGGTGTCAAAAGTGCAGATTTAACATTGAAATCGAAGGCATGGAATGACAGTAAAGTTGATGCTCACCATGCGATTATTCCCACACCAAAAGCACTCAGCAGTCAGTCGCTTAACAGTGATGAGTATAAAGTCTATCGTTTGATTGCGACGCAATATTTAATGCAATTTTATCCAGCAGCTGTCTATGCGGAATCTAAGTTGTGCTTTGATATTGTTGGAGGAGAATTTGTTGCATCAGGCCGTTCACTAGTGAGTGCTGGTTGGAAAGCGTTAGCAGGAAAGAAAGCCGAAGATGAAGAGGGTGTCGACACTGTTCCTCCTTTGGCAAAAGGAAACAGTTTACTTTGTCGTGAAGGTAAGATTAAAGCGAGTAAAACTGAGCCACCACGTCCATTTAGTGAAGCAACCTTATTACGCGCAATGACAGGTATTGCTCGATTTGTTGAAGATAAAAGTTTGAAGAAGATTCTGCGAGAAACTGATGGTATTGGCACAGAAGCGACTCGAGCTGGAATTATCGATACTTTAGTGAAACGTGAGCTTCTTGTTCGTGAAGGAAAATCGATCCGAAGTAGTGTTGCCGCCAGAGGTTTGATTAATGCTCTGCCAGATCAATCGACCTATCCTGATATGACCGCAATATGGGAACATCAGTTGCAGGGTATGGCTGAAAGAACACAACAATATCAGCCGTTTATAGATAACCTTGTGGTTAACGTTGGCACACTAGTTGAGCAAGTGAAAAACTCACCAATACCTGAATCATTAAGATACTTACCAACTACTACCAAGCGGTCTAGTTATAGGAATAAGGCCGGCGCTAAAAGAAAGCCAGCTAAGAAACGTGCAGTGAAGTGACATAGTTTGCTAGCGTGCATATGAAAAGGGCGCGTGCTTCGAAGTAGTAAAATTAATCATGGAAACGTAAAAAGAGCAGCTTTGAATTCAAAGCTGCTCTTTTTTATATGGTCGGACTGAGAGGATTTGAACCTCCGACCCCCGACACCCCATGACGGTGCGCTACCAAGCTGCGCTACAGTCCGATTTTCGTAATCTAACCCTTTTAAATCATGGAGTCAACTTCTAACAGGCTGATTTAATTATCTTTGCTATAGAATCGTTGTAACTCGGTTAGCCCATGCATAAGCACTGGGAGCGTGGGGTTTTCATCCTTCAGGCGACGGTAATCTTCATCATAGACTTTAAAATTACCAAACTTGTCGACAACCGTGGTGTGATCTCCAGTGACTAATGCCATTTCTCGTGCATCTCCCGCTAAAATCCAACGACGGGATGTCTCATTAAATAAATTTCGGCCACTACTGTAGTCGCTAGGGTTAGATGAAACTCCAAACAACTCTTGCAATAACGATACTGAAAGATCGAGATGGCTAGAGCGATGCGTATAATTTGCAGCTACTTTTCCTGGCCAATGTATGATCATTGGTACTTGCAGTTGATACTGGCTGTAATTGGTATTTGATCCCCAAGAGTTAGTATTGGTTTCGTTGAACTCCATTCCATGATTGGAGGTAATAACGACGACCGTATTTTGTAACTCATTTAATTGAGCTAATAAATTGGCTAACTCTTGATCTGCCATCTTAATGGAATCGTCGTAGCTGGATTGTAGCTTCTCGACGGTTGTTTGAACGTCTGACGAATCGTTGATAGCGGCATAATTTTTTAAAGTGACTAGTTCAAGATAACTAAACCAAGGTGTTGTCTGTTGTTTTTCCCAAGCCGCCCAAGCCTCGATTGAGGTTTGATCTTGGCTTTTTTGACCATTCTCAGGTAGTCGATTTAATGTCATCCCACGGAAGATAGTTTCGCTATAAATGGGGTCTGAGAAATTGTCACCACTGAATAAGCCAAATTGGTAATCATTTTGTTCGAGTACATCAAAGAGAATTGGCAAGCTACCTTGAACTTCGATACTACTCGCATAGCTGCTGGGCAGCCCATAAAATAAGCCAAATAGGCCAAACATGTCGTTGCTAGAGCTGTAGTGATTAGAAAACCATTGATTTTTAGATGCATAGTTGTATGTCTCGGGCATCAATTCTTTGGTTATCTTATCTGCTCGGAGGTTATTCATACTTACGACCATAATGTTTAGCTTATTTGGACGACGACTAAACTCAATGGGCTCTAATGGATAATTTACAAGATTGACCAGTTCCGGATTCTCTTTAAGACGTTGTTCATATTCACCACGGTCAAATAAACCATGTTTTTCCATGAACCCTTTAGCTGTCATCGGGTAGGAGAGTGGGAAATTTGAGCGTTGACTTGTTACTGGTGAATAAAGCGAGGCATCGGACCACGAATAGATAATATGACTCGCGATAAAGCAGAGGAAGAATATTGCTGCTAGCGGACGGCCAATATGTTTGTGAGATAGTCTTCTTTGCTTTTTCCATACCCATTCTGATAAACCAACTTCCAATATGAAAATTGCCGGTATTAGGATAAACAAGCTGTGAAGATCATTTGAAAATGAAGAATCAGCATCACTAAAAAGGACTTCCCATACGACAGGAGTGATATGGAGATTGAGTGCTTGATAGGTTTGAGTGTCTATGAGGAGTAAGGTTAATCCAGCAGTCGCTAAGAAAATTGCGGCTATACGCAATAATTTTCTTGATGGAATTAAAAAGGTGAGTGGAAAGACAATTAAAAGGTAAATAGCAAAGACGAGAAACCCAAAATGGCCAACCCATGATACCGCTGAATAAATTTGTCCTAATACGCTTTCGGGCCACCCTGATTGAGCGATATAACGAGTACCAATTAACATCGCAGCAATGATGTTAAAGAAGGCGAACCAATGTCCCCATCCCACTAATCGTGAAACGCGCTCTCCGTAAGTGTTATCACTTTCAACCATGTCTTAACAAATTACCTGTGATTTAGTGGACAGAACTATCGATTGAAGAAATGAGTGCTTCAGCGAATTTTTCCGCAATAGCCTTACGTTGAGACGCGGCAACGTTTTGGTTAAGTACATTTGTTGCGATATTACCTGCAATCATAAGTACGAGTTCTGACGATGCATCGTGTTTATCAAACACAGAAGCAACTTCAGCGAGCATGGTTTCAATTTGTTGATCGCTATATTTCGATGTAATTGGCATTGTAAACTCTGAAGATGATAGAAAAACACCTAATGATACCCTAGTATAGCGTCTAACTGAAACCTCAACGACAACAAATTCACTATGAGCATGATCCTATCTAACGTTATTTTACACCAGTTATACAAAAACGAATCTGATGAACTAGTGGTGAAGCTTCGCGAGCATTCATTAAAGCACGATGCGTTTGCCGAAAATCTTGTTTCTGAACTGCATCGAGTGTTTAACGCCAAAGCGGCTAAAGGGTTTGGAGTGTTTAAGTCAGAAAGCAAATTTAAAGACTGGCTTGAAGAACTTCAAATTGGGGAACTATCGTTTCATGCTTTTTCCGAATCAAGCGTGAACAGTTTAAAACAGGAGCTGAGCAAATATCCATTTGCTGATGCGGGTATCTTGGTGATGGCACAATATCAATCACTTGCAACAGACTATTTGTTAATTGCTTTATTACCAACAAACCAAAGCTTAAAAGTCACAGAAGGGCTAGACATCAGTGCGACAGACTATCTTGATATCAATAAAATGGATATCGTCGCTCGTATCGATTTAACGACCTATGAAACAAATAGAGATTCAACACGTTACCTTTCGTTTATTAAAGGTCGAGTAGGGCGAAAAGTGTCTGATTTTTTCTTAGATTTTCTACAAGCAGATGTGGGATTGGATTCAAAGCAGCAAAACCAGGTTTTAATGCAAGCGGTTGACGATTTTTGTAGCGATGCCAGCTTTGAAAAAGAAGAAGTTCAAGACTTTAAAAAACAAGTCCATTCATATTGTAATGAGCAACTTAAATCTGGCGATGAAGTTCAAATTAAAGAGTTATCGTTAGAGTTACCGCCTTCAAAGGAAGGCTCTAATTTACATGAATACACCACTGTGAATGGTTATGAACTCGAGGAGAGCTTCCCGGCGGACCGCGCTATGGTTCGAAAGCTAACCAAATATGTTGGCGCTGGAGGGGGCATTAATGTTAGTTTTGACAGTAGCCTTTTAGGAGACCGTATTGTTTATGACCCAGAAACGGATACGTTAACGATTAAAGGGACACCACCAAACTTGAGAGAGCAACTTAACCGCAAAGGGTAGTGTCTTTTGAGTTATGCAATTTAATTATCTGTTGAGTAAAGGACATGAAATTGAAACGTAAAACACTACTTAGAACAATACTTGTGGTCTTTTTGTTTTGGTTTTTAGCGGTGGGGATTACTTATCAGTTAAACCGTTCAACTCACCAAAGCTATTCTTTAGCAAACCAACTGATAAATAAGCTTGAGTCAACTCGTACGCAACTTATCTTTCATACACGGTCACTTTCCTATTCATCCGCGCGTTTGGAAGAGGAGATCGAAGATATTCGGTCTCTGTTAAGTGCTCTTAAAATGACTCAAGATGAGAGTTTTATTAGCCTAGATTTTGAATATTTTATTTATTCAATTGGTGCGTATACGGACGATCTTGAACGGCTCTCAAAGATTAATATCGATTTACAGACTTTTGTAGAACAGCTTCATATTAAGCGTAAGAAATATAATCAAAATCCTGGATTACAAGGATATTTTGACATGGTCGGTGCGACAGTTTTAGATTCTTTATACGCTAATCATGAAGAGAGCGATCTGAACTATCGAAAATTTGATCACCTTTATCAGCTGGGCACGTTACTAGATACCGAGGAAGCAACCGATCTTAATCAAAGTTTGGCATCGGCTAATGATGTCATAGCCAGTTACGTGAGAGCCGAAACACTCTTAGATCAACTTCTTGCTAACGACACATTTAAAGAGAACGAGAGAGTTGGAAATTATTTTCATACGATGTCGTTATTCTACAATTATGCCTATGCGACTTTGAGTTTCATTTTGCTAATCTGGCTTGTCATTATTGCTCGGAAACAATCTCGCTCTGAAGATTCGATTCAATTGAATGAGCCCGAAAAGCTCGTCGAAGATAGTACGGCTGATGCGATCGATATTAGTTATATGTCCAACCTACTTAACGACGATGCAGCGGTAGAACAATTGCTTAATGTCTTTATTCATGATCATCAAAATGATGCCATTAAATTCAAGGGCGCTTTAGAGCGTTCAAATGAAGACGCTATTATTGTCGCTCACAGTTTAAAGGGAGTTGCGGCGAGTATTGGGGCTAAATTATTAAAAGAAAATGCAATGCAAATGGAAGCTATGCTAAAGCGAGGAATCAAGCCCACTGACACGCAAATCGAGGTACTGGAATTACGTTTACGTAACGCGATTATATTTGCGCGTAATTATGTGACAAAGTCGCCGCATAGCACTTAGCTTGCAACAAAGTTTAGTGTAGAATAATTCGACTTGGTATTGATAAGAGTCAGTGCTGAACAAGAGTCAAACTAGATATTATAATTTTAATCTTGAGATTTACCTTAAACAACTCATGGAAAGGTACTCATGAATTAAAATAACCATTGGAGAACGAGAGTGATGAGAGTTGGTTTAGTTGGGTGGCGCGGAATGGTTGGTTCTGTATTGATGCAGCGCATGGTCGAGGAGCGTGATTTTGACCATATTGAACCTGTGTTTTACAGCACATCACAGATAGGTATCCCAGCGCCAAACCTAGGGAAAGACGCTGGAATGCTACAAGACGCATTTGATATTGAAAGCTTGAAACAGCTCGATGCGGTCATCACGTGTCAAGGCGGTGGCTACACTGAAAAAGTCTACCCTCAATTGCGTCAGGCTGGTTGGAAAGGGTATTGGATTGATGCTGCTTCTACATTGCGTATGGCGAGCGACTCTATTATCACTCTTGATCCTGTTAACCTAACTCAAATCCAAGAAGGAATTCAGTCTGGTACCAATACATTTGTTGGTGGCAACTGTACGGTTAGTTTGATGCTCATGGGATTAGGTGGGTTATTCGAAAAAGGCCATGTTGAGTGGATGAGTGCTATGACGTACCAAGCTGCTTCAGGCGCTGGTGCTCAAAATATGCGAGAGCTTATTTCTCAAATGGGTGTGATTCACGATAGCGTTAAAGGTGAATTGGCAACCCCATCAAGCTCCATATTAGACCTCGACCGTAAAGTGGCTGAAACGATTCGTTCAAGTGAATTTCCTACATCACAATTTGGTTCACCTCTTGCGGGTTCATTGATTCCTTGGATCGATGTGAAACGTGAAAACGGCCAAAGTAAAGAAGAGTGGAAAGCGGAAGTCGAAGCCAATAAGATTCTAGGATCATCAGCTTCACCGATTGCTATCGATGGTACGTGTGTGCGTATTGGCGCGATGCGTTGTCACTCTCAAGCATTAACCATTAAGCTAAAGCAATCTATCCCAATGGATGAAATTGAAGAAATGATAGCTTCTCATAACCAATGGGTTAAGGTGATTCCAAACGATCGTGACATTACGGCTCAAGAGCTTAGTCCTGCGAAAGTGACAGGTACACTGTCTATCCCGGTTGGTCGTCTACGTAAGATGTCTATGGGTGATGATTTCTTAAATGCCTTTACCGTTGGTGATCAACTGTTATGGGGTGCCGCAGAGCCGTTACGTCGTACACTTCGTATTATTCTTGATTCTAAGTAAGTATTAGTGGTTCATCAGATTGACAAGAGCACTCTAGGGTGCTCTTTTTTATTGGACATAATAAAACTCAATACGATAAGAATCGCGATAAGGTAATAGTATGAGATGGAAAGGGAATAGAAGAAGTTCGAATATCGAGGATAGACGAAACAGTTCTGCTGTTGGTATCAGTGGAGCCCGTCGTGGAAGTATGGGAATGCTACTTCCGGTTATTCGAATACTCATTGGCACTAAAATTGGTCGTATTATTTTAGTGATTGGCGGCATTGCCTATTTTCTCGGGTTTAATCCAATGTCTCTATTGGGAGTTACAACTTCAACCAATACTCAAGCGAGTGTGAGTCATTCACAGCAAGATGATACCAATGCCCAGTTCGTTAGTGCAGTATTGGCTCAAACAGAAGATATCTGGACGAAGATATTTGCTCAACATGAAGCAGTTTACACCGAGCCAAAGTTAGTATTGTTCCGCAATGCGGTAAATAGTGGTTGTGGCTATGCGTCTTCGCAAACCGGTCCGTTTTATTGTCCGGCAGATCAAAAAGTCTATTTGGATTTGTCATTTTTTGATGAGTTAGCAAACCGCCATGATGCTCCTGGAGATTTTGCTCAGGCCTACGTAATTGCACATGAAATCGGTCATCATGTCCAAAACTTGGTCGGTACACTATCAGACGTACAAAATGCTAAGCAAAGCCTTTCAGAAACTCAAGATAATGCACTTCAAGTCAAAGTCGAATTACAGGCCGATTGCTATGCAGGGCTTTGGGCTTATTACAGCAAAAACGATTTTAACTCATTGGAAGAGGGTGATATTGACGAAGCACTAAATGCGGCCAGTGCTATTGGCGATGATACGCTGCAGAAAAAAATACAAGGCTATGTTGTTCCTGATGCCTTTACTCACGGAACCTCTGCACAGCGAATGGCTTGGTTTAAAAAAGGTTTTGAAAGTGGCCAACTAAAGGTTTGCGATACCTTTTAGTTGGCTGAGAACTAAAGCGAATTCTCCGATGCCAATTTGATATCAGTGATCTCTCATTACCGGGACCACTCGTTTATCGGGATCGGCTAATTCACTTCCACAATGTTTGCAGTGCATAGCATCAGTATCATGACCACTCAACGAGCAGTTAGGGCATTTGACTAACTGTTTATGAGCATTCATTTCTCCGCTTAACTCTGCAGTTATAATTCCCGTCGGTACAGCAATAATTGAATACCCCAAAAGCATCGTTAAGGAAGCTAATATTTGTCCTAATGCTGTTTGCGGAACCAAGTCGCCATACCCAACAGTGGTGATGGTAACAATAGCCCAATAAATACTTTTCGGAATACTGGTAAAACCATGCTCAGGCCCTTCGACCACATAAATAAGCGCACCAAAAATAGTGACTAAAACGAGCACGGCGGTAAAAAATACAAAAATTTTTCGTCGTGACGCCAATAGTGAGCGGAGAAGGATATTGGAGTCTTGTAAATAGCGAACCAGTTTTAATATGCGAAAAATTCTAAGAACTCGGAGTAAGCGAATCACGCTAATAAAATAGGCCGACGGAAAGATGAGAGAGAGATAAGTTGGCAAGATTGCAATGAAATCGATAATCCCATAAAAGCTTTTCGCATAGGATGCCGGCCTCGGAGAACAGTAGAGACGAGCAATATATTCTATTGTAAACAATCCAGTAAAAAGGTATTCAAAGTAGCGAAGTGTGTCATGCCAATCTTGGTTAATATCAGGTATCGATTCCAACACTAGGACAATGAGAGATGCGATAATTGTAGCGATTAAACATAGATCGAACATCTTACCAGCACGAGTATGAGTGCCAAAAATGATGATATAGAGTTGTTCACGTAAATTATGTTTCTTATTTGAATTGTCCAAAGCACGCCTCTACTTTTCTCGCTCTCTATGAGCGACATAACTTCCTTTCTCGCCTTCAGTTTATCATCAAAACAATTTAATTATTCTGTTTATAAATTATCAAATCCTAATTTTTATACTGTATAAATAGGAAATATGAGCACCACTGTCTGACTTATGCTGCATGGGCGCTAGTTGTATAACTGAAAGCTCTAATATACACTTTTTTTTTGAGATAAATTAACTGGTCACTTTTTGATTCTTTTTTTAGGCTGTTGATCTGCTGATTATAGGATGGACAGCCTGATTTTTCTTGTGTCTGGGTTTTATTTTTACTCTATTCTATATAAATAACAGTAGGTTGCTGCGTATATTGAGTGCTTTTACGTTATTTATTTTACAGGTCAAAATTAATTTTATTTATAATTTTGTATGATTATTTCCAAGTTATTGAAAATATTATAATTATTAATCCTGTTTTTAGATCAATTTTCGCTGTGATTAATTAGTTTTGCAGAAGTGATCTGAATCAATGTTTTCATAAATCGAACGACTATACTCATCCGTGAAAGCTATTTACTAAGTTAGATTTTTTAAATTTGGGCTTAACTCTACGTTTTCTCCCAAGACCGAAAACTGACTACTTAATAAAAAGTTTTTAATGTTTTTTAATTTAGGAGATTCAATATGCCTGTAACAAATTTGGCTGAACTTGATGCACTCGTAGCTCGCGTACAAGCGGCACAAAAAGAGTTTTCAACTTTTTCACAAGAACAAGTTGATAAAATCTTTCGTGCAGCTTCTTTAGCTGCTAACCAAGCTCGTATTCCTCTAGCACAACAAGCGGTAGCGGAATCTGGCATGGGTATCATTGAAGATAAAGTAATCAAAAACCACTTTGCTTCAGAATTTATCTACAACAAATACAAAGATGAAAAGACTTGTGGTGTTTTAGAAGAAGATGAAAGCATGGGCACAATGACCATTGCTGAGCCTGTTGGTATCATCTGTGGTATCGTTCCAACGACTAACCCAACTTCAACTGCGATCTTTAAGTCTCTTATTTCTCTTAAAACTCGTAACGGTATTATCTTTTCTCCACACCCACGTGCGAAAAACTCAACCAATGACGCTGCTAAACTTGTTTTAGATGCAGCAGTTGCGGCAGGTGCACCTAAAGATATTATCGGCTGGATTGATCAGCCTTCAGTTGAGCTTTCAAATGCTCTTATGAAGCACGATGGTATCGCACTTATCCTTGCAACTGGTGGCCCAGGCATGGTTAAAGCCGCATACTCTTCTGGTAAGCCAGCTATCGGTGTTGGTGCGGGTAACGTTCCTGTTGTTATCGATGACACTGCTGACGTTAAACGTGCAGTTGCTTCTGTTCTTATGTCTAAAACATTCGATAACGGCGTAGTTTGTGCTTCTGAGCAGGCTGTCATCGTAATGGATGAAGTGTATGACGAAGTTAAAGAGCGTTTTGCTTCTCATAAAGCGTATGTATTAAGCAAAGCTGAAGCTAACAAAGTTCGTAAAACGATTCTTATCGACGGTGCACTAAATGCGAAGATCGTTGGTCAGCCAGCTTGCGCTATCGCTGAAATGGCGGGTGTTACCGTTCCTGAAGATACTAAGATTCTTGTTGGTGAAGGCCTTGGTAAAGTTTCTTATGATGACGAATTTGCTCATGAGAAACTATCACCATGTCTTGGTATGTTCCGTGCTGACAGTTTTGAAGACGCTGTGGCTCAAGCGGTAACAATGGTCGAAATCGGTGGTATTGGACATACATCTGGCCTTTATACTAACCAAGATGTTAATGCTGACCGTATCAAGTACTTCGGCGATAAACTAAAAACAGCTCGTATTCTTGTAAACATCCCAACCACTCACGGTGGTATCGGTGACCTTTATAACTTTAACGTTGCACCTTCACTTACTCTTGGTTGTGGTTCATGGGGTGGTAACTCTATCTCAGAGAACGTAGGTCCTAAACACCTAATCAACAAGAAAACTGTAGCGAAGCGAGCTGAAAATATGTTGTGGCACAAACTCCCTAAATCAATTTACTTCCGCCGTGGTAGCCTTCCAATCGCACTTAGCGACCTAGAAGGTAAGAAACGTGCATTCCTAGTTACTGACCGTTTCCTATTTAATAATGGTTACGCAGATGAAATCGTTGATTTACTAAAAGCACAAGGTATCGAAGTTCAAACATTCTTCGACGTAGAAGCGGATCCAACGTTGTCAGTTGTTGAGAAAGGTGCTGCTCAAATGCAGAGCTTCCAACCTGACGTAATTCTTGCTCTAGGTGGTGGTTCACCAATGGATGCTGCTAAGATCATGTGGGTAATGTACGAGCACCCAGAAACAGCATTTGAAGAATTAGCAATGCGCTTTATGGATATCCGTAAACGTATCTTCAAATTCCCTAAAATGGGTGAGAAAGCAGAACTTGTATGTATCACTACAACATCTGGTACTGGTTCAGAAGTAACGCCTTTCGCTGTTGTTACTGACGATAAAACAGGTGCTAAGTACCCACTTGCGGACTACGAACTAACTCCACAGATGGCTATCGTTGACGCGAACTTAGTAATGAATATGCCTAAGTCTCTAACCGCGTTTGGTGGTTATGATGCCGTAACTCACGCTCTAGAAGCTTACGTTTCAGTTCTTGCGAACGAATACTCTGATGGTCAAGCTCTGCAAGCACTTAAGATGCTTAAAGAATACTTACCTTCAAGCTATGCGAATGGTGCAAATGACCCAATCGCACGTGAGAAAGTACACAATGCTGCAACGATCGCCGGTATTGCATTTGCGAACGCATTCCTAGGAGTGTGTCACTCAATGGCACATAAAATTGGTAACGCATTCCACTTACCACACGGTCTTGCTAACGCATTACTTATCTCTAACACTGTTCGTTATAACGCGAATGACAATCCAACTAAGCAAACTGCATTTTCTCAGTACGATCGCCCACAAGCGCGTCGTCGTTATGCTGAAGTAGCTGACCATTTAGGTTTGTCACAAGCTGGTGACAATACTGCACAGAAAATTGAACGTTTACTTGCATGGTTGGATGAGTTGAAGAAAGACCTAGATATTCCAATGTCTATCAAAGAAGCTGGCGTATCTGAAGCTGACTTTATGGCTCAAGTTGACGCAATCTCTGTTGATGCATTTGATGACCAATGTACTGGTGCTAACCCACGTTACCCATTAATCTCTGAACTTAGAGAAGTTCTGATTGATTCTTACCATGGCGCACCATACGTTGAAGGTGAAACTTACGAAGGTACAACTGTTATTAAGAAAAAAGCAGACCAAGTGGCAAAACCAGCTACTAAAAAAGATAAAGCGAACGCTTAATAATTAATAGCTTTATAAGTAATTCTTAGTTAAAAACCCCAGCCATTGGTTGGGGTTTTTTTATGTCTTTGCTACTTAGTTATCTAATAGGAAACATGAGCCAAAAGGTTGTGATGTCATGGTTGGTTTTAACGAATGGTTTGAGTTGAGTTGAGTTGAATTGAGTGGTGTTTGTAATGCGTCAGGTACCAATATATAAAAGAGGATAGTATTTGAATATTGGTTCTTTTTGAGCGTAACAAAAAAGCGTGACTCTAAGGTACTAGGGCGGAAGAATCAAGGTAAGAAAAAGCCCAGAGCATAATACTCTAGGCTTTTAGAATTGGCTCTAATGTAGCTCAAAGAAAATCACTTATTTAGGCAAGAACATCTGTTGCCACTTTATAAGATGGATCTTCTTTAACATTGATTTCCACAAGGCTGCCCGCTTTATTGAGTAGCTTGCGGCAATCTGGGCTTAAATGACGTAGATGAAGCGTTTTACCTAACACGGAATAACGCTCTGCTAGGGTTTCGATTGCCTCGATTGCAGAGTGATCGGCAACGCGTGATTGCCCAAAATCGACAATGACTTCTTTCGGGTCATCTTTGGCGTTAAACAATTCAAGAAAGTTTGCGGTTGAACCAAAGAAAATTGGACCATGGATGACATATTCTTTTGAACCATCTTCATTATTTTTGCTGGTCGCATAGATGTGTTTGGCATGATCCCATGCAAACATAAGAGCAGAAGTAATAACACCTACCGCAACGGCAATGGCGAGGTCGGTAAATACTGTTACAACGGTAACTAAAACGATGACAAAGAAGTCTTTCTTTGGAACGCGGCGAGCAAGCTTAAAGGTTGCCCATTCAAACGTACCAATTACAACCATAAACATAACACCGACAAGTGCCGCTAATGGAATCATTTCGATAAGAGATGAGGCAAATAGGATAAAGAACAGTAACATCAAGGCAGCAACGATTCCTGAGAGTCGTCCGCGTCCACCGGAGTTAATGTTGATCATCGATTGACCAATCATTGCACAACCACCCATTGCGCCAAAGAATGAACAAGTCACGTTAGCAAGTCCTTGACCGACACACTCTTTGTTAGCACGCCCTCGTGTATTGGTCATTTCATCAAGTACCGTTAAAGTAAGCAGTGATTCGATAAGACCAATTGCCGCCAAAATAACAGCATAAGGTAGGATGATGATTAAGGTTTCTAAATTGAATGGCACCATTGGAATAGAAAAGCTTGGAAGATCGCCAGCAAGAGTTGCAGATGCATCCCCTGACATCGTACGTAAGAAGTCAACCACAGTACGAGTTTCCAACCCAAATAAATGAACTATTAGTGTCACTGTCGCTATCGCAGCGAGTGAAGAAGGGATAGCAGAAGTAAACCTTGGAAGAAAATGAATGATCGCCATTGTGAGCAATACTAAGCCCAACATTAATACCATATCGCCAGTCGCAAGCCATTCAAACGATGTACCCGATGCGTCAGGGACTTTGAACTGACCAAGTTGCGCAAGGAAAATAACAATGGCTAATCCATTTACAAATCCAATCATTACAGGATGAGGTACCATGCGAATAAACTTACCTAGGCGAAAAATACCCGCTGAAATTTGGAGTAATCCAGCGAATAAAATAGCGGCAAATAGGTATTGAACGCCATGTTCGGCAACAAGAGCAACCATGACAACAGCCATGGCACCTGTCGCGCCAGATATCATGCCTGGGCGACCGCCGAAAACGGAGGTAATTAGCCCAACGATAAATGCGGCATATAACCCTACCATCGGGTCAACACCAGCAACGAATGCAAATGCAACTGCTTCAGGCACTAGCGCAAGTGCTACCGTGAGGCCCGAGAGGACATCGTTTTTAATTGATTGTTGTGAAGTTATAGAGTTATCTGCCATGATTATTTCAAATAGTTAAGTGAGTGTAATTGCCGACGCAAACTTAATTTGAGACACCTTTGTAAAATAAAGAATAGGTGAATGTGTAATTAGGTAAGTGGGCGTAAGATAGAAATGCTACAGAAAAGTGTGATGTAGTTCAATAATCACTCAGTTCTTATATTATTTTAGTACAAAATAAGAGCAACCCTAAGGTTGCTCTTATTAATATAACTTAAACCCCTTTAGCTTAGAACGCTTGAGGTTTAGTCATTCCTGCACTTGCTTTGTTGGTGGCCGTCTGGCTACCAGCTCCAAGTGGTGTGTAGCGTTCTTCCTTAATTGGAGCGGCCACAATGGTTATTTCTGCTAATTCAGTTGAAGAAGCCGGAGCTTTTGTCATTGCTGCACTTGCTTTGCCTTTCACAGTATTTGTTAGCCCAGATAATAAAGTTTCATCCGCAGGCGTTACTTGTACTGGTTCAGCATGTTCTGACGTAATTTCAGAATCAACGTTAGTGACAACAGTTTCGATCGCTGGTTCGGCTTTAGTTTCGACCGTTGGTTCAGTTTTAGCTTCGACAACGACCGTTTCTTCAACAATTGGAGCTACTGCTTCTTTCCTTGATGAGATAATCACTTTACCCATTGCCATTTCAGGGCATGCAACGCCACCAATATTAGAAGCGATATCTAATACTGGCGTCTCAGACAGAGCAACAGCTGTTGAGTCTTCAACTTTTGGTTTAGAAGTCTTAACCGTTAATCCATAACTTGGCATCACTTTACCCATTGCCATTTCTGGCGAGGCAACACCGCCTTTTCGAAGTCTAAATGGGTTTGGAGCACGCTCGCGTCCACGACGACGACGTTGACCATTGGCACGAAGGTGGCGAGGAGAACGACGATTACGACGCTGCTTATTTGCGTTACCGTCTGTATTTCCATTATCTGCAGTTTGTTCAATTGCATCACTATTTTCACTCATTTCTTGAGCTACAATTTGTGATACAGCTTCAGCTGCGATGCTTCCTGGTGCGGTGATTGGAGCTAAGCTTTCATCTACTTCAGAAGTATCTTTGGTTCGAATTTGCTTGGTTAATTTACGGCGTTGACGACGCTCTTTTACCGTATTGGTCTTGTCACGATTCTGTTGCTTCGGCTTAGACGTCGTTTCTTGCTGAGCTTCTTGAGCGACTTTTTGTCCCTCTTGAGCAACTTTCTGATTCTTATCTACGCTTGTCTTGGTATTACGTTCTTGGCGTGGTTTGCGAGTACGTCTGCGAGTATTACCATTATCTTGACGTTGATTTTCTTCAGAGTCATTCTTTGGTGTCGACGAGTCATTCACAGAGCTAGCACTGCGATTGTCTTTTTGAGGTTTATTGCGACGACGGTCTCGTGACTTGTTATTTTTCTGATAGGAATTTTTGGATTCCTGAGATTTGTTTTCTTCTTGCTTAGCAGGCTCTTTGTTGCCTGTCGAACCAGCAATGAGAGCACCTAGCGCTGCAAATGCGCCCGATATCATACTAAATATCGAAGGCTTATCTTCGGTACTTGAGCTTGATGGAGCCGCGGCTGGTTTTTCAGCAGGTGAAGGTGCTGCGTTTGATGATGCAAACCCTTTTAATACCGGCTCTTCAATACGACGCGGCTTAATATCAACCTCAACCACATCTTTGCTCTCAGCTTCACGTAAACTGTCGAGTTTCTTAGGTACTAGATACGACAACATTTCTTGCTCTTCGCCTTCTCGAATGCGAATAACTTCAAAATGAGGCGTTTCCATATCAGCGTTAGGTACAACAATGATATTGACTTCTTGAGCCCGTTCAATGTGATTTATAGAGCGGCGTTTTTCATTCAATAAGTAAGATGAAATTGGAACCGGAACAACTGCTAAGACTTGAGTCGTATTGTCTTTTAAGGCTTCTTCTTCAATGAGTCTAAGGACAGAAAGTGCCAGTGATTCATTATCTCGAACTACACCAGTACCTGTACAGCGTGGGCAGATGTGGTGACTCGCTTCGGCGAGCGATGGGCTCAGACGCTGGCGAGACATTTCTAATAATCCGAAACGTGAAATTCGGCCTATTTGAATTCGAGCTCGGTCAAGGCGAACCGCTTCACGTAAGCGACTTTCAACAGCACGTTGGTGACGAACTGGAGTCATGTCGATAAAGTCGATTACTACTAAGCCACCTAAGTCACGTAGACGAAGTTGACGAGCAATTTCATCGGCAGCTTCCAAGTTAGTGTTATAAGCGGTTTCTTCAATATCGCCGCCCTTTGTAGCACGAGCAGAGTTGATATCGATGGAGGTTAGGGCTTCTGTTGGATCAATAACGATCGAGCCACCAGAAGGTAAACGCACTTCACGTTGGAAAGCCGATTCTATTTGGCTTTCAATTTGGTAATGGCTGAATAGCGGAACTTCACCATCGTATTTTTTAACACGACTAACAAAGTCAGGTCGAACCAAACGAATATGCTCAAGAGCGCGTTCATAAATCGTTGTGCTATCAATAAGGATTTCACCAATGTCGCGACGTAGGTAATCACGAATTGCACGTACAATTACATTGCTTTCCTGGTGTATTAAAAATGGGGCAGAGTTGGAATCAGAAGCACCTTTAATTGCGCCCCAGTGATTTAATAAAACACTTAAATCCCATTCGAGTTCTTCAGCTGACTTACCAACACCGGCAGTACGAACAATTAAGCCCATTCCTTGTGGAAGTTTGAGAGAGCTAAGAGCCTCTTTTAGTTCAGTACGCTCATCACCTTCGATACGACGAGAGATTCCACCTGCGCGGGGATTATTTGGCATTAGAACCAAATAACTGCCTGCAAGGGAGATAAACGTTGTTAAAGCCGCGCCTTTGCTGCCGCGTTCTTCTTTTTCTACTTGAACAATAACTTCTTGGCCTTCACGAAGTACTTCTTTAATACTTGGTCGACCTTGGTAGGTATATCCTGCAGGAAAATATTCTTTGGCAACTTCTTTTAGAGGAAGGAATCCGTGACGTTCAGCACCATAATCAATAAATGCGGCTTCTAAACTAGGTTCAACACGAGTAATTCGGCCTTTATAAATATTGGCTTTTTTGGACTCATGTCCTGGGCTTTCGATGTCCAAATCGAAAAGGCGCTGGCCATCGACCAGCGCGACACGCATCTCTTCTTTTTGAGTTGCGTTTATTAGCATTCTTTTCATTTAAAATCTCGTTATATTTCTTTGTTTTGATTATTATTCTCGTTGCTTTTTATTCTCTTCATGGTGTCAGATCCCATGGCTATTATTTACAGCCTCTCGGCTGGAGGGATGCACTATTTGGACACACCAGTTACCACAAAGGATTTCTCTGTGACCCGTAATGTAACGGAGATTACTCGGCATGAAGAGATGTTGAGTAGAGCAACAAGAAAACTCGCTTTCTAATATGTCTTATGCCGTTTGCTGCATATAGAACGCGCCTGCCTACTCAATATTTTTGTAAAAAACGAAGTGGACGAACAAATAACATCACACCCTTTATTACAATTATGAACTATAGCAGTGGACAGGGGATTGGGCAATCAGCTTTATGGAATTAGCCTTGTTTTAACGGGTTATATAACGAATAATAAAGCTCTTGGCCAGAATTCTACGCCTAATGGGTGTTTTTCTAAGAAATGATGAGATGATTCCTTGAGCAAATCTGGGTATTATTGCGTTCACTTCAGCATCAGTGGTTAAGGATTTTCACTTTCCCTGAATATTCGACCACACTCTAATTTAGTAGCACATTATGACTCAAATAAAAACAGAAGTTCGGTTTGTCGATATCGATGATGATATGGCTGGTCAACGTATTGATAACTTCTTACTCAATCAGTTAAAGACGATCCCAAAAAGTGTCGTTTATCGGATAGTACGTAAAGGTGAAGTGAGAGTTAATAAAAAGCGAATCAAGCCTGAATATAAACTTCAAGCAGGGGATATGGTTCGCATTCCACCCGTAACAATTGAACAATCTAATGATGTATCTACTGCTGCTTTGAATCCAAAATTGCAAAAAGTAGCCCAATTGGAATCCTGTATTCTGCATGAAGATGAGCATATTCTGGTATTGAATAAACCGTCAGGTATCGCAGTTCATGGTGGCAGTGGTTTAAAATTTGGTGCGATTGAAGCGTTACGAGCATTACGCCCACAAGCCCGATTTTTAGAATTAGTTCATCGTATTGATAGAGATACCTCAGGAATTCTATTGATCGCGAAAAAACGCTCAGCGTTACGCCACCTTCAAGCGCAATTTCGAGAGAAGACAGTCCAGAAATACTACTTTGCTTTGGTTATGGGTAACTGGTCACCTAGCAATAAAGTTGTAAATGCTCCTTTATTGAAGAATGACGTAAATAGTATTGTACGTGTAAACCCGAAGGGTAAGCTTTCTGAAACCCGCTACAAAGTAATAGAAGGGTTTTCTCAAGCAACTCTCGTTCAAGCCAGTCCAATTACTGGACGAACTCATCAAATTCGAGTTCATTGTCAGTATAATGGTCATCCTATTGCGTGGGACGACCGTTATGGTGATCAACGCTTTGACGCTTACACCTCACAATTCGGTTTACACCGACTATTTTTACATGCGGCGAATATTCGCTTTATTCATCCTGGTAGTGATGAAAAAATGGAGATTAACGCGCCTCTCGATAATAAGCTTGAAAAAGTCCTCTCGGGGTTACGTCGAGAAAAGTAGCGGGTTCTTGATATCGATTGACGTATCGTTACTATAAATTAAGGGTGGTGAAGTTAGAGAACTTGCCATCCTTGTTTTTGTAGCATGTCTATTAATGTAATTAACGGCAATCCAATTAAGCTATTCGGGTCTTTGCCCTCTAAACGTTCGAACAATGCTATGCCTAACCCTTCACTTTTAAAACTACCAGCGCAATTTAGAGGCTGTTCTTTTTCAACATAGTTAACGATGGCTTGATGTGAGAGTGAACGAAAATGCACATCGAAACGTTCAACTTCAATGTCCGTTGTTCCAGTAAGCGAATTGAACAGTGCAAGGCCAGTATAAAAACTCACGATTTTGCCTTGCTGTGACTTTAGCTGCGCAATTGCGTTTTCTGTGGTGTGAGGCTTTCCAATAATTTGTCCATCAACGACACACACTTGGTCTGAACCAATAATTAGGCTGGGTGTTTCGACGACACAACTCTGTGCCTTTTTTGCCGCGAGTCGTGCAACGAGATCAGAAGCATCTTCACCTGAGTAAGGTGTTTCATCGCAAATGGGGTTGGTGCATACAAACGGAATATCAAGTTTTTCTAAGATCGATTTCCGATACGGAGAAGTTGAAGCAAGAACGAGTTGGAATGATTTCATAATAGTAGAAAAAGGTCGTCTAATTAGTCGAAGTTAAATATAATCGTCACCAGTAAAACACAGCTTGGTGGAAAAGGAAAAAAAACTAACTTTTTTCCCTTTTTCTTTGACTAAATTTGATTTGGAAGATAATATTCGCGCCCTATGCAAAAGGTAAAAATACCGCGAACGGTAGATCCAGCGAAAGCTGCTCAAAAGCGCCTTGATTATGAAGGTATAATTCAAGCCAGTCTTTTGAAACGTTTATTGGAATCTGTCGAAGACGTAAAACGCGACGCAGAAGTCTCTTTGAAATTTGGGATGGATGAGCAGCGACTTGTTGTTATCTCTGGTAAAGCTAACATCGATGTCGACTTGGAGTGTCAACGTTGTAATGAGGTTTTCGCACATAGTTGTGAAGTCAGCTTCATCTATACTCCTGATAAGGATAATAGTGAAGAGGAAACACCGGAAGAGTACGATTTGGTAGATCTGAACGAGTACGGTGAATTAGACCTTATACAATTAGTTGAAGACGAGTTCATCTTGGGATTACCCCAAATAGCAATGCATGATGAAGCGGATTGTAGCGTTAATTCAGACAATATGGTTTTCGGGGAACTTCCAGACGATGTCGAGGAAGACAAGCCAAATCCATTTGATGTTTTAAAAAGCTTAAAGCGTTAGTTACATCGTTAAGCATTAATACTTATAGGAGTAGGGTCAATGGCCGTACAAAAAAACCGTAAAACACGTTCTAAGCGTGGCATGCGTCGTTCACACGATGCGTTAACTACAGCAGCTCTTTCTGTAGACGCGACTTCAGGTGAAACTCACCTACGTCACAACATGACTGCGGAAGGTTACTACCGTGGTAAAAAGGTTATCGAAAAGTAAGGTTAACCTTTGCAACATTTAACCGTTGCACTTGATGTAATGGGCGGGGATTTTGGTCCTCGCGTAACAGTGCCTGCCGCCGTGCAGGCATTGTCGTATTTCCCAGAACTAAAAGTGATTTTAGTTGGTGATAAGACCGACGTTACCACACAACTTTCGGCGTTAGGCTACGCGGAAGGATCTTCAGCCCGTGCTTCTTTAGCCGAACGGTTACAAATTCAACCCAGTGAGCACGTCATTTCCAATTCAGCTAAGCCCTCATATGCACTCCGACATTCTTCAGGAACGTCTATGGCATTAGCCATTGATCTTGTGGCTAAAGGTGAAGCACAAGCATGTGTTAGTTCTGGTAATACTGGCGCGTTGATGGCATTGTCTCGTTTTCGTTTGAAATTGTTACCGGGAATTGACCGACCAGCATTAGTTTCAGCTTTACCTACGATGGCCGGAAACAAAACTTGGTTACTTGATCTCGGTGCGAATATTTCTAGTGATGCTGATTCTCTATTTCAGTTTGCTGTAATGGGAAGTGCGTTGGCGGAACAGCATTTAGACAGGCCACCACGAGTCGCTATACTTAATATTGGTGAAGAAGAAATTAAGGGTAATGATGTCGTCAAGCGTTGTGCTGAAATGTTGAAAACAACTGACTCGATTAACTTCATTGGTAACATAGAAGGTAATCAAATATTGAGCGATGAAGCCGATGTTGTTGTTTGCGATGGATTCGTTGGTAATGTCTGTTTGAAGACATGTGAAGGAACAGCTCAACTTTTTATCGATAAGCTAAAGCAGGCTATGTTTAGTTCATCGATAAAAGGTTGGTTTGCTAGGTGGTTGTTTTCAGACCTATTTAGTGAGCTGAAAACGTTGAACCCCGACCAGTATAACGGTGCAAGTTTGCTAGGATTGCGTGGCATTGTGGTAAAGAGTCATGGCAGTGCAGATACTACAGCCTTACTGAACGCAATTAGCGAGGCCGTACACGAGGTCAACAGACAGGTTCCCAGTCGTATTAGTGATCGCTTAGAAGCGGTATTACTCGAGAGGCGTTATTAGTCTTCATGTTTAGTAGAATTTTAGGTACAGGCAGTTATCTGCCCTCTCACGTGCGTACTAACGCCGATTTAGAGAAAATGGTCGATACCAATGATGAGTGGATTGTTACTCGTACTGGTATTAAAGAACGACGAATTGCTGGCGAAGATGAAACCGTTGCAACAATGGCTCATCGTGCTGCTGAAAAGGCAATTGAGATGGCGGGTATCGACAATAATGATATCGATATGATTATTGTTGCAACCACGAGCAGCGACAAGGCATTTCCTTCGTCCGCATGCCAGGTTCAAGGTCTTTTAGGCATTAAAGGGTGTCCCGCATTTGATGTGGCTGCTGCATGCTCCGGGTTTATGTTTGCTTTGTCGATTGCCGACCAACATATTAAATCGGGGATGTGTAAAAATGTGCTAGTTATTGGTTCTGATGTACTTTCACGGACATGTGATCCAACAGACCGTTCCACCATTATTATTTTTGGTGATGGAGCGGGCGCTGCTGTCGTTGGTGCAAGCAGTGAGCCTGGTATCCTTTCAACACATATTTATTCTGATGGTGAATTTGGGCCTTTGTTAAGTTTAGGTATTCCTGAAAATGGTACTGAGAGTGATGACAAATGGTTATACATGGCGGGTAATGAAGTCTTTAAAGTTGCAGTAACCCAGCTATCCCGTTTAGTTAAAGATACTTTAGCGGCGAATAAAATGGATAAATCCGAGTTGGATTGGTTGGTTCCTCATCAAGCAAATTATCGCATTATTACCGCTACAGCGAAAAAGCTATCGTTACCAATAGAGCAGGTTGTTATTACTCTCGACCAGCATGGTAATACATCCGCTGCATCAGTACCTACAGCGTTGGACGTTGCAGTGAGAGATGGTCGTATTCAACGAGGTCATACTTTGTTGCTAGAGGCTTTTGGCGGTGGCTTCACATGGGGCTCCGCGCTCGTCAAATTTTAATTGATAAATATTATTTAGCTTTTGGAGTGCTGATGCATTTCAAATCTTGTTAGTTTGCAAAAGGAAACAATTACATGAGCAAGTTTGCTATTGTATTTCCCGGTCAAGGTTCTCAAACTGTTGGTATGCTTGCGGAACTCGGTGAACAATACGATGTTGTCAAAGAGACGTTCAACGAAGCATCTCAAGCCCTTGGGTACGATTTATGGGCATTGGTTCAAGATGGGCCGGCGGAAAATTTAAACGAAACATTCCGTACTCAACCTGCTCTTTTAGCTTCTTCTGTTGCTATTTGGCGTGTTTGGCAATCACTCGAATTAACTCAGCCTGAAGTGCTGGCTGGTCATAGTTTGGGAGAATATTCTGCCTTGGTATGCGCAGGCGTTATTGATTTTCAAGCAGCGATTAAATTGGTTGAATTACGTGGACAGTTAATGCAAGAAGCTGTGCCAGCGGGCGTTGGTTCCATGTTTGCAATCATAGGTTTAGATGATGCGTCGGTTGCAAAAGCATGTGAAGATGCTGCCCAAGGTGATGTGGTGTCTCCAGTCAACTTCAATTCACCAGGCCAAGTTGTTATTGCGGGTGAAAAAGCGGCAGTTGAACGTGCGGGTGTTCTTTGTAAAGAAGCTGGGGCGAAGCGAGCTCTACCTCTTCCTGTCTCTGTACCGTCGCATTGCGCATTAATGAAGCCAGCGGCAGACAAACTTGCTGAAGCGTTAAAAGCGTTGGAATTTAGTGCACCACAATATCCGGTCGTTAATAATGTTGATGTTGCAATGGAAACGGATCCAGAAAAAATTAAATCTGCTTTAGTTAGACAGTTATATAGCCCAGTACGTTGGACAGAATCTGTTGTTAAAATCAACGAACTTGGTGTAGAAAAATTATTAGAAGTTGGTCCAGGGAAAGTATTAACAGGGCTGACTAAGCGAATCGTGAAGACACTTAGTGCTGCAGCGGTTAATGATATTAAATCGCTCGACGCAGCTAAACTTTAAGCCGCTAAGTAATTAAAGGAAATCAGACATGAGTCAATTCATGAGTCTAGAAGGTAAAATTGCACTGGTTACTGGTGCAAGTCGTGGTATCGGCCGTGCTATTGCTGAAACGCTTGTAGAACGTGGCGCGACGGTTATCGGTACAGCAACTAGTGAAAATGGTGCTGCAGCGATCAGTGAGTACTTAGGCCAAAACGGTAAAGGGTTTGCGCTTAATGTTACTGAGGCTGAATCGGTAGAAACGACATTAAAAGCGATTACCGCCGAGTTTGGCGCAATCGATATTCTTGTTAATAATGCTGGGATTACGCGTGATAATTTGATTATGCGGATGAAAGAAGAAGAGTGGTTGGACATTATGGACACCAACTTAACGTCAATTTTCCGTTTATCAAAAGCCGTTTTACGTGGCATGATGAAAAAACGTGCTGGTCGTGTTATTAATGTTGGCTCAGTTGTGGGTACAATGGGTAATGCAGGACAAGCAAACTACGCCGCTGCAAAAGCAGGCGTAATAGGTTTCACCAAGTCAATGGCGCGTGAAGTGGCTTCTCGTGGCGTGACAGTGAATACAGTGGCTCCAGGTTTTATCGAAACCGATATGACTAAAGCACTGACTGATGACCAACGTGCTGTTACGTTGGCTCAAGTACCAGCAGCTCGCTTGGGCGATCCTCGTGAAATTGCTTCTGCTGTCGCATTTTTGGCGTCTTCAGAAGCAGGTTACATCACAGGTGAAACTCTTCACGTGAATGGTGGTATGTATATGGTATAGTAGTAGTCCTGAATAAAGAGGCTAAGTTAGTTTAATTTAGCTTGATTTATTGACTATCTACTGAGTGCGCAGTATTTGTGCATGATATATGTCAAAAACGGTCTGAATTTCGGTTAAATTCGTTAAAATTTGTGGTTTGACCAGCGATGACCCTCTTGCAACTTTCCCTAGTTCTAATAAACTACGGAATCATCGCATATGAGCGAAATCTGTAAAGGAAAAGAAAAAATGAGCAACATAGAAGAACGCGTAAAGAAAATCATTGTTGAACAACTAGGTGTTGACGAAGCAGAAGTTAAAAATGAATCTTCTTTTGTTGAAGATCTAGGTGCTGATTCTCTAGACACTGTTGAGCTAGTTATGGCTCTTGAAGAAGAATTTGACACTGAAATTCCAGATGAAGAAGCTGAGAAGATCACGACTGTTCAAGCAGCGATCGACTACGTAAACAGCGCTCAGTAATCTATATCTCTCCAGGCGGCCTCTTGGCCGCCTGAGTTTTATCTCTTCATCTAATAACCTCTTCTTATATTTTCAGCTCCGGAGAATATTATTGTGTCCAAGCGTCGTGTAGTTGTCACAGGCATGGGTATGTTAACACCAGTTGGCAATACCGTAGAATCCTCTTGGAAAGCCCTTATAGCAGGTCAAAGTGGTATCGAGAATATCGAACACTTTGATGCGACAAATTTTTCAACTCGTTTTGCAGGTATGGTTAAAGACTTTAACTGCGAAGAGTACATGTCAAAAAAAGATGCTCGCAAAATGGATCTTTTTATCCAATATGGCGTAGCAGCAAGCATTCAAGCTCTAGATGACTCAGGTCTTGAAGTAAATGCTGACAATGCTCCTCGAGTGGGCGTTGCAGTAGGATCTGGCATTGGTGGTATCGAGTTAATCGAAAAAGGTCACCAAGCTTTAGTAGAAAAAGGTCCACGTAAAGTGAGCCCATTCTTTGTTCCGTCTACCATTGTCAATATGGTTTCAGGTCATGTATCAATCATACGAGGCCTGAGAGGTCCTAATATAGCGATTTCAACCGCTTGTACTACAGGGTTGCATAATATTGGTCACGCGGCGCGTATGATCGCTTACGGTGATGCTGATGCAATGGTTGCTGGTGGTTCAGAAAAAGCGTCAACACCACTTGGCATGGCTGGTTTCGGTGCGGCAAAAGCGTTGTCTACACGTAATGATGAACCGCAGAAAGCATCTCGCCCATGGGATAAAGACCGTGATGGCTTTGTTCTTGGTGATGGAGCTGGTGTGATTGTGCTTGAAGAGTACGAACACGCAAAAGCTCGCGGTGCAAAAATTTATGCAGAATTAGTTGGCTTTGGTATGTCGGGTGATGCCTATCATATGACGTCTCCAAGCGAAGATGGTTCTGGTGGTGCTTTGGCCATGGAAGCGGCAATGCGTGATGCCGGCATCTCTGGCGAGCAAGTGGGTTATGTTAATGCCCATGGAACTTCGACACCTGCTGGTGATGTTGCTGAAGTGAAAGGCATTAAGAGAGCACTGGGAGAAGCTGGCTCGAAGCAGGTACTTGTTTCTTCAACTAAGTCGATGACAGGCCACCTTTTAGGTGCTGCTGGTTCGGTTGAAGCAATTATTACAATCAAGTCATTGCAAGATCAGGTCGTTCCCCCAACCATTAATTTGGATAATCCAGAAGACGGATTGGATATTGATCTTGTACCGCATACCTCACGCAAAGTGGAAGGTATGGAATATGCAATTTGTAATTCTTTTGGCTTCGGCGGCACTAATGGTTCATTGATTTTTAAAAAAATCTAATTCATTAGGTTTATTGACTTGAGTTTAAACGGCTTGATGCATAGCATTGAGCCGTTTTGTTATTTAAGGGAAGACGAAAATGGTATGGATTGATGGTGAAATTCAGGAGCAGATTTCTGTTTTTGATCGCTCATTTCAATATGGAGATGGCTGTTTTACGACTATGGCAGTCCGTTCTGGCTGTATTGAGCATTGGCCATATCATCGCCAGCGTTTGGAACAGAGCCTTGATGCGCTTGGTATCCCGTTCTCTCATTGGTCGAATGTTGAAAAATGGCTAGACGAAGTACTATCAAGCTGTGTGGGCGTTCGTAGTGGGATCAAAATTCATATTAGTCGTGGTACTGGAGGAAGAGGATATAGTGCGTTGGGCCTAGATTCACCAACGGTAACCATTAACACGTTTCCCTATCCGCAGCACTATGATCAATGGCAACAAAAAGGCATCACATTGGGTTTGTGCGAGCAACGACTTGGATTAAATCCGCGATTGGCAGGTTTTAAGCACAATAATCGCCTTGAGCAAATTTTGCTAAAACAAGAATTGGAAGCTAATGGTTTTGTCGATGGTGTCGTACTGGATTTAAATGATCATGTCATTGAAACCACAATAGCAAATCTATTTTGGTTTAAACAAGATGTATTGTGTACGCCGGATTTACATCAAGCTGGCGTGGCTGGCGTAATGAGACGAGTGGTTATTGAACATGCGAAAGCGATGGGCACGACAGTTGAAGTTAGTTGTTATAAACTAAGTGATCTGATGTCGGCTGATTCAATTTTTATGACAAATAGTTTATTAGGTATGGCACCAATAAAAGCCATCGGTGATGTACCTATGGCGTCGAATGAACTTACCAGTGAATTACAAAAGCGAGTATTGAGTGTTTAAAAAGTTAATTATAGTTATTTTGATTGCGTTAATAGCCGTATTTGCTGGCTATCAATACACACTGAAACAGGTTTCGCAGTTTGTTGAGCAGCCATTAAAAATTGAAGGGCAAGAGTTTGTTACTATCGAAAGTGGGACTTCGCTTAACCGATTACTCAATGATTTTGTGAAGAAAGATTGGATCACCCCAACGTTCTTTATGCCTTACCTTCATCGTTTGCGTCCAGATTTAGTCTCTATCAAGGCTGGTACGTTTCAGATTGTTGAAAACAGCACGTTAGAGCAGGTGTTGAATCATTTTATTAAAGGAAAAGAGCATCAATTTGCCATTACTTTTGTTGAAGGTAGCCGATTTGATGAATGGCGCGAAATTTTAAACAATGCTCCTCATTTGGTTCAAACTATCGACTCGCTACCAGAAGAAAAAATTGCACAACAACTTGGAATAGAAAAGAGTAAACTCGAAGGGTTATTCCTTGCGGAAACTTATCACTATACCAAAGGAATGAGTGATTTAGATGTGTTAAAGCGAGCACATTCTAACCTTCGTCAGGTCTTGGATACAGCTTGGCAAGGTCGTGATGAAAAACTTCCGTTAACGAATGATTACGAAGCGTTGACTTTGGCCTCTATTATTGAAAAAGAGACGTCACTTCCTCAAGAGCGTCCCGACATTGCATCGGTCTTTATTAATCGTTTAAATCGTGGCATGCGCCTCCAAACTGACCCAACGGTTATTTACGGTATGGGTGATGAGTATGACGGAAATATTCGTAAACGCGATTTAACCAAACCGACACCTTACAACACGTATGTTATATCAGGATTGCCGCCGACTCCTATCGCCATGGTTGGCGCAGATTCGATTAGTGCCGCTTTAAACCCTTCATCAACACGCTATTACTATTTTGTTGCTAGTGGGAAAGGGGGACATGTGTTTTCAAAATCACTTTCTCAGCATAACAAAGCGGTTCGGGCTTACCTAAAACAATTAAGAGCAAATAAATGAACGCAAAGTTTGTCGTCATCGAAGGGTTAGAAGGGGCAGGGAAGAGTACTGCGATCCAAACTATTGTAAGTACGCTTCACCAATTTGGTGTTGAGGAGCTAGTCCAGACTCGTGAACCTGGTGGTACCGGGCTTGCTGAAAAGCTCCGAGAGTTGGTTAAGCAAGATCACGACAACGAAGAACTGCAAGATACAACTGAATTATTGTTGATGTATGCAGCTCGAGTTCAGTTGGTTGAGAATGTTATCAAACCAGCATTAGAGAATCGGAAATGGGTAGTTGGCGATCGTCATGACCTTTCTTCACAGGCATACCAGGGTGGTGGTCGGGAGATAAGTTCAGATACATTGACCCAATTGAAACAAGTTACGTTAGGCGAGTTCAAACCCGATTTTACCTTGTATCTCGATATTGACCCTAAAGTAGGATTGGAACGAGCTCGAGGTCGTGGTGAACTCGATCGTATAGAAAAAATGGATTTGAGTTTTTTCCAACGGACTCGTGATCGCTACTTAGCTTTGGCAAATGCTGATGAATCCATCGTGATTGTTAATGCAGACCAAAATATTGAAGCCGTGCAGAGAGATATTGCTGCTGCTTTAACCAATTGGTATACGAGTCTATAGGATAGCTTATGTCATTATATCCTTGGTTAGAGACAAGCTATGAATTATGGGCTCAATCTATAGAGAGTCGCAAGGTTCCTTCTGCCACTTTGCTTGTTGCAAAACCTGGGATGGGGATGAAAGCGTTTGTAAAACAAATGGCTGCTAGTGTCTTATGTCGGAGCGAGCATCGGCCATGTGGTTATTGTCACGATTGCGACCTCTTTGCTGCAGACAACCATCCGGATTTTCATCAAGTTGGGCCTGAAAATGGGGCGAAATCCATTAATGTTGAGCAAATTCGTCGAGTGAATCGTCTGGCTCAAGAATCATCACAATTAGGTGGTTATCGAGTGATTGCTATCACATCTGCCCATTTAATGAATGAATCTGCAGCGAATGCGTTACTCAAAACACTTGAAGAGCCTGCCAATAATTGCTGCTTTATCTTACTGACGCACAGTTTATCGCAATTGCTCCCAACAATCGTCAGTCGCTGTCAGCAAATCGCAATTCCAGAACCGAATCAAGAGCAGGTCGCATTCTGGGCATCAACGCAAACTGAGTCGCCGATCCCGCCTTACATTGTTAAGTTAAACGGCTATGCACCGCTGTCTGTAGTTGACTTTATGGTGGAGAAACAAGATAAGGCCTTTGAAATATTGGTGACTCAATTTCTTCAATTTCTCACACAACCAGATAGTGAAGTTCTCGATTTAGGCAAGATGATTGCGAAGGAGAGTGATGTACATTTAACTTGGCTTTGGTACTTACTGACCGATGCGCAAAAGTATCATTTTTCCGTCGAGCAGATGGATGCAATACCGCATAGCGCTAACGTTAGTCAGCTATGCACGTACCCGATACTCTACCAACAAACTCAATCCCTCACTTTGCTGTTACAAAAAACTCAGAAGTTTACTGGACTCAATACCGAATTGCTGGTGATTAACTGGCTTCTAGAATTTAAAGGATAACTATGTTCGTCGATTCTCATTGTCATTTAGATAAATTGAATTATGAAGATCTTCATTTAGATGTGGCCGATGTTGTTAAAAAAGCTGCAGATGTGAATGTGAGTCAATTATTGTCTGTTGGTGTGACTTTAGCGGCATTTCCGAAAATGTTGGAAATGATCGAACCCTTTTCTCAAGTTCATGCGTCTTGTGGTGTGCACCCTTTAGATGTTGAAAGCGAATTTGACCTCGATACTTTTTATCAGTATGCACGTCACGAGAAAGTGGTTGCGATTGGTGAAACGGGATTAGATTATCACTATCAACCGGAGACAGCAGAAAAGCAGCAATTAAGGTTTGCCCAGCATGTTGAAGTGGCGAATGCGCTCGATAAACCCCTCATCATCCACACGCGTAATGCACGCGAAGATACGTTACATATATTACGCGAAGGTGGTGCTGAAAAGTGTGGTGGTGTGATTCACTGTTTTACTGAAGATTTAGCCTTTGCTCAAGCCGCGATGGAGCTCGGTTTTTATATTTCAATTTCCGGTATTGTAACGTTTCGTCAGGCAACAGAGCTGAAAGAGGTGGTGAAGCAACTGCCATTAGATCGATTACTTATCGAGACTGATTCACCTTACCTTGCGCCAGTCCCTCATCGTGGCAAAGAGAACCAGCCCGCTTATGTGATTGAAGTAGCAAGCTATATTGCACAACTGAAAGAGATGTCTCTCTCTGAAATTGCACAGACGACCACACATAATTTCGAATCATTGTTTCTCAAAGGTAGTGCTTAACTCCTCCTTCTAGTGATAACAATTCAATGGATATATAAAGAGCGGAGAATTTATTTCGCCGCTTTAATTACTCTAGCAAGTCGCTGTGCAGCCGATTCAGCCGATTCGTCATCATCATTGAAGTAATCCGAAACCACTTCGTTAATGGCATCCTGAACATAACTCGTACTCGACATTCCTTGAGATAAACTTGGAAGCAAGCCTTGGTGTTGTGAAGCATTAACAAACGCTGCGTGGGATAACTGGGCACATTGGTCGAAATCATCCACTGGTAGGTCGTTCCGAGTTGGAAGTGATCCCTTGGCTAGGTTAAATGCTTTCTGGAAGTCTTTAGATAGCATACTGCTCGCCAGATCAAACTGCGCCGGCTTAGACTCTGCTGAGGCTGATTTAAAGAAAACGAAACTATCAATATTGTAGCTAAACATACCTGCTGTTCCAGGAGAAGGGACGCAACGGTAGTCTACGTTTGGTCGCTTTCCAGCCGCGGTAAATTCGCCTTTGGCCCAGTCTCCCATGATCTGCATTGCTGCAGTACCTTCGATGACCATTTCTGTTGCTTCATTCCATTGTCTACTTGCGGAGCCAGAATCAATGTACTGACGCATCTTTTTAAATTGGCGCAATACATCAACCATATTGTCACTCGATAAAGTGTCGTTGTTGAGTGCAACGAACGCCTGTTTGTATTCATCGGCTCCTAAAATGGCGAGGGCGACAGTCTCAAACAGAGTTGCGTCTTGCCAAGCTTGCCCACCATGTGCGAGAGGAATGTAGCCAGCGGCTTTGATCTTATCTGCTACGCTAAAGAACTCATCTAATGTCACAGGTACGTCGACGCCAACTTCTTGCAGTATTTTAGAATTAACCCATAGCCAATTAGAGCGGTGGATGTTGATTGGTGCTGCGACGTAATGGCCTTTATATTTCATGGTATCTGCGACAACTGGCGGTAAAATTTGATTCCAATTGCCTGCTGTTGCAACACTATCCAATTCGGCGAGAAACCCCAACTGAGCCCACTCTTGAATATCGTGGCCTTTTATTTGAGCGGCGCTCGGAGGATTGCCTGAAACCGCTCGAGCCTTAAGCACCAACATTGCACTCTTACCACCACCGCCGGCTATCGCGAAGTCTTTCCAATGATGTCCTTTAGTTTCTACACTTTCTTTAAGCAATTGTGCTGATTGCGCTTCACCGCTCGATGTCCACCAATGCAATACTTCCAACTCAGAAGCATGAGCTGAATGGCTAAATACAATAACGCTGAGTAGCGGGACTATCTTTTGGATCATAGTGTGACCTGTTATTTGGATCGGATTCATTTTAATTGGCCGAGGTTCTTGGCAAACTAACTCTAACTTGTAAGCCGACTTTATCTCGATTTCTGATTGTTAACTCACCACCATGAGCACGAACGATGCTTTTTGATATACCCATTCCAAGGCCATGCCCCTCTTTGTCAGTGGCAATACGAACATAGGGTTTAAAGACTTCCGCCATCATATCTTCTGGTATTCCAGGGCCTTCATCGCAAATTACGATTTCCAGTGTATCTGGGGAGTCTTTGAAGGAAATCGTAACCTGATTGCCATATTTTACTCCGTTGTTAATCAGGTTAGATAGGCATCGCTTTATCGCGAGTGGTTTGCAAGATACGGGAAACAGTACTGCAGGGTGAATATAAACACGCTGGCTATTTTCATTGTATTGTTCAGCGATACCTTGCAGTACTTTCATTATATTGACGAATTCAATATTTTCATGAATGTCGGTATCTCTAACCGCTTGGAGAGCACCTTTAACCATTATCTCTAATTCGTCTAAATCTTTACTGAATTTGACGCCACGTTGCTCATCTTCAATTAGTTCTGATCGGATACGTAGTCTAGTAATCGGCGTTTTAAGATCATGAGAGATAGCACTAAAAAGCTTCTCTCTATCAGTGATGTAACACTGAAGCCTTAGTTGCATTCGATTAAACGCTCTTGTGGCGGTAACCAACTCGGAAGCGCCTTCTTCTGGGAGAATATCTTGATCGATATCCATACTTAGCGAGTCTGCTGCGCTCGCCAGTTTCCTCAGTGGCCGAATTTGCATGCGCACCATAAGATAGGTAAATATCAGCAAAAGAGCAGTGATAAAACCGATAAAAAACAGCTGTTCGGTTGAAATGATCGTATCGTCTAACATCGAGTAGGGAGATGGCAGGAGTGCGGCAATGTAAAGCCATTGTTCTGGGGCGAGTTCAATTTGAACCACTAAAATCGGTGGTTTAAGTGGCTTAAGACTCAAAGTGTAATGTGCCCATGATTTAGGCAGATCAGAAAGTAACAGATCGTTACTTAGTACGTGAAGGTTATCTGGATCAGAAAAATGGATCATTATATTGTCATATCCAGGAGATTTATCCGTTAATACTTCCCGAAAAACCTGTATTACACTTTCTCGCATCTCATTGGTTTCAATAGAATTAATTAAAATTTCTTCGGTATTGAAAGAGACAAAAAATCGAGTCCCACCCATGGTTCTTAATTGATCGAGAATAATATGGCGATATTCATGTGGTAGTGACTGAAAAAAGTTGGCAGTGGAGGCGAAGTTGTTGGCAATACTGGTCGCGGTCGACCTTAAACCTTCCATCTCTTTTTGCTTAGATTGGGTATACCAGATCGTTGTCGCGATTAATTGAGCAATAAAGACAGAGAGTAATGTAAGCCAGAGCATTCTAGATACGAGAGAGCGTGGAACAAGTGGTTCTAACCGAGAGCGTATCGTTTTCTTTTGTTGATGAATATCAGTTTGCATAGGTGACATCCGTCGCAAGAATATAGCCATCTCCACGCATGGTTTTAATCAGTTTCGGATTTTTCCCATTGTCGCCGAGTCGATGGCGAAGTCGGCTTAATTGCACATCAATCCCCCGTTCTGTTGGGAGCGCATCTCGGCCTTTCATGCTTTGGGAAATCGTATCTCGGTCTAATATCTGATTTGGGTTATCTAGAAACAGCATTAAAAGCGTCAGATCTTTTCCTGATAATTCTGACTCGTCTCCTGTATCGAGATCGATCAAGGCGTGAATTTTCGCATTAAGTTTAAAATGGGAAAAGAAATAGACTTGTGGTTTTTGGGTTGGTGTTTCAACTACTTGAGTTCGTCTGAGTAACGCTTTGATTCGCGCTGTAAGCTGTCTGGGGCTAAAGGGTTTTGCGACGTAATCATCGGCACCAATTTCTAACCCTACAATTTGGTCAGTTTCATCGGACACAGCCGTGAGCATCATAATCGGCACATTGGATTCACGACGAATGTACTGGCAAAGTGTAAAGCCGTCGTCACCGGGCATCATGATATCGAGTAATATTAAATCTGGCTCACCGTCTTCGATAAGCCTTTTTTTCATCTCTTCACCTTCAGATGCGAGCGATACGGTATAACCTGCTTTGGTCAGATACTCATCCAGTAGTTCACGAATCTCTTGATCATCGTCTACGACAAGAATGCGTTTATTCACAATCATGGTTACCCCACATTAATCGTACTCACCATTTAACTCATTTTGTAAATTTCCTGAGTTCTAACGCTAGTTTACCATGGTATTGCACGTCTATTGCGCTATGTTACGTTATGTTACGTTCGGCGTGATGGAGTACTCTAAAAGCCTTTTCTCACCACAGTATGATACCTGCAGCAGTAAACGAGAGCCAAATTGATAGCCCTCAATGCTAATAACCAAGTAAATTTTAAAGACACACTTTTAAATAATAACTAAGTAAAAAAGATATTCTCAATTGTGTTTATTTCAACATGAGCGAAGAGTTCTGTATTTAATTTTCTATTGATTAATATATCAATAGAGTTAAGAATTAACGGAGATAATTATGAACATTTTTAGTACGATGCAGAAAATGGGGCGCAGTTTAATGCTTCCTGTCGCATGTATGCCCGCAGCTGGTATCCTTCTGGGTATCGGTGGTAACTCTGAAGTCGCCAAATTCCTACCGGAAATTGTTGCGCAAATTATGACTGAGGCTGGTCTGGGTGTATTTGCTAACATGGCCTTATTGTTTGCCATTGGTGTTGCTTTAGGCTTCACAAAAAATGATGGTGTTGCTGCCTTAGCCGCTGCTCTTGGTTACTTAACTATGAGCCGCGTATTGGGCGTTGTTGCCGAAGGTACGGACACTGGGGTGTTTGGTGGGGTTATCATGGGCTTGGTTGCAGCTGAGCTGTTTAACCGCTATCACACCATTAAGCTTCCTACCTATCTAGGATTCTTTGGTGGTAAACGTTTTGTTCCTATCATTACATCGCTGGCTGCGTGTGTGGTTGCTGCGATTCTTGCTATCGTTTGGCAACCGATTGGTGCTGGAATTGCGGCATTCTCACATTGGGCGGCTTACCAGTCTCCAGAAGTGGCATTCGGTATTTACGGTATTGTTGAGCGTTCATTAATTCCGTTTGGTTTACACCATATTTGGAATGCACCATTCTTCTATGAAGTGGGTTCATTCACGACTGCAGCTGGTGAAGTTGTTACCGGTGAAATCCCTCGTTATCTTGCAGGTGACCCAACCGCGGGTAACTTAGCTGGTGGTTATATGTTCAAGATGTTTGGCCTTCCTGCAGCATGTCTTGCTATGTATGTCACTGCGAAGAGTGATAAGCAAAAAGTTGTCGCTTCTATCTTGGGTTCTGCGGCGTTGACTTCATTCTTAACAGGAATTACCGAACCAATCGAATTTGCGTTCTTGTTTGTGGCACCGTTACTTTATGTTGTGCATGCGCTGCTAGCAGGTTCTGCATTTGTAGTAATGATTATGCTGGGTATTAAACATGGCACGACATTCAGCCATGGTTTGTTCGATTTCACATTACTATTTGGTAACTCTACAAACGGTTGGATGCTACCGGTTATTGGCTTGATATACGCGGTTATCTATTTCTTCGTATTCACTGCTTTGATCAAAATGTTCGACTTGAAAACGCCAGGTCGTGAAGATGAATCTGAGTCTAAAGTAGAAGTAGATTCAAGCAGCGATGAACTGGCTCTAAACATTACAACGGCATTTGGCGGTAAAGCAAACATCAAAGATTTGGATGCATGTATTACCCGTCTACGCGTTACTGTTAACGACGGTGAAAAAGTTGATACAGATAAACTTAAAGCGTTAGGTGCTGCGGGTGTCTTTGCTAAAGGGGATAACTTCCAAGCGGTATTCGGTACTCACTCCGAAATTATCAAAGGACAGATGGAAAAACTGGCTTAATTCAGTCTTTCTAATCTTATAAAAAATATGACCTCCTAATGTATGCAAAATACATCAGGAGGTATTTTTATGTCAGACACAAGCAAGCCGATTTATCCCACCGATCTTAAAACGTTACAAACACTATCGATATTCGTGAATAGTTCCCAATTCTCATAGAAGATACCTTGGTTATTATTTCTACGTTCCCCCATTTTGGCCCTTGGCTCAACCGCGACCCACTTCAGGAAGAGAGTGGGATTAACCTCTATGCTTATGTGAATGGCGATCCAATGGGGTATATGGATCCGGGGTAACGGTTGGTTATAATCCTTTTACAGGTTTATCGTTGGATGCATATTTGTGGGGGGATAGGCACTCGATTTGGTTTTGGATCTGATTTTGCTGATAATGGAAAATGTGGATACTCAGAGAATTAATTTCTAAAGAACTGGGGCATGGTAGAGTCACTATTGGGATTGTTTTTTAGGTGGGTTTTTTAATATGACATTACGCGATTTGTACGTGATTATAGTACTTAGTTCTTTTACAATTTTTGGTCTATGCCTCACATTAGGCGTAATTATAATTTGCTCCTTCAAGAAGAAAAATACGCAGGCTTCTTATCATTGGAACAGCTTTCTAATTGTATTTGGTGGAAAAGAACTGTTAACAGAAACAGGAGTTAAAGTACAAAGACTGGTTAGGTACACATTATTCACATCATTTTTTATTTTTATTACGGTAGTTTCAATAGGGTTAGAATATGATATTTAGAGCTCTAGGAAAGAAGAAACTTTTACAGAGAATAAGATTTTTTGTAGAAAACCTAAGTTGTTTTTCTGTGGATTATCTTTAAAAAAATAAAAATTTAAACGAGTGGTAATATTTTAAACGTAATTGAAAACGCAGAAAACTATATGATGATATTAAGTGAATTTATATTAGAAAAATGGATAGTAGCAGGAGTCTGGTTGAAAAGTGTACTCAACGTAATTGTTAGGCCATTTATCTGTATGCCTTTAGTATTAAAATTAATAGTATTACATTCTTTAGCTTGTATTGTGTTTGTATACCCTGCTTTATTCCCTGAACATTCTATAAATGCTAATGCCAACGAAATAATGCAGACGACTGTAGAGAATGGAAAATTATTATGGTACTTGTTAAGTGGAGTTATGTTACCTATTTGTGGGATTCTCATTTTACTTAAGTATCGCTATTCTCGTCACCTGTATATATTACTTTCAACAAGTACTACGGTAGTTAAGTATTCTTTTCCATTGAATATTTCATTAATAATTTTTGATATAACTTTTGTGTTGGGTTTGATATGGTATCTATTTTTTAAATCTACGGTGCGAGAGTATTACAGATTATAATAAGCCTTCATGGAAAACAGGTTTCTAGTAGTGAAAGTTTGATCAGTTATAATAAAGTCTGATTGTTTTTAACCTCTTGCTAAGTTTAGTGGGAGGTTTTTTCATACAATTATCAACATCAGTTAGTCGAATACTCACGTTTAGAAAATGGTGAGCTTGCCGCTGAGAAGAAATTTGTCCGTTTAGGGTTATTAGAGCTGCAAGAGCTCGATGGCTCTGAGGTGGTTGTGTCTGAAAATAGTTGGCGTTTAGACATGCCCGGCGGAGTGGGTGGTTTATTGCTGCGCAGCTCAGGGAACGAAAAATACACCTACGTCACCAACCACCTTGGCCATGTGAATGCGGTCTATAATCAAAGTGGTCAAAAAGTAGAAAGCCATCAATTTTCACTTTACGGCACGGCCAGTAGTGATGAATTTTCACTGAAACCGTTCGGTTTTTCCACCAAGCGCAGTGACTTTGCCTCTGGGTTGGTTTACTTTGGTTATCGTTTCTACGTTCCCCATTTAGGCCGTTGGCTTAATCGTGATCCACAATCAGGAAGAAGGCGGAATTAACCTCTATGCTTATGTGAATGGCGACCCAATGGGGTATATGGATCCGGATGGACGTGATACCTTTAGTGTTGAAGGTTATCATCCTATAACTGGTATAGGAGGGTATGTAAAAATTGGATATAATGATAAAGGCCAATGGTCCTACGATATCGGCTTAGGGGTTGGATTCGGAGGCGGGTTGGGTTGGGATCCTGATGGTCAAGGACCAGCGCCTACCCCATGTTCAAATACTGGCTTTGGGACATATGGACATGGTGGTTATGACATTGATGGTTATGGACCTACTCTAGCTTTCGATTCGGTTGGAAAAAAGCTAAATCCACCAGACGTAACTTTGGGGAGAAACCTCTTTGGTCGCGGGGTTGGTATAGGAATGGGGATTGGTTTTCGTCAAGTTGGGAAGTTATAGTAATGATAAAGTATATAGATTTAATATTCGTAGTATCTGCTTTTTGTATGCTATTAATCGGTATTATTATACCGAAGATTTTGTCCTATTGGGTTATTGATTGGAATGGAAAAGAAGGACACATCCATAGAATAATTTTCTCAAATGACATAGAGTTAAAATATCTAAATAAATATTTAGTTTATTTGAGACATTTACGATATGTATTTTATTTATCAGTCATTAGTTTTATTGCTTCATTGGTGACCATAAATGTTTTCCTTTAATAGCTTTAGAGATGTATTTGGACGAGTTAGGAAGTGCGATATATTGCCTTTGTTTGTGTTTTTATCTGTAGTATCGATATGTCAATCTAACTTTGGGGAACTATATGGTATCGTTAATGTGCTTTTCATGACAGCCTTCTTAATTGGTATATATCTGGGAGTGTATCAGAGTACATTTTTTATACTATATTATTTTGTTGATGTTTATTTTGAAAATGAAATGGGAGTATTAGGCTACATATTTATGGTGATTATTTTCTTAGTAACACTTTTTATTTTGGCTTCACCGGCGGTTAGGGCTTGTTATAAATAGAATTGTTATTGAATTATGCAAGATCTGGTGTGTGCAATTTCTTTATTCGGAGTTAGAAACACTTGAAGAAAAATGTAATGACTATAGCAGTCCATTTTCTATCAAGTCAGTGTCTATTCAGTATATTGAGAGCTAGGGTTTTTACAAAACCATCACATGAATTATGCGGCTTAGCTGTTTTGAGTGAAATTATAACTCAGCCTATTTCACCGTTAACAGAGATAAAACAATAGATCAGTATTTATTTTCACTTCTTTGGTCTATACACATCAAAAATGATCAAACTATATTATCCGCTCACAATTTGTTGGAAGAGAATAACGTTTTATCAGTTACAATAAAGTCTGATTGCTCTTTAATCTCGTGCTAAGTTTGGTCGGAGTTTTTATTACAATTATCAACATCAGTTAGTTGAATACTCACGTTTAGAAAATGGAGAGCTTGCCGCTGAGAAGAAGTTTGTCCGTTTAGGGTTGTCGCTGCAAGAGCTCGATGGCTCTGAGGCGGTGGTTGCCGAAAACAGTTGGCGTTTAGACATGCCCGGCGGTGTGGGTGGTTTACTGCTGCGCAGCTCAGGGAGCGATAAATACACCTACGTGACCAACCACCTTGGTCATGTGAATGCGGTCTATAATCAAAGTGGTCAAAAAGTAGAAAGCCATCAATTTTCACTTTACGGCACGGCCAGTGGTGATGAATTCTCACTGCAACCGTTTGGTTTTTCCACCAAGCGCAGTAACTTTGCCTCCGGGTTGGTTTACTTTGGTTATCGTTTCTACGTTCCTCATCTAGGCCGTTGGCTCAACCGTGACCCACTTCAAGAAGAGGGCGGAATTAACCTCTATGCTTATGTAAATGGCGATCCAATGGGGTATGTGGATCCGGATGGGCGATTTGGTACACTACTGCGAATAATCCCACCTGCTTTACCTTCACACTCTAATAGTGGTAGAAGTAGTAACAATAGCTTTAAAAATCAAGCTGGATTTTGTGCAAACACAGGAGCTTGTCAATTTAATAAACGCTCTCCGAGAAAAGGTAAGAAATCGAAAGAATCAAGACCAAAGAATTGCCCTGCTGGAACAAAGCCAATAGATAATATAAACCATGGTCCACTTGAAATATATTTACCGTAAGGCAGATGAGGATAATAATGAATTCGTATCGATATAAAGTTTCACTTAGGGTTAGGCATCCGTATATAGAACCAGAACGGATTTGTGAAGAGCTAGGTCTAACTCCAAGTCGAATGTGGTGTGCAGGAAAGGAAAGACGAACTCCAACGGGAGCAAAACTTGATGGGATCTATGATGAAACTTATTGCACTTTCAGATTACCACATGAAGATGATGAGCGACTTCCCGAGTTTTTACTTAAAGCGAACAAGCATTTGAAAAGTAATGCCGAATTTTTTGATGAGATTGTTTCAACGGGTGGGGACGTAGAATACTTTATTGGATGGTTTATAAATGGAAATTCTGGTGATGTATTTGATTCCACTCTTATACAACAACTTGCTAAGTTAAATATCACTCTTTCGTTTGATATTTATCCATAGGAAATCGAGCATAGGCAATAACGATGCTGCGATTGCAGGACACGCTATTGCAACAGGCTGTACTCTGGTAACAAACAACGTGAGAGAGTTTAGCCGTGTTAATGGCTTAACTTATGAAGATTGGGTTCAGTAGAGGGAAAATAATGCCACCCTTTATAGTATGGTCTGGAAAAGGATAGTTATATTGCACTGCAATTGCCGGTATCATTGAAGAGTGTTTTTCATACAATGATCAACATCAGTTAGTTGAATACTCACGTATAGAAAATGGTAGGCTTGCCGAAAACAGTTGGCGTTATTTAGGAAATAGATAATGGTTAGATTTAAGATTTACATGTCTATATGTATAGTATTAGGAACATTAACTGGAATTTGGACTACAATTTTAGACTTATATAGTTTCTATGTCATAAATGATGCCCCTTTAAGTGCTGTATTTATTTCATTTCTCAATATGGTTTCTATCTTGGATTTTATAATACTTGGTATTGTTGGGTGGCCTATATTTAATCTCTTGCAAAAGAAAAATATAATCAAAATAGAATGATAATTTTTGTGAGATTGAAGCTTAAAATAAATACTCGCCAAGAATGTTTGATCTGCTTAAGCTAGGCGATAATAATATCGAGAATAAATGTAACTGGGCCATCCATTTGTGTCGAGGAGTAAAAGTGATATTTACGATTTTCTCGTGCATAGATACTATTCTCTAATAATCATGAAATGATCATACTTTATTATATTTACCTCAATAATCAGCCTGAAATGAAATGCCCCTCAATAATTAGATCCAACTATTGAAGGGCAGTTTAAAGTCCGGCTTTTCTATTTCACAGTTTAAATATCAATTACTGCTTGTCCATTGCTCGCTTCATACAGATGGCAGCGCCACCCCAAGTGATGCCTAGACCGAGTACCATCATAAAAATTGCACTTGCTTCCATGATTATTTTTCCTTTTTACTCATAACATTGATTGCGATAGAGAACACTAAAATACCAGCCATTAATACCCAACCTAATGTTAAGTCGTAGCCACCATAGCCCTCGGTGAGTATGTGATTGAGTTTTGTGACCAAAATAATGGCCAAAATTGCAGGAGTGATAAAACGCAGACATAGATCAAACCACACACCGATCGAGAAATCGGAAATCTTGTTGACGTATTCGCGTACGTTAGAAATCTTAAACAACCACGTCATCATTACAATTTCAATGAAACAACCTGCCATAATGCCAACGTTGTTTGCGAAATGATCGACTAAGTCGAGTAGCAATAAGCCGCCATTGGTTGCAAATGCCATCGATATAACAAAGCCCGTTCCCAATACAATGTTCGCAGCTTTAGTACGGCTCCATTCCATTTTGTCCATGACTGCAGAGGTCACGGCTTCTAGGATAGAAATTTGCGAGCTAAGACCAGCAACAACAAGAGCCAAAAACAGTAATGGGCCCAAGATGTAAGGTGCAGGAAGTAAGTTGATCGCTGCAGGTAGGGTAACAAATGCTAAACCAACACCAGCCGAAACCACCTCAGTGATAGGTTTCGCTTGCTCCATGGCCATGTAACCCAATACAGAGAAAATCATGATACCGGCAAGAATTGAGAATCCACAGTTAATCAATACCGTCATAAAGGCATTATTGGTAATATCGGATTTTTCAGGAAGGTAGCTTGAATACGCGAGCATGATGGAGAAGCCAATACTTAACGTAAAGAAGATTTGTCCATAAGCTGCAGCCCATACTTTTACGTCCCAGATTTTGCTGAAATCAGGTTTGAACATATAGTTCACACCGTCAAGAGCACCAGGAAGCATAATCATTCGTGCGATTAAAAAGAGCACCATGAGAAAGAGAACTGGCATTAATATTTTTGAGGCAAGTTCAATTCCCGCTTTCACACCACGCGCGATGGCAGCATAGGTAATTGCCCACGCAATGGTCATAGCAAGGGCGATTTTCCACTGAATGCCACCTAGATTCGTTGGTGAATTGTCACCAAGACCTAAATAGTCACCAAAGAAGAAGCCATTGGTGTCTTCTCCCCAACCTTGGTCAAATGACATCCCAAGATAAGAAATTGCCCAGCCAATAACTGCGACGTAATACACGGCGATTGTGGCTGCGACACCAACTTGGAACCAACCAAGCCATTCAAACTTAGCGTGAATTTTCGCTAATGTTTTAGGGGCAGACCCGCGATATTTTTGACCCATGCTGAATTCGAGGATCATAAATGGAATACCAGCGGTGATCATGGCAAAAAGATAAGGAATAAAAAACGCGCCGCCGCCATTTTCATATGCCATATATGGGAAGCGCCATATGTTTCCCAATCCTACTGCGGAACCTACGGCAGCTAAAATAAAGCCGGCACGCGATCCCCATTGTTCTCGTTTCATCTTGTACTCCTATAAAATTCGTTCGTTACACCTTTATTTCGATTGAAACTCAACTAGGAAATTTCGATGATGAAACATCGATTTTTCTTCAGAAGAGATGATGAGTTATTTGATTTTTTCAACCGCAGGTGTGTGTTTGTATCTTTTTATATGCACTGGTTTGAAGTCCGTGCTGCGATACTTGGGCGTGAGATTATAGTTTTATCGATATAAAGGCAATAGAGAGTAAATCGACTCATTGTCAATTTAATAGTGTTAAATGTTATACAATTTGTACATTAAGGTTAAAGTGATTGTGTGTTCTTGTTGCGATGGTTAAATATACTAGCGATCTAGTACCTTGAGTGTGTGATTAATGAGATGAGCATGATTTAGTGAAATACTCTAGCTTAAAAAGTTTGGTTGGCATTTTTAACTTAAAAACGGTAGTAGAGAAGTTATGTATGAATTTGAGTCGTACTTGGCGATTGAGAGTGATAAGGGATAAATGTTGGTACCTTGCACAATTTAACGCCGTTATGCCCATAAAAGACAAGTCTGATAGCGTGATATAGAGAAGTTCTTACCATGGAAAAAAATTAAAAACTTAGGGGTAGGTCATATTTATTCTTTTGGAATTTTCCATATGCTATAGTCGCCTAAGTTCATAATTAGGTGATAAACCTTAAATAATCATTGAGTGAGCAGGATGAAATATAACTTTGATAAAGTGATTGATAGAAAGGGCACCAATGCTCTAAATAATGATGGATATCGTAAATATTTGTTTGGTGATTCCACAGAGCTTTCTGCTGAAATTGACATCGATAATTTAATCCCGATGTGGGTGGCAGATATGAATTTCTCTGTGGCTCCAGAGATTCTGGATGCGATTAAACAACGACTTGAACATGGCATTCTCGGGTATACCAAATTATTTGATGACGCTTATTTTCAAGCGTTTATTCAATGGGTAAAAGGTCGTTATAACTGGGAAATTAATCAACAGCATATTGTTACATTGCATGGTGTGGTACCTGCACTTTTTGATTTGGTGAGGTTATTTACTAAGCCGGATGAGAAAGTTCTCTTTACCACGCCGTCTTATGGTTTTTTCCAACACGCTGCACAACACCATAATCGTGAATATGTCACGTCTGATCTTATTAATACTGATGGGTATTATACATTTGATTTCGATGATCTTAGAGAGAAATGTGCTGACAGTAAGGTGACTCTTTGTATTCTCTGCAATCCTCACAACCCGACAGGTAGAGCTTGGTCAGAGGATGAATTAAAACAGTTTGCTGAGATCTGCTTTGAATATAATGTATTAATTTTATCTGATGATATCCACTGTGATCTTACACGAAATTATACCTGTTATACTCCGCTCGCTAGGCTTTACCCAAACTCGGATCAGATCATCACTTGTATGGCACCAAGTAAGACGTTCAACCTCGCGGGACTAATGATGTCGAATATCATTATTCCAAATGAAGCGATGCGAACGGTATGGCTCGACGATCATATCGATATGTTGAATCCACTGAGTTTAAGTGGCGCTGAGGCTGCTTATACTTCTGGTGGCGCTTGGTTAGAGCAACTTACTCACTATCTAGACGCTAACTTCGATTACGTTAAAACTGAGTTAGAGAAACAGTTGCCTCTTGCTCAGTTTTCTATTCCAGAGGCGACCTACTTAGCTTGGATCGACTTGTCGAACTATTTTGATAGTGATCAGAATCTGACTCAGTTCTTTATTGAGGAAGCGGGGATGATTGTTGAAGGCGGGGAGATGTTTGTCTCGGAGAATAATGGGTTTATTCGAGTGAATTTAGCGCATTCCAAACACACTGTAATGGAAGGTATTGCTCGAATATGCCAAGCGGTACAAAAGCAAGTCAGTTAAGCTGAAATCCTCGCAACTCAAAAGCAATCAAGCGTTATCAAGATAGGGGCTTTGTTTCCCCTATCTTGATAACGCTTATACTGCAATCTAAGTTTAGAAAACCGGTAATACCCTCATGCAGTTGGTGGACCCTACAACTCCAACCATATCTCCTTGAGTCAGAACGATGATGTCACCGAACTCAACGGTTCCTTTCTCTTTTAAGTGGTTTATCGCCTCAAGTGATGTTTCAAAGCTCGTTGTTTGGACACTGGTAAATTTATAGGGTGTCACTCCCCGGTATAGAGCACAGCGGCGAAGTGTTTTCTCATTATCAGATAAGGCGTAAATTGGCAGTTCAGTATTCATTCTTGAGGTCATTAAAACAGTGCGACCTGATTCAGTCATGGTGACGAGCGCTTTAATACCTTCCATGTGGTTTGCCGCATAAATACTTGAAATAGCAACAGTCTCTTCTGCGGTGACAAATGAGCTTTTCAGTCGGTAGGTTTGGTCTTCAACGTGCATCACTTTTTCTGCACCAACACAAACTTCGGCCATCGAATTTACTGTTTCAACAGGGTATTTACCCGCAGCTGTTTCGCCAGATAACATGACCGCGTCAGTGCCATCGATGACCGCGTTTGCGACATCCATAACTTCCGCCCGTGTCGGCATCGGTGCATCTATCATTGATTCCATCATTTGAGTGGCGGTAATAACAACACGATTTAGCTCTTTAGAGCGGCGTATGAGTTTTTTCTGTACTCCGACTAATTCTGGATCGCCAATTTCGACGCCGAGATCACCACGAGCAACCATGATGACATCGGATGCCATAATAATATCGTCGATATGTTCATCATTTGCGACTGTTTCGGCACGTTCAACTTTGGCGACCATTGAGGCATCTAAACCCGCTTCGCGAGCAAGTTCTCGGGCGTATTCCATGTCTGCTCCATTACGAGGAAAAGAGACAGCAAGATATTCTACATTGAGTTCTGCGGCGAGTTTTATATCTTCCTTATCTTTTTCTGTTAAGGCTTGAGCTGATAATCCACCCCCTTTCTTGTTGATTCCTTTATTGTTCGAGAGCTTTCCACCAATCGTGACATGGGTATGAATTTGACTGCCTTCTACTTTGAATACTTTTAATTGGACTCGACCATCATCGAGTAGCAAAATGTCTCCACTCGATACATCTTCTGGCAGCTCTTTATAATCTAAGCCGACTCGAGTTTGATCCCCTTCTTGTGTCGGGCATTCAGAGTCTAAAATAAAATGGTCACCCACATTCAGTTTAATACTGTCGTCTTTGAATTTTGCGACGCGAATCTTAGGGCCTTGTAAATCACCGAGAATAGCGATGTGTACGCCGAGTTTTTCAGCGATTGTTCTGACTTTAACTGCACGCTCTCGATGATCATCCGCTGTGCCGTGGGAAAAGTTAAAGCGAACAACGTTGGCACCAGCTTTAATAACCTGCTCTAAATTATCACCTTTATCAGTTGATGGTCCTAGAGTCGTAACGATTTTAGTTTTTCTCTGCATCATGCTCATAAGATCTCATTTGTTTAAATTGTTTGTGTTAAGTTTTATAAGTATATGCAAGAATTCTTTTTTCGTTCGCAAATTCACGATACTGTTCGTGATTTGTACGGTGAATTGAGCATTAATGGATGTTAATTTGTTGCCTTGGTTTGAGTCACAGCACAAACTTGACTTATTATGCGTGATGCCTGTCACGCTCGGGTATCAAAGCTCTTCCCAATTACTTTACAAAGTAAAAAAATTACACCGCTGTCTTTTTGTCGGAGCACATCATGTTCATGGCCCAACCTGGCCACATTGATCATATTAAGCAGATCAATGCGGGGCGAGTATATAAACTTATCGATCAACTGGGGCCTATCTCTCGAATCGATTTATCGAAATTGAGTGAGTTAGCACCTGCGAGTATTACAAAAATTACTCGTGAGCTGATTGGTGCACAACTTATTCATGAAACCACTGTTCAAGAATCCTTGAGCCGTGGGCGTCCGGCTGTCGGTTTGCAAACCAAAAATTTGGGTTGGCAGTTTTTGTCGGTGCGATTAGGCCGAGGCTATTTAGCGTTGGCTTTACATGAGCTCGGCGGTGATGTTCTGATTGATTGTAAAATTGATATTCACGAACGTGACCAGCAGGATTTACTTGATCGTTTATTGCATGAAATTGAAGAATTCTTCCAAACGTATCACTCGGAAATTCAACGAGTAACTAGCATTGCAGTCACGATTCCTGGTTTAGTTAATTCGCAAAAAGGCGTGGTTGTGAACATGCCGTATTACAATGTGGTTAACCTTAATCTTGGAGCTGAAATATATAAGACCACTGGATTGCCTGTTTTTATGGCGAATGACACTCATGCTTGGGTATTGGCTGAGAAGTTATTTGGTCATGCTCAAGAAAGTGATAATGCTATTTTGGTGTCGATTCATAATGGCTTAAATGCTGGGATTATTGTTGATGAGCGAGTACTTCAAGGTAAATTAGGGAATATCGGTGACTTAGGGCATATTCAAATTAACCCTCAGGGTGAATTGTGCAGTTGCGGTAACCGAGGATGTTTAGACACTGTAGCAAGTTCTACTGCCTTGTTGGAACAAGCTTACGTAAGGATCTCTCATGGGGAGTCATCATCTCTGGCGGAAATTCAAGATATTCGAATTGAAGATATATGTTTTGCCGCTGTCGAAGGAGATGCTCTCGCGGTTGACTTGATCGAAAAACTTGGTAGTCATTTGGGGCAAGCCGTGTCAATTCTTGTGAATCTGTTTAACCCCGATAAAGTCTTAATTGGCGGTGTTATTAACCAAACTAAAGACGTGCTATACCCTAAAATGATGGAATCACTTTCAGCGCAGTGTTATCCCGCCTATCAAGATTCTCTAAAGGTGGTAGAGTCTCGGTTTTATCATGAATCGACGATGCCAGGAGCGGCATTGATAAAACAAGCTTTATATGATGGTTTATTGTTAATACGAATTCTCGACGAGTAATTGGTACGTACTGTCTTCTCACTCTTTGAATGACACTGACTCTTTTTTTCCTTTCTAACTAGATTTATTCCTATCTATGGTCCAGAGTTTATATTATCGATTAAAGTGCTAGGCGGGATTCGTATGTCAGGAGTATTGAATACGGTTGATCAGCGCACAAATCTTGTAGGCGAGAACCGTCTTGAGCTATTACTTTTTAGTTTAAATAGCATGCAAGTATTTGCGATCAACGTGTTTAAAGTTAAAGAAGTGATTAAATTGCCCACGTTAACCAAAATGCCAGGCGCCCATCACAATATTACTGGTGTTGCTTCCATTCGTGGTGAGCCAGTGCCGGTGATTGATTTACGTCGAGCGATCGGGTTTCCTGATAACTCTAATCATGATTTTACTGAACAGAATTTAATTATTACCGAATATAATCGTTCGACTCAAGGGTTCTTGGTTGGGCAGGTTCGTAATATTATCAATACCGCTTGGACAGAGATTCAGCCACCTCCTAAAACCGCAGGTAGAGCAAATTACCTCACGGCAATCACTCGAGTTGAAGATGACGAACGAAGCCATATCGTCGAAATTATTGATGTTGAAAAAGTGCTCGCTGAAATTATAGATTACGATATATCAATCTCAGAGGAAGTGCTTGACCACGAATTGGTGACCAATAATATGCAGGGTCGCAAAGTGCTTGTTGTGGACGATTCAAGTACCGCACGTAATCAAGTTAAAGGTACGTTGTCTCAGCTAGGTATTGAGATTATCGAATGCTGTGATGGTTTAGAAGCGTTGAATTTATTGCAGTCATGGGCGGATGAAGGAATTGATGTTACGAAAGAGTTACTTCTGATGATAACCGATGCAGAAATGCCTGAGATGGATGGTTATAAACTCACTCATGAAGTACGTAGTGATGCTCGAATGAAGGATCTATATATTACGTTGAATACCTCTCTGAGTGGTAGTTTCAATAATGCCATGGCGGAAAAAGTAGGTTGTAATCGTTTTATTTCCAAGTTCCAACCTGATGTATTAGTCGATGTGGCTCAAGAGCGATTACGTCAAGTATTGGAAGCACAACATTAGGCGCACTTCCAATATCATCCCTGATGTTGTCTAAACAAATAAACGGTCAGATTCTATCTGGTCGTTTTTATTTTTATGAGCAGATTAAGCTTAATGAAAATCCCGCGAACGGCTAGAAAGTGACGCGAGTTTATCGGTTAAATCGATAAGCTTACCGGCAATGACATGCATGACATCGCCTTCTTTTTCCAATATTCCTTTGACCTTAAGAATCTTTGAGTTCAAATACGCCCGTTTCTGTGCTCGAGCAGTTGCTTGCCATACGATCACATTAATGTTTCCGGTGTCGTCTTCAAGAGTAAAGAACGTAATACCTGCGGCACTGCCGGGAGATTGCCTTCCTGTGACGACTCCTGCAACGGTGACCAGCGATTTATCCGATTTATGGGCTAAGTCTGTCATTCGGCTAAAACGTCCCAGTAACTGAGCATGGTCTAACAGCAGAATAGGGTGGTGATCGAGTGATAATCCAAGGGCGGCGTAATCTTCTAATAATGTTGCCATATCACTCGGTGGGGAGAGTTGGGTTGGAGACGTATCGTCTAATGCGGCAAATAATGGCAGTTCTTGAATCGAGTCCATCATATTCCAACGAGTTTGATAACGATGCTGCTCATCTTGTCTGTTGCTGGACGTCATATTTCTTGATGAGGCCTTTAGGGTTGCAAGTGCATTGGCAGAGGCAAGCAATTCCATTTCACGCCGATTCAGTCCAAGTTGCTTGAGCTCAACAGTGGAATGAAAGCCGGAATTGGGACGATGTTCGACAATGGTGAGGGCAGTGTAATGTCCTAATCCTTTTATTTGTCGAAACCCTAAACGCATTGCGAGTTGCTCGCCTAACGGCACCACTTGATGATCATAGTCAGAGTGATTAATGCTAACTGGAAGAACGGTAATCCCATGACGTTGGGCGTCTTGTACCAATTGAGAAGAGCTATAAAACCCCATCGGCAGACTGTTCAGTAGTGCAGTGTAAAAGCACTCCGGATAGTAATGTTTCAACCAAGCAGAACAATAGGCAAGCACCGCAAAAGAAGCGGAGTGACTTTCTGGAAAACCGTATTCGCCAAAACCACAAATTTGATCAAATAATTTCTCGGCAAACTCTAGGTGATAACCCCGTTTTTCCATTCCACTGATTAATTTATTGCGGAACTTCATTAATTCGCCACTCTTTTTCCACGAAGCCATTGCCCGACGTAACTGGTCAGCTTCACCGCCGCTGAACCCTGCTGCCACCATCGCTAATTTAATAACTTGTTCTTGGAAAATAGGTACTCCCATTGTGCGTTCGAGTACCGTTTTAACTTCTTCTGAAGGGTAGTCGATTGCTTCGATACCATTTCGTCTTTTGAGAAAGGGATGAACCATATCACCTTGAATTGGGCCGGGGCGGACGATGGCAATTTGAATCACAAGGTCGTAATAACAACGTGGCCGGAGCCTTGGTAGCATATTCATTTGTGCACGTGATTCGATCTGAAAGACGCCCACAGTATCAGCTTGGCTTATCATTTGGTAAACCTTGGGATCATCGGGTAACGCAGTGATCTGAGCGATTGAGAGGGATCGTTGGTGGAAGTGCTGAACTAAACCGAAGCATTTTCGAATGGCCGATAGCATACCCAGTGCGAGCACATCGACTTTCAATAGTCCTAAAGTTTCTAAGTCGTCCTTGTCCCATTGGATTACTGTTCGCTCATTCATGGCGGCATTTTCTACCGCGACCAACTCATATAATGGCCCTGCTGAAATCACAAAGCCTCCGACATGTTGCGATAAATGGCGTGGAAAGCCGATCAGTTCATTCACTAGATCGATAAACTGCTGGCCTTTTAATGAGTCCGGTTCTAACCCAAGTTCAACAATTTGCGCCTGCCAGCCGAGCGCCCGGTCACGTCGGTTAACATTGTGGATAAAATAGTCGAGTTGAGTCTCATGGATTCCGAGCGCTTTCCCTACATCGCGCACCGCACTTTTAAAGCGATACGAAATTACGGTAGCGGCCAGGGCTGCACGCTCCCGGCCGTATTTTTGGTAGAGATATTGAATCACTTCTTCTCGACGTTCGTGTTCAAAGTCGACATCAATATCAGGGGGTTCATTGCGTTCTTTACTGATGAATCGCTCAAACAATACCGAAATTTGGCGAGGATCGACTGAGGTAATTTCCAAACAGTAACAAACGACGGAATTGGCGGCAGAACCTCGGCCTTGGTATAAAATGCCTTGCCGTTTAGCAAACATAACGATGTCGTGAATGGTCAAAAAATAAAACGGGTAATTGAGCTCTTCAATCAGAACTAACTCTTTTTCGATAATGTGTTCTATCGTTGGAGGAACCCCTTTGGGGAAGCGACGGTGCTTCCCTTGTTCAACCAACTGTCGTAGGTAAGCGATTGGGGAGCAATTTTTCGGCACCAGTTCGTTAGGGTATTCATAGCGCAAGCTGTCGAGATTAAACTGACATTGGTTGGCAATGTCGATACTTTGCGCTAACCATTCGGGCTGAAATAACTTGGCTAATTTCTCTTTGCTACGCAACACGCGTTCAGTATTGGTCAACAAGTGTGCTTGAATCTGTTCAACAGAGCTGTGACGGTCGATTGCGGTTAATACATGCTGCAATGGCAAACGAGCCGCATTGTGCATTAAGACACCACCACATGCGCAAATAGGCAAGTTTAATACCTCAGCCAAACGTTCGCTTTGTTGTACACCTTTTGAATCATCTGCACTGAGGTGGCGTTGTATTCCAATCCATAATCGACCGCGATGGTGTTGGGTGAGCCATTCTCCCCATTGCTGACTCGCATTGTTGTCTATACTCGGCAGCCAAATCACTAAGCAGTGCTTTAATGACATCACATCCCATTCTGAGAGTTGATATTGTCCTTTTCCGGCGCGGCGACGAGCATTAGTAATAATTCGGCACAACTCCGCATAACCTTCTCGGTTTGGTGCTAACGCAATAAATCGGCATGCGGGATTGAGCTCAAACAGGCTTCCAACAATCAGTTTCACCGAGAGTTGATGCTCTTTAATTGCCGCATGCGCACGCACGATCCCCGCAACTGAACACTCATCGGTAATGGCAATAGAATGGTAACGTAAAAAATCGGCTTGAATCACCAACTCTTGTGGGTGAGACGCGCCTTTAAGAAAGGAGAAATTGCTCTGACAAAAGAGTTCAGCGTAACTCATTTAATCCCCCAATTAACTGAATTGGCCATGCAGATACCAATGTTTATGCACATCGCGAAACACCCAAAGCCAGCAACCGGTATTGCTATACGCTATGTAGTAATCTCGCGTGATTGGCTGCCCATCCCACCATCCGGTTACGATTCGTTCAGGCCCATGAATTAAATCCACTTTCTTTGTTAGTCTCTCAGGAGTTGGGTGTAATAAGCTTGGACGTAATTGAGCTGAACGCTCGCTCGTGGTGATTGTTTGAGTTGCATCGAGAAAATAAGACGATTTTTCCGGGCGTGGATCATTACTCATGATGACTTTAGACACGGCTTGTTTGCCTAATTTCGCTTGCAGTAAAGAGATCAGTTCTAATGGTTGAAGTGTTCCTTGTGTGCCTGAAAAGAGATCATCGGCGTGAGCAGGTTGTTCACCGCTGCGAATAACGTTGAGCTGTAAGTGATGGACGGCTTGCGTGAGAGTGAGACTTTCAAGCGATAACTGCGCCAGCGTTAACCAACGGTCGGCACGATATTCCCCAGTTGCCGAGGTAAAGGTCACTTGCTTTTGAGGCGGTGTTTGTTGATGATTGGCTCGTTGTATCAAGCAAAGCTCTAGTTCATAGACAACTTGATTTCGGAGTAATAGAAACTGCTCGAGTCGTTTGAGTAAGATTGCCAGTGGTTTGAGTAACCATTGGCTGTTATCAATGTCGTAAAGTAATTCCAAGTCGGTACTGAATTTTTCTGGTGGATAGTGGAAGTTGAGAGGGTGCTTAAATTGCCCCAACAATCGACCGACATAATTGACGAGGTTTATATCAAAGCGCCGAGCCAAATCTGCCATCGGTAAGGCAAACAGCTCACTTAATTTCGTTACACCCACTCGCCGTAAAGCGTCAACCTGTTTATGGTCGAGTTCAGTGGCGGTTATCGGAAAATGGTTCAATTTTTCCATGAACTTCGATCGATTTTCACTTAACAAATTCATCCCAGACTTAGCTAATAACATCGCCGATAAAGGGGAAAACCCGCAGGAAAATTGGTAACGTAGTTTCCAGGGTTGCATGTGTTGCTCAATACATTGCCAGTAATGCTCTAACCCTTGATAAAGTGTGAGCATGTTTGATACCCGAAGTAAGATCCCTTGTGGTGGAAACAAGACAATATCGGACGTTACTAAATAGAGCCATTGTGCGATTTCGCTAAGCTGTGTTTGTTCGATTTCAGGTTGATATGGATGAACTTGTAAATGAGCACACATCGCGGAAGCACTGCCCATGCCCATCCCGATTTGGATACCTTGACCGAGGGCGGCTTGATTCGCTTGTACGATACTAAAATTCTTTCCATCGACAATCGCGAGTGGTTCGTCATTCTGCTGACTATTTTCATCATTACTCGTTTGCGTATCTTCTTGCTGTGTCGAAAAAAGCGTATCGAGCTGAAGGTAAGGAAAATCGAGATAAAGCCATAATTGCATGATTAACCTCGCTGCCAAGTCACTTTTTGTTTAGAAGGGAATGGAATGACGACTTGTGGTTGTTTTTGCAAGACGAGTTGCGGCCATTGTTGCGCCATATTGATGGTGAACGGGTTTGGTTCCCAGCGACCTTTTCGTTTTGTTATTTTTGCTTTAATTCCTTGAGGGTGGGGAGCAAGTTGCATCGATAAGGAAACCGGTAATGAAAAACCGCACTTTTGTTCGCTACGAAATAAAAATTGACGACATCGGCCTGCTTCTGCACTCACTTGAAAACGTCGAGCCTGATGAATTTCTACGTCACCGCACCACAACATCACATGGCTGCAAGCACCACTTTTTAGGCATTGCTCTGCGGCCCAAAATGCGTGTTTTTTGTTATCAGGTTGAATCAATATTACGCGGTTACTGTCGAGTTGTTCCGAAACCAAAGCTTCAGCATGCAATGGCGCTGGTGGTTGAATAAAGACAATCAAACGACCATCATCGGCGTGTCGCAAATGAGGAAAAAGTAAACGCAGTTCGCCAATACCGCCCAGCGATTGCAAATCAATCACGCCATGTTCAGGTAGCCCACCTTCAAGCTTTTGATCGAATTCAGAAAAACCAGTGCTAGCCAGTGATTCAGGCATCATTAATGCGCTAGGCTTGTTTCCTTGCCATAGCCATTGCTTCTGTTTTAACTGCTCAATAAATTCATTCATCATCAATTTACATATAAAATAACTGTATATATATACAGTATAAATTGCAGTCTAATTATGCAAGAAAAAGATCGATGAAGTAGAGTGGTTTGAGTCTAATTTATTGATATTTAAGAGTGTTTTATTTTAGTGATTGAATGGAATAAGAATGAGTATTCGGCCAATGAATTGTTCACATCACACGTTTTTACATAAAATACAGGGGTTCTATTTCAGTCTTGTTGGTGAGGTGAGTTATAATGAGTGACGATTTTCAGCACTACGCTGTGTAAGTACAACATTATCGAGCATTATGTATGAGCAACGATGTAAAAAAAGAAGAAAAATCAAAGAAAGTATATTCACCAATGCAAATATCAATTGGCACCTATTTAGGTGGACCACTTGCGGCAATCTATTTTTTAAAAGTGAATTTTGATACGTTAGGCAAGAAACAGTTCTCGAATAGAACATTATTTTATGGTTCTCTTATTGTACTTTGCTTGATTCTTTTGGTTCCGTTTCTTTCACTCCACCTTTCAAGCAGCATTATTCCTTTACTGTATTTATTCCCTACGATGTTCATTGCGCATAAGTATCAGTTAACTCGTGATAAAATTGATGATTCGAAAGAGTTTGATATGCAACCGTATTGGTTGACCGTTGTTATGACGGTTGTATGGATGATTGCTTACCTTGTTGTGGCTGTGTTGGCTAAACAAGCATTTATTAAGATGGGCATCACCGGAGTTTAATAAACCCAAGATGCATTATCTACAAAAAGACCCGTTAGCTAATATGAGCTACGGGTCTTTTTTGTGCCAGAGCACTTTCAGAAAGAGTGTATAGGTGGCCTTGTAAGAGCAGCTCATCGAGTCGCTTAGAATTGTAGAGGAAAATGTCCTATTAATATAGTGTCATATAATGAGTCTTATTGAGTCGCAAGTTTGAAATAACTGTGGTCATTAAGCGCTTTACTAATCATCATTGCGCCTTCAAGCAAACTGACGGTTGTGATGGCGGCATGCTCAGGGTCTGCTTCGCCATTTGCGGTGTGCGCGGCTGTTAACCAAGCCAGGTTTTTCCTAAAAAAGCGCTTAACTTCTATTTGTACTTTTTCTGGTAAGCTTTCATTTTGAGCACCCAAAAGACCACATAAACACATTTTATCGTCAGTCAATAATGCATGTTTGAAAATTGCTGTATAGATATCGATCGGGTTTTTACCTTGCGCTTTGATTTGGTCAACATCCCCTAATGCTGCCAAAAATGCGTCTGTATATTGATGGGCTAATTCGGCACCTAAGTCAGCTTTAGTCGGAAAGTGGTAGTGAACACTGGCACTTTTTATACCCACTTCATTTGCTAGCTCTCTAAAGCTAAAGTTGCTGTATCCACCAGCACGTACTTTATCTTCAGCGATTTTTAACAGTTTTTCCTTCTTGCTCATGATTACCCCTTACATCTGCGGACGTAATTATCTAATAGCAGATACCTCAATACAAGCGCTTTCATTTTTATGATGTAATCCAATCATTCAACATTCGTTTAGTTTAAAAAAGATCAGAATATGGGCATTAATAAGATGACCTAGCCAACAATATATTTGGCTAGGTACCGGTATATTGACTATCTACTCGTCATCAAAAAAAGCATAAGTTCTCGTTTCTATACTTTGTCGTGGATCACAGTTAGCGCCTTGTTCTAACAATGGAAAAGCAGTATGCATCGCAAAACCAGCTTTAGATTTATCTGTGTCAAAACCTTTAATGAGCACGGCTTCACTTGAGTCCATTTGTGAGTAGAAATACCATTTCTGATTTGGGTTTTGTTTGACTGCAAAAATCTCACCTCGATGTTTTTCACCTGTATGCATATCGTTAAACTCGATATGTGCGGTTACAAGATCGTTTTTATCTAATGATTGATAGTCCATAAAGGCCAACGGATCTTTTTGCACAACACCTGCAATAGAGCGCCAAACATTGATTTGTACCATTCTTTTTCCAGCATATGAGCGCATCAAATCTTCATCCAGTTCAGATTGAGCACGAATTAAGCCAGTTTCGTCAGTGTAATCATTATGAATATGGTAGGCGGGATGGCGGTTAGAGTTTTCAATACCACGGCGTACAGTATGGTCAAAAGCCACTACATGGTTTGCTCCCAGTTGCTTTTTAACCAAAGCCTCGACCTCTGTATAATAGAATTCTTTTACAGCTAGAGGATCTAAGTAATCGACTTGGCTGGGTTGAAAGGTTGCGAGCTCAAAACCATGCTTATCCACATTGAACGTAGCATCAGGTAATGAACGTGCGTCAATAATATCGGCATCTTGGAATAGATAATCCTCACTGTATTCTTGCGTTTCATTAAACCCTGAATACTGAATAACAGGCGTACTGGTGGACTCTTTTCTAATGAAATGAAGTGTCGTTTTTTCTATATTGTATTTCATGGCTGCCTCTGCTTTATCTTTATATATAACTAATCTATCTACTGGTAGGTATTCTATGGTCGTATTTCGTTAACTGTCAATTAATTTTGTCGTTGCTAATACCTATAGATACTTTTCCTTTCATACTAAGAATATAAAAATTAATTAAAATCAACATCTTAAAAATTAAATTAAAAATATTTGTGAAAAACAGTTTGACTACCTTCTGGTAGGTAGGTATTGTTTGTCTCGTTCGAAACATAATGTATTTGCAAGCAGATAGATGAATTGTCTTCAAATATGAATGAAAAATTAAACGTAGAATATGAGGATTAAAACAATGATTGGATACACGACAATTGGTTCAAAGAATCTGGATAAAGCGGTGTCTTTTTACGATGCACTACTTGATCTAGTCGGTGGAAAAAGAGTCATGGAAATGGACCGCATTAAATTTTATGGAACAGACGCTGGTGGTGCTATGCTGGCGGTGTGTACCCCTCATGACAACAATCCACAAACAGCCGGTAATGGTCAACAAATCGCTATTCCCGGTGGTTCTATAGAGGGTGCTCAAGCTCTTTATAATAAAGCGATTGAATTGGGGGCTACTGATGGGGGTGAGCCTGGGCAACGTTTTGATTTCTTTTACGGTGCTTACGTTTATGATCTAGATGGGAACAAGCTTTGCTTTTTTCATATGACCTAATGGTAAGTCATTCATGTTTGTGAGGTCGGCTATATGCCGGCCTTACTTTTTTGCACATTATTTATTACTCAGAGTTTGCTGGGTTGATAATACATGGCAGTATAAACTAAGAGGTAAATTATGGAAATTGCAGCAAATTTTAAGCAACGAGTATTCGTTCACTCTGACTCTTTACCTTGGCTAAAATCACCTATGCAAGGTGTGGAAAGACGTCTACTAGAGCGGGTAGGGGACGAAGTTGCTCGTGCCACAAGTATTGTAAAATATGCTCCCCAAAGTCATTTTTCACCTCATGTACATACTGGAGGTGAAGAATTTATTGTATTAGAAGGGGTATTCCAAGATGAGCATGGTGATTTTCCCGCAGGCTCATATGTGCGAAACCCTCCACAATCAAGTCATCAACCAGGTTCAAATGAGGGCTGTATAATATTTGTTAAACTGTGGCAGTTTCAGCCAAGCGATAGAACTCATGTCAATATTCAGATGAATGACGCTGTACCTTGTGCCGATGAAAACATGCCCGGTGTATCAATCGCGCCATTATTTGAAGATAAGTATGAAGAAGTCAGCTTGCTACATATTGCACCAAATGCTGTTTTTAAACAAAATGTGGCAAATGGGGCTGAGTTATTTGTTCTTCATGGCTGTTTTGTCGAAAACAATGAGCGACTAGAAAAACACAGTTGGCTGCGTCTACCGTTAGGCTCTACCATAAATGGGAAAGCAGGCACAGAAGGGGCAAAAGTCTGGATGAAAATGGGGCATTTGTCAGATGTACATAACCAAATCGACAGACTAAAAAATGCCTAGGTTAGCGTTACAAAACAAAAATTTTGCTTATTGCTCATAACTGCGCTGGGTTTAATATTCAATAGAAATAACAATATGAAAATTAGAGAATACGAAATTAAAGATCGAAATCCTGTGATTTCTCTTTGGGAAGAATGTGGTTTAGTTGCACCTCAAAATAATCCTGGAAATGATATAGACCGTAAATTGAAGGTAGATCCTGATTTATTTTTGGTTGGTGTGGTCGAAGGGCGTATTGTGGCGACTGTCATGGGGGGCTACGAAGGGCATAGAGGATGGATAAATTATTTAGCTGTTAGCCCTGATGCTCAAAGAAACGGATATGGTAAGGCAATAATGGAAGCGGTAGAGCAGAAAATTTCGAACAAAGGTTGCCCTAAAATAAACCTACAAGTCAGAAGTACAAACGACCACGTACTCGCGTTTTATGAAGCCCTAGGATACGGTAATGATAACGTTGTTGGTTTAGGAAAAAGGCTCGTACATGACTCATAGTGTACGAATAGACTCGCCCTCTTCCATTTTACAGCAATCAATATTAAACGCCGCGTTGTGTACCCCAAAGAATATTGTGAAGCTGTGGCAACACCGTTGCTTGATGCCAACCGACATTAACCACGCGATCAATCAGATCGCGAGTAGACTGCAAGCCTTGTTCTAAAGTCACTTCTTCAGCGTCAAGATTGCAGGGTTGTAGATAATATGGATAGTTTGGATAGCGCTTTTGTACCTCGCATGCCCACGCAAAATCAATATCATCCGCTATTACTAGCTTAATGCTAATCGCTCTGTGGCTATTGGCTAATGCTAAGCTTTTGTCAAACCTGTCCCAGCGGGTCTCCATACCAGATGACGGCGGTTTAGGGCTTAGGGTTAAATAATCCACTTGGCTAAACCATGGCTTTGAGATACTGCCTTGTGTTTCCATAGCAAAGGTGTAACCTGCTTTATGGCCGATACGAATCAGATCGGAAAAATCTTGAAGGGCAGGGTTGCCGCCTGAGAGAGTTACGAGTATCGGTGTCGGACTAAGCGCTTGTATTTTTGCCCAAACATCTTCAGTGCTCTGAGTTTTCCATTCACTTTTATACTTATTCTCAACCGCATAAAGTGTGTCGCACCAGTTGCAACGATAGTCGCAACCACCGCTACGAACAAATACCGTAGGTTTGCCAATAAGTGCGCCTTCCCCTTGTATTGTGGGGCCAAATACTTCGCTAATGATCAGTTGGCTCATGGTCGATATTCCGCCCATGTTTTTGGGGTTTCACTTACTTTTACTGCGGTGGTTTCAGGCCAGTGTGGCTTACACCAATCGTATAGGTGTTTAGCCAACAATTCTGCGGTTGCACAGTCATCACCTAACACATCATTCAAGTGTCTGTGATCTAAGGTGTCATCAATGTAGTCTTTTAGCAGCTTTAGTTCGCTGTAATCACGGACAAAACCGTATTGATCTAGTGACTCTGAACAGAGCTCAACGACCACGACATAGTTGTGTCCATGCAGTCGTGCGCACTGATGATCCGCAGGCATTTGTTTGAGCTGATGAGAGGCTGAAAATTGAAATTCTTTGCTGATACGGAACATGCTTAGGCCTCCCTGTGAACGTGGTTTTTCACCGCGTTTTTCCAATAGTCAGGATCGGCGTAGTCCGTTGGATCTACAATGCCTGCATCACTAAAAGCTTCTTGACGCTCGACACAAGTACCGCAACGGCCACAGTGTTTTTCACCACCTTTATAGCATGACCACGTGTCATTAAAAGGAACGCTGACGGCAGCGCCCGTAGTAACAATATCGGCTTTGCTGCCGTGTAAAAACGGTGCGTAGAGGTCAATATCAGCATAGCCATCTAAGGCCATTTTCTGCATTTTTGCGAATTGCTCAATAAATTCAGGACGACAGTCAGGGTAGATGAAGTGGTCACCACCGTGAACGGCTATCGCGACGGTATCAGCGCCTTGTGAGGCTGCCATACCATAAGCAATAGTGAGCATAATGGCGTTACGATTCGGGACAATGGTGAGTTTCATGCTGTCTTCGGCGTAGTGGCCATCAGGCACATCTACATCATCGGTGAGGGCAGATCCAGTTAACTGTGCGCCAACATTGCTGATGTCGATAATGTGATGAGGAACGTCAAAGTATTCTGCACAACGTGCAGCGTAGTCCAATTCTTTGTCATGGCGTTGGCCATAATGAAATGAGACAAGAGAGGTAAGCTCCGCTTCTGCGGCGACTTTATGAGCGAGCGTGACAGAGTCTAGCCCGCCGGAACAAACGATCATTGCTTTCATAGTGTTTTTTACCTGGTGCTACGACAGGGGGCTACGAGTAGCCAATGTATAAAATAGTGGGGATTTATATCATAGGTTCAGTGAAATAGTCTATTTTTGCTTGGCGTTAAACTCGCTCTATATTTTCAATATTGGCGACTATCGTACTCCATAATGGTTGAGTGAATACTATACTAAAGCCAATGGTGTCGCAGAAGTGATACGAGTTAAAGTACATGGCGAGTATAAATATAGTAATGTAATGCTATTCTAACCTGCATCAGTTATGACGCTGAATTTTTCGCCTCGTGATTCGATGGAGAAGGAATGGAAACGTTAATATTTACATGTTAATTGCTTCGCATTAAAAATATATGGACGACTCGTCAAACCATTCTTGGCTTTGACGAACATTGCTGTGAGATGCTACTAGCTGTCGTTATTAATAGATTCAGATTTTGGGAAATTTAAATGAACAGAAATATAGCGCTGGATATTCTTAAATTATCAATGGCTCTAATGATTGTAGGGTTACATGCTGGATTTTTAGGAGATATCACTCCGTTGGGCAGTTACCTTACTGTTTATGGTGTATTTAGAATAGCGGTGCCAATTTTTCTTCTTATTAATGGGTTTTACTTCTACTCGGTAATATTGAAAAATAACCCTATAGATTGGTTTAAACGAATTATTATTTTACATATATTTTGGACTGTAATTTATTCATACTTTTGGCTTGATAATTCTGAATTTTCTCTAGCGATTGTTGTTTTTAAGAATGTATTTATTGGCTATTATCATCTGTGGTACCTCCCTGCAATGTTAGGTTCTGGAGTTATTTTAGCTCTAGTTAAAAAAGCATCCACAACGACTTTGGTTGTTTCCATTATTATATCTTTCTTATGTGGTGTAATAATGCAATATGTTGGAACCTATCATGTCTTCTCAGGAAGCTTTATCGACAAGATATTATCCTATGAGTTCATTTATAGAAATGTGTTATTTTTTGCTTATCCATTTTTCGCTTCTGGATTTTTAATTAATAAACACTCATTACATAAAAAAATATCATTAAAATATACATCGATATTGAGTGTTGTTGGGTTATGCATTTTAATTGGTGAATCATATATAAATTTTTATCAAGATGGAAGAGATGGAGGGTTTGACATTTTATTATCATTAATCATTGCTTGCCCCTTTATTTTTATACTATTTCTACAATTAAATTATTTACATGAAACTAAGACATTAGCTTTATATTCTTCATCTATATATTTTGTCCATCTATTTATATTGAACCTATATCGAGATTATACAGACTTAAGCGGTACGGCTTTAACATTTATAACTATATCTAGCGCAGTACTTTTTTCGTATTTTGTAATAAAACTGAACAGTAGGTTAAAATTTATACTTTAGGTAAGCAATTAAGTAACTCACGGCTAGAAAGAAGAGAAGATGTTTCTCCACGCTTGAGTAATGAAAAAATTGTACCTGGCTCATTTGCCGTAGAAAGCATCGAGTTAAGTTTAAGATGTTACGTTATGTCGAAGGAGGTTGTTCTGCCTCGGTACTTGCTCATCCACTCTTAGTTTTTATTGGGTGAGAAGATGGAAACTATTCTTTTCGAGTACTATTATCATAATTAATGAGAGTTGCATAATTACTAATATTGATAACCCTACAACAACGAACAGTTGTGGGTGTTTGACCAACGTTGGAGAAGTTTGAAATTGAGTAGAAATATAGCATTAGATATCCTTAAACTAACGATGGCTTTTATGATAGTTGGGCTTCATGCTGGATTCTTAGGTGAATATACTGAACTGGGTGAGTATCTTACAGTGAATGGTATTTTTAGAATTGCTGTGCCCATTTTTTTCATTATCAATGGTTTTTATTTTTATCCAGTACTGCTCAAAAAAAGTCAATCGAGTTGGTTTAAACGAGTTTGTGTTTTATATGTATTTTGGATGGTCTTCTATTCCTATTTTTGGTTCTCAATTCCAGATTTTTCCTTGGCAGGTATAGCCTCAATCGTAAAAGATATTATTATTGGATACCATCATTTATGGTATATATCAGGGATGATTGGAGCAGCAGTCATATTACTGATGTTGCATAAAGTATCAATGAATATTTTAATGAGTTCTATTTTTATATTTTTTTCCTGTGGAGTATTAATCCAATATATAGGAAATTATCACCTTCTTGATAACAGCTATTTAGATGAAGTATTTAATGAACATTGGTCTCATAGAAATATGTTGTTTTTTTCATATCCGTTTTTTTGTATAGGCTATTTAATAAATAAATATTCACTACAAAATATTGTTTCACTTAAGTTTTCATTTGGATTAAGCATAATTGGAATGCTGATGTTGTTGGGAGAATCCTATGCTAATTATTACCATGAAGATCGTGATGGAGGAGTTGATAACTTAGTTTCTCTTATCCTTGTTTGTCCTTTTATTTTTATCTTGTTTATTAAATCAAATATTCCAGGAAAGAGCAAAAATATAGCTTTATACTCTTCAGCTATATACTTCATTCATTCCTTTGTATTAAGTGTTTTTCGTAAGTTTACTGATTTGGAAGCTACACTACTAACTCTCGTTGCAATATTAGTCTCAGTATTTTTATCGTATTTTATTATAAAAGCTAATTCAAAATTGAAGATTATGCTTTAGGTTATTAATAATACTGAACGTAGTGATATCACCAAGCTATGCTATGTTTAAGTATGACTATCATTAAGGAAGCGAGTAGATGACTTCATTGATTTCCATTATTAAAACATATTGGCTCTATATTACACTTGTTATTCTTGCTGTAATTACGTTTCTCTCACTCTACCCATTAGACGTTTTACCTCCGGTTCCTGGAAATGATAAAACTCACCATTTTATCGCGTATGCGGCATTGATGTTTCCTGTTGCATTGCGTAAACCCAAACACTGGTTACTTATTGGTGTGTTTTTTGTGCTTTGGAGTGGTGGTATCGAGTTAGTACAACCGTATGTTAACCGATATGGTGACTGGTTTGATTTGATGGCAAATGTTGCCGGAATGAGTATTGGAGCGTTGATAGCGCAGTTAGTTAATCAATCTATTCTTACTAAGCCCAAAGGTGACTAAATCTCAAGGCGAGTTTAGATATAATAAGTGGTTCAGAAAAGCATTCGTTCTGGCTTATATTTTTATGAACCACTTTAATTATGTAAAGTTCTCCTAGCATGCAATATCCGCACACTAATGTTTCTTCCTTTTCCCTTGTACTGCTTTGAATCTGGGGTTCGATTTACAAATCACATAGACTCGGCCACGACGTTTGACGATTTGGCAATCAGGGCTGCGGCTTTTTGCACTCTTTAAAGAACTTAATACTTTCATGAACGACTCCCAATTTTACCAAAACGACTGTTGAATTTAGACACCTGTCCGTCTTGCTTCACGATTCGCTGCTCACCAGTATAAAACGGATGAGAGGCGCTGGACACATCAAGTGTCATGTATGGGTAGGTCTTACCTTGGTATTCGACAGTACGCTCAGTTTTAAGGGTTGAACCTATGATGAAGTATTTATCAGCTGCTGTGTCGTGGAAAACAACGTCTTGGTAATCTGGGTGAATATTATGTTTCATAATAAATCCTTAGTTGTGATGTTATAACATAACATTATCATTTTAAGCTGATTGCTTCAACTTAAATGAAATTAATTATCATTACCATTTTTTGGAGGTGAATGAATTGTAAGACTCTAGTGAGATGAAACGGTTGTGGATTTGTGAGAGTGGCAATAACGAAGGTGGTTCAGTGTATACAACAAATTTACGAAGTTATGTTTTTATCGTGATAGATCTCTTTTTTTTAACAAAAATTCAACAAATGAAGTGTGACGCGTTAAAGTTTGGGAGCACATAACAATAATAAATACGCATAAATATCAGCTTTAACCAATTACGGAATTACTTTATGAGACTTAATGACTGCCATAATTTTCACGATTTTCGCAAGCTCGCTAAAAGGCGCTTACCTAGCCCTATATTTAATTACATTGATGGCGGTTCTGATGATGAATCAACTTATCGCCGCAATACTCAGGCCTTTGAAACCTGTGATTTGATTCCAAATGTACTGACTGGTGTTAAAGATGTCGACTTATCTGTCACGGTCATGGGGCAGAAGTTGGACATGCCGGTTTATTGCTCTCCAACTGCATTGCAGCGCTTGTTTCACCATGAAGGAGAACGCGCGGTAGCAGGGGCGGCTGAGAAATATGGAACACTTTTTGGCGTGTCTTCTCTCGGTACTGTGAGTATGGAAGAGATCGCTCAAAAAGTAGATACGCCACAGGCTTATCAGTTTTATTTCCATAAAGACCGCGCACTTAATCGAGTGATGATGGAGCGGGCAAAGAAAGCTGGCATTCAAGTCATGATGCTAACAGTCGATTCGATTACTGGAGGAAACCGTGAACGTGACTTACGCACGGGTTTTTCGATTCCTTTTAAACTCACCCTTAATGGCATGCTGCAATTTGCGATTAAGCCAATGTGGGGTATCAACTATGTGACGCATGAAAAATTTCGTTTACCTCAGTTAGATGAACATGTTGACATGAGCAATGGCGCGATGTCGATTGGCGACTATTTCACCAATATGCTCGATCCTTCGATGGACTGGGATGACGTGGCTGAAATGGTGAAATTTTGGGACGGAGAGTTTTGTTTAAAAGGTGTAATGAGCAGAGAAGATGCACGAAAAGCGGTAGAAATTGGTTGTACTGGCATCATCGTATCGAATCATGGAGGCAGACAGCTTGATGGCTCTCGAAGCTCGTTTGATCAACTTGCTGAAATTGTCGATGAAGTCGGCGATGAGATTGATGTCATTTTTGATAGTGGCGTCCAGCGAGGAACACATGTTCTTAAAGCACTATCATTAGGTGCGAAAGCCGTCGGGATTGGGCGAATGTATCTTTATCCACTTGCAGCTGCAGGACAACCTGGTGTCGAAAGAGCGCTTGGTTTGATGAAAGCAGAGCTTGAGCGCGATATGAAGCTGATGGGGAAAACCAGTATTGATCAATTATCGAGAGAGAACTTACGTTTTCGCTCGTAATTTAGTCATTACTTATTAAAGAAGCACCCACAAGACTAATGGTGTATCAAGCCATTAGTTTTGTGGGTGCTTTGCGTTTTTAATACTGAAAACTAGAGAGCGAGTTCTGTGGTCATCGTTTCGATTTGATCGGTGATTGCTTGATCTTTTTCGGGGCGATATTGATCAGCATGGATAAATTGCACATCACTAACACCAATGAAGTTTAAACAATGAACTAGCCAAGGAGTGAGAAAGTCGTAGTCGCTGCCAATTTCCGTACCACCGGACGTAACTACGATAAAAACGCGTTTATTTTCCAACAAACCAATGGGTCCATTTTCCCCATAAGTGAATGTTTCTTTAGAGCGTAATAGCAGATCGATAAACGCTTTAAAGGCAGCAGGCATCGAAAAGTTGTAGATCGGTACACCAATAATCCACACGTCAGATTCTTTGGCGAGCGAGACAATGTTATTTGAAACGGCTAAAGCCGCTTGTTGCTCAGTGGTACGTTGGTCATCGGGCGTGAAATAGCTTTGAATCATGGTATCTGTCAGAAAAGGGAGACCATCTGAGACATCGAGCGCCTGAGTGGAGATCTTTGTTTTGTTCGACAAACTTTCGATGAACTGTTGAGTGAGTTTTCTACTGTGTGAAGTTTGCGCTCTACCACTTGAATCAATGTGCCACACTTTCATTTTCTTCTCCAATTGCTGCTGATTTAATGCCTGTTTTTATTTAACTACATTTAGTGACCAAAGGTTGGGACCAAGGGAATAATACGGTGTGGATTGATTCCTTCGTGCGAGTAGTAATAATGGCGCATGATGTGTTCAAAATTGGTGGTGTTTCTCACCGCGGTCAATTGATATAACTGTTTCATATAGCGCGATAAATTCGGATAATCGGCGATACGTCTTTGACTGCACTTGAAGTGGATATAGTAGACAAGATCAAAACGTAGAAGTGTTGGAATCAATCTGATATCGGCTTCAGTGAGTTGATCTCCAACGAGGAAATCTCTGTTTTCCAAACGTTTTTCTAATGTATCCAGTGTGGCGAACAGAGGTTTGACCGCAGAATCATACGCCTCCTGAGTTGTTGCAAACCCACACTGATAAACTCCGTTATTTACGGTTTCGTAAATCGTGTCATTAAGTGAATCAATGTCAGCTTGGTGGTTTTGAGGATAATAATCGTCATGATTACCGGTAAGGTCATTAAAGGCCACATTCAAAATACGAATGATTTCAGAAGATTCATTATTGACGATGGTGTGGTTTTTTTTATCCCATAAGATAGGCACAGTAACACTGGTTGAAATATCGGGTTGCGCTTTTTGATAGACTTCATATAACTGAGCACTATCGAATAAATGGTCTTCGGTTGCACCGTCGATATTTGTGTCGAATGATTTCGCAAAGCCCCAGCCTTTATCTAGCATATCGGGGTGCACGACACTGACGCTAATATGTGCTTGTAACTCTTTTAATTCTCGATAAATTAGCACTCGGTGCGCCCATGGGCACGCGTAGCTAACGTACAAATGATAGCGTCCAGAATCCGGTGTGTATGTATGATGATCATTTGAAATAATATCCCGGAACGAGCGTGGTATACGGTCATAAGCACCACTATTGTTACTTGAAATAATGCTGCCTTCGACCCATTGGCCATCTATTAACTTTCCCATATCTTCCCCTTAAACCTTATGTGTAAATGAAGTCATTCGTTGGCGGTTTTATCGCGTGACTTAGGTAAATCATAGAGTTTTATTAAATAAAAAAAAGCCTTATTTTTGGTATTATTTGTGCTAAATTTAGACCATGCATCATATTACAATTGAACAAATCCAATGCCTTAAAGCGTTGGTCGAGGCGGGCAGTTTTTCGATGGCTGCGGAAAAACAAGGCAAAGCTAAGTCTGCTTTGATCTATTCAATTAAACGCCTTGAAGAACAATTGGGTTTTAAAGTGATCGAACGTAGTGGGTATAAAAGCCAACTGACGGCAAAAGGTCGAGACTTCTTAACTAGCTCGAAAACCTTATTGGATGAATACGATCATTTACTGGTGAAGTGCTCACAATTAGAATCCCATATTGAGTCGTGCTTGCGGTTGAGCATTACGGGTATTTATGGCATGGAGGTTGTGCACCCTATCATTGCGAATGCGATGAAAGCCTTCCCTCAAACGCAGATTCAACTGGAGAGAGAAATTTTAAGTGGAGAGCGAATGCTCAATTCCGATAAAGTGGATTTGGCCATTTTTGAAACGATTCGCAATAAAAAAGATCTGGATTACAAACTCATTGATGAAGTGAAAATGGTTTTGACCGTGTCGGGGAATCATCCGTTTCTTGATATTCCAAGAGCAAAGCAATCCATTCGTGATTTATACCCTTATCCGCAAATCATACAGCGCAGTACCATTCCTGAAGATGACTATGGTGTTGGAGTTCACAGTCAATCGTTGCAATGGAAAGTATCTGATACCAATTCTAAGCGTGACATTATTCTGCATGGATTGGGTTGGGGACGATTACCATTACCACTGATCCAAGAAGATTTAGAGACTGGAAAGTTGGTGGCATTGGATTGGTTAGAAGACGATGATACAACACCGATTTATATCGCGAAAAAGAAAAATCGAATGGAAGGTAAAGTAGCGGAATTTGTCTGGAACTCGTTCTAATCTTTACAGTAAATGAAAATTGAAAAAATTTCGCAAAGACTCAATAAGGTGCTGTTCATCCTTAATAAATTTATGTAATGATGTTGAGAATAATAACTATTAAATATTTATGGAGAAAATGAATGAAAACCCCTAAGTTATGGTCATGGCTAGCGTTAATTGTGAGCATCTTATTCCTTATTGCGGCTGTCTATCCGCTTATGTCAGTAAGAATGGGAAGTATGGGATTTAGAGACGCTACAGGCGTATTGCGCTCGATAATTCAGGTTGGCCTACTTGGAGTTCTTCCCTTCGCTGTATTGGTTCTACTTTTTGCGTTAAAACGTCGTTCAAGTGTTGTGCTTTCTGTGTTAGCGGTTGTGCTGATTGCGATACCACTTGGTACTGCAACTCTCGTTGTACCAAAAGGAATGCCTCTCTTTGCAGGTGAATCTGCCGGTGGACCACCTCCTGGTGCGGGAAGAACACCACCGCTAAATGATATTTCGACCGATACTCTTAATCCTCCGCAATATGTTGCTGTGGTTTCGATGCGCCCTGAAAAAAGCAATACTTTAGTGTATCCAGAGAATGGACCTAAACTACAAGCGCAGTTATTCCCTGATATTGCGCCAATTAAATCCACGCTTTCACCGACTGATGCTTTTAACCGTGCTGTTGAAGTTGCAGAAAAACTAGGGTGGGAGGTTGTTCATCAAGACAGTGCTTCTGGGACTATCGAAGCAATTGATTCCACACTATTCTTTGGTTTCAAAGATGATGTTGTGATTCGAGTTAGCGGTGATGAAGCCAACTCTAGCATTGTGGATATTCGTTCGCATTCACGAGTAGGACGTGGAGACCAAGGTAAAAATGCCGAACGCGTGAGAACATTTATCTCAACATATTAATTCCTGTTAAGTCGAAATACCCAATGTCGCAGGCAGGCGATGTTGGGTATTTTTTTATCGAAATGATGTTATTAAGAACCAAATTTGTTTTGGTTGTACATCGACTTTTTACTGATGTCGAAAATATTCAATATTTGTTTTAGTGCATGCGTTATCTTCTCGTAAACATTGATTGAGGAGATAACCGATGACACCACGAGCGAATTATTTTAGCCTAGCAGCTGATGCAATGCCGATTCTAATGAATCAGGAACAATATTTACGTGCGCAATTTACCCAGTCAGATACTGTAACGATAACCGTATGGGAGCTTGTTAAGCTTCGAGTTTCTCAAATAAATCAGTGTGCGTTTTGTATCGATATGCATTCGAAAGATGCATTAAATTTGGGGGAAACGCTCGAGCGTATTATTGGTCTTAGTGCGTGGCGGGACATGCCTCATTACTCTGAAATTGAACGAACGTCAGTTGCTTGGGCCGAATTATTAACAGCAGGGCATCAAATTGATGATCAAAGTTACCAAAAAACGGTCGAATGTTTAGGAGAGAAAGCAACGGTCGATTTGACTATTGCTGTTAATGCCATTAACAGTTGGAATCGAATAAGCAAAACTTTTAAGCCTGAGGTCGGATGTTATAAACCCCAATAATTCATTTACCCACAGTTTGAATGTACAGCTGTCTAAACCGAAAGGGCAGCTGTCAGCTTTTGTACAGGCGATATGGTCGGTTTCAGTATCTCATCCGGATCCGGTTATTAAACCACTGTATTCCGATGCAGGTAGTGGCATCATGTTTAATTTCTCTGGTGACATCGTTATTGGTGATGACGTGTTGCCAGAAGGCGTCATTGCGCTTCCAACCAACAAGCAAGCTCAAAACATTATATTGGATTCAGGAGCAATGCTTGCAGGAATTCGTTTTTATCCAGCCATTGGTTATGGGGTATTTGGGCGACGTTACGAGAAGCCAACCTTATTGGAAGCGAAGAATGACCAACAGTATAACTTTTATGAGTTATATGCTTGCTTGAGTGCATTAAAAGACAATGAAAAGCAGATTGAAGTATTGCATTGTTGGGCAGAGAAGCATTTAGATTTGGTTCATCTAATTCCCGATTCGTTGGAGAAGGCACTTGAGTTCATTGAGCAAGATATAGCATTAGGCGAGCTAAACGATATCAATGTGTTGAGCCAACGTCAAATAGAACGCTTGTTTAAACAATGGCTTGGTATGACACCTAAGTATTACCAGCGGATATTGCGAATTAAAAAGGCCATTTGTTATTTACGACAGCATCGAGATGCGAATCTCGCGAATGTTGCTCAACTTTTTGGGTTTAGCGATCAAGCACATATGACACGAGAGTTCCGGTGTATCGCTTGTATTACGCCGGGACAATTATAAAGTAATAATATGTCGCGATATATGTACCATTTTAAATAAAAATAGCTAATGTCTTTGTGCAAACAAGAGAAATATTTTCTCGTGCTAAAGGCATTAATTATTTGAGTATTGAATCTAAGTTTATCTCACAAGCCAGAGTTAGTTCATCGTGGCTGATTGCTCTTTGGTTTTGTTCGAGTAGAACTCGGCAATCACGATAGTATAAGCGGGCTGTTTGTCAGGATGACCTGAATGTAGTGATACCGCATTTACTTTCGGAGTCGCACTGAGTTTACCGTCAATCGCGCCAAATTTATCCGCCTTACGACTGTTGTTAGCATCGAAAGACATAGTGACTTTTCAACGCGTTAAATTAAACAGTTCAGCTGGGGTTTTCTGACTCGAAGCGTTAATGTTGCAACTAGTAAGCGGCGAGCAAACCGGTTAAACCGGCTTATGTGATTGAGGGTTTGTTCAGTGAAGTGCGATGGGGATTCATATTTAATCCTTTTTATATTAATAGCATATAACTAATTGTCACTGTGCATGCATTTATAGGCAATGTCCTTACCACATGGTTTCTAGGAATTACCTGTATATGTTACAAGTAATACTGTACGCCCTAAAAACCATGTTTTGTTAGGTTAATATTATTTTCTCAATATTATGAAAAATTTAGAATATAAATAAACAGCATGAACTTCATCGCTGTTATTTTCTATTTGAAATAGTTCCTCGATAACTTTTCAGTTAACAAAATTCATGTTGTAGGTATTGTTAATTACGCAATTAAAGCCGAATGCCGCCAAGGGTGTATCCACCATCAATGAGCACTTCTTGGCCTGTCACAAAGGTAGCATCATCAGAGAGTAACCATGCGACGGTTCCAGATATATCATTCGGTGTCCCATTACGCTTCAGGGCGGCTTGATTGGAAAGCTTGAGTGATAACTCGGCATCCAATACTTTTTCTGCCATGGGTGTTAAGATAATTCCTGGACTTATCGCATTGACTCTTATGCCACGTTGTCCTTGTTCGATGGCCAGAGTCTTCATCATGCTTAAAAGCGCTCCTTTTGTCGCGGCATAAGCCCCTGCACCTGGCATGACGGCATTGGCTGTCCATGACGCGTTTATTACAATTGACCCAGATTCCAAGAAAGGTAGGCATGACTTTATGGTAGAAAAAGTGCCTCGAAGATTGATGCTGATTACGTCATCTAATTGGTTTAACTCTGTGTCAGCCAACGCTGTGAACTCACCCAAAACTCCTGCATTTGCGAACAATCCATCGAGTTGACCAAATGTGTCAATTACCTTCTCAATCGCAACCGACAATGATTCTTGTTGCGCTATATCACATGGTAATGCCATTGCTTTGCCATCGAAAGATTCAATTTCAGATACTAGTTCTTGGAGTGGAATCGCTCTTCGCCCCATGAGTACAAGCTGAGCCCCTTCTTGTGCTAAACGTATGGCTGTAGCTCGTCCCATACCAGTTCCTGCTCCCGTAATTAGAATGGTTTTATTTCTGAGTCGTGAATTAATCATAATGCTCTCTTTGTGGTTATGTTACGTAAGAAATTCATGATAATTCATAATTTATTATTTATAATCGCTCTTATATTTTATGAACTTTAAAGTGATGCTATCAAATGGATTTGTTTAAATCGATGAAAGCCTTTGTTACAACGGTTCAATCTGGTTCTATGAGTGCAGCTGCTTCATTATTAACGATGACGCCAGCGATGGTTGGTCAACATGTTGCTGCACTAGAGACTCGACTTGGAAGTCGATTGTTAAATAGAACGACTCGGCGACAAAGCTTAACCCCTTATGGTGAAACGTATTTTGAGCAGTGCAAAGACATTCTAGAGCGGGTGGCTATTGCTGACTCGGAAGCTGAAGCGCAATTGACTGCACCTCAGGGTTTACTACGTATTACCGCTCCCGTAACCTTTGGGTCAGTTCTACTAATGCCAGCACTAGCTAAGTATAGAAAAGATTTCCCTTTGGTTAACTTGGATGTCATTTTAACTGACGAAAATGTGGACATGGTTGAAGGAAGTATCGATGTCTCATTTAGAATTGGAACGATACCAGATAGCCGTGTTGTTCAGCGTACTCTGATGCCTTACACAATGATTGCATGCGCATCTCCTGGCTATTTAGCCAAGCATGGTGTGCCGAAGCATCCTAGTGAACTGACTGAATACGAAGTGGTTCGTTTTGCTCAAGCGGTGAGAAGTTCATTACGCCTATATAGTAACGATATTACCGTCGATGTTATTCCTAAATGTGGACTGACAGTTAATAGTGGACAGGCGCTTGTTAACGCGGCTAAATCAGGTTTAGGGATCATTATTCAACCCGCGATTTTGCTTGAGAGGGATATTTCCGAAGGGAACTTAATTCAAGTTCTACCGTCATGGCAGCTCGGCACACGCCAGATCTCTCTGCTTTATTATCGCCATAAAAACATGGCACCTAAAGTAAGAAGCTTTATAAGTTTTGCTAAAGAAGAGTTTGATAAACGCAATCGAGAGCCTGACCATGTAGAATAAATTACATTACATCTTCAGCCTCGACATTAACAAGGAGAGTGTTATGAAATATGAAGACATTCTATCTTTTTGGTTTGAAGAAACCGAGCCTGCTAAGTGGTGGGTGAAAGATGAAGAATTCGATAACTTGATCCAACATCGATTTCTCGACACATACGAATCAGCATGTCGAGGTGAATTGTTTGAGTGGAGAAAACAGGTATATGGTCGCTTAGCCGAAGTGATCATTTTGGACCAATTTTCTCGGAATATGTTTAGAGATACCCCTCGATCGTTTTCTTCCGACCCGATGGCATTAGTCTTATCGCAGGAGGCTATCGCTGTGAATGCACACTTGGAGCTGAGTCCAATCGAACGAAGCTTTTTATATATGCCTTACATGCATAGTGAGTCATTGGCGATTCATAACGTTGCCGTTAAGCTTTTTGAAAACAATGGTATTCCATCGAATCTTGAGTTCGAAATTAAGCATAAAGAAATCATCGAACGATTTGGTCGCTATCCTCATCGAAATGAAATACTAGGTCGAATTTCATCTGAGGCTGAAATTGCATTCCTAAATGAACCCGGTTCGTCATTTTAAATCTGATCATGTGACAGATAAGTGAGGTGAAATGAAAAGCGATGAGAGTGGTGATTAACAAGACTTACTTTTAATGTTGTAAACGGAAATACCCACAATCATTTCAAGTTTGATGGCTCCAATTTCGAGGCTACTCACACTATGCCCATTCAAACCTTCAAGCCAATAGTTGCCCTGTGGATCGATATTGATGACTTTTTTGACAATCAATCCATAACGAGGATGGTCAACTTTAACGACTTTGCCAATAGTTATGAGAGAACGGTAAATAAAGTGGTGAAAAATAAGGTAGCTGCCGTCTGGAATACGTGGAGACATACTCAGCCCGGCAACTCTATTAACGCTCAACAAAGGTTAAGCTTCCTTTAAGTCAGGATAAACCACCACTTGTTGAGGTGGGTAAGGGCACGTTGCGCTAAAGGTCTTCACGCCTTTAGTTTCCCAAAAGATTTCTGCAAAGCGGTTCACTTTATCCAGAAGCTCAAGACTCACATCTTTATTAATGGTTTGTTTGGCTTTTGAACTTAGCAACATAATCGAGTGAGTCAACTCATGCAGTTCAGGGAAGGCTTCTAGTTGCGGTGCTTTAATATAGTCACCCCAAATAGTGATGATTTCTTGCTTTACCTTAATTCCATGTTCTTCTTTTTGAGCAATAAGACGTTGGTATTCCGCCAATGTTGGTACATCTAACGTTTTATGAGTTGCTTCGATTTCACCAATGAGGTCGACCATACGGATTATCGTCAGGGCTGCGATTTGTGCGGCGCTAGGATCATAAATTTTGCACGGAATATCACAATGTGCAGAAACCGTAGTGAGTGGTTTCTTATGGTCTAAATACTGAATAATACTATGCAACATTTTTATGCCCCTTTGTTGGTGATTTACGATTTCTGTTTTTGAACGCAAGAAACGCTATGTAACTTGCAAAAACAGTTGGTGCAATCCATAGAGCATGGATCAAAAAGGATGTATTTGAGCTGTGATCGTGACCAGCATGAGCAAAAGCGCTAGATGATGCAGCGTACAGTACAGCGAATATGCAGGTGTTTTTTATGTTTCTAAGCATTGGATACCCCTAATTAATGTAGTGTTCGAACACCGACGTTCTCGTATGTGATTACCTGTTTTATAACGTCATTTATAAATTTCGATTCTTCAGGATGATTGTTTGCGAATTCTAGCAAGGGCGGTAAGGTGATTTTTAAAGCAGAACTTGCAGCAAATTTCACTTCTTGTGAGGCACTTGGATCATTTGAAAGTGTTAACATACGGCGAAACGGAATCATTAGAGCATCTCGGGTAAGTTCAGTTAACTCTTGGCGTTCGTAAGTTGCCGCTATGTTGTGATAGCCACATACCCATCCTTGAATTAACTGCTGAATATTTACCATTTCACTACGAGAAGACTTCTCTAGAAGAGCAATTGCTCTCTGATAGTGACTTAATGCTCTTGTCCATTTTTGATGATCAAATAGACGGTTACCTTCTACCATCAAGGCCTGCCATGTCTCCATAATGATCCCTGCTAATCATTAATGTAAATAATAATGAGAATGATTATCGTTATTGTTGCGGGGGTTGTAAAGTACTTTCTTAAGCATAAGCTTCGTATGACGCACCAAATAACCGATTAGGGATAACATATTTAAAATGTGAAGGAGAAAAATCAGGAGAATGATCTCGTAAAAGCCACAAGAGAAATGTTACCTTTATCAATAGGTTTGCCCTGTTTTGAGTTCACGTTAAATCGTGTATTTCATAGTGTGTGAATGCTAGGACTCAACTGGGTTGGTATGTCTTGGAGATAAGTAATGAAATTAGCAATAATTACGGGCGGCTCTCGAGGGTTAGGAAAGGCACTTGTTGGACAATATGCAGAGAGCTTTGGGTGGGAGGTTATTGAATTATCTCGTTCTGGTACAACTGAGCATAATGTTTATTGCAATCTGGCGAATGTTGAATCCGTTGATGCATTAAGTCACACTTTATTTTTGGAACTGGCGGCTCGGTCGTGGGATGAAATTGTGTACATCAACAATGCCGGTGACTTAAACCCTATAACCTCGATTGGAAATCTAAAATCGAGTGATATCAGAAGTAATATTACCGTTAATCAAATTTCCTCCCTGACTCTCATTTCTGTGTTTATGGCTGTTTTTCGGAATTATTCAGGACGTAAAACCATCATCAATCTGTCATCTGGTGCCGCGCGTAAAGGCTATGCTGGGTGGTCTCTGTATTGTGCATCAAAAGCAGCGTGCGATAACTTTATCAATGCCGCGGCCGTTGAGGAAGAGTCTAAAGAATTTCCTTTTATTGCGGTGAACTACGATCCGAATGTGATGGATACGAATATGCAGGCTACGATTCGTGATTCTGATGTATCACACTTTCCTGATAAAGAGCGATTTATTGATTTCAAGGAGAGTGGAAAGCTTCGCACGCCAGAGTCAGTTGCATCTGACCTGATAAAAAAAATAGCTGCTGGTATGGTGAACCACACTCGTTATTCTGTGGAGTAAAATTTTGAAGACTTGATGGTTTTCTTGTTCATTATGAGAGTAAAAAACTCTGATTATTCGGAAAGGAGAGTAAAATGAATCAGCATGAAAAATTGAATTATGTTGAATTTCCTGCTCGTGATATTGAAGCGACGAAACGGTTCTTTTCGTCCGTATTTAGTTGGGAGTTTGTGGACTACGGTCCAGAATACACAGCATTTTCAAATCAAGGATTAGATGGCGGTTTTTTTAAGGCGGAAGTTTGCAATCAAACGTATGTTGGTGGTGCGCTGCTTGTTTTTTACAGCTCAAATATCGAGATGACATTGAGTAAGATTATCGAACATGGAGGGAAGATAACTCGCCCTATTTTTGAGTTTCCGGGAGGTTGTCGTTTCCATTTTAATGAGCCAAGTGGCAATGAATTTGCTGTATGGTCGGAATCTCAAGAACGGGCAGACTAATACCGCTATTAAACGTAATGGCTAATAGAACGAACGTTTTTTAAACGAGGATCGGCTTTTGAGCGACGTTCATAAAGAACACGAGACGATTTTTTAGTTCTTCGTTCTGTGCGAAAACGACGTTCAGCATGATACACACCTTCAACGAGAACAGTATCAGTGATATAAGGCAATGCGATCTTTCTATTCATTCCAGCTATCTCAGGCAATAATCTTAGACTTAAGAATAGAAATTATAATTGAGAGCTATGGAATGCTCTATGTTGAAAAACGTTAATTAACCCTAGTCTAAAAAGTGAGACGGTGCTTTCTGAGCTGAGTAAAAATTGAAATAGCAAGGAAGACGAATGCTCGCCGTTTGTTGTTTTTGTTAGATTGAAAATAGTGGAAATAATGTTGATATCACGGCATTAATTCGTTAATTCATGTATATTCTATCGTTATAAAAGTAGGCATTGAGTAGTATTGCTATGTTCTATGTCTAGTTTGGTACTGTTCATTCTGTTTCGTTACTACGTAAAAGGTTATCAATCGTTATGTTTTCACAATTAAAGCCCCGTCCCGCTGACCCAATTTTAGGACTTTCCGTTAAATTTGCCACCGACACTAATCCGAAAAAAATCGATTTAGGTGCCGGAATCTATAAAGATGAAGCGGGTAATACACCTGTTTTAACTTGTGTTAAAGAGGCGGAACAGTTCCGCGTTGATAACGAAAGTACCAAAAAATATATCAACTCGATGGGCTCTGGATTGTTTAATGAGAAAATCACCGAGTTAATGTTAGGTGAACATCGCGTTATTAATGAAAATCGTATTCGTACTCTTTCTACTCCAGGTGGAACTGGTGCACTTCGCACTGCGGGTGAGTTCATCAATAGCTGTCAACCGGGCGCGACGATTTGGGTAAGTAACCCGACTTGGGCAAATCATACTGGTGTATTTACCGCAGCTGGCCTTAAGGTAAAAACCTACCCATATTATGATTATGAAAATAAATGTCTTGATTTTGAAGGCATGATTGAAGCGTTGAAGCAGATTCCTAAAGAAGATGCGGTATTATTTCACGCATGCTGCCACAACCCAAGTGGCATGGATTTAAACAATGAACAGTGGTTACAAGTTGCTGCTCTTACAAAAGATATTGGCTTTACTCCAGTATTGGATATGGCTTATCAAGGTTTCGGTACAGGGTTAGAAGAAGATGCTTATGGCTTACGCCTGATGGCGGATGTTGTTGATCGCATGATTATCTGTGGTTCATGTTCTAAAAACTTTGGTTTGTATCGTGAGCGTATTGGTGCTTGTTCTGTAATTAGTGCATCTGCAATTGAGAGCGAAATTGTTGGTTCAATTTTACCTGCAATTGTACGAGTGAATTATTCTATGCCTCCTGCACATGGTGCAGCAATTGTTGAAACGGTATTGAATTCAAGCGAATTGACACAGCAATGGCATTTCGAATTAGCTGAAATGCGCAATCGTATTAACGGAATGCGTGAGCTGTTAGTCGATAAACTGGTTGAGAACGGTGTGACTCAAGACTTCAGCTTTATCACTCGTCAGAATGGGATGTTCTCTTTCCTTGGTATCGATAAAGATCAAGTTCAGAGACTGCAAACAGAATCGAGCATTTATATTGTAGGTTCGAGTCGTATCTCGATTGCAGGTATTTCTCCAAGTAATGTTGATTATCTTGCACAATCTATTGCGAAAGTACTTTAACAGTATTTTGCTTTAACTCCATATAGTGAAAGCCCCACCATCATTGATGGTGGGGCTTTTTTATGGGCTACTTACACTTAAGTTTGAACTTGACGCTAGAGGGTGAATTACACGATTTTACTGGCGGTAACGATAATGCCGTCAGTATCAGCATATAAGTACTCTCCTTGATTAAAATCGACGCCACCAAATGAAAGCGTGATACCTCTTTCGCAATCAGTTACGGGAATGGACTTTCGAGAACAAGTGCCGAGAGCATAAAGGGCGACAGGGATATCTTTGATTTGAAAGGTGTCACGAACGTAACCATTAATCACGATCCCCGCGTAGTTATTGTTGTGCGCGAATTTCATGAGATTCTCACCCACTACGGCGTAGTACTCTTTGTCGACATCAACTACTACGACCTTTCCGGTGCCATCTTCATCCCGCAATAAAGAAATAAGACCAGAATTATTTTTATCCAATTTGATGGTGACAATTTCGCCTTGGCATTTGTCGATTCCGCCATAATTTTTATAGTTGCCTTCAACAACAAAAGTACTTTCACTGTTCTCATCACAGATGTCCGCGGTAAAAAATGTCATCACTGTTTCCTTTTCTAAGTTAGGTTCGCCGAGAATGATTTATTTATGATATATGCCCTAAGCAAGCGAGTATCGACTGTTGCTCGGTCAAGAATATTGGTAATATTAACACATATAAATTAACCATATAAACGTAAAGGGCACGTAGAGCGATGAAGGTAGTAACAGGCGTCGTGGGTAACGACATTCACGTAGTAGCCAATCGATTGATTGATCTTTCGTTACGAGCTCGAGGTTATGAAGTGTTTAACCTTGGTGTAAATACGTATTTGGAAGAGTTTTTTGATGCCGCAGTAGAAACGGGCGCCGAAGTATTGTTGATTTCTTCCCTCAATGGTGAAGCGGAAGGTTGGGGTCGCGAAGTCAAAGCGATCAAATCGAAATACAAAAATATAGACGATCTGATCATGATGATCGGAGGCAACCTTGTGGTGGGTACGGGCAATGCTGAAGATATTGTCCCGCGCTATAAAAATTATGGATTTGATATCGTGTGTCATCAAATCGACTTAAACACAGGGATTGATATGTTAGAAGATTTGATTGAAGAGAGAAATAAATAATGAGTCTTTTGCAGGAAGAACGAGAAATCATTCTTAGTAACGAATTTGTAGATTCTTTTGATTTTGCAGAAGTGAAGGAATTCATTACTGGTGCCAGTAAAGATCTGTTTATCTCGCACCATTTTAAAACCAAAGCGAAAAACAAAATGCTGGTTCAGCCGCGTGGTGGCTTTCCGACGTATAAAAAGCAATTTGAATTGAGCGAATTCTTTGTGAATTCAAATGTGGATGTGTTGCCACTGACTGTCGATTCAAATACTCGTTTGAATGATTACGCAACCGCAAGCAAGATGCTGCGCCTTAGTGAAGAAAACGACGTTGATATGCTTAACGGGTATCCATTGATCAATCATGGCTATCGTACCACCCGAAAAATGGTGACACATTTCAACAAGCCAGTGAGTTTACGTCACGGTACACCAGATGCACGTTTGTTGATTGAAACAGCGTTAGCGTCAGGTATCTTTGATATTGAAGGCGGTCCGATCACCTATCTATTGCCTTATTCTAAAAACTTCCCACTGGATAAAGCGTTCCTTTATTGGAAATATGTTGAGCGTATTTGTGCGAACTATTCAGAGCTTAATGAGCCGATTAACCGTGAATCATTTGGCCCACTAACGGCTACCTTGGTTCCACCGTCGATTACCATTGTTATTCAGTTGCTGGAAATGATGCTGTCACTACAAGAAGGTGTTAAGTCGTTCTCGGTATCGTTTGCTCAGCAAGGGTCTATGATGCAAGACATCGTGACTGCCGAAGTGCTGAAAAAACTTGCTCGATACTACGCAGAACAGATTAACTGTGGTGATGCAGCGATTCACTTAGTTTATCACCAGTGGATGGGGGCATTCCCAACCAATAAAAATTTCGCAGAGCAGTTAATTAATACCTCTACGGTTATTGCTGCAATGGTTGGCGCAGATAAAATTATTACTAAGACGCGTGAAGAAGCGTCAGGCATCCCAACTAAGGAAGCGAACGCTAAAACGGTAGCAAACACTCAATACACATTGGGGATGCTTCACGGTTTACCTTCTTATGTAGATCCAGAAGAAGAAGAGATTCTAACGCTAGAAGTTAAAGCCATTATGGAAGCGGTATTTAATGATCCAGCGGATACATTATGGCGAAAGGTGTTTAACTCCATTAAGAACGGAACGGTTGATGTGCCATTCTCACCACATATTATTAATCACAATAATATGATTACTATCCGTGATGCGCAGAAGAACATTCGTATTATTGATCGTGGCAATGTGCCGATCCCAGACCGTTGTTATGCGTATGAAAAAGCCCAATGTGATTTAACCAAAGATACCACCAGTATCGTCAATGACATCGTTCACGATATAGGAATTATGCAATGAGTAATAAACCCGAGAACCGCGAAAAACTGTTTATCGATGTAGGAAGCACGTATTTCAAGGTGAGTTCACCGGAAAAGATCGAACAGCATTTTCGAAACTTTAATAAGTCGATTTTAGATGACTTAATGTATAAGTGTGGCGCAACAATCGATCGTTTTGCCAAAGAGGATGTGCATATTTGTTCGTCTGCTAACGGTGGGTTAAGTACCTTAATCATTGGTGTCACAAATTCGTTTTCTTTAAAATATGCCACTAATATCGCATTTAACTCTGGTATCAATATCATCGATACCGTGTTGCTGCAGAATATTGAAGAGTATTCCATTCCGAGTGACTTGATTGATGTTGTGATCATTGTTGGTGGCATTGACTCACACAGTAATATTTTTGATGAAAGCTTGTACAACTACGTTGAGCAGTTGAACTATTCGAATATTGTGTACGTTGGTACTGAGAAGGACGTGCCGTCTATTCAAGCAAACATTAAAAATATCGAAATACTTCCTAATGTTATCGATGAGCGTCTACATATTGTAGAAGAGCACTTGAAGACTTACCTGACCAACCTTTATCAGCAAGATATTGAAGGTAAAGAGGACATCAAGGATTTATACGAGAAAACCGCTAACCAAATTTTCTCGACCCCTTATATCGTTAATCAGGCATTGCCATTAATCGACAGTAAGTTTAGCGTCGCAAACCCATTTATTCTGCTTGATATTGGTGGAGCAACGACGGATGTGCATTACTCCAAAGACTTGGTTGATGAAAATATCGTAACGGAAAATGAGTTCGATCGTTTGGTATTTAAGAAGCTGGGTGTGTATAAATCTCGCCAATCTCTGATCTTTGCGGCAAAAAATAACGAGTTTGTTTACGAGTTATTGATGCATCTGAAAGTGACGGAAAACGTTTTTAACGAGAATGACGAACGAACCAACAAGATTCTGATGCAGTTAGCGATCTTTTTGGTGCTATGCAAGATGTCTTATTATCGTAAAGCCTACATTAATCTCAAACTGCAATCGATAAATTCGATAGTGTTTACAGGCGGGATTACGAAAGTGCTGTCGGTTGCTGAAGTGGAAGACATTATTGTGTTTTTCTATAAGAAGATTTTGAATTCCGATCATAAGCCAACTGCAATTCTTGATAGTAATTACGATATTTGGACTCTTGGAGCGAAGGAGAAAAACATATGTCGATAAATACGGTACGAGCACTGCTTGAAGATGCGGCAAAGAGTCATGGTGACAAAAACGCCTTAGTTCTTAATGAAAAAAGCATGACATATAGTGAGTTACTCACTCGAGTTAATCAAGTCGCTTTCTATTTGAGTGAATTGAATCTCCCTAGTGGGGCAAGAATCGGTATTTACTCAGATAAGTGCTTGGAACAAGTTGTGGCAACGCTCGCTATCTTATCGACCGATTGCATTCTAGTCCCGCTCACTAAAATGCTCGTACCTGAGCAAGTTGAGTACATCATTAAAGATTGCGATATTCAGTGTGTGATTACCGATAAGCTTAAGTTAGAAAATCTGGTTGAGATTAATTTCGAAGGTCATGTCATTGCTTATGAACCCGTCGAGCAAGACATACCTTGTTTCGAAGAGATTTATAAGTATTACAACAAGCCTTATCAGTGTCAGGTAAACAGTTACGATAATGCAGTCATCACCTATTCATTTGGTTTAACAGGCAAACCGAAAGGTATCGTGATTTCTCACCGCAATTTGACTGATTCAGCAGCTGTTGTGTCGCAATATTTGGGTCTACAGGAAGATGACGTTATTTCAGGATTGCTGATCTTCAACCTCGACTATGGCTTGAATCAGATATTTTGTGCATTGTTCAAGAAAGCGACGCTAGCCTTGCATCGCTTTATTTTACCTACGGACTTCTTCAATCATCTTATCGATGACAAAGTGACGGTTTTGGCGTTGATGCCAGTGCACATTTCAGAGATATTTGATGAAGATTTAAATCGCACTCCGAGTGCTGATTTGTTCGATAACTTGCGCATAATTACGTCTTCCGGCGGCAATGTTTCAGCGAAGATGATTAATTACTGCAAACGTACATTCACGCAAGCGAACTTCTTTTCGATGCATGGTTTGACCGAAGCATTTCGTTCTACCTATCTCGATCCTTCTCAAATTCAAATTCGCCCTGACTCTATCGGTAAAGCGATTCCTGATGTTGAGTTATATGTGGTGAATGAAGAGGGTAAAGAGTGCCAACCAAGAGAAGTAGGGGAACTGATTCATCGTGGTGGCTATATTTATCGTGGTTATTGGAATGCGCCAGAACAAAGTGCAGAGCGTTTCAAATCGGTTCAAATATTAAAAGATGTTATTAATATTGAAGGCCAACTGACCGACGAATTGGTTGTGGCAACCGGTGACTATGTCTACAAAGATGAAGAAGGTTACCTGTACTTTGTCTGCCGTCATGATGACATGATCAAGACCCGGGGTTTCCGTGTCTCTCCTGTAGAGGTTGAATCTGTTGTGGCGAAAAACTTACCTCAGATTACCCAATGTGCGGTATTTGGTGTCAGCAATGAGCAGATAGAAGAAGAGATCGTGTTAGTTTATTCGGCGGCGAGTGAAATCAGTGATAAAGAAATTTTATTTGAGCTTAAGAAACACCTCGCATCGTATATGATTCCTGCCCGTGTTATCTATAAGCGCTCGCTGCCATTAATGCAGAGTGACAAGCTTAGCGTTAATAAAGATGCTTTAAAGAAAGAACTATCAGCAGGTTAGTATTACGCCATTGATGAGTGCTCTTTAAAGAGACCAAATATTTCACTAGAAAAGTGAGTATTTGGTCTTTTTTGTTGATTGCCTACCTTTGGCATTTTCATTCGATCATATTAGGAGTGTGACATGGCAGATCCCCACATTAAATCGCCAATGGACTGGCTTGACTACACAACGATCATTATATATCGATTGGGTTTCACCCTAGCAGGACCTATGGTCATTGCATTAGGTTGGCAGCTTCCTATTCCCGCTGAGTCATTGCTGTTTCTATGTGGTGCAATGTGTGCTTCTTCGTTACACATTTATATGAAAAATTTTCGCCTATTGTTGCAGTTCGCGACTTGGGTCGGGCTTGTTTGTTTTATTCTTGGCGCACCAATGTTTGGACTTGGTGGGATTTTTATTACCTTAGGTGGCTTGTGCTACAAAGAGTATTTTTGTTTTCAAATCCCAGGGCTACGTTTACAACCGATTCTAGTCGCCTTACTTTGGTTTGGGCTTGCGTGTGATTGGGAATTGGTTGCCAAGGTTAGTGCATCGCTGTCGGGATTGTTATTTTTGATTGTCACCATCGCAAAATGGCGCATGCCGTTGCACTTTGATATGGGTGATAAGACTCGTTACGAGATATAACGACTTATCGAATACTTTAAGAGGTTTGAAGATGTCAGGTATTACCGATTTAGATCAACTGCTGCAAACAATGAGTCCGAAGCTATTGGATCAGGAATTTGTGTTTTGTACGGTAGATAAAAAATTAAGCGAATGTGTAGGGTTGAACCCTATCGCGACTTTTATTGAATCAGAAGGATTAACGTTAGTTCTTGAAAAGTCAGAAGCTGAAAAGGCGAAATTATCTTTTGAAGGCGCATTTCGCCAACTTACATTAACGGTTCATTCGAGTTTAGAAGCGGTAGGGCTTACCGCCGCTGTTGCAACCAAGCTTGCGTCGAACGAGATAAGTGCAAATGTGATAGCGGCGTATTATCACGACCACATCTTTGTGCCGGTGGCTGATGCGACATTGGCTCTGGCGGCATTGAAAGAATTTAACGAATAAATCAGAAGTTGTAATATTAATATAATTCAATTGTTTAACTAGGAGTTAGTATGAAAATCAGAGCGGATGTTGGTACGCTAGATATTTTAGGACATTTAATTATTTGGTTTATATTAACGGTGATAACCGCCGGAATCGCGCTGTTCTTTTATCCGTATTCATTCTCGAAGTTTATTTTAAACCGTTCAGAGTTTGTTGATGATCAGGGCAGAGCAACAAAGATGACCTGTAACATTAATATGTTTGGTAATATTGGTCATATTATTTTGTGGATGATCATTTCCATTCTCACCCTAGGTTTAGGGTATGCCTTTTATTTTTATAAGGTATGGAATTATGCGTTAAATAATACTGAATCGAATTAAATCAAGTTACGACCTTTAGCTTGTCTTCCTATCTTTACCCTTAGAGAAAACTAAATGACTCACGCGCAACCCGGCACAAAGAAAGTGTTTACATTGGCTTGGCCAATTGCCATGAATGCAATTTTACTTCAATTGATATTGGTGATTGATACGGTCATGGTGACACCGTTGGGTGAAGAAGCCTTATCGGCGATGGGGCTTGCCGCGAGTATTGGCGGTATCATATTAGGGCTTCTATTTGCGTTTTCGAATGGCAGCCAACTGATATTAGCTCAAGCATTTGGCGCACGTAAATCATTGGCTGTTAGTCGTGGATTCCGTTCTGGCCGAATGGTAAACGGTATTATCTCTGCTATGGGTATAGCGTTTATTTTTACACTAGCTGAGCCATTGATTCACTCGATTGCCGATACGGATGCGATGGCTGATATGGCGTATGACTACCTGAGGGTATTCTCGGTGGTCACTATTGGAGTGGCGCTATGTCAAAACATCACGGTGTATTTCAACGCAATCGGAAATAGTCGAATTCCATTTTACGCGAACATTGTTGAGTTACCGGTCAATGTGATTACGAGTCTTGTTCTGATATATGGCTTCTTAGGGTTCCCAGAAATGGGATTGACCGGTGCCGCACTAGGCACCGTGGTGGCAGTATCGTGTCGGACGCTGTTTCTTACTCTGTTCTATCTTAGAAATCAGCCTCAGGATGGCGGTAGTAATGAGGTCAATTCTGAACAATTAACCTTTGCTGACATCAAATACCATTTGAAATATACAACTCCGATCGCGGGAACGTTCATAAGTGGCGTTTTGGCCAGTAGTCTTTGTATGCTGATCTATGCAAAGCTTGGTGTGAACCAATTTGCCGCGTTAACACTTATTGCACCTTGGATAAAGGTGGCGGGGCACTTATCAACAGCGTGGGCACAAGCAACCAGTATTATTGTTGGCCAATTGCTGGGTAATAAATCTTGGGATATTCTCGACCGATTTATTAGTAAAGCGTGGACGGTATCGTTCTATATTAGCATCGTGATGTCCATTGCCTATTTGAGTATGTTTTATCTCTTTGAATTAATGTACCCAGAACTGCAGTCAGAGACATTGGAGACATTGTGGTTGTTTATGCCTATTCTTGTCGCTTTGCCTTATATCCGAGCATCAAATACGTTTTGTGGTAATGTGTTACGTGCAGGTGGCGATGCCAAGCATGTATTCAAAATACATGCGCTTACGCAATGGTTTATCATTGTCCCATTGTCAGCATTATTTGTTCTGTATTGGGATTTGAGTGCAGTTTGGGTATTTGGATTGATGTTACTGGAAGAGTTAATTAAAGGTGTACCGTTTCATATACGCATGCACGGAGGAAAGTGGAAGCGCAGTTTGGTGTGATGGGTTGGATTTAAATAATCCGCCGAAAGTTGTATCGGCGGATGGCGATGATATCGACTCTCTATTGTTTTTTACCCATAAGATCTTGAATCAACTCTTCATTTAAAATGCCTTCATTATTGACATTAAAACTGACAAACCCCTTGGGATCGATAGTCGTTGTGAGTAGGTATTTAATATCATCATTCATATGCTGGCTTAAGTAAGCAAACAGCTTATAGGTTTCGACTAAGTTCACGTTTGCCTCGATGGTAACGGGCGTTTCACTATACGCCATTAGTTGTGGTATCTGATTAGATACACCCGTGAAAATTTTCTGATTGGCAATGTTAAGCTGCATGTTCACCCCGTTAATCTCAAAATCTTGGGCATTGGGGTTTAATACCGATAATTCTATCGCAAAACGAGGAGAGAGCCCGGTCATACTTATAGGCTCTATGTTGATTAGATCGACCTCCAAATCTTGTAGTTTCAATACGTTGGTACATCCGCTGAGTAAGACAATTGTGGCAATTACCAGTGACTTCCATACAAACATTTGTTCACCTTAGACAGTAAATATTACGATTGAATTCAAGGTTTATAATAAACATATTCATCGATTAACGCACTCTTTGGTTGTCTGGATAAAGAAAAGCTAATTTTTTCAGCAAATTTTTGTTACTGTTTGAATGTAATAACTAAAGGATGAGAATATGTTACCGTCGAAGAAAATTTATTATATCTATGATCCAATGTGCTCATGGTGTTGGGGCTATAAACCCGTATGGAATGAGATTGAACGCAAGCTCGGAAATGACGTGCAAGTGATTTACGTTCTCGGTGGGTTGGCTCCAGATACCGATGAGCCAATGCCTGAAGAAATGCAGCGGCAAATAGCGTCTTATTGGAAGAAGATCGAGAATTTTCTAGGGACAGAGTTTAACTACGAATTTTGGGAAAAGAACACACCTCGTCGTTCGACGTATCCTTCTTGTCGCGCAACGTTAGCTGCTCGTATGCAGGGTGCTGAAAAGCAAATGCTAGAAGCCATTCAACATGCTTACTATCTACATGCGCAGAATCCAAGTGATAACGATATTCTCATTGGCTTGGCTGAAAATATCGGCTTGGATATAACAAAATTCAAAGAAGACTTTACTTCGCCACAAGTGCATCAAGCATTATTGGAAGAGATTAATTTTTCTCGTATGTTGGGTGGTAATGGATTCCCATCTGTTTGCATGGAGTCTTCAGAGAAGATTTATAATATACCTGTCGATTATCAAAATCCGCAAGCAACCGTCGATGCGATCCGAAGCATTGCATAACTTTCTTCCAATGTAACTCCTAGCTATGTCAATCCGATAATTGAACTAGTTCAAAGCGATTTGATTGACATAGTTACTGCCGCCTAATTATAGTGAACCCATCACGTTAAGCACCTTAGTGAATAAGTAGAATTCGTGAAATATTACATGTAAATTTCCGTATTCAGTTCATCTAACGACACAGTCTGGGTTTTATTATGTCGAGTCAGTCTTTTGGAAAAGTCGTACTTTTAATTGGGAAAGTGGCTTGTGGCAAAACCACATTTGCTCGAAAAATGGAGCGCGAAGAGGGCGCAGTTTTTCTTTCTATTGATGAAATGCACCTTGATCTATTCGGTCCTCAACCCACCCGTGACCAGATCGACAGTACGTATTCAGGTTGCCGAGATTACCAACAACGTTTAGCGACAACCTTGGTCAAAAACGGGGTAGATGTGTATTTAGATTGGGGCTTTTGGGAGTGTTCAACTCGCCAAGACATTTCTGATTTTTATAAAGAGTTAGGTATTGAGGTACGCCAATATTATTTTGATATCCCTTTAGATATTCGTCTCGAGAGAAATCAAAAGAGAAATCAGGGCAGTGACCAACACTCGTTTAAAATTGAAGAGAAAGATGTGGCCTTTTTCGATGAATTTTTTGAAGAGCCCGATGCAAGCGAGTGCGATCGAATTTTCAAACTTTAACTCAGAGCTTCCCTATTTAAATCTTCAATTTATCAGGACGTTAAGCGGCAATGTATACAGATAAAAAACTGTGCAAAGTACGGACTATTACTACCTTTATTTCATTGAACAAACGCAAAGAACAATGGGATGCTCAAATAAATGAAGCCTCTTTATTTTGTTTAAACTTGGCTGAACAATTTCACCATGCTGGATATGAGGTTCAGTCTATCAGGATTGTGACCAATCCATTCGGAGAGTACCTCGATACCACATCGCTCGAAACGGCACAAAGTGATTTGACGTATCTAAGCGACATACTTAATGCCTCTAATGAATCCAAACTTAGAATTCGTTTTGCAATTGGAGAGGCGAGAACAGAGCATGAACTTGAATTATTGCCAGAATTAGTTCGCGAATTCGGGGATTTATGTAATGTTTGCGTCAATGTTGGTCTAGATGAATTTGGTGTGCTAGACAACCGCCTGATTCAACACTCTGTTAGTGCAATGCAACGAATCAGTGAAATAACTCCAAGAGGAGAAGGTAATTTTAATTTCACGGTTAACTTTAATTGTCAGCCTCTGATTCCTTATTTTCCCGCGAGTTATCATCACTCAGGGCTCGGTAATAAATTTGTTATTGGGCTAGAAACACCAGATCTGTTGGTCAACGTGCTTCAAACGTACAATCTTGCTCATCAAGTACAAGATCATAACAGTCAGTTCAAAGGCTATTTTGATGTGATGAGTGAAGCTTTGCAATTTCACATCGGCGAAGTTCATCAATTGATTCAAAGCGCCTCGTTTGAAAAACCGTATTCATTTGCGGGTTTTGACAGCTCAGCAGCACCATCGAAGTACTGCTCAAGTATGGCCGATATCTACACTCAGTTAGGTGTCGAATATTTTGGCGCGTCTGGGACAGTAGAAGCTTCTTCATTGTTAACCAAGGTATTTAAGTCGATTCAAGGGGTTGATTTGGTGGGATTCTCTGGGCTGATGCTGGCCTTGACGGAAGACACAGGGCTTGCGAAAGGGAGTAATAATGCCGATTTCGATATTCGCTCATTGCTGACTTATAGCGCAGTGTGCGGCATCGGACTCGATACAGTGCCGATACCAGGAAATACGCCGCATAACAAAATTGCCGCATTAATGAGAGATACCGGGACGATGGCTTATCGCTTAAACAAGCCGCTTACGGTTCGTTTATTTCCAGTTCCAGGATTGGAAGCGGGGGATATCACCGAATTTGAAAGTGATGATCTGTGCAATTGTACGGTGCTTGCCGTGCCCTGATCGTAAAGCTTAGAAAAATCAGACAAACGAATCAACGTAGATTGGAATTGAGATGAACATTGAACTAAAAATCGCAACAAAGGCGCATATCGACGATGTATTGGAGCTTCACTATCGCTATCAAGTGGATTCGATCAGTGAAGAAGATAAATCGGATGGGTTTATTACCACGGCATTTACGAAAGAGCATCTAACCAATTTGATAGAGAATGAAAGAGGTCTATTTATCGCTGTTGTAGACAATAAAGTCGTCGCGTATGCCATGGCAGCATCGTGGAGTTTTTGGTCTCAATGGCCGATGTTTCAATACATGATCGCGAACTTAGACGATTCTACTTATTCGGAACACGTCATCACTAAAGATAACTCGTATCAATACGGGCCAGTGTGTGTTGATAAAAGTGTAAGAGGCTCTGGCGTATTCGAGAAGGTTTTCCACTTCTCTTTGGCAGAGATGTCGAAGCGTTATCCGATCATGGTAACCTTCATCAATAAGATCAACCCAAGGTCATACGAGGCTCACACCAAGAAAACGCCGCTGAATGTGATTAAGCACTTTGAGTTTAATAATAATCACTATTACAAATTGGCATGTGAAACGAGTCAGTAAAAAAACGGCAATTCGCATTGGTTATCAATACGAATTGCCGTTAATTGCCAAAGAAAAGCTCTATCTTAAACCACTTCCAAGTTAAAAAACCTTTGGAATCACCTTGAATGGATAATCTGCAGGCGTGTAGGTTTGGTTCACTTCTCGCTTAGGTAGTTTGACTTTATCAGTATCAATTTTCTTATAGTCAATATGATCGAGTAGGTGACTAATAATATTCAACCGCGCACGCTTTTTGTCATTGGAGTCGACAACGTACCAAGGCGCCCAAGGTACATCAGAGCGAGCAAACATTTCGTCCCGCGCCTTGGTGTAATCATCCCAGCGGTCGAAAGATTTCATGTCCATTGGTGATAACTTCCAAATCTTTCTCGGATCATCTATGCGGTCATTTAAGCGGCGGGCTTGCTCTTCGGGGTCAACCTCAAGCCAATATTTTATTAATATAATGCCGGCATCGACCATCATTTTTTCGATGGTGGGAACAACGTCTAAGAAGCGGTCAGTTTCTTCTTCGGTACAAAAATTCATTACACGTTCAACGCCAGCTCGGTTATACCAACTGCGGTCGAAAATCACGATTTCACCGGCCGATGGGAAATGTTGAATATAGCGTTGCATATATAACTGGGATTTTTCTTTGTCAGTGGGAGCAGGTAGGGCAACGACACGAAAGACACGTGGACTGACACGCTCTGTAATTGCTTTTATTGATCCCCCTTTCCCAGCACCATCTCGGCCTTCAAAGACGACACAAACTTTTAGCCCTTTCTCAACAACCCACTGTTGCAACTTAACCAGCTCACCATGAAGTATTCGAAGCTCCGGCTCATATTCTTTGTTCTTCATTCTTCTTGAGACAGTGTCCGTTGCGCTATTTTTGTTTTTTCCCATTGAATTCTCCAAGTGAGCGAATAGAAATTGGCCGAATGAATAAACTGATAACTTATATTAGCGGCAATCTGCTATAGGGGGAATGACCGATAAGGGTTTCTTTTGGTTGAATTGGTTCGTCACTTTGTATTTGTGTCATATATGAAACGTGATAAATGAGACCGCGTGAAGTTATGGTAATGGAAGTGCCAACTATGTCATTCTAACAGCTCAAAATTTTGATGTGGCTGGGCGTTAGAACGCTGATTCGCACTAACCTTTGCCTTGAGTGGCGCAAGAGGAAAAAATGAAAAGAAAACTATTAATCGTCATCATCTGTATCTTAAGTGCCATTACCTATTATCAAGAGAATTTTGGCTCTGGTAAAAGTCAAAATAAGTCGGCGAACAGTGCTCAGGTTAAAATAGATGCATCGAGTTCAGATCAGCTTATTGAGAGCGCGTTCAAGAGTCAAAAAAGTGATGTTCAAGTTAGTGGTGTCGGTACTGTTGTTAAACTATTAGCCGACGATTTAAAAGGCAGCCGCCACCAAAAGTTCATTTTAAAGCTGGCATCTGGAAGGCAGCTTTTGTTTGCTCATAATATCGATCTAGCACCAAGAATTGATGCACTTAAACAGGGCGATCAGCTGGAGTTCGCAGGTGAATATGAGTGGAATGATAAAGGTGGCGTTGTTCACTGGACCCATCATGACCCAAGGGGTAAACATGAAGGTGGTTGGCTCCGACATAATGGGAAAACCTACGAGTAATTTAGATAGATCAATGCAATAGATTGATTGTGTAACCTCTAACACACTTAGGTTGGTGAGCTTGGTATTGTTATCACCTAAATGACTGAATTTTTTCGCCGAAGGCGATATTAGGTTTTCGATGAATAATGTGACGAATAGAAATTTGTTTCTAGTAAAAGAGCATGTTGGCATATTTAAAGCGGCAAATAACTTTGATATTTATGATCCTGAAACGGGTGAAATACTTATGGAATGTCGTGAACCGACATTAGGGTTCATAACGAAGCTGGCGCGGTTTACCGACTATAAGCGAATGACGCCATTTGATGTACAAATCAGAACACCCGACAATGAAAGAGTGGTACGTGTACAGCGTGGGATGTCGATTTTTCTTTCAAAAGTTGAAGTTAGAGATCACGACAATAACTTGATTGGTGGATTTGCTCAAAAGTTCTACTCGATTGGCGGTAAATTTGATGTCTATGATAAGAATGAACAGGTTATCTGTACGCTGGCCGGAAGTTGGACTGGTTGGAACTTCTCTTTCGAGCATGAAGGGAAAAAATACGCTCATGTTTCAAAAAAATGGTCAGGGGTGGGAAAAGAGATGTTTACCAGCGCTGATAACTATATGCTCGAAATTTCAGAGGATGTTCCAGAAAATGATGATATTAGAAAGCTAATTTTGGCTGCGGTTATGTGCATCGACATGGTATTAAAAGAATAGATAAATGCGCTTCTATGACAGTTAGAATGTAAATTAGTGATCGTTAATGAATCAATAATGCGACCTTGAGTCAATGGATAAGTCAGTTTATTTGATAAGAAGTCGCATTAAGGTACTATTCCTTTGCGTTGATTTCTACAAAAGGTGTGCTCGCCTTTCATTTATCGTAATGATAGATAAAGGAAAATCAGCGAAAATTACAACAATAAGGGTGTAAAGCCGATCAAAGGAGAAAAAATGAAAAAGTTAATCCTCTCTGCGTTGCTTCTGTTACCGATTGCGATGCCTGCATCGGCTTCAGTCGAAGGCATGGTGAATGTTGAAAGTACATTTGATGTTGTCGAGACGACTGATCGATTGGAAGGAATCTTAAAAGAGAAAGGTATGACGGTATTTAACCGCATTAAGCACTCTCAAAGTGCAAGTGATGTCGGCATTGAATTACGTGATACTGAGTTATTGATATTCGGTAACCCTAAAGCTGGCAGTCCTTTGATGAAGTGTCAGCAGAGTGTTGCTATCGATCTTCCACAGAAAGCGCTTATTTGGAAAGATGAAAGTGAGAAGGTTTGGATATCGTATAATGATCCACGTTTCCTAGAACAAAAGCACGGCATCAAAGGCTGTGAAAAAGTGTTGGCTAACATTGAAAAAGCATTAGGTAACTTTGCTAAGGCTGCATCTACAAATTAATGTATCTCACTTTATTAGAAAAAATAGTATTTGGGTTCTAAGTTTAGAGAGTGAAAAGGGAAACATGTGCTTCCCTTTTATTAACTGGTTATTTCTTAGCGCTAAATTGAACCTGGTATTGGCCAAGTCCTGCATAATCAATGGTCGTTAGTTGGTCAAACTCAACTTCGGCAATACCACAATATGAGCCAGTAATCAGGGCTTCTCCAGCCTTGAAGTCAACACCGCGACGAGTCATGAAATTGATCAACCAATAAATTGGCAGCTGAGGAAGCGGGTTAGGGTGTTTCCCAGCAAATGTTTGAACCTGTTCACCTTGGGTAATAGTGATGTCGATGTTTGCCGCAGCAAATGCTTTCTCACGGTTAATCTCAGGACCAATGAATACCCCTTGGTTTACTAGACCATCAGCAAGTCGTTCATAAAACTCAGCATCACTATCGTCGGCAAAGCGAGATTGAATTAACTCCAGCGCCATGTGGCAAGAGCCGATAGCTTCGTTGATTTCTTCGTCAGTATAGCCATTAGGATTAGCGGGTAATGCTTTTGACAGTATAAAAGCAATTTCAGGTTCAACTCGAACGACGCCATTGTCTGCGAATAAATTACACGTGTCGCCTTTTTCAATGAGTGAGGAGAAGATCGGTGCGACAATAAACTTATCTTCTGCAAGTGGTAATAAGCATTTCCAACCGCCAATAGAATCGTCAATTGTCTCTGCCATTACAGCTTGAATAGCGAGTGCTTCATCAGTGTTGCTTGGGCGTAGTTCTTCAGTTAATCGTGGTGCTTTTGTTCCAGCTACTCGTCGACTAAGGAGTTCAGCAGCTGCTGCTTGATAATTGATTGTCATATTATATTACCTTAAGTGTATATAACTCAATAATACAATATTTCAACGAATCTTAATAGATGATGAATAGAGAGTTGTGGGTTGTGTATTCCAATCATAGATTTCTCTATATGTGAGGCGTTGATTTAATACAAGTTTGTGGTTTATGAATGCCATAACCTTGACCATAGTCGATCCCTATATCGCGAAGAATTGAGAGTATTTCATCATTCTCGACAAATTCGGCGATCGTTTCCATCCCCATCTCATGAGCAATTTCATTGATAGAGTTAACGATAGTTTGATCGATCGGCTCATCGATAATGGACTTAATAAGACTGCCGTCAATTTTTAGATAATCGACCGGAAGAGTTTTTAAATATCCATATGATGATGAACCGCTACCGAAATCATCTAGGGCAAATTTACACCCTGTTTTTTTAAGCTCTTCGATAAACGTAATTGCTCGGTTAATATGAGAAACAACCGCAGTTTCCGTGACTTCAAAGCACACTTTCCCCATATCTACGTCAGAATTAGCAACCATTTCAAGCACATCACTAAGGAAGCTTGCGTTACTTAAACTAACGCCAGAAAGGTTAATGGAAACAATTGGGTTCTCGTCAGCGAAAAGTTCAGTATATTGGCTGAGAATCGTTTGAACGACCCACTTATCGATTAATGTAATAAGGCCGTGTTTCTCAGCAACAGGGATAAAGAGCCCCGGAGGCACCGGATTTCCATCTTTATCATTGTAGCGAAGAAGTATTTCGTAGTGTGGTGCATTATTCGTAGGTGAAAGTGGGAGAATACGCTGTTTGGCTAGGAAAAATTGTTCATTTTCAAGTGCTCCAGTGATATCAGCGATATATCCCATTTGCACCTGCTCGGTCTGCATGCCTCTATCGCGCGAATTGGAAAAGTAAGTGCAATTCTTACCCATGTCCTTTGCTTTGTAGCAGGCGATGTCTGCAAGGCTCATAAGGACTTCTTGGCAGTCTCCTTCGTCGCATCGAATAACACCAATACTAATTCCAACACCATAGCTGGCATCATTCCAGACCAGACGGTAATCTTTCACCGTCGAGATCATGTCTGTACAGAGGAGTTCGATTTCTTGCAGTGTGCGATCAGGAAGAATCAAACCAAATTCATCACCGCCAAGTCTTGCGAAAACATCAATTTCGGATAAATGTTGTGACATCAATTTGGAGAGCTCCGAAAGCAAGCTATCTCCTACCATGTGTCCGGCAGTATCATTAATTGTTTTAAAATTATCTAAGTCTAAAAATGCGATATAAATGTTTCTATTTGGGAAAGATAAGAAACGTTTTTTTTCATACCGCTTTAGGCGAGCGTTGAAGGTACGTCGGTTGACTAAACCCGTTAGATAATCGTGGCTGGCTTCATATTCGAGCTTTTCTGTTAACGAGACTTTTTCCGTTAATGCGGCTTCTGAGCGCTTACCGTTTCTAATCATCACTAGTAACAGAACTATAATTATGAAAAATGACGCCATGATAACGAGATAAACTAGGATTTCCCTTAGGTTGAATTCATATTTAGGTTTCTCTTTTCCTATGATACTCGAACCTTGAGGTAATTCTTTTAGGGAGAGGTTGCGCCGCTTAAGTTGATCGAAATGCCATACCCATGAATTACGACTTTTAAGAATTGATTGAATGTGCTCAATTTTTGTTCCATTGAGGTAATCGATTAATAACTGGGTTGCTTGCCCGCCGTGATCAATAGGATCGAGAGTAAATACAGCGAAAGCACCGTGGCGTAATGCACTGGGTAGTAGTGCGAAATAAGGCTTTTTATGTGGTTTCATACCTAATTCGATATAGGCTTGTTCCCATGGAAGCAATTCGTCTGTAATAGGATCTCGTAGTTGCCCTGCAACAAGAATTGGCGTTGTGTCTGGGAATTCTCTCAATGCAACGGTGAGTTCTTTTGCCGTCATATCAGTGAGGAAATGCAGAGTTTGAGGAGCATTGGGAGACTGCTTGGCATCAAGCAGTTCTTTTCGATATGCAATTCCAGTTGAAGTACTGTCACTTAAAACAATCAATTCGTCTTGACTTAGGGTAGATTTGATATCAATGATAGCTTGTGCAAGGTTTCTATTTTCAAGAACACCTTTAACATGATTTAATGCAAAAATTCTAGGGTCAGGATAACCCACGCCCATAAAAAATATTGGAATTGACAGAAATTGACTGGATGAATGATCCAAGTATAAGCTCATTGCTGGATCATCGGCAATGACCATTGCAGTGAGTTTTCTATTTTCGTATTTCTTCGTCAGATAGAGATAAAAATCTTCGTTTTCAGCAACGTGTGGAAATCGTTTCGCATCCATGTATTCGTGGTAAACATTGACTGTGGTATGTGCGTTTAACATTTCGTTAAAACCACGTTTTATCCCTTGGTCCCATCCATTTTGTTCATCGTAAGAATGCAGGAAAAGCACATTTGGAATGCTTGAGTTTGCGAATGAAAAAGTAGACCAGAATAAAGCGAATATGATTAGACGAGCTACCATCTGTCTCTCTCAATAATTAATCCATTGTTTCTACTATAGTTCATAAATGAGACTCATGTTGATAGTTCTCCTAATTAATACGATATTGTTGATATTACATAGAATACTAATAAAAGTGCCATACTGAACATTCAGTATGGCACTTGAGTATTATAAGGTTAAAAATGCAGAGTTATGCGGTTTTTGGAGGGTAGCTTTCCAAAATTTCCACGCCTGACTCAGAGGTAATCGTTACTGATTCGATACCAGCAGGGCAGAAGAAACGGTCAAATTTGTTGAGTTGGGTCGTTTCTTCACCAATTTTGATTGTGCATTCACCTTCAACCACGATGCCGATGTAAAAATCGTTTTCAGATTTTTCAACGCTACCTTGTATTGTCGATTTTTTCACACGGAACTTATCGGTTACGGTTTCATCTATCAAGGTTTCTTGGAATGATTGATCCGAATAACGATGGTTCACCGAAGGTTGTTGAAAGAACTTCTCAACGGTCTCTTCTACAGATAATTTTTCAAAATCAAACACATCCATACAAAAATCTAGGCCACGCCTCATAAACCGAGCTTCTTCCGGCATCGTATAACCCGCTTTTGTAAATTCAAAGCGAACGGCCCAATCAGATGGCTCCATTATTTCAACCATCAAAATACCTTCACCAATGGCATGAGGTGAACCACCGGGAATAAACAGACAATCCCCTGGTTTTACGGCTATTTTCTCGAAGCACTCTTCCATTGCGTCGATATTTTGCGTTTCAATCATCTCTTTAAACGCTTCTCGAGATGGCGGATGTTGAAATCCAACATAGACATAGGGGTTAGTGACTTCTTCGCGAATATCAAGAATATAATACCCCTCAGCTTTACCGTGATTACTGTCTAGGTATTCACGCGCAAATTCCGCGGTAGGGTGAGCTTGGAAGTGTAAACGTACCGACGAATCGAGAAACTTAACCAACAACATAGGGTTAAGGTCAAACGCTTTATTATGCTTTTCACCTAGAAAGTAGCTTGGGTCAGATTTGAGGAGTTCGTCAAAACGAATGGATTCATCGCCAACCACAGCATGTGAAATACCTTCAACGATGTGTTCTCGATCTGGGTTGACCGCTTGAGTGGTCGAGCCAATCCAATCTTCAGGAAAGTGAGTATCACCAGGTACTGACTTTTGCTCTAATTGGTCGAGGATTTTACCCCCAGTATAGGTCCGCCAAACGCGATTTGAGGTAAATCGAACAAGTTTATTTGTATAATTCATTAGCCTAGTTACTCAGATTGAAGTTGTAATGTTTTGGTAATTAGTGCTTTCGCGCCATTTGTTTTAAGCTCGTTAACGGCTGAAATAAGCTCGGTAACGAACGTTTTATTCTCGATTAAATCTTGGCCAAAAATATTGCTGAGGCGAAGTAGTGATAATACGATTTCTTCAGCGGTTTCAGCCCCTTTATAAGCGTCTCTTAATTGTTCAAGCATTGGGTCATTGACAATGATTTGCTCACCTTTTTCATCGGTTTCGCCAACGTAAACCATCCAACCAGCAATGCCAAGAATAAGCCAAGTTACAGAGGTTCCATTTTCGATATGGAAACGCAGAGATTCACACATACGCTGTGGTAATTTCTGACTGCCATCAGTCGCAATTTGCCATGTTTCATGTTTCACGCTTGCATTTGAGAATCGTGAAATCAGTAAGTTCGCGTATTCCGCCAAATCAGTACCTTCTGGCATCGATAATGTGCTGGCTTGTTCAACACTCATTAATTGAAACGCAGCCTGACGAAAGGCTTCATCGGCCATGGTTTCATAGATATAGCGATATCCAGCAAGATAACCAAGATAGGCTAAAAATGAGTGGCTGCCATTGAGCATACGAAGCTTCATGTTTTCAAAAGGAATGACATCGGCAACAAACATAGCACCAACAGCATCCCATTCTGGGCGGCCGTTTACAAAGTTATCCTCGATAACCCATTGTCTGAACGGTTCACATACAATACCACAAGGATCTTCAACGCCTAGGCTCTCGGTAAGTTCCACAAGGCTTGCCTCAGTAATGGCGGGAACAATGCGGTCGACCATGGTACAAGGGAATGTGACATTTTTTTCTATCCAGTTACCGAGATTAGTATCAAGTTCGTTTGCGTAATCAAGAATTACTTGCTTGGCGACATGGCTATTTTCCTGGATGTTATCGCAAGACATGACCGTAAATGGGGTAATGTTTGATTCCTTGCGAATTCTCAATGCTTCAACAATATATCCGATGGCAGATGAGGGGGTTTGTGGGTTAGCTAAATCAGAAATGATAAGAGAATTATTAAAATCCAAATGCCCAGTACTGAGATCTGCGCAGTACCCTTTTTCGGTTATGGTCATTGATACGATAGCGACTTGCGGTTCAGCTAATTTATCTAATACCGCCTGTTTCCCATCATGAATCGGGTGGACGGATTCAATCACAGCTCGACTAATTTTAGATACGTTAGAGTCGGTATTCTTTTCAAGTACGGAATATAAATGGTCCTGTTCACGTAACTGTTTAATCAGTTGGCCACCAAATAAGTTTATCTCACAAATACCCCAATCAGACCCTGTTTTCTCAATCATCTCACTGGTGTAAAGACCTTGGTGTGCGCGATGAAATGCACCAAAGCCGATGTGGACAATGCGGGTTTTAAGATTTGAACGATCATAATTTGGATTTATGACATGTGAGTTCAAAGGGGTATTCGATATGTTTTTAGCCACGTTAGTATCCTATTGGATGTAAATTAAGAAATGAGTGATACAACCAAAAGAGCGCTAATTAAAGCGCTCTTTTAGGGTGAAGCTGTTATTTAGGGAAAGCGCCGGGCATCAGCTTTTGTGGAAGCCATAATGCAATCTCTGGGAACATAATAATCAACAGTAAAATAAGCAGCATCGGTAAGAGAATGGTGATGACTTCTCGCATTACTTGAACGACGTTCATTCCACCTATCGAGGCTGATATGAGCAAGCACAAACCATATGGCGGGGTCACCAGTCCAAATGCTAAAGAGATAATTCCGATAATTGCAAAGACTACTGGAGATATATCTGCTTGAGCCGCCACCGGCAATAATACGGTACCTAAGATAATGATGGTTGGAATCGCATCAATAAACAGGCCAAAGAATAAAAACAAGAAGGCAATAACAAGCGACGTTCCGATTGTTCCAAATTCCATATCAGTCATAAAGGTGATTATTAAGCGAGGTACGTTGTAGTACGCCAATAACCAACCAAATACTGAAGCGGTACCGATTGCAAACAGTGAAATTGATGCAAAACGTCCGGTGTCATAAAGGATGGTTCCGACTTGGCGTGGTGTTACTGTTTTATAAATCACCATACCGAGGAACAACGAGTAACCTGCTGCAATAATGGCACTTTCTGTTGGAGTAACGATTCCTGCAACGATACCGTATATAACGAATACAGGCGTTAACATCGCAGCGGCTGCTCCTTTAAACGCGGTACAAGCCGATTTCCAAGTTGGTTTCATGGCAATCGGGTAGTTATACACTTTCGCGTATCCATATACGGTTGCCATGAGAGCAAAGCCGATCATAAACCCAGGTACTGCTCCAGCGAGAAATAGAGCACCAACTGATACTTGCATCACACCACCCCAAACAATCATTAAGATACTTGGAGGGATAATTACGCCCATAACGGCAGAACAAGCGGTAATCGCAATAGCAAAACGGCGGTCATAGCCTTCATTAATCATTGCTGGAATTAGGATTTTACCGCAACCAGCTGCGTCGGCTGTTGATGATCCCGATATACCAGCAAATAGCATTGATACGGCAACGTTAACATGGCCTAAACCACCGGGCATCCAACCTGTTAATACTCGAGCCAAATCGATAAGTTTATCGGTAATTTTACCGGCATTCATCAGGTTTGCCGCGAGTAAGAAAAATGGAACGGCGAGCAAAATGAAAGAATTATAAGATTGGAACATTCGGTCGATGATAATAAAAGGAGTCAACCTGATATCTAGTGCAACGACAGGTAGGGTGGCAATACCTAATGCAAAGGCAACAGGTACACGTAATATAACCAGAAGTAGGAAGCTGCCAACTAATAAAGCGCAGGCTATTCCAGTAGAAAGAATCATGATGTCGCCCTTTTATTCGTTTTGTATTCTTGAAATGCTTCGGCAAGGTTTAACAATGAGAATACCCCCCAAAGCAGTCCAGCGAGCGGAATGGTAATGTGGGTTATCAGTAGATTTGCATTCATCATTACTGAATGTTGGATAGAACCAAATTTCGCGTAATCAATGCCATACCAAGAGAATAGGAAACCAAATCCACCCACAGCAACGTATACAATGGATTTTTGAATCAGCAAGATAAGTGGGTTTTTACTGTCAGGCAGAACTTGAACATCAAAGTGGGTATTTTCCCAAACAGCTAAAACGGAGCCTATCATTACGACCCAAACGAAAATGAATGTCGCGAGTTCTTCAGTCCAAAGATACACTGGAATAATTCCTGTATATCGGGCGAGAACCTGCATTGCGACGGGAATAATAAGTGCGCCGGTTAAGACACCTAAGATGACTTTTAGCACAGTGCAAAGCGACGTTAGCTGGCGCTTGATCATATTGAACCTCGAACAACTATTTCGTAAACAATAAAATATCCTTGAGGCCAATCTAGGCCTCAAAGATATTTATGATTAACTAAAATAAAGATTAATAAGCATTACTTGGTACGGATAGCTTCAAGTAATTCAGTTGCATTGATACTTGCTGCGAATTTATCTTGAACAGGTTTAACCATATCGAGCAGTTTTTCACGACCTTCAAACTCAGATACTTGGATTTGTCCAGCATCCGCCATTTGCTTAAGTTTAATGCCGTCTTCACGAGATTCTAGTTCACGACCGTAATCACCGGCTTCTTTACCTGCTTTCATGATTGCAGCTTGAAGTTCTTCAGGAAGCTTACGGAAACTTTTACCACTAAATACGATTGGGCGTACGGTAATTGTGTGAGCAGTAAGTGTTACGTTAGGCGCAACTTCGTAGAACTTAAGGTTTTGGATACTTGCCGCTTCATTTTCTAGACCAGCAACTACACCGGTTTGAATCGCATTATAGACTTCGTTGTATGCGATAGCAGAAGGGGCTGCACCGATAGCATCAAAGATTTGAGCCTGAATTGGAGCGCCCATCACACGCATTTTGTGGCCAGCTAACTCATCCATATTGCTGATTTTTGTATTTGAAATCAGGTTACGAGTACCACCGCCAGCATAACCAACAATAACGATATCGGCTTTATCAGCAAGCTCTTGCTCTAATGGTGCAAGAGTGTCGCTAGACAGTACTGTGTTCCAGTGGTCTAAGTCACGGAATAAAAATGGCATGTCCATAAGTGGAATTGAAGGAGCGAAACGAGCCATATTTGAAGGTGCTAAGATGGTGTAATCAATTGCCACACCTTGGTTTAAGAAAGTCACGTAGTCTTTCTCAACACCTAATTCGCCGTTGAGACGTAAATCGAACTCAACATCACCTTTATAATACTGTTCAGTTAATTCAGCGAATTTCACCATTGTTTTAGTAAATGTATGTTTATCATCAAACATGCTCGCGCCACGAAGTGTCTCTGCACTTACTGAAGCTGCTGAAGTAGCCAAAGCTGCAAACGTTACGCTTGCTACCGTCGTTTTAAGGACCTTTTTAAATTTCTTACTAATTAACATAGGACATTTCCTTGTTTATATTTTTTGATTGTAGGGTAGTTAAAACTATGCAACTCATGTCTTCAAAATTGATTGAAATTTTAAAAGTAATATTTAAGACATGGAGCTTAGTATAAAGATGTTTTTGGTAAGGCCAAATGACGAACCTCACAATTAAGTGTCCTGACCAATCTTTTGGTTAATCGTGTGAGTTGGGTCAATAAATGTACACATTTTGATTGAAATTGAGGTAATTTTACGCAAGATAAGCCTTATAAAACTAAATTAATAAAAATTGGACTGACCAATTAAATCATATTAGTATGATTAATATGTCTTAAAATACGCATTATATGAGAGTAATCACAGTGTGTTTAAATGCTCATAACTTGCATTTACAAGGGCTTGAAATCAATGACTTTACCTAAGCGCTTATACCAAGAGGTCGGTGCTGCATTAAAAGAACGGATATCAGCAGGAGAGTTTGCTGTCGGTGACAAGTTGCCACCAGAACGGGAAATATCCGAGATGATGACCGTGAGCCGATCGGTAGTACGTGAGGCGTTGATCATGCTTGAAATTCAAGGCATCGTGAATGTACGTAAAGGCTCTGGTGTTTACGTAATTCGAATTCCTACTGAAAGAACGCATTCACAATCTAGAAAAGAGGAAGATTGTGATGACGTGAACGATGATGTCGGCCCTTTTGAAATGCTTCAAGCTCGTCAGTTTCTTGAAAGTCGTATTGCTGAGTTTGCCGCTCGGCAGATTACGAAAAATGACATCTCAAAACTGCGTCACTCTCTTGAATTAGAACGTATTAATCTCGAAAACGATCGTAAAGATTACGATGGTGATGAGATGTTTCATATCGCCATCGCTGACGCAACACAAAATAGTGTACTCAGTGATATGGTGCGAGACCTTTGGGTCCGTCGAAATAATAGCCCAATGTGGCAGCAATTGCATAAACACATTAGCAATGAAAATTACCGTAAGCGTTGGCTGCATGATCATGAATTGATTCTGGCGAGTCTTCAGCGGCGAGACCCTGCTGGAGCGCGTGATGCAATGTGGCAACATTTGGAAAATGTTAAACAGACACTACTTGGTTTATCGGATATTAGCCATCCACAGTTTGATGGTTACTTGTTTAATATTGATCCCATCACTCATTACCCTACCGATTAGAAATAGAACAATGCCCATTGGGAAAACATAGCTGCCAATGGGCCTATCAAGCTATAGACATAATATATTTAGAGAGGATATAACATGGAACAGACATGGCGTTGGTATGGACCAAATGACCCTGTATCACTCGATGACATTCGCCAAGCGGGTGTTACCGGTATCGTTTCCGCATTACATCACATTCCAAATGGTGAAGTATGGCCAGTAGATGAGATCGAGAAACGGAAGTCAGAAATTGAAGCTAAAGGTATGGTTTGGTCCGTGGTGGAAAGTGTTCCGGTGCATGAAGAAATTAAAACGCGCACAGGTGAATTTCAGACGTGGATTAACAATTACAAAACGACGTTAGAAAACCTCGCGAAGTGTGGTATCGATACGATTTGCTACAACTTTATGCCGGTGGTGGATTGGACTCGTACTGACCTTGAGTATGAAATGCCGGATGGTTCTAAAGCGTTGCGTTTCGATCAAATTGCTTTTGCTGCATTTGAATTGTTTATTTTGAAGCGTCCTAATGCGCAATCGGATTATACCGAAGCAGAGCAGGCAAGTGCGAAGCAGTATTATGATGCAATGACTCCAGCAGACGTTAGCAAGTTAACCAAAAATATCATCGCGGGATTGCCGGGTGCTGAAGAAGGTTACACTCTGGATGAATTTCAGAAACAGTTAGATCGTTACAACGGTATTGATAGCCAGCGTCTGCGCGAGCACTTAGCTTCATTTCTTAAGGAAATTACACCTGTTTGTGATGCGAACGGCTTACGTTTAGCGATTCATCCTGACGATCCACCGCGTCCGATTTTGGGCTTACCTCGTGTCGTTTCTACTATCGATGATATTCAGTGGTTAACGGAAGAAGTGCCGAGTCAGTCTAACGGTATTACGATGTGTACTGGTTCTTATGGTGTTCGTGCTGATAATGACCTTGTCACCATGACTGAAACATTTGCCGACCGTGTTTATTTCACGCACTTGCGTTCAACTCAGCGTGAAGAAAACCCGATGAGTTTCCATGAAGCTTCTCATATGGCTGGGAATGTCGATATGTATGGTATGGTCAAAGCTATTTTGGCAGAAGAGCAGCGCCGTTCTGGGACGGGGGATGAACGTTTAATTCCAATGCGTCCCGATCATGGTCATCAAATGTTGGATGATTTGAGAAAGAAAACTAACCCAGGTTATTCTGCGATTGGTCGTTTAAAAGGTTTAGCTGAAGTTCGAGGTATGGAAGCCGCACTTAAGCGAGCATTTTTTAGCTAGCTTTAAGCCGCTATTTTCCAGTTAAATTTAATATGGCCTCGAGATGAGGCCATTTTTTTATGTTTCGTTTAAGACTTAAGCAGAGCGTGGTTGGCGCAGTTTTTAGTTACATCGCCATTGAGAGCCGCAATTAGATTGTCGACAGCGCAAGTGGCCATATTATGGCGAGTCTCTGTTGTGGCTGAACCGATATGAGGGACGATCACGGCGTTGTCCAATTGGCACAGTGGTGAATCTCCTGGGAGAGGCTCCACCTCAAACACATCCAAACCTGCTGCTCGAATTGTTTTGTGAGTTAGGGCTTCTATTAATGCAGCCTCATCAACGACCTTTCCTCGAGAACCATTTACGAAGATAGCGGAGCTTTTCATTAGTTCAAATTCTGGTTGACCAATGAGTCCTTCTGTTTCTTTGGTCAGAGGTACCATGACACAAATAAAGTCTGAGCTAGACAGCACCTCTTTCAAACTCATTTTAGTGGCACTTAAGTGCTGTTCCGCCTCTTCATGTTGTGAACGATTGTAATATTGGATATTCATGTCAAAGCCTAAATGTGCTCGACGAGCAATGGCATAACCAATTCGACCCATTCCAATAATACCGAGTGTTTTTCCATATACGTCTGTGCCGAAAAATGCTTCCCCAATGCTACCTTTCCACTCTCCGTTGCGAACAAAATTGGATAACTCGACGGTACGCCGAGCGGCACACATCATTAGCATGAAAATTGTGTCTGCTGTCGTGTTATTCATGACACCTGGCGTATGCATCAAGGGAATATTTCTCGACGCGAGGTATTCCAAATCATATTGGTCGGTACCCACCGATATGGTCGACGCTGCACGCAATTTTTTAGCGTGTTGAAGAATTTCGGGGCCCATATAATCGCCTGCGCCAATCAAACCTTCCGCGTCTTCCAAAGCAGCCATAAACTCTGCTCGGTTGTGGTCGTTAACATAATCAAATGCTGTGACGTAAAAAAGCGCCTCCAATCTCTGACGTTGGTACTCGGGCAAGGGTTTATAGAGAACGATTTTAGATTTCATATTAACGCCTTTCTAATACAATGTTACGCATGTACCGATGATTACTGTATACCCATGGTTAAATGGTTAATTGGGCATTTTTTCAAAGCAAGATATATCGTTAAGGATGCCATCCCAATTGCCTTTGCTATCGGTAAAAATGTGCGCTTGTGGTGATACATCTATTTCAGAATCCAAGCTACCAGCTGGTACTGCAACGATATCTCTTTCAACGTTATGAAGTGGAACAAGTGAACTGCAGCTCGAGCAAAAGTTGCGCGCAAAATTGGTATCGGGGTGGCGATAATGGCTAATTTTGTCTTCGCCGCTTAGCCATTTAACCTTGGCTGCTGGAGCAAATAGGTTTGAGCAATGTGCAGAGCCAGATGTTTTTCGGCAACGACTGCAATGGCATAAAAAGAATTTTTTGAATTCACCGATAACTTCAAATTGAACAGCACCACATAAACATGAACCATTGTGTATTTGTGTCATTTCCTATCTCCTAGTGTGATTGTTAGCCTTAGTGTTGGCGACGAATTGAATAATGTTGCCCCGACGTTGAATTGAGATCGATTACGACGGCTTTGCCACCATAACCGTGTTGATTACATTTTGCTCTGACGGCAACATGGGTTACCGCTTCGGGAATGTGAATACCACATTGACGGCGAGTAAAAGGCTGTTCGTTATCATGAGGATGTGCGAGTAATCGATAACCTAATTGGTTACCGTCTAAGTCAATCACTTCCCAACCATCCGCATAATGATCCCAACCTTGGTCGTTATGGCGAACTGATGTATTAAAGCACCAACTTCCATCATCGGTTTGCAAAGCGTCGACATGAGTGACTTGAGCAAAATCGAGCGATGTTGAGTAGTTTTCTGAGTCAAATTGAGCGGCGTACGCTGATGACATAACCGCGAATGAAAGCAATGCGAATCTCATTATCATTCTCTTCGTAACCTATTGTTAACAATCTTATAGTGTAAATTGGTTACGATTCAATACCAATCCCGATATTGTGACTTAGATAGGATATCGATTGATATCTTCTAAAGCCTATCGCTTTAATGGGGTAGATAGTCGACGAAAAGTGCAAGCCCAAATAATATTAAAATAATCCCTGCGCCTTTTTCAATGATATGAATCGCTGAATATAACCAGTTTTGAACACGAGACTGACCAATAATACTGGCAATGACTAAATCCCAAACTAAGACGGCAAAAAACATCCATACTCCGCAAGAAACCTGCTGAACTACAGAGACCTCATTGCCTAGAATAACCGCCATCAGGCTCATGTAGAATAACGCGTTTTTAGGGTTGAGGAGGGCAGAATATAATCCGAGTAAGAGCTGTTTTTTCGCCGATGGAATCGCTACATGGGAGGTGTGAAACATAGAGTCATCTTGTTGGCTTTTGACCAGACGTGAGCCTATCCACAACAAGTAGACGGCACCGAGTAATTCTACGGTCGAAAATAGTAGTGGGTAGTCCTTAAGAGAACTCCAGCCCACGATTGTGATTGCAATATAAAATGCGTTGCCCAAAGCGATACCAAGGCAGATAAATTGGCTACCTTTTAGTTTGTAGCGGATCGCATGGGCGATCAGTAAGAAGAAATCTTGCCCTGGGCTTAACAGCGCAACAAAATGGGCGAGAGCAAGCGCAGGAAAAGCCGCAGGTAGAAGGGTGCTGAGTTGCATAAATAAAAACCTATTGTCAAATGAAACCCTGACTATAGGTGGTTGAATTAGTGAATTATTGTCGAAAATTGATGTGAGCTTGTTGATATTGTCTTGGCGTTGATGCGGTATAATTAATAAACGCACGGTGCAATTGACTTTGGTCAGAGAAGCCAACTTCAATTGCGGCATCGACAATCGTTGCGCCAGATTTTAACAGTTGTTTCGCTCGTTCGACGCGATAGTTATTCAAGAACGACTTTGGTGTAATGCCAAATTGGTGCTTGAAACTACGAATCATAGCTTCTTTCGTTCGCCCTATTTGCACAGCAAGTGTGTCTAAGGAAGGTGGGTGAATAATATCTTCAAGTAACTTAGATCGGACACTGTGTATTAGTGTATCTTCGTTAGCCGCTGGATTAATCGGAATACAGTAGCGGTGAATAAGTGCGACCAACCTAGGTTCAATCTCATGTACCGTTATGTCTAAATCGTGAGCCATTAATTGATTGATAAGCAAGTTCCAAGTAGCGGATGACGCTTTGAGAGGTGAAGATTCACAACTAAATTGATTGACTGGGTGATCATATAATTTGCTTAGTTGCTGGCAACACCAGTGCTGGTCAATATAAAGCATGTGATAGCTTCGCGGTAGCTCTTCAACTGGATTGCAGGAGTGAACACAATTTGGCTCGATGAGAATCATGTCATTTGGATGCAACAAGCTGTGTTGTTGGTTTATGGTTAAGTTCGTTATACCGGCTTGAATAATGCCGATTGAAAGCTCTGGATGACTATGAGGTTTATATCCTTGTCCGCTGTTCATCGTTGATCGAATCGTCAGGTAGGGAAGGCGTTGGCTGGCCCAAAACTGCTGACTGATATCTCGAACGTGATGATTCACTGAGCTGGCTCCATAAGGTTAATCTGGCAGCTATCTTATTGAATCTAAGTAGAAGGAGCAACCTAGATGATAAACTCCTCCAATTCAGATACGAAATCAACCTCAGTTCTAGTGGCGCACTACTCAGTTTTAATTCGTCAGTGCTTGTTTTACTTGCACTTCAATTTGCGGTAGGAAGGTTTTGTAAGTTGAAACATCTAAGCCACGACGAAGACTTTCTGCTATGGCGTAATTATAGGCCATCGAGTATGTGAAAAATCGATAATAACCTTCACAAAGTCGGTTTTTACCTGAAGTGTCGCGGTGTTTAGGACACCCAGATTGGCATAACCCTTTTACTTTACAACCGGCACATGCATCATCGTGATTTGTGGAGTTTTTAACAAATCGTTGTTGAATATCGCTATTTAACAGATCTACGAAATTATCATTGGCGATATTGCCTAATTTATAAGACGGTTCAACATAGTGGTCACAAGCATATACCGAACCATTACGTTCAACGGCGAGTTGACGCCCACACTCATGTGAATGCACACAGAATGTTTCAACCCCTTGTGAGGTTCGAGTAAAAGTAGCATCAAAAAGTTGAATGGATACTCGGCCGAGACCATTTTTCAACCAAGCATCAAATACGGTTACTAGAAATTCCCCCCAATGTGCAGAATCCAGTCCCTGAGATCCTACTACCGGTAAGAATTGGATACTTGTCGCATTTAGTTCTTCATTGAAGTAACGGTATATGTTCGCACCATGGGTGACGTTGTTGTTGTGGATAACGCATAGGATATTGGTGGTTATGTTTCTGGATTTAAGCTTTTTATATCCACGAATGACGTTGTCGTGACTACCGGACTCCGAATAATAGATTCTTTGAGCATCATGGATAGAAAGAGGCCCGTCAATGGAGATGCCGACTAAGAAATTGTGTTGCTTTAAAAAGTCTGCCCAGCGATCGGTAATTAATGTGCCATTGGTTTGAATCGCATTTGTAATCGTCATTCCAGGGCGTTGATATTTGCGTTGTAACTCGACCGCGAGTTCATAAAATTCGATGCCAGCCATCATCGGCTCGCCACCTTGCCATACAAACTGAACTTCTTTACAGCCTTGCGGTTGTTCATCGATATACTTTTTAGTGAGTAGCTCTAATGTTTCGTTGGTCATTCGGTCGCCATCTTCACTTTTTTCTTTATAAAAGCAGTATTGGCAATTCAAATTACACACATCGCCGACGGGCTTAATAATGGCGTGAAATGGGTATTTCATTTAGTACTCCTCAACTAAGCAGGCTAACAGAATCGTTAGCCTGCGGTTCTATCATTTAGTTTCGATAGCTATTTTGCTTCTCGAAATGGAATATCAGCGAATTTTCCATCGCGGAGCATCCAAGTTTGACGATGGTAAAGAGTTGGATACGTCCAATCTTTTTCCACCATTCCAACATCAGCGGCATACTCATCAAACAATGCGACCAGTTCAGCCAGTTTCTCTGGTTGCTCACTTGCAATGTTGACTTGTTCTGATGGGTCATTCGCGATGTTAAATAGCTGCCAATCTTTCCCGACTTTTGGCACATGTGGGCCATTCATACCACGCAGTTTGTAATCACCTTTGACCAACATTTTGTAGCCATTCAGTTCTATCGAAATATGGTCTTCTGGAGAGCGGACTTGTTTCTCTTCACCGGCTAAGAACGGTACCAGTGATTTACCAGAAAACTCATGCAGTTCGATACCATTACGAGTTGTTGGTTTTTCAATGCCAGCCCAATCTAAAATGGTCGGAGTGACATCGGTCACCATGCTGTTGCCAGATGTGACGAACTGGTTTTTGTTTACGATTCCGGCACCAGAAACAATGAATGGAACTCTTACGCCACCTTGCCCAGTTGTTGTTTTATAGTAAGCGTACGGAGTCGTACCTGCTTCAGCCCAACCTGCTTCATAAGATACGTATGAGTTTGGCAGACCCATATTTTCATATGAAAGATCGAATCCGTCATAAAATTTCGGTGCGTTGCCTGAATAGTTGGTATCCGGTTTTGGATTGGTGCCATTATCGTGAGCGTAGATAATGCGGGTTGTTTCGTATTCACCGATGTCTTTTAGGTGCTGAACTAAACGTCCAACATTATTATCCAACTCTACAAGCATCGCTGCGTAGATCGCCATTGACTTAGCAGATACTTTCTTTTCCTCGTCAGAAAGGGAGTCCCAAGGTTTAAAGTCTTTATTATCAACGACGTCCTTAGCATTTTTATCGACTAATCCGAGCTCTTTAACGCGTTCAAGTCTTTGTTTTCTGATAACGTCATAACCCACGTCATAGCGACCATCATTGAACTTATCAATCCACTCTTTATGTGCTTGCAGTGGGTTATGCGGCGCAGTGTATGCCAAATAAGTAAAGAACGGGGTGTCAGTTGCCTTATCACCAATGTATTCAATTGCTCGGTCGGTATAATAGTCGGTCGAGTAGAAGTCACTCGGTAGCTCATCAAGTCTTACACCATCTTCAGAATAGAAAAAGTGTGGTTCTTCAAAACCATTTAAAGGTAACTGATCGGCATAATGTGAAATACCACCGCCAAGGAACGCGAATGATTTATCAAATCCTCTTCCTTTTGGTGATGTTTGTGGTGTATTCCCTAAATGCCATTTGCCTGACATGTAAGTATTGTAACCACCGGCTTTGAGCATCTCGGCAACTGTCATGACTTTATTATTTAGCGTCCCTTCATATCCTGCTCGACCTACTTGGTTGGCGGAACGAAGCGGAGGCATATTACCCATCCCTGTCTTGTGGTTATCGACACCGGTTAGGATCATTGAACGTGTTGGTGCCGACATTGGGTTGGTATAGTAGTCGGTCATTTTTACCCCATTTTCTGCGAGTGCACAGATATTAGGAGTAGGGATTTCGCCGCCGTAACAAGAGAGGTCTGAATAGCCCATGTCATCGGTGAGGATAAGAATAATATTGGGTTTTTCGGCTTGTGTTACAGAGGCTGCGGTTGCTTGAAAACCTGCTGTAAGTGCTAAGCCTGCCGCTATTGCGATAGTACATTTTGATAACTTCATAAAAGCTCCATTCTGTATTGTTAGACCATTTTGTTAGGAGGAGCCAAACTCAATTTTAAAGAGAGACTCCAGTTAATTATCTGGTCTTATTAAGTCATGAAAGAGCTCGATGAAGCGTCTCAACCGCTCAGTTAATACCAATACATATTAGATTTGTGAGCCATAAGACATATAAATATGTTGGTTCGTAACTTATGGAAAATAAACAATTTTATTAAGCAACACTCTCCTTTATCGACTCAGTGCATCGACACGATTTACGGTATTGAGACGGAGTCATATTACAGTTCGCTTTAAAAACACGGTTAAATGTGGGCTTCGAGTTGAAACCACCTTGGTAAGCAATATCAAGCAGTGTCAGTGAACGTTGACTAGGGTTTTGCATTATTGCTTGAACGGTTTTTATTCGGTGTTCATTAATGTAGGTATAGAAATTCTTGCCCAATTCTTCACTGAATACTTGAGTAAGATAATGGCGTGGTATTGATAATTGTAATGCCAATTTATCGGCAGTTAAATTTGGGTCTAAATACGGTTTTTCTTTTTCTATGTAGCTCTCGATTAATAAAAGCAGTTCTCTTGCTTTATCATGGGTTAACCCAGAGCGTTCATATCGTACTTTATGGTGACATGTCTCTCTAGAAATATCATTTTGAGCGTCATTGAGCACAAAAGTATCGGGTTCTTCTTGAGTTTCTGATGTGGGTGACGAGGCTTCAGTAAAGGAAGTCGATGCATGGTTAGGATTACTCTTTTGACTAAGGATTGGGTAGAAGACTTGCAGCTGGTTGAGTCCAAAAAAACTTAATACAAACATAAAGGTGAGTAACGCGAAGATTCGAGTGTGCAGTAGCTCGGGAAAAGAGAACAGCATAAATATAAAGGGTTGAATCGAAGTGACAATCAGTCCAATGCTTAGCCACCTTAACCACTTCAAAGATATTGACGATGAAAGAGAAGAGAATTGGTCCAACACGTTCTGTTTATGCTTCTTCAATCGATTTAAGGTCACGCTCGCGTAGCCCAAAGACGAGGCTAGAATTGCAGTGGAAAGTAGGTTACCTAATAGGCTGTTGTTGATATCAAGGTTAGGGTTGAAGGTTAACTCTGGTACAAAAAGTAGCTTGTATATGACTGCGAGAATAAAGGGCAATGAATGGACCACAAATTGATTTTTTGTCCAATTATAGCCATTGGTTATATAGTTGGTGTACAGCAGCAGTAGTGGCCCAAACGTTAGCGCGTAAGGCAGTTTATCTTTTAATAGTGGAATAGGGAGATCAAAACCCTGAGGGCACACTAAATCAGAAACCATCGGCAATGCTAGAAACATCATCCAGAAAACTAGAATCATATCGCCAGTATTTCTTGGCTTTCTAGAAAGCAAAAATAGAATGATAAACAGAGAATGTACGATGCCTATATAAAGCAGTACTTCCATGTTTCGAGTCCTCCATTTGAAATGTACGAAAGGATCAAGAGCTTCGATTTGTGTTAGTGCATTCTAATTTATGGCTAAGTACAAGACGCAGTGGGTAGTCTCATTTCATTAAAATTACCATTCCATATGCGGGAAGGGAGATTCCATAAATGAAGTGGTGAATAGGTAGGCATTCTTGTTGATCGTATTTACGGATGAATTATCTATCCGACAAATGAATTTATAAGGCTTAATTCTATTGCTGATAGGCGAGCTCGCTTTTATAATACCGCCCCTCACTAATCAGCGTATATTGCGAAACAATTTTTAAGGTTAATATAAACTCAATGACCATTGATCCATCTCATCTAGGCTATGCTGCGGCATTCTGTACGACATGCTCTTTTATTCCTCAAGTTATTCATACACTAAAGACAAAAAACACGGATGCAATATCGTTGGGGATGTACTTATTTTTTGTATTTGGGGTTGCGTTGTGGTTAATCTATGGGCTATTTGATTGGAATCTACCGATAATTGTTGCCAATACCGCAACACTGAGTCTTGCTTCGGTGATTTTGGTTGTTAAGCTTAGAAGCGTGTTTGCGAAACGTAAAGAGACGTGCCTACCTTAGAGTTTGGTTTTAGGCTGATATTGATAGACGTGCTGTCATAGCACGTCTGTAATTCATCGATTTAATGGCTTACTTTGGCTGAGCGTCGATGCATTGACCGTGAATCGCTTGTCCTTCTGGTGCCATAAGATACAAATAGAGTGGAATAATATCTTCTGGTGTCTTCAGGTTATCTGGATTTTCTGCTGGAAAGGCTTGTGCACGCATCTTGGTCCGTGTGCCACCTGGATTGATAGCATTGACTCGAACAGATGTATTGCTTAACTCATCCGCAAGAACTTGCATCATTCCTTCTGTTGCAAACTTAGACATCGCGTAGACACCCCAATATGCTCGCCCAACATGGCCGACGCTTGATGTGGTGAAAATCACTCGTCCATCATCAGACTTATGCAGCAAAGGCAAAAGGGTTTGTGTCATTAGAAAGGGCGCTTTCACATTGACTTGCATCACCTCATCGTAAGCGTCTTCGCCTATATGTTCGAATGGGGTAATAACACCTAATAGACCTGCGCTGTGCAAAATACCATCTAACTGACCAAATTGACCATCAATTGTGTCCGCCATGTCTTGATAATTCTGTTTGGTGGCACCATTCATATCTAAAGGAATGATGGCTGGTTGTGCCGCACCCAGGTTTTCGATTTCATCGTAAGTTTGTTCTAGCTTAGCCACGGTTCGACCTAACAAGATAACCGTTGCGCCATGCTGAGCATAGCTGATTGCTGCTTGTTTACCGATGCCATCACCTGCACCCGTGACCAAAATGGTTTTGCCTTTAAGAGCTTGCGAAGAAACAGAATAATCCACGCTCTACCGCCTTATCGTTATGATTTATTTATTAAGATGGGTACAATACACCAAATCGCACATGAGAGGATTACATCAGTGGAATTTTTATTAGATTATGGCTTATTTTTAGCTAAGATTGCGACTGTGGTCGTGGCTATTGTAGCTGTACTGATCATTATTAAGTCGGTTAACGGAAAGCATCCATCATCAAAAGGTGAGTTGGAAGTGGTTAACTTGACAGAGAAACATAAGAATACCGTTGAGCATTTAGAGCATCATATTCACGATGAAGCCTTTCTTAAAGCTCGTCATAAAGCGGAAAAGAAAGACGAGAAAGCGAAACACAAATCTGAAACTAAAGAAATTAAGAAAGCCGCTAAAGCTGGCACACTGGAAGCGAAGCGCGACGCACATCTTTTTGTGTTGAACTTCAACGGCAGTATCGATGCAAAAGAAGTCAGCGCACTTCGTGAGGAGATCACTGCGATTCTCGCTATTGCTCAAGAAGGTGATGAAGTATTGCTTAAGCTCGAATCTGGCGGTGGTATGGTCCATGGTTACGGTTTGGCATCCTCACAACTTGACCGCTTAAAAGCGAAAGAGATTAAGTTAACGATTGCCGTTGATAAAGTCGCGGCGAGTGGTGGTTATATGATGGCATGTATAGCCGATCATGTAGTCTCAGCGCCTTTTGCGATCGTCGGTTCAATTGGCGTGATTGCTCAATTGCCTAACTTTAGTAAGCTTTTAAAGAAACATGATATTGAATATGAGCAGCTTACCGCAGGCGAATTTAAGCGCACTTTAACAATGTTTGGTGAAAACACAGATAAAGCGCGTGAGAAATTCAAACAAGAGTTAGAAGAAACTCACGGCTTGTTTAAAGACTTTATTCGAGAACGTCGCCCTTCTTTAGATGTGGACTCGGTTGCAACGGGAGAGCATTGGTTTGGAACTCAAGCACACAAACTTGGATTGGTTGATGAGATAAAAACGTCTGATGACTTGATTGTAGATGCATGTCAGGAGAAAACCGTGCTTGCGATCAGTTATGTACAGAAGAAAAAGCTTACTGATAAGCTATCCGGTGTTGCTGGAGAAGCTGCTGAAAACGTATTTATGAGATTGCTCAGCCGCGGACAACGACCAATCGTTTAATGACGACCCAGAGAATAATAAACCTCGCAATTGCGGGGTTTTTCTTTGTTAAGGCGAGCTAGATGGTTACGTAATAACGTAAGAGCAAATGGCTCATTGAGATAATAATCTAGAAAAATAAATCTGTTAGATAAAAACAGGCAAACTTCACTTGCAGAATAGGGCGTGAACAAGTAACGTGACGCCAGTTTTTCTACATACATCACATTTTTATAAAGGGTCTGGTTTTGATTTCAACCGCAAATATTACTCAACAGTTTGGTGCTAAGCCGCTGTTTGAAAACATTTCAGTTAAATTTGGCGAAGGCAATCGCTACGGTCTTATTGGTGCTAATGGTTGTGGTAAATCAACCTTTATGAAAATTCTAAGTGGTGAGCTCGAGCAAACCAGTGGCAACGTGAGTTACGACCCTAACGAGCGTGTTGCGAAGCTGAATCAGGATCAGTTTGCTTATGAAGAGTATACGGTTGTTGATACCGTTATTATGGGTTTCAAAGAACTCTGGGAAGTAAAACAAGAACGTGACCGCATCTATTCTTTAGCTGAAATGAGCGAAGAAGATGGAATGAAAGTGGCTGACCTTGAAACAGAATTTGCTGAAATGGACGGTTATATGGCCGAATCCAAAGCCGGTGAATTACTGTTGGCGGTGGGTATTCCTCTTGAGCAGCATTATGGTTTGATGAGTGAAGTTGCTCCCGGCTGGAAACTGCGTGTGCTGTTAGCACAGGTATTATTCGCAGACCCGCACATCATGTTGCTTGACGAACCAACCAACAACCTGGATATGGATACGATTCGCTGGCTTGAAGAGACGTTAAACCAGCGTAACTGCACCATGATTATCATCTCGCACGACCGTCACTTTCTAAACTCGGTTTGTACTCATATGGCTGATTTGGATTACGGCGAATTACGTCTTTATCCAGGAAACTACGATGAATACATGATGGCAGCTTCTCAAGTACGTGAACGTTTGTTGTCTGATAACGCAAAGAAAAAAGCACAAATTGCAGAGCTACAAACCTTCGTTGCTCGTTTCTCGGCTAATGCATCAAAAGCGAAGCAGGCAACATCACGAGCGAAACAAATTGATAAGATTCAGCTAGATGAAGTTAAAGCATCAAGTCGTCAAAATCCATTTATTCGTTTCGAGCAGTCAAAAGAGCTGTTCCGTAATGCTCTAGTTGTCGAAAACCTAACTCAAGGTTTTGACAATGATCTCTTTAGTGATTTTTCGGCGATTTTTGAAGTTGGCGAACGTGTCGCAATTATTGGTGAAAATGGCGTAGGTAAAACCACGCTCTTGAATACATTAGCAGGCGTATTAGCGCCTCGCAGCGGAACGTATCAATGGTCTGAAAACTCGAATATTGGTTATTACGCTCAAGATCATGCCCATGATTTTGAGAAAGATATGACGCTTTTTGATTGGATGAACCAATGGCGTCAAGAAGGCGATGATGAGCAAGTTATTCGTAGCTTCTTAGGCCGTATGCTGTTTAGTCAAGACGATATTAAGAAGTCAGTTAAAGTCCTGTCTGGTGGTGAGCAAGGTCGTATGCTTTTAGGTAAGCTTATGATGCACAAACCAAATATGCTGCTGATGGATGAACCAACCAACCACATGGATATGGAATCTATCGAGTCATTAAACACGGCCCTTGAGCAATATAAAGGCACGTTGTTTTTCGTTTCTCATGACCGTATCTTTGTTGATTCTCTGGCGACGCGAGTTATCGTAATTAGTGACAATAAAATTACTGACTTTAGAGGCAGTTATGCTGAATATCTTCGTTCGCAGGGGATTAGCGGGTAGTTATTAGATATTGATAATGAAAGCCACACGTATGTGTGGCTTTTTTGTTTCTGGTTCTATTCTTCTAGTTCACTACGATCTCTATACATATCAGCAATCTTAATAAAGCCTGATTCTACCGCTAGAAATGCATCGACAACATCTGGGTCGAAGTGAGACCCAGAACCTTCCAGAATGATAGACTTGGCTTTCTCATGACTGAACGCTGGCTTATACACACGTTTTGAAATTAAGGCATCATAAACATCCGCCAGCGCCATTAAACGTCCTGCTATTGGGATATCGTCGTGGCTTAGCTTATTAGGGTAACCCGAGCCATCCCATTTTTCGTGGTGTGTTAGCGAAATCTCTCGTGCCACGGTTAAGAATGAACTATTTCCTAGTTGGTCCTCAGCAATTGACAATGCATCAGCGCCAATTTGCGGGTGTCCTTTCATAATATCGAACTCTTCGTCTGTGAGCTTTCCAGGTTTAAGTAGGACAGAGTCAGGAATGCCAACTTTGCCGACATCATGAAGAGGGGCGGATTTGTACAATAAGTCAATGTAGTGAGGCGTTAGTTGTTGCTGGTGTTTCTCGTGTTTTGATATTTCGATAGCGAGAATTTTCACATACTCTTGAGTTCGAATGATGTGAGCACCAGTTTCGTTATCTCTCGATTCAGCGAGAGCTGCAAGCCCAACAATGGCGGCATCACGAGTGACTTGTATCTCCTCTTGACTGCGTTCAAGATAGTCGAGCATTGAATTAGTCATTAAGGCAACGGCCCCAAGTTCATCATTTGAATATACTGGAAGGCGGCTAGAGATTTCTCCGGAGGTTACTCGTATTAGAGCTTCCTCATGTCCAGCAAAGATACGTTTAAGTAGCGAACTCCAAATCGTCATGATGTAAATCGAATAAGCAATTAGAACAACAGACACATAAACGAACTCTTTAATAACACTAATCTTGCCACTACCATCGAGCAATTTTTGGGGATTATTTTCGAGCCAAAAAACGTCTTTAACTCCAATCATGGTCAGGGATATGGTCAAAAATGCAAGTAAAAGCACGACAAGAACAATAGCTTGGGTGACCATAGAGCGTCTTTCATCTTTCGATGGGATACTGGCGGATGCAGCAGTATCGTCAAGAGAATAAATTTTGGCCTGTAGATCAAGAATGAAGCCGGTTAAGAAGCCAAAAAGGGCCATTCCAAAGATCACTTTGGCATTGCTATCCAGAGGGAAATCATAGCTAATAGAGTAATAAGCAGCAAATGGAAGACTCGCTAAAAGTGCTAGGCTAACATCAAGATTGACCAGGTTTTTCATGCCTAAAAAGTTGAAGTGTGTAGATACTATATGGCGAATGATAAATAAAACGCTGTATATCAAACCCACATGGTAGAGTATTTCTAATCCAGTGAGTGTTTCAAGCATTGGGCAAACTCTACCCCCATAAGTCCCAAAAACGACCGCGGCGGTGAAATAGTAGAGGAATGTCTTATTAGGATCGTAGTTTATTTTATTCATGCGCTTCACTTTGAATTGAATACCTATGGGACAACACCGATTCTTGCGTGAGGAATAAGCGATCTCATTACCTTTAAAAAAAGCTCTAATCCATAAATTGTAGTTCAAACTGTCAGAATGTCTTATTTACGATATTTAAAAATGTAACTCTAGATAAATGAGTGACAAATTCGATGCGTAGTGAGATACAATTTTGACTCCTTTTTTTAAAAGCCATCTTTGTACTCGAAGTCTTTAATGATTAGTAAAGAGTGAGAAACTAAAGTCGATATTTCAATTCGATAGAATAAGTGGAGAAGAATAATGAAAATAACATTGGTCACATTCGCGATGGCTATGCTGTTAACTGGTTGTGCAGAAACACTAAAGGGCGTAAAAAAGGATTCATCCACAATATGGGAGCAAACAAAAACAACGACTGGTGAAGTGGTTGATGGAACAAGAGAGGCCATTCACAACGCGACGGAGTAGAATAAACTCAAAAGCCAATCAAGCACATCAAAATAGATAGGCAATGATTGACTTCAGTGTGACTCAAGATTCACTATAGTTGTCGATGGTTGGGTGTTATGAAGGCGAGGAATATCCCTGCAACTAGGCCGATAAGATGTGCTTCAATTGCAATGGGTGCATCGATCATCTCTTCTGTAGAGGCTAATGGTCCAGCCCATTGCTCCCATCCAACTTTTACGATTATCCCTAAGACTAACAGCCAACTGCTTGCTTTTCCTTTCATTAATTCCTGCAGCGCACCGTAGACGAATAAACCATGTAATGTTCCTGAAAGCCCGACATATTGGTCGATATTAGAGAATGGTATTAACGCTCCACCCACGATGATTGATAAAGCAATGGTGATCACTAGTAGTTGAAATGGGTGCGATTGAAAAATGATTCCGATCAGCCATAATGCGGCAACATTCATTATGAGGTGTGGTAGGTTTGTATGGGTAAGGTTTCCTGTTAAAATTCGCCACCATTCGCCATCGAGAATAAGTTCTCTATCCCATATCATAGCGTGGGATACTACCGGGTGCTGGGCAAAGATACAGATTAGGGTAATTATGGCTAAAATTAGGATTCGATACATATGACTTCTCGTTATTGCTCTCAATGTGGAAAGGCTAAAAGAGCATGTATTTGCTCAACAATTCAAACGCTTAATTCTAATTTGGAACTTGTTATTCTTCAGCATCCAACAGAAGAACATCGTCCAATGGGCACAGCGAAAATACTGGCACTGTCTTTACCAAACTCACATCTCTTTATTGGTGAGGACTTCTCCAATCACGAGGGTCTAAATCGACTTCTCGGTGATGCAGAGTATGAGCATTTTGTATTATATCCGAGAGAATACGCTATCGCACTCTCAAATAAACCTACAAAGAACAGCAATAGCCGAAAACAACGTGCGATTCTCTTAGATGGTACATGGAAGAAAGCCTACAAAATATGGCAGTTGTCGAGCAATCTACATTGCTTGCCTTGTGTTAAGTTACCAAGCGAGTTGCATGGAAATTATCGAATTCGGAAAGCGCCTGATCCCAACGCTTTATCGACGGTTGAGGCAGGATTTCATTTGCTATCTTTATGGCATCCAGAACGAGATTTTTCATCACTGATCACCACATTTGAGAAGATGATTGAGTTTCAAATTGCACAAATGCCAGCTGGGGTTTTTGAACGCAATTATCTGAACAAAAAAAACTAAGCAGGAAGGCGTTAGTTTTTTATCGGATGCTATTACTCGAAAACAGTTCTTGATGAAGACGTTGTGCGTAGGCATCGGTCATGGCTGCGATATAGTCACAGATCACACGCATACCTTGATCGGATTGCTGTTCAGCCAGTCGCCATTTTTGTTGCGTTGATTCAGGGAGTAATCGTTCAGGATCAGCATTTAATGCTTCAAATAATTCCATAATGATCTGCTGCCCCTTATATTCGAAGCGCTGAACTTGAGGATTTTGAATCACATAATGACTGACGAATTGTTTTAACACACCTAAAGCTTGTGCCATCGCTGGTTCGAGAATGGCATTATACGCTAGCAATGGAGAGTCAAAGTGGCAATCTACTGGTTGAATTCGCGCGTTCGTTAGTAAAGCGTTCACCATTCCTCCAATGGCATCCTTTCGCTTAAAATGCTCTCCGGAAAATAGCATGTCACTGATCGAGTCTAGATTCGTTTCAAACCAAGGATCACCGCATTGAGTTAAGTTAGCTTCGGCTGCTTCTCGCCACTGATTGCGATTAACCATGCCTAACACGATAGCATCTTCTAAATCGTGGACGCCGTAAGCAATATCGTCCGCCAGCTCCATGATGGAACAATCGAGAGATTTAAACCGAGTTTTCTGATGTCGATTTGGGTTGTCGTTCATTGGGTCACGTAACGTTGCGATCTGTTTTTTATCATGATCACTTAACGGTTCAAATACGCTCGTTAGCTTAGTTTGATCGCAGTCATACACTCCTTTCGCGGGTGCCCAATCTTTGGCTTTGAGCTGGCGTTGATTAATCGGTGGGTGTGGCTGAGTTTTAGCGCTTAGTTGGCTAATCAATACTGGATATTTTAGCAATCCAAGTAGAGTGCGACGAGAAAGGTTCATACCATGGTGTTCGGTATATGGCTCTAGGCGAGTCACGATTCGAAATGTTTGTGCATTGCCTTCAAAGCCACCGTGGTCACGCATCATATAATTTAGGGCAACTTCACCACCGTGACCGTAGGGTGGGTGACCAATATCATGAGCTAAACAGAGAGAATCAATTAAGCTATCTGAGCCCAGTAGTGAATTCAGTTCTGGGTGTTTCAGTTTTAATTGAGCGGCAATTCCAGTTCCTATCTGCGCGGCCTCAAGGGAGTGAGTCAGCCTCGTACGATGAAAGTCATTCAGGTTAGTACCATGAATTTGAGTTTTGGCTTGTAAGCGACGAAAAGCAGCAGAGTGGAGAATGCGAGCGCGGTCGCGTTGGAATGGACTTCGATGGTCATTGAGGCGAAGTTTGTTTTCATCATTATGACGCAATTCCCAAAGTGGGTTTATCGTTAAGTCCATATTTACTCCTGATTCGTAACTTAATTTACCAACCTGTTCTTACTGTAAGATCTTAGTTTAGCTGATTTCATCCAAAGTAAGTTCAAAACTGGGGGCGAAAGTGTCTAAAAAGTAAGTCATTTCAGGTGATTTACGTTGCTCTAACGTGACATCAAGACGCTTTTTCGCCAGTGCGTATTCATGGTTTCCTGCGCTGAGCTCTTCTAAACATTTTAGGTACGCACACAAACAGTCTGCCTGTTTTACGATGAGTTCATCTTCTTCGTACACGGCATCTGAAAGCAAATATGGTTTGAAATCAGCGTGGAACTCTTCAGGAAGCATAGAGAGGAGTTTTTGCTCCGCCGCCGCTTCAATTTTTTTATACTCTTTAGCGATTTCTGGATTGTAGTATTTGACAGGCGTTGGCAGGTCACCTGTGAGCACTTCACTGCTGTCGTGATACATTGCTTTTATTGCAATACGCTCAGGGTTCGTTGAACCGCCAAATTTTCTGTTTTTAATCAGAGCGAGTGCATGAGCCACAAACGCCACTTGTAAACTGTGCTCGGAAACGTTTTCTTTAGAAACAGAACGCATGAGTGGCCAGCGCTGAATTAATTTCATTCTGGCTAGGTGTGCAAAAAAATGACTCTCTTTCATAAAGCTCGGCATTCCTAATAAGGTTATAAAAATGGTATATACAAAAAGGCTCACTTCTAGTGTACCGAAGTGAGCCTTTTCTGCCTACCGAATCCATTCGTGATACTGTCGATAGGTGTTATGGTCGATAATACTATTGTTTATAAGTACTTAAGAAACGTTCGAAACGACCAATCGCCATTTCGAGCAGCTCGACATGAGGTAAAAAGACAATCCGTAGATGATCCGGTTTTGGCCAATTAAACCCAGACCCCTGAACAAGAAGCACTTTTTCTTGGATTAAGAAGTCGAGCACTAATTGTTGGTCATCTTGAATATTGAATTTTTTCTGATCCAATTTCGGGAAAAGATACATCGCTCCTTTGGGCTTTACGCACGATACCCCAGGAATTTGGTTAATCAGTTCCCAAGCACGATCACGTTGCTCAAGAAGGCGTCCTCCAGGAAGAATCAGCTCATTGATGCTTTGATAGCCTCCGAGCGCGGTTTGAATCGCGTGCTGCATCGGCATATTTGGGCACAATCGCATCGATGCCAACATATCTAAGCCAGAAATATATCCCTCAGCGAAATGTTTTGGCCCAGTGATAAACATCCAACCCGTTCGAAAACCACAGACACGATAGGCTTTCGAAAGACCATTAAATGTCACCATTAATACATCGTCTGCAAGAGTTGCAATTGATGTATGTACAGCTCCGTCATAAAGAACTTTATCGTAGATTTCGTCAGCAAAAATAATGAGTTTGTGCTGACGTGCGATTTCAATTACTTCGAGTAAGAAGTCACGACTGTACACGGCGCCCGTTGGGTTATTCGGGTTGATTAATACAATGCCGCGTGTTCTTGGGGTAATCTTTTTCTTTATATCATCAAGGTCAGGATACCAATCTGATTCTTCATCACACATATAATGAATGGCTTTACCACCAGATATCGAAACAGAGGCTGTCCATAGTGGGTAATCTGGGGCAGGTACGAGCATCTCATCGCCATCATTGAGTAATGCTTGCATCGACATGCCAATTAACTCAGATGCACCATTACCGATATAGACATCCTCGACATCGAGAGAGCGCAGTCCCTTTTTCTGATAATATTGAACCACGGCCTTACGAGCAGAGTAGATCCCTTTGGAGTCGCCATAACCTTGCGATGTTGGAAGATTTCGAATGACATCGACTAGGATTTCATCTGGGGCGTCAAAACCGAATGGGGCGGTGTTACCAATATTGAGTTTGAGGATTTTCTGCCCCTCTTCTTCCATGCGTTTAGCATGTTTCAGTACTGGGCCCCTAATGTCGTAGCAGACATTATCGAGTTTGGATGACATCCCGATATTTTGCATTGCAAGATTCCTGAAAATGAATGAAATTTCTTATTAAGTTACACTAAATTAAGGTTTAAAAGAATAATAATCTAAATTGTTTCGTCAATTTATTTATATTAATTTAGATGGGAAACAAAATCCTATCGGATGAACCTTGATTTAAAACTCTTCTGTCAATAGAGTAGCGGCATTATCCGTTTTATCGAGTTATTTGAGGTTGCCTTGTCGTATTTCTATCAAGCTATCGATCAATTAATTAGTATGATTAATTCTGCTGAAAAGGAGAGCCGCGTTACGCTTTCTTTAGCATCCGAATTTGAAACAGATTTAATCGATTGGCTCGATGCCCAACCTTTATTTCCAAAATTTTTCTGGCATTCACGTGATGGGCAAGAGCAAGTTGTCGCATTAGGGCAGTTGTACACGTTTTTAGACCCTACGCCTGCCTATAAAATTCTCGCACCCGGTCAACGAGTATGGGGTGGTCGCTCTTTTGATGGGCGTAGTGAGAAAAACCCTCGTTGCATGTCGTCACTGTTCTTTTTACCTCAGTTCGAGTTAATTTGTCGTGATGGTTCATGGATGCTAGCGGCTAACTTTACCGAAGATAAAAGCCGTACAGTAGAAGGGCTACGTAAATTAAAGGCGGCAGCAGAGCCGCTGGGTGCGATCTCTACCGAAATTACAAAATTTGAACATCTTCCTAATCACGATGAATGGTCACAGTTAGTTGATAAAGCACTTGGTCAAATAGAAGAAAACCAGTTTAAGAAAGTGGTGCTGGCTCGCGAAACTCGGGTCGAACTTGATCAACACATTAGTGCTTCACAATTGATGAAATCCAGTTATGCAATCAATAACAATAGCTTTCATTTTATGCTGGTTTTAGATCGTAAACACTGTTTTATGGGGTCGACACCAGAACGCCTGTATCATCGTCAATATCAAACATTACGCTCAGAAGCGCTTGCCGGCACGACAGGGCGCAGTGATGATGCAGAGAAAGATGAGAAAATGTCAGCTTGGTTGGGCAGTGATACTAAGAATCTAGTTGAAAACCAATATGTGGTTGATGATTTAGTCGAACGGATTAAACCCCTCTCGAGTCAGGTGATGGTAGATGACCAAGTACAGTTGATTAAATTACGTAAGGTTCAGCATTTAAGACGCTCAATCACCGCTGAGCTAGAAAGAGGAGTGAATGGCGTTAAACTGCTTGATGCCTTGCAACCAACGGCAGCCGTTGCGGGGTTCCCTCGTGAACCTGCACTCGAGTTTATTACGGAAAATGAGCCCTTTCCCCGTGGCTGGTATGCCGGTTCTATTGGATACATCAGTCATGAAGAAGCGCAATTTTGTGTTGCAATTCGAAGTGCCTTAGTCACTGAAAATCAAGTTAAATTATACGCTGGAGCCGGAATTGTCCCAGGTTCAGTAGCCGAGTGTGAATGGCAGGAGTTAGACCGAAAAATGTCGACATTACTCAGTTTAATTAACGATAGCTGTTCATTTGAGACAGTATCGTGAGTGATAACCAAGCTCAGTTAAATCGAGTTTGGAGTCAGGTTTTACTCGAAGAGCTAAGTCGGATTGGTGTTAGCCAAGTCTGCGTTGCCCCAGGTTCACGCTCTACACCGTTAACCCTAGAAGCAGATGCCAACCCTAAGTTAACGATGTATTCTCATTTTGACGAACGTGGTTTGGGGTTTTTAGCTCTTGGGCTTGCCAAAGCTAGCCATAAACCTGTCGCCGTCATCGTTACCTCAGGGACTGCGGTCGCCAATTTGTTACCTGCTGTTGCTGAAGCAAACCTAACCAAAGAAAGGTTGATTTTACTGACGGCTGACCGACCACCAGAACTTGTAGGGTGTGGTGCCAATCAGGCCATTGTTCAGCCCGGAATCTTCTCTAACCATGTTACCGCAGCCCTTAATCTTCCATCTCCTAATGCCTCGTTTTCACTTCCCTATTTACTGACTTCAATCGATGAATTATTACATAAGCAAGCACTAGAAGGTGGGGCGATACATATAAACTGTCCTTTTCCTGAGCCGTTATACTGTAAGAGTGATATCGAATATTCTGACTATTACAACTCAGAGTTACTTGCTTGGTCTAAGAGCGATAAGGCCTTCACTAAGCCCGATAAATTGGTGGTTGAAAATCGGTGTAATGAGATCGATTTTCAATGGTTGAATCAACGCAAAGGTGTTTTTGTCTTAGGGCAGCTCGAGCTAGGAGAGGCACAAAAAGCCTTCAAGTTAGCTAAAAATTTAGGTTGGCCAGTGTTGTGTGATCCTCAATCTGGAGTGACGAGTGATTGGGCACATTATGATCTTTGGTTACAGCATCCACCGTTCGCTAAGCAGCTCTCGGCATGTGATTGTATTGTGCAATTTGGTTCTCGAATTGTGTCCAAACGACTGCATGCGTGGTTCAAACAGCAAGTCTTAGAGCAAGCCGCGCACTATTTCTATGTTTCTCCGCTCAGTCAGCGCGATAATCCTCAGCATTTACCTCAAATCCATATCGTTGCCAATGCCAATCAACTATGTGAACAATGGTACCAAGGTGATACTCCTTCAAATGCTCTTCATCATGGTTGGGTAAAGGCTCTCGATGAACCTTTATATTTAGCGAAACAGAATCTAGAGAAGCTCGATCTTGATGAATCTGTTTCTGAAATTATGTTAGCGAAAGCCATTCACCTCCTTCCAACTGAGGCGGACTTATTTATTGGCAATAGTATGATTGTTCGCCTTATCGATATGTTTGCTCAGCTAAATAACCGAGAGACCTTTAGCAATCGAGGTGCATCGGGCATTGATGGTTTGGTAGCCAGTGCTGTTGGTGTTCAGAAAGCCCGATCTTGCCCATTAATTTTGCTGATCGGCGATACATCCCTTCTGTACGATTTAAACTCTTTAGCCTTAGTCGCACAACAGACTCAACCATTTATCATCATAGTCACCAACAATGATGGGGGGGCAATATTCGACATGTTACCGGTCCCTGAACAGAAAAAACTGGAACTCTATCAAATGCCACATGGCTTTGAATTTCAGCATGCGGCAGCACAGTTTGGGCTCTCTTATTTTGTACCGAATTCCACTCGCGACTTAATCGACAGTGTCACGCAACATATTGATCAAGGTCGAGGTGGTTTGGTTGTCGAAGTTAAGACAGCAAACCAGTCGATATCAACACTGATTCAACAACAGGTTAATAAAATTTATGCTCTCAAATAAGTATTACCCGAGCTCGGAAAGTGTTCACTCTAAGCCATCGCCGACATTTGTGTTTCTCCATGGATTTTTGGGGGATAGCAATGAATGGAATCAGGTTGTTGAGCAACTTGAGGAGAATGATTGTCTAACCATCGATGTCTGTCGTCATGGTCGAAGTGTTTATCGAGAGTGTGAGGGATTTGACGATACTTGTCAGATGATAAAAGAGACCATTATTCATCGTTTAGAACCTAATGTTCCTGTTATTTTGGTTGGGTATTCGTTGGGTGCGCGAATCGCCATGTATGGGTTAGCAAAGCAACTCTGGAATGGGATTAACTTGGTAGGCTTAATCTCTGAAGGCGGCAACTTAGGAATTGAAGATATTCAATTGCGTCAACGTCGTATGGAGTCTGATCTTAACTGGGCACGGCGCTTCTCTTTGGAGCCGATTGAGCATGTATTAACCGATTGGTACCATCAGCCGATTTTTTCTGATTTAAATGATGAGCAAAGACAAGGACTCGTGACCTTGCGGAGTGATAATCTAGGTGTTTGTGTCGCAGAAATGTTGATTGCCACCTCTTTGGGGAAGCAGCCTTATCTTCTCGATGAGCTTAAGCAACAGTCGCTGCCGATACATTATATCTGTGGTGCGAGAGACTCTAAGTTTAGTCAGCTTGCTGAAAAAAGCGGGTTGCCATATACCCAAGTTACGAAAGCAGGGCACAACGTACACAAAGAACAACCCAACGCATATGTGGCGTGTTTACGTAAATTCATAACCCACACTTGTGATGTGTAGAAATGAGAACTCATAGGTAAAACGATGACGATAACAGTTGGAATAACAGAACAAGAACTTTACGCGCCGGTTGAATGGCAAGAATGCAATCAAGGCTACGAAGATATTCATTACCATAAATCTACGGACGGAATCGCAAAGATTACGATTGCTCGCCCACAAGTCCGAAATGCATTCCGGCCACAGACCGTTAAGGAAATGCTCAATGCGTTGGCCGATGCGCGTTATGATTCTAATGTTGGTGTGATTATATTAACTGGGTTAGGTGAAGATGCCTTCTGCTCTGGTGGAGACCAAAAAATCCGTGGTGATTATGGTGGCTATAAAGATGATACGGGTACTCACCACCTTAATGTTCTCGATTTTCAACGTGATATCCGAACCTGTCCTAAACCTGTAATTGCGTCTGTTGCTGGTTGGTCTGTTGGTGGTGGTCATGTTCTTCATATGATGTGCGATTTAACCATCGCAGCAGACAATGCAAAATTTGGCCAAACCGGTCCAAAAGTTGGGTCGTTTGATGGCGGTTGGGGAGCTTCTTACATGGCTCGTATTGTCGGCCAGAAAAAAGCTCGTGAGATATGGTTCTTGTGTCGATTCTATGATGCTCAGGAAGCGTTGGATATGGGACTGGTCAATACCGTTGTTCCATTAGAAGAGTTAGAGAAAGAGACCGTTCGCTGGTGTCGTGAAGTGCTTCAACATAGTCCAATGGCATTGCGTTGTCTTAAAGCGGCGCTGAATGCCGATTGCGATGGTCAAGCAGGATTACAAGAGCTTGCAGGGAACGCCACAATGATGTTCTATATGACTGATGAAGGGCAAGAGGGACGAAACGCGTTTAATGAAAAACGCCGACCAGATTTCAATAAGTTTCCACGAAACCCATAAGCTTCAGAGCGAGATCATTTGATTGACGGCCATAACACTTGTAGACATTATGGCCATTTGAAATACATCACGAGGGTACAATGGATGTGTCCTCGTTTAGACAAAAATAAAAAACGTAACTAAGCAACGTCATGTGCATGGTTTGTAGGTATAGAAAACATCGCTTAGATCGATGTTTTCTCATTTAGGGGTTACATTGCTATGCGAAGTGCAAAACTGTATCGCTACCGTCTACCAATGGATAGCGGGGTTATTCTTCGTCAAGAAAAGTTACTTGAACGTGTTGGTTTTATTATCGAACTGCATGATGATGAAAAAGTCGGGCGCGGTGAAGTCGCTCCGCTTATAACGTTTAATTTAGAATCGGTCGAAGAGGCCGGAATTCAGGCGCAAGAGCAATTGACACTTTGGTGCCAAGGTCATGAACCAAATTATGATGAATTATATCCATCTGTAGCGTTTGGTCTATCTGCGGCGCTCATGGAATTAAACGACGAGTTGCCTCAAGATGGTAACTTTTTTGCTGCGCCACTAGGTGTCGGCGATCCTGATGAATTGATCGCTAAATTAAAAGAGATGCCGGGGGAGCGTGTTGCAAAAATTAAAGTAGGTATGTATGAAGCGATTCGTGACGGTCTTACTATTAACTTATTGCTTGAATCCATTCCCGATCTAAAACTGCGCTTAGACGCGAATCGCGCTTGGACTTCTGAAAAAGCAAAGATTTTTGCCAGCCGTATTGCTCATTCTTATCGCCAACGTATTGTTTATATTGAAGAACCTTGTCAATCGCCAAGTGATAGTATCGCGTTTGCGATTGATACTGGGATTGCCGTTGCGTGGGATGAAACATTGCAAGCATCGTTACGTGATCCCAACTTTAGGTTGGAAGATTTGACCGGTGTTAAAACCATCATAATCAAGCCAACTATGATTGGCTCGATCCAACGTTGCCAATATTTGATTGAGAAAGCGCATCGTTTGGGGATTAAACCCGTGATAAGTTCAAGCTTGGAATCTAGCTTAGGGTTATGTCAACTTGCTCGAGTTGCACATTTACTATTGCCAGATGAAGTCCCCGGCCTCGACACGATTAATTTATACCAAGTTCAACTCGAAACCCCTTGGCCTGGAAGTGAGCTTCCACTTGTTAGTTTGGAATCTCAGGAGTTAATTTGGAGCGCATAAATGAGCACAAGTACGACTCAAAGTAGTCAAGATTGCTTATTTAATTATTGGGCTGAATCTCGGCCCAATCAGATCGCATTGATCCATGGCACGTGTCAATATCACTGGAAGGATGTGCAAGACACAACGGCTGCTGTTGCACGCTATCTCGGACAACATGGTTTGGTCAAAGGTGATACCTTAGTGGTTCTTGGGAAGAATCATCCCCATCATTTATGGCTATTTCTCGCGGCAATGATGCTCGATATTCGCGTCAGCTTTATCGCGTCAAGCCCAGTTTCAGTGATCCGTAATAAATTAAGGCAGCTAGTTCAATCTGACCAACAGCTTTGGTTATATGACCAAGGTACGCACTGTATTGATGAGTTTCCTTATGTTCAGAGTCTGAAGCCAGTATTAGAATTGCAAAGTAGCATTAGTCTCGCGCCGACACATTCATGCGTTAGTGACTATGACGCCACCCACCTCGCAACGCTAACGTTTACCTCTGGCTCGATGGGCAATCCAAAAGTCGTGGCACACTCTCATCAGCAGCACTACGCATCGGCAGATGGGCTATTACACCATTTTTCTTTTACCCCAATGGACTGTTGGTTGCTTAGTTTGCCACTGTATCATGTGTCAGGATTGGCCATAGTGTATCGTTGGCTTCAAGTTGGCGCTTGCCTGAAAGTAGGGAATGGAAATTTAGAGCAGGAGATTGTCGGCGTTACCCACGCCTCGCTTGTGCCTGTCCAACTCGCCCGTCTTTTAGATAATCCATCTCTCAGTCTGAATTTAACTCACGTTTTGCTCGGCGGAAGTCACATTCCTCCTGCTCTTTGCCAGCGAGCTGAGAAACGCAGTATTGAGACTTGGCTTGGCTATGGGATGACTGAGGCGGCCTCTACGGTAACCGCAAAACGAGCAGATTCTCAAGTTGGTGTTGGAGCTGTATTACCACGGCGTTCACTGATTGTTGAAGGAGCGCGAATCTTAGTAGCGGGTGACACTCTTGCCCTTGGTTACTACAACTGCGGCCATTTGACACCACTAGTCGACAACCGTGGTTGGTATGATTCAGGGGATCTAGGGGAATGGCGTGATGGAGAACTTGTTATATTAGGCCGCGCCGATAACATGTTTGTGTCGGGTGGAGAGAACATCCATTGTGAAGAAATCGAAGCAGCGTTAGTGGCTATTCCATTGATCCGTGTCGCGGTTGTACTCGCGGTTATGGACAAAGAATATGGTGCTCGCCCGGTAGCATTTATTGACTGCGGTCAGCAGCCTATCGATCGTTGCTATATTGAACAATCGTTAGCACTGGCTTTAGACAAATATAAATGGCCAATTGACTATTTTGCTCTGCCAGATTCAATATTTAATCAGGGCATTAAAGTTTCTCGTTATCACGTGAAAGAGTGGTTCAATACGCAACAAACCCAATATTTGGTTATGAGATAGTTCAAAACAGAATTGGTACTTAAATCGCTTTTCGTCATAATTATTAAATGAATTGAGCGGAATAGGTCGGAAACAATGAAAAATGGGTTATTAATGTCAGTGGTTGTCATTCAATTACTTATTGCCTTGACTACCACGGGTGCGACTCGCTCGCTAGCAGAATTAGCGGCTTTTCTTGTTATTGTTTCAGTGGTTCTCTCTCGTCGTGATAGGCGTCGTCAACAATCGAATGTAAACGACATGACAACTTAACGACTTCTATCATCCGATTTCTATTTATCCCAGCATTATCCACGCCAGTGATGAGATCGATATCATTCCCCATAACCCGACACCAAACAGTAAAGGGCGGCTTCCGGCAGCCTTCAATCGGTCAAACGATAACCCGCACCCAATCAACATCAAACATACCACTAGTGTTTGTTTTGCCACGCCAAATATTCCGTTATACAAATCTTGATATTCGGGCAGTACATCACTGACACCGATGGCAACACAGTAGAATAAAATAAAATAAGGAATAGTGATTTTTTTTGAATCGCTACGGAATAGAAATGCACTAATAAACGCGACCGGAATAATCCATAACGCGCGCGCCAGTTTTAAGGTGGTTGCGGTTTTTAGCGCTTCTTCGCCATAGGCCGACGCTGCGCCAACCACAGAAGATGTGTCGTGAATAGCAATCGCAGCCCAAGTTCCAAATTCATGTTGAGTTAAATGAAACCAGTGGCCGATGGCTGGGAATATAAATAGAGCTATGGAATTAAGCGCAAATACCGTTCCGAGAGCCAACCCTATTTGGTCGTCATCGGCTTCAATGGCCGGGGCAACAGCGGCAATTGCACTACCACCACAAATCGCCGTACCTGATGCGATTAAGTACCCTGTTTTATGCGCAAGGCCGATTCTTTCACTGATAAACCATCCGAGCATTAGTGTGATAAAAATGGTTGTTATGATTAAACCGATACCATGGCTGGTGACAACGAGCGCCTGTTGAAAAGGTATACCAAATCCTAATCCAATAATCGAATACGCGAGTAACTTTTTAGTAAATTTGGCAATGGGTAATTGTGCTGGAATTAAACCAAAGCTGGACAGAAAAAATCCGATAACTAAGGCTGTTGGAGACGTGATATACGGAGTTGCACAAAGAAGAAGCGCGCAAACAAACGGAATGTATTGGCGATAGGTGCTCATAAACAATAGATGGTCTCAACAGTGTGAATATGCGTATTGTAACTCATCGTGAGAGCTCAGTAAGTCATATTCTTTTTATCAAATATTAAAACTTAGTGAGCATAAATCGATTACTCAAGCAAATTGACAACGGCAGTGCGAAGAGTGCGGCGTGACGCTTGATCGGGTTCGATCGCAACTCCCGCTCTGAGCTCAATCTCCGCGCGAAATCGTTGTGGCAATCCTTTACAAGCTTTACCCTTATATCGGCTAAAGTAGCTGCCCCAAAGCCCTTTTAGAGCTAAAGGCACCACAACGACGTTATTTTTCGCGATGAGTAAATCGATACCGCGCATAAATGGGCCGACCTCTCCATTAGGGGTTAGACGTCCTTCAGGAAAAATACAAACTAAATCACCATTATTCAATGCTTCTTCTACTTCTTCGAAAGCGGATTTTAGAGTTGTAGAATTTCTCGCACAAATTGGAATGACCCCCGCTTTTCTTAAAAACGAACGCAATAAAGGTAGGTTGGCATAGTCCGCTTCCATAACAAATCGAATCAAACGCGGCGAAGCGACATTTAATAGCAAAGCATCAATATAACTAACGTGGTTGCATATTAGCAACGTTCCGCCTTTCTCTGGGATATGTTGAAGGTTTGTAAAGCGAACACGATAAAAGATCCTTGCTAAGAGGGACAGAATAAAACGAACGGTGTAAATCGGTACTCGATAGATTAGATAGCCGGCAACAACTAGGTTTAATACAGAGAGCAAATAGAAAAGTTCGTTAATTTCCCACTGTAAAAGCGAGAGGACAACAATACCCAAAATCGCACTTGTCACCATAAATAATGCATTGTAGATATTAAGTGCGGCAATCACTTGAGCCCGTTCTGTTGGTTGAGCCCGTTTTTGCAAAAAGGCGTAGAGTGGGACAATAAACAGTCCTCCTGATACTCCGATCATCAGTAAATCAAAGAACATGGGCCATAGAGCCGTGTTGCCAATAAATTGTATAAATGAAGTTTCAATCGTCGGTTGGGTTGGCGTGTGTTGAATCAAGAGAAAACCAAAAATAGAAATCATTAAGCTCGCCAGAGGTACAATCCCTAGCTCAACGCGTTTCATTGACAGTCGGTCACAGGCGAGTGACCCTAAGGCGATGCCAACTGAAAAAAGGGCGAGTAGGCTTGAAACCGCAGTTTCCCCACCGTTTAAGTAGAATTTGGTAAAGTTTGGAAATTGCGTTAAATAGGTCGCGCCCATAAACCAAAACCAGCTAATTGAAAGAATGACGGTAAGAATCGTCGGATCGCGGTGTGCGATAGCAAGTGTATTTTTGGTTTGAGATATTGGTCGCCAAACGAAAAGAAGAGAAGGGTTACTAGGCGCGGCGAGGGGTATTTGTCGGCTTGCCATATAGCCGACTAAAGAAAATATTATCACAGCGCTCGCGGCATAAAGGTGTGCATGATCCAGCGATGCGATAATTCCAGCGACAAGGGTTCCCAGTAAAATTGCTAAAAAGGTTCCCATTTCAACCAATGCATTTCCATGGACCAATTCATTCGATTTAAGTTGTTGTGGGAGCAGTGCATATTTAACTGGGCCAAATAATGCCGATTGAGTGCCCATTAAAAAGAGTAAAAGCAGTAATAGCGAGTAGCTCTGAGTAATAAAGCCAACCGCTCCACAGCACATGATTGCAATTTCTAGCAGTTTCACCTTGCGAATAAAGCCACTTTTTTCATATTTGTCAGCCATTACTCCTGCGGTTGCAGAAAACAGGAAAAAAGGCAGGATAAAGAGACCTGCGGCAAGGTTGATATAGAGGTTACTGGAGATCGAAAGCTTATCAGCACTCGCAAAAGCGACAAATAATAAGAGGGTGTTCTTAAATATATTGTCGTTAAAAGCGCCGAAAAACTGCGTGGTAAAGTAAGGCAGAAAGCGGCGCTTCGTCAGCAAGGATGACATTTATAGTTGTTACCAATTCAGGAGGTATTGTGAGATGAGGTTATCGATCAGTTCATTACCATCAATTGGTTTGCTCGCAAAGAATTTATCATCGACACTAAGTAACGTTATGCCATGAACACCAGACCATAATACTCGGCTTGCTCGTAAGACTTCATCGTGGCTACGTTGTGGAGCAAGTGTCGCTAAAAGGTCTTCTAACATTCCGGTCATATTATCGATTCGTTCACTTTGCCATTCTGGCAGCGCCTCACCGTTCATATTATGTTCGAAAATCAGCTGCCAACGGTATGGATGAGCAAGAGCAAAGTTGTGATAACAGTGAGCAAGCTTTAATAATGCTTCGCGAGGATCGGTGCAATTTTTGACTTGGCCTTGTGCTTCAGCGGATAGTTCGTCGAGCGTTTGAGCAACCGCATGAAGTAACAGTAGATTATAGCTACCAAACACATTGACTAAAGTGCTTGGTACATATCCGATCATTGATGCTAACTTACGCAAGCTTAGCTCGTGGTATGAGTTATAGCTCAAGAACAATTTTACTTGTTCAAGGGTAAGTTTAATTAACTCTTCTCTGGTGTGATCGTTTCGTCTGGCCATGATATTTTCAATCGTTAATGAACAACGTTCATTATTCTATAAAGGTACATTGATAACGTCAATTAAAAGCCAGCATTATCGCCTGCAATATTCTGAAACAAGTCTATTATCGTGTTCTTCTTGCAACAATGTAGGTAGTCGCTATGATAAAGTCGTAGTTAATTTTTCTACTAATGATGATTAAGGAATGACATGAAGCGTTTTGTTTCCCTCATGATGATACTGATGGTGTCGCTTGCCACAGTTCAAGTCGCGGAAGCCAAGAAGTTTGGCGGTGGTCTTAAATTAGGTAAATCGTTTAAAACGGCTCCTGCACCTAAAAATAATGCAACCAATACCAGTTCAATCAATAAGCCAGGTGCGGCAGCGAATGGTTCAAAAAGTAAAGGACTAATGGGTGGTTTGCTCGGCGGTTTACTTGCTGGTGGTCTTTTAGCCGCGTTTTTTGGCGGTGCATTTGAAGGCATTCAATTTTTAGATATTCTCATTATGGGTGTGATTGCCTATATAGGATTTAAGTTTCTACGTAATATGCTTGCCGCAAAACAAGCGAGTATGAATGAGCAACAACCAGCATTCGGTGGAAACAATCCGGGGATGAATCGTCAGTCGTTCGAACAAAATAATGCTCATAACTTTGAGCAACCAAGCGGTGGTTTTGGTGCAAAGGTCGACAGTGATGTGCCACATAACTATCCTCCAGGTTTTGATCAGGCTGCATTTATAAATGGTTCACGTGAGCATTATCGAATTATTCAAGGCGCATGGAATCACAATCAACTTGAAACTATTCGTGAGTATGTTTCAGAAAGCTTGTTTGATGACTTATCTGCTGAACGAGCCAAACTGGAAGGTGAGCAACATACCGATGTAATGTATGTAGATGCGGAAGTTGTGCGTGCTGACTACGATGCAAATCGTGCTCAGTTGAGCTTACAGTTCTCGGGTCGTTATCGTGATAACGTTGAAGCGATTGAAGAAGATATTGAAGATATTTGGCATCTAGAGCGTGACTTGAGCGTTGATAACGCACCATGGGTTATCGTGGGTATTCAAGGCTAACTCTTATTGCTCGTTACATCTTGATTGAAAAGCTCGAGTTTATTGCTCGAGCTTTTTTTATTTGATTGTTTTGGTATTCAGATCGGCTGAATACTTACCATGCTTCCATGGTCGCGAGTTTGTCGAGGTACGGTGTAAGGTCGCCAATATGGCAATCCAACCATTCAGAGTTGTAATAGGTATCTAAGTAGCGCTCTCCACTGTCGCAAAGTAAGGTGACGATTGAACCTGATTCTCCGCGCTGTTTCATCTCATACGCTAATTGAAGAGCCGCATAAAGGTTGGTTCCAGTCGATGGTCCGGCTTTTCGGCCAATTTTCTTTTCTAACCAATGAATCGTTGCAACACTTGCGGCATCATCGATTAATTGCATTTGATCTATTACACCGGGAATAAAGCTGGGTTCAACTCTTGGGCGCCCAATCCCTTCAATCTGGCTTGCTGTGTCGATTGTTACGGTATTATCGCCATGAGTGAAATAATCAAAAAACACTGAATGTTCACAGTCTGCCACACACAGCTTTGTATTGTGGCGACGATAACGGATGTAGCGTCCGAGTGTGGCTGAAGTGCCGCCAGTCCCCGCCGACATCACTAACCATGTAGGTATTGGAAAGCGTTCACATTGCATCTGATTAAAGATACTTTCGGCGATGTTACTATTTCCACGCCAGTCGGTTGCACGTTCAGCATAGGTGAATTGGTCCATATAGTGGCCGTTGAGATCATTCGCTAGCTGTTTTGCCGCTTGATAGATTTCTCCGGGCTGATCGATGAAGTGAGCAATGCCACCGTAGAACTCAATTTGTTCAATTTTTCTTTTTGCAGTCGATCGCGGCATAACGGCGTAAAAGGGCAATCCAAGCAGTTGAGCGAAATAGGCTTCCGAAAGCGCAGTACTGCCAGAGGATGATTCAACAATTGGAGTATTTGGGCCAATCCAGCCATTACAAATTCCATAAAGAAAGAGTGAACGGGCAAGGCGATGTTTTAACGACCCCGTGGGATGTGTACTTTCGTCTTTTAAATAGATATCGATATCAGCCAAGAAGGGCAGGTTTAGCTTAATTAAATGAGTGTCGGCTGAGCGCTGGTAATCGGCCTCTATTAGGCGAATTGCTTCGTCAGTCCATTGATGGTCATAGCACATGATGATGTTCCTAAATCTCGTTATGGCTAATAATTTATCTCTAATTACGGGGAAATGTTTTGCATTGTTTTTCATTATTTGGCAGTTTAATAGAAAAATTTTCTACAATGGTGAATATATGGAGTTAGATCGAGTCGATAAAGCTTTACTGAAGTTACTTCAACAAGACAGTGCCATTTCTTTAAATGACTTAGCTGAATCGGTAAATTTAACCACTACGCCATGTTGGAAGCGGTTGAAGAAGCTTGAAGAAACTGGGGTGATCAAAAAGAGGGTGATGTTGCTCGATCCCGAAGCGATAGGACTGAGCTTTACCGCGTTTGTGATGATTCAGACAAGCGACCATTCCCATGAGTGGTATCGCCGTTTCGTAGACTCAGTGTCTGAATATGACGAAGTAATGGAATTCTATCGCATGGCGGGGGAGTACGATTACATGCTTAAAGTGATTGCTAAAGATATGCGGGACTTTGATGAGTTCTATAAAAAACTGGTGAATACGGTCGAGGGACTGAGCAAAGTCACCTCGACATTCGCAATGGAATCACTGAAATATACAACAGAACTTCCATTGTAACTGGTGAATCAGTTATCCGTTTTGGATGTGACGCATCACGCCTTCTTGCATCGCACTCGCAACAAGTTGACCTTGTTGGTTGAAAACCTCACCACGTACGAGTCCACGACCGTTAGTGGCTGACGGGCTTTCGATTGCAAACAACAACCATTCATCAATTTTGAATGGTCGATGGAACCAGATCGAATGATCGATGGTAGCGATTTGGAATTTCGGTGTCATGATTGTTACGCCATGTGGATGTAACGCTGTTGATAAAAATCCCCAATCTGAAGCATAACCTAAGAGATATTGGTGAATGAGTTGATCGTTTGGTAAATCCCCATTTGCTCTGATCCAAAGATATTGCTTAGGTTCGATTTTTTCGGGTTTAAGCGGGTTAACCACATATGTTGGTCTTACTTCTATCGCTTTTTCTCCACAAAGCGTATCGCGTAGTTTGGGAGGGAAAAAGTCCGCCATTTTTTGCCATAACTCTCGCTCAGACATCAGTGAATCAGGTGCGGGCGCTTGAGGCATACTCTTTTGATGTTCAAACCCTTCTTCTTCGCCTTGATATGATGCAGTTAGATAGAATATAGGGCGTCCATTTTGAATCGCCTTTACACGTCGGGTACTGAAACTACGGCCGTCTCGAAGGTTTTCTACATCATAGATAATCGGCTTTTCAGGGTCACCACGATGTAAAAAGTAGCTGTGAAAAGAATGAACTGTTCGCGACTCTTCAACGGTGTATCTCGCAGCAGAAAGGGCCTGGCCAATTACCTGACCACCATAAACTTGTGGCAAACCAATATGCTCGCTCTCGCCACGAAATAAGCCCTGTTCTAAACGTTCAAGTTGTAGTAGTTCCAGCAAATTATTTAATGGTTGGCTCATTGGTTCTCTCTAAAAATGGGTTATGAATAATATACGGTAACGTGTAATACGAGTATTATGCAATGCTTTTTGTATCGACAGCGATTGAATATGCAGTCACCAAATTAGGGGCGCCAGCGATAAATCCTCAGGCTGATCTTTCCTGCACTATTCACATCAACACCTTCCGATAGTAGTAAAGAGCGTTGGCGGACTAGATCTTCTCCCTTGAGAGAAATCATACCCTTGCTATTAACAACGCGATACCAAGGTAGTTTGCTGTCATTAGGCAGTTGGCCGAGCGCTTTTCCAACGTGCCGAGCATAGCCCGGATAGCCAGCCATGGTCGCGATTTCACCGTAAGTGGAAACCTGACCGACAGGGATTTGATAAATCACGGTATATATTTGGCTAAGGAATTCATTCATTAGTGATTTTTCCGACTATAATTGCAATATGATTTGTTTTGAACAGCACCATAGTTAATATTGAGTGTCTATAAATGAAGATGGTGTAACATGGAGATTGATGTATGGTAATACATCTCACTGTTACTGAGTACTATTGCAGGGGCGCAAACGCATATAAAAATGGTTAGATATATTACCTCAAGCTTAATTACTCTGTTGAGTTTGTGTTGGTTTATAGGAAGTACATGGGCGCAAGCCGGTACACAAAAAAGCAATAATGCCTCAACTCCAACCTATAGTGTGGCGATAGAAGCCGATGATATTGTTAGTCGTGTGTTATTCGATGCCGCCGCGAATAAATTAAACTTTCACGTTAACTATCAAACTCATGCTAGTTTCAAAAGTATTTTAGATGCCGTCGAAGCAGGGACTGTAGATTTTGCCGCAAATGTGACCTATACCTCTGAGCGAGAAAACCGTTTTGATTTTTCTCATCCAACCAACATTGAATACACCTACTTGTTCTCAAAAGATGGTGCACGTTTCGATCAACTGAATCGAGTTGGTGTTCCCTCTGGGACAATTTATTCTGACTTAATTAATAAACACTATCCTCGCCTTCAGCAAGTTAGTTATGAAGGGGGCGGTAAAGCGTTAGAATTACTTAATTCAGGCGCAGTAGACGGTGTTCTTGATGCCATCAATCAGTTGAAACCAATGATTAGTGCTGGTTATCAAGCCACGTTGTTAAATGACTATTTGCCTATTCAGCCTGTCTCTATTGTGACGACGAAGCACGCTAATGCTGATATGTTGGAGAAACTTGAAACGTTTTTTCATTCAGCAGAAATGCAAAAGACACTCAGTAAATCGATACAGCTCTATCAGCTTGATATTCGTCGACAAGCTCTCAGAGCCAAAATGGAAGAGAGCAGTATCGATCGGAATAAAGTGTTCCGAATTAAATTGGAAAATGGTGGGCAATATGTTCAGTACCACGAAAATGGGTCCGTGACCGGAATCAGCGCTGATATTGTGTTGGGCACCTGCGATATTCTGGCGATTCGCTGCGACATTGTGAGTGATGCCAATGAACCTTGGTCTAGCATGTATCAAGACTTGCTCGATAATAAGATTGATATGTTGGCCCCGATTATTATATCGGAAGAGCGCTCAGCCCTCATGTATTTTAGTGACCCTTACTATGAAATATCCGCGATTTTAGCAAAACGTAAAGGGTACAAGCACAATGTTTATAACAATGTGTCTGAACTCATTGTGGAGAAAATTGGTGTCGTTAGGGATGACTATTATCAGCACTTGTTAGAAAAAATGCTTCCGAACATAGAACTCTATACCTTCGAAACTCAGCATGAATTGATGGAAGGCTTGTTCAACAAAGAAGTGGATTATATCGCCTATTCAAATACATTTTTTTCAACCTTGCTAAGCGAATCTGAAGAGCTTCTAGATATTGAAGAAGACAAACAGGTCGGTTATTTCAACACTAACGAAGTTGCCGTCGCCTTCCCACGCACAGAAGACGGTTTGGCTTTAGCACAGCTGTTTTCAAGTGCAATGAGCATTCTCAATATTAACCAAATAGTGACTCGTTACAATATCCATCCAAATTGGCGAGAGCAACTTTTGCTAGAGAAGAAAGTTAAACGTCAGGAAATACTTCTTTTGCTCGGTGCACTATTGTTGCTTGCAATGCTTGTAACCTATTTTCATATTCAATCAAATACCGACGGACTAACGAAACTACGCAATCGACGCTCGCTGTATCGCCGATATTCTCGTGGCGTTTCACCTCGGGTGACTTTTGTTTATTTAGATGTGAACAATTTTAAACAGATAAATGATGCAAATGGCCATGATACCGGTGATAAGGTATTAATGCAGCTCACCGAAAAAATTAAAGCTCATTGGAAAGGAAGAAGTTATCGCATTGGTGGTGATGAATTTATTCTGACGGATGTGATCAGCGAAGATGACTTAAAACAAATACTGTCAAATTTGGAATGCTTTGCTTTTAACGATCCAACAAAGAGTAAGAATTTTGATATTTCCGTTTCAGTGGGTATTTCGTCGCCTCGTCGTGTATCAACGTCATTGGAAGAAGTGCTGCATCTTGCAGATGTCGAAATGTACCGAAAGAAGAGAGAGCGCAGGAATAACGCAATTAATACGTAACTTAGTGTGTATCTTTTTCGCTATGGGAGAGTGTTTACACTAATAACGGTCAAGCTTTAAGCGCTTGATTCTCACAAGCAACAAATTCTTATCCTGTTGCTTGCATTCGCCATAGGGATGATTGATAATCAGCGTCTCTTTCGACACGTAAGTGCTGAAACGAAAAAAATCTATGGAGGCCCTGGTCCTCCCGCAACACTAGTTTGTGAACCTGGTCAGATCCGGAAGGAAGCAGCCACAGCAGATGACGTGTGTGCCGGGATGTGGCTGGGGCTTCCACCCATCTGACGCATACTAATTTCCCAAGCCATCAACACTGAATTAATACTATCGATTCCTTATGGAACAATAGGTATTAGACTTCTTGTTTATTCCTTTTATCCACTTTTCTACATAGTGTTTGATCATTACTTGTTAAGAATAATCGACTTATTGTGACAATATAGTTGTCTCGAAAAGCTTGATGTATAGCTGTATACAGGTTAAGTTATTTCAATGTTGCCTTACATTGGAATGTTTTAACCATGCAAAATAAGAAGTTGACCACTTCCATTCTCGCTTGGCAGGTCGTAATCATTATTAGCCTCTTAGTTGCAGGGTATTTTCTTGTACAGAATATCCAGTTAAACCTTAGTGCTGTCGGAATTAAACCCTCATTTTTGTTTTTGGACTCAAGTGCAGGCTTTAATATTAGTGAAAGCATCATTCCAGTGACATCTTCAGATTCATACTACCGCGTTTTATTTGCTGGCTTCTTAAATACTATTTTATTGTCGATTGTTTGTATTGTTGGCGCGACCCTCGTCGGAGTCTGTGTGGGTATTTTAAGAACCAGTTCGCATTGGTTAGGTTCGAAGGTTGCCGGTTTCTATATTGAGATAATGCGGAATTTACCTAAGCTCCTAATTCTACTGGCGCTCTATCTTGCTGTTATCAATACACTTCCAACAATACGTGAAAACTGGGTGTTTTTTTCAAATATCCACATTTCCAATCGCTCAATCAATTTTCCTATTCTCGAATGGGGCAATGGGTTTATTTTTCTCTTATGTCTTATTTCAGTTTGGTTCTTTGGCTTGTTGGTTGCTCGCCGCATTGCGAAGAAAACGTTAGATAAAACGGGAAGAATGTATCCAACGTTTTGGCCATCGATCGTTGTTTTAGTGACGGTGTTTGGTTTGGCAATCCTAGTGTTTGATGTTCACTTTTCCATCTCATATCCAGTCTTTAAAGGGTTTGATTTTACTGGTGGAGGGCGGATTTCGATTCAGTTTCTAGTGTTGTGGTTAGCACTCAGTCTGTATCACGGCGGGCAAGTTGCGGAGCTGGTGCGAGGTGCAATAGAAGCTGTACCGAAAGGGCAATTTGAAGCTGCGAAAGCATCCGGGTTGGGGTATACCAAGATGATGCGATTGGTCATTTTGCCGCAATCGTTGCGAATTATTATTCCGCCAATGGGTAATCAATATTTAAATATCTCAAAAAATACGTCTATAGCGCTTGCTGTGGGGTATTCAGATTTAGTGTCAGTGATGACGACGTCTATTAATCAAACGTTTCGCCCAATCGAGTTAATGACGATCACTATGCTTACCTACTTGTTTATTAACTTGGTTGTTTCGTCGTTATTAAATCGATACAACAGTCGCATTAACTTGAACTCATAGTGATGATCATGAATACAGCTTTCATAGAGACAGTGCACAAGCGTCTATTTAACGGAATAAGAGACACAATCATTACGCTTATTATTGGCGGCATTGCTGTTTTTCTTATTTCAATTATGTTTGATTGGTTATTTTTTAGCGCCGTTTCACCGTGGGCAAGCGGTGAAGTATGCAAGATAAATTCAGGTGCGTGTTGGCCTTTTTTAAAAGAAAAGCTTCGGCTAATCCTTTTTGGTACGTACCCATTTGACCAACATGTTAGGCCTCTTTTAGCCAGCGTTTTATTGCTTACTTCAGTAGGAATCAGCATGGTTCCTAAGTTTCAAAAAGTGGGCTTAATCTATTTCTGGATAATGGTTGGCGCTCTGTATTTATATCTCATGCGTGGCGGCATTCTGGGCTTGGAATATGTTCAACCTCAACACTGGAATGGGTTACCGATTCTGCTTATGTTGGCGTTGTTCGGCCTAGTGTTTGCCTTTCCTTTGGGAATCGTATTAGCCCTATGTCGTTTTCAAAATACCATTCCAGTTTTAAAAGGGTTGGCGACACTTTACATCGAGATTATTAGGGGCGTACCAATGATCATGGTGCTGTTTCTCGGTGTGTTTATTTTGCCACTTATGATGCCGGTGGGAATAACACTTGATCCATTGGTTACCACCATGATTGCTCTCGTTTTCTTTCACTCTGCCTACTTTGCTGAAGCGGTTCGCGGAGGGCTCCAATCTGTCGCTAAAGGCCAACATGAAGCCGCAGATAGTCAGGGGCTAAATTACGTTCAAAAGATAAGATTTATTATATTGCCACAAGCGTTAAAGAAATCACTGCCGGGGATTATGAATACGGTTCTTGGTGCTTATAAAGACACATCTCTCGTCGTCATAATTGGTATTCACGACATTATGGCAACCTCAAAAATGGCGTTTAGTGATCCGCTTTGGCAGAACTATGGGTTAGAAGCTTACATGTTAGTCGGCATCTGGTATCTCGTCACATGTTGGATTCTATCGTCTTATAGCCGATGGTTAGAAAAAAGATCGTCGCAATAGTCGTTGGTTTTTGTTTATTAAAAGGAAGTTAAAAATGGAAAAAACAATATCTTATATCACCACAGCTTGTGTTTCATTGTTAGCAGCAAGTCATGTTAGTGCAGGTGTAACGATGGATGAGATCAAGAAAGAAGATAGCTTGATCTGTCTGGTGAATACAAACTCGCCTGGTTTCTCTGTACCGGATAGCAAAGGCGTGTATCAGGGCTTTAATACTGATTTTTGTCGCATGGCTTCGGCTGCAATATTAGGGGATGCTGAGAAAGCCGATATTCGCGGTATTGGCTTCTCAGATAGCATGAAGACTATTGTGGCAAAGAAAGCACATCTTGCCTCTCGTAGTATTACTCGCACAGGTACGCGTGATGCTAACCCTGGCATGAGCTTCGTCGCTACGACTTTCTATGATGGTCAAGGTTTCTTGATCCCGAAAAAACTGGGTGTGACATCGGCTTCTGAATTAAGCGGTGCAACGGTTTGTGCTGAAGAAGGCTCAACAACGCTTTTAAATATCGCGGATTGGTTTGGTGATAGAAACATCGAATATCGTATTGAAAACATCGCCGATAAAACCGCTCGCTTGCAGGCGTTTTATACGGGTAAATGTGATGTTCTCGCAAGCGATAGAACTGCGCTGAACTCTGACCGACTATTGGCTGATAACCCTGACGATTACATGGTACTTCCAGAGGTGATATCAAACGAACCTTTAACTCTTGTCACGCAACCTGACCAAGCATTAGAAAGCGCCGTTTATTGGGGCTTTCAAGTCATGCTAAATGCTGAAAAATTAGGGGTTACCTCTGAAAATATAGACCAAATCATGGCGGATATTGAGAATCAACCGAAAGCCGTTAAACGTTTATTCAGTAATAAATCTGCGGCGGGAGAAATGGGTGCTCAAATCGGTTTGTCAGAAGATTGGAGCTACAACATTATTAAACAAGTTGGCAATTATGCAGAAGTGTACAATCGTCACCTTGGTCCTAGCACAACATTTGGAATGGATCGTGTGGGGACGAACAACGCGTTAAGCTCTGAAGGCGGCTTAATGTACCCTAGTCCAATTCGATAAATCAGACAGTTAAGGGGTAATCATATGAAAGGTAAAGACATTATGCCTAGTGCCCCAATAACGTTTGTCGGGCTCACTATCGAGAAGCACCCAGAGCACGGGAAGATATTTATGACCAGTTTCCCTGGGCTTGAAATTGCTGTTGATGGTGAGTCTTATATTCATCCCATTGAGATGGATGATGTGTTGAACACGCTGGCTGAAAATTCCGTCAAGATGATCGTTATTCTGACGAGCAGCAGTGAGTTGCCGCCAAATGCAATGTGTGAATTGCTCCAAGTAACAGAAAAGCTAGAGATTGAAGTCGTGAACTTACCTGTTCAGGATTTCAGTATTCCTGATGAAGAAGGAGAGGCGCTTTGGATTGATTTAAGAACCAGAGTTCACACCATCCTCTCACAAGGAAGTTCTATCAGTCTTAGCTGTTTATCGGGGAAAGGTCGTTCGGGAACATTCGCGGCAAGAGTGTTGCACGAAACTGGAATGGATCCGACCGAAGCGATTAATTTCGTTCGGAGCAACGAAGCCGACGCCATCGAAACAGCCGAGCAAGAGAGTTGGGTAGGTAAAGAGTTATTCGCAAGAGTACTCTGTAAGGGTAAAGGTAAGGGTAAATGAAAACAACATGATTAAAATTAATGAATTGAACAAGTGGTACGATGATTATCACGCTTTGAAAAACATTAACCTTGAAGTGAAAGAAGGCGAGCGAGTCGTGATTTGTGGGCCTTCAGGTTCTGGAAAATCGACACTCATTCGCTGTATTAATGCGTTGGAAACTCATGAAAGCGGTTTAGTGGAATTCAATGGTACTGCGGTGAATTCTGAATCGAAAAACATTCATCAAATACGTCAAGAAGTCGGTATGGTTTTCCAGCAGTTTAATCTTTACCCTCACTTATCGGTGCTAGAAAACTGTACGCTTGCGCAAATCTGGGTCAGAAAAATCCCTAAACAACAGGCAATTGAAAGGGCAATGTTTTATTTGGAACGAGTGAAAATTGCTGATCAGGCGTTAAAGATGCCTAATCAACTTTCTGGTGGACAGCAACAGCGTGTTGCCATTGCTCGTACTCTTTGTATGGAACCGAAAGTGATATTGTTTGATGAGCCAACTTCCGCACTTGATCCAGAAATGATTCAAGAAGTCTTGGATGTAATGATTAGTCTAGCCGAAGAGAAAATAACGATGATGTGTGTGACGCATGAAATGGGCTTTGCAAAACGTGCATCAGACAGAGTTATTTTTATGGATGCAGGGGAAATCATCGAAGAAAACACACCTAATGAGCTATTCGAAAACCCTAAGCATGAAAGAACACGTAAATTTTTGGGGCAAGTTTTCTCACATTAAAGGCATAACATATATGACGAAAATACTATTTATTTGCTCTGGAAATACTTGTCGCTCACCAATGGCAGAGGCAATCGCTATCCAACTTGCAGCAGAAAAAGAGCTAGAAATAAGCGTTTTTTCCGCTGGCACTTCGGCAGAAACCAGTAGGGATATTACTCCAGAGGCAGGTCAAGCGTTGACCAATTTGAATGTTGCCTATGATCACAAAAGTAAAAGGCTTACAACTGAGCACTTATTTAATGCTGATGTTGTTTTTGCTATGGAACGAAAACACATCAATATAGTGAATAGTATGCTAGACGCTACCGACCATGCACTCGACATGCATCCAAAAGTATTATTACTTAATGGCCCTTTTGATATCGCCGACCCAATAGGGAAAGGGTATGACATTTATCTCGGTCTTGCGGTTAAGTTAAAAGATCTTATTGGTTATAAATTAAATAAAATGGACGAATTTTTAATTAGTTAGTCTATGAGTTTTCTGCTTATAAAAGATAACTAAAATGTATTTTTATAACGACTACCTTATAATAAATACTTAAGGGCTTTGTTTGGTTTAACTAGCATAAATAACAATATTTAAAGCCAATTATTAACTAGTGGAGCACCGATAGGACGCGTTCCTTCTCTGTGAGATATAAATGAATAAGCAAAATCTCGATTCAATTTGCGATGAGATACGACGGCGTATTTGCACTGGTGAAATAGCCGGTGGGAGTGTGATACACGAGAATACTTTAGGTAAGGAATTTGGTCTCAGCAGAACACCGATTAGGCAGGTTTTGCATAAATTGGTGATTCAGCACTTTATAGAAACGAAGACGGGTGTCGGCTCCGTTGTTGTAGAAAACGATCGCTTTGATTTAGAAAAAGACATGAAAACTTGCCAAGGTTTGCTCTCTATTTCGAATAAAGAGACCGACATACCTTTAGGAGTGAATGATCAGGTCACCTTGGCTGGGCTTATTGTTTTACTCAATTCCTTACGCGAGAATCCTTCTCTCTCATTATATTGGGATATCGCTTATCAATTTAACAATTTGATTTCTTTTCATATCGATCACGACCTCATTTCTGATAGCTACAATTTAATTAGTTTTCGTATATATAGGCATGTTATTTATCGAAATGAGAATCGTCTTGATGTTCTCATCGACAATCTTGAAAAAGAGCTCGTTTTAGCGAATGCGTGTAAAACCTCGAATGAACTTCTCACTGAAAAATTCGAATCGATTTCAAGGTTAAAAAAAATAATGATGTTTGAGTCTTGTTGAAAATATGATCAGACTGGGTTTATTCGTTGTTTAAATCGTTTAAATCGTTTAAATCGTTTAAATCGTTTAAATCGTTTCAATTGCATTTCTATCGTTATTACATGCAGTGACTGGTACCGGGGAATCGGTTTCCCCACTGCCATTTTTTCTAAGGGTTATTACTCTTCTCCAACATATCCCACAGGTACTCATCACACATAACTTAACTCACAAATATCTCAGAGCTTATTCTCAACTCTGAAACAGCTATTTATCCTCTAAATCGTTATGCTTGATGGCGTCTATCGTAAGCGTATTGGAGAGTTGCAAAATGAAAATTTGGGCGATGTTTCTTCATTGTTTACTTCTTTGTTCAGTTCTGATTCCCGTAACAGCGGCCACACACCAAGAGCAAAAGGCGATCGATCTTGCTATTGTTCTCAATCAAAACCTTGCTCCAGAAGAGTTAGTTGTTCTTTTAATGGAACAAAAACCAGAACTATCTGAAGATATTCTGGCAAGCTTGATTGAAACTTATCCCAACAACGCTACGACGATTGCACAAGCCGCTATCTTAGCTGCGCCAGCCGAACAGATGGAAGCGCTTATCTCTGTTGCTATCAACACTAAAATCGATCCTTCCGTTATTGTTCCTGTTACTGCAGCGGGAGATTCAAAATAGTCAGCGTTATACCAACTCGTTGAGCAAGAAAAACGAGTTTTTCGGTTATGGTGAATGGGGTTGGTAAAAAATTAGTATCGCGTTGTTGATTTTGGAATAGAGCGGTTTAAATACCCTCTGCTACTGTTTTTAGAGAAAAAAGCCTCTAAACCCAATACGATGCCGGGGTTGAATTGGTAGTCAAATTCTCTCGGCCATTCTAGTTGAGGTGAGAGAGAGAAAAACAGCCAGTCTTTATAGATCGACTTATGCCAAGTCGCTGTTAACCAATAATTGGAGATAGGATCGTCATCCTTAGGGCTTGCGCTGATGCCCATCGAATATTCCATTAATCCTTCGGGGCCCATTTTGTCGTAATAAGTAAGTTGAGAAAGTAATTCCCATCCTCTATCTTCATAAAGGTATTGGCCACTGATGCCATATTTAAAAAAGTTATCATTATTCTCGAAAGCATCATAATAAAATTCCAACTCACTTTTGTAGCCAGTACCGATGGAATGATAATGGAAAACCTGCTGCTTAACGCGGAATGTTTGCTCGTCATTAATATCAACAACTCGCCATAGCTGCGCACGCGTAAAAGGATCCAAAGAAGCGCGAAGCTTAACGCCTAAGTCTAAGTTTGTTCTCCAATGCTTGAACAACTTCTCTTCAAGTCGGATACCGCCTATTGAGCCCTTGGTTGGGTTCTCAACGCCTACGGATTCTAAGCCCCGTTGTTTAGCTTCTAACGTGTCGTAATCATTGGGGTCGGTTTCAAATATGATTTTCCAGTTTTTTCTTACATTAGGAAGGTGGAGGCGAGCATTAATGCGCTCTTTAGGGTCGAAGTAACCAAGGTGAGAATATTCTGCTTTGAGCTTAATTTTTAGGTGACTTTTATTTAGTTCATCCGCATCAGATTCCGCGTCAGATTTTGTCAACTTGTGGTCGACATAAATACCAACGTTGTTGATGGTTTCAGCAAGATATTGCTCTGTCTTATCGAACCATACGCTTTTGGGTTGATCAACGATTTCGGGGGCGTCTTGCTGGTCGGTTTGGGTTAATTGTTCGGCTTGCTCACCACTGGCAACCATATTACCTAACTGACTAGTCGCATGTGCGTTAAATGAACAAAACGCAACGATGGCGAAACCTTGTGACATTGCCAAGTGCTTAATTTTTAACTGAGAAAAGTGGTTTCTGTATATCAACACTTAATAACATCCTGTTTAGTCCTTAAGCGAGTATAGAAGAATTTAATTGAGTTTTTAATAGAATATTCAACAAATTAATAAAAATTGGGATACATGTTGAGGCTTATGGAGGGGAGAGGCAGAGCTTGGCACTATGAAAGCCCTATTGGCCTGTTTTTTGTGTCTAATGCGCCTTCGTTTGTCATATCAACCATAATGATTTTTAACCCATTCACTTCGTTGTTTCTGCTATGTCATATCTTCTTGTCTACATATGATCGACCTTTAATGGCTCGATTTTCTAGTAGTAAAATAAGAAATATGTTACATATTATTAGGTTAAGTATGAGCACCATTGGGATAACGTGCCAAAATTGAAAGATGTTTTATGTTGGCTCGTTTTCCTGGTAGTAAATTGGTGCGAATTTGAAATTTATTCAATATAAAACAGGTGTTTGTTGGTTTATTCGGCTATAAAGTAAGCCTGTGAAAACGAGCTGGCATATTATTAAAAATGTTAAGCAGTAAGCAGTAAGGAAATTATGCATATCTATAATAGTATACTTGATGGTTCAAAAGGTCTTTTAGTCGAGGCTATTTCAGCTATTGAATCAACTAACCTCGATTACTTAATTGTCGGAGGATGGTCACCATATTTACGCAACAAGACAGAATATATTCATCCAGGAACAAAAGATGTAGATATCCTGTTTAGTGATGGCGATATAAAAGGTAAGATAGCCAGCGCTGTTGAATCATTTTTAGATCATGGGTTTATGATCTCCGCAAAGCATGACTTTCAAATGTTTAAAACTCTGAATGTCAGAGGTAAAAATGTTGTATACCACATTGACCTTCTACACCCGCAAGAAACATTAAGACACCCTGAACTAATGGTTGACCATTTTGATCTCGGTCTCACGGAAGACGACACATCTAGTACTCCAAAAATACAAAGGTCTATTGTCTTACCATCTTCTAAATTTCTATTTGATGGTTTCTTTAGTAATGTAGAGTTCGAGCACTCCATGTGCAATGGAAAGCCACAAAAAGTAAATGTGCCTTTGCTTGATGAGTCAGGTCTTATTTTTTCAAAATGTAAAAGTGCTCAAGTTACTAAAAGGCCAAGGGACTCATTTGATATATTCTTGGCGCTAAAGCAACCCTCTGTAAATGAAACTGTAAATAAATTAAAAGAAGCCTCAAAAAAATTCCCCGCAGTTAAAGAATCAATTACTTCCTTATTAAATTTTGTTGAGGCTGATGATAGTGTGTTTTCAATGAATGTCTGTAAATATACTAATGATAGAGATGTTAAACTTATTAAAGAATATTGTGCGTCAAAATTGCGCCAAATTGTAACTGCTTAACAAGATAATTGGACTCCCGCTCTAATACGAAGCTAACCTTAAAGGTGAGCAAATGAGTTTGGGAGAAGACGATGAATACGGCAATTATCGGCGTTGATTTAGGCACTAAAGCTATTCAAGTGTGTATTTACACCAATAAAAAGGTGCAATCCAACAAGGAACTGACACCTCAGCAGTTCAGTGAATTCCTACTTCAACAATCACCGAGCACTGTCGTATTTGAATCTTGCAGTGGTTCAAACTATTGGGCGCAATATTGTCGATCAGTCGGACACGAAGCAAAATTGATATCGACACGTTTAGTGATGGCGATACGTCAAAATCAAAAAACGGATAAAAATGATGCACTAGCGATTGTTCAGGCAAGTTTGTTACCGGACATTAACTTCGTTAGCAGTAAAACTCCGCATCAGCAGCAAGCGCAAGCAATACTGCGTTTACGAGAACAATGTGTTAAACAGAAAACGGCTTTGAAAAATCAACTGGGTGGATTGCTTCGGGAGTTTAATATTTCTGTTGGGTATGGGGAAAGTCAACTCATTGCTTCTATTGAGCTAGTTTTAGAGGATGCTGAAAATGGATTTAGTGCGATTTTTAGGGAAATGCTCAGTCAATCATTAGCGCTATATCGACATGTTAGTTTAACGCTGAATAGTTATAACCGAGCGTTGGAAGATTGGATATCAAATACACCAGATTGTCGGAAATTATTGAAAATTGAAGGTATTGGATTTCTAAATGCCATCTACCTGTACATCAATATTTCTAACGAGGAATTTGGTGAGTTTAAACATGGTCGCGATTTATCCGCTTGTATTGGTTTAACCCCTATGCAGCACAGTTCCGGCGGTAAAGTAAAGCTCGGTACAATTGGTAAACGTAAGAACACTAGCCTGAGAAGCTTGCTTATTACAGGGGCGATGTCAGTGGTTCAACAAGTGAATAAGCGAGAGCCGAGAACGAATAAAGAAAGTTGGTTAAAAGGGCTGATCGATAGGCGTGGAAAAAAGTGTGCGGCTGTTGCGTTAGCCAATAAAAATGTCAGAACGGCATTTGCATTAATAAAAAATGATACTGATTACCAAGTAGTTTAATTTTCAACATCAAAAAATGCTTAATGAATATAAAATTAGGTGACGCAGAATAGTCTTATGAGATTTGATCTCGCTAACAAGAGTTGCGCCCTAATTCGCGAAATTGTCTTTGAGTCGAGGTAGCGCCTCATATAGAACTCGTACATAAGCAAGCAAATATCATTCAAGCAAAAATTGTTGTTGAAAATAGGGAGTCCACATAAGAGACTATGGCGTCAATAGTAGAATTTAAACGTTTGGCGCTTCCCACATTACACTGTCTCTGAGCATCGAATTTAACGTTACAACCATCTTTCTGATGCAGGCGATTATGGCAACCTTCTTAGGTTTTCCAGCCGCCACTAATCGCTGATATACCGCTTTGAAAACAGGGTTTGATTGGATGGCAGACATCATCGCCATATATAAAACCGTTCTTACCTGATGGCGACCTCCTTGGATTTTTCGTTGACCTTTGAAACGTCCACTTTCTTTGTTCATGGGCGCAACGCCGACTAATGAACTGGCTTCTTTGTTACTGATATATCCTAATTCGGGCAAATTACAGATGATGGATGCGGCAGCAATTTTACCTATTCCTTTCATGCTCTGTAGGATGATGTTTTTTGCTTGATAATCAGGGCATGACTCAATGAGTTTGACGATTTTTTCCTCTATCTTCGCTATCTGATTTTTGAAGACCGTTAGGATTGGTTTGATTGTCATTGCGAGCTCTTTAGGCAAAATCTGAAGCCTGTTTTTCTCCATCGTTTGCATCACTAATAGCTGGTTTCGCCTAGAGACTAAATCGCCCATAGCCTGCATGGTGTCGGGCTTTAGAGAGGATAGTTTAGGTTTAATCGACTCTCCGTAATGCGCGATTAACTGTGCATCTAACTTATCTGTTTTAGCACGTCGACCAATCGCACCCGCAAAGCGTTTTATGTGGATAGGATTTGCGATTACAAAGGGTAAATTGGCCTTAGCACATGCGATGATAAATGGCATTTCAAGGCGGCCAGTGGCTTCAATGATGATACGCTCAGGAGCATGTTTTTTAATGATGCTAACCGCTTCATTAATCCCATTTTCATCATTTGAAACAGAGAAGTAGATATCAAGAGGGCGGATATAGATGTCGAGTTGAAACTTGCCAGTATCCACACCGACGTTAATGTTTTGATTAGTTTTTGGTTTCATAATAAGCTAACTCTTGCTTGCAAATGCGGGTTCGAGACCCAGTAGACTATTCGAGTATTTTGCTTGGAGTCGTTTGTCGCGTTCTTTCTTGTTATCGGTCTCTCGATAGAGGAGCCATCGCTTAATCGAACTACGACAAATGAAAGCTTTAGTTGCAGCTAAAGCCTGGGTCTCACTTTACCCTAAACTGGGAATAAGGTGTTCTTAGGTGGGTTTATTGTCCATACAAGGCGTTTAAACGGAACTAAAACAGTGGGTTACGTTGCGCTTCGCTCCACATTTTAACCCACTATTTTAGTCCGCTTAACGCGGCGTTATACATCATAAATAGAGAGTGTGCATATGGAATGGATTGCTGACAATAAAGATTGGCTTTTTAGTGGAATTGCTATTGCCATACCGCTTGCAATCATTGGTTGGTTTATTTCGTCCCGAAAAAATAAGCAAATCCAAAAAGGCGGAGATAACTCAACTAATATTCAAGTTGGTGGAAACCTCAATTTAGGTGGTAAAAAGGATGCTGAGTAAACAGAGCCAAAAAGGCGGAGATAACTCTACCAATATTCAAGCTGAAAATATGGTCATGCAAGTCGGGATAGATGAAAAGCGTGCTCGTGAAGTTTTTCAGGAAATGAATCTGCAATTAAGAAGAGAATATACTCAAGAAGCATTAGATATTGCTAATGCTAGAGTGACTGAATTTGAAAATAGCCTTATGCCTAAAATGGAACAAGTTGATGGTGCGTTAGAGGCTTTTGCAGATCCAAGTTTTCAATTGTTAGTTGTTGAGGCGCAAAAAACAGCAGCCTCAACGGAAAGACCAGCAGATTACGATTTACTATCCGAGTTACTGGTGCATAGGTTTCAAAAAGGAGATAACCGTATTGCTAGAGCTGGTATTAGTGTAGCCGTAGATATTGTCGATAAGATTTCTGATGAGGCACTACTCGGTTTAACTGTTGCTCATGCAGTCGGTAGCTTTTTTCCTGTTGCAGGTGATGTTTATCAAGGCCTGGATGTGCTAAATGATTTGTTTGGAAAGATTATGTATGGGAATCTACCAAATGGCCAAGAGTGGCTGGATCACTTAGATATATTGAGTGCTGTAAGGCTAAGTACATTCGGTCAACTTAAAAAAATTCAACAGTTCTATCCAGAAACACTATCAGGGTATATTGATGTTGGTATTGAGAAAAATTCAGATAATCATAAGAAAGCTGTCGAGATTTTAAATGTAAATAACTTACCTCTAGGTTTACTTGTAGACCATAGTTTCAACTCAAGCTTTCAGAGGTTGCCAATCTCGAACAGACAACAAATTAAATCTTTAACCTTACAACAGCAGTTTTTACACCAAGGCCAATTAATTCTTACACCAGTGAGATTATCTCAAGAACAGGTGGATGCGATTAATTCCGTATATGATCTTTATTCAAACGATGGAAATCAGAAACAAAAAAATATCGATTCATTCATGGTTCAATGGGATAAAAGAGCTAATTTAAAGGTTTTAAAAGACTGGTGGGATAATATTCCAATGATATTGAACATCACATCCGCAGGTAAAGTCCTAGCCCATTCTAATGCTCAGAGGTGTGACAATAAACTTCCACCAATGAGCTAATGATGCATAACAAGGCCATTAAGTCGGATTCGTAACAGCTTGCTCGGTTCCGCTTCGCTACACATTCTAGCAAGCTATTACTCACCGATTGTGGCGGCGTTATATTTACTTATTAAGGTTCAGCATGAAAGTTACAACTGATGAATTAGCTAGCATACTTGCTGGCGGTGATAGCTATATAAGAACTAAGGATAATGTGGTTAAGGGGCTTGCAATCACTACTCAGAAGAACCCTGAAGCCCCTGAAATTATCGTTGTCGGAAAAGGTCCTCGAATTGTTAGAAATGCTCAATTATTCTTAGAGTGTCAGAGACATGTACCTGTATATGTAAAACAAGCTACAAATCAATGGGAATTTATGGGTAACTATAAAGCAGACAACTATCTTCAAGACTCTGCAACAATAGAGAAATATCGTCGACATAGAAGTGCCGAAGATATTGATGGTATTTTATTCCTAAGCACAGATTTTACAGAAGACGTCATTGTTCAGCCTCGAACTGTCATTGACAATGAGACCAAGAAGAAAGTTGAGTTATCTGCGATCAACACTGTAATTTCGCATTTTGAGTCTAAAGGTTACCAAGTGTTTGACCGTCAAAAAGATAATTGTGGTTACGACCTATTAGCTGAAAAAGGAAATAATGTTTTAAAGCTTGAAGTAAAAGGAACTTCCTCAGAAAAGCAACGATTCTTTTTATCAAGAAATGAACAGGCTAAATCAGTAGATCCTCTATGGCGCTTGGCCATCGTTACATCTGCTCTATTTTCCCCTCATCTAGAAGTACTAAATACCGAAGAAATGGAGTCGAGATTCAATTTTAGTGCTATGTGCTGGGAATGTACGTTACCGTAAATATAACAAGCACTTTAAACCGGAACAAAAACAGTTGGCTAAGTTTCGCTTCGTTCCACAATTTTAGCCAACAATTTTTGTCCGCTTAAGTGGGCGTTATATGAATGAGGGCTTAAGATGCAACTTGCAGTTCGAGAAAAATTTGAAAGCTACCCCGAACATGCAAAAAGCATATTGCTGGAACTTCGTTCGTTGGTGCTCGACATTGTTCATGAGCATAATTTAGGTGAGGTGGAAGAAACTCTTAAATGGGGTGAGCCTAGTTATCTGGTAAAAACAGGTAGTACGGTACGCTTTGACTGGAAACAGAAATCACCAGAGAGTTACTTTATATATTTTAATTGTAAAACCAAACTTGTAGATACTTTTCGGGAACTATATTCAAATGATCTCGAATTTCAGGGAAACAGAGCAATTGTGTTGCGGCTCAGCGAACCTATGCCTACAACCATATTACGGCATTGTATTGAGCTTTCGCTTAAATATAAAAAAGTTAGGCATTTACCATTATTAGGGGCTTAGCTTTAGTGGCTAATACAGGCGATGATAGCTACTTTCTTGGGCTTTCTAGCCGCGACGAGTCGATGATAAGTCTCCTTAAAAACGGGATTGGACTGTATTGCGGACATCATCGCCATGTACAAAACAGTTCGAACCTGATGATGTCCTCCTTGGGTTTTCTTATGGACTTTGAAGCACCCACTTTCTTTTATCGCTGTGCGAGCTCGCTCCCTTGAGGCCCTCTTTATACGGTGAAATAACGGACAAATTAGTTGACACTAACGTCAATTCATACGAATATTTACTTGTCCGGTTATAACCCGTACAAATAAATATACTATCAAGACTATTTAATTTTTATTGGAGTCGGCTTGCGAAACCCAATTGCGAGCTGTTATTCATCAAGTAATGGGTGGCCGAGCGCACATGCGCGAGGAGAAGAAATGAGTGCATTAAAAAAAGAGAGAGTTGAATTTCGCCTTTCTGAGAGTGAGAAAAGGACTTTGGAAGAGGCAGCAATACTGTCTAACACTACTGTAAGTAAATTTGTATCTGAAAGTGCGGTATCAAAGGCTCAAAAGGTTGTGGACGAACATAAGCGTCTACAGGTGGAAGCAAGCCAATGGGAATCGGTTATGGACGCCCTTGAGAATCCAGTAGATCCAAACGAGTTAATGCAGGAAATCATTGGTATGTCTATGGAGGAATCTTGGACAGTCAAGATCAAAAAGTAACGGTTGAACGTTTCAACCCAGAAGCAAACTACGACTTTTCACAGTTCAATTGTGGTGTCGAGGTATTGAATGATTATCTCAATAACTCGATGCACAAAGAGAGCGCTAGGAAAATAGCCATTCCTCACCTATGCATTGTGGAGCCTGAGAACGAAAGTGAACCTAAACGAGTTATTGGTTATTTTACTCTGGCTAGTAGCTCGTTTGAGAAAGCGCATCTCACCAATCGTGAACAAAGGCAATTTCCTTACAAAACCGTACCTTGTATCTTATTAAGCAAGATAGCTGTGTGTCAAAGCTCGCAAGGTCAAGGTATAGGCAAGTGGCTTCTTGGTAGGGCAATTCGTCAGGCTTTCTTTGCATCAAGAGATGTAGGCGTATATGCACTATTTTTGCAGTCAAGAGAAGGACGAGAACAGTTCTACCTTGATGCCGGGATGATTCAATCTAAGCTTCAACCAAAGATGTTCATTTTCCCATTGAAACAGTACGAGAACGGATTAAAAACGCAAGTGCTTAGAGCACTCTAATTAAACTCTTTATCGAAAATTGTTTTTGATAACGATAACCAACAGTTCGCGCCTCTCTCGATGCTGAACTCCAATAGGTTAACATTTTAACCTGCCTCTTCGTGATACAACATTTAGCATTGGAATTTAAGCTAACCCACGAAATGGCTTCGTGGGTAGCAACCTCTAACATCCCTAAAACAGCGGATTTATCTTGCGTGATTTTCCTTGAGAATTCATAACCGACTGAAATATATCGTAGGCTTCTAGAACAACGGCTTTTTGGACATTATGACCAAATTTGAAATCCTGCCCATAGATCGTCTCATCCGGAAATTCACTGATTAATTGCAGCGGAACCGGACTGCTTTCTTCCTTTGAAACAATACAAGGGATATTGTTCAAAACCTTAATGCCACGATTCTGGGCATGGAAAGAGAACAAGTCGATCTGCTGTTGGTTAAATTCGACCAGTTGCGGAATCTCTGCTAGACGCTTGGTGAGTTGCCAAAGTAGCTCTCGACCACAATCTTGGTAAATTTCGTCATTAGAGTAGCGTAAAACAAGAAAAAAGCCTTTTGGCAGTGTCCACTTATCAAAACCGGCAGGAATATAGCCAGATAACGGGCGGACCCATTCATGACAAGGATAGCCATGAAGATTAATGTGAAGTTTTACCTGATTGTTTGCAAAAGCCCTTAATCGGATACTGTTTTCATACGCTTGCTCTTTGATGTGAGTATCTAAATCATTTCCCATCGCCGTGTAGCGTGCAGCGTGATGCATGTGATTTGGGTTAGTTTGAAGCAATCGAAGGAAGGTCTCGTAGCCGTCGGGGTTTTCTAATGGTGAAACAAGAAAGTGAGCGGTTGGCCGCGTTGCCAACTTTTTTGCCGCTCTCAGTGCGCCAACAATGCCAGTGGTTTCGTTGGCATGTTGACCACCACTTACCATAACCGGCAGTTCGCTTCCATAATGATAAACCGCATTGATTGGACGGCCTGCTACAGACTGCGCAATGATTCGTTTCCCTTCTATTTCATCGAGAGTTAATGAAATTTGAGAAGACGACAATGGCCGTTGAGCATACTCCAGCTCTTGCCATGGCATTTCCTGATTGCTCTGAGTGTAAGGATCAAGAGACATCTTAATATCATAGTCGCCTTGTTGGCTTACAATGTCCGGGATAACCTGCCCAAACCGAAAAGAGCGATCGTGTGGGGCTTTCCCTGCTCGGTATTTAAACCATTCTTGAATGGTAAAATAGAGGTCTTCATGGAGCGCTTCACTAAGGCTCACATGTTCGTGGACATAGGGCAGTTCTTCGTCAAACATTGGCCCCTGAACGTTGATATTGAGCTCTTCAAACAGTGAAGAACGCCATGAATGATGAGTGATTGCTTGCGTAATCGTCTCAAAAACCTGTTCATAATCGGTGACAATACTTTTGTCTGTGACTCGATTTCCTTGTGGATCGTTTATTCTTACCCAACCACTTGGTGACAGATGTCTATCACAAGTAATACTTTTGTTTACTGAGCTTGGCGCTAACACGTGATGCGTGAACTTCTCGCCAGTTTTCAATACGACATCAATTTCGTAGGTCAGAGAACGAGCTCGGTTTTCAATTAAATTCACTCTATTTAATCCTAGAATTCCACCAAGAGGGTAACTTTCTAGGGCAAAGCGATTAGGTTGACAGTGGTCATTAACGGGATATCGAATATCCAGCTTTTCTAGGTTTCCTTCGTTGATGTCGAGCTCTTCCAAAACGAAGTGCAGTAATGGCTTATAAGCACTTCGTATTTTGGCATTGATACCCGCCATTTGAAGTTGCTTTTCTGCGCTTTGCCGACTTTTCTTGTCGTTAAATACCCAGAGCTCAATCTCATGATTCTGATACTCTGGCTGGCTGTATTGTTGGACGAGCTCAGGCAATGTCGCCTTAATTTTGGTCGATAAAATCAGGCTCATCGCGACGTTTTTCCTGTTGGGTCTAAAGAATCACGAAGCCAGTCACCTAACAGATTCAAGCCCAATACGGTTAATAAAATCGCAAGCCCTGGGAATAAACTTACCCACCATGCGGTTTGAATATAAGTACGGCCATCGGCAAGCATGCCACCCCAACTTGGTGTCAATGGATCAACACCTAACCCGAGGAAGGTTAAACTACTTTCTAGTAAAATATTGTTCGCGACATTTAGCGTCATTAGAACAATCACAGGACCTAAAAGGTTTGGCAGAATGTGGCGAAATATAATCATAAAGTCACTGACCCCAATCGCTTGAGCCGATTGAATGAACTCTCGGTCACGCAACGAAAGTACTGAGCCACGAACTAGGCGGGCATACTGTACCCATTGAGACACAATCAGCAGTATGATCATATTGGTAAGGCTACCGCCAACAATTGCGATAAAGGTAATTGCAAGAAGAATAAATGGTAGGGCAAGCTGAACGTCGGCAAAGCGCATAACGAACATCTCCCAGAATCCTCTGTAGTAGCCAGAAATGAGCCCCATGACGACGCCCAAAATCACAGCACCAACGACAGAAAGAAAACCAACCTGCAGGGAAACTGCGCCGCCTGCGACGACTCGCGCAAGTACATCTCGTCCAAGGGGGTCAGTACCGAAAAGGTGTTCAGTGTGGCTAAATGGCTCTATAAGGCGAGCGGTAAGATTGATTTTGTCAGCCAATCCATCAAAGAGAAAATCGGAGCAAAGGACGAGCACGCACATTGATGCAGTGAGTGCAAAACCCAATACAAACTCAAGACTTTTGAAGACAGAAAAATTGATGCTAGATGCCTTATCAGAGGCCGTTGTTACTTTTGACATGGTCACTACTCCGTTCTGATTCGAGGGTCGATAAGTCCGTAGGCAATATCAACAAGAAGGTTTACACCGACGATAAGCATGGAAAGAATCGTAATTACTGCTTGTAATACGGGGTAGTCACGAGAACTGACCGCTTCAAATGCTAATGTGCCTAGCCCTGGCCAGTTAAATACGCGCTCAATGATGACAATGCCTCCCAGTAAACCGCCAAATTGCAGGCCAAAGTAGGTAATAAGCGGGATGGCACAATTTCTTAGCGCGTGTTTATAGAGAACCGTATTTTCACTTAGGCCTTTCGCTCGGGCGACCATAACGTATTGCGATTGCAATGTTTCCAGCATGGCAGTACGAACCAATCTGACATTGGTGGCTGTTAGGATGATGCCCATAGTGAAAGCCGGCATTAAAAAGCTCGTCCAATCAGACATACCGCTCGGCGGAAGCCATTGCAGCGTGATTGAGAACAGTAGAACCAGCATTAGCGCTAACCAGAAGTTTGGAAATGACAGACCAATCAGAGATAAAATTCGGATGGTTTGGTCAACCCAGGTATTACGTTTGATGGCGGCCTTGATCCCAAGGGGAATCGAAAGAAGGATAGAGACAATCATGACCGCGAAAGCAAGAAAAACAGTTGCGGGAACCGAAGTCGCAATCAGCTGAGAAACCGGCGTACCTCCCATAAAGCTTTTTCCAAAATCACCAACAAATAGCCCTTGGATAAATTCGATATATTGAACAGTAAAGGGTTTGTTGATGCCTAACGCTTCGCGAATATTGACCAAATCTGCTTCAGTAACACTGCCAGCACCTTGTGTCAGCATCAAGGCTGGATCACCGGTTAAACGGATGGCAAATGCCACAAGCAGCGTCACTGAAAACAGGACAAAGATAGCTTGAATTAAGCGCTTAAATATAAATTGAGCCATAGATTTATTCCTTTGGGAAAGAAGGCACGGCAATCCATACCGCGCCTGTAAATCGGTCGTTGTTGTGGTTATTCAACCGTTACTTCATTAAACAGCAGGCGGTTATCCGCAGCTGGTGTGAAGTTCTTAACTTTTTTGGACACACCATAAATGGCATTTAGGCTGTACAACGGCATTTCTAGAGCATGATCAACAGTGTATTTAGCGATCGATTTGAGCATGACTTCACGTTCAGTCTGATCACTGATGGTGCGTTGTTTCTCGAGTAATGCATCCAATTCTGGGTTGTTGTCATATGGGTTCCACTTTTCACCGCTGTGATACATAAAGTACGCGGTATTATCGTAGTCCAGTGTCCATCCTCCCCAAGCTTGCTGGAACATCGCTCCCGTTTTACCCTGTGGAACAATTTCATTGATGAATATGTTCGTTTCGTAAGGTTTGATGCTCGCATTTAATCCAATTATTTGTAGATAACTTGCAATCGCTTGAGAGACTTCGTTAAATGTTGCATTGCCACCGCGAATATCGATTTGCACTTTCGAACCGCTTGGAACACCAGCGTCTTTCAGCAACTGTTTTGCCTTTTCTGGGTCATATGGCAACGGTTTAAGCTCTGAATCATCACCAAATGAAATACGGCTCTGGAAGCTACTGATAGGTTCAGCTTGGCCACCCAGTATCGCGTCAATAATCGTTTGTCTGTCGACACCGTAGATCATTGCTTTACGTACGCGTTCATCAGCAGTAATGCCATGTTGGGTATTAAACCGAAGGGCATAAACGGAAGGACTGGTTGTCGTACTAACCGCAAGCGAGTCGTCTTGCTCAATAGTCGGAAGCATTGAGATCGGAATGATTGGCGGTACGACCATATCAACTCGGCCTGATTGAAGTTCAGCTACCGCGGTAGAGGGCTCTGCAATAAAGCGATAGTTAAGTGCGTCTAACTTTGGAGCGCCACGCCAATGCTGTGCAAATGGTTTTAACGCAACACTGACTTTGGGTTCGTAGGATTCAAGGCTAAACGCGCCTGTCCCAACAGGGTGTGCATTAAAGTACTCTTCACCTTTCTCGGAGATATACTTAGGTGGGACAATCATCGCACCGTAACCCGATAACTTGGTTAACAAAACAGGATCAGGTTGATGAAGATGAAAGTCCACAGTATAGGTATCTATGGTTTCGATACTTTCAATGGCCGCATAATTTGAACGTTGTGGACCTTTCTTACCTTCTTCACCTAGTAGACGTTCAAATGTAAATTTTACTGAGTCTGCATTAAACGCTTCACCATTGTGAAAGGTGACGCCTTCTCGAAGGGAAAATCGAATACGTTTGCCCTCATCGAGTACTTCCCATTTTGTGGCTAACCCAGGTTTGAGTTCAAGGTCTGTATCACGGTATGTCAGGCCGTCAAAGATATTGGTTGCAACGGTAGACCAAGCGATAAGATACGTATCAATAGGATCCCAACTTCCAGGATCTTGAGACGAAGCCACGGTGAGAGTTCCCGCTGAAGCTGTCGATGCGATTGAAATTGACGTCGCTAATAGAAGCGGTTTAATGAGTTTTTTGTGAATACTAAATGTCGTCATAGATTGGATCTCCATTTCCGTTGTAGTTTGTATTGCTGTTTAGTAATCTTGCGCGACAAAGTGTCCCGCTTGATGTTGTTTGTAGGTATGAGCTTCTGGTTCATTGCCGACTTTACGTACCGGGCTAGGAATCTCACCTGTGATTTGAAAGTGATTACGAGCTCGATTGGGGTCTGCCACTGGGACGGCATTGAGTAACTTTTTGGTGTAAGGGTGTTGTGGCGTTTCCAATACTTGTTGTCGGCTGCCAATTTCTGCAATTTGACCCAGATAAAGAACTGCAACACGGTGACTCATCTTTTCCACGACGGCCATATCATGGCTGATAAACAGTAAGGCAATTCCTTGCTCGGCTTGCAGCTCCATCAATAAGTTGATGATTTGAGCCTGAACGGTCACATCAAGAGCAGAGAGTGCTTCATCGGCAATGATCAGTTTTGGATTACAGGCTAGGGCTCGTGCAATGCAAATCCGTTGCCTTTGACCACCAGAAAACTCATGAGGATAACGGCTAGCATGTTCTGCACTTAACCCAACACGCTCTAGCAGTTCTGATACTCGCTTTTTAACCTCAGATGATCGATGCATGATCTTATGAGTGTATATAGGTTCAGCTATTGAAAAACCAACGGTTTTTCTAGGATCGAGTGATGCAAACGGGTCCTGAAAGATGTATTGGATTTCTTGCTTCAATTGTTTTTTACGGGCTCTAGTGAGATGACGCATTAAACGCCCTTTGTAGTAAATGTCGCCTTCGGATAGCGCTTGAAGTTGCTGGATACTGCGTCCAATAGTTGATTTGCCAGAGCCGGACTCCCCAACCAACGCAAGAGTTTCTCCGGGGTAAATACTGAAATTCACTTTTTCAACAGCATGAATGCGGTGAGTCACTCCTTTAAAAAAGTGTCTGTTGATATCAAATCGAACGGCAATATCCTCAACGGTGAGCAGAGGATCGACATCGTAGTTAGCCGTATTCTGAATTTGCTCTTCACCGATAATTTTAGGTGTGTCACCATCCATAACCGCGACTTGGAAGCGTTTTGGGTATTGCTCTCCTGTCATTTCTCCCAGCCTAGGAACCGCAGCGAGTAGCGTTTGTGTGTAAGGGTGTTGAGGGTTGTTAAAAATGGATTGAACCGAACCTTCTTCGACTTTTTTGCCTTTCCACATCACCACGACATCATCAGCAATTTCCGCTACGACACCCATATCGTGGGTGATAAAAATAACCGCCATATCGAGTTCTTTTTGCAGATCAGAAATAATGGCCAAAATCTGAGCTTGAATAGTAACGTCCAGTGCGGTGGTCGGTTCATCTGCAATCAGCAATTTAGGACGGCATGCAAGAGCCATCGCAATCATGACTCGCTGCCTCATTCCTCCGGATAACTGGTGAGGGTAACGAGTGAGCATTTGATTCGCATTGGGTAGTCGAACCATTTCGAGCAATCGTTGGCTGTCTTTTAAAGCTTCTGCTTTGCTCTTGCCTTCGTGTAACTGGATAACTTCGCTGATTTGGTCGCCAATGGTGTATACCGGATTTAGAGACGTCATTGGCTCCTGAAAGATCATCGCAATATCGTTGCCTCTGATATGGCGCATGTCGTCTTGGGAGAGAGATAAAAGGTCGGATGTACCGTTGTCTGAGTTGAACAATATGCGTCCACTAGAGTAGGTAGCTCCAGAGATATCCGCTAATCTCATAATTGACTGAGAAGTAACGGATTTACCAGAGCCAGACTCACCTACAATGGCGAGTGTACGGCCTGACATCACAGAGAAATCGAGGTTTTCTACGACCGTTGATTGACCGAATTTAACCGACAAATTGTCGACGGTAAGAGTTGGAGAGGTGCTGCATTCCATTACAAACGTCCTTTTCAGAGTGTTAGCTGTTGCTGAGGTTATTACTGCTACAGAACAGGTCCTTTTTGTTCTTGATTGCTGCTTGAGCAAAACGGCATGAGTAAGTCTTTCGCCTATAACCATCATCCATAAATTAAGCATGATATCTACTTATAATATTGTATCACCGATAACCTAATGTTATTCTCTGGGAATGAAATTTAGACAAATAGAAGCGTTCCGTTACATCATGCTACGCGGGACAACAGCGGCTGCAGCCGTAGAAATGCATGTAACCCAGCCAGCTGTCAGCCGTTTGATCAAGGATTTAGAAAGCTCGTTAGGCTTTATGTTGTTTGAACGTAGAGGCAATCGGCTGAACCCAACTCTTGAGGCGAGTGAGTTTTTCAAGTCGGTTGAAGAGAGTTTTCTTGGGCTAGAAAAACTCGAATTTTCTGCGCAAAAAATCCGTAGCCGAGAACCGAAAGAGATAACCATAGCAAGTACATCGGCTGTGGCGAGTTCGATATTGCCTCTTGCAGTGAAAGAGCATAAAAAATATTACCCAGAAGAACGTTTCTCAATCTACACCAACTCTGTATCGGAAATTGTTGCCAAGCTACAGTCAAACTCTATTGATCTGGCTGTTGGCCTTGTGGTTCCAGATTTGCCAGGGATAGAGCAAGAAGTCATTGGGCACGCGCGTTATGTGTTTGCCGCACCTTATGTTCATCCCCTTGCCACGAAAGAGGTGATTTGTGTTGAGGATCTCGTTGGGGAGTCGGTTCTCACGGTTGTCGATTCCACTTCAGATTACTGGAGTAAGTTACATAGAATACTTGAGCCTATACAACCCAGTTTGACTCAACATATCTCCATTGATACATCACACACCGCTTATTCTATGATCGCGACTGGGCTTGCTGTCGGTGTTTTGGAGCCTTTTGCAGCGAAAGTATGGGAAGGGTGTGGTGTTGTGACGCGTCCGTTTGAGCCTGCCATCACATACCCTTATGGATTGGCATATCCTACCCACACTCGACATCGTCATTCTTTGAATAAATTTATTGAGTCGCTACGAACTGCAGCCGAAACCATGTCCGAATTTACCCGCTAGTCGTTTGAGATACTTTCCAACTCCTTTCTTACCCAGTCAATCCTAATTGGCTTAGTGTATAACATCCAGTAATTCTCAATACCACTTTATGAGTAGACGTGATGGTGAATATCGGGATGATTATACACATTATTGCCGGATGGGATCGATCTATCTGGCTGGTCACATTAAGGAGTAGAACAATGATCGACTTATGGCCCTTGATTGGTGTAGTCATTATTACAATTGGTTTTGCATTTAGATTAAATACGTTGCTTGTTATATTGGTTGCCGGCTTTGCGACCGGGTTTGTCGCCAAATTAGATGTCATCGAAATTTTATCTATATTAGGTTCGTCGTTTACGAAGAACCGCTACATGTCTTTGTTTATTCTCGTGTTGCCGATGATAGGTTTGTTGGAAAGCTACGGTCTTAGAGAGCGGGCCGAGATACTCATTTCATCGATGCGCAAGGCGACCGTCACTAAAGTTACTCTAAGCTACCTTCTATTGAGAAAAATCACTGTCGCGATTGGTTTGAACCTGGGAGGACACCCTTCAATGATTAGACCTTTAGTTGCTCCTATGGCCGAATCAGCGGCAACGCAAGACAATAAAAACCTTTCAGAAAGCAAACGCATGAGGATCAGAGCTCTTTCCGCTATCAGTGAAAACTTCGGCAACTTTTTTAGTCAGCTCATATTCATTGGCAGTGGTGGTTTACTTCTTATCAAAGGGGTATTAAGTGACAGTGGGTATCCGTTAGAGATCAACGAAATGTATTTTTGGGCGATACCAACAGCCATTGCGTCGATTATCGTATTCTCTGTATTTGCCCATTTAGAAGTGAAACGTATTCAGAAAGCAGAAACGAAATCGGAGGATAAATAATGCTCGAGTATATTTATCAAGCCGTTGGCCTACTGATTATTGTCTTTTCAGTTCAAACTTTTCTAGATAAAACCAATCAAAAACGCATCGGTACAGGTCTTTTTTGGTTAATTTACGGCTCTTCATTGTGTTTTGGTAAGGTTCTTCCAGATTGGTTGGTGGGGCTCATGATTCTGGTTCTTACTCTGCTGGTTACTTTTAAGATGATGGGAAGCAGTAACAGAGGAAAAGTTGATGTAAAACTGCGTAAGCAAAGAGCAGAAACATTAAAAAATCGTCTATTCCTACCTGCATTAGTCATTCCTGTCATTACCATTTCTTGGTCAAAAATGACGGGCACCAGCACTTTAATTGGTCTAGGTATTAGCTTCGGTATCGCTTTATTGGTCGCGTTATTCATTACAAGAGGTAAAGCAACTCAAAGCATTAATGAAGGGCGTCATTTAATCGATTCCATTGGCTGGGCAGTGATTCTCCCTCAATTTCTAGCGGCACTTGGGTATCTGTTTGGTGAAGCGGGTGTTGGAGATACGGTCTCGCAGATTGTGAAAGAGGTAGTACCGAACAACAGTACCTTTGCCTATGTAGTCTGTTATACCTTTGGGATGGCCCTGTTCACGGTCGTTATGGGAAATGCTTTCGCCGCATTTTCAGTGATTACGACTGGTATCGCAGTACCATTGCTGATTATGGAACAATCAGGAAATCCTGCAATTATTGGTGTTATTGGCATGCTTTCAGGTTATTGCGGCACCTTAATGACCCCAATGGCAGCGAACTTTAATATTGTTCCTGCTGCATTACTTGAGCTAAAGAATAAAAACCAGATTATCTACATGCAGTTGCTGCCAGCCTTATGCATGTTGACCATCAATACTTTCCTTATTTACTTTTTAGCGTTCTGAGAAGCATTATGAAAAAGATACTAATCACAGGTTTTGAACCGTTTGGTGACGAAAAAGTAAACCCAGCATTGGAAGCGGTGCGCCGTTTGGAGTCACATGCACTGAATGGAGCGACGATTATTAGCTGCTCGGTACCTGTCGTACACCAGAAATCCATAGACGTAGTGATTGAGGCCATTGAAAAGCACCAACCTGATTATGTAATGACAATCGGTCAAGCAGGCGGGCGAACGGCGATTACTCCTGAGCGAGTTGCCGTCAATATCGATGACTTCAGAATCCCCGACAATGAAGGCAATCAAGTTGTCGATAAGCCAATCGTTGCTCAAGGGCCTGCTGCTTATTTCTCGACCCTGCCGATTAAAGCAATGGTTGATGCAATTCGGGAAAAAGGCATACCTGCGTATGTTTCTGAAAGTGCAGGAACTTATGTTTGTAATCATCTATTTTATGGAGTCCAGCATTTTCTTAATGACCAAGGAATACCACACGGTTTTGTGCATATTCCGTTGATTGCGGAACAGGCGATAAAAGAGAATAAACCGTGCCTATCATTGGAACTTATTGTGGAAGGGTTAGCATGTGCTGCTCAGGTGATCGTTGATAGCGATAGTGATCAAGAGGCTAGGGCTTCGTAGCGATTTTATTGTACTGTCCTTCATTAAGGATATAAGCTGGCATTCTGAGTTGGCGCTCTAATAGGTTGCTGACTCTTGAATGTCTGAGTGTGTCTTTTAAAAGTGAGGCCGAGAATATCTCCTTTCCTGTTTTCTTTTCTTTAAGTTCAACGTGAATCTTAAATGGTTCGCGTGATATTTTGTTCCAAATTTCTACCTTTTATTCTTAGTAATCAATCTGTCAAGTAGCCTTGTACTCTAGATTATTATCACATTTGCATATTCCTAATGATGAAGTTACTCAAAAATAGAGCTAGTATCCTAATAGACGTTAATATTAGTGGTAAGAATGCAATCTCATAGTTAATAGCAGTGCTAAATGGAATAGGGCTCATTGAATGGAATCAAGTAATGCCACATATTTTTTTGAATCGGTTCTCAATTCATTACCAGAACAATTGGCAGTTATCGATGGAGAGGGGCGAATTGTATTTGTAAACCAAAGCTGGATTAATTTCTCATCTCTCAATGGAGGGGGAACGATTGAGTGGACGAATGTTAATTATTTAGAATGCTGCACATCATCTCAAGTCGATAGTGATTTCACTAAGGTAGCCAAAGGAATAAAAGCAATTATCACCACAAATGAAGGCACCTTCACTTATGAATATCCCTGCCATAGTCCGACCGAACAGAGGTGGTTCATTATGAGAATGTCGCCGCTCAACTGGGAAGGTTCACCTTATTTTGTTGTGACTCATCAAGATATCACACAGAGAAAACTCGCTGAGCAAAAAGCGGAAGCGCTTGCTTTGGAAGATGCATTAACTGGAATTGCAAATCGACGTAAGTTTACTGAATTTTCTGATGAGCAGTGGCGTTTTAATATGAGAGAGAAAACACCGCTAGCTGTTGCGATAATCGATATTGATTATTTTAAAAGCCTAAACGACACATATGGGCATGCCTTCGGTGATGAGTGCTTAGTTAAACTGGGCGCGATTCTTAAAGAAATGGTTCGACGTCCAAATGAATTATGTGCTCGTTTAGGTGGTGATGAGTTTATTATCATTTTTGGTAATACAACCTTGCTTCAAGCTAGGCAGCGCACTGAGCAGATATTAAGCTGTATTAATGCGATATCGTTAAATCATAACTCAGATTTTGACTATTCTTTCGCTTTGAAAGTGAGTATAGGCTGTGCGTCGCTCGTTCCCACTCAAGAGACTTCATTAGAAAACTTGATTAATAAAGCTGATATTAACTTATATCGGGCGAAGCAGAGCGGAAGAAATAAGTTTGTGAGTTGAGCTATCTAAAATTTATGTTCACTAACATTCGACACTATGTGGCTTATTTTCCTAACAATTGGTTGCATTAGTTGGATAAGGACATGATTTTGAAACGCTTAGTGATGCTTGTCTTAAATATCACTGATAATCTCAATATCGCATTTGATACGTATTCTTTGAATTGCTATGTGTTAAATCATCATGGTGTTTGATAACATTTACCAGATTAATCGTTAGTCGGTATTTAGAGCTAGCTGTTAGCGCCATAAATGAATAATAAATTAAGGAAATCAAAACAATGAGAAAATTTGTAATATTAGCGTTGTCTGCCCTCATGCTTCTTTCATCAAATGCTTTTGCAAGAAATGATGTGAAGGAGTATCCACTCAAGGCGGCTATGGAATCTGCAAATGCTGAGGCGAAATTGGGTTCAGATATTTCTTTTTATTTTGGTGACCAACGCCATGGTAAGATCAAACAGAATTTTGGTGAATTTAAAACCAATAAAAAAACCAATGCCTTTAATAAATCAGATAGCGAGGCTTGTAATTGGGCATTCCTTTCAGCAATGATTACTCTGAAAGATAGAGCATTAAAAGAAGGTGGGAATGCGGTTATAGAAATTAAATCGAACTATAAAAATAACCTTGTGTCCAGTTCTGAAACTTTCCAATGTGGAGCGGGAAATGTCATAGCTGGTGTTGCGTTGACAGGAAAAGTAGTGACGCTTAAGTAATGTATACCTTGCTAGAATTTAAAAAACTCTAGCCTAAGAGTCATTGAATTCTAAATAATGAGCCATAAATGCGAATCGCGTTTGTGGCTTTATTTTATGAATACTGCTTTACCCATAGTTTGGTGCTTGTTTGTAAGCGCTTAACTTCGATTCCCAGAGTAATCGATCGTATTACTATCCACGATTCAAAAGTGAGAAAGACAAAACAAACAAGGCATTAACTTTTTTAACAACGAAAATATGGAGCGATAAGTGTATACTCTTTTTTTTCAAAAAAATGCCAGAAGGAATTACTATGAAAGCGGTTAATCTTGGTCTCGTACTTATCTTGTCATTGTTTGTTGGACTGACAACTGTACCTACAGATGCTTATGCAGCATCAACGAAAGAAACGGCAGAGAAAAAACTCCAATCAACGGAAAAGAGCACCAAATCCTCGACAAAAAGTACTAAATCTACGACAAAAAGTACGAGCTCGAATAAATCGACAAACTCAACAAAAAAGAGTACGAAATCTACAACTAAATCTACTGCTTCGAAGTCACCAAAAAAAGCACCATCAAAACCTATTAATATAAATACTGCGAATGAAGCATTATTAATTCAACTTCCTGGTGTTGGACCTGCGACTGCTAAGGCCATTATTAAACATCGTAAGGCTAATGGTAAATTCAAGAAAGCGAATGACTTACTCAATGTAAAAGGCATTGGTGACAAAACATTTAAGAAAATGAAGTCATATGTAAAAATTTAGAGTATTCGCACTGGTATTACGTTGATTGATATTATGCATTCTTGTTTTTCGAGCAATGAGTGTTTATCCATTTCAGCGTGAGTTTCTAAATTATTTCGTTACATTTTATATTATAATGCCTTAATATTAACGATATAAATCATGGGTAAGAGAGTAGAGTTATGGATTTTAAACAAACGTATATGTATTTCTTTGCATGGGCTGCTTTTCTGGGATTAGTTGCACCATTTACCGTTCTATTTCTCGCTATAACCAGTTAATAGCGCGTGTTTCTGATGGCAACAATATTGCTATCGAATAATGACATAATGCGTCCAAATGGGCGCATTTTTTATTTCTCTTAAGCCGTTTAGCCGTGTAAATGTCTTTACTTCAAGATATCTGATGGAATCGACGAAGAACTCTGATAAAATATTTGAACTTCTTCATGTTTAAAAAGGTTCCACAATGCGCGTACTATTGGTCGCTTTACTCTCTGCTCTTACATCACTGTCGTCTTTTGCGGCTGATTTACCCGACCTTAAAGGAAAGGAAATACATGCAGTTACGGAAAATGCATACACACCTCTGAATTTTACCGATCCAAAAACAGGCAAAGGTGTTGGCTGGGAGTACGATGCATTCAACGAGATCGCAAAGCGTTTAAATGCGAAAGTGGTCTGGAATTTGAGCAGTTGGGAAACCATGATTCAAGCGGTTCGTACTGGTCAATATGATGTCGGTATGGACGGTATTACGATCAATGAAGAGCGCAAAAGCCAAATCGACTTTTCTGATTCATACATGGTTTCACAACAATTTATGTTAGTACGAGCTGATGAAGCTGGTTTTACCGACGCAAAAACATTTGCGGAGAACGATAAAAACCTAGTGGGAGCTCAACCAGCAACAACAAACTTCTATGTTGCGGTATACGATATACTTGATGGTAATGAAGCTAACCCAAGAATTAAACTATTTGAAACCTTTGGTGCATCAGTTCAAGCGCTGATCTCTGGTGACGTTGATACGGTACTGATGGATGCGACTTCTGCACAAGGTTACATTGGAGCAAACCCAGGTAAATTGAAGGTTATCGGTGACGCACTGGGTACAGAAGAGTTTGGATTTATTTTCACACCGGGTTCCGATCTTGTTGAACCTGTAAATGCGGCTATTGCATCGATGAAAGAAGATGGCACGCTAGAGCGTCTAAATCAGAAATGGTTTTTTGACTACAACCAATAATTGCTGTTCGCTTTATAGGTTGAATTTACCAATATGAGACAGACTAAACCTTCAGGGTTTTCACGCCTGCCATGGTGGCTGCTCACGGCCACCTTATTATGTATTTTATTTGCTTGGCAGATGGTTGCGGATGAAGGGTATCGAACCATTCTCTCGGCACTATTTGATGGCGTTGGGGTTACGTTATTCGTTTCTTTGGTCGCGTTTGCGTTAGCAACACTGCTTGGGCTTGTGTTTGCTATCATGCGGGTATCTAACCATCGTGTTGTTCGTGAAGTTGCCACCTTCTATATTGAAGTTGTACGAGGTATTCCAATGCTCGTACTGCTGTTTTATATTGCCTTCGTTGGAGCCCCGCAGTTAGTTGGTTTTGCGAACTGGCTGTTTACTTATCCTATTGAATGGCAATGGCTGTCATCGTTTACGGTCCGTGACTTTGATTTTACGTGGCGGGCTATTTTTGCCTTAATGATTGGCTATAGTGCTTTTATTGCTGAAATTTTCCGAGCGGGAATCGAAGCCGTAAGTCGTGGGCAAGTTGAAGCGGCGCAAGCATTGGGGTTGTCACGTTGGCAGGCGTTTCGTCTTGTGGTGTGGCCTCAAGCATTTCGTACGATTCTACCTCCATTGGGTAATGACTTTGTGGCGATGATTAAAGATTCGGCACTAGTGAGTGCATTGGGTGTTCAAGATATTACCCAGTTGGGTAAAGTGTATTCGTCCTCAACTTTCTTATTTTTTGAAACCTATAACATGGTCGCTTTTTTATACTTAGTGATGACCATAATGTTGTCGCTGATGGTCAAATGGCTTGAACATTGGTTGAAAGTAGAACGGTAATTGTTTTATTCGTATTAATGAGTTAGTTAGCTTAAACAGAACAGCCACACTGTATTGATAACAGTGTGGCTGTTTTTTTAGGTTACTTGGGTATAGAAGTTAGGCTACTTCGTTTAATTCTGCATTCCCCAGAAACTCTGCTTCCATCGCGCCATCAAATGGTTTGTTATAACGGTTTATGTAGTCACTAATAAATTGTTCGTCAAGAGACGCTTGAACGTAAATCGCTTGCTGAACCCTCTCCCCAATCACTGAAGCAAAGCGATGTTGCACTCCACTTTCTCCCGATTCGAATGTGGCAACACGATCAATGTTCACGCCCATTTTTTCACGCAACTGTTGGGCAAGTTCATATGCAGAAAGTGTTGATTCAATACGATATAAGTAGCCATCTTCGATTTTCTGGCGAGCCCAGTAATCTTGCTCATTAAAATCGACAGTCGTGCGAGAAATAAACACGGCGGTGCTGTGATAATGGCATGGCTCAATTTTAACCGGAGTGTGTTTGAACTCTGGCTGACCAGAAAAATTATCGGTATGTGGGGCTATTAAATCACAAGGTTTTGAGTTTTTTGCTGTGGTATTGTTCCAATGTATTGGCATAAAGAGCTGATTTGGTAACACATCTTCGGTCAGTTCTGCTCTCGCCACACACAAACCCTGCTGATTCGATATCTCAACAATCTGGCGGTCTTTTATCCCAAACTTTTTCGCGCTATCTGGGTGAATCTGTACATACGGCTCAGATTTATGGTCACCAAGTCTTGCTGACAGTCCCGTCCTCGACATGGTATGCCACTGATCTCGAGCTCGGCCACTATTGAGCAATAGTGAGTGCTCGGCACTGGTGCTAGCAATTGGTGCTGAGTGCTTAACAGATATAAAGTTAGCTTTGCGATCGGCAGTAAAAAACCGTCCGTCACTAAATAAGCGTTGATTGACAATGTCAGTTTGCAGCTCGGTGACTGGCCACTGTTGTGGGGACAATTGGCTATAACCTTTGTCATCTAATTGAGTTAAGCCAATCAACGAGAAATCGCGTTCTCCTTGGGTATTTCCATGTGCTGAAAGCTGAGCGTATTCGCGGAAAACCTCGCCTTCGTGACGAAAGTTAAAGGCATCGGTGAACCCCATTTTTTGGCCAACTTGACTGATGATCCACCAATCTGGTTTTGCCATACCTGGGCTTGGCATCAGCTTACGTTGGCGCGAGATTCGTCGTTCTGAATTAGTAACAGTGCCGGATTTTTCGCTCCACCCTTGGGCGGGCAATACGAGATCGGCCAAGCGCGTGGTTTCGGTATCTGCAATACAGTCAGATACCACTACAAATGGGCAGGTTTCTAACGCTTGTCGTATTTTGTCGGTATTTGGTAAGCTGACCATCGGATTGGTTGCCATTACCCATACGGCTTTGATTTTGCCTTCGGCCATCGCATCAAACATATCAACGGCTTTTAAACCTGCTGAGGTAGCGAGATTCTCTGTGCCCCAAAACTCACTGATCAGATCAAGATGGTGTGGGTTTTCGAATTCCATGTGCGAGGCAAGAGTGTTTGCGAGTGCGCCCACTTCACGGCCACCCATCGCATTCGGTTGACCTGTAATTGAGAATGGTCCCATGCCTTCTTTACCGATCTTCTCGGTGGCAAGGTGACAATTAATAATGCTGTTTACTTTATCGGATCCCGTGCTTGATTGATTCACTCCTTGTGAATACACAGTAATGACTTTATCTGTGTTGGCAAAACTGTGATAGAAGCTTTCCAACTGCTCACTTGAAAGTCCGGTAATGGTTTCAATATCAGATTCTTGTTTTGCAGACTCCAGTGCCTGATCGAAATTGTTGGTATAAGAGTCGATATAAGCTTGATTAAGGTGATTGTTATCTGCGAGGTAATTGAGTAAGCCATTAAACAGGGCGACATCAGAGCCTGAATTTAACGCTAGATGATCGTCGGCAATCGCACAGGTATCAGTAGCACGAGGATCAACGACAATCACTTTTAAGTTTGGATTGGCTTGCTTTGCACTACGAAGCCGTTGGAAGATAACAGGGTGACACCAAGCGAGATTTGAACCAACCAAAATTACGAGATCAGATTGCTCCATATCTTCGTAACACACTGGTACGGTATCCGACCCGAAGGCGCGTTTGTATCCCACAACCGCCGACGCCATACAAAGGCGAGAATTACTATCAATGTTCGCGGTACCCATAAACCCTTTTATAAGTTTATTGGCGAGGTAATAGTCTTCTGTTAGCAGTTGGCCCGATACATAGAATGCGACAGAGTCGGGTCCGTGTTCTTCTATAGTTTTAGAGAATTTATCCGCGACCATTTGTGTCGCTTCATCCCAGCCTAGATCTCTACCACCTGAAACACTGTAATCAATAGGTGACAGCAGGCGTCCATCATGGATCACGGTATCACCTAGAGCAATGCCTTTAGTGCATAATTTTCCGTAGTTTGCAGGGTGGCTTTTATCACCTCTGATCTCCAACTCACCGGACATTTTCGGGCGGGCTTCAACACCACATCCTACTCCACAATAGGCGCATGTTGTTTTGATCCATCCATCGTTTGATTGTGTCACGGCTCAACTCCAAATTTCTTAAACTATTACTAATAAGTGGTATGTAGCAACTTATGAACCAACTTGGTATAAATTTGAAAGTATAATATTTTTATTATTTAAAACAGATAGTTAAATATCGATCTACCCCTAAAGTGGTAGGTGGTATTTTACTATATTACCCATATTAGTTACTGCATTTGCACCATTAGTGAGTTTTTTGCACTATCAAGGCTCATTTTTAGGTAACTTTGCTTTTAATTTTCACTGGTTCTTACTTTTTAATTTTAAAGGTTTTGAGTTATCTATTTGTTAAATAAGTTAATTTTTATTTATTGTGCATGATTTTGTGATCTGGGCACCACTCTTGCATTTCTCGAAATGGAAATTATGAGTTGAAATGTAGGACCCGATTATGAATACAAATCACAACCACGCAGTTTCAGTGACTCGCCCTGGGGTGGTTACGCTTGTTGGCGCTGGCCCCGGAGACCCCGATCTATTAACCGTTAAAGCACTGCGAGTTATTCAGCAGGCAAAATTGATAGTGTTTGATAACCTGGTTAGTGATGAAATCCAAGCTCTCTTTCCTGCAAATGCAAAAAAGCTGTATGTCGGAAAAGCAAAAGGGCAGCACAGTTCAACTCAAGATGAAATTAACAATATCTTAATTAAGTATTCATTATCGGGTGTCGATGTCTGCCGAGTAAAAGGTGGTGACTCTTTTGTCTTTGGTCGCGGGGGAGAGGAGATGCTCTTACTTGCTCAAAAAGGCATAGCTGTTGATGTTGTTCCGGGGATAACTGCCGCATCGGGTTGCACCAGTTATTCACAGATACCTCTCACTCATCGAGGCCTTGCCCAAGGCTGCACGTTTATTACAGCACATGCGGACAAGAAACTTGAGATTAATTGGCCCGCATTAGCAACATTGAATCAAACCTTAGTTATCTATATGGGGCTTAGTAAAACAGACATGATTTCTAAGCAGCTTATTAGAGGAGGGATGGATCCTGAAACTCCAGTCGCATTTCTTGAGAATGGATGCACGCCAAAACAACGAACGTTTACCGGACAGCTCAAGCAATTGACTGAACTTAAGCAGCAGCACGACATTCAATCACCTGCACTTATTGTGATTGGTAAGGTTGTGTCGGTTGCGAGCCAGATGCAATGGCTTGAACAATTATCTGAACGTTCGGATGTGTCGGTAAAAACGGAATATAACCTAAGAATGTCCGCCTAAGTTAGACGTGAAAAACGCACAGACATTGGTTTATAAATTTACTATTAGGAAGATGACAATATGAGCAAGCAAAGAATCGTAGTAGTGGGCAACGGCATGGTTGGTCACAAATTTATCGACACACTAATAAAAAGTGACAGTAATGATTACGAGATTATTACCTTTTCAGAAGAGTCTCGCTTAGCGTACGACCGAGTACAGTTGACGTCTTATCTGACAGGTAAGACGGCTGAAGACTTGGCAATGACCGATGAGCCTTACTATCAAGCAAACGGCATTAAATATGTTGTAGATGAAAAGGTTACTCAGCTCAATACCGCAGAAAAGCAAGTCATTACCGCCTCTGGTCGCGTAGAAGAGTACGACAAGTTAGTGTTGGCGACGGGTTCTTTCCCGTTTGTACCACCGATTCCTGGTAACGACCAAGAGCATTGTTTTGTTTATCGAACTCTTGAAGATCTCGACGCAATTGAAGCATCAAGTAAACAAAGTAAAAGTGGCGTTGTCGTCGGTGGTGGATTGCTTGGTCTAGAAGCCGCAAATGCGATTAAAAACCTCGGTTTAGAAACCCATGTGGTTGAATTCGCACCTCGCTTAATGGCGGTTCAGCTTGAAGAAGGGGGCGGTGCGCTCCTACGTCGCAAGATAGAAGACATGGGCGTGTCAGTTCATACCGAGAAAGCAACAACTGAAATCGTGGCTGGTAAAGATGCTCGTTACTGCATGAAATTTGCTGATGGTACTGAACTTGAGACCGACATGATCGTTTTCTCCGCAGGTATTCGTCCTCAAGATGAATTAGCGCGAAGCTCTGATATCGAAATCGGTGAACGTGGCGGTATCGTTATTAACAACAATTGCCAAACGAATCATGAAGATGTCTATGCAATTGGTGAATGTGCATTATGGGATAACAAAATCTACGGCCTTGTTGCGCCGGGTTACCAGATGGCGAAAGTCGCAGCCAGTCACATGATGCAAGAAGAGAAGCAAGTCGAATTCCTTGGTGCAGACATGAGCACCAAACTTAAGCTTCTGGGTGTTGATGTTGCTAGTATCGGCGAAGTGCATGGCCGCACGGAAGGCGCACAGTCTTTCACTTACAATGATGAGATTGAACAAGTTTATAAACGTCTCATTATTTCTGAAGATGGAACGAAAATTGTTGGTGCGGTACTTGTCGGTGATGCTGAAGCGTACGGTACATTACTGCAAATGATGCAAAATGATATGCCGCTGCCTTCAAATCCAGCGGTGTTGATTCTCTCTAACCTCGCAGAAGATGACTCACCGGGCATGGGTATCGATGCTTTGCCAGATGGCGCAATGATCTGCTCATGTTTTGATGTAACCAAAGGTGATATCAAACAAGCCGTAGCCGCGGGTTGCACAACGATGGCGGCATTGAAAGAAACCACAAATGCATCAACTGGTTGTGGTGGCTGTTCAGCGTTGGCAAAACAGGTACTTGATAGTGAATTGCTAAACCTTGGTGTGGAAGTCAACAATGATATTTGTGAACACTTCGCTTATTCACGTCAGGAACTCAGCGATATCGTCCGTGTTAACCAAATTAAGACGTTTGATGAGTTATTAACTCAATACGGAAAAGGCTTAGGTTGTGAAATCTGTAAACCTGCTGTTGGCTCAATTCTCGCGTCATTCTGGAACGACTACATCCTCGAAAACGAACACATCGAACTTCAAGATACCAACGATATCTATTTAGGCAATATGCAAAAAGACGGTACTTATTCAGTAGTGCCTCGCGTTGCGGGTGGTGAAATTACCCCTGACAAGCTTATCGTATTGGGTGAAGTCGCGAAAGAGTTTGACTTGTATACCAAGGTGACAGGTGGTCAGCGCATCGACTTATTTGGCGCGCAGTTAAATGATTTGCCTTCTATTTGGAAGAAACTTGTCGACGCAGGTTTTGAAACGGGTCATGCCTACGGTAAGTCATTGAGAACCGTTAAATCATGCGTTGGTAGTACTTGGTGTCGTTACGGCGTTGGCAACAGTGTCGGCTTCTCTATCGACCTTGAGAACCGCTACAAAGGGGTTCGAGCGCCACATAAAGTGAAGTTTGGTGTGTCTGGTTGTACTCGAGAGTGTGCTGAAGCTCAGTCGAAGGACTTCGGTATCATCGCAACCGAAAATGGTTGGAATTTGTATGTATGTGGTAACGGCGGAATGCGTCCACGTCATGCCGACTTGTTTGCATCTGACCTTGATGAAGCAACACTAATCAAATACGTCGACCGCATCTTTATGTTCTACATCCGCACCGCAGACCGTTTGCAACGAACGTCGGTTTGGATGGAGAACTTAGACGGTGGGTTGGACTATCTGAAACAAGTCATTATTGAAGATAAATTAAATCTGTGTGAAGAGCTCGAGAAAGAGATGGAAGCGAATATCGCTAACTATCAATGTGAGTGGAAAACCACGATTGAGTCACCAGAGAAACTGAAACGCTTTAGTCATTTTATCAATAGTGATAAGCGTGACGAGGGATTGAAATTTATCTCGGTCCGTGACCAGCGTTTCCCAGAGCCTGAACTTGAGAATGAAATTGAAATCGTTGAAGTATCTTAGTCGATAGCGACAGAACACACTTTACGTTAAAGAATTGAAATAGTTAGGAGAATCATTATGGAAAATTGGCAAACCATCTGTTCTATAGAAGATTTGGCTCCCAATGTAGGTGTTTGCGCATTGGTTGAAGGGAAGCAAGTTGCGGTATTTCGTTGTACTAGAACGCAATCGTTATACGCAATTTCTAATTACGATCCGATAGGAAAAGCGAATGTTCTTTCTCGTGGCATTATTGGTGGCATCGATGGCAAACTTTGTGTTGCATCTCCGCTATACAAGCAGCACTACAGTTTGGAAACAGGTGAGTGCTTAGAACAGCCAGAATACCAATTAGACACTTATCCTATTCGTGAACACAACGGTTCAGTTCAAGTTCAGTTTTCACAAGCGATGGTCGCGTAAATAGAAGAGATATTATAAGTATTAACACGCCTTTATTCCGACTGAATATTGGCGTGAACATTATTATTACAATTATTAAAAATCAAGACGAGATGTAAAGGAAGTAAAATGGAAGACACTAAATTCTCCATAATGTCGTTTAAAGGAAAAATGAAAATCCTGCATATGAGCTGGATAGCGTTTTTCATCACATTTGTCGTGTGGTTTAACTTTGCGCCATTACTGCAAATGGTTAAAGAAACCCTCGGATTAACCACTCAAGAAATCAAAACATTGCTGATTTTAAACGTGGCATTAACCATACCCGCTCGAGTGGTCATCGGTATGCTTACCGATAAATACGGTCCAAGAATCGTCTACTCTGCCTTGTTAGCCGTGTGTTCGATTCCCTGTTTTATGTTCGCGTTTGCCGATAGTTTTATTCAAGCGGCCATCGCTCGTTTCCTATTAGGCTTTATCGGCGCAGGTTTTGTTATTGGTATTCGTTTGGTATCTGAATGGTTCCCACATAACGAGCTCGGTACAGCAGAAGGTATCTATGGCGGTTGGGGTAACTTCGGTTCAGCTGCGGCGGCATTCACACTTCCAACACTCGCTCTTATGTTTGGTGGTGAAGACGGATGGCGTTATGCCGTTGCGATTACCGGCTTAATGAGCTTATTGTTCTCGGTTGTGTTCTACCGCAATGTTTCTGATACTCCGAAAGGGTCGACTTACTTCAAACCTAAGCATTTAAGTGCGATGGAAGTGACATCGAAAGGAGACTTTTTCTTACTGCTTATTATGAAAATTCCAATGTATGCAGTTCTTGCATTGCTCGCGTGGAAACTTTCACCTGCTGGTGTGGCGATGCTGTCCGACTTTGTTGTTAACTGCATTTATGGTGGCTTGTTAGCACTTTACCTACTCGAGCTTAGCCAAGTATGGAAAGTAAACAAAAATATCTTCACCACGCCAGTTGAAGAAATCCATCAGTATAAATTTAAGCAAGTTGCTGTTCTTAATGTTCTGTACTTTGCGACCTTCGGTTCAGAACTTGCGGTTGTCTCTATGTTGCCGCTGTTCTTCTCTGATATGTTTGAACTGACTCCAGTTGTTGCGGGTATGGTTGCTTCGGCCTATGCCTTTATGAACTTGATGTCACGTCCAGGTGGTGGTTGGATTTCAGACCGTTTTGGCCGTAAACCAACACTTCTTATCTTAACCGCTGGTCTGGCGGTGGGTTATGCCCTAATGGGTCAGGTAGACAGTCAGTGGCCAGTATGGTTAGCGGTTGTTGCAGCGATGGCGTGTTCGTTCTTTGTTCAAGCAGGCGAGGGCGCAGTCTTTGCGACAGTTCCACTGATTAAGCGTCGTATGACGGGGCAAATTGCAGGCATGACAGGCGCATACGGTAACGTCGGAGCGGTAACTTATTTAACGATACTCTCGTTTGTTGATTACCAGACTTTCTTCTATGTGATCGCGGGTACTGCTGTACTAGGATTTATTGTTTTACTCTCTATGGAAGAGCCAAGCGGTAAAATCGCAGAAGTGAATGAAGACGGAAGCGTCACCATGATTGATGTTTCACACTAAACTGAAACTGACCCGCAGTTATTAAACAAAAAGATCGGGAGATATTGGAGTACGCACTTGTTTCAATATCGTTCAAAAGCTCAGCTGGGTAAACTAGGCTGAGCTTTTGTCCTTCTACAAAATATTGTTTTCTATTGAATAATAGTAAAGAGAGCTTATGCAGTCAGATGTTGGAAGTAAGATTAAGCAGCTAACACTTAACCATGCGGGAAGTTCATTGATTGGGACTCGTAGCCAAAATCAAGACGCGATTTTGGTGAAGGTTCCTGAGAAACGCAATGAGTTAGAGCATAAAGGAGCCGTAGCCTGTATTGCTGATGGGGTGAGTTGCAGTGTTAATAGCCAGAAAGCTAGCCACACCGCGGTTATCCAGTTTATTAATGATTATCTTGCGACTCCTGAAAGTTGGAGCATCAAACACTCTGCTGGGCAGATTCTAACGTCTCTAAATACTTGGTTGTATAACGAAGGGGCAAAGCACGGACTAACTCATAATGGGCTTGTCACGACATTCAGTTGTCTGGTTATCAAGTCAAACACGGCGCACTTATTTCACGTCGGTGATACGCGAATTTACCGGATGCGAGATAACAAGCTGACCCTACTAACCAAAGACCATCAACGGGTGAATTTTGGCAAAGGAGCATACCTCACTCGAGCCCTAGGTATGGACAGCAAACTTGAGGTCGATTATCAGCAAGTCGCTCTACAAGAAGGCGATAGATTTGTTTTGACCACCGATGGGGTGCACGATTTTATCGAACATGGTGCCTTGGCGGACTTTACTCGTACTGGTCATAACATTGATCTTGAAGATTTAAGCCGCGAGATTGGCAATCAAGCGATTGTGAATGGCAGCCAAGATAATGCGAGCTGTTTGATCATCGATGTTATCAATCTGCCGGATAAGTCGGTTATGGAACATCAGCAATTGATGTTGTCTCGCACCATTCCGCCAGCCCTGAAAGTGGGGAATGTGATCGATGATTATCGAGTTGAAAGCATTGTCTATGAAGGGTCGCGAAGTCATGTTTACCTTGTGTCCGAACTTGAATCTGGCAAGCAGATGATTTTAAAAGCGCCATCGATGCAATACAGTGATGATACGAATTATCTTATAAACTTTGCCAATGAATCTTGGGTTGGGTCTCAGTTAACCAGTGACCGGATAATGAAGATTTACCCGACGCCGAAAGCATCAAAGTTTGCTTACCAATTAAGTGAAATTATCGATGGTATAAATTTACGACAATGGATGTATGATAATCCCAACCCTGGCCTCCAAAGTGTCCGTAAAATCATGGACGATTTGATTCGTGCGGTTCGGGTGTTACAGCGTGCGGATATGGTGCATCGGGATCTTAAACCTGAAAATATTATGGTGACGGAATCTGGCGCAGTTAAAATTATCGACTTGGGCGCGGTGAAGGTTTTAGGCTTGGAAGAGATCGCTCCCGAAAATCCGGATACCATTCCACTGGGAGCCATTAACTACATTGCGCCAGAATATATCTTGGAAAATGAAGCAACCACAACATCCGATCTATTTTCAGTGGCGGTGATTGGCTACGAAATGCTGACCGGTCATTTGCCGTATAAAGAAACGAATAGCCAAAATTTACAATCCGCACGGCACACTAAGTGGGAGTATCGCGCTATCTCTCAACATAGAGAAGATATTCCGACATGGGTTGATCTCGCATTTAAAAAAGCGACTCACCATCAGCCTTCTAAACGTTACCCCGCGTTGAGTGAGTTTATTGCTGATCTCTATACGCCAAATAAAAAGCTGCAAAAAGAGTTTGAAGAGAGCCCGTTGATGCAGAGAAACCCTGTTGTGTTTTGGAAAGGACTTGCGTTGTTGGCCGTTGGTGTCGCGGTAATTGAATTTTTGCTTCTGCTTGAGCATGGCTAGGATGTAAAAAAACCAGTATCACAATCTGAGTGATACTGGTTTATATCAGCGCTTAGGCCATTATTTTTTGCCTAAGTAAATTAATCACCCAATACGATGCCTTCACGTCTTGGGTCGGCACCACCAGAAAGCTGATCAGTGCTGACTAATATGCCTTGTAAGCCAGAATTCAAGTCACGAATATTAACCTTGAATCCCATTTCTTCCAACGGTTCTTTAAATCGCTCAGCCGCCGTTCCTTTCTCTAGATCGTAGGTGCCAAAGCGGTTTAGCATGTTTGGTAAGCTAATAGCCGTTTGAATATCCATTCCCCATTCAAGGTGAGCAATCAGTGCTTTCGATACATAACCGATAATACGAGAACCGCCCGGAGAACCCACTACTAAGTATGGTGATCCGTCTTTAAGAACGATGGTTGGAGACATTGAAGAACGTGGACGTTTACCTGGTTCTAAACGGTTGGCAATTGGGTAGCCATCCTTGTAAGACTTAAACGAGAAGTCTGTCAGTTCGTTGTTCAACAAGAAACCGTTGCTCATAACGCGTGAGCCAAAGCCATTCTCGATGGTAGTCGTTACTGAAACCGAATTACCTTCAGCATCGACAATCGAAATATGACTGGTAGACGGTAACTCAATGGCGATGTCGTCTGCTTGTGCGATAGCCTGTTCCCAGCGTGGCTGACCCGGTTCTACGCTTTCTAGAGCTTTACCTGGTTCAATCAATGCTGCACGTTTTGCGAGGTACTCTTCATCGAGTAGGCCAGCAGGCATTGGTACGAAATCGGTATCTGCCATATAGCGGCCACGGTCAGCAAACGCTAAACGAGAGGCATCACCAATGATTTGCCATGCTTGTGCGGAATCAGGTCCCATAGAAGCGAGATCAAATTGGCTAGAAATACCTAGAATCTGTCCAACAGTAAGCGCACCAGAACTCGGAGGTCCCATCCCACAAACTTCATATTGTTTGTACGGCATACAAACTGGAGCACGTTCTTTTATTTGATAAGTTTGAAAGTCTTGAAGTGCCAATACACCAGGATTGTCGGTGATGTTCTGTACCTTGTTGACAATGCCAGCAGCGAACTCTTCTGAGTAGAAAGAATCTGCGCCTTTTTCAGCGAGCATCGCTAGAGTATCTGCGTATTCTTGGTTCTGAAGAACTTCTCCTTCAGCGAGTGGCGTACCATCTTCATGGAAGAAATACGCCGCAGTATCGGGATAACGACTGAGTTTTTCTCGGTCGCTTTCAATGGCTCCGGCTAAGCGAGGAGAGACATCGAATCCTTTTTCTGCCAACTCTTTAGCTGGTGTTAAAAGATCTTTCCACGCCAATTGGCCGAACTTGTCATGCAATTCACCCATCAGTTTAACGGTACCTGGAGTACCGACTGAACGCCCACCAACGACCGCATCATAGAATTTAAGCGGGTTACCTTCGGCATCTTGAAATAACTCTGGTGTTGCAGCAAGAGGAGCGGTTTCTCGGCCATCAAATGTTGTGGTTTTCTTGGTTTTTGCATCGTAGTACACAACAAATGCGCCACCGCCTAATCCTGATGATTGCGGTTCAACCAAACCTAGCATCATTTGAACAGCGACTAGGGCATCAATTGCGGAACCGCCCTGTTTTAATACATCGTAACCGGCTTGAGTTGCGATTGGGTTTGCTGCGGCAACCATATACTTTTGGCTTTGAACTAGAGTTTTTTCCTGAATCGCGCTTGCGGCTTCTGGAGCAATATTGTCCGTCGTTTGCGCACCAGCAGCAAAAGCGTGTGACGTTGAAAGGGCGAGTGATAGCGCAAGAAACGTTTTGGTAAATTTACCTTTCATATGAGATCCTTTTATGTAATGAAGGCATGGTTGGTTCTGGTAGAGGTCATGTTCTACTTTTAGAAAAGCTATTCTAGAGAACCAGGTAAGGCTATATCTTTGTTATTAAACAAGTTAGCTATCAACGATACTATCAAATACATATCAAGTGCGATACTAGATTTTATATCTAACGTATTAAAGTTTTACAGTACATAGGTGTTGCTATAGTTGTCCAACCTAGAGAGATAACGGAAATAGGTTGTGCGACGATGCTTAGCTTGGTGACTCAAATGCTACATCGCGCGGTGATTGAGCTACAAGGTGGCATAATGATGATGAACTGTTGGATGCTGAGAAATTAGAACTAAAATTGGTTAATTAGGTTAGGGAGCTAAAATTACTGAAATATTGCCTAAAATATTAATAAATGTAGTACTTAGTGCGCGAGATACCAAAAGAAAATTCGATGCCAGTAGAAGAAATAGCAGGGGGTGTTTTAAAGGTAGTGACACGAGCTCTTGGTTGGATATTGTTTGAGTTCGTGCTTTCGTTATTGATAAGGGGGTTAGGTTATTTTATCTGTAGGCCATTTAAGAAAGCTGATATTGAAGGTGGAGCTGAGCTAATCGTCGGGGTTATAGCTTGGACTGTAATCATTGGGTTTGCTTATTATACTTATCCTCATGTAGTAGAGTTTCTTGATGTAGATCGATGCTTAGATGGCGGTGGAAGATATAATCATGAAATAGAACTTTGTGAGTATAGCTAGTCCATCCCAAAAACTAATGGCTAACTGCAGATCAGGGTGATACTTACTGCGTGATTAATTCACTCACCTATATTAAAAACTCCCTTACACTGTTAGACAAGAGGGTTAGGAAATTTATAATGGAAATGTTTTTTTTCACTATTTTATTCGTAGTTATCGTTGTAGAAATGATTCTTAACAGTACTTGGAATCGTATCTATTTTACATATGGTATTCCAGTATTTAGTTATCAACCAAGCTCGAGATGTTCGGCTCAGTCAGTTATCGACACTGAAGAATTGGAAAAATCACTTCAATCTCCAAAATATGCGTCATTTAAAGTAAGACGTTTCTCAGATGAAATTCTAGGGTTTAGAGAAGCAGCATGGGGAGGCCTTGGCAAAACATCCTATTCACCAATGATGCGAGGTAAGCTTGAAATAAACAATAAGGGACAAGTAAAAGTAACGGGATTTGTTAATTGGTTTGTTATTATTATTTCGATTGCGTTTATTGGTTTGACTGTATTGGCGGATCACTCAAATCCAAATGTACTTGGCTTTCCTATAATTTTATTCGTTTTGATTGGCTGGATATATCTTTTACAGAAGAAGCGATTTAAAGAGTTGGCAGATTTAGTAGTTACAAAACTGGATTGAATGTGCGTAACCTAGTGTTAACTTAAACTCACTATCGCTTCTTCTAAATACATCACTTTGTAAGGCCTACTATCATCTTCGGAGTGATCTCTTATCTACATCTGTGTGTCCGCTGTAAAACCTGAAGTCTTTGCCTATTTCATCAACCTTATCTCTAATCAAGATTCTTGTACGATTCGCTTACATTGTCATCTCATTTTCACGTTAATTGCTACTCGTTTAGTCGGCACGAAAATCGCGATCGTTCGGGATAAGGCCTTTAGTTTTCTTTATCAGGCGAATATAGAATTAGTCACTGAGATGGGGGCGGAGTTGTGTTTCTTCTCGCCTTTAGAGTATTCAGAATCAGAGACGGTAGTGGCTGAGTGTGATGCGCTGTATTTGCCGGGGGGGGATCCAGAGTTGTATTTGGATGAACTGTCGAATAATTCCGATCTTAAGAATCAGATTCGAGCTTATATCGAGGCAGGTAAACCAGCGTTAGCAGAATGTGGTGGCATGATGTATCTCGGTACGAGTTTAACCAATATCGACGGAGAGTGTCGTGATATGTGTAATGTGCTGAATCAACATGCGTCGATGCAGCCTAGGTTAGCGGAATTAGGGCTGGTTGAAGCCACATTGTGAGAAGGAGAGTTTTTACGCGGCCACAGTTTCCATTATTCAAAAACTGAATCGGAAGAAGTTGCGTTGGGTGAGTCTCGTTCTCAACGCGGTAAAGCCATGGACCCAGTACGACGCAAAAATAATTTGACTGCATCGTATGTACATTGGTATTTCCCGTCGAATCCAGAGCTTGTAGCCAAGGTATTTTTAGGCTACCTGTGAGTGGTGGAAATCTTGTGAAAGGCTAAGTATTCGTAGCCGTTGACCAAGCATAAATTGGCCAATTTTTACCTTTTGCTGCGACCCTGAGCTTTTCGCAAGGGTTAATTAGATACGCGTGATCGGCGTATTGGCATAGCGGAAGATCGTTAATCGAGTCGGTAAAAAAATGTACAGCATCATATTTATTGGATGTCTGTTCAAGCCACATTTTTAGACGTGTTATTTTGCCTTCTCGATAGCTTGGGACGCCACTAATTTTTGAGGTGTACCGATTAGCATCTGTAACCATATCAATGCCGATCGACTCGGTAATTCCTAATGATGTGGCGACTTTGTTTACAATAAAACTTGTCGTTGCTGAAATAATCAGCATATCGTTTGGCGTCTCTTTTAATGAAGCGATAAGGGTTTGTGCTTGAGTAAATATTTTTGGCGTTACACTTTTTGCAACGAACTCATTCACCATATTATCAACAGATTCAATCGAGAGGTTAAAAAGAGGTTGCATAATAAAGTCGAGATATTCTTCCATATCTAGTTCACCTCGAGCATATTGAGCCATCAAGGCTTTATCGGTTTCCAAAAAATCTGGAATATCGACATATCCGCCATCAACAAGGAATTGGTTCCAGAGCATTGAGCAATCGCCATCAACCAATGTTTCATCCATATCAAATATATATAAGTCTTTAGACATTGTTCTCTCTCATCCGTAAGTATCTGAAGCAAAGTCGTTTGGCTGTCTGTTTATCAAAGCCAGACTTATCTCGATTTGAATAACTAATATACATCAAATACACTAAATTACACAAATGCTTTATTTTACATAAATCAAGGTAGAACATATACTCATATTTAGAGCTGGAATTTAAGCTGTTCGACGCATTCTGTTAAATGGCTTAGTTGCTCATTGTATTTAATTTATTGATTTATAAGTTAAATATTAATATTTAAGTCTATTTTATATCCGAAGAGACAAATCCACTTTTATATTGCCAATTTAGTTGTAACTTGCAATGAAGAACACTTTTTTACAACCTATATGATAGGTCTTATCGCGATAATTACACCGTTGGTATAGTATTAATCTCTCGAGAGACGTATTTTAAATATGACGCCTCAGAGGGTGCCCAATTGTTCAGAGAAGTGCTATTCATTAGATAGAAAATGGACCAAACATGTTAGAAGAAACCCGATTACATCGAATTTGCGCACTACTATCTACGTTAAATCATGTGTCGACGGAATTGATAATCCAACATCTAGGAGTATCAAGAGAAACCGTTCGGCGTGATGTACTTAAGTTAGAAGCACAGGGGCGCCTCAGACGTGTTCATGGCGGTGTTATTTCATGTGATGATGAGCCTGAGCCACCTCTTTCGGTTCGTAATAGTGTTCAAGGAAAGGAAAAGCGAGCGATTGCTAGCGCGACGGTCACTCAACTGCGAGCGGGTCAAACTGTGTTTATCGATGCAGGCAGCACGACATCGCTGCTTGCAGGACCTTTGATGTCGATGTCAGGACTGACGATTATTACCAATAGCTTAGACCTAGCGGGCAAGCTATCAAGTAACGATGATAATCTACCAATGCAGCATGAAGTGATTTTGTTGGGTGGACAAATGGGTCATCTTGCTCAAGCCACAGCAGGGGAGGTGACAGTAACCGAACTTTGTCGATATCGAGCAGACATAGCGCTATTGTCACCGGTAGGAGTTTCATTGAATTCTGGCGCAAGCAGCTATTCTCATCATGAAGCTGCAATTGCTTCTACGATGGTTAGCCATGCAAAATCGACTTATATTTTAGCCGATAACAGCAAGTTTGGTGTCACCAGTAGAATTGTGTATGCAGCGCCTACGAAAATAACCAAGCTTATTACCGATGAAGGGGCTCACGTTCACCCTGAGTTTGCTCAAATTGAAAGTATGGTTGGTGAAGTTGTTATTGCATAATTCCAATACAGCCAGGCAGTCTTTTTGGTGTGCCTAACGCATTAGAGAGACATACCTTCTACGGGTTAAACTTCATAGAATCCAAGAAACATCGCAACAGCATCGTCTATTGTTTTCTGCGCCACTGAATCACTTAGTGGCGCTGCTCCTTCCAGTAATTGTGGCCAAAATGCGTTGGCTTTTAACAAACTGAAAAATTGTCGGCTGGCATTGTTCTCATCCATTTTCTTTAGTTTGCCATCGGCGACCGCCTCTTTAAGCCATAACTGTAAACCGTTTTGTAGACCGCTCATTTCCCCCAGAGCACTGGCGGCTAATTCAGGGGAGCGAATGCATTCAATCATCATAACTCGAGCGACCTTTTGGTAGCTTAACTGTGAGAGAAGATCTAATTCTGCTCGACCGATACTGAGTAATTGCTCTGAGAGAGTCGCTTTCGGGTTGTAAGGAGCACACTCCGTCTTCTGACTAGCTTCAAGTAGATGAGCGACGACCTTTTGGAATAAGATTTCTTTGCTTGGAAAGTGGTTATACACCGTTCGTTTTGATACGCCGGCCTCAGCGGCAACCACATCCATGCTTACCGCTTTAAACCCTTTGGCGGTGAATTCCTGTAAAGCGGCTTCGACTATTGCTTCGCGTTTTTGCTCACTGATCGTCTTTTTTTTATTTTTCTCGTTACTCATTTACGTATGGCTTATTTCAACGTTAAAACACAATATTACACTAACTAGTTTACTTTTGGTAATTAGGTTGTAAACTACACCGTATAGTTTACTTTTATGGTTTTCCAATGAAACGACGATGGTGGGTATTAATAATGGCACTGCTAAGCTGCACGTTTTTTAAAGCAACACAACCAGAAACAACAAATTACAAAGATAGCCCTCAGTATCTCGACAGTAAATTTGCGAACACCAGTGGCGCAAAAAGTATGGATGCTTCTCGTATACCCTCGATGATTTGGCGTTATATTGCGGAAAAACGAATAGAGCCGACACCGGTGCAGCCGATCCCTGTCCATGAAATAGAATTGCCCGGGAACCCTGATAGCACCCAATTGGATTTGTATCGCCTGGGGCACTCTAGCACTTTGTTTAATTTGCACGGTCAATACTGGCTCATCGACCCGGTATTTTCTGAGCGTACGTCTCCAGTTCAATGGATAGGACCGAAACGCTTTCATCAACCACCGATTGACTTAGAAAACTTGCCACTCATTGCTGGCGTTATTATTTCGCACGATCATTATGACCATTTAGACAAGGATACGATTCAACAAATTCATCGCCAAGTAGAGAATTTTGTTGTGCCATTGGGAGTGAAACGACACCTCACAAAGTGGGGCGTAAGTAGTGATAAGATCGTTGAACTCGACTGGTGGCAACATACAACAATGGGACATGTGGAAATTACCGCAACGCCCGCTCAACACTTTTCTGGCCGTGGTGTAAATGATGGAAATAAAACGTTATGGGCATCGTGGGTGATAAAAAGCGAAGATAGATCCGTATTTTTCAGTGGTGATTCTGGTTATTTCGATGGTTTTAAAGAGATCGGAGAACGTTACGGCCCGTTTGACATAACCTTAATTGAAAACGGTGCGTACGACAGGGACTGGCCAGACATTCATATGACGCCAGAGCAAACACTTCAAGCGCATTTAGATGTACGAGGTCAGGCATTGATGCCAGTACACAATGGTACGTTCGATCTAGCATTGCACCCTTGGTACGAACCATTTGAACGAATTTTTGCGTTAGCAGAGCAAAACAATGTCTCGTTGGTGACGCCGCAGATAGGTGAGAAACTCTCGATAAATGACATGTCTAAAACATCGGCATGGTGGCGAAAGAAGTAAATGAGTCACCCTATAGAAGCGGTGAAACGTTGGCTTAGCGTTTAATGCTGACGGGTTAAATACATGCAACTCAATGAGGCAAGGGTGACCATAATCACACCTTGCCAGAAAGTGACTCCTAAGCTGATTCCAAACACCAGTGACGAGAAAAACGCGGAAAAAATCGGCGTGAAATAAGACAAAGTGGCCAGCAGTACCATGTTGCCGCCAATAATTCCTATGTTCCACATCCCATAACCACCCGCCATGGCAAATGCAGCCAATCCTAAGTTGAGTACGGCACTACCGTTCCACGTCATTGGCGGTTGGTCAGTAAGAAGAAATTTAACCCAAAGAGTGGTTGCGGTTGCAATGAAAAACCATGTGATTGCATTTTGCCCATTGGCGAGTCGCTTGGTTACATTGCAGTAAATCGCCCAAATAAAAGCGCCACTGAAGGCGAGGGAATAACTCACGGGATTCGTCGCGACATTCTCGGTAATTCGCGAAATCGAAAGTCCTTCTTCACCGGTTACCGTCCACGCGACCCCAAAAAACGCCATCGCCATTGCCGGATATAACCATATGCTCACTCGCTGGCGGGTTAAGACGACAGCTAACATTACGGTTAAAGCAGGCCAAAGGTAATTAATGACACTCATCTCAACCGCTTGGAATTTATTGTTTGCCATGCCCAAGGTCAGGGCTAAGCACATCTCATAACAAACAAATAAACCGCCCCCAATGATGAGATAGCGGGGAGAAAATCGACTCAATTTGGGTAAGCCGATCACCAAAGCGAGCAATATCGAACTTAAGGTATAAATCATCGCTGCTCCACCGACAGGGCCTAATGATTCTGCGACGTTGCGGATGAAAGGAACAATGGTGCTCCACAGTAAGATAGCGACGCATCCAGCTAAGGTGTATTTGTGTGCTGAAATCAAAGAATACCGCCACGTTAAGAAAAGGAAAGAATGCATTAAGTGTTTAATTTACTTGATGTCGATTGAAGAGATCAATCTCTTTATGCGTGTAAGATACTGCTACCGAGCAAGGTTTCGCAGTGGAGACACGTGATCTTCAAAAGGGACATGCCGCCTTAGAAATGATCGGTCTTCAACACAGCTAGGGCTATCGATTCGGTCCATTCTGAAGTGTCGAAAGTCGTCCCGTTCTGGGTCCCATGCGACCAAATACCAGAGTGGTGGCAAGATTAACATTGCTTGTGGCTCGACTTCCCGATGGGTGGTGGTTCCTTTTGCATCACAATAACCAAAGAGCACGTATTTTTGCTCCAGAAACGAAGTTTCGAAGGTCGTTAGCAAAGAGGCGTCCAATTGTCCCATGTTGGTGATGTCTATTTGAGGCGAGAGTTTTCCGACATACAAACATGCTAACAATCGTCGAAGATCGTGCAACTTTTCTGATGGGAGCGATTTTTCAATTTTGGCGAGTGCCACATCCGCAAGCCCTGTGAAGGGCATTCCTCCTATAGCATCCATTGATGCGACGCCAATTAACAACGCAAACACTTCTGCAACCGAGAACGTCACGGTTGCTTTTACTGATCGCGGGTCAAGTTGTAGCCCACCACCTCGTCCCGGTTCTGAATGGATCACAAACCCTTCATCACGCAGTGCGGTTAAATCACGTAAAACAGTGCGTTTAGACACATCAACTTCACGTGCTAACTCCGCAACGGTCGAAGTGCCGTTACGGCGTAGGCAACGAATAATAGCATCGTGTCGTAGTCGAATTGTCATTGGATAATCTTACTCATTAATAGTGACAATATTTGTCACTATTAACGTATATAAATATGACTCCGACGTCAGTAACTATTTATCGTTATTGCGTCATCCGTATATCTACATCCTTGTATTAAAAGTACCTGTAGGAGACAAGAAATGTCTAATTTAATCGATTTTCCAAATCCAGCGCTAATTTCTGTGAATGGTATTACCCTCGAAGTGTTTGAAGCCGGTCTACAACATAAAGGTAACCCAATCGTGCTTTGTCATGGTTGGCCCGAACATGCCTACTCATGGCGTTTTCAAATCCCAGCGCTCGTTGATGCGGGCTACCATGTCATCGTTCCCAACCAGCGAGGGTATGGTAATTCCTCGCTGCCAGAGGACGTGACGGATTATGACGTCACTCATTTGACCGGCGATCTTATCGCGTTATTGGATCATTACGGGTATGACGATGCCACATTTGTTGGCCACGATTGGGGAGCGATGGTGGTATGGAGCTTGGCTATGCTGCACCCGATCCGAGTGAATAAGGTCATCAACTTAAGTTTGCCTTATCAAGCACGAGGAGATGTTCCTTGGATTGAGTTGATGGCGCAAATAATTGGTAGCGATTACTATTTTGTTCATTTTAACCAACAGCCGGGTGTCGCGGATTCAATATTAAATCAGAATACTCACCAATTTCTTCGTAATCTATATCGTAAAAACGTGCCAATTTCTGAACCCGAGCCAGGTATGCAGATGATCAACCTTGCAAAAGCGACAACGCCTCTGGGTGATCCGGTTATGACCGAAAGCGAGTTAGCAATTTTTGTATCGGCTTTCGAATCCACAGGGTTTATTGGCAGTATAAACTGGTATCGTAATCTCGATCGTAACTGGGGGTTATTGGCGGACGTTAATCCTATCGTTCATCAGCCAACATTGATGATTTATGGAGAGCGAGATTCGATTCCTCAAGCACAGAATCTTTCAGAGTTCGTACCTAATGTGGATGTAATCAGCCTAGATTGTGGTCATTGGATTCAACAAGAACAGCCGGAACAAACTAACCAAGCAATCGTTAATTGGCTGGCGCAAAAAGCACGTTAAATTCGTGACCAGCAAATGAGTACAGGGTGACTGCTTTTGTTTGCATACAATTCAAACTCCTTTAGTATATTATTGAGTATTTAACAGTTTTGTAGCTCACGCTTGGGTAAAATCAAAAAACAGCTATTGCTCGCTCATCACAAAATTATAGGTCTCAACTGTTAGTCTCTGTAAGAGGCACTTGTTAACTGGTCAAGTATGAAAAATAGACGATTTGTAAACCTACCACGTCAAGTTCAGAACGAACTACAAGATCAATATCAAATTATTTATGATGCGCTTGAACGTATGTACGATATAGGAAAGCTTACGAATATAAAGACTAGGTCAATATCTGTTTTTGACCACTGGTTATCTTTCGACGAAGCGATGTCGATACTAACTGAAGTAACACCTTCGATGCAAAATGAATATAACCGTCGTTTACATAAGTTTATATGCTCACTTAGTCATTCATATGAATGTTATTTGATCGTATATAAAGGTCGTTATTCAAGTAAAACTATATACAGAAAGTTCACTTCTGACAGTGCTCGTGAAAAGACACTGTTACCACAAGATTATAGGGCTTGCGAGAATGAGAGGTTTAAGTTAGTCATTCCGGCGTTAGGTATTATGTATTTTGAAGGCTCTGATTTTACTCATCGATTGTATTTTTCCGATGAAAGCGTATTAAAGGTGATTTCTGAATACTTAAGTGAAGCGGAAGTGCATTTAATATAACAAATACGCTAAATATCGACTACCAAAAGGAACACACATGACATTGGAAACCGAGCGACTTATTCTGCGCCAGTGGAAAAGAGACGATTATCAGACATATGCTGAGCTGTGTTCTGACACCAATGTTATGCGGTACTTTCTAGCCCCGCTTTCACGTCACGAGAGTGATGAGCAAGCGACAATGATTCAAACCCTCATTGCAGAACAAGGATGGGGATTTTGGGCGGTTGAATTAAAATCTACTAATCAATTTATCGGCTTTGTTGGTTTACATAGTCAAAGCGCTGATAGTGGTTTACCAAATGCACCGTTTATTGAAATAGGGTGGCGGTTGTCTTCGGAATTCTGGGGCTTTGGTTATGCACCAGAAGCGGCAAAAAGGGCTTTGAAATTTGCTTTTGAAGAGCTTAATGCGCCTGAAGTTTATGCATTTACCACCTTGCAAAATAAACCATCGCAGCGAGTGATGACCAAGGTCGGAATGGTCGATAGTAACCAGAATTTTGATCACCCAAAAGTTACTAAGGGTCACCCGTTAGAGCGTCACTGCTTATACAAAATCACCAAACAGCAATGGTTAGAAAAGCCTATATTCCCGTAATAAGAAAGTCGATCGCAGCAATACTCTCGCTTTTGAATAGAGAATTCTAGTTGGGTGTCGGTTCATTTGAAGGTTTATTGGGGTAGTTCTTTTGTTTATTGTAAGTTCTATAAATGTTTTGTTGACATGAATCGAGTCCTCTATCAGTATGAATTCTATGAATATAAACTTACCGCACCACTCAGCTCGAATTATCATCATTCCATAGGAATGGTGGGATTTGTGATGCGTTAATATTTTATCAAACCCGCCCTAGAGGCGGGTTTTTTATCTCTGCTTCTTGGGAATCACCCTAATTGGAGGAGTTAACATGAAAAAAGTCGCGGTATTCGGGAAACCAGCAAATGGTAAATCAACGTTAAGTAAAAAATTGGCACTCGCCACAGGCATAACATTATATCCTTTAGATTCAATCTTATATCAGCCAAATGGTGACGAAGTAAGCCGAGAAGATTACGAGAAAACTCATGAACGCATTCTCGCTTCTGAGGAATGGATCATTGAAGGTTTTGGGCCACTAAATTCATTGAAGTCGTTTCATCAGCGTTTGGACGAAGCCGACACTTTAATTTATATAGATTTACCCTATTTAGTGACCTATTGGTTAGTGGCAAAACGGTGTTTCAAAGGAATATTTCGCAAACCAGAGGGATGGCCAGAAGGAAGTTCAGTACTTAGCGGAACATTGGAAAGTTATAAAGTATTAAAAATGTGCCCAAAATTCTGGAATGACGACTTTTTGCAGGCATTAGAAAAACGTTCAATAACCAAGAAGCTCTATGTGATTCGTTCGGTTTCTGAGTTAGATAGATTTGTTGAGAAAAATGTGAAATAAAGGAATGTCACAACAGAGGACAAATGCGCAGCGTGTGAGGTTAGATTATATACCATAAGAAAAGGAAGTCGTATGATGAAAACATTTCAAGGTTCATGTCATTGCCAAGCGGTACAGTTTGAAATAGAAACAGACTTATCAGAACTGACCACGTGTGATTGCACTATTTGTCTTAAAAAGAACGCGCTCATGATTAAAGTTCACGAAAGTGCAATGAGAATCACCGCGGGTTTAGAATCACTGACGACGTATCAGTTTCATTCCAACACGGCCGAGCATTACTTTTGTAAAGTCTGCGGTATTTACCCTTTCCATCGTAAGCGTGTCACACCAGATTATTTTGGGGTAAATGTATTTTGTTTGGAGTCTTTTGACACAACAAATATTCCAGTACGCGCCACGGTTGGGGCAGGGATGAAATAGTAGCCACCGTTAGCATTTAATTCAGAATACAGTTCAAATTATTGTGCAGTATTATCGTGACCCGATTTTCTTCAGGAGGTAAACATGATGACGTTAAGTTTTAAATGGTCGAGACTGGATTCCTTAAGTGTTATGGAGTTCTTTGAAATAATTAAAGCACGAGAATCCGTTTTTGTGGTTGAACAGCAGTGTCCATATCAAGAAACTGATGAAATGGATCGTGATTCATGGCATCTCGCGGTGTCTTTGAATGATGAGCTTGTTGCGTATGTGAGAGTCGTTGATCCTGGCGTGAAATATGCCCAACCATCAATAGGCCGAGTTATGACGTTGCAACCATTTCGGCACTTGAAAATAGGTCGCCCGTTGATGAACGAAGCGATTCGTTTTACCGAACACACCTTTCCGAAGCTGGGGATTAAAATTGGTGCTCAAGTCTATTTACAAGGTTTTTATGAATCTTTGGGGTTTGAGGCTGTAAGTGAACCATACGATGAAGACGGCATCCTGCATTTAGACATGCTGAAGCCAACCTAACCAGCAAACATGTGATACTCGGTATATTATTTAGGTCAGTACCCGAAAACTGTTCAGGTAAACTTATGAAAAATATTGCTTTAGGCGTCGTTATAAGAGAAGAGAAAGTGTTAATTCAACATCGCTTTAGACGAAATCAAGGAATGGTATTTGAGTTCCCCGGGGGCTCGATTGATTCTGGTGAGTCTAGCGTTGAAGCGGGAGTGAGGGAGCTTTGGGAAGAGACAGGCCTAAAGGATTTAAAATATCTAGGCAGTCATCAAGCCGTCAACGACTTTGGTGGCGAGATTCATTATGTCGTCTTACGCGCAAGCCGAGATAATGAACCTTATATGACTGATGAGGTAAGGCAACAAACTTTCTATTGGTTAGAGCCAGCAGAGATCCCCCTAGGCGATTTCTATCGAGCAGATATCGACTTTATTCGAAATCACCTGATCCAGTTTATTCAGTAGGTGACTTATTAATGATTAACCAGCATTGGCAGTATGTCGCTGAGAGCCGTTTCTTTATATTGGTCTTCAAGTGCTCGTCTCATTTTGCTGCCATCCAATAGTACGGGTTGCTGCCAAAGGTATTGCATTTTCATGACTTCACTAATTAAGGGTACAAAAGGCGCGATGAGCATAAATGCCCACCACGAAAATTTTGCGGCATGCAAGGTTTTACCGTTGGCGATACAGGCTTTATCCCAGTCATTTTGAGAGAGCTTTAGTCCGTCGTCATGCCATACTTCATAGGACGATTGTGGTAAGGACATAAGCATGGCGGTGTTGTCACATAGGTCGGGTAAGAACGACCAAAAGTGCACATGCCGATCATTATGTGGAAACTTAATTTTTACGCGATTGCGCTTCTGCCTCAAGATCATCGATATCCAAGTGAAATTAGTGTCGGGGCCGATAAAATCACCCGCGCGTACAATGGATACTTTTGCACCCTGTTGGCTCGCTTGATAAAGTCGGTTCTCCATTTTCACTCGAATTTCACCTTTTACCGATACGGGCTTCATCACAACGTCTTCGGTAATATAGTGCTCTTGAGGTGCTAAGTTATACACGTTCCCTGGAAAAAGGATTCGACTCGTGAGTTTCTCTGCGACTCGAACGGTGGGTTCCAATAGCGCCATGGCTTCGGTTTCCCAGCGATGATAAGCCGGGTGAATACCGTATACGATAAGTTCTGCTCCCAAGGCTGCTTCCTCGATCAGAGCTTCATTGTTTGCATCCCCGACCCAAATGTCATTGGTATCTAACCATGCTGGCGCTTTTACAGCTTCGCGTACCAATACTCGAATGTTCCAGCCTGCGTTTCGTAACGAACAAGCCATTTGTGATCCAAAGTTTCCGGTAATACCTAAAATTAGTGCTGTTTTCATCTTGTTTCCTCCTTTAGCTAACGATATTCTACAATTCGGTAAAGAATAGTGAATGTCAGTTTTGCACTATCGGATATTCATAAATGAATAGATAAAGTGAATAGCAAAAATGAATAGTAATAATTGGCAATGGTGGCAATACTTCCTTGCGATTGCAGAAGCAGGCAGTTTAAGCCAAGCCTCGAATCATCTAGCGGTCTCTCAACCGACATTGAGTCGGCAACTGCAAGCGATGGAAAATCGGCTTGGGCAATCGCTTTTTGATCGAAGTACTCAAGGGTTAATCCTTACAACCTTTGGCGAGCGCCTGCTAGAAGATTGTAAACAAATGCAGATGAGCGCACACCGCCTTGAACGCATAGCGGCTGGGCTAGCAACTTCATTGACAGGGCGAGTTCGCTTGGCCGCTAATGAAATGCTTGCACAATATTATCTACCTAAATTGTTACCTCTGTTTATGGATACTTACCCTGAGGTTTCGATTGAACTTGATGTGAGTAATCACGCTAGCAACTTAGATAAACGTGATGCAGATGTCGCGATTCGCATGTTTGAGCCGACTCAATTGGACTTAGTCTGCCGGCGGATTTGCAATATTTCATTAGGCTTTTATGCGAGTGCTGACTACCTCGAGAGAAACGGCACCCCAAACACCGCCGACACGCTCTTTCAGCATCGAATTATTGGCTATGATCGAGATCCACAATTTGAAAAAGGCGCGCAAGTGATGGGGTGGAGTGTAAGTAATGAGCAGTTTTTAATCCGAACGGATTTTATGCCAATGCATCTCGAGCTTGCGCGTCATCATGGGGGGATTATTGCTAGCCACAAGCGTTTGTGCAGTGAAGCTGGTCTGCAAGCGATTACGTTCGACTTTGAGTTGCCGGAATTGCCAGTGTATTTGGTGTGTCACCGAGATGTGCAGCACAATAAGAAGATTCGAGTGTTGATGGATTTTCTTAGCCAACACTTACCGACGGTGTTAGCTTAAAAAATATTGTGGTTGAGAAGATGAAGCTTGAGTTCTTACGCTCATTCACAATATTCCTCGCCTTCGAAGTGCTCTAATTCACCATCATTTACATGATCAATAAACGTTGAATATTGCAAAGCTCTTGATTTAGTGTCAGTTGTCAGAGCTTCGAGTGAACTAATTAAATTCGACAGATCATTTAGCTCAACGCCTCTTGCAAAATAACACGCTTCTATCTTTCTCGAATTGAGTTTTAAATTGTAGGCAAGCTCTAGTGTTTTATTATTTTCTTTAGAAAAGTCATTGGTCATAACAGACTGAAGATTACGAGCATTTTGTTTAATAACAGTTCTAATGGGATCTTTGACTTGTAATGCTTCGATATACGCTTCAATGTCATCGCGAATACCATCTTGATTTTCGTCTGGGCCAGCGATGTTGTCACTACGATCTAACTGAGGTTCAAACGCTTCGTATAACAAGGTGAGTTGTTCATTGATCGTCGATTGAGATTGTAGATCGCTAACCATTTTACCGGGTAACGTTAAGGTGACAGAGCCAACTTCAATCACTATTTTGTTTTCGCTACATGCGCTCAACAAGAAAACAGCAAGTAGGTATGTGGTTAATGTAGAAAGGTTCATCAAACAAGACCATTAGAAAAATTATAATCATCAATTTATCATTAATAGCCAGATGGCACTGGTTAATTTCCCACCTTCGAGCGCGCATTCTTATTCTCAATACACACAAAGCTGGATTGAAGGTTGCTATAACTTAGTCGTAAATTGAAGGATAAAAAAAAGCGCTGCTAGTGCAGCGCTTGAGGGTATTAAGCATTATTCATTTAGAGGAACTTTTTAAACGGTGGCTTCGGTAGATGACTCATTCTGTTTAAGAAAAGCATAGGTGAAACCCGTAACAGCCGTACCTGCAATGATAGCGACAAGATACATGATGACTGGCGAAATGGCTCCTGGGATCAACAATACAAATAAACCACCGTGGGGTGCCACAAGTTGTGCTCCGACTAGCATAGATAAAGCACCGGTTAGAGCGCCACCAATCATACAAGAAGGGATAACACGCATTGGGTCTTTGGCTGCAAAGGGAATCGCGCCTTCAGAAATAAAACACATACCAAGGACAAAAGAGGCTTTACCCGCTTCTCGTTCACCGGCTTCAAATTTACTTTTTGCGAGGAAGGTTGCCAATCCCATTCCAAGAGCTGGAACCATTCCTGCAGCCATGATTGCTGCCATTGGCGTATAGGTTTGCGAAGCAAGTAGACCAACACCGAACGTATAAGCGGCTTTGTTGACTGGGCCACCAAGATCGAAACACATCATCGCCCCAAGGACAATGCCAAGAAGTACCGCATTTGTACTGCCCATATTATTTAGGAAGTCGGTCATTGCAGCCATGATGCTGGCAACAGGCCCGCCAATTACGTATATCATGACTAGGCCAGTAAATAAGCTAGCAAAAAAAGGTATGATTAAAATTGGCTTAAGTGCTTCCATTGACTGGGGTAGTGACACTTTGTCGACGATGAATTTTGCCGAGTATCCCGCGATAAGACCCGCGACAATGCCCCCTAAAAATCCTGAGCCTGTTGAGCTTGCGAGCATTCCACCAATAAGTCCGGGTGCTAAACCTGGGCGATCGGCGATAGAGAAGGCAATAAAACCAGCAAGAACCGGGATCATCAGAGCAAATGCGCTGCCTCCTCCTATCGACATTAGCGCGGCCGCTAAGGTCCCTTCTTCTTTAAATGCCTCAATACCAAATATGAAAGAAAGTGCGATAATCAGACCACCGGCGACAACAACCGGAAGCATGTGCGACACCCCGGTCATTAGATGTTTGTAGATTCCTTTTTTCTCTTCAGGTGCCTTGGTTTGGCTATTGTTATTGCCGGGTTGGGTATAGGTTGTCGCCGAAGCAAAGGCTTGATTGATTTCTTGCTCTGGTTTCTTAAGCGCAAGGCTGGTACTGGTTTTGTAAAGTAGCTTGCCTTCGAACTGGCTAAGCGGAACATCAATATCCGCCGCAATGATAACGACATCAGCTTCCGCAATTTCTTGGGCAGTGAGTTGGTTCTTGGCACCTACTGAACCGCGAGTTTCGACTTTTATCGTGTGTCCAAGGCGCTTGCCGTGTTTCTCAAGAGCATGAGCGGCCATGAATGTGTGTGCGACGCCAGTCGGACAAGCGGTGATCGCTACGATTTTTTTACCGTTACCTGATGGTGGTGTGAATTCTATTGGCACAACCGTCGTGCCTTGTTCAAGAGTCGTTGCGTTGTCGATAGCTTTGTTTAAAAAGGCTTTAGGATCACTTGTACATTCAGAAATACTGGCTTGATACACCTTCTTCCCAACAAAGCGCTGAGTATCAACTGGCGTGTTAGCAGCAATAATGATGACATCGGATTCTGCAATTTGAGCATCTGTGAAGGGGTGAGCATCCACGACGTTAGAGTGGCACTCAACTGTCGCGTCGTGTCCGAGTATCTTTGCAGCTTGATCAAGCATTCCGGCAGCGATGAGGCTATTTGCTACGCCACTGGGGCAGGCAGTAATTATTGAGATTTTCATAGACTTTACCTTCGTGTTCATTTGTTTCACTTCAAATTGGAGTTAGTGTTCTGACGTTTATTTGTTATTTTTTGTAATTGAACTTGCTTTTGTAGGGATAAAACTTCGTTAATGTCGGGTGCGCCAACACCCACTTGGCACACCGCAAGTGCTGAGAGTGCTGTTGCAAAAGAAAGTATGTCGGCTTTAGGTAAGGCTTGCATATAGCCCCAACAAAATCCGGCAACCAAGGTATCACCAGCGCCGACGGTGCTGATGACATTCATCTGGGGTGGTTTGGCTTGATACCATTGGGTATTTTCGAGCCACAGAACGCCTTCTGCTCCCATAGAAACAACAATGTTAGCGATTCCTTTGTCGGACAGTACTTCAGCCGCTTCAATGCATTGATTTTGTGAGGAGAGGTGATGACCGATATAGTGCGAAAGCTCTTCATCATTTGGCTTAATTAACCAAGGTTTTGCTTCGAGACCTTTTGTGAGCGCCTCTCCACTGCTATCAAATAGCACTCGTTTCCCATTTTGCTGTAAGAGCGTAATCCATTGTGCACTTTGCTCGGCACTAATGCCTATTGGTAGACTGCCCGAAAACACAAAGTAGTCGTGGTTTTGCATTAGCTTTTTAAGTACGACTTCGAATTGTGAAATGGCGGATTGGTCGACGGTAAAACCAGGGAAATTGATATCACTGACATTACCGTTTTCTTCGACAAGCTTTACGTTTATCCGAGTCGAACTTTCTACCCGAATAAATTCATCGTTAGCCCCCAGGTCGGTAAATAACTCCTCGAAAAGATCTTGGTTTTTTGCACCTAAAAATCCCGTTACCGTTACTTCTGCCCCTAAGTCACTTAGCACTTTAGCAACGTTGACCCCCTTACCGGCGGCATGGAGCGAGCCTTTATTCACTTGGCTTACTGAACCGATATTTAGTGCATCTAAATGGCCAGTTAAATCAAGCGCGGGGTTTAGAGTAATCGTCACGACTTTTTTTGTTTGCGTTGCCATAAACCGTTCCAGTTTTCTTCGCTGATATTAATTGCTGAATCGATTCAGCATTGTTTTAAAAAAATTCAGCAAATTTGATCTTTGCTGAATCCTTTCAGCTTTCATACTGAACCGATTCAGCTTATAATTCAACTCATCAATATGGCTGGGATTTATTTATATGATCCATCGCACAAAAAAGATCTCGTTATGACACTAGAAGAAATTGCAAAACTTGCGGGCGTATCTAAGACCACGGCCAGTTACGTGATCAACGGTAAAGCTGACAAATATCGTATTGCTGAAAAGACTCAAGAAAGAGTGATGGAGGTTGTCGAACAGTATAATTACCGGCCCGATCACGCGGCATCGTCGTTACGAGCGGGTCACAGTCGCTCTTTTGGTTTAATTATTCCAGATTTGGAAAACTCGAGTTATGCCCGAATAGCAAAACTACTCGAACAGAACTCGAGGAAGGCGGGTTTTCAGATATTGATTGCGTGTTCTGACGATGATCCTGAAACAGAGAAATTGGTGGTAGAAGCATTGCTTTCACGCCGTATAGATGCCTTGTTTGTTGCGAGTGCGGTATCTGATGCGAGCGAATACTATTTATCGATTCAGAAACGAGGTACACCGATTATTGCTATCGACCGGTCATTGGACGATGAATACTTCAGCTGTGTGATTAGTGAGGATTATGGCGCGGCATTTCAATTAACCAATTCGGTGATTGATGCCAGTACCCATTCCATCGGACTTATTGGTGCTTTGCCGAGTTTGAATATTTCTAAAGATCGCCATCTTGGGTATGAAGCTGCCTTGAAAGAATCTGGCTTAGTTCCGCAGATTGCGTATGGTGAACATTTTAACAATGCAGAAGGTAAAAGGCTCTTTTTGGAATGGATTGAAGCCTGTACGGTCCCACATGCGATTGTCACAACATCGTATACTCTGTTAGAAGGTGTGTTAGACGTTCTTATCGAAAAACCCGAACTTATGCATACAGTGAAATTGGCTACATTTGGTGACAATCGTTTGTTAGATTTTCTGCCAATAAAAGTGAATTCACTGCCCCAACAATTTGAATTAATTTGTGGCAGTGCGTTGGAACTTGCACTCAACGCAACCGAAAAGCGTTATAACCCAGGCGTTGAGTTGATTCCAAGGACAATTAAAATTCGGCGATAAGCATTTTTTATAGAAATATATCTTAATGACTAATCGATGAACCGGTGACTTCTTGGAATAGTGCTTCAATAGTTACGATGTTGTTTTGAACATAGTCGATAAAAGCACGCATCGTGGGAGTTGGGTGCTTACCTTGTGGGTAGACTAAACTCCACGATCGGCGTAATGGAAAACCGGGCAGGGGTAGTATCTTAATAGATTCGTTTTGCAGTTCAGCAACGACACTTAAACGCGGTAAAACACTCACACCTAAGCCAGCCATAACCGCATGTTTAAGCCCTTCATTCGAGTCTATTTGAATATATGGATTCAACTTTACTCGCACATCTTGGCAATGCTGTTCCAGTGCCAATCGGTTGCCTGATCCCGGCTCACGTAGCATTAACCTGCTGTCGAGAAAGTCTTCAATTGTGACCTCTTTCTTTGAGAGAAGAGGATGATTTGGCGCGACTAAAGGCAGAAGTTCGTTATCGAGAAAAGGTAATGATGAAAAGGGCTTTCCGGTCGGTACCATCCCCATGATAACGATATGGTCTACATTTTCACTTAAGCGTTCGATTGCCTGAGTTCGATTCACCGCTTTCACATTGACCGAGATATGAGGGTGAAGTTTCATAAATCCATTCAATAAATAGGGAACAACACATTGAGCAGTATTGACCGCCGCGATGTTTAATTCTCCAGAGATTTGTCCTTTCATTTCCCCAAGTTCTTGTTGCAGGGTTTGCAGCTGTTCAAATATCGATTCTACCGCTTCAAATAAGTATTCTCCCGCCGTGGTGTGGTAGAGCTTGCGACCGACATATTCGAAAAGGGGTTGCTCTAATGCTTGCTCAATTTGACGTATTTGGCTACTGACTGCGGGTTGAGTTAAACCTAACTCAAGCCCGGCACGACTGTAGCTTTTTAACTTGTATACGGATTGAAACACCTGAAGTTGGCGAAAAGAGAGCCGACTTGCCAGTTTATGTACGCTCATTGACATAAGAAAGGTTCGGTTATTTATCTATAACCAATAGCTTATAGATAAACGAAAAAATATCAATTATACGCTGATTATCTCTCAGGTTATGGTGTTTACAGGCGACCAGATATGAGGATTTCAGACAAGGATTTCTGTCTGTCATATCGTGAGTACTGGTTATCACTCTCTTCAAGGAGTCATAAAAATGCTGAAGAAAGTTCTAATTGCTAACCGAGGTGAAATCGCAGTGCGTATCGTCCGTGCATGCGCTGAAATGGGGATTCGCTCGGTAGCTATTTATACCGAGCCAGATCGTTATGCTCTGCATTTAAAACGTGCTGATGAATCTTACTCATTAGGTACCGACCCGTTAGCGGGATATCTAGATCCACTACGATTGGTAAACCTTGCTTTGGAAACCGGTTGTGACGCTATTCACCCTGGCTACGGCTTTTTGTCTGAGAATGCGGAATTTGCTCGTCTTTGTGAAGATGCCGGTATTGTGTTCATTGGCCCCAAATCTAGCGTGATTCATTCGATGGGCGATAAAACTCAGGCACGCGATAGCATGAGAGCGGCTGGAGTGCCGATTACTCCGGGCTCAAATGGGAACCTTAATGGTGTTGGAGAAGCGTTGTCGCTAGCGGAAAAGTTCGGTTATCCAGTGATGATCAAAGCAACTTCGGGTGGTGGTGGACGTGGGATACGTCGTTGTGATTCAGCGCAAGAGCTAGAACAGCAATATCCGAGAGTGATCTCAGAAGCAACCAAGGCATTTGGGGCTGCGGATGTGTTTCTTGAGAAATGCATTGTTAACCCTCGTCATATCGAAGTACAAATTCTGGCGGATTCTCACGGTAATGTCATTCATCTGTATGAGCGTGATTGTTCAATTCAACGACGTAATCAAAAGCTCATCGAAATCGCCCCAAGCCCTCAACTGACGCCTGAACAACGGGAATATATTGGTAGCTTAGCGGTGCGAGCGGCCGCGGCAGTCGGGTATGAAAACGCGGGAACGGTGGAATTTCTGCTAACTGGTAACGAAGTCTATTTCATGGAAATGAACACGCGAGTCCAGGTTGAGCACACCATTACTGAAGAAATTACTGGCGTTGATATTGTACGTGAACAGCTTCGGATCGCATCAGGTTTGGCGTTGAGTTATCGTCAACAAGACATTAGTTATCGAGGATTTGCTCTGCAATTTAGAATTAACGCAGAAGACCCAAAGAACGACTTTCTTCCTAGTTTTGGCCGTATTTCTCACTACTACGCTCCCGGTGGTCCAGGAGTGCGGGTGGATACAGCGATTTATACAGGCTATGAGATTCCTCCTTATTACGATTCTATGTGCATGAAGTTGGTTTGTTGGGCATTGACGTGGGACGAAGTGATAGCTCGTGGTAAGCGTTCATTGGATGACATGCGGTTGCGCGGTGTGAAAACCACAGCCACATATTATCAGCAGATATTGAGCCATCCAGAATTTCAACGTGGCGTGTTTGACACCAGTTTTGTATCCGAACATCCAGAGTTGCTTCACTACTCTGAAAAAGGGGTCCCGAAAGAAATTGCATTAGCATTAGCGGCTGCGATTGCAGCTCATGCTGGCTTATAACCATAGCAGTTATCAAAAAAAATTAATGAAAAGCACGCCATTCGTGCTGAATAGAATTTTGGAGTGAAACCAATGAGCAAGATCCAGATTACTGACGTTACTCTACGCGATGCCCATCAGTCGTTAATTGCGACGCGTATGCGTACCGAAGACATGCTGCCAATTTGCGATGCCCTCGACCAAGCTGGATTCTGGTCTTTAGAAGTATGGGGAGGCGCGACGTTTGATGCTTGTGTACGCTTTCTTAAAGAAGATCCGTGGGCGCGTTTACGTGCGCTACGTCAAGCCTTGCCAAATAGTCAATTGCAGATGTTACTGCGCGGGCAAAACTTATTAGGTTATCGCCATTATGCCGATGACGTTGTTGAAGCATTTGTTCACAAAGCGGCTGAGAATGGTATCGATGTGTTTCGTGTTTTCGATGCGTTAAATGATTTACGTAACCTTGAAACCGCGATGAAAGCTGTTAAAGCGGCTGGAAAACACGCCCAAGGCACGATTTGTTACACCACCAGTCCAGTACACACTGAAGCGTTATTTGTTCAGCAAGCCAAAGATCTGGTTAATATGGGCGCGGACTCTATCGCGATTAAAGACATGGCAGGTTTACTGACGCCATACGCGACATACGATCTAGTCAAAGCTCTTAAATCGGCGGTCGACATTCCTGTGCTTATTCATAGTCACAATACCGCGGGGCTGGCATCGTTATGCCAAATGAAGGCGATTGAAGCAGGGGCAAGTGGAATTGATACCGCAATCTCTTCGTTTGCTGGCGGCACAAGTCATCCAGCATGTGAATCACAGGTAGCGGCATTAAGAGGAACAGAGTTTGATACTGGAATGAACTTGAGTCAGCTCGGGGAAATTGCCGATTACTTTCAAGACGTACGCAAAAAGTATCATCAATTTGAATCGGAATTTACTCGAGAAGATGTGTCAGTTCAAATCAATCAAGTGCCGGGTGGAATGATGTCGAATCTGGCAAACCAGCTCAAAGAGCAAAATGCACTGGATAAAATAGGTGAAGTGTTTGCTGAAATACCACGAGTTCGAGCGGATCTTGGATTTCCTCCTTTAGTGACACCAACCTCTCAGATTGTTGGAACTCAAGCGGTATACAACGTTTTGGCCGGTGAACGTTACAAGACCATCACCAATGAAGTGAAGCGCTACCTTCAAGGTGGCTATGGCGCTGCACCTGCTGCGGTCGATTTGGACTTACAGAAAAAAGCCATCGGTAATGAAATTGTGATGGAAGGGCGTCCGGCGGATCAACTGACTCCCGAAATGAGCCGACTTAAAGAGGAGATCGGTGAACTTGCTGAGAGTGATGAAGATGTACTGACGTTTGCGATGTTCCCAGACCTTGGACGGGAATTCTTAGCACAACGTGCCGAAAATACATTGGTCCCTGAAGCGTTGATTCCCGCAGAGCAAGCGGAATCTAAAATGGCAATGGCGACAGAGTTTAAGATTGATGTTTCTGGTGAAAGTTACGATATCGCGGTTACGGGAGTTGGTGATTTTGGTGGTGGTAAACGTAAAATTTACATGTCGATGGATGGCGTACCTCGTGAAGTGATTTACGAGTCGCTCAATGAATATGTAGACGATGGTCAACATAAGGGGCGTAAACGAGCCACAGAACCAGGAGACGTGACCGCAACGATGCCAGGTAATGTCGTTGAGGTGTTAGTAAAAGAAGGTGACAAGATCGATGCCGGACAAGCTGTTCTAATTGCAGAAGCGATGAAAATGGAAACCGAAATTCATTCAAGTGTGGCAGGAACAGTTCAAGCGGTTAACGTTAGCAAAGGCGACCGTGTCACGCCAGGTGAAGCGCTCATCGAAATCGCATGAGGTGATTAAAACGTAATATGCACATTGGATACGTCATACTTGGAGTATCCAATGTGCTTAAGTGAGCGATGTGCCTAGGTTAACAATATACTTAGGTTACAGAAAAATCATCGGTAAGGTCATCAGCAACAATAAACCCATTGCGAGATTAAACACTCGATTGTAAGTCGGGTGTTGCAGTTGCTTCGAAACCAACTTCCCAATTGTGATCCACATAAAGGTTCCCGGTAAGGTCGCGGTGTTAAAAAATAGAATACAGAGTAGGGCTGAAGGCCAAAACAAATCACCCGTTAAGGTAAATACGCTGCTTGCTGTCATCAAGTTAGCCCATGACTTAGGGTTTATCACCTGAAACAACGCCGCTTCAATAATCCCCATTGGCTTTGCATCCTCATTGACGCGATGCATCTTTGCAAACGCAATCTTGAATGACATGTAAACAATATAACCAGCGGCAATGTAAGTACAGATAGTGTGAGTCGTTGGCCAACGTTCAAATAATTGCCCCAGTCCAAGTAAAATTGTGAAATGGAGAATGGTCATCCCACAACGTATACCAAGAACGTGAGGAAGCGTTTTAACGACTCCAAATTGGGCTGCGGAATGGGCGAGTAGAATATTGTTTGGCCCCGGAGTGACCGTTGAGATAAAACAGAAAAGTGCCAGAGAGGGAATAATATTGATTAGTTCGTTATTCATGTCGTAAGTCCTGTACAATATAAATTGTACCCTTGAATGTATAAACTCTCATGTGATACAAAAACGATCAAGGATTTTATTGTTATGGGTACAATTTCAAAAGTCGATCTCGACAAATTTACATTGGCATGTGAAAGTTATCCGAAATACCAAGCGCTAGCATGGGTTATTGAGCAAGCGATCCATGAAGGAGAGTTAGTCGATAGGCAAAAACTGCCCCCACAACGACAGCTGGCAGACGCATTGAATATCACCCATGGAACTGTCACCAGAGCGTATGCCCTTCTCGAAAAAAAAGGGATCGTAACTGCAAAGTTAGGGGCCGGGACCTATGTAACTTTGTCGCTGGATTCACATTCTTTTAATTCAGAGAACAGCGTATCGAATGAATACGACTTTGCTTCAAGCATGCAGCCTATGTTGGGTCAGCAATTGTTGGTCAAAAAAGCGCTGTCTGCATTGGCCAATGATATCGGTGCGATAGAAAGCGTGATGAATTATTCGTATCAGGGAATTGATCGGCATAAAACGACGTTTCTCTCGTGGCTCGCTACGCGGGATATTCAAGCGAATAAAAGTGATATTTGTTTTACTTACGGCGCGCAGCAGGGGATATATACCTGTCTGCAATTGTTGACTCGGCCAGAAGATTTTATTCTACATGAAGATCTCAGTTATCCGGGGTTCTTTCGTGCCGTGGGTGCAAGTCATGTAACACCTTTAGGGGTTCCCATTACCGATGAAGGGTTGGATCTTGAAGTTTTAGAGCAATATTGCCAGCAATTTAAGCCAAAATTACTGTATATCACGCCAAATATGCAGAACCCGACTAATACGAGGTACACAACAGAACAGCTCGATCGTATTGTTGAACTTAGTATTAAATACCAATTTTATATTATCGAAGATGATGTGAATTATTGCTTACCGGAGGATTGGCATCTACCGTTACAACAGCGTGCTAAAGACCGTGTATTTTACGTATCTAGTTTATCGAAATATGTCGCTGGAGGACTGAGGATCGCTTATACCTTAGTGCCAGAGAAATGGCAGCAAGCATTTAACGATCACATTCATAGTCAATCTTGGATGGTGCCTACGATCAGTTTTGAGCTTGGCAGTCGATTTATATTGAGCGATGAATTTAAGCAAAATCAAGCGTATTTAGCGGATGAAATTCGATACCGACGCGCTAAGTTTTCCGAGATGGTGGCGCGATATGGCTTCACCACACGCCAGGGTGGATTAAATATTTGGCTAACGTTACCCGACTCTATAAACGTTGACCATTTCAACCGGGTCTTAATCTCGAACCGAATTAAAGTTCGTCCCGCCGACCTTTTTTGTTCGTTTAATCCTCAAAGACCAAACCAACAAGGTTTCCGAATTTCCCTTGGTGGTTTCACGACGCGAAATCAGTTTGAGCATGGTGTGGATATATTTGAGGAAGCGCTACAGCAGTTAAATGACAGGCAAGATGTGATCATTTAGGAGCAAGTGACGTCGTCACTCTAGATGACGTCAAGTACTCCTCCCTTCCATATATGCAAAGCCAATTATCATACAAGTACCTCAAATCCCCACGGTTCATCACACATTCACTTACTAATTGTAGGGTATCTTGTGATTCACAATCCGGCCTTCTGAGTCATTGGATTATTTGCACCAGTCAATCTTAGTGTTCGACTACATTCATCTCGGTGCATGTTTGCTTAAATAAAGGATCACGTTATGACGAAAACAACGTCTACGATTTGCCCATACTGCGGTACGGGTTGCGGTATTGGTTTGAGAAGCCAAGGCGATAAAGTTATCGGGGTTGAACCTCTCGTTGGTCATCCCATTAGTAAAGGTCGACTTTGCTCTAAAGGGTGGAGCTCCGCTTTCGCAACAGGTCATGAAAACCGCATCACAAGCCCAATGATTCGCGAAGGCGATGGCTTTCGCGAAGCCAGCTGGGAAGAAGCATTATCGCTTATTCATGAACAATTTAGCTACTATCGCGACCATCATGGCCCACAGTCCGTTGGAATGATCAGTTGTGCTCGTGCAACCAATGAAGATAACTACGCGATTCAGAAATTTGGTCGTGCAGTATTGAAAACCAACAATATTGATCACTGTGCTCGAATTTGTCACAGCCCCTCTGTTGCGGGATTACGCCAGACGGTAGGTTCAGGAGCAATGACCAACAGCATTGCAGATGTAACCAAGGCTGATGTAATTGTCGTGTTTGGTTGTGACCCAACTGAGAGTCACTCGATTATTGGCAGTGACATTATTAAAGCAAAAGAAGCCGGCGCGTTGTTGATGGTGGTTGACCCTCGTCGTACTCGTCTTGCTGAAATGGCCGATGTGCATTTACAACTTCGATTAGGCACCAACGTTGCGTTGTTAAATGGTCTGGTTAATATCATTCTCGACAAAGGCTGGGAAGATGAAGCTTTCTTAAGTGAGCGTTGTGAGAACCTAAACTTACTGCGCAAATCCGTGGCGGAATACACGCCAGAGAAAGTGTTTGAAATAACTGGTGTGCCGGTCGATCAGCAAATTCAATTTGCGCGTTTATACAGTCATGCAAGAGCCGCATTCCTCGCCTACGGTATGGGAGTGACACAATATGTCAGTGGCACAAATAACGTGATTGCAATTTCAAACCTTGCCCTGGTATGTGGTCAGGTTGGAAAACCGGGAGCAGGGATTAATCCTCTTCGCGGTCAAAATAATGTGCAGGGCGCATGTGATATGGGCTGTTTACCTGGTGTTTTCCCCGGCTATCAATCGACCGATGATGAAGCAGCTCGAGATAAATTTAGCCGAGCTTGGGGAACGACTGTCGCCGAGAAGCCGGGCATGACGTCTTTAGGTATGAATGAGGCAGCGTTACAGGACCAATTTCATGCAATGATGATTTTTGGTGAAGATCCCGTTGTTACCGACCCAGACCAAAACCAAGTCACTAAGTCATTGAAGAAAATTGATTGCTTGGTTGTGGTAGAACTGATGATGACCGAGACGGCTCAGCTTGCTGATGTTGTTCTTCCTGCTGCGAGCTTTGCCGAGAAAGATGGTACCTTCGCCAACTGTGAACGTCGTGTACAACGGGTTCGTAAAGCCGTTAATCCGCCAGGCGAGTGCATGAGTGACTGGCAAATGATGAGCAAGCTTGCCAAGTTGTTTGGCGCAGAAGGGTTTGACTGGAATAGCTCAGAAGAAGTGTTTGATGAAATCGTATCGTTAACATCGATCTATTCGCAAATGAGTTACCCACGCCTGGAAGATGCTCAAGGGTTACAATGGCCTTGTGATATTCAACATCCTGATGGTTCCGCGGTACTCCATGAACGTGGTTTTCCGATTGGCAAAGCTCGGCTATTGCCAGTCCACCACATGCCAACGGCGGAACAGCCAGACAAAGACTACCCATACTATCTCACTACGATTCGTTTCCACTTCCATTATGGCTGTGGTTCGATGACACGAAAATCGCCTCTATTGGAACGTGAGTCTCCTAAGGGGTTGTTGTATATGAATCCAAGAGATGCGACCAACCAAGGGTTATTTAACTATGCTCCAGTTGGTGTTCGTTCTCGTCGTGGATACCTTGAAACTCGGATTATTGTGACCGATCAAGTTCCCCCTGGTTTGATCAGCATTCCTTATCACTTTTTTGATATTCCATCGAATCAGTTAACCAATGATGCGCAAGACCCTGTCACGCGTATGCCGGAACTTAAGGCTTGCGCAGTGCGTGTTGAACCATTGGCTAGAGATGCTGAGCCAAGACCGATTAATGTGCTAAAAGCCGCCGGTGAAGCAGTTGCAACTGCCGAATGATTGGGAATAAAGGAACCGAATAATTATGTATGCATACGAACTGGATCGAATTGAACATTTACGAGATTGGTTAGCCCTGAGAAATACCGTATATCAACCGGTGGATAATGGGACAGGCAACAGTGTTTGGGAAGCAATTGCCCATGGCGAAGTTGCTCATTTTCACCCTGAATTACGACCGCTAATGTCACCCAAAAGCATGTTTTTCTCTGAGTTGGAGTCTCTGTTTGTTTTTGATAGCAACACATTTGAGGAAATGAAACCGCAGCACGGCCCTCAAGTGCTTTTTGGGGTTAAAGCCTGTGACTTGACCGCGATTGCTTATCAAGACAAGCACTTTGAACATGACCCATATTACCAAGCCCGTCGTCAAAAGACGTTATTGGTAGGGCTTGACTGTTCAAGTCCGTGTGAAAATGGGTTTTGTCGAAGTGTTGATGCTGGCCCTCAAGTTAAAAATGAGATAGCGGATCTGATTTTAACGCCAATGCCAACCATTGGCGGTGATATGCAAGGTTGGTGGTTGATTTGTAGCAGTGATAATGGCCAAGCAGCGGTAAGTGGAATGAATCTGCGCCCGGCTGATAACAGTTGGCATTCGTGGCGAGAAATGAATCTTCGTCATACCGAAGCCGAATTCAAAAGTGATACCCATATTATAAACGGGATACAACGGATTAATGCTCGAGCAGTACCAGATGAACACTGGGATCGTTTTGCTCATCAATGTATTAGCTGCTCGGGTTGTAGCCAGATCTGTCCGACTTGCAGTTGTTATACCACCAGAGATAACAAGCAAGGTGATACCTACGTTCGCCAGCGAGTTTGGGACTCATGCTTGATGGTGGGCTTCCAAAAAGAAGCCAGTGGAGCGAACCCTGCTGCTGAAGCAGGGCGCAGGATGTATCGTTTTTGGTATCACAAATTCTCAGAAGATATTGTTAAGAGAATGGGACGGTACGGTTGTGTAGGTTGTGGTCGTTGTGAAACGATTTGCCCAGGCTCAGTTGGTGTTCATTCCATAATGGAGAAAATTTCAAATGCTTAATTTAACCCCGGAATCGATCCGTTTAGTGGAACGTTATGAAGATGGCACTGATATTGTCCATTTTACCTTTGAACCAACAGATGTGAGCAAGGGGTTACCCGACTTTGCGCATCCTTGTAAGGTTCAGCCTGGTCAGTTTTTTATGTTATCCATTCCAGGATATGGAGAAGCGGCGTTTACTTATGCGGGAATGCCGGATAAAGCGGGGCGTTTTGTTGCCTTAATTCGTCGTATTGGTTCTCTAACAGAAGCGCTGTTTAATCATAAAGACGGTGATCTATTGGGAGCTCGAGGCCCATTTGGGAAAGGATGGCCCGATCTGTCTGGTACCAAAGTGTTAGTGATCGCCGGTGGTGTTGGTTTAGCGCCGGTTGCGGCCCAAATCGATGCATTAATCGGGGCAGGCTCACCTCCTGTTGTCTACTTTAGTGCGCGAAATGAAGAAATGTTGGTAATGAAAGAAGAGCGCGAACGTTGGTTAAAGCAATGTACGCTTTGCCAAGCGGTTGATGACATCGACAATGCGAAAGGTGAGTATATGCATGGTCGCAAACTTGTCGACAACCTCAACCAGATCGAGTCCGAACATGGTCCATTCGATCACGTCATTACTTGTGGTCCAGAAGGCATGATGGAAGCGGTATGTCGGATTATGACTGAACATGGTCACCCAGCGGATCACCTTTGGTTATCTCTTGAACGGCGGATGCATTGTGGTGTTGGGCTTTGCGGCCACTGTTATGTTGCTGATGACTTAGTATGCATGGATGGCCCGACTTACCGATGGGATCAGCTAGGCGAATTGGTGGTGAAGGAACGTGCGATTAAAGCACCATCTGAACCCGTTGATATGGCTGCAAGTACGTCGAGTTGTTGTCGAAGTTAATCATATAGCGTGAGCGGTTTTTGTAACGATCAAAACAGAGCTGCGATCAATGCTTAACCGCATAAATGAATAGGAAGCTGCTTAAATTAGATTTGAGCAGCTTTTTTTGGTTTGCGAGTTAGATTTGATCATCCTGCCTAGAACTAGACGTGGAACTTTGGTTTAAATTTCCTATCATAGGATTACGTTATATATTTATAGGCTCGTTTTTATTTTGAATCACTACGCTTCACGTTTAGGTCTAGTAACTTGGTTGTTTGTAACGCAAGTGAACGCGAATAACTTAACCCATTTTGGTGATACCAAAGTTGATGAATGGCAGACTAAATCATTTGTGAGTGAAACTCAGTATAGCCTCGTTGAAAAAGACCACGAGACAGTGTTAAAGGCCCAAAGCAAAGCGAGTGCATCAGGAATTATTTTCGAAGAAAAGATCGATTTACTGGAAACACCATATATTAATTGGCGTTGGCTCGTTGAAAAGAAACTTGGTCAAATTAATGAAACAAGTAAAGAAGGCGATGATTTTGCTGCGCGGGTCTATGTGGTGATCGATGGTGGTGTCTTTTTCTGGAATACGATTGCCCTTTCTTATGTATGGTCGAGTAACCAACGTCAGGGAACTGCGTGGGATAACCCCTTTGCGGGTAAAGCGGTCAAAATGATGGCAACACAAGGGAAGCAAGCGCAACAAAACAAGTGGATCTCTGAAAAACATAACGTTTATGAAGATTTAATTAGTCAGTTTGGCGACTTGGGTAGTGAACCTGCTAATTTAAAAAAATATCGCTATATCGACGCCACGGTTATTATGACTGATACCGATAACAGTGGAGGAGAGGCGATAGCCTATTATGGCGATATTGAGTTTACGGCTGATTGATCCACGAAATATTGACAACAGATGGTGAAGGAATGAAAACAATAGGCATGCTCGGAGGAATGAGTTGGGAATCGACACTCAGCTATTACAAAGCCATTAATGAGGGTGTACGTGAACAGCGTGGTGGACTGTATTCGGCAAAAATATGCTTATATAGCGTCAATTTTTCTGACATCGAGATTCTACAGCACCAAGGGAAATGGCAAGAAACTGCCGATATTTTGACCAGCGCAGGCAAGTCAGTTGAAGCTGGTGGCGCTGATTTCTTAATGATATGTACAAATACAATGCATAAAGTGGCCGACCAAATCGAATCTGAATTGTCGATTCCTATTCTTCATATTGCGGACGCAACGGCGGAAAAATTAAAAGCCGATGGCATATCTAAGGTCGGTTTACTTGGCACTCGTTTTACCATGGAGCAAGACTTTTATAAGTCTAGACTTACGGATAAATACGGAATTGAAGTGATAGTTCCTTCTCTTCCAAATAGAGAGAAAGTCCATCAAGTTATCTATGACGAGCTGTGTCTGGGCGTGATTGATCAAGTATCGAAAAACTCGTATTTAGATATTGTCGATCTGTTAAAACACGATGGTGCCGAAGCGGTCATTTTAGGTTGTACTGAGATTGCGTTGTTGATTCAACAAGGCGACACACCAGTTAAGCTCTACGATACAACGGAAATTCATGCGATGAAAGCAGTTGAGTGGGCATTAGAAAGTTAATCAGATGATTGTAATTTGAAGGGGTGTGAGAGGTCATTTTAAGCTGGCAATAGTATGAATATTGTAACAATTGCCAGCCAATTAAAATAACGAGTTTATTTACTCGCGTTTTCTGCGTTTTTCGTTTCTTTCCAGTATTGAATACGGATTCGATGGAGCTGTGCTCTTCTCATCTTTTTCATCGTATTCTCCTTCTATAAAATTGCTCTTCATGAGCGTGTTGTTCAAAATGTGCTAGCTTTCTAACTCTTTCATACTGAATAGAAAGCTCTATCGATTACCGATAGGCACCTACCTAAATAACGACATTTCGCCGAAATTTGCAACCTTTTATTTTTTAATTCTCTAAAAAAGTTGCCCGCCACATTAAAGTAATCAATGAATATGACAGAGTTATGACTAACAAGTTCCATGCCAAATTGTCATATATGTTTAATATGCAAATCTCGCGTCTTTTTGTCTTGATACTCGATCGACACTGCCGCGAACATAGGATATCCAAATCAAACATGCTATAAAGCGGTGTCTTTTGTCTCTGCCTTGAAAGAGACCAGTATCCTAATTGTTAAAAATCACGGCGGCATAGTATGAATCGTAAAAAGAAAATTAATGAAACGTTGAAAAAACGCTTAAAGAAACAAAATGCTAAATTACACAAAAGTAATAAGCCGAAGTACATTTCGAAAGCTGAGCGTGAAAAAATGGCGCAGCAAGAAAGTGAATCGATTGAGTCTCTTGAATCTGACGCTTCTCAAAGTGAGTAATTTTGTGATAAATGGTGTGAGTAGCGGAGACGTGAAAGCGCTCTAGTGGTATTCATATACTTAAAAATGCTAGGGTAAAGTATCTGTTAGTTTATTGAGAGCGATAACCCCAGTATGGCGCAATGCTTAATTATCGATAAGGTTGTAGAAGAAAAATCCTATGACAATTATCCCATCTCAGACCAAGACATCTATACATTAGTTCATTGGCCACAGGAAGCGAGTAAAGCGGGCGAATTTGAACAATGGTGGGTGATGGTTGATGATGCTTATATGCCTGATGTGTTGAACCAAGCACAAATTCAGCGAGCCACACTGAATATACTTCCTCATTCTAACAATCCACATACTCAACGCGGTTTCGGTTTACCTTCATCATTGGCGGATGTGGTTTGGGATAGTTCTCAACGTTCGATGTTAGAATGGGATCTTGTCCGATGTAACGATAACGTTGTGCTGAATAAAGTCGTTATTGGTCAGGTGTTTAGTTTTCAACCTGGTGGCCATAAAAATCAAATTTGGTTAAGAGCTAAACTCGCTTGGCGTCGCTTTCGTCAATTGAATCACCCAAAAAACCAGCCTCAGTTATTTACGATCAACTGTGATTGTGAGAATCCAATCGTCACAGCTGCGATTGGGGTTACTTGTACGCCGCACGTATTAGGATCGAATTTATCGCGCAAGTTACTGCCCGATCTTTACGCTAACGACGGTCAACTTTACGCTCTTGTCGTTTCTCCGAAAAGCGTCCAGCAGTTGATACTGTACCTGCTCGCATTACCGCTTCGTTCCAGTGTGTCTCAACCTGGATTTTTGGGTGTTTTGCGTTCTAATGAATTCGAAGTCAGCTCGTCCCAGCCGATGGCATATCAAATCGATGAGCGTCCACTTGAAGCTGATTCGATAAAATTGGAGATTGACGAAGTTAAGCTGAACATCGCTGTCGATAGCGATTCATTATTGTTGGAGAGCGTCAAAATCGACAAAGATGTTCGTCGAATTCATGATATTCCCCAGTCAAAACAGGCGATCCAAGCATTAGTGGGTAAGCCTCTCCCATGGATCTCTCACGCCGCTGACGACGATTTTAAAGAATTGTATTTACAGATTCGCGAAAATGCCAAAGTGAGCGCCAGTTTTTTGGTGATGATGGTGCTTTCAACGTTACTCGCAAGTTTTGGGCTGTACGCTGATTCGGCACCAGTGATTATAGGGGCAATGATACTCGCACCACTGATGGCACCGATTATTTCTCTTGCGATGGCGTTTGTCCGGCAAGATCAAAAATTGCTGGCAACCAGTGCTAAAACTCTAACGATAGGGTGGGCGGTTGCCATTGGTTTCGCTATGATCTTGTCGTGGATATTACCGATGAGGATTGAGACTCACGAAATTTCAGTTCGGCTAAGTCCTACCTTGCTCGATCTTGGCGTCGCGATCATTTCAGGTATTGCGGGCGCTTATGCCCACGCGAAATCAGAAGCGGCGAAAAGTCTGGCAGGTGTCGCCATTGCGGTTGCGTTGGTGCCTCCATTGGCGGTGACTGGTATTGGTCTAGGTTGGGCTTCTTGGCATGTGGCAACAGGCGGTTTGTTGCTGTTTATCGCGAACCTGACTGGAATTGTTTTTTCGGCAGCATTGACGTTTCTCATTCTTGGATTTGCACCATTTGAGCGTGCACGAAAGGGATTGATCCTTGCGTTATTTTCCGTTGCTATTGTTAGTATTCCTCTTGGTTTTAGTTTTGTGCATCTGGCACAAGAGGCGAAAGTCATCCGTATTGTCGAAACTATGTCGCTCTCGCAAATGAGTATCCGTCAAGTAGATGTAAGCTCATTGGATAACCCGATGAAACTGAGTTTCGAACTGGTGTCACAACGGCCGCTAGATCAAGTCGATATCCGCGGGTTAAAAGATAAAATTGAGAAACGATTAGATAAAGAAGTGACGCTCGAAATTAAATCGGTGCTGCAGTATTAACTGAACAATGTGCGAGCTAAATTAGAGAGAATCATTGCGTAAAGCCACTTCGATACCGAAATCGGAGTGGCTTTAATTTATTATGAGGCCCTAGATTAGTTTATTGAATCTTAGCCACTTCATCTAAATACTCATAATAAGCGGGAAGACCGAACAGAAACGTAATTGAAAATAATACGATGAAAAAAGCCAGCATAATGACAATGAATTTTTTGGAAGGTCCGGGTTTGTTACCATATTTGGCATTCCATTTCTCTTTCGAGGTAAATAAGAACACGATAGATTCAAAGAACGCAATAATACCTGGAATACATGTCCAGAAGAATACTAAGTAAATTAAGCTTCTTTTCTGGCCGAGGTAAAATCGATGTGCACCAATTCCTCCGAAGAAAAACGCAATAACAGCGGCGATAATTTTATTTCGACCTTTAACAAGCTTGTCAGAAGAGCTTTGAGGTTCAGCAGTTTCCACAGATGACATGATGGCAGTTTTCCTATGTTACATGACTTAAATCTAACTTTTTCAAACGCTGAATATAAGAGATAAGCCATTGTAATAATGAGATAATTAATATGAAACTATATTGATTTATATTCTCTGGAATATAAATCAATTTCATATAAATGTAACGAAATTTAGTTAGAGAGCGCAGATCAAACATGCATGAGTTTGATTCGTAACAATGTTAGGTACCTATTTTTCACTGCTGCACATTTTGACTGTGTTCTATTTCTTCTACCAGATTAAGAAATAATCTTATTTGTGTTACATGATTAGCAGTAATGATGGTCCGTGAGATGTGAGTTATACGGTACACTTTACCTTTCTTCATCGCTTGCCTTTCAACTTCGTATTATGGATAGATCGTTTATGAACATGAGGATTCCTTTCGTCTTTGCTATTGCACTATTTTCGGTTCCAAACCTTGCTTTTACTGTCGATAAATCATTTATCGATACGACAAGCGTGTTAGGTATTCCAACGGTTAGTTCGATGACGGTTGGGCAAAAGGCGTGGATTGAGCAATCTAAGGTATCGCTATGTGTGAACTCAGAGCGACAGTTGCAAATTGAAAATGCTCAGCAGATCGAACTAACCGAAAATTTGAGACAACTGAATATTGAACTGTCTCGAGTTGATGCCGGTGTCGATATTCAAGTGAATTCGAATGATTTAACAAGCCAAAACGAAAAGTTACAGGTTATTGCTTATAAGATTGCGAATGCTAAAGCCTGTACTGAGCGCATCGACCACTATCTGCCTATTGATAGTGTACTCGGAGTCAAATCCCAGTCTGATTTATTGGCGCTATCCCAAATCACCAAAGAAGAGAAGGCAGACACACCAAAGCGACTCGATTTGGACAAAAATAGTGATACCTTATCAACTTGGCGCATTACGATTGAACGTGATGAACTTGAACAAGCTGTATCGGTAACATTCAGCCAGTCGGATAATGATCAACATGCACTGTTTGAAGCTAAATGTGAGGCGTCAACGACATCTTACACGGCAGTAGTAAACGACTTTCTGGGAGATAAAAGTCAAGACGCACTTTTGCGTTTCGGCAAGGAACAATATATCCCTGTTCACGTCAACTTAACGGATAACAGCCGTGGTTTTGTTTTAACCGAGGTGCCAGACATAAAGGAAAAAATTCTTAATTCACCCACCATGAGTTTACGTTACATAAACTTTAATCAGGAAACGAAGACGTTAATCTATTCGATTGAAGGTTTGTTGGACAAACTGAATACTCATTCTGAATTATGTGGCTCGAATTAGTTTGCTAGATAAATCACTTCAAGTTGAGAGTGCCAAATACCCTAGTAAATAACTAGGGTATTTGTTATTTTATAACCTCATTTATGATGCAGTATCAGGTTAACCTAGGGTTACTGGATATGCGTTAACTAGAGAGTGTGGTTATGAGTTCTTGGTCTTCATTAGAAATACATCAACGTTATCTTTCTCTGCCTAATTGCTTTTACTCTCCAGTGAATCCAATGGCTTTAGAGAATCCGAATTGGGTGGCTTGGAATGAGCCTCATGCCCACGAATTAGGGTTTCCAGCCATTCCAAACGAAGAATTACTCGCGATTTTTTCAGGCCAGCGAGTTCCCGATTCGGTAACGCCGATCGCGATGAAATACACAGGTCATCAATTTGGTGTCTACAATCCACAGCTCGGTGATGGACGGGGTTTGTTACTTGGTGAAGTTGAAGATAACACGGGGAAGTTGCATGATATTCACCTAAAAGGCGCGGGCTTAACGCCTTATTCTCGCTCTGGTGATGGCCGCGCAGTCTTGCGTTCAACCTTAAGAGAATATTTGGCCAGTGAAGCGATGCATGGACTAGGTATTCCTACTACGCGCGCGTTAGGAATGATTGGCAGTGATACTGTGGTATTTAGAGAACAGCCGGAACAAGGTGCGATGTTAATTCGCACCTCGGAGTCACATATACGTTTTGGTCATTTTGAATATTTCTATCGCAGTAATCAGCATGAAGAACTCAAACTGTTGGCAGATAATGTGATCGATTGGCATTTTCCTGAACTAGAACAACATGAGAATCCATACCAAGCGTTGTTCGCTGAGGTTGTTAGGTCAACAGCAACGCTTATTGCTCACTGGCAATCAGTGGGTTTTGCACATGGCGTAATGAATACCGACAATATGTCGATTCTTGGGTTAACCTTTGATTATGGGCCATTTGCCTTCCTTGACGATTATGATCCAACGTTTATTTGCAATCATTCTGATCATCAAGGGCGATACTCGTTTGATATGCAGCCAAGAATTGGACTTTGGAATCTCACAGTATTAGCTCAGAGCTTTTCTCCATTAGTCGATAATGAAGAACTTCAGCAAGGGTTGGATAGCTATGAACCTATTTTGAATCAAGAGTTTAGTCGTCAGATGAGAGCAAAAATAGGGCTAAATAGTACCGTTGAAAAAGATGCCGAGCTATTTCAGGAAATGTTTGCGCTAATGAACGATTCTAAAGTCGATTACACACGCTTCTTTCGTCAACTTTCTTATCTCGATTCACAACCTGAATCTGAAGTGACCAATCTGTTTGTTGATCGTGAACGTGCGAAATCCTGGGTCACCAAATATCTAAAACGTTGTGAACAAGAAACATCATCGAAAGGAGAGGTAGTCACTGCAGAGCAGCGTTGTACGCAGATGCGTAAAGTGAACCCTAAATATATTTTGCGAAATTATTTAGCTCAACAAGCGATAGTTGCGGCTGAGCAAGGGGAGTATGGCGAACTCAATACCTTGATGATACTTTTACGCGATCCTTTTGCTGAACATCCTGATTTTGAAGACTATTCTAAGTTGCCTCCACAATGGGGAAAGGAGCTAGAGATTAGCTGCTCTTCATAATTTCTCCGTGTTATTTTGTTATGGCGAAATATGACACATAGTTGAACTTTTTATGGGTGGATTTCCACCCATTTTTTATTCAGGCTGTTTAAGTGATATTGCTATTTCTTGCTTTTGTAGTCGGTAAGTTGTTGTTGTAATTGAATTGTTAAAAAATTGTACTAAGTTGGCAAGCTCCTTGCTCTATAGGAAATAAGAACACTCATTTGAAGGTGTTCAAATCCGAAATCAAGGAGAACAATAATGATAAAGCCTCTAACTCTACTCGCTACCTCTATTATCGCTGTTACTAGTTTCAACGCTGCTGCGAATTGTGACCCAGGTGAAATGGTGATCAAGTTCAGTCATGTAACCAATGCCGATAAGCACCCAAAAGGAATTGCAGCTTCTCTGCTCGAATCTCGTGTTAATGAAGAAATGAATGGCAAAGTGTGCATGCAAGTCTTCCCTAACTCCACTCTATATGATGATGATAAGGTTCTTGAGGCGTTATTGAACGGTGATGCTCAACTTGCTGCTCCTTCGCTTTCTAAGTTCGAGAAATTCACTAAAAAATACCGTATTTTTGACCTTCCATTCTTATTCGAAGATGTCGAAGCCGTCGATCGTTTCCAAAACTCCGAAGCAGGTGATGCACTGAAAAACTCGATGCGTCGTCGTGGATTGCAAGGTCTGGCATTTTGGCACAATGGGATGAAGCAACTTTCTGCGAACAAACCTCTCGTTCATCCTGAAGATGCAAAAGGTCTGAAATTCCGTGTTCAAGCATCCGATGTGTTAGTTGCCCAGTTTGAACAACTTGGCGCAAATCCACAAAAAATGGCGTTTAAAGAAGTATACGGTGGCTTACAAACCAAAGTAATCGATGGTCAGGAAAATACATGGTCGAATATTTACGGCAAGAAATTCTTTGAAGTTCAAGATGGTACGACCGAAAGTAATCACGGAATCTTGGATTACATGGTCGTAACGTCAAATGATTTCTGGAAGGGGTTACCAGACGATATTAGAACACAACTTGGAACGATTATTCAGGAAGTGACAGAAGTTCGAAATGCTGAATCTGCAAGAGTCAACATGGAAAACCGTCAGAACATTATCGACGCTGGTGGCGTGATTCGTCAGCTGAGTTCAGAACAACGTCAAGAGTGGGTAGCGGCGATGAAGCCAATGTGGGCTAAGTTTGAAAAAGATATTGGTGCAGACTTAATTGAAGCCGCATTAAATTCAAATAAATAGAACTTAGAACATTATTTCCCCTACCGCTGAGGTAGGGGAGTTTCCTGAACTGATTAGAGTGGTAACTTTTATGGATAACTCTTTTTTCGCGAAGATCGGTCGGCTTACGGATTCTTTTGAAGAGTTCTTGATCGCTTTTTTCTTAGGTGCAATGACGCTCCTTACTTTCTCGAATGTCATTTTACGCTATGTATTTAACGACAATATTCTTTGGGCGCTAGAGCTAACAGTATTCATGTTTGCGTGGATGATACTCGTGGGTGCATCGTATGGAGTTAAAAAGAATTTCCATATTGGAGTCGATGTGGTGATAAATGCTGCACCCGAGAGTTTGCGTAAGATCTATGCGATGATCGCAGTAATTTGTTGTTTAACATTTTCAATTTTATTACTTATTGGTTCATGGAACTATTGGTATCCCTTCATTTCCGAACGTGCTTGGTATGAGACCGACGATATTCCAATGCCGGAAATGTTTCAATTTCTCGCTGATTGGCTAAATGAAGGCGAGCGCTATGAAAAACTTCCACGTTTTATTCCTTATATGGCACTTCCTATTGGGATGGCGATGCTGACATTCCGTTTTCTTCAAATTGCGTATCAAATTTTCACTGGAAAGCTTGACCGAATGATAGCGGGTCACGAAGCGGAAGAAGCGTTAGAAGAGCTAAAAAATGACGTGTTAAATTCAGATGAAAGTAAGGAGCGCTAGGTTATGAGCATTATTATTATCTTCTTAATGGTCATCTGCTTTATGTTAGTTGGTGTCCCTATCGCGGTTTCATTGGGTTTATCGAGTGTATTATTTTTAATGGTTCACTCAGATGCGTCGCTCGCATCCGTTGCTCAAACATTGTTTAACGCCTTTGCTGGTCATTATACGTTACTTGCGATCCCATTCTTTATTTTAGCCTCCAGTTTTATGTCGACCGGAGGTGTGGCGAAACGGATTATACGTTTTGCGATAGCAATGGTGGGTTGGTTCCGTGGTGGTTTGGCTATTGCGTCTGTAGTGGCGTGTATGATGTTCGCTGCGCTATCAGGTTCATCTCCAGCAACGGTTGTGGCGATTGGTAGTATTGTTATCGCTGGGATGGTGAAGAACGGCTATACCAAAGAGTTTGCAGCAGGGGTTATTTGTAATGCTGGTACCTTAGGCATCTTAATTCCACCTTCAATTGTAATGGTTGTATACGCTGCGGCGACAGATGTTTCAGTGGGGCGTATGTTCTTAGCGGGCGTCATTCCTGGGTTACTTGCTGGACTTATGTTGATTATTGCAATCTATATCTTTGCTCGCGTTAAGAATTTGCCAAAACAACCGTTCGTGGGCTGGGGTGAAGCAACTAAAGCGGCGAAAGATGCAAGCTGGGGATTGCTATTAGTCGTGATCATATTGGGTGGTATTTACGGCGGAATCTTTACTCCAACGGAAGCGGCTGCTGTGGCGGCGATGTACGCATTTTTTATTGCGAACTTTGTTTACAAAGACATGGGACCATTCGCGGATAAAGATAATAAATTGCCTATTGCGTTAAAAGCGTTACAAACCTTTGTTCATAAAGACACTAAGGCAACGTTATTTGAAGCTGGTAAGCTAACAATCATGCTGTTGTTTATTATTGCTAATGCTCTGATTCTAAAGCACGTATTAACTGAAGAACGTATTCCTCAGATGATTACGGAAGCGATGTTATCAATGGGGCTAGGTCCGATAGCATTCTTGATCGTCGTTAACATCTTATTGTTAATCGGTGGCCAATTCATGGAGCCATCAGGTTTGTTGATTATTGTCGCACCATTAGTGTTCCCAATTGCAATTGAGTTAGGTATTGACCCGATTCACCTCGGTATCATTATGGTGGTGAACATGGAAATAGGGATGATAACCCCTCCGGTAGGGTTGAACTTATTTGTCACAGCCGGTGTTGCGAGAATGTCGATGTTAGGGGTGGTGAAAGCCGCACTCCCTTGGGTTGCCATTATGTTCTTGTTCTTAATCATTGTGACTTATGTTCCTTGGGTATCGACATGGTTACCAACGTCTTTGATGGGACCAGAAATAATAACCAAGTAGATATGACATCTTTCTAAATGGTAATGAATAAGCAGAAATAGAAAAGGGAAGCCAAAGTGGCTTCCCTTTCGTTTTTATAGTGATAACGAAAATTATCGGTCGAACGTAAATTGCCCAACTTTCTTCTCTAGGTCTTGAACGATAGATACTTGAGATAACGCTTCTGTTTCAGATTGCTCAGCTTGGTTGTTTGTTTGGTCAGCTAACTCTGTAACTTGGTTGATGTTTCTATCGAGCTCTTTTAGTGTTACAGCTTGTTCTTCTGCGGCAGTTGAAATTAGATGTGACAAGTCTTGAATCTCAGCCATGGTGTTTTCGACTTCTGTGATTGTCTCGTCCGCTAAGGTTGTTTGTTTGAGACTGTCACTCACCAATACTTCACTTTGTTTGATTGCGTTCACAGCGACTTTAGAGTCATCAATCATAGAATTGATTTTGTTCTGTATCTCTAATGTCGATTGTTGAGTTCGAGTCGCTAGAGAACGAACTTCGTCTGCAACAACCGCAAACCCTCTGCCTTGGTCGCCTGCACGTGCGGCTTCAATAGCGGCGTTTAGTGCCAGTAAGTTAGTTTGTTCCGCAATGGCTGTGATTGTGTCTATGATACCTTCGATACTTTTAACACCTTCATCAAGTTTGTCGATGGCGCTAATTGTCTGTTCAGTTTGGGCAACCATCTGTTCGACGCTATCTCGACTTGAACCGACTTGTTTTCTACCTTCTCTCGATAGGTTGCCAGCGGTCATGATTTTATCGTGCGTCGCTTCAGTATGACTTGCCACTTCACCCGCTGTAGAACTCATTTCGACAAGTGCTGCCGCAATAGCTTCTAGCTCAGCTTTTTGGCGCTGGACAATTTCACGTGTCATTGTTGAAGAATCAGTGACTCGTTTTACGGAGGTATCGACTTGATGGGCAGAGCTTTCTATATCAACGACAATACCTTTAAGATTGGTTGCTACGGTATCCACATAGTGACTCAAACGTCCGAATTCATCATCAGATTTGCTCGATGAGCGAAGACTTAAGTTACCTTCAGAAAGCGCGTTTAGCCCTTCCATTAATTGATTAATTGCATTTCGAATATAACGAGTTAACCAAAATGAAACGACCGCAATACCTATCATAATCGAGATACCAACAATCATGATGGTTTGGCTTTGTGTGTCGACAGCATCATTAATGTCACTTGATAAACGATTATTTTCCTCAAATGCACTAGAGAGCAGTATGTTTGTATTGGTGCCCGCCTCTTCAAGCAGAACTTTGAATTGTTCGAATGACTGGGTTTGTTGCCCTACAATTTCAAGTTTTTTCTGTTGGATATTGAGAAGACCATTCTCGCCTTCGATTGCATCCATTAATGATAATGTAAGCGCAGATAACTCACGAACAAAGTTCTGAAATCCAGACTCTTGCGTGGCGAAAATCAGCGATGGAAGAAGGTTTGAGTGGCGATTTTGCCAAGATACAAAAAGATTTTTTTGTTCGTTCAGCTCTTCGAGAGTAGCGGCATGCCCCAATCGTTCGATAACCCACATGCCATTGGTAATTGATGCGTCAACGGCATTGATAGTGGAGATGACCATCTCATCTTCTTGCTCAAGCAATGTATTTTGTGCCAGTGGGACAATTTCACTTTGCAATTTTTTCAATTGGTTGATAACTGACGCACCCATCTCTTCATAGCTAACGATCAAATTCTGACCGTTGGTTATCTCAGTGCCGAGCGTATTAAGTGATTCAATATTTCTTGATAGCTCTTCAACTGTACTTCTAAATGGGCCGTTCACTCCTTCTTGGAGAGGAAAACGACTTACTGAGGCGTTCAATTGATTTGAAATGAAAGTGATGTTTTCAACTTGTTGTTTGAGTTGTTCAGTTGTTTTTGAAGACATTAACTCGATATAAGCGGGCTCATAACTATGAACCAGTTGGTTTATTTGAGAAGAGAACATAACTACAGGAGTCGATTGTGTGTTGATAACGTCTAGCCCTTCAGAAACACGAGTTCCATTGTTATAACTCATCACAATCGTACCAATGAACATAACACCTATGACTAAAAAACATAGGATGATCTTAGTCGTTAAATTCACGCTAAATTTAAGACTGGATGCAGCACCCAAGGATATTGTGTTGGTCATCATCTACTTCCCATATTGACTATTGATAGATTGGTTACTGGTGAAAAATTTACTTGGAAATTTAAATTAGATTCTGTGTAAATGTAGTCTATATTTTTATTAATAGTAAAAATTGAGAGAAATATTTATGTGTTTAACGAAGGCAGCAACATTGAATCACTGGTTTGGATCAAAAACGTGGAGAAAGGGCTTGTTGCCTCTTTTCTCGAGTTCGATACTTTTTACTCCTTTTGCAAATGCTATAACTGAATTGAATATTGCCACTATTGATAGTGGGCATATTTCTGTAATGAAAAAATTGACCAGTGAGTTTGAAGCAGATTATCCAGATATTGCGCTCAATTGGCATGTTTATAACGAAGGTAGCCTAAGAATGCGGGTTATCGCGGATATCGCATCGCAAGCGGGTAATTATGACGTGATGACGATTGGTATGTATGAAACGCCGATTTGGGCAGAACGAGGGTGGTTAAAAACGCTAACGCCATCTAAAGCCTATCAGCTCGATGACATGCTGCCTGCAATTCGAGATGGCCTCTCATATCAAGATAAGCTTTACGCTGCTCCGTTTTATGGTGAGAGCTCAATGATCATGTATCGCAAAGACTTGGTCGAAAAAGCAGGTATGAGCATAAATGATCGTCCAACTTGGGATCATATTCGCGATGTTGCAAAAGCGATTCATGATCCGAGTAATGAAATATACGGTATTTGCTTACGAGGCAAGTCCGGTTGGGGTGATAACGGGGCGATTATTTCTACCATCTTAAATAGTTTCGGTGGTCGATGGTTTGATATGGATTGGCAGCCCCAAATTACGTCGCGAGCATGGAAACAAGCGATTAACTTTTATATTGATTTATTGAACGACTATGGTCCACCGAATTCACAAAATAACAGTTTCCCGGAAATCCTGTCCTTGATGCAAGAAGGGAAATGCGGAATGTGGATTGATGCATCGGTCGCGGGTTCATTCGTAACCGATAAAAAGAAAGCTAAATTCGCAGATCAAATGGCATTTGCCCAATCTCCGGTGAAAGCAACTTCTAAAGGAGCAAACTGGTTATGGGCTTGGGCATTTGCGATTCCAGAAGGGACGAAAAAAGCGGATGCAGCACAGAAATTTATTAATTGGGCAACATCGAAGCAGTACATTGAGCTGGTAGCATCTCGTGAAGGGTGGGGAAGTATTCCGACAGGTACTCGTACTTCGACCTATGAAAATCCCGAGTTTTTAAAGGTGGCTGGGCAATTTGCGGAAGCAGAGCTTAAAGCCATCAAGTCCGCTAACCCGCTTGATAGTACAATGCTACCATCACCGTACACCGGCGTTCAGTTTGTTGCGATTCCTGAGTTTGTATCAATCGGTGGAGTAACGATGCAGAAAATATCGGAAGCTTTAGCGGGTGACACATCGGTAGAACAGGCTTTATATAGCTCACAAAAATACGCTGAGCGAGAAGTGAGAAGAGCCGGCTATACTCAATCCCCTCAATATCCTCAACCAACGAGTGATGATTGATTGGCGAAGTAACATAAAATATTAATAGAATATAAACGGGAAGCCTACAGATTTGGTAAAGTAGACTTCCCGTTTTTTGTTAGGTTAATGCACAATTACGCTTTGTAGCTGTCTTTATCTAGTTGGTACTTTTGCATTTTATCGTATAACGTTTTACGTGGTAGATTTAGTTTTTCCATTGTCTCTTTAATTCCTCCATTGCACTCAATCAATGCTTGTTCTATTGCTGCTTTTTCAAACTCAGCAACTTGATCAGCAAGGCTTGTTATATTTGAAGGTTGAGATTCAGTATTGCTATCGGCGATTTGCATCAACTTTCCTAATAATACATATCGTTCAGCCGCATTGCGTAACTCTCGTACGTTCCCTGGCCAATCGTTAGAAATCAAGCGTTGAAGATCTTGATTCGAAATAGCGTTCGCCGCTTTGCCATAACGTGCAGCAGCGACCAGTAAAAAGTGGTGAAATAGCCCTGGTATATCTTCTTTACGTTCTCGTAGGGGCGGCAAGTTCAGCGTGACTATATTAAGTCGATAATAGAGGTCTTGTCGAAAAGACCCTTCCAAGGCAGCTTGAGTAAGGTCGACTTTGGTTGCGGCAATAACACGGATGTTCAATGGTATAAGTTCATTAGAGCCAATAGGTTCGATTACACGCTCTTGCAATACGCGAAGTAATTTGATCTGAGCTTGCATCGGCATCGATTCGATTTCATCCAAAAATAGTGTACCGCCTTGAGCATGTTCTACTTTACCAATACGCTTTGTTTCCGCTCCAGTAAATGCGCCTTTGATATGACCGTAAAGTTCACTTTCAATTAGATTTTCTGGCACTGCGCCACAGTTAACCGCAACGAAATTATTTTCGCGGCGAGAACTTTGTTCATGTAGCGAACGAGCTACCAGTTCTTTCCCAGTGCCTGTTTCGCCAAATAGCAGGATATCGGCTGCCGTATCTGCAATGTGCGTAATGGTCTCTTTTAGCTCTTGCATACAGGGCGTTTCACCAATAATTCTAGGGCCAAGAGTTTGGCTAGCTTTGAGTGAACGTTTCAATTTTTCGTTTTCTAATGTTAACTGACGACGCTCTTTTGCTCGGTTAACCGTTTCGATGAGCCTTTCAGGGGCAAATGGTTTTTCAATGAAATCATAGGCACCATCGTGCATCGCTTGAACGGCCATCGAGATATCGCCATGGCCTGTGATTAAGATAACCGGGATATCTTTATCCTGAAGATGGATAGAGTCGAGTAAGTTCTTTCCACTTATGCCGGGTAGACAAATGTCGGTAACGACAACCAAAGGAGGCTGATCGCTTTTCATGGCTACCAGTGCATCTTCGGCGTTTTCAAAAATTCTAGCGCTGATATCAGCTAATTCAAAACTTTGTTCTATTGCGATGCGAATATCGGTTTCGTCATCGATGAAATATACGTCACTCATAGCACGTCCTTCGAATTAGCTTTGTGTAGGTTTTTCTGAATTGGGTTCTGGAATGATTGGCAATATTAGGCTAAATCTAGCCCCTCCAAGTTCAGAGTTGGAGGCGGTAATTTTTCCATTCATACTCTGGGCTATTTGCTGTGAAATAGATAGCCCGAGTCCCAAGCCATTTTTTTTCGTGGTGAAAAAGGGCGCAAATATCTGTCCGACGATAGTCTCGTCAATGCCTTCACCATTATCGTCGATATGAATTGATATCCAATTGTTATCATATTCGATTGAGAGTTGAACGTCCTTTTCCTCGGTTTGAGAACAGGCTTGGATTGCATTGGCAAACAAATTAATTAGAACTTGCTCTAACTGGATGGGATTCACGGTTATCCACAGAGGTTGCTCTGGAAGTTGAACACTAAACTCAACGAAGCTTGACTTAAACTGTCCCTGCATCAACTCTTTAGCGGAAAGGATGATTGGTTTTAGTTGTACATTCACTTTTTCATCGCCATCAGATTTTCGCGCAAATGATTTCAATTGCATACTGATTTTAGCAATGCGTTCGGTGAGTGCTGAAATGCGCTGCAAGTTATCGTCTACTCGCTCGTACTTTTCGGAATTGAGAAAACGGCGTGCGTTATCGGCAAAGCTGCGTATCGCGGCGAGTGGGTTATTGAGTTCATGGCTGATACTGGCAGACATTTGGCCAAGCACCGCCAATTTAGCGGCTTGAATTAATTCATCTTGGGTCTGACGCAATTGTTCTTCTGTTTTACTTCTTTCTCTAATTTCTTCATGAAGCTCTGAGGTCCGTTCTAAAACGAGATATTCGAGTTTTTGCTTAGCTTCGGATTGTAATTGATCAAATTGACGTTGTTTGAGGCGACGATGGTAGCTAAGTAATAGGATTAGGTAGGCAATTGCAAACGCCATACTGCACCAGATGACATAAGCAAAGCTGTCCCAGAATATTTCAGTTTTTGGTGTCAACACTCGGATGGTTAATGGAAGATCACTCAACGTGCGACTCGTCACTACAAAATCGCCTTCTATCCATCCCTTATTTGGGTTGACCCATTCACTGTGAGAACTATCGAGATCGCCCTTTAGGTTGAGAGAGGTAATGGTTTGGCCGATATAGCGTTGAGATTGATTGATGTTTTCCAATGCTTTTGAAGACAGCGGTGCGATACTTTTAAACAACCATTCTGAGCGGCTGGACATGAAAATAATGTTATCGTTATCCGTGGCGACAAAATAGCTAGTGTCACTTTGCCAATTTTCTTCAATCGAAGATATGTCCATTTTCACAACGACAACTCCGAGGGTTTCTGCTGCAAAAATTATGGGCGACGAATAGTAGTATCCACGTAGAGCGGACGTTGATCCGAGAGCAAAATATTGACTATTTTTACCTGATATTGCTTCTTTAAAGTAGGGGCGCCAACTAAAGTTTCGTCCTACGAATGATCGCTCTAAGTTCCAGTTACTTGAAGCTATCGTGGCAGCCTCGGTGTTGAGTAGATAAGTGTCTGAAGCTTGAATGGTATTATTGATCTGTTCTAGATAGCGATTGGTAATATCGACTTGAGCGGAGTTTGATGGATTTGATAAAGCTTCAATCAACTTACGGTCGCGAGCGATGAGCTGGGGAATATGTGCATATTTTTCAAGACGAGCTTCGATGTGACTTGAAAAGCGGTCGAGCTGAGAGTGGTGATCTTGAATTAACGCATTATAACTGTATTTCCATACTGCATTCGCTCCCAAAGATGCAAATAGAAAATAGGCCAAAAATAAAGCGATACTTTCTCGACGAATAGATAATTTCAAGGCAGATTCCAGAAAACGTTTTTAATAGTAGATACTACGACTTTCATCGCCAAGCTTCACTTTCCATAGATATGGAACTGCAAAAATAGGAGCCAGATCTCTTTTTATCTATTTGTTCAAAAAAAAAGAGAAATAGCATTGAAAATGGCCGTACCGCCCCAATCTGAGAGCAGTATGGATTGATATTATTGAGATTCACTTCTCTTTAATGATGTATTTGGAATAGAGATTTGCCACGATAGGGTGTTTAGCTCGACAGTTGTAAATATGGTCGTTAGAATATCGCGTCTATGAAATTGTCATCGTTCTGTCTTGTAACTTATTCATTGCAGATCGACAGTTTGGCAACCGTCGGACAACAAATTTCTATTTTAAAATTTAGGTACCGATTAAGGTGCGATATACGGATTTGAGTCTTGATTATATCGACAATCGGGATTCACGATACTCAGATTACCTGAGCCAGTTTTGAGGTTTATATACAATGCAAGTTACTGTTGAAACACTAGAAGGCCTAGAGCGCGGTCTTACTATTACCGTTCCTGCTAAAAGCATCGATGATGCGGTTAATGCAGAGTTACGCAACATCGCCAAGAATCGTCGTTTCGACGGCTTCCGTAAAGGCAAAGTGCCAATGAAAATGGTTGCTCAAATGTATGGTTCAGCAGTGCGTCAAGATGCTCTTGGTGAAGTGATGCAACGCCACTTTATTGAAGCAATTGTAAAAGAGAAAATTAACCCAGCTGGCGGTCCTACTTTTACACCTGTTGAAAACGAAGCAGGCAAAGACCTTGTTTTCAAAGCAACATTTGAAGTTTACCCAGAAGTTGAGCTTAAAGGTTTAGAAAACATCGAAGTTGAAAAACCAGCTGTTTCTGTAAAAGACGAAGATGTTGCTGAAATGATTGAAACTCTACGTAAGCAACAGTCTGAGTGGATTGAAGTAGACGCAGCTGCTGAAGAAGGCAACCAAGTTACTATCGATTTCGTTGGTTCTATCGATGGTGAAGAATTTGAAGGTGGTAAAGCAGAAGCGTTCCCACTAGAAATGGGTCAAGGTCGTATGATCCCAGGTTTTGAAGACGGTATCCAAGGTAAAACTAAGGGTATGGAATTTGAAATCGATGTGGACTTCCCTGAAGATTACCATGCTGAAAACCTTAAAGGTAAAGCAGCTAAGTTCTCTATCAAAATCCTTAAAGTTGAAACTCGTGAACTTCCAGAAGTTAACGATGAATTCGTTGCTAAGTTCGGTGTAACTGAAGGCGGCATCGATGCACTTAAAGCTGAAGTTCAGAAAAATATGGAACGTGAGCTTAAGCAAGCAATTAAACAGCGTATCAAGCAACAAGCTATCGATGGCTTAGTTAAAGAGAATGATATCGACGTACCAAGCTCTTTGATTGATCAAGAAATTGATGTTGTTCGTAAGCAAGCAGCTCAGCGCTTTGGCGGAAATCCTGAGGTTGCTGATCAGCTTCCACGTGATCTTTTTGTCGATCAAGCTAAGCAACGTGTCGTAGTTGGTCTATTATTAGGTGAAGTCATCAAAGCTGGTGAAATTAAAGCGGATGACGAAAAAGTGAAATCACTGATCGAAGAGTTAGCATCAGCCTATGAAGATCCATCTGAAGTTATCGCTCATTATGAGCAGAACGAACAGATGATGGACAATATGCGCAATGTTGCACTTGAAGAGCAAGCGATTGATGCTATTTTAGATAAAGCTAAAGTGACAGAAAAAGAGATGCCTTTCAACGAGCTAATGAACTCTGAAGCTGCAGCTTAATAGGCAAATTGTAGCGTAAATAGTTGACTTATAGGCAACTATTCTGTTAACAATGGTCCGTATGATCCCCATCATCCGGGCCATTTATTTTAGGGATAAAGATTATGAGTTACCAAGAAAGAAACGCAATGTCTCCAATTGTTGATGCACTAGTACCAATGGTCGTAGAACAAACCTCTCGTGGTGAACGTTCTTATGATATCTATTCTCGTCTTTTAAAAGAGCGTATTATTTTCTTGACTGGTCAAGTCGAAGACCACATGGCAAATTTGGTTTGTGCACAGCTTCTATTTTTAGAATCTGAAAATCCTGATAAAGATATCTATCTCTACATTAATTCTCCTGGTGGAAGTGTGACGGCTGGTATGTCTATCTACGACACTATGCAGTTTATCAAGCCAAATGTTAGTACAGTATGTATGGGGCAGGCATGTTCTATGGGGGCATTCTTACTCGCTGGTGGAGCACCAGGTATGCGTTTTGTACAGCCTAATTCTCGCGTAATGATTCACCAACCGCTAGGCGGCTTCCAAGGTCAAGCATCTGATATTCAAATTCATGCCCAAGAGATATTAACCATTAAAAACCGATTGAATTCTCTATTAGCTGAGCACACTGGTCAGCCGCTAGAGGTTATTGAGCGTGATACAGATCGTGATAACTTTATGTCTGCGCAAGACTCAGTTGACTATGGTTTGGTTGATGGCATTCTGACTCACCGTGGCGCACAGTCTTGAGTTAATCCAACGAATTGAATAACGCAATTTTAAGAAAATTGTTATACACTCAAATTATTAAATAATAGCTAAGAGGCTAGCGAATGACAGATAAAAGCAAAGAGGGCGGGAGTAATAAATTACTGTACTGTTCTTTCTGTGGCAAAAGCCAGCACGAAGTTCGTAAACTCATTGCAGGTCCTTCTGTATACGTGTGTGATGAATGTGTCGATTTATGTAATGACATCATTCGAGAAGAAGTCAAAGATGTTGCACCACAGAGTAGTACAGAGGCATTACCAACGCCACGCGAACTTAGTGAGCATCTCGATGATTATGTGATTGGGCAAGAACACGCCAAAAAGGTATTAGCTGTTGCAGTATACAATCACTATAAACGGTTACGTAATGGTGATAAAACGGAAGATGGCGTTGAACTCGGAAAGAGTAATATCCTCTTAATTGGCCCTACCGGTAGTGGTAAAACGTTATTAGCAGAAACCTTAGCTCGTTTTCTTGATGTACCATTCACTATGGCTGATGCAACGACATTAACCGAAGCAGGGTATGTTGGTGAAGATGTTGAAAACATCATTCAGAAACTACTTCAGAAATGTGATTACGATGTATCGAAGGCTGAACGTGGCATTGTTTACATCGATGAGATCGACAAGATTTCTCGTAAGTCAGAGAACCCATCGATTACTCGTGATGTTTCGGGCGAAGGTGTTCAGCAAGCACTATTGAAACTTATCGAGGGCACTGTTGCTTCTGTTCCTCCTCAAGGTGGTCGCAAACACCCACAGCAAGAGTTTTTGCAGGTTGATACCTCTAAGATTCTCTTCATCTGTGGCGGCGCATTTGCGGGCTTAGACAAAGTCATTGAGCAGCGTGTAGAAACAGGTACTGGAATTGGTTTTGGTGCAGAAGTGCGTTCTAAGAGTGACGAGAAAACCGTTGGTGAACTCTTTACACAAGTAGAACCACAAGATTTGGTTAAGTTTGGATTGATTCCTGAGTTTATTGGACGTTTACCGGTAACGGCGACGTTAACTGAGTTGGATGAGTCTGCATTGGTTCAAATCTTATGTGAGCCGAAAAATGCATTAACTAAACAGTACGCAGCATTGTTTTCGCTTGAAGATGCTGAGCTTGAATTCCGTGAAGATGCTCTGCAGGCGATTGCTAAGAAAGCAATGGAACGTAAAGCTGGAGCCCGTGGACTTCGTTCGATTTTAGAAAGTGTATTATTGGAAATAATGTACGAATTGCCTTCTAAAACAGACGTAAGCAAAGTTGTTATTGATGAATCGGTAATTAATGGGGAATCTGAGCCATTACTTATTTATTCTGGTTCAGAAAATCAAATTGCAAGCGGCGAGTAATCGTTGCAAATAAAAAAAGGAGGCAAATATGCCTCCTTTTTTAATTCTTTCATTGAATCCAGTCTGTTAGCCCCCATATACAATTTTATATCATAAAGCGGAAGAGAGAATAATATGAACTTGGAACGTTCTGAGCGTATCGAGATCCCTGTATTACCACTACGTGATGTTGTGGTTTATCCTCACATGGTCATTCCGTTGTTTGTTGGCCGCGAGAAATCTATCCAGTGCCTTGATGCGGCAATGGATAACAATAAACAAGTATTACTTGTTGCTCAAAAGCACGCAGATACAGAAGAGCCTTCAGTCGACGACCTCTATGAAGTAGGTACCGTTGCGACAATTCTTCAATTACTGAAATTACCTGATGGTACAGTGAAAGTATTAGTGGAAGGCCAGCAACGCGCAAAAATTCATTCCTTTGTCGAAGAAGATTACTTCTTTGCTCAAGCAGAATATCTGGTTACGCCAGAGCTTGATGATAAAGAACAAGAAGTCATCGTTCGTAGTGCAATCAACCAATTTGATGGCTTTATTAAGCTAAATAAAAAGATTCCACCTGAAGTGCTTACTTCATTGAATGGGATTGATGAAGCGGCACGTCTAGCCGATACGATTGCAGCACACATGCCACTAAAGTTGGACGATAAGCAATCTGTATTAGAAATTATCGACGTGACCGAACGTTTAGAATTTTTAATGGGACAAATGGAATCAGAAATCGATCTGTTACAGGTTGAAAAGCGTATTCGTAATCGCGTTAAAAAACAGATGGAAAAGTCTCAGCGCGAGTATTACCTCAATGAGCAAATGAAGGCGATTCAGAAAGAATTAGGTGACATGGATGATGTTCCTGATGAATTTGAAGCACTTCAAGCAAAAATAGATGCAGCGAAAATGCCAAAAGAGGCCAAAGAGAAGACTGAGCAAGAGCTACAGAAGTTGAAGATGATGTCTCCAATGTCAGCTGAAGCAACTGTGGTTCGTAGCTATATTGATTGGATGGTGAGTGTTCCTTGGACTAAACGATCAAAAGTGAAGAAGGACCTTTCTAAGGCTGAGGAAATACTAAATTCAGATCATTACGGCCTAGAGCGAGTAAAAGAACGAATTCTTGAATATTTAGCGGTTCAGAGCCGAGTGAATAAGCTAAAAGGCCCGATTCTTTGTTTAGTCGGTCCTCCTGGTGTTGGTAAAACCTCTTTAGGGCGTTCAATAGCAGCGGCTACCGGGCGTAAGTACACTCGTATGGCTCTTGGTGGCGTTCGAGATGAAGCCGAAATACGTGGTCACAGACGTACCTATATTGGTTCATTGCCAGGAAAACTGATTCAAAAAATGGCAAAAGTTGAGGTTAAAAACCCGCTTTTCTTGCTTGATGAAATCGATAAGATGTCTTCCGATATGAGAGGAGACCCATCTTCTGCATTGCTAGAAGTTCTCGATCCTGAGCAAAATAATTCGTTCAATGATCACTACCTAGAAGTCGATTATGACCTTTCGGATGTGATGTTTGTTGCGACGTCAAACTCTATGAACATTCCAGGGCCTTTATTGGACCGTATGGAAGTGATTCGTTTATCGGGTTACACCGAAGACGAAAAACTGAATATTGCTAAAGACCATTTGGTGGCGAAACAGATAGAGCGAAACGGCTTGAAAGCTGCTGAAATTAATATTGAAGATTCAGCAATTATGGGTGTGATTCGTTATTATACTCGTGAAGCGGGTGTACGTAGCTTAGAGCGTGAAATATCCAAAATCTGCCGTAAAGCCGTGAAGAAAATTCTGCTAGATAAGAAACTAAAATCTGTGACGGTTAATCAAGATAATCTAAAAGAGTTCCTTGGCGTCCAGAGATTCGATTACGGAAAAGCTGAAAACAATAATCGTATCGGCCAGGTGACAGGCTTAGCGTGGACAGAAGTTGGTGGAGAACTCCTTACTATCGAAACTCAAGCGATGGTAGGTAAAGGTAAGCTAACTCAAACAGGCTCTCTGGGCGATGTTATGCAAGAATCTATTCAAGCGGCGATGACTGTAGTTCGCTCCCGATGTGAAAAATTGGGAATCAATCCTGATTTTTATGAAAAGCGTGATTTGCATGTCCATGTTCCTGAAGGCGCGACGCCAAAAGATGGCCCAAGTGCTGGTATCGGCATGTGTACAGCATTGGTGTCTAGTTTGACGGGTAACCCTGTTAAGGCAGAAGTCGCGATGACGGGCGAAATTACTCTTCGTGGTGAAGTACTACCAATTGGTGGCTTGAAAGAAAAACTGCTCGCTGCACACCGTGGTGGAATTAAAACAGTCGTCATTCCAAAGGATAACGAACGTGACTTGGAAGAGATTCCAGACAATGTTATAAGCGACTTGAAAGTGATTCCTGTTCAGTGGATTGATGATGTGCTTAAAATAGCGCTAGAGCAAGACCCATCAGGGCTCGAACTTACTTCTTAAAGAGTGATATACAGCAAAAATACTTAAACTCTATGCTGATAAGTCAAAAAAAGACTTGTCAGCATTTTTGTTGGGAGCTAACGTTAGCGATTGTTGCCGAACTCCAAGAACTTCAAAGTGTTAAGCAACTTTAAATCAATGGAACGAAAAGCCAAAAATATAATTATCAAAATTGGCATAGAGGGGAATTAAAAAGTGAATAAAACACAATTAGTAGAACAAATAGCAGAAAATGCAGATCTATCTAAAGCTTCAGCGGGTCGTGCACTTGATGCATTGATTGACGCAGTTGGCGGCGCTCTAGAATCAGGGGATCAAGTTGCGTTGGTTGGATTTGGTACATTTAGTGTACGTACTCGTGCAGCTCGCACTGGCCGTAACCCTAAAACAGGTGATGAAATTCAGATTGCTGAAGCAAAAGTTCCAGCATTCAAAGCAGGTAAAGCACTTAAGGAAGCCTGTAATTAATCAATAATTGATTAATTATTCAGCAACAAGACGAAATTAAGTCGAACCTTTTGAAAATATGCGCATCATAGTGATGCGCATTTATTTTTTCTGATATTATCGTCAGACTTATTTAAGCCAATAGACGTTTTTGGCTTCGTATTCGGAGAACAAACTAATTATGATGGATCGATTGCGTGAAGGTGCTAACAGCATAGCCATAAAGGTTATTTTAGGCCTAATTATGGTTTCCTTTGTCTTTGCTGGTGTTGGTAACTACTTAGTCGGTGGCGGCAATAACTCGGCTGCGGAAGTTGCAGGCGTTAAAATATCACTTAACGAATTCGAACAAGCGTATCAAAATGAACGTAGCCGAATGCAATCTCAATTAGGTGATTATTTTTCTAATCTACTTGCTGATCCAAGTTATGTTGCATCATTTCGTCGCTCGATACTTGATCGCATGGTAAATGATGTTTTGCTTGAAGAGCATGCAAAAACACTTGGTTTGAGCATCAGTGATGATCAAGTTCGTAAGGCGATTCTAGAGATGCCTTCTTTTCAGTCTGATGGAAAGTTCGACCAAGAAATATATCAAGCTGCATTACGCCGTGCCGGTTATAGTGCCGATTCTTTTGCTGCTTATCTACGCAGCGATTTGTTGCGTCAACAATTGGTTGGGGCTGTCGAAGAAACAGAGTTTGCTTTATTAAGTGAAGCCCAAGCTCAAGGGCTATTATTATCTCAAACTCGCACCATTAAAACGGTCGCGATTAAACAAAATTCGTTTGCTGAGAAAGTGACTATTTCCGATGAGGAAGTTGAAAGTTACTACAATACTCATCCGCAAGAATTCACTCGTCCAGAGCAATTTAAATTAGCGTATTTATTATTGTCAGCTGAAGGTTTGAAGCAAACAATTGAAGTGACGGATGAAGAAGCGAACCTTTACTATGAAGAACACATTGAGCAGTATTCAACGAAAGCGCAACGTCGTGTTAGTCATATCCTAATTCAAGGTGATGATCAGTCTGTTGCTGATGCGGTATTAGCTAAGGTTAATCAAGGGGCAGACTTTGCTGAGTTAGCTGCTAGTGAATCACAAGATCCAGGTAGCAAAGACTCCGGCGGCGATCTTGGCTGGATTGAAAAAGGTGTCATGGATGCAGATTTTGAATCGGCAGCTTTTGCATTAGCGAATGTTGGTGATGTTTCTGGTGTTGTTAAGTCTAATTTTGGCTATCACATTATAAAGCTTCTTGAGGATAAACCAGCGCAAGCGAAACCACTTTCTGATGTTAAAGACGAAGTCATTGCTCTTGTTAAAGATCAAAAAGCCGTTGATACCTTCTATGAGTTACAAACAGAACTAGAAAAAGTCGCGTTCGAGTTCCCTGATTCATTAGAGGAGTCTGCAAAGGTTACGGGTGCAGGAGTGGTTCAAACGGATTTTGTTTCAATCAATACATTACCAGCAGAGCTATCTAGTAATGCAGTAGTGGAAGCGATTAATCACCCTGAAGTTAAAGAAGACCAGCTAAATTCTAACGTGATTCAACTCGCACCAGAAAGTGTCGTTGTTGTAAGGGTCGATGAGCTACGTCCAGAAACTGTATTACCAATCGAAGAAGTGAAATCGACAGTTGAAAGTGAGTTAACTGCTTCAAAAGCTGAAGCAGCTGCTAAAGCATTTGCTGATAAGATTTTGGCACAACTTAAAGACGGTAACCAAGAAGGGTTGGCCGAAAATGAGTTAAGTTTTGGTGAAGAGGAAGTGATCGATCGTAACTCACCTCTGGCAGAAGCGATTTACGCTTTGAAGAAGCCAATTGATGGTGAGCATGTGTATGCTCAAGCAACCTCGCCAGAAGGTGAAATTTTGCTGGTTGAATTACTTGATGTGAATGCTGAAAACAACGATGAGCTGAATGAACAACTTATGGGACAGTTGGAGCGTTTAAATAGTCAGCAAGATATCGCTGGGTTAGTTAGCGTACTTCGTACAACGAATGATATTGAGTATCACCTATCGAGCGAATAGGGTATACGATGTAATTGAGTTGTTTATCAAAAAGGATCACATTCGTGGTCCTTTTTAGTTTCTAAGGTTGGTACTGGGGCAAAACAGTATTGTGATTATTATTGCTATGAACCTAAATAAGGAGCAAAGCAATGAAACACACTTTAATTATATTTAAACTCATTCTTTCTACCGTATTGTTTGCGATGTTTACGCCCACTAGTTATGCAGTGGGTGATAGTGCAAGCCCACAAATTATCGATATGGTTGAATATTCGGTTAACGTGAACACGGCGAATGCAGAAGAAATGGCGACGCTTTTAAAAGGTATCGGAGCGAAAAAAGCGCAAGCCATCATAGATTATAGAGAAGCGAATGGCCCATTTACGGATGTTACCCAATTGACCAATGTAAAAGGAATTGGGCCAAGTTTGATTAACAACAACCGTGACAATCTGTCAGTCAAGTAGTTGAAACTGATTTGTTAAAGGTCGCTGTCATTTAAGCGACCTTATTCTGTCTATTCCACATAAACATCATTAGTTTGACAATCGTCGGTAGCCCCCTTCGATAATTCCCCTTATAATCGCTGCCAACTATTAAACTCATTCATAATGACTGATACGGAGTACAAACATGTCCTCTCGAACACCCGTGGTGACGGTAGACGGGCCGAGTGGTGCTGGTAAAGGCACGCTTTGCATGTTGTTGGCAAAAAAACTTGGTTATAACCTTCTGGATTCTGGCGCTTTATATCGCGTGCTGGCTTTAGCGGCGATTCATCATGGCTTTGATACTGACTCTGAGGACGACTTGGTTCCTCTAGCTACGCATCTTGATGTGGCATTTGTTTCCGATGGCGACCTGGTTAAAGTTATTCTAGAAGGTGAAGATGTATCGAACGATCTTCGTAAAGAAGAAACAGGTATGGCAGCCTCTAAAGTTGCGGCACTTCCTAGGGTAAGAGAGGCTTTATTGCGACGCCAAAGAGCATTCGCAAGCGATAATGGTTTAGTGGCGGATGGCCGTGATATGGGTACTGTGGTCTTTACGCAAGCTGATGCCAAAATTTTTCTTGATGCCAGTGCCGAAGAGCGGGCTAGAAGAAGACAGAATCAGTTGCAACTCAAGGGCCTAGATGTTAAATTTGACGCCCTTTTGAGCGACATACAAGAACGTGACGATCGCGATCGCAATCGAGCCGTGTCTCCATTGCGACCTGCAGACGATGCACTGGTTCTTGACTCAACATCAATGTCTATTGACCAAGTTGTTGAAAAATCACTCGAATATATCAAATCTAAACTAGCGGAATAATTTTATTTACCGTTAGTAGGACGTCGATCGCAAGGATGATGATTGGCGAATTTAATAACCCCACGCGGTAGGATACCCGTGGAAGTTTACATTTGAAGACTAAATAAATGACTGAATCTTTTGCTCAACTCTTTGAAGAGTTTCTAAACGAGACTGAATTCCACGTAGGTACCATCGTTAAAGGTACTGTAGTTGCTATCGAGAACGGCTTCGTTCTTGTAGACGCTGGTCTTAAGTCTGAATCTGCAATTCCTGCTGAACAATTCAAAAACGCTGCTGGCGAAATTGAAGTTGAAGTAGGTTCTGAAGTCGATGTTGCGCTAGACGCTGTAGAAGACGGTTTCGGTGAAACTCAACTTTCTCGTGAGAAAGCAAAACGTCACGAAGCTTGGATTGTACTAGAGAAAGCTTACGAAGAAGCTGAAACTGTTATCGGTGTTATCAACGGTAAAGTTAAAGGCGGTTTCACTGTTGAACTAAACGGTATCCGTGCGTTCCTTCCTGGTTCTCTTGTTGATGTTCGTCCTATCCGTGACACTGCTCACCTAGAAAACAAAGAGCTAGAGTTCAAAGTTATTAAACTTGATCAGAAGCGCAACAACGTTGTTGTTTCTCGTCGTGCTGTTATCGAATCTGAAAACAGTGTTGAACGTGAAGAGCTACTTGAAGCTCTACAAGAAGGCAGCGAAGTCAAAGGTATCGTTAAGAACCTTACAGACTACGGTGCATTCGTTGACCTTGGCGGTGTTGATGGACTACTTCACATCACTGACATGGCTTGGAAACGCGTTAAGCACCCATCAGAAATCGTTAACGTTGGCGACGAAATCCTAGTTAAAGTTCTTAAGTTCGATCGTGAGCGTACTCGTGTATCTCTAGGTCTTAAGCAGCTAGGTGAAGATCCATGGGTAGCAATCGCTAAGCGTTACCCAGAAGGTCACAAACTGACTGGTCGTGTTACTAACTTAACTGACTACGGCTGCTTCGTTGAAATCGAAGAAGGCGTTGAAGGTCTAGTTCACGTTTCTGAAATGGATTGGACTAACAAGAACATTCACCCATCTAAAGTCGTTAATGTTGGCGATGAAGTTGAGGTTATGGTTCTTGATATCGATGAAGAACGTCGTCGTATCTCTCTAGGTCTAAAACAGTGTAAGACTAACCCATGGTTAGATTTCGCTGATATGCAAGCTAAGGGCGATAAAGTTACTGGTAAGATCAAGTCAATCACTGACTTTGGTATCTTCATCGGTCTTGACGGTGGTATCGATGGTCTTGTTCACCTATCTGATATCTCTTGGAATGTTCCTGGAGAAGAAGCAGTACGTGAATATAAGAAAGGCGACGAAATCTCTGCAGTTGTTCTAGCAGTTGATGCTGATCGTGAGCGTATTTCTTTAGGCGTTAAGCAAATGGAAAATGACCCATTCAATGCTTACGTAGCTGACAACAAGAAAGGTGTTCTAGTTTCTGGTACTATTTCTGCAGTTGATGCAAAAGGTGCTACAATTGAACTAGAAGAAGGTGTTGAAGGTTACATCCGTGCTTCAGAAATCTCACGTGACCGTGTTGAAGATGCATCTCTAGTCTTAAACGTTGGTGATAGCGTTGAAGCGAAATTTACTGGTGTAGACCGTAAGAACCGCGTAATCAACTTATCTATCAAAGCGAAAGATGAAGCTGATGAGCAAGAAGCACTGGCTACCGTGAACAAAACAACTGACGAATCTTCGTTCGGTAACGCAATGGCAGACGCATTTAAAGCTGCTAAAGGCGAATAATTAAACTCGTTGAAAGGAGCCGCTAGGTTCCTTTCGGTTGGCTTGCGAAGATGTTGCTAAGTATTGAGGGAAACTATGACTAAATCTGAATTAATTGAAAGATTGTGTGCAGAACAAACTCACCTATCAGCAAAGGAGATTGAAGACGCGGTAAAAGATATTCTTGAATCTATGGCTACCACTTTAGAAAGTGGTGAACGCATAGAAATCCGTGGCTTTGGTAGTTTTTCTCTGCATTATCGTGAGCCCCGTGCGGGACGCAACCCTAAAACTGGTGATAAAGTTGAATTGGATGGAAAATATGTTCCTCATTTCAAACCAGGCAAAGAGTTGCGTGAACGTGTAAACGCTAGTTTATAATTTGTTTAATTAGTTAGTTTGATAAAAGGCGATATATCATTTTGATATGCCGCCTTTTTTGTTTTTAAACTTAACATTAGACATGGTGTGGCTAACGATTTTCCTGCATAATCTACCTAACAAATAAAGAAATAGGTATGCCATTATGAAAATTATAAAAATTATTTTAGTACTGATTCTGTTTTTACTTGCTTTGGCTCTTGGTTCGCAAAACCAAGCTGTTGTAGGTTTCAATTATTTAATTGCACAAGGTGAGTTTTATTTGTCTTGGTTGCTTGGTGGCGCATTTGTCAGCGGGTTTATCATCTCTTGGCTGATTTTTGGTAGCATGCACTTGCGCGCAAAACTTAAAGTTCGTAGCCTAACCAAGAAGCTAGAAAGAGCAACTGGTCAGAAAGCAGCGACAAATAAAAAATTACCAAAAGAAAGTTTGAACGCTGGATAAAAACTCACAATGTTAGAGATCCTCTTCTTGTTGTTACCCATTGCCGCCGTTTACGGTTGGTATATGGGTTACAGAAGTGCTCAACAAGACAAACAAAAACAGTCCCTTCAGATTTCCCGTCAATATGTGACGGGATTAAATATGCTCCTCTCTGATCAGTCTGACCAAGCGGTTGATCACTTTATCGAGTTATTGCAAGTTGACGACACAATTGATACTCACTTAGCTCTAGGCAATTTATTCCGCACTAGAGGAGAAGTCGATCGTGCAATTCGAATCCACCAGAGTCTAATCTCACGTTCCGGTCTAACTGTTGATCAAAAAAACCTTGCGTTACAGCAGTTAGCGAAAGACTACATGGTGACCGGGTTTCTTGATCGAGCGGAAAAAATATTTGAGCAACTGGTAGATGAACCAGACCACACCTCGATGGCTCTTAAGCAGCTAACCTTGATATACCAACAAACAAAAGAGTGGTACAAAGCCATTGAATGTGGCAATCGTTTGGTAAAACTCGGTCGAAATCGGATTAAAGCGGATATTGCTCATTTTTATTGTGAGTTAGCCGCAGAAGAGCGTTTCAATGGCGTGTCGAGTAAAGTGGTTAACTTCTATAAGAAGGCGCTGAATGAATATCCAGAGTGTGTTCGCGCCTCGATTGAACTTGGAAAACTGTATGTTGAGCAGAATGAATATGGCAAAGCGGTTACCCATCTTGAGTCTGTTTTAGAACAAGATGTCGATTTTGTTGGAGAAGTCCTACCTATATTGTCTGAATGCTATTCTCAGCTAGGTAACGAAGCAGCACTTGTCGAGTTCTTAAGACGCAGTATGGACAAAAATGCTGGAGCGTCGAGCGAACTCATGCTAGCAACATTGATTGAGCGATATGAAGGAAGTACGGCAGCAATCGATTTGCTTACAAAACAAATTGAAAAGAACCCGACGATGAAAGGTTTCTACAATTTAATTGGATACCATATTACCGATGCTGAAGAAGGGCGCGCAAAGCATAGTCTTTCAGCGCTTCAAGGTATGGTAGGTGAACATTTAAATGTTAAGCCTCATTATCGCTGTCAGAAATGTGGGTTTTCTCCCCATCGATTATATTGGCAATGTCCTTCTTGCAAGGAGTGGGGAGCAATAAAGCCAATTCGCGGGCTTGATGGCGAGTAATTTTAATCTGAAATAAGAAGTGTGTTTAGGAGCAGTAATGAACGATCCAAAAGTAATCGTCGCGTTGGACTATGAACAGCAAGCAGATGCGCTCGCTTTTGTTGATAAAATCGATCCAGCGAGTTGTCGTCTAAAAGTGGGCAAAGAAATGTTTACACTATTTGGACCTGACTTTGTTCGCCAACTGCATCAGCGTGGTTTTTCTGTATTTTTAGATTTAAAATTTCACGATATCCCAAATACGTGTTCTAAGGCGGTTCGAGCTGCTGCTGAATTGGGCGTGTGGATGGTCAATGTGCATGCCAGTGGTGGTGAGCGAATGATGAGTGCAGCACGAGAAATTCTTGAGCCGTATGGGGCGCAACGGCCATTGCTTATTGGTGTGACAGTTTTAACCAGTATGGAACAAACTGATTTAGCCGGTGTTGGCGTCGATGTGTTACCGGATCAACAAGTCATGCGTTTGGCTACGTTGACAAAAAATGCAGGGTTAGATGGTGTTGTATGTTCTGCACAGGAGTCTGCGCTGTTGAAATCAGAGTTGGGGGAAGAGTTTAAGTTGGTGACGCCGGGAATTCGGCCTGTGGGCAGTGTGGCGGGAGACCAACGTCGCATTATGACTCCAACTCAAGCTATAGAAGCGGGTTCAGACTATTTAGTTATTGGCCGCCCTATAACACAGGCTGAAAATCCGGCTTTGGTTCTTGATTCAATAAATCAGTCACTTGCCAAATAGAGCAAATTGTTTAGAGGGTTCATATTGAACTCTCTTCTGATTTATTTCGTTGTCTAAGTTTATATATTAAGATAACCCCAAAGTTCAGCGCTGGTTAGCTTCGCAATGCCAATAAAAAGTCGCTAAGAATAGTATCAGAACATTCACGGAAATGTTTGTTACTGGGTTTACGAAATAATGCCCCAAGTTCATATTTAGTCATGTCACAACCAACGGTTTCGAAAGCGTTTAGCATTTGTTCAGTTTGCATATTTACCGCAATACGCAGTTTCATTAATACCATATTATTCGAAAGAGCGGTTTCGGCAATTGCTTGCTTTCCATCTTGACGACCGCGTTTGGTGTTAATAAATCCGTTTAGAAATTGAGCCAATTCTACATCAAGTAATGTTGCTTCAGTTGTCGCCAGCCATAATTCTACTTGTTCAACAGAGACTAATTGGTCTGCTTCGTTAAAGATACCCACTATTGCCGTTGGTGAGAGTTCAAATGTCTGTTGGATTTGTCTTAAGATTTCATTGTTTATCAAAGGTTGGTCCAATTTGGTTGTTCTAGCGAAAATGCTATTGAAATAAAGTGGCGCACCTTAACACAATGCTAGTTACTGGCCTATTTTATTTATTGATTTAATATTGTGTTTGTGATGGGGGAATAAATAAAAAGGGGCTCCTTTTTAGAAGCCCTTCGAAATTGTTTTAGTGGTTACTATCCCTCTTGACGAATCAAGTAGTCAAATGCTCCTAGGCTTGCTTTTGCGCCTTCTCCCATTGCAATGATGATTTGTTTGTAAGGAACGGTTGTTGCGTCTCCGGCAGCAAACACACCCGCTAAACTTGTATCACCGTGTGACCCGACCTCAATTTCACCACGTGGTGATAGTGTAACTTCTGAATCTTTGAGCCATTCTGTATTTGGAACAAGACCGATTTGAACAAAGATTCCTGATAGTTCAACTTCTTTGATTTCGTCGGTATTGCGATCTTTATACTTCAAGCTAGTCACTCGCTTTCCATCACCAACAACTTCTGTCGTTTGCGCCATAGTAATAATGTCGACATTAGGCAACGAGTTTGCTTTGTTAATTAACACTTGGTCAGCTCGTAGAGTGTCGGCAAATTCCAATACCGTTACGTGTTCAACAATTCCAGCTAAGTCAATTGCTGCTTCGATACCGGAATTCCCGCCACCAATAACCGCGGTTTTCTTGCCTTTGAACAGAGGTCCATCACAATGTGGGCAGTATGCAACCCCTTTATTACGATATTCCTGCTCTCCGGGTACGTTCATCTCTCTCCAACGTGCACCAGGTGTAAGAATGACGCTTTTACTTTTTAGAATAGCACCGCTTTCTAGGCTGACGTGAATCAAGCCATCATTAGTGTGTTCTGCACCCATAACTTTTGCTACTTGCTGGTCACCAACCATATCGACACCATATTCTTTTAGGTGTTCAGTCATGTCAGCGGCTAGTTTTGGTCCTTCTGTGCGCTTAACCGAAACAAAGTTTTCAATTGCCATGGTGTCCATAACTTGTCCACCGAATCGTTTTGCAACCACGCCAGTGCGAATACCTTTACGAGCGGCATAAACTGCAGCAGCACTTCCAGCGGGTCCACCACCGACGACGAGTACATCAAATGACTCTTTTTCGTTTATTGCAGCAGCTGCTTTTTCGGCTGCGCTGTCATCGACTTTATGTAATATCTCGGTGAGTGACATACGCCCTTGGCCAAACAGCTCACCATTAACAAATACACTTGGAACCGCCATTATCTCGCGCTGTTTTACTTCATCTTGGAACAATGCACCATCGATCATGGTCACGCGAACATCTGGGTTAATCGCGGCCATAGTGTTAAATGCTTGCACAACATCTGGACAGTTTTGACAAGACAATGAAATGTATATTTCGACATCCAGTTTTTTGCCTAGCTGGGCAATTTGCTCTATTGTTTCTGGCTCTTCTTTGATTGGATGTCCGCCAGAATGAAGTAACGCTAATACTAATGATGTAAACTCATGTCCCATAGGTAGGCCAGCAAAACGTAGCTGAGTCTCTTTTTCTGGGTTAGAAATTGTCATCACAGGTTTACGATCACTTGCATTATCATCACGAACAACACTAACTAAGTCGCTTAGCTCCGCGATTTCATTTGCAAGCTCGTTAATATCACTAGATGCTTTTGAATCATCTAGGCTGACCACTAATCTGACTTCATGTTTCAGATTAGTTAGATATTGTTGTAATTGTTGTTTAATGGCTTGGTCTAACATAATGAAGTACACCTATATATTCTTTCGTAGAGTGGTCACTCTAGATAACAAAAAGGGAGAGCAAACCAGATATGTTGGTCGTCGGTATACCCGGAATGCTCTCAAATTGATTTCTATGCTCTGTTTATTGAATATGTTTCAATAAACTGGAATTAGATTTTTCCAACAAGGTCTAGCGATGGTGCAAGCGTTTCTTCACCTTCTTTCCATTTCGCAGGACATACTTCACCCGGGTGAGCTGCAACATATTGAGCCGCTTTTACTTTACGCATTAGGTCTTCTGCTTCACGGCCAATACCTTCAGCTGTGATTTCCATTGCTTGGATAACACCTTCAGGGTCGATTAGGAACGTTGCACGGTCTGCAAGACCTTGACCTTCACGCATGACGCCGAAATTGTTCGTGATGTTGCCTGTTTGGTCACCTAGCATGTAGTAGTTGATTTTGCCGATAGTGTCAGACGTATCGTGCCATGCTTTGTGAGTGAAATGGGTGTCAGTTGATACTGAGTAAACTTCTACGCCACGCTCTTGAAGCTCTGCATAATGATCAGCAAGGTCACCAAGTTCAGTCGGACATACGAAAGTAAAGTCCGCTGGGTAGAAGAAGAAGATAGCCCATTTGCCTAATACGTCCTGTTCTGTAACTTCAACAAATTCGCCTTGTTTGAATGCTGTTGCGCTGAATGGTTTGATTTGAGTGTTAATCATAATGTCTATCCTTTCTGAGTTATGGGTTACGAGTTATCTCGTCTACGGGATTAATATTCGCACTCAGAGCAGATAAAATAAAATTGCTTGTATCTATACCATTGATAGGGAATACCTATTTTAATCTTGTTGGAGGTTGTTGGAGGTTGTTGGAGGTTGTTGGAGTGGGTTAGCTAGATGAAAGAAAACGATAACTCGTAACGATTGGGAAAGGTTACGAGTATAAGTTATTTATTAGCGGCGCTTGGTTTCCCGTTTAACTAACTCAAATTCGAACTCTTCTGGGAATAAAACAATGCCCTCGCCATTGTTATCTGGAAAAACGATAATAGACAAATCGTCATCTTCTAACCCCATGGTCCAGCGACTTTTCCACTTTGCGATTGAAATCGGCTCAGGTGTAAACCCTTCCCAATCATCGATAGCCCATTGTTGGGCGCTGGCTTTGCTTGGCCAAACTGGCACACAATCGTCATCGTCGGCACTTAAAAGTACACTGCCATGTTCATCAATTAATAACCAAATTTTCGATGTGTTTGCGATATTTTTAAAAAAGAGGTTCATGCGTTCAGTGGGGTCTTTGGCGACATGCACCAAATCATTTTCAGGGTTAGACATAGCTCAGCCTTATCTTAGTATCAGCCAGCAGTATAACGATTGATTGAACAGAAAACACTAAATGTGGATAGTTGATAGAGAAGAGGAAGCTTAAAGGCTAATGAGTTAACTAAGCCACGACAAAACCCCCTCCTACCATAAAGATAAGAGGGGTGTTTTTTTATGCAGACTGAAGAGCGGTAGATTCGACTAATCGTTCGCCAAAAATTGGGCGAAGCGCTTGGAATACCTGCTGGCGAGTGATGGTTCCAACTAAGTGACCATCTTCCATTACCGGCATAACATAAGGGCGGTTTAGTTTGCTTGTTTTTGCACGTTCTTCGACAGATAGTGATGAGAAGCTCGTGGCAATGCCTACTGATGTGGTCGGATACAGTTGCTCTCTGTCAACAGATAAGTATTCTGCAATATCAATGAGTCGCTCTTTGATGTCCACCGCGACAACATCACGAGACATTAAGTCGACAACTTTCTGATCTTCTGCCGGTATGTAATCTTGGCACCAAAGTTCAACCATTACATCGTGAGTAGAGAAGAAACCGACAACACGTCCTTCTACGTTGACAACAGGTGCTCCGGTAAGTTGATTATCGAGCAATACGTCTACCGCTAAGGCCACTGGCATATCGGCCGATACGGTTGCTGGGTTGTTTGTCATAATTTCTTTAACGCTAGTTGAACTAAACATAGTGATTTCCTTAATATTTGTGATTTCAGCAGTCGTCGTGATAGTGGCTAATCCGGTGGATTTTAGGTGCGGGCGACTGTAAATACTCCAGTTAGCAAGACCGACTAATACGGCGCCGCCGACGATATTGCCTAACGTCACTGGAATTAAATTGTTGAAGATAAAGTGGTGGATATTTAAGTCGGCATAGTGACTGGCACTAACGCCGACCTGTTGCCAGAAGCTTTCAGGAGCGAAAGTCTGAATAACGATACCTAGTGGTACCATAAACATATTGGCAACGCAGTGTTCAAAACCGGTGGAGACAAACATCGCTACGGGGAGGATTGTCATTGCGGCTTTGGTCATAGCGTTCGCTGAGCTGAAGGTTAGCCATATCGCAAGGCACACTAAAAGGTTACAAAGTACGCCCAACGAAAACGCTTGTAATGTGGTGTGATGAAGCTTGTGCTGAGCAATATTGAGAGCGTTTAGGCCCCATTGTCCAGCGTCGAGTTGATACAACCCTCCAGCTGTAACCAAGGCTAATAGCAGTAGTGCGCCAATTAGATTACCAATGTAAACCTTACTCCAGAGTTTCAACATATTGAAAAATGAAATCTGTTTATTGGCCCACGCAATACTTGAAAGTACAGAGCTGGTAAAGAGTTCACCACCACAAATCACGACAAGGATTAACCCGAGACTAAATGCAAGTCCACCGGCTAATCGGCTTAGACCCCATCCAGCACCAGCACTCCCTGTGGTAACGGTGATATAGAAAATAAACGCAAGCCCAATAAAGGCTCCAGCTAAAATCGCCAATCCTAGGATCATTGAGCTTGTTTTTTTCGTTTTTCCAAACGCGTATTTTTCCGCTTCCGCCATCATTTCATATGGTGAGAAAAAATTAGTATTGTCAGAGTGTGCAACGGACATAGTAGCTCCCTGTAGTGATGTTCATGATTAACCTCCTAACGTCATTTCGGATATCAAACAAAGGCATTTCCTTGTTTGCGTATTAATCCTGAACCTAAAATGATGAGTGGTAAAATTGATATTTCTTCACTTTCATATCAATTCGTTTGATATCGAAAAATTAATGCGTAAAATGGCGTTTTATTGCCGTTGGGCAGAGGAATCTATGCAGGTTTCTTGGTGTTATATTTTATGGGAGTGGGTGTGCGGTATTCTCTAAAACAATTAGCGGTATTTGATGCAATAGCCGATACAGGAAGTGTCAGCAAAGCGTCGGAAAACCTTGCTCTGACTCAATCGGCAACAAGCATGTCGCTAGCACAGTTAGAAAAAATGCTTGGGCGTCCTTTATTTGAACGTCAAGGTAAACAGATGGCATTGACTCATTGGGGAATGTGGTTAAGACCGAAAGCAAAGCGTCTAATCCAAGATGCACAAAAAATTCAAATGGGGTTTTATGATCAACATTTGATTAGCGGTAATATTCGCGTGTGCTCAAGTCAAACCCCGGCTGAACATTTGGTGCCAGAGCTTATCAGTATTCTTGATAATGATTTCCCTGAAATGCGTGTCAAATTGAAAGTTGAAAGTACAAAAGCGGTCATAAATGGCTTATTGGACTATCAATACGATCTTGGAATTATAGAAGGGCGATGCGACGACAGTCGTATTACTCAAGATGTGTGGTGTCGAGATCACCTTGTGATCGTTTCTTCTTCTCATCATCCGTTTGCTAAGGCAGAAAAAGTAAGCTTAGCGCAGTTAGAAGAAGCTAAGTGGGTCCTACGTGAGCCAGGTTCAGGAACCCGAAACATCTTCAATAGTGCCATTCACCATCTTATCCCGAATCTTGATTTATGGCGTGAATATGAACATGTGCCTGTACTGCGAGCTATGGTCGAAAGCGGACCATATTTAACTTGTTTACCCTATCTAGATGTCGAACGGTTTCTGAAATCAGGTCAACTTGCTGGGCTTAATGTACCAGATCTCTATATGGAACGAACTTTATCGTTTATCTGGCGTGCCGATATGATTGAAAATCCACTGATAGATTGTATTCGCCGAGAAGCGAAACGAATGATGAAAGGGCGTCCTACGGTATTATAATTAAGCGAATTTTTACTGTGATGTTTCTTTGATGCTGGATATCAGGATAATTTATGATGGGGAGATTTTGTAAATAATATCATGTCGTTGAATCTTTCACTTCTCGATAGTCTTAATTACGGATAACCATTTTATCCGCAGCTCAATATAAGGCTCTACGTTGCAGTAGAGCCTTATTAATCTTAATAATTCTGGCCGTTGATATGACTCATTAAAGCTTGGCGACAACTGCTGGAATTGCCGCAAGAACATCTTGCCCAAATGCCACACTCCGCTCTGGCGACCAACCGTATAGCTTATCTGGGTGTGCGTCGTTGTCTTTGAAAGGCATTTCAATCGTGTACGAAAGGCATTTAAATTGTTCAGCTACCCATTTTGAACCAACGGTCAGGTTTGCAGTACCGGGTTCGTTTTCAGGATAGCCTTCTTCCACCTGAAACTCCGGTGTTATGGTTAACAGTGCTTGTTTAAATAATGATTCAAGATCGGCTATTTTATCGTTGTAACTGGGTACACCCTCAGAACCTGCGACAAAATTGTATGGAATGGCTTCATCACCGTGAATATCTAGAAACATATCAACCCCAGCATTCAGCATTTCTTCGCGTACATAATAGACTTCAGGGCTTTGCTCTACAGAAGGAGTTTGCCATTCTCGATTTAAATTAACGCCAATGGCATTGGTGCGAAGGTGTCCGCGAGCACTTCCATCTGGATTCATGTTTGGAACGATATAGAAGACTGCTTGGTCGAGTAATGATCGTGCTACAGTGTCGGTGGTATCAAGAAGCCTTCTAAGCAAACCTTCAACAAACCACTCTGCCATGGTTTCACCGGGATGTTGGCGTGCGGTGACCCAAATTTTCTTTTTATCATTATTTGGTTCCCCAATGGTCAAAAGGCTAATATCTCGGCCATCAATGGTTTGCCCCAACGTGTCTAAAAGGCAATTAGGATGCAATTGAGCTTGGTGGATGAGATCGAGATGGCGGTCGTAACTGTAAGGTGCAAAATAGGCGAAATAAACCGATTTGTGTTCTGGCGTAAAATTAAAACGTAAACTGTTGCCATCAAACTTTGAAGGAATGCGAAACCAATGCTCGCGATCATACGAGACAACTACGTTGTAACCGTCCCACCCCTCAGGGTAAGCTGATTTTTCGAGGTTGATTAGCTGAAAAGAGTGCTCTAATAATGGCGTTGATTCGAGACGAAAATGGAACCACTGAGCGATATCTGATTGATTATCAGCTCGCAGGGACAATTGAATATCATGGTGGTTTAATGCTTCTACTACTTCAATGCTTCCTGATTCAAAATTACTGTATATCTTCATATTGGCCATATAATATTTGGAAATGATAGGTAAAATACCAATTAATATAATGATAGGGAAGATTTAGTAAATTGATATCCAAATTCCTTCCTAATTATCAGCATTTAGTAGGATAAGTTTGCTCATTTCTCTTTTTAACCCTGAGTTTCGTTAATTGACAAGTTACCAATTCATTCTTAGTCTTGTTTGCGAACCTTTATGTGGTGAGTGATTAATAATGAGCGTGACTAAATATAGACAAATTGCCAACTTGATCGCTAAGCGTATAGACCAATCATTTTATCGGGTTGGCGACAAGCTGCCACCACATAGAGTACTTGCTAAGCAACTCAATACAACCCCGGTGACAGTCGCCAAAGCTTATCGTTATTTAGCGCAACAAGGACGGATTAGTTCGCATGTCGGCAAAGGCAGTTTTGTATTAGGTGAGTCACCTCTGGAAAAGATCATTACTCCAAAAAGCGAGTATCAAGAGTATAATTTTTCCATTCTTCAACCTTGTCTTGAGGCTAACCTATCGGTCTTAAGCCGTCTTTTTAGTGATCTTCAAAAGAATATTTCTCAAACCTTGGTTGGGTACGTCGAACATTCAGGTTTACCGCGCCACAAATCGATATTTTCAGATTGGTTAAATCAAATGGGATTATTGCATGCCGATTCTAAACAGATAGTTTTGACCAATGGCGCTCAGCATGGTTTAGCTCTCGCCATCGAGATGCTATCTGAACCTGGTGATACCGTATTGGTTGAACAACAAAGTTACCCGGGAATTTTCGCTATTTGCGAACAATTAGGTCGACAAGTATATGGTGTAGAAATGGATCCAAGTGGCATGTGCCCAGATCATTTGCAATATGTGATTGATCGTCACGAGCCAAAGTTGGTGATAGTCGTACCTTCGTATCAAAATCCAACTGGAATTACCATGCCAACTTCGCGGCGAAAAGAGGTTGCAGAAGTTATCGAGCAAAATCATTTATGGTTAGTTGAAGATGATATTTATGCTTTCTTAAACTCTGTCACTATACCTGCTATTTCGAGCTACATTCCAGATAGAAGCATCTATATTTCTAGTATGTCGAAGCTACTCAGCCCCGCATTGCGCAGTGGGTTGTTGTATGCTCCTCAAGAATTGGTGGCAAGATTTGAGGCAAAAGTTCGTGCGACAATTTGGCTAAGTTCACCGTTGATGCATGAAGTTGCTGCACAAGCGATATCCAGTAACGAAATAGTCAAACTTATAAGAAATCAGAAAAGGATAGCGAAACAGCGTCAAGAAGTCGCATCAAAGATATTGAAAATGGAAATGTTTGGCGATGGATACCACATTTGGTTACCGATTGATTCGCGAGTTGAAGTAGAAGAGTTTGTTACACAGGCGAGGAATGTAGGTATCATAGTTAGTAGTGGACGTTACTTTGATAGCCCTAACTTTGCCAGTCATCACATCCGTTTGTCGCTCATGGCAATCGATGAGGACGAAAAGTTTGAACAAGGCTTAGTCAAATTATCGGTCCTGCTTGAACAACAAACGGATGAGCGTAAGTTTCTACTATAAAATTTACGCTTATACTAAAACGAGCAAAGTATTCTAAATAAATCGTTTGGACACTCGCTTAGTCAACTTAATCATGAGCTCATAACTAATCGTGCCAATATGATTTGCGATGTGCTCTATAGGTAAGTTGTCACCCCAAAACTCAACGGAGTCTCCAACTTTATCTTGCATATCATGCCCTAGGTCAACGGTAATCATATCCATTGATACATTCCCTACGATCGGAACAAGGCGACCATTAACATATACCGGAGTTTCGTTTGGTAGGACGCGCGGATAGCCATCTCCATATCCCATGGCGATAACGCCAATGTATGTATCGCGTGAAGAGACCCAATTTTCTCCATACCCTACAGGTTGATCAGCGTTGTGTTGTCGAATAGCTATTAGTTTTGATTGCAGTGTCATGACGGGCTTTAGGCCATGATCCGAACCAATTTCATCTTGGTTTGGACAGATACCATATAGTGCAATACCACCACGCATGTAATCCAATTGGGCATCAGGCCAATACAATATACCAGCAGAATTTGCGATCGTTTTAGGGCCAGGATAATGGGATGTTTGGTCTAAAAATTGTGCTATTTGGTTCGCGGTTGTGTCTGACTTTAAATCATCGGCGCAAGAGAAGTGACTTATAAATCCAACAGGACCATCTAGTTTACCTGTTGCTTCGATTCTGTTGACATAATCAGGCAATTCACAAGGCTTAACACCGAGGCGATGCATGCCAGTATCTAACTTCAACCATACTGTAATTGGCTGTTCGATGATGGCCGTTTGTAAGTGGGTAAGTTGCTCACTACAGTGAATGGTTGTGTGAAATTCAAGTTGAGCGGCAAGTTCTAAATCTTCTACGCAGAAACATCCTTCAAGTAATAGAATTGATTGAGTAATACCACTGTTACGTAATTCGATAGCTTCTTCTATACGAGATACTGCAAACATATCGGCTTGCGGTAGGGCTTTTGCCGTCTTGACCGCATCATGACCATATGCATCACCTTTAATCACCGCCACCACAGATCTGTTATTAGATTTACTTTTTAGTAAATCGTAGTTGTCACTAAGTGCTTGTAAGTTAATAACCGCTTCAGCAGTAATCATAATGTGTCCTGATAATCTAAATATTTGAAATATGCCTGAATAAATACGAGGAGCAGGCTAACGGGCCGTGTTCTATTGGAGGAATGATATCGTTAAAATTCTCGCATGATAAGCAATTTGTAGACCAGCGCGAACTACTTTGCGAAGGAGAGATATTGCTTAATATCTCCAGACTAACTACATAATATCGCTTACTCTAAAAAATCAAATATAGTTTTTTATATTATTTTGATATTTATTTATTTTGTAGATTTTATATCTAATGTTTAAGTTGATGTATTATTGGGAGCATCAATGTTTACTTATGTATAATTAATTGACTTTCTAGTTCTATTTGCTGATTTATGCACTATTAGTGACCATATTTGCACCTTTATTGGGCGTTTGTAGCTATTTATGCATTCTAACTGTGTGGTCTAACGAACTTGTCTATTGTCTGTTAGGTTTGTTTTTGTGAGGTTCATCACAAAAATTAAAATATCAAATTAAGGTGGGTTATCGATATTAAACGCTGTTTTATTTGTTGTGAGGGACGTTTAGATAACTCGTATAAACTGATAGGTTTAACATTATCAACTGATGATTTGGTTTTTGGTTGAGCTATTATTCTGATAAATTTCATTAAATTAGAATTTAATGAAATTGAGATGTCTAGTGAAACAGAATAAATAGTCAGTTTTTTGAACTAAAAAGTCGGTTAAGTGGTGTTATTTAACCTACTTATGCATATTTTTTGTAAAATAAAATGTTTGTTGTCACGCATATTGCACTGTATCTTGTGCGAATTGTTAACATTAAATACTACTAAATTAATTAGTCATAGCGCAGAGGAACACCAAGATGGAACTTAAACAACCATATCTATTATTTTTAGGCGATGCACCTGACAACCTTGCTGCTAAAGTAGCACAAGGTATTAAGACATGGCGTCCTGAGTTTTGCATTGGTCAATTTCGATTGCCAGAATGTAAGGCCGATGTTGGTTTAAGTGACTTAACCATCGAACAAGCTATTGAAGCAGGTGCTAAAACCCTAGTTATTGGTGTGGCTAACCGAGGTGGTTTAATTTCTGAAGAATGGATTGCTGTCCTTCTTAAAGCTATTGATGCAGGAATGGATATTGCGGCTGGTTTGCATAACAAACTTGCTGACATTCCTGAGCTTGTTGCTGCAGCAGAAGCAAAAGGTACTCAGCTTTTTGATGTTCGTTATCCAACAGAAGATTATCCAGTCGCGAACGGTAAGAAACGTACTGGTAAGCGCCTACTGACTGTCGGTACCGATTGTTCAGTTGGTAAAATGTACACATCTTTAGCAATCGAAAAAGGCCTTAAAGAGCGTGGTATTAATGCTGATTTCCGTGCAACGGGTCAAACCGGTATCTTAATTACTGGCGAAGGCGTAAGTGCTGACTGTGTTGTTGCTGATTTTATCGCTGGTGCAATTGAAGCGATTACACCAGCAGCCGAAGCTGATCACTGGGACATCGTTGAAGGACAAGGTTCATTGTTCCATGCTTCATATGCCGGTGTAACAACAGGTTTGATTCATGGTTCTCAGCCAGATGCATTAGTTTTATGTCATGAACCAACTCGCACTCATATGCGTGGTCTTCCTGATTACGCATTACCAGATATGCAAAAGTGTATGGACGCTAACATTGCTACGGCAAGTTTAACCAATCCAAATGTTCAATTTGTTGGTGTGTCGGTTAATACGTCTGGGCTAGAAGAAAAAGAAGCACTTGAATACATGAGTAAAGTTGAAGCTGAGCTTGGTTTGCCAGTTGTTGACCCATTCCGTCAAGGTATCGCTCGTATTGTAGATAAAATTGCGGAGCTGTAATGAACGTTAATCTTTACACAAAAAGTTGGCCAATCCGTGGCAGTTTTACTATCTCTCGAGGGAGTAAAACTGCAGTGGAAACCATCATCGTGGAGATTGAACACAATGGCGCTGTTGGTCGAGGTGAATGTGTTCCCTATGCTCGATATGGTGAGTCAATAGACAACGTATTAAAGCAAATAGAATGGGTTCTGCCTGAGATTAAAACTGGTATCAACAGAGAACAATTGCAGCCATTGCTTCCTTCTGGAGCCGCTCGCAATGCTATTGATTGCGCAATGTGGGATTTAGAGTGCAAGCTCGCAAAAAAATCCATATGGGAAACAACAGAGACAGAGCCGGGTGAATTAACGACGGCTTATACACTGTCACTGGATAAACCAGAAAAAATGGAACAAGCAGCGATAGAAAATGCGCATCGTCCTCTTTTGAAATTAAAGTTAGGTGGCCCAGAAGATTTAGAGCGAGTTAAAGCCGTTCGTCGCGGAGCACCTAACGCAACGATTGTACTCGATGCAAATGAAGCTTGGACTCCTGAAATATACAAAGCGTTGATTCCCGAGCTCGAAAAGCTAGGGGTAGCGATGATTGAGCAACCATTCCATGCAGATGCAGATGAAGCTCTTGCTCATCTTGAACGTCCAATTCCTATTTGTGCCGATGAATCTTGTCACGATCGCTCAAGCTTGCCTCATGTTATTGGTCGTTACGATATGATCAACATTAAGACCGATAAGACAGGTGGTCTAACAGAAGCATTAGCACTTAAAGCGGAAGCGGAAGACGCTGGATTGAAAGTAATGGTTGGCTGTATGTTGTCGTCTTCACTCAGCATGGCGCCGGCATTTGTCGTCGCACAAAATGTTGATGTCGTAGATCTTGATGGTCCATTATTGCTTGCTAAAGACATCGACAATGGTTTTGAATTTGAGCAAAATGCTATGTTGCCTTTCAGCACGAAGCTGTGGGGCTAGGAGAATTAAAAATGGAACGTATTGTTTATCTAAATGGTGAATATGTAAAAGAAACTGACGCGAAAATATCAATATTTGACCGAGGTTTTCTATTTGCAGATGCCGTTTATGAAGTTACTGCCGTACTTGAGGGTAAGCTAATTGATAACCCTGGTCACTATGCGCGTTTAGCACGTTCGGCCAAAGAACTTGGTATTAAGTTCGATCTTAGTGCAGATGACTTAACTCAGATTCAGCGTGACCTGATTGCGAAAAATGAACTCAATGAAGGAGGTATTTACCTTCAATTGACTCGTGGTACAGAAAGCGATCGTGACTTTACATACAGTGAAGATATTAAGCCGACTTTGGTTTTATTTACTCAGTCACGTAATTTGGTAACTAGCCCAATTGCAACGAAGGGTATTAAGGTTATTTCTACAGCTGATATTCGCTGGCGTCGTCGTGATATTAAAACGACTAGCTTATTGCCTGCATGTTTAGCAAAGCATGCTGCCCATGAAGCTGGCGCGGATGATGTATGGATGATCGAAGATGGTTTTGTGACTGAAGGTGGTTCTAGTAATGCCTACATCGTGACTCAAGATGATAAGTTAGTTACACGTCCACTTAGTAATGACATTTTGCATGGTATTACTCGTGCTTCATTAATGAAGCTCGCCGTCGAAATGAAATTGGATATTGAAGAACGTTTTTTTACTATTGAAGAAGCGTATGCTGCGAAAGAAGCATTTGTAAGTTCTGCAACGACATTTGTTTGGCCTGTCGTCTCTATTGATGGAAATACAATAGGAACAGGACAGCCGGGTGATATTGCAATGAAACTGCGAGAGATATATATCAAAACCGCAAGGGAACTTGCTGAATAGTGTTTAGATATTAATTGTCTACCTCTTATTAAAAAAACCCAACCTTAGTGTTGGGTTTTTTATTAACTAAAATAGAGTATAGTAATAATACTATTCGGTGTCTGATCGCATATCGCTCAAGTCGTAGCGCGCATTGGTGTGACTTTTTTTATTGATTTTTTATGATTTTAACCAATCTTTAACCATAAGCTATCTAAAATGCGACGCTGAAGGTATGTTGTATTATTTAAGGCTATTTAGAAAATAGAATAGTCCAATTGCTTTTTCTCACCCCACTTTTTTATATTGGTTGTAGAACGGTATAGCCAAACTTTTTAGGAGAGATTCAAATGTCTAAATCCTTCCCTTTGCCCCGTAAATCGGTCTTGGCATTAGGTTTAATGGTTGCTTTAACAGGTTATGCAAACGCAGAAGGGCCAGAAGGTATGCCCGGTGGAGGAGCACCAAGAGCGACAGCTGTAGACGTGGTTCAACTCAAACCGGAATCAGTAGAGATTACCACTAAGCTGCCAGGTCGCACCAGTGCTTATCGCACGGCGGAAGTTCGCCCTCAGGTTGATGGTTTAATTATCGAACGTTTATTTACCGAAGGTAGTTTGGTTAAAAGTGGAGAGGTTTTATACAAAATCGACCCAGCAACGTATCAAGTTGAGCTAGATAGCGCTAAGGCGAGTTTAGCCTCAGCCCAAGCGACATTAGAGAGCTCTAAGTTACAAGAAGAGCGTTATGCTGAATTGGTAAAAAGTCGCGCAATTAGTACTCAAGATTATGAAGATGCACGAGCAACATATCGTGCAGCTGAAGCGAATGTGATGGCGGCACAAGCGGCGGTATCATCGGCAAAAATTAATTTGGCTTACACTAAAATCAAGGCACCAATCTCTGGTCGAATCGGAAAATCTACTGTGACCGAAGGAGCGCTAGTTACTGCCAATCAAACCAGCTACCTTGCAACGATCCAACAGTTAGATCCTTTGTTTGTCGATCTTGCTCAGTCGAGTAGCGAAGTAATGAAAATTCGCATGAGCTCGAAAGGAACAGATCAAGAGTTCAGTGGCATTAAAGTTACTCTTGATGATGGCACAGAAATAGAAGAAAAAGCGAGCTTACAGTTTGCTGATGTGACGGTCGATGAATCTACTGGGACTGTTGGCCTAAGAGCGTTGCTGCCTAACCCAAATCATCTTTATTTACCTGGACTGTATGTACGAGCTGACCTCCCGATTGAAAAACGTGAAGGTGCTATTTTAGTTCCTCAAAAAGCTTTAAGTCGTGATTCTCAAGGTAATGCTTATGTAATGGTGGTGAATCAAGAAAATACGATTGAAAGTCGCTCAGTGGTCGTTGATCGTATAGTCGGCTCTGACTGGTTAGTAAATTCAGGTCTACAAGATGGTGATACCGTTGTTGTGAGTGGTTTGCAAAAAATACAAGTAGGCTCTTCTGTTGAACCTACCGTCACAACGAACGAGTAGGGAGCGAGTTTATGTCACGTTTTTTTATTGATCGCCCTATTTTTGCATGGGTGATTGCAATCATCATCATGTTGGGAGGGGTGCTCGCAATTGAAACCCTTCCAATCGAACAATATCCGTCAATATCTCCTCCGTCGATAAAAATAGCGGGGAGTTATACTGGTGCTTCAGCACAAACCATTGAAGAAAGTGTCACTCAGGTTATAGAGCAGAATTTGAATGGTATCGATAACTTATTGTATATGTCATCGAGCAGTGATTCTTCAGGGAGCTTTTCGGTAACATTAAGTTTTGCTACCGGCACTGATCCTGATATTGCTCAGGTTCAAGTACAAAATAAATACAATGCTATTTCCAGTAACTTACCTGATTCAGTGGTGAATACTGGTGTGACAATTAGTAAGTCGAATAGCAGTTTCTTGTTAGTTGCTGGATTTGTATCGACCGATAACTCAATTAATAACAATGAGCTCGCCGATTATGTGGTGTCCAATATTAAGGATCAGGTAAGTCGCCTTCAAGGTGTAGGTTCGGTTACGGTATTTGGGGCACAACATGCTATGCGCATTTGGTTAGATCCCAATAAACTGTACAAGTTTAACCTCACCCCTTCTGATGTAACGACAGCAATTACCAATCAAAATAGCCAAGTGTCGTCAGGTGAGATAGGTGGTACACCAATCGTAACTGGTCAACAAATTAACTATACGATCACAGCTCAAAGTCGTTTAACAACAGCGGAAGAATTTGAAAAAATTCTTCTTAAAGTGAATACGGATGGTTCACAAATTCGCATTAAAGACGTTGCTCGTGTAGAGATTGGTAGTGAAAGCTACGGCTCAGTAGCGCAATACAATGGTCAGTATTCAACCGGGCTTGCGATTTCATTGGCCACAGGCGCGAATGCACTTGATACTGCTGAAGTGGTAAGAGCTAAATTAGACGCTCTTGATGATTATTTCCCAGATTCTGTAGAGGTTGTTTATCCATACGATACAACGCCATTTGTTCAAATTTCAATTGAAGAAGTTGTTCAAACACTGATTGAAGCGATTGTACTCGTTTTCTGTGTTATGTATTTGTTCCTTCAAAATATCCGCGCAACGTTAATTCCAACGATTGCAGTACCCGTTGTGCTATTGGGCACATTTGGCATCATGTCTATATTTGGTTACTCAATCAACACACTGACGATGTTTGGTCTTGTTCTTGCAATCGGGTTGTTGGTAGATGATGCTATTGTTGTTGTTGAAAACGTAGAGCGGGTAATGGCTGAGGATGGGCTAGGACCTAGAGAAGCAACTCGTCGCTCAATGGGACAAATTACAGGCGCCTTGATCGGGATCGCTTTGGTGTTGAGTGCGGTATTTGTACCAATGGCATTTTTTGGTGGCTCAGCAGGTTCGATTTATCGTCAGTTTTCGGTCACGATTGTGTCGTCAATGGTGCTATCAGTTATCGTCGCGATGGTGTTAACTCCTGCGATGTGTGCTGCATTTTTAAAACCATTAAACGAAGGTTCACATACTCCGACTCGTGGGCCATTAGCTTGGTTTAACAACGCGTTCAATCGCGGTACCGATAAATACCAAAATGTCGTTGGAAATACGGTTAGTAAAACATTTCGTTATTTTATTGTTTATGGACTTATTGTTGGCGGGTTAGTCGTATTATGGCAACGTCTTCCATCTTCATTTGTACCAAATGAAGACCAAGGCGTAATGATGACGATGGTTCAATTGCCAACGGGTGCAACGCAAGAACGAACACTTGCGGTTCTCGACCAAGTTTTAGATTATTACCAAACTAATGAGAAAGACAACATTGAATCAGTGTTTAGTGTTGCTGGCTTTAGTTTCAGTGGTAGTGGTCAAAATATGGGGATGGCGTTTGTCAAATTTAAGGACTGGAGTGAACGCCCCGCACCTTTCCAATCAGTTGATGCCGTAGTGGGTCGAGCGTGGCCAGGATTAGGACAAATTAAAGACGCACAAATCTTTACGTTCAACTTGCCACCAATTCAAGGCTTAGGTAATGCCAGCGGATTTGACGCTTATCTTGTTGACCAAGGAAGTCATGGTCATGAGGCTCTTGTTGCCGCTCGTAACCAAGTACTTGGAATGGCGGCTCAGGACTCTTCTCTGGCCAATGTCCGACCTAATGGCCTAGAGGACTCTCCGCAATTTAAAATTCAAATTGACCATGAAAAAGCAATGGCAATGGGCGTAGCGGTTAGTGATATTAACAGCTTACTATCTACTGCTTGGGGTTCTTCCTACGTCAACGACTTTAATGATAACGGTCGAATTAAAAAGGTATATGTGCAGGGTGATGCTCCGTATCGAATGAACCCGGAAGACCTGAACTTATGGCATGTTCGTAACGATTCAGGTGATATGGTTCCGTTTGATTCATTTGCTCAAGGATATTGGAGTTATGGTTCACCTAGCTTGACACGCTTCAATGGTTTTTCCGCGATGAACATTCAAGGCTCAGCCGCACCAGGAAAGAGTTCTGGTGACGCGATGGACGCGATGGAAGCGATTGTGGCGAAACTTCCTTCAGGCTTTGGCTTGGAATGGAGCGGCATTTCTTACCAGGAACGTCAGACTTCATCGCAGACAACTTTGCTTTACGGGCTCTCATTACTTATCGTATTTCTGAGTTTGGCAGCGCTGTACGAGAGTTGGATTGTACCATTCTCGGTTATTTTGACGGTACCTTTGGGGATTTTTGGCGCGATTGTTGCGACAACTCTTAATGGATTATCAAATGACATTTATTTCCAAGTCGGTCTTTTGACAACGATTGGTTTGTCGGCAAAGAATGCAATTTTGATTGTAGAATTTGCTAAGGCTCAATTTGATGAAGGCATGGAGTTAATTCAAGCAACAGTTATGGCGTGTCGTATGCGTTTACGTCCAATTATGATGACGTCATTTGCCTTTATCCTAGGTGTGTTGCCATTGGCGCTTTCATCTGGAGCAGGCGCGGCTAGCCGAAATGCAATTGGTTGGGGCGTTGTTGGAGGAATGTTCTCCGCAACGGTTCTCTCAATTTTCTTTGTTCCTGTATTTTTTGTTTTGGTGATGAAATTGTTTAAAGCAAAACCTAATGCACTCAAAGCTAACGCGACATCTGAGGAGACAGTTAATGCAGAATAAGATCTTACCTATCGTCATTGCAGCTCTACTTGGTGGATGTAGTTTAACTCCAGAATATCAAACACCTGCAGTTCCTGAAACCGACGGGTGGGTCGGTGTTGAGCAAGTCTCGAATCAAGAGGTTCTTCCTGAGTGGCGTCAATTTATGGCGGATGAAACATTGCAGGAGTTTGTTGAGCTGGCGCTTGTAAATAATAAAGACTTACGTCAAACCGTGTTAAATGTTGCTTCAATGCGAGCTCAATACCGTATTACAGACGCAGAACGGTATCCGGCTATTAATGCAGGTGCATCGCAAAGTCGCACGTTTACTCAAGATGCAGTTACAGGCAACGGTGATAGCTACAGTTCAAGTTACCTCGCGACCTTGGGTGTAACGAGCTATGAGTTGGATCTGTTTGGAAAGGTGAAAAGCAATTCGAATCAGGCGTTAGAAACCTATTTGTCTGCTGAAGATAGCCGTCGTAGTGCAGTGATATCATTGGTTGCCGAGATAGCGTCGAACTATGTTTCTTTACTCACTAACCAAGAGCTACTTGCCATTAGTCAAGAAACAGTAGCGACTTATCAAGAGACGTTGAAATTGGTACAAACGCGTTTTGATGCTGGTTATAGTGATGCGTTAACATTAGCCCAATCAAAGACAGCCGTATACGGTGCACAAGCAACTGTATCAGGGTATCAGCTTGCAGTTGCAACTGATTTCAATACCTTACGCCAATTAGTTGGTGTTCCAATCTTAATGCCTGAGACTAAGCGGCTACCAAGGAATGATGGCAAAATGTTGTTTGCTTTAAAAGAGGGAGCACCATCGGAACTGTTGCTTTCTCGTCCTGATATTATGGCAGCGGAGCATCAACTTAAAGCGGATAATGCAAATATTGGCGTTGCACGAGCGGCGTTTTTCCCAAGTATTAGCTTAACTGCCAGTGCTGGTTCGGCGAGCAGTTCTCTAGATAACTTATTTTCAAGTAATTCTGGTTACTGGACTTTTGCACCATCACTTTCATTGCCAATTTTTAATTGGGGCAGTAACGAAGCAACACTTGATTCGGCTAAAATAGCGAAGCAGGTGAGTGTGGTCGCTTATCAGGAAACGATTGAAACGGCATTTAAAGAAGTTTCAGATGCAGTACTTGGGCAGCACTATTACTTGTCGCAGTGGAAATCACAGCAGAAGAACTTAGAAGCAAACATGGACTATTACGAATTAGCTAAGATGCGTTACGAAAAAGGTAATGACAGCTATATTGACTTACTCGATGCACAACGTTCATTATTCAGTGCAAGAGAAAGTGAGTTGTCAGCACACTTAAACTTGTTAACAAGTCGGGTTAGTTTGTACAAAGCGATGGGGGGTGGTTGGCAAGCCGCCGATATTGATTCTGTGAATCCGAAGTTAGTCTCAGAGTCGATTACTGAAGCTGATTAAGACTAATGGTTGCAGTTAAATGCACAGTTTCAATACTTGCATAGTATGAAAAAACCGGCTTTCGATGAGCCGGTTTTTTATTTGTAGGTTGGGATATTAATGAGGCTTACTAACTGTTATTCCCAGAATGCGTCTTAGGCTTGTTAGCTCGACTTTTATTGTTCGCTGGTCGAGGTTTTCTGTTTTGCCCATTGTTGGTTGAATCGCTATTTGATTTGGGCTTATTGTTTCCAAATCTACGTTTTGGTTTTGCTTGACCACGATTTGATCCATCGTCGTTTCGCTCATTATTGCCGTTGTGTGCGTGAGGTTTTTTAGGCTTCTTTGGCTTCTTAGGTTTAATTGGTCGTGTATCTAGCTTCTTCTCTGGCACTGGATTGCTAGGTTTAAACCCACTGAGCTCAAGGCGTGGTAATAATTGCTTGATTAAACGTTCAATCGCAAATAGCTCGTTTGCTTCTGCTGCTGCAACCAAAGAAATCGCCTTACCGACTTCTCCCGCTCGTCCTGTTCGACCAATTCGATGAACGTAATCTTCTGGAACATTTGGCAATTCATAGTTAACGACTTGAGGTAATTGAGGGATATCGATACCACGAGCGGCGATGTCTGTCGCGACTAGCACTCGAATATCGCGCGACTTAAACTCCGCTAGCGCACGTGTCCGAGCACCTTGACTCTTGTTCCCATGGATAGCAGCTGCGCTAATTTTTTCATCGTTCAAGAATGCCGCTAATCGGTTCGCACCATGTTTTGTTCTGGTAAAGACCAAGACTTGATGCCAATTTCCATCTTTTATGAGCTTTGCCAGCATTGGTGCTTTCTTTTTAGCGTCAGCGGGATAGATAGACTGTTCAACAGTTGGAGCAGTTGAATTTGCTGGGCTGACTGACACTTCGATTGGACTATTCACTAATCCCTTCGCAAGTTCGCGAATTTCGGGAGAGAAAGTGGCGGAGAACAGTAAATTTTGACGTTTTTTCGGTAACAGTTGAAGAATTTTACGAATATCACGGATAAAACCCATATCAAGCATTCTATCTGCTTCGTCTAAAACTAGAATTTCTAGTTGGTCAAACCGAACCGCATTTTGATTATGTAGGTCCATCAGACGACCGGGAGTCGCAACGAGGATATCGGCACCTTGACGTAGACGTAGCATTTGAGGGTTAATTTTTACTCCGCCAAATACAACGGCACTCGTGAGAGGTAAGTGACGACTGTAGGTCACCACACTCTCATGTACTTGAGCGGCAAGTTCACGAGTGGGTGTTAAAATTAATGCTCTAACTTGATTCCCTCGAACTTTCTTTCCTCGTGAGAGGCGTTGCAAAATCGGTAACGTAAATCCAGCGGTTTTACCGGTACCAGTCTGAGCCGCAGCCATGACATCTTTTCCATCGATCACGGCTGGGATAGCCTGTTCTTGGATTGGTGATGGAGTGTCATATCCTTTTTCTTGGATAGCTCTTAAGATTGGTTCAGAAAGACCCAGCTTGGTAAAACCCATAGTTGATTCTCGACTATTAATGAGGAGTAGCGCGTTTCTAGATGCGCGAAAAGTGCGTCATTCTGAGACTTTTGTCACGTAGTAGCAACAGTTAATTCAATTAACTTATATTTATGTCTTATCTAACTGCTGTAACAGAAAGCTATTTTAATTAACGGCTCTTATGAGATTTGAACGTAATTGAAGCCATGCTATTCTGAATTACCAATTTTGATCAGGAATCACGATGTATAAATTACTTGCATTAGACTTAGATGGGACTGTACTCGATAGTCAGCGGGGGATTCATCCAGATGTTAAGGCTTCTATTCTGGAGCTCAAACATCACTATCACGTAATGATTGTTACTGGACGTCACCATACTGCAGCAAGACCCTATCATGCTGAATTGGAATTAACGGCGCCGATTATATGTTGCAATGGTACATATGTGTATGATTTTCAGGAAAACAAAGTGCTTCAGCATACCGCTTTGAATAGAGAGGTGGCACTTAAGTTTCTTGAACTTGCTCATGAATCGAAAATGAAAGTTTTAATGTATGTAACAGACGCGATGCTCTATTCAAGATCAATCCCGGTGGAATTTATTAGCAGTATTCTTGAGTGGTCGAGTCAATATGATGATGATTTAAAACCGAATATATTGGAGGTTGAATCATTTACAGAACATGCGATGAGTGCTGAGTTTATCTGGAAATTTGTCGTAGAAGGAGAGCCATCTGTTATTGAAGCATTTAATTCGCTTTCCTGGATTAAAGAGAATTTTAATGGCGAGCAATCGTGGAGCAATCGATTTGATTTTGCGGCGATTGGAAATAGCAAAGGTAAGCGACTAGCGGAATATGCCGAAAGCTTGGGTATAAAATCGTCAGAAGTAGTAGCAGTAGGTGATAACCACAATGACATCTCGATGCTTGAATATGCTGGACTAGGTGTTGCGATGGGCAATGCAGAAGCAGAAGTTAAACGGTGCGCAAATCAGGTTTGTATAGGAGATAGTAATGGACCAGGTTTGAGTCACTTTATCCAAAACACATTTCTAGGTTAAATATTAATAAATTAGAGAGCGAGCTTTATCGCTAACTGCCTCACAATCGTTTAAATAGAGTGATGAAGTGGATGCTATTGAGACGGATAGTGGCAACTCAGTTTATTGAATGTGTATATTTTTTGCGATAATTGGATTAACTCCTCTCATCCTTACTCTTATCATGAACTACAATATATCTAATGTATTGAGAAATAAGAATTAACATCTGTAAGAATTAGGGATTAGTAATGGAAGAAATCAGCTTAAATATTATCTGTGTCGATGATGATGAACTGATGCTCAAGACCATCGGAAGTACGATCAATGATTTACGGCCACATTGGAAGGTGCTGTATTGTAATGACCCATTGGCGTGGCGTGATGAGTGGAGTTATTCAGATATTGAAGCACCCGCTGTCTTTATCTCTGATTTGCAGATGGCTCGAAAACGTGGTGACCAATTATTAGATGAAATAAAGAATATTTTTCCTGATGCTATTCGTGTGTTGTTAACAAGTGATAATGATGAATCGTTTTCGGGGCGAGCTCATAATTATGCGCATTTTGTGTTACCAAAACCGTTGGTTGAATCGGACTTTGAGCGTTTATTTCTCTGCGCCGAGCAATTGGACAAAATGCCGTTTAATGACGAATGTCGTCGGAATCTAGGAGCGTTTACAGACTTACCTGTGCTACCAGATAGTGTGATGAGATTGCAGAGAGTGTTAGGGTCACCCTCGTGTGACAACCATAAAGTTGCCGATGTAATCAGTCACGAGCCAGCATTAGTCGCACGTGTGTTCCAAACAGCAAACTCCCCCTATCTTGGTTTTCGAGTTTCGACGGAGTCATTGCCTGACGCAGTGGGTCGATTAGGGATGACATTGGTCGAAAGTTTAGCAATTGAACAGCTTCTCTCTATTTCTAATAAAAGGTTAAGCACAAATCGGCATATAGCCGTGACTGAGAATGCCCTAAAAATTGGCGAAGTATCTCGAGTATTGGCAAGAAAACTACACTTAAGTTTGAATGATCAGGATAAAGTGTTTATTGCTAGTTTATTGACGTCAATAGGTGCGTTAGTATTGCTCGAAGAAGGTGCCAACGAATCCGAATTAGACCATTATATCGGCTTACAAGAAGGTATGTCTGATAGCCACATTATCGCGGCATATGTGTTGATAATGTGGGGTTATGAAATTGATATTAGTGAGGCCATTCTCCATCAGCGCAAGGTAAACTTTGAGTCTGAAGATATTGGCGTTCTTCGCTCAAGTATTGTAGGTTTAGCGACTCAAATTGTATCGTTCAATACGAAACAGGAACTACTTGATTTAGCAGAGACGTTACCGAATACTGTAGCGGAAATTGTTGTCGAGCTTTCCACATTTCGTTTTGATAAATAGTATGGATTTTTACCAGTAGGGTTTAGTAGGAGTAATAATGAGTAATAGTCGACTAATATTATCTGATTTGTTTGATCATCTCTCCTTTGCCATATGTATCGTGCGAGCGGACTATATTATCGAAAAAGCAAACACGTATTTCCAAGCCCATGCGGTTCATACATTTGACTCAACAGAAGAACAGAACATTCTAGAGCTATTTCCCGCTGCCTCAAATTATCTAAAACCATTGATAGATAGTGTTTTTAAAAATCAATCGTCACATTTTGCTTCGTGGGAAAAGCTTCCTGATACCTTGCCATTTAAAAGAGATCGTACTGTATATGGTGAAGCAGACAAGATGCAGCAAGATTGGGAGTTTGTTCCAATCTATGAAAATGGAAATGTAACGCATGTAGGGTTATGTATTTACGATTCTACTGTGCAGGCCAGTCAAGAAAAGCAGCTCCATCTAATCTTAGAGCAACTTAATGCTGAACGTAAGCAACGGCAGAAATTGGAACAAAAACTGAGTGAAGTTCAAGGTCAACTGATTTACTCGGAAAAAATGGCATCGATTGGCCAAATCTCAACAGGAATAGCTCATGAAATTAATCACCCAATTGAGTCTATGACTGCGAATATGCATACCTTCAAAGATCACACTCAAAACATAGAAAGCGCCGTTTCTGATATTGAAAAATTGATAATGACGAATGCTGATCAAAGTTTGATAGAGCAATTTAAAACGTTGAAAGTAGCAAACAGACTTGACGCGATTTTTAATGATACAGATACGTTAATCAATGAATCACTTTTGGGATCCGATCGAGTTTTAGCAATTATCGAAAATTTAAAAGAGTTTTCTCAAGAAGATGCTTCAGAGTGGAGCTATGCAAGTCTAGTGGCATGTATTGAGTCGACATTAAAAATTATTAATAACGATATCAAATATGGAGTGTCAATAGAACGCGACTATGAAAATGAGGTGCCTGATATCTACTGTCAACCAATGCAAATTAATCAGGTATTGCTTAACCTTATTGTAAATGCTAGTCAAGCTATTGATAGTGAAGGAATTATAAAAATATCTCTTAGTAAAATAGATGCAAGCTCGGTAGAAATTCGAGTTAAAGATAATGGTACTGGTATTAAAACAGAGCTGCAACAACGTGTATTTGAGCCATCTTTTACCACCAAGGGAGGTGATTCAGGTACTGGGTTAGGTTTATCTGTATCGCATGATATTATCGAGCGCCATCACGGGAAAATACGGCTACAAAGTAAAGTAGGCGTTGGTACCGAGTTTATTGTTACTTTACCAATAATAAAGCAACCTACTGATGACGTTGGCGAGTAGCGACAATATTTGACTCACTATTAAAAAACTCAGATTCTTGAAATAGATGTGTCAACGAGTAAGTCAAACGCTTAAGGCTTGTCCTCTCTTGGACAGGCTTTTTTATTGATAGTAGCTTTTTAGTGCCCTATCGCATGAATACATGCAATGTAGCTGAAATCTCGAGGAATATTTGGTTTAACCTAATCTTAACCAGAGACAATTTATCATTGATCTCATTGTGGTAGCTATTACCAACCTTAGAACAGTGAATAAAGGCCAATTTAATGCTTAAAGTATTAGTTGTTGAAGATGATATCGATTTAGCAACGGCAATCATCGATTATATGGATTTAGAAGATATAAATGCTGATTATGCGGCTGATGGTGCTGTTGGGTATAATTTAATTACAACTCAGACTTACGATGTTGTCGTGCTTGATCTGAACTTACCTAAAATTGAAGGATTAGCCGTTTGTGAGCGGATCCGAAATTTAGGTATAGAAACACCCGTGCTGATTTTAACGGCAAAAGATACATTGGACGATAAGCTCATTGGCTTCTCAAAGGGCGCTGATGATTATTTGGTTAAACCATTTGAAATGGAAGAATTAATTGCACGAGTAAATGTTCTTTCGAAGCGCCGTAGTGGTCAAATGACTAAATTGACAATTAAAGATCTTGAATTTGATTTATCATCTAGAGAAGTAAAAAGAGAAGGACAGTTAGTTAAACTGTCGCCTATTGCCAGTAAAATTCTCGAAATGTTAATGCGAGAATCCCCAAATAGTGTATCAAGAGAGAAGATCATTCGTAATGTATGGGGAGAAGAACAGCCTGATAGCAACACGTTAAAGGTTCATATTTTTAATCTAAGAAAGCAAATCGATACTCCAGGTCGTGAGCACTTGATTCACACGATACCAAGTTTTGGTTTTGCGATTAAATAAAAACTGAGAGAGCATGCTAACCAACCGCAGCCTAAAAATTTACATTTTATTTGCCGTTATTTCCATGGGGGTCATAACGGTTCTAAGCTTCTCAACGTTGGCTGCCAACAATTTTGTACAAGGCTTAGACGCTTCTGTTCGAACGACCATGGAAAAAATTGGCAAAAATATTGATGAGTCAGGGGAACACCCAAGACAGATACTGGACTTTAGTATTGCAAATAGTTGGGAAGAATTGCCGGCGTTAGTACAACGTAAACTGTTACCTTTGGATAAACACCAAATGTTTGTGAAACAAGCTGAACGAGATCACTGGTGGGATAGACCTACAAATGTAACCTTTGTGCTGCGCTATGATCTTAAGAATAAGCAAACTATATACATTTCCAAGGTATTTTACGCTCCTGAAACATCAAAGACGTTAGAGAGGGCCGGTGATTCTCATATAACTAAGAATGTTTTATATGCCGTGATGGGCATCATCCTGTTTACGTCAATTATTCTTCTTTTATTACATAAGATCTCGAAACCGATGAAACGCCTGAGTTCATGGGCAGCAAGTCTAACACCAGAAGTGTTGCAGCAGCCGGTGCCTGATTTTTATTACTGCGAATTGAACAATTTGGCGAATATTGTGAAGTCTAGTTTACAGTCAGTTCAGACTACGTTAGATCGTGAAAAGCAATTTCTTAGCCATGCGAGTCATGAATTACGAACACCTATCGCCGTGGTGAGAAGCAATACTGAATTGATGCAGAAGCTCATCGAGAAACAAAACAGTGTCGATAAACAGCAGGCAGTGTTGGATCGTATTCTACGCGCTGGTCATTCTATGACTGAGTTGTGCGAAACGTTACTTTGGCTCAATCGCGGAGAGTACCGCAATCTGCCGACCACAAATGTAGAACTTTCCTTACAGTTAGAGCAATTGACGAACAATTTACATTACCTGATTAGAGATAAAGACGTCGAGGTACATACGCACTTTGAATCAGGTGAGTTTCCTATGAAATCGACACTAGTCACTATCGTGTTAGGTAATTTGATTCGCAATGCCTATCAACATACTCAATGCGGTACGGTTGACATAGAGCAGCATGGGCAGAAAGTAACCATCACCAATCGCGAGGCGGAGACTCAAGAGGACTACAATACCCTTGGATTTGGACTAGGCCTAGAATTAACTGAACGCATTATTCGCCATTATCGATGGACATATGATGTAGTATCACTACCAAATGGTCGGAGTGTTACAATTGAATTTTCCGAAAAAACAATGCTTTAATATGGTTTTTTGAAAATTGTATGCTTGTATTTGAATATTGCGGGTTTATGAATTTCGCATCATCGATTTAAAACAATGTGCTCACTTATTGTTCACTTCTCTAGTTGCAATTTATTCATTTCTAATTAGTTGCTAGAACTATTAATTACGACTATGTTTATAAAACTAGCTTAGTCTTTTGTGTAATAGTGGCACGTATATACCCTGCATTTTCAAGTTAAAATAGGATGCCTATGGATTAAATCTGTCGTAGGTGCATTTTTATGCGGAGTTTATGCTGCTTGTAAGGGAAAAAATACCATGGTAATTTCATCGTTTGTGAAAATAGCTTGTGCATTTAACCATCATAAGCAACGTGGCGTGACTGCGATTGAGTATGCGGTAATCGGCGTAGGTATTTCACTAATCGTGGTTACAGTATTTAGTACTGATGGGCAATTACAAAGTGCCTTTAGTGGTGCTATCACTGAAATTTCTTCAAATATTACGTCGGCGGGAGATAATGGCTGATTATTCTTTCACCATTACATATATCATCAATAGTGTCGGTTAACTTGATGATGTTAATTAATTGTTATTTGTTTTCTAAGGTTAATCTAATATAACTAATTAAGTAATTTCGCAGGAGGGTTTATTACAGAAAAAGTAAATTACAAATTAGGCTCTAAGTCTTCGTTATATGCTACACTTGTATTTTACCTTACTCTGACATTTGTTGTTTATATGCATTAACCGCTTATTAACGATGGATAGAAAGAGAGTATGGTATAAAGTTGAGAAGATTGAATTAGCTTTCGAGTATGTGTTGTATCTTTTTCATATCAAATTTAATAAGTAATATCATGTGGTTATTAAAAAGTATGGATTAGAAACAAATAACATTTACATGTAAGAAACTAATAAAAATCATATCATAATTGAAGCTGAATTAGTCTCGAAATTGAGATGCAGTATTAATTTAGTTACATATGATATTGATTTGTTTCTTATTAGTTGAGTTGGTTTATATTGAATGATATTTTGTATTTGACAGTCGCCTAACAGGCCGATTGAATCCATCATGCAAGAATTTTATTGTAATACTTAAAGGAAAAATGACATGTTAACTAAATTATTTGTAAAAGCGTCTTTAGCTCTAGAAGCAAAAAAACAACGTGGTGTTACAGCAATTGAATACGCAATCATTGGTGTTGCTGTTTCTGCGATCGTATTAGCAGTATTTAATAGTAATAATGGTTTGAAAGGTGCTTTAAGCGGTGCAATTTCTACTGTTTCTGGCAACATCGATTCAGCTAATACTACTGGTTCTTAATCTGCAGGTTTAGTGACAAGTAAATAGGACAAGTAAATAGGAGAGTATGGTGATTGATTCTCTCCTATTACTTTTTTATCTCCATTATATAGCTGAGTAGACGCATACTCATAATTATTGGTGAATGTAGTTTCGTTAGTATGATTGTCTAGCCGTCGATTCTTGGAGGTTTGATGATTTTTTTAGAAAAATTTTATTTTTTTCTTCTTTTCGATACATTCAGAGTTTGAACGTTATTCTAGGAAGCGACATGAGTTCAAAAATAATCATTTTAATCGCGGTAGTTGCCATTGGCTTAGGTCTTTGGGGCTTGAAGTTAGGTTTTGAACCCAAACAAGCACCTCAAGTCGTTCAACTTGTAAAAGAAGAAAAAGTTAAAATTTATATTGCGGGTAAAGACCTTGATAAGGGTGAACAAATCCAACGAGATAGCGTTAGTATTGAATATTTAGCCAAGAGTCAGGCAAATAAAAAAGGGATAGATAAAGATTCTGTCTTACCGTTTGACTCAATTTTACTTGCAAGAAAACCCATTCAAGAAGGGGATATTATCTACCCTGAATTCACCATCGACCCAACTGATAAAGAATATGTAGACTTTGTCACAAAACCCGGTTCGGTGCCATTTCCTCTCGAAGTCGAGCCAACTTCAGTTATTGGAGGTGTTATCCATGCAAATTCCGTTATTGATATTTTGGCTATGAGTTCGAAAAACCAGAATTTATCGGGAGATGCTGAGATATCAAATCGAGGCTTTACAGGGGTGACATTAACTCCAATTCTTATGGGGATTAAAGTCATTAAGGTTAACACGGTGGTTGAGCAGCCGAAAACGACCAAAAATAACAAATCTAAAGTAGCAGGCACCACACGAACTACCTTAATTTTGGAGCTTTTACCTAAGCAAGTTGCCACAATGACCGTAGCTAAAAAAATTGCTAAACTGGAAGTTCATAAATCTGTTGGTAATTTAGAGAGAAACGAGTTATCTGCGGACGCAGGGGATGTACTGGAAGATTATAAATCGATAAAAGAATTCCGTGCTAATGAAGCAAAACTAAATTAAGGAATAATAAAGATGAAGTTTAGATCATCATCAGTTGCGAAATGTTTGTTGGCTCTAGTTACTTTAGTTGTATCGATATCTGTCCGCGCTCAAGTTGTGCTAAATTTGGCAGAAGGTCAAGCGCAGGCGATATCAGTTAATAGCAATATTGGTTCGGTATTTATTGCAGATCCTAATGTTGCGGATTACCAGGTTATTGACCGGGAAAAAATTGTCGTTTTTGGTAAAACGGTTGGTTCCACCACAGTGATGGTGTTTGATGAAGAGGGGCAAACCCTTGTACAGAAGACGCTTGTGGTGAATACAAGCCTTGTTCATATCCAGCAGCAGATTCAATTACGTTATCCAAATGCCGATGTTGTTATTTATAACTTAGGTGCGCAAGCGGTACTAAGTGGTGTCGTTCCAACTGAAAAAGAAAAGCAAGAAATAGAAGAGATTGTTGGTGAATTACTCCACAAAGAGTCAACCGATACCGCAATTCAATGGGATCTAGGTGACAACAAATATACAATGGATTTTATGACTAAGCGTGACTTTAAGGGCTTGGTTAATAATATTGAAGTGGTAACAACCAAACAGGTTAATGTCAAATTAACTGTGGCTGAAGTCTCTCATTCATTTCTTGAAGAGTTTGGCTTGGAAATAGGGTCTACCTCCGCTGGTATTTTTACTGACTATCTAACCAGTTTTAGTGCTAGTGATATTGTTTCTGTCATTTCTGCCGTTTCTGATGATTCTGTTGGTGAAGTCTTAGCTCAACCAAACCTTTCTGTTATCTCTGGTGAAACTGCTAGTTTTCTAGTGGGTGGCGAATTGCCAGTTATTACCGTAGTTGATGGATCAACATCTATTAGCTATAAGGAATACGGTATTCGTTTAGAATTGATGGCCAAGGTTGTTAACGATCAACAAATTAAGTTGTCGCTAATGCCTGAAGTTAGCTCATTGGATGAAACTTACTCGAGCGACACTTATGATATTCCTGCATTAAAAAGTCGTAAGGCTCGAACAACCGTTGAGCTAGGCGATGGGCAAAGCTTTGTTCTTGGTGGACTACTTTCATCTGAAGAAACCGAATCTCTTAGTAAAATCCCATTTGCTGGGGATATTCCTGTGTTAGGCGCACTGTTTCGTCATACCGAGAGTGAACGTTACAAAACAGAGCTCATTATCATCGCGACAGTTAACTTAGTTGGTGCGGTAGAAACCAATAAAATCCAGTTGCCTACAATGGAACGCTCATCGACTCTTGAACGCTTTTTCGGATGGACAACTAAAAACTCTGAGCAATACCCGGCTCGTAATGTATTAAGACAGGGAGGATTCATAGAATGATTAAATTACCTCTAATTATGGGCTTAGCTATCGCTCTTACGGGATGTTCGTATCATAACGCCGTTGATAGACAGGGTACCTATGTTGACTTATACCCTGTTGAATATGCGATGGGGTTTGACTTAAAAAATGTATCTCAGAAGAGCGCAGCGGCGCAACTAGATGCGTTTATTGATGAATACTGGGCTTTTGTTATAACTCAACCTGTTGAGCTATTGGCGAGTACGCCGAGAGGGCTGGTTTTAGCTAAGAAAACAAAGACAGCTTTGTTAAAGAAAGGGATTGAACCTGCAAGTATTTCACTGTTACATGAACCAAGTGTCTCCCAATACGATTTTAAAATGTCAATTATTAAACACAGTGTTGATACTCCGCAGTGTGAATACAGTACTTTGAGAGCTTATGATCATGGTTCAACAGGCTGTTTCGTTGAAAGCGCCCGCTGGTCCTCAATGGTTCGTCCTGAGCGTATGCTGCCTAAAAATTTTGGTAATACTGTAAGTGAGTAATTATTTATGTTTGATTTAGTTGATTTACTGAAAAACAGTCAGCCGGAAAATGATCCTAAAGAAAAAATTACATCAGTACTTTTTTATCAGACAGAAAAGTGTCGTGAATTGGTTTTAGAGGCATATCGGTTTGAAGGTATCACTGATCCTGAAGTGTTAACGAATGATGATCTGAGTATTTCAGATCATGTTAGACAACAAAGTATCGAAGTGGTTATCGTTGAGTTAAACAAAAGTCAAAACGTAACTCGTGATGCAGAGCGGATCAGTCATTTATTGCCAAGTCATGCATCCGTTATCGTCATTGGGTGTGAAGATGCGATTTCGACGATTCGAAATCTAAAGGAAATGGGCTTCTACTATTTATTCTGGCCTATTTCTAAACAGGAACTTATTGATTTTGTCAAAAGTGTCAACGTAAACCGAGCATCTAATCGTGGGCCAGGTCAAAAGCGTCGAGCGAAAAAAATCTCCATTATCGGCGCTAAAGGTGGTGTTGGTACGACATTGTTGGTATCAGAAGTAGCACATCAACTTGTTAGTGATAAGAAATCTAATTGTGTTGTTATCGATCATAATTATCATTCTGGTGATATCGATATTATGATGGGTATTCCCAAATTCGATAAGCGTATGGTGCAAAGAGGAGCGTTGCTGACATCTTTGGACTTAACTACGATCAATTCTTTAATTGCAAAGCAAAGTGACATGCTTAGCGTACTTTCTTTGACTTCAGATGATCTTACCGTTAATGAATTAAACGAATACACAGATTCGATTGTCGATCTACTTTCTCCTGAAGTTAATTTTTTCGTCGAGGATTTATCGGCATCTGCCATAAGCCCGTTAGCTGATAATCGCAATTGGATGGAAAGTGATTGTGTGATTTTGGTCGTTACCCCAACAATATCAGCAGTTCGAGATGCGGCGAGAATTAAGAAAGCGCTTGATACGAAAACCGATGATACGAAACCACGTTTGATCGTTGTGGTTAATCACGTTGTGCCCGAAAAGTCGTCGACGGTTAAGTTGACTGAAATTGAAAAATTTTTAAATTACAAACCTCAAGTTGTTCTACCTTATGTGCCCAATGCAGCTAAAGATTTGGTTGAAGGAAAACGGTTAGCAAAATCAAGTTCCGGTATGAAGTCGCCTCTCAAGCGGTTAGTCTCATTAATTCTTGGTGAATCCTTAGCCTATAAAAGTAAATCAGGCATTGCATCGTTGTTTTCGAGGAATGATAGTTAATGGTTAGTACCAAAGAGATATACATTCAGCTACGAAAACAAATTTTCGAAGCTCTCGATCCTGCTGCTGTTAACGATTTAACTCGAGAACAGTTGTTACGACAGTTATCTAGTGCTGTCGATTTGTTGATAGACCAGGAGCAGTTGGTAGTATCAAGTATCGCTCGTAGAGACTTTGTTACTCACTTAGTTGACGAGTTAGTAGGTTTAGGTCCACTCCAGAGCTTAATGGATGATGAGTCAATTACCGACGTGATGATCAATGGCGCTCAAAATGTGTTCATCGAACGGAATGGTTTGGTAGAAAAATCGTCAGTTACATTTATTGATGAAAAACAACTTTTGGAAATAGCGAAACGAATTGCAAGCCGGGTTGGGCGTCGTGTTGATGAGTCATCACCTACTTGTGATGCACGTCTTCAAGATGGAAGTCGTGTCAATATTGTAATCCCACCAATTGCCATCGATGGCACCGCAATTTCTATTCGTAAGTTTAAAAAGCAAAGTATTGATTTAAAAGCTTTATGTGGCTACGGAGCTATGAGTGAAGAAATGGCTCAAGTTCTTATGGTTGCTGCACGTTGTCGCCTGAATATTCTGATTTCCGGTGGTACTGGTTCTGGTAAAACGACGATGCTTAATGCTTTGTCTCAATATATTTCAGAAGGTGAGCGGGTTTTAACCATAGAAGATGCGGCGGAATTGAGGTTGCAGCAACCACACGTTGTTCGATTGGAAACGCGTACCGCCGGCATTGAAAACACCGGTATGATAAATCAACGGGATTTGGTTATAAACTCACTGCGTATGCGTCCAGATCGGATAATAGTCGGTGAGTGTCGTGGCCCAGAAGCTTTTGAAATGCTCCAAGCCATGAATACTGGTCATGATGGGTCGATGTCAACATTGCATGCCAATACGCCTAGAGATGCCTTGGCTCGTGTCGAAGCTATGGTTATGATGGCAACTAATAACCTTCCTCTAGAGGCGATACGAAGAACAATAGTGAGTGCAGTAGATATTATTATTCAGATTAGTCGCCTCCATGATGGTAGTCGTAAAGTTATGAATATTACTGAAGTTGTGGGTTTGGAAGGACAAAGTGTTGTAATGGAAGAACTCTTCCGCTTTCAGGCAAACCATCAGCAATCTTCTGACGGAAAAGTCAACGGGGACTTTATAACACCAGGTCTAATGCAAAGATCTGTATTGATGGAAAAAGCCAGATTTTTCGGGTTAGAACAACAGTTGGCTCAAGCCTTTAGATTAGGAGAAGGTTAATGGTTGTTCCGATATTGCTTATTTGTTTTGGTGTGTTGGTATTGGTTGTTACGTTACATAAAAATAGCCAAAAGCATGACTATTTAGCGGATTTCAACAAGTCTACTGTCCGAACAACAGTAGTGAGTGATCAACAAGCTATCGATCTGAAATCATTATTAGAGCAAAATTGGAAAGATTCTTTAAGAACTCGTTGGGAAAATATAAAAAAGCAGTTAGGTAAGCACCCTTATATAAAAGCGATCTTAGCTAATATCGTTATTCAAGTTCTCGTATATCTTATAAATATGCAATTCCTTCGTGCCAATGTTATTGGCATGGCAGTAGCAGGGGTAATCGTCGGCAATATTATGTTGGTGATCTGGTTGCAACGACGTGAAGAAACGATGTTTGAAAGGGCATTCCCCGATGCTCTAAATATGATGACGAGTGCCATTTCAGCAGGTGAGAGTATTATGCATGCCATTGTTTATGTAGGTAATACATTGGATGGTGACGTTGGTGCAGAATTTAAAGTTATGGGCCAACGAATGCAGATTGGTGAGTCAGTCGATGATGTATTCCGTAAGTCTTGTTCGCGTTTTCCGTACCCTTCATTTTACTTTTTTGTTATATGTTTGCGCGCCAATATCCAGCGTGGTGGTCAATTGAAGGATATCATGATGCGCTTGAATCGTATGATGTTTAATGCCCGCTCTGTAGAAAAGAAAAAATTCTCAATGACTGCAGAAGCCAGGATGTCAGTAAAAATTGTCGCTGCAATCCCTTTTATCTTTCTTTTTATGCTGCAATATCTAAGCCCCGAAAATTATGAGTTCGTTATGTTTCATGAAGCGGGTCGGCCTATTCTCTATTATGTCGTGATCAGTGAGGCAATAGGTATATTTATTGTCTGGATGTTGATGAGAGGAGTACGCTAGATATGTCTGAATTTGTCGTTTTCATTCAGCAAAAGCCCGTTTTGGTAGTAAGCCTTGTTGTACTAATCCTTGGGTTGGCCTTATTAGCGATATCTTTACGCAAACATAAAAATGAAGTGCGTCTTCATAAATTTAACTTGCATGAAGAGTTGGGTACCTCTCGAGAAACTAAAGGTTCTGTTTTATCTAGGTTATCCGAATTATCCTCTCAGGCTTTTACTAATGATCCAAAGGAAATCAGTCAGAAATTTTTAGCCGCTGGTATTTATGACCCACGATGGGCAAAGATGTTTGTCCCCATAAAATTGACAGTGCTATTCTCAGGCCTGCTTATTATTTTGGCTATAGATATTTCAGCCGAAAAAGAAATGATGACAATAGTCATACACTGTTCCGTCTGGCTAATCATGGCATTAATTCTCCCTGATGCATTTCTTAATTTTAAAGCTCGCGAATTAACGTACTCAATTACCAGTCGCTTACCTTATCTTTTAGATTTAATTGCGGTATGTGTACAGACTGGTATGACAATAGAAGCGTCAGTTCGGTATCTTTCACACGAAATGGAAGGCTTCGATAAGGATCTTGCCTATTTGCTTAAACGGGTGAATGAACGTAGTAATTTAGTCGGGATTGGTGTTGCTCTTGAGGAAATGTATATAAGAGTACCGTCGAATGAGATGCGTAGTTTTGTAATGACCTTAAACCAAAGCTTGCATTATGGTTCTTCAATTTATGCTGTGCTGAGCACGTTGTCAGCCGACATTCGAGAAGTTCAATTGTTAACGGTAGAAGAGAAAATCGGTAAATTAGCTGCCAAAATGTCAGTTCCTCTAATTCTATTTATTATGATACCAATTGTTATATTGGTTGCGGCTCCTGGTGTTATGAGGATGATGATGGATGCTTGATACAAGAGCAATACTATCTATTTTAACGATCATCTTATTGGTTGGCTGTACGTCGACGAGTGATGTTGAGCGACCTAGATATACTAATGAGCAGTTATTAGAAAGTAGTGGGAACGACCAAGAGTTGATCAAGCTCTACAAACAGGAATTGTTGGTTGAAGACAGCGTTACTACTCGGCTTAAGCTTGTTCATTCATATATTCAAACTCGAGATTTTGAATCTGCAATTTTTTATGTGCAACCTCTAATTGAAGGTGAGGAAACAAGTGCCGATGCTTATTTCCTTTATGGGAAAGCAAAGTTTGGTTTAAATGCCATGACAGAAGCCCAGCGCTCTTTACAAAAAGCCATTAAGTTAGACCCGAATCATGGGGAAACGTTAAATTTACTCGGTGTTATAGCTGCATATGGTGGAGATTACTTTCATGCTCGTAGCTATTTTGTTAAAGCTCGTCAGCGGATGATCGACGATGTGACGATAAAAAATAATCTCGCAATGATCGACCTTATCGAAGGACAATACGAGTCTGCAGTGGAGAAGTTAACCCCTTTGCTTGGGCAAGATAACGTATCACAAAAAGTGAAGTCCAATTTGGCGTTTGCTTATGCAAAACTTAGTCTATACCCGCAATTTTCTCAGTTACTCGAAGATGCCAAGTTAACCGAAGTTGAAAAAAGGCAAGTGTTTCATGAGCTAGCAGAAATAGAATTGATAGCATTTGAAGGACCACCGGATTTCTTAGCTGGTGAGATAAATCGTTTATAGGAACATTGATAATTATGTTGAGACATAAGAAGCAAAGCGGTGTCAGTACGATAGAGTTTGCTATTGGTTTTATTTTCTTTTGGTATATGTGTGCTGCTTGGTTGGAGATGAGTTTTCTTTCTTATATTTCCTCAGTAGGTGATCTAGCCATTTCTCGGGCGTCCCAAGTCGCTAAAAAGAATGAAGGTGATTCTTCTGACTTTTTGTCATTGTTTAATGGAGTCTTGCAACAGGAGGGTAGCTTATGGGGTTATGTTGCTGATAGTAATAATTTTAGAGTATCCATTAGATATCTTGAAACCTTTGATGCACTAGCAACATATGATGGAATTTGCGAACCGATAAGCGGAGCAACGACAGTTGAATGTGGAACACCTGAAGGCGCTGCTATTGCGCTATATCGTTTTGATTATTCATATTCACCTATTTTTAGCACCTTTTTGGCTGATGAAAATCTTTTTAGCCGAGAGATGATTGTAATACAGGAGTATCAGCGTAGTGAATTTGAAATTTACTAAGCGCCAGCATCAAACAGGTAATTTTTCTGTCGAATTTGCAATAGTTGGAGTATTTTTTTCTCTATTATTGGTTTTCAGTGCTGATGTTATAATTAAGTTATCTATCAAAGGTAAACTAGATCGCATGGCATATTCGGCCGCGAGTGTCATAAAAGAAAGAACTGAGCTGTTTGCTGGTATTTTAGATGTAGATGAAAGTAACACCCAACAAGGAGAGCGTACTTACGATTACGTTCAAGCTTCTTTGGGAAGAACTATAGGTAATTTTGACCCGAATGCGTTTGGGTTTTCTTTAGATGTTTATACTTTTGACGGTTCTAACGTTACAAGTACCAATGCATACACGGCTTCAGCTCTTACTTGCACTGTCAATCAACCGTCAGATGATCTGTTTATTACTACAGGTTGGGGAACGACATTGACTTTATACCAAGTTACACTGTGTTATGAAACGGATAACTGGTTTGGTGACTTAATAGATGTAGAATTTAATCGTGTTAATACGTACGCAGCAGTTATGGGCAGATAAATGAAAACTTACAACTCACAATCAGGTCATGCAGCATTACTATTCGCAATGTTTATTCCGCTATTTTTCGGTGTGTTTGCTCTTGGCTCTGATGGGGCTCGTGCTTTGCAAAGTAAAGCACGTTTAAATGAAGCTTTAGAAGTTGCTAGTTTAGCTGTAGCTGCACAAGACTCTGACAATAATGGAACACGAGTAGCAACAGCTAAAGCGTACATTAAGTACTTTTTCCCGAATTCGCACGAGATCAGTGATTCAGATATAAATATCACCAAGATAACGTGCGATGAGGACAGTAGCAGTTCCGAGTGTCCTAACTTTGATGCGACTACAGACACCCGTTATTTCAAATATACGGTTACTGGAAGCATTACAGAAGATACTTGGTTTCCGGGCAATGATGCGATTATCGGCTTTGGTGATGACTATGATGTGACTAGTGCTTCAGTTGCGAAAAAATATCAGTCTCAAACCGTTGATATTGTATACGTTGCCGATTTCTCAGGTTCGATGAGTGAGTCCTTAAAGTCGGCTGTTGGAGACGATGTTGGATTAGCAAAATATGAAATACTCGTCAATATTATTGAACTTGTAAACGAGGAAGTTAAAGAATTTAACGATACCATTGCTGGCAGTGTAAATACTCAAAGTACTGTTGGATTAGTAGCATACAATAAAGTTACTCACGGCGTTGATGTAGATGGTGATGAATGCGGTGTGGATAGCTGGTTATATACAAACCCTAGCGGCAATATTAACTCCTTAGGGTCTTTAGATGAGAATGCGACGGCTGCTTATTCAAATGTATTTGATGGCGGGTCTGAATGTGATGGTGATAATGGACCATACATAAAGGGGACATTTGAGAATATCGAATTGACAGAAAGTTTTGGTGAATCTGGTAGTGATTTTGAAACTACAATTCAAAATTTTAGTCCAAAAGGTGGAACTGCGTCGACTCAAGGTCTTATTGCTGCTGCGAAAGTCGCCTATCTTGGAACAAATACACGCAAGCTTCTTATTATACTCTCTGATGGAGTCGATAATCCTGCTCCACCGAATGAGGACATTGTCTACGCGGGTTTATGCGATACCATAACATCCACATTAGATGCCCAAACATCTTCAGAAGGGGATTCGGTTATTTCTCGTATAGCATTAATCGGTTTTGATTACGACACAGATACCAATCAGGCGTTGAGTGATTGTGTTGGTGGTGATGATAGCGGGAATATATTTGAAGCGAGTAGCGGAGAGGAATTAAAGTCTGCGATACTGTCACTTATCTCAGAAGAAATTGGTCATTTGGCTCAATAATCAGGTAAATAAAAGAAGGCTAATATGAAAAACAAAATAATTACTCTTATCGCGGTATGTTCTGCAATTAGCCTTAGTGCACAAGCAGATACAACGGTACTCCAACACTATTGCGGTAAAAGTGGGGTTAAATTTGTTGAGTCAGTAGAAGTTGATTCTGCCAATCGAGTTTATGTCGGTTTTGGTGGAATGACTCAAGACGTGGGTAGAAATCCAGTCGTTGAATCTGACGCGGTAATCAAAAGCGTAAACAAAGATATTACTGTAGCGCAAGGGTGTAAAGATTTTCTCGTGCGTCGATACAAAGAAGAGCCTTCTGGGCGTGTGACTTTTGAGTTTGATAAAGATGAACTCACTCCTGCAGCTAAATTCGTACTCGAAGGTGTTGGAGATGAATTGTTAACCTATAATATTGTCGGTAATACTGATTCTATTGGTACTGACAATTATAATTTAGAGCTTGGCGGTGCACGTGCACATGAAGTTGCTCAATATTTGGAAAAAAATGGCTTACCTTATGGGTCGGTACGAGTGATCTCCTTGGGAGAAATGGACCCAATAGCATTAAACACAACAGCTGAAGGTCGTGCATTAAACCGTCGCGTTGATATCACTTTATCCAAATAATACGCTCATCGACATTTTGTAATTAATTGGATCTTATAAATGAAAGAGGCCTAAACACTCATGTTTAGGCCTCTTTTTTGCGCTTTTTACAAGCTAGATATGATTAAGGTGTTAGCTATTGTCGTCAGCTTGACCTGCTTGGATAGCAGTAAGAGCGATAGTGTACACGATATCATCAACTAGAGCGCCACGAGATAAGTCATTAACCGGCTTACGCATACCTTGAAGCATTGGGCCAATCGAAACCAAATCAGCGGAACGTTGAACCGCTTTGTACGTAGTGTTACCAGTATTTAAGTCTGGGAATACAAATACAGTTGCCTTACCCGCTACTGGTGAGTCTGGTGCTTTAGATTTAGCAACGTTCTCCATGATTGCTGCATCATACTGTAGTGGACCATCGATAACGAGATCTGGGCGTTTTTCCTGAGCAATACGTGTTGCTTCACGTACTTTGTCTACATCAACCCCTTTACCAGATTCACCTGTTGAATAGGAAATCATGGCAACACGCGGATCGATACCAAATGCTGCTGCTGAATCTGCTGATTGAATTGCAATTTCTGCAAGCTGTTCAGCATTAGGATCAGGGTTAATTGCACAGTCTCCGTATACCAATACTTGATCAGGCAATAGCATGAAGAAGATTGAAGAAACGATTGATGCGTTTGGTGCAGTTTTTATGATTTGGAATGGAGGAACGATGGTGTTTGCAGTGGTATGAACCGCTCCAGATACTAAGCCATCAACTTCATTCGCTTCCAACATCATTGTGCCTAGGAAAACGGAGTCTTCCAGTTTTGCTTTGGCTACAACTTCAGTCATGCCTTTTGCGCCACGTAGCTCTACGAGTCTTGCAATGTAATTTTCGCGAACTTTGTCTGAATCGATAATTTCTACACCGGCGCCTAACTCAACACCTTGTTGAACAGCAACACGTCTAATCTCATCGGGATTACCAAGGAGTACACACGTTGCAATACCACGTTCAGCACAAATTGCGGCTGCTTTAACAGTACGAGGCTCATCTCCTTCAGGAAGGACAATGCGTTTTGCTGCACGGCGAGCAAACTCAGTGAGCTGATAGCGGAATGCAGGAGGGCTTAAACGGCGAATGCCTTGAGTTCCCTCAGAAAGAGAGTTGATCCAAGGACCATCAATATGGCTCGCAACGTGGTCATTAATAAATTCAATGCGCTCTTTATCATCTGAAGGAACTTCTAAGCTAAAGCTCTGCAAGTTTAAAGAAGTCTGCCATGTGTTTCCAGACGCTTTGAATATAGGTAGGCCAGATTTTAATGCTGGAAGACATAAATCGTAGATTGATTTAGGAATGTCATAGCCACCAGTTAGTAAGATGGCACCAATATCAACACCGTTCATTGCAGCAAGAGAAGCTGCAACGATAACGTCGGGGCGGTCTGCTGAAGTAACGAGTAAGGAACCTGGACGGAAATGTTCCATCATATTAGGTAACGAGCGAGCACAGAACGTGATGCTTTTAATGCGTCGAGTTTTCAGTTCGCCTTCATTGATGATTTCCGCGTTGAGATGTTTCGCCATATCAATAGCACGAGTAGCAATTAGATCAATGCTCCAAGGCACACAGCCTAATACACGAATTGGACTCGAATTAAAGATCTGTAACACTTCGATGTTACTTTGCTTAGCTACTTCTGCCTCATCAAAAATCTCTGATAGATCTGGGCGAGTACGTCCGGCTTCGTCTACTGGAGCATTTAGCTTGTTGATGATCACGCCAGAGATACTTTTATTTTTAGTACCGCCAAAGTTAGAACATGCAACTTCGATGCGCTCTTTAAGCTGCGATGGATTATCCAAACCTGGGGTTGCAACAAACACGATTTCTGCACCAAGTGTGCTCGCTATTTCAGCATTTACTTGGTTTGCAAATGGGTGTTTACGCGTTGGAACTAAACCTTCAATTAGGGTAACTTCAGATTCAGAATTAATCGAACTATAACGTTCAACAATAGTTTCCAACAACTCATCCATTTTTTCTGAGCCGATTAATGTCTCTGCTTTAGACATATGAACAGGTTCAGCAATCTTGATATTAATATTGGTACTAAGAATTGTAGATGTTAAATCTGGTTGGTCGCCGCCACTACGTGGTTGAGCGATTGGTTTGTAAAAGGAGACAGAAACTCCTTTACGTTCCATAGCGTGGATGACGCCTAAGCTTACACTCGTTAAGCCTACGCCAGCGCTAGTAGGAACAAGCATTATTGTACGAGACATGGCAAGATTACCTATAGCAAAAAAGACCTAATATAATTAGGGGGTAAATAAATTGGCTCTGTAAATTATGAGCCCCAAAGCAAACTGGCTAACTTATGAAGTTAGCCAGTTAATCGAATTAAAGACCAGCGAGTCGCGCGGTATCTTCTGCAATTACCAATTCTTCATTGGTTGAAATTACGATTGAAGGAATACGGCTATCAGCTGTGGTGATAACACCTTCGCCACCAAAGCGTGCTTTCAAGTTCGCATCGGTATCGACTTCAATACCAAAAATGGCTAAACGGTTAAGAACCATTTCACGAATTGGTGCTGAGTTTTCACCGATTCCGCCAGTAAACACAATAGCATCTAGGCGACCATCCATGCTTGCAGTGTAACCTGCGATGTATTTAGCCAAACGATGACAGAAGACATCTAAAGCACGCTTCGCTTCTGGTTTCTCTTCATGGTTATCTTCCACGAAGCGGCAGTCAGAGGTCACTTCAGTCAAACCTAGTAAACCAGACTCTTTGGTCAACATAGTATTGATATCTTCAATTGAGTAACCAAGAGCATCATGAAGGTGGAATATAATCGCAGGATCGATATCACCACAACGTGTACCCATGACCAATCCTTCTAAAGGAGTTAAACCCATAGATGTGTCTACAGATTTACCATCTTTAATTGCACAGATAGAAGCACCGTTACCCAGATGACAGTTAATAATATTCAGTTTATCTGCAGGAACATTTAAACGTTCAGCTGCTTCACGAGCGATGAACAAATGAGATGTACCATGCATGCCGTAGCGACGAATTCCATGTTCTTTATATAGCTTATAAGGAAGCGCGTATAAGTATGACTCTTCTGGCATTGTTTGGTGGAACGCCGTATCAAACACAGCGATATTTTTTAAAGCTGGAAATGCTTTTTGAGCCGCTTTAATACCGATGATGTGCGCAGGGTTATGAAGAGGCGCAAAGGTCGAAGAGTCTTCGATACCTTGTAATACAGAATCATCAATTAATGCTGATTGAGTGAATTGTTCACCACCGTGAACAACTCGGTGACCGATGGCCGCGAGGTTTTCAGCAAGCTCTGGCTTCGACGCAAGAATAGTATCGACCATAAACGATAATGCTTCAATGTGCGCAGCGCCATTGCCTAACTGAGCCTCATGCTTGCCACCATCTAATTTCCACTTGATACGAGCTTCGGGAAGAGAAAGGCATTCTGCAAGGCCGGTTAAGTGTTCATTTCCATTATTTGCATCGACAACAGCGAATTTAAGAGACGAGCTGCCGCAGTTTAAAACTAGAACTAGTTTTGACATGTGTAACTACCTGTACTTTCGGTTTAATTTGTTAAAAGTTGTGCGGGTAATATATAGGATAAAACGAATGATAAATCCCACTCCCGATCAATAAAAATATCATTTAATGTAAACAGTTCACAATGAGTCACAAACTTTTACACGTTTTGCTAAATCTCGGTTGCTTTAACTGAATTTAGGGGTAACAATGAAATTCTGGTCGCGCACGAATGTGCTGTGTGCGAGGTGGGCTTAATATAACAAAATTTTTTGAAAAAATATTATCCAACATTAAGTTTTTGCAAAATAAGTTGATTTATTCAACTTATTTTTAATAAAAAGTTTAATTGAAGAAGTGAGAGCCTATGCGTGATGATATTGGATTGGTCCATAACCTTCGAGATGGACAAAAATATATGGACAGTTGGCCTATGAGAAAAGAGCTTTCTTTGCTTTTCCCAGACCAACGCGTGATTAAGGCAACGAGATTTGCGATAAAAGTTATGCCGGCCGTTGCGGCTATAAGTGTATTAACTCAAATCACCTTCAATAATGTCGATTACCTTCCCCAAGCTATCGTTATAGCCGTTTTCGCATTGAGCTTGCCCGTTCAAGGGATATGGTGGTTGGGAAATCGTTCAAACACTTTACTTCCTCCAAATCTAGTCCATTGGTATCGTGAATTAAACGAAAAAATCTTAGAATCGGGAGGCGCTATTGAACCGGTTAAATCTCGCCCTCGATATAAAGAGCTAGCATATGTATTAAATCGAGCATTTCGCCAGTTGGATAAGTCAGCATTAGAGCGTTGGTTTTAGAAAAGTCGCTCAATAAACAGCCTGCACGATTAAAGCCTCTTTTTCCTTAAAAGAGGCTTTTTTGTGCATGTTAGGCCCCAAAATGGAACATGTTGCCCTTGGGTTGTGCGGGGTTGTAATTTTAAGACCTCGGTCGTAAAACTTGCTTCCCTTTACGCTGTGTAACTGGTAAATATGTTGTGGACTGCAATAAATGAACGCAGATTAGATAACAAAATTGACGAAAAGTAGCATAAAGCTTCGCAATAAGGAGTTCTGATGAACGCAGGAAAAATATTAGTTACCGTAGCTCTTGCAGGTGCGGCATTACTCTCTTCTACGAGTATTATGGCAAAAACAGCGAAAGTGGCAGTTTCTCAAATTGTCGAACACCCAGCATTGGATGCAACACGTCAAGGATTGCTTGATGGATTGAAAGCCAAGGGTTATGAAGAAGGAAAAAATTTAGAATTCGATTTTAAAACGGCTCAAGGAAATCCTGCAATTGCAGTTCAGATTGCTCGTCAATTTGTAGGTGAGGAACCTGACGTACTAGTTGGTATCGCAACTCCGACGGCTCAAGCGCTAGTCTCATCTACTAAAAACATCCCAATCGTATTTACTGCTGTTACCGATCCGATAGGTGCTAAACTGGTCGATTCATTAGAGAAACCAGGCAAAAATGTAACTGGCTTATCTGATTTATCACCCGTACTTCAACATGTGCAAATGATAAAAGAGATGCTTCCTTCAGTTAAAACCATTGGTGTGGTTTATAACCCTGGAGAGGCTAATTCCGTCAGTTTAATGGACTTACTTAAAACCAGTGCTGAAGCGGAAGGTGTTACATTAGTAGAAGCAACGGCACTTAAGAGTGCAGACATCCAATCAGCAACTCAAGCAATTGCATCGAAGTCTGATGTTATTTATGCACTCATTGATAACACGGTTGCAAGTGCAATTGAAGGGATGATTGTTGCGGCTAATCAAGCAAAAACACCAGTTTTCGCTGCGACAACTACTTACGTTGAAAGTGGTGCAGTGGCGAGTTTAGGCTTTGATTATTATCAGATCGGTGTACAAACTGCCGATTATGTTGCGGCCGTTTTAGAAGGTACAGATCCGGGATCTATCGATGTGAAAGTAGCGACAGGTTCAGATGTTGTTATCAACAAAGCTGCAGCTGAAAAACTCGGTCTTGTTATTCCAGCATCAATTGTCGATCGCGCAACTAAAATTATTGAATAATAAAGATTGTTTGGTGGGGTTTGTTCCCCGCCTCTTTTAAGCAGAAAGGGAGTATTTATGTCTGCTTTTGCTTTTTTTGGAGCATTAGAAATTGGACTCGTTTATGGCTTAGTCGCGTTAGGCGTCTATTTAACATTTCGAGTCCTTGATTTTCCAGATCTTAGTGTTGATGGCAGCTTTCCAATGGGGGCCGCCGTCGCAGCAACGGCTATCGTTTCGGGCATTGACCCGTGGGTAGCTACTTTTTTAGCAATCATCGCTGGAGCCATCACCGGATGGGTAACGGCATTCCTCACGGTTAAATGTGGTATTTTGAATTTATTGGCTTCGATCCTTACGATGATTGCCGCATTCTCAATCAACATTCGTATTATGGGGCGTCCAAATGTTGCATTGATTGGATCCGATACTATATTAACTCCGTTCGAAGCAATGGGTGATCCATTGTATATCCGACCGCTCGTCGTAGGTATCTTGGTTATCTTGTCGGGTATTTTTGTTGTACGTATGTTGAACAGTGATTTTGGACTTGGTTTGCGCGCAACAGGGGTTAACGCTCGTATGGTTTCTGCTCAGGGAGCCAGTACGGCATTCTATACCTATGTTGGTTTAGCGATATCGAATGGTTTTGTTGGTTTTTCAGGGGCACTATTTGCTCAAACCAATAGTTTTGCAGATGTGACTTCTGGTGTTGGTACGATTGTTGTTGGTTTAGCATCTGTGATTCTTGGCCAGACACTATTGCCAGGAAGAAAAATTTGGGTAGCGGTTGTTGCTGTAATTTTAGGTTCAGTGCTGTATCGTTTGGCGGTTGCTTTCGCGTTAAGTACTGGAATGTTCGGCTTACAAGCTTCGGACTTAAACCTTGTTACCGCGGTATTGGTTGCACTCGCATTAGTCATGCCTAAAATGCAAAAAAGAATGAAGACTAAAAAAGCCATTGGAGGTAAAGCATGATCCGCTTGGAAAACATTCAGGTCACGTTTAGTCCGGGAACTATTCTTGAAAATAGAGCATTACGCGGTGTCGATTTGACCGTACCCGAGCATCAGTTTTTGACTGTAATTGGTTCAAATGGAGCAGGTAAATCAACATTGTTGGGTGCAGTAACCGGTGAGACTCCTATGGTAGGTGGTTCGGTAAATATCGATGAATTTGATGTTACGCGTCAAAGTGTTGATAAACGAGCCAGTCTTTGTTCTCGAGTATTCCAAGATCCTCTTGCGGGTACTTGTGGCGCGTTAACAATTGAAGAGAACATGGCACTTGCGTATATGCGTGGTAAACGACGTGGATGGACACATTCACTATCCAACAAACGCCGTAAGTTGTTCCAAGACCGTATTAGTATCTTGGGCTTAGGTTTGGAAGATCGTTTGAGTGACAGCATCGGCTTATTGTCTGGTGGTCAACGTCAGGCCGTCAGTTTGGTGATGGCAACACTATCAGACAGCAAATTGCTGCTGTTAGATGAACATACCGCAGCGCTTGATCCTAGAATGGCCGCATTTGTTATCGATTTAACCAAGCGTATTGTGAAGGAATATAACTTAACCGTAATGATGGTGACGCACTCGATGAAGGATGCGTTGGCGTGTGGTGATCGCACGGTGATGCTTCACCAAGGTAAAATTGTCCTCGATGTAGAAGGTGAACAACGGGCCAATATGGGTGTTCCTGATCTTTTGGAAATGTTTTCAAAAGTACGTGGTGAAGAGCTTGCTGATGACAGTTTATTACTTAGCTAATAGCGAGCTTAGTTAATAGCGGGTTTAGCTAATCAAGAGCTTAGCTTATTACTTATAAACAGCACTCAACATATATTCTGATAAAAGCACTGGATTCCAGTGCTTTTTTATTTGGTGAAGCTTGGTAAGGAATATTGAGAAAATGAAAGACGGACTATATTTTTATTGCCAGCAAATATAAGCGCTGCAGTTACCAGTTACCAGTTACCAGTTACCAGTTACCAGTTACAGGGGTTAGTAGGTACGAGCGTACTCTTCTTGTGCCCGATGAATGTGGCTTAAAATAGGGTCAACTTGATTAAAGGTTCGAATGTTGTAGAACAGTTCTGCTGCCTCTGGATAAGCATGACGTAAGTAGGTAAACCACTGTTTAACGCGTTGTGGGTAGTATTTGCTTTTATCGCCTATTACTTCACATTCAGAGTAGTTGATAAGCAGTTGCAACACTTCATCCCAAGCCATTGCGGCATCGTTTCGTTTTACGACGTTCCCGAGATTCGGTATTGTCAGCGCGCCTCGACACACCATTAATGAATCTACGTTGGTTGTGTTTCGGCAATCAATACCATCTTGATAATTCCAAATCTCTCCATTGGCAATAATAGGAATCGACGTTCGTTGACGGATTTGCTCGATATAACCCCATTTTATTTCTTCTGCCTTATAGCCACCGACTTTTGTACGAGCATGAATGGTTAACTCATCAGCACCCGCTTGTTGGATCGCATCTGAAATAGCAAAACAGTCTTCTGGGTTCTCAATACCAAGGCGAATTTTAGCCGTGACTGGAACATTAGAATCTACGGCAGTTCGGCACTGTTTGACTATTTGATAAATTGTTTCAGGAAATTCAAGTAGCGCTGCGCCGCCTTTGTGTTTATTTACGGTTTTGGCAGGGCAACCGAAATTAATGTCAATTCCAGCGGCACCGTATTCAACAGCTTGATGTGCATTTTCAGCCATCCACTGAGGATCTTGACCTAATAATTGAACATGAACACGTGTACCTGAACGGGTATGAGATTGCGTACGAAGCTCTGGACACAGTCTATGAAATACTTTGCTTGGTAATAATTGACTGGTAACGCGGACAAACTCAGTAACACAGAGATCATAATCGTTTATCTCTGTGAGGATTTCACGCATTACATGGTCTAATACACCTTGCATTGGGCCAAGAACTACTCGCATTGCCGCTTCACTCTCATATTTAGGAGGCGAGATTGTAGTCATCGCTAAGTCACTTGTCACTATGTTCTGATAAATTTTGTGTTGAGGAAAGGCCTGTAACTTGGTGACGAGTTCGCTATAATCGCGTGATATTTATGTCTAATGGTAGTCCCTTTCTTTATGAATTATTCTTTGCTCGTCACTGATTCTACAGTCTTCAAACATTCATCCCAGTTTTTAGAAGGGGCCATTTTGGCCTCCAATATGGCGATAAAGCCGATGCCAATTGAGCAATGGCTTATTGAATTACTTGAAGAAAGCTCGGAATTGGTCTCAACTGTCGAGGCACAGTTTCACCAACAATATGCACTGTTAATGGCAAATAATTATCAGACATCATCATTGATTGGCGATGACAGTGGTGAACAACTTAGCCAGTTTGCTCAAGGTTTTCTCCGTGTTTGGCAACATATTGAAGCACAATGGTTGGATGTTACGCTCACTGATGGCTCAGAAAGAATGTTGCAAGCACTGCTCACCACCATGATGTTGGCCATGGATGAAGAGAGTACCAAACAAAGTATGATAGAAGCGGGTATTGCAAGTCCTCCGCAACTAAGTGAAATGGTCGAAAATCTTGACCTAATGATTAGTGACGTAGCTAATGCCGCCAACGATTTTCAAGTTGGTGACAAATCAATGAAGGTAAATCCTTATAAAACGGTAGGCCGCAACGACCCATGTCCTTGTAATAGTGGCAAGAAATATAAGCAATGTTGTTTAAAGTAGAACTTTACACAGAATCTGTTTTCCAACATAACGATGACAACTAAACGGTCAAGAGCTCATATAACAAGGCCTTAGTATTTGGCTTAGGAGAAAACAATGAAAAAGTGGTTAGCTTTATTAATGGTGAGCTGCTCAGCACTTGCAAGCCCTAAACAGGAATTGTCGCAACGCTTGACCTTAAACGAAGGATTCAGTGCTCAGTTTGAACAAGTGGTAAAAGATGCGGATGGAGCTGTCATCAGTGAAGGGTCTGGAAAGGTTGATATTAGCCGCCCAAGTTTGTTCCGTTGGGAAACATTTCTACCAGATGATAATGTGATTGTTTCGGATGGTGAAACCGTATGGTATTACAGCCCTTTTGTTGAGCAGGTTTCTGTTTATACGCAGGAACAAGCGGCGGGTCAGACACCATTTGTGTTGCTAACCCGGAATGAAGAGCAAGATTGGAACCAATATGATGTTACCCAAAGCGGTGATGTGTTTACGTTAAAACCGGTAGCCGCAGACAGCACGCAAGGGAGTTTTATTATTGCGATCGATGACAGTGGTAAGGTTATGGGTTTCGATATTCTTGAACAGGATGGTCAAAACACCACCTTTTCGTTTAATAACGTAAAAATAATGGTGCCAGATAGATCTTTGTTTACATTTAAAGTGCCGCAAGGCGTTGAAATCGATGACCAACGTAACTAATTTTATGCGATTAACGGTGACTCGTGAGTAATTTAAGCCTCGACTTTTCAGACGATCAAGATTTTAGACCTCTAGCGGCAAGAATGAGGCCTGCAACAATAGTTCAGTATATCGGTCAAGCTCATATTCTTGCCGAAGGAAAGCCTTTACGTCGTGCCTTAGAGCAAGGTCAACTCCACTCTATGATTCTTTGGGGACCTCCGGGTACCGGAAAAACGACATTAGCAGAGTTAGCTGCCTCGTATGCGAATGCCAAAGTTGAGCGTATTTCAGCGGTAACGTCTGGAGTGAAAGATATTCGAGCTTCAATCGAAAAGGCGAGGAGTAATAAGCTTGCTGGATTTCGAACAATTTTATTTGTCGATGAAGTGCACCGTTTTAACAAATCTCAACAAGACGCTTTTCTTCCACATATCGAAGATGGCACCGTTACGTTTATTGGAGCCACTACAGAAAATCCATCGTTTGAATTAAATAATGCTTTGTTATCTAGAGCACGAGTCTACAAGTTAACATCCTTATGCAATGAGGATATTCAAGCAACCTTGGAGCAGGCGATTACCGATCCAGATCGTGGTTTGGGAAACGTTAAAGCAGAGTTTCATTCTGATGTGATTGCGAGATTATCTGAGCTGGTGAATGGCGATGCACGGATGGCGTTGAATTATCTCGAACTGCTCTATGATATGGCCTCAGAAAATGAGTCTGGTGAAAAGCAAATAGATCTTCCCTTATTGGCAGAAGTCTCTGGTGAACGTTTGGCTCGCTTCGATAATAAAGGTGATGTTTGGTACGATTTAATTTCTGCTGTTCATAAATCGATCCGAGGTTCAAGCCCCGATGGCGCGCTGTATTGGATAGCAAGAATGATTACCGCTGGGTGTGATCCTTTGTATATTGCTCGGCGTCTGTTGGCGATTGCTTCGGAAGACATTGGTAATGCTGATCCCAAAGCGATGCAAGTTGCGTTATCTGCATGGGATTGTTTTCAACGTTTGGGCCCAGCAGAAGGAAATCGAGCTATTGCTCAAGCTGCAGTATATTTGGCTTGTGCTCCCAAAAGTAACGCCGTTTACGATGCTTGGAAGCAGGCGTTGCGCGACGCGAAAAATGAGCCTGACTATGAAGTTCCTCATCATTTACGTAATGCACCAACCAGTTTAATGAAAGATATGGGATACGGTGAAGAGTATCGCTATGCCCACAATGAACCTGGAGCGTATGCCGCCGGCGAGAAATATCTTCCACCTGAAATGGACGGAACTCATTACTATCAACCAACGAATCGTGGCTTAGAGATTAAAATAGGCGAAAAGTTAGACTATTTAGCTAATTTAGATGCAAAAAGCCCGCAAAAGCGCTATGAAAAATAGTGGCTTTTCGCTATCGTTTACCTTTCCATATTTATCCCGCTCTCGGACCTAATTTTAATGGTTCGAAAAGCGTATTTTTTAATCAAGAGACACAGGATTAGCAATGCTGGATTCTAAATTACTTCGTACTGAACTGGACGAAACTGCTGCAAAACTCGCACGTCGTGGCTTCGCTCTCGACGTAGAGACCATTCGTCAATTAGAAGACAAACGTAAATCGATTCAAATCGAAGTTGAAAATTTACAATCCACACGCAACTCCATCTCGAAGCAGATCGGCCAATTGATGTCGAAAGGCGATAAAGCGGGCGCGGAAGAAGTTAAAAGTCAGATTGGTTCACTTGGAAGTGATTTGGAAAGTAAGAAAGCGGCGTTAGTCGAACTGCAAGGTCAGATTGACGAACTTACGTTGTCTGTTCCAAATATCCCATCTGACGATGTGCCCGATGGTAAAAGCGAAGATGACAACGTTGAAATCTCTCGTTGGGGCGAGCCTAAATCATATGACTTTGAAGTAAAAGATCATGTCGATCTTGGTGAGCTCGCAGGTGGTTTAGATTTCGCCAGTGCCACGAAAATTACTGGCGCACGTTTTATCGTAATGAAAGGTAAATTTGCTCGTTTACATCGTGCAATTGCACAATTTATGTTGGATCTACACACCGACCAACATGGTTATCTAGAGCTGTATGTCCCTTACTTAGTGAATTCCGATAGTCTATTTGGCACGGGGCAGTTGCCTAAATTTGGTAAAGACTTATTCCATACCGAACCGCTAGTTGAAAAAGTTAACGATGAAGAGCCTCGTCGCTTGTCATTGATTCCTACGGCAGAAGTTCCGGTGACAAATCTCGTTCGTAATGAAATTGTCGATGAAGCTGATTTACCATTAAAAATGACCGCACATACGCCGTGTTTCCGCTCTGAAGCTGGATCTTACGGCCGTGATACTCGTGGTCTGATTCGGATGCATCAATTCGATAAAGTGGAATTGGTCCAGATTACCAAACCTGAAGATTCTATGGCGGCGCTTGAAGAGTTAACAGGGCACGCTGAGAAAGTGCTGCAATTGCTTGAACTTCCATATCGAAAAGTGGTGTTATGTACTGGTGATATGGGCTTCGGTGCGTGTAAAACTTACGACTTGGAAGTTTGGGTTCCTGCACAAGAGACCTACCGTGAGATTTCATCATGTTCAAATATGTGGGATTTCCAGGCGCGTCGAATGCAAGCGAGATTCCGCCGTAAAGGTGAGAAGAAACCTGAGCTGTTACATACATTGAACGGTTCTGGTCTTGCGGTCGGTCGTACGATGGTGGCGATACTAGAAAACTATCAACAAGCGGATGGCCGTATAGAAATTCCTCAAGTACTTCAAAAGTATATGGGTGGCGCGACTCATATTGGCTAACATTTAACCTTGGTTATTTAAAAAAGCCTGGAGAAATCTAGGCTTTTTTTGTGCATAATGTCACAAATAGGCTGGCAGCAACCTTTTTTATGTTGGCGGTAATGAGTATGGAATATAGGTTAGGTGATGAGTAAATCAAACAACACGACTGATGCTTTAGCTAACGGCAGCGATAGTTTTACGCCACACGATAAGTTTTACGACAACGCTCCAGTTGTCGATCAATCTCGATTAGGTAAAGCAGATAAAAATGGGTATGTTTATTTAGTTGGCGCTGGCCCAAGTGATCCTGACTTACTCACGGTGAAAGCTCTGCGTGTCATTCAGAACGCAGATGTTGTGGTTTATGACCGTCTTGTTGGGCGCGAGATTCTAGAGTTAGCGAACCCTAATGCAGATATGATCTATGTCGGTAAACGCTGCGGTCAGGCGAGCATGAAACAGGAAGCAATCAGTCAATTGATAGTCGACTTCGCTCTACAAGGAAAAACCGTTGCTCGTTTAAAAGGAGGCGACCCTTTTATTTTTGGTCGTGGTGGCGAAGAAGCACTATTACTTGTCGACAACCAAATTCAGTACGAAGTCGTTCCAGGAATCACGGCGGCAGTCGGGTGCGCGTCGAGTGCATTAATCCCATTGACACATAGAGAGATCTCTCGTAGCGTAACATTGATTACGGGCACGGTTGTAACCGGAGCATTACCAGCATGGGCTGGTCTAGTTGAGAACGGTCAAACTCTGGTTTTTTATATGGGACTGGAGAACTCATCGGTAATTCAAGGTGGCTTAATAGGCGCTGGGTTATCCAGTGATACGCCTGTCGCCATTGTCGGTAAAGGCTGCAGTCGAGATCAAGAAGTCTATACCTTTACAATCGCAGAGCTAACGTCCAAAGCGACAGAGTTAGCAGGGCTGAGTCCAGCTTTGATTATTATGGGTGATGTTGTAAAACTAAGAGAACAATTAATGATAACAGCCAGTGGTGTGAATATATCGACACTGAGCTAGTTAAATCGAGGAAAGTGATGAGTTCAATTTTAGAGTGTATTCGTACGGTAGGTCGTGGGGAGCGGGGGAAAAAGCCACTCAACTTTGATCAAGCTTATAAAGTCATGGATGAATATCTTGACGGCAAGATTGGTGATGACCAAATGGCGATGTTGATGATGCTCATTCGAGTTCAAAATGAAACTAAAGAAGAGATTGCAGGTTTCGTTAAAGCCTTCCAAAGCCGTGTCCCTAACCTTGGTGCCGAAATAGACTGGCCATGTTACGCAGGTAAGCGCGAGGCAGCAGGCCAGCCTTGGCATTTACTTGCTGCAAAAATACTCGCAGACAATGGGCACAAAGTCTTATTACATGGCTTCTCTGAACCTGATTCTGGTCGTTTACATGCCGAACACTATTTAGACGTCGTAGGTGTTAAACGAGCGAAATCAATCGAAGAAGCTCGTAATTTACTCAATGAACATAACGTTGCGTATTTAGCCTTAGAAACCTTCGCGCCTCAAGCGAGATCTATGATAGCTTGGAAGGCAAGGTATGGTTTACGTACACCTATCAATACCGTGGTAAGAGCCCTTAATCCGGGCGGCGCGGAAATTGGTGTTCGTGGTAGCTTTCACCCTGGATTCCAACAATTGCATGCCGATGTTGAACAAGAAATAGGGCTGACTTCACATGCTGTTATTTCTTATAAGGGCGTAAGTGGCGAATCGGAATATAACCCTAAAGTGAGCCAAACAGTTTGGTTAAGTCACAAAGAAGGGGTCGATTCTCATTATTGGCCAGAGCTATATGACTCAGAGTTAGCTTTGCCGACTTTTTGTCCTTTTGCGACTGCATCAGAAGATCAGGTATTAATGGCGAATACTGTCGTATCTAGTATTGCAGCAGTATTATTCGCCCGTAATCAAAATCGCCAAGAGTCAATTGAACTGGCAACGTCGTGGTGGCGCACCTATTGCAGCTAACTTATTGAAAATTATTTAATAATAGTTTTTCAACGTGATTGGCACGTTCCTTGAATTATTTCTTGTTGTCGAATAGCTTAAACAAGGAATGATTATGACACATTTTAGTTCAAACGATGTGGTTGTCTTGTGCTCTGATGATCAAGCTGAACTGCCAATGCTCTCTTCAAAATTAACGGCAGAGTTCGCAAAAGTTAAATGTGTACCTCTGCCTTTATTAGAGTTAACGCTAGATCAAAATCCAACTTCATTATTAGTCATCTCATATCATAAGCCTACGGCTGAACTCAGCTGCTTTCTCGACTACTGCTCTATAAATCAAGTTCCCGTTGTTGTACTGCTTAAAGATGTTAATTCAAATTATATCAAAAACTTAAATGGGTTTGAGCGAGTGGTACTACTACCATTTTCAGCCGTTGACTCACTCATTCCGATGCTCATTCATGCTAAGCGAGTCAGCGATAATGCGGCAGACACGACCAGAGAAATTGCTCAACTTAAACGTAAGCTTGAAGATAGAAAATGGGTTGAGAAAGCAAAGGGTCTATTAATGAAAGTTCATTCAATTGATGAACCTGAAGCCTACCAAGCACTTCGCTCCTCTGCGATGAAGAGTAGTCAACCTATGGGGCTTATCGCTAAAAATGTGGTAAATACCTTTGAACTCACCAATTAGAGTTGCTACCACTTAAGGGTTAGCTTGGTTTTTTTTCTATGGTGCAGCATGCACACTCAAAATAAGCAATAGAATATCAACGAAGTTAGTTCCTCCTTAACTATTTGAATTATATAGATATATAAACTTGGCACGGTACTTGGATTAAATAAAACACAGTTAAAAAATTAATTGCATTGAAAGCGGTCCTATGGGATAGCACGAGAAATTATCAACGGCGGTAATTTTCAGATGAAATAATGATGTGATTAAGACAATTAGAATTTTTAGAAAGCAATGGCGCTTCTGTAGGTTTCTACAGTGGCGCTTTTTTATTTAAAGTAAAGGGAGTTTACAAATGCAGTCGAAAAAACAGTGGTTAAAAAGTGTTGCACTTGCAGTAGCCGTTATCTCTTCTCCGGCATGGGCAGAGCTCGGAGAAGCAGAGAAAGAAGATCTGAAATTTGGGTTTATCAAACTGACTGATATGGCACCTTTAGCGGTTGCTTATGAAAAAGGATTCTTCGAGGACGAAGGACTGTATGTTGAGATTGAAGCACAGGCTAACTGGAAAGTACTGCTAGACCGAGTGATTGACGGGCAATTGGATGGTGCACATATGCTAGCCGGCCAACCGTTAGGCGCAACAATTGGTATAGGTACCCAAGCAGACATTATTACGGCCTTTAGTATGGATTTGAATGGTAACGGTATTACAGTTTCCAATGATGTGTGGGAAGAAATGAAGCCGCATATTCCAAAACAAGCTGATGGGAAACCCGTTCACCCAATTAAGGCAGATGCGCTTAAGCCAGTTGTAGAGCGCTATCAATCTGAAGGAAAACCTTTCAACATGGGCATGGTATTCCCAGTATCGACTCACAACTATGAGCTACGTTATTGGTTAGCGGCTGGTGGTATTAAACCAGGTTTTTATGACCCAGCAAATGGCGATAACAGTGGCCAAAATGATGCGGATGTTCTTCTTAGTGTAACACCACCACCTCAAATGCCAGCCACAATGGAAGCCGGAACCATCAAAGGCTACTGTGTGGGTGAACCGTGGAACCAACAAGCGGTATTTAAAGGCATCGGCGTTCCAGTGGTTACAGACTACGAAATTTGGAAAAACAACCCTGAAAAAGTATTCGGTGTATCACAAGGATGGGCTGATAAGTACCCGAACACTCATATTCGTGTCGTGAAAGCAATGATTCGAGCGGCGCATTGGTTGGATGACAATAATAATGCGAACCGTCCAGAAGCGGTAGAAATTCTTGCTAAGAGTGCTTATGTCGGAGCGGATGCAGAAGTTATCGCTAACTCAATGACAGGTACTTTTGAATACGAAAAAGGCGACAAACGTGATGTGCCAGATTTCAACGTATTCTTCCGTCACAACGCCACTTATCCATATTTCAGTGACGCGATTTGGTACTTAACGCAAATGCGCCGTTGGGGACAAATTGCGGAAGCGAAGGATGATAGCTGGTACATGGATATAGCGAAAAAAGTATATCGCCCAGATATCTACATGCAGGCAGTAGATTCGTTGATTGAAGATGGTGCGTTAAGTGCCGATGATTTCCCTGGAATTAAAGATGTGGATGGATTCCGCGGACCTCAACAACACTTTATCGACAATATCGTTTATGACGGTCGTGAACCAAACGCGTATTTAGCGAAGTTTGATATCGGTCTAAAGGGTAAATAATCGTTCAGTATGGCGTAAGCTCGGTGTGATGTTCACACCGAGCCTAAATACCAGGTTATCGCTTGTTTGATAACCGAGGAGAAAAATTATGACGAGTAATGTAATTTCGCTAATTCCAAGCCGCGCTCAAGTGGCAAATCGTTCAAAAATTATTTTGATGCCGTTGATTGGTATCCTTGTATTTTTAATGTTCTGGCATATTGGTGCGCAAAGTGTTCAAACATCACTGGGGGCTTTGCCAGGACCGGTTCAAACTTATGAACAATTTACAAATTTGGTAGATGAACATCTGGAAGAGCGTGAGAAAGCGGTGGCGTTTGTTGAGCGGCAAGAAAAACGCAATGCGGCGAAACTCGCGAAAAACCCAGACGCAAAAGTAAAAATTCGTGCTTATACCGGTAAACCTACCTTTTTTGATCAGATAGGAACGAGCTTGTTTACTGTTGCCGCTGGATTTGTTTTAGCATCAATCATTGCGATTCCATTAGGGATACTCTTAGGCCTTAATTCAGTTTTATATCAGGCATTTAACCCAATAATTCAAATATTAAAACCAGTATCGCCATTAGCCTGGCTGCCGATTGTAACCATGGTTGTTAGTGCGACGTATATTAGTGATGACCCATTATTTGCTAAATCATTTGTAACATCACTGTTTACCGTTGCGCTTTGTAGCCTCTGGCCAACTTTGATCAATACAGCCGTTGGCGTAACAAGTGTTGATGAAGATTTGGTTAATGTAAGTAAAGTGTTACGCCTTTCTTGGTGGAAACATATTACAACGATAGTACTACCGTCGGCCGTTCCGATGATCTTTACCGGACTACGTCTTTCATTAGGTATTGCATGGATGGTTCTGATTGCCGCAGAAATGCTGGCGCAAAACCCAGGCTTAGGAAAATTTGTCTGGGATGAATTCCAAAACGGAAGCTCTGCATCACTAGGTCGAATTATGGTAGCGGTCATTACTATCGGTTTCATAGGTCTATTACTTGACCGAGGCATGCTCTACTTACAAAAGTGGTTGTCTTGGAACAAAAAACAAGAATTACGCTAATTAGGAGCAATTATCATGTCTAAATGTATGGTTGAACTAACTCAATTGGGTATGCGCTTTCCAACGCCGCAAGGAGACTTTGTGGCACTAAAGAACGTTAATTTTCAAATTCAGCAAGGCGAGTTTGTCTCTTTGATTGGTCACTCCGGTTGTGGTAAATCTACAGTGCTTAATCTAGTGGCCGGCCTACTGAATCCAACAGACGGTGGCGTGATCGTTGATGGGAAGGAAGTCGATGGTCCAGGCCCTGAACGTGCGGTTGTATTTCAGAACCACTCTTTATTGCCATGGTTAACGGTGTATCAAAATGTCGAGCTTGCGGTTAAGCAAATTGCCAAGGGAAAATCTAAACAATGGGTTCGTGAGCAAACGGATCACTATTTAGATTTAATCAATATGGTTCATGCAAAAGATAAACGTCCTGATGAAATTTCTGGTGGTATGAAACAGCGGGTTGGTATTGCTAGAGCGTTAGCACTCCAGCCAAAAGTATTATTAATGGATGAACCTTTTGGCGCGCTGGATGCGTTAACCCGAGCGCATTTGCAAGATTCACTGATGAAAATTCAAGCCGATTTAAATAATACAGTCATCATGATTACACACGATGTTGATGAAGCCGTATTACTTTCAGATAAGATTGTCATGATGACCAATGGCCCAGCAGCGACGATTGGTGAAGTGTTGGACATTAATCTTCCACGTCCGCGTAACCGTGTTGAATTAGCCGATGATGTTGAGTACCAGAGGTGTCGTCAATCAGTATTACGTTTCCTATATGAAAAGCATTCTAATCCAGCAAGTACGAGTGAAAAGAAAGCGGAGAACGAATCTAAAGTTACACAGATCGCATAAATTTTAACAACAATGTCATGCCTAATATTAGGCTCCTGTTTGACCACGCTTATGCGTGGTCTTTTTTTGTCGTTATGGTTTGTCGTAGTCTGAATGCTAAAGGAAAAACACAACTCAGATAGAGGGTTAATCGAGAAACAGCTCATCATACTGCAATGCGTGTTCAACAACATTAATCAGGTGATGAAGATCTTCCCGAGAAGTAATATAAGGCGGCATCATATAAATAAGTTTACCGAACGGCCGAATCCATACCCCATTTTCGACAAAAAATGCCTGAATTGCTACCATATCAACAGGATTGTGCGTCTCAATCACGCCAATTGCTCCAAGCCAACGCACCGCTTTCACTCGTGTCTGAGAGCTTAATTGAGGCAAACGTTCTGCAAAGATAGATTCAATAGCACTGACTTGTTTTTTCCAATTCCCTTGCGCAATCAGTTTTAAACTGGCACTCGCAACAGCGCAGGCTAATGGGTTTCCCATAAATGTTGGACCATGCATAAAGCATTGTGCTTCGCCGCTGCAGACTGTATCGGCCACCGATTTGGTAGTTAATGTTGCTGCCAGCGTCATATAGCCACTGGTTAAGGCTTTACCGACACACAAAATATCGGGTTTAATGTCGGCATGTTCACACGCGAACAATTTTCCAGTTCGACCAAACCCAGTCGCAATTTCATCAACAATTAATAGTAAACCATATTGGTCACATAGTTGGCGTACAGCTCTTAGGTAATTGGGATGATAGATTCTCATTCCGCCAGCCCCTTGTACGATAGGCTCTAAAATGATGGCTGCAATCTCTTGGTGATGACTTTCGAGCGCCGCTTCCAATGGCTTGATTTCGTTGTCGTTCCATTGCTCATGGAAGCCAACTGTCGGTGATTCGACAAAAATATGCTTAGGTAAAAAACCTTTATAAATCTTGTGCATAGAGTTTTCAGGATCGGTTACAGACATAGCTGCAAAGGTGTCACCATGATAGCCGTGGCGTAACGTCAAAAATGTCGATCGGTTTTCCGTACGAGCATGCCAATATTGCAGAACCATTTTCAAGGCAACTTCAACCGAAACCGATCCTGAGTCGGCCAGAAAGACGTGATGTAGATTGCTTGGTGCGAGTTCAAGTAGCTGTTTACACATCTCAATAGCTGGTTGGTGTGTTAATCCTCCAAACATCACATGAGACATTTTATCGATTTGGTCATGAGCGGCTTGGTTTAAAACTGGGTGAGAATATCCATGAATCGCTGCCCACCATGATGACATTCCATCAATCAACTCTTCGCCTGTTTCAAGGAGCAAACGATTAGATTTAGCATGACTTACTGGGTAGCAGGGTAGTGGTTCAATAGTTGATGTATAAGGATGCCACATATGGTCTCGGTCAAATTGCAAATCTATGTTGGTCATTAATTCACCAGTTGTAAACTTATCGTGTCAGGTTTGGTTGACAGTTTACTGCCTTCGAGTAGACTAACCAAGTATAAATGTGAGCAATTATAAAAAAGGAATCATTGTGGAAACTCGCCATAACTGGACCATAAGTGACGTTAACGCACTACTTGAAAAGCCATTTATGGATTTGTTGTTTGAAGCACAGCAGGTCCATCGTCAATACCAGCAACACAATTACGTTCAAGTTAGTACTTTGCTCTCAATTAAAACTGGCGCGTGTCCAGAAGACTGTAAATACTGCCCGCAAAGTGCGCACTATCGTACGGATGTTGATAAAGAACGCTTAATGGAAGTAGAGCGAGTGTTAGATGCTGCTCAAAAGGCAAAAACTTCAGGTTCAACTCGCTTTTGCATGGGAGCTGCATGGAAGAACCCTAAAGAGCGCGATATGCCACTGTTAAAAGAAATGATTTCTGGTGTTAAAGATCTCGGACTTGAAACCTGTATGACTCTAGGCATGCTAACACCGAATCAAGCTAAAGATCTCTCTGACGCAGGTTTGGATTATTACAACCATAACTTAGATACTTCTCCAGAGTTTTACGGAAATATAATTACTACTCGCACCTATCAAGATCGTTTAGACACACTTTCGCATGTGCGGGATGCTGGGATGAAAATTTGCTCTGGTGGCATTATTGGAATGGGCGAAAGCACCAATGACCGAGCTGGATTATTGTGTGAATTGGCGAACTTACCGGTTCCTCCTGAGAGTGTTCCTATCAATATGCTAGTAAAAGTTAAAGGTACACCGCTTGAAGAAGTAGATGATGTTGAGTCTTTTGATTTTATCCGCCTAATCGCGGCAGCACGCATAATGATGCCTCAATCAGCTGTACGTTTGTCGGCTGGTCGTGAGCAAATGAATGAGCAGATGCAAACACTTTGCTTCATGGCTGGTGCCAATTCCATCTTCTACGGCTGTAAACTACTCACGACCCCAAACCCTGCTGAAGATAGCGATATGATGTTATTTGAAAAATTGGGTATTAATAGTCAGCAAGTCGTGCAGAAACCTGATGAAATCCAAGAAAATGAACTACTAGATAAAGTTGTTGAACGTGTCGCCGCTCGTCCTACTAAAGACGACAAATTTTACGATGCCAGCATTTAGTTCTAGGATTGACCAAGCCTTGAGTTCACGACAAAATCAAGGCTTAACCCGTAATCTTGTCCCTATTTTAGCTGGTAACCAAGTTGAGATAGAACACAACGGTAAACGTTTTCTCAATTTCTCGAATAACGATTACCTAGGGCTGGCGAATGATCCAGAACTGATTGGGCATTGGCAAAAGGGGTTATCTTTATATGGCGCGGGCAGTGCCGCTTCACCTCTAGTCACCGGTTTTTGTTCCGCCCACAAAAATCTTGAAACCCAACTGTGCGAATGGTTGGGGTTTGAGCGCGCGATTTTGTTTAACTCCGGTTACAGTGCCAATCAGGCCGTTTTATTTACCTTACTTGAACAAGGCGATCATTTACTGCAAGACAAACTGAATCATGCTTCGTTAATGGAGGCAGGTATGTTATCTCCTGCATCGATGAGGCGTTTTAAGCATAACAGCGTTGAGCACTTAACAAGTTTAGTTAATCCAGATATTGAAACGCTAATCGTCACTGAAGGTGTCTTCAGTATGGACGGTGACCGATCCCCTTTAGGTGATATCGCTCAGTTGGTGAATACGAAATCGAATTGTGCATTGATGGTTGATGATGCTCACGGTGTTGGAATTTTAGGTAACGAAGGACAGGGAAGTTGTTATCAAGCAGGTGTTACACCCGATATTTTAGTGGTTACCTTTGGCAAAGCGTTTGGTATGTCTGGGGCTGCGATCTTGTGTAGTGAATCGATGGGTGATTTTCTAACTCAGTTTGCCCGTCATCACGTCTATTCAACCGCAATGCCTCCTTCTCAGGCTTATGCCCTTTCCCATGCTATTTATATGATACAGACGCAACATTGGCGCAGGGAAAAGCTTGCCGAATTGGAAATCGAGTATCAACACAGAGTTGGGCATTTTTCTCAATTTGTTGAAACATCAACTCCAATTAAACCGCTGATTATTGGTGATACTCAAAAGGTAATGAACGCAGCCTTAGCGATGAAACAAAATGGTATTTGGGTAACTGCGATTCGCCCGCCGACGGTGCCGATAAATAGCGGCAGGTTGAGAATTACTTTAACCGCGAATCATTCTAAGGAGCAGGTAACAACCTTATGTCGAACATTGAGCCATGTGTTGGAGACACGACTATGATGGACCTTAATCATACCTACATCGATAGCGCAGTGTGTAAGAAGTCGATTGCCGCAGCCTTTGGCCGTGCTGCGTCAAGTTATGATAATCATGCAAAATTTCAGCGTAATGTTGGTTATCAATTGCTTGATCTAATGCCTCAATCATTATGTGGTAAACGAGTCCTCGATCTTGGATGTGGAACCGGCTATTTTTCACAACGCTTATTAGAACGTGGTGCAGAAGTTGTCTGTGGCGATATTTCTGTTGAAATGCTTGAACAAGCACGCCTTCGCTGCGGGACGAATAACGTAACTTACTCATTGTGTGATGCTGAAGCGATGAACTTTGCTGATGACAGTTTTGATTATGTGTTTAGCAGCCTCGCTCTTCAATGGTGTGATGATCTGTCGGCACCACTTGCAGAAATCAAGCGCATTATTAAACCTGAAGGAGTTGGATATTTTACGACATTACTTGACGGTTCATTAATTGAACTCTCACAAGCGTGGAGCAAAGTTGATTCATATCAACACGTCAATCGGTTTATCTCACGCAATAGGGTAAAACTTGCGTTAGCGCAATCTGAGGTTTCGTCTCATCATCTATCCTTGCAAACTATTACGCAGCGGTATTCTAGTGCGTTGGCGTTGATGAAGGACCTTAAAGGTATTGGGGCAACTCATATTCAAGCGCGTCCAAAAGGGCTTTTTACTCGAGAAACTCTCGACAAAGTCGAATTAGAATATCGTGCAATTAGTGGTAATGAAGACTTTCTTCCTGCCACCTATCAAGTCTGTTTTGGGATGTTACAACCATGATTAATACGTTTTTTATTGCTGGTACGGATACTGATGTTGGTAAGACAGTTGCATCTAAAGCGATTTTACAAGCTTTAGCAGATAATGATCTTTCAACTATAGGTTATAAGCCTGTCGCAGCCGGCAGCGAGAAAACGGAATTTGGATTCCGAAACTCAGATGCTATTCATTTGATTCGAACTGCGACATGTGAGCGCCCATATAATGAAATCAACCCCTATGCTTTAGAATTGGCCGCGTCTCCTCATATCGCGGCCAAGCATGAAAATGTAGAAATTGACTTTGAATTGCTAAGTACAAAATTGCATAAGCATCAAGAAAAAGCCGATGTAGTATTAGTCGAAGGCGCTGGAGGCTGGCGTGTCCCAGTTTCTGACGATGACTTCTTATCCAGTTGGGTTAAAAAAGAGAAACTTCCTGTTGTTTTGGTCGTTGGGATCCAATTAGGATGCTTGAGTCATGCTCGCTTGACAGCAGAAGCCATTCGTAATGACGGCCTTGAAATAGTTGGTTGGGTCGCCAATAGAATTAATCCAGGTACTGAGCATTATGCTGAATTGATAACCATGTTAGGGACGACAATTAATGCCCCAAAGATTGGAGAAATTCCTTATGTACCGAGTGCCAAACGTTCAGATTTAGGTCGCTATATCGATCTGACGCCTGTATTAAATGGCTAAAGCAAATATCCAGTCAAATTAAATGCATGAAGAACAAAAAACGCAGCCAATTGAGGCTGCGTTTTTTATTAAATTTTTTTAATCTAAAGTATTATTCATCAAAACTATTATTCATCAAAACAAAGAATAGAAGGAGTTGGCTGTTCTAATCCTAACTGCTCTTTGGCTTGCTCCTCGGTAAGTCCGAGGTGGAAACACAGAAGATCGATAGCCATTTGATAGTCCTTTGCTTCTACCATTTTGAATTCCTTTTATTAGACGTAGTTATACATGTCATGCTGTTAGATATTTTAACAATGATAACAAGATTATAACGTCGTTCAATACTACCATAGTCTAACAAGAAAGCGCTTTGCTGGTGCTAGACATCAAATGTTGCAATTTAGCGCTTAACCTTAATTTTGAAATAGACGATTATATTCGTTAGTAGTAAGTAACGTTTCAGATTTGAGTAAGTCAATTTTCTTTATGGAGTCGTGTTAATGAAGCGAATAGTATTATTTTTGATTACCAATTTAGCGGTAATTTTGGTGCTTAGCGTTGTATTGAACATTGTATATGCATTTACTGGAATTCAACCAGGTAGTTTGTCTGGCTTATTAATTTTGGCGGCAGTATTTGGGTTTGGCGGTTCGTTTATATCTCTGTTGATGTCGAAATCAATTGCACTTCGCTCTGTCGGTGGGGTGGTTATTGAGAGTCCACGTAACGAAACAGAACATTGGTTATTGGAAACGGTTCGTAATCAAAGCAAGCAAGTGGGTGTAGGAATGCCTACGGTAGCAATCTACGATTCCGGTGATATAAATGCATTTGCTACAGGTGCAAAACGCGATGCGTCATTGGTCGCGGTGTCTACTGGACTGCTTCATAATATGACACGCGATGAAGCGGAAGCGGTACTGGCTCACGAGATGAGTCATATTGCGAATGGTGATATGGTAACGATGACCTTGCTGCAAGGGGTAGTGAATACCTTTGTTATCTTCCTTGCTCGTGTTGTTGCTGGAATTGTTTCATCGAGAGATTCAGATGAAGGTCAGCAATCAGGAGGAATGGCGTATTTCATGGTTTCTATGGCTCTGGAATTGGTGTTTGGATTTTTGGCGAGTTTCATCACTATGTGGTACAGCCGTCGTCGAGAATTTTATGCGGATGCAGGCGCGGCACAAATGGTGGGTAAACATAAAATGATTGCCGCACTTGAGCGTCTCAAGGTTGGACATGAATCTCAATTGGAAGGTTCTATGATGGCATTCGGTATCAATGGAAAGCGTTCGATGACCGAGTTACTGATGAGTCATCCACCGCTTGATAAGCGTATACAAGCACTTATAAATAGTTAAGCGAATAATTTTCATTCTAAAGCCACCGACCTTCGGTGGCTTTTTTGATCATCATCATTCTGCCTTCCATATGAAATTAGTAACAAATAATAATGGTACGCAAGTTAAGTGTTGTTACTTTGTTAAAACTCTACTATCTTATGTTGTACAGATAAATTTATTGTACAATTAATTTTATTGGAGTCGCTGGATGAAAGTGGATAGCTATAGTCAAGAACTGGCTCTTTTTGTTAGCACCTATTCTAATTTGAATACTCAGTCCTTAGAGCGATTAGGAGAGGTCTATCATGAGAATATACGATTTGAAGATCCAGCACATCAAATTGAGGGCCTAGACAACCTTATCGCATATTTTCAATCGATGCTTTTAAACACCCACTATTGCCACTTTGACATACATTCTGCGGACCAAATTGAGAATCGCTGTTACCTAATTTGGAACATGAACTTTTCTCACCCCAAATTGAATAATGGTAAAGAGATTTCAGTTCCAGGTATGAGTTACATCGAATTTGACCAAGAAAAAGTAAGTTATCACCGTGACCACTTTGATCTTGGTTGCATGGTGTACCAACACATTCCAGTGTTTCGACAAGCTGTAAATATGGTGAAGAGGAGGTTAGCGCAATGACCTTGGCCACAAAAACAGTTGTGATAACCGGAGCTTCATCAGGTATTGGAGCCCAATTAGCACGAGATTATGAAGCAGAAGGATGGAATGTCATCGCGTGCGGCAGAAGCTTAGAAAAATTGAAAGTGGTATTAGGTGCATCTTCATCTTTTACCTTTTTAGAATTCGATGTCAGTGATAAGCAGGAAGTTCAGCGACAACTTCAAGGGATTGACCAGACACCTTGCCTATGGATATTTAATGCGGGCAGTTGTGAATATATTGATAATGGCGTGCTTGATGTTGATTTAGTAAAGCGCGTATTTGATGTGAATTTTCAAGGTGTTGTTAACAGTCTTGCTGCATGCCAATCACGATTAAGGCCTAACGATCATGTCGCCATCGTTAGTTCTATTGCCGGTGTTGTCGCCTTACCAAGAGCGGAAGCTTACGGTGCCTCAAAAGCAGCGATCAATTATTTTTTAGAGTCGTTAGCATTAGATTGGCAAAACAAAGGCGTAACATTATCGACAATTTATCCAGGCTTTGTAGAAACGCCATTAACAGATAAAAATGACTTTCCCATGCCGATGAAAGTCACAGTGCAACGCGCATCGTCTTCTATTAGGAAAGGATTACAACAGAGAAAATCGAAAATTTATTTTCCTATGCGTTTTACTTGGATTATTCGAATTATTTCGATATTACCGTACTCGTTGCGCAATCGAGTACTCGGTTCAATAGTGACAACGGAAAAGGTGTGATATGAAAATTGCAATTATTGGAAGTGGAATATCAGGCTTAACAAGTGCGTACTATTTGCATGAGAAACATGACATTACAGTCTACGAAGCAAATGATTATATTGGTGGGCATACTGCAACGGTCGATGTAGAGGTGGATAGTACTCAATACGCGATTGATACCGGATTTATTGTCTATAACGATCGCACATACCCAAATTTCATCAAGTTGATGAGCCAAATTGGTGTCAAAGGAAATGAAACAGAAATGAGTTTCAGTGTTCGTAATGACCAAACTGGTCTCGAATACAATGGGCATACTGTAACCACATTATTCGCCCAGAAGAAGAATTTATTCAAACCGTCATTTTATTCACTGATATTCGAAATACTTCGTTTTAATCGTTTGGCAAAAGCGCATGCGACTCAATCGGTTTCTGAAAGTTATACTCTAGGACATTTTTTGGACGACAATGCGTTTTCTTCTGCGTTTAATCAAAACTATATTCTCCCAATGGGGGCGGCGATATGGTCGTCAACCATGGCGGATATGCGAGCGTTTCCATTAGGCTTTTTTCTACGGTTTTTTCTAAATCATGGTTTGCTTGATGTCGTTAATCGGCCACAGTGGTATGTGATTGAAGGTGGGTCGCGAAGCTATATTGAACCATTAATCGCCGGATTCAAAGATAGGATACGATTGAACTCTCCTGTCACGCGAGTTACTCGAGATCAGAGTGGAGTAATGATTGAAAGTAAACATAATTTAGAGCAATACGACCAAGTAATATTTGCGTGCCACAGTGATCAAGCTCTATCAATGCTAGATGATCCTAGCGAGCATGAGTCCTCAATATTGTCAGCAATTGAATATCAATCAAATGATGTAATTTTGCATACTGATGAACGTTTACTACCGAAGAGTAAAGCAGCATGGGCAGCATGGAACTACTGCATTGAACGTGGGAATGATGTTGATTTAGCCTCACCTTGTCTCACTTACGATATGAATATACTCCAGAATATCAAAAGTGATAAAACATTTTGTGTGAGCTTAAATAGCGTGGAGAAAATTAATCCAGAAAAAGTGTTACGCCGATTTAACTATCACCACCCTCTGTTTTCGATACCCGCAATTGAAGCGCAATCTAAACGCTCTTTGATTAGTGGGATTAATAACACTTGGTACTGTGGAGCATATTGGCGCAATGGTTTCCATGAAGATGGAGTATGGAGCGCACTCGAAGTAGTGAAAAATATAAATTTGAGTTCTTCGAATGTTGATGACGGAGTGAGCTGAATGCGCAAAGAGGTGGAATTAAATAGCCAACTCATGATTGGCACCATACGTCATCGTAGATTTAGGCCTCTAACACATACGTTAAGCTCGAGCTTATTCATGCCGTATATAGACTTAGATGAAATTGAACATTTGAGCAAAACGATTTGGGGGTTTGGAGAAAGGTGGTGGCATTGGGCGCGCTTTAAGCGGTCTGATTACGTCGGTGGTGGAGACATAAAACAGTCAATTATGGATAAGGTAACATCACTTGGGGGAGAACACTTGTCGAACCCGAAAGTGATGGCTCTTATCCATCTACGTTATTTGGGGGTGTACTTTAGTCCAGTCAATTTCTATTACATTTTTGATGGAAATGGCGAATGGCGATATTTACTTGCCGAAGTAAGTAACACACCTTGGAACCAGACGCACTATTACCTGGTGCCTGTTTATGATGGAGCGATTGATGACTACGAGCATAATAAAGCGTTTCATGTTTCTCCATTCAATCCTATTAATCAACGTTATTTATGGCGTGTGAAACCTGTGATACGTAAACTGTTTGTTCACCTCGAATGCCATAAAGATGAAAAAGTGTTTGATGCGACGTTGGTGATGAAAATGTCGTCTCTTTCCAGCAAAAGCCTCGTTTTGTCATTACTTAAAACACCGATTATGGCAATTAAAGTCATTAGCAGTATTTATTGGCATGCCCTTGTTTTGTGGTGGAAGGGAGCGCCAATTTACGATCATACAACCAAAACTGACAGTCAAAGTAATTAGCCAAGGAGAATGACGATGAATGATACCCAATTGATCACTTCAGAATACCGTATTAGCCGTACTCAAAGTAGTGCACGTTCACTTGTGTTAAAACTGCTACATAATTTAACTATGGGTCAGTTAACGTTAGTCGAGCGTTTTCCAACGGGCGAGAGCTTTCACTTTGGCAATGAGAATAAAGCAGGGATTAGGGCTGGAATTGAAATTCTAGACCCAGAGTTTTATCTACGAGTACTTAGATCTGGAAGTATCGGTGCCGGCGAATCATATATTCAAGGAGAGTGGACAAGTTCGAACTTAACCTTGTTATTACAGTTGATGGCTGTAAATGTTGATACTGTTGATCGTTTAGAAAAGAAGAGCAATCTGCTTTCAAAACTCGGTTATAAGTTTGCACACTGGATGAATAAAAACTCGCTCGCAGGTTCGAAAAAAAATATCGAAGCACATTATGATTTAGGCAATGATCTTTACACATTGTTTCTCGATGAGAAGATGCTGTACTCAAGCGCGTTGTATCTTGGTGTTGATGATAGTCTTGAGATAGCACAACTTAATAAAATGGAGCGATTGTGCACCCAATTAAATCTTGTTAAGTCCGATCAAGTACTCGAAATTGGTACGGGTTGGGGAGCAATGGCCATTTATATGGCAACCCAATATGGGTGTCATGTAACCACGACAACCATCTCTGAAGAACAACATTCGTATGTTGAAAACAAGATTGTAGAACTGGGATTAGAAGACAGGATCACTTTGTTAAAACAAGACTACCGAATACTCGAAGGACAATTCGACAAAATTGTTTCCATAGAAATGATTGAAGCTGTCGGTAAAGACTATTTAGATTCGTATATCGAGAAGTGCCATCAATTACTTAAGTCTGGAGGTCGATTCGCGATCCAAGCTATCACAATTGCTGACCAGCGATATGACTACTACAGCAATAACGTCGACTTTATTCAAAAGTATATTTTCCCTGGAGGGTTTTTACCTTCAATTACACGTTTACTCAATTCGACTACGTCAAAGAGTCAGTTTGTGTTACGTGACTTGTCTGATATTGGGATGGATTATGCGCGAACACTTGAAGAGTGGCGCGAGAGATTTATGGACAATGCCTCTCAACTTAATACTAAAAAATACGATGAAAAGTTTTATCGCTTGTGGATTTTTTATCTTTGCTACTGCGAAGCTGGATTCCGAGCAAAAACAACCAGTACGGTTCAAGTTACGTTTGAAAAGCAGTAAGTGACATTATGCGTGTATTCATAATATCTGTGGTTTTTCAAATCCTATGGTTTGTGGCGGTTATAGGGCGCGAGCGTTATGAATGGGCGCTGTTGCTGGTCGTTACAGCATTATGGTTGGTGTTACTTTGGCAAGGTAGGAAGGAGATCAAGTTACTCTTCTTTTTCGCAGCATTAGGTATTGGGATAGACATGGTCACTCACTCAATAGACATATTGGTTTTTGATAATAGTGCATTCCCCATTTGGCTTGTTAGTTTATGGCTTTTGTTCGCTTGGTATATGGTTTTCCTTCTGCCGATGTTAAAGAAGGTGCCACGCGCCACGGTCCCGATATTGTTTATGGTAGGAGGGGTTTTTAGTTATGCGGCTGCAATGAAATTTTCCGCTTTCACCACCTCATATTCTTTGCCGATAACTTTTTCTGTATTTGCTATTCAATGGGCAACGCTTGGTTTGATCGCAATGAGGATCATTTATTATGTTGAAACTATCGATTCTAGTTCTAGTGGGGATGCTGCATAGTCCTATTGTAAATTCCACCACTCAGGAGATTACTAACATATGGCAAAAGTGGCCTAGTATTGGACAAGCAGACTTTAATGTATTTTTTTTCGATGTATATCAGTCTGTTCTCAAGTCAAAGAGTGGTGAATTTAATCCATTTGAAACGTTGGCAAAACAACGATTAGCATTAGTGATTCGCTATGAACGAGCCATTTCTAATCTCGAGTTTACTAATGCCACAACTAAACAATGGAAAAAATTGAAATACGAGAAAGAGTTTATTACACAATGGGAGCGCAAACTTCCTCAACTATTTCCCTCAGTCGTTGAAGGCGATGAATTAGTCTTTGTCACCTTGAGTAACGATAAATCGGTTATGTTATTTAAGCCTCATAACCAAGATGGTTGGCAAACCCTACATTGGTTTGAAGATCGAGAATTCACTGAACGTTTTCTTTCAATATGGCTGGCTGAAAATAGTCAATATCCCAAGTTACGCAAACAACTGATAGGAAAGCAACCATGAAGCGACGCTTACATTTATTTCTTTTTATCGCGAGCTTTATGCTTGTTAGCTGCAGTACGGAAATTGAAAAGTATAATAACACCACGCCCAAGTTTGATTTATTTAGTTATTTTACGGGTGATACCAGAGCTTGGGGAATGGTTCAGGATTTTACAGGGATGCAAACTCGCCGCTTTGTTGTTGAAATTACAGGCACAGTAGATGGTGACACCTTAGTGTTGGATGAACTGTTTGATTATGATGATGGGGAACGAGATACTCGCCGTTGGGAGATTACAAAGCAAAGTGATGGTTCTTATATTGGAACAGCGGGTGATATTATTGGTGAAGCAATTGGTGTTGAAAAAGGGAACGCTTTGCATTGGAAATACGATTTAGAATTATTGGTTGATGGTGATCCTATTGTCGTGCATTTTGATGATTGGCTATATCGGCAAGATGAATCTCACGTATTCAATGTTACTCAGATTAAAAAATATGGCGTGAATGTCGGCAAGGTAACTCTGTTCTTTCAAAAATAATCGCCAACAAAAAAGCTTCCAAAAGGAAGCTTTTTAGATTTAATAATGACAGTAAATCCTACAACTTATCAGTTAAGTCGATAGCTTGACCAATATAACTTGCCGGTGTCATTTCTTTTAAGCGAACTTTCTCTTCCGCTGGGATTTCAAGCCCATCGATGAAGGCCCTCATAGCATCTCCATCGATGCGTTTACCGCGAGTCAGCTCTTTAAGCTTTTCATAAGGCTTTTCGATTGCGTAACGACGCATAACGGTCTGAACTGGTTCAGCGAGTACTTCCCAGTTCTTATCCAATTCAGCCAGTAAAGCTTCGCGGTTAACTTCGAGTTTGCTTATTCCTTTCAACGTTGAGGTGTAAGCAATGATGGAGTATCCAACACCAACACCTAGGTTTCGTAAAACCGTTGAATCGGTTAGGTCACGCTGCCAGCGTGAAATTGGCAGTTTTTGAGCAAGGTGGTTAAACATTGCGTTTGCAAGCCCAAGGTTGCCTTCTGAGTTTTCGAAATCGATTGGGTTTACTTTATGTGGCATCGTTGAAGATCCAATCTCGCCAGCAATCGTTTTTTGCTTGAAGTGACCTAGTGCGATGTAACCCCATACGTCACGATCGAAATCGATAAGGATCGTGTTAAAACGAGCGATTGCATCAAATAACTCCGCGATGTAATCGTGCGGTTCAATTTGAGTGGTATATGGGTTCCATGTCACACCTAGTGATTCGGTGATGAACTCTTCACTAAACTGATGCCAATCTAACTCAGGATAAGCAGAAAGGTGAGCGTTATAGTTGCCAACTGCACCATTAATCTTGGCTAAAATCTCAACGTTTGCAATTTGTTTATATTGACGCTCCATACGGTACGCCACATTCGCCATTTCTTTACCCATGGTCGAAGGAGACGCTGGTTGACCGTGAGTACGAGACAGCAATGGAATATCACGATACTCTTTCGAAAGCTCAACAATCGCATCAATGATATTACGGATTTCAGGTAAAATGACCGTGTCACGTGCTTCTTTAAGCATTAATGCATGAGAGGTGTTGTTGATATCTTCAGAAGTACATGCGAAATGGATGAATTCATTCACCGCATCAAGTTCAGGAAGTGCTGAAACTTTCTCTTTTAGATAGTACTCAACGGCTTTAACGTCATGATTGGTTGTGCGCTCGATTTCTTTAATACGAGCGGCATCTTCTTCAGCAAAATTTTCTGCAAGTTGGTTAAGAAAGTCATTTGCTTCTGCGCTAAATGCAGGTACTTCTGGAATCCCTGCAGTAGAAGATAACTTTTGTAACCAACGTATTTCAACGATTGTGCGATATTTTAGGAGACCAAACTCACTAAAAATACTACGTAATGAAATGGTTTTACTTCCGTAGCGGCCATCTACCGGTGAAACAGCAGTTAGTGCTGAAAGTTCCATGTGCTTCTCCTAAATCTATATCAAGTTAGAAATAATAATGTATCTCACATAAAAAGAGGGCTTACTTTTAAATGCGAGCGAGTAAAATTTTTGCTTGTTCAACCATTTTATTGCGACCAAAAATCAAGTGGCGTCTTTTACCACCGACCTGTCGCCATAATACTGCGCAACGTACACCGGATAGCAACAGTGCTCGAACTTTCTGCTGGTTCCCGGGCATTTGTAAAATTGAGGGTGTACCTGTGACTTGAATTCGCGGACCAATCGGACTGATTACATCGAGGTATACACTGGCAATATTCGAAAGCATTTGGTCATCAAATAGATCAAAATGTTCACTTTGTCTCACTAAGGTATCAATGCGATCACCTAATTGAGACATGGAATCACGACGAGCGTTTAGCTTTCGCTCTAGCGCCATCAGACTGATCATATAACGAGTGATTTCACTGCCTGGTGAAGAACTATTAACACCGCTTATGAGTGTCTCCAGCCCAACTTTTAGGTTGTCCTCATTGCCAAAGACATCAATGGTGCTACTAGGATTAAGGTTTAAAATGGCATTAATCGAAGTCCTAAAACCATTGTCGTCACAATGACCATCCTTTGCTACATTTTGAACTAATGAGGCTGCTTGACACATACCAGCAAAAGCTATCGTACGGTCGTAATTTGAATGCGCCACGTCATCTCCTATTATTGGGATAATTTAATTCGTTGTTCGATAATACCGCCGCCAAGGCAAACATCATCGGCATAGAATACTGCGGATTGACCCGGAGTAACAGCGACTTGTGGGTCGTCGAATAGGACTTTGATGTTTTCGTCATCTATTGGAATAATCGTACAAGAAATATCATTTTGTCGGTAACGAGTTTTTACGCTGCATTTTATAGGTTGCGTGATAGCTTCTTGGTTAACCCAATGTAATTGCGATGCAAATAAACCAACAGATTTAAGTAATGGGTGATTGGCACCTTGCACGGCGATAAGTACATTTCGCTCTAAATCCTTCTCAGCAACAAACCAAGGTTCTTCGTTCCCGCCGCCACCTTTTTGGCCACCAATATGTAAACCTTTGCGTTGACCTAACGTGTGGTACATTAAACCTTGATGCTTGCCAACAACTTTTCCTTCTGGAGTTTCAATATTACCAGGCTGAGCGGGAAGGTAACGTTTTAGAAAATCTGTAAACTTACGCTCTCCAATAAAACAAATACCTGTAGAGTCTTTTTTCTTCGCCGTAACTAAACCTTGTTCTTCTGCAATTCTTCTTACTTCAGGTTTTTCTAATTCGCCGACCGGAAATAAGCTACGTGAAATTTGTTTGTGATTCAGTGTATAGAGGAAATAACTTTGGTCTTTGTTTGCATCGAGACCACGTAACATTTCAGGCTTGCTATCATCAAGAGGAAAAGAGCGACGTACATAATGACCCATTGCAATATAATCCGCTTCTAATACTTCATCCGCAAAATCTAAAAACGCTTTAAATTTAATTTCTTTATTACAAAGGATGTCAGGGTTTGGTGTACGCCCAGCTTTATATTCGGCTAGAAAATATTCAAATACATTGTCCCAATATTCGGCAGCAAAATTAATAGTATGCAGTTCGATACTTAATTTATCGCAAACGGCTTGTGCGTCTGCGAGATCTTCAGCAGCAGTACAGTATTCTTCATTATCATCTTCTTCCCAGTTTTTCATGAACAGGCCTTCGACTTGATAGCCTTGTTGTAAAAGGAGATAGGCTGATACTGAAGAGTCGACTCCGCCAGACATGCCGATGATTACTTTTTTTGAGCTGTTTGGATTATTAGACATTAATTACTACCACTCTTTTAACTGGGAGCAGATTTTAGCAGAAAGTGACACGGGGAAACAGATCTACAACTGCTTAGAGCCATCAAATATTTTCTAAATGAAGTTGATTTAGCTTCTAGGGTGATAAGTTTGGTGTTTTATGTTTTTTGCATGCTTTTATTACAATAACACATACTAACTTGTTGACGGGACCTTAAGCAGTGTTTGGAGTATCGTTGAATTAAGTTGGAATAGATTTCATATTGATGGAATTAGTTACAATAAGGCTCTTTAAGGTCTGCTGAATAGTGTTCTGACATTCAGTAATATAAGTGTTGCTTCAAAAATGTCACCCACCTATAAGTGCAATTTATCTAACGACCATTGCAACAAATCAGGTCAGAAAGTAGAACACTTAATCAATAAGTTTAATAATGTTATGAACGATTGGTAATCAAATAGTACTTTAGCTTTACCTTTTTATACAAATAAAAAAAGGCTCATCATAATGAGCCTATAAATAGATAAAGTAATGCATTGAGTCAAAGTGACTAAAAGTCAGTTACTATTAAATGAAATTAAATAGCAAAGTCAGTTAGAGATTGACCCGCATCAAGTGCTTTTTGAATTGTAGAAGGTGTACGACCTTGGCCTGTCCATGTTTTTTCTTCACCGTTTGCGTCGGTGTATTTGTATTTTGCAGGACGAGGAGCGCGTTTACTGCTTGTCTTTGGTTTTGATTCTCCAGAAAGAGCAGTAATCAAAGCTTGAACATCGATACCGTTCTGGGCAATCTGATCAGCTATTTCAGCCAGTTTAGCTTCTTGAGCTTGGCGCTCTGCTGCTTCGGCTTCATCTTGTTCACGACGTTCATTAACAACAAGAGTTAATTTTTCCAATGCTTCTTCTAGTTGTGACATTGTTAGCTCTCGTGAAAATGCACGAAGGCTACGAATGTTTAATAATGTTTTGGTGAGTTCACTCATTGCAAAATCCTATCAATTAAATTTTATCTACGAGTTAATAATAAACGGAGATATAAATAGATACAATATTAAAAAAAGAATTACTTATATTTTTTACAAATAGTAAAAAAGTAGAGGTAATAAAAAAAATACGAAACGTACACAATTGTCAATTAAAAACAGTCAATTGGTTCTTTAGTCTCATCTTATCTTATTTAGTTTCATATTATGTGAAAAAATCGTCATGTTTGTATTTTATTCGATAGGGATGTTTATGAGGGAACTAAATGGCTTTAACTTATATTAATATCTATTTAATGCTGTTTCATATTTCAAAGCAGCAGTTATTATCTTTGAGACTGTTCCATTACAGTCTTAAATTTCAAGACGTACGTGAAAAAATTGAAAACTCACGCCAAGAAGCACATTTTTTCTCTTATCTAGTGTTGAAAAAATAAGTGCTAAAAATATTGAGTAAAAGTGCGTTTTAGGCTTGAAAATCGTCTAAAGCCAAGGTAGTGTGTACACAAATGTTAAAGATAAGAAAATAATCATGCGCGTAGAAGTAATGTACATTATTCATCACCATCATCATCCCTTATAGTCTTTCGGGAGATGTGCGCGTATCCGGGAGACAATAGCTTCCGGAGGTGAAATCAGAGAATTCAAGATTATAACCCTCGGGATGACTAACGTTCCGGGGGTTTTTTGTATTAGTTTGGTCTAAAGAGACACGAGAATATTATCAAATTTATTTAAGGAATTATGAAATGCCAATGACACAACGTTTGAGAATTGCGATACAGAAAAAAGGTCGCTTGAGTAAAGAGTGTATGGCTCTACTTAAAAAATGTGGCGTGAAATTTAACGTGATGGGTGAACGTCTAGTTGTACACTCTCAAAATATGCCTATCGATTTACTTTTGGTTCGTGACGATGATATTCCAGGATTAATTATGGATGGCGTTGTTGATCTTGGGTTTGTTGGTGAGAACGTATTGGAAGAAGAGCGTTTAGACCGTTTTGCATTAAACGAACCTAGCGAATTTGTTACGCTGCGCCGAATGGACTTCGGTGGATGTCGTTTGTCTATTGCAATTGATAAAGACGACGAGTACAACGGCCCACAAGACTTGGCTAACAAGCGTATTGCCACTACTTATCCTCAACTATTAAAGGCGTATATGGATGAGCAAGGTATTCCGTTTAGCACATGTATGTTAACTGGGTCAGTAGAAGTGGCTCCTCGAGCTGGATTAGCAGACGCGATTGCTGATTTAGTGTCAACGGGTGCAACTCTTGAAGCGAATGGTTTAAAAGAAGCGGAAGTTATTTTTGAATCAAAAGCTGTGCTAATTCAACGTAAAGGTGAATTTCTAGAAGAAAAAGAAGCACTTATCGCTAAGCTATTGACTCGTATGAATGGTGTTCAGCAAGCGAAAGAATCTAAGTACATTATGTTGCATGCTCCAGTCGATAAGTTAGATGCGATTAAGCAAATTCTACCTGGCGCGGAAGATCCAACAGTATTGCCTCTTTCTCAAGATAAGTCTCGCGTTGCCGTGCACCTAGTGAGTTCGGAGAACTTATTCTGGGAAACGATGGAGCAATTGAAAGCGTTGGGTGCAAGTTCGATTCTTGTACTTCCTATTGAGAAAATGATGGAGTAAGCATTATGAGAACGGTAGTGTGGGAATCATTAAGTATTGAGCAGCAAGAGTCGATTCTAGAACGTCCAGCGGTAACTGACGGTGCCAATATCTCTGCTACGGTAGCTGAGGTCATTGCAAAGGTTCGTGCTGAAGGTGATGATGCATTGCGTGAACTAACCGAACGTTTTGATAAAGTTGCTTTGGACTCTATTCGTGTTTCTGGACAGGAAATAGAAACGGCATCTTTACGTATCGATGTAGAGATGAAAAACGCCCTAGATCAAGCTTACGAAAACATCGTTAAGTTTCATAAAGCTCAAATACATCAACCGGTTCAAGTTGAAACCATGCCAGGTGTAGTTTGTGAGCAGATTACTCGTCCTATTAATCACGTGGGTTTATATATTCCCGGTGGCAGTGCACCCCTACCTTCAACAGTTTTGATGTTAGGTGTTCCGTCGCAAATTGCGGGTTGTAAAAAAGTAGTGCTGTGTTCTCCACCGCCGATTGCTGATGAGATTTTGTATGTTGCAAAGCTATGCGAAATCGATGAAGTATACAGTGTTGGTGGCGCTCAAGCTATCGCCGCTATGGCGTACGGTACCGATAGCGTAACCAAAGTAGATAAAGTGTTTGGTCCGGGAAATGCGTTTGTAACAGAAGCAAAACGTCAAGTGAATAATGATTTTCGAGGTGCAGCGATGGATATGCCAGCTGGGCCTTCTGAAGTACTGGTTATTGCGGATGAAACTGCAGATGCTGATTTCATTGCATCGGATTTGCTTAGCCAAGCAGAGCATGGACCAGATTCTCAAGTCGTGTTAGTGACGCCTTCTCCTGTTATCGCAGACCAAGTTGCGGATGCTGTTCAGGTCCAATTAAAGGCCCTTTCACGTGGCGATATTACATTAAAGGCGCTTTCTTCGAGCTTAATTATTATTGCGGATTCGATTGAACAGTCAGTTGAAATCTCAAATACCTATGGTCCTGAGCATTTAGTTGTTCAAACCAAAGATCCACGTGGATTGCTGCCAGATTTAGATAATGCAGGTTCAATTTTCCTTGGTGATTGGTCGCCTGAGTCTGCTGGTGATTATGCTTCTGGGACAAACCATGTATTACCGACCTACGGCTATACACGAACTTATTCAAGCCTTGGCTTAGCCGATTTTAGCAAGCGAATGACTGTACAAGAGCTTTCTGCTGAAGGTTTGGTTGCGATTGCTCCTACAGTTGTAAAAATTGCAGAGGCTGAAGGTTTAGATGCCCATAAGCGTGCCGTTACGCTTCGGGTTGAAAAGTTACAGAAGGCTAAGTAACCATGGAAAAACTCGCTCGTAAAAATGTTCAAGCATTAACACCGTATCTTTCAGCTCGCCGTATCGGTGGAACCGGAGATGTCTGGCTGAATGCGAATGAATCGCCGTTTAGCAATGAGTTCAATTGTGAATCGAATGAATTGAATCGATATCCAGAGTGTCAGCCTAAATCAGTGATTAACGCTTATGCCGATTACGCTGGGGTAGCCTCAAATCAAGTCATTACCACGCGTGGTGCCGATGAAGGTATTGAACTGCTGGTACGAGCGTTTTGCGAACCTGGTGAAGACGCGATTTTGTTTTGTCCACCCACTTACGGAATGTATTCAATCAGTGCTGAAACGATTGGTGTTGAATGTAAAAAGGTTCCTCTTTTAGCTGATTGGCAGCTCGATCTTCCAGCCATTCAAAGTAATCTAGATAGTGTAAAAGTCATCTTTGTTTGCTCACCAAATAACCCTACAGGTAACTTGGTGAAGCGTGAGGATATTATTACGTTGCTCGAGATGACTAAAGAGCGTGCAATTGTTGTAATGGATGAGGCCTATATCGACTTTTGCCCAGAAGCTTCGACCGTTGACCTTTTATCGGAGTATCCACACTTAGCTATATTGCGTACGCTTTCAAAAGCCTTTGCACTTGCTGGATTACGTTGTGGTTTCACTTTGGGTAACCCCGAGCTCATTAACGTACTGTTGAAAGTTATTGCGCCATATCCGGTTTCACGACCTGTCGCAGATATTGCGGCTCAAGCTTTATCGAAAGAAGGGTTAGAGTTGGCGAAAGCACAAGTTGCGATACTTAATCAAAACAGAGACTATTTAAAATCTGAGCTTCAAGCAATTGATGGATTGACCTTGTTTGAGGGGTGGGGGAATTATTTGCTGATAAAGTTCCCGAATGGCGATCAATTGTTTAAGAGTGCTTGGGATCAAGGTATCATTCTACGAAATTCTCCTATTGATGATTGCGTCCGCATTAGTGTGGGTAGCCGTGAAGAGTGTGAAAAAACCGTAGCATTTATCCGAAATTATTATCAATAGTTAGCCGCAAAGGAAGGGTTAATCTGTAGCCCTTCCTCTACGTTAGATTGAAAAGGACACTCCTGTGAGTAAGCAGCAAAAAATACTATTTATCGATCGCGATGGTACTTTGATCGTTGAGCCTCCTGTCGACTTTCAAGTTGACCGTTTGGATAAATTGAAATTCGAACCTTTGGTGATTCCAAGTTTATTAGCGCTACAACAAGCTGGCTACCGTCTAGTGATGGTTACAAATCAAGATGGACTTGGTACAAGCAGTTACCCGCAAGAAGAGTTTGATGCGCCTCATAATATGATGATGGAGTTTTTCGAATCTCAAGGGGTCGTATTTGACGACGTATTAATTTGTCCTCACTTTGAGTCTGATAATTGTACATGTCGTAAGCCAAAGCTGGGTATGGTTAAAGACTACCTTCAAAATGGATTGGTCGATTTCCAATCTTCAGTTGTTATTGGGGATCGTATTACCGATATACAATTGGCTGAAAATATGGCCATTCAGGGGATCCAGTACCACCCTGAGACGATGGGCTGGCCGCTGATTGTTAAAATGTTGACAACCAAACCACGTACGGCCGAAGTTATTCGTAAGACTAAAGAGACGGATATTCAGGTTAATGTCAACTTAGATGAGACTGGCGGAACCAGTATTGAAACGGGACTTGGCTTCTTTGACCATATGCTAGACCAGATCGCGACTCATGGCGGATTCCAATTGAAGTTGAAAGTCGATGGCGATCTTCATATCGATGACCATCATACGATTGAAGATACTGCTCTTGCATTAGGCCAAGCATTAAAAGAAGCATTAGGCGATAAACGCGGTATTGGGCGTTTCGGTTTCTCCTTGCCTATGGATGAGTGTTTAGCCCAATGCGCTCTTGATATTTCAGGTCGTCCATACTTTAAGTTTGACGCCGAATTTAGTCGTGAACTTGTTGGCGAACTTTCGACTGAAATGGTTTATCACTTCTTCCGCTCCTTGTCTGATTCGATGGCGTGCACCTTACACCTTTCATCGGCTGGAAAAAATGATCATCATATTATTGAAAGCCTGTTTAAAGCGTTTGGCCGTACCTTACGTCAGGCTATCAAAGTAGAAGGAAATGATTTGCCGAGCAGTAAGGGAGTTCTCTAATGTCAAAACCGAATGTTGTTATTATCGATACTGGTTGTGCCAATGTTTCATCGGTTAAATTTGCAATTGAGCGCCTCGGTTATCCTGTTGTGATTTCAAAAGAACCTGACGTAGTTTTAGGTGCTGATAAGTTGTTTTTGCCTGGTGTAGGAACAGCAAGTGAAGCGATGAAAAACCTCGAAGAACGCAACTTGATTGAACTGGTTAAGAAAGTAGAGAAGCCAGTACTAGGCATATGCTTGGGCATGCAGTTGCTAGGTAAGTTATCTGAAGAAAAAGGTCAAAAAGCCGATCAAATCGTCCCATGCTTATCACTGTGTGAAGGCGAAGTTCGCTTGATGGATACAGGGGATTTACCACTACCTCACATGGGTTGGAACACCATAGATGTGGTTGGCGATCATCCGTTATTCAACGATATCGATAGCGACCAGTATTTTTATTTTGTTCATAGTTTTGCTATGTCGGTGGGAGAGTACACTATTGCCTCGTGTACTTATGGCTCACCATTCAGTGCCGCGATCCAAAGTGGTAACTACTATGGCGTTCAATTCCACCCCGAGCGTTCGAGCAAAGCGGGTTCTAAACTGATTCAAAACTTCTTAGAGCTATAAGAAAAGGACATTGAAGTGATAATTCCTGCACTAGATTTAATCGAAGGCCAAGTTGTTCGCCTATATCAAGGTGACTATGGCCAAGTTACAGAATATAAAGTCAATCCAGCTGAGCAGTTTAACCTCTATCATAAAGCCGGAGCGAATTGGTTGCACCTGGTCGATTTGACTGGAGCAAAAGATACCTCTGCTCGTCAATTGGATTTGATTGCACAATTGCTCGCCAGTACTCCAGCTAATGTTCAAATTGGCGGTGGTGTACGCAGTGAAGATGATGTTTCAGGCTTAATTAATGCGGGCGCACAACGTGTTGTTGTGGGATCCACTGCCGTTAAACAGCCTGAATTGGTCAAATCTTGGATGACAAAATACGGGCCAGAAAAAATTGTTTTAGCGTTAGATATTAATATCGATGAGGCTGGAACTCGTAAAGTCGCAATCTCTGGTTGGCAAGAAGACTCTGGTGTGACGATTGAAGCGTTAATTGAAGACTATTTAACCGTTGGCTTGAAGCATGTTCTGTGTACAGATATTTCAAGAGATGGGACACTTGCAGGTTCGAATGTTGAGCTATACATCGATTTGTGCAAAGCCTACCCGCAGGTCCAATTTCAATCTTCTGGTGGTATCGGGAGCCTTGCCGATATTGAAGCGTTAAAAGGATCTGGTGTAGCGGGTGTGATTGTTGGGCGAGCACTTCTAGACGGTAAGTTTACAGCAGAGGAGGCATTCTCATGTTGGCAAAGCGAATAATCCCCTGTCTTGATGTACGTGATGGACAGGTCGTAAAAGGCGTACAGTTTCGCAATCATGAAATCATTGGCGACATTGTTCCTCTAGCGCAACGCTACGCGGAAGAGGGCGCGGATGAGTTGGTCTTCTATGATATTACAGCGTCTAGCGATGGCCGTGTGGTTGATAAAAGCTGGGTGAGTCGCGTAGCTGAAGTCATCGATATTCCATTTTGCGTAGCTGGTGGTATTAAGTCTGCTGAAGATGCTGCGAGAATATTGGAATTTGGTGCTGATAAAGTATCAATTAACTCACCAGCACTTGCTAATCCTGAGTTAATTACTGATTTAGCGGATCGATTCGGTGTTCAGTGTATCGTTGTCGGAATTGATTCTTTCTTTGACAAAGAAACCGGTAAATACAGTGTGTATCAATTTACCGGTGACGAGCAAAGAACAAAAGCGACGCGTTGGGAAACTCGTGATTGGGTCCAAGAAGTACAAAAACGTGGTGCCGGTGAAATCGTTTTAAATATGATGAACCAAGATGGTGTGCGTAATGGCTACGATTTAGAACAGCTAAATATGGTTAGAGAAGTCTGTCATGTACCTTTGATCGCTTCTGGTGGTGCAGGGGAAATGGAACACTTTGCTCAAGCTTATCAACAAGCATCTGTAGACGGCGCATTAGCCGCATCGGTTTTTCATAAACAGGTCATTAATATTGGTGACTTGAAGAAATATCTAAAAGAACAAGGGATCGAAATAAGATTATGAGCAATCCAGTAAACACCTTAGAAACTATCAGTACTCGTATTGATTGGGATAAAGTCGATGGATTGATTCCCGCCATTATCCAGGATTATACCTCTAGCCAAGTACTCATGATGGGGTATATGGACGAGGCTGCACTGGCGAAAACGTTTGAAACAGGACACGTAACGTTTTTTTCTCGTACCAAACAGCGCCTTTGGACCAAAGGTGAAACGTCGGGTAATGTGCTGCAATTGAAAAATGCAGCATTAGACTGCGACAGAGATACGTTGTTGATCAAGGTTAACCCTGTTGGCCCAACTTGCCACACTGGAACCACAACATGTTGGGATGGTGATAAGCAAGAAGAGACTCAGATGGTATGGCTTCATCAACTCGAAGAGCTATTAGCTGCACGCAAAGATGCCGATCCAGATTCGTCGTACACCGCGAGTCTATACAATCGTGGTACTAAGCGTATCTCACAAAAAGTCGGAGAGGAAGGTGTTGAGGTAGCACTTGCTGCTACATCAGGCGATAAGCCTGAACTCGTATGCGAATCTGCCGATTTGATTTATCACCTTTTGGTGTTGCTGCAAGATCAAGATATGTCGTTGAGTGTTGTCATCGATAAATTAAAAGAACGTCACAATTAAGATTTACTAGCCCCTTTATTGGGGCTAATGTCGCGCCACTCTCCTGGTTGTAAATCGTCGAGTTGATAACCTCCAATTGAATGACGAATTAGACGTAGTGTAGGAAAACCGATATGAGCGGTCATTCTTCGTACTTGTCTATTCCTGCCTTCGATAATCGTAATAGAAAGCCATGTTGTTGGAATATTAGCTCGAAAACGAACAGGTGGTTCACGACGCCAGACATTTGGGGTTTCCATTTTTTCGATTTGAGCGGGTAATGTCAGGCCATCTTTAAGTTCAACACCAGCTCGTAATTTGTCCAAGTCACCCTCTGTCGGAGCACCATCAACCTGTACCCAGTATGTCTTGGGTAACTTAGAATTAGGTTGCGTAAGGCGTGCTTGTAACTGTCCATCATTGGTTAATAACAATAGACCTTCACTGTCTCGATCAAGGCGGCCAGCAGCATACACTTCTTTGACGGTTATATAATCAGCTAATGTTTTTCTACCTTGACCATCGGTAAATTGACTGAGCGTGTCAAAAGGTTTATTAAAGATAATAACTCTTTGTTTATCAGCAGGTAATCTGGGCTTTTTATTCGTATTTTTATGACGTGATGAATGGGACGAATTACTCGCCCAGTTTGTATTATTCGTCTTCTTTGATTGGTTTCTACGAGTTTTATGTGTCGAGGTAGATCTTTTCTTTTGCTGTGCTTCTTGCTTCGTGCCAGAGACCGACATGTTAACTACCTTGCAAATTTGTAAATGAGGTGTTGAGAATTGTTTTTTAACATACGACTTTAGGCTATCATTTGCGCGCGCTAATTCGTTATGCCGTTCTATGATAAACTATTGTCTTTGAATCGTTGAGCTATAATTATTATTCTATCTTAGGATAGAACAATGGGTAGAAGTCATTTGAGAAAATAGTTAGCGATTGAATTTCTAACAGTTAACTAAGATTGAGTTTCGTGACTACATTGTCGCGGCACAGATACTCAACGAAAACACGTTAGTGTCAAAATATTTATATAGCCGATATTATCGGTTGTCAGCACAGATAGGGAAATTTCATGCTTAACAAAAAGCCTACAATTATTTACACCATTACAGATGAGGCTCCGGCTCTCGCAACGTATTCTTTATTGCCTATTATTCAATCTTTCACTGCATCATCTGGTATTGCAGTAGACACTCGAGATATTTCATTGGCAGGTCGTATCATTGCCAATTTTTCTGATTATTTAACTGATGATCAAAAAATAGGTGATGCACTAACCGAACTTGGCGAGCTTGCTAACACACCTGAAGCGAACATTATTAAATTGCCGAATATATCGGCATCAATTCCACAATTGATTGATGCGATTACAGAGCTACAAAGCAAAGGCTATGCACTCCCTAATTATCCAGAAGATCCGTCTAACGACGAAGAAGCGCTTATAAAAGCAACGTACGATAAGATTAAAGGCAGTGCCGTGAACCCAGTTCTCCGAGAAGGGAACTCAGACCGTCGCGCTCCATTATCTGTAAAAAACTATGCTAAGAAAAACCCACACTCAATGGGAGCTTGGTCTAAAGACTCAGCATCGCATGTTGCAAGTATGGACGGTAATGATTTCTTTGGAAGTGAAAAGTCAACAACTATAGACGGTGCGACTGAGGTTTCTATCGAATTTACCAATAAAAATGGTGCGGTAAAAACGCTTAAGAAGCCATTCCCTCTATTAGATAAAGAAGTGATTGATACTTCTGTAATGAATAAAAAGGCATTGGTGAGCTATTTAGAAGCCGAAATTGACGATGCTAAGGCTAAAGATGTCTTATTGTCACTGCACTTGAAAGCTACCATGATGAAGGTTTCAGACCCTGTAATATTTGGTTACGTGGTTAAAGTATTCTACAAAGAAGTTTTTGAAAAATACGCTGATTTATTTGAAGAATTAGGTGTAGATGCAAATAACGGTCTAGGTGATGTATACAGCAAAATTGCATCATTACCTGATGACAAGCGTGAAGAAATTGAAGCGGCAATTTTGGCTACCTATTCGCAGCGTCCAGAATTGGCAATGGTTGATTCAGATCGTGGTATCACTAACTTACATGTACCTAGTGACGTTATCGTCGATGCATCGATGCCTGCGATGATTCGTTCATCCGGTCAGATGTGGGGACCTGACGGCAAGCTTAAAGATACTAAAGCGCTTATTCCTGACCGTTGTTATGCGGGAGTATACCAAAGTACGATAGATTTTTGCCGTGAGAATGGTGCGTTTGATCCAACAACAATGGGTACGGTACCTAACGTCGGGTTGATGGCACAAAAAGCAGAAGAATATGGCTCACACGATAAGACGTTTATCCTTGATGAAGATGGAACGATTCAAGTTGTAAACAGCAAGGGCGAAGTACTACTCGAGCAAGCGGTAGAAAGCGGCGATATTTTCCGTATGAGTCAGGTTAAAGATGCTCCGATCCAAGATTGGGTAAAACTGGCTGTTTCTAGAGCTCGATTGAGTGAGACTCCTGCCATCTTCTGGCTTGATAAAGCGCGTGCCCACGATGCTGAGCTAATCAAAAAAGTAGAGACCTACCTTGGTGAGCACGATACTACAGGTTTGGATATTCAAATCCTTGATCCAGTAGCTGCAACAGAAGCGACACTTGTACGTGTGAAAGCAGGACAAGATACTATCTCGGTTACCGGAAACGTATTACGTGACTATCTTACTGACTTGTTCCCAATTTTAGAACTTGGTACTTCAGCGAAAATGTTATCAATTGTTCCACTCATGAATGGGGGTGGTTTGTTTGAAACTGGCGCTGGTGGTTCTGCACCTAAGCACGTTCAGCAAGTTATTCAAGAGAATCACCTACGTTGGGATTCACTTGGTGAGTTTTTGGCTCTTGCGGCATCACTTGAACATTTAAGTATCGTTGAAGCGAATCCAAAAGCGAAAGTATTAGCTGATGCATTGGATGCGGCAACAGGTCGTTTCTTGGATGAGAACAAATCGCCATCTCGTCGTGTGAACGAATTGGATAACCGTGGTAGTCATTACTATCTCGCCGCTTATTGGGCAGATGCGCTTGCCAATCAAACGGCTGATGCAGACCTCGCGGCAGAGTTTGCACCTAAAGCGAAAGCACTCGCCAGTAGTGAAGATGCGATTGTGGGAGAGTTGAATGGCGCTCAAGGTGTGGAGACCAATTTGGGTGGCTACTACCTTGTCGAAGAAGAAGTTGTATCTAAGATTATGCGTCCAAGCCAAACTTTAAATGAAATTATCGGCTAGGCTTGTACAATATACGTAACGAAAAAAACCGCCTGACTGGCGGTTTTTATTTTGTTGTAACTGTTCGCGGTGGAAAGAAAACTTATTTTGCGAAATCGCCACCTACGGGAACGACACAACTGGCGTGGTAGCCTTTAGGGCCTTGCTCTACTTCATAGGACACCTGCTGACCGGCTTTTAGCGTACGGTAACCATCCATTTTTATTGTAGAATAATGTGCGAAAATATCGCTTTCTTCACCCTCAGGACAAATAAACCCAAATCCTTTTGCATTATTAAACCATTTCACTGTACCTGTAGCCATGCTATACATCCCTCATGCATTTTTTACCAATGATTGGATTATTCAAAATGACTGAGCCTAAAATTAGCCTCGTCATTTGTGACGTTTTGAGCGTCATGTGCATGAACACAAACTAAACACTCTGCAACCAATTTAAACAATCGATAAGTTCAGTCAATAGTGTAACAGTGTAAATATCGAACACTTTGCAACAATTTACCATTTTGTTAACATTTCTATAACTATACGACTAGTGATAGTATGAAGTAGAGAGTTTATTAACAAATTCAATTGCCTGAAATTCGATCAATAGGAAAAATCGATTGCTAAAATAGCTATCTTTTATTTGCGGCGATACAATACGTAGATTAGTCTCTATATATGAGATGTTTTTCTGAAGCTTCAAGTATCGCTTAATCGTTTTAATTTAAGTGGCTTGAAATTCTAGATATCAGCTAATACCACATTGGAAAACTCTCACAAGCGGTCGTTATGAGTAAAAATTTTGAATGGGTCACTCCAGGCTCGGATTTACTGGAGAAAGAAAGGACAGCGATTCAACCACCGGGTAAGTACCACGTCATATTAATGAATGATGATTACACGCCAATGGATTTTGTCATCGAGATACTTGAGAAGTTCTTTTCGTTAACCGAAGAACGAGCGACACAAGTGATGTTGCGGGTACATTATGAAGGAAAAGCAATATGTGGTACCTATACTGCAGAAGTTGCAGAAACAAAAGTAGCGCAAGTTACAGCGTACTCTAGAGAACATGAACACCCATTACTATGTACGATGGAGCAAGCCTAATACTTACTGAGAATGACAGAGTTGTTCTATGAGGAGGTTTCAATGCTTAACAAAGAATTAGAGTCAAGTTTAAATGGTGCATTTGCTCGCGCTAGGGAAAAGCGTCATGAATATATGACAGTTGAACACCTCTTGCTAGCATTGCTTGAAAATAATTCAGCTCAAGAAGCTTTGATGGCTAGCCAAGCCGATATCATAGCTATTCAGCGTGAGTTGGATATTTTTATCGACCAAACAACACCACTTATCCCAGAAAATGATGAAACTCGCGAAACTCAGCCAACGCTCAGTTTTCAGCGAGTATTACAACGAGCTGTTTTCCATGTCCAATCTTCTGGACGAAATGAAGTCTCAGGCGCGAATGTATTAGTCGCAATCTTTAGTGAACAAGAATCTCAAGCTGCTTTCATTCTTAAGAAAAATGATATTAGTCGTTTAGATATCGTGAACTTTATTTCTCATGGAATAACCAAAGCTTCTGACAGTAGTGAAGATCCTTCATCAGACTCCTTTGGTGCTGAAAGTGGTGAAGAAACGCAAAGTGAAGAGCGCCTAGATAGTTTTGCAACTAACTTAAACCATGTTGCAGCTCAAGGCCACATCGACCCATTAATCGGTCGAGACTTTGAATTAGAACGTACAATTCAAGTGTTATGTCGCCGCCGCAAAAATAATCCTTTATTAGTGGGTGAGGCTGGTGTCGGCAAGACCGCAATTGCAGAAGGGTTAGCATGGAGGATAGTCGAAGGCACTGTTCCAGATGTCATACTTAACAGTACTATCTATTCGCTCGATATTGGCTCTTTATTGGCAGGTACGAAATATCGAGGGGATTTTGAAAAGCGATTTAAGTCTCTGCTGCGACAGCTAGAAAAAGAAAAAGATGCCATTTTATTTATCGATGAAATCCACACCATAATTGGAGCAGGTGCGGCTTCTGGTGGTCAAGTCGATGCGGCTAACTTACTTAAACCTTTATTAAGCAGCGGCAAGCTTCGCTGTATTGGTTCTACGACATATCAAGAATACAACAACGTATTTGATAAGGAGCGTGCTTTATCGCGTCGTTTCCAAAAAATTGATGTGGTAGAGCCTTCTCTTGACGATACAACAAAAATCCTGATGGGACTTAAGCCAAAATACGAAGCACACCATGAGGTTCGATATACTAACAAAGCCTTGAGAGCGGCTGTTGAACTGTCTGCTAAATACATTAACGAGCGTCATTTACCAGATAAAGCAATTGATGTCATCGATGAGGCGGGAGCAAGAGCGCGATTAGTTCCTGCAAGTCGACGTAAGAAAACGGTTGGCGTTGGTGACATCGAGTCGATGGTAGCGAAGATGGCCAGGATCCCGGAGAAGTCGGTTAATAATTCTGATAAAGATTTACTGCAACACCTTGGTCGCAAGATGAAAATGATGGTGTTCGGTCAAGACCCTGCGATAGAGGCGTTGTCGGAAGCAATAAAGCTATCTCGAGCTGGCTTGAGTGCCGATAATAAACCAGTGGGGTCTTTCTTATTTGCAGGACCGACAGGAGTTGGTAAAACGGAAGTAACACTTCAATTATCTCGTTTACTCGGTGTGGAATTACTTCGATTTGATATGTCTGAATACGGTGAACGTCATTCAGTTAGTCGTTTAATTGGAGCACCTCCTGGTTATGTTGGTTATGATCAAGGTGGTTTATTAACTGATGCTGTTATTAAGCATCCTCACTCTGTTGTGTTATTGGATGAAATTGAAAAAGCGCATCCAGACATTTTCAATTTATTACTTCAAGTGATGGATAATGGAACGTTGACTGACAACAATGGGCGCAAAGCGGATTTTCGTAATGTGATTCTTGTTATGACAACGAATGCGGGTGTGAATGAAACTGTTAAGAAATCCATTGGACTAATTCAGCAAGATAATAGCTCAGATGCTATGGTTGAAATTAAGAAAGTATTTAGTCCTGAATTCCGAAATCGTTTGGATAATATTATCTGGTTTAATAGCCTAGATGAACAAGTTATCCATCAAGTTGTTGATAAGTTTATTGTCGAATTACAAGCACAGCTCGACACTCGAGGAGTTTCGCTTGAAGTATCTGAGGAAGCGCGCCGTTGGTTAGCGGTACGAGGGTACGATAAAGCGATGGGCGCTCGTCCAATGGGGCGTGTCATACAAGAGAAGTTGAAAAAACCACTAGCAAATGAATTATTGTTTGGTTCATTAGTCGGTGGCGGCACAGTCAAAGTGACGCTTGTTGACGACACTCTTAAGTTTAAGTATGTCGGCAATAAGGAAGAAGCGGTTCATTAATTAGTGAGCGAGATACGACTGAAATTAAAAACGGAGCTAAATAGCTCCGTTTTTTTATATTTCTGTTATCAACTCATTATTAAAAAAGTGATAAGAGTCATTTACGATTAACGCGCGCGGAAGACGATGCGGCCCTTAGATAAGTCATAAGGGGTCATCTCTACAGTCACTTTGTCACCCGTAAGAATACGAATATAGTTTTTGCGCATTTTGCCTGAGATGTGAGCGGTCACTACATGACCATTTTCAAGTTCAACACGGAACATAGTGTTTGGTAGAGTGTCAAGGACAGTGCCTTGCATCTCGATTACGTCTTCTTTAGCCATTTAATCCTCTTTTGAAATTTGGCGTGTATAAATGGGCGAAATTGGCCTTTATATACGGTGTATATGTTAAGTTGGCGGTATTCTACCCTTGCCAACGTTGATTTACTAGCTTTTGATGTGGTTGAAATCGCACTTTATAATTCATAGCTGGGCATGAATCGATTTGATAGCCCAAGTAGAGATGAGATTTACCGTTATTTTTACAGTATTCAATTTGTAACATAACTGCGAGCGTCCCTATAGACAGTGCGATAGTTGGGTCAAAAAATGTATAGAATGCACTTGCGCTGAATTGAGTGATATCGGTAATCGCAATTGCAATCAACTTGTTACCTTCGTAGATGTGTAAATATTGGGTTGTTAACCATTCATTTTTTGAAAATGTTTCAAATTCTACTTTATTGGGTGGAAACATCGTTCCATTCTGATGGCGGTTGTTAATATACTTTTCATAAATTGAGTACCAATTATCATCCATCTTACTTTTCATTTCCCATCTTAAGTGACGGCTTTTATTCCACAGACGCTTTTGGCTTTTACTTGGTGCAAAATCTAAACAAGGTATTCGTATGGATTGGCATTGAGTACATTGGGGGCAATGTGGTCGATAGATGGAAGCACCGCTGCGACGAAACCCATTTGCAAGCAACATTTCATAGTTATGTTCATTATGTAATTCAGGTTCAACTATGATCGCAACTTGCTCTAATTGTTCTTCTAAATAACTGCAAGGTGACTCTTGGGTCAGTCCGATGCGAATATTTGGCATACGATTCCTATTTTACACGCTAAGCCATTGCGGAAGGTAACACTTGCTATCAACGCTTTCGTGTTTCAGAGAGGTTAACTGTTGATGGAAAATATCACGCTTTAATTCTTTTGCACCGAGAGATAAGAGGTGAGGGTTCATTATCTGACAATCAATCAATTCACCACCACATGCTAAGAAATGCTCGCAAAACTTCCACAGTGCAATTTTAGATGTATTCGTTTCTAAGCTAAACATCGACTCACCACAAAATATCTTTCCAATACTGATACCGTAAAAACCACCAACAAGTTGATTCTCCTTGTTCCACACTTCAACTGAATGGCATACTCCTTCATGTGCTAAGGATTTATAAGCGAGGCGCATTTCTGGATGTATCCAAGTTTCTTCTGGGCCTCGCGTTGAAGCACAGTAATCGATGACACTTGCAGTGTCGTGATTAATACTAATACGGTAGCCAACTTTTTTTTGGTATTTTTTAAGACTTTTTGATGGATTATAGGTCTTAGGTATAAATACTGCTCTTGGAGTGGGGCTCCACCATAAGATAGGGTCACCAGAGCTGTACCAAGGAAAAATCCCACTCTGATACGCAAGTTTTATCCGTTGTGGTGAAAGATCTCCACCAAAAGCGAGTAACCCATTTGGCTCAGTAAGCGCAGTATAGACAGATGGAAAAGTATAGTCATCATCAGACAATTGAGCGATATAAATAGTCATAGTTTAATCAGTTAAGGAATTTAATATGCGTAGATTGTTAATCATCTTATTGCTACTGCCACTATATGCTAACGCTGGCTACGAGCGCAACGTGGCGCGACCCGTCGATAAAGTAGAATTCGCCGTTGTCGATAGTCTTAGATATATCACGCAAACCGAAGTTATCAAAGCGCGAGAGCACGGGTTAGAAACATTTATTGGCGCAGTAACAGGGGCGGTCATTGGTAGTCACTTTGGGCGCGGTCATGGGAAACAATTTGCGATTATTGCGGGCTCGATAGCCGGCGCAAATATCGCCCGGAATGGCGCGCGTGCAAACGCCGATTCGCATGTCATCTATCAAGACTCGGAAATTGTTGATCTCTTACTTCGAATGAGTGATGGCTCACTGATTGATGTAGTGCAAGATGTTGACCCAAGTATGTTATTTAACATTGGTGATGAAGTGAGAATTTTATATTTTGGCAATGAGGTAAGAGTCGATAAAGTATTTTAGAACGAGAAATCGAGAGAAAAGGCCGTATTGGACTAGCGATCTTTGCTCTTTTTGGGTAGTCTCATCGCACGAAAAATTATTCATCTGCTCTTTGTTTTCATGTTCAAAGAGGGACATAGGAAAATTTAGTTTAAATGGAAAGCCTAACGTTACAACCTATTCAAAAGATAAACGGCGTCGTTAATTTACCTGGCTCTAAAAGTGTTTCGAATCGTGCATTGCTTTTGGCTGCACTTGCAAAAGGTACGACAAAACTCACTAATTTACTTGATAGTGACGACATTCGTCATATGTTAAATGCATTAAACCTCTTAGGGGTTTCCTATCAACTTTCTGAATGTAAAACGGAATGTACAGTTGAAGGGCTAGGCCATGCATTTTCAGTGGAAACGTTGACAGAACTGTTTTTGGGAAATGCGGGTACTGCTATGCGACCTTTGGCCGCAGCATTGTGTTTAGGTAAAGGTGAGTACATATTAACCGGTGAGCCAAGGATGAAAGAGCGTCCTATTGGTCATTTGGTTGATGCTCTTCGTCAAGCTGGTGCGGATGTAGAATATTTAGAGAATGCCGATTATCCGCCGCTAAAAATTACAGGATCTGGATTAAAAGGCGGGCGTGTTTCAATTGATGGGTCTATATCGTCACAGTTTTTGACCGCTTTTCTAATGTCAGCTCCTCTTGCTCAAGATGAAGTGACGATTGATATTGTTGGAGATCTCGTTTCTAAACCGTATATTGATATTACACTCCATATCATGCATCAATTTGGTGTTTCAGTGCAGAATAACGACTACAAGCAGTTTGTTATTCAGCCTGGGCAACAATATGTCTCTCCTGGTGATCTTCTTGTTGAAGGTGATGCCTCTTCGGCTTCCTATTTCTTAGCTGCTGCTGCCATTGGTGGTGGAGAAGTTAAAGTCACGGGAATTGGTAAAAAGAGCATTCAAGGTGATGTACAGTTCGCTGATGCGTTAGCAAAAATGGGCGCAGAAATTGATTGGGGCGATGATTTTGTTGTCGCTCGCAAAGGTGAGTTAAAAGCGGTTGATATGGATTTTAATCATATCCCAGATGCTGCTATGACGATCGCTACAGCAGCTTTATTCGCCGAAGGCACAACGGCTATTCGTAATGTATACAATTGGCGTGTAAAAGAAACTGATAGACTTGCTGCAATGGCTACCGAACTGCGTAAAGTTGGGGCGGAAGTTGAAGAAGGGCATGACTATATTATTATAACGCCACCAGCTGTATTTAATCATGCTGCAATTGACACGTATGATGATCACCGCATGGCGATGTGTTTTTCTCTCGTGGCTTTAAGCGATACACCAGTCACGATTAATGACCCTAAGTGTACATCAAAGACGTTCCCAGATTACTTTGAGCGTCTTAAAGGACTGAGTGATATTGCTTAGTTAACGACAATAATATGATAAGAAGCCTCGTTATTGAGGCTTTTCTAATTTTACGTACTACTCTTTTAGACTGAACTCTTTTGAGAGTCGGTGAGCAAGAAACTTAAACATGTTGAAGACGTCAGTGGTTTTTTCTGTGGGCAGTCCATTGTCATCTAAAAAATAATTGCCTTTGAATACTAAAACACCCTCTTTTTCTTCAACACTATCTGCTCGCATGCCTTCAACATAGGCATCATGCTCTTGGATAAGTTGATTGGCTATGAGTAATAGTTCAAATTTGGTAATTGTTTTTTTTTCGCTCATTGAAGAAAGCCTTCATTTGTTGTGATGATAAATAGTGAAATATCAAGGGTTGCAATAAATAACAGTGCATCCTAGTGTTTTATATTGAAAGATAATTTTGTGATTTATCCCATAAATCGTATGTTTTTATTCGCGACTGTGGTTAAGTCACCTTAGTATGTGCCAATTTTAGACTTGGCTAAAGTCCATTTCGGACAATAGTCGAGCAATTGACAACGCAATCTCAAAAAACTGGTTGATCTTCTGCGTCTATCACTCGATAGTAAAAAGAAGTTATCTTGTTATATTATGCGATAAAGTTCGTATTATGATTAAGGACATTTGAATCAATTATGGGTAAATCACTGGTTATAGTGGAGTCTCCTGCCAAAGCTAAAACGATAAATAAATATCTTGGCAAGGACTATATCGTGAAGTCTAGTGTCGGTCATGTCCGTGATCTTCCTACTGCTGGTCAGTCAAAAGCGAAAACTCCTGCAGCAAAACCTAAAGGTAAAGCTGTGAAACTTAGCCCCGAAGCTAAGTTGGAAAAGGAACGCAAATCTCTTATCAATAAAATGGGAATTGATCCCTATCATGATTGGGAAGCCAACTATCAGATTTTGCCAGGTAAAGAAAAAGTTGTTGCAGAGTTGCAAAAACTGGCAAAGGACGCTGATTGCGTTTATCTCGCAACGGATTTGGACCGCGAAGGGGAAGCTATCGCATGGCACCTGCGGGAAATCATTGGTGGTGACGATTCACGATATAAGCGAGTTGTGTTTAATGAGATAACAAAAAATGCAATTCAGCAAGCATTTGAAAAACCGGGTGAATTGAATATAGATGGCGTCAATGCTCAGCAAGCTCGTCGCTTTATGGATCGCATTGTTGGATTTATGGTATCGCCATTATTATGGAAGAAAGTGGCGCGAGGCTTATCAGCCGGTCGAGTTCAATCCGTTGCGGCGAAACTTGTCGTAGAAAAAGAACGCGAAATTAAAGCGTTTATTCCTGAAGAATTTTGGGATGTTCATGCTGATACTACGACACCTGATGATACTGCGTTGCGTCTTATGGTTTCTCAACGTCAAGGTGTGGCATTTAAACCAGTTAACCAGTCTCAAGCAGATGAAGCAGTCACGTTACTAGAGAAAGCGAGCTTTGAAGTTTGCAAGCGTGAAGATAAGCCTACATCCAGTAAACCATCTGCGCCATTCATTACTTCGACTTTGCAGCAGGCTGCGAGTACTCGTCTTGGTTACGGCGTAAAGAAAACAATGATGCTTGCTCAGCGACTCTATGAGGCTGGCTATATTACTTATATGCGTACCGATTCAACCAATTTGAGCCAAGAAGCCGTTGCATCTGTACGCGAATATATTGGTTCTAAATTTGGTGACCAGTATCTGCCTGAAGCTCCAAATCTTTACGGAAGTAAACAAGGTGCTCAAGAGGCGCACGAAGCTATTCGCCCATCGAGTGTAGATGTTCTTGCCGATGATTTGCAAAAAATGGACCCTGATGCGCATAAAGTCTATGCGTTAATTTGGAATCAATTTGTTGCTTGTCAGATGACACCTGCTCGATATACCTCGTCGACTGTTAGTGTTAAAGCAAGTGAGTTTACGTTAAAAGCAAAAGGTCGAATTCTTAAGTTTGATGGTTGGACTCGAGTACAGCGTCCTTTAGGTAAAAATGAAGACCAAATTTTACCAGATGTCGCACTTGGCGATATATTGACGTTAAAAGCATTAGATCCTAAACAGCACTTTACCAAGCCACCAGCTCGTTACACAGAAGCGGCATTAGTTAAAGAGTTAGAGAAGCGTGGTATTGGTCGTCCTTCTACATATGCATCGATCATTTCTACTATTCAAGATCGCGGTTATGTAAAAGTGGACCAACGTCGTTTTTACGCTGAAAAAATGGGTGAAATTGTTACTGACCGACTTGATGCAAGCTTTGTTGATTTAATGAACTACGATTTCACCGCTCGCATGGAACAAAAACTTGACCAAGTTGCTGAAGGTGACGTGAACTGGAAAACAACACTTGATGCTTTCTTTGGTGATTTTACTGTTGAATTGGAAAAGGCTGAGTTGGACGAAGATGCGGGCGGCATGAAGCCAAACCACATTGTTGAAACGAATATCCAATGTCCAACGTGTGAGCGTCTTATGGGTATAAGAACGGCATCGACTGGCGTATTCCTAGGTTGTTCAGGTTATGCATTGCCGCCAAAAGAACGTTGTAAGACAACGGTTAACCTTGGCAGTGAAGAAGGCATTGTTAATGTCTTGGAAGAAGATGTTGAAACCGCTGAATTAAGAGAGAAGAAGCGTTGCCCAATCTGTGAAACGGCTATGGATGCTTACTTAATTGACGAAACACGTAAATTACATGTTTGTGGTAATAACCCAAATTGTGATGGTTATGTTGTTGAAAAAGGTGAGTTTAAGCTTAAAGGTTACGATGGCCCTGTTGTTGAGTGTGATAAATGTGGCTCAGATATGGTGTTGAAAAATGGTCGCTTTGGTAAATATATGGGCTGTACCAGTGAGTCGTGTAAGAATACTCGTAAGATTTTAAGAAATGGCGATGTTGCACCTCCGAAGGAAGATCCTGTTCACTTTCCTGAACTGCCGTGCCAAAACTCAGATGCTTACTTTGTATTGAGAGATGGTGCTTCTGGTTTGTTTATGGCAGCAAGTAACTTTCCGAAGTCGAGAGAAACTCGTGCGCCTTTGGTTAGTGAATTCCAACAATACGAAGATCGAATCTCGGAAAAATTCCGTTACCTAGCAACAGCACCTGCGAAAGATCCTGATAATAACCCAGCGGTTATTCGCTTTAGTCGTAAGTCGAAGGAACATTACGTACGATCTGAGGTTGATGGTAAGCCTACTGGTTGGTCTGCATTATTTGTCGATGGCAAGTGGGACGTTACTGATAAACGTAAAACGAAGTAGAGACAAGTTATCCATTCTACGTAAAGGCAGCACTCGCTGCCTTTTTTATTGCGTCATGCTTGGAATTACATTTGTATGTTAATTACACAATTTCATTATCACTTCTATTGTTAGTTAGTTTGTCTTTTGTGACATGCCACAAATTCCTCGTGTTTTGAATTTGAGCTGATTCCTAACTTCACACCGTTCTCGTTGTAATCTAATTATAATTCGTTAACTATAAACAACGGGTTGCATTTGATGTTGATAGAACAAAAATGTCATAAGAGCGAAGTGACATTATTTCGACTATAAGTAGATGGAGTTAAATTATGGCTGGCGTATTATGTATGATTTTGGCGGGAGGAGAAGGTTCGAGATTACGGCCTTTAACGGAAAGTAGAACTAAACCAGCAGTGCCGTTTGGCGGTAGTTATCGATTAATTGACTTTGCATTAAATAACTTTGTAAATGCTGATTTAATGCGTATCTATATTTTAACTCAATTTAAATCTCAATCACTCAATGTACATTTGAGAAAAGGGTGGAATGTTTCGGGTATTACCGACCGCTTTATTGATGTTATTCCAGCGCAAATGCGCGATGGAAAACGTTGGTACGAAGGGACCGCTGACGCAATATATCAAAATATTCGATTTGTAGAATCCGCCTCTCCAGAGCACGTTTGCATTTTTGGCTCTGATCACGTTTATAAAATGGATGTACGTCAGATGTTAGACTTCCATAAGCGTGTCGATGCGAAGTTAACGGTTTCGGCGATAAGAATGCCCTTGTCAGAAGCGACTTCATTTGGTGTTATTGAAGTGGATAATGAAGGACGAATGATTGGGTTTGAAGAAAAGCCCGAGCAACCTAAATCCATTCCTGGTGAGCCTGAGTGGGCGCTTGTTTCTATGGGTAACTATATATTTGAAGCCGATACTCTTTCTAAAGAATTACGTGTTGATGCGGAACTTGAAAGCTCAAGTCACGATTTCGGTAAAGATATCATTCCAAAGCTTTACCCTGACGGGGGAGTGTTTGTTTATGATTATTCCACCAATAAGATAAAGGGAGAACCTGAATCGACCTATTGGCGCGATGTCGGTACGATTGAATCATATTGGGCTGCCCACATGGATTTACTAGAACAAGATCCTCAATTTTCTCTGTACAACCGAAATTGGCCACTACATACATTTTACCCACCACTGCCACCTGCCACATTTATTGATGCACAAGAAAGAAAAGTTAAAATTACTGATAGTCTAGTCGCGGGCGGTAGCTACTTGCAGGGTGCAAAAGTTTATAAATCTGTGCTTGGTTTCCGCACTAATGTGGGGGCGGGTTCATATATTAGTGAATCAATTATTCTTGGTGATGTAAAGATTGGCGCCTCGTGTACGATTAAACGAGCTATTATTGATAAAGATGTAGAGATTGCACCTGGGACTGTTATCGGCGAAGATATAGAGCTAGATCGCCAACGTTTCCATGTATCTGATTCAGGTATAGTGGTTATTGCCAAAGGAACTAAAATTGGATTTTAATAAAGATAAGATAGATGTCTGGTTTGCTGTTTCCGAAGCTCAAGGTATTGTAAAAAGTGGAGGTTTGGCCGATGTCGCCAAAGCTCTGCCGAAAGCGCTTCAGGATATCGGCCATACGGTTAGAATAGTGTTGCCAGGCTACCGACTGGCACCAGGACGTCTCGACTGCGAGATCATACTTAAGAGTAGTTTAAGTCATTGGCCTCATACTGAGTATCAAGTCCGGCGCTCAGAGCTTGATGGCGTTGAAGTTTACTATATTGATTGTGACCACTACTTTGACCGTCCAGAGTTGTACGCTGAGCATAATAATGCGTACTCGGATAATGGTGAACGTTTTGGGTTCTTTAGTGCTGCTTGTTTAGATGTACTTCCGAAATTAAACATTAAACCTGATGTTGTACATGCGAATGATTGGCACACTGGCTTAGTTCCATTTCTACTTAAGACTCGTTATAACGCTGACCCTTATTACCAAGATATTAAGAGTGTATTAACGGTCCATAATGCTATTTTTAAGGGTATTTATTCCTATGACGAACTTGGGGTAATCCCTGAGCTCCATACTTCAGGTATGCATCATTTGGAGTATGGAAATGGCCACGTCAGTATGCTCCGTGCCGGTATTACTTATGCGGACAAAGTGAATGCTGTTAGTCCCAATTATGCGGCAGAGTTGCTCACACCACTCGGTGCTCATGGGTTAGTCGATGACTTTGTTCACCGTACTAAGGACTTATATGGGATCGTGAATGGTTGTGATTATTCTGAGTGGAATCCAAAAACAGATGAATTCTTACCTTTAAATTACGATTGTGAAACTGAGTCGTTGCAACAAGGTAAGGCGGAATCTAAGAGTACTTTACAAGAGGAGTTGCGTCTCCCTGTTCGTGATGTGCCATTATTCGGCATGGTTTGTCGATTGACTCATCAAAAAGGCTTTCATTATTTACTTCCCATTCTAGAGCAATTTTTACGTAATGATGTTCAATTTATTATTGTTGGTACGGGGGAACCAGATGTCGCAAATACATTACATCAATTGGTTTCTAAGTATCCGCAAAAATTTATGTTTGTTGATGCTTATAGCAATCGATTTGCTCATCTCGTTGAAGCTGCATCTGATTTCTTTGTTATGCCATCAGAATTTGAGGCGTGCGGATTGAACCAAATCTACAGTATGGCTTATGGAACACTACCCATTGTTCGAGAAGTTGGTGGTCTGAAAGATACCGTTATCGACTATGATAAAGATTCGGATAATGCGACCGGTTTTGGTTTTATCGATCCTTCCCCTGAAGCACTTTTAATTAGCATGCAGAGAGCGCTATTGGTTTATCTTCAGCAACCTAGCACCTTTTTGGAGATGCAGCAGAGAGCGATGCGTAAAGATTTCAGTTGGCATGAATCTGCACATGAATATATAAAGATGTACCATAAAGCGTTACAAAATCTATAATAGATAAAAAGCGCTTCGGCGCTTTTTTTGTGTTAATGTTTAATTAAATATATTGCGAAAAGTTGAGTAAATGTCGAACGATATTCTTTTTCATAAGGTTTATCCTCACTCCACATCTGAAGAATGGGTTGTGTTCATTCATGGTGCGGGTGGGAGTTCGTCGATCTGGTTTAAGCAGATCAAAGAATATAAAAAGCACTTTAATTTACTACTGATAGATCTCCGTGGCCATGGCCGCTCTAATCAACTATTCAAAGACTGGCTTCATGATAAGTATACTTTTAAATCTGTAAGTAAAGATGTCATTAAAGTACTCGATCATTTGGATATTGAACGTGCGCACTTTGTAGGTATGTCTTTGGGAACCATTATAGTACGTACAATTGCAGAACTGGCTGAAAGCCGCGTAAATACTATGATATTAGGTGGTGCTATTACTCGATTTGATACGCGCTCACAAATATTAGTCTCTATAGGCCATGCGAGTAAACATATCATTCCGTACATGTGGTTGTATCGTTTATTTGGCTACATAATTATGCCTCAAGTCGCTCAAAAAGAGTCACGTAACTTATTTGCACGAGAAGCAACAAAGTTGTGTCAAAAAGAATTTAAACGTTGGTTTACCTTAACAGCGGAAGTGAATCCTTTAATGCGCTATTTTCGTGAGAGAGAAGCCGCTATTCCTACGCTATATGTGATGGGTGAGTTAGATTATATGTTTATTCAACCCGTGAGAGAGATGGTTGCTGGGCACTCGTTAAGTGAATTACGCTTGATACCTAATTGCGGCCATGTGTGCAATGTTGAATCACCAGAGCTCTTCAACACGCACTCAATAGGGTTTATAAAAAAGCACCAACAAAAGTATGGTGCGTAGTTTCAAGTCTATAGTTTGTTTAGCAGTTCATCGCGACGCGATTGAGGGATAACTGACCAATGTTTGCCTTCTATCGCCCCTTCTAGTGACCACAGTAGCTCTAAAGATATAGAAGAGCTAGCATGCGACTCTTTGATAGCTTTATAAGCATTTAATGCGCCTTCGGTGATGAGGTCTTCTACAGAATTAATGCCAGCCTTTTTTAACATCCTTTCTGTGGTCAGACGTAAATTGGGTAGGTCTTTTATCCGTTGTGGCTTTTTTGTTAATTGAGTCTGCTTTTCGCTGATGGCAAAGTCAAAAGCATTTTTGCCGAGTGTAAATACGTCTTCAGGGTTATTCCAACAATTATCGTCGAGGGCGTAATATTTAGTGACGACTGGGAAACCGCGTTTTGCATAAGAGTATGGCTTATACCCTCGAGATTTAAAATCGTCTAGTGTTAACTTATCTGCTCTAATATGGAGTCTGTTCTGTACAACAAGAGCAAACATAACGCCGTTAGCAAATATTCCAAAACCACCAAACATGGAGCGAGAAGTGATTGAGCCGAGAGTCTCAAAAAGGTGCATCGAATCTTTCAGTATTGGTTTATCCATATCGCAATCTTCTATATTCCTAGCTTCTGAGTATTGTGTTGAGCTTTTACAAGGCTTTTTGATTATAGTTTGACCAAGTAATAATGTGATTTTAGTTCATAGAATGGGATAGAGCAATATTGAATATAAGAATAAATATCAAGAGATGAGAAAATTATTTATTTCTTATCTTTAATACACTTAGTCAAGTTTCTTTACTGAAAAGCGTTCAACAATTTCTGGATGCATTTCGAAAACGCGTCGTTCATGTTGCTTGTTTTTTATACGCTGGAGTAAGATTTCAAACGCATTTTTTCCGACGCGACGTTTTGGCTGATGAATTGTGGTTAACGGTGGAGAAAAGTATTCAGAAATTTCAATATTGTCATAACCAATTACTGAAATGTCTTCGGGTATTCGAATTCCTTTTTGCTGTAATCGGCTCATTAGACCTAATGCCATTGTATCGTTAAAACAAAAAACCGCGGTGGGTTTGGTATCCATTGCAATAATGCTGTCGGCGGCTAAAACAGCGGTGTCACATTCAAAGTTGCCTTCTAGAATCCAGTCTTCATTAATCGCAAGATTGGCTTCGTTCATTGCGCGGCGAAAGCCTATAATACGCTCTTTACAGGCGGCTTTATTTAAGTGTCCACTAAGACATGCGATGTCTCTATGACCATGTTTAATCAAATAACGGGTTGCTAAGTATCCACCTTCTTCCGAATTATCAATAATTTTATCTGATTGTGAGCTCTCTGGTCCCCAGTCCATGATTACTTTAGGTACCTCACTGTAGCTGTCGAGCATCACTAAGAGCTCTTCCGTGAGGTCAGAACACATGACTAAGAACCCATCGACACGTTTTTCAGCCAACATACGAATGTAGTCGCGTTGCTTTTCGTATATCCCACCTGTGTTACATAGGATTAATGTATAGCCTTGACGGTAGCAGTAACTTTCGACTCCATCGATAACTTCAGAAAAAAATGGGTTGGTCGATTGAGTGACTAGCATCCCAATTGTTTGAGTTGAGTTACATTTGAGGCTTCGAGCAACGGCACTTGGTGAGTATTTCAACTCTTTAACTGCCGTATTCACTTTCTCTTGTGTCGCTTCAGCAACAAAACGCGTTTTATTGATTACGTGAGAAACGGTTGTGGTTGATACGCCAGCTAATCGAGCTACATCTTTAATTGTTGACATTATTATTCCTGAGATAATTTAACTCTAAGACCAAGAATTAATTACATTAAATATAACGAATCTAGGCCTATATTAATTGAATCAATTAGATGAATAAAATGTTATTTATGTTGAGCTATGAAAATGAGCTTACAGATTGTTCGGTTTGAGGTTGTTTTTCACTTTCTATCCATTGGTTTACATAATGCCAAAGAAGGCCTAACGTTTCATACCAATAACGTTCTGTTTGTTCCAAGTAGCGTGCTCTAGGTAGGTATTTTTCCCACGCTTGTTTTATGTCTCGCTGGGCTAAAAAATTTGTTGGGGCCGGAATTGGGAAAACTCGAGCACTGTGAAACTCGACAATAGCGCGACGCATATGACTTGCAGAAGTAACAACAACTAGCTTCTTTTCTTCAATAAAGCGAGCGGCTTGGAATGCTTCTTCATGTGTATTTTTTGCAGCTTCTAGCAACACAATATCTGACTTAACCACACCCAATGCGAGCGCAACTTTGGCGAGCATTCTTGCGTGGCTGACTTCCGTTTCTGCATTGTATCCAGATAAGATTAGTTTTGAGCCTGGATACATGCGCATGATACGAATTCCTTCGGTTAACCTCATTAATCCCGCTCGACTTAATTCTGAGGTTGGTGGTAGATCATCGTCTACAACGTGACCACTGCCTAACACCATCACATAATCAATATGCCCTTCTATAGGTAAGAAAGCGGAGTATTGGCGTTCAAGAGGAAGAAGTAAACGACTAGAAACGGGTTGGAATGCGGCGAGAAAAATTATCGTAAATGAGAAGAGGACGAACCAACAACCTGTGCGCCTTTTGGTTGTGAACATAATCAACATTAGCCCAATAAAGCCAATGATCAGCATTGCGGGCAGAGGCATTAACAAGGAAGCAATTATCTTTTTTAATTCAAACATAAAAGTCAGTTGTCCGAAAAAACAGCAAATAGGATGAAAATAACAGATTCCTCTTTATAATCACCGTCCCTATGCGAGAATAGCCGCACGTATTCCAATCATACCTTAAGCTACCGTGACAGAAGATCGTAATTTCGACGATATTGCACACAAATTTGCGAAAAACATATATGGCTCTGACAAAGGAGACATACGACAGCAGATTGTTTGGGAAGATATTGAACGAATTTTATCAATATTTCCAGATAAATTAATGCCGCTGCATATTTTAGACGCAGGTGGTGGTTTGGCACAACTTTCACAAAAGTTGGCAAAAAACAATCATTTAGTGACATTATGTGATCTCTCTTGTGAAATGCTCGAATTAGCAAAAGTGGAGATTGAAAAAAACCAATTGCTTCCTCAGTATCGCTTTGTGCATTCTCCTATTCAGAGACTAAGCCGACATTTAGATACTCCGGTTGATCTGATTTTGTTTCATGCCGTAATGGAATGGTTAGCAGATCCACAAACGGTATTAAGAGAACTATTGCAGCATTTAAAACCTGGTGGCGTCGTGTCGATTATGTTTTATAACCACCATGGCCTGGTTTACAAGAATGTTGTTTGTGGCAATATTCCTCACGTGTTGAATGGAATGCCATTTAAGAAACGTTTTAAATTACAACCACAAAAAGGACTCATTCCAAGTGATGTTTACCGCTGGATTGAAGACAGCGATTGTCAGGTTGTGGGAAAAAGTGGAATTCGGTGTTTCAGTGATTACATTGGAAACCAACAACATATGGGTGAGTACACGTCAGAAGATGTACTCAATCTAGAACGTCGTTTATGTCGTGAAGAGCCTTATCTTTCAATGGGGCGTTACATTCATGTCTGGGCGCGAAAAAATTAAGGGTTACGATAAAAGATGAGTGATTTGAATCACGATTCCGATACACAGACGTTAAGTGAATTGGTCGGGTGGATCAAACAGCATGACTTTATGCTGGATCTATCGACGGAACGACTCGCCTTTCTAATTTCTATTGCGGTATTGAGCAATGAGCGGTTTGATGAAGAGTTAGGTGAGGCTGAATTGCACGATGTATTTGCTATCGCAACCGATTCATTCAGTGAAACGGGTGAAGCATCGAGTTTCCGTGCAAATAATGCGATTAATGATCTTGTCAATCAACGTCTGCTACGTCGATTTACGAGCTCTATTAATGATGGCGCAAGTATTTATCGTCTTTCTCATTTGGCATTAGGTATCACCGAATATTATGTTCGTCATCGGGAATTTTCGAAGTTGAAGCTTTCAATTCAACTCTCTATGGTTGCGAGCGAGATGGCTCGTGCAAAAGAAGCAGCCGAAGACGGTGGTGATACAAGCCATTGGTATAAATCCGTTTTTGCGATTTTAAAGTATTCCGTCGGTGAGATATTTGATCAAATCGATCTCAACCAACGTGCAATGGATGACCAACAACAAGATGTGAAAGACCAAATTGCAGATCTATTGAATAAAGATTGGCGTGAAGCGATTAACAACTGTGAACAGCTACTTACGGAAACCTCGACGACGTTGCGTGAATTACAAGATACGTTGCAAGCGGTAGGAGATGAGCTACAAGCCCAGATACTCGATATCCAAGAGTTAACTTACGGTGAATCTGATCTTCAATTTATTGATGAAGTGTTATATCAATTGCAACAGAAGTTAGATCGCATCACCAGTTGGGGACAGCAAGCGATTGATTTATGGATTGGTTATGATCGTCATGTACATAAGTTTATTCGTACCGCAATTGATATGGACCAAAATCGAGCGTTCAGTCAGCGATTGCGCGACTCAGTTCAGACATATTTTGACACTCCTTGGTATTTAACTTATGCCGATGCTGAACGGTTAACCGATTTACGAGACGAAGCTTTAGTACTTAGAGAAGCAGAAGTCACAGGACTTGTGCCGATGGAAGTAGAGTATGAAGAGTTCCAAGAAGTTAACCAAGAAATTGCCAAGCATGTAGGTGTCTTACTAGGGGCTCATAAAGACGAAGGTCGACCAATCGATCTTGGCAGTGTTTTGAAAAATTATTTAGCGACGCACCCATACGCTTCACATTTTGATTTAGCTCGTATAGTCATTGATCAAGCAGTGCGACTTGGTTATTCAGAGCAAGATTACCGCGCAATACAGCCTGATTGGCAAGCCATTAACGATTACGGTGCAAAGGTACAAGCAAATGTTATCGACAGATACTAACGAATATATGCCGGAACAACTGGCGAAAGCAATTTCTAATCCACTATTTCCAGCATTAGACAGTTTGCTTCGAGCCGGACGTCACATTGGAAATGAAGACTTAGACAATCACGCATTTCTTTCCGATTTTGAACATGATTTGGCAGCATTTTACCAACGCTATAATGTCGAGTTGGTGAAAGCGGCGGAAGGTTTCTTCTATCTTCGCCCTCGTTCAACGACTTTGATTTCACGAAGTGTTCTCTCCGAGCTCGATATGCTTGTCGGTAAGGTGTTGTGTTATTTATATCTGAGCCCGGAACGTCTAGCTCATGAAGGCATTTTTACCCAACAAGAATTGTTTGAAGAGTTACTCGCGCTCTCCGATGAGAAAAAGTTATTACGGTTGATCTCTCTCCGTGCGGCTGGCAGTGATCTCGATAGAGAGAAATTGTTTGATAAAGTGAAAACATCATTACGCCGACTTAAACGCCTAGGAATGATAACCACACTCGGTGAAAGTGAGAAATTTATTATCAGCGAAGCAGTATTCCGGTTTGGGGCTGATGTTCGTGTTGGTGATTTACGTGAAGCACAAATGCGCCTTATTCGCGATGGAGAAGCGATTGTGCCGAACCCTGACAATGACGAAAAAACCAATGATACAACACTGAATAGTTCCAAAGACCAAGAGTTTGAATTAGATAGTGAAGAAGGCGAACAAGAAGAGGAACAACTATGATTGAACGTGGTAAATATCAGTCGCTAACCATGATCAACTGGAATGGTTTTTTTGCTCGTACTTTTGATATAGATAATTTGGTGACAACGTTATCCGGTGGTAATGGAGCGGGTAAATCGACAACAATGGCGGCATTCATTACCGCGCTTATTCCTGATCAAAGTTTACTTCACTTTCGTAATACAACCGAAGCCGGTAGCTCTCAAGCATCTCGTGATAAAGGCTTATACGGTAAATTACAAGCTGGAGTTTGCTACTCTGTTTTGGATGTGGTCAACTCACGCAAACAGAGAGTGTTATTTGCGGTTAAGCTTCAACAAGTAGCGGGACGTGATAAGAAAGTCGATATCAAACCATTTATTATACAAGGGCTACCGAGTGCGATTAAACCGACAGACGTTCTAATCGAAACCATCTCGGACCAACAAGCACGTGTTAGACCTTTAAACGAAGTGAAAGACACGGCGCTTGCAATGGAAGGCGTGCAATTCAAAGCACTGAACTCCATTGTCGATTATCACAGCTTAATGTTCGAGTTTGGCGTATTACCAAAAAAAATGCGTAATAGTTCCGATCGTGGCAAGTTCTATCGTCTTATTGAAGCGTCGTTATATGGTGGTATTTCAAGTGCCATAACGCGTTCACTACGTGACTATTTGCTGCCTCAAAATGGCGGTGTCAAAAAAGCATTCCAAGATATGGAAGCTGCATTACGTGAAAACCGTATGACACTTGAAGCGATAAAAACGACTCAGTCTGATCGAGATTTGTTTAAGCACTTAATTAGTGAATCGACAAATTATGTCGCAGCGGATTACATGCGCCACGCCAACGACCGACGCAAGCAAGTCGACCAAGTTCTGGCAATACGGAACGATCTATTTTTGGCTCAGAAATCGCTTATAGATCAAAATCAATTACTTGTACAAGCCAATGAAGAATTAACCAGCCTAGTCGATCTCGAGTCTGGGCTTGAGCAAGATTATCAGTCAGCGTCAGACTTTCTACAGCAGGTTCAAAACGCGCTACGTCAGCGAGAAAAAATCGAACGTTATCGTGATGATCTAGAAGAGCTGAGTGAACGCTTAGAAGAGCAATTAATGATTGCTGATGAAGCTCGAGACCGCTTAGAAATAGGTGAAGAGCAGCAGATGGTGATTGACGACGAAGTTGACAGTTTAAAAAGCCAGTTGGCAGACTATCAACAAGCTTTGGATACACAGCAAACTCGTGCTCTACAATACCAGCAAGCAACACAAGCCTTGGCACAAGCTCAGCAACTGTTAGAGAAGCCAAACTTAACCTTGGAGCAGGTACGAGAAGAGATAGCACAACTTTCGTTATTACAAGAATCGACCACACAAGAAGTGCTGGCAGCGAAACACAAAATTGATATATCAGCCGCTGAAAGCCAACGTTTTGAATTGGCTTATCAATTGATTGTAGACGTTGTCGGGGCTATTTCTCGAGAAGATGCTCGCCAAGCAGCAGCAGTACAAATTGAGCAATGGCAAGTGGCGAAACGAGCGATTGAAGGTAAGGCACAGTTATCCTCTCTTCATCGTGATCTCGAACGACAAGTACGACAAATCGATGATGTTAAAGTCGTGACACGACAGTATCATAACGTATTCTCACAGCAACTCGACGGTGAACTTGCGCTTGAGCAAGAACGCGAACGTCATGAAGAAGTGTTAGAGAGCGTTGACTTTGAACTCGACAAGATTCGTGACGAAGCAGAACAAGAGCGCTTAAAAGAACACAATGCCCGCTCTCAAGTAAGCGACTTGGAAGCGATTGCACCTAAGTGGCTTGCGGCGAATGATGCCTTAACTCAACTTAGTGAACAAAGTGGTTATGCGCTCGAAGATAGCCAAGCTGTGATGTCGGCAATGCAAGAAGTGTTAGAAAAAGAGCAGCATCACTCAAAGAATAAGATTCATTTCTCTGAACGTCGCGACCAGCTCGAGAAAGATATTGCTCAACTGGGTGCGCCTGGTGGTGGCGGTGACAGTCGATTAAAAACCATCGCCGACACATTAGGTGGTGTGTTGTTGTCAGAAATTTATGATGACATCAGCTTAGATGATGCACCTTATTTTAGTGCGATGTATGGTCCTGCTCGTCACGCGATTGTCTTGACCGACCTTGATGGAATCGAGCAGAAACTCGCAGAGCTTGATGAGTGTCCAGACGATTTGTATCTGATTGAAGGCGATGCTGACGCATTTGATGACAGTAGCTTTAGTGTTACTGAACTGGAAGGTGCCGTCTGTGTTTCATTAAACCAGCAGCAACTGCGTTATTCTCGTTATCCTGAATTACCTTTATTCGGACGAGCTGCTCGTGAGCAAAGGTTAGAGACCTTACGAGAGGAACGCGACCAAGCGGCTGAAGAGTATGCCAAGTCTGCGTTTGATGCGCAAAAATTGCAGCGCGTATATCAGTTGTTCAATCAATTTGTCGCACAACATATCGATGTGGCATTTAAACCTAATCCAGATGCTGCGTTGGATAATATTCGCCAAGAATTGGCTCAAGTTACGCGTCGTCTTGCTCAACTGAATGAACAGCAGAATGAAATCAAACAACGTTCAATGCGCGCGAAAGAGGCATTAGCACTGATTGATAAAGTTCAGTCGACGATTCATTTACTTGATGATGATTCAATTCTTGACCGCTTTGATGAAGTGAGTGAAAAGCTTGAGCATTTACGTGAGTTCCAACAATTTATCGATCAGCACGGGTCGGCACTCGAAAAACTAATGCCAATTGTCGGTGTACTGGAATCTGATCCAGAGCGCTTTGTTGAATTAGAAGAGAACTATCACCAAGCCGACACCAAACTAAAACTGATCAAGTCGCAATTGTTTGCTTTATCTGATGTGCAAGAACGACGTCACTATTTTAGCTATTCAGACTCGTTAGACATGGTGTCCAAAAGCGGTGAATTGAGCGAGCAATTGAAAGCGAAATTGACTCATGCTGAAGCTCAAAGAATCCAAGCTCGGGAAGAGTCAAAACAAGCACAACTCAGTTGGAATGAGTCGAATCAGGTACTGGTATCACTGAAAAGCTCTCACCAGGCGAAACTTGAAACGGTTCAAGAGTTTGAGTTCGAAATGCGCGAAGCCGGTATTCAAGCGGATGATAATGCGTTGGAGCGAGCCGAGACACGTAAGTCGGAACTTTATGAACGTCTACAGGTTTCTCGCTCTAGAAAAAGTGAGTTGGAAAAAACCACGACATCAACAGAATTAGAAATGACCAGTACTGCTAAGCGTGTTAAACGGATGCGCAAAGAGTACATCGATATTCGCTCTGCGGTAGTAAAAGGCAAGTCTGGCTGGTGTAAGGTGTTACGTTTAGCTAAAGAAAATGATGTCGAAAGACGTTTGCATCGAAGAGAACTCGCCTATCTTTCTACCGATGATTTGCGCTCAATGTCCGATAAAGCATTGGGAGCATTACGTCTAGCGGTGGCGAATAATGAAGAGCTCCGAGATGCGTTACGCCTGTCTGAAGATAACAATCATCCCGAACGTAAGGTGATGTTTTATATCGCGGTGTACCATCACCTACGTCAAAGAATTCGCCAGGATATTATTAAAACCGATGATCCTGTCGAAGCCATTGAAGAGATGGAAGTGGAACTAGCGCGTCTTACCGATGAACTCACCCATCGCGAAGCTCGTTTGGCGATAAGCTCAGATTCGGTCGCGAGTATCATACGTAAGACGATTCAGCGTGAGCAAAATCGGATACGTATGCTCAACCAAGGGTTGCAAAATGTTTACTTTGGTCAAGTTAAAGGCGTGCGTTTGAACGTGAAAGTACGTGAGAGTCATGAGACCTTGCTGACAGGCTTAACCGATCAACAGAATAACCATAAAGATCTGTTTGAAACTAATCGCTTTACCTTTTCCGAAGCGATGGCAAAACTGTTTCAACGCGTCAATCCGCACATTGATATGGGGCAACGTTCTCCGCAGGTATTGGGTGAAGAGTTACTTGATTATCGAAATTATCTAGAGCTTAACGTTGAAGTAAATCGTGGGACGGATGGTTGGTTACAGGCTGAATCAGGTGCACTATCGACCGGTGAAGCCATTGGTACCGGCCAATCAATATTGCTAATGGTGGTGCAGAGTTGGGAAGAGGAATCACGACGTCTGCGCAGCAAAGACTTGTTGCCATGTCGTTTATTGTTCTTGGACGAAGCGGCACGATTGGATACTAAGTCTATCGCGACGTTATTTGAATTGTGTGATCGATTAGATATGCAATTGTTAATCGCAGCGCCAGAAAATATTAGTCCAGAAAAAGGTACGACGTATAAGTTGGTGCGTAAAGTCTTTAATGGCAATGAACATGTTCATGTGGTTGGTTTGCGTGGGTTTGGTCAGGGTAAGCCGGCGACGACTGAACCACACGCTGAATTAGCTTAGAAAAGTTTGTGTAGACTTGCGGTGATGAAAGGGAGCGAATTTGCTCCCTTTTTCTTGCCTGACATTACGCTAATCGATCATTTATTCGTATATGCGAATTTAAGCGGGCTTCTTGGCAATAAGAATCGCACGGCGTGGCGCAGGGTATCCCTCAATGGTTTTTGTTGGATCATTCGGGTCGAGATAATCCGGCAGTGAATTGTGCGTCATCCACTCAGTTGAACGTTGTTCATCAACTGATGTAATTGATTCATCAGCAATCACCACATCAACAAAACCACTCTGTTCCAACCAAACCTTAAGTGCTTTCGCCGATGGAAAAAAGAACACATTTCTCATTTGAGCATATCGGTCAACAGGGACTAATACGGCGTTTTCATCGCCATCGATAACCAAGGTTTCTAGAATTAGTTCTCCGCCAGGAACCAGTTGGTTTCGAAGTTGCAATAAATGGTCGAGCGGTGAGCGGCGATGATAGAGCACGCCCATGCTAAACACAGTATCAAAGGCATTTAGATTGGGTAACTGTTCAATGCCGATTGGTAATAGGTGGGCACGTTGATCATTCCCAAGGAGCTTTCTGATGGCTTCAAATTGGACCAAAAACAGGTGGGAAGGATCAATGCCAACACACAAACGTGCGCCTTCTCCGAGCATCCGCCACATGTGATAACCATTTCCACAACCGACATCGAGTACTCGGCGGTTTTCAAGCGGCGTAATATGTGGCAATACACGGTCCCATTTCCAATCTGATCGCCATTCGGTATCGATGCGCACATCATGGAGTTGGTACGGTCCTTTTCGCCAAGGGTGAAGCACTTTTAGAACGCTCTCTAACTTTGCAGTTTCACCTGACGATAGCGATTCGTTGTTCCATATTTTTACTGAGCTATCTAACTCGATGTGATCGGGTACGGTGTCAGGCAGTTTCTTTACCGCTCTTAGCCAACGGTCGATATCACCATGACCAGCTTCCTGCCACTGGGTTAATTGTTGTGGTAGAACATTGAGCCATGGTTGTAATAATGCATCAGTGGCAAGCAGTCGATAGAAATTGGCAAAGTTAAACATAAACGATTACTGTCCTAAGAATTAGAGAGTTATTTAATGGCGAACATTGAGCCAAAGTTAAAACATTGAAACCAGACTTCGTAGCTAGAAAATCCGATATCGGCAAAACGTTGTTTGTGATCTTCAATTGAATCAGGAAGCATGACATTTTCAATTGCGCTACGTTTTTGGCTGATTTCTAGCTCACTGTAACCATTGGCGCGTTTAAAGTCATGGTGGAGGTCGATAAGGAGATTATTGGTTTGAGAATCGGAAAATACATATTTCTCTGATAAAATCAGAATCCCTCCAGGGTTGAGACCTTGATATATTTTCTTCAACAGATGCAAACGGTCTTCGGGAGATAAAAATTGAAGAGTGAAGTTAAGCACGACAACAGAGGCGTTGTTGATCTCAACATCAAGAATATCCGCTTCAATAATCTCTACGGGTGTATCCGAACGATATGCTTGGACGTGTAATTTACAGCGTTCAACCATGGCATGAGAGTTGTCGACTCCGATTATTTTACAACCGGGCTTATTGATATGTCGTCGCATAGAGAGTGTCGCTGCCCCCAAGGAACATCCCAAATCATAGAGTTGACTATCAGGAGTAACAAAGCGTTCGCTCAGCATTCCAATGGCAGAAATGATATTACTATAGCCAGGTACAGAACGCTGAATCATATCGGGAAACACTTCGGCAACACGCTCATCGAACGTGAAGTCACCCATCTTATTGATCGGAGCTGAATAAATTGTGTCTTTCGGAGTCATATGCACCTCCCAGCGAACGTGTAATGCGAAAAGCTATACAAATATCGTGGTTTATGGGTCGAACGGTTGATGTGGAAAAGCGCGATATTCTATGAGATTGGGCTTTAAAAGTCATTAACCTAAAGGACTAAAACATACTTATTTGCTGTGGTCCTTTAAAAGCAGGAAATTCTCCTAGTGGTGGTAGCGCAATGTGCTGGCCCAACTGTTTATAAAATTTACACGCGAGCTGTGGGGCAAAGTTATTATCAGAGCTATGAATCATAAAATAGGGTTGCTTACCTTCAGCAATCCATTGTGGCACTTTGTTGAGCCAAGGAGTTAAAAACTCCAAGTTGTCATCTGGGTGGGGTAACCCAATAAAACGCACCATAGGAAAATCGCTTGTGGCAATCGCATGAACAGGAACATGAGGTTTATTACTCTGGGCATCAAGTAACTCTTCAAGGACTTTTCCATTAAGAGACGTTTTGATTCTTTGTGCTTGTGGACTGAAAACAGGGCGGCTGTCCATGATAATACGACTAATGTCGCGTTCAATAAGAAATTGATTAAAGTGTCGCTCTTCTTCGCCTTTAGCAAAGAAGCAGGAGTGCCTAACTTCTACGCCTAAGGGAACAGAGTTGGGAAAAAAAGTAACAAACTTCTTCAATCGTTCAAGTTCCTGATATGAGAACGATGCAGGAAGTTGAATAGTCCATAATCCAATTTTATCGAACAGTGGCTCAAACAAGTTTAACATCGCCTTTAGTTCAGATTGACACCCCTTAAGTAATCGCTCGTGAGTTATGGTTCTAGGCAATTTGAATGTAAATCTGAACGTGTCAGGTGTGGCATCGCGCCAATTCAATACGGTGCGTGCACTCGGCAGGGCGTAAAAAGTGGTATTGCCTTCAACGGTATGAAAAACTTCAGCGTATTTTGACAACCGCTCAGCGTTAGATGTTCCTTTTCCATAGAATGATCTTAACCAAGGGTTGTGCGACCACATGGTGAGCCCTAAGCGTAATGGAATTGGATTATGTGTTGTCAAATGAGTCATTTTTAACGTTAGCCATTTATTCGAAAATTATTTAGTTACTGAGCTTTGAAGAAAGGGGCAATTTAGGGCTATAATCAGCCTCAATTTGACAATTTTCCATTCGTTTTAATTTGTTAGTGGTGAAATCGATTAGATAATAATCAACTTTGCCATTTTTATCATGGAATGAAGATTGTAGCCATATTTTGCGAGCGTCGCCCGCTTTTGGTAACGCTGTTGTCGGCGTATAAACAGAACGTAGCCTGTTAGCTCATTTATTGAGGATAGCAGTTTAAAATCAGTCAAATATTGTATTGGGATAGTAACTATGCGTAGCCATTATTGTGGTCATTTGAACAAGTCTCTTGTAGGCGAAACGGTCGAACTCTGTGGATGGGTTAACCGTCGTCGTGATTTAGGCGGTCTTATTTTTATTGATATGCGTGATCGTGAAGGGATTGTTCAGGTTGTTGTTGATCCAGACATGGTTGATATCTTTCCAATAGCGAACCAGCTTCGTAATGAATTTTGTATTCGACTTGGTGGTGAAGTGCGTGCACGTCCTGATAGCCAAGTTAATAAAGATATGACGACGGGCGAAGTCGAAATTCTGGCGACATCTTTGGAAATCATCAACCGTTCTGATGCGCTTCCTCTCGACTTCAATCAGCAAAACTCAGAAGAGCAACGTCTGAAATACCGTTATTTGGATCTGCGCCGCTTGGAAATGAGCGATCGTATTAAATTGCGCGCTAAAGCATCGAGTTTTGTTCGTCGTTTCCTTGATGACAATTCATTTTTAGACATCGAAACCCCCGTCTTGACGAAAGCGACGCCAGAAGGCGCACGTGACTACCTAGTACCGAGTCGAGTCCACAAAGGCAGTTTTTATGCGTTGCCACAGTCACCTCAGCTGTTTAAACAATTGTTGATGATGTCTGGATTCGACCGCTACTATCAGATTGTTAAATGTTTCCGAGACGAAGATTTACGAGCCGACCGCCAGCCTGAATTTACCCAAATAGATATCGAAACCTCATTCATGACTTCTGACGAGGTTCGCGCTGTAACCGAGAAAATGATCCGTGAAATGTGGTTAGAGCTATTAAACGTTGACTTGGGTGAATTCCCAGTGATGCCATTTAGTGAAGCAATTCGCCGTTTTGGTAGCGACAAGCCAGATCTACGTAACCCATTAGAGTTGGTTGACGTGGCTGACCTAGTTAAAGACGTTGAATTTAAAGTATTTGCGGGCCCTGCAAATGACGAGAAGGGACGTGTCGCGGTAATTCGTGTTCCTGGTGGCGCATCATTGACGCGTAAGCTTATTGATGGTTATGGCGAATTTGTATCGATTTATGGTGCAAAAGGTCTTGCGTGGATGAAGGTTAATGATAAGGCTGCTGGTCTTGAAGGCATTCAGTCACCGATTGCAAAATTCCTAACTGAAGACATTATCAATGCGATTGTAGAACGTAGTGGTGCTGAATCTGGCGATATTATTTTATTTGGCGCAGACAAAGCGAACGTCGTTGCTGAAGCAATGGGTGCACTGCGAGTTAAGCTGGGTAATGATCTAGAGTTAACAGATCTAACTAAGTGGACACCACTTTGGGTCGTTGACTTCCCTATGTTTGAAGAAGACGGTGAAGGGAACTTGCATGCAATGCATCACCCATTCACTTCTCCTCTTGGTGTTACAGCAGAAGAGTTGAAAGCAAATCCTGCCTCAGCAAACTCTAACGCGTACGACATGGTTATCAATGGCTACGAAGTTGGTGGTGGATCGGTTCGTATCCATAATGCAGATATGCAAGCAGCGGTTTTTGATACTTTAGGTATTAGTGAAGAAGAGCAGCGTCAGAAATTTGGTTTCTTATTGGACGCACTTAAATACGGTACTCCACCGCACGCGGGTTTGGCTTTCGGCCTTGATCGCTTAGTTATGCTGTTGTGTGGAACGGATAATATTCGTGATGTTATCGCCTTCCCGAAAACAACCGCAGCGGCTTGTCTGTTAACGGATGCGCCTAGTGAAGCAAACGAAGCTGCGTTGCAGGAGTTAGCTCTTACTGTTACAGCGGCAAAAGGTAAAGAATAGTCTTTACGCTAAATTATAAAGGGTGACCATCTGGCCACCCTTTTTTATTTCAGTTTCATATTAACAACATATGATGGGTATTTATTTTGGCTCAACTTTATTTTTACTATTCGGCAATGAATGCTGGTAAATCGACGACTTTGCTTCAATCTGCATTTAATTATCAAGAGCGGGGGATGAACCCGATGATTTTTACTGCTGCGATCGACGACCGATACAGTGTCGGGAAGGTGAGTTCTCGAATCGGTTTAGAGCAAGATGCTGCACTTTTTGATCAAGCAACAGATATGTTCGAAAAGGTTAAAATAGAGCACGAAGAAAAAGGTGTTCACTGTGTGATGATCGATGAAGCACAGTTTCTGACTAAGGCGCAGGTGTGGGCGTTAAGCGATGTTGTTGATAAATTGAAAGTGCCAGTATTATGTTACGGATTAAGGACGGACTTTCAGGGTGAGATGTTCCCCGGGAGCGCGGCTTTACTTGCCTGCGCAGACAAGTTAATAGAACTTAAAACCATCTGCCATTGCGGAAAAAAAGCAATTATGGTGGTGCGATTGAATCAAAACGGCGAGCCTATACGAGAAGGTTCACAAGTGGCAATTGGTGGTAACGATCGTTATGTTTCAATGTGTCGTGCGCATTTTAAACAAGCACTAGGTCGTTAATTAACAAAATGGTATGGCGTCAATAGGCGATAAGTAATTAAACTTAAAGCCATACCTAAGTAATTTATCGACGCAAATACGTTTGTCTTCAATATCGACGATAGGTGGGAAACTGAGTTCAATTCCCATCTGCTTAGACGCTGCTTTATAGAACTCTGCTTTGCTCGGCTTTTGTGGTGACACAGCGTTTATCACCTCATTATTGATTTGCTCAATCGAGAATTCGATTATGTTGATTGCGTCACTGAGGTGTAGCATATTCGCGGGAGCTTTCTGACTTACCTTTTTTAGGTGCCTAACAAATCGAGAAGGATGTCGATTTGGACCAAATAGCCCACCACAACGAATGATTACGGTATTTAGATTTGACTGTTCGACGAGTTCTTCAGCCTCGAGTAACATTCGGCTTTTGAGACTGAATTCTAAATTTGTTTGCGCCAGAGACAATGTTGCATCCGTTTCAACCATTTCATTCGCAAGGTCAGGGTAAACCCCTGTGGTGCTAATCATTATGAGTTTATCGATACTTGCTTGCTTACAAGCATCAACAACGGTGTGCCAGTTTTGTGAATATTGTTCCCCGAGGCCTTTACGAAGACCGGGAGGGAAGCACCCAATAACAATATTGGAGCGTTGTTGGTTAAGTTGCGATAAAAGGTCACATGTAGTTAGGGAAACATCAGTAACAAAACCGTGAATATCAGTTTGATCAAAGCAGGTTAGGCCTAGTGCATTTGTTTTACTGGCATAGACTGTGTGGTTTATAGCAAGTTGCTTTGCCAAAGGTAGACCAAGCCATCCAGCTCCAATTACGGTGATTACTGACATTTATGCACCTAACGTTATCATTACTTAATGTGAAAATGATGGAACAGCATGAAGAACACGAAGAACAGTTTCGGCATTTTGAGCAATTTCAATACCTTCATCAGTTAAATATCCACCGTCTGGTAGGGTGCATAACCCTTTCGCATATAAACGCTCTACGGCACCCAGTGTTTCTTTGTTTGCATCATTGTGCACTTTGATCCCTGTCGCTCGACTGCTCAGATCAAACTGAAGTAATAGATTTAGTTCTTCCATATGGTGGCTAGTGTATTTCATCGGTAATTCCTCTAGAAAGTTGCCCGCACAGTGCGATTTAAATAACGAGTTAAACCTAATCTATCAGACACTCGTGAATGAAAGTTTGAAATACCAACGATTTTATCACTTATTTCAGCAATTTGTTTTTGATTGCGCGTAAATTAGCCAAACGAATACAAAAGGGCAAAATAATTGTTGACTGAAAATCTCCAATCCGTAGAATGCATCCCCGTACTAAGGAGCTCACGTTCTTTACGTATTTTCCTTTAGTAGTAAAGGGCGTGTTGGCAGAGTGGCCATGCAGCGGATTGCAAATCCGTGGACCTCGGTTCGACTCCGGGACGCGCCTCCATTGCGACACTAGCTCAGTTGGTAGAGCGCAACCTTGCCAAGGTTGAGGTCACGAGTTCGAACCTCGTGTGTCGCTCCAAGTTTCAAAGCGATGCTTTTGATATGTTTCAGAGCTTCGTTATATAATTTAATGATACATTTATTGTATCAAAGATGGTGTCTGACAACTCAGTCGACGGTACATCAATACAGCGTTATTGTGTGCCCTGGTGGTGGAATTGGTAGACACAAGGGATTTAAAATCCCTCGGCGTTCGCGCTGTGCCGGTTCAAGTCCGGCCCGGGGCACCATCTTGCGACACTAGCTCAGTTGGTAGAGCGCAACCTTGCCAAGGTTGAGGTCACGAGTTCGAACCTCGTGTGTCGCTCCAATTAGAAACCCTAGCCTGATGGCTGGGGTTTTTGACATTTAAGCAGAGCGCAATCTTACCAAGGTTGAGGTCACGCTTTTGGTTCAAGAGAAAGCGAACCTCGTGTGTCGCTCCAAATTAAGAACCCTGATCAGTTTTGGTCAGGGTTTTTACGTTTAAGCAGATCGCAACCTTGCCAAGATTGAGGTCACGCTTTTAGTTCAAGAGAAAGCGAACCTCGTGTGTCGCTCCAAATTAAGAACCCTGATCAGTTTTGGTCAGGTTTTTTACGTTTAAGCAGATCGCAATCTTGCCAAGGCTGAGGTCACGCTTTTAGTTATTACTTTTCAAATTGATTTATATTTTCGATTAAGTCTAGAAATAGATCTTTCCCGATAGGGAGCAGTTTGTCTGGAAAGTCGTAATCGGGATGATGAAGCTGTGGGGTTGATTCGCCACTTCCAAGAACAAACAACGCTCCGTGCCTTGCTACTTCCGTAAATTGTCCAAAATCTTCTGACCACCGCATCGGCTGATTTAATACGTCATATTGAATATTTAGCTTTTCACAGGCGTTACTAATAAGCTTGGTCGCTAATTCATCATTTGTTGTGGCGTCGAATTCATCTTGGAATTTTATGTCGTACGATAATTGATATTTGGAACAGAGTTTCTCAACCGCCTGAGCTAACCTAGCTTGTAACTGATTCATCGTAAAGTTGGTTTCACTTCGCAATGTGAGCATTACAACGCCTTGTCCAGGGCTGGTACCAAAAGCGATTTCGCCTAATTTTGAATATATCACTGTACACCAACAAGTATCTTCAATTTGATTTGGAAGATCGCTTGCAAGCTGAATCAATTCACACATTGCGATAGCAGGGCTATTTCCGTGCTCAGGATAGGCTGCGTGGGAAGTATGACCGGTTAATTCGATGATCGTCCCCTTTGATGCGCAGTTGAATGTGCCCGATTTAATACCAACTTGGCCAAGTTCCAACCCTGGATAGTTATGAAGTGCAAATGCGTAATCTGGAACATAAGGCTGAAATTCATCATCTTGAATCATTGCCTTAGCGCCTTCTCCGGTTTCCTCTGCAGATTGAAAAGCAAGAATGACTTGTCCGCTTTCGGGAGGAGTATTGTGTAACTGTTTTGCCAAAGAAAGAATGATTGTCATGTGTCCGTCGTGACCACACTTATGTGCACATCCAGTATGATGAGAACGATATTCTAATGTATGATTTTCTTCGATAGGGAGAGCGTCTAACTCTGCACGAAATAATGTCGTTGGACCTGGTTTTTTGCCTTGGTATATGGCTAATACACCATAGCCGCCAACGTGAGTGATGATTTTACTGGGTTGATATTGCTTTAATGTATCAATAACAGCTTGGGCAGTGGCACTTTCGTGGTTAGATAATTCGGCAATCTGGTGCAGTTGATGACGTTTAATTTGCCACTCGGAGTGAGACATCCTTTCTCCTTGAAATATGTCGAAGGCTATCGAGGTTGACTGAAGTATTTATGATGATTTTTAATCACTTTACAGTACATCTCGAGGCTCAAAAAGTGTTATTATTTCGCATTAAATAATAGCTTAAGTAAAGTGTGGTGATTTTTAACGTTATATCTTTTTTAAAGCGTATTTCAGTTTGGAATCAATGTCAGCTTTAGTTACTATGTACCGCTATTTTATATTAACCAACAGATTTTTTCGGAATCGCCCAATTCCGATGTCGAAACTACCTACAGGGTAGGCGAGGAAACGATGCAACATCTACAAGAGATTATTGCGAATGCGAGTTCTGCAATTAATGCAGCTGATTCATTAGTTGTATTAGACGAAGTTCGAGTTCAGTACTTAGGTAAGAAAGGTGAGCTGACAGCTCAGTTACAAAACCTCGGAAAATTACCCCCGGAAGAGCGTCGAGAAGCTGGTCAAGAGATCAATAAAGCGAAAAGTTCCGTTCAGAAAGCAATAGCTGCGCGTAAAGAAGCGTTACAAGCGGCAGAATTGGAACAGAAACTGGCAGCCGAAACCATTGATGTTAGTTTGCCTGGACGTCGAATTGAGAACGGCGGTTTACATCCGGTGACTAGAACTATCGAACGAATTGAGAGCTTTTTCGGCGAACTCGGTTTCACTGTTCAGTCTGGACCAGAAATAGAAGATGATTTTCATAACTTTGATGCATTGAATATTGCTGATGATCATCCGGCTCGTACTGATCATGATACCTTCTTTTTTAATCCTAAGTTGATGTTACGTACTCATACCTCTGGCGTTCAAATTCGAACATTAGAAGAGAGTCAGCCACCGATTCGTTTTATTGCACCTGGTCGTGTTTATCGTAATGACTATGATCAAACTCATACGCCAATGTTCCATCAAGTGGAAGGCATGCTTGTTGATGAGAATGTTAATTTTGCGCAGCTCAAAGGTATTCTGAATGACTTCTTGTGTAATTTCTTTGAAGAAGATTTAGAAGTTCGTTTCCGTCCTTCTTATTTCCCATTCACGGAACCTTCGGCAGAAGTGGACGTAAAAGGTAAGAATGGCAAATGGTTAGAAGTGTTAGGCTGCGGTATGGTCCATCCAAATGTACTTCGTAGTGTTGGCATCGACCCAGAGAAATACTCTGGTTTTGCTTTCGGTATGGGTGTTGAGCGCCTTACTATGTTGCGCTATGGCGTAAACGACTTGCGCGCATTCTTCGAAAATGATCTTCGTTTCCTTAAACAGTTTAAGTAATTCAGGGGCAGTACAAAATGAAATTCAGTGAATCATGGCTTCGTGAGTGGGTCAACCCTGCGGTTACTACTGACGAACTAACTCATCAAATTACAATGGCTGGTCTTGAGGTCGATGATGTTATTCCTGCAGCGGGTAACTTTACTGGTGTTAAAGTTGGTCAGGTAGTTGAATGTGAACAGCACCCAGACGCAGATAAACTACGCGTAACAAAAGTCGATGTTGGTGAAGACGAGTTGCTTGATATCGTATGTGGAGCATCAAACTGTCGACAAGGTATTAAAGTGGCCGTTGCCACAGTCGGTGCCGTTTTACCTGGTGATTTTAAGATAAAGAAAGCAAAACTACGTGGTCAACCATCTCATGGTATGCTTTGCTCATTTAGTGAATTAGGTATTGATGTCGAATCAGATGGAATACTTGAACTAACATCTAATGCGCCAATTGGGACTGATATCCGAAGTTTCCTAGAATTAAACGATGTAACGATTGATGTAGATCTAACGTCAAATCGTGCAGACTGCTTTAGCTTGCGTGGTATGGCTCGCGAAGTAGGTGTTCTCAATCGCATGGATGTGGCTGAACCTTCATCTGATGCAGTTTCTAGTCAGAATGATAGCACCGTATCTATCCGTGTTGATGCGTCTCACGCATGCCCACGTTACTTAGGGCGAGTGATTAAAAACATCAACGTCGAAGCGGAAACGCCACTTTGGATGCAAGAGAAATTGCGTCGATGTGGTATTCGTTCAATCGATCCAGTTGTTGATGTAACAAACTATATTTTACTCGAGCAAGGCCAGCCTATGCATGCATTCGATCTTGCAAAAATAGACGGTGGCATTGTGGTTCGTATGGCTGAGCAAGATGAAAAGCTTACTTTGCTTGACGGTAATGAAGCCAAACTTAACTCAAATACCCTTATCGTTGCAGATCACAACAAAGCGCTTGCTATTGCAGGAATTTTCGGTGGTGAGGGATCAGGGGTTAACTCTGAGACAAAAGATATTTTGCTCGAGTGTGCATTCTTTTCTCCTGATGATATTCGAGGAAGAGCGCGTAGTTATGGTCTACATACCGACTCATCGATGCGTTATGAACGTGGAGTAGATTATGCTTTACAAGCGAGTGCTATGGAGCGTGCGACTCAGTTATTGGTAGAGATTTGTGGTGGAGATGTTGCTCCAGTCGTCACGGTTGAATCGGAATCCGATCTGCCAACGCCTAATCGAGTAACGCTACGTCGAACTAAGCTCGATCGTCTACTTGGACATGTTATCCCAGATACTGACGTTGTTGAGATTCTGCAGCGCTTAGGTATGTCGGTTGACACGATCGACGGTGGTTGGGCTGCTACGGCTCCGACTTGGCGTTTTGATATCGAAATCGAGCAGGATTTGATTGAGGAAGTAGGGCGTATTTATGGATACGATAATATTCCAAATCAAGCACCGCTAGCGGCACTATCAATGAACGATCATAAGGAAGCGAATATTGCGCTTTCTCGTGTACGCAATCTTTTGGTTGACCGTGGTTATCATGAAGCGATCACCTATAGTTTTGTTGAGCCTGAGCAGCAAAAACTGATCGTGCCAGATATCGAACCATTGGTATTGCCAAATCCTATTTCAGCTGACATGTCTGCAATGCGTCTAAGTCTAATTCAGGGCTTATTAAATACGGTTGTGCGTAACCAAAAGCGTCAACAGTCGCGAGTTCGCCTGTTCGAATATGGCTTACGCTTTGTTCCGGACGAGACGGCTGAAAATGGCATGGCGCAGACTCCAATGCTTGCTGGTGTTATCGCTGGTCCTCGTTCTGATGAACATTGGAACTTAGAAGCAGCAACGGTTGATTTCTTCGACTTGAAGGGCGATTTGGAAGCAGTACTTGAGCTAACAGCAAATGAAAAAGCGTTCAGCTTTAGTGCAACTAACCATCCAGCTCTGCACCCTGGGCAGGCTGCAACGATTTTATTTAATGGCAATGCGGTCGGTGTTATTGGTACCGTTCACCCTCAACTTGAACGTGAGTTTGGCCTCAATGGTCGAACTGTTGTATTTGAACTAGAATGGTCTGCGATACAAACTAAGGTGATTCCAGAAGTTGCGACAGTTTCAAAATTCCCATCTAACCGTAGAGATATAGCGATTGTTGTTGATGAAAATGTCTCGGCAGGAGATGTCCTTGCAACTTGTCTATCATCTGGCGGTGAATTGGTGACAGATGCTTCTCTATTTGATGTCTACGTTGGTAAAGGTGTCGATGATGATAAGAAAAGTTTAGCGATTGCTCTTACACTCCAATCTGATGAGCGTACGTTGGAGGAGGCTGAAATTTCTTCAAGTGTATCGGCTGTCATAGCAGCAGTTGTTGAGAGTCATCAAGGCACGTTGAGAGAATAATCGCATTGTCAAATATGATAGTGTTAGCATAATGCATAAGACCGAGTATTTCTCGGTCTTATTTATTTATATTAATACAGAATGATGTCAACTTACTGAAAACTTGGAAATTATCAATTTTGAGACCTAAATTGGATAATTATCAAATTTATGTAAAACAATAAAATCTTCTGTCGTATATGTTCTTGATGGAGTTCACCACTAATTTTCCTTTATTATCAGCTTATTACTCTAAATCCTCGCTGCTTTTATGGAATAGTTGTACGCTAAATTCAATAAAGATAATACTTCTGTGGTTAAAAAAGTTGGCGTAAATCAGAAGCTTGGCATACACTTCATTTACATAGCCGATATGTTGTTGATTGGCTGAGTAAAGTTTGCTTTGGTGCCGCGTGGTAGCGGTAAAGTTAAGCCTAGCTTTGAGGGGATTTTATGGCGCTTACAAAAGCTGAATTAGCTGAAAACCTATTCGATAAACTTGGTTTCAGTAAACGAGATGCCAAGGAAACGGTTGAAGTGTTTTTTGAAGAAATTCGCAAATCACTTGAAAATGGTGAGCAGGTAAAATTGTCTGGTTTTGGTAACTTTGATTTACGTGATAAGAATGAGCGTCCAGGTCGAAACCCAAAAACAGGTGAGGATATACCTATTTCTGCTCGCCGGGTTGTTACATTTCGTCCAGGCCAAAAATTAAAAGCTCGTGTAGAAAATATCGAGATTGATAAATAGAAATAAAAGACCACATTTATGTGGTCTTTTATTTCTGTGTCTTTCTTGTCTAACCTTTCTAATTCCACAATGGTCATTATCATTGTGCGACGGATTATATTAATTCAATTATTATGGATCATGAATTTTGGCACACAAAATGGGCCACAAATAAAATTGGCTTTCATTTAGAAGACATTCACCCTTTGTTGAAACGTCATTGGGCTTCAACTAACGCTTCAAAAGAGAGCTCGGTGTTAGTTCCACTATGTGGGAAATCGGAAGACTTAGATTGGCTTGCGGAGCGGCATCAACACGTAGTTGGTGTTGAATTAAGTGATATTGCAGTAAAAAGTTATTTTGCTCAACGATTCTATACTCCGACCGTGACTCAACTTGATAGTTTTAACTGTCTATATCAGTTCGATGAATTATCAATTTATCAGGGTGATGTATTCAAAGCACCTTTGCCCTCTGTCGATATTGTTTATGATAGAGCTGCGCTGATCGCACTTCCGTTAGAAGTACGTGCGGAGTACGCTCAACGATTGCTGTCGTTAGTGAACCCTGGAGGCTCGATACTACTTATTAGTGTTGAGCATAATCTTGATAAGCCGTCGCCTCCATTTTCTGTCGAGGCTAACGAAATCCGAACTATATTCGTGAATTGTGACTGCCGTGAGCTAGAGTATGTCGCTTTACCTGATGACAAAGTCGATGGCGAGAGAGTGTGGCTAATTAGACCAAATAGTAAATAGAAAACGATCGTTTCAATATATCAATTGAAAAAAGTCACATTCACCATACTTATGGTAGATGTGACTTTTTTGATTTGTCAGCTCAATAGCGATCAATCACCAAAGAACTAATTGTAATGAATTTGAATTTTACTCGCACATTCAATTGCTAATTCTTTTGCTAGATCTGTACTTTCAGCAGTAGCCAAAGTCACACCTAAACGGCGACGACCATCTATGGTTGGCTTCCCGAATAAGCGAATTTGAGAGTTTGACACTTTCAACGCTTCATCTAGGTTGCTGAACGATAAATCTTCAGATGTTCCTTGTCCCAAGACCGCAACAGAAGCAGCCGGAGAGATAAGATTAATTTGATTAATCGGCAACCCAGTAAATGCACGTACATGAAGTGCAAATTCAGATATGCTTTGTGATGCTAAGGTTACTAAACCGGTATCGTGCGGGCGAGGTGATACCTCATTAAAGATAACAGTATCGCCTTTGATAAAGAGTTCAACACCAAATATGCCGTAGCCGCCAAGCGCTTCAACGACTTTGCCTGCCGCATCCTGTGCAGCGTTTAAGGCAGCTTCTGACATGACTTGAGGCTGCCATGACTCGCGGTAATCTCCATCTTCCTGACGGTGTCCAATCGGAGCACAAAAATGAATACCATCGACTGCTCTGACAGTCAAAAGGGTAATTTCATAATCGAAATCAATGAAGCCTTCAACGATGACGCGCCCAGCGCCAGTTCGTCCGCCTTCTTGCGCGTAATCCCATGCTTTTTCAATATCAGATTGTGATTTGATTATACTTTGTCCTTTGCCAGAAGAGCTCATCACTGGCTTTACGACACAAGGAATACCGACATCAGAAACGGCTTGTGCGAACTGAGCATAATCGTCGGCAAAGTAGTAATGGGAAGTGGTGAGTTTAAGTTCCTCAGCGGCTAATCGACGAATACCTTCACGGTTCATGGTAAGGCGAGTTGCGTTTGCTGTAGGCACAACATTCAAACCCAGCTGCTCGAGTTCTACGAGTTTACTGGTGGCGATTGCTTCGACTTCTGGCACGATAAAGTCAGGCTTTTCTTCATCGATAACATTCGCGAGAGCATCACCATCTAGCATATCAAATACATGACTTCTGTGAGCAACTTGCATTGCTGGAGCGTTAGGGTAGCGGTCACAGGCAATTACTTCTAAACCTAATCGTTGGCATTCTATAGCGACTTCTTTACCAAGCTCACCTGAGCCAAGTAAAAGAACTTTCGAGGCGCTGTTACTGGTAGCTGTGCCTAACATCTGGATTTCCTCATCATCGAAATATTTAGTCTATTTAACGGCGCAATCATACTGAATTTAATTCGAAAAGCAAACGTTTGCCTATGACAATGTTTGAGCCTTAAAACAACGATTTCGTGCAGGATGATTGTTGTCGTTTATCGATAATCAGAATGCAGTAATTAGTGGATGATTTGATAAAGCCAGTTTGCGTACGCGTAGAAAAAAGGTGCTAGGACTGAGGTGATTACGCCGCATAGTACTAGCGCCAATGAGCTAAACGCCGCATCGCGAGAGTCTTTTTCAGCGCAGGTTGCTGTGCCTAATGCATGAGAGACGTTACCCATGGTTAGGCCTCGGGCGATTGGGTGAGTGATGTTTAATAATTTGTATATAGGGTAGGCAAATATTGCACCAAAGAGTCCAACTACTAACACTAAAATCGCGGCTATAGCGGGTTCTCCTCCAAAATGTGCGGAGACTTCCATGGCGATCGGTGTGGTTACCGACTTCGTTAATATCGAGGCGACTAGCGGCATGTCTGCATTTAATATGACAGCAATGGTTGCTGAGGTGACCATGGACATTACACTGCCGAAACCACATGAAAACAAGATGATTCGCCAATTCGCTTTGATTTGAGGAAGTTGCTCATAAAGTGGGTAAGCCAATGCAACGACGGCGGGCTGAAGCAGATAGCTAACCCAAAGGTTGTCGTTGTAATAGTCCTCATAAGACACGTCTAACGCCACTAATATCGAGATGATAAGAGAAACCGAAATTAGAAGCGGATTTGCTAGTGGATGTTTGGCTTTTTTTGCTAACCAGCGAGCAAAGATAAATATTACCAAAGAGATCAATAGCCACATTATTGATCGCCTCGCTTTAATGAGCGATCGAGAACTAAAGCTAACACGATTAACACAATGAATGAACCACCTATAGCACTAGCAAATATAGGCAAAGCGTTATTTGCTAATGTATCAAAATGCTCCATTAACCCGACACTAATAGGTACAAATAAAAACATCATATAGCGAATAAATAATGTAGCACTCGGTTTAACTTGAGCAGAAGGAACGGCACCCGATGCGAGTAAAATAAAAAGTATCAACATACCGATAATACTACCCGGTAAAGCGATGTCGAGTAATTGTTGAATTCCAATGCCGGCATACAAGCACGTGAAGATAATCGCCATGGAAATTAGGTATTTAACAGGATTTCGAGACATTAAATTTTATTCTTTAATTGTGTTAGGAGACAAGGTTACTGACATAGTGATATACGGACTTTAACAGAGACAGTTTTTTTTCATCAGATTGATATTGTTCTGCAAGTTGTTCGAGGTTCATGAAATAACTATCGATATTCTGATCGAAATAATCGCGACAGTGACTTGCCCATTGTTGCTGTTCTAACTGTGTTAACGTGGAAGGGTAGTTTCTAGCACGGTAACGAACGAGTAACGGTTTGATTCGCTGATCGTTAAATTGAATATCAAGTTGCCCTAATAACTCAGGTTGTGTATCTAGAATAATATCCATTGCAGAACGGTCCGCTGGAGTAAAGAAGCCGTTATAAAGCTGTGTATCGACATTCTCAGACTTTGGATAGTCTTCTTGTTGTGAAAACAGTTCAGTAAGCTTACTACGTACATCTTGATTGGCTTTCAGAGTATTTAGGTTTTCTAAACACTTCGAACGGTCAATACCAAGTTGGTGCGCATTTTCAGCGGTGAGAGTTTTCGCGGGGGCAAGTATCGGGCATTTATTTAAGTGTACGAGCTTGACCGGAATAGGAAGCTCATCTGCCGCAAGATCTTGTCGTTTTGTGTATAGGCGTTGTCGTATTTCATCGGCATCTAGCGTTAATAAAGGAGTAGGGTCCATCGATAGATCGACAACAATGACGGCATTGTTATTGGTTGGGTGCCAAGCAAATGGAACAATCCAGCTAGTATAATTGCGTTCTCTACCGAACATTCCTGAGACATGCAGTAGTGGTGTTAAATTGACAATATCAATGAGTGGGGTGAGCGCTTTCTTATGGCGCATAGAAAGAAAATAGTCAAATAGCTTAGGCTGTGCTTGTTTGATTTTCTTAGCCATTTCGATAGTAGCAATGACATCGGCCATCGCGTCATGGGCATTTTCGTGTTCAATATCGTTGGCAATCGAGAGGTGCTCAAGTTTGAAGCTTGGGTAGCCTTCTTCATTATCAGGCCAAACAATCCCTTCAGGCCTAAGTGCATGACAGGCTCGCAACACATCGAGTAGATCCCAACGTGAATTGTTATTTTTCCAAGCCCATGAATAGGGATCGATAAAGTTGCGGTAACAGGTATAACGAGTCACTTCATCATCAAATCGAATATTGTTGTAGCCAAGATTGATCGTCTGTGGTTTTGCCATTTCTTGATGAATTAAACGAATAAACTCAGGCTCTGGTAGTCCTTCTTGAACGGCTTTTTGTGGTGTAATACCCGTGATCAATACAGCCTCTGGATTAGGCAAATAATCCATAGGGGGTTGGCAATAAATAACTAATGGTTCACCAATTATATTGAAATCCATATCGGTGCGCACACCAGCAAATTGGCTAGGACGATCTAGCGCTGGGCTGGTTCCCCAGGTCTCATAATCGAAGAAGAAAAAGCTTGATTGTTCTTGGGAAGGCATCGAAATGGCTCATAGAAAAATTGTACATGTTATATCATTACACCATTAGCTGATTTGCTAAGCAAACAATATTGATTCATAAGCTAATAGATATTATTCAGATATCAATAATTGAACTGGGTGTGATACGATTACACCTTGGTAATTATGTATGTTTTAAGCTAATGAATTTCCGAACAATTAAATAGTTAAGTTAGTCTTTTTTAAACATTATTCGTCAATCGCTTTATTCAGAGTACACGTCATGTTGGATCGCAAATTTCAGGCACAAATTCAAACTAAAATAGATCAAAAAACGAAGCCTCTCGGTGCATTGGGCCAGCTTGAAGTGGTTGCTGCTCAGCTCGCGACAATCCAAAGTCAAGGTAAAGAGGCATTGGTCGATACCATTGAAATCGTAAAACCTACCGCAGTTGTTTTTGCCGGCGACCATGGAATTGCGGAAGAAGGTGTTAGCATTGCACCAAGTGCCGTGACTCAGCAAATGGTGATTAACTTTTTGAATGGTGGCGCTGGTATTAATTGTTTTTGTCGTTCAAATAACGTGGAGTTGTACGTTGTCGATGCCGGAATACTCTTACCTGTCGAGTTAGAACACCAAAATTTCGTTCAGCAACGCTTAGGTGATAGAACCAATAATTTTGCAGTTGAGCCAGCTATGACTATTGATATTGCTAGACAGGGTATCGAATACGGAAAACAATTTGTAGGCTCATTAATTACGAATGGTTCAAATCTCGTTATGTTTGGTGAGATGGGAATCGGTAATACCAGTAGTGCTGCAGCAATAGTGTCTGTATTGAGTGGGCAAGATGTATCGAAATGCGTAGGCATGGGAACAGGAATCACACCTGAGCAATATACAAAAAAATGTCAATTGGTTGCGCAAGGCGTTTCTCGATGCAACTCTCAAGATCCAATCAAAATATTAGCCGAAGTCGGTGGATATGAAATTGCCCAACTGGTTGGTGGCTTCCTTGCAGCTTCGGAAAATGGTGTGCCGGTTATTGTTGATGGCTTTATTGTTACCGCCGCTGCTTATATTGCGATGCGGATTGATCCAGCATGTCGCGACTATATGATCTTTGCTCATCAGTCTGAGGAACAAGGTCATCAGATTGTATTAGATGAGATGAACGCCAAACCCTTGTTGCAGCTTGGGTTGCGTCTTGGTGAAGGAACCGGTGCCGTATTAGCAGTGCCATTATTACGTTGTGCTGCTGAATTCTACAATACTATGGCAAGCTTTGCTGAAGCGGGAGTTGAAGTTTAAATGCCCCAATTAAAATACCAATGGGAACTATTTTTATTGGCGCTGAGTTTTTTTTCTCGAATACCTGTTGCAATGAACTTACCTTATTCTCCTGAACGAATGAATCAAAGTGGCCGCTATTTTCCGCTAGTTGGCGCTGTGATTGCGTTGGTTTGTTATGTTTTCTTCTTAGGCCTAACAACCATCCTTCCGGTGAATATTTCACTGTTTTACATGATGGTGGTGAGCGTATTAGTAACAGGGGCATTCCATGAGGATGGTCTTGCCGATATGGCCGATGGTATTGGTGGAGGCATGACTGTTGATAAGCGTCTTACGATTATGAAAGATAGTCGAATTGGGACCTATGGTGCGGTAAGTTTAGTCCTTGTCTTGCTGGGTAAGTTCTTGCTTTTATCTTCCATTTTAGAGTCCAACACGATTTCATTTATTATCGTGTTGGGATGTGGGTACATTTCAAGCCGAGCCATAGCTGCAACACTTATTTATAATACCCCCTATGTAAGTGAATTAGATTTGAGCAAAAGCAAGCCCTTAGCTCAAAGCCAGTCTTTAGGGGAGTTAATAGCAATAGTGTTAACGGGGGTTATTCCACTTGCGTTTCTTCCGTTTAAAGTCATGTTACTTATTGCACTTTTACTTTTAGTCAGCCGCTTTTTGCTTAAACGTTGGTTAATATTACGGTTAGGGGGCTTCACCGGGGATTGCTTAGGGGCATTTCAACAAATTAGTGAATTATTAATCTACACATGTTTGATCGCTTGTTATCAAGTCCAGTGGTTATAAGGAAGTTGTATGCCAATCACGCTTATATTGGGAGGAGCAAGAAGTGGTAAATCGAGCTTCGCAGAAACCAAAGCAAAACTTGATGACAGTAAAAAAGGCAGCTCTTCATTACATTACGTCGCTACTGCGGTTGCATTTGACGACGAAATGAAAGCGCGTATTGCTCATCACCAACAGCGTAGAGGGAGTGAGTGGCAAGAGCATCTTGCTCCTGTGAACCTGTCACAACAACTAGAACAGTTTTCAACAAAAGACACGATTTTAGTCGATTGTTTAACCGTTTGGCTAAATAACGTTATTTACAATGACGGGCGGGATATCGAGGAATTGGAATTATTAGAGAAAGTTGAGCAACTAGTTGGTAAGTTGGAAAACAGTGATGCGAATGTCATTTTAGTATCAAATGAAGTTGGTTTTGGTGTCGTACCATTGGGGAAGGCAACGCGTCTGTTCGTTGATCATGCGGGATGGATGAATCAAAAAGTGGCGAGTGTGGCTGATAATGTCGTTTTGGTTGTTGCTGGCATTCCTATGTCATTAAAAGGCTCTTTATGAAGCAAATTAACGTGTATTTGCTAAGACATGGTAAAACGTTAGGAGAACCAGCTCTCAATGGACAAACAGATGTCTTAGTTGAAGAGTCGCTGCAACTTGAAATTTCGAGACGTATCGCAAGCAGCGATATTTCATTTTCCCAGGTTTACAGTTCACCTTTGCGTCGTTGTTATGACCTGGCGAAATTGGTTACTACAAACAATAAAGAAAGGGTTCTAAACGTTAATCCTAATTTAAGCGAGATGGATTTCGGTATCTATGATGGTGTCGAATTTAATTCGCTTGAAAAGCATCAATGGCAGCCATTAGAAGAGTTTTGGAAAAGCCCTGCGTCTGCCCATCTTCCAAATGGGGAAAAACTGGAGCAGTTTAATCAGCGCTGTATTGAAGCTTGGCACTCAATTATCGATGATCTTTCCGAAGAGACTTTGATTATTGCTCATGGTGGAACGATAAGAATGATTCTTGCTCATGTTCTTAATGTCGATTGGGCTAACCCACAATGGGTTACTAGTTTGGGTATTGATAATCAATCTATTAGCCATATTCAAGTGACGTTTGATGGGAGTAATCATCATTTTTTGGTTAAGAGTATTGGTGTCACATTGTGAAAATTTAGCCACAATTAAAACCAACTTAATGTTACGATTACAGAAACTATATTGTTAATTGCATCGATTACTTTAGCTCGGTAATTTTCAGGTGCGATTCGGGGAGCGCTAAATGGATCACTTTCTATTTAAACAATCATTTTTAACCGATAGTCTAGAAAGTCACTCTGAACCATCTGATGTTAATTTTGTTAGTCCCAATGGCACCGTATTCAAATTACTTCGAAATGGTGTTCTTGAGGTTATTCCGGCTGATTTTCATCCCGGTACGTCAAAGAGCATTGTGATCTCCTGTGGTATTCATGGTAATGAAACAGCGCCTATTGAACTCGTAAACAAGTTGGTCTCTGACATTGAGAGTGAACATATCACTCTCTCACATCGTTGCCTGTTTATCATTGCCAATATTGAAGCGATTAAACAAAACAAAAGATATATTGATGAGAACCTTAATCGTCTGTTTGATGAAACTCCCCGAGAAGATACGAAAGAACACCTGCTAGCTGAAAGTCTTAAATACCTTGTTCAAGAATATTGGAATGACACTCCAATAGAGTCGCGTTGGCATTTCGATCTTCATTGTGCGATACGAGATTCAAAACATACTACGTTTGCAATAAGTCCTAAGTCGCGATATGCGGTACGAGATAAAGCGCTGTTTGATGTACTAGAGCTTGGCAATATTGAAGCCGTTGTACTTTCGAACGCGCCTTCCAGTACATTTAGTTGGTATACAGCTTCAACACTTGCAGTGAAGTCAGTGACTGTGGAACTAGGGCGAATAGGACGCTTTGGTGAAAACGATTTGGCGAAGCTGGCTGCGTTTTCGTCAGCGCTTACTATGCTGTTAGCCAATGAAAAGATTAATGTCGAGCACACCAACACTCCGATTTATCGTGTCAGTCGAAGTATCATACGAATGCATGACGATTTTAAATTCTTATTTGATCAAGATGTCGCGAATTTTACATCGTTTATCCATGGTGAAGTCTTTGGTCATGATGGTGATAAGCCGCTGATGGCAAAGAATGATGGAGAGGCCGTTATTTTTCCGAATACCCATGTCGCCATAGGAGAAAGAGCTGCGTTAATGGTATGTCTTGTTAACGGACGCTTTGAACAAGGCCAGTTAGTTTACGATTAATTCACCATCAGTTGAAAATTTTCAATTTATAACTTAGGGACTAGCCGTTAAGGTGAGTCCCTTATTAATACTCTCTAAGAATATCTTTCTAATTATGAATCTCTCTCAAATAGCGGAACAAGAGCAGAAGTCATGGGCGTCAACGATCAAGCGAATGACTATAGCGATGTTGTTACTCAGCATCGGCTATACACTTGTCGGTGATCTTGTTATTAATCCATTTGATGGACTCGACCAGCTTGAACAACAACTTCTATTTCAATTGCGTATTCCTCGGCTCGTTGCGGCGCTTGTTATTGGCGCATCGTTGGCAATTAGTGGAGCAACATTGCAAATTTTATTGAGAAATGTCTTGGCTGAGCCGGGAGTGATTGGTGTATCCGGTGGCGCCAGCGTCGCGATGGTTGTATTAATTACTTTTTTTCCATTTGCAGCAAATACTTTTGGCTACACGGCTGGAGCGATTGCAGGTGCGATCAGTTTTACAGTTGTTTTAGTGGCAATGGCAAGAGTTCATCGACTGTCGACAACCCGACTACTTCTTGTGGGGGTGGTTTTAGGTATTATTTCAAGTTCCATTGTCACTCTAGCATTTTACTTTTCCGACGAACTTAGCTTAAGACAGTTAATGTACTGGTTGATGGGCAGCTTAAGTGGGGTGAGCTTTACACAATTTTATGTCTTACTAATTCCATTTCCCGTAATTTATTGGTTAATCAAACAGGCTAATCGATTGGACAAGATTATGCTTGGAGAAATTCATGCTCAGCAACTCGGTATTGATGTGTATAAATTGCGCTGGAAACTGATCGTGGCTGTATCACTATTGGTTGGTTGCTCGGTGGCAATAGCAGGGGTTATTGGATTTCTCGGTTTAGTCATCCCACACATAGTTCGCCTTGCTATTGGCACAGAGAATCGTTATTTGCTACCCACTTCAGCCGTCGCTGGTGCAATGTTTCTCGTCTTTTCAGATTTAATTGCACGAACTGTATTAACAAACGCGGAATTGCCGTTAGGTGTTGTCACTACGTTATTTGGGGCACCTGTATTTATTTGGATGTTAGTAAAAAGCCATGATTATCGTTAACAACTTGTCTGTTGATACTCGTTTAAATTCATCTTCGTTTTCGATTGAGAAAGGGGAGAAAATACACCTGATCGGCCCAAATGGAAGTGGGAAAAGCTCGTTATTGGCGGCGCTTGCTGGGGTGTTACCCGCGCGTGGCATAGTAGACATGGCTGGTGCTGATCTTCTTCAAATGTCGATATCACGTCAAGCAACATTGAGAGCATACTTAAGTCAAAACGACCAACCTAGCTTTCATGTAAAAGTGCATCAGTATTTAATGTTATCTCACCCGGAAGATATCAACTTTAAGCCAGAAGAGTTTGAGCAGATAGTGAGGTTTTTAGTTGAGCGTTTATCATTAAGTGAAAAGCTAAATGACTCAATCTTAAATTTATCCGGTGGTGAATGGCAAAGAGTCAGACTTGCGGGGATTTTTCTTCAAGTTTGGCCTTCGCTTAACCCTTCATCTCAGTTATTAATTTTAGATGAACCAGCGGCTGCACTTGATATTGGGCAGGAAAAGCTACTGTATCAATTAATCGATGAGGTAGCGAAATTAGGTATTGCGGTTGTGGTTGCGAATCATGACTTAAACCGAGCGATTCAATATGCGGATAAGGCGTTAGTTCTCCATAACGGGGAACAAATAGCTTTTGGCGAGGTAAATTCAGTGATCGAGCCCGATCTGATTGGAAAAATCTTTGATACATCAGTTAAGGCGGTAAAGGTAAATAACCGAACTCATTTAGTCTTTGACTAGTTTGGTGCAATTTGCACGATCGTCGATCGTTACTGATGTGTAAATTAGTCTTCATTTGTCATGGAATTCAATTATTTCTTTATATGTCAGTCGGTTAGAGGTGTTTTGTATTTTTGGCACGTAAATAGCATTAGTTAAAGAGATACATTCTCGTTCTTGTTAGGCTTTAATAAAGTCTCCTTAGCCACCCTGATGAAAATCAAGGTGGTTTTTTTTATCGTAATTTTAATATTTTAACCTTGGAATGATGATTATGTTAGACAAGGCTTGCCAGATCCGCTGGACGATAATATACAGATTTTAGTACTTTTCCTTTGCGTATCGTTTTTCCATTTCCATGGAAGTCTTGTGCACATTTTGCAATGATATACGGCGATTTTTCAATGGGCATGAGTTCCACGCCTTGTTTAGCATAAAACTGCTCAGTTTCTTTATATTCATCAAAATTACGACAAACTTTACTCATATTCGAGCTATGTACTTCATCCCAACACGGAACAAAGTCAATATCTCGATTAGCAGCAACATGCAGCAGTAACTCAATCAGATAGCTAATGGCCATATTATCATTGATAGAAACGTCACCGAGGTGAACTAAACGGCCCATTAGTACATAAACAGTGTCTACAATCGCATCGGCTTGCTCAACTTTATCTGGGGCTTCAGCCAGTTCAGTGAGCTCTTCAATCGCTAATGATGAGTGTAAGGTATCCGCTGCTTGGTCAAGCGATAAACGATTGTTTACAGGTAGATCAAATGTTGAACGAAATTCAACAATATCTTGATACAGGTGGTCAAAAAGGGGTTGAGTAAGTTTGGTAAATTGCATATTCAATCCATTATATTTCTATATTTGAGTAACAAGGTTTTCTATTTCTATTTGTATAACTGCGTAACTGTGGTTGCTTCAAGTTCTGCACCAACGAGGTTTTCATCCCAATCTATACCAATCAGCACATCATCTTCATCTAAGGTGATCAGCCAATCTTCTACAAAAATATCTAAGGGAATTTCGATGACTTCGAATTCACTCCACTCGTCGATGGTATGTTGACTTGCTTTTTCTTTAGTTGACCAAAATGGCATAACCTCTTTGGTGAGATCTTGTGATTCACAGGAGAGCCAACCATCTTCGGCTCTTAATCCCCAAATTAGCTTATTTGATTGAGATGAAGAGATGAATTGAGAGATCTCTGCTGCATATTGTTCAGATTGACTAGCCATTTTGTTTACCCTTAAAAGTTTAAATTGGAGGTTAACATTGCGAAGCGAAAATTGATATGAATAGAATGAAGACACAAATAAAAATGGCTAACATATGTTAGCCATTTAATTACTTTAAATTAACGTCACATTAGTTGTCTGTTTGACGTGGTAATGTGGTGAAAATTGTCCATCGTTTGGATATGTCGCCTTTATGGCCAATTACCGATGCAATAACACGACGGTTTTTAGCGTGGCTAATCGGATCATCACCTTCAGCTTCGAGACGTGTATCTCCGTATGCGACAATTGAAATTCGACTCGCATCGATTCCTTCATCAATCAGCTTCTGTTGTACCGATAATGCACGGTTTTTAGAGAGCGCTAGGTTTGCATCAGGGTTACCCACTTTACTTGCAAAACCACTTAACTCGATAGTTACGGCTGGGAATTCCTTTAAAAAACTCGCCATTTCAGTGACTTGAGCAATAAAAATTGGATTGATTTCACTGGATGCATTCGAGAATAAGATATGAAGAGCTTTCTCGTCAGAACTATCTGAATAGGCACCACATCCATCATTGTCGATACTAGCTTGAATCGATGTCTCAGGACACAAATCACGAGCATTGATCACACCATCATCGTCATTTAAATCAAATTGTTGATTAGCGACCGGAACATCGAGATATTCATATTCATCACTGGATGAATCAGCAATGTCCGAAGCAAATGCTAATGATGAAGAGAGTAATAGTAGAGCCGAAGCATACTTAAAATAAGTCATTTTAATATTTCACCTCTTCAGACCATTCTTCAGGGATATCAACACGTAGAGCATCAAGTATAGAACCTGAGGCATTTAATACACGATATTTTGCATATTGCTCAGTATATTTTGTCTCTAAATAATCTTGACGAGCTTCGAATAGCTCATTTTGACTATTTAAAAGATCGAGTAACGTACGCTGCCCAATTCGGTATTGTTTCTGATAAGCGATAACCGTTTTTGACACTGCATCTACATGATCAGAAAGATAGGATTTTTGTTGCATAGAAAGCTCTAACGCACTCCAAGACAAAGCCATACCTTCTTCTACTTGACGATAGGTATTCTCTCGAAGATCCTTTGCTTGATTCAATTTGTATGCTGCACTTTCTGAATCCGCTTTATCACTACCACCATTGAAAAGGTTGTAATTTAGGCGAAGCATAGCAAGGGTTTCTGTACTCTGACCTTCAAACCCATCAGCGTCATCGTACCAACTATGGCTCGCTTCAACCGAAAGCGTTGGTAAGCTGCTTGCTTTAGATTGCTCGTATTGGAATCGAGCTGCATCGACATCAACTTGGGCAACTTTCAATGTCGGGTGTTTCTCTAAAGCTTGAGACAATGCGAGTTCTGGTGTTTCCGGAATATAATTTTGGTCCGCATTTGGGAATATCAAATCTTGAGGAACATCACCAACTAAACGCTTAAACTGAGTTTGAGCGTCAAACAATTGATTCTGTGCAGCAAGAAAGTTGGCCTGAGCTTTTGCTACACGAGCTTCCGCCTGGTTCACATCAGCAGTAGAACCAACACCAGACTCGGCGCGACGTTGAATATCACGATAAATCGACTTGTGTATTGAAAGGTTATCTTCCGCTAATTGAACTAACTCAAATGCTTGAACCGTGTCCAAATAAATGTTTGCTACCTCGAGAGCTTTATCAGAGGCATCCGCAAGCACTTGGTAGCGTTGAGCTTCAGCTTCGGCAGCAGTACGGTCCATATCATTTAATGTATTTGAACCATCCCAAATTAATTGAGTAAGCGATATTGTGGCTTCTTTTCGCAGCATTTCCGTATCGTCGGTACCGCGTGAGTCAGCAGGGTTTATGGCTTCATATCCAATGCCTGCATCAAGATCGATAGATGGTAAATAACGACCAGCAGAAGAGTTGGAGTCAGAAACCTTACTCTTAAATTCATTGAAAACTTGTTTTAACTCTGGATTTGACTCGAGAGTTGCTGAGACCGCTTGCTCCAATGTTTGCGAGTAAGCAGAACTACCAACAAGCAACAATGAAAAAGCGACTATTTTGAGTGGAAATGCTTTCAAGACATTTCTCCTATTAAACAGGCTAGGCAAATAAAACCAATTTTATAAAAATGATGGTCTCAAGTGTAAGAAATAAATGTGAACTACAATTATTAATAATCAACGATAAAGGATATACCAACCGTATTCAGAACTCTAGGTTTGGAAATAAAAATAATCCACGCATGTGAAATACAATTACTTCAGCCTAGTGATTTAAATATATCTAATATAGATGAATCTATATTTCTGATTTATAACAAGTAAATATTCATCGAGCTTTCCTCGTTACTCTATTATTTTGTCAGAGTTTGTTAATCCATTCGAAATATAGATTAGAAAAACTGCGATATGTGTGATTACTGCTATAATGTCAGGTAAATGTCAAAATAAACAATTATTATAGATAGTTAAGTGCTAATGAACCTGGTTCATTACGTAGTCACTTTAACAGCTTCGAGGCAAATTCTATGGGTATCGGAACTTTATTTACACTAGCAAATGTAGCTGCTGATCAAATTGTCGTTATCGACAAGCTAGGTAATGTGTCTATCGTCGATTCAAGCTCAGATATGGCTGAAGGTGTCGTTGTTCTCGAACATGACCAAATCACCACTATTAATGATGAAAGTGAATTTTCAGCAAAGCAGATCATCGATGGACAACCTGTTGATGTAACGGCGGATGTAAATAACATTATTTCTCAAATCGAGGCTGGACTGGATCCCACGGCATTGGGAGATGAGTTCGCTACAGCTGCTGGTGGTACCTCAGGTTCAAGTATCACATCAGCGTATACCGTCGAGTTCTCAGGTAGTGAAACCATAGCACAAACTCAATTCGATACGGTTTCGTCGTTTGCAACACAATTATCGGAGGAGCAAGTTTCTTCTCTCGGTAATTTTGCTACAGAAGTTATAGCTGAATCGGTGAAAGACGCAGTTTTGCCAGTCGTGAATATCACTATCGATCCGATTACCGACGATGACATCATTAACGGCACCGAAGCGGATGGCACCGTCACCATCACAGGTAGCGTCGGTGGCGATGCATCACTGGGCGATATTGTCACGTTAGAAGTGAACGGCACAGAATA